>NZ_CP157613.1:0-217500 GCF_048301545.1 Variovorax sp. NFACC27
ATGTCGACTGACGGCATCGGCGAGAGCCTCTGGCAAGCCTGCGTCGACCAGCTCGCGCAGGAGCTGTCCGAGCAGCAGTTCAACACCTGGATCAAACCCCTGACGGCACAGGTCGCCGACGACCTGTCGCGCATGACCGTGTTCGTCGCAAACCGGTTCAAGCTCGACTGGATCCGTGCCCAGTACGCCGGCAAGATCGCCGCCATGGCGGAGAAGATGTACGGCCAGCCGGTCGCCATCGAGTTAGCGCTTGCTCCTCGCGAAATCCCCGTGCGTGCTGCGCCCGTGGCCGTCATGACCGAAACGGACGTGCCGCGCGACGTGGCCGGCCCGGGCGAGGAGCCGGCCGCCGCCGGCTTCAAGAACCGCCTGAATTCCGGCCTCACCTTCGACACCCTGGTCGAGGGCACGGCCAACCGCATGGCGCGCGCCGCGGCGATGCACGTGGCCGGCATGCCGGGCCATCTGTACAACCCTCTTTTCATCTACGGCGGCGTCGGCCTGGGCAAGACCCACCTGATGCATGCTGTGGGTAACCGGCTCTTGACCGACAAGCCGGATTCCAAAGTTCTCTACATCCACGCCGAGCAATTTGTGTCGGATGTGGTCAAAGCCTATCAGCGCAAGACTTTCGATGAGTTCAAGGAGCGCTACCACTCGCTCGATCTGTTGCTGATCGACGATGTGCAGTTCTTCGCCAACAAGGACCGGACGCAGGAAGAATTCTTCAACGCGTTCGAGGCCCTGCTCGCCAAGAAATCGCACATCGTGATGACCAGCGACACCTATCCGAAGGGCCTGGCGGACATCCACGAGCGCCTGGTTTCGCGCTTCGACTCCGGCCTCACGGTCGCCATCGAGCCGCCCGAGCTCGAGATGCGCGTGGCTATTCTGATCAACAAGGCGCGGGCCGAATCGGCCGAAATGCCCGAGGAAGTGGCCTTCTTCGTCGCCAAGAACGTGCGCTCCAACGTGCGCGAACTCGAAGGCGCACTGCGCAAGATCCTGGCGTACTCGCGCTTCAACCAGAAGGAGATCTCGATCGCCCTGGCGCGCGAAGCGCTGCGCGACCTGCTGTCGATCCAGAATCGGCAGATCTCCGTCGAGAATATCCAGAAGACGGTGGCCGACTACTACAAGATCAAGGTCGCCGACATGTACAGCAAGAAACGCCCGGCCAGCATCGCGCGGCCGCGGCAGATCGCGATGTACCTGGCCAAGGAGCTCACGCAGAAGAGCCTGCCGGAAATCGGCGAGCTGTTCGGCGGGCGCGATCACACGACGGTGCTGCACGCGGTGCGCAAGATCTCGGGCGAGCGCCAACAGCTCACCGAACTCAACCAGCAGCTCCACGTGCTCGAGCAGACCCTCAAGGGCTGACCGGAAAGAAGCCGAATGTCATCAAGGGAGCCCCTCGCGACAGCGGAGAATGGCGCCTTGCAAGCTGATTCAAAGAGATAGAAGAGGAAGAAGACATGATCGTTTTGAAGGCACCCCAGGACAAGGTCCTCGCCGCGCTCCAGTCGGTCGCGGGCATCGTGGAGCGGCGTCACACCTTGCCGATCCTGGCGAACGTGCTGATCCGCAAGACCGGCGGCCAGCTGCAGCTGACCACCAGCGACCTCGAAATCCAGATCCGTACCACCGCCGAGCTCGGTGGCGACGAGGGCAACTTCACCACCACCATCGGCGCGCGCAAGCTGATCGACATCCTGCGCACCATGCCGGCCGACCAGACCGTGAGCCTCGAGTCGAGCGCCAGCAAGCTGGTGCTCAAAGGCGGCAAGAGCCGATTCACCCTGCAGTCGCTGCCCGCCGAAGATTTCCCGCTGGTGCAGGAAGCCGCCAACTTCGGCCCCGTGTTCAGCGTGCCGCAGAAGACACTGAAGGACCTGCTCTCGCAGGTCTCGTTCGCGATGGCCGTGCACGACATCCGCTACTACCTGAACGGCATCCTGTTCGTCGCCGAGGGCAAGCAGCTGAGCCTGGTCGCCACCGACGGCCACCGCCTGGCCTTCTCCTCCGCCACGCTCGACGTGGAAGTGCCGCGCCAGGAAGTGATCCTGCCGCGCAAGACCGTACTCGAAATGCAGCGCCTGCTGTCCGACGCCGAAGGCGCCATCGAGATGCAGTTCGCTAACAACCAGGCCAAGTTCGGCTTCGGCGGCATGGAGTTCGTCACCAAGCTGGTCGAGGGCAAGTTCCCCGACTACAACCGCGTCATCCCGAAGAACCACAAGAACACCGTCACGCTGGGCCGCGCGCCGTTGCTGGCCAGCCTGCAGCGCACCGCCATCCTGACCAGCGAGAAGTTCAAGGGCGTGCGCCTGAACATCGAGCCGGGCACGCTGCGCATCGCGTCGAACAACGCCGAGCAGGAAGAAGCCCAGGACGAGCTCGACATCGACTACGGCGGCGACACCATCGAGATCGGCTTCAACGTGACCTACCTGATCGACGCGCTGTCGAACATGGACCAGGACATGGTCAAGCTCGACCTGGCCGACTCCAACAGTTCGGCGCTGCTGACCATCCCCGAGAACGCATCCTTCAAGTACGTCGTGATGCCGATGCGAATCTAGAAGACACACCACACGGCGCCTTGCGCACACGACCCGCGGCCCTCCGCGGGTTTGCGCTTTCAAGAGGCGGCGAATTGAGCTTTTGAGAGCCCGAAAAATCACGCGAATGCCGTGAGAGACAGAGGAATATCCGAATGAGTGCTGAAGAAAACAAGCCCGACGTGCCGCACACCGAGCCCGTCTACATCCCCGAGATCGACACCGTGCCCGCCGACACCAGCTATGGCGAAGGTTCGATCACGATCCTCGAAGGGCTTGAAGCCGTGCGCAAGCGCCCCGGCATGTACATCGGCGACACCTCCGACGGCACCGGGCTGCACCACCTCGTCTTCGAGGTGGTCGACAACTCCATCGACGAAGCGCTGGCCGGCCACTGCGACGACATCGTCGTGACCATCCACACCGACAACTCGATCTCCGTCACCGACAACGGCCGCGGTATTCCCACCGGCGTGAAGATGGACGACAAGCACGAGCCCAAGCGCTCGGCCGCCGAGATCGCGCTCACCGAACTGCACGCGGGCGGCAAGTTCAACCAGAACAGCTACAAGGTGTCGGGCGGCCTGCACGGCGTGGGCGTGAGCTGCGTGAACGCGCTGAGCGTCATGCTGCGCCTGGTGGTGCGCCGCGAGGGCAAGATCCACGAGCTCGAGTTCAGCCGCGGCTTCGTGCAGAACCGCCTGCTCGAGACGGTGAACGGCGTCGAGGTCTCGCCCATGAAGATCATCGGCGACACCGACAAGCGCGGCACCGAGGTGCACTTCCTGCCCGACACCGAGATCTTCAAGGAGAACTCGGACTTCCACTACGAAATCCTCAGCAAGCGCCTGCGCGAACTGAGCTTCCTGAACAACGGCGTGCGCATCCGCCTGAAGGACGAGCGCAGCGGCAAGGAAGACGACTTCTCCGGCGCCGGCGGCGTGCGCGGCTTCGTGGAGTTCATCAACAAGGGCAAGACCGTCCTGCACCCGAACTCGTTCTACGCCGAGGGCGAGCGCCCGGCCGACACCTACGGCGGCATTCCCGGCACGCACATCGGCGTCGAAGTGGCGATGCAATGGAACAGCGGCTACAACGAGCAGGTCCTCTGCTTCACCAACAACATCCCGCAGCGCGACGGCGGCACCCACCTCACGGGCCTGCGCGCTGCGATGACCCGCGTCATCAACAAGTACATCGAGGAGAACGAGCTGGCCAAGAAGGCCAAGGTCGAAGTCTCCGGCGACGACATGCGCGAAGGCCTGTGCTGCGTGCTGAGCGTGAAGGTGCCCGAGCCCAAGTTCTCGAGCCAGACCAAGGACAAGCTGGTGTCCAGCGAGGTGCGCGCGCCGGTGGAAGACATCGTCGGCCGCCTGCTGACCGACTACCTGCAGGAGCGCCCGAACGACGCCAAGATCATCTGCGGCAAGATCATCGAGGCCGCCCGCGCCCGCGAGGCCGCTCGCAAGGCCCGCGAAATGACGCGCCGCAAGGGCGTGCTCGACGGCATGGGCCTGCCCGGCAAGCTGGCCGACTGCCAGGAAAAGGACCCCGCCCTGTGCGAGGTCTACCTGGTGGAGGGTGACTCCGCCGGCGGCTCCGCCAAGCAGGGCCGCGACCGGAAGTTCCAGGCCATCCTGCCGCTGCGCGGCAAGATCCTGAACGTCGAGAAGGCACGCTACGAAAAGCTGCTGACCAGCAACGAAATCCTGACGATGATCACCGCGCTGGGCACCGGCATCGGCCGCGCCGGCGCGAGCACGCCGGGCGGCGGCGCGGACGACTTCAACGTCGCCAAGCTGCGCTACCATCGCATCATCATCATGACCGACGCCGACGTCGACGGCGCCCACATCCGCACGCTGCTGCTGACCTTCTTCTACCGGCAGATGCCGGAGCTGGTCGAGCGCGGCCACATCTACATCGCGCAGCCGCCGCTGTACAAGGTGAAGGTCGGCAAGGAAGAGCAGTATCTGAAGGACGGCCCCGCGCTCGACGCCTTCCTGCTCAAGGTGGCGCTGAAGGACGCGCGCATCGAGACCGGCGGCGCCAGTTCGACCACGCTCAGCGGCGACACCCTGGCCGAACTGGCGCGCAAGCACCAGGTGGCCGAGGCCGTCATCGCGCGCCTGCGCAACTTCATGGACGCCGAGGCACTGCGCGCCATCGCCGACGGCGTGGCGCTCGACCTCGACACCACGCCCGCCGCCGAGGCTTCTGCCGTGGCGCTGCAAGCCAAGCTGCGCGAGCTCAACACGACCGGCGTGCCGGCCGAGGTGAGCAGCGAGTTCGACGCCCGCACCGACAAGCCGCTGCTGCGCATCAGCCGCCGCCACCACGGCAACATCAAGAGCAGCGTGCTCACGCAAGATTTCGTGCACGGCGCCGACTACGCCGCGCTCGCCGAAGCCGCCAACACCTTCCGCGGCCTGCTGAGCCCCGAAGGCGCGCTGGTGAAGCGCGGCGAGGGCGACCGCACCAAGGAAGAAAAGGTCGACGACTTCCGCCAGGCCATGAAGTGGCTCATCAGCGAAGCCGAACGCGCCACCTCGCGCCAGCGCTACAAGGGCCTGGGCGAGATGAACCCCGAGCAGCTGTGGGAAACCACCATGGACCCGAACGTGCGCCGCCTGCTGAAGGTGCAGATCGACGACGCGATCGAGGCGGATCGCGTGTTCACGATGCTGATGGGCGACGAAGTGGAACCACGGCGGGAGTTCATCGAGCAGAACGCGCTGCGGGCGGCGAATATCGACGTCTGACGCCCCCGGGCGGATGTCGGGCAACATGACCTACTTCGAATTCATCGATCAGCTCGCCCGGACGCTCGGCATCAGGGGCAAGGACGTCGTCTGGGTGATTCCTTCCGGCGGCAGCACGCCGAATCGCCCTGCAGCCTTCGAACTGTTCTGGACAGGGCTGCATGAAGGTCGCCTGATGCGGATCTCGAAGGTGGTGAGGGAAGCGGATGCTCCAGCTGCCTTCGCCGCCTTCTTCTCCATCGCCTGAGCGCGGCTTCCGGTCGAGCTTCACGGCTGCTGCTGAGGGCATCTCAGCCTGAACTGGCTGTCCCGCGTACGCCGCCGTTCATCACGCAGCCGGTCCTGCGAATAAGTGCCCTGTGGCCGCCTTGCCAGAGCATCGAGCCACTTGATGCGCTCGGCTAGCTCGCTGCATTCGGCCATGCCTTGGTCGACGTTCTGCGCCACCTGCTGTTCGTACCGCTGCTGCTGCGCGGCGACGACCTCGTTGTTCCGGATCGATGCCTCGCGTTCCTGCCGGCTCATCCCATCCGCGATGTTCACGTCGCGCTGCAGGCGAACCGTGGTGGCGCGCGACCCTTCGGGACATGGGCCGTCGGAGTAGGCCGCCTTGCCTGAAGGCGTAAGGCACTTGGTCACCTCGAAGGTGCCGGGCGCGGTGATGCCCGGAGAGGGCGAAGGCGCCAACAAAGGGGCAGGGCGCGCGGTCGTCAGGGGCTGTGCTGCCGGGGAAGGCGTTGTCGCGCTCCGGCGATCCGGCCGCTGCGCGGCTTGCCGAGTCAGAAGCCACTCCGCCGCCAGGTAGAACAGGAACACCACCAGCACCGCCAACGCCAGCCACAGCGCCAGGTGACGCTCCGGCCTGGGCCGCAGGCCCTGCTCCCAAGCAGTCATCGCCTCCCGGCGTTCGCGCATCGGATCGTGTTCGTCGTCGGTGCTCATGGAGCCGCAGTATCCGTGCTGTGCACTCCCGGCACGCACTTCCGCCGGACGCGCCCCAAACCCAGGCAGATCAGGGTTTCCCTGAGGTTTGTTAATAAAAGTAGCCAACAGGCCCGTCACACGGGCGTCATCAGCTATGAAAACAATAGCATTCAGTTTCGATCCGCAGATCGTTCCTCGTAAACGCTATATCTAGCCCGACTCTTGCTAAGCAAAATCCCCGACGGATTTCACGTCACGCAAGATCGAGGACCACACAGCAATGAACCCTATGCGTCTCCGCCGGCCGCTGGCCGCGCTGGTTTTGGGCGGTACCGCAGCTTTCCTCGGGGCCGTGACTTCGGCCCATGCGTTCTCGAACCCGCCCATCCAGGTGGCGCAGGGCATCGAATACATGTGCGGCGGCGCCGCGAAGGACGAGGCCGCGTTCATGGAAATGGTGTCGCCGCGCTGGGCCGCGACCATCGAACTCGGCATCAGCGACGGCAGGGGTGCTCAGCGGCCCGGCTTCCCCGCCAAGGCGGGCATCGAGGTGCGCCAGAAATACACCGGCCAGGTCGTGATGAACGTGGAATCGCAGAGCCCCTACATGCTCGCGCGCCTCAATCCGGGCGCGTACGACGTGAACGTGACGCTCGGCGGCCTCACGCTGACGCAGTCGCTGGTGGTGATTGCCGGCGTGCCGGCGCGCGCATCGTTCGTCTGGCCGTCGAACTTCGACATGGCCTCGGTGATGCCGCCGCAAACGCAGACGCTGGCGCAGACTTCTTCCGCTGCCCGCTGAGAAGCGAGCGAACAAGCACGCAGGTAGACGGGCAGGCACGCCGCACGGCGTGCCCGCTCCTTTTCCAGGTCAGCCTTTCCTAAGCCGCGCGCCGCAAAGTGGCACCGTGGCTTCCCGCCATGCAAGGAAAGAAAGGACTCTGACCATGACCCCCCGTTTTCCATCACTGCGCACCGCACGGCCGCTGGCGGCCGCGATGTTCTGCGGTGCTGTCCTGCTCGGCGCGCTCTCGACGGCCCAGGCAACGGTGAACCCGCCGATCTACATGACGCACGGCGTCGAGTACATGAGCGGTGGCATCGGCAGCGACGAGGCCCAGCTGATGGAGACGGTATCGCCGCGCTGGCCCGCGACCTTCGAATTCGCGATCAAGGATCACAAGGGCGCCGATTTCGCGGCCAACGTGCACGTGACGGTGCGCGACAGCAGTGGCGCGGCGCTGCTCGACAACGTGGTATCGGGCGGCCCGTTCATGGTGGCGCGGCTGGACCCCGGCAACTACGAGGTCGAGGCGCGGATCGGCAGCCAGGTGCTGAAGCAGGAGCTGCACGTGCTGCAGGGCGCGCCGACCAAGGCGACCTTCGTCTGGCCGGCCGGCACCGACATGGCCTCTGCCGGCACGCGGCCGGTGCAGTAGCGCCGGGCAAGTGAGCGCCGGCACGCATCCGGCTGGCGCACAATTCACGGGTTGAGCCATGCCACAAGGCTTGCTATCCGGGCGCCGTCCGCTATAGAAAAAATAGCGACCGACGCGCCTCGCGGTATCTTGAATGCGCGGCATGCGCCTTGCACATAGCCTGTCCCCGGGCAGTGCCCGACCCCATTGCCCCGATGCCGATCCGTCCCTTGAGCGCCCTGACCGCGCTGTTGCACGTCTATATCGCGCTGCGCCTGCTGCCCGCGCTGGCCGTGCTCACGCCCGCATGGCCGCTGGCGCTGCTCGCGCTGGTGGTGTCGGCGGCGACGATTCCCCTGCCTTTCATGTCGCACCGCCGCGGGCGCGAGGGCGCCGGCAACAGCAACCTGCTCAAGTGGATCGGCCTGATCAGCATGGGCTGGTTCTCCTCGATGTTCGTGCTGACGCTCGTGCGCGACGCCGGCCTGATGCTGACCTGGCTCGCGGGCGCGCTCGGCGGCGTCCAGGTGCAATGGAACGCGCTGCTGCCGTGGAGCGCGCTGGCGGTGCTGGCGATGGCCACGGCCACCTCGGCGATCGGTTTCCTCAATGCGCGCCGCACCGCCGGCGTGAAGCGGGTGGAAGTGCCCATCCGCGGCCTGCCGCAGGCGCTGGAAGGCTTCGCGATCGCGCAGCTCAGCGACATCCACGTGGGTCCGACGATCCGCAACAGCTACATCCAGCGCATCGTCGACGCGGTGAACCGACTCGGCGCCGACGCCATCGCGATCACCGGCGACCTGGTCGACGGCAGCGTGCCGGAACTGCGCGAGCACATCGCGCCGCTGGCCGGGCTGCGCGCACGCCACGGTACCTTCGTGGTCACCGGCAACCACGAGTACTACGCGGGCGCACATGCCTGGATCGACGAGCTGCGCCGGCTGGGCCTGAAGGTGCTGCTCAACGAGCACGTGGTGCTGCAGACGCGCAACGTGCGCGGCGCGCAGACCGACGAAGAGCTCTTCGAAAGCGCGCTGGTGCTTGCCGGCGTGACCGACTTCACGGCCGGGCATTTCGACGCGGCTCATGCGAGCGATCCGCACCTGGCGCTGCACGACGCGCCGCCGCTGGTGCACACGCGCGTGCTGCTCGCGCACCAGCCGCGCAGCGCGCCGCTGGCGGCCGCGGCCGGTTATCAGCTGCAGCTGTCGGGCCACACGCACGGTGGCCAGTTCTTTCCGTGGAATCTTTTCGTGCCGATGCAGCAGCCCTTCACGGCGGGCCTGCACCGCCTGCACGACATGTGGGTCTACGTGAGCCGGGGCACCGGCTACTGGGGCCCGCCCAAGCGCTTCGGCGCGCCATCGGAGATCACGCTGCTGACGCTGGTGACCGCGAAGAACTGAGGAATCTCAGGAGTCCAGCCCCGAGAGCCGGCGCGCGTTGGAAGTCGCGGCGGCATGAATGGGCTTCAGCCCCTGGCGCGCGATGCGTGCCGCTATCGCGGGCAGTTCGCTCGCCGCATCGACGGTATCCGCGGCCGATTGCACGAAGGCATCGCCATGTGCGGCCGCCTGCGCCGGCGTGACGCTGCCAGCCAGCGAGAAGAACGCCGTCGTGCTCTGCAGCCATTGCTGAAGCACCCGGTTGGCGAGCGAGAAATGGCTGCTGTGCCATTGCCTGGCCATCGCGATGCCCGATTCGCTCGCGGCCTCGAGCTTTTCCTGTCCCATGAGCTGGAACTCGGCGATGTCGTCCGCGCTGGGCGCGAGGCCCG
Source organism: Variovorax sp. NFACC27 (assembly GCF_048301545.1). Taxonomy (NCBI): domain Bacteria; kingdom Pseudomonadati; phylum Pseudomonadota; class Betaproteobacteria; order Burkholderiales; family Comamonadaceae; genus Variovorax; species Variovorax sp. NFACC27. The sequence continues at coordinate 9,443 of NZ_CP157613.1, forward strand.
CGCGGGCCATGCGCCCGGTGCGCATGCCGATCACGAGGCCGGACGACAGCAGCATCTCGTGGGTCTTGAACGACAGCTCGAGCCACTGCTGCATGAGCGGGCCCGGGAGGCTGGCAACGGAACTTGTAGACGACATGGGTGAGGCCGCGCTCGAGCGCGTGAATAAGGGGTCGGGCCACTATAGGCGCGGCCGGGCGGCGGCGGTTTGCGCACACCAGGAATGGATCTGCATTTTTGTTGATCAAGTCCTGCTTTCCGATGTGGAAATTGCGTGCCGGGCGGATGCCGCATGCGGCGGAAATTGAAGATGACCTCCTCATTTCCACTTAGTGCGTTCACACCTCGCATCATGAGATTCCAAACTTGCGCGTCCGTTGCCGGAGCGGCCCTGTTCGCGGGCCTTCTCGGCCTGTCGGGCACGGCGGCCCACGCGTTCGAAGACAGCGCGCACGGTTTCTATGTCGAAGGCGGCCGCGCCCCGCACGGCGACATGGGCAGCACCAATTCGGCCACCGTGGGCATGACCATTCCCTGGTCGCTACGCCAGCCGGTGCACGAGGGCGCGCTCACCACCTACTGGGACGTCTTCCTGAGCAACTGGCACGCGCCGGCGCTGGGCAACGGCCCGCACGACTACGCGCAGATCGGCGCGATCTACACCTGGCGCTACCGCTTCGACCGCGGCGGCTCGCCCTGGTTTGCCGAAGGCGGCGTCGGCGGCAGCGTGATGGACCACGTCTACCGCACGCCAGACCGCAGCTTCAGCACTGCCTTCCAGTTCACCGAGGTGATCGGCATCGGGCGCAGCTTCGGCGAACATGGAGAACACGAACTCTCGCTGCGGCTGCAGCACTTCTCCAACGGCGGCATCAAGAAGCCCAACCCGGGCGAGAACTTCGTCCGGCTGCGCTACACGTACCACTTCTGAGCCTGAACTGAGCGCTACCGGCTCCTGCGCTGCGACGTACGCAGCCGCCTGGCCCGCGCCTCCGTGACCAGATAGCCCAGCGTGGCCACCCCCAGCGGCAGCAGGTAGTACAGGCCGCGATAGGCCAGCAGCGCGCCGAGCAGCTGCGCCTGCGGCACCTCGTGCGAGAGCAGCGCCACGAACACCGCCTCCAGCACGCCGAGCCCCGCCGGCACGTGCGTGACCACGCCGGCCACCGCCGCCACCAGCAGCACCGCGAGCACCTGCGTGTACTCGACCTGCCCCTGCAGCAGGAACCAGATCACGCCGCCCATCAGCGACCAGTTGGCGCACGACATCGCCAGCTGCAGCAGCGCCATCGCGAGCCCCGGCACCCTGAGCTCATGGCCTCGCACACGCCACGCGCGTCCCCGCGACGTGGCGCACAGCACCAGGTAGGCCAGGGCCACCATCAGCAGCACCGCGCCGAGGATGCGCAGGCCTTCGCTGTCGATCTTCCAGTCGGGCGGCAGCGTCATCGGCCAGAAGCAGAAGGCCGCGCCGGCCACCACCAGGTAGCCCAGCCAGTTGGTCAGCATGCTGAAGCCGAGCACGCGCGTGATGGTGTCTTTCGCGAGGCCCAGGCGCGAATAGAGCCGGTAGCGGAACGCCACGCCGCCCACCAGCGAGCCGAGGTTGAGGTTGAAGGCGTAGCTGATGAAGGTCACCCCCATCACAGTGCCCGTGCCGAGCCTGTGCCGCGTGAGATGCCGGCCGAGCAGGTCGTAGGTGCTGTAGAGCGCGAAGCTGCATGCCGCCAGCGCGGCGGCCGCGAGCAGGGCTGTGGCGGGCAGCGCGCGGATCGCGTCGAGCACGTCCTCCCACTCGATGGTGCGCGCCTGCCGCACCAGCAGCCACGCGATCAGCGCGAAGAAGCCCCACACCGCCGCACGGCGGGCCCAGGGCCACCAGCTGTGGCGCGAGAGGGCCATGGTGCTCATCGCGATGCTCCCTCCGGGCTCAGGCGGCTTCCGTCTGCGTGGCGCCGCCGGCCGGATCGCTGCGCCCGGTGTCGCGCCGGCTCGCGAGGTCGGTGGCCTCCGCCGGCGTCAGGCGCGGCACGTGGCGCGGCAGGCGGCCCAGCAGGGCCGGATACCAGCGCAGGATGTGGAAGACGAAAAAGCTTCGCACCAGCCGCCAGCCGCTCCATTCGCTGGCGAGATCGGCGGCCTGCACCTGCTTGCAGCTGCACTCCATCAGCCGGTCCATGCGCTCGCCGAGCAGGCTGTTGAAGGCTTCGTCGCGCACGACCACGTTGGCTTCGAGGTTGAGCGAAAGGCTCAGCGGATCGAGGTTGCTCGAGCCCACCGTGCTCCACCTGTCGTCCATGAGTGCGACCTTGCCGTGCAGCGGGCGGTCGCAGTACTCGTAGATGCGCACGCCCGCGTGCAGCAGGTGGTGATACAGCATGCTCGCGGCGGTCTTCACGATGGGCATGTCGGGCTCGCCCTGCAGGATGAGCCGCACGTCCACGCCGCGCCTCGCCGCACGCCGCAGTTCCTTGATGAGCCGGTAGCCCGGAAAGAAGTACGCGTTGGCGATCACGATGCGCTCGCGCGCCGCGCGTATGGCAGCGCGGTACTGCCGCTCGATGTCGTTGGTGTGGCGCCGGTTGTCGCGCGTGACGAACATGGCATCGGCCGTTCCCGCGGGCTGCGAGTGCGCCGCCGCGGGCACCTGGCGCAGCCTGCGACGGAACCATCCCGCGCCCTTGCCGCCGAGTGCCCCCATTGCGATCGCGCGCAGCACGAACTGGTGGATCTCGCCCACGACCGGCCCCTGGAGCTCCACCGCGTAGTCCTGCTTGGCCATGGGGCCGTAGTCGAGCAGGTGGTCGGCCGAGTAGTTGATGCCGCCGACGAAGGCGTGCTCGCCATCGATCACCACGATCTTGCGGTGCATGCGGCGGAACACGTTGAGCCGCTGGCCCATGAAGCGGCGGCCCGGGTCGAACACGCGCACCTTCACGCCCGCCGAGGTCAGCCCCTCGATGAACTCGCGCGAGAGATCGGGCGAGCCGAAGCCGTCGATCATCAGGTCGACCTTCACGCCGCGTTGCGCCGCCTCGCGCATCGCGGCGTGCAGCTGCAGGCCGACCTTGTCCTCGAACAGGATGAAGGTCTCGACGATCACCTCGCGCCGCGCCTGCCGCACGGCCTCGAACACGCGCGGAAAGAATTCCTCGCCGTTCTCCAGCAGCCCGATGCGGTTGCCGGCGATCCAGTGGCCGTTGCCATTGCTGCCGTTGATGCCGTTTTCGCTCATGGCAGCGTCGCTCACAGGTCGATGTCCGCCACCAGCGGGGCATGGTCCGACAGGTGCGACCACGGCCGGCGCGGCAGCACCACGGGCGCGTGCGCGCCGGCATTGCGCACGTAGATGCGGTCCAGCGACAGCACCGGAAAGCGAGCCGGAAAGGTCCGTGCCGCGCGGCCGGTGGCGTGCACGAACACTTCGCGCAGCGAAGCGCCCTTTTCGAGGATCTCGTGCGCGCACCCGCGCCAGTCGTTGAAATCGCCCGCCACGATCAGGGGCGCCTCGGAAGGGACCTCGTCGCGCACGATGTGGCACAGCAGCTCCAGCTGCTGCTGCCGGTGCGCCTCGGCCAGCCCGAGGTGGGTGCAGATCACGTGCACGTCGACCACTCGGCCCGGCAGCCGCAGCACGCAGTGCAGCAGGCCGCGCTTCTCGGGGCCGCTCACCGACACGTCGTGGTTGCGGAAATGCACGATCGGGAATTTCGAGAGCACCGCATTGCCGTGGTGGCCTTTCGGGTACACAGCGTTGCGGCCGTAGGCGAACTGCGGCCACATGGTGTCGGCCAGGAATTCATAGTGCGGCGCCTCGGGCCAGTTGTTCACCCTGCGCGAATGGCGCGAGTGCGTGCCCAGCACCTCCTGCAGGAACACCACGTCGGCCCCCACCGTGCGCACCGCGTCGCGCAGTTCGGGCAGGATGAACCTGCGGTTGAGCGCGGTGAAACCCTTGTGGGTGTTCACCGTCATGACCTTGAGCGAGGTCGGCGTGACAGGCGTCGCCGACTCGGCATCGGGCGCGGTGGCTTCGGGAATGATGGGCGAGGAAGACATCGTCATCCATGTTGTACGTGGCCGCGCCCGTCCTGACTGTAGGAACGCGCCAACTTCTTTCCCCCGTCTTCCCGCCGCCATCCCCAGCCGCCTTCGTGCCCGGACGGCCGGTTCCTACAGGCATGCCTGCCGCACCCCCACACGGGCGGAATCGCGGGGCTCCTACGGTGAATTCACGGTTCAGGAAAAGGCAGCCCGCCTTTTCGAGGAACAAGCCACAAGGAGCACACCCATGAAACACCAGGCCGCTTTCCACGCCACCGTTCTTGCCGCGCTGCTGGGCGCAGCGGGCATCGCGATGGCGCAGACCACTTCCATTCCCGCCCAGCCCGATCCCTCGGTGGGCGGCGAAGCCAGCACCATGACGCCGGCCGGCGTCGCCAACCCGCCGCAGCGCCCCGACAACTCGATGCCGATGTCGCGCGAGTCGGTGAAGGCCGAGGCCCGCGCGCACAACCGCAACAACGCCAACAACCCGGTGCCCAAGGGCGAGGTGACGACCACGGTCAACCACCAGCCCAACGCCATGCCGCAGCCTACAGGCGAGATGTCGCGCGCAGAAGTGAGCCAGACCGGGCGCAAGGTGAAGCCGCAGTTCGGCCAGAAGGGCGAGCGCCCGGACGTGGTGACGAATCCGACGGACAAGACGGGTACGCCGAAGTAAGTCCGAAGGCCCCATGAGAAAAGCCCGCGGCGCTTTCGCGTCGCGGGCTTTTTTGGGTTGCTTCGCCGCGCAATGATCGCGGCGATCGATCAGCTCTTGGCGGGAGCCGGCGGCGCACCGCGGTGGCCGCCGTCATGGCCACGATGGCCGCGCGGGCCGCCGAAGTGGGCGGTCTCGGCGTCGAAGGTCTTCTGCTGGTCGGGCGACAGCGTGGCGTAGAAGGTCTTCGTGGCTTCGGCGCGCTTGGCGAACATCGCGCTGCGCTCGGCCTGGCGGGCCTGCATGCGTTCCAGGCGCTCCGGCGTGGTCAGCTTGGCGAACTCGGCGCGGTCCATGTGCGGACGCGGGCCGCCGGGCGGCTGGGTCGCGCTGGTGAAGGTGCTCCATGCGCCTTCCTGTGCCGAGGTGAGCTTGAGCTTTTCCTTCAGGGCCGCGAGACGCTTGGCGCGGTGTTCCTTCATGCGCTCCATGCGCTGGGCCGGATCCATGCGCTTGTGCTGGGCCTTGGGCGCTGCGGCGTTGTCGGCTTGGGCCACCGCGGCGGTGGGCACGGCTGCGGAGGGAGCGGCTGCCGGCGCTTGAGCGAAGGCGCCCGAAGAGGCGAGGGCGGCCGAACCGAGCAGGCTGGCCCAGACGATGCGTTGGCGGAGAGAAATCACGAGAAGTGCTTCCTTTCGAAGAAGCCCGCCGCCGATGGGCAGCAGGTGAGACGAAGTGTGGAAGAGCTCTGTATCGCATCCGTTAGCCCGGCGTGAGCTTGCGTAAAGAATGATGAACAGGCCGCTCCTGGAGCGGCTTCCTGCGTGATTTATTGACTCTTTTCCTCCCGCTTTGCCTGCCCCCGCCTGCCTCAGCTGCCCCGGCGCTACTTGGGCCGCGGCCGCTTCAGGCCCCGGTCGGGCACCTGCAGCCTGCCCGCGCGCAGCTCGGTGACCGCCTTGACCACCGCGCGGGCCACCTGGCGCACTTCCTCCTGCACGTCCGCGTCGGCATCGAGCGCGTCGTGGCTGGTGGCGTAGGGTCCGTAGTAGCCGATGTAGCGGTCCAGCCGCGACTGCGTGCCGGCCTCGATGAGCCCCATCCAGTCGAGCCAGTCGCAGAGATTGCGGCGCACGCTCTCGATGCCGGCCACGTCGCCGTGCACCACCACGCCGTAGACGCGGCCGTCGAGGTGCCTGGGGTAGCCCCAGCCTTCCAGCTCCAGCGCCTTGGCCTCGTCGGGCTTCTTGCCGTGCGTGCTGGTGGGGTCGGGGTTGCCGCCGTCGGCGCAGACCAGGCGGTCGATCATGAGCTTCAGCGGGCTCGTGGCCTGGTACCAGTGCGTGGGCGTGAGCAGGATCACGCCGTGCGCCGACACCCAGCGCTCGTAGATCTCGTTCATCCAGTCGCCGGTCTGGCGCAGCGAATGGTTCGGATAGCAGCTGCAGGGCCAGTGGCACAGCGGCATGGCGGTGGAAACGCAGCCCTTGCAGGGGTGGATCTGCCGGCCGTACTCGGAGGTGAGCAGGCTCAGGTCGAGCATGTCGGTCTCGATGCCGTTGCTGGCCAGCACCTCGCGCGCAATCTGGGCCAGCCGCCAGGTCTTGGAGACTTCGCCGGGGCAGGTGCCGTCGTTGCGCGGCGAGCCGTTCACCAGCAGCACGCGCGAAGGCGTCTGTGGCTGGCCCCAGGCGGCCTGCGCGGCGTCGATGCGCGCCTTGGCCTCGAGCCAGTCGACCGAAAGTTCGTACTCGGGGTCGGCATAGCCGGGCCCGGCCTTGCGGGTGACGGGCGCCTTGCGGCCTTCCTCGTAGGCCTGCCAGGCGATGAGTTCGATGCGCCGCAGCGAATCGGCCTCGGCGCGGAAGGCCGGGTCTTGAAAGGGCTGCATGAAGCGTTCATGGAACTCGGCGCGCTGCAGCGTCTCTGGCGCCTGTCCTTTCCGGATCGTGGGGGGCATGTGCGCAATCTAGGCCGCCCGCGCCGCGGCCGGGGCATGTACGCGATGCCGATTTCCGGTAGGCGGGCGACTACAGTCCCCGCCCGAAAGCCGGAGCGTTCAGCCCAGCTTTCCGTTCTGGAAGTCGTGCACCGCCTGCCTGACCTGCTCGGAGGTGTTCATCACGAAGGGCCCGTACTGCGCGATCGGCTCGTTGAGCGGCTTGCCGGCGATGAGCAGGGCGCGCGCCGGGCTGTGGTTGGTTGCGCCGGCGCGCAGCACCACGCCGTCGCTGCCGGCGTCGTTGGCGAGGATGGCCATGCGCCGCGTCGGGATCTCGCTGCCCGCGATCCACAGCGATTCGCGGAACACGTAGACCAGCGCGTTGTGGTCGTCGGGCAGCGGCTGAGCGAATTCGGCGCCCGGCGGCAGCTCGATGTCGAGGTAGAGCGGCTCGGTGTGCTCGCGCCGCACGGCGCCTTCGATACCGTGGCTGGCGCCCGCGATCACGCGCACGCGCGCTCCGCCGGTGGTGGTGAATTCAGGGATCTCCGCGCTCTGGATGTCGCGATACCAGGGCTCGCGCATCTTGTCCCGGGCCGGCAGGTTGAGCCAGAGCTGGAAGCCTTCCATCATTCCTTCCTCCTGCTCGGGCAGCTCGCTGTGCACGAGGCCGCGGCCGGCGGTCATCCACTGCACGCCGCCGTTCTCGAGCAGCCCTTCGTGGCCCGCGCTGTCGCGGTGGCGCATGCGGCCCGCGATCATGTACGTGACGGTCTCGAAGCCGCGGTGCGGGTGGTTGGGAAAGCCGCCGATGTAGTCGCCCGGGTTGTCGCTGCCGAAGGCATCGAGCATGAGGTAGGGGTCGAGCCGCTTCTGCAGGGGCTGCTGCAGCACGCGGGTGAGTTTCACGCCGTCGCCATCGCTGGTGGAAACACCGGCCACGATGTGGTCGATGCCGCGCGGCGTGGCGACGGGATCGGTGGGGTGGTTGGCGTGGTGATTGGCGTTCGTCATGTGTCCATGGTGGCACTAACGCGCCCGCCGCGCCACCCGCTGGCTGTCAGCCGGCGGCCCGAGATATCGGGGCGGATTCCGGCCTCAGGGCCACTGCTGGCGCTGCCAGTAGCTGTATTTCCACTGCGTCTCGAAGCCTGCGCGGCGATAGAGCGCGAGCGCCGGGTGGTTGACTGCGTCGACCTGCAGGAACACCCGCTCGAAGCCGCGTTCCACCGCAGCCTGCGCCAGCCCGGCCAGCACGCGTCCGGCCAGCCCCCGGCCGCGCTGCGCCTGGTCGGTGCGCATGCCGTGAACGCTGGCCCAGCCGTGGCCGAAGGCCATGGCGCCGGCCGCCACGGTGCGGCCGCCTTCTCGCACGCTGGCATAGAGCGTGCCCTTGGCGCGCGACAACATCCGCACGCGATGGGCGCCATCGACCGGATCGAAACCCTCGCCGAGGAACAGCGCCGACCAGGCCGCATCGGGTGTCCGATCGACATCGGCCAGGGCACCGTCCGGCGCGACCACCTCCCGCATGCGCCGCACAGAAGTCACCTGCACGCAGGTAGGGCTGTCGGCGACGTAGTGCCGCCGCTCGAGCTCGGCGCGCAGCCCGTCGAAGCAGGGTGCATCGGCCAGCCGCAGCGCGGGCTTCGCCTGGCGGCTGTCGTAGCGGTCCTCGATGCGGTCTAGCGTGGCGTGGTCGACCGGGCCCCGGTGCAGCGGCACGGCCGACTTGGCGCGCTTGACGGTGCCGCCGGCGAAGGGCAGCAGCCAGCCGTCGAGCTCCTCGGTCAGGTCGGGCGACACCGCGGCGATGGTGGCGCGTTCGATGGATTCGATATCGGTAACGGTCAGGGCGGCTGTGTTCATCATTGCGTGGCGGCCTCCGGTGCCATGAATTTCGCCGCGGCAACGCTCTTGAGCAGCGCCTCGCGCTGGTTGCGGCTGATTCCGCGGATGCCCTCGGCGATCCACTTGATGCGGTCGGCGTCGATCTGGCCGTCGCGCCGCCATTGCTCGAGCACGGCCTGCGGCTTGTGCAGCATGGCCGCGAGCCAGACGGCCTGCGCCGGCTCGAGCGTGCGCGCGCTGCGCTTGAAGTAGCGCCGCGCCGCGGCCTCGGCGCCGCAGAGGTTGCCGCCCCAGGGGGCATTGTCGAGGTACAGCTGGAGGATGCGGGCCTTGCCAAGCGTCTGTTCCATCTCGACCGCGTAGAGCAGCTCGCGCAGCTTGCGCTCCGCCGTGCGGTCGCTGCCCGTCACCAGCAGCTTGGCCAGCTGCTGCGTGAGCGTGCTGCCGCCGCGCCGCGTCTGGCCGGGCTTCTGGTTGTTGTCGATGGAAGCGAGGATTTCCGTCAGGTCGTAGCCGCCGTGGGTGAAGAAGCGCTGGTCTTCCGCGGCGATGACAGCGCGCGCCAGCCAGCTGTCGTTGGCCAGCTTCGCCGACGGGCCGCAGCTGGTGCGCGCGCCCAGCATGGCCTCGGTGCCCAGCCCCTCGACGGCGAACTGGCTGATGACAGGCTGCACCGCGAACGTGGCTTCGGGCAGCACCAGTTGCCCGCGCAGCGCAAGCGTGCCGCCGATGCGCGCGCGCTGAAGCTCGGGCAGCGCGGGCACCAGCACCGCGTACCAGCGCTCGATGGGCGCGTCCTGCACGCTGGCGTTGAGATGGATGTTCTTCGGCATGAGCTTGCCGTCCCACTGCCCCTGCAGCCGGGAGGTGTCGGTGCTCCGCGGCGTGGCCTCGAAGGTGCCGTTGAGCGTGTTGCCGTCGCGCTTCACGGTGGCGACCAGGCGCTCCACGCGGATCGGCTGGGTGCCGAGCGCCGGCACCTCCGCGCTGCAGGGCGCGCACTGCATTTCCAGCAGCTCGCCGGCCGGCTTCCAGGCGAAGCGCACGGTGCCGAAGCGGGTGTCGAGCGAGCGCCCGTCGAGATAGGGCGCGAACCATGCGGAGGTGGCGACGCGCACCGCGGTCGGCACGCCGATCTCGAAATTCAGGGGCCCCGCCTTGACCGTGGTGCTCCACTCGCCGGAGGCCGGCGCGAGCGCCAGCTTGACTATCAGAAAGATAGCCACGCAGGCCGTAATGACCAGGGCCAGCAGGCCATAGAGCACGAATCGCAGGGTCTTCTTCACAGGCAGGTTTCTCAGATCGGTCTCGCTACGGTGACAGCTTGCCACGGCCCATGCGACTGGCCGCTGGCGGCTGCCCAGTACCAGCTTGAAGTGTCTGTGAAAGCCGTGCCCTGGGCGTCGACGATGCGCTCGCAGACGCGGATTTTTTGCGCTCCGTGCCGTTGAGCAACAAAACAGCGCCACATGCGCTCCTGCGCGTCGCGTTCCAGGCGCGCCTGCTCGATGCGATAGCCCAGCGCGCGGTAGCAGTCCGTGGCCGGATGCAGCATGCGCGTGGGCTGGTTCACCTCGCGCATCACCAGGGTCTGGGTGCCGTCGGTCATCCGGCCGATGGCGCCGGGGAAGCGGTCGGCGAAGCGCTGCTCGACGTCGCTCAGGGCCAGCGGGCGCAGCGCGACGCCGTCCCATTGGCTCGGCCATTCGTGCGAGGCCACGGCGGCCGGCATCGTTTCGGCCGGCGCGCGCAGGGCCGCGCTGGCCGACCACAGCATGCACAGCAGCATCGCCAGCGCGAAGGCTGTCTTGTGGCCGATGCGATTGATGAAATGGTTCGCAAACCAGCGCTCAAAGAACGGTGTCGACATGGCGGCCTCCCTGGGTCGTGATCAGGCCCGGAATGGGCAGTTCGGCGGGCTCGGGCGCAGGACGGTCCGGCACCATCAGCCGGGCGATGGCGCCGCACACCACGGCCAGCAGCAGGAGACCCAGCGCGTTGTGAGCCCAGGGCGCGAGCGGATGGCCCGCGCCTTCGAAGGCGATCAGCACGCTGTTGCGCACGATGTTCCCGGCCAGCACGAAGAGGCCGACCATCGGCAGCCGCGCCATGAAGGCCCGGCCGCTGCGCGAGGCCCACAGCGCGACCGCGCAGGCCGTGAAGTAGCCCAGCCACACCATCTGCACGCCGGAGCAGGGCGCATCGACGATCACCAGGCGGCCGTCGACCACCAGGCTCGCGCCTTCGCGCGCCACCTCGAAGCCGGGCGACAGCAGCCAGCGGCTGATCTCGGCCGTCACCACACGCAGCGGATAGCCGGCATAGAACTGCAGCGACGAAAGCAGCGGCAGCGCGAGCACCGCCAGGCCGGCCACCGGCAGCGCCGCCACCTTGCGCGGCAGGAAGGCCAGCAGCCCGCAGGCCAGCGCCAGTACGGCGATCAGCCCCGCCGCCAGCGGCGGCAGCGCGGGCACCAAGCCGAGTCCCGTGCGCAGCAGGGTCGCGAGCACCGTGCCCGCGCCGGCCAGCGCGAGCCAGCCCAGGCGCGGCGATGCGCGCAGCTCGCGCCGGCGGCTCCAGGCCAGTGCGGCGAGCGCGACCAGCGCCAGCAGGCCCAGCGGATCGTCGGAACCGTCGCGCATGCGCTGGGCCATCCAGACCCAGGTCGGCATCAGCGCGACGAACTGCAGTCCGATCCAGCCGGCGGCCGGCGTACGGTCGATGTGGATGCCCCAGTCCACGATGCGCGGATGGCGGTGGGCAAGCATTGCCAATGACATTCTTTTTTCTTTCTTCCGGATGGATCAGGCTGTGAAGCGGCGCGCGTCGTTGCGGCGCGCGCGGCGGCGCAGCATGGCGAGCATCGAGAGCACGACGGCGATGGCACCCAGCGACTCGGGCTCGGGCGTGCTCGGCACCTCGGCGCCGAGCGCCAGCTCGCTCACGCCTTGCGGCAGGGGCAGCGGCTGGTTCACGCCCACGCTGTCCTGCGGCGCCACGTTGCGCACCACCTTGTCGACGGCGATGAAGCTCGTGTATTGCGTGAGCAGGCTGTACTTCAGGCCGAGCTCGGTGATGCGTTCCTTGAAGGCGGAGCCGCCTTCCAGCGTCTCCTGGTCGCTCAGGCTCTGGATGCGGTGGCGTGCCCACAGCGTGCGCAGCGCGGCCGTGTCCTGGCGGGTGTTGCCGTCGATGCGCACTTCCTGGTGGTAGGGGCCGCTCGCGCTCTGGCCTTCGATGATCACGCGGCCCCTGGCTTCGCCACGCCACTTGCCGAACACGATCACCGGCCGCTCGCCCAGCACGTCGGGCAGGGCTTGCGGCTCCACGTCGTACACATCGAGGCCGCCGAAGGTGGCCTTCACGTTGGTGAGCACCGGCGACTCGACCATGCGGCGGAACCGCGCAGCCTGTTCGGGCGCCTGGATCGGGTCGGTGATGATGAAGGGCTCGCCCATGCCGGCGCGCGCGATGCCTTCCATCAGGCTGCGGTTGACCGACGAGCCGATGCCGAAGGCGAACACGTTGGCCTTCGAAAGGTTGTTGCGCACCAGCTCGAAGGCCTCGCGCTCGACCGTCACGTAGCCGTCGGTCACGACCACCACTGTGCGCGACACGTTCTCTTCCTTGGGCTCGGCGTAAACGCGCTTGAGCGCCGGAATGAGCTCGGTGCTTCCGCTGCCGCTGTAGTTCTTGATGGTGGCCAGCGCCTGCTCGATGTTGGCGCGCGTGGCCGGCACCGACTTCGGCGAAAGCATCTTGTTGCTGCCCGAGAACAGCAGCACGTTGAAGGTGTCGCTCGGGCGCAGGCCGCCGATCAGGCGTTCGAGCACCGTCTTCGCGGTGTCGAGCGGAAAGCCGTGCATCGAGCCCGAGATGTCGACCACGAAGATGTAGTCGCGCGGCGAGATCGCGCTGGCGGCCACGGCCTTGGGCGGCTCGACCATCGCGAGGAAGAAGTTCTCGGCGTTGTTGCCCTGGCCCTTGTAGAGCATCAGGCCCGATTCGATCTTCTCGCCCGCGAGGCGGTAGTCGAGCACGAAGTCGCGGTTGTCGGCCGGGCGGCCGTCAGAGGCGAGCACGATGTCGGCGTGCTGGTCCTCGTCGCTCTTCTTCACGTCGATGGCGTGCGTGGCCGAGCGAATTTCCTTGATGCCCATCGGCGTGTCGATGGTGGCCTTGAGTTTGAAAGCGGTGCCAGCGGCCATGCCTGCGGGCAGCGTGGGCTGGGCAACCCACTTGGCCTGCGCGTTCTCCGATTGCGGCGAGTTGTAGCGCGGGCCCACCACCGTCGGAAACACGAACTGGTAGTTGCCCGACTGCGGCACCAGCAGCTCGGTGTAGCGCAGCTCCACCTTCACGTCGTCGCCCGGCAGGATGTTGGCGACGTTCATCTGGAACACGTTGGGCAGGTGCTGCTCGAGCAGCGCTGCGGTCTTGCCTTCCTTCTTGGCGGTGTCGTACTCGATCTGCGCCTGCTGCTTCTCGCGGATCTGCGCGGTGATGAGCCGGTCGGCCAGGCGCACGTTGAGACCGCTCACCGCGGCCTTGGTCGAACCGGGGAAAACGTACTTCGCTTCGATGGCGCGCTGGCCTTCGTTGCGGTAGGTCTGCGTGACCGTCACGTCGGCGATCACGCCTGAGATCTTCACCGAGACCTCGGTGCCCTTGAGCGGCAGGCGGTCGACCGAAGGGTCGTCGCTCTTCACGAAGAAATAGGGGCTTTCGGTCTTCAGGCGCGGCCCGGCGGGCGCTTCCTGCGCGTGCGCCGGGCGCACGCCCATGGCGATGAAGCCCGCGGTCGCCAGGCTCACGGTGGCGAGCCAGAGCCAGCGGCCGGGACGTGTGGTGGTTTGGGCATCCATGGCGGGGTCCTTGTCCGTGCGAACTTGCACGGCCGCAACTTTCATCACCGCGCGAGAAGACAGTTGGAAGGCCCCTTGAAGTCGCTTGCAGCCCGCGCCCGCTGTGTGAAGTCTGTGTGAAGCGAGGCGCCGCTGGCGCTTCACACGGCCTTCCGGTCGGGCAGCGAGCATCGCGGCCATCGCTACAGACGAGGAGAGAAAAAGATGTTTCAGCTGTTGAAGGCGCTCCAGAGCTCCATGCTGGCGAAAGTCGCCGGCCTGTTCTTCCTGCTGCTGCTCCTGTGCATTCCGCTGGGAGAGATCGATTCGATCAACCGCGCCCGCGGCGAAAGCCAGCGCGAAGCCGCCGCCGAGCTCGCCGCCACCTATGCGGGCCGCCAGACGATGGTCGGCCCGCTGCTGCTGGTGCCGTACGTGGAGAAGTGGATGGAGCCGCTGCGCAACGCGCAGGGCAAGGTGATCGGCCAGGAACCGCGCAGCAAGGAGATGGCCCACGTGGTGTTCCCCGACAAGCTGCACATCGAAGGCTCGATGGCGCCGCAGGAACGCTACCGCGGCATCTTCAGGATTCCCTTCTACACACTCGACGCCACGCTCAGCGGCGGCTTCGCGGCCTTCGACCCCAAGGCCGTGTCGCACAGCGAGACCGATTCGAAGATCGAGTTCAAGGCGCCCCTCATCGCCTTCAACGTGAGCGACCTGCGCGGCCTCGACGGCTCGCCGACCATGACGATGGGCGGCGAGGACCTTCGCTTCAGGCAGCGCGTGCCGGGCCTGGCCGACGATGCCTGGTTCGCCGACGGCATCCACGCGCCGGTCACCGGCGCCGCTCTCGCGGCCTGGCAAGCCGGCAAGCCGATTCCCTTCGAGATGAAGCTGGGCCTGGTCGGGCAGGACACGCTGGCCATTGCGCCCATCGCCGAGGAGACGACCGCGCATCTGCGTTCGCCCTGGGCACATCCCAGCTTCGGCGGCCGCTTTCTCGCGGCCGAGCGCAGCGTGACGCCCCAGGGCTTCGACGCGCACTGGCGCGTTTCCTCGCTCGTGACCTCGGCGCGCGAACAGGTGCGTGCGGGTCTCTCTGGCCAGGGCGGCTCGGCGGACGTGGCGGGCAGCGCCCACCCGGCAGCTGCAGCCGCTCCGGCACGCCGCAACATGGGCCCGCTGCAGACCTTCGACGTGTCGCTCGCGCAGCCGATCAACGTCTATTCGATGAGCACGCGCGCAGGCAAGTACGGCGTACTCTTCATCGGGCTCGTGCTGATGGCCGCCTTCATGTTCGAGCTGTTCCGCAAGCTGCGCCTGCATCCGATCCAGTACGGCCTGGTCGGCCTGTCGATCGCGCTGTTCTTCCTGCTGCTGCTGGCGCTGTCGGAGAAGTTCGCGTTCTGGATGGCCTACGCGGGCGCCGCCTCGGCGAGCGTCGCGTTGCTGGCCGTGTACTTCAGCGCGGTGCTCGGTGGCTGGCGGCGCGGCCTGTCGTTCGGCGCCTTCGTTGCGCTGCTGTATGGCGCGCTCTACGGCCTGCTGGCTTCGGAAAGCAACGCACTGCTGCTGGGCGCGCTGCTGATCTTCGGCATGCTGTCCGTGCTGATGCTCGTGACGCGCAAGGTCGACTGGTATGCGCTCTCGCGGCGCACGGAGCCGGCGCCGGTCGCGGCACAGGAAGCACAGGCGGCATGAGGCTGCTGCGGGTCATCGCGGGTGCCGCGGGCTGGCTGGCTCTGGCCACGCTGTGGTTCTGGGCCTGGCACCTGAAGGATCCGCACCTGCGCTTCATGCGCGCATGGGAACTGCCCCTGCTGCTGGCGATGCTGGTGGCAACCATAGCGATTGCGTGGCGGCTCGCGCGCGGCAGGCTGCGCCCGGTAGCGCTCGGGCTGGCATTCGCGGCCCTGCTGACCGCCTTGTGCAACGAGGCCGCCTCGCACCGACACCGTGCCGAGGTGAATGCGTCGGAGGGCCCGCTCGCACAGGCGCTGGGCGCGCACTTCATCGTCGGCTACGACGATGCGAAAAATCTTCGGGAGCTGGCCAGCAAGGGGCTGATCGGCGGCATCTTCGTAACCGGTCGCAATGTCCAGGGACGTACGGCCGAAGAGCTGCGCGACGAGATCGCAGGCCTGCAGGCGGTGCGCCGCGCGGCCGGCCTGCCACCGCTGGTCGTCGCGACCGACCAGGAAGGCGGCACCGTCTCGCGCCTGTCGCCGCTCGTGGAGCGCCAGCCCTCGCTGGCCTCGCTGCTCGATGCCGACCTGCCCGACGACGAACTCGCGCAACGCGCCCATGCCTACGGAGCCCGGCAGGGCAGGGCTCTCGCCGACCTGGGCATCACTCTCAATTTCAGCCCGGTGGTCGACCTGCGCACCGGCCGCGCGCCGGGCCGCTGGGACCTGCACACCCGCATCGACGAACGGGCCATCTCGGCCGACCCGGCCGTCACCGCGCAGGTGGCGCTCGCTTACGAACTGGGCCTCGAATCCGCTGGGGTACGCGGCACGCTCAAGCACTTTCCCGGCCTTGCCGGCGTGACCGAGGACACCCACCATTTCGCCGCCGAACTGCGCACGCCGGTCGCCCGGCTCGCGTCGCACGACTGGAAGCCGTTTCAAGACGTGTCGAAACATTCGGATGCGGCAATCATGCTGGGCCATGTCATCCTTGCGGAACTCGACGCCGGATATCCGGTCTCTTTCTCGCGCAAAATCGTGCAGCGGGTGATTCGAGGCGAATGGGGCTACCAGGGCCTGCTCGTCACCGACGATCTCACGATGGGCGCGGCCTACAACCGCGGTCTTTGCGACGCCACCGTCCACGCCCTGAACGCCGGCGTGGACCTCCTGCTGATCGCCTTCGACCACGACAAGTATTTCGATGCCATGCATTGCGCGCAGCGGGCTGCGCGGCAGGGCACGCTCGACTTCCGGATGCTGGAACGCGGCAACGCGCGGCGGCTCCAATCCTTTCGCTAGCCAAACAGGCATTTCCCATGTTCAAACGCTCAAATTCCAAGGCTTCCGGCGACGACGGCGCGGCGCCTCGCGATTCCCGCCTCAACTGGAAGCGCATCGCCGGCTGGGCGGCCATCGGTGTCGGCTCCGGCGCGCTGGTGGTGCTGGTCGCGGCCATCGTCGCGGTGGTCACCATCTACCCGAAGCTGCCCGACGTCTCGAAGCTTTCCGACTACCGTCCCAAGCTGCCGCTGCGCGTGTATTCCACCGAAGGCCAGCTGATCGGCGAGTTCGGTGAAGAGCGCCGCAACCTCACGCCCTTCGCCAACATTCCCAAGGTGATGAAGGACGCGGTGCTGGCAGTGGAAGACGCGCGCTTCTACGACCACGGCGGCGTCGACTACAAGGGATTCCTTCGCGCCGCCGTCGCCAGCCTGAAGGGCGGCCGCAAGCAGGGCGCCTCGACCATCACCATGCAGGTGGCACGCAACGTGTACCTGACCTCCGAGCGGACCATGAGCCGCAAGACCTACGAGATCCTGCTGGCGATGCGGCTCGAGCAGCAGCTCACGAAGGACCAGATCCTCGAGATCTACCTGAACCAGATCTACCTGGGCAACCGGGCCTACGGTTTCGCCGCCGCCTCCGAGACCTACTTCGGCAAACCGCTGCAGAACATCACCATCGCCGAGGCCGCGATGCTCGCCGGCCTGCCGAAGGCGCCCGGCGCCAACAACCCGGTGGCCAACCCGCGCCGCGCGCGTGCGCGCCAGCTGTACGTGATCGACCGCATGCAGGAGACCGGCTTCATCACCGCCGAACAGGCGGCGGCCGCGAAGAAGGAAGAGCTGCACCTGCGCGACGCGGCCGATCCGAACCGGCTGCATGCCGAATACGTGGCCGAGACGGTGCGCCAGATGATGTACGCGCAGTACGGCGACAGCATCTACACCAGCGGCATGAAGGTCTACACCTCGATCGTCGCGGCCGACCAGGCAGCCGCCTACAGGTCGCTGCGCAGAGGCATCATGGACTACGAGCGCCGCCAGCCCTATCGCGGGCCCGAGCGCTTCGTCGACTTGCCGACGGAACAGAAGGAAATCGACGAGGCAGTGGACGATGCCCTGGCCGAGCATCCCGACAACGGCGACGTGATCGCGGCCGTGGTGCTCGATGTGAGCGCCAAGGAAATCAGCGCCGTGCGCGCGAATGGCGAGACCATCCAGATCACGGGCGACGGCCTGAAGCCCGCGCAGTCGGGCCTTGCCGCTAAGGCGCCGCAGAACATCAAGATCCGCCGCGGCGCGGTGATCCGCGTGGCGAAGACGCCGAAGAACACCTGGGAGATCACGCAGCTGCCCGAGGTGGAAGGCGCCTTCATCGGCATGGATCCGCGCAGCGGCGCCATCAAGGCGCTGGTGGGCGGCTTCGACTACGGCAAGAACAAGTTCAACCACGTGACGCAGGCCTGGCGCCAGCCGGGCTCGAGCTTCAAGCCCTTCATCTACTCGGCCGCGCTCGAGAAGGGCTTCACGCCCGCCACCGTGGTGAACGACGCGCCGCTGTACTTCGATGCCAGCGCCAACGGCGGCCAGCCGTGGGAGCCGAAGAACTTCGAGGGCACCTACGAGGGCCCGATGCCGCTGCGCACCGCGCTGATGAAATCGAAGAACCTGGTCACGCTGCGCGTGCTGCAGTCGATCGGCGCGCCCTACGCGCAGGACTGGGTCACGAAGTTCGGCTTCGACAAGGACAAGCACCCCGCCAACCTGCCGATGGGCCTGGGCGCCGGCTCGGTCACGCCGATGCAGATGGCCGTGGGCTATTCGGTGTTCGCCAACGGCGGCTACCGCGTCAATCCGTACCTGGTCACGCGCGTCACCGACCTGCGGGACAAGGTCATCATGGAAACCGAACCGCCGGTGCTCGACGAAAGCCGGCGCGCCATTCCGCAGCGCAATGCCTTCATCATGGATTCGCTGCTGCAGAGCGTGGTGCGCAACGGCACCGGCTTCAAGGCCTACCAGACACTCAAGCGCGACGACCTCTACGGCAAGACCGGCACCACCAACGATTCCTTCGACACCTGGTTCGCCGGCTTCCAGCCGACCATGGTGGGCATCGCATGGGTCGGCTACGACACGCCGCGCCAACTCGGCGTGCGCGGCGAGACCGGCGGCAGCCTGAGCCTGCCGATCTGGACCGGCTACATGCAGACCGCGCTGCAGGGCGTGCCCGTGACCCGCCCCGCCCAGCCGGAAGGCGTGGTGAACCTCGACGGCGAGTGGTACTTCGACGACTTCACGCCGGGCCACAACGTGGCGAGCCTTGGCGTGGAAAACGCCGAGGCAGTTCCGCTGCCGGTGGAGCAGCTCACCGGCGCGCCCGTCGGTGCACCGCCTCCGCCGGAAGAGCGCAACCGGATCCTCGATTTCTTCCGGTAGCCAGGCGCTCTTCACGAAGTTGAAAAGAGACGGCGGGTCGCGGTGCCTACACTCGGTGCTGCTTCCCGCCTTCTCTTTTTCTCCTTCTTCTCGCATTCATGGAAATCCTCACCCTGGTGGCGCTCTTCGCCGCCGGCTTCTACATACTCAAGTCCAGGGAACAGCGCATTCGTATCGCGCTGCTGGCCAGCCACCTCGGCCGCTATCAGATCGAGAAGCTGATGGAGAGCCTCACCTCCGGCTACATGCGCTGCCTCGGCGAAGACGACGCCGAGCGCCGCCGCCAGATCTGGCAACTGCTCGACACTACCGAGGAAAAGCTCTCGGGCCAGGTCGACGGCTTCGCGGCCGAGTTCTCGCGCATGCCCGAGGCCATCACGCGCGTCAGCAAGCTGCCCGTGGCCATTCCGCTCTTCACCCAGCTCTTTCCGGCCGCGAGCTTCGACATGCGACAGGCATTGCTCATCCACGCGCGCGGCATCGCCGGCGTGATGCGCAACGAAGCGGGCCGCACGCCCAAGTCCAAGGCCTACACCATGTCGGCCGAGCTGTTCCTGATGCAGCACACCTGCCACTGGTATTGCCGTTCGAAGACGGTGGCCTCGGCACGCATGATCGGCCAGCACCAGACGCAGTACCTGCAGGCCCTCGGGGCGGTGAGTCCGGAAACGCGCGAAGCCTATCGCGCGCTGATCGGGCGCTGAGTTTCCCGCGATGCTGCCCTCGGGTCTCGATCACCATCGGGTTCACGCGGGGCAGGCGGACTTCGTCTGCGAAGGCGAAGTCCTGTACGCACCGGTCAAGTCGCTCTGGTTCTCCGGAATGGCCACCGCCGCGCTGGTTGGTGGCGTTTTCTCTTTCCGGTGGGATGCATTCACGCTTTTCGTTGCGAGCACCGCATTCGTGCTGCTGTTCGGCCACTCGCTGGGCAGCCACCGCCAGCTGATTCACCACAGCTTTCAATGTCCACGATGGTTGCGCTACGCATTGATCTATTGCGGCGTGCTCGTCGGCTTGGCCGGGCCGCTGGGCATTCTTCGCCAGCGTGAGTTGCGTGACTACGCACAACGCCTGCCGGTCTGCCACGACTACCTGCGGCATGGCCGCGGTTTCTGGATCGATGCATGGTGGCAGCTTCACTGCGAGCTTCATCTCTCGCATCCGCCTCACATCCGGATCGAACCATTCGTCGCGAACGACCGCTTCCTGATTTGGCTCGAAAGAACCTGGATGCTGCAGCAGCTGCCCATCGCAGTGCTCTTCTATCTCCTGGGCGGATGGGCTTTCGTTTTCTGGGGCGTGTGCGCACGTGTCACCGCAGGCGTGCTGGGCCATTGGTTGATCGGCTGGTTTGCGCACAACCAGGGCGCGATGAGCTACGAAGTGCGTGGCGCCGCAGCGCAAGGGCGAAACATACCGTGGACCTCGCTGCTGACCATGGGTGAGAGCTGGCACAACAACCATCATGCTTTTCCGGGCTCGGCCCGGCTTGGCCTCGCGCCCGGGGAATGGGACCCGGGATGGTGGATGCTCAGGCTGCTCGAGCGCTGCGGCTTGGTGTGGGATCTGCGTCTTCCCGAATCGCTCCCACCGCGCCCCGAACTCGTCGAGATCCGCTCAGTGATGTGACGACAGCGGCAGAGTGAGCGTGGCCACCGCCCCGCCGCGCGACGCATTGCCCAGGTCGATGCGGCCATGGTGCAGGGCCGCGATCTCCTTCACGAATGCCAGCCCGAGTCCCGTGCTCTTCTTCTGGCTGTGCGGCCTGGCGAGCGAATAGAACTTCTCGAAGACTTTTTCCTGTGCGTACTCCGGAATGCCGGGCCCGTGGTCGCGCACGCTCACGCGGGCGAGCTTCGACGTCGTTTCCAGCGTGAGCAGCACCTCGCTGTCGCGCGGCGAGAAATCGATGGCGTTGTCGAGCAGGTTGCTGATCGCCCTGCGCAGCAGGAAAGGATCGCCCTCGGTTCGCGCTTCGTTGCGGATGTTCACGAGCAGCCTGATGCTGCGCTTGGCGGCGGCGGGCTGCGCGCTGGCGGCGATGTCGTCGATGAGCGCGGCCAGCGACACCGGTTCCGTGCGGTCGAGCGCGCGCCGGGTCTCGAGCGCGGTGAGCTCCATCATGCGGTCGACGATTTCCTGGATGCGCTGCGTCTCGCGCTCGATGTTCTTCAGGAAACGCTCGCGCTCGGCATGTGGCATCGAAGGTTCCTGCAGCAGCTCGGCCGCGCCGCGGATGGCGGATAGCGGACTCTTCACTTCGTGCGTGAAGGTCTGGACGTAGTCGGCCACGTAGTTGCGGCCAGTGAGCGCGTCGCGCATTTCGCTGAAGCCTGTGCGCACGCCGTCCACCGCGCGCCGTGCCATGCGTGAAAGGCTCAGGCTGCGCTGGGCGCGCACCCAGGTCCAGTAGTCGCGGATCAGGCCGAAGGGCCGCACCAGCCAGACCGAGACGATCAGCGTGAGCAGCAGCAGCGCCAGCGCCGAGCCCACGCCGACCCAGATGGTGCGCACGCGCGCGTCCTCCACGAACTGGCCGAAGCTCTGCACCGGCTTGCCGACGCTGACCATGCCGACGATCTCGTTGTTCCAGCGGATCGGAGCACCCACGTACATCACCGAGGTGCGCGGATCGCCGTCGACGTCGCGCGAGGTGCGCGCGCCGTACAGGCCGGCGAGCGTGCGGCTCACGTCGCTCCATTTGGAATAGTCGGCGCCGAGGTGCCTGCCGAGCGAATCGAACATCACGCGGCCGTTGCGGTCGGTGACGTACACGCGCAGCTCGACGCGGCTCTTGTGCAGGTTGTAGATCTGCGCCGAGAACTCGCGCGCGTAGACCGTGCGGAACAGCGGTTCCAGCCGCGCGGTGTTGATGGCGCCGGCGATCACGTCCTGCTCGACCAGGCTGGCCACCAGTTGCGAGGTCTCGACCAGCGATTCCTCCGCCGATTCACGGTAGCGCGGATCGATGTCCGAGACGACGCGGTACAGCAGGAAGGCGATACCCGCCGTGTAGATCAGCAGGATGCCGATGAAGATGCGCGTGCGCCGGGTCAAGGCCTGGCTCTCCCCCAGGCTTCGCGCACTTCGTGTCGCTGCGCCAACCCCCTCGCCGGGGGCAACACCTGCGGCCCGGCAAAGCCGGTTCCGCGGTATTCCGCGACAAGGCAGGCCAGGGGCGGCGTCATGCCTTTGACGGCAGTTCTTCGTTCAGTGCGTAGCCGGTGCCGCGCAGCGTGCGGATCGGCTCGACTTCCGGCGCGATCGCCTTGAGCTTGGCGCGCAGGGTCTTGATGTGCGCGTCGACCGTGCGGTCGAAGCTGTCGCTGGAGTCGTCCCAGACGAGTTCGAGCAGCTCGTCGCGCGTGAAGACGCGGCCGGGTCGCTGCACCAGCAGCTTCAGCAAGCCGTATTCGTAGCGAGAGAGTTCCAGCAGACGTCCGTAATAGCGGATCTGCATGCGCTCGCTGTCCAGCGCGAAGGGCATTGGAGGCACCTGAGAGGTCGCAGGAGGTGCGTGGCCCGAAATCTGATGGGGGACCCCTTGGTTTCCTCCCGCGCCCGTTGACGGGGCTCCTGAGCCGTTTCTGGCGCTGCGCCGCAGGATGGTTCGTACGCGTGCAACGAGCTCGCGTGGCGAGAAAGGCTTGGCGATGTAGTCGTCCGCGCCCAGCTCGAGGCCGACCACGCGGTCTATCTCGTCGCTGCGGGCCGTGAGGAACACCATGGGTACCTCCGGTCCGCCCATGGACTGATTGAGCGCCTGCAGGCGTTTGAAGAGCTCGAAACCGTTGAGATCGGGCAGCCCGATGTCCAGGATGGCCAGCGCAGGCGGTTCCTGCGCGAACTGGGCGATGGCTTCCTCGGCCGTGGCGCACCAGACCGGGATGAACCCGTCGCTCTTCAGGACGTATTGCAGCGTGTCGGCGATGCCCGACTCGTCTTCGGCGATCAGGATCCGGGGTTTGAAGCTCATCCGCGAATGTTAGCGAGGGGGAGGAGGAAACCGGGAGGACCGGTTTCGCCCGCGGCGTTCGGGACCGGCGCGGCCGTTCGCTGCGTTTTTTTCGGGGCGCGGCTTCTCTTGTTCCCTATCTCTTGTTTTTATTATTCAAATTAGTAGTAGTAGATAAGGGTCGCGTCCCTCTGTGGACATGCCGCTTTTTTCGTTATGCGACAAGCACTTGTCATGCCGCTGTCACTGTGCGCAGCTGCGCTTCCGGTTTGTACCCGCGACATGGACAACATTGGGTAACCCTTCGGGCCTGTGGATAAACCATGCCTTGTTCAAAAAATGTCCCCAGACTTGTCCTTTGACGGCCCTTCGAAAATCTGCGAAAGCGGTTTTTGCCCGGAGAAATTCATTGCCGAAAAAATGGGCAGACTAAGGATTCTTCTTTTAAATCAACGGCTTGCGAGACCCCTACACAGAAGTGCCGACGTTATCCACAGAGTTGCCCAAGGTTTGTGGGGAGAACGGGCGAAGGAACCTTCTGGCGCGGGCCGCGACCCCACCGGGTCGTTGAAATTGCGGAAATAGCGAACATGACACCTTCTGAAACAAAGTCGATAGTTACCCTGAGCCTGCTGGCTGCCTTCGTCGACGGCGAGAAGCACGAGCGGGAGCGCGCGGAGATCAAGCGCATCGCGGAAGGCCTGTCGCAGTCCGACGGCCTGAACCTGCCGACGCTCTACCAGGACGTGCTGATGAAGCGCGTGTCGCTGGCCTCGGTGGCAGGGGAGCTGAAGAGTCCCGAGGCGAGGCAGCTGGCCTACGAGATGGCGGTGTGCGTCTGCGACGCGGACGGCACGCAGTCGGAGGCGGAGCGCATGTTCCTGACGGACGTGCGCACCTCGCTGGGGCTGGATGCCTCGGCGGCGGCGTTTTCGCAGCAGGCGGAAGACATCGCGGCCGCGGTGCCGGCGGCAGCGGCCGCAACCGCTGGAGCAGCGGCAGCCGTCGCCGTGGCGCCGTCGGCGCCGAACACTCCCGATACGGCCGAGCTGGACAAGTCGATCCTCAACGCCTCCATCCTCAACGGCGCGCTCGAGCTGCTGCCCGAGACGCTATCGACCATGGCCATCATTCCGCTGCAGATGAAGCTGGTCTACCGCATCGGCAAGTCGTACGGCTACGAGCTCGACAGCGGCCACATCAAGGATTTCCTGGCCACGGTCGGCGTGGGCCTCACCTCGCAGTACCTGGAACAGGCCGGTCGCAAGCTGCTCGGAGGCCTGCTCGGAAAGGTCGGCGGCGGCCTGCTGCGCGGGCTGGGCAACCAGGCCGTGAGCTCGGGGATGAGCTTCGCGTCGACCTACGCACTGGGCCACGTCGCCAAGCGCTACTACGCCGGCGGCCGCACGCTCTCGACGCAGATGCTGAAGGACACTTTCTCCGGCGTGGTGAAGGAAGGCCAGAACCTGCAGACGCAATATCTGCCCGCCATCCAGGAAAAGGCCCGCACGCTGGATGCGGGCAAGGTGCTCTCGCTCGTCCGCGGCGCTTGAAAGAGTAGTTCCAGGAACACCGCGGAACCGGCTTTGCCGGGCCGCAGGTATTGCCCCCGGCGAGGGGGTTGGCGAAGCGACACGAAGTGCGCGAAGCCTGGGGGAGTACCTAATTCGCGAGGTCGTCCAGGATCGGGCAATCCGGGCGGGCGTCGCCGTGGCAGCAGTGGACCAGATGCGCCAGCGTGTTGCGCATGGACTGCATGTCCGCGATGCGCTGCTCCAGTTCGCCAAGATGCTTCTCGGCGATGCGCTTCACGCTCGAACTCGTGCGCCGCCGGTTGTTCCACAGTCCGACCAGCTCGGCGATCTCTTCCATCGAGAAACCCAGGTCGCGCGAGCGCTTGATGAAGCGCAGCGTGTGGATGTCGGCTTCGCCGTACTGGCGGTAGCCGCTCTCGGTGCGCGCCACCGCCGGCAGCAGGCCCAGCCCTTCGTAGTGGCGGACCATGCGGGCCGAAACGCCGGAGCGCTGCGCCGCTTCACCGATGGTGACGTTGCCCACCGTCATTGAACCGCGTACCCCGCGTTCTCGATGGCGGCCACGATGTCCTTGCGCGGCTGCTCGCTCAGCACGTCGACATGACCCGTCTCCAGATCGACCGTGACCTGCGCTTCGGGATCCACCGTCTGCACCGCGTTCTGTACTGCGTTGACGCAGTGGCCGCAACTCATGCCCGTGACCTGGAATTTCTGGCTCATCGTGTAGCTCCTTGAAAATGAGGGATATCGAGAGGCCACAGTTTGAACCCTCTCACGATGTCAATGTCCAGGGCAGGGGCTCTGAAGATGTCCGCTTGACCTTGACATGGTGTGAGGCTTTAGCCTTCGTACATGGAAAAACTTCAGTCGAATCCCTCCCTTTCCACCTTCGACCTCTCGGTGGGCGGCATGACCTGCGCCTCGTGCGTCATGCGTGTCGAGCGTGCCCTGAAGAACGTTCCGGGCGTGCAGGACGTGAGCGTGAACCTCGCGACCGAATCGGCCCGCGTGGTGACGGGCGGCAGCGAAGACATGGATGCCCGCCTGCGTCGCGCAGTGCGCGCTGCCGGCTACGAGCCTCGTACGCCGGACAGTGCGGCCGATGAAGCAGCGCTCTCGCCATGGGCCGGCTTCGGCCCGGTCGCGATCGGCCTCGCGCTGTCGATTCCGTTGATGGCGCCGATGCTGGGCGATCTCTTCGGGCTCGACTGGATGCTGCCGCCGTGGGTGCAGCTGCTGCTCGCGACGCCGGTGCAGTTCTGGCTTGGCGCGCGCTTCTATCGCGCCGGCTGGCATGCGGTGAAGGCGCGTACCGGCAACATGGACCTGCTGGTGGCGCTGGGCACCAGCGCAGCCTTCGGTCTCTCGCTCTGGCTCTGGTGGCGTGCGTCCACCGGCGAGCATGCGGGCCACGGCATGGTGCCGCATCTGTACTTCGAGGCCTCGGCGGTGGTGATCACGCTGGTGCTGCTCGGCAAGTGGCTGGAGGCGCGCGCCAAGCGCCAGGCCACTTCCGCGATCCGTGCCCTGCAGCAGCTGCGGCCTGAAGTGGCGCACCTGATCGGCGCCCGAGGCAAGGAAAGCGACGTGCCATTGGCCGAGGTGATGGTGGGCGACCGTCTCGCGGTGCGGCCCGGCGAGCGCGTGCCGGCCGACGCACGGGTGATCGAAGGGCAATCCGAGGTCGACGAATCCATGCTCACCGGCGAGCCGCTGCCTGTGGCCAAGGGACCGGGCGATGCGCTCACCGGCGGCGCAGTCAATGGCGACGGCCGCATGGTCATCGAGGTGAGCGCGATCGGCGCCGAGAGCGTGCTCGCGCGCATCATCCGCCTGGTGGAAGACGCGCAGGCTGCGAAGGCGCCGATCCAGCGCCTGGTGGACAAGGTCGCGGCCGTGTTCGTGCCGGTGGTGCTGCTGATCGCGCTGGCCACCTTCGCGGGCTGGATGGTGGCGGGGGCCGGCATCGAGACGGCGCTGATCCATGCCGTGGCGGTGTTGGTCATCGCATGTCCCTGTGCATTGGGCCTCGCTACACCGGTGGCCGTGATGGCGGGTACCGGCGTGGCGGCGCGGCATGGCGTGCTGATCAAGGACGCGCGTTCGCTGGAGATCGCGCACCGCGTCGACACCGTGGCTTTCGACAAGACAGGCACGCTGACCATCGGGCGTCCGGTGCTGACCGCGCTGGTGCCCGTGGCGGGTGCCGCTGCTTCGCAAGACCAGTTGCTGGCCACTGCCGCGAGCCTGCAGGGCGGCAGCGAGCATCCGCTGGCAAAGGCGGTGCTGTCGGCGGCGGCGCAGCGCAATCTGCAGGTCCCCGCGCTCGGAGTCATGCAAGCCTTTCCGGGTCGTGGCGTGCGCGGAGAAGTCGAGGGCGTCCAATGGGCCATCGCCAGCCTGCGCTGGTGCCGCGAGCTCGACGCGATGCCCGACGATGCGGAAGTCGATTGCCTGCAATCGCAAGGCACAACAGTCTCCGCGCTGCTGCGCTTCGACGATGCCGGTGCCGCGCATGTGCAGGCCTTGCTCGCCTTCGCCGACGAACCCAAGCCGCAGGCCGCGGAAGCGATCCGCACGCTGCGTGCCCGGGGCCTTCGCGTGGTGATGATCTCGGGCGACAACCTTCGCGCTGCCCAGGCGATGGCGGCTCGGCTCGGCATCGCGGCGGAGGATGTGCGCGCCGATGTGCTGCCGGCCGACAAGGCTGCGCAGGTCGCCGCGTTGAGGAAGAACGGCCACGTCGTAGCGATGGTCGGCGACGGTGCCAACGATGCGCCCGCACTGGCTGCGGCCGACGTGGGCATTGCGATGGCGCCTTCGGGCGGTGGTACCGACGTGGCGATGGAAGCCGCGGGCATCACGCTGATGCGTGGAGATCTCGCGCTGGTCGCGCAGGCCTTCGAGCTTTCGGCACGCACGGTGGCGAAGATCCGGCAGAACCTGTTCTGGGCCTTCGCCTACAACGTGGCCGGCATTCCGCTCGCGGCCTTCGGCCTGCTGAGCCCTGTGGTGGCCGGTGCGGCGATGGCGCTGTCGAGCGTGAGCGTGATGGCGAATGCGCTGCTGCTGCGGCGCTGGAAGCCTTGAGCCTCTCGTGCTGGTCGCTCAGTCGAAGAGCAGCGCCATGACGTGGTCGTCGATGGCCTGCGCATCGCCGGCACGCTTGTAGAACTTGCGCAGCGTGCCTTCGCGTTCGAACCCGAGCTTTTCGTAGAAGCGCAGCGCCGGCGCGTTGTCGCTCTCGACGATGAGCTCGATGCGCTCGACGCCCTCCGACCTGAGCCGCTCGATCGCGTCCGTCACCATGGCCAGCGCGATGCCCTGGCCATGCAGCGCGGGGTTCACCGCGAGCGTGCCGAGGCTGGCCACGTGGCGCACGCGGCCGGGATAGCGCGAGGCGCGATAGAAGCCTGCGATGTCTCCGTCGCGCTCGTAGACGAAGAAGTCGCGCCCGTCGAGCAGCTGCCGGTAGATCGGCCGGAAGTCTTCGAGCGGCATCGGGTCGTAGCCCAGGTAGGGCACGACCTTCTCGTGCATGTAGAGGGCGAAGACGGTGTCGATGTCTTCGGGTGTGGCCAGCCTGCGCATGATGGATGCCCCGCAACGATGAAGGCGCAGAGCATAGCGGGCCAGGCTCAGGTGATCGGGTGTTCAGGTGAAGAGCAGTACCGCCGAGATCGCCAGCAATGCTGCCTGCGCGCACCAGGCCCATCGCAGCCGAAGCCGCGAATCGAGCACGGCGCCGATGGACCAGAAGCCGCCGACCGCGAGCACGAGAAGCATCAGCCCGATCTGGAACGCGAGATCGTCGGCGCGCCAGAGAAAGGCCAGCGTCACGCCGACCCAGCATGCGAAGTGAAGTGCGGCCGAAGCGACCTGTGGGCGCGTGAGCGCGGGGTCATGGATGTGCATGGCTTCTTCCAGCGAGAACGCGGGCTCGGGGAAACGCGCCGCCACGTCGGCCGGCCGCCAGCCCGGCGGCTTGAACCACACGGCGATCTTGTCCTGCCAGCGCTTCGTGTGCCAGGCGTCGCGCAGCAGCGGCGCGTAGGGGCCGAGGATCGCGCGCATCGGGTCGAAGCTCGCGAGTGCCTTGCGCGTGCCGTAGACGCAGCGTTCGGTCTCTTCCGCGAAGGTGCCGAACATCCGGTCCCACACCACGAGCATGCCGCCGTAGTTGCGGTCGACGTAGCCATCGTTCACGGCGTGATGCACGCGATGGTTCGACGGCGAAGAGAACACGCGGTCGAACCAGCCGAGCTTGCCGATGTGCTCCGTGTGGATCCAGAACTGGTAGACCAGCACGATCAGCCCCGCGAGGCCGAACTGCTCGGGCGGCACGCCCACCATCGCCATCGGCAGGTAGAAGGCCCAGCCCAGGAAGGCCACCGTGCTCTCCTGCCGCAGCGCGGTGGAGAAGTTGAAGTGCTGGCTCTGGTGGTGCACCGAGTGCGCGGCCCATAACACCGCTGACTCGTGCCCTGCGCGATGCAACCAGTAGTCGAAGAAGTCGAAGAGCAGCACGGCCGCGATCCAGCCCATGGCGCTGTCCCAGAAGGTGGGCCGGGTCCAGATCGCGACCAGCGGATAGACCATCGCGTAGAGGCCGATCTGGAAGAGCTGCGTGCAGACCGCGAGCGCCTGGCTCAGCAGGCCCTGGCTCAGGCTGCCGAGCGTGTCGTTGAAGCGGTAGGTGTTGCGCCGCTTCAACCAGCCCCAGGCGAACTCGCACGCCATGAGCAGCGCGAACACCGGCACGACGAAAACGACCAGCCGATGCACCGCGCGTTTTTTCAGGAAGTGTTCAGCGAATCTTCAGCGATCGGACGCGCGGCCGGCCACGATGACAGCGTTGGTGCCGCCAAAAGCGAAGGAATTGGACAGCGCATAGCGGATGCCCTTGGCCTCGCGAGCCTCGCCCTGCACGAAGTCGAGGTCGAATGCGGCATCGGGTTTTTGCAGGTTGGCGATGGGCGGCAGCGTCTCGCGTGCGAGCGCACGCAGCGCCGCGACGAGTTCGATCGCGCCGCCGCCGCCGAGCACGTGGCCGTGGATGGCCTTGGTCGCGCTCACGGGCACGGTGTTGCCGAACACCTCGCGGATCGATGCGGCTTCAGCGGCATCGCCGGCGGAAGTGGCTGTGCCGTGGGCGTTGATGTGGCCGACTTCGGAGGCCTCGATGCCCGCGTCGCGCAGCGCGGCGCGCATCACGCGCACCTGGCCCGCGGAGTCGGGGTTGGTGATGTGCGTGCCGTCGCAGTTGGTGGCGTAGCCCGCGAGCACGAAGGGCGCGGCTTCGGCGCCGCGCGCGGCTGCATGGGCTTCGGATTCGAGCACCAGCGCGGCAGCGCCTTCGCCGATGGCAAAGCCCGCGCGGTCGCCGGAGAACGGGCGGCATGCGGAGGAGGGCGCATCGGCCGGCGGCGGCGCCATCACGCGCATGGCGTGCCAGCTGGCCATCACGCCGGGCGTGAGCATGGCGTCGTGGCCGCCGACGATGGCAACGTCGATCCAGCCGCCGCGAATCGCGCGCATCGCCTCGCCGATGGCCACGGCCGAGGAGGCGCAGGCACAGGCGTAGGCAATGGCCGAGCCGCGTGCACCGAAGTGCAGCGCCAGTTCGGCCACGGCGGCGTTGGGCATCACCGTGAGCACGGTCGTCGGGCGCATACGGCGCTGCTCGCCGTAGAGCGCGCTGGTGGTGTTGTCGAAGGTGCCGGCGCCCGCAAGGCCGCAGCCCCAGAAGATGCCGAGGCGGTCGCGGTCGATGGATTCGAGGTCGAGCTTCGCTTCGCCGGCCGCGTCCTGCGCGGCGGCCAGCGCCATGGCGGTGCCGCGGTCCAGCGGCAGGCGGGAGGTGCTGCGCACGCCGTTCGAGTCGAAGTCGCAGGCGGCGACGGCGAGCGCCATCGGGTCCATGCCCTTGATCTCCAGCGTCTGCGCGCGCACGGCCGAACGGCCCGCGAACAGGGCCTCGTCGAAGGCCTCGATGGTGCGGCCGATGGGCGTGACGAAGCCGATGCCGCTCACGCGCACCGGCGCTGATGCGGCGCGTGCAGCCGAGGCGGCGAGCACGGCGTGGGCGGCACCACTGCTCATTGGAAGGCCTCCGCGCTTCGCGCTGCGGTGCGAGCTTGCCTGGGGCGGCCCGGTGCTGCGCTCATGCCGTTGCTTCCGCCGGTTGGCCCGCGGTGATGCCGGCGCTTTCCGCGTCGATCACTTCGCACAGGCGCTGCAGCGTGATGCCGGCTTCGCGCGGATCGAGGCGGTCTTCGGGAATGCGCAGGTGGAAGGCATCCTCGACGGCGAAGACGAACTCCATCAGCGCGAGCGAGTCGAGGCCGAGATCGGTCAGCACGGTGGCAGGCGAGATGGTCGAGCGATCGACGCGGAAGTCGGTCTCGAGGATCGCCGCGATGCTGTTGAAGGTGGGGGTGGATGCGTCGGAAGAAGACATGGGAATGCTTTCCTTTCAGGCGTGGTCGAACGGGTTCGAAGAGGTCAGGCGTACAGCGGATGCTCGGGCATCGTGCCATGCGCTACTGCATCGACGAACGACACTGTTTCGCTCACAACCTGTTGACGATCGTTGTCGATTGTGATCATGTGGTAGCTGTTGGCGACCACCACGGCGCGGAATGCGCGGCAGCGGAGGCCGCGCGCGAGGATGCCCAGGTTGGCCACGCTGGCCACCTCGTCCTGATGGGCATGCAGCGCGAGCACGTTGGCGCACTGCACGCTGCCGAGGTTGCGGCGCACATGGCGGATGAGCCTGTCGTGCTCGCGCAGGTGGCCCACGCCGATGACGGAGCTGCCAGCGCGCGAGACCTTGCGGTGGCGCAGCTCGCGCTCGATCCAGGCGCGCACGCGTTCGTTCTTCACGCCGTAGGGCGGGCGTTCGCGGTATTGCCAGAGCCGGCCCAGCGGCGTGTAGAAGGCCAGCGGCAGCAGGAACTGCGTGCGCGGAATGGCCCAGCCGTCGAAGCGCAGCGTGGTCGACATGAGCACCAGCGCATCGACGTCGCTGCCGCAGCGGATGGCTGCACCCAGCGCCAGTGAAGAGCCAGCGGAGATTCCGACCAGCATCACGCGGTCGTGCCGCGCGCGCAGCGCCTTCACCTGTGCCTGGATGGCGTCGAGCCAGCATTCGTACGGTGCCGCGCGCTGCAGCGGCGCGCCCGCGTCGAAGGAGTAACCTTCGATGGACAGCGGATACACCGGATAGCCGCGGCTGCGCAGCGCCGACTGCACGGTCAGCAACTCGTCAGGCGTGCTGCATAAACCATGCAGCAGGACCACGGCGGTGCGCTGCACTTCCGGAGGAACCAGGCTCAGCAGATCGGAGGGTTCGCGCGCACTCATCGCGTGGCGCAGGCCATGAAAATGGCCCGCGTTTCGTGTTGCTGTCGTATGCTCATGTGGCGTTTATCGCTTGGAGCGACTGACCGGCCGCTGACCCGTCGTTCGCAAGGCAGATTACCCCCAACCATTCAAAGACCATGCGAATTCTGCTCGTCGAAGACGACACCGTTCTGCGCGACGTGATGGTGCGCAGCCTCGCTGATGCCGGCCATCGCGTGGACGTGTCGACCAATGTCGAAGATGCCGACCATCTGTGGCGCGTGCAGCCCTTCGATGCCGTGCTGCTCGATCTCAACCTGCCGGCCACGGCGAGCCCCACCAGCGGTCTCGCGAGTGGCCTCACCGCGCTGCGGCAGGCGCGTGCGCGCGGCGACCGCACGCCGGTGCTCGTGCTCACCGCGCGGGGCCGCACCGAGGAGCGCATCGCCGGCCTCGATGCCGGCGCCGACGACTACCTGGGCAAGCCCTTCGACCTGGCCGAGGTCGAGGCGCGATTGCGTGCGCTGGTGCGCCGCGCGAAGGGCACGGAAGACATCGTGCTGCTGGGGCAGCTGAAGCTCGACCGCAAGGCACGCCGCTTCTCCACCGCGAACGGCCCGCTCGACCTGCCGGCGCGCGAGTTCGAGGTGCTGTGGGAGCTCATGAGTCCGCCGGGCCGTACGGTGAGCAAGCGTGCGTTGTCCGACAAGCTTTCCAGCTTCGACGAATCGCTCGGCGACAACGCGCTCGAGGCCTTCATCTCCCGCCTGCGCAAGAAGCTGCAGGGCACCGGCGCGAGCATCCGCACGCTGCGCGGCATCGGCTACCTGCTCGAAGCCGAGGTCTGATCCGCGCGTGACCGGCCAGGAGCAGACCACCGAATCGCAGCCGGCGGCGACAGTGCGCGCGCCGTCGCTCACGCGGCGCGTGCTGCGCAACGTGCTGGTGCCGCTGGCGCTCACGTGGATGGTCGGCGCGGTCATCGCGCTGGTCATCGCCAACTACTTCTCCGAGCAGGCCTTCGACCGCGGCATGCTCGACGACGCGTATGCGCTGTCGGCCAACGTGCAGGCGGGCGAGCGCGGCATCGAGCTGCTGCTCACGCCGCGCGAAGTGGCCACCGTGCTCTTCGACCAGGTCGACAAGGTCTACTTCGCGGTGCAGCGGCTCGACGGCACGCTGATCTCGGGGCAGTCGGGCCTGAAGGCCCCGCTGCCGGTGGACGGTTCGCGCTACCGCTTCTCCGATGTCGACTACGAGGGCAGCACGCTGCGCGCGGTGGTGCTCGAGCACGACGCCGAACCCGACATCAGCATGCCCTACCGCGTGATCATTGCGCAGACCACGCTGAGCCGCACGGCGCTGGTGCGGCAGCTGCTGGGCTATGCGCTGGCGCCGCAGATCGTGCTGCTGATCCTGCTCGCGGTATGGCTTTGGTACGGCATCCGCAGCGACCTGCGCCCGCTCGGCGAACTGCAGCGCGCGCTCGACCGGCGCGACGTGCGCGATCTTTCGCCGGTGGCGGTGGCGCAGACCTCGCGCGAGATCCAGCGCCTGGGCAATGCGGTCAACTCGCTCTTCGAGCGGCTGGGCAACAGCGTGCAGGCGCAGCGCGAGTTCGTGGGCAACGTGGCGCACGAACTGCGCACGCCGCTGGCGGGCATCCGCGCGCTGGCCGAGTACGGGCTGGCGCAGCACGACACCAACGTATGGCGCGAACAGCTGGAGCGCGTGTCGGAACGCCAGGCGCGCGCCAGCCACCTGATCGATCAGCTGCTCGCGCTCGCGCTGGCCGAGGAGGCACGCACCGAACTCAAGCGCGTGCCCGTGCGGCTCGACGTGCTGGCGGAGCAGACGGTGCTGCGGCACCTCGCGCGAGCCGATGCGCGAGGCGTCGACCTGGGCGCGCGCGGCCTCGACGACGGCGTGGTCGTGAGCGCCAACGAAGCGCTGGTGGAGGGCATCCTCGACAACCTGATCGACAACGCGCTGCGCTACGGCGGGCGCACCATCACGGTCGAGCTTGCGGGCCACACGCTGAGCGTGATCGACGACGGCCCCGGCATCCCGCTGGAGGCGCAGCGCGACCTGATGCGGCGCTGGGCCCAAGGGCCCGCGGGGGAGAAGCTGGGGCAGGGCTCGGGGCTGGGGCTGTCGATCGTCTCGCGCTATGCAGAGCTGCTGGGCGCGGAGCTGCGGCTCGAAGCGGCCGAGCCCACTGGCCTTCGCGTGAGCGTGGCCTTCGGCGAAGCGATCTAGAGCGGCAGCGGCGTGCCCTGGTGGAACGCCATGCGCCAGCGGCCCGAGCGTCGTCGCCAGAGCGAGCTGCGCAGCGAGTCCGCGCCGGGGCGCTGTGGAATGGCTTCGCGGTGCGCGCGATAGGTGACCAGCGCCACGTCCGGCCCCATGCGCAGCACGCGAAAGTCCGACATCGTGCGTTCCGAGAAAGCCTCGTCGCGCAGTGCCTCGATGATGGCGGTGCGTGTCCACACCGTGCCTGAGACACCGAGCTCGTGGAAGTCGTCGTCGAGCAGTTCCTCGAGCCGCGCGGCGCTCGCGCGGACCTCTCGAAGATGGAGCGCGCCTTCGAGCTTCAGCAGCAGTGCATCCAGGTCTTCCTCCGGTGCGGCCTCGTAGAGTTCGAGCGGAAGGCCGTCGGGATCGGCAAAGAAGGTGAAGCGCCTGCCCGTGAATTCATCGGTGCGCAGCGGCTCGACGGCAATGCCCTTCGATGCGAGTTCGGCGGCCGCGGCCTGCACGTCGGGTACCTCGAAGGACAGGTGGCGCAGCCCCTGCGCCTCGGGTCGCGTGAGGCGCGCGGGCGCATCGGGAAAGGAGAAGAGCTCGATCTGCGAGCCGTCGGGCAGCGCCAGGTCGAGCTTGTACGAATCGCGCGCGGCGCGGTAGTTTTCTGCGATCACGCGCAGGCCCAGCACCTCGGTGTAGAAGCGCTTCGACGCCGGGTAGTCGGAGCAGATGATGGCGACGTGGTGAATGCGTTCGAGCTGCATCGTGGCCGTCACTTCAGTTGCTTGCGAAGAAAGACGCGCGTGCGTTCCGCGAAGGCGAGGCGCTTGTATTCGACATAGCCGATGCGCTCGTAGAGCGCGCGGTTCTCGCTCATCTTCTCGTTGGTGAAGAGGTAGATCGAGTCGTGGCCTTGCCGCAGCGCCTCGCGCTCGGCGAGCTCGAGCAGCGCGCGGCCCACGCCGGTGCCCTGCTGCGTGGGGCGCACCGCGATCACGTCGATCAGGAAGCCCTCGTCGGTGACGTCGAGCACCAGCGCCGCGACGATCTGCTCCTGCTGTTGCGCGACCCAGACCTGCGCGTTCGCGATCGACGCGCCGTAGTCCCTGGTCATCGGCGTCGGCGTGAGGCCCAGCCGCGGGATGTAGTGGCGGAAGGCCTCGACGGCGCAGTCGGCGATGGAGGCTGCATCGTCCTTCGTGGCGCGCCTGATGGTCCATGCCGTCATGCGTCGATTTCCACTTCGCCCTCGATCTCGACGGGAATGTTGAACGGCAGTTCCGCCATGCCCACCGCGCTGCGCGAGTGCGCGCCGATGTCGGGGCCGAAGACTTCGAGGATGAGATCGGAGAAGCCGTTGATGACGGCCGGCTGCCTGTCGAAGCCCGGTGCGCAGGAAACCATGCCGAACACGCGCGTCCATGCGCTGATGCGGTCCAGGTCGCCCAGCGCGCGCTGCAGGCTGCCCAGCATCGCGAGCCCGGTGAGGCGCGCGGCGGTGTAGCCCTGTTCCACGCCCAGCTCGCGGCCCAGCTTGCCCAGCGGCGCGGCGATGGTGCCGTCGGCATTGAGCGGGCCGTGGCCGGAGATCAGCGCGCGGCGGCCGACGATGCGTACGAACTGGAAAGGCAGCACGACGCCGGGTGGCGGCGTCACTGCGGGCGGAAGGACGAGGCCGAGCGCGGCCAGTCGTTGCTCGATGCGAGCCATGGCATTTCTCTCCTTGATGCGACGGACACGAAGCGTCCGTCGCATCTTGCCATGGCCCTCGCTGCTGCTTCGGGCTCAGGCCAGCGCCGGATAGTCCGTGTAGCCCTTCGCGCCGCCGCCGTACATGGTGGCCTTGTCGAGCGGGTTCAGCGGTGCGTTCTCGCGCAGGCGGCGCACGAGGTCGGGGTTGGAGATGAAGGGCTTGCCGAAGGCCACGAGGTCGTCGCCTTCCTTCAGGGCCTCTTCGGCGAGGGGACGGTCGTAGCCGTTGTTGACCATCCATGCGGCCTTGCCGCCGGCTTCGCGGTAGGCGGCCTTGAGGGCTTCGTAGTCGAAGGGACGGTCCTCGATCTCGCGCGGGCCACCGGTGGCGCCTTCGATGATGTGGATGTAGGCGAGGTTGAGCGATGCGAGCTGCTTCACCACGTAGGTGAAGAGCGGCTGCGGATTGCTGTCGTGGGCGTCGTTGGCGGGCGTGACGGGCGACAGGCGGATGCCGGTCTTGCCGCCGCCAACCGCATCGACCACGGCGCGCGCGGATTCGAGCAGCAGGCGGGCGCGGTTCTCGATGCTGCCGCCGTAGTCGTCGGTGCGCTTGTTGCTGCCGTCCTTCAGGAACTGGTCGAGCAGGTAGCCGTTGGCGCCGTGCAGTTCGACCCCGTCGAAACCTGCGGTCTCCACCGCGCTGCGCGCAGCCACCGCGTAGGCATGCACGATGCCGGGCAGTTCGCTCGCGTCGAGCGCGCGCGGCTCGGAGGTGTCGACGAAGGTGGGCACGCCGTCCTTGATGAGCACGGTCTTGGTCCTGGCGGTGATGGCCGAGGGGGCGACGGGCTTTCCGCCACCGGGTTGCAGTTCGTTGTGCGAGACGCGGCCCACGTGCCACAGCTGCACCACGATCTTGCCGCCCTTGGCGTGCACGGCGTCGGTCACGCGCTTCCAGGCGTCGAGCTGCTCGGTGCCGTAGAGGCCGGGCACGTCGGAATAGCCCTGGCCCTGGTGGCTGATGGCGGTGGCCTCGGTGATGAGCAGGCCGGCACTGGCGCGCTGGGCGTAGTAGGTGGCGGCGATGTCGGGCGGGATGGCGTTCGGCGAGCGGTTGCGCGTGAGCGGCGCCATGACGACGCGGTTGGCGAGCTTCAGGTCGCCGGCCTGTACGGGATCGAAAAGGGTGGACATCGTGCGATCGAAAGCAGAGTTGATACGGGGCGCAAGGCTAAGCGCGCCGCCTCAACCCTGCTGTCGCACGGTTGACGGATTGGTGCTAGGCAAGCAATGCCAGCAAGGCGGGGCTCACCCGCATGGGAACGGCCAGCAGGATCTGCCCCATGCCCTTGCCCAGCGGATCGTTGCGCAGCGAGGCCATGCCGCCACCGCCCAGCGCCTGTTCGCAGACGAAGTTGAAGGCGTCGATGCCCGGCACCTCGTAGCGCGTGACGCGGCCCTTGACCAGGTGCGCGAGCCACTCGGACACGCGTGCCTCGGTGAGCTGCTCGCGCAGCAGCGGCAGCAGGGCAGGGTGTCGAGCGATGACGCCGATGTTCGATGTGTCGCCTTTGTCTCCGCTGCGGGCCCAGGCCAGGCGCAGCAGCGGCACCTCGATGCTGTCGGTGGCGGAGGTGTCGATCGTCGTCTGGATGGCTCTGGCAGGCGAAGGGATGGCATTGGCCGCTTCGTCGGCGGGTGCGCTGTCCATGCGTGGAACATCGACGCGTTCTCCGTCGACGCTCACCGATGCCTCGACCTGCGACTTGTCCAGAAGGAACGCGTATTGCCGGATCGACGGCGACACCGAGGCCCGTCCGCCGCCCGCGCCGGTGGTGCCCGGTGCCCACGACGTGCCTGCGGGTGCGACCTCCCGCGCGAACAGCTCCAGCGCTTCCTTTCGCGGATGCGTCACCGCGAGCCGCAGCACCGCCTCGCGCGTCTGCAATGCCTGCTGTGCATGCGGGCCGTAGCAGGACTCCGCGCCCAGCACCTCGATCTGCGTGCCGCTGTAGGGACCGAAGCCGTACTGCGAGAACAGCGCACCCGTGCGCGCGAGGATGGCCTCGCCCGTTCGCTTCGCCTTGGTCACCGCGTCGAAGCCGACGATGGTGAGCTGAGCCGCAGTCTTGAAGCCATCGACGTAGGTGGCGCTGACCTTGTAGCTCGCGGTGGGCGCACGGCCGCGCGCGCCGTGCACGCGCACGCGGTGCTCGCCGGCCTGCTCGATGCGCACCTGCGTGAAGTCGGCCACCACGTCGGGCAGCAGGTAGGCGGCGGGGTCGCCGATCTCGTAGAGCATCTGCTCGCCCACCACCGCGGGCGTGACCTTGCCGCCGGTGCCGGCGGGCTTGGTGACGACGAAGCTGCCGTCGGCGCCGCATTCGACGATGGGGTAGCCGATGTTGGGCCAGTCGGGCACGGTGTCCCAGTCGGTGTGCAGGCCGCCGGTGGCCTGGCAGCCGCATTCGATGATGTGGCCCGCGAGGCTGCCTGAGGCAAGCAGGTCGAGCTGGTCGGGCTGCCACTTGAATTCGTGCATGAGCACGCCGAGCGTCACGGCCGAGTCGACGCAGCGACCGGTGATGACGACCTGCGCGCCCGCGTCGAGCGCAGCGCGTATGGGCTGTGCGCCGAGATACGCGTTGGCGGTGAGCACGCGTTCGGGCAGCGCGGCGCCGCTCTGCAGTTCGCGCACGGGCGGTTGCGACTGGCGCAGTTGGGGCAGCAGCGGGGACACGTCGTCGCCGCTCACCACGGCGATCTTCAACGCGATGCCTTGCTCGGCCGCGAGCGCTGCCAGTGCGTCGGCGCAGCCTTGCGGGTTCACGCCGCCCGCGTTGCTCACCACGCGGATGCCCTGTTTCACGACGTCCTTCAGCACGGACTTCATCGCCACCGACACGAAGTCGGTCGCGTAGCCGAGCTCGGGCTTCTTGAGCCGCGCGCCCGCGAGGATCGACATGGTGAGTTCGGCGAGGTAGTCGAACACGAGGTAGTCGATCTGGCCGCTGCCGACGAGCTGCGGCGCGCCCACGCTGCTGTCGCCCCAGAAGCCGGAGGCGCCGCCGATGCGGACGATGCGTTCGCTGTTGCTGTTGCTCATCGTCCGCTCCACTGCGGCTTGCGCTTCTCGCGGAAGGCGAGCTGTCCTTCGGCTGCGTCCTCGGTGAGCGCGAACAGGCCGATCTGGCTTTCGGTGAAGGCCATCGATTCCTCGAAGGCCATGGCCTCGATCTTCTTCATGGTGTAGAGGCCGCGGCGTATGGCGGCTGGCGACTTGTCGAGCATGCGGCCGAGCAGCCAGTCGACGCTTTCGTCGACGTCGTCGCTCACGCGGTTGACGAGGTTGAGCTCGAGCGCCTGCGCGGCGTCGATGGGCTCGCCGGTGATGCACATCTCGGCCAGCACGCGGCGCGGCAGCAGGCCGCCGAGCACGCTGAGCACCTGCGCGGGGAAGAGCCCGACCTTCACCTCGGGCAGGCCGAACACCGCCTGTCTGCTGGCCACGGCCATGTCGCACATCGCCATGAGGCCCATGCCGCCGGCCATGCAGGCACCGTTGACGCGCGCGACCAGCGGCACGGTCGACTGCCTGGCCTGTCGGAAGAGATTGGCGAAGCCCTGGTAAGGCGCGGCGTAGTCGAACTTGAAGGAGGTGCCGCTTTGCAGGTCGGCGCCCGCGCAGAAGGCGCGCGTGCCGGCGCCGGTGATGACCACTGCGCGCACGGCGCTGTCGTTGTTGGCGCGGGCGATGGCATCGCCCAGGCCGGCCAGCACGGCGGCGTTGATGGCGTTGCGGCGCTCCTCGCGCTCGATGGTGAGCCACATGACGGGCCCGCGCATCTCTTCGCGCAGTTCGGCGGCGGACGGAGGGGTTTCGGGCATGGCGCGGATTCCTTCTTCGATCGGCTGGAGTTCTGCCCGTAGCGTCGCGCGAAAAAAAAGCCGCATCGTGCGGCTTGTGGCTGAAGCGGCCCGGGTTTTCCCTAGGAAGGGGCCGAGCCGCTTGGCTGCTTCTGCTTGCTTTCAGTCTCTTTTGCGAGCTTCGTATTACTTCAGCAGGCCTTCAGCCTTCATCGCATCCTGCACGGCCGGGCGGGCGCCCACGCGTGCATGCCAGGCGAGCAGGTTGGGGAAGTCGGAGATGTCCACGCCGGTGGGCTTGGTCCAGTTGGTGACGGTGAACAGGTAGCCGTCGGCCACGCTGAAGTGCTCGCCCATCAGGTATTCCTTGCTGGCCAGTTCCTTGTCGAGCCATTGGAAGCGCGACTTGAGCTTGTCCTTGAAGATGCCCTTGGCTTCGTCGGGCATGTTCGGGTTGAACAGCGGGCTGAAGCCCTTGTGCACTTCGGTGCCGATGAAGGTCAGCCATTCCTGCAGGCGGTAGCGCTGCATGGTGCCGGCGGCCGGTGCGAGGTTCTTGGTGGGCGCCAGGTCGGCGATGTACTGGAGGATGGCGGGGCCTTCGCGCAGGCGGGTGCCGTCGTCGAGCTCGAGCATCGGCACGTAGCCCAGCGGGTTGATGCCGTAGTAGTCGGTGCCGTCCTGCAGCTTGTGGCTCTTGGTGCTGGCCAGCACGGGTTCGACGGCGATGCCCGCTTCATGCAGAGCGATATGGGGCGAGAGCGAGCAGGCGCCGGGCGAGTAGTACAGCTTCATTCGAAAACTCCAGTGATGACGAGGTTGGTTGATTGATTGTTGTGAGAGACCGCAGCGGATGCTAGCGGGTTTGGCGGCCTCGCGTTTTTGTCCTACGGCCGCATGCGCGCGGTGACTATCGGGCGCACGGGACGCGTTTCCTAAGCTGCCTCGCATGGTGGGCAGGGCCTGCTGCAAGGAGTACCAGGATGTTGAAGTACGCGATCATTTTTGCGGTCATCTCCCTCGTGGCCGGCCTGCTCGGCTTCGGTGGCATCGCGGCGGGCGCGGCCGGCATCGCCAAGCTGCTGTTCGGCCTGTTCCTGGTGCTCGCGGTGCTGTTCGTGGTGCTGGCGGCGCTCGGCGTGGGCGCGGTGAAGAAAGCGATCGACTGATGCACCTCTCGCACATCGAGGCGCAGCTCGATTACGAGGTCGTGGCGCCGGCCCACATGCTGCTCAACATCGAGGCGGCGCGCTCGGGCATGCAGACCGTGATCGGGGAGAAGCTGGCGATCGAGCCGGCGACCCCGATGCGGCTGTTCTGCGACGAGGGGAGCGGCAACCGCTTCATACGTTTCGACGCGAAGCCGGGGCCGCTGAAGATCCGCTACAGGGCCGGCGTGCAGCGTGCGCACGCGGTGGTGCCGACCGACCTGCGCGAGATGCGGGTCAGCGAGGTGCCCGACGAGGTGCTGCACTACACGATGCCGACGCGGTACTGCGAGTCGGACCTGATGTCGCGTTGCGCCCTGCAACTCTTCGGCGACCTGCCGCCCGGCATCGGCCGGGTGCAGGCCATCGTCGACTGGATCCACGAAAGCATTTCCTACGAGCCCGGCAGCAGCGACTCGACCACGACCGCGCGAGAGGTGTTCGTGTCGCGCGCGGGCGTGTGCCGCGACTTCGCGCACCTGGGCATCACCTTCTGCCGCGCGCTCAATATACCGGCGCGGCTGGTGGTCGGCTACGTGTGGTTCGACGAGCCGCCGCAGGATTTCCACGCGGTGTTCGAAGCCTGGCTCGGCGGGCGATGGGTGCTGTTCGATCCGACGCGCATGGCGCCGGTCGACCGGCTGGTGCGAGTGGGCACGGGGCGCGATGCGAAGGACGTGGCCTTCTGCACGATCTTCGGCGATGTGCGCATGACGGACAAGAAGCTCGCCGTTCGCGAGCTGCAGGATGAAAGCATGCAGCCGTCGATAGCGCCGCCGCCCAGCGGCGAGCTGATCGGCATCGAGAAGCCGGTGCCGCTGTCACAGACGGTGGAAGCGACGGACTGACGCGGATAGTTTGCTATTAAAAACATAGCAAACTATCGAGAATCGATGGGAGTTGGCGGGCAATTTGGCATGGCCCTCTAGCTTGTCCACACAGGGGGCGCAGATGGGCCTGGCCGATTAAAATCGGTGCCCCTTTTGCGCCGCGCACGCGTCAGTTGTGCGCCCCCATTTCCAAATGCTGTACCCCGAAGAATTCGACGTGATCGTCGTCGGCGGTGGCCATGCCGGCACCGAGGCCGCGCTCGCCGCCGCGCGCATGGGCGCCAAGACGCTGCTGCTCTCCCACAACATCGAGACGCTGGGGCAGATGAGCTGCAATCCGTCGATCGGCGGCATCGGCAAGGGCCACCTGGTGAAGGAGGTCGACGCGCTCGGCGGTGCGATGGCGATCGCGACGGACGAGGCCGGCATCCAGTTCCGCATCCTCAACTCGAGCAAGGGCCCTGCCGTGCGCGCGACCCGCGCCCAGGCGGACCGCGTTCTGTACAAGGCCGCCATTCGCCGCCGGCTCGAGAACCAGCCGAACCTGAGCCTGTTTCAGCAGGCGGTCGACGACCTGATGGTGGAGGGCGATCGCGTGGTCGGCGCCGTCACGCAGGTTGGCATCGCTTTCCGCGCGCGCACCGTCGTACTGACAGCGGGTACTTTCCTCGATGGCCGCATCCACGTCGGCCTCGACAACTACCAGGCCGGCCGTGCTGGCGACCCGCCGGCGGTCAGCCTGTCGGCTCGGCTCAAGGAACTGAAGCTGCCGCAGGGCCGGCTCAAGACCGGTACGCCGCCGCGGCTCGACGGCCGCAGCATCGATTTCTCGAAGTGCACGGAACAACCCGGCGACGGCATGCCTGGTGGGGCAGGGCCGATGCCGGTGTTCAGCTTCATGGGTCGCGCAGACATGCATCCGCAGCAGATGCCCTGCTGGATCACGCACACCAATGCGCGCACTCACGAGATCATCCGCTCGGGCTTCGACCGCAGCCCGATGTTCACCGGCAAGATCGACGGCGTGGGGCCGCGCTACTGCCCGAGCGTGGAAGACAAGATCAATCGCTTTGCCGACAAGGAAAGCCACCAGATCTTCCTGGAGCCCGAAGGCCTGACCACCAACGAGTACTACCCGAACGGGATCTCGACCAGCCTGCCGTTCGACATCCAGTACCAACTGGTGCGCTCGATGCCCGGACTGGAGAACGCGCACATCCTGCGGCCGGGCTACGCCATCGAGTACGACTACTTCGATCCGCGCGAGCTCAAGAGCAGTTTCGAGACGCGATCGGTCAAGGGCTTGTTCTTCGCCGGACAGATCAACGGCACGACCGGCTACGAGGAGGCCGCGGCCCAGGGGCTGTTCGCCGGCATCAACGCCGCGCTGCAATGCCGTGGCGAAGACGCCTGGCTGCCGCGCCGCGACGAGGCTTACCTTGGCGTGCTGGTCGACGACCTGATCACCAAGGGCGTGACCGAGCCTTACCGCATGTTCACCAGCCGCGCGGAGTTCCGTCTGCAGCTGCGCGAAGACAACGCCGACATGCGTCTGACCGAAGCCGGCCGCAAGCTGGGCCTGGTGGACGACGAACGCTGGGACGCCTTCGGCCGGAAGCGCGATGCTGTTTCACGTGAAACAGAGCGCCTCAAGTCGATCTGGGTGAACCCGCGCAACCTGCCGGCTTCGGAGTCGGAGCGGGTGCTGGGCAAGGCCATCGATCACGAATACAACCTGGCCGACCTGCTGCGCCGGCCCGACGTGAGCTACGAAACGCTCATGACGCTGGACGGCGGCAAGTACGGTGCCCCGGCCACGTTGAGCGAAACCGAGATCGAGCAGATCGAGATCTCG
Organism: Variovorax sp. NFACC27; assembly: GCF_048301545.1. Classification (NCBI taxonomy): domain Bacteria; kingdom Pseudomonadati; phylum Pseudomonadota; class Betaproteobacteria; order Burkholderiales; family Comamonadaceae; genus Variovorax; species Variovorax sp. NFACC27. Next base: position 52,731 of record NZ_CP157613.1, read on the forward strand.
GCCAAGTACTCCGGCTACATCGAGCGCCAGCACGACGAGGTCGAGCGTGCCGCGCACTTCGAAAACCTCAAGCTGCCGGCCGATTTCGACTACAGCCAGGTCAAGGCATTGAGCTTCGAGGTGCGGCAGAAGCTGAACAAGCATCGGCCGGAAACGCTGGGCCTGGCCTCGCGCATTTCCGGCGTGACGCCGGCGGCTATCTCGCTGTTGATGATTCATCTGCGAAAGGGCGGTCACAAGGCTTTTGCCAAGGACGCCGACCCCGCCACGGAAGCTGCCGCCGAATGACGGCGCCGATCGACACGCTGCGCTCGGGCGCGGCCGCCATGGGCGTGACGCTGTCCGATGCCCAGGCTGAACGCCTGCTGGCCTACGGCACGCTGATGCTCAAGTGGAACAAGGTCTACAACCTGACGGCGCTGCGCGACCCGGCCAGCGTACTGACGCACCATCTGCTCGACAGCCTTGCGGCCATCGCGCCGCTGCAGCGCGAGTGGGCAGGGAAGGGCAAGCTGCTGGACGTGGGTTCCGGTGGCGGCTTGCCCGGCGTGGTGATCGCGATCATGCGGCCCGATCTGGAAGTCAGCTGTCTCGACGCGGTCGCCAAGAAGGCGGCTTTCGTCCGGCAGGTTGCTGCCGAACTGGAGCTACCGAACCTGCGCGGGCTGCATGCCCGTGTCGAATCGCTGGCCGGCAGCTACGAGGTCATCAGCTCCCGTGCCTTCGCATCGCTGCCTGATTTCTTCAACGGCTCGATGAACCTGCTGGCCCCGGGGGGCGTCTGGCTCGCCATGAAGGGCAAGATGCCGACGGACGAACTCGCGGTCGTGCCCAAGGGCGTGTCTGTGTTTCACGTGGAACAACTGACGGTTCCCGGCCTGGATGCGGAGCGATGCATCGTCTGGGCGCGCAAGGAATCCGTCTGATCGGCGTCTGAATCGGCGCTCGAATCCGCAAAAGAAGCGACGACACCGGTAAAAGCCGGTGTCAGGGCAGTCCCGGCGGCGGTGTGCTCGCTTAGACTCGATGCCTCCCTCTGGTCCCTTTCCCGGCTCGCTTTTTCGAGGCAAATCCCATGTTCGGCATTGCTGACTACGGCGCATTCGTCGCCGCCATCGTCCTGTTCCTCCTGATTCCCGGCCCGGGCAATCTGGCGCTGATCACCTCGACCAGCAAGGGCGGCATCCGCGGTGGACTGGCCGCGACGGCCGGCGTGATCATCGGCGACCAGTTCCTGCTGTGGGCTGCGGTGGCCGGAGTGTCCGCCGTCATGGCTGCTTACCCGGCCGCTTTCAAGGCCGTGCAGTGGCTGGGCGCTGCGTATCTGGCCTGGATGGGCATCAAGATGCTGATGGCGAAGCCCGGTTCGGCCCCCATCCTCAACATCAAGCCCAGCCATTTCATGCGCCAGGCTTTCACCATCACGCTGCTGAACCCCAAGGCCATCGTGTTCTACATGGCCTTCTTCCCGCTGTTCGTGGACCCGGCCCGTCACCAGGGCCTGATCACTTTCGGCGCCATGGCCGTGACGATCGCCGCGCTGACCTTCCTGTACGGCCTGACCTCGACGCTGCTCACGCACTTCCTGGCCGAGCGCATCCGCGCGAATCCCCGCATTTCCACCACGCTCGAAAAGCTTGCCGGCACTTTCCTGATCGCCTTCGGCGTCAAGCTCGCAATCTCGCGCTGATCGATCGACCCTCGGTACTCACATGGCCAAGATTTTCTGCATCGCCAACCAGAAGGGCGGAGTCGGCAAGACCACCACCACCGTCAATCTCGCCGCCGGCCTGGCCAAGGTCGGCCAGCGCGTGCTGATGATCGACCTCGACCCGCAGGGCAATGCCACCATGGGTTCGGGCATCGACAAGCGCGAGCTGGAGCTGACGGTGTACGACGTGCTGCTCGAATCGGCCTCGGTCGCCGAGGCGCGGGTCAAGGCCGACAAGCTGGTGGAGGGCGGCTGCGGCTACGACGTGCTGGGTGCCAACCGCGAACTGGCCGGTGCCGAAGTGGAAATGGTCGCGCTCGACCGCCGCGAGAAGCGCCTGCGCACCGCGCTGGCCGCCGTCGGTGCCGAGTACGACTTCGTGCTGATCGACTGCCCACCCAGCCTGAGCCTGCTGACGCTGAACGGCCTGTGCGCCGCCCACGGCGTGATCGTGCCGATGCAGTGCGAGTACTTCGCGCTCGAAGGCCTGACCGACCTGGTCAACACCATCAAGCAGGTGCACGCCAACCTCAACAAGAACCTGCAGATCATCGGCCTGCTGCGCGTGATGTTCGATCCGCGCATCACGCTGCAGCAGCAGGTGAGCGAGCAGCTCAAGTCCCACTTCGGCGACAAGGTGTTCGACACCGTGATCCCGCGCAACGTGCGGCTGGCCGAGGCGCCGAGCTACGGACTGCCGGGTGTGGTGTTCGATCCGGCTGCGCGCGGCAGCCAGGCCTTCATCGCCTTCGCGCAGGAGCTGGTCGACAAGATGCCGCCCGCGAGCGCCTTTGCCTCGGGTGCGGTGGCTCCGCCGATTGCGCCGGTCGCGCGCATCACGCCGGACTTGCCCATCCCCGACGACGTCATGGCGCCCGCCGCCGCGCCGGCTGCAGACTCCACCAGTGAAAACAACGCCTGACATGCGCTTGCGCTTCGCAAGTTGCTATCAAATCAGTAGCAAATGACAGCTCCCCGCATCCTGCTGCTGCCCGGTTGGCAGAACAGCGGCCCCGGCCATTGGCAGACCCGCTGGGAATCCGTCCATGGCGACCACCGTGTCGAGCAGCACGAATGGATGCGCCCGCTGCGCGGCGACTGGTCCGCGCGGCTCGAGGAAGAAGTGCTGGCTTCGCCCGGCCCGGTGGTCTTCGCGGCGCACAGCCTCGGCTGCATCCTCGTCGCCGCCTGGGCCGCGCATTCGCGCAACACGCACAAGGTGCGCGGCGCGCTGCTGGTCGCGCCTGGAGACGTGGAGAGCGACAACCTGCGCCAGTCGATTCCGGGTTGGGCGCCCATCGTGCGCAAGCCGCTGCCTTTCCCGGCGGTGCTGATCGCCGCCAACGACGACCCGTACTGCGAGATCTCCCGCTCGCGGCAGCTTGCCGCCGACTGGGGCGCACGCTTCATCGACGCCGGCGCGGGCGGCCACCTGAACGCCGAATCGGGCCTGGGCGACTGGCCCGAAGGCCGCAAACTCCTGAACGAAATCTCGAAAGAAAAGAACTGATGGCGACCAAGAAACCCAAGGGACTGGGACGCGGCCTCGAAGCGCTGCTGGGCCCGACGGCCGCGCCTTCCGCCGACAACAGCGGCGGCGGTGCCGGCGCCGCCGATGCGGAGGAGGGCGGCGCGCAACGGAACCCGAGCACGCTGATGCTCGACCAGATGGTCGCCGGCGTCTACCAGCCGCGCACGCGCATGGACGAAGGCGCGCTCTACGAGCTGGCCGAGAGCATCAAGGTGCAGGGCATCATGCAGCCGATCCTGGTGCGGCGGCTCGATCCCGAATCGGCTGCGGCCAAGAACGCCGAATACGAAATCATCGCGGGCGAACGGCGCTTCCGTGCCGCGAAGCTCGCCGGCCTCGACAGCGTGCCGGTGCTGGTGCGCGACGTGCCGAACGAGGCCGCGGCGGCGATGTCCCTCATCGAGAACATCCAGCGCGAGGATCTCAATCCGCTCGAAGAGGCCCAAGGCCTGCAACGCCTGGTGACCGAGTTTGGGCTCACTCACGAGCAGGCGGCCCAGGCAGTGGGCCGCTCGCGCAGCGCAGCCAGCAACCTGTTGCGCCTGCTGAACCTGGCCGAGCCCGCGCAGCAGATGCTGATGGCCGGCGACATCGACATGGGCCACGCCCGCGCGCTGCTGTCGCTGGACCGCGGCACGCAGATCACGGCCGCCAACCAGATCGCGGCCAAGAAGATGTCGGTGCGCGAGGCCGAGTCGCTGGTGAAGAAGCTCGCGGCCGAGTTCACGCTCACGCCTTCGCGCCGCAGCAACGACGGCGAGAAGTCGCGCGACCTGCTGCGCGTCGAAGAAGAACTGGCCGACCTGCTCACCGCCGAGGTCGAGGTGCGCATCAAGAAGCGCAGCAAGCGCGGCGGCCGCGTCGAGGAAAGCGGCGAGCTCGCGATCCACTTCGGCTCCATCGAGGCGCTCAACGGATTGATCGAACGCATCCGCCGAACGGCCTAGTGTTGTGAACCCGGGGGCGGGCGTTCGTTTGATTGATTCCTGCAATCCTTTGCGCGTATCCTCGACCGCTGGTTTTTCCAACCTCAGATCTCTGAACAACAGAGGGAGTCATCCATGAAGCTCACCAGGTTCCCGCTCGCGGCCATCGCCGCCGGCGCACTTCTTCTAACCGGTTGCGCCACGACCGACATGCAAATGGGCAGCCAGTCGGCCAAGACCATGGCCACCGGCAGCGCGGCAGGCGGCGCCACCGACAACGCGAGCAGCCAGCTCGAGCGCTGCGAATCGCCGCTCGGCACGGTCTCCCTGATTGAGAACCAGAGCGCGGGCTGGTACACCATCCTCACCGGCGAATACCGCCTGCCCCCCACGGCCAACCTGCTGCGCCTGCTGGTGCAGCAGTCGAACTGCTTCATCGTGGTCGAGCGCGGCGCTGCCGGCATGAACGCCATGACGCGCGAACGCGCATTGCAGCAGTCGGGTGAAATGCGCGGCGGCAGCAACTTCGGCCGCGGCCAGATGGTGGCTTCCGACTACGGCCTGTCGCCCGAGATCGTGTTCAGCAACAGCGATGCCGGCGGCGTCGGCGGTGCGCTCGGCGGCCTGGTGGGCGGCGGCCGTGGCCGTGCCCTCGCGGCCATCGGCGGCAGCATGCAGACCAAGGAAGCCAGCGCGCTTCTGACCCTGATCGACAACCGCTCGGGCGTGCAGGTTGCCGCTTCCGAAGGCAGCGCCTCCAAGACCGACTTCGGCGCCTTCGGTGCACTGGCCGGCCGCAGCGCTGGCGGCGGCCTCGGCGGCTACACCAACACGGCCCAGGGCAAGGTGATTGCCGCTGCCTTCATGGACGCCTTCAACCAGATGGTCCGTTCGCTGCGCAACTACAAGGCGCAGACGGTGCGCGGCCAAGGCCTCGGCGGCGGCGGCCGACTGGGCGTGGATGGCGGCGCGGCGCCGTCGCAGACCTACGTGCCGGCAGAGAAGGCACCGGCACGTCGTCGCAGCAACTGATCGCACGGCAACCTTCAGTCGAACAAACAAAAAGCCCGGCGGCTCGCAAGAGCCCCGGGCTTTTTTCATTGGGTGCCTGAGCTCGGAATCAGAGGCTGAAGATCTTCCCCGGATTCATGATGTTCTTCGGGTCGAGCGCGCGCTTGATCGTGCGCATCATGTCGATCGCGCCCGCGCCCGCTTCATTCACCAGGAACTCCATCTTGTGCAGCCCCACGCCGTGCTCGCCGGTGCAGGTGCCTTCCAGTGCCAGCGCACGGCTCACCAGCGCGTGGTTCAGCTCCTCGGCCTTCACGCGCTCCTCGGGGATGTTCGGGTCGAGCAGGTAGCCGAAGTGGAAATTGCCGTCGCCCACGTGGCCGACGAGGAAGTAGGGGATGCCGCTGGCATCGGCTTCGGCCACCGAGTCGAGCAGGCAGTCGGCCAGGCGCGAGATCGGCACGCAGGTGTCGGTCGAGATCACGCGGCAGCCCGGACGCGACTGCACCGCCGCGAAGTAGCTGTTGTGCCGCGCGGTCCACAGGCGGGTGCGTTCTTCCGGCGTGCTGGCCCATTCGAAGGCATTGCCGCCATGGCCGCTCGCGAGCTCCTGCACCGTCTCGGCCTGTTCCTTCACTCCGGCTGGCGAGCCGTGGAATTCCATCAGCAGCATCGGCTCTTCGCGCAGGTTCAGCTTGGCGTAGGCATTCACCATGCGCACCGTGTTCACGTCGATCAGCTCCACGCGCGCGATCGGCACGCCGAGCTGGATGGTCTCGATGGTCGTGCGCACCGCGGCCTCGATGCTCGGGAACGAGCAGATCGCCGCTGACACCGCCTCGGGCAGCGGGTAGATGCGCAGCGTGATCTCGGTGACCACGCCCAGCGTGCCTTCGCTGCCCACCATGAGGCGCGTGAGGTCATAGCCGGCCGACGACTTCTTCGCACGCGTGCCGGTGCGGATGACTTCGCCCGCGGCCGTCACCACCTCGAGCGCCAGCACGTTCTCGCGCATCGTGCCGTAGCGCACCGCGTTCGTGCCGCTCGCTCGCGTGGCGGTCATGCCGCCGATGGAGGCGTCGGCGCCCGGGTCGATGGGGAAGAACAGGCCCGTGCTCTTGATCTCTTCGTTGAGCTGCTTGCGCGTGACGCCGGGCTGCACCGTCACCGTGAGGTCGTCGGCATTGACCGACAGCACCTTGTTCATGCGCGACACGTCGATGCTGATGCCGCCCTGCACCGCCAGCAGGTGGCCTTCGAGCGAGGAGCCCACGCCGAAGGGAATGACCGGCACGCTGTGCTCGCTCGCGAGCTTCACCGCGTCTGCAACATCCTGCGTGCTCTCGGCGAACACCACGGCGGAGGGGGGCGGCGCGTCGAAAGAGGACTCGTCGCGGCCGTGCTGCGTGCGCACCGCCATCGCCGTGGAACAGTTGGCGCCGAAGCGTGCCTTCAGCGCCTCGATCAGGCTGTCGGGCACTTCGCGCAGATGAAGCTCCGGCAGCAGGTGCGAGGTTTGGGTCGGGGCGTTCATCGGGAGTCTCCTGGCGGGGTGAGGGGGATCGGCCATTCTACGGAGCGAGCACCATAATGCGCTTCGTAAAAACATGAACCCCACCACACTCAGCGCCCTTGCGGCCTTCCCTTCGCAGCTGGAGGCCCATTTCGCGGCCATTCCCACGGCTTCCAGGCACTGGGCGCCGCCCTCGTGGGAAGGCGTGCCCAGCGAGGCCTTCACCGCCATCGAGCAGCTGTGCCATGTGCGCGACATCGAGATCGAGGGCTACCACGTTCGCTTCCGGCGCACGCTGGCCGAAAGCCATCCGACGCTCGCCTCCATCGACAGCGAACCGCTCGCCATCGAGCGCAACTACGGCGTGGCAGACCCGGCGAAGGTGCTGGCCGACTTCCGCATGGCGCGCGCGCAGACGATGGAGATCATCTCCAGCCTGAGCGACGCCCAGCTCGCGCGCACGGCCGTGTTCGAAGGCTACGGTCCGCTCACGATGCGCAGCCTCATCCACTACCTGTGCAGCCACGACCAGCAGCATCTCGCGGGCCTGCAGTGGCTGGCGGGCAAGATCGACGCATCGACCGTCGTCGATCGCTGAGCAGGAATAGGAACAGGAAGGAGCCTCCATGGGCAACCGACTTTCCCAGATCGCCACCCGCACGGGCGACGACGGCACCACCGGCCTCGGCGACAACACGCGCGTGTCGAAGGACAACCTGCGCGTGCACGCGATGGGCGAGGTGGACGAACTCAACTCGCACATCGGCGTGCTGCTGTGCGAGCCCATGCCGGAGCCCGTTCGCGAGCTGCTGGTCGACGTGCAGCACCAGCTCTTCAACCTCGGCGGCGAACTGTCGATGCCGGGTTTCACGCTGCTGAAGGCCGAGGCCCTGCTGCAGCTGGACAACGCGCTCGCCGAGCACAACGCCGCGCTGCCGCGCCTGGCCGAATTCATCCTGCCCGCCGGCACGCGCGCGGCCTCGCTCGCGCACGTGTGCCGCACCGTGGCACGCAGGGCCGAGCGTGCCGTGGTGGCGCTTGGCGCCACCGAGCAGCTCAACGACGCGCTGCGGCAATACCTCAACCGGCTCAGCGACCTGCTCTTCGTGCTCGCGCGCGTGCTCAACCGGATGAACGGCGGCGACGACGTTTATTGGAAGAGCGAGCGCATGGCACGCGCGGCCGCTGCAGACACCAAGGAGACCCCATGAAACCGTCGAACACCCTTCTTCACACGGCACTCGCCACGACGATGGCCGCAGCCCTTTGGCTGCCTGCCGGTGCGGCACAGGCCCAGAGCGCCGACAACCCGCCGCAGGCGCAGCGCGCCCACACCATCAAGTCGCCCTCGCGCGGCGGCAAGGTCGTGGGCAGCGTGCAGCGCGGCACCAACGCCGCAGGCCGTGGCGTCAATCGCGCGGATGCTGCCACGCGGCGCGGCATCAACAACGTGTCGGAAAAGGCCAGCAGGCCGGTGCGCAACGTGGGCGAGGCCTTCGGGCGCAAGCTATCGCCGGGGTCCAGCGGGCGGGCTGCGCCGCCGTCGGTGGGTCCGCAGGGCAGTGCGCCCTGATCATCAATCCAGGAACACCGTGGAACCGGCTTCGCCGGGCCACCGGTGTTGCCCCGGAAGGGGGTTGGCGAAGCGACACGAAGTGCGCGAAGCCTGGGGGAGAACCTGATATGGCACGAAATATCGAGATCAAGGCTCGCATCGACAGCGTGGAACGCGTCGCAGCCGTCGCGGCAACACTGGCCGACAAGGGCCCTATCGAGATCGCCCAGGACGACACCTTCTTCCGCTGCGCCGACACCGCAGACCGCCTCAAGCTGCGCACCTTCGCGCCCGACCGCGCCGAGCTGATCTTCTACCGCCGCGCGAACAGCGCCGGCCCGAAGGAATCGTTCTATCTGATCACGCCCTGCAGCACGCCCGACGTGCTGCGTGAATCGCTCACGCTCGCCTGGGGCCAGGCTGGCCGCGTGCGCAAGCAGCGGCGGCTGTTCCTCGTGGGCCGCACGCGCGTGCACCTCGACCGCGTCGAGGGCCTCGGCGAGTTCCTCGAACTCGAAGTGGTGCTGGAGGAGGGCGAGTCGGCCGAGGCAGGCATCGCCGAGGCGCACGCGCTCATGGCGCAACTGGGCGTGGGCACCGACCAGCTTCTGCAGGGTGCCTACGTCGACCTGATCAACGCCAGCCAGCGGACCTGAGCTGCTCCGCGAGCAGTTGCGCGACCTTCTCGTAGCCTCGCGCGTTGGCATGGATGCGGTCGGATCGCAGCGACGAGTCCGACAGCACGCTCGAATACACATTGGCCACCAGCAGCGCCTGCTGCGCCTTCGCCACCTCCTCGTAGAACGGCGCATCGCTGAGCGAGCCCACCACCGCGCGCATCGCGTCGGGCGAGGGCGTCGCCAGCACTGCCACGTAGGGCGTGTGCGCACGCGCCTGGGTGATCAGTTCCACGAGGTTGTCGCGCGTGGCTGTAGCAGACACGCCGCGCAGCATGTCGTTGCCGCCGATGCCGATCAGGATCGCGTCGTAGCTCGCCCCGCTAAGCAGCCCCGGCAGGCGCTGCAGCGCGCCCGCGGACGTGTCGCCGTTGACGCCGGCGTTCTCGACCTGCCACCCCGTGAGTTCGCCCAGCTTCACCGGCCACGAGGCCTCGGGCGACGCGCCGTAGCCGAAGGTCAGGCTGTCGCCGAGGGCCAGCACATGGGCGCCGGGCTTCAACGCCGCGGCCGATGACTTGCGCCTGCCGCAGGCCGCCAGCAGGGTCGCCGCGGGTACGCCCGCCAGCAGATGGAGGAGGTGTCGTCTCTTCATGTGGCGCGCAGCTTAATCGCAGCCCACAGCCGCGCGGGTACTTTCCCCTTTGCTCGGAAAGCGCATAAGCCTCCCCGTTTTTGTTAGTTCCCCGGCGATGGAGGCGGGCGAAGAATCGCCTGCAGGCCCTGGCTGCCTGCTTGCCTGCTTCTTCGTTCCGTTCATTCATCCCGGGATCCGACACCATGCCGACGCTCACCCGCCACCGCTTCCTGCGTCATGTGGCCGCACTCTCCATGGCCTTGCTGGCCGCGCCGCTCTCCGCCCTGGCCGCGCCCGCCACCGGCGAGCCCGTGTGGTTCGGCGTCAGCGGCCCGCTCACCGGGCAGAACGCACAGTACGGCGCGCAGTGGAAGGCGGGCTTCGATCTCGCGCTGGAGCACATCAACGCGCAGGGCGGCATCCACGGCCGCCCGCTGGCCTACAACTTCGAGGACAGCCAGAGCGACCCGCGCCAGTCGGTGGCCATCGCCCAGAAGCTGGTGAACGACAAGCGTGTGCTCATCGAGCTCGGCGACTTCTCCAGCCCCGCCTCCATGGCTGCCTCGCCCATCTACCAGCGCGCGGGCCTGGTGCAGCTGGGCTTCACCAACTCGCACCCCGACTTCACCAAGGGCGGCGACTACATCTGGAGCCCCTCCATCAGCCAGGCCGACGCGCAGCCGCTGCTGGCTGAGCTCGCGGTGAAGACGCTGGGCTTCAAGCGCCTCGCCGTGCTGTATCTCAACACCGACTGGGGCCGCACCAGCAAGGACGTGCTCGTGAAGGCCGCCCAGGAGCGCGGCGCGCAGGTCGCCATTGCCGAGGGCTACCAGCCAGACGAAAAGGACTTCCGCTCGACCCTGGTGCGCGTGCGCGACGCCAACCCCGACGGGCTGGTGCTCATCTCCTACTACCCCGACGGCGCGCTCATCGCGGGCCAGGTGCGCAGCGTGGGCCTGAAGCAGCCCATCGCCGCGGTGGGCTCGGTGTATTCGCCGAAGTTCATCGAGCTCGGCGGCGCGGCCGTGAACGGCATCCACACCAACACGGCCTTCTATCCCGACGAGCCGCGCGCCGAGGTGCGCGACTTCGTGAAGAGCTTCCGCGCCAAGTACGACAAGGAGCCCGACGCCTTCAACGCCTACGCCTACGACGCCGTGGTGTACGCGGCCGCCGCGCTGCGCCAGGCCGGCCCGAACGCAGATCGCAAGGCCGTGCGCGACGCGTTCTACAAGATCAAGGACGTGCCCAGCGTGATCTTCGGCAAGGCGAACTTCGATGCGCAGACGCGCCGCGTGGTCGGCGTGAAGAGCGTCAACCTCGTCGTGAAGGACGGCAAGTGGGCGCAGCTCGACGAGAAGGCGGCGCTCGCCGCTTCCAAGTGAGCCGTCTTCCGCGTTGCTCCCTCTCCCGCTTGCGGGAGAGGGCTAGGGTGAGGGTGAGGGCAGGGGCCTTCGCAAAACAGCAGTCCCTCGCATCGGCCGCTGCACCCTCACCCCAACCCTCTCCCGCAAGCGGGAGAGGGAACAAAGCCGGCATGCCATGAGCTTCACTTCGTTCTTCGACTACACCGTCAACGGCCTGATCATCGGCAACATCTACGCGTTGCTGGCGGTCGGCCTCGCGTTGATCTTCGGCGTCTCGCACCTCATCAACTTCGCGCACGGCTCGGTGTACACGGTGGGCGCGTATATCGGCTGGGCGTCGATCACCTGGCTGCACACGCCGCTGCCCGTCACCATCGCGCTGGTGGTGCTGGGTTCCGGCGCGCTGGGCATGCTGATCGAGCGCGTGGGCCTGCGGCCGCTTCAGGGCTCGGCGCGCATCGCGCCGCTGCTGGCCACCATCGGCATCAGCTTCGTGCTCGACATCCTCGTGCAGCTGGTGTTCAGCCCCGATCCGCGCTCGCTGCCCACGCAGCTGCCCGACTGGCGCCTGCGCATCGGCACCGGCACTATCGGCGCACTCGACATCCTCATCGCGGGCATCGGCCTCGCGAGCGCGGCCGTGCTCTTCGGCTTCCTGCGTTTCACGAAACTCGGCTGGGCCGTGCGCGCAACCGCACAAGACCGCGACGCGGCGCAGCAGATGGGCGTGGACGTCGACCGCGTGAACCAGACCGTGTTCGCCATCGCCGCCGCGCTGGGCGGCCTCTCGGGCCTGCTGGTGGGCATGTACTACAACAACATCAGCCCGGCGATGAGCTTCCAGGCCACGCTCAAGGGCGTGGTGGCCACGGTGGTCGGCGGCGTGGGCAGCGTGCCGGGCGCCATCGCGGGCAGCCTTCTGCTGGGGCTGATCGAGAGCTATGGCGTGGCGATCCTCGGCACGCCGTACCGCAACCTCTTCGCCTTCGCGCTGCTGCTCGTGATCCTGCTGTGGAAGCCCAACGGGCTGTTCGGGCGCAAGCGCGCATTGCCGCCGGAGCCGCTCACGGGCACCTTCATCGCGCCCAGCAAGCCGTGGCATGTGCCACGCGGCCTGCTGCTCGCGCTGTTCGTCGCGGCGGTGGCGCTGCCGCTCTTCGATCCGTCTCCGTACCTGCTGCAGACGCTCACCAACGCATGGCTCTACGGCGCGCTCGCGCTGAGCCTCACGCTGGTGGCCGGCACCATCGGGCAGATCTCGCTCGGCCATGCGGGACTGCTGGCCATCGGCGCGTACGCGTCGTCGCTGCTGGTGCTCGACCTGCGCCTGCCGGTGGGCACGGGCATCGTGCTCGCGGGCATCCTCACTTCGCTGATCGGCACGGCGCTGATCTTCCCGGCATTCAGGCTGCGCGGCCACTACGTGTCGATCGCCACGCTGGGCATCGGCGAGATCGTGGCGCTCACCATCCTCAACTGGGAAAGCCTCACGCACGGGCCCATCGGCGTGTCGAGCATTCCGCCGCTGTCGCTGTTCGGGCGCGATGCCTCGTCGAACGAGGCGCTCTACTGGGCCTCCTTCGGCGCGATGGTGCTTCTTGCTCTGCTGCAGTGGCGCCTGCTGCGATCGCACCTGGGCCGCACCTTCCGCGCGGTGCGCGAGGACGAGGTGGCCGCGCGCGCCTACGGCGTGAGCCCCGACCGCTACAAGGCGCTGGCCTTCGGCTTCGGCGGCTTCGCGGCGGGCGTGAGCGGCGCCTTCACCGCGCACATGTACTCGTACATCAACCACGAGACCTTCGGCTCGCAGATCTCGATCCTGGCGCTCACGATGGTGATCCTCGGCGGGCTCGGGAACATCAGCGGCGCACTGCTGGGCGCGGTCGCGCTCGTGAGCCTGCCGGAGCTGTTCCGCGTGACGGCCGAGTACCGGATGCTGATCTACGGCGTCGCGCTTCTCCTGCTGATTCGTTTCCGCCCGCAGGGTTTGCTGGGCACTGTCTGAAAGAACACATCACCATGAGCCACCTCAACGAATACCTCGCCGAGAAGCGCGCCGCCGTACTGGCGCGCAATGCAGCCGTCGAAGCGGGCACCGCGCAGCCCGTGCAGCTCAAGGCCAGCGTGAAGGCCGAAGGCCGCAGCGGCGTGCGCCGCCTGCGCATCCGCGAGCACCAGGTCATCAGCGACAGCCCGCCGGACTTCGCCGGCTACAACCTCGGGCCCAGCTCGCCCGAGCTGCAGCTGGGCGTGCTCGGCACCTGCGTCACGCACATCTTCCTGATCCAGGCGGCCGAACGGCAGGTGCCGCTCGAAAGCCTCGAGGTGGAGGTGACGGGCATCATCGATCCGCGCGGCGGCAAGCCGGGCCACGAGAAGACGCCCATCTGGCCGCACGAGATCGGCTACACGGTGCACATCGACTCGCCCGCGAGCCGTGAGGAGATCGACGCGCTGTTCGAGGCGGTGGAGCGCAACTGCCCCATCCTCAACCTGCTGCGCAATCCGCAGACCATCCGTGCCGAGGTGAAGCTCGTCGATTCGAAGGCCGAAGCTGCCAACGCATCGCGGAAAGAGGACGATGCCATCGCTGCTTGAGATACGCGGCCTGGTGCGCCGCTTCGGCGGACTCACGGCCGTCAATGCCGTCGACCTGCACTTGGGCGAGGGCGAGCTGCTGAGCGTGATCGGGCCGAACGGCGCGGGCAAGACCACGCTCTTCAATCTCGTCACCGGACTCGACCGGCCCGACGAGGGGCAGGTGCTGTTTGATGGAAACGACATCACCGGCCTGCCGGCCCAGCAACTCGCGCAGCGCGGGCTGGCGCGCACCTTCCAGCACGGACGCGTGTTCGCGAACCTCTCGGTGCTCGACAACGTGCTGGTCGGCGCGCACACGCGGCTGCGCGCCGTGAAACCGCGCGCGGGCGGCGTGCCGGGGCTCGGTGCATTAGCCGAGCTCACGCTCGCGCTGTTGCAGCCCGGGGCGGTGCGCCGCGAGGAAGAGGCGCTGCGCGAAGAGGCTCGCGAGATCATCGCGCTCTTCGGCCAGCGCCTCGCTCCGCGCATCGACCACCCGGCCTACAGCCTCTCGTACGCCAACCGCCGCCGCGTGGAGATCGCACGCGCGCTCGCGCTGAAGCCACGCCTGCTGCTGCTGGACGAGCCCACCGCCGGCATGAACGAGAGCGAGACGGCCGAGATGCTGGAGATCATCCGCGGCCTGAAGGCGCGCGGCCAGACCATCCTGCTGATCGAGCACAAGCTCGACCTGGTGATGCAGCTGTCGGACCGCGTGGCCGTGCTCGACGACGGCCGCAAGATCGCCGAGGGGCTGCCGGACGAAGTGCGCAACGACCCGGCGGTGATCGAGGCGTATCTCGGCCATCGCCACGTAGGCTCGGCGGATGTGCCGCACGAAGAGAAAGAGGCGGTGTCAGCATGATCGCCACCGTCGCCCGCACCGGTCTAGCTCCCTCGCCCCTTTGGGGAGAGGGTCGGGGTGAGGAGCAGCTGCCCGAACGCGGCGCGGCGCCTGCTTCCAATGAGCCACAGCAACAGCAGCCGCTGCTCCAGCTCAGAAAGATCAACAGCTTCTACGGCCCCGTGCAGGCGCATTTCGATCTCGACATCGAAGTGCGCAGGGGGCAGATCGTCAGCCTGCTCGGCGGCAACGCCAGCGGCAAGTCGACCACGATGAAGATCGTGCTCGGGCTGCTCAAGCCGCGCTCGGGCGAGGTGCTCTTCAACGGCGAATCGACGCTCGGGCTGAGCACGCCGCAGATCGTGCGCAAGGGCATCGGCTCCGTGCCCGAAGCGCGCCGCCTGTTCCCCGCGATGACGGTGCGCGAGAACCTGCTGATGGGCGCCTATGCGCGCAGCGACCGCAAGGCCGTGGCCGAAGACCTCGAGCGCATGCTGGAGCTGTTCCCGCGCGTGGCCGAGCGCATCGAGTTCCAGGCCGGCACGCTCTCGGGCGGCGAGCAGCAGATGGTGGCGATGGCGCGTGCGCTCATGGGCCGGCCGCAGCTCATCTGCATGGACGAGCCGACCATGGGCCTGTCGCCGCTGTACGTCGACAAGGTGCTTGAGCTCATCGCGCGCATCAACGCGCAGGGCGTGTCGGTGTTCATGGTCGAGCAGAACGCGAGCCTCGCGCTGCAGATCGCGCACCACGGCTACGTGCTGCAGACGGGGCGCATCGTGCTCTCGGGCCCGGCGCGCGAGCTGCTGGCCGATACGCGCATCCGAGACGCATACCTCGGCGGCGACGGCGCGGCGCGCACCGCCTCCTGAGTCGGCGAGATCAGCAGCAAACATCCACGGGAGAACACACGAATGCCTTTGAAACTCGACCACATCGTGATCGCGGTGCACGACCTCGAACGCACCATCGCCGACTACGGCGCGCTGGGCTTCCACGTGCTGCGCGGCGGCGACCATCCGGGGCGCGCCACCCACAACGCGCTGGTGGTGTTCGCCGACGGCAGCTACCTGGAGCTGATCGCGTGGCGCGAGCCTTCGCCCACGGAACGCTGGTGGCAGCTCCTGCAGAAGCACGGCGAGGGCATCGTCGACTTCGCGCTGCTGCCGCGCGACACCGCCACCACGGTGGCCGACGCGAAGGCGCGGGGCCTCGCGCTCGAAGGCCCGCTCGACGGCGGCCGCGTGCGGCCCGACGGCGAGCGCCTGCGCTGGCAGACGGCGCGCCCGACATCGGCCGACCTGCCTTTCCTGTGCGGCGATCTCACGCCGCGCGCATTGCGCGTGCCCGAGGGCGACGTGCGCGTGCATGCCAACGGCGTGCTGGGCGTGGCGAGCTTGGCCGTTGCGGTGCGCGACCTCGACGCGACGCTGGCGCGGTACCGGGCCTTGCTCGGCAGTAGCGTGTCCGACGATGCCGACACCCACATCGGCGAGCCTGTCGTGCTGCCCGGCAGCAACGTGCGCCTGGCTGTCGTCGCGCTGGGACAAAGCGTGCTGGTGCTCTCGTCGCCGCGAGAGAACGGCAACGGCAGCGGCGGTGCGTCGTCGAACGAAGGGGAGGGCGGCGGCAGCCTGGGGCAACGCCTCGCGGCGCGCGGCGAGGGCCCCTATGCGCTCGTGCTGCACACCGACAGGCCGCAAGCTACAGGCACCTTCGATCTCGCAAGGGCGCACGGCGCGCTGATCGAGCTCGACCTGCCGCCGCTGGACCGCCACGCCAGGCAGGGCAGTGGCTCGCGCGGCTACCAGGTCAACAGCGCCGTCGGCGGCTGAGCCGTCGGTCCTGTCGTTCAGCCTGCGCGCACGCGCAGCTGGAACACATTGCCCTCGGGATCGTGCCCGTCGCAATGGCGGTAGCCGTTGAACTCCCATTCGGCGGAGGCCGGCTTCAGCATGCCGCCGGCTTCGGTCGCGAGCTGGCGTGCGGCTGCAATGTCGACCACCGGGAAGATGAACTTCAGCGCCGTGTTCTCCCGCGGCACGGGCGGCTGGGCGATCTGCACCCGGGCGGCGATGTCCGGGTTCATCGCGACGATGAAAAGCTGCAGTGACGCCGACTCCAGGCTCGCGTAGCCGGCTTCCGCGTGCATGATCGCGAGGCCCGCGACACCTTCATAGAACGCGCTCAGGCGCGATACGTCCTTGGCGTAGATCACGGCGGCTGCCGGTGTTGCGTGTTCAGGCATGCGTTCCTCTCGATGGCTTTCAGTGTCCGCCGAGATGCGCCTTGCGCAGCCCGGCCCGCATCTTCTTCTGCAGAGCAGCCCCGCCCTTTTCCAGCGCTTCGGCGGAAGCGCCGCTCTCCTCGGTCACGGGCCGGTACTTGCGGCCCCAGATGCCGATCTGCGCCACCACCGGCAGCAGGTCGATGCCCATCGGCGTGAGGCTGTAGATGGCCTTCTGCTTGTGGGTCGGGTCGTCTGCCCTGGAGAGAACGCCGTACTCGACCAGCTTGCCGAGACGCTCGGTGAGGATGTTCGAGGAGATGCCTTCTTCGGACTGCAGGAACTCGCGGAAGTGGCGCTTGCCCGCGAACATCATGTCGCGAACGATCAGCAGGCTCCACCGGTCGCCGAAGACTTCGAGCGCGAGGTTGATCGGACACGCCGACTTTTCGCTGGAGGCCATGCTCTTTCCGATCTCTTTGAAAAACTGCTTGCATTTTCGTATCGGTTGCCGAACACTTCAACCGCTTGCATTTAGCAAGCAGTATCCGAAGGAGATACCGGCATGAGAAAGCTCATCCTGCAAATGCAGATGTCGGTCGACGGCTACGTGTCGCCGGCCAATGGCAGCCTCGACTGGCAGTTGTGGGGCTGGGGCGAGCGCTGGGGCTGGGACGATCGCCTGAAGCAGGACTTCAACGCCGTCTTCGAAGGCATCGACACCATCCTGCTGAGCCGCCCGATCGCGGAAGAGGGCTACCTCGACCACTGGGGCCGCGCGGCGAGAAACTTCCCCGCGAACCCGCACTACGCCTTCGCCCAGAGGATCGTCGAAGCGCGCAAGGTCGTGCTCACCGGCAAGCTCGCGTTCTCGCGCTGGGAGCGCACCGTGGTCGCGCGCGGAGGCATGGCCGAAGAGGTGAATGCGCTCAAGCGTGAGCCGGGCAAGGACATCATCAGCATCGGCGGCGTGGGCTTCGCGTCGGCGCTGGTTGCTGCGGGACTGGTCGACGAGTTCCAGTTCTTCGTGAACCCCACGGCCGTGGGGGCGGGACGCTCGGTGTTCCACGACCAGCGCAAGGGCCACAGGCTGCGGCTGTTGCGTTCGACGGCCTACGAGAGCGGCATGGTGGTCAACCGCTACGCGCCGGGCTGATGCAGGACAAGACGCCGCGCGGATACCAGTGCTTACCTGATTTCACCTGACCGCGACCTGAAGCGGCGAAAACGGACACATGCGGTGCACACAATGGACTCGTCATCAACGCATGAAGGAGTTCCGGATGAACACCAACTCGAAGATCATGGCCGTGGGAGCCGCGGCACTCGCGATGTGCATGGCCGCGGGAAGCGCCTTCGCGCAAGACCGCCGCTTCGACAACGGCCGCCCCGGCGATGGTCGCTACGAGCAGCGCGATCGCAATTTCGACCGCCGCGGTCCGCACGGAGACTATCGCGGCAACCAGGATTTCCGCGACGGCCGCCAGTTCGACCGCCGTGGCTTCCCGCAGCCGCATGCCGATTGGCGCCGCGGCGGCCGCGTGCCGCAGGAGTACCGCGGCCGCAACTACGTGGTGCAGGACTGGCGTGCCTACAGGCTCCAGCAGCCGCCCCGTGGCTATCAGTGGGTGGGCGTGGGCGGCGACTTCGTGCTCGCTGCCATCGCCACCGGCGTGATCGCGAACATCATCGCCGGCCAGTAAGCGAAGGCTCGCACAGCGACGAAACCGCCACGGGCAACCGTGGCGGTTTTTTTGTTTGAAGCGAACGCTGGAGCCGGTCTTCAGACCAGTGCCGAGGGCACCGACTGGGCGCAGACGTTGCGCCCCGTGATGGTCAGGCGGAGGCCGCCGCCGTGCCATTCGAGCCAGTTGAGGTTCACGTACGCGTCGATGTCGGCGTCGTCGATGCGGTCGGCCTGGCGGCTTTGCAGCAGCTCGACCGTGGCGGGCAGGGCCCGTCTCAGGCGTTCACGCCGCTCTGCTGCATCGGCCGCCTTCTGGGAAGCCCTTGTTTGCTGTTGCGCTTGCTGCTGCGAGGTCGACGATGCCATTGCTGATCCATTTCCAGGAAGCCAGGGAATTAACCCGAATGTACGCCGCCTGTGTGAAGCTGCATTCTTCTTTTTTAACCTTTCTGTCGTCCGCAGTACACACCGCGCAACAGGCTCTGGACAAGCCCTAGATTTCGTAGTGCGAGGCCTTGGCTTCGTCTCCCAGAGCCTTTTCGACGACCGCGCGCGTCAGCGTGGGCGCGAACGATTCGATGAAGGCGTAGACGTACTTGCGCAGGTAGGTGCCGCGCCGCACGGCCAGCTTGGTGAGGTTGATGCCGAAGAGCCGCCCCGCGTCGAGCGCGCGCAGCTGCGTGTCGCGCTCGGCCTCGTAGGCCACGCCGGCCACGATGCCGATGCCCAGGCCCAGCTGCACGTAGGTCTTGATCACGTCGGCATCCATCGCGGCCAGCACGATGTTGGGCTGCAGGCCGCGCTGCTCGAAAGCCTCGTCGATGCGCGAGCGGCCTGTGAAGCCCGTGTCGTAGGTGATCAGCGGATAGCGCGTGAGCGCCTCGAGCGTCAGCGGCGCGTCGAGCAGCGGGTGCCCCGGTGGCACGATCACCGAATGCGTCCAGCGGTAGCAGGGCAGGGCCACCAGTTGCGGATAGTCGCCCAGCGCCTCGGTGGCGATGCCCACGTCGGCCTCGCCGTCGAGCAGCATCTGCGCGATCTGCTTGGGCGAGCCCTGGTGCAGGTGCAGCTTCACGTTGGGGAACTGCGCGCGGAATTCCTGCACCGCCACCGGCATCGCGTAGCGCGCCTGCGAGTGCGTGGCTGCCACCGAGAGCAGGCCGCTTTGCTGCGCGACGAACTCCTGGCCCGCGTGCTTGAGGTTGCTGCTCTCCATCAGCATGCGCTCGATGATCGGCAGCACGTGCCCGCCGGGCTCGGTGAGCCCCGTGAGCCGCTTTCCGGCGCGCACGAAGAGCTCTATGCCGAGCTCTTCCTCGAGCTCGCGGATCTGCCGGCTCACGCCGGGCTGGGAGGTGTGAAGGGTATGGGCGACTTCGGTCAGGTTGAAGCCGCAACGAACGGCCTCGCGTACCGAGCGCAGTTGTTGGAAGTTCATCTGGCGCGGAGGAGTCATCGAAGCCCCGGCTGGGGCCGACCGGCGATTCTCGGCAGAAGCGCTTATTCGGGGAACGATGCGTTTGTTGGTTTCACATGAGCAAAACATCTTTAAGGCAGTCCAAGCGCTGCTTCTCGTGGGCTGCTTGTTATTTCGCACGACTGTGCTAAAGTTCGCCGCATGGACGCCAAGACCCAGAAAAGCGAACTCACCCGCGCCGCCATCGTCGGCGCGGCGATGAACCTCGCGCTGGCCGAGGGCCTGGAAGCGATCACGCTGCAGGCCGTGGCCAGCAGGCTGGGGTTGTCCAAGAGCGGCGTGTTCTCGCGCGTGGGTTCGCGCGAGGCGCTGCAGAAGGCCGTCATCGAGGAGTACGGCCGGGGCTTCCTGGCCGACGTGTTCGTGCCCGCCATGCAGAAGCCCAAGGGCCTGCCCCGGCTCAACGACATCGTGGCGCGCTGGATCGCCCGCATGCGCGACGTCGAGATGCACACCGGCTGCCTCTACACCGCCGGCGCCTTCGAGTTCGACGACCGCGAAGGCGAGCTGCGCGAGATGCTGCTGGGCGAAATCACCCGCTGGCGCGCCGCGCTGCGCCGCACCGTGCTGCAGGCCATCGAGACCGGCGAGCTCAAGGCCGACACCGACCCCGCCCAGCTCGTGAGCGAGATCAACGGCCTGACCATGACCCAGCTGCACGACGCGCGCTTCCTGCGCGACCCGCAGGCCGCCGACCGCGCCACGCAAACGTGGCAGCGGCTTCTTTCCAGCTACCTCGCCTGAACGGCTCCTTCGCGAAGCAGGCCGGATTCACGCGTTTCGATTTGCCAGAATTTCGCACAATCGTGCGATAAACAGGAGAAGCACCATGCTGATCATCGCCCTCTTTCTCGCCGCCTATGCGGCCGTCCTCGGCGTCAGGGGCCTTCGCGACACCCTGCGCAGCCTGCCCCGCAGCAACCGCGACTGGGTCTGGTACTGAAGGCCAGGAAGGAACGCACATCCATGACGAGCACTTCCTCTCCGGCCGCCGCGCACGCCGCGCAGTCGAACTATTACCGGCCCAGTCGCGCCATGCGCGCGCTGCGCTTCGGACTGACCGCCTCCCAGCGCCTCTGGCCGGCCCTGGGCGTGCGTGCCGCCTACCGCGTCTTCGGCACGCCGCTGCCGCCCAAGTGGCTCTACCGTGGCCAGGGCCCCGGCGCCGACTGGCGGCGCGAGAGCTGGGCCTTCGAGGACGCGAGCGTCGGCATCTACCACCTTGCCGCGCAGGACTCCGGTGCCGAGTCGGCGCCAGTGGTGCTGCTGGTGCACGGCTGGGGCGGGCACGCGGGCCAGATGCTGCCGCTCGCGCAGGCCGTGGCGGCCGCGGGCCTGCGGCCCGTGTTGCTCGAGCTGCCGGCGCATGGCCGCAGCGCCGGCGTGATGAGCAACTCGCCGCAGTTCGCGCGCGCCATCGCATACGTCGCGGCGCGGCTCGCGGCGGACGGCCACGTGCTGCGCGCTGCCATCGCCCATTCGCTGGGGGCGAACGGACTCGCCCTGGCCGCCGCGCGCGGCCTGTCGGCGGAGCGCATCGTGCTGCTCGCGCCGCCGGCCTCGCCGCGCGACTACACGCGCTACTTCGCCCACACCTTCGGCCTCAGCGAAGCCACGCGGCTGGCGATGCAGCGGCTCTTCGAATCGCGCGAGGGCGTGCTGATGCAGCAGCTCGAGCCGGCGGCGGTGGGGCCGCGCATCGCGCAGCCGACGCTGATCGTGCATGACCGCGACGACCGCGTGAACCGCTTCGCCGACGCGGAGGCCTACCGAGACGCGATCGCCGGAGCCAGCCTCGTCGCCACGCAGGGCTTGGGGCACCGCCGCATCCTCAAGGAGGCCGAGGTGCTGGAGCAGGTGGCGCGCTTCGTGACGGAGGACTGATCCCGTTCGCGTTCGCTGCCGGGTCGCTACCAGTTGGGGTGGATCGGGGTGAACACCGGCTTGAACAGGTGCCGGCGCACGATCTCCCCGTAGCCCCGGTAGTAGAAGTTGCCGTTCGCCTCCAGCACCGCCGCGCGGTGCCTGCGGAAGTACACCGGGATCTCGTACCAGGGCATGGTCGGCGCGCGGTGGTGCACGTGGTGCAGGTTGTTGAAGAGGTACAGCAGCCCGAACACGAGGTTCGATTCCACGATGGCCACGCGCTCGTGCGGCGTGTCGGCCCAGCGGTGCTCGGTGAACGTGCGCAGCGAGCCCAGCATCATCCCCGGGTACACGAAGTACAGCAGGTACTCGCCGATGCCCATGCCGCAGACCTCGACGACGTAGTAGAGCACCGGCGCCACGCTCAGCGCATGCCACAGCCAGGTCGGCAGGCGCGAGAAATCGCCCGCGAGCACGCATCCAACCTCGAAGCGCAGCAGCTTCCACAGCCGCAGGAAGGGGCCCAGCACCACGCGGAAGGCGATCGTCTGGTTGGCCATGTAGATCCATCGCCACACCGGGCCGTAGCCCTCCCACGCCGGCGCGGAGTGGTAGGCACTCTCGGTGTCGCGCTCCGGGTGCGTGAGGTGGAAGTTGACGTGGTGCGTGCTGTGGCCGCGGTTGTAGAACGGGTAGGGCAGCCAGAGGTTCAACGGCGGCCACACCACCGCGTGGCGCAGCCACTTCGGCAGGTGGCGCATCGCATGGATGCTCTCGTGCTGCAGCGAGAAATGCAGCTGCGCGAGAAAGCCGCCCACGATGAACAGGGCCCAGCCCGGAAGCACCGCGTGCCACCACACCAGCGCGCCCCATGCGGCGTAGAGCAGGGCGGCCAGCAGCAGCGTGGGCAGCTCGTAGTGCCACCACCAGTGCCGGCGGGCAGCTGCTTTCTGGGTAAGGGGTGCGGCAGTCGATGTCATGGCGATGAACGGGACTGCGATGCTAGGTAGCAAGCGGCCGCTTGCATGCGCGCTTTTCGCATAAGCATCGGCGCGAAACTTAGTTCCGCCATGGGCGGGGCGAGGCCTACGCTTCACGGCTTTGCCGCACTCCTGCCGGCTGCGCATTCGCAGCAGCCGCGTGCCGGCCTTTCCGCTGCCTCCCATGAAGAAACTCCTCACCCGCCTCGCACTGGCGTTGCTCGCCGCGCTGTCCGTCGACGTGCAGATCCACGCCGCCACGCTGGACGACTATCCGGCCAAGACCATCCGCCTCGTCGTGCCGTATCCGGCCGGCGGCATCGCCGACAAGATCGCCCGCGAGGTCGCCGAGCAGCTCCAGCAGCGGCTCAAGCAGGCGGTGGTGGTCGAGAACCGCAGCGGCGCGGCCGGCAACATCGGCTTCGAATACGTCGCGCGCCAGCCGGCAGACGGCTACACGCTGCTGCTCGCGCCGGCCTCCAACCTCACCGTGCAGCCCGCGCTCTTCAAGCAGCTGAGCTACGACCTTTCGCGCGACTTCACGCCCGTGTCGCTGCTCGTGCAGACGCCGCAGGTGCTGCTGGTGAACCCCAAGCTGCCGGTGGCCAGCCCGCGCGAGCTGATCGATTATTCGAAGAAGAATCCCGGCAAGGTCAACTACGGCATCAGCGTTGGCGCCTATTCGCACCTCGCGGGCGAGCTGCTGAAGACGCAGACCGGCGCCGACTTCACCGCCATTCCCTACCAGGGCAGCGCCCCGGCGATCAACGACCTCCTCGCGGGGCAGACGCAGTTCATCTTCAACGAAGTGGTCACGGCCATTCCCTTCGTGAAGGCCGGTACGCTCAAGCCGCTGGCCGTGGCCTATCGCACGCGCGCGCCCTGGCTGCCCGACGTGCCCACCACCGCCGAGGCCGGCCTGCCCGATTTCGAGGTCACCTCGTGGTACGGCGTGGTGGTGCGCAGCGGCACGCCCGCGCCGCTGGTGCAGCGCCTGTCACGCGAGCTGCGCGACATCGTGCAGACGGCCGAATTCAGGAAGCGCTACGACGACATCGGCGCCTTCACGGTGGGCAGTTCGCCGGAAGACTTCGCGCGCTTCATCCAGTCGGAGACCGTCAAGTGGACCGCGGTGGTGAAGCAGGCCGGCATCCAGCCCAATTGATGAGCGACAGGCCCTGGAGAATGCGCGCATGAGCACGCCCCCGAAGAATGCCGTCGCGCCAGCCGGGCTGTGGGCCTTGCTGCTCGCGGAGCCCGCGACCGAGCTCGCCCTGCTCGACGTGCGCGAGACGCGCTGGTTCGTGCAGCACCACCTGAACCTCGCGCGCAACGCACCTTTCAGCGGGCTCGAGCTGCAGGTCGGCGCGCTGGTGCCGCGCCGTTCCACGCCGGTGGTGCTCTACGACGACTACGACGCGCCCGACGGCGCGGCACAGGCGGCATCGGCCGTGCTCGGACGACTGGGCTACACCGACGTGCGCACGCTCGACGGCGGCCTGCAGCGCTGGGTGACCGAGGGCCTGCCCGCCATTGACGGCTACGGCACGCTGGTGAAGGCCTTCGGCGACCGCGCACGGCTGCACTACGGAACGCCCGGCCTGCCCGTGGAGGCGCTGCGCTCGCGCCTGCGCGAAGGCCGTCCGACCACGCTGGTCGACGCGCGGCCGCGCGCGGAGTTCGAATTCCTCTCGCTGCCCGGCGCACGCAACCACCCGGGCACCGAGCTGGCGCTGCGCCGCTTCGAGCAGCGGGGCACCGACGGGCCGGACCACCTGTGGGCCATCAACTGCTTCAGCCGCACGCGCGGCATCGTCGGCGCGACCACGCTGCGGCTGCTCGGCCGCGCGAGCGAGGCGGTGTTCGTCGAGGACGGCGTCATGGACTGGGGCCTGCGCGGCGCGCCCACCGTGCAGAACGCGGCGCCCGACGACGAGCTGCCGCCCGAATCACCCGAGGTGCTGCGCGGCCTGGCCGACGAGCTACTCGCGCGCTTCGCGCTGCCCGTCGCCGATGCGGCCCGACTCGCCGAATGGCGTGAGGACGGCAAGCGCACCCTCTACGTCTTCGACGTGCGGCCCGAACCCGATCCCGCCTTCGCGGGCAGCGGCCTGCGCCAGGTGCCGGGCGGCCAGCTGCTGATGCACTTCGAGAACCTCGTGGGCACGCGCGGCGCGCGCATCGTGCTGGTCGACGACCCGGCCCATCGCCTGCGCGCGGCCATCACCGCCTTCTGGCTCACGCAGCTGGGCCAGGCCGAGGTGTACGTGTACGACGGCGAGTTCACGCCTCCACAGGCCCCGCCGGACTCCTCGGCCGCCGTCGACGGCGCGCCGCCGCCGCTGGACCCCGACGCCCTCGCGCAGCTGCGCAGGAACGGCGCCGTCACCGTGATCGACGTGGGCCCCAGCCTCGACTACGAGCGCGGCCACCTGCCGGGCGCGCTCTACATGCTGCCTGCCTCGCTCGCGCCGCTGGCCTCGCACGCGGTGGCCGGCCGCACGCTGGTCTTCGCTTCGCCCGACGGCACGGCGGCCGCCCGCGTGGCGCGCGACGCGCATCGGCGCTGGCCGGATTCAGGGGCGGTGTTCTCCTGGCTCCAGGGCGGAACGCAGGGCTGGAAGGCTTCCGGCAGGCCGCTGACCGCGGCTTTCGTGCCGGCCCAGCTGCTCACCCCCTTCGACGACGACTGGGGCTCGGTGATGCGCGTCTTCGGTCCGCGCCGCGATGCGGCCTGGGCCGACTACCTCGCGTGGGAGCGCGCACTGTCCGAACGGGTCCTGCAGGACCCGTCCGTGCGCTTTCGCTTCTTTCCGCTCAGCGCCCCGGCGCCGGAACCGGATCGGGCAGCTCGATCTTGATGTCGAGCACTTCGAGGTTGTCCTGGGTCTCCAGGTTCACCTTGATGTCGTCCGCGTTGATCGACACGTACTTCGAAATCACCGCCACCAGCTCGCGCTGGAGTTCGGGCAGGTAGTCGGGCCGCTTCTTGCCGCTGAGGCTCGAGCGCTCGTGGGCGAGGATGATCTGCAGCCGCTCCTTCGCGACGCTCGCAGTCTTCTTCTTTTCGCCCAGCAGGAACGAGAGAAAGGACATGGGCTACTTGCTCCCGAAAATGCGCTTGAAGAAGCCCGGCTTCTCCGCGTCGACGAAGCGCATCGGCTTCTCCTCGCCCAGGAATCGCGCGACCACGTCGCTGTAGGCCTGGGCCACGTCGGTGTCCTTGTCGTGGATCGCGGGCACGCCCTGGTTGGAGGCATGCAGCACGCTTTCCGACTCGGGGATCACGCCGATCAGCTTGATGCGCAGGATGTCCTGGATGTCCTCCAGCGACAGCATCTGCCCGCCCGCCACCCGGTTGGGGTTGTAGCGGGTGATGAGCAGGTGCTCCTTGATCGGTTCGCCGCCTTCCTTGGCGCGCTTGGTCTTGCTGCTGAGCATGCCCAGGATGCGGTCCGAGTCGCGCACCGAGGAGACCTCGGGGTTGGTGACCACCAGCGCCTCGTCGGCGAAGTGCATCGCCATCATGGCGCCGGTCTCGATGCCCGCGGGCGAGTCGCACACGATGTATTCGAAGTCCATCGCGGCGAGGTCGGTCAGCACCTTCTCCACGCCTTCCTGCGTGAGCGCTTCCTTGTCGCGCGTCTGCGAGGCGGCCAGCACGAACAGGTTGTCGCACTGCTTGTCCTTGATGAGCGCCTGGCTCAGGTTGGCCTCGCCCTGGATGACGTTGATCAGGTCGTACACCACGCGGCGCTCGCAGCCCATGATCAGGTCGAGGTTGCGCAGGCCCACGTCGAAGTCGATCACGGCCGTCTTCTTGCCCGCGAGCGCGAGGCCCGACGCGAAGCTGGCGCTCGTCGTCGTCTTGCCGACGCCGCCCTTGCCCGAGGTCACCACCACAATTTTGGCCATGGCCATTCCTTCTTGTTTCGATTCAGTTGTTGGTTGTCAGGGTCGCCGCATTCCGTGATCGGGTTCGTCCGGTCAGGGAATCGGGTCGATCGCAATTTTCTTGCCGTCCAGGCGTACCTGGGCGGACTTGCCGAGCACCGAGTCGGGCAGCGGCACCTCGTTGGTCCGGTAGGTGCCGGCGATGGCCACCAGTTGCGCTTCCATGCAGGTCGAGAAGATCCGGGCCTCGGTGTTGCCGCGCGCGCCGGCAATGGCCTTGCCGCGCAGCGGTGCGTACACGTGCACGTTGCCGTCGGCGATGACCTCGGCGCCGAAGCTCACCACGGCAGTCACCACCACGTCGCCGCCCCGGGCGTAGACCTGCTGGCCCGAGCGCAGCGGCTTGTCGATCAGCAGCGTGCCGTTGGCCGGCACCGGCACCTCGCGCACGATCTGCGGGGCTTCGGAAGCGGGGGGCTCGGCCGGCGGGGCCGGGGCACGGGGCGCGGGGGCCGCGGGCATGGCTGCCACCGAGAGGCCGGCCGCGCGCGCGGCGGCATTCTGGGCGTCGTTGCCGCCGCGCACCGCGATGGGTTGGGTCTGGTGGCGCGCCAGCAGGCCGCGCAGGGCGGCGAAGTCGATGTCGCCGCCGCCCTCGGTCTCCTGCAGCAGGGAGAGGTCGATCACCACCGGCTCCTGCTCGAAGAAGTCGGGCGAATCCGCCAGCTGGGCGTCGAGCGCCTCGGCCAGCACGTCCAGGTCGGACGTCTTGAGGATCACTGCGATCAGCGGCAGCGTGGCGCTCTTGAATTCGAAAACCGCCTTGGTGCGCGCGGCGGAGACATCGGCCATTGGGAAAACGTCGGTGCGAAAAGCGTTGGAGTCTAACGGGCGCGGGCCAAACGCCGGTGAAGGGGCCCTCCCTCAGGCCCTCCGGCAAACACTTCTTTCATGAGGTTACCAAGCTAACCCCCAGGCTTCGCGGTACTTCGTACCGCTTCGCCAACCCCCTTGCAGGGGGCGATACCGGTGGCCCGACAAAGCCGGTTCCACGGTATCCCTGGAAGGTTCGCCTTCGGCTCAGTTCTTCGAGCGACCCAGCAGCGCGTAAAGGATGATGGCCCCGAAGGTCGCGCAGCCGATGCCGCCCAGCGCGAAGTCGCCGAACTTCAGCGTGAAGTCGCCGGTGCCGACGATCAGCGTGATGGCCGCGACGATCAGGTTCTTGTTCTGCGAGAAGTCGACCTTGTTGTCGACCCAGATCTTGGCGCCGGCAATGGCGATCAGGCCGAACACCACGATGCTCACGCCGCCCATCACCGGCAGCGGAATCGCCTGGATCAGAGCGCCGAACTTGGGGCTGAAGCCCAGCACCAGAGCGATGACGGCGGCCACCACGAACACCGCGGTGGAATAGATGCGCGTGGCCGCCATCACGCCGATGTTCTCGGCGTAGGTGGTCACGCCCGTGCCGCCCGCCGCGCCGCTCACCACGGTGGCGATGCCGTCGCCGATGAAGGCGCGGCCCATGTACGGGTCGAGGTTGCGGCCCGTCATGGCCGTCACCGCCTTCAGGTGGCCGAGGTTCTCCGCCACCAGGATGATCGCCACGGGGGCGATCAGCAGCATCGCGTTGGCCGTGAACACCGGCGCGGTGAAGGTCGGCATGCCGAACCAGGCGGCGTTGGCGATGCCGCTCAGGTCCACCGGCTTGCCCATACCCATGCCGTTGGTCAGCGCGGCGTAGACCAGCGTGGCCAGGATCAGCCCCACCAGGATCAGCAGGCGCTGCAGCATGCCGCGCGTGAACACCGCCACCAGGCCCACGCAGAGGAAGGTCACGGCCTGCATCCAGGCGTCGAAGTTGCCGGCCGCCATGTTCTTGACCGGCACGCTCGCCAGGTTGAGCCCGATCACCGCCACCACCGCGCCGGTGACCACCGGCGGCATGAAGCGCTCGATCCAGCCCTTGCCGACGGCCTGCACGATGGCCCCGATCAGGATGTACACCACCCCGCAGGCCACGATGCCGCCCAGCGCCACCGCGATGTTGGCGTTGGGGCCCTTGCCCGCGTAGCCGCTGGCCGCGATCACCACGCCGATGAAGGCGAAGCTCGAGCCCAGGTAGCTGGGCACCTTGCCGCCGGTGACGAGATAGAAGATCAGCGTGCCGATGCCGCTCATCAGGATCGCGATGTTGGGGTTGAAGCCCATCAGGATCGGCGCCAGCACCGTGGCGCCGAACATCGCGATGACGTGCTGCACGCCCATGGCGCCGGTCTGCAGCCAGGGCAGCCGCTCGTCGGGCGCGATGACCGCGCCGTTGGCCAGCGCGGACGCGGGCCGTTCAGTCCAGTTGAACATTTTTTTCTTTCTCCTCTTGTTGGGGTGTTGTGCGCGGTGGGGCCCGGACGCTCCGGCTTTCCCGGGGCGTGATTGTGGGCGATGAACCCGGGCCTGAACACCGGCACGCACCCTGTGCCGGAGAAAGAGGAAGAGGAGGGCGGGAAGGCGGCCGCCTTCGCCCTCAGCGCGGCTGCAGCACCGCCATCGTGATGCGCGACACGCAGGTCAGCTCGCCCGCCTCGTTCGTCAGGTCGATCTGCCAGACCTGCGTGGTGCGCCCCCGGTGCACCGGCCGTGCCGTGCCGATCACCCAGCCGCTGGTCACCGAGCGGATGTGGTTGGCGTTGATGTCCAGGCCCACGGCCCGGTCGCCCTCGGGGGCCGAGTAGTGGGCGCCACAGGAGCCCAGCGTCTCGGCCAGCACCACCGACACCCCGCCGTGCAGGATGCCGTAGGGCTGGCGGGTGCGCTCGTCCACCGGGCAGCGGGCGCGGATGAAGTCGTCGCCCACCTCCAGGAACTCCATGCCCAGCGTCGAGACGGCGGTGCCCACATGATTGCGCGTCAGCGCCTCGACGGAGATATCTTTTTTCCAGATACGCATTCGGTGCTTCTTTCTTCTTGCCTGTAACAGTGGCCAAAACTATAGCGATGGCGACTGACAAACCGAGTCGCCTTTGCGTGCTACCTTGCGCCGATGAAGCGCCCTCTGCAGAGCCCTCTGCGCCACTGGCTCATCGGCATTGCCGCCGCAGTGCTGCTGGGCTTGGGCGCGCTGGCGTGGGTGGTGAGCACGCGCCTTCCCACCGACGACGAGGTGGCCGCGAAGATCGCCGAGGCCTTCGAGAAGCGCTTCGGCGTCGCCCTGAAGGTGGGCGGGGCCCACTGGACGCTGCTGCCGGTGCCCGTGCTGGTGCTGTCCGACATCGCCACCGACCAGCCGCGCCCCATCACCCTGCGTCGCGTCACCCTGCGGCTCGACCCCGCGCCGCTGCTGCAGCGCGTCATCGCGGTGGACGAGATCGAGGTCGAAGGCCTGGTGCTGCCGCGCGCCTCGGTACGGGCGTTCCGGGGCAAGGGGCCCAGGCCGCAGGAAGGCGGAGGAGGGGGCATCGTCGCGCTGCCCGCGCCGTGGACGCTCGCTCCCGTGCCCGTGGAACAGCTGCGCTGGCGCGACGTGACCTGGATCGACCGGCGCGACATCGCGCTGGCCTACGACGGCGAGATCCGTTTCGACCCCGGCTGGCGCCCGCGCCAGGCCAGGCTCGAGCGTGCCGGCCTGGAGCCGCCGGCCCAGCCCGTGCGCCTGCGGCTGGACCGCCAGGCCGGGCAGGACCGCTGGCGCACCCGCATCGACGCGGGCGGCGGCACCTGGAACGGCGTCTTCCGGCTCGAGACCCAGCCCGACGGAAAGCTCCAGCTCTCGGCCGATCTGGAGCCGCGCCAGATCGACATCGAGAGCCTGGCGCAGGCCTTCGGGCGCCGCACCTCGGTGGCGGGCAAGTTCTCGGGCACCACCACGCTCTCGGCCGAGGCGGCGAGCACGGACGAACTCGGCGCGCTGATCCGCAGCCTGCGCACCCGCACTGCCTTCTCGGTGCAGCCGGCCACCCTCACCAGGCTGGACGTCGCAAAGGCCGTCACCACCGCCGGCATCAGCCGCGGAGGCACCACCTCGCTGGAAGAGCTCAGCGGCACGCTGGAGACCCAGGGCACGGAAGACGGCGTGGTGATGCAGTACAGCAACCTCAAGGCCCGCTCCGGCGTGCTCACGGCCAGCGGCAACCTGAAGCTCTTCAACCGCAAGCTCGACGGCGAGATCGCGGTGGACCTCGTCGACGGCGTGGTCGGCGTGCCGCTCAAGATCGGCGGCACCGCGAGCGACCCCGAGCTTTCGCTGACCGGCGCCGCGCTCACCGGCGCGGCCATCGGCAGCGCGGTGCTGCCCGGCGTGGGCACCGCCATCGGGGCGCGCCTGGGGCAGCAAGTGGAGAAACTCCTCGGCGGGGACAAGCCGAAGAAGCCGGCGCCGAAGCCCGTGCCCAAGGCCAGGCCCCAGCCCCGACCCTAGCCGGACTCTAGGCAAAGGCCTTGATCGCCGCCGGCACCGTCAGCACCGCCGTGTAGTAGCCCATGAACTGCACGCCGGTGTTGAACCCGATCGCGCGCGACAGCAGCCCGCCCAGCAGCCCCATCGTCAGGATCACCAGCAACCCGAGCAGCTGGCCTTCCCACACGCTGATGACCACGATCAGCCCGACGAAGGTCGCGATGATCGCCTCGTGGCTCACCTTGCGCGAGACGAACAGCGCGGCGCGGCGCGCGAAGTTCATGGTGAACGGATAGGCCACCAGCGCGGCCAGGATCACCGCCAGCATGCCGTAGCCCAGGAACTCCCAGTGGTTCAGCAGGTTGTGCAGGTTGTGCGTCTGGCCGCTGGCCGCGTCGATGGTGAACACCGGCGGGGCGTTGAAGAGGGGCGCGGCCGGCCCGGCGGCCACCGGGCTCAGCGGCAGGCCGATGGCGATCAGCGGGATCAGCGCCTCGGCGATGTAGGTGGCCTCGGTCACGCCGTTGCGCGCGGCCAGCGTGGTGGTGAGGCGGTGGTACGCATGCCTGATGCGCGAGCCGACCAGCTCGCCCAGCACCACCGTCATCGCGACCGGGCTGAACACGAAGGTGGCGCTGGAGACCGCCGCCGTCGCGAAGGTCCACTTCACCTGTCCGCGGTCGAGCACCTTGAACGGGTTGGGAAAGTAGCCCGACCAGCCCTTCACGTCGGGCGCCAGCGAGAAGGTGCGGACCTTGTCGCGCTTCATGCGGGCACGCGCGGCGGGCGAGATCACCGAGAACAGGTCGGCCACCAGCGGCCCGATGGCAATGCCCAGGAAGTAGCTGATGCTGAGCTTCACGCCGTACTTGCCGGTGAGCGCCTGCAGCGCCACGATCACCATCACGAAGGGCACCAGCGTCGCCACCGAGGCCCAGCGTCCGCTGGAGAAGTACGCGATGGCCACCGCCGCCGCCACGAAGATCCACGGCGCCGCCTTGGTGATGGCCGCGCCGTAGGGCGCCAGCAGCACCGCGAACAGCACGGCCAGCGGCACCGCGATGAAGGCCGCGATGATCGCGCCCGACACCATCTTGCGCAGCGCGATGTGCGGCACGCCCAGGTTGCGCAGCACGTTGGCGTCCTGCAGCAGCGGCGTGGCCATGGTGTCGCCCGGAATGCCCAGCAGGGCGGTCGGCACCGCGTGCGTCATGTGCTTGGCCACGGCCGCCGCCAGGAAGAAGGTGAACACGCCCACCGGCGGCACGCCCAGCAGCACCACCAGCAGGGTGAGCGGCGCGAGCGTGGTGGTCTCGTCGGTACCCGACACGAGGCCGATGGCCGCGAACACCACGGCGCCCACGAGGCCCATGCCCGTGGCCACGAGGATCTGGTTCAGGAGCGCGGCGTCGATCATTGCGCGGCTCCTTCGATACGCCGGGCGCGGGGCTCGTACGACGCGAACAGCTCGTGAATCTCGAGCTCCTTCATCTCGCGCACCACCACGGGCGGCAGGTCGTCCATCGAGCCCAGGCCGCCGTGTTCGGCGGCGAGTTCGGCCAGCACCTCCTCGCGCCAGCGCGGGTCGGCCGCCGTGCCTTCGACCACCTCGCGCTTCGGCTCGAAGAGCCGCGCGCAGATCAGCCCCGACACCACGCAGCCGCCCAGGCCGGCGAGCATGGCGTAGGCCCGCGCCAGCTCGGGCGTGCCCACCGTGCCCGCGAGCACGCGGCTGGCGACGAGGTAGCCCGCGAGGCTCACCGCGACGCCGATCACGATCGACCATGCAAGGTGGCCCAGGTCGGCCGTGTCGCCCCATATCTCCACCAGCCGCCAGCGGGCGGGCGCTGCTTCTTCTGCGTTCATTTCTCGTTGTCTCCGTCTGTGGTTGTGTTTGTGTTTGTGTTTGTGGTCGTCCGTCGCGCCTGTGCCTACTTCCCGCGCAGCGCCTCGAGCAGCACCACCGCGCGGTCGGTGCGCACGTCGTGCTCGGCGGCCATCTGCTTGGCTACCGCGTCGATCTCTTCGCCCGTGGCGCCCGCCACCAGCGCGATGTTGCGGGCGTGCAGCGCCATGTGGCCGCGCTGGATGCCCTCGGTGGCCAGCGCGCGCAGCGCGCCGAGGTTCTGCGCGAGGCCCACCGCCACGGCCACCTCGCCGAGCTCCCGCGCAGACTTCACGTCGAGGATCTTCAGCGCGAGCCGCGCCAGCGGATGCGTCTTCGTCGCGCCGCCCACCAGGCCCACGGGCATCGGCATCTCGATGGTGCCGACGAGCGCGCCGCGGTTGTCTTTCTCCCAGGTCGTGAGCGAGGTGTAGCGGCCGTTGCGGCAGGCGTACGCATGCGCGCCTGCCTCCACCGCACGCCAGTCGTTGCCCGTGGCGACGATCACCGGGTCGATGCCGTTCATGATTCCCTTGTTGTGCGTCGCCGCGCGGTAGGGGTCGACGGCCGCGAAGGTGTAGGCGTCGATCACGCCTTCCATCACTTCCTCGCCGCTGCGCTCGCGCGTGGCGAGCACGGCGGGTTCGAGCCGCACGCGCGCACGGGCCAGCCGCAGGTCGGCCAGGTTCGAGAGGATGCGCAGGCGCACCGTGCCGCCCGTGAGCTGCTCGACCAGCGGCGACACCGCCTCGGCCATCGTGTTGACGGTGTTCGCGCCCATCGCGTCGCGCACGTCGACGACCAGGTGCATCACCACCATCGGGCCGCGCGGCGTGTCGTCGAACACGTGCACCTCGATGTCGCGGCAGCCGCCGCCCAGGCCGATGAGCACCTTGTCGCGGCTGTTGGCCACCTCGAGGATCCGTTCGCGCGCCCGCAGCAGCGCAAGCCGCGCGCCGTACGGGTCGGCAACGCCGATCAGCTGCACCTGCGCGCGCATCAGCGGCCCGGTGCTCGAGGCCTCGAAGCCGCCGCCTTCGCGCGCCAGCTTGGCCATGAAGGAAGCCGCGGCCACCACCGAGGGCTCTTCCACCGCCATCGGCACGAGGTAGTCGCGGCCGTTCACGGTGAAGTTGCCGGCCACGCCCAGCGGCAGCTCGAAGGTGCCGATCACGTTCTCGACCATGCCGTTGGCGCGTTCCACGCCGAGGGCTCCGGGTGCTTCGAGCAGGGCGCTCTCGTCGGCGGCGAGCGATGCGGCGCGCGCGAGGTGCTCGAGGCGCTGCGCGGGAGTGAGTGCGCGGAAATTGGGAATGCGGGAGTCGGCGACCATCGTTGCGTGTCTCTTCGTTCGAAAGAAAGGAGGTTCTGGAGTCGGTTTCGGGAGCGGGCAATTTAGGTCGGCTGTACCGCCGGCGGAAGGTACAGTTTGTCGGGACAGTGCGGACAGCAGGCGGCCATCCGTGCCCGCTGTGTCACAGTCGAAGCCCATGACGACCATTGCCGATTCGCTCGCCAACGCCATCGAGCGCCAGATCGCGAGCGGCGCCTACAAGGCCGGCGACAAGCTGCCTTCGCTGCGCGAACTGGCGCAGCTCCACGGCTACGCGAAGAACACCGTGGTGGCCGCCTTCGAGCTGCTGGTCGCGCGCGGACTGGTGGAGCCCAGGCGCGGCTCGGGCTACTTCGTGCGCCCCCCGCAGCAGCAACAGGCAGCGAAGCCGGCCGAGGACGATGCCGGCAGCCTCGGTCGCGCCATGGACATCGTCTGGCTCATGCGCGAGCAGCTCAAGACCCAGCCCGACGCGATCGCCGTGGGCGACGGCTTTCCGCCCATCGCATGGCTGGCCGACGTGCGGCTCGACAAGTACCACCCCAAGGTGGTCCGCACGGGGCTGGGCGCGCTCTTCCGCTACGGCAGCCGCTTCGGCTATGCGCCGCTGCGCGACCACCTCGTGCGCAAGCTCGCCGACTTCGGCATCGGCGCGGAGCCGCGGCAGATCGTGTTGACGCACGGCGCCAACGAGGCGATGGACATCGTCATCCGCTACTTCGTGCCGCCCGGCGGCAAGGTGCTGGTGGACGACCCGGGCTACTACCCGCTGTTCGGCAAGCTCAAGCTGGCGGGCGCCCAGGTGCTGGGCGTGCCGCGCCTGGCCGACGGGCCCGACCTCGAGGCGCTGGAGCGACTGCTCGTCGCCGAGCGGCCGCGCCTGTTCTTCACGCAGTCGATCGCGCACAACCCCACCGGCTCCGACATCTCGCCCGCCAAGGCATTCCGCGTGCTGCAGCTCGCGCAGAAGCACGACCTGCTGATCGTCGAGAACGATCCGCTGGCCGACTTCAAGCCCACCTCGCTGCCGCGCCTGGCCGCGCTCGACCAGCTGGAGCGCACGATCTACATCGGCAGCTTCTCCAAGTCGTTCTCGGCGGCGCTGCGCGTGGGCTTCATCGCCTGCGGCGCGGACCTCGCGAGCGACCTCGCCGACCTGAAGGCGCTGATCCACGTGAGCAGCTCGGAATACTGCGAGCGCACGGTCGACGTCATCCTGAGCGAGGGCCACTACCAGCGGCACCTCAACCGCCTGCAGGCGCGGCTGGGCGAGGCCACGCGCAATGCGATCAGGCTCTTCGAATCGGTCGACGCCGAGGTGTTCGCGCGCACCCCGCAGTCGCTCTACGTGTGGGCCGCGCTGCCCGGCGTGGCGGATTCACTGGCCTTCGCGAAGGAGCTGCTGCCGCGCAAGATCGTGATGGCGCCGGGGCGAATCTTCAGCGTCGACTCGACGCAGGTGTCGCGCTGGTCGCGCTTCAACGTGGGCGCCATGGCCGACCCGCGCTTCGCCAAGGCGCTGCGCGTCGCGCTGCGCCGGCAGGCGGGCTGAGCGCCCGCGGCGTCGTCAGCGCCCGAACTCCCCGTGCCGGCCTTCGCCGCCGGCGAAGCGCGCGGCACCGTCCCTGCCTTCCGCGAAGACCACCGGCACGCCCTGGGCGCCCTCGCGGCGCAGCGCCTGTGCGAGCGGCATGTCCCATTGCTCGTAGGCCGAGCGGCGGTCGGCCAGCATGCATTGCTGCGGAAAGGCCGACAGCTGCTGTGCCAGTTCCTGCGCGGCGGCCAGCGCGCCGCCGGGCGGCGTCATGCGGTTGACCAGGCCCATCGCCAGCGCCTCGGGCGCGCCCACCGGGCGGCCAGAGAGGATCATGTCGAGCGCGCGCCCCATGCCCACGATGCGCGGCAGCCGCACGGTGCCGCCGTCGATCAGCGGCACGCCCCAGCGGCGGCAGAACACGCCGAACACAGCGTCCTCGTCGGCCACCCGCAGGTCGGCCAGCAGCGCGAGCTCGAGACCACCGGCCACCGCGAAGCCGTTCACCGCCGCGATCAGCGGTTTCGACAGCGCCATGCGCGTCGGCCCCATCGGGCCGTTGCCGCCGCCTTCGGGGTCGAGCTCGTTGCGGCGGGCCGGATCGCCCACGGCCGTGAGGTCGGCGCCCGCGCAGAAGTTGCCGCCCGCGCCGGTCAGCACCGCGACGCGCAGCGCATCTTCGGCCTCGAACCGGCCGAAGGCCTCGCGCAGTTCGGCCGCCACGGGGCCGTCCACCGCGTTGCGCTTGTCGGGCCGGTTCAGGGTGATGGTGCAGACGGCGCCATCTGTGTCGCAGCTCACGTATTGCATGGCCATGCACAGCTCCTTCCGGGGCAAAATCCCATCGTAGGAAATATTTCTTCATTTCGCAACGATGGACAAAATATGTAATGTACCGGTGGCGATCCCCAGCGCCCCCGACCTGATCCTCGACCTGCTCGTGGCCGACGGCGGCACGCTCAGCGCGCAGTCGCTGTGCCGCGCGGGCGCGCTCATGGGCATCGGCGAGTCGACCCTGCGCGTGGGCCTGACGCGGCTGGCGGCCGAGGGCAAGATCGCCCGCGGCGAGCGCGGCAGCTATTCGCTCGACCGGCGCGGCGCGGCGCTCTCGCGCGCGGTCGACGACTGGCGGCACAAGCAGGCGCAGGCGGTCGCGTGGCGCGGCGACTGGCTCGCGGTGCACGACGCGGGCGTGTCGCGCACCGACAAGACCGCATGGCGCCATCACGCGCTCGCGCTCTCGCTGCGCGGATTCGCGGCGCTGCGGCCGGGCCTGCACA
The DNA here is from genome assembly GCF_048301545.1 of Variovorax sp. NFACC27. Taxonomy (NCBI): domain Bacteria; kingdom Pseudomonadati; phylum Pseudomonadota; class Betaproteobacteria; order Burkholderiales; family Comamonadaceae; genus Variovorax; species Variovorax sp. NFACC27. The sequence goes on from NZ_CP157613.1 coordinate 89,582, forward strand.
TCCGCCCCGACAACCTCGCGGGAGGGCTGGAGGCCGAACGCGCGCAGCTGGTGGCGCTGGGGCTCGCGTCCAGCGCACTGGTGTTCCGGCTGGCCGACCTCGACGATGCCGCGCAGGCCGCCGCGCGCAAGCTGTGGAACGTGCGCACGCTCGAGGCCGGCTATCGCCGCCTGCAGACGGGCCTGGAGCGCAGCGAGAAGCGCCTGCGCACGCAGAAGCTCGAAACCGCGACGCGCGAGTCTCTGCTGCTGGGGCGGGCCGTGATCGGGCATCTCATTCGCGATCCGCTGCTGCCGGCCGAACTCATGTCGCCCGAGCCGCGCGCGGCGCTGCTGGCCGCCACCCGGCGCTACCAGGACAAGGCGCTGGTGCTGTGGCGCAAGTGGCTGGCGCAGCCGTAGTCCCCGCGGCGGCGCTTCAGCGCGCGGCGGCCAGTTCGTCGAACTGCACCACGCCTTCCTTCATGACCAGCGGAATGCGTTCGCCCTGGCCCAGCAGGCAGCCGATGTCGCGCAGCGGATTGCCGTCCACCACCAGCAGGTCGGCCAGAGCGCCGGGCACCAGCCGGCCCAGACGGTCGCCCATGCCCAGCACCTCGGCGCCCACCGTGGTCGCGCTGGCGATGGCCTCGGCCGGCGACAGCACCTCCGTGCGCAGGCGGAACTCGTTGCTCTGCAGGCGCTGCGACTCGCCCAGCAGATCGGAGCCGTAGCCCATCTTCACGCCCGCGGCCTTGTAGATCTCCAGTGAGCGAAGGCCGGCTTCTCGCACGCTGGCCACCTTGGCCACGCTCTCCGGCGGCAGGCCTAGGCTCTCGCCCTCGGTGGCCAGTGCGTCGTAGGTGACGAGCGTGGGCACCACGTACGCACCCAGCTGCGCCATGAGCCCGGCGGTGGGTGCGTCGACGAGGTTGCCGTGCTCGATGGTGCGGACGCCGCAGCGCACCGCGCGCGCGATGGCCGCGGCGGTGTACGCATGCGCCATCACGTAGGTGCCGCGTCCCTCGGCCTCGGCGACGATGGCGCGGATCTCGTCCTCGCTGTAGCCGAAGGCGCCCACCGGGTCGGTGGGCGAGGCCACGCCGCCCGAGGCCATGATCTTGATCTGGTCGGCGCCCATCTGCAGTTCCTCGCGCACCGCCTTGCGCACCGCATCCACGCCGTCGGCCACGCGCGCCAGCGCGCCGACGCGCACGCAGGTGGCGCAGGCGCCGTCGTTGTTGCTGCTCAGGTAGTCGGAGCGCGCGCGCATGTCGCCGTGGCCGCCGGTCTGGCTGAGTGCGCGGCCCGAGACGAACAGGCGCGGGCCCTGCGCCAGCCCGGCGTCGATGGCCTGCTTGAACGCGAAGCCCGCGCCGCCCGCGTCGCGCACTGTGGTGAAGCCGCGGCGCAGCATGCCGCGCAATATCGGCACGCTGCGCAGCGTCACCAGCACGTTGGGCATGTGCACCTGCCGCGAGAGATTGAGCTCCACCGCGATCACGTGCACGTGCAGGTCGATGAGGCCGGGCATCACGGTCTTGCCCTTCACGTCGATGACGCGGGCCGAGGCGCTGCGGATCGGTTTGTCGGAAACCTCGCGGACCACGCCGTCCTCGACGAGGACGTGATGGTCTTCCAGCAGCTCGGCGCGTTGCGGGTCGAGCAGGTGGGCGTTGCTGAAAAGCACTGCGTTCGTCATGCGGGCGACTCCTTGGTCTGTTGCTCCATCACGGCGGGCACCGCCAGCTGCGCGAACACGCGCGCGGTCTCGACGTGTCCGTCGTCGTACCAATTCTCCTCGTGCAGCATGTTGAGCGTGCCCAGCGTCTCGCCGCGCCACCGCAGCGGAATGTTCAGCACGCTGCGGCAGCCCAGCGACACGATGAGTTCGTGGTCGAAGAACACGTCGCGGATGTCGTCGGCCGTGCGCCCGATGTAGGGCAGGCCGCGCTGCATCACCTGCCGCATCCACGGCGAATCGGTGATCGGCTTGCGTCCGCCCACCGGGTAGGCGTCGCGCATGTTGGTGTAGATGCGCTCCGACTCGCGCGCCTCGCGATGGTGGACCAGGATGGTGAAGAGCCTGTGGCCGATGGTCGTGGCCAGCGCCTTGTCGATCGCGTCGAAGGTGGCCTGGGGTTGCTGCGTGTCGGCGTGCGCGAGGGCGACGGCCGACAGCGATTCGTCCAGAAGAAGATTCCTTGGGTGCATGAATGTCGCTTGTCGTTCAGGAAAGCTCGGCCGCCGCAATGTCTTCCAGCGAACGGCCCCGCGTGGGAATGCCCATGAAGGTGACGGCTGCCGCGCCCAGCAGCAGCACCGCCGTCGTCATGCCGAACACGCCCGCGAAGCCCAATGTCGGATACACGAAGCCGACCAGGATCGGCGCCGTGATGCCGCCGATGCGCCCGATGGCCGATGCCAGCCCCGCGCCGGTGGCACGCACCTGCGTCGGGAACACTTCCGGCGTGTAGGCGTAGACGCCCGCGTAGGTGCCGTTCATGAAGAAGGACAGCAGCACGCCCGCCGCCATGATCTGCGTGTCGCTGTGCGTGAAGGCCAGCCCCAGCGCCGAGAGTCCGCCCAGCAGCATGTAGCCCACGATGGTGGCCTGCCGGCCGATCTTCTCGTTGAGCCATGCGGCGGAGAAGTAGCCCGGGATCTGCGCCAGGTACATCACCAGCGAATAGCCGAAGCTCTTGGTGATGGTCATGCCGTTCTGGATCAGCAGGCTCGGGATCCAGGTGAAGAACGAGTAGTAGCTGAAGGTGATCGACAGCCACATCAGCCAGGTCATGACGCTGATGCGCATCAGCCTGCGCGACACCAGCGTGGCGTAGTTCTTCAGCAGGCTGCCGCGGCTGCTGCTGGGCGGCGGCGCGGCCACGTCCTCCTCGTTGAGGGCGGGCAGCGCGAGGCCGCGGCGCGCCATGTCGGACTCCATCGCGTCGACGATCGTGTCGGCCTCTGCTTGCCGGCCCTGGCTTTCGAGCCAGCGCGGCGACTCCGGCAGCGCGCGGCGCCACCACAGCAGGAGCAGCACCGGCAGCGCGGTGATGAAGATCACGATGCGCCAGCCCTGCGGGTGCGCCGGCACGATGAAATAGCCCAGCAACGCCGCCGCCACGAAGCCGAAGGAGAAGAAGCCGGCCAGCGCGCCGGTGAAGGTGCCCCGGTAGCGGCGCGCCACGAATTCCGACAGGTAGGGCGCGATGATCGCGCTTTCGGCTCCCGCGCCGAAGCCGGCCACGATGCGCAGGGCCAGGAACAGCGTCCAGCTGTCGACCATGCCGCTGAAGAGCGAGGCCACGCAGTAGATCGCGAGCGCCGACATCATCACCTTGCGCCGCCCGAACAGGTCGCCGCAGGTGCCGGCCGCGAGCGCGCCGAAGAAGAAGCCGATGAAGTTCGCGCTGGCCAGCACGCCGATCTGCACGCTGCCGAGCCCCCATTCGGTGCGCAGCACCGGCAGCACGAACGCGATCACCGCGGCGTCCATCGCATCGAAGGTGTAGCCCAGTCCTCCCATGAGGAGCAGGCGCCGATGGAAGCCGGAGAACGGCAGGCGCTCGATGCGGGCCGACAGCATGGTCATGTGAATCCCTCGACTTCGGTGGAGCGTTGAAGAGCAACGGTGACGAAGCGGCAGATCGTAGGATCGCGGGGATATCACGACAAATTTATATGCGTGATTGTGTTCATTGACCCAGTGAATGAAATGACGAACGAACGATCGGGGCACGCCATGAACTACCGCAACGCCGACCTCAACCTGCTGAAGGTGTTCGAGGCGCTCATGACCGAAGGCAACGTCACGCGCGCGGCCGGCAAGCTGTCGCTGACGCAGCCGGCGGTGAGCAACGCGCTGCGCCGGCTGCGCGACACCTTCGACGATCCGCTCTTCGTGCGCAGCGGCGCGGGCGTCAACCCGACGCGGCGCGCCATCGACCTGTGGGAGCCGCTGTCGCAGTCGCTGCAGGCGATCCGCGCGACGATGGACATCGAGCATTTCGACGCGCTGCGCAGCACCGCGAGCGTGAGCATCGCCATGTCCGACTACGTGTCGTCCATCGTGGTGCCTCGGCTGGCGCAGAGGCTGGGCAAGGTCGCGCCGTCGATGCAGGTCCACGCCATTCCGAACACGCTGGTCGACTTCGGCCCGGTGCTGGCCGACAACAAGGCCGACTTCGCGATCAGCGTCTACAACGAGGAGGTGCGGCGGCCGGCATTCCTCAAGTCGCGGGCGCTGTGGTCGCCCGACTTCGTCTGCGTCATGCGCGCGGGCCATCCGCTGGCGCGCGCCGACAGGATTCCGCTGAAGAAGTTTCTCGCCGCCCGCCACGTGGACGTGAGTCTGGTCGGCAAGACCACGCCCACCTACGACCTGTTCCTGCGCAGCCGCGGGCTGCAGCGCAACCTGGTCGCGACGGTGAACCACTACGGCGCGGCATACGAGGTGGTGCGCCGCTCCGACCTGATCGCCGTGCTGCCTTGGTCCGAGAAGTTCGAGCCTCCGCGCCTGACGGGCCTGCGCAAGATGCCCGTGCCGCTGGAGGCGCCGCCGCGCATCATCGAGCTCTTCTGGCACCAGCGCAACGAGAGCTCGGGGCTGCACCGGTGGCTGAAGAACACGCTGCTGGACCTGTTCGAGCAGGCCTGAGCGCCTGCCCCCGCCGGGACGTCAGCCTTCGAGCCGCACCACCAGCGCATCGGCGCCGGAGGGCGAGCGCGCATGCAGCCGCTCGACTTCGGCCGCGCGCCGCGTCAGCACGGCGCGCTGGTTGATGTAGCCCTTGTCGGTGATCTCGCCCGCGTCGAGGCTCGGCGGTTCCGCCAGCACCAGCGCGCAGGCCGGGCATTGCGAGGAGCCCGCGCCTTCGTCGCGCAGCGAGCGCAGCACGCCTGCGATGCGCTCGCCCAGCGCCTGCGGAGCAAGAGCGGCACCCTGTGGGCTGGCGAACACCAGCATGCCGATCTCGTCGCGGTCGTGGCCCGTGAGCACCACGTCCTGCACATGCGGCGCGAGCAGCGACACCAGCTTCACGCGCAGCGTACCCACCGACACCCATGTGCCGGTGGAGAGCTTGAAGTCTTCCGCCACCCGGCCGTTGAAGATCACGCCCTGCGCGGGCTGCACCGGGTTCGCCAGGAAGCCGGCGTCGCCGATGCGGTAGTAGCCTTCCTCGTCGAAGGCCTGCACTGTCTCGCGCGGTGCGTCGCGATAGCCGGGGAACACCGAGACGCCCTTGACGCGCATCTCCAGCTTCTCGCCGTTGGGCACGAACTTCAGCTCCAGCCCCGGCAGCGGCGCGCCGATGCAGCCGGCGCCGTCGAGCTTCCAGTGCGCCGAGGTGATGGCGGGCGATGTCTCCGTCGCGCCCCACGAGGTGGTGAGCCACAGCGGCCGCTCGGGGCGCACGCGCCGGGCCACCGCCTCGAGCCTCTGCCAGGTGGAGGGCGCGAGCGCCGCCGCCGCGTAGAAGGCAAGGCGCAGCCGCGAGAGCACTTCGGCAGCCAGCGCATCGTCGGCCTCGAGGAAGGGCAGCAGCATGTCGAAGCCGCGCGGCACGTTGAAAAGCAGCGTGGGCTTCACCTCGCGCAGGTTGCGCACCGTCTTTTCGATCAGGCCCGGCGCGGGCCGGCCCTCGTCGATGTAGAGCGCGCCGCCGTGGCACAGCACCATGTGCAGGTTGTGGTTGGCGCCGAAGGTGTGGCTCCAGGGCAGCCAGTCGACCAGCACCGGCTTTTCGTGCGCGAGGAAGCGCCAGGTCTGCGCCATCATCTGCTGGTTGGCGCACAGCATGCGGTGCGTGTTGATGACCACTTTGGGCTTGCCGGTGGAGCCGGAGGTCAGCAGGTACTTGGCGTGCGTGTCGGGCAGCACGTTGGCGAAGGCCTGCATGACGGCGGGCGTTTCCTTCGCCGCGAGCAGGCTGTCGAAGGCCAGCGCACCCGGATGCGCATCGGCGTTGCGGCTGAACACCGTGATCGCCTCGACGCCGCAGCCCGCGAGCGAGCCGCCGTACACCTTCGCGTCGGATGCGTAGATCAGCCCCGGCTTCAGCGCCTGCAGCATGCCGTGCAGCCGCGACGGGTCCTTGGCCATGCGCGAGTAGGCGCTGGAAAGCGAGCAGGCGGTGCGGCCGATGTGCATGGCCGCGAGCATCAGCACCGCGTGGTCGATGGCGTTGTCCGAGAGGATCACGACCGGCTGGCCCGCCGGCAGGTTCAGGTCGAGCAGGCCCTGCGCCACTGCGCCTACCGCTTGGCGCAGCGCGCGGTAGTCGAGCTTGCGCCATCCTTCGCCGCTCTCGTCGCGCTCGGCGAAGGCCAGCGCGTCGGGCGTTTCATGTGCCCAGCGCTCGATCCATTCGCCGATGCAGCGCGCATACGGCTTCAGAGCCATCGGCGAGCGCAGCGCGAAGGAGCCGTCGTCGAAATCGATGCGCACCGTGCGGGGCGGGGCGATCAGGCTTTCATCGAGGAGGAAGTCGGTCATTTCAGTCGAGTCTGCCGGTGTCGCTCTTGGCGCGAATCAGGTTTAACAGCAGGGTGTCGCGGGCGGATTCGAGATCTGCCGTACGGCGTTGACCAAGCTCCTCGGCCACGCCTTGCGCCACCTGCTGCTTCAGCTCGGCCGTCATCGATGGTGCGCCCAGGTCCTTCCACCAGTCCTCGATCGGCCCGCCCAGGTGCGCGAGCACATGCTCGATGCCGCCCGCGCCGCCCGACAGATGCAGGTTCATGAACGGCCCCATCACCGCCCAGCGCAGGCCGGGTCCGTGCGCGATGGCCGCGTCGATGTCGGCCACGCTGGCCACGCCCTGGTCGACCAGATGGAAGGCCTCGCGCCACAGCGCCGCCTGCAGCCGGTTCGCGATGTGGCCTTTCACCTCGCGCTTCACGTGGATCGGCCGCTTGCCGATGGCCGCGTAGAACGCCATCGTGCGCTCGATGACTTCGGCCGAGGTCTGCTCGCCGCCGATCACTTCCACCAGCGGGATCAGGTGCGGCGGATTGAACGGATGCCCCAGCACCACGCGTTGCGGGTGCGCACAGCCCGACTGCACGCCGCTGATCGCCAGGCCCGAGGAACTCGAGGCGAGGATGGTCTCGGGCGGCGCGGCCGCGTCCATGCGGCGGAACAGGTCGATCTTGAAATCCATGCGCTCGGGGCCGTTCTCCTGGACGAAGTCGGCCACCGAGACGGCGTCTTCCAGGCTGTCGTGGAAGCGCAGGCGGTCCACCGAGGCGCCCGGAGCCAGGCCGAAGCGCTCCAGCGTCGGCCAGTGCCGCGCCACGGCTTCGCGCAGCCTCTCTTCCGCGCCTGGCGAGGGGTCGGTCGCGTTCACGTCCAGCCCGTGCGCGAGGAAGTGCGCGACCCAGCTCGCGCCGATCACGCCGGTGCCGACCACCGCCACGCGTTTGATTTCCAACGAGGATGTGCTCATGTCGATTTCCACCGCGCGCAGCGGCTCTCCGCCTTCGTGGTCCATGCGGCCTCGCCGCGGATCGGCTCGACCACCTTGTAGTAGTCCCAGGGTTCCTTCGACTCGGCCGGCGCCTTCACCTGCATCAGGTGCATGTCGTGCACCATCAGCCCGTCGTCGCGCAGCCAGCCGCCCTTGACGAACATGTCATTGAACTTCGTCTTGCGCAACTGGGCCATCACCTTGTCGGCGTCGTCGCTGCCCGCGGCCTTCACCGCCTGCAGGTACTGCAGCGCGGCCGAGTAGTCGCCGGCATGGAAGGAGGAGGGCATGCGCTTGTGCTTGTCGAAGAAGCGGCGGGACCACTCGCGTGCCTCGGGGGTCTGGTTCCAGTACCAGCTGTCGGTGAGGTACATGCCCTGCGACGCCTTCAGGCCCAGCGCGTGCACGTCGTTGATGGTGATGATCATGCCCGCCAGCTTCATGTTCCTGGCGATGCCGAACTCCGCCGCCGACTTGATGGCATTGACCGTGTCGCCTCCCGCGTTGGCCAGCGCCAGCACCTGTGCCTTCGAGTTCTGCGCCTGCAGCATGAAGGAAGAGAAATCGCTCGCGCCCAGCGGGTGCTTGACCGAGCCGGCCACCGTGCCGCCGCTCGCCAGCACGGTCTTGGTCGCGTCGTTCTGCAGCGCGGCGCCGAAGGCGTAGTCGGCCGCCACGAAGTACCAGCTCTTGCCGCCGGCCTTGACCACCGCGCTCGCGGTGCCGCGCGCCATGGCCACCGTGTCGTAGGCGTAGTGCACCGTGTAGGGTGAGCAGTACTCGTTGGTGAGGCTGGACGCGCCCGAGCCCACCACGAAGTAGGGCTTCTTCTTGTCGGCCGCCACGCCCGCCATGGCGATGGCAGCGCCGGAATTGACGCCGCCGATCAGCATGTCGACCTTCTGCACGTCGAACCACTCGCGCGCCTTGGCGGCTGCGATGTCGGGCTTGTTCTGGTGGTCGGCCGTGACCAGCTCGATCTTCTTGCCGCCGATGGCGCCGCCCATGTCGGCGATCGCCATGCGGATGGCCTCGGCGCCGGCCGGGCCGTCGTAGTCGCGGTAGATGCCCGACATGTCGCTGATGAAGCCGATGCGGATCGTGTCGTCGGACACCTGGGCCGATGCGCCGGCGGCGAATGCCATGCCGATGGCAGTGGCGAGGGCGGTGCGGGAAAGAGTGCTCATGTGCTTGTCTCCGGTTGCTTTTTTCTTGTCGTGCGCCGTCAGCCCAGCGCGAACTCGGGCCTTGGCGTGCCCACCCGCGGCAGGCCCATCATCTGCCGCGCCTCGGCGGGCGTGGCCACTTCCATGTCGAGCTCGCGGATCACCCGCACGATGCGCTCGGTGAGCTGCACGTTGGTGGCCAGCTCGCCCTGGCGGAAGTAGAGGTTGTCTTCCAGGCCCACGCGCGCATGGCCGCCCAGCAGCAGCGCCGCCACGTTGGCCTCGAGCTGCGAGGGGCCGATGCCGCTCACGCAGAAGATGCTGCCCTTGGGCAGTGTGTCGACCATCATCTGCAGGAAGCGCGGCGAATACGGCATCGCGTTCTGGAAGTTGCGGTGCACGTTCATCACCAGGTTGATGAAGTAGGGCTCGTCGTCGTGGCCTTCGCCGATCAGCGTGGTCGTGTCCTGCAGGATGTGCGTGGGGCTGAACACCTCCCACTCGGGCTTGATGCCGCGCGCCTTCATGCCGGCGGCCAGTTCGCGCCCGCGGGTGATGGGCGTGTCCATCAGGATCTGCTTGCCCTCGAAGCTCAGGTTGAGCGTGGTGGCGTCGAGCGTGCACATCTCGGCGCCGGCGTCCATGCCCTTGATGCGCTCTTCCCACGCGATCTCCCAGCGATCGCCGGCCAGCGGCTTCACCATGTCGCCGTGCACGCCGCCGCCGGTGGAGTTGTTGATGACGATGTCGCAGCCGCCTGCGCGGATGCGGCTGTTGATGTCGCGGTACACCTCGGCGTCGCAGGTGGCACCGTCGTCCGGGCGGCGCGCGTGGATGGCGACCACGCTGGCGCCGGCGTTCCAGCAGCGCAGCACGTCGGCGGCGATCTCGGCGGGTTGGGTGGGGAGGTGGGGGTTCTGCGACTTGTGCGCCATGCCGCCGGTGGGGGCGATGGTCACGATCACTTTGCGCTTCGACATGCTCGGGGGCTCCTGGAGTCTTTCATGGGGGCGGGCAATTATTTTTTTGAACGCATTCGTACTCAGTCATCGCGACGACATTTGAGGGCAGGGTTTACCTGCGCCACCGGCTAAAGTCGCTCTTGCGCCATCGCGCGCTTCAAGGAGACCTCATGAAACTGCTGCCCATCCTCCTGGCCGCCTCGGCGGCATTGGCCTCGACCTGGACCGCCGCGCAACCGGCGCCGGCGCCCACCACCTGCGAGGCCAAGCGCGAGGCCATCGGCCGCGACATCGAGGAGGCCAAGGCCCGGGGCCAGAAGCAGCGCCTGCGCGGGCTCGAGAAAGCGCTCGCCGAAGTGCGCCGCAACTGCACCGAGGCGAAGCTGGCGGCAGAGCACCAGCGGCGCATCCGCGACCAGGAGCGCGAGGTGGCGAAACGCGAGCGCGACCTGCGCGATGCCAGACGCAACGGCGGCGCCGACAAGGTGGCCAGGCGCGAGGACAAACTGCGCGAGGCGCAGGCGGAACTGCAGCAGCTCAAGGGCGCGCAGTAGGCACGCAGGAACGCAGAACAAGAAGAGCAGAGAACACAGCAAGAAGGCGCGCGCCGCGCTGTCCGTTTTTTCATCCCATGCCCACGACCAAGCCGGCCCCCCGTTCGGCATCGCTGACGATCCCCCAACTGCTGCAAGGCTCGGCCTGGTTCCCGCTGCTCGACGTGAGCGCGGGCGAACGCGTGCTCGAGGAGATGCGCGAGGTCGAGGTGGCCGCCGGCGCCGCGCTGTGCCGGCGCGGCGACACGCCGATGCACTGGTACGGCACGCTCGAGGGCCTGCTCAAGTGGTCGATCACCTCAAGCGACGGGCGCTCCGTGACTTTCGGCGGGCTCTCGGTGGGCAGCTGGTTCGGCGAGGGCACGCTGCTGCGCGCGCTGCCGCGCTCGGCCGACATCATCGCGCTGCGGCCGAGCCGGGTGGCGGCGCTGCCGCTGGAAACCTTCGAGTGGCTGCACCGCACGCAGCGCGGCTTCGACCACTTCCTGCTGCAGCAGATCAACGAGCGGCTGCACTGGTTCATGGGCAACTACGCGGCGCACCGCCTGCTCGACACCGACAGCCAGGTGGCGCGCGCGCTGGCGGGGCTGTTCCACCCCTGGCTGCACCCGGGCAGCGAGCCGCACCTGCAGACCTCGCAGGAAGAGATCGCCAATCTCTCGGGCGTGTCGCGCCAGCGCTGCAACGCGGCGCTGAACCGGCTGAAGGAGGCGGGCTTCCTGCGCATCGAGTACGGAGGGATCACCGTGATCGACATCGAAGGGCTGCGGCGCTTCATCGAGTGAAAGGACTTGCTCCCTCTCCCTCTCCCGCTAGCGGGAGAGGGAGAGGGGACGACACCCGTTCAGCGCACGTGATGCGAAGGCGCCCGCTCGTACACCGGCGTGTCGATGCCTTCCATCCGCGCCTTCAGCTGCAGCGCCAGGAACTGCGAGTAGTGCCGCGACTGGTGCAGGTTGCCGCCGTGGAACCAGAGGTTGTCGACCTGCGTCGGCTTCCACATGTTGCGCAGCTCGCCTTCCCAGGGGCCCGGGTCCTTCGGCGTGTCGGAGCCCAGCCCCCAGCACTTGCCGACCTTGTCGGCGATCTCGGGCGAGATCAGGTCGGCGAGCCAGCCGTTCATCGAGCCGTAGCCGGTGGCGTACACCAGCAGGTCGGCTGGCAGCTCGGTGCCATCGGTCAGCGTTACGGAGCGCTCGTTCACCCGCTCGATGTTCACGCCGCTCTTCAGGTGGATGCTGCCGTTGGCCACCAGCTCCGACGCGCCCACGTCGATGTAGTAACCCGAGCCGCGTCGCAGGTACTTCATGAAGAGGCCGGAGCCGTCGGCACCGAAGTCGAGCAGGAAGCCAGCCTTTTCCAGCCGCGAGTACAGGTCGGCGTCGCGCTTCTTCATCTCCTCGTACACCGGGATGTGGAAGGTGTGCATGATCCTGTAGGGCACCGACGCGAAGATCAGGTCGGCCTTGTGGTGGTCGATGCCGCTCTTCACCGCCTGCTCGGAGTAGAGCCCGCCCAGCGCCAGCTCCATGAGCGACTGCGAGGGCGCGATGTGCGTCGACGAGCGCTGGATCATCGTCACGTCGGCGCCGTGCTCCCACAGCGCGGCGCAGATGTCGTGCGCCGAGTTGTTCGAGCCCAGCACCACGCACTTCTTGCCCGCGTAGGCCTCGGGCCCGGGGTGCTGGCTGGAGTGATGCTGGTCGCCCTTGAAGTTCTCGGCGCCCGCCACCTTCGGCAGGTTCGGATAGCCCGACACGCCCAGCGCGAACACCAGCTGCCTCGGCCGCAGCACCACCGGCTTGCCCTCGCGCTCGACCGTCACCTCCCAGCGTTGCGAGGCTTCGTCGAAGTGTGCCTTCTTCGCGATGGTGGAGCTCCAGTAGTTGAGCTCCATGATCTTCGTGTACATCTCCAGCCAGTCGCCGATCTTGTCCTTGGGCGCGAACACCGGCCAGTCGTCGGGGAAGGGCATGTAGGGCAGGTGGTCGTACCAGACCGGGTCGTGCAGGCACAGCGACTTGTAGCGCTTGCGCCATGAGTCGCCGGCCTTCGCGTTGCGCTCCACGATGATGGTCGGCACGCCCAGCCGCCGCAGCCGCGCCCCCAGCGCGATGCCGCCCTGGCCGCCGCCGATGATCACCACCTCGGGCTGCTCGGTGTAGCCGAGCGCGGCTTCTTCGTCGCGGCGCTTTTCCAGCCAGTTCTTGCGACCCTTGTGCACCCCGTGCTCCGCCCCCTTGATGCGGTTGTCGCCCGTCTTCTCCTCGAAGCCCTTGAGCTCGGTCATGGTGGTGAGCAGGGTCCAGGCCTTGCCGTTGCGAAGCCGCAGGTGGCCCCGGCCGCGCGCCACGCGCGTCTCGAAGCTGAACCAAGCGTCGACCACGCCGTCGGCCTCTGTCGCCTCGCCTTCCACCGCGAAGGCCGTGGGCTGCGTGTCGGCCAGCCGCGCCCGCAACATCTCGCGGATGGCCTCGGGCCCTTCCTGCGTGCGGATGTTCCAGGTGAAGGCGACGAGGTCGCGCCAGAAGCTGTCGGGCTCGAACAGCGAGACGGCCGCGTCGATGTCGCCGCGCGCGAGGGCAGCGGCGAAGTCGGCGAGCCATTGGGCGGCGGCCTTGGTCGGGCCGGTGGTCGGGTCTGTCATTGCATGTCTCCGTAGCGTCGTTGATGGATGCGCGGCACGGCAGGCGCGGCGCGATGCCGGCTGCGCAGCTTCCGTGCCGCGGTGCCGGTGACGGCGGATCAAGCACTTGGCGGTGTTTTTGTCGCAGCGGTCGCACGCCGTCTCGGCGCGGATGAGACGGTCTTGCGACGGATTTGCGACGCAGCAAGGCCGGACACCAGAATTTGAGCATCGTATAAACTTGAACGACGTTCAAATTTCGAGGGCAAGAACTTGCCAGCACCCGAACTCCCAGGCCGCCGCGAACGCCGGCGCGCCCAGACGCTCGACCACGTGGCCGCCATCGCCATGCGCCTCTTCGAGTCGCAGGGCTACGACGCCACCACCATGGAGCAGATCGCCCAGCAGTCGGACCTTGCCAAGGGCACGCTCTACAACCACTTCCCGACCAAGGACGCGATCCTCGCGCACTGGGTGCATCTGAAGCTCGCGGACGACACCCGGCGCCTGCATGCGGCCATCGACTGGCAGGCGGGCTTCGGCGAGCAGCTTTCCCGCCTGCTCGAGGAGTCGGCGGAATGGACAGGGCAGCACCGCGACTACCTGCTCGACTATTTCCGCTTCCGCTTTCTCAACATCGAGAGCGAGCTCCAGGGTGGCGGCGCGGAGAGCGGCAACGGCGACGACCTCCCGCGCGATCTCATCGGCCTCTTCGACGCACTGATCGCGGCGGCCCAGAAGAACGGCACCCTGCGCACCGACGTCTCGTCCGCGCACCTTGCCTCGCTGCTGCATCACCTGTACTTCGGCGCGCTGATGCGCTGGCTCACGCTGCCCGGGCTGGTGTTGCGCGAGGAGTTCGAGGTGATCGCCGATCTCTTCATCGCCGGCGCGCAGGCAGGCAAGGATGCGAAGGCCGCGCGGAGGAGGCCGCAGTCATGAAGATCGCCGTCGTCACCTACGGCACCGAGGGCGACGCGCGCCCGCTCGCCGCACTATGCCGTGCGCTCGACGACGCGGGCCACGGCTCGGTGCTGCTGGCGGACGCCTCCACGCTCGACGCGGCGCAGCGGCTGGGTGTGCGCTCCCAGGCGCTGGCCGGCGACATCCAGGGCACGCTGGCGAACGTGATCGCGCTCGGCGATCGACCGGCCGCGGCCATGAAGGCGCTGGCCGACATCGCCAACACCAATGCCACGGCGTGGCTGCGCCAGACCATCGAGGCGGCGAGCGGCTGCGACGCGATCGTGTGTTCCGGCCTCGGTGCATTCACCGGCCTCTCGGCGGCCGAGGCGCTGCGCGTGCCGGCCATCGGGGCGGGCATGTTCCCGCTCACGCCTACTTCGGCCTTCGCTTCGCCGTTCCTGCCGCCTGCCAGGGTGCCGCGCCTGCTGCGCCGCATGAGCCACCATTTCATCAACGCGATGCTCTGGCGCGCCTTCCGACCGGCGATCAACGCCGCGCGCGCGGAGGTTGCCAGGCTGCCGCCGCGGCGCGCGATGTGGAACACGCACCCGATGCTCTACGGCGTTTCCCCGAGCCTCGTGCCACGGCCGACCGATTGGCCCGACAACGCCATGGTCTGCGGCCAATGGATTCCGCCCGCGCAGGATTGGCAGGCGCCGTCCGCGTTGAAAGCCTTTCTGGCTGCGGGCGAGCCGCCGGTGTACGTGGGCTTCGGCAGCATGACGGGCTTCGACAGGCAGCGATTGCGTACAGCGGTGATCGACGGCGTCGCCGGCCGCCGCGCTCTGCTGCATCCCGGCTGGGGCGGCATGGACACGCAGGGGCTGCCTTCCAACTTCCATGTGGTGGGTGACACGCCGCACGACTGGCTGTTCCCGCGCACCGCGCTGGTGGTGCATCACGGCGGCTCGGGCACCAGCCATTCGGCTGCGCGAGCCGGCGTGCCTTCGGTTGTCGTGCCCTTCGCGGGCGACCAGCCCTTCTGGGCGCACCGGCTGGCCGAGGCCGGCGTCGCGCCTCCGGCAGTGGTGGGTGCGCGCCTGCACGCGGACGATCTCGCGCGCGGCATTGCCTTCGCGGAAGGTGAGCAGGCGCGCGCACGGGCCAGGGCGCTGGGCGAACGGATGCGCGCGGAAGACGGCCTCGGGCAGGCCGTCGCCGCGATCGAGCGCTTCGTGCCTGCCGCGACCTGAGACTGTCGCAGCTACCCGCGGCGCGGCACCACGATGCCCAGCCGCTTCATGTGACGGTAGGCGGTCGCGCGGCTCATGCCGAGCTCGTCGGCCGCGCGCGCCACATGCCAGCGGTGGCGCTTCAGCGCGTCGAGCAGTCGCCCGGCTTCGGCGGCAACGTCTTCATCTGGCTCCGTGTCGCTGACCGTGTTCGCGCGCGGCTGCAGTTGCAGGTCCTGCGCGCTCACGCTCGCGCCGGTGCAAAGCGCCAGCGCGAGCCGCAGCACGTTGCGTAGCTCCCGCAGGTTGCCCGGCCAGTCGTGCGCCAGCAGCCTTTGCATCGCCTCTTCCGACAGCCGTGCCGGCGAAGGCATCGCCGCGGCCTCCTCGTTGAACATGCCCTCGATCAGGTAGCGCATGTCGCCGCGCGCGCGCAGCGGCGGCAGCTTCAGCACCGCGCCGCACAGGCGGTAGTAGAGGTCTTCGCGGAAACGTCCCGAGGCCACCAGCCCGGGCAGGTGCCGGTGCGTGGCCGCCACCACCGCGATGTCCACGCGCTGCGGCGATTCGGCGCCCAGCGGCAGCACCTCGCCTTCGGAGAGCACGCGCAGCAGCCGCGTCTGCAAAGCCATCGGCATGTCGCCGATCTCGTCGAGGAACAGCGTGCCCCGGTCGGCCTGCGCGATCAGGCCCTTCATGCCCTTGGCGCGGCCGCCGGTGAAGCTGCCGGGCGTGTAGCCGAACAGCTCGCTCTCGATCAGCGAATCGGGAATGGCCGCGCAGTTCACCGCCACGAAAGGCATCGCCGCGCGGCTGCTCGCACCGTGCAGCGCGCGCGCCAGCACTTCCTTGCCGCTGCCTGTCTCGCCTTCGACGAGCACGTGGATGCCGCGATCCACGAGGCGACGTGCCTGCGCCAGCAGCTTCTGCATCTGCGGGTCGTCGCCCGCGATGCGTTCCAGCGGCGGCAGGCGGTCGCTGGGGCGTGGGGCCGGCGTCGCGGATGCCGGGGCGGCGGCGCGCCGCACGCGCGGCGCCAGCAGCGACGCGTGGTACTCACCCCCGCCGGGCAGCAGCACCGTGTGGGCGAAGGGCATGGCCGATGCACCGCCGTTGCCGATGCGCCAGATCGCATCCATCGGCATGTGCAGCCATTCGGATACCGGGCCGCCCGGCGGGCGCCCGGCGAAAGCCTGCCGCGCGCCGCCATTCGCGCCCACCACCGTACCGCCTTCGTCGAAGGCCAGCATCACCTCGCCCGCCACGTCGACCAGGCCGAAGGCGCTGCCCAGTCGCAGGATCCAGTGCCCGCGAAAGGCGCGCAGGAAGTCGGCGTCCTCGATCATTCGCGCGTAGATGGCCACCAGGTGCCGCACGAGATGCTGGCTCTCCTTGGCCTCGGGCGAGCGCAGCGCCGACACGTCGAGCACGGCCGTGAGCTTGCCGCTGTGGTCGAACAGCGGCGCGGTGGTGCAGGTCAGAGCGATGTGCGTGGCGTCGAAGTGCTCGGTCTGGTGGCAGGTCATCGGCTGGCGCTCGACCAGGCAGGTGCCCACGCCGCAGGTGCCCGCGTGCGCCTCGTTCCAGTCGGCACCGAGGTAGAGGCCGGCCTTGCGCAGCTGGTCGTCCCACGCGGGGTTGCCGATGTAGTCGACGGTGATGCCTTCCGCGTCGGTCAGCAGCACCATGTATCCCAGGTCGGCCACGCGGCGGTAGATGTCTTCCATGCCCGAGCGCGCGGCGCGCAGGAAGTGCTCCAGCTGCTGCTGGTGCGCGCGCACCTCCTGCGCCGGAAGGATGCGCGCCGGGCTCGGCTTCGACGGATCGAGCCCGTGGTCGCGCACGCATCGCGCCCACGACTTGTGGACCAGGCTCCGGGCCGGATCGGCCAGCGCCGCGCCGGTGGCGATGGAATAGACGTTGTCGATGTGACGCGATTGCAGGGACGTCATGCGCAGCCTCGCGAGTGGATGGGCACGGCCACGCCGAGGCCGTGCAGCCAAGCATCATTCGGCTGTCGCACTGTCGCAGCACAGAGGTGAAACCCGGTGGTGGAACCCTTCGGTTACGCTTCCTGACGATTACCTGTTTCAGCTACTGAGGAAGTTCGCGCATGTCACTGATCCTGCTGGAGGGCTACACCGTCGACGAAGTGCTTCAATTGCCAAATGAAGAGCTTCAGGGCATCGTTCTGAGAGATGAGCCGCTCGTATTCAAGGCAGGTAGTGCCAACATGCTTGGCCGGTTCAAGGTGGATGGCGACGCGTTGATCATGGAGCTTGCGCACATTGATGGCGGTGGAGAAGGGGCGTTGCCGAGCGTGGCATCACTGGCCAACCGCTATGCCAGGCGTGAGGGCCTGGCTTTCATCGAATGGCGGGTTCATGCGGTGCATTGTGCGAACCCCAACCTCAAGCTTCGGCGTGTCTTGGAGAGACGAGGCTTCGTTGTGCGCACCATCCCGGGGACGGGGGAGTGCTATTGGTTGCGAGCGCCAGTCGATGCTGCCTCGCAAGTGATCTATTGAATCGACAGTTGATATGGCGTCGCCGGAATCCATCCATCAGCTTCTTACCGTGGCAGCGAGATTGCTCGACAGTGCGGCTTCCGAGATACGGGACGCCAAGCTCGAACCCGTGCGTGAAAACATAGGACAAATCGGCGAGATCCTTGCCAGGATATTCGAGATCGAACAGCAGATATACCTGCTTCGACCTGAGCTGAAGCCGGCCTATCTGAACTCGCCTTCACCATATCCGGAGTCCAACAGGCTGCTGACGCGCTTCATGTTCGAAGCGTGCCAGCTCGAAGATGCAGGGGAGTTCGGACGGGCCATCGAAAAGTACGAAGAGTATCTGTTGCTCGAAGAGTCAACACATCACCGCGAAATTGCCGAAGCGGAGATACGAAGGCTCTCGGAAAAAAATGACGACTGACTCTCGAGCATCCCGGTACTGGTCTTCAGACACCGAGCAGTTCTTCCAGCGCGTGCGCATCGGCCAGCAGGTCGGCCGATGCGCCGTGCCGCACGATCTGTCCCTTCTCCATCACCCCTATTAGATAGAGGCACGCGCCCGCTCAGCGGCAGGCGAAGCTCTCGGCCTTGGTCACGTCGCCGCCCAGGTAGGCGATCTTCTTCGGATAGGTGCACAGCGGCCGCGCGAGCGACTTGTCGGCGTTCTGCATCACCATGCTGTCGGGCGCGATGCCCTTCTCGACCCAGTCGGTCAGTGCCGTGAACAGCTGGTTCTGCGCCGGCAGCGGCGGGTTGGCCGTGGGGCTCGTGCCCGCGAGGCCATTGACCGAGCCCACTCCCGCGCAGTGGCCCATCGCCGGAATCTCCACGTAGCGGTAGAACTTCTGCAGTGCATCGATGCCGCCCATCGCCTTGGCCGCGCGCTCGTAATAGTTGGCGGTGCCCGAGTTCGGGATCAGCTGGTCGGCGAGCCCGTGGTACGTCAGCAGCTTGGCGCCGCGGTCGCGGAAGCGCGCGAGGTCGGGGTTGTCGGCGTTGATGTTCGCGAAGGCCGTCTGCAGCGCCTTGCCGCGGTCGCTCGCGTTGGCGAGCTGCGCGTACGAGAGGCCCTTCCACTTGTCCGCGCCGTTGCCGGTGGCGTTGATGAAATCCGGGGTGGCCAGCGTAGGGTCCTGCAGGTTGAGCGCCACCTGGTGCGCGGCGATGTGGAAGGGGGCGGGCACGCCGCCCACCGAGTCGGCCAGCGAGAAGCCCGGGGCGCCGGGGCTGTTGAGCGCGGTGCCGCGGGTGAGGCCGTACCAGAGCTGGTTCGACGCCAGCGTGGCGCCGTAGCCGATGTCGCTGGCGGGCGCCGGTGCGCTGCCGTCGCGCGTCTGGCCGTACCAGATCTTGTTGACGGCCTGAGCCTGCGCCGTGCTCAGGCATGCGGCGGTGGCGTTGGTGCCGCCGCTGGTCGTGCACAGCACGGCCGCGTCCTGCGCGGGGTCGTACTTGCAGGCGGCGGGGTCGCTGATGAAGCCATCGTGCTGGCCGGTGAGCGTGCTGTCGCAGGCGCTCACCGCCGACGAGGACACCAGCGCCAGCTGGTCGGGCGTGAGCGGCGTGCCGCCGAGGTCGCGCTGCATCACGACCTGCGGATAGAGCTCGGCGGTGATGAAGCTGGTCCAGTTGATCGCGCTGTTGCCGGCCAGGATGCCGTCGAAGTCGTCCGGGTTCACCTGCGCCTGCATGTGGCCCTGGCGGCCGCCGGTGGAGCAGCCGTCCCAGTAGGCGTACTTCGCGTCGCGCTGGTAGAAGCCGGCCGCGAGTGCCTTGGCCTTGACGGCCATCTGGTGGATGCCGCGGCTCGCGAAGTCGGTCCACAGCGTGGTGTTGATGGTGCCGTCGGGGTTCATCGCGAACGAGCCGTCGACCGACGGCAACGGGGCCTTCGACGCATGGCCCGCGTCGGTCACCGCGCTCACCGAGCCTTCACCGGCTGCGATCGCGGCGGCGTTCGCACCGCCGATCTGAGTCTTCGTGCTGATGCCCGCATCGCCCACGAAGCCACCGCCGCCGAGCACGCGGATGCGGTTGTTCCACGAGGCCTGCGAAGGCAGCCACACCTCGATGCCGATGCCCGGCGAGGTCGAGGGCGCATCGGCCGGACCGGCGTGGCCTGGTCCGACGTTGAGCTTGACCATGCAGACGTCGCTGGTCGCCACCGTGCCCGAGGCCTTGCCGTCGAGGTTCAGGTCGTCGCCTTTGCGGAACTGCTTCACCACCGTCACGGTGGTGTCGGCATCGGGCTTGAACGCGGTCTTCAGGCTCTCGTCGCAGGCCAGCGCCACCAGTGCGGCGGCAGGCGGCGCGGGTGCAGGAACGAAGGGCAGCACGGCGGGGCCGGACGAACTGCTGCCGCCGCATGCGGTGAGCACGGCCGCTGCTGCGAGGCTCAGGCAGAGGGCGGTCGCCGCGCGGGCGGCTGGCGTGGGTGTTGGCATCTTCTCGTCTCCTGTTATGTAGAGACATGAATTTGCCCGCGCCCTCCGCCGCGGTATATCGACATGCGATCACCGCTTGCAGGATTCCTTCACCCCTCACCGGGACTTACCCGCGCCGCGCGCGTGCCGGCGTGGTGCCCACCATCTGGCGGAACACCTGCGTGAAGTGCGCCTGGCTCGAGAAGCCCACGGCCTGCGCGATCTCCGCGAGCGACAGGCTGCCGCCCAGCAGCGAAAGCGCATGGCGCACGCGCTGCTCCATCACGTAGCGGTAAGGCGTCGAGCCCGTGCTGGCGCGAAAGAGCCTGGTGAAGTGCACCGCGCTCATGTGCAGCTCGGCCGCAAGTTCGTCGATGCCGAAGTCTTCCGACAGGTGCTGCATGACCCAGTCGTACACCCTGCGCAGGTCGCTCTGCGAGAGCCGTCCGCGCGGACGCCGCGTGTTGCCCGTTGCGCCGTAGCGGTTCTGCAGGTAGCTCGCGAGTGCCATCGAGAGGCCCTGCGCATGCAGGCGGCCCGAGCTGCAGCCGCGCTCCACCTCGTCGCGCATGGCGATGACGAGCGCCGACAGCGTCGCGTCGGTGGTCGAGAGGTGCGTCTGCAGGTGCAGCTCGCCGTCGCCCTCGGGCATGAGGCTGCGCAGCGCCTCGGGCCTTATCTCGAGCACGATCGTCTCGGTGAGCTCGCCGCTCCACGTCGCGCGGTCGACCTCGTAGCCCTGCTCGAAGATGAACATGCCGCCGGCGTGCGCCTCGAAGGAGTGGACGCGCCGCCCCCGCGTCATCGCGCCCTTCACATGGCCGCGCACGCACAGGCCGATCAGCGGATGCGGGTTGTAGCAGGCCGGGTTCTCGCCATCGCCCGACATCGCGCGCACCTCCAGCGCGAAGCCCTGCCACGAGGTGGCCTGCGCATTCATCAGCATCCTGCCGTCGAAGGGCAGGGGCTTGCCCGAGGCGTCGAGGAGGCTGATCTCGCGCGTCATGGCGAGGCCTACACGCCGAGCAGTTCCTCCAGCGCGTGCGGCTCGGCCAGCAGGTCCGCCGATGCGCCGTGCCGCACGATCTGCCCTTTTTCCATCACCACCGCGAGGTCGGTGTGCGCGAGCACCTTGCGGTAGTCGCGGTCGACGATCAGCGTGGCGATGCCGGTGGCGCGGATCTCGCCGATCACGCGCCAGATCTCGGCCACGATCAGCGGCGCGAGGCCTTCGGTGGCCTCGTCGAGGATCAGCAGGCGCGGGTTGGTCATGAGCGCGCGGCCGATGGACAGCATCTGCTGCTCGCCGCCCGAGAGCTGCTGGCCGCCGTTCGACAGGCGCTCGGCCAGGCGCGGGAAGGTGGCCATCACGCGGTCGAAGGTCCATTCGCGCCGGCCGTCGATGCCCGCGCGCTCGCTCATCACGAGGTTCTCGCGCACCGACAGGTTCGGGAAGATGCCGCGCCCCTCGGGCACGTAGCCGATGCCCAGGCGCGCCATCTTCTCGGGCGGCAGGCCGGTGACGGTGCGGCCGTCGACCTGCACTTCGCCGGAGGCGGGGCGCACGTAGCCCATCATGGTGCGGATCAGCGTGGTCTTGCCCATGCCGTTGCGCCCGAGCAGGCCGACCGAGGTGGCCGCCGGAATGCCGGCATGAACGCCGCGCAGGATGTGGCTGTTGCCGTAGTAGGTGTTGAGGTCGCGCACTATCAGCATGTCAGTGATCCTCCCCCAGGTAGGCGGTGCGTACTTCGGGGTTCTCGCGGATCTCGGTCGGGTTGCCCGTGGCGATGACGGTGCCGTTCACCATCACCGTGATGCGGTCGGCGATGCGGAACACGGCGTCCATGTCGTGCTCCACCAGCAGGATCGCGTGCGTGGCCTTCAGCCGCGCGAGCAGCGTGAGCATGCGGTCGGTTTCCTCGGCGCCCATGCCGGCGAGCGGCTCGTCGAGCAGCAGCACGCGCGGGTTGGTGGCGAGGCACATCGCCACTTCGAGCTGTCGCTGCGCGCCGTGGCTCATGGTGCCGGCGACGCGCTGCGCCTCGTGCGCGAGGCCGGCGGCTTCCAGCGCCGCGTCGGCCGAGGCGCTGCTGGTGGCGCAGCCTTGCGACGACTGCCAGAAGGCCCAGGGCTTCGGCGTCGCGGCCTGCGCGGCGAGCCGGCAGTTCTCGTGCACGCTGAACTCCGGGAAGATGGTCGTGCGCTGGTAGCTGCGGCCCACGCCGTCGCGCGCGCGCTTCCATTGCGCGCGGGCGGTGATGTCGGTGCCGGCCAGCGTGATGCGGCCCTCGCTGGCCTCGATCTCGCCCGAGAGCATGTTGATGAGCGTCGACTTGCCGGCGCCGTTGGTGCCGATCACGGCGTGGACCTCGCCCACGTGCAGGTCGAGCGTGACCGCGTTGACGGCGGTGAGGCCGCCGAAGCGGCGCGTGAGTTTTTCGACGGAGAGAAGTGCGCTCATGATCTTGCTCCTTCCCCCTTTGGGGGAAGGTTGGGATGGGGGCAGGCAGGGCGCTCGATGGAGGCGCCGCGTGCCCCCACCCCGGCCCTCCCCCAGCGGGGGAGGGAGGAAGTCATCGTGCAAGTCATGCAGCCCCCTTCGGCGACAGGCGCTGAACCAGGCCGATCAGGCCCTTGGGCAGCAGTGCCACGAACACGATGATCGTGAGGCCCAGCGTCAGCTGCCAGTGGTCGGCCAGCGGGCCCATCACGGCATGTGTGGAGAAGATCTCCTTCAGCAGCGTGAACGCCACCGCGCCGATGACCGCGCCGCGCAGGTGGCCGAGGCCGCCGAGGATCACCATCAGCAGCACTTCGCCCGAGTTGTGCCAGGCCATCAGCTCCGGGTTGACCACGCCGTCGCGCGAGGCCAGCAGGAAGCCGGCGAGCCCGGCCAGCGCACCGGCCAGCACGAATGCCGCGAGCTTGTAGCCGTACACCGCGAAGCCGGCGGCGCGCATGCGCTGCTCGTTCACGCGGATGCCGGCCAGCGCCGCGCCGAAGCGCGAGCGCCGGATGAGCGCCAGCAGCGCGTAGGTGAACACCAGCGAGCCCAGCACCACGTAGAACAGCACCGTGCGGTTCTCCATGTCGAGCGCGCCGATGGCGGGCCGCACGTACATGTAGATGCCATCGCTGCCGCCGCCCACCTTGGTGTCGTGGAACACGAAGAAGGCCATCTGCGCGAAGGCCAGCGTCACCATGATGAAGTACACGCCGCGCGTGCGCAGGCTCAGCGCGCCGACGAAAAGGGCATAGAGCCCGGCCGCGCCCATGGCCGCCGGCAGCAGCAGCGCGAAGTTGCCGCCTTCGTTGCCCGAGGCCAGCACGGTGACGTAGGCACCGATGCCGTAGAACGCCGCATGGCCCAGGCTCACGAGGCCGGTCATGCCCACCAGCAGCTCCAGGCTCAGCGCGAAGATCGACAGGATCATCACCTTCACGATGAAGTCCGATGCGTAGTTGCCCATGAACGGGCCGGCGACGCCGATGGCGATCGCGCAGGCCACGGGCAGGAGGAATGCTCCCTTCTTCATGGCTGTCATGGCCGCCTCCCCATCAGCCCCTCGGGCTTCCAGATCAGCACGATGGCCATCAGAAGGTAGATACCGATGCCGCTCAAGTCGGCGAAGAACACCTTGCCGAAAGTGTCGACGAAGCCCACCAGCAGCGAGGCCACCAGCGCGCCGGTGATGGAGCCGATGCCGCCGATCACCACCAGCACGAAGCAGATGATGAGAACGCTCGCGCCCATGTTGGGATACACCGAGGACATCGGCGCGGCGATCATGCCGGCCAGCGCCGCGAGCGCCACGCCCGCGGCGAACACGATGCGGTAGAGCCGCTTCACGTCGATGCCGAGGCCGCGCACCATGTCGCGGTTGCTCGCGCCGGCGCGGATCATCATGCCCAGTCGCGTGCGGTTGACCACCCAGTACAGCCCCACCGCTAGCACGATGCAGGCGGCCGAGGCGAAGAGCCGGTACCACGGATAGCTCATGACGCTGCCCAGCGCGAAGCTGCCGTCGAGCCACGCGGGCACCTTCACGCCGTGCACGTCGTTGCCCACGAGGATGGAGCGCAGTTCCTCGAACACCAGGATCAGGCCGTAGGTCATGAGCACCTGCTGCAGGTGGTCACGCTGGTAGAGGTAGCTGAAGAAGGCCCATTCGAGCAGGTAGCCGAAGACGGCCGCCAGCACCACGCCGGCCACCAGCATCAGCAAAAACTGATCGCCGAAGACAGGCGCGAGCGAGAACGCCATGTACGCGCCGATCATGTAGAAGCTCCCGTGGGCGAGGTTGATGACGCCCATGATCCCGAAGATCAGCGTCAGCCCCGAGGCCACGAGGAAGAGCAGGAGTCCGTACTGAACCGAGTTCAGACACTGGACCAGGAAGGTTCCGAAATCCACGTGGAGGTTCTCTCTGGGCGGGATCGTTGTTCAATGGGAGTGCATTGCGCGTGACACCGCGGAACCGGCTTGGCCGGGCCGCAGGTGTCGCCCCCTGCAAGGGGGTTGGCGCAGCACACGAAGTGAGCGAAGCCTGGGGGTGAGCCTTACATCCTGCAGCCGCGAGCGGGGTCGGCCAAGCCCTTGATGGCGGTGCTCACCAGCTTGTTCTCCTTGCCGTCGACCTTGCGCAGGTAGATGTCCTGCACCGGGTTGTGGGCCTTGCTCACGGTGAAGGTGCCGCGCGGGCTGTCGATCTTGGCCTTCTCGACGGCGGCCGCGAACTCGGCCTTCTTCGAGATGTCGCCCTTGGTGGCGTTCAGGCCCATGCCCAGCATCTGTGCCGCGTCGTAGCCTTGCACGGCATACACGTCGGGCTGCAGCTTGAACGACTTGGCGTACGCCACGCGGAAGGCGTTATCGCGCGCGGTGTTCAGGCCGTCGGCGTAGTGCAGCGTGGTGAGCATGCCCTGGGCCGATTCGCCCTGCGCGTCGAGCGTGCCGTCGGTCAGGAAGCCGGGGCCGTACAGCGGAATGGTCTTGTTCAGGCCGGCGGCCTGGTAGTCCTTGACGAACTTCACCGCGCCGCCGCCCGCGAAGAAGGCGTACACCGCATCGGGCTTGGCCGCCGCGATCTCGGTCAGCAGCGCCTGGAACTCCACGTTGGGGAAGGGCAGGGTGAGCTGCTTGTCGACCTTGCCGCCGTTCTTCTCGAAGCCTTCCTTGAAGCCGTTGACCGACTCGTCGCCGGCCGCGTACTTCCAGGTGATGGTCATCGCCTTCTTCTTGCCCTGCTGCTTGGCCGCCACTTCGCCCATGGCGTAGGCCGGCTGCCAGTTGCTGAACGAGCTGCGGAAGATGTTGGGCGCGCACATCGGGCCCGTGACGGCGTCGGCGCCGGCGTTGGGCACGATCAGCACGGTGCCGCTTTCCTTGGCGGCCTTGGCCATGGCCATCGCCACGCCGGAGTGCACGGTGCCGACGATCACGTCGACGTTGTCGCGCTTGATGAGCTTGTTGACGTTGTCGGTGGCCTTGGCGGGGTCGGACTCGTCGTCGACCTTGAAGTACTCGATCTCGCGGCCGGCGAGCTTGCCGCCCTGTTCGTCGACGTAGAGCTTGAAGCCGTTCTCGATGGCCACGCCCAGTGCGGTGTAGGTGCCGCTGTAGGGCAGCATCAGGCCGACCTTGAGCTTGCCTGTGCCCTGGGCCGCAGCGGCCGTCGCCAGCGAGGCGAATGCGATGGCCGTGAGGGCCAGGCGGATGGTCGAGGCGGTGCGAATGGTCATGATGTCTCTCTCCGGTTTTTGGTGATGAAGGAAGTGGCCGCGACGATGACACGATCCGGCTGATCGCGATGCGGGGAATGCCCGCATTCAGGGATTTCGAGCAGCTCGCAACCACTGACGCGCGCGGCGATGCCGCGGATCTGCGCGAGGGTGCCGTACTCGTCGTCGATGCCCTGCACGGCGAGCACGGGGCAGCGGATGGCGTCGAGTTCTTTCTCGATGTTCCAGTCGCGAAATGGCGGGTGCAGCCAGATGCGGTTCCAGCCCCAGAAGGCCGAGTCGGCGCTGTCGTGGTAGCGGCCCAGCTTCTGCGGCAGGTCGGTGCCGAGGTAGGCGGTGCGCGCGTTCTCGATGTTCGCGACGGTCACGTCCTCCACGAAGATGTGCGGCGCCAGCACGACGAGACCGGCCACCTTGTCCGGAAAGCGCGAGGCGTACAGCAGCGAGATCGAGCCGCCGTCGCTGTGGCCGAAGAGCCAGGGCTTCTCGTGGCCGAGCCCGAGCGCGGCGAACAGGGCGGGCAGCACTTCGTGCGCCTGGCGGTGCATGAAGTCGACGCCCCAGATCTCGTCCTCGGCACGCGGCGTCGAGCGGCCGTAGCCCGGGCGCGAGAACACGAGGCCGCGCACGCCGGCGGCTTCGCACAGCCGCGCGGGGAAGTCCTTCCACATCGCGACGGAGCCCAGGCCCTCGTGCAGGAACACGACGAGCGGTGCATCGCCGCGCTCGGGCGCGATCCACTGGCACTCGATGCGCACCTCGCGGCCGCGCCAACCAATGGTGGCGAACGCGGGCGCGCTCATGCCTGCTTTTCCTTCTCGCGCAGGCGGAAGCGCTGGATCTTGCCCGTGGCGGTCTTCGGCAGCTCGCCCACGAATTCCAGGAAGCGCGGGTACTTGTACGGCGCCAGGCGTTCCTTGACGAAGGCCTTCAGCTCTTCCTCGGTGGCCGCGCTGCCGTCCTTCAGTACCACGAAGGCCTTGGTCTTGGTCAGGCCGTCGGCGTCTTCCTTGCCGATCACCGCCGCCTCGAGCACGGCGGGGTGCTGCATCAGCGTGGCCTCGACCTCGAAGGGCGAGACGTAGATGCCGCTGACCTTGAGCATGTCGTCGCTGCGCCCGGCGTAGGTGTAGTAGCCGTCGGCGTCGCGGGTGTACTTGTCGCCGCTCTTGGTCCAGCCGCCCTGGAAGGTCTCGCGCGACTTCTCGCGGTTGCTCCAGTACATCAGCGCCGAGCTGGGGCCGCGGATGTAGAGGTCGCCCACCTCGCCGTCGGGCACGGGGCGGCCGTCCTCGCCGCGCAGCTCGACCTCGTAGCCTTCCACCGGCCGGCCGGTGGTGCCGTAGCGCACGTCGCCGGGGCGGTTGGAGATGAAGATGTGCAGCATCTCCGTGGAGCCGATGCCGTCGATGATCTCGCAGCCGAAGTGCTGCTTGAAGCGCTGCGCGATCTCGCCCGGCAGCGCCTCGCCGGCCGAGGAGCACATGCGCAGTGCCACCGCTTCGCGCGCAGGCAGCTTCGGCGAGGCGAGCATGCCGGCGAAGCCGGTGGGGGCGCCGAAGAACACGGTGGGCCGCATCGGCGCCGGGCCGCCCCAAGCCGATGCAGCCCCCTCGGGGGGCAGGCGCGAAGCGCCTTGGGGGCCCGTATCTCCGACCCAGCGCCGGAAGGTGGCGTCGGGCGTGGGGCGCTCGGCCATCAGCACCACGGTGGCGCCCACCGAGAGCGGGAAGGTCAGCGCGTTGCCCAGGCCGTAGGCGAAGTACATCTTGGCGGCCGAGAAGCAGACGTCGTCCTCGGTCAGTGCGAGCACCGGCTTGCCGTAGAGTTCTGCTGTCCACCACAGGTTGGCGTGCGTGTGGACCGTGCCCTTGGGCTTGCCGGTGGAGCCGGACGAATACAGCCAGAAGCCCGGGTCGTCGGATGCGGTCGTCACCGGCGACGCCAGCGGCTCTGCGGCGGCGAGCGCTGCGTCGAACTCCTGCGCACCCTCGGGTAGCGCCCCGGTGGGCTGCGACACGAACAGCGCGCGCACCTCGTGCCCGCCGCGCGACATCGCCTCCTGCAGCGTGGGCAGCAGCGCGCCCGAGACCAGCGCGGCCTGAGCGCGGCTGTGGTCGAGCATGTAGGCGTAGTCGTCGGACGTGAGCAGCGTGTTGACCGCCACCGGCACCACGCCGGCATAGAGGCAGCCCAGGAAGCTCACGGGCCAGTCGTTGCCGTCGAGCATCAGCAGCAGCACGCGCTCCTCGCGCCGGATGCCGGCGGCCTGCAGGGCAGCGGCCAGCCGGCGCGAGCGGTCTTCGAGCTGGCCGTAGCTCAGCGTGCCGCGGTCGTCGATGTAGGCGGGGCGCGCGGCGCGCTCGCGGTTGAGGTCGAACAGATGTCCGGCGAAGTTGAATCGTGGGGGCAGTGTCATGGTCTTGTCTCCTTCGGCCGTGTTTCTTCTTCTAGAGGCCGAGCGCGGCGAGGACGCCGGGGCTTGCCTGCACCGCCGCGCGGCGGTGATAGAAATCGAGCGCGCGCAGTCCGCCCAGCTCGGCGCCGCCGCCCGCGCGGCCGGGGCCGCCGTGCAGCGACATCGGCATCACGTTGCCGTGGCCGGTGTGGGCCTGCGCCACCTCGGGCGTGATGACGTGCACGCGGCCGTGGCTCGGCGCTACGGCGAGCGCGGCCTGCGCCAGCGCCGCGTCGTCGCTTCCATATAGAGAGGTGACGAGCGAGCCCTGGCCGCGGTGGGCGAGCGCGATGCCGTGTGCGAGGTCGCGGTATGGCAGCAGCGTGGCGACGGGGCCGAACACTTCGACGTCGTGCACGCGCTGCGCGGCGTCGGCGTCGCGCGCGCCCAGCAGCACGGGGGCGATGCAGGCGGCCACGGCCGGGTCGGCGTCGACCAGGGGCTTGTCGCGGCCGTCGTGCAGCACGGTAGTCTGCGCGGCCAGCGCGTCCAGCCCCTCGCGCACCGAGTCCAGTTGCGCGCGGCTCACCAGCGAACCCATGCGCACGCTCTCGTTGCGCGGATTGCCGACGCTGATGCCAGCGAGCTTCGCGCCGATGGCCTCGGCCGCCGCGTCGTACAGCTCAGCGGGAACCAGGACGCGACGGATGGCGGTGCACTTCTGGCCCGACTTCACCGTCATCTCGCGCACCACTTCGCGCACGAGCAGGTTGAAGGCATCGCTGCCGGGTTCGGTGCCGGGCAGGAGCAGGGCGCTGTTGAGGCTGTCGGCCTCGATGTTCACGCGCACCGAGCGCTGGGCCACGGCCGGGTGCGAGCGGATCACCGCCGCCGTCTCGGCCGAGCCGGTGAACGAGGCCACGTCGAAGGGCTGCAGCGCATCCATCAAACCGGCCGAGCTGCCGCAGACGATGGAGAGCGCGCCGGCGGGCAGCACGCCCGCGTCGACCACGTCCTTCACCATGCGCTGCGTGAGCCAGGCGGTGGCGGTGGCAGGCTTCACGATCACCGGCACGCCCGACAGCAGCGCGGGCGCGGCCTTCTCCCACAGGCCCCACGAGGGGAAATTGAAGGCGTTGATGAAGAGCGCCACGCCCTGCGTCGGCACCTGCAGGTGCTGCGACTGGAACACCGGCTCCTTGCCGAGCTTCACCGCGTCGCCGTCGCGCAGCGCGCGCACGTCGCCGAGCGCGTCGCCCCACTTGGCGTACTGGCCGAGCGTGAAGATCGCGCCGTCGATGTCCACGGCCGAATCGTTCTTCACCGTGCCCGAGTTCGCGGTGGCGATCTCGTAGTAGGCGTCGCGGTTAGCCTGCAGCACCTTCACGACGGCCGCGAGCAGCCCCGCGCGCTGGCGGTAGGTGAGGGCGCGCAGCGCATTGCCGCCCTGTTCGCGTGCGAAGGCGAAGGCGGCGGGAAGGTCGAGGCCGGTGGCATCGACGCGCGCGAGTTCGGTGCCCAGCACCGGGTCGAACAGGGGAGTGCCGGCGCCCGTTCCGCTTTGCCAGCGGCCGGCGACGTAGTTGGAAAGAAGCTCGGTCATTCGATGGGTCTCAACGTGGGCAGATTCGGGGAACACCGCGGAACCGGCTTTGCCGGGCCGCTGGTGTTGCCCCCGGCGAGGGGGTTGGCGGCCACACGAAGTGGGCAAGCCTGGGGGAGTGCGTCATACGGTGAACTTGATCTGCCCCTCGGGCAGTAGGTAAAGGACGAGCGCGCGGCCCTTGGCCACGGTCGGGCGGTGCGCGGTGCCGGGGCCGTAGACGCACCAGCCCGCGGGCCGGCCGTCGAAGGTGGCGGCTGCGCCGTCGAGCGGCATGATCAGATCGATCTCGCCGTTGGGATGCGTGTGGTGCGGGCCGGCGATGTCCTGCATTTCGACCACGTCGACCGAGAAGCGGTGCAGGGCGTCCTCGGCCTTGAAGACGCGGCCGTACTTGATGCCGCCGCCTTCGCGCTCGCAGAGCCAGCCTTCGGCGACGCCGCCGATGCAAGCCCGGCGCAGTCGATCGAAGCTGGCGCTGCCGGCGCCGTGGTTGGCGTTGAGCCACCGGTCCAGCTCGCCGTCGAGCGGCTTGCCGGCAATTTCGGCGGTCAGGCCGGCGATCAGCTGGTGGAATGCTTCCTTGCCGGAGGCGGGAGTGCTGCTGCTGTCGGACATCGTGGGGCCTCGAACTTTGGAACTACCTTGCAGGATCACTGTGTGTGCAGTATCTTGCGTGTGGCCGAACAATAAGCATCGAGACAATGAGTGTCAAGCAATATAGTGCATCTATGGTGTTTACCCTGAGCGAGCACAATCCCGGCGAAGAACGAGGAATTGCATGAATGAGCATGTAGACGCGGCGCTGGCCGCCGCGCTGGAAGGCGGCAATGGCGGCAACGGTGCTGCGCCCGCCGGGGAGGCGAAGAATCCGCTGCTCGCGGCGCTGGGCGACCGCGTGCGCAACCTGCGTGCGCAGCGCGGCCTCACGCGCAAGGCGGTGGCCATCGCGGCCGACGTGTCGGAGCGCCACCTCGCTAATCTCGAATACGGCATCGGCAACGCGTCGATCCTGGTGCTGCAGCAGGTGGCCGGCGCGCTGCACTGCTCGCTGGCCGAGTTGGTGGGCGACGTGACCACCAGTTCGCCCGAGTGGCTGCTGATCCGCGAACTGCTCGAGAACCGCAGCGAAGCCGACCTGCGCCGCGTGCGCGTGGCGATCGGCGAACTGCTGGGCACCGCCTCGGTCGACCCGGCGCGGCACCGGCGCATCGCGCTCGTTGGGCTGCGCGGCGCGGGCAAGTCGACGCTGGGCCAGATGCTGGCCGAGGACCTGGAGATTCCCTTCATCGAGCTGAGCCGCGAGATCGAGAAGCTCGCGGGCTGCAGCGTGCGCGAGATCCACGACCTGTACGGCACCAACGCCTACCGCCGCTACGAGCGCCGCGCGCTGGAAGAGGCGGTGCAGATCTACAGCGAGGTGGTGATCGCCACGCCCGGCGGCATCGTCTCCGACCCGGCCACCTTCAACGAGCTGCTCGCGCACTGCACCACCGTGTGGCTGCAGGCCGCGCCAGAGGAGCACATGGGCCGCGTGGCCGCCCAGGGCGACACCCGCCCGATGGCCGCCAGCAAGGAGGCAATGGAAGACCTGCGCCGCATCCTGAACGGCCGCGCCGCCTTCTATTCGAAGGCCGACCTGTCGGTGGACACCAGCGGCAAGACCCTGTCGCAGAGCTTCCAGGCACTCCGGGCGGTCGCCCGGCAGTCCATGGGGCTGGTCTAGGCACCCTCCGGGCTTCTGAAATCTGAAAAAAAGTGCAGCAGGCATTGACTTGCCTGTTTGCATGCAGCATGATGCATGTCATCGGAGCAGGAAAGTGCATTATCTTTCCTGTTCACGGTTTCCGAACACTGCCCCACAGGAGACTTCCGCATGACCGACACCACCACGCTCCAGGCGCCCCAGCGCGTCGACTACCGCACCGAACCCGGCCAGTACCGCCACTGGTCGCTGAGCTTCGACGGCGCCATCGCGCGCCTCGTGCTCGACATCGCGGAAGACGGCGGCATCCGCCCCGGCTACAAGCTCAAGCTCAACAGCTACGACCTGGGCGTGGACGTGGAGCTCAACGACGCGCTCAACCGCGTGCGCTTCGAGCACCCCGAGGTGCGCAGCGTGATCGTCACCAGCGGCAAGGAC
The DNA here is from genome assembly GCF_048301545.1 of Variovorax sp. NFACC27. Taxonomy (NCBI): domain Bacteria; kingdom Pseudomonadati; phylum Pseudomonadota; class Betaproteobacteria; order Burkholderiales; family Comamonadaceae; genus Variovorax; species Variovorax sp. NFACC27. The sequence goes on from NZ_CP157613.1 coordinate 121,308, forward strand.
CGCATCTTCTGCTCGGGCGCCAACATCTTCATGCTGGGCGTCTCCACCCATGCCTGGAAGGTCAACTTCTGCAAGTTCACCAACGAGACGCGCAATGGAATCGAAGACTCCTCGAAGCACTCGGGCCTGAAGTTCCTCGCGGCCGTGAACGGCGCCTGCGCGGGCGGCGGCTACGAGCTGGCGCTGGCCTGCGACGAGATCCTGCTGGTGGACGACCGCTCCTCCGCCGTGTCGCTGCCCGAAGTGCCCCTGCTGGGCGTGCTGCCCGGCACCGGCGGCCTGACCCGCGTGACCGACAAGCGCCACGTGCGCCATGACCTCGCTGACATCTTCTGCACCAGCGTCGAAGGCGTGCGCGGACAGCGCGCTGTCGAATGGCGCCTGGTCGACGCCGTGGCCAAGCCCGCGCAGTTCGCCGCCGCCGTGCAGGAGCGCGCCTCGCAGCTCGCCGCCGGCAGCGACCGCCCCGCCAACGGCAAGGGCGTGGCGCTGACGCGCATCGAGCGCACCGACAGCGCCGACGGCATTTCGTATGCGAACGTCAATGTGCAGATCGACCGCAGCAAGCGCACCGCCACCATCACGGTGAAGGCGCCCACCGGCGCGCAGCCGGCCGACATCGCCGCCATCGAGGCGGCGGGCGCCGCATGGTGGCCGCTCGCGATGTGCCGTGAGCTCGACGACGCCATCCTCAACCTGCGCACCAACGAGCTCGACGTCGGCACCTGGCTGCTCAAGACCGAGGGCGACGCCGCCGCCGTGCTCGCGTCGGACGCGGTGATGCTCGCCAACAAGGACCACTGGCTGGTGCGCGAAACCATCGGCGCGCTGCGTCGCACGCTGGCTCGCCTCGACGTGTCTTCGCGCAGCCTGTTCGCGCTGGTGGACGCCGGCTCGTGCTTCGCCGGCACGCTGGCCGAGCTGGCCTTCGCGGCCGACCGCACCTACATGCTCGCACTGCCCGACGACGCCGCGCGTGCGCCCAAGCTCACGCTGGACGAATTCAACTTCGGCTTCTTCCCGATGGTGAACGACCAGAGCCGCCTGCAACGCCGCTTCTATGAAGAGGCCGCGCCGCTGGAAGCCGCGCGCGCCGCCGCCGGCAAGGCGCTCGACGCCGACGAGGCGCTGAAGCTGGGCCTGGTGACCGCCGCGCCCGACGATATCGACTGGGACGACGAGATCCGCATCGCCATCGAGGAGCGCGCCGCGATGTCGCCCGACTCGCTCACCGGCCTGGAAGCCAACCTGCGCTTCGCGAGCAAGGAGAACATGGTCACCCGCATCTTCGGCCGCCTCTCGGCCTGGCAGAACTGGATCTTCAACCGCCCCAACGCCGTCGGCGAGAAGGGCGCGCTGAAGGTCTACGGCACCGGCCAGAAGGCTGGCTTCGACCTGAACCGCGTTTGAACTGGCAGTCCGCACAACCCAAGGAACAACGATGAGCACGATCAACTACAGCGAGAAGATCCCCAACAACGTCAACCTCGGCGAAGACCGCACGCTGCAGCGCGCGCTCGAGGGCTGGCAGCCGAACTTCATCAACTGGTGGGACGACGTGGGCCCCGAGGGCTCGACCAACCACGAGGTGTACCTGCGCACGGCCGTGAGCGTCGACCCGCAGGGCTGGGCCCAGTTCGGCCACGTGAAGATGCGCGACTACCGCTGGGGCATCTTCCTGAACCCGGGCGACGCCAACCGCGAGATCCACTTCGGCGACCACAAGGGCGAGAAGGCCTGGCAGGACGTGCCCGGCGAGCACCGCGCCAACCTGCGCCGCATCATCGTGACGCAGGGCGACACCGAGCCCGCGTCGGTGGAGCAGCAGCGCCACCTGGGCCTGACCGCGCCCAGCATGTACGACCTGCGCAACCTGTTCCAGATCAACGTGGAAGAAGGCCGCCACCTGTGGGCCATGGTCTACCTGCTGCACAAGCACTTCGGCCGCGACGGCCGCGAGGAAGCCGAGGCCCTGCTGCAGCGCACCTCGGGCGACGAGAACAATCCGCGCATCCTGGGCGCCTTCAACGAACGCACGCCCGACTGGCTCGCGTTCTTCATGTTCACGTACTTCACCGACCGCGACGGCAAGTTCCAGCTGTCGGCGCTGGCCGAGAGCGCCTTCGATCCGCTGGCGCGCACCACGAAGTTCATGCTGACCGAAGAGGCGCACCACATGTTCGTGGGCGAGAGCGGCGTGTCGCGCGTCATCGCGCGCACCGCGCAGGTCATGAACGAGCTGAAGACCGACGACCCGCAGAAGGTGCGCGCGGCCGGCTGCATCGACCTGGGCACCATCCAGCGCTATCTGAACTTCCACTACAGCGTGACCATCGACCTGTTCGGCGCCGACCAGTCGAGCAACGCCGCCATCTTCTACAGCTCGGGCCTGAAGGGCCGCTACGAGGAAGGCAAGCGCACCGACGACCACGTGCTCAAGGGCCAGACCTACAAGGTGCTCGAGGTGAAGGACGGCCAGCTCGTCGAGAAGGACGTGCCGATGCTCAACGCGCTCAACGAAGTGCTGCGCGACGACTTCATCAAGGACTCGGTGGCCGGCGTGGGCCGCTGGAACAAGGTGCTGGAAAAGGCCGGCATCCCGACCCGCCTGGTGGTGCCGCACAAGGCCTTCAACCGCCAGATCGGCGCGCTCGCCGGCATCAAGATGTCGCCGGAAGGCCGCGTGGTGAACGACATGGAATGGGCCGCCAAGCGCGACGAGTGGTTGCCCAGTGCCGAAGACTTCGCTTTCGTGGCATCGTTGATGGGCCGCGTGGTGGAGCCGGGCAAGTTCGCGGGCTGGATCTCGCCGCCGGTGATGGGCATCAACCGGCAGCCGGTCGATTTCGAGTACGTGCGCTTCGGTTGATTGGTATTTGGGTATTGCTCCTTCCCCCTCTGGGGGAAGGCTGGGATGGGGGCAAGCAGCGTGACCACGACAAGCGCCGCGTGCCCCCACCCAACCCTCCCCCAGCGGGGGAGGGCTCTAGGAGAACAACATGGACATGGCCGTCGAAGCCGGGATCATCAAGCAGCACCTGATCGACCCCGAGATCTGTATCCGCTGCAACACCTGCGAGGCCACCTGCCCCGTCAACGCGATCACGCACGACGACAACAACTATGTCGTGCGGGCCGATATCTGCAATGGCTGCATGGCCTGCATCTCGCCGTGCCCGACTGGCTCCATCGACAACTGGCGAACCATGCCGCTGGTGCGTGCGTATTCCATCGAGGAGCAGTTCACGTGGGAGTCGCTGCCGGCGGAGCTTTCGCCTGAAGAGCTCGAGGCGGCCGGCGTTTCGGCGGACGTGGCGGGCGACCCTGAAGCCGCGGTGCCCGCGCAGACGCAGGCACAGGCCCAGGCGGCGGTCGAATCGCTGGAGCCGGCCTTCAACTCCGCGCAGTACGGCGCCACCGTGCCGCCCTGGTCGGCCGCGCACGCCTACACCAACCTCTTTCCGCCGAAGACGCCGACCACCGCCACCGTGGTGGGCAACTTCAACTGCACCGAGGCCGGCTTCGACAGCGAGACGCACCACATCGTGCTCGACTTCGGCGTGCTGCCGTTCCCGGTGCTCGAAGGCCAGTCGATCGGCATCGTGCCGCCGGGCGTCGACGCCATCGGCAAGCGCCACCATGCGCGCCAGTATTCGGTGGCCAGCCCGCGCAACGGCGAGCGGCCCGGCTACAACAACGTCTCGCTCACCGTGAAGCGCGTGACCGAGGACCATGAGGGCGAGCCGGTGCGCGGCGTGTGCTCCAACTACGTGTGCGATCTGAAGGTGGGCGACACGGTGCAGGTGGTGGGGCCCTTCGGCTCCTCGTTCCTGATGCCGAACCATCCCCGCTCGCACATCGTGATGATCTGCACCGGCACCGGCAGCGCCCCCATGCGCGCCATGACCGAGTGGCGCCGCCGCCTGCGCAAGAGCGGCAAGTTCGAGGGCGGCAAGCTGATGCTGTTCTTCGGCGCGCGCACGCAGCAGGAGCTGCCGTACTTCGGCCCGCTGCAGTCGCTGCCCAAGGACTTCATCGACATCAACCTCGCGTTCTCGCGCACGCCGGGGCAACCCAAGCGCTACGTGCAGGACCTGATGCGCGAGCGCGCCGCCGACCTGGCCGCGCTGCTCAAGGACGGCGCCAGCCACTTCTACGTGTGCGGCCTGAAGAGCATGGAAGAGGGCGTGGTGCTCGCGCTGCGCGACGTGGCCAAAGATGCGGGGCTCGACTGGGACACGGTGGGCGCCGCGCTGAAGCGCGAAGGCCGCCTGCACCTCGAAACGTACTGAGCTGCGGCGAATGAAGTTCGCCGACTTCCACGCGGGCCAGGTCATCGAGGCCGGGCCCTATGTGCTCACGGAGGCCGAGCTCGTGCAGTTCGCGCGGGCCTACGACCCGCAGTGGTTCCACACCGATGCGGAAGCGGCCGCCGACAGCCCTTTCGGCGGTCTCATCGCGAGCGGCTGGCATACCTGCTCCATCGCGATGAAGCTGGTGGTTGGGGCTGCGCTCGCCGGTTCCGAATCCTTCGCATCGCCGGGACTGGAGCACGTGCGTTGGCCCAACCCGGTAAGGCCGGGCGACGCGCTGCGGCTGGTGGCGGACGTGATCGAGGTGCGCCGCTCCGAGAAGCGCCCGACGCTCGGCATCCTGCGCTGGCGCTGGCGGCTCTTCAACCAGCGCGAGCTGATGGTGCTCGACGCAGAGGTCACGAGCCTGTTCAAGCTCAAGCCTGCCGACTGACAGAAAGAAGCAACGAGACGAAACAACGAGAAAAAGGCCCGCGGCGCACCGGCACCGCGGGCCTTTCTCATCGGGCCGAAGTCGTCGTTACTTCTTGATGTCGACCGCGCCCGAACCCTGGGCCTTGCCATGAGCCTTCGCGCCGACGGCAGGTGCCTTCACCGCGCCACCGGCCGAACCGACAGCACCGGTTGCGCCTTCGAGCGTGCCGCCCACGGTGTTGGTCACGCCGCCTACGGCGTTCGTGGCCCCGCCGACCGCATTGGTGGCACCGCCGACGGCGCCGGTCGCACCGTTCACCAGGCCGCCGACTGCATTGCCCGCGCCGCCTGCAGCGCCGCCGGCATTCGTGTTCGCGCTGGCACCCGCATTGGCACCGGTCGCCGCGCCCGCGTTGCCGCGTGTGCCCGTGCCGGAGCCCGACGCATTCACGTCGGCATTGACCCCGACGCCGACCCCGACGCCTTGCGCCTGGGCTGCGCCGCCGATGGCCAGCAGGCCTGCGAGCAGGGCGCCGAGGACGATGCGGTTGTGTTGCTTTTGCTGCTTCATGGGTGACTGTTCCTTTCGTTGCATGGTCACGTTTCAATGAACCGACCGGGGTTCGATCGGTTCGGGGGCAACCATGGCCGGGCCGGGATCTGTCGCCATGTGCGCCACAGTCGCCCGAACGTGTGGGAATCGGCTGTCGGCGGAATCGGGGGCTCGGACGTTAGCCCCGCCTCCTTGCCCGTGGGCCGGGGCGCAGGACATGCGAGGCGACGGCCGATGCGTCTTCGTCTTCGAAAGCCCCTTCGGCCGGTCACGTCAATCACATGCAACTCATAATGTTGCATGAAGCGAGACAGCAAGCTTTCAGCCGTCCTGCACGTGCTGCTGCACATGGCCGAGATGAAGACGCCCGTCACCTCCGAGTCGCTCGCGATCGCGATGCAGACCAATCCGGTGGTGGTGCGCCGGCTCATGGCCGGCCTGCGGCAGTCGGGGTTCGTGAGTTCCGCCAAGGGGCATGGCGGCGGCTGGGTGCTGTCTTGCACCTTGTCGGCGGTGACGCTGGGCGACATCCACAACGCCGTCGGCGCGCCCGCGCTGCTGGCCATGGGTAACCGTACCGAGAGCCCGGGCTGCATCGTCGAGCAGGCCGTGAACGCGGCACTCGACGGCGTGTGCGACGAGGCCGAGGCGCTGCTGCTCAGGCGCTTCAACAGCATCACGCTGGCGGATCTCTCCAGGGACTTTCATCGCCGCATGACTGGCGGCGGCTTCACATTGAAGGACATCGAACATGCGTCATGACGCTCTCATCGTGGGCGGCAGCTTCGCCGGCCTTTCCGCCGCCATGCAGCTCGCCCGCGCGCGACGCAAGGTCTGCGTCGTCGACGCGGGCGCGCCGCGCAACCGTTTTGCCGCCGCGTCGCACGGCTTCTTCGGGCAGGACGGCGTGCCGCCGCTGAAGATGATTGCCGATGCGCGCGAGAAGCTGCTCGCGTATCCCACCGTCGAGTTCATCAAGGCCAGCGTGGTGGAAGCGGGCGCCGATGGCGCAGCGGGGTTCACTGTTTCATTGAGCAACGGCGAACGCCGCGCGGCCGGCAAGCTGCTGCTGGCGTTCGGCGTGCAGGACGGGCTGCCGGATGTTCCCGGCCTTGGCGAGCGCTGGGGCGAGAGCGTGCTGCACTGTCCGTACTGCCACGGCTACGAGTTCAGCGGGCGTCAGCTGGGCGTGCTCTATCACCACGGCGCGCAGCCGCCGGACCACGCGCTGCTGATCGCCGAATGGGGCCCGACCACGCTCTTCCTGAATGGTGGCGAGGCGCCCGATGCCGAGGCATGTGCGCGGCTACAGGCGCGCGGAGTGACGATCGAGCCGGGTCGCATCGCGGGTCTGGAAGGAGAGGGGCGCAGCCTGACCGGCGTGCGTATCGACGACGGCCGGCTGTTGCCCATCGAGGCGCTCTACGTCGCACCGCGCACGCGCCCGGCGAGCCCGCTGGCCGAGCAGCTGGGCTGCGCCTTCGACGACGGGCCGCTCGGCAAGGTACTGCGTGTCGACGCGATGAAGATGACTACCGTGCCCGGCGTCTACGCTGCTGGCGATCTCGCGATGATGTTCTCCAACGCCACGCTGGCCTCGGCGGACGGACTGTCTGCTGGCGTATCGATGCACCGGTCGATGGTCTTCGACGTCTGAAGGAGGGGAGAAAAAGAACTTTTTTCGGTGATTCGGAAAAATCGGCCCCAAATCACCCTATAATCTGAGGCTCACGCGGGAATAGCTCAGTTGGTAGAGCGCAACCTTGCCAAGGTTGAGGTCGAGAGTTCGAGACTCTTTTCCCGCTCCACATTGCAGAAAAAGGCCACCTCATCGGTGGCCTTTTTCATTTGGGCGCCTGTTCAGCGGTCCGCGTGCTTCAGCAGGTAGGTGTTCGAGATCGCCTTGAACGACAGCCCGCCGTCCAGACGCTTGAACACCACCCCTTCGCGCGAAGTGCCCGGGTTCAGCGACGGCCCTTCGGCGTACGCCAGCACCCCGGCCATCGATCCATCGAATCGGTCGAGCGCGGCCACTTCGAGCAGCGGCACGCTGCGCACCGTCGCTCCCAGCACGCGCAGTGCATCGATCACTGCGTTGCGCTCGTCCATGCCGCAGTAAGCGCCACGGTCGATGTCGAATACATCGAAGACGTGGAACTGTTGCCCGCGCAGCTTCTCCGGATTGCCCTGGATGCCCTCTCCGATGATCTCGCCCTGCAGAGCCAGGTTGCGGCCCAGCGTCGCGAGCACTTCCAGCAGGCGGTCTTCCCGCGCCACGCGCCACAGGCTGTTGCCCGGGGCTTCGCGCAGCTGCCAGTTGCGCCCGCACACGCCGACTGCACCTGCGTTGTGGAACGCGGTCATGCTCGATCCGTCGAGCTTGACCGTGACCTCGAACGCAAGCCCGTCATTCGCTGCAAGCACTTCCGGCAGGTTCTGGATGCGCTCCTGGTCGGTCTTCGAGATGAAAGAAGGGAACGGGCCTTCCACTTCGCCAGACAGGCAGGCCGGGATCACAGGCTCCCATTTGCCGATGCCCAGCAGCTCCGCCCAATCGCGGTGGCGCAGGTCAGGATCGGCCAGCGCGAGCGCGTCGATCTCCGGGAACTGCGACAGCGGCAGGATCAGTCCCTGCGAAATCTGGCCGCGCAGCTTCATCGTGCGAAGCCGAACACCGCGCTGTTCGTTCCAGGTGATCGCGGCCTTTTCGAGAAAGGCGAAGCGCGGGTCGTCGAGCGGCAGGAACGCGTCGATCTCGAAGAAGACGCAGCGATCGCCAACGGCGAACTCCCCCTTCTTGATGACGACGCTCCAGCCTTCGACGACGGCGCATTCGATGGCGTCGGCCCCGGGGATGGGGCGTACGACGTCGACGGTGCGGACGGTGACGAGTTTGCGCATGATTGTTTTCTCCCTGTGGTTGATGGTGACGCAAAAAGAAAAGAGGCCCGGAACCATTCGGTGTCCGGGCCTCTTTGAAAAGAAAGAGTTCTGAAGCGGTGCGCGCTATGCGCCGACTCCACCCGGTGAGGCCTGGTTGCCCGTTTGCTGCTGGCCGATTGCATGGCCCGCGACGTACACGAACGCGTGACCCGTTGTCGGGTTCGCGTTGCTGACGTTCTTGGCGATGACCAGTGTGGTGCTCACGGAGTGGCTTTCGGATGAGTGCGGTTTGCTTCTTGTGTTGTCGGCGATCCTTGCGGCGAGACCGCGAAGGGAGCCGGACTGTAAAGAGTGTTTATGCCGGCGTCAACCCCTCGCCGGCAACACAGTCCCCCGGCTCTCCCCGAACCCGATGCGCGCATGCCCCGGCTTCTCGCACCAGCCGCGCAGCAGCACCGCGTCGCCGTCTTCCAGGAACCCGCGCTGCTCGCCGTTGGCCAGCGTCACCGGGCTTTGCGCGGCGCGTGTCAGCTCGATGATCGCGCCGGCCTCGCCTTCGCCGGGGCCCGAGATCGTGCCGCTGCCGAACAGGTCGCCCGGGTTAAGGCTGCAGCCGCCCATCGTGTGGTGCGTCACCATCTGCGCCACGGTCCAGTACTGATGCCGGAAGCTGGTCGACGAAAGCCGCGACGCTCCGGTCTTTTCGCTGCGGGCCTTCTCGCTCTCCAGCCACACCTCCAGTCGGATGTCGATCGCGCCGCCATCGCGGTTCGCCGGGTTTTCCAGGTACGCGAGCGGCTGCGGCTCGTTGGCCGGACGGGTCCATGCCTGCCGGTAGGGGGCGAGCGCTTCCATGGTCACGATCCATGGCGAGATCGTGGTGGCGAAGTTCTTCGCGAGGAAGGGGCCGAGCGGCGCCATTTCCCAGAACTGGATGTCGCGCGCCGACCAGTCGTTGAGCAGGCAGATGCCGAAGATGTGCTCTTCCGCGCGCTCGAGCGGAATGGGCTCGCCCTGCGCGTTGCCCGTGCCGATCCACACGCCGAGCTCCAGCTCGTAGTCGAGCCGCGCGCAGGCCTGGTAGGTCGGCGCCTTCGCGCCCGGCGCCATCGCCTGCCCCATCGGGCGGTGGAAGCGCTGGCCGTTCACGCCGATGGTCGACACGCGCCCGTGGTACGCGATCGGGATCCAGCGGAAGTTGGGCGTCACGTCGCCGTCGGGATTCATCAGGCGGCTGATGTTCAGCGCGTGGTCGATCGAGGTGTAGAAGTCGGTGTAGTCGCCGATGCGCGCGGGCACGGTGTACTCGGCTTCGGCCTGCGGCACGAGGCAGTCGCGCACGGCCTGCACCGCGGCGACGGGCGCGTCGTTCTTCAGCAGGGCGAAGAGTGCGTGGCGCAGTGCCTTCCATGCGGCGGGGCCGAGTGCGAAGAAGTCGTTCAGCGCGGGCTGCGCGGCAGTCTTCGCCGCGTCGAGGGCGAGACCGTCGAGCTGCTGCAGCCTCGCGAGCGCCGCCAGGTCCAGCACCTGGTCGCCGATGGCGACGCCGCCGCGAAATGCCTCGTTGCTGCCGGCGCGGCGGAACACCGCATGCGGCAGGTTCTGGATCGGGAAGTCGCTGCCCTGCGCGTTGGCCGATTCGACCCAGCTGCGCGCGTGAGCGTCGTGCGTATGGTTGAGTGCGATGCTCATGGTGAACGGAACCTCAGGCCGATGCCATCAGCGCGTCGTCGAAGATCGCGACCGCGCGGGTCCAGCCGGCCGACGCGCCGCGGATCTTGTGCGGGAAGCAGCTGATGTAGAAGCCCGTGGGCGGCAGCGCCTCCAGGTTGTGCAGCTTCTCGATGTGGCAGTAGCCGATGTCGCGGCCGGCCTTGTGGCCTTCCCAGATCAGCGAGGCGTCGTGCGTCTCGCCGTACTTCTTGGCGGTGTGCACGAAGGGCGCGTCCCAGCTCCACGCGTCGGTGCCGGTGAGGCGCACGCCGCGCTCCAGCAGGTACATCGTCGCCTCGTAGCCCATGCCGGCACCGGCGGACACGTAGTCGGGATGGCCGTAGCGCGAGCCGGCGCGAGTGTTGACGACCACGATCTCCAGCGGGCTCAGCGTGTGGCCGATGCGCTTGAGTTCGGCCTCGACATCGTCGGCGGTGACCACGTACCCGTCCGCGAAGTGGCGGAAGTCGAGTTTCACGCCGGGCTGGAAGCACCATTCGAGCGGCACGTCGTGGATGGCGATCGCGGGCTTCTTCTCACCCAGCGCCTTGTCCATGGTCGAGTGGAAGTGATAGGGCGCGTCGAGGTGCGTGCCGTTGTGCGTCGACAGCTGCACCAGCTCCACGGCCCAGCCCTCGCCGTCGGGCAGGTCTTCCTTCTTCAGGCCGGGGAAGAAGGGTTCGATCTGCTCGTAGGTCTGCTCGTGCGTGAAGTACTGGATCTTCGGCGCGAAGGCCGGCGGGTCGGAGAGCACATCGTTCTCGAGAAAGATCGAGAGGTCGACGAATTTGCGTGGCATGAAGAGGCTCCTTGTGGGGTGTACGTGTTGGAGGAGGGCAGGAAGACGAAGGAATCAGGGGCGCTGCCATCGCAGCAGGCGTTGTTCGGCGAAGGCCAGCAATGCGTTGCTCACGAAGCCGATGAGCCCCAGCAGCACGATGCCGGCGAACAGGTCGCTCGCGCGGAAGGCGCGCGCGGCCAGCAGGATGGCCTGGCCCAGGCCGCTCTGCGAGGCGATCATCTCGCCCACCACCGCGACGATCAGTGCGATGGTCAGCGCGAGCCGCATGCCGGCCAGGATGTCGGGCATCGCGTTGGGCAGGCCCATCTTCCAGATGTACGCCGCGCGCGACATCTGCAGGCAGCGCGCCACTTCCGAAAGGCGCGGCTCCACGGCCGCGAAGCCGTGCACCGTGGCCAGCAGCACCGGCCACATCGCGCCGAACGCGACCACGAAGAGCACCATGCCGGGGTTCAGCCCGAAGATGGAGATGGCCAGCGGCAGCAGTGCCGAGGCGGGCAGGGGGCGGATGAATTCGAGCGTGGGCTGCACCCAAGCGCGCACCTGGGGCGACACGCCGATGGCCGCGCCCAGCAGCACGCCGAAGAGCGAGGCGAGCAGCCAGCCTTCGACCATGCGGCCCACGGTGGCGCGCGTGAATGCCAACAGCTCGCCGTTGCCGTCGCCGCCCGCAAGATTCAACCCCTCGAGCAGGCTGGCGAAAGTGGCCTGCGGCGTCGGCAGGAACACGCGGCTGACCCAGCCCGCGTTGCTCGCCACCCACCACAGCGCGACGAGCGCCAGCAGAACGCCCAGCGATCCGAGCCGGTAAACGCCGATGCGGTTGTCGTTGTCGTTCATGCCTGGACCCCCATGCGCCGCGACACCGCGCGCTGCAGCACCAGCATGCCCGCGTTGACCGCAAAGCCCACCACGCCGATCCAGCCCAGCCAGGCCAGCATCAGCGCCGGATCGAAGCTCTGCTGCGCGATCATCATCGCGTAGCCCATGCCGTTGGGATTGGCCGCGATCTCCACCGTCACGGCCACCACCAGCGCCACGGCAACGCCTAGCCGCAACGCGACGAACAGGCGCGGCACGATGGCCGGCAGCACGATCTTGAAGGCACGCTCGCGCGCCGAAAGCCCCAGCACGCGGCTCACTTCGAGCAACCGGGGCTCGACCTGCTGCACCGCCGCCTGCACCAGCACCAGCAGCGGCCAGAAGGTCGCGAAGGCGACGATGGCCAGCTCCATGCGCACGCCGAAGCCGAAGCCCAGCATCGCGAGCGGAATCAGCGCCACGGAAGGCACGGGCCGCAGCACCTCGATGGAGACCGACCCGAGCTGCGCCGCGCGGCGCGAGAGCCCGAGCACCACGCCCAATGCGATGCCGAGCACCGCACCCAGCAGCAGGCCTAGCGCCGCAGTGCCGAGCGTGAAGCCGGTGGCCTGCCAGAGCGAGCCGTCGAGCGCGGCACCCACGAAGGCCTTGGCGGCGGCGCTCGGCGGCGCGAGCGCATCGCTGCCCAGCGCGGCCGCGCGCCGTGCGTACCACTCGAAGGCGCCGATCAGCACGACGGGAAACACCCATGGCCGCAGCCAGCGGAAGAGGCGGTTCTCAGTCATGGCCCTGCTCGATGAAGGCGAACAGCTCGCGCCGCAGATGCAGGTATTCCGGATGCTCCTTGGTCGAGAGCTGGTCGCGCGGGCGCGGGATCTTCACGTCGATCATCCGCGCAAGGCTGGGCCGCCCGGGCCCCGGATTGGCCTGCAGCGCGATCACGCGGTCGCCGAGGTAGATGGCCTCTTCCAGGTCGTGCGTGACGAAGAGCACCGTGAGCCCGTCCTCGCGCACCAGCCGCGCGAGCTCGTCCTGCAGGCTCTGTCGCGTGAGCGCGTCCAGCGCGCCGAAGGGCTCGTCCATCATCATCAGCTCGGGCTTCTGCGCGAGGCAACGGGCGATCTGCGCGCGCTGCTGCATGCCGCCGGAGAGCTGCACCGGAAACTTGTGCGCGTGCTTCGCGAGCCCGACCTTGCCGAGCACGTCGGCGATACGCGGTGCGCGCTCGGCTGCGGGAACGCCGGCCGCTTCGAGCGCCAGGCTCACGTTGCCTTCCACCGTGCGCCAGGGCAGCAGGGCGCGGCCGTAGTCCTGGAACACGAAAGCCACCTCGCGTGAAGGCTCGGTCATCTTCACGCCGTTGCGCCGCACCTCGCCCGCGCTGGCCGTGACCAGCCCGCTGGCCGCGCGCAGCAGCGTGGTCTTGCCGCAGCCGCTGGGGCCGACGATGCAGACGAACTCGCCGCGCGCCACGTCGAACGAAGTGGGCGAGAGGATCTCGCGCCCGCCGAGGCGGATGGTCACGCCGTCGAAGCGCAGGAAGGGAGTGGCTTGCATGGCGGAGCCGGCTGGCGGGTGGAAGGCGCCCGCCGGCAGTGCGGCGCGCGTGGTGACGGGAGAAGGTGCGGCGATCACTTGGCCACCAGCTTCGCCACGTCGATGTTCGTCTTGAGCATTTCCTGCTCCTTCATCAGCCCGGTCCAGTAGGCGAGCTGCTTCTCCGTCACCACGGGGCCGGGCGGCGAGACCTGCACCTTGGCCAGCACGTCGGGCGGAAGCTTGATGTACTTGCCGATCGATGCGCGCACCTTCGCGTCGTTCTTCGGCTGCTGCATGAACGATGCGGCCTCGACCAATGCCTCGCGGAATGCGCGCGCCGCCGCCGGGTTCTTCGCCACCCACTCGCGCTTGGCCGCGTGCACGATGGTCTGGTTGTTCTCGGGCAGGAAGGTCGAGTAGTACGAGGCCACGTAGCCCGCGCCGCTCTCGGTGATGCGGCTCATGAACGGGTCGGCCGACACCACCGCGTCGACCGACCCCCCGCGCAGCAGGTCGGCATGCTGCGGGAACGCGGCCTCGACGAAGTTGACCTTGCGGTAGTCCACACCGCTGTCCTTCAGCCAGGCGCGGAAGGTCACGTGCAGGAAGGCGCCCAGGCCCGGCACGCCGATCTTCTTGCCCACGCAGTCCTGCGCGCTCTTGATGCCAGAGCCCGCACGCGCCACCAGGCCGAAGCCGGTGATGGTCTTCGAAGTGAGGCCGCCGCCGGCCACCAGCACCAGGTCGAGTCCTCCGTCCACCGCCTGCAGGAACACCGAGGGCGTGGGGCCGCCGATCTGCAGCGAGTCGGACTGCAGCGCGGCCGGGATTGTCGAGTTCAACGGAATGAACTTGAGCTCCACGTCGAGGCCGCGCTTCTTGAAGTAGCCCTCTTCGGCGGCCACGAACACCGAGGCGAAGTCGGTCACGGCCGTGTAGCCGAACACGATCTTCGTGGCGGACTGTGCGCGCGAAGGCAGCGCGGCGACAGCCGATGCCGCGGCGAGCGCCGACAGCAGGGTGCGTCGTTTCATCATGTCTTCTGTCTCCTGGGGGTGGTTTTCTTCTGCGTGGGGCGGGCGGTCTTCGGGCGCGGCAGCACCGCGCGCAGGCCACCGACGATGAAGTTCACGAGCATCGGCGCCACGGCCGGGTCGGCGCGCTTGTTCTCGCCGCGCGTGAGCCGTTCGATGCGGCTGTCGTTCAGGTGGTGCAGCAGCGCGCCCAGCGCGAACTGGTAGCCCCAGGCCGCCTGGCTGCGCGTGGCGTGAGGCAGCGCGACGTGCAGCGCGTCGATGTAGGCCTCGGCCAGCGGGTCGAAGTAGGCGCGCAGCACGCGGTCGGCTTCCTCGGTGGCGTGATAGAGCTCGCGCGCCACCAGCAGCGCGTAGTACTCGCCTTCGGAGCTCGCGCGCAGTGCCAGTACGGGCGCGGTGAAGGCTTCGATGATGCGCTGCAGCGTGCGCGGATCGTCGGGGTCGATGTTCACGGCGGCCAGGCCCGCGAGACGCGCATCGATCGAGTGCGACCAGTGCTCGAAGATCGCGTGGAAGAGTTCGTGCTTCTGGCCGTAGTAGTAGCCCACCAGCGCCAGCGGAACGCCGGCCTCCTCGGCGATCTGGCGGATCGTCACGACGTGGTAGCCGTGCTGCGAAAAAAGCTTCTCCGCCGCCAGCAGGATCGCCTGCTTGCGGTCGGGGCGCGCAGTCTCGATGGCGACTTCTGCCAGGGCCTGCGCCGGAGCGCGCGAGGCGCGGTGCCTTGCGGTGGGTGTGCGGGTACTCATCGGGGCGTATTGAACACTTGTACAAAAACATTGAACACGCGTACAAACCCTGAGGTCAACCCTCATTGAGCACGGTCGTTCGCAGCGCTAACCTCGTGCGATGCCCGCTCCCAACATCCCCCAGATCCGCCTCTACCGAGAATGGCTGCGCGAGACGCGCGGCCTTTCCTTCGACAGCTACGACGCCCTGTGGCGCTGGTCCGTCACCGAGCTCGACGCCTTCTGGCAGAGCATCTGGGACTACGCCCGCATCCAGTCGCCCACGCCGCACACCGCGGTGCTCGCCGAATCGCGCATGCCCGGCGCGCGCTGGTTCCCCGGCGCCCAGGTCAACTACGCGCGCGAGGTGCTGCGTCATGTCGACGCCGCCCATGCAGCCGGCATGCCCGCCATCGTGAGCGACAACGAACTGGGCCAGGTGCGCGAGATGTCGTGGCCCGAGATGCGCCGGCAGGTCGCGTCGGTGGCGCTCACGCTCAAGTCGCTCGGCGTGAAGCGCGGCGACCGCGTCGCGG
The DNA here is from genome assembly GCF_048301545.1 of Variovorax sp. NFACC27. NCBI lineage: Bacteria > Pseudomonadati > Pseudomonadota > Betaproteobacteria > Burkholderiales > Comamonadaceae > Variovorax > Variovorax sp. NFACC27. The sequence goes on from NZ_CP157613.1 coordinate 136,648, forward strand.
CCTACATGCCCAACGTGCCCGAGACCATGGTGGCCTTTCTCGCATGCTCCAGCATTGGCGCGATCTGGAGCGTGTGCGCGCCCGACATGGGCACGGCCGCCGTGGCCGACCGCTTCAGCCAGATCGAGCCCAAGGTGCTGATTGCCGTCGATGGCGTGCACTACGGTGGCAAGCCGCTCGACCGCAGCGCCGTGCTGCAGGAGCTGCGCGCGCAGCTGCCGAGCGTGCGCAAGCTGCTGCTCGTGAAGTCGCCATACGCCGCCGGTGCGGTGCCGCACGACACCGACTGGACGCAGGCCATCGGCCGCGACGACGACGAGGTCGCCGCCTTCGAGCCCGAGTGGCTGCCCTTCGACCATCCGATCTGGATCGTCTATTCGAGCGGCACCACCGGCCTGCCCAAGCCCATCGTGCACGGGCAGGGCGGCATCATCCTCACCATGCATGCCTGCGGCCTGCACAACGACGTGGGCGCGAGCTACGGCACCAACAACTTCGGCGAGCGCTACCACTGGTACAGCTCCACGGGCTGGGTGATGTGGAACTCGCAGCTCTCGGGCATGGCCTTCGGCGCCACCATCTGCATCTACGACGGCAACCCGGCGGGCAGCAAGGAAAAGCCCGACTGGGGCGTGCTGTGGCGCTTCGTGGCGCGCCACGAGGTCACCTTCTTCGGCGCGGGCGCGGCCTACTTCACCAACTGCATGAAGGCCGGCCTCGTCGCGAAGGAGTGCGGCGACCTCTCGCGCGTGCGCGCGCTGGGCAGCACCGGCTCGCCGTTGCCCGAGGAAGTGCAGCGCTGGGGCTCGAAGCAGATCCTCGACGCGGGCTCGAAGGAAGTGTGGTGGTGCAACATCTCCGGCGGCACCGACTTCTGCGGCGCCTTCGTCGGCGGCAACCGCGACCTGCCCGAAGTGCCCGGGCAGATGCAGTGCCGCGAACTTGGCCACGCGGTCGAGGCCTGGAACGAAGAGGGTCAGCCCGTCATCGGCGAAGTGGGCGAGCTGGTGTGCACCAAGGCCATTCCGTCGATGCCGTTGTACTTCTGGGGCGACGAGGGCAACGCGCGCTACCTCTCGAGCTATTTCGACACCTACCCCGGCGTCTGGCGCCATGGCGACTGGATCAGGATTGGCGAGGACGGCGGCTGCATCATCTACGGCCGCAGCGACGCCACCATCAACCGCCAGGGCCTGCGCATGGGCACCAGCGAGATCTACAGCGCCGTCGAGGGCCTGCCCGAGGTGCTCGACTCCATGGTGGTCGACCTCGAATACCTGGGCCGCGAGAGCTACATGCCGCTGTTCGTGGTGCTTCGCCCCGGCGTGGCGCTCGACGACGCCATGCGCGCGAAGATCAACAACGCCATCAAGACATCGCTTTCTCCGCGCTTCGTGCCCAACGACATCTTCCAGGTGGCCGAGATACCGCGCACGCTGTCGGGGAAGAAGCAGGAGCTGCCGATCAAGAAGCTGCTGCTGGGCCAACCCATCGAGAAGGTGGTCAACCGCGAGGCCATGGCCAATCCGGGAAGCCTTGACTGGTTCGTGGCTTTTGCCGCGCGGCGCGCGGAGGCCGCCTCCGCATAATGGGGCGCATGAAAAGACGAACCAGCCTCCTCATGTTCTCCGCCATCGCGGGCGCCTCGTTGCTGAGTGCCTGCGCCGTGCCTTCCTCGCCGTCGGCGGGCGGCAGCGCGGCGCAGCTGCGCGTGAGCGGCACCGTCACTTACCGCGAGCGCATCGCGCTCGACCCGGCGGCCGAGATCCAGGTGCAGCTGCTCGACGTGTCGCGCATGGACGCGCCGTCGGTGGTGCTCGCCGAACAGCGCATCAAGGCCAACGGCAGGCAGGTGCCCTTCGCCTACGAGCTGAAGGTCGACGCCGCGCGCATCGATCCGCGCATGCGCTATGCCGTGTCGGCGCGCATCTCGCGCGGCGACCAGCTCCTGTTCATCAACGACACGCAGTACTCCGTGCTCACGCAGGGCGGCGGCACCAGCGCCGACCTCGTGCTGGTGCGCGTCACCCAGGCGCCGCGCTAGCCGCCGATCACGACATCACCAGCTCGTAGAGCACCATGCGCGTCTGCCGGCCGCGCAGTTCCACCTGTTCCTCGATGCGCCGCGCATGCAGCCGGCCGTCGAGCCCGGCGAAGGTGGTTTCCGAAATCAGCGCTTGCGTGCCCAGCTGCTTGTTGATGCCCTCGATGCGGCTCGCCACGTTGATCGCATCGCCGAAGGCGGTGTAGGACAGCCGGTCGTTCGAGCCCAGCACCCCCGCGATCACCGTGCCCGTGTGGATGCCCACGCGCGTGCGGAACTCGGGCAGGCCCTGCTCGACCCACTTGCGGTTGAGCTCGTCCATTTCCACGTGCAGCTCCAGCGCGGCCAGGCAGGCCTTGTACTCCGCGTCCTTCAGGTCGGAGGGCGCGCCCCACAGCACCATGATGCCGTCGCCGATGAACTTGTCGACCACGCCGCCGTGCCGCGCGAACACGCCGGTCGCCAGGTTGAAGTATTCGGTCAACATGCCCACCAGCACGTCGGTGTCCAGCGACTCCGAGATGGAAGTGAAGCCCTCCACGTCGGTGAACATCACCGTCACGCGGCGCGGCGAGCCGGAGGGGCCGAGCGCGTGGCCTTCGTCGATCAGCTGGTTGATCACGTCCACCGGCACGAACTTGCTGAAGGCCTTCAGGCTGCGGGCCGAGTCGTCCAGCGCCTGGTCGAGATGCTGTATCTCGAGCACGCGGCTGGGCTCGCGAGGAAGGTTGTCGAGTTCCAGCAGGCCGATGCGGCGCGCGATGTGCGAGAGGTTCTCCACCGGCGCGGTCACCAGCTTCGACAGCTTCAGCGACATGAACAGCGCGATCATCAGGAAAGCCACCGCAAGCCCCAGTCCCAGGAGTACCGCGCGGCGCAGGTCGCCCAGGAGAACGTCCTCCGGCACCCAGCTCACCAGCTGCCAGCCGGTGCTCGGGATGCGCGAGGTCTGAACCAGATAGCGGCGGCCTTCGTAGGCGAAGGAGAACTCCGTGTCGTTGCCGCTTCCCGCCGTGCCGGCGGCCTGCATGTGGGCGTGCAATGCGCCGAGCACGCCGCTGGGCGACTCCAGCTTGTGCAGCACGCCGGGCAGGTCGCTGCGTGCGAGCACGCGGAAGTCGGCGCTCAGCAGCGCGCTGTCGCCGTAGCCATCGTTGTTGAACTGGCGCACGAATTCCGAAAGCCGGCCGAGCGAAACGTCGCCCGCCACCACCAGCTTCTGCGCGCCGCCCGGGTAGTTGCGCTGGCTTGGCAGCGCGTACGTCACGCCCAGCTCCTGCGCGGCGGCGAACACGTAGGGCTGCGTCCAGACCGGCCCGCCTGCCTTCGAGGCCTGCAGGTACCAGCTGCGCCTGGTCGGGTTGTAGTCGCTGCGGAAGGCTCCCAGGCGCTGGGTGGCGTAGCGCTGCTGCACGTTGGCCTCGGCGTCCAGCGGCAGCTTGTACTGCCAGGTCTCGGTGGTGAAGCCTTCGTCGAGCTCGATGTGGCGCATGGCCGGCACCGGGTAGCGCAGGGCCATCAGCATCTGGCCCCTCTCGTTGCTCACGTAGATGCTGTCCAGCTCGGGCGACTGCTGCAGCAGCGTCCAGAGCAGCTCCGCCGTCTTCTCCGATTGCTCGCCCGCAGGACGCAGGCTGGGCGCGGTGCCCACCGCGTTGATGACCGATTCCGCCTTGTGCAGGAAGGCCCGCACCTTGTCCTCGGTGCGGTCGTGGTTGGCCTTGTGCGCCGACACGCCGACGCGCGACACCAGCCGCTGCGAGCCCCAATAGCCCAGCGACACCAGCAGCAGCGACTGGGCCAGCGCCACGGCGCTGACGATGGTTCCCACATCCACCCTGAAGCGGCGCGAGCGCCCGGGCGGTGCGACGAGCGCAGCCGCGGGCGGCGACGCTCCTGTGACAGATTTGACCGACGGCTTTCCAGCCGCTTCCGGATTCCCGGACGAGTTCTTGTTCATACAGCTCCCTGGCAACCACTCGACGCGCCCGCTGAGCCGAAGCCGTGGGCCGGCTTCCGGCAGGCCCACGGCCCCGATCATTGGCGTCGGGGTCCTGTGGCTGCTCGGAAGCGGGCGTGATTTTCGCCTGAGTTCGGCGTTCCGTGCGGTACTGCACAGCGCCGCCGTGGCCCGGACCTGTCTAGACCAGTCCGGGGAAGCTGCGTAAAAGGAGGCGGCCCGTCAGCGCGCGTCGTGGAAGATGATTCCGAGCGTGTGCCGCCGCCCCGAGCGCACGCGGCTCACGCCGTGTCGCATCGTCACGCGGTAGCTGCCGCGCGTGCCGGCCACCGGCCGCTGGTTGACCGCGAAGATCACTGCCTCGCCCTGCGCGAGCGAAACCACCTCGGCGCGCGACTGCATGCGCGGGCGCTGCTCGGTCAGCACGAACTCGCCGCCGGTGAAGTCGCGGCCCGGCTCGCTCAGCAGCACCGTGAGCTGCAGCGGGAACTGCAGGTCGCCGTACAGGTCCTGGTGCAGGCAGTTGTAGTCGCCCTCGTCGTAGCGCAGCAGCAGCGGGGTGGGGCGCTCCTGCCCGCCCGCGTGGCAGCGCGCCAGGTAGGCGGCGTGGTCCGACGGGTAGTCGGCCGGCTGGTCCATCGCCGCGGCCCAGGCATTGGCCAGCGGCGCGAGGCGCTCGTACAGCGCGCTGCGCCATGCCGCGAGCTTGGGAGGCAGCGGGTTGGCGAAATACTGGTACTCGCCCTGGCCGAAGCCGTGGCGCTGCATGACGACGCGGCTGCGGAAGTGGCGGGGCTGCTCGTACATCGTCGCGAGCGCGGCGCATTCCTTCGGGGTGAAGATCGCGGCGCCGGTGGTGGCGCAGCCGCGGGTGGCGATGTCGGCTTCGATGCGGGGCCAGTCGAGCGCTTCGACCAGGGAGGCGGGGGTTGTCATGGACGCAGTGTCCCGCTTCCGGGCGCGCGGGGCTCGCCGTTTCCGGACGCGGCTTTCCCGCGCGGGCTTTGCGGCAAGGCGGGGCGGCCGTCATCCGTTTTGAGCGATCATGCGCTCATGGCAAGAGAAAAAACCGCTGCACGCGAAGCCGCCACGGGGCAAATGGTCCAGGGCCGGTCGGTCGCCGTGCTGGGGCGCGGCATGGCCCTGGTCAAGGTCGGCAAGGCGCCGCGTCCGGCGGTGCGTCCCGAGGACAACACCACCGTGCTGCTGAAGAAGGCGGCACGTGCGCTCAACAAGCCCGGCATCGACCGTTCGGTGGTCTTCCGCGGGCCCAACGCGGCCAAGGTCTACGCCTACTCCGCCTATCCGCAAGACCCGACCAAGGTCGTGCGCGAAGCGGCCGACGGCACCAAGGTCATCGGCCGCATGGTCGACGGCAGGTTCCGCGCGAGCAAGGCGTGAGCAGCCGGCCGCCGAAGCTCGAAAAGCTGCTGGAGCAGACGCACGGGCCGCGTCCGGTGGCCTTCGTGCTGGCCGGCCACAACGGCTCCGGCAAATCGACGCTCTGGTATTCGCGCCTCGCGCCGTCGCTGCGGCTGCCGCTGGTCAATGCCGACCGGATGATGATGTCCATCCTGCCCGACGCCGATCCCGCCACCGGACACATCCCCGGCTGGGCCCAGCGCCTGCGCGACGACGACGAGCGCTGGCAGATCCTCTCGCAGAAGGGCGTGCGCGCCTTCAAGAGCTTGGTGATGGACCAGCGCATGCCCTTCGCCTTCGAGACTGTCTTCTCGCACTGGAAGCCGCTGCCCGGCGGCGGCCACGAGTCGAAGGCCGACGACATCCGCGCGATGCAGGAGGCCGGCTACTTCGTCGTGCTGCTCTTCGTCGGCCTCGTCTCTGTGGACATGTCCGTCTTCCGCGTGAGCACGCGAAAGCAGCAGGGCGGCTACGACGTGGACCGCAAGAAGCTCGTCGAGCGCTTTCCCCGCACGCAGGCGGCCGTCGGCCACGCGGCGCAGATCGCGAACATGACGCTGATGTTCGACAACAGCCGCTCCGAAAAGAACGCCTTCGCGCTGGTGCGCGCGCAGGCGAAGAAATCGGTTCTCTTCGACGCGCGCGACCCCCGGTTCGACGTGGACCCCGAGCTGCGTGCCGTGTGCGACCCATGGCTCGAGAAGGTCACGGGGCCGTTCAGGCCGTCGCGCGCCCCGCAGCCGAAGAAGACCGCCGAGACCGCACCGAAGCAACAGCAGAAGGACCGCAGCACCCCATGAGCACCTCGAACCCATCCTCCGATCAAGCCGCCGGCGACTGGCAACTCCCCTGGACCGGCGGCTGCCGCTGCGGCCAGGTGCGCCTGCGCATCAGCGCGCCGCCGTTGCTGTCGATGGCCTGCCACTGCACCGGCTGCCAGGCCATGAGCGCGAGCGCCTTCTCGCTCTCGCTGGCCATTCCCACACCGGGCTTCGAGGTGGTGTCGGGCGAGCCCGTCATCGGCGGCCTGCACGGCGCCGACTCGCACCACTACTTCTGCCCGCACTGCAAGAGCTGGATGTTCACGCGCGCCGAAGGGCTCGACGACTTCGTCAACCTGCGCCCCAGCATGCTCGACCGGCATGAATGGGTCGAGCCCTTCATCGAGACCTGGGCCGACGAGAAGCTGCCGTGGGCCTCCACGCCCGCGAAGCACAGCTTCGGCACCATGCCCGCCTTCGACGCCTTTCCGGCGCTGGTCGAGGCCTATGCCCGGGAAGGCGTCCGGCCCGCGAAGAGGTGATGCGCATGACACCCCAGGCTGTTCTCGACCACTACGACCGGGGGCTGCTGTGGCCCGCCGATCGCCCGCTCCCGATCGCGGCGGACGTCGACGCCGGATACCAGCAGGCGCTGGCCCTGCGCGCGCTGCGCACCGCTCGCGGCGAACGGCCCGTGGGCTACAAGATCGGCTTCACCAACCGCACGATCTGGCCCCGCTACGAGGTCTATGCGCCCATCTGGGGCACCGTGTGGCACACCACGCTCGCGCGCAGCAGCGGCGGCAAGGGCGAAGTGAGCCTCGACAAGCTCTGCCAGCCGCGCCTGGAGCCCGAGATCGTCTTCAGCATCGCCGCGACGCCGCCGCGCGACGCAACGCTGGAAGAGCTGTTCGGCTGCATCGCATGGCTCGCGCCGGGCTTCGAGATCGTGCAGTCGCACCTGCCCGGCTGGAAGTTCACCGCCGCCGACACCGTGGCCGACGGCGGGCTGCATGCGCGCCTGCTGATCGGGCGCGAGACGCCGGTCGGCCGCTTCGCCACCAGCGCCCATGCGCTCGACGAACTGCTTGGCCGCACGCGCATGAGGCTCTACCGCGGCGATGAACTCATCGAAGAAGGCAAGGGCGTCAACGTGCTCGATGGCCCGCTGCATGCCCTGCACCATTTCAACCAGGAGCTGCAGCGCTGCCCCGGCGCGCCGGCGCTGATGCCCGGCGACGTGGTCACCACCGGCACCTGGACCGATGCCTGGCCGCTGGAGCCCGGCCAGTCGTGGCGCGCCGAGTTCGACGCGCCCTTCGACTCGCTCGGCATCACGCTGCGCTAGCGGCGGCTCGTGCCGTTCAGAGCGGCGCGATCGGAATGCAGATGTCGCATTCGAAGGCGCCGGTCTTTTCGTCGAACGCACCGCAGGTAGTACTCGAACGCCGGCCGGTTGTCGATCTGGAAGCCGCTGGCTGGCAGCCAGTCGCGCAGCACCCTCGCCCAGGCTTCGTTGATCTCCTGGGGCAGGCCCTTGAACTTCATCGCCGCATAGCGCCCGCCGGGCAGCACCGTCTTCTGGAAGCCGCCGTCCGGCACGAAGTCTTCGGGCACTTCCACGGCGGCGTCGTAGCGCGACTGCTCCGGCGCCGTGATGCTTGGGTCGTCGTGGCTGATGCCGTAGCGCGGGTTCGACCACAGCTTGCGGGCGCCGATCCACGGCGCCACCTTCGTTTCCCAGAAGACGCCCACGGGCGCGCCGAACGGGCCCACGTAGCGCAGGTAGGCGATGGTGACGGGCGGGCGGGTGATGAGTTCGACGTTCATGGGCATGGCCTCCGTTGGCGCGGTGTCGCGCGGTGAAGGCTCATTCTTCGTGAAGCCGTGCAAGGCGATCTGATCAGGATTGCTTTCCGTGTCGGCCGGTGACCAGCGGTGCACCGCGCGCCACGCCGTTGGCGAGCTGCCGAAGCGTGCGCGGAACGCCCGCGAGAACGCCTCGCCCGAACCGAAGCCCACCGACAGCGCCGCGTCGAGCACCGACACGCGCGGCTGCGTCGCGAGCCGCAGCGCGGCGACTTCCACGCGCCGGCGGCGTACGTAGTCGCCCAGCGTCTCGCCGGCCCAGGCCGCGAACAGCCGGTGGAAGTGATAGGCCGAGAAATGCGCCACGTCGGCCAGTTCGGCGAGTTCGAGCGGTTCGTCCAGGTGTTCGTCGATGTGCGTCAGCACCTTGTACATGCGCCATTCGTATTCGGACCGGCTGTCTCGCTTCATGGCGTACTCAGCCTTGCCGCGCCTGCTCCAACAGCCAGTCGCTGAAGAACCTCAGCAGCGGCCGCTGGTCGGCCCGCTCGGGCGTCACGAGGTAGTAGTTGCGCTCGCCCGAGAGCGGCCGCGCGCAGGCCACCACCAGCTCGCCGCGCGCGAGTTCGTCGGCCACCAGCATGGTCGGCATCAGCGCCACGCCGAGCCCGTGCGACGCGGCGGCGGCCAGGATGGAGAACAGCTCGTAACGCGGCCCGCCGCGCGCGTTGGGCGCATCGATCTGCTGCGCGTCGAACCACTGGCGCCAGCCGTCGGGGCGCGTGCTCTGCTGCAGCAGCGGCATCTTCGCGATGGTGGCGGGCGTCACGGCCTTGCCGCGCGGAAGCAGGGCGGGGCTGCACACCGGCACCACGTCCTCGTGCATCAGCAGCAGCGCGCGCGTGCCGGCCCAGTTCTCGACCTGCGCGGGCGTGCCGGCATAGAGGGCGGCGTCGAACTCCGCGTCGGCGAAGAGAAAGGGGCGGGTGCGGGTCTCGATGTGCACCACCACGTCGGGCTGCAGCGCAGCGAAACCCTTCAGGCGCGGCATCAGCCAGCGGGTGGCGAAGGTGGGCACGGCCGCGAGCGAGAGCGAACCGCCTTCGCCCTGGTGCGCCATGGCGTCGAGCGTGTCGCGCTCCATCGCCTCGAGCCGCTTGGCCGTCTGACGCGCGTAGGCTGTGCCGCTGGCGGTGAGCGCCACGCCGTGCCGGGTACGGCGGAACAGCGCCACGCCGAGGAAGGCCTCGAGCGTGCCGATCTGGCGCGACACCGCGCTCTGCGTGAGGGCGAGCTCCTGCGCGGCGCGGGTGTAGCTCTCGTGGCGCGCGGCGGCGTCGAAGCACACGAGGGTCTGCAGGGGCGGGATCTTGCGGCGCATGTATGCCTCGGCTGTATGTATGGATTCGATGGCTCGTCAATGGAGAAGCCGGTCGAACATCTTGCAAGACATTCTACGAACGCATATCTGGGTGCGGAATCCTCGTTTGCGTCATGGCCCCCGCGTGGCTAGCATCGCCCCATTCCCCCCTCTTTTCTCTTTTTCCCCTTTTCCGGAGACAGCCACATGGCCGCCAAAGCGCAATTCCACTGGGACGACCCCCTTCTTCTCGACCAGCAGCTGACCGACGAAGAACGCATGATCCGCGACGCGGCCAATGCCTACTGCCAGGAGCGCCTGGCTCCCCGCGTGCTCGAAGGCTTCCGCACCGGCGAGACCGACCCCGCCATCTTTCGCGAAATGGGCGCCCTCGGCCTGCTGGGCCCGACGATTCCCGAGCAGTACGGCGGCCCCGGCCTCAACTACGTGGCCTACGGCCTGATCGCCCGTGAAGTCGAGCGCGTCGACTCGGGCTACCGCTCGATGGCCAGCGTGCAGAGTTCGCTGGTGATGGTGCCGATCTTCGAATTCGGCTCCGAGGGCCAGAAGCAGAAGTTCCTGCCCAAGCTCGCCACCGGCGAATGGATCGGCTGCTTCGGCTTGACCGAGCCCGACCACGGCTCCGACCCCGGCAGCATGGCCACGCGCGCCAAGAAGGTTCCGGGCGGCTACTCGCTCACCGGCTCGAAGATGTGGATCAGCAACTCCCCCATCGCCGACGTGTTCGTGGTGTGGGCCAAGGAAGTCAGCGAGAGCGGTGCCGTCGGCCCGATCCGCGGCTTCGTGCTCGAGAAGGGCATGAAGGGCCTGAGCGCCCCCGCCATCCACGGCAAGGTCGGCCTGCGCGCCAGCATCACCGGCGAGATCGTGATGGACGGCGTGTTCTGCCCCGAGGAAAACGCCTTCCCCGAAGTGCAGGGCCTGAAGGGTCCCTTCACCTGCCTGAACAGCGCCCGCTACGGCATCTCGTGGGGCGCGCTCGGCGCCGCCGAAGACTGCTGGCACCGCGCCCGCCAGTACACGCTCGACCGCAAGCAGTTCGGCCGCCCGCTGGCCGCCAACCAGCTCATCCAGAAGAAGCTGGCCGACATGCAGACCGAGATCACGCTGGGCCTGCAGGGCAGCCTGCGCCTGGGCCGCATGAAGGACGAGGGCATCGCCGCGGTGGAAATCACCTCGATCATGAAGCGCAACAACTGCGGCAAGTCGCTGGACATCGCCCGCATGGCACGCGACATGATGGGCGGCAACGGCATCAGCGACGAGTTCGGCGTGGCCCGCCACCTGGTGAACCTCGAAGTGGTCAACACCTACGAAGGCACGCACGACATCCACGCGCTGATCCTGGGCCGCGCCATCACCGGCATCGCCGCCTTCTCGAACTGATCCGCGCATGACCGGCAAGCCCGCAGCACTCGACGGCATCAAGGTTCTGGACCTCTCCCGCGTGCTCGCGGGCCCGTGGTGCACGCAGATCCTCGCGGACCTGGGCGCCGACGTCGTCAAGATCGAGCGCCCCGGCGTCGGCGACGACACGCGTACCTGGGGCCCGCCCTTCATCAAGGACGCGAACGGCAACGACACCGACCAGGCCAGCTACTTCACCGCCTGCAACCGCAACAAGCGCTCGGTCACGGTCGACATGGCCACGCCCGACGGGCAGGCGCTGTTGAAGCAGATGGCGGCGCAGGCCGACATCGTGGTCGAGAACTTCAAGACCGGCGGCCTCAAGCAGTACGGCCTCGACCACGAGAGCCTGCGCGCGGCCAACCCGCGCCTCATCTACTGCAGCGTGACCGGCTTCGGCCACGACGGCCCGTATGCCGAGCGCGCGGGCTACGACCTGATGATCCAGGCCATGACCGGCATGATGAGCATCACCGGCCGTCCCGACGACGTGCCCGGCGGTGGCCCGCTGCGCGTGGGCGTGGCGCTGACCGACCTGTTCACCGGCGTCTACGCCAGCACCGCCATCCTGGCCGCGCTGCAGGTGCGCGATCGCACCGGCGAAGGCCAGCACATCGACATGGCGCTGCTCGACGTGGGCATGGCCATCCTCGCCAACCAGGCGAGCGCCTTCCTCAACACCGGCAAGGCGCCCGGGCGCCAGGGCAACACGCACCCCAGCCTCGCGCCCTACCAGGACTTTCCGACGCAGGACGGCGCGATGCTGCTGGCCATCGGCAACAACGGGCAGTTCGCGCGCTTCTGCGAGGCCGGCGGCCACCCCGAATGGGCGACCGACGCGCGCTTCGCCACCAACACCCTGCGCGTGAAGCACCGCGGCGTGCTGATCCCGATGATGGAAGAGCTCACGCGCACCCGCACCACCGCCGCATGGGTCACGTTGCTCGAAGACAAGGCCGTGCCCTGCGGCCCCATCAACGACATCGCGCAGGCCTTCGACGACGCGCAGGTCAAGGCGCGAGGCCTCGCGGTCACGCTGCCGCGCGACGCGGGCGACGGCATCGCCAGCATCACCGGCGTGGCGAGCCCGCTGCGCCTTTCGGGCACGCCGCCCGTGCTGCGCCATGCACCGCCGGCACTGGGTCAGCACACGCAGGAGGTGCTGGCGGAAATGGGCATCGACGCGGCCCGCTTCGAGGCGCTGCGTTCGGCCGGCGTGGTCTGAACCGATGAGCAGGTCCGCATGACGAACCCGATGCGCCAGCCACCGTTCTCGGTGCTGCGCATCGACCACGTCGTGCTGCGCGTGAAGGACGCCGAGCGTTCCATCGCCTTCTACTGCGGCGTGCTGGGCTGCACCGTCGAGAAACGCCGCGACGACCTGGGGCTCGTGCACCTGCGCGCCGGGGCCAGCCTGATCGACCTCGTCACGCCCGACGGCCCGCTGGGCAGGCAGGGCGGGGCGCTCGCCGGCACCGAAGGCCGCAACGTCGACCACCTCTGCCTGCGCATCGAGCCCTTCGACGAGGCGGCCATCCGCGCGCTGATGGCGCAGAACGGCGTCGCGGTGCACGGCGAGGTGCAGAACAACTTCGGCGCCGAGGGCAACGGCCCCTCGATCTACATCGCCGATCCCGACGGCAACGGCGTCGAACTCAAGGGCCCTGCGGCCTGAGCCTTCCTTCTTCCTGATCCCCTCCGTCCGGAGATTTGTACGCCACTGTGTCTGCATGGCGCAGCGGACACACGCGCATGCAAACCGGCCGGTGGTTCGACACATCGCGGATACAGCCTGTCGATGTAATTCCCGCATCGCCAACGATGCGCATGCAGACGAGGCGATGGAGCCCACAACCAAGTCTTTCGAACCACCTTCCAGTCCAAAGGAATCTCCATGACCGACAAGCAAGTCCTCTACACCGGCAAGACCCACACCACCGGCGGCCGCCTCGGCGCATCGCGCAGCAGCGACGGCCACCTGGACATCCAGCTCTCGCCCCCCGGCGGCAACGGCACGGGCACCAACCCCGAGCAGCTGTTCGCGGCCGGCTGGTCGGCCTGCTTCATCGGCGCCATGGGCAAGGCTGCGGGCACGCTGAAGGTCAAGCTGCCGGCTGACCTGTCGGTGGACGCCGAGGTCGACCTCGTGCTCCAGGAGGGCCAGTACTTCCTGCAGGCGCGCCTGAACATCAGCCTGCCCGGCCTCGACCGCGAAACCGCGCGCGCCGTGGTCGACACCGCGCACCAGACCTGCCCCTACTCGAAGCTCACGCGCGGCAACATCGACGTGGAGTTGAACTTGGTCTGAGCGGTGCGGCCTGCCGGCGCCAGTGGCGCTAGGCAGGCTCGCGCACGGATTGCGCTTCTCTGCAACTCAAGCGACCTCCCTTTTTGGTGAGCTGAAGATAGCGCTGTAGGCATTGAAAGCCTGGCGCTGGTGATGCGCTTGGACGGCCACCTCCATCGCGGAGCCTGGCGGAGAATCGGTGAACGCCATATTGCGCAGAACGGTCCTTGGGGAGATTTCGATGTCTGAACGTTCTTATGCGATGCACATCGTGTTGGAGCGGGCCGTGCCATGACTCAGCCGACAAAGGTCGAGGCGGTTGCGTTGCCGGTCGCGGTCGACGACTACGGTGTCAGTGAGATCGTGCGTATCGACTATGCAGCGCGAAAGCTCACAGTCGTCGCGCAGGCTCCCAAGAGCAATACGTTGATCAGTATCAGATTCGACGACGTCGTAGCCTACAGGGTCATGGATGAGCGCGATCTTGCCGAATACTGGCCAGCCTGCTCTTCTCCGAACTGCTCGGTGTTCTCAATTCAATCTGGTGGGTGGCTGTCACAGGAGTCCACTCGCCCTGGCAGTTGCATCGGATTGTTCTATGGCGATGTCCGTGAATACCTGGTGACCAGCGTGGCCGAATGCGTCTCCGTTCTTTGCATCGGTGAGCCGCGGATTGAGCCGGAGTACCGCAAAAGCTAGGCTGCCCGCCCGATAGTCGCCACGCCGAACACGATCACGCCCAGCACGAGGTTCACCGTCACCAGCTTGCGCACCGTGTTCAGCCGCGCGGCCGCCGCCGGCCAGGCGCTTTCGTCCACCGCGCGCCGCATGGCCCTGAATACCGAGGCGCGGATGTAGACGTAGATGGCGAGCATCACGATCGCGATGCTCATCATCGCTTCGATGCGCCAGTGCAGGCCGCGGAAGCCGCCGCCCGCGAGGATCATCGCCACGCCGGTCGCGAAGAGCAGCGTGACCGATGCGTCCACCCCCACGAAGAAGCGCCGCAGCGTCGCGGCCATCATGCGCAGGCGTAGCGGCGGCTCCAGCGTGGCGACGGCCGAGGGGCGCACCGCGAAGTGCATGGTCGCCATGCCGCCGACCCAGAAGGCGGCGCAGAGCAGGTGGATGAAGAGCGGGATGACGTAGGACATGGGGCCCGATCAGAACACCGAAGGGGCGTGGCGCGCAATGTCGCGCCTCATGCCGCGCCTCATGCCGCGCGCTTCCCGGTTTTCCTGGCCGCCTTTTCGACCTTGTCCGCCTTGCCCGTCCCTTCCGGCTTCTCCTCGCCGCCGCCCCCGGAGGCATAGCGGCGCATGTCGGCCACCACGCAGCGCAGCAGCTCCGCGGCCGCCGGCGACAGCATGCGCCCGTGGCGCGACACGATGTGCGAGCGGCCCTGCGACAGCAGCGGGTTCTTCATCGGCAGCTCGACCAGCTCCGGATTGCTCGCGTTGGGCGTGAGCGAGATGCGCGTGCCCAGCGCATAGCCCAGTCCCGCCGACACGAAGTGCCCGAGCGCACTGAACGAGGTGGTGGTCAGCAGCGAGGGCAGGCGCACGCCTTCGCTGATCTCGGCGGCCTCGATGTGCTGGCGCACGCCGAAGCTTCGGTGCAGCGTGGCGCCCGCGTAGGGCAGCAGGTCGCTCAGCTTGAGCGGGCGGCCCAGTTGCGTGAGCGGATGCGAAGCCAGCACCAGCGCCTGGATCGGCTGCGGGTGCGAATGGTGCGAGGTCAGCCGCTCGTCCTTGGGCGGCTGGAACAGCAGGCCGACGTGGGCCCGTTCCTCCACCACCCGCTGCACGATCTCGTCGGTGCTCGCCACGTCGAGGTCGATGGTGATCCGCGGGTGCGTGGTCATGAAGTCGCGCAGGCTGTGGCGCATGAGCCAGTCCACGTATCCCTCGCCGGCCACGATGTAGATGTGGCCGCGCTCGATCTTGCGGATGCCGTCCATCTGCGCCATCAGGTGCTGCTTCTGGCTGTTCTGGCGCCGCACGTAGCCGGCCAGCATCTGGCCCGCGTCGGTGGCGACCACGCCGCGCCCGTGGCGCTCCAGCAGCGGCAGCCCGCACTCCTGCTCGAGGATGCCGATGGCCCGGCTCACGGCCGACGGGTCCATGTCGAGCACCTCGGCGGCGCCGCGCACGGAGCCGCTCTCGAGCACCTGCATGAAGTAGCGCACGCGGCGCGTGTCGAGCCTGTCGTCCATGGCCTTCGTCTCCTGAGTGTTGCATTCAATGCAACAAATATGTCGATTCGCGGTCATTGATGCAAGAGGCTGGCAACCCCAAACTCGCCGGCACCCCGCAGGTCCTGCGCCACACGATGCCCCACGCGATGACATCCGCCGCCTCCACCACGCTCGCCGCCGCTGCCCCTTCTTCCTCGGCTTCCGGAAAACTCAGGCTCGTGCTCGTCACCCTGGCCGTCGTGGCCGCGGCCGAGCTGATCGGCCCGGTGCAGTTCAGCGTCGGCCCGGGCAAGGTGGCGCTGCTGCCGATGCTGTGGGCGCTGCTGATCGCGGCCGCATGGGGCATCGCGCACCGCCGCGTGCCGGGCGTGGTGCGCGTGGCGACCGCCGAGCAGTCCTTCGCCGGCGGCCTGTTGAACGCGGGCCTGCTGCTCTTCGTGGTGAAGCTGGGCCTCACGGTCGGCGCCGCGCTGCCGCAAGTGAAGCAGGCCGGCTGGGCGCTGCTGTTCCAGGAGTTCGGCCATGCGCTCGGCACTCTGGCGCTGGGCCTGCCGCTGGCGCTGCTGCTGGGCATCAAGCGCGAGGCGGTGGGCGCCACCTTCTCGGTGGGCCGCGAGGGCAACCTCGTGATCATCGGAGAGAAGTACGGCATGGCCTCGCCCGAGGGCCGCGGCGTGCTGGCCGAGTACATCACCGGCACCGTGCTGGGCGCGCTCTTCATCGCGGTGCTGGCGGGCTTCGTCGCCAGCCTGCACGTCTTCGATCCGCGCTCGCTGGCCATGGGCGCCGGCGTGGGCTCGGGCAGCCTGATGGCGGCGGCGCTGGGCGCCATCGCGGCGCAGCAGCCGGCCGAGATGCTGCCGCAGCTCACCGCCATTGCCGCCGCGTCGAACCTGCTGACCACGGTGGTGGGCTTCTACTTCACGCTGTTCCTGTCGCTGCCGCTGTGCTCGTGGCTCTACGGCAAGCTGGAGCCGGTGCTGGGCCGCTTCTCGAAGCGCGGCGCGCAGGACGCGGGCACGGCGGCCGTCTCGCAGGCCAGCGTCGGCCATGGCGGTGCGATGTCGCTGCGCGACACGCTCATCGCCTGGGCGGTGGTGGGCGGCGGCGTGCTCATCGGCAATTCGCTGACCTACAAGGTGCCGGTGCTGGTGTCGCTCGAGGGCCTGGCTGCGGTGGTGGTCATCGCGCTGATCGTCGAAGGCATCAAGCGCCTCGTGCCGCGCCTGCCGATGGTGCTGGTGCTGTCGGTGGTGGCCACCGTGGCGGGCATTCCGGGGCTGTTTCCGTTCTCCGATGCGCTGATCGCGATCACCGGCAAGCTCAACTTCCTGGCCTTCACCACGCCGGTGCTCGCGCTGGCCGGCTTCTCGGTCGCGAAGGACCTGCCGGTGTTCCGCCAGCTGGGCTGGCGCATCGTGGTGGTGTCGCTCACCGCCACGGCCGGCACATTCCTTGGTGCCACGGTGATCGCCGAATTCTTCCACTGACCCCATTCCACGAGAGAGCTGAAAAGAACCATGTACCGCGACCCCGAAATCGCCGAAGACACCCGCGCCCGCATGCTGGCCTGGCGCCGCGACATCCACGCCAACCCCGAGACCGCCTTCGAGGAGCACCGCACCGCCAACGTCGTCGCCAACGCGCTGATGCTGATGGGCCTGCCCGTGCACCGTGGCCTGGCCGGCACCGGCGTGGTCGGCACGCTGAAGAACGGCGAGGGTCCGAGCATCGCGCTGCGTGCCGACCTCGACGCGCTGAACATGCAGGAACTCGGCACGCAGGCGCACGCCTCGAAGTGCGCCGGCAAGATGCACGCTTGCGGCCACGACGGCCACACCGCGATGCTGCTGGGCGCGGCCGAGCACCTGTCGCGCCACAAGCCCTTCAAGGGCACGGTGCACTTCGTGTTCCAGCCCGCCGAGGAGAACGAGGGCGGCGGCCGCGTGATGGTCGACGAGGGCCTGTTCGAGCAGTTCCCGGCCGACGCCGTCTACGGCATGCACAACTTCCCGAGCCTGCCGCGCGGCCGGTTCGCTATCCGCAAGGGCACGATGACGGCCTTTCTCGACACCTTCGAGATCGTCGTCACCGGCAAGGGCAGCCATGGCGCCATGCCCGAGACCGGCATCGACTCGGTAGTGGTCTCGGCCCAGCTCGTCAACGCGCTGCAGACCATCGTGAGCCGCCGCACCGGCGCCACCGATTCGGCCGTGGTGAGCGTCACGCAGATCCACGGCGGCGACACCTGGAATGTGATTCCCGAAACGGTGGTGCTGCGCGGCACCGTGCGCACGCTCGACCCCGGCATCCAGGACCAGACCCAGGCCGCCATGCAGCAGATCTGCGACGGCGTGGCCGCCACGCACGGCGCGAAGGTGGCGCTCGACTACCGCCGCGGCTACCCCGGCGTGGTCAACACGCCCGCCGAGACCGACGCCGCCATCGCCGCCGCTGCCAGCCTGGTGGAGCTTGCGCAGGTGCACACCGACATCCCGCCCGCCATGGGCTCGGAAGACTTCGCCTTCATGCTGCAGAAGCGCCCGGGCGCCTACATCGGCATCGGCGCGGGCGAGGGCCCGAACGACCCGAACGTGCACAACCCGTACTACGACTTCAACGACAACATCCTGCCGCTGGGCGCGGCCTATTGGGTGGCACTGGTCAAACAGCAGCTCCCGGC
The DNA here is from genome assembly GCF_048301545.1 of Variovorax sp. NFACC27. Lineage (NCBI taxonomy): Bacteria > Pseudomonadati > Pseudomonadota > Betaproteobacteria > Burkholderiales > Comamonadaceae > Variovorax > Variovorax sp. NFACC27. The sequence continues at coordinate 154,599 of NZ_CP157613.1, forward strand.
CGCATGATGCGCTGATGCTCTCAGTCTTCGACATCTTCAAGATCGGCATCGGCCCCTCCAGCTCGCACACCGTCGGGCCGATGCGCGCGGCGCTCATGTTCGCGCAGTCGCTCGAGCGGCGCGGCGTGCTCGCCCAGGTGGCGCGGCTGCGCGTGGACCTGTTCGGCTCGCTCGGCGCCACCGGCCGCGGCCACGCGACCGACCAGGGCGTGATCCTCGGCCTCTTCGGCGACGCGCCCGACACCGTGCGGCCCGAGACCGTGCAGCCCCGGCTGGAGGAGTTGCGCCGCACCGGCCGGCTGAGCCTGCTGGGCACCACGCCCATCGACTTCGACCGCGTGCGCGACATCGCCTTCCGCGGCGAGGAGTCGCTGCCCGAGCACCCGAACGCCATGTGCTTCACCGCCTTCGCGGCCGATGGCGCCACGCTGGCCGAGGGCAGGTACTTCTCGGTCGGCGGCGGCTTCGTCGTCGAGGGCGGGCAGGCGGTGGCCGCCACGGTGGCAGCCACCGCCGCCGTGCCGCATCCCTTCTCGACCGGTGATGAGCTCATGGCGCAATGCCGCGACAACGGCCTGTCGGTGGCCGCGCTGGTGATGCGCAACGAATGCGTGTGGCGGCCCGAGCCCGAGGTGCGCGCCGGCCTGCTGCGCATCTGGGGCGTGATGCAGCAGTGCGTGCAGCGCGGCTTCGGCATCGACAACCCGCTGGCCGCGCATGCACTGCCCGGCCCGCTGCGCATGCGCCGCCGCGCGCCCGAACTGCACCGCGAACTGCTGGCACAGGCCGGCGCAGCCGATCCGCTCGCGGCGATGGACTGGGTCAACGCCTTCGCGATGGCGGTGAACGAAGAGAACGCCGCCGGCGGCCGCGTGGTCACCGCGCCCACCAACGGCGCGGCCGGCGTGGTGCCCGCGGTGATGCACTACTACCAGCGCTTCGTGCCGCAGGCGAGCGACGAAGGCATCGTCGACTTCCTGCTCACCGCCGCGGCCATCGGCATGCTCTACAAGACCAACGCCTCCATCTCGGGCGCCGAGGTCGGCTGCCAGGGCGAGGTCGGCGTGGCCTGCTCGATGGCGGCCGGCGCGCTGGCCGCGGTGCTCGGCGCCACGCCGGCGCAGGTCGAGAACGCGGCCGAGATCGGCATGGAGCACAACCTGGGCCTCACCTGCGACCCGGTCGGCGGCATGGTGCAGATACCGTGCGTGGAGCGCAACGCGATGGGCGCGGTGAAGGCGATCAACGCGGCGCGCATGGCGCTGCGCGGCGACGGCAGCCACTACGTGTCGCTCGACGCGGTGATCCGCACCATGAAGCAGACCGGCGAGGACATGAAGGCGACCTACAAGGAAACCTCGCTCGGCGGCCTCGCGGTGAACGTGGTGGAGTGCTGAGCGTCCTCAGGTCGCGCCGGGCTCAGGGCACGAACATGTCCCACGGCCCCTTGCCTGTCGGCAGCCGCGGCCGCGCGGTGAGCGAAGCCAGCGGCTCGCCGGCCTCGTAGCGCGCGGCCAGCTCGACGGGATCGAACACCACGCCCATGAAGTTCTCGGCGTAGGCGCCGCCCGCGAAGAAGGCGTCGACTTCCTCGGCCGTCTCGAACACGTCGTGCTGCAGCTCCAGCCGGTGGCCGTCGGGGTCGCGGTAGTACATCGAGATCGTCGGCCCGTGGTTGATGCACCAGTAGGGCAGGATGCCGCGGGCCGCCAGCCGCCGGTGGTTGGCCAGCAGCTCGCCGAGCGAGCCGTAGGTGAAGGCGATGTGCTCCAGCCCCGTGCTCGCGTCGGCCTCGTGCTTCAGCCCCGGCGGCGCGATCAGGCCGATGCGGTGATGCTCGTCGTCGTAGCTCAGGAAGCACAGCATCGCGTTCTCGAAGGCCACGCGGGCCTGCAGCACTTCCAGGTACCAGTCGCGCGAGCGCTTGAGCTCGCCCACGCGCAGCACCACGTGCGCGAGCTTGACGGGGCGCAGCGCGGCGTGCGCGAAGTCGGGCAGGGGGCGGCGCGCGGGCAGGGCGATTTCGTCGTTCATGGGTGTCTCCTTTTCTTCTTCGAAGGGCGGTGCGTTCAGGCGGCGTCGGGCTCGGCCACCACGCGGTTCTCGATGTGGCCGATGCCCTCGATCTCCACGCGCACTACGTCGCCCGGCACCAGGTAGCGCGGCGGGTCCATCAGGCCGCCGACGCCGGCGGGGCTGCCGGTGCTCAGCACGTCGCCAGGCTCCAGCGTGAAGGCGGTGCTCAGCTCGACCAGCATCGCCTCGATGCGGTGGATCATCTGCGCCGTGTTGCCGTCCTGCCGCAGCTCGCCGTTGACCCAGGTGCGCAGCCGCAGCGCGTGCGGATCGGCGATCTCGTCGCGTGTCACCAGCCAGGGGCCGAAGGGCCCGTGCGTGTCGAAGGACTTGCCCAGCGTGTGCGTCGGCGCGCGCATCTGCCAGTCGCGCACGCTCATGTCGTTCACGACCACGTAGCCGGCCACCATTGCCATCGCGTCCTCGGCGCGAACATGGCGGCAGCGCCGGCCGATCACCACGCCCAGCTCGCCCTCGTAGTCGAACTGCCCGGACACGCGCGGCTTGTGCACCGCGTCGAAGGGGCCGGCCACGCATGAGACCTGCTTGTTGAACCACACCTGCCCCGGCGGCCGCGCCAGGCCGAGCTTCGCGGCTTCCTCGAGGTGCGAGGCGTAGTTGCCGCCGAGCCCGAGGAACTTGCGCGGCGCGGGAATCGGCGCGGCCAGCCGCACGTCGGACAAGGCCAGGCGCGGCGCATCGGCCAGCGCCGCGTGCAGCCAGGCCATGCCTTCGTCGCCGCGCGCGAGCAGTTCGAGCAGCCCCGCGGGCGCGCCGGGCTGTGCGCTCAGGTCGGCGACTTCATCGTCGTTTCGGACCACGCCGAAGCGAAGCGTGTCGCGATGGTGGAAGCTGGCGAGTTTCATGGCGTGTGCGCGGGCAGGTGGTTGACCGGGAGGTGGTCGATCGATGATGCTGGTGGAACGAACGCGGAACAATTCGCCATGAAAGAACGGATCGTTCCGCCAGCAGAACGAAGAAGGCCGAAAAAAAACCGGAAGAGACATGGAAGACTTCAACGACCTCGCCCTTTTCGCCCACGTGGTCGAGCAGCAGGGCTTCAGTGCCGCCAGCCGGCACCTGGGCATTCCCAAGTCGCGCCTGAGCCGGCGCGTCTCGCTGCTGGAGGAGCGCATCGGCGTGCGCCTGCTGCAGCGCAGTTCGCGACGGCTGCTGCTCACCAGCGTGGGCCGGCAGTTCTACGAGCGCTGCCAGGCGACCGTGGCGGCCGGCGAGGAAGCCTTCGACGTGGCTCGGCAGGCCACCGCGCAGCCGCAGGGCCTGCTGCGCGTGAGCTGCCCCTTCACGCTCGCGCAGTTCTGGCTCACGCCGCTGATTCCGTCATTCATGCGCACCTTTCCCGGCGTGCGGCTGCAGCTGGAGGTGAGCAACCGCCGCGTCGACCCGCTGCAGGAGAACATCGACGTGGTGCTGCGCGTGCGGCGCCCGCCCTTCGAGGATTCGAGCCTGGTCGCGCGCCCGCTGGGCGGCACCGTCGACGTGCTGCTTGCCAGCCCCGCGCTGGTGGAGCGGCTGGGCATGCCGCAGTCGCTCGCCGACCTGGCCGCGTGGCCCGTGCTGTCGCTGCCCGCGGAGAACGAGCGCTACCACTGGGCACTGGAGCGCGGTGCCCAGTCGCATGATTTCGCCTTCACGCCGCACTTCGTGACCGACGACATGTTCGCGCTGAGGCACCTGGCGGAGCAGGGCATGGGGCTCGCGCTGCTGCCCGAGATCATGTGCCGCGATGCCCTTGCCGACGGCCGGCTGCTGCGCCTGTGCGGCGAGTGGGCTTGCGCGGCCAGCGAGATCCAGGCCGCCTTCGCCTCGCGCCGCGGCATGCTGCCGGCAGTGCGCGCCTTCATCGACCACTTGCTGCAAAACCCGCCGGGCGCTGCGGAACCGGGGGCCGGCGTATCCTGACCGCCCTTCCCGCCGTCCTGTTTTCTCCCACGCAACAAGAAAGAAAGCCGAACACCGCCATGACCCGCACCATCGCCCAGAAACGCGCCGACTTCCGTGCCCTCCACGAACAGGGCTGCTTCGTCATTCCGAACCCCTGGGACACGGGCAGCGCGCGCTTTCTCGAAGGGCTGGGATTCAAGGCGCTGGCCACCACCAGCTCGGGCTTCGCCTGGTCGCAGGGGCATGCGGACGGCGCGATGTCGCGCGAGCACATCCTGGCGCACCTGCGCGAACTCGTGGAAGCCACCGACCTGCCGGTGAACGCCGACTTCGAGAACGGCTTTGCCGCCGACGCGCGGGGCGTGGCCGAGAGCGTGAGCCTCGCCGTCGAGATGGGCGTGGCGGGCCTGTCCATCGAGGACTCGACGGGCAATGCCGCCGATCCGCTCTTCCCCGTCGACGTGGCGGTCGAGCGCCTGCGCGCCGCGCGCAAGGCCATCGATGCATCGGGCGCCGACGTGCTGCTGGTCGGCCGCGCCGAGAACTTCTTCGTGGGCCGGCCCGACCTCGACGACGCCATCGCGCGGCTCAAGGCTTATGCGAGCGCGGGCGCCGATTGCCTCTACGCGCCCGGCATCAAGACCCGCGAGCAGATCGCCGCCGTGGTCGCCGCTGCCGGAGGCAAGCCGGTCAACCTGCTCGTGGGCGCGCCCAGCGAACTCACGATGCAGGACATCGCCGAGCTCGGCGTGCGCCGCGTGAGCGTGGGCGGCGGGCTGGCGCGCTCGGCCTGGGGCGGTTTCATCCGCGCCGCGCGCACGCTGGCGGAGGGGCGCTTCGATGGTTTCGCCGACGCGGCGCCGGGCGCCGAGCTCAACGCCTTCTTCAAGCCCTTTGCCGACTGAGCTCTTGCCGGCCGAGTCCTTGGAGGCGCTGCTCGCCGAGGTACGCGCCTGCCATGCGTGCGAGGCGCACCTGCCGCTGGGCCCCAGGCCGGTGGTGCAGGCCGGCGCGAGCGCCAGGCTGCTGATCGTCGGGCAGGCGCCCAGCCTCACGGTGCACCAGACGGGCGTGCCGTGGAACGACCGCAGCGGCGACCAGCTTCGCCGCTGGCTCGGCATCGACCGCACGGTGTTCTACGACGCCGCGCGCGTGGCCATCGTGCCGATGGGTTACTGCTACCCGGGGCGCGGCAAGAGCGGCGACCTGCCGCCGCGCAGGGAATGCGCCGAGCTCTGGCACGACAGGCTGTTCGCGCAGATGAAGCAGGTCGAGCTGACGCTGCTCATCGGCCAGTACTCGCAGCGCCACTTCCTCGGCAGGAAGGCGAGCGCCGGCGTCACCGAGACCGTGCAGGCCTTCGCCGACTTCGCGCCGCGCTTCATTCCGCTGCCGCATCCGTCGCCGCGCAACACGGGCTGGCTCAAGCACCACCCGTGGTTCGAGAGCGACGTGCTGCCGGTGCTGCGCGAGCGGGTGCGGCACGCGCTGGGGCTCTGAGCAATCTTCAGGGCGCCGAGGCGACCGACGCACCCGCGGCGTCGAACGGCCGCGCCGCGTACACGACGCGCCCGCCCACCACCGTCATCAGCGATGTCGTCTTGCCGATGCGCTCCAGCGGCACGGCGAAGAAGTCCTGGTCGAGCACGGCGAAGTCGGCGAGCTTGCCCACTTCCAGCGTGCCGCGCCTGTTCTCGTCGAAGCTGAACCAGGCGCTGCCGGCGGTGTACAGGCGCAGTGCCTGCTCGCGCGTGGGCGTCTCGTCGGGGCCGCGCATGGCCTTGCCGCTCACCGTCTTGCCGTCGAGCATCCACTGCAGCGCGACGAAGGGGTTGTACGAGGCCACGCGGTGCGCGTCGGTGCCAGCGCCCACGTTCACGCCGGCGCGCAGCGCGGTGCCTATGGGCGGCATGCGCCGTGCGGCCTCGCCGCGCATGGCGAGCGCGCGGTCGCCCTGGAAGTACATCGCGTCCTGCATGGTCCAGCCGATGCCCAGCGCCTTCATGCGTGCGAGCGTCTGGGGCGAGGCGTCGTCGAGGTGGGCGATGGACCAGCGCAGGTCCTTGATCGGCACCTCGGCGTTCAGCTTCTCGTACAGCCCCAGCAGGTGGTCGACCGAGCCGTTCTCCTGCCAGTGGATGGTGACGGCCAGCTTGCGCTGCGCGGCCCATTTGACGAGCTCGTAGAACTTCGCCTTCGCCGCCTCGTCGGGGAAGTTGTTGTTGTACATCGCGAGCGTCACGCGTTCGCCCAGGCCGTTGAACTTGAGCATGTCGTCGCCGAAGCCCATCGGCAGCATCTGCGTCAGGTCGCGGAACTCCTGCAGCTCGGCGCCGGGCTTCTGCGCGAACACGCTGTAGGCCACGCGCAGCGTCAGCGCCTTCTCGCGCCACAGCTCGAACAGCGCCGCGTACTGCGAGGGCGCGATGCTGAAGCCGCCCGGGTCCACCAGCCCGGTGATGCCGAGGCGGTTCAGCTCGGTGAAAAAGGCGCGCGTGCCGGCCACGTTGTCGTCGTAGGTGGGCTTGGGCAGCTTGTCGAAGAGCGCCGAGATGCCGACGATGTCGCCGCTCATCCAGCCCGGCGCGCCGTCGGGCGTCGGCTTCATGCCCGCGGGCAGCGTGCCGGGCGCGACGCCCAGCGCTTCCAGCGCCTTGGGCGTCATCACCACCGCCTCGTAGAAGAGCTGCACGTACACCGGGTTGTTCGGCGCGGCCTCCTGCAGCTCGGCCAGCGTGGGGCGGCGGCGTTCGGCGAACTGCTGCTCGGTCCAGCCGCCGGCCACGATCAGCCATCCGCCGGGGCGCGCGTTCGCCGCCGCGGCGCGGATGCGCGCCATCGCCTCGGCGATGGTGCCGGCGCCGATCCAGTTGACCTCGGTCGAGTAGCTCAGCGCAGCGCGCACCGCGTGCATGTGCGAGTCGATCAGGCCCGGAATGACTGTGCGGCCGCCGGCGTCGACGGTGCGTGTCGCGGGGCTCGTGAAAGCGCCCATCTGCGCCGCGCTGCCCACGGCAACGATGCGGCCGTCGCGCACGGCGATGGCCTGCGCCATGGTGCCAGCGGCATCGAGGGTGGCGATCTTCGCGTTGGTGACGACGAGGTCTGCCGGTTGCGCCTGTGCGGCGACGGGCAGCAGCAGGCTGGCGGCGATGGCCGCCGCCGAGAGGAGTGTGCGTGCCATGTCAGTCCACCTTGATGCTGGCGGCCTTCACGACCTGCTGGGCCTTCGCCGTCTCGTCGACGATGAACTTGTTGAACTGCGCCGAAGGCATCGTGAACGGCTCGGCGCCCAGCTTCTCCAGCCGCTCCTTCAGCTCGGGCGACGCCATGATCTTCGCGATCTCGGCCTGCAGCCGGTCGACCACCGGCTGCGGCGTCTTCGCGGGCGCGAACAGGCCGACCCAGAACAGGTACTCCGAGCCCGGCACGCCGGCTTCCACAGTCGTCGGCGCGTTCGGCAGCGCCGACGAGCGCTTGCCCGTGCCCACGGCCAGCGCCTGCAGCTTGCCGGTCTGGATCAGCGGCAGGGCCGACACCATCGGCGCGAAGAACCAGTCGACGCGTCCGGCCATCACCTCGGTCATGGCCTCGGGCGTGCCGCGGAAGGGCACGTGCTGCGCGTCGACGCCGGCCGCGAGGCGGAACACCTCGGCGTTCATGTGCGTGGCCGAGCCGTTGCCCGCGGAGCCGTAGTTGAAGCCTCCGGGCTTGGCCTTCGCCTTGGCCACGAGGTCCTTCACGTCCGAGAAGTGCGAGGGCGCCGTCACCAGCACGTTGGGCAGGCTGGCCATCGGCGTGATGCCGGTGAAGTCCTTGATGGTGTCGTACGACAGGCCCTTGTAGATCCACGGGTTCACGAGGTGGCCGGCCGAGTGCACCAGCAGCGTGTAGCCATCGGCCGGCGACTTGGCCACGATGGCCGCGCCCAGCGTGCCACCCGCGCCGGGTTTGTTGTCCACGATCACGCTGGTGCCCAGCGCGGGCCCGAGCTTCTCGGCCACGAGGCGAGCGACGATGTCGGTGCCGCTGCCTGCCGTGAAAGGCACGACCAGCCTGACCGCCTGCGTGCCTGGCCAGTTGCCCTGCGCGTGGGCGCCCGTGAGCGCGCAGGCTGCGAGGGCCGCCGCCATCGCCAGCGTGTGGCGGCGGCTCCGGTTGAAAGTCTTCTTCATGCGTCTTGTCTCCGTTGATCTATTTGGTTGAGCGATGAATGACCGGGAAAAGGGAAGGGGCCGTGCTATGCGGGCGGCGCGTTCGGCATCACCAGCGCCACCAGCACCGGCCGGTTGCCGCGGTTCTCCAGCTGGCGCTTCTCGCCGGGCGCGAAGCGGCAGCTGTCGTAGGGGCCGAGCACTTCTTCCTCGCGCGTGCCGTCGATCTCGCCGACCACGTGCAGCTGGCCCTCGAGCACGAGGTAGAGCTTTTCCATCGGCGAGCCGTCGAGGCCGGTGTGGCCGCCGGGAAGGATCTGGCTCATGCCCATCCACATCTGCGTGGAGGGGCCGGCTTCCTTGCCCTGCAGGCGCAGGCAGCGCATGTCGAAATGGTTGGGCGCCTCGTAGTGCGGCGCCTCGCTGAAGCGGGTCACGTGCATGGGGTGTGCTCCGGAAAGGAAAGGACTCAGGGGCGCAGCACGACGCGGTCGGTGCTGCCCGAGAGCACCAGCCGGTAGGCGTCGTGTGCCTCGTCGAGCGTGAAGTGGCGCGCCACCGGAAAGGGCTTCAGCGTGCCGCGCTCGAAGCCCTCGCGCATCGCGTCGAGCTGCGCGGTGCTGGCGACGCAGTCCATCGCCAGCGAGTCGATGCCCACGTAGGTGTGCATGCCCCGGTAGAACGCGAAGATGTCGAAGGGCACCGCGCGGTCGTGCGTGGCGATGAAGATCTGCGTCGCGCCCTTGGCCATCGCCTTGTTGGCCGCCTCGAAGTAGGCACTGCCCACGGTGTTGTAGACGATGTTCGCGCCGCGTCCGTCGGTGAGCTCGCGCACCCGCGCGCCCACGTCGGCGTGGTGGCGCGCGTCGATCGTGTCCACCGGCCCGGCCGCGAAGCCCTGGAAAGGGCCGGCGTGCCGCTGCACCGCGATCACGCGCGCGCCGGCCTGCGAGGCAAGCTGCACCGCCGCCTGCCCGACCTTGCCGTTGGCGCCCAGCACCAGCACCGTTTGCCCGGCCTGCGGCATGCCGCTGCGGCGGAAGCCCTCGTAGGCGGTGACGAAGGGCACGCCCACCGCGCCGGCCTCGTCCATCGAGATGCCGCGAGGCTTGGCGCGCAGCGCCTGCTCCGGCAGCACCAGGTAGCGCGCATGCGAGCCGTCGCGCGTGATGCCCACGTCGCCGCCGGAGCCGTAGACCTCGCGGCCGATCCACTCCGAAGGGCCGCTCACCACGGTGCCCGCGAAGTCGCGGCCGGGTGTCCGGGGCCAGACCGCCTGCGGCATGATGCCCAGTGTGGCCTTCACGTCGCTGGGGTTCACCGCGGCGGCCGCGACGCGCACCACGGCATGGGCGGGCGGAGGCACCGGCTCGGCCTGCGGCGCCGCTTCGAGCCGCAACGCGTCGAGGTCGGCGGCTTTCTCGTTCACGCGCAGTGCGCGCGAGCTGTGGGCGGGGTGCATGGCTGCTGCGCTCATCGTTCAGCTCCTCGCATCGGGCAGGCCCAGCATGGCGCGGGCCTCGCGCGGGTTGGCGACTTCGCCGCCCAGGCTCACGAGGATGTCGCGCGCCTTGGCCACCAGCTGCGCATTGCTCTCGGCGAGCACGCCCTTCTCGAGGTAGATGTTGTCCTCCATCCCCACGCGCACGTGGCCGCCCAGCAGCCAGGCCTGCGCGACGATCGGGAACTCCATGCGCCCGATGCCGAAGGCGCTCCAGAAGGCGCCGCGCGGCAGCATGTTGCGTGCGTAGAGCAGCGTCTCCGGCGTGGGCGCGAAGCCGTACTTCACGCCGAGAACGAAGGTCCACATGGCGGGGCCGTCGAGCGTGCCGTCGGCGATGAGGTCGAGCGCGAGGTTGATGTCGCCCGAGTCGAATATCTCCAGCTCGGGCTTCACGCCCGCCTCGCGCATCACCTTCGCCATGCGCCGCACGTTCTTCGGCGTGTTGATGACCACGTCGGGGCCGGAGTTCATGGTGTTCAGGTCGAGCGAGCACACGTCGGGCCTGATGAGCGCGATGTGCTCCACGCGCTTCTCGGGCGGCAGCAGCGTGGTGCCGGGCGCGGCGATCTTCGGGTCGTCCTCGCTGGGAATGAAGCGCCCGCCCGGGCCGGTCGTGAGGTTGACGATCAGCTCGCGGTTGCCGCGGCGGATGCGGTCCACCACCTCGCGGTACAGCTCGACTTCCATCGAGGGCTTGCCGGTCTCGGGGTTGCGCACGTGGATGTGCACCTGGCTCGCGCCGGCTTCGGCGGCGGCCAGGCATTCGTCGGCGATCTGCACCGGCGTGATCGGCAGGTGCGGCGTCTGCTCCGGCTTCACGAGGTTGCCCGTGACGGCGCAGGTGATGAGTGTCTTGGCGTTGCTCACAGGTGGCGCCCTCCGTCGACCACGATGCGCGTGCCGGTCACGAATCGCATGGTGGTGGCCAGCGCCTCGACCGTGGCGGCCACGTCATCGGGCTGGCCGATGCGGCCCAGCGGCGTGGTGCCGGCCATCTTGCTGGCGAACTCCGCGCCGCGCCCCGGCACGAAGCCAGATTCCACCGCGCCCGGCGAGACCGACACCACGCGCACCGCCGGCGCCAGGGCCTTGGCCAGTGCATCGCCCACCACGTCGAGCCCGGCCTTGGCCGCCACGTACGCGAGGTTGCTGCCCACGCCCGTGAAGCCCGCGATGGACGAGATGTTGGCCACGAGGCCGTCGCCGCTCGCCTTCAGCAGCGGCGCGAAGGCGCGGATCGTGGCGAACACGCCGCGGAAGTTGGAACGCACGATGTCGTCGATGAGCTCGTCGGTCAGCGCGTCGAGGTCGGCGGCCAGCACCGGCTTCGTGTGGCCCGCGCTGTTGACGAGGATGTCGCAGCGCCCGAGCGTGGCCTTCACCTCGGCTGCGGCGGCGACGAGGCTCGGCGTGTCGACGATGTCGGCGCGGATCGCCGCATGGCGCTGGCCGCTGGCCGAGGGCAGGGCGGCCGCACGGGCCGCGGCATCGTCGCCCTTGCGGTGCAGCAGCACGCAGGTGGCGCCCAGCGCAGCGAGGCGCGTGGCGGTGGCGTAGCCGATGGCGCCTAGGCCGCCGGTGATGACGGCGACCTTGCCGTCTAGTCTGGAGACTGGGTCGAAGCTCATGGATGTGGTGCGGAAGAGTTGATTCAGGGAATGGGTGGGCGGGGAAACTTCATCTCGCCGGGTTCGAGCTCGAAGTCGTGGTGCAGCGAGGCGCTCTTTCCGTCAGGAGCGAGCGCGAAGCGGCCGATCAAGCGGCGCGTCACGCCGAAGGTCGGGTCGCTCTCCAGGTTCTCGTCGTCATCGGCGAACACCTGCGTGATGAGCACCTTGTGTCCCGGCTTGCTCACCATGAAGTGCAGGTGCGCGGGCCGGTTCGGGTGGCGCTTCTGCGCGCGCAGCAGCACGCCGCAGGGGCCGTCGGTCGGCACCGGGTAGCCGGCCGGACGCACGCTGCGGAAGTGGAAGCGGCCCTCGGCATCGGTGGAAAAGCGCCCGCGCAGGTTCATGTCTTCCTGCGACGGGTCCTGGTTCTCGTAGAGGCCGACCGGCGAGGCCTGCCACACGTCGACGGTGGCATCGGCCACCGGCCGGCCCTCGTGGTCGCGCACCGTGCCCGTCACCTCGAGCGGGGTGCCCGGCGTGCCCGAGCGCGCGATGCTCTCGCCCTGCGCGCAGGCCGGCGCGTTCGCGCGCCAGAAGGGCCCGAGCAGCGCGGCCGGCGACTCGCCCTGCGGGTCCTGGTTGTTCTGCAGCGCGACCACGGTCGACACGCCCAGGATGTCCGCCGCCAGCACCACCTCGTTCTTGGTCTCGCCGGTGGCCTGGCCGATGGCGACGATGAATTCGAGCGCCTGCTCGAACTCTTCTTCCGTCAGCTTCACTTCCTGGACCAGCGCGTGCAGGTGGCGCGTGACCGCTTCCATCACGGTGCGCAGCCTGGAGTCGGGCGTGTGTCTCATGGCGTCGAGCACGTGGCCCAGCACCGAGTGGGGAGAGGTGGCGATGTTCATGGCAAGCCTTTGCAATCGTTTGCACGATATTAGTCCAAATCGCCGAAAAGTAAAATGGCGGCAATCCGGGGTGTCTGAATGGCAGAAAGCCGCCTGAAGCCACTGCACCCGGTGACAATCGTTTGCACCAATGAGCGCCAACCAACCCGCCCCGTCCTCACCCGTCACCATCCGCGACGTCGCCCGCGCCGCCGGCGTGCACGTGTCCACCGTCTCGCGCGCGCTCAGCCCCGAGAAGCGCTCGCTGATCAGCGAGGAGGTGCTGCGCGTGGTCGAGGAGGCGGCGCAGCGCCTGGGCTACCGGCCCAACCGTGCGGCCTCGGCGCTGCGCACGGGGCGCACCCACACCATCGGCGTGCTGGTGCCCGACATCACCAACGCGGTGTTCCCGCCGATCCTGCAGGGCATAGAGGCCAGCGCCGCCGCGCGCGGGTATTTCGTGTTCGTCACCAACGTGGTCGACCACGCGCTCGCGCGGCCGGTGCTGGAGCGCATGCTGGCGCAGCGCGTCGACGGCGTGGTCATGGCCACCGCCACGCGCGACGATCCGCTGGTCGACTTCGTCACCAAGGCGGGCATGACGGCCGTGCTGGTCAACCGCGCCGACGAGACCGGCCGCCTGCCGGCCGTGGTGAGCGACGACCGGCTCGCGATGAAGCTCGCGGTCGACCACCTGGTGGGGCTCGGCCACAAGCGCATCGCGCATCTCGCGGGCCCGCAGACCATTCCCACCGGCGTGGGCCGCCGACTGGGCGTGGAGCAGGCTCTCCGCGACCACCGCATGAAGCCCTTCCGCGTGGTCGAGTGCGCGAGCTACAGCCGCGAGGCCGGTGCCGAGGCGATGAAGCAGATGCTCGCGGCCGGAGCCGCGCCGCAGGCCGTGGTGTGCTGCAACGACCTGGTCGCGCTGGGCGCCTACGACGCGCTGCGCGAGGCGGGCCTGCGCGTGCCGCAGGACATTTCAGTCACCGGCCACAACGACATGCCGCTGGTCGACATGGTCGACCCGCCGCTCACCACCATCCGCCTGCCGCACCGCGAACTCGGCTGGCGCGCGGCCGAGATGCTGTTCGAGGAGATCGACGGCCATTCGATGTCGGCCTCGACCGTGGTGCTGCGCCCCGAGCTGGTGGTGCGCAAGTCGACCGGCGCGCCGGCCGGCACGCGCTGAGCCGCGGCGGGCCTACCACCACCAGCGGGCGATGTCGTCGCTGAACCCCATGTAGAGCAGCACCAGCGTGACCAGCGCGACGATGCACTTGGCGCGCAGCGACATCTTCGGCCTGGGCGCGAAGTCCGCCGCGCTGCCGACGAAGTGCACGCCGCAATGGGGGCACTGCCGCACCTTGCCGTAGATCGGCTCCTTGCAGCGCGGGCAGGGCACTTCGTCCGGACCGGGCTCCGGCGGCGAGCCGTTCGTGCGCTGCTGCCTCTCGCGTTGCTGCTGCAGCCTCGCGCGGCGCTCGCGGTGCGCGGCCAGGTCGATGGGGTCGTTGGGCTTGTCGGACATGCTCGGATGAAAACAGGCCCTAGCGTACAGCGCGCGGCGCGGCCTTCCTGCGCGCGGCGGGACGGCGCGGCGGCTTCGCCTCCAGCACCAGCTCGGCCGGCAGCGTGTCGTTCCACGACTCGGTGAAGTAGGCGCGGTCGCTGGGCACCAGCTGGGGCAGCGCCTCGCGCAGCAGCGCCAGCGATTGCTCGGCGGCCTTCAGGTCGCCGGCATGCGCCGCGTACCAGGCGTGCTCGAACAGCAGGCTGCAGTGCTGCAGGCCCGGATAGCGGCGGCGTCCGGCCTGGTGGTCGGCCAGCCGCGCCTGCGCCACCTGCACCCAGCGCGCGGGCCAGTTGGTCGCATCGAAGGCATCGGCGAGCGGACCGGCCAGCTTCGAGATGGCGGTCGGATCCAGCGGCTTCTGCGCGCGGAACTGCGCGAGCGTGGGCTGCTGCTCGGGCCGGCAGTGCCCGCGCGCGATGCGCATCAGGTAGATCGCGTTCCACGCCGAACGGCCCTGGCCGTCTGTGTGGCCGCAGAGCCATTCGCTGAAGGCGATCCACTGCACCGCGCGGCGGGTGGTGTCGGTGTTGCCGTCGTGCGCCAGCGCGGGCAGGTCGGAGAGGCCCACGCGGTCGAACAGCCACGCGGCCATGCCCATGTTGGCCGCCACGTGCTGCGCCGCGTCGAAGGAGTGCGACTCGAAGGCCGCCGCCAGCGCTTCGCCGAAGCGTTGCAGCGACTCCTCGGCCAGCGCGGCAGCGGCGGGCTTGTCGTCTGCCGACAGCGTCAGCGCGCGCGAGCGGCAGGCCAGCGCCCACAGGTTGCACCACTCGAAGCGCACGTCGGGGTGGTGGCGCAGCACCAGTCCGCGCACTGCGTCCTCGGCCATGCCGCTCAGCAGCGACTGCGCCAGCGGCAGGTCGCGCGCGGTATAGGCGCACCACGCGGAGACGATGCACTCCATCGCGCCGAGGTAGTCGCTGCCCGCCACGTGGTGCGCGAGCCGCTGCTTCTTGAGCGCCTGCAGCCGCCGCCGCGCCTGCTCGTTGTCGCCGAGCCGGCGCCACAGCATGGCCTCGTTGAGCGTGACCAGCGCGCGCTGGAAGTCGGTGGCCGCCAGCGTGCCGGCGAGGCGGATCGATTCGAGGGCGCTGCCGCCCAGGTTCTCGCCCGCCTTCTCGCCGGCGACGGGCGCCATCAGCCGCCCCTGTCGCGCCGCCTGCTGCGAGGCGACGAGCTGCTTCCAGAAAGCCGCGTCCTGCAGGTGCACCGCATCGGGCGGCGGCGAGCCGGCGGCCTGCTGATGCCTGCGGGAGCGCAGTCCGAGGAAGGACGCGATCTCGGCGGCGGTGGCCGCGCGGCCTTGCACCAGCACGCGCACGCGCTTCGCCTCGGCGGCAGGCAGCCAGAAGGGGCCCTGGCTGCGCCGCTCGGCGTTCAGGAAGCGGGGCTCGCGCTGCGTGTCCTCGCCCCAGCCGGCGTCGATGCCCCAGGTCTTGAAGTCGCGGAAGGCGCGGCTCACGACCATGCGCAGCGTGCTGGCGTCGGACACCTCGCCGCGCAGGTCGGCCAGTCGCACGACGCCGGCGTCGGCCTCGTGGGCGTGCTGCATGCGCACCAGCAGCCACAGCGACTGGAAGGCCGCGCGCCTGCCGTTCACCGACTGCGGCGAGGTGAGCTCTATGGAAACGTGATCTGCGTGTGGGGCTGGCTTGGGCACGCCCCCGATTTGAACCTCAAAACGAGGGCGTTACCTGAAGAGATGCCGGCGACGGAAAGGCCTCGTGCTCAGTAGCGGTGCTCGTCCAGCAGCCCGGGCACTTCGCTGCGCCCGATGCCCAGGTCGCGCAGCTCGTGCTCGCTCATGCCGGCGAGGTGCCGCGAATCGGCGCGTGCGCGGCGGCGATTCACCACGCGGCGGCGCCAGCCGCGCAGGGCATGGATCAGGCGTTGATGAAAGGACGTTGGCTTCGGCGCATTCACGATGGGCTCCTTGGTTGGTGCGCTCATCTTCCCGCCGGGCGTGATATTGTGGAAGTTGAGAATTCTGAGCCTGGCAATCAGGCTTCCTGATATCGGCACAGCCCATGCGACAGCTCAACCTCGACCAACTGCGCACCCTCATCGCCATCGTCGACCTCGGCACCTTCTCGGCCGCCGCCCAGGCGCTTCACCTGGCCCAGGCCACGGTGAGCCTGCATATCAGCGAGCTCGAATCGCGCCTGGGCGCGCCGCTGGTGGTGCGCGGCAACCGGCGCATCACGCCGACGGCGGCAGGGGCCGCGCTGGTGGAGCGCGGGCGCAAGCTGCTGCGCGATACCGACGACGCGGTCGAGGCAGTCAAACGCCAGGCCGAGGGGCGCACCGGCCGCGTGCGGCTGGGCACATCCACCGGCGTGCTGGTCGACCTGTTGCCGCAGGTGCTCGAGGCGCTGGGCGCGGAGCACTCCGGCATCGACGTCGAGGTGAGCATCCGCGGCTCCTACGAGGCCATGGAGCGGCTGGCGGCGGGCACGCTCGACATCGGCCTCGTCGCCATTCCGCAGCCGCCGCTGCGCGGCATCGTCGTCACGCCCTGGTGCGAGCAGCCCATGATGGCCTTCGTGCCGCGCCGCTGGAAGGCGCCGAAGCGCGTCACGCCCGCGTGGCTGGCGGCGCAGCCGCTGATCTTCAACGAGGCGACCACGCACATGTACCGCCTAACCATGGAATGGTTCGCCGCCGCCGGCTTCGCGCCGCGCGCGCGCATCGAGCTCAACTACGACGCCGCCATGCGCAGCCTGGTGGCGGCCGGCTACGGCGCGGCGCTGCTGCCGCTGCAGCAGTCCACCGACGTCGCACCGGGGAACGACCGCATACAGGTCCTGCCGGTGAGCCCGAAGCTCACTCGCCGCGTGGGCATCGCGCACCGCCAGCATGCGCTGCTCGACGGCGCGACGCGGAGCGTGCTCGAGGTGCTGAAGACCTTCAGCCAGGCCTGACCGGCGGCCTGCCGGGTGTCAGGCCCCGTCGGGCTTGCGCATGCCCAGCGAGAGGATCTCGTTGGCGTTGACGATGGCAGTGGCGATCTCTTCCGTTGTCGTGCGCTTGCTCATGGCCTGGTCGCGGATCAGGTCGTAGGCCTGGCCCTCCGACACGTCGTGCGTCTTCATCAATATCGCCTTGGCCTCGGCGATGCGGCGCTGCCCCAGCAGCTTGGCCTCGACCTTTCGCAGCCGCTTGGCCAGCGAGCGCGCCTCCTTGTGCGCCTCGCGCGCCACCACCAGCGCCGAGAACAGCCCGAACGAGCGCACCGGCGACGGCAGCACCGCCTTGGCGCCGATCTCCAGCACCGCCTCGATGATCGTCGGGTTCTCGTAGGTCACCACCGCGATGATGGCCGGCGCGTCCTCGCTGCGGGTCCACTCGAAGCGCAGGTTGATGAAGTCGGGCTGCACCGCCATGAAGGCGACGTCGATGCCCTCCGGCAGCACCTGCACCGGCGGCCAGAAAGCCTGCACCTGGCAGCCGATGCGCTGCAGCTGCTGCGTGAGCTGGCGGCCGTCGCTGTCGTCGGGGTGGATCACCGCGATCTTCAGCAGCCGCAGCTCCTTCAGCTGCGGCGGGGTCACGCGCAGGGTGTGCCGTTTTGGAGCCGGGCCTTCCACGCTCAGGCCTCCAGCGTGTCCAGCTTGGCGGTCCAGTCGCCCAGCGAGTGGGTGACGAGATAGGGGTCCGGGTACACCGCCCGCGTTGCCTGCCGCACGATGGTGAACTGGCCGTGCGCATCGACCCGGCCGATGCGCGGGTACAGGCAGGTGTGGTGATTGGTCGGGTCGATCTTCACCAGCCCCTGCGGCGCGTCGAACTCGCTGCCCAGGATGTGCGGAAGGATCTCCGCGATGCCATCGCTGCCCGCCTGCCGGTAGGCATTGGCGAAGATGTGCATCTGGAAGTACGAAGCCTCCCAGCACAGGTTGGGCACGCAGCCGTCGCCGAAGCGCGCGCGCAGCATCGCCAGGCAGCGCCGGTTGGCGGCCGAGTCGATCGACTGGAAGTACGGCGCCGCCGTGAAGTGCCCGGTCGCCACGCCGTGGCCCATCTGCGAGATCTCGGCCTCCGAGGTCGTGAGGCTGGCGATGGGCATGGTCTTCGGGTCGAAGCCGGCCTCGGCGTAGGCGCGGTACAGGCTCGCGGTGGAGTCGCCCACCACGGTCGAGAAGATGAAGTCGGGCCGCTTGTCGCGGATGTCGTCCATGATGGCCCGGTAGTCGCGCTCGCCCGCGTCCAGCGCCACATAACGTTCGCCGAGCTTCTCGCTGCCGGGGCGCTGCATCACCAGCTCGCCCATGATGCGGTTCGACTCGTAGGGGTAGATGTAGTCGGAGCCGATCAGGTACACGCGCGCGCCGAAGTTCGTGGTCATGAATTCGGCCAGCTGCACGCTGTTCTGGTTGGGCGCGGCGCCGGTGTAGATCACGTTGCCCGAGTACTCGAAGCCCTCGTAGAGCGTCGGGTAGAAGAGCAGCTTGTTCCACTTCTCGATGACCGGGATCACGGCCTTGCGGCTGCTCGACATGTAGCAGCCGAAGATCACGTTCACGCGGTCCTGCACGATCAGCCGCTCGGCCAGCACGGCGTAGCGCGCGGGGTTGGACTGCGGGTCGTAGCGCACGGCCACGATCTCGCGGCCGTCCACGCCGCCGGCCGCGTTGATCTCCTCGATGCCGAGCAGCGCGCCCTGCAGCTGCGAGAGTCCGATGGTCGATGTGACGCCGGTTTCCGAATAGAGGATGCCGACGCGTATGGGGTCCTTGTCAGCCACGCTGAAGTCTCCTGGGGTGTCGAATCATCATAGTCTTCAGTCGGCGGTGTCAGTGGGCGGCGGCGAGCCGTGCGCTCATGCGCGCGAGCCGGGCGGGCAGGCTGCGCGCGTCGTCGGCGATGCAATAGTCGCGCCAGCCGAAGATGCGCCGCACATAGGCGTCGGCCGCGCCGTCCACCGCGACGCAGGCGGCGCGCACGCCGGCATCGCGTGCCTCGGCGACGGCCTGGCGGGCATCCTCGATCAGGTAGCGCGCATCGTGCACGTCGATGTCGGAGGGCGCACCGTCGGTCACCAGCAGCACCGCGCGCTGGCCCGGCGGCTCGGCGCGCATCAGCGACGTGGCATGGCGCAGCGCGGCGCCCATGCGGGTCGAGTAGCGCCCGCGCAGCGCGCCGATCATGGCGCGCGCCGGCGCGTCCAGCGGCATGCCAGATTCGAGCAGGCGGTAGTAGTAAACCTCGGCGCGCGTGTTCGACGAGAAGCCGTGGATCGCGAGCCGGTCGACGCCGCGCGCGTTCGACGCGGCCAGCATCAGCGCGGCCTGCTTCTCGATGTCGAGCAGCGAAGCCGCATGCGGCCCCGGGTCGTTGGCGGAAGCCGACAGGTCCAGCAGCACCAGCACGCTCGAAGGGCGCGGGCCCTTGCCCGGGCGCATGAACAGGCGCGCGTCGGGCCGCAGCCGGAGGCGGCGGTCGACCAGCACCTCGATGGCCGCATTCAGGTCGATGTCGTCGCCTTCCCATTGCCGGCGCAGGCGGTGCGTGCGGTCGAGGTGCCTCGCGCGGGGCAGGGCGAGCGGGGCGATGCGCTCGCTGCCGGGTGCTGCCTGCTCGCGCGCCGGCAGCAGGCCCTGCCATGCCGGCAGCTTCTCGATCACCGTGCACCAGTCGGTGCGCAGGCGTTCGAGCCTGCGGTCCCATTCGGGATACGTGTAGCGGCCGAGTTCGATGTCGCCCACGGCATCCGGGGGAGGGGCGCTGCCTTCGGTCGGCGCGTCGGAAGGCGGCGGTGGCGGCCGTGCGCCCGCTTGCTGCAGCGCGATGGCTTCGTCGGGCGCCGCATCGGTTTCGGCGAAGTCCCACAGATAGCTGTTGTCGTCGCGCCAGGGCGCGGGCACGACGTAGTCGCGGGGCTCGAAGCGCACGCGCATCTGGCCCAGGTCGTTCGCGAGGATCGAGGCGATGGCACGGAAGGCGTCGTAGTCCTCCAGGCCCGCGCCGGCGGCGGTCTCCTCGAACAGGCGGCGCGCCTTGTTCACCCAGTGGTTGTCGTCCTGCGAGGTGGGCAGCAGCAGCAGGCGGTCCATGCGGGAGACGAGCGCGGCGAAGCCCAGGTCGAGCGCGTCGGGCACCGGCGGCAGCGACGCGGCGAACCAGCCGTGCAGGCCGGGGAAGTCGCGGCACAGCAGCCGCTCGACGCGTGCATCCTCGATGGCCGAGACGATGGCGATGCCCATGGGCCTGAGCGTGTGCGCCGGGCGCGCGGGCTGCGAGTGGCGCAGGTGCGCGACCGCATGCGCGACCATCGCGCGGCGAAGGCCCGGCCCGGTGGCGCTCTCCGGCAGCAGCAGCCTGCGACCAGTGAGCACGGCGCGCGTGCCCGGCAGGGGCTGTACTTCCACGTCGATGCCGGCCAGGCCGCGTGCCAGCAGCGCCAGCGCACCGAGGCCGCCGTGCCCTTCGCTCATCCGAACTGCGCCTCGACGAAGCCCTGCAGCGCGCTCGCCATGTCGGGGTCGTCGGTCAGCGCGCGCGTCATCGTCATCTCGCAGCTCTCGCGCGGCGTCACGCCGTCGCGGATCAGCACGCCCGCGTAGATCAGCATGCGCGTCGACACGCCCTCGTCGAGCCCGCGGTGCTTCAGCTCGCGCGAGCAGCGTGCGATGGCCACCAGCTTCGCGGCGAGATCGAGACCGACCCCGGCCTCGTGCGCGACGATCTCCGCTTCGAGCGTGCTGCCCGGATAGTCGAACTCCAGCGCCGCGAAGCGCTGGCGCGTCGATGGCTTCATGTCCTTCGCGCTGCTCTGGTAGCCGGGGTTGTACGACACCACCAGCTGGAAGTCGGGATGCGCATGCACCAGCTCGCCTTTCTTGTCGAGCGGCAGGATGCGGCGCGCGTCGGTCAGCGGGTGGATCACCACGGTCGTGTCCTGCCGCGCCTCCACCACCTCGTCGAGGTAGCAGATGCCGCCGTGCCGCACCGCCAGCGTCAGAGGACCGTCGTGCCAGGCGGTGCCGTTGGCGTCGAGCAGGTAGCGTCCGACGAGGTCGGAGGCCGTCATGTCCTCGTTGCAGGCCAGCGTCACCAGCGGCCGGCCGAGCGACCAGGCCATGTGCTCCACGAAGCGCGTCTTGCCGCAGCCGGTCGGGCCCTTGAGGATCAGCGGCATGCGGTGGCGGTAGGCCTGCCGGTAGAGCGCCACCTCGTTGCCCGCGGGCCGGTAGAAGGGCTCGGACTCGATGCGGTAGGCCGCGAGCGGATCGTGCACGGGTGCGTTCATGGTGTGGCGAGCAGTTCCTTCAGCGCGTCGTCGATGAAGCGGGTGTCGGCGGGGCTGCTGCCGCCGCCCGCGAAGTGGCCCCACACGCCCGGGATCGGGCGGCACTCGGCGTTCGGCATGTGCGACACCTCCCACTCGTTGTCGGCCGCGGGAAAGTACAGGTCGCGCTCGGCCGGCATCACGATGGCGCGTGCCTTGATGGCGCCGAGCGCTCTCTTGAAGTCGCCCTTGAACACCGGGTTGTCGCTGATGTCGCCGTGCTGCCACGACCACAGCATGGCCAGCAGGTTGTTCGCGTCCTTCTTCAGGAAGAAGCCTTCCCAGTAGCCGACCAGGAAGTCCTCGAGCGAACTGAAGCCCAGCTCGTGCCACAGCTGCTGCATGTAGAAGGGCTGCGACAGGCCCCAGCCGGCGTACACCCGGCCCACCGCGCGCAGGCCCCTCGTGGGCGGCGTGGTGTACCAGCCGCCGTTCCACGCGGCATCGGCCGTGAGCGCCGCCTTCACGCCCTCGAGGAACACGATGTTGTGCGGCGCCGTCTTCGCCGAGCCGCAGAAGGGCGCGATGCGCCGGACCATGTCGGGGTACAGGCAGCCCCACTGGTTGGTCTGCTGCGCGCCCATCGACCAGCCCACCACCAGGGCGATGCGCTCGATGCCGAACTTCTGCGTCACCAGCCGGTGCTGCAGCGTCACGTTGTCGTAGAGCGTGACGTTCGGAAAGCGCGAGAGGTCGTAGGGTTGCGGCGTGTTGCTCGGCGAGGACGACAGCCCGTTGCCCAGCATGTTGGGCACGATGATGAAGTACTTCGCCGGGTCGAGCGCCATGCCTGGGCCGATGAGCCACTCGTTGTCGTAGTGCTGCCCCGAATACCAGGTGGGGTAGACGATGACGTTGCTCCTGTCGGCGTTGAGCGTGCCGTAGGTCTTGTAGGCGAGCTTCGCGCCGCGCAGGGTGGCGCCCCGCTGCAGAACGACGTCGCCGAGCTCGAAGATCTCGTAGTCCATGGCGCGGCGGCTCAGCGATGCTTGGCCGCTTCGTTCGGAATGCCCTCGATCGGGCATTCCGGCGTGCCAACCGTGCTGCGCGTGAACGACTCCACCATCTCGCGCGTGCCCTCGGGGTCGTTGATCCACTTCGTGTAGAAGTTGTACGGGCAGGCCGCCACGCCCTTGTCGCCGTCGCCGGAATTGATGGTGCCGGTGTAGCCGCGATGCACCAGCTTGAACAGGTGGTTCTGCGACTGGCCATTCCTGCGCGCGTCGCGGATCAGGCCCATCGAGAGCTCGGCGTAGTTGATGCCCATCTCCTCCTCGCCGCATTCGCCCAGCGTGCGGCCGTCGAAGCCGATGAGCGCCGAGTGGCCGAAGTACGAGTACACGCCGTCGAAACCCGCCGCGTTGGCCACCGCCACGTAGGTGTTGTTCATGAAGGCCATGGCCTTCGACACCATGATCTGCTGTTCCTTGGCCGGGTACATGTAGCCCTGGCAGCGGATGATGAGCTCGGCGCCGCGCATCGCGCAGTCGCGCCAGATTTCGGGGTAGTTGCCGTCGTCGCAGATGATCAGGCTGATCTTCATGCCCTTGGGGCCTTCGCTCACGTAGGTGCAGTCGCCCGGATACCAGCCCTCGATGGGCACCCACGGCATGATCTTGCGGTACTTCTGGACGATCTCGCCCTTGTTGTTCATGAGGATCAGCGTGTTGTAGGGCGCCTTGTTCGGATGCTCCTCGTGGCGCTCGCCGGTGAGCGAGAACACGCCCCACACGTTCGCGCGGCGGCAGGCGTCGGCGAAGATGGCCGTCTCCTCGCCGGGCACGATGGCGGCCGTGTCGTACATCTCCTTGGCGTCGTACATGATCCCGTGCGTGGAGTACTCGGGGAACACCACCAGGTCCATGCCCGGCAGGCCCTTCTTCATGCCGACCAGCATCTCGCCGATCTTGCGGGCGTTGTCCAGCACCTCGGCCTTGGTGTGCAGGCGGGGCATCTTGTAGTTGACGACCGCGACGCCAACGCAATCGTTGCTGCTCGAAATATCACCGTGTCTCATGGGACTGCTCCTGAAAGAGGGGTTGAGGAAAAAGATGGCTACACGGTCAGGAACGACCTGACCTTGTCCTGGTCGAGCGTCGCGCGCGCCTCGTCGTGCACGAGGCGCCCGCGGTCGATGACGAGAAAGCGGTCGGCCAGGTCGAGCGCGAAGCTCAGCACCTGCTCCGACACCACGATGGCGAAGCCGCGCTCGGCGCGCAGCACGTTCAGCGTCTGCGCGATCTCCTTGATGATCGAAGGCTGGATGCCCTCGGTCGGCTCGTCGAGGATCAGCAGCTTCGGCTCGGAGATCAGCGCGCGCGCAATCGCCAGCATCTGCTGCTGGCCGCCGGAGAGGTTGCCGGCCTTGCGCTGCCTCATGTCCTTGAGCACCGGGAAGAAGCGGTAGAGGTACTCGGGCACCGTGCGGTGGCCCGACTTCGCCGCGCCCGAGAGGATGTTCTGCTCCACAGTGAGAAACGGGAACACCATGCGCCCCTGCGGCACGAAGGCCAGCCCCTGTGCCACGCGCTGGTAGCTGGGCAGCCTGGTGATGTCGGCGCCGCCCAGGCGGATGTGGCCTCCGCGCGCCGGCAGCAAGCCGATGAGCGACTTCAGCAGCGTGGTCTTGCCCATGCCGTTGCGGCCCATGACGGCGACAGCCTCGCCGGGTGCCACATGCAGCGACACGTCGCGGATCACCTGCGATTCACCGTAGGCCACGTTCAGTCCGGAAACTTCGAGCATCCGTTTTCTCCTGTGTTCAGTGGCCGAGGTAGACGTCGATCACGCGCGGGTCGGCCTGCACCTCGGCGGCGGTGCCTTCGCTCAAGAGACGGCCCTGGTGCAGAACGGTCACGCGGTGCGCGATGCGCTTGACGAAATCCATGTCGTGCTCGATCACCACCAGCGACTTGCCCGAGGCGATGCGCCGCAGCAGGTCGCCGGTTTGCTCGCGCTCGCGCGGGCTCATGCCGGCCACGGGCTCGTCGAGTAGCAGCAGCTCGGGCTCCTGCATCAGCAGCATCCCGATCTCCAGCCATTGCTTCTGGCCGTGGCTGAGCTGGCCCGCGCGGCGGTCGAGCTGGTCGAGCAGGAACACGTCGGCCGCCATCGCGTCGATGCGCTCGCGCAGCGCCGCCGTGCGGCGGAAGGTCAGCGACTGCAGCAGGCCGTGCATGCGCGGCAGCGAGATCTCGAAGTTCTCCAGCACCGTGAGGTCTTCATAGACCGAGGGCGTCTGGAACTTGCGGCCCACGCCGGCGCGCACGATCTCGTGCTCGTTCATGCGGGCGAGGTCGGCGCCGTTGAAGAGCACGCGGCCCGAACTCGGCTTGGTCTTGCCGCACACCATGTCGAGCAGCGTGGTCTTGCCCGCGCCGTTCGGGCCGATGATCACGCGCAGCTCGTTGCGCTCGACCGCAAGGCTCAAGCCGTCCACCGCCTTGAAGCCGTCGAAGGACACGGTGAGGTCTTCCACACGCAGGATCTGCTCGCTGGAAGGCGGCGCCGCCGAAGCGGCCTGCGGCAGGCCGCCGCCGGGCATCGTCATCGTCGCGTTCATGGCGCGGCCTCCGCGCCGCGCCGGCGCAGCAGCTTCTCGCCCAGGCCCGCAAGGCCGTTGGGCATGGCCCAGACCACGAGGATGAACACGGCGCCCAGGAAGTACAGCCAGCCTTCGGGAAAGGTCTCCGACAGATACGACTTGAGAAAGCCGATCAGCAGTGCGCCGATCACCGCGCCCGGAATCGACAGCCGTCCGCCGACCGCCGCGTAGATCACCATCTCCACCGATGCCACCACGCCGATCACGCCCGGCGCGATCAGCCCGACCTGCAGGCTGTAGAAGGCTCCGCCGATGGACGACAGCACGGCGGCCACCGCGAACACGAAGGCCTTCATGTGCGCCGTGTTGTAGCCGCTGAAGCGCACGCGGTCTTCGCGGTCGCGGATGGCGATGAGGATCTTGCCGAAGCGGCTGCGCACGACGAGCAGCGACAGCGTCATCACCAGCCCGACGGCCAGCACCTCGACGAAGTAGATCGTGCGCTTCGCGTCGTCGCTCGCGATGTCCAGGCCCAGCAGCGTGCGGAAGTCGGTGATGCCGTTGGCGCCGCCGGTATCGCCCTGCTGGCCGATCACCACCACCGTGAGCGTGAGCGCCAGCGACAGCGTGACGATCGCGAAATACACGCCGCTCACGCGCCGCTTGAAGATCGCGTACGAGAACACGTACGCCAGCACCGCCGGAACCACGAGGATGCCGACCACGGTCCAGCCCAGCGAATGGAAGGGCTGCCACCACGTGGGCAGCTGCTCCACGCTGCTCCACACCATGAAGTCGGGCAGCTCGGGCGCGGAGGCTTCGAGCTTGAGGAACATGGCCATCATGTAGCCGCCAAGGCCGAAGAACATGCCCTGGCCCAGGCTCAGCACGCCGCCGTAGCCCCAGGTCAGCACCACGCCGATCGCGACGAAGGCGAAGGCCAGGTACTTGCCCACGAGGTTCAGGCGGAAGGCGTCGAGCGCGAGCGGCAGCACCACGGCCAGCAGCAGGAGCACGGCGGCCATCGAGCCGATGTCGCGCCTGCGTTGTGAAGAGAGCTTCGACAGCATGCTCAGCTCCTCGAACGGACCGCGAACAGCCCGTTGGGCCGGAAATACAGCACCACGATCACCAGCAGCAGGATCGTCGCCTTGGCCATGGAGCCGCTCATCAGGTACTCGAGCCAGGTCTGCGACTGCGCGATGGAGAAGCCCGAGAGGGCCGTCCCCACCAGGCTCTGCACGCCGCCGAACACCACCACGATGAAGGAGTCGACGATGTAGAGCTGGCCGGTTCCGGGGTTGGTCGAGCCGATCATCGTGAACACCGCGCCCGCGATGCCCGCGAGGCCGGAGCCCAGCGCGAAGGTCATCGCGTCGACGCGGTGCGTGTCGATGCCCACCGCGCCGGCGATGGCGCGGTTCTGCGTCACCGCGCGCACCTTGAGTCCCCACGAGGTGCGGTACAGCAGCAGGTAGACGCCGGTCGCGACCAGCGCGGTGAGCCCCACGATGAAGATGCGGTTCAGCGGCAGCTGGATGCCCGCCGTCGGCTCCCACGCTCCCGCGAGCCACGAGGCCAGCGGCACGCTCACCTCCTGCGCGCCGAAGATCGAGCGGTAGGCCTGCTGCAGCATCAGGCTCAGGCCCCAGGTGGCGAGCAGGGTGTCGAGCGGCCGGTCGTAGAAGAAGCGGATGAAGCCTCGCTCCAGCACATAGCCGAACGCGAAGGTCACGGCGAACGCGAACGGAATCGCGGCGAACAGGTACAGGTCCATGAAGCCCGGCGCGAAGTGCTCGAAGAAGCGCGCGGCCAGGTAGGTCATGTAGGCGCCCAGGGCCATCAGCTCGCCGTGCGCCATGTTGATGACGCCCATCAGGCCGAACACGATGGCCAGCCCGATCGCCATCAGCAGCAGGATGGTGAACAGGCTCACGCCGTTGAACACCTGCATCACCGCGATGTCGAAGTTCATCGCGTTCAGACCTTCGGGAAGGGATTGGGCTCGACGAGCTGGGGCGATTCCCACACGATGTCGAACTGCCCGTCGGGCCGTGCGCGGCCCACGCGCACCTTCTTCCAGACGTGGTGGTTGGTGGCGTGGATGCGCACCGTGCCCTCGGGCGCCTCGATCTCCACGCCCGCCGCGGCAGCGGTGACCTTGTCGACGTCGAAGGACTTGGCCTTCTCCACCGCCAGCTTCCAGAGGTACACGCTGTTGTAGGCCACCTCCATCGGGTCGCCGATCACGCGGTCCTGCCCGTACTTGGCCTTGAAGGCCTTCACGAACTTCTCGTTGGCCGGCGACTTGATGCTCTGGAAGTAGCCCATGCAGGCGTAGTAGCCCGCGGCGTTGTCCTTGCCGATGCCGTCGATCTCGTTTTCCGACACCACGGTGGACAGCAGCACCTGCTTGGCGCCATCGAGGCCCGCCGCGCGCAGCTGCTTGTAGAAGGCCACGTTGGAGCCGCCCACCACGGTGCTGTAGATGCAGTCGGGCTTGGCGGCCTTGATCTTGTTGATGATCGACGAGAACTCGGTGTGGCCCAGCGGCGCGTATTCCTCGCCGAGCACCTTGCCACCGGCCTTGGCGATGGCCGGCTTGGCGATCTTGTTGCAGGTGCGCGGGTAGATGTAGTCGGAGCCCACGAGGAAGAAGCTCTTGCCCTTCTCGCGCGCCATCCACTCGACCGCCGCGATCACCGACTGCGTGGCTTCCTGCGAGGGGTAGAAAACGCGCTTGTCCTGCTCCTGGCCTTCGTAGTAGGTCGGGTAGAACAGCAGCCCCTTGGCCTGGTTGAGCACCGGCAGCAGCGCCTTGCGCGAGGCCGAGGTGTAGCAGCCGATGATGGCGGCCACCTTGTCGCGCTCCAGCAGCTTGCGGGCCTTCTCGGCGAACACCGGGTTCTCGCTCGCGCCGTCTTCCACCACGGCCTCGATCTTTCGGCCCATCACGCCGCCGGCCGCGTTGATCTCCTCGATCGCCAGCTTCTCGGCATCGACCAGCGAGGCCTCGGCGATGGCGATAGTGCCCGAGAGCGAATGCAGCAGCCCCAGCTTCACGGGGCCGCTGTCCTGCGCCGAGGCGATGCCGGCCACGCCGCCCGCGGCGCCCAGCACGATCATCGAGCCGCCGGTCTTCACGATCTGGCGGCGGTTGAAAACGTTCGTCATGTCAAATTCCTTCGTATTTGTGCGAGTCATCAGGAAGATCCGACCTTCGGAACCGCGCGTTGGGTGTCTCCTCCCGCGGCGCGGCCCTGCAAACGAACGCTGCGTTGCCAGTGCGCTTTTCTCCGGGCAAGACTCCGCCACCGGATGCGGCGCATCCGTTTCGAAAAAGCACTCTTGCGGCCGAGAAAACAAAAAAGCCCGAACCGGTGGTTAAACCGATTCGGGCTTTATTGCCCGACGCCTCGCTGGCAGCACTGGCAGCGGGTGTCGTATGACTGGTAACGATTGCTCGTTGGGGCGGATTCTTCTCAACTCACCCCGGCATGAACATACGCTGTTTCGCTAATTGGCGAAAACGCGGCGCATGTGTTATTCGCGCTCAGCGCGGGCGCGCGTAGTCCGACTCGATCCACGCGCTCGCACTGCTGGCGGTGAGCCTGAACGCGGGCGATACGCTCACGCTGGCGAGTTCGCTGTCGTCCGCGTCGTCGTAGGCCGTGAGCGTGGCCGTGGGGTTGTCCTCGTCGGGCACGATGGAAAGCGCCACGCGCACGCGCCGGTCGTCGCGCGCCGTGACGGTCACGCTCCTGTTGAGCGTGGCGTGCAGCTGCTGCTCGTGGCGGCGGATGACTTCGGCGGCGGTCTTCACCAGCGTGGAGAAGGCGGGAGCGTCGAGCGGCTTCGGGTTCTTCTTGTCGCGGCCCATGGTCCAGGGGCCGACGAGGGCCGGCTCGGGGTCGCCGTGGCGAGTCATCTCGACGGCCCAGCCGTCGTCTTCCTCGTTCTTGATGACGCGGGCGGTCCAGCGGTCGTCGCGCCAGAGGCGGTCTTCCTGCAGGGGGAGGATGTCGGAGTCTGTGGTCGGTTCTGTCATTCGGTTGCTGTCGTTCTGGCGCGGGGCATTTTCGCCTCCGCCGCAGGGCCACCGATGTGGCGCGCGAGACCCTCGGCCAGCGCATCGAAGGTGGCGCGGCAGCGCGGGCTGCCGCGCAGGTCCTCGTGCATCGTGATCCAGGTGTCGAGCTTCAGAGAGAAACCGCGCGGTATCAGCCGGACCAGCCCGGGGTTGCGGCTGGCCAGCGCCACCTGGCAGATGCCGATGCCGGCACCGGCGCGGATCAGCGCCAGCTGCGTGAGGTCGCTGTCGGTGCGCAGCGAGAAGGCGTCGTGCGTGAAGCCCTTGAGCGCCTTGCCCGCGTTGCGCACGAAGGCCGTGGGCTGGTCGTAGCCGATCAGCGAGTGCGCGGCCAGCTCTTCCAGCTTGCGCGGCGTGCCGTGGCGCGCCAAGTAGTCGCGATGCGCATGAAAGCCCAGCTCGATGTTGCCGATGCGGCGCGCCACCAGCTGCTCCTGCCTGGGGCGCACCATGCGCACGGCGATGTCGGCCTCGCGCCGCAGCAGGTCCTGCACGCGGTTGGTCGACACCAGCTCGACCTTCAGCGCCGGGTGCGTCTCGCGAAGCCCCGCCACGATGGCCGGCAGCACTTCCGCGCAGACGACCTCGCTGGCCGACACGCGCACCACGCCGCGCACGCCTTCGCCCTGGCTGCTGGCGGCGCGCTCCAGCGAGGCGGCGGTGCTTTCCATGGCCTCCGCATGCGTGCGCAGCGCCAGCGCAACCTCGGTGGGCAGCAGCCCCGTCTGCGAGCGCGTGAAGAGCACGGTGCCCAGCGCTTCCTCGAGCGCCGCCACGTGGCGCCCGACCGTGGGCTGGGTGATGCCGAGGGCGCGTGCCGCGCCCGAGAGCGAGCCTTCGCGCAGCACGCTCAGGAAAGTGCGGTAGAGCTCCCAGCCGATGTTCGAAGTCATACATAAATGTATGGCCAATAGCTCATGTTCGGCAATTCCAATGGAGCCGACGCGGTTCCAGAATTCTTCCATCGGCAACAACTTCTGGAGCATTTCATGGCACACGACACGACACGCGGCGACACGGTCCTGGTTCTCGGCGCAACAGGCGGCATCGGCGGCGAGGTGGCCCGCCAGCTGCGCGATGCGGGCTGGGAGGTGCGTGCACTGAAGCGCGATGCGCAGGAAGGCAAGCGCGAGGGCATCACCTGGCTGGCCGGCGACGCGATGGATGCGCAGGCCGTGCGGCGGGCGGCGAAGGGCTGCTCGGTCATCGTGCATGCGGTCAATCCGCCGGGCTACCGCAACTGGTCGGAACTGGTGCTGCCGATGCTCGACAACACCATCGCCGCCGCGAAGGCCGAGGGCGCGACCGTCGTGCTGCCCGGCACGGTCTACAACTTCGGCCCTGACGCCTTCCCGCTGCTGGCCGAGGACTCGCCGCAGCGCCCGCTCACCCGCAAGGGCGCGATCCGCGTCGAGATGGAACGGCGCCTGGAGGAAGCCAGCCGCCAGGGCGCGCGGGTGCTGATCGTGCGCGCCGGCGACTTCTTCGGCCCGAAGGCGGGCAACAACTGGTTCTCGCAGGGGCTGGTGAAGGCGGGGCAGCCCGTCAGGTCCGTGAGCTACCCCGGCAGCGCCGGCGTCGGCCACCAGTGGTCGTACCTGCCCGACGTGGCGCGCACCATGGTCGAGCTGCTGGCGAGGCGCGACCGGCTCGATGCCTTCGCGCGGTTCCACATGGCTGGCCACTGGGACGCCGACGGCACGCGCATGAGCGACGCCATCCGCAAGGTGGTGGCGCGCCGTATCGGCACGAGGGTCGGCGTGTCGGCCTTTCCGTGGTGGCTGCTGACGCTGGCCTCGCCCTTCGTCGTCACCTTCCGCGAAATGCGCGAGATGCGCTACCTGTGGCGCACCCCCGTGGGCATGGACAACGCGAAGCTGGTGGCCTTCCTGGGCCGCGAACCGCACACGCCGCTCGAGGAGGCGGTGGAAGCCTCGCTCGAAGGCATGGGCTGCCTGGCCACGGCGCCGGTGGCCGCTCCGGCCTGACCGGCGGCGCTCAGAACACCGAGAGCCCGGTGCGCGTCACGAAGAGTTCCAGCGCCTTCATGCCCAGCAGCGAATTGCCGGTGGCGTCGAGCGCCGGCGACCACACGCACAGCGTGAGTCTGTCGGGCACCACGGCGACGATGCCGCCACCCACGCCGCTCTTGCAGGGCAGGCCGATCGAGAAGGCCACGTCGCCCGCCGCGTCGTAGGTGCCGCAGGTGAGCATCAGCGCGTTGATGCGGCGCGTCTGCCGCTCGCCGGTGACCTCGGGCTCTCCGTCGATCGGATGCGCGCCGTCGCGGCACAGGAAGGCCGCGGCGCGCGCCAGCTGGCGGCAGCTCATGCGCAGCGCGCACTGGTTGAAGTAGGTGTCGAGCACGGTCTCGACGTCGTTGTCGATCTTGCCGAAGCTCTTCATGAAGTTGGCCAGCGCGATGTTGCGAAAGCCCGTGTCGGCCTCCGAACGGGCCACCTCGTCGTCGAAGGCGATGGGCTCGCCGCACAGGCTCGACATGAGCGCGAGGATGTCGGCCTTGGCGCTGCCGCCGCTGGCCTTCGCCTGGCTCACGAGCCGGTCGGCCACCGCGATGGCGCCTGCATTGATGAACGGGTTGCGCGGTTTGCCCTGCTCGTTCTCCAGCTGCACCAGCGAGTTGAACGGGTTGCCCGAGGGCTCGCGGCCGATGCGCTCCCACAGCGCGTCACCCATGCGCTGCATGGCGAGCGTGAGCGTGAAGAGCTTCGACACGCTCTGGATGGAAAAGGGCGTCTCGAAGTCGCCCGCGCCGGCTTCCTCGCCCTCGCAGGTGCGCAGCGCGATGCCGAACTGCCGCGCATCGACGCGCGCGAGCGCCGGGATGTAGCTGGCCACCTTGCCGCCCTGGCCCAGCTGCGGGCGCAGGGTGGCGACGATCTCGTCGAGGACGGGCTGGAATTTGCTGGTCTTGCTGCTCATGCGGTGCGTTGTACCGCAGGCCGCCGGTTCACCAGCACGATGCCCAGCGCCACGCCGATGAGCGCCACGATCAGCTGCGCCGTGAGCGGCTCCTTCAGCAGCGCCACGCCGAACACCAGCGCGAACAGCGGCGTGAGGAAGGTGAAGGACGACATCTGCGTGGCCGGGTAGTGCCGCAGCAGCCACATCCACGCGAGGTAGCTGGCGAAGGCGCCGACCACCGTCTGCAGGCCGATGGAGGTCCAGGCCCAGGCGGAGTACGAGAAGCCCCAGTGCTCGCCGAGCCCCAGCGACAGCACCGGGCACATCGCCGCAGTCACCGCCACTTGGTAGAACAGCGTCTTCTCGGCGCTGGCCGTGGCCAGGCGCGTGGTGCGCAGCGTGAGCGTGGTCAGGCCCCAGAGCATGCCGGCCGCCAGCGCCATGCCGTCGCCGATGAGCTGCGACGAGCTCATGTGGGCGAAGCCCTCGCTGAAGGCCAGCACCACGCCAGAGAAAGCAATGAAGAGCCCCAGCCACTGGAAGCCGCGCAGCCGCTCGGCCGGCACCCAGCGCGGCAGCAGCAGCGACACCCAGAAGGGCGCGGTGTAGAGGAACACCGTGAGCCGCGAGGCGCTGGTGTGCTGCAGCCCGAGGTAGATGCCGGCGAATTCGCCCGAGAACAGCAGGCCGGCCAGCAACCCGGGCCACAGCGTGCCGTCGCGCTCGAAGAGCGGCACGCGCCGCCACACGCACCACAGCCACAGCAGCACGGTCGCGCCGATCATGCGGATCGAGGCCTGCCACATCGGCGGCACCTCGGCCACGGTGGTCTTGATGAGGATCTGCTGCAGGCCCCAGAAGGCGCAGCAGGCGATGAGCAGGCCTATGGCGAGGCTGTCGAGGTGGGTCTTGCGCTGGATCATTCGGGGCGGTCGATCGAACGGGTGGCGGCGGCGGATGGCCGCTCGATTCATCCGATGATCGTATCGCGCCAGCGCAATCCTCGTGGGTTCACTGGGCAAAGGCGTCCAGCGCGGGCAGCGGCGCCTGTCGCTCGAAGCGCTGGCCGATGGCCTGCAGCGCGGCCTCCAGGAACTGCAGGAACATGCCCATGGCCACCGTGGTCGTCTGGCCCGAGCGCTGGTAGAGGCAGCTGAACGAGCGCGCGCCCGCGTCGGCCAGGCCGGTCCACACCAGCGTGCCGCGCTCCACGTCCTCGGCCACGTTCTCGGGAATGAGGAAGCCGATGCCGGTGCCGCCGGCCACGAGGCGCCGCACCATCGCGACCGAGCTGGTTTCCACCAGCGGGCGCACCTTGCGGTGCTCGCGGTGGTCGATCTGGTCGACCATGGCGCGCAGCTCGGTGTCGGGCGTCATGAGGATCAGCGGGTGCTCCAGGCAGTCGCGCAGCCGCGGCAGCTTGCCCAGCGCCGCCAGCGGATGGCCCGGCGGCGTGACCAGCCCCAGGTGCTGCGGAAAGCTGCGGATCTCCTCCACGCCCGGCGGCGGCTTGCGGCGCAGGCAGAAGCCGATGTCCGATTCGCCGTTGGCCACCCATTTCAGGATGTTCTCGCCGCTGCCCGAGCGCACGCCGTAGGTCACGCCGGGGTAGTTCTTCATCGCCGTCTCGATGACCTCGGGCACCAGCTGCTCGGCCGACGAGTGCGGCACCGCCAGGTTGATGTGTCCGCGCCGCAGCGAGCGCAGGTCTTCCACCTGGGCCAGCGCGTTGTCGAAGTCGCGCTGCCCGCGCCGCACGGCGGCCACCATGATCTCGCCCGCGGTGGTCAGCTGCATGCCGCGCGGCAGCCGGTCGAAGAGGGGCGTGCCCACCTGCTCCTCGAGGTTGAGCACCTGCTGGTGGACGGCCGCGGCCGTGAGGTGCAGCGCCTCGGCCGCCTTGCGCACCGAACCGCGGCGGGCCACTTCGTCGAAACAGCGGAAGGTCTGGGAGATGGCGCGCATGGTGGTGGGAGTGTATGGATTTTCTATACGCGCCGTACGAAACAAACAGATTTTCCTGACGGACGATGCGGCCTAGATTCGCACCTTCTTCAATCTCCCGAGGTTCGTTCCCGTGACCACCACCGTCGACCAGATCACCCAGCGCCGCCGCGGCACCGGCCTGATCGCCCACGACCCGGCGCTGAGCGCCGGCGGCTACACCCTGATCGCGCCGCAGACCGACGACGGCAACGTCTACCTGGTCGACATCGAGGGCCGCGTGGCGCACCAGTGGAAGATGCCGGTGCGCCCGGGCCGCGCGGCCGTGATCCTGCCGAACGGCAACCTCGGCTACAACGGCAACCACGCCGATTCGCCCGAGATCTACCCGGCCTGGTCGCTGTGGCACGGCGGCGACTTCTACGAGGCCACGCCGGAAGGCGAGATCGTCTGGCGCTTCCAGGACCCGACGCACCACCACGACGCCCGCTGGCTGGCCAACGGCCACCTGCTGTACGCCGGCTGCGCGACGGTGCCTGCCGGTTTCGCCGAACGCGTGCCCGGCGGCACGGCCCACGGCCCCGACGAGACCATGCACGGCGACGTGATCCGCGAGGTCGACCGCGACGGCCGGCTCGTGTGGGAATGGAAGGCCTGGGAGCACCTGGCGCCGGAAGACTTCCCCATCCACCCCGGCTTCGGCCGCACCCACTGGCCGCTGGTGAACGGGCTCGACGTGACGGCCGACGGGCTGGTGCTCATGAGCCTGCGCACCACCTCGGGCATCGTCGGCATCGACCGCGCCACGGGCGGCGTGAAGCTGCACATTCCGCCCTCGGTGCTGTCGCACCAGCACGCGCCGGTCGCGCTGGACAACGGCAACGTTCTTGCTTTCGACAACGGCAACTTCCGCACCGGCAAGCATGTGGCGTTCTCGCGCGTTCTCGAAATCGATCCGGCCTCCAACGAGGTCGTGTGGCAGTACGCGGACGAGCTGGTCAACGCCTTCTACACCGCCTACATGGGCAGCGCGCAGCGCCTGCCCAACGGCAACACGCACGTCACCGAGTCGGCCACGGGGCGCCTGTTCGAGGTCACGCCGGCCGGCGAGGTGGTCTGGGAGTACGTGATTCCCTGGTTCGCCGAGTACCCCGACGAGGCCGCGCGCAAGTACGTGCCCGGCCGCCAGAACAGCGTGTTCCAGACCTTCCGCTACAGCGCGGCGCAACTTCCCTGGCTCAAGGTTTCCGCATCATGATTTCTTCCGCTCTTCGCCGACTGGCCCTTCCGCTGGTCATGGCGCTGCCCTTCGCGGCGCAGGCCGCCGATGCGCCCAAGCCCGTGCGCATCCTCAGCAACTGGTTCGCCCAGCCCGACCAGGCCGGCTACTGGCAGGCCCAGCAGGACAGGCTCGGCAAGGAGGCCGGCATCGAGATCAGCGTGCTGCAGGGCGGCCCGAAGATCCAGACCATTCCGCAGGTGGCTTCGGGCCAGGCCGAGTTCGGCATCGGCAACGCCGACGACGTGCTGCTGGCCCGCCTGCGCGGCGCGCCGGTGCGCGCGGTGTTCGCGCACCTCGACTACGTGCCCTACACGCTGGTCTACCACGCCGATCCGGCCGTGAAGTCCATCGCCGACCTGCAGGGCCGCACCTTCGCGGTGAACATCGGCAACGCCTACTGGGAGTGGACGAAGAAGCAGTACAAGCTCGCGGGCACGCGCGAGATCCCGGTGAGCGGCGACCTGAGCCTGTTCCGCAACGACCCGAAGATGGTGCAGCAGGGCTACTCGCTCTTCCTGCCCGCGCGCATGGCCGCGGCCGGCGTGCAGGTGCAGCAGATCACGCTGGCCTCGCTGGGCTACAAGCCCTACAACGTGCTTTTCACCACCGACGACATGATCCGCAAGAACCCCGCGCTGGTGAAGGCCACCATCGCGGCGGTGCAGAAGGGCTGGGCCGGCTACGTGCGCAACCCGCAGGGGCTCAAGCCGCTGATCACCGGCATGAACAAGCAGATGACGCCCGAGATCTACGACGCGGCCAACAAGGAAATGATCGAGACGCTGATCTCGCATGACCTCGGCCGCATCGGCTGCATGACGGATGCGCGCTGGAACGAGCTGGCGGGCCAGCTGCGCAGCGTCGGCTTCCTGCCGGCGGGCTTCGACGCGAAGCAGGGCTACGACCGCACGCTGGTGCCGGGCTGCAACCCATGAGCGACAAGGGCGCGGCCGTCGGGCTGGAGGGTGTGTCGAAGCGCTTCGACACGCGCAAGGATGGCGGGCTGCTGGCGCTGGACAAGGTCGACTTCGCGCTGCGCCCCGGCGAGTTCGTCTCCATCGTCGGCCCCTCGGGCTGCGGCAAGTCGACGCTGCTGCGCATCATGGCGGGGCTGGTCGCGCCGAGCACCGGGCGCTGCACGCGGCCGGACGGCATCGAGACCGCCTTCGTGTTCCAGGAGGCCGCGCTGCTGCCCTGGCGCAACGTGGAGCGCAACGCGCAGCTGCTGATGGAGCTCGAAGGCCACTCGCCCGACAGCTACCGCCCGCGCGCGGCGGAGGCGCTGAAGCTGGTGGGGCTCGCGGGTTTCGAGAAGTCGTATCCGCACCAGCTCTCGGGCGGCATGCGCATGCGGCTGTCGCTGGCGCGCGCGCTGGCCCTGCGACCCGGGCTGCTGCTGCTCGACGAGCCGCTGGCGGCGGTGGACGAACTCACGCGCGACGTGCTGCAGGAAGAGCTCTCGTCGCTGTGGCGGCAGGCCGGCTTCACCGGCGTGCTGGTGACGCACAACGTGCACGAGGCGGTGTACCTCTCGAACCGCGTGGTGGTGATGTCGCCGCGGCCGGGGCGCATCCTGGACGTGATCGACGTGCCCTTCGCATTCCCGCGCGCGCCGGAGCTGCGCGCCAGCGCGGACTTCGCCGCACTCACGGGGCAGGTGACGTCGGTGCTGCGCGCTCAGCATCACGCGCAGGCCGTGGCTTGAGGGAGTGGAGATGACCCGATCTTCTTCCCCTGCATTGGCCCTCGCGCGCAACGCCGCACCCGTGGTGGCGGTCGCGCTGCTCGCCATCGGCCTCTGGTGGCTGCTGAGCGCCACCGTCTACCAGGGCAAGGGCTACCTGCTGCCCTCGCCGCAGGAAGTGGCGGCGGCCACCGCCGAGAACGCCGCAACGCTCGCGGGCGCCACGCTCTCCACGCTGAAGGAGGCGCTGCTGGGCTACGCGCTGGCCATCGTCGTCGGCATCGCCGGCGCCGCGGTGCTGGCGCAGTCGCGGCTGCTGGAGCGCAGCCTGTATCCGTACGCGGTGCTGCTGCAGACCGTGCCGGTGGTGGCGATCGCCCCGCTCATCGTGCTCTGGTTCGGCTACAACGAGCTGTCGGTGGTGATCGTGAGCTTCATCATGTCGCTCTTTCCGATCATCAACAACACGATGCTGGGCCTGCGCTCCACCTCGCGCAATCTCGCGGAGCTGTTCGCGCTGCACCGCGCGAGCGGGCTGGTGTCGTTCTGGAAGCTGCGGCTGCCGGGCGCGCTGCCGCACATCTTCGCGGGGCTGCGCATCTCGGCGGGGCTGTCGGTGATCGGCGCCATCGTGGGCGAATTCATCATCGGCTCGGGCAATGCCGAAGGCGGGCTGGGCGTGCAGATCGTCTTCGCGCAGGGGCGCATGTATACCGCGCTGCTGTTCGCCGAGGTGATCGCGGCGACGCTGCTGGGCTTTCTCTTCTTCCTGGCGGTGAGTGCGATCGGCCGGCTGCTGCTGCGGCACTGGCACGAATCGGCGCTGGGGAGCTAGCCGGGCCGCCTATTTCGCCTGTTTCGCCGCGGCGGCCACGGGGTAGGGCGGCTTGCCGCGCGTGCCTGTCATCAGGTCGGGCACCACGGTTTCCACGTCGGCCACCGCGCGCGCGGCGCGCTCCAGCTTCTTCGCGAGCGCCGCGTCGGGCACGCAGCCCTGCAGGTACACCCAGCGGCGCTGGATGATGACCCAGACGCTGCCCTTCTTCACGCCCGGCACGGCCAGCAGCGCGGCGCGCACCTTGGGTGCGAGCGGCTTGTCGTAGCGGTAGGCGTTGCTGTCGGCGCACTTGCCGGCCAGCCAGCAGGTGGTGCCGCGCTCCAGCCGCGAGTGGGTCTGCAGGCGGCGTTCCTCGGTCGTGTAGAACGGGCCTTCGGGCACGGCGCAGGCCGGCAGGCCCGACGAGAGCTGGAAGAACGGGTCGTCGAACCAGTTCTGCTTGAGTGGCGCCGCGGTCTCCTGCGCTGTGCCGGTCTGCGCGGCGAGCAGCAGGACGAGCAGGAGCGCAGGGCGGAGGGTCACAAGGGGTGCTCTGTGTAGAAGCGCCCGCCGTGGAAGAGCAGCGGCGAAGCGCCCGCGTTGTGGGAGCAGCGCTCCACCTCGCCGACGAAGATCACGTGGTCGCCTTCGTCGTAGCGGCTGCGGTTGAAGCACTCGAAGCTGGCCGCCGCGCCCACGAGCACCGGTGCGCCGCCCAGGCCCTCGGTGAAGGCCACGTCGGCCCAGCGGTCGATGTTCTTGGTGGCGAAGCGTTCGGCCAGCGCCTTCTGGTTGGCCGCCAGGATGTTCACCGTGTAGTGCGAGCCGGCGCTGAGCGCGGGCATCGAGCCGGCGGCGCGAGAGAGGCTCCACAGCACCAGCGGCGGCGTCAGCGACACCGAGTTGAACGAGTTGGCCGTGAGGCCGACCAGCGTGCCGTCAGCCGCGCGCGCGGTCACGACGGTGACGCCGGTGGCGAACATGCCGAGGGCTTCGCGAAACTCGTCGGACGAAAAGGAGGGCGGCTGGGCCCGGCGGGGAGTGGTCACAAGAAAGGAAGCAATGGCTTGGAGGCGGAGGGCCATTTTGGCTCAGCGCCCGCCGGCCTGCCCGGCCGGGTCCATCAACTCTGCTACCAGCCGGGTATAGACGGCAGCGGCCGGGGAGGGCGTTCGCCCCGCCAGCGTGACGAGGCTGTAGTGCGTCTGCATGCGCTCCAGGCCCGCCACCGGCAGGGGAACGAGCGTGTCCGTGTCGTGGCCCGGGACGGGCGCGACCGGCGCGAGGATCACCGCGTCGGCCGTCAGCGCCAGGTGCCGCAGCGTGCCGGCGTCGTCGCAGGTCACGTTGAACACGCCGCGGTCGCCGCGCGGGGCCACCCGCTCGAACTGCATCGCCACCTCCGCCGGCAGGCGCGGGCCGGCGACGGGGTAGGCCATGAGCTTCTCGAGCGTCGCCGGCTGCTGCCTGGGCTTCAGCAGCGGGTGCTTGGCTCGCACGAAGAACGACACCGGCAGGTTGGGCAGCCGCACGAGCTTCAGGCCGGGCTGCTGCTTCGTCAGGTCACGCGTGTCGGCGACGAACAGGTCGAGCTCGCGGCGGTGCAGCCGCTCGCACAGCGTGGCGGTGTCGGCCACCTCCATGCGCATCTGCAGCTGCGGGTGGCGCTGCGTCATGAGCGACAGCGCCGCGCGGCCCAGCGTGCCGGCGGCGAAGGGGCCGAAGCCCACAGCAAGACTGCCGATGGCGAGGCCTTCGAGCTGCAGCACGTCGCGCGCGATCTGCTGCGCGTCGGCCAACAGCTCGCGGGCGCGCGCCAGCACCAGTTCGCCGGCCTGGGTGAAGCGCACGCTGCCGTAGGCGCGGTCGACCAGGCGGGCCTGCAGGTTCTCTTCCAGGTTCTCGATGCTGCGGGAAAGCGCAGGCTGCGAAAGATGCACTGCCTGGGCCGCGCGGCCGAAGCTGCCCTGGTCGGCCAGGGCGACGAGATGCTGGAGCTGGCGAAGCTGCATTTTGCGTTTTGCTTCAAAAGGAAGCACATATTTTGCATTTGCCAATGATTCTGGTGCTTCGCAGAATCGCCGGATGCAAGCCCCATCCCCTTCATCCCGCCCCTTTTCCGTCGTGCTCGTTGCGCTGGCCTGTGCGCTGGGAGCCTCGCCGGTATTCGCCCAGGTCGCGCCCAAGGCGCCGGAGCCTTCCACGCTGCAGGCCAACGCCGACATGGCGAAGACGCTGCCTTTCGCCAACCGGCAGGACTTCGAGGACGCGATGCACGGCTTCGTCGGCACCGTGCCCGACGCGCGGGTGCCGGGCTCCGGCGCGCGCCCGGTCTGGAGCATGAAGCCCTACGACTTCCTCAAGGCCGACGCGCCGGCCGACACCGTCAACCCGAGCCTGTGGCGCCAGGCGCAGCTCAACGCGATCCACGGCCTGTTCAAGGTGACCGACCGCGTCTACCAGGTGCGCGGCTTCGACATCGCCAACATGACCATCGTGGAAGGCGACGGCTCGCTGATCGTGATCGATCCGCTGCTGGCCGCCGAGACCGCGCGCGCCGCGCTGGAGCTCTACTACCAGCACCGCCCGCGCAAGCCGGTGGGCACGGTGATCTACACCCACGGCCATGCCGACCACTTCGGCGGCGTGAAGGGCGTGGTCGACGAGGCCGACGTGAAGGCCGGCAAGGTGCAGGTGCTCGCGCCCTCGGGTTTCATGGAAACGGCGGTGGCCGAGAACATCCTCGCGGGCAACGCGATGAGCCGGCGCTCGCAGTACCAGTTCGGCACGCTGCTGCCGCCCGGCCCGCGCGGGCAGGTCGACACGGGGCTGGGCAAGGCGCTGGCGCGCGGCACCATGTCGCTGATCGCGCCCACGTCCACCATCGACAAGCCGACGGAAGAGCGCAGCATCGACGGCGTGCAGTTCGTCTTCAGGCTGGTGCCGGGCTCCGAGGCGCCATCGGAAATGCTCATGTACCTGCCGCAGTTCCGCGTGCTCAACATGGCGGAGGACGTGACGCACAACATGCACAACCTCTACACCATCCGCGGTGCCGAGGTGCGCGACGGTAATCTGTGGTCGAAGTACATCGACGAGGCGCGCGTGGCCTTCGGCGGCAAGGCCGAGGTGCTGATCGCCCAGCACCACTGGCCGACCTTCGGGCAGGAGCGCATCGTCGACCTGCTGAAGAAGCAGCGCGACATGTACAAGTTCATCAACGACCAGTCGCTGCGCCTGCTCAACCAGGGCTACACATCGGCCGACATCGCCGAGACGCTGCGCATGCCCGCGAGCCTGGAGCAGGAATGGTCCGCGCGCGGCTACTACGGCACGCTGCGGCATAACGCCAAGGCCGTCTACCAGAAGTACCTGGGCTGGTACGACGCCAACCCCGCCAACCTGAACCCGCTGCCGCCGGTGGCCTATGCGAAGAAGACGGTCGAGTACATGGGCGGCGCCGACGCGGTACTGGCGCGCGCGCGGGAAGACTTCAGGAAGGGCGAATTCCGCTGGGTGGCCAGCGCGATGAGCCAGCTCGTGTACGCAGACCCGGCCAACCGCGCGGCCCGCGAGCTGGGTGCCGATGCGCTCGAGCAGATGGGCTACCAGTCGGAGGCCGGCACCTGGCGCAGCGCCTACCTCGTGGGCGCGATGGAGCTGCGCAACGGCGTGCCGAAGATCCCGGGCGGCAACAGCTCCAACGCCGACACGCTGAAGGCCGTGAGCAACGACCTGTTCTTCGACTTCCTCGGCGTGCGGCTCGACGCCGCCAAGGCCGAGGGCAGGAAGATGGTCATCAACTGGAACTTCACCGATTCCAATCAGCAGTTCGTGCTGACGCTGGAGAACTCGGCGCTCACGCACATTGCCGGCCAGCAGCCTGGGGCCGACGCCACGGTGACGCTGAGCCGGGCCGTGCTCGATGCGGTCACGCTGAAGGAGACGAGCTTCCCGGCGGCGGTGCTCACCGGCAAAGTGAAGATCGACGGCGACCGCGCGAAGCTGGCCGAGCTGATGTCGATGCTCGACACCTTCGAGCCGATGTTCCCGATCGTCGAACCGAAGGCTCAGCCGAAGAACCAGTAGCACACCGCGATGGCGGCCACCACGCCCGCCACCTCGGCCAGCAGCGCGCACGACACCGCGTGCCGCGTGCGCTGGATGCCCACCGCGCCGAAGTACACGGCCAGCACGTAGAAGGTGGTCTCGGTGCTGCCCTGGATGGTGGCCGCCACCAGCGCGGGGAAGCTGTCGACGCCCTGGCTCTTCATGGTCTCGATCAGCATTGCGCGCGCCGCGCTGCCCGAGAAGGGCTTGACCAGCGCGGTGGGCATGGCGTCGACGAAGCGGGTGTCGAAGCCGGCCGCGCCCACCAGCCAGCGCAGGCCGTCGAGCGCGAAGTCGAGCGCGCCCGAGGCGCGCAGCACGCCGATGGCGCACAGCATCGCGACGAGGTACGGCAGCAGGTTCTTCGCGATGTCGAAGCCTTCCTTCGCGCCTTCGATGAAGCATTCGTACACCTTGATGCGGCGGACGGCGCCCGCCAGCAGGAACACGATGATCACGCCGAACAGCGTGAGATTGCCCAGCAGCGACGACAGCGAGGCGATGGCCGCCGCCGACAGCGTGCCCAGCAGCGCCATGAAGCCGCCCAGCAGCAGCGCGCCCGGCACCAGGTAGGCCAGCACCACCGGGTCCCACAGCCGCAAGCGCTGTGCCACCGCCACTGACAGCAGCCCCACCAGCGTGGAGGCGCTGGTGGCCAGCAGGATCGGCAGGAACACCAGCGTCGGGTCGCTTGCGCCCTGCTGCGCGCGGTACATGAAGATCGTGACCGGCAGCAGCGTCA
Source organism: Variovorax sp. NFACC27 (assembly GCF_048301545.1). Lineage (NCBI taxonomy): Bacteria > Pseudomonadati > Pseudomonadota > Betaproteobacteria > Burkholderiales > Comamonadaceae > Variovorax > Variovorax sp. NFACC27. The sequence continues at coordinate 196,737 of NZ_CP157613.1, forward strand.
GCGACGAGGCATTGAGTACTAGAAAGAGGATCTGCGCGTTGGTGGCCGTCACCGGATCGGGGTTCAGCCGCTGCAGCTCGCGCATCGCCTTCAGGCCGATGGGCGTGGCGGCGTTGTCCAGCCCCAGCGCGTTGGCCGCGAAGTTCATGGTGATGAGCCCCAGCGCCGGATGCCCCGCCGGCACGCCCGGCATGAGCCGCCTGAAGAGCGGCCCCAGCAGCCGCGCGAGCCAGCCCACCAGCCCCGCAGCCTCGGCGATGCGCAGGAAGCCCAGCCAGAGCGTGAGCGTGCCGAACAGCAGCACCATCACCTCGACCGCCAGCCGCGCCATGGCGAACAGCGCCTCCACCAGCGCGGCGAACACGGTGGGGTCGCCCCCGACGAGCCACCGCCCCAGCGCCGCCAGCGCCGCCACCCCGAAGAAACCCAGCCACAAGCCGTTGAGCACGCTTCTTTTCCTTTTGTTTCGCTTCGATGATAGAGCCGCCATCCGGGCCCGCCGCGAGCTACAGTTCGGCCCATGCGCGCCTCCATCGCCCGTCGCCTAGCCGCCTTCCTGTGGGTCGTGGCGGCTGCATGGCTTGCCGGTTGTGTCAGCCTGCCGCCGCCCGTGCCGCACACGCCCGTCACGGCGATTACCGACGTGGCGCAGACCGAGCTCGGGCAGCTCGCGGCCAAGGGCGCGCCCGAGGGCTCCACCGCGCTTTCGGGCTTCCGGCTGCTGCCGGAGGCGGCATTCGCGTTCGACGCGCGCATCTCGCTCGCGCGGCATGCCGAGAAGTCGCTCGACGTGCAGTACTACCTGGTGCAGCGCGACGACATCGGCCTGCTCTTCCTGCGCGAACTGCGCGAGGCCGCGGCGCGGGGCGTGCGGGTGCGGCTGCTGGTGGACGACCTCTACACCGGCGGCGAGGACGAGCTCTTCGGCACGCTGGCCGCCTTCCCGAACGTGGAGGTGCGGCTCTTCAACCCGCTGCCCTCGCGCGCCAGTTCGCTCGGCACGCGGCTGCTGCTGTCGCTGACCGACTTCGGCCGCATCAACCACCGCATGCACAACAAGCTGCTGATCGCCGACAACAGCTTCGCGGTCTCGGGCGGGCGAAACATCGGCAACGAATACTTCATGCGCAGCACGGCCGCGAACTTCATCGACATGGACGTGATTTCCAGCGGCCCCGTCGTGCGGCAGATGTCCGAGGGCTTCGACCGCTACTGGAACAGTTCGCACGCATGGCCCATCGAGCGCATCGCGCCGCTGCACGGACTGACGCGCGAGGCGGCGCAGCGCCGCTTCGACGAGATCGCGCGCTCGGCCGTGCCCGACGTGCCCATCCGTCCGCGCGACGTGCTCAACAAGTCGCCGGTGGGCGAGCAGCTCATCACCGGCAAGATCGACCGCTACTGGGCGCCGTCGACGCTGTTCATCGACGACCCGGACAAGATCACGCGCAAGGCCGACGAGGCCTACATCGGCAGCGTGACCGAGGGCGCGCTCAGCGTGATCAACGCCACGCGGCGCGAGGTGGTCATTGCCTCGCCGTACTTCATTCCGGGTCCGAAGGGCATGGAGGAGATGCGTGCCTGCATCGCCAAGGGCGGGCGCATCACGGTCGTGACCAACTCGCTGGGCGCGACCGACGAACCGCTGGCCTACGCGGGCTACGAGCGCTACCGCGCCGACATGCTGAAGATCGGCGTCACCATCTTCGAGATCGCGCCCACGCTCAGCGGGCGATCGGGGCGCTTCGGCGACTTCGGAAAGTCGATCAGCCGGCTGCACGCCAAGCTCGCGATCGTCGACAACGAGCGCTTCTTCGTCGGCTCGATGAACCTCGACCACCGCTCGGCCGCGGTCAACACCGAGATCGGCCTGGTCATCGACAGCCCCGAGCTCGTGCAGGACTACAACAAGCTCATGTCGGGCGAGCGCGTGAACCTCGGCTACAGGCTGCGGCTCGGGCCCAACGGCCGGCGCGTGCAATGGCTGGAGTACGACGACGCGGGCGGCGACATCGTCCACGAGGACGAGCCCGGCGAGTTCCTCTGGCTGCGCTTCAAGAACTGGCTGCTGCTGCCCATCGTGGGCGAAGAGCTGCTGTAGCCGGCGCTTCCGCCTCCGCCTCCGTCACCACCTCCACTGCGCGCGCTCGCGGCGCGCCGGCGGCCGTGTAATACGGCTTGCACACGGCCCCTCTAGATTGCGGCGTCCCACGACACAACAACCAGAGGGATTCCAGATGCGCCTCACGCCCCCGGTGCCGCCGGCACCGCCAGCCATGCCCGACCTGCGGTGGCTCGCCGCACTCGCCGTCGCTTCCGCCCTGCTGCAGGGTTGCAACGGCGGCGGCAGCGGCCAGTCGATCGTTCTCGGCCCGGTCGCCGGCACGCCGGCTCCAGCCCCCGCTCCGGCACCCGCCCCCCAAGCCGACGCCGCCACCGCCGATGCCAACCTGCAGGCCACCTGGGTGGAGATCGGCGACAACAACGCGGCCATCGCGCGCGCCATCACCAGCTACACCGCGCCGGCCTCCGCCACCACGGCCGACGCCAACGCCGCATGCCCGCAGATCACGGTGGACGGCAAGACGACGCGCATGACCTTGCGCGCAGGCGCCGGCACCATGGCGCTGCGCACCACGGCCAGCGACCCGGCCGACTCCAAGCCTTCCGCCTTTCCCGTGTCGTCCTGCGAAACCACGCTGCCCGCCGACGCGAAGCAGGCCGCCATCGGCAGCCGCGCGCTGCCGCTGCCCAAGGCCGAGCCGCAGCGCGTCCTCGTGCTGGCCGACACCGGCTGCCGCCTGAAGAAGGCCGACAACGCCTACCAGCCCTGCAACGACAGCAGCGTGTGGCCGTTCGCGCCGCTCGCCGCCACCGGCGCGGGCTTCAACCCCGACCTGGTGCTGCACATCGGCGACTACCACTACCGCGAAAACGTCTGCCCCGACGACATTGCCGGCTGCAAGGGCAGCCCCTGGGGCTATGGCTGGGACACCTGGCAGGCCGACTTCTTCAAGCCGGCGGCGCCGCTGCTGGCCAAGGCTCCGTGGATCCTGGTGCGCGGCAACCACGAGGAATGCGCGCGCGGCGGCCAGGGCTGGATGCGCTTCCTCGATCCGCGCCCGTATTCCGACAAGCGGTCGTGCAACGAGCCGGCCAACGACAGCACCGGCAACTATTCCGAGCCGTACGCGGTGCAGCTGGGCACGGGCTCGCAGGTCATCGTGTTCGACTCGGCCAAGGCCGGCAAGGCGGCGCTGAAGACGGACGACCCGCAGTTCATCGCCTACCAGAAGCAGTTCCAGACCGTCGCGACGCTGGCCGCCAAGGCCGGCATCACGACCACCATGTTCACCAACCACCACCCGATCCTGGCCTTCGCGCCGATCGCGGGCTCCACCCCGGCCTCGGGCAACCTCGCGCTGCAGTCGGTGATGGGCAATCTCAACCCCAAGGCCTACTACCCGAGCGGCGTGCACATCGCGCTGCACGGCCACGTGCACGACTTCCAGGCGCTGAACTTCGCCACCGACCACCCCGCCACGCTGGTGACGGGCAACGGCGGCGACAACCTCGACGTGGCGCTGCCCGATCCGCTGCCGCCCGGCACCACGCCCGCGCCCGACGTGACGGTCGACCGCATCACGCACCACAGCAGCTTCGGCTTCATGATGATGGAGCGCAAGGCGGCGCCCGGCGTGGGCTGGACCTTCAAGGCCTACACGGTGGCCGGCAAGCTGCTCGCCACCTGCGAGCAGACCGGCCGGACGCTGGCCTGCGACAAGACGGGCTTCCTCACGCCGTGACGATGCGCGCCGCGCTGGCGATGGCGGCCGCATGCCTGGCCTGGACGGGCACGGCGGCCGTTGCCATTGCCGCGACCACGGCGGAGATCAACCCCGGCGGCCCGCCGAGCGTGGTGATCGATCGCATCGGCGCCACGCCGAAGATCTCCGCACGCATCGATCCCACCGCCGCCACCTTCAAGTCCGACCCGGCGCTGGCCGCGCTGGGCAAGCGCATCTTCTTCGACACGCGGCTGTCGCAGCCGCAGGGCACCTCATGCGCCAGCTGCCACGATCCGCTGCGCGCCTTCACATCGACGCTGAACGCGCCTTCGCTGGCCGGCCCCCGCACGCCGCAGGGCAGCCGCCCGGGGCGTTTCAGCGCGCGCACCGCGCCGTCGCTGCTGTACGTGCGCTACGTGCCGCGCCGGCACTTCTACCAGGACGACGACGCGCCTTTCGCCTCGCCCTTCGGCGGCCTCTTCGCCGACGGCCGTGCCGACACGCTGGCCGAACAGGCGCGCGGCCCGCTGTTCGATCGCGACGAGATGAACAACGCCTCGCCGAAGAGCTTGCTGCGCAAGCTGCGCGGCACCGACCTCGCGCCCGCGATGTCGCTGGCCTTCGGGCCTCGCGTGCTGCGCGACCCCGAGCAGGCGGTGAAGGGCATCGGCCAGGCGCTGCAGGCCTTCCTGCAGAGCGACGAGATGGCGCCCTTCAGCTCGCGCTTCGACGACTACCTGCGCAACCGCACGCCGCTGAGCCCGCAGGAGATGCGCGGTTTGGCGCTGTTCAAGAACCCGGACAAGGGCAACTGCATGTCGTGCCACACGCTGTCCGACACCGCGAGCCGGCCCGAGCGATCGCTGTTCACCGACTTCGGCTATGACGCCATCGCCGTGCCGCGCAACCGCTCGTTGCCCGCCAACCGCGATCCGCGCCGCTTCGACAACGGCCTGTGCCGCACGGCCGCGCAGCTGCGCTGGCCGGAGCCCAACCAGTGGTGCGGCTACTTCCGCACGCCGGGGCTGCGCAACGTGGCGGTGCGCCAGAGCTTCATGCACAACGGCGTGTTCACCACGCTGCGCGACGCGGTCGCGTTCTACGCCACGCGCTCTACCGACCCGGCGAAGTGGTACCACGGCAAGCCGACCTTCGACGACGTGCCGGCGGCCTATCGCGGCAACATCAACGTCAATTCCACGCCGATGAACCGTCGCCCCGGCACAACGCCGGCGCTGACCGACGAGGAGATCGACGAGATCAGCGCCTTCCTCGGCACCCTGACCGACGCGCGCTATGTGGCGGCCATGCCGAAGCCGGCGACGAAGTAGCTGCCTGGGTCATCGCCGGCGAGGGAAGGTGCGTTACATTTCCTCCGAGATTGTGAACTTTTGTCACAGACGCCTTTCTTCTGGAGACTTCGACATGACCGTTCCCGTGCCGCGCGAGTCGATTGCGCCGCTTTCCACCAGCCGTCGTCGCGCACTGACCGGGCTGGCCGCCGCAACCGCCGCCGCAGGCCTCGGGTTTCCGGCGCTCGCGCAGAACCGGCCGCTGCGCATCGGGACCACCTTCGACAACAGCAGCGTCGAGAAGGCCAACGGTCAGGGGCTCTACCAGGGTTCGAGCGCCTTCTTCAACGCGCTGAACAAGGCGGGCGGCATCAACGGCACCAAGGTCGAGCTCGTGATGGCCGACGACACCTTCAAGCCCGAAGTGGCCAAGGCCAACGCGCTGGCCTTCGAGAAGGACAGCTCCGTGCTCGCGCTGGTGCACCCGCTGGGCACGCGCCAGACGGCCGAGGTGATGGACGCGGTGCCCGGCATGGCCGTGGTGGGCCCCATCACCGGCACCATCTCCCTTCGCAAGAAGAATTCGCCCAACACCTTCTGGGTGCGCGCCAACTACGACCAGGAAGTCGAGAAGCTGGTGAGCACCGCCGCCGTGCTCGGCCAGAGCCGCATCGGCCTCGTGCATTCGAACGACCCGCTGGGGCAGTCGGTGCTGGCCGCCTTCAAGAACGCGCTGGCCAAGGCCAAGCTGGAGCCGGCGGTGATCGCGACCACGCCCAACACCACCAGCATGGAAGTGGGCCCCGCCGCCGAAGCCATCGCCAAGGCCAAGCCGCAGGTGGTGGTGGTCGGCCTGGCCGGCACTGCGCCGGTGTTTTTGAAGGCGCTGCGCGAGGCGGGCAACAGCAGTTCGGCCTACGGCCTGTCGATCACGGCCAGCGCGCTGTCGGCCATGGGCGACCTGGCCAAGGGCCTGGGCTTCGTGATCGTGGTGCCCTCGCCGTACTCGACCAAGTTCGAGATCGTGCGCCGCTACCAGGCCGACATGACGGCCAACGGCGTCAAGGAGTTCTCGCTCACCAGCCTCGAGGGCTACCTGAATGCCGCCGTGCTGGCCGAAGGCATGCGCCGCGCCGGCAGTTCGCTCACGCGCGCCTCGGTGATGTCGGGCCTCGCGAGCATCGAGAACTTCGACCTGGGCGGCGTGAAGATCAACTACGGGCGCACCAACCGCGAAGGCGGCCAGTTCGTGGACGTGGCCGTCATCGGCAGCCGCGGGCAGATGCTCAGCTAGGCCAGGTACTCCCCCAGGCTTCGCGCACTTCGTGTCGCTTCGCCAACCCCCTCGCCGGGGGCGACACCTGCGGCCCGGCAAAGCCGGTTCCGCGGTGTCCTGCAATCAGACCCCGACGCCCAGCAAGCCTTCCAGCAATTCCTGGTCGGCCGCCAGCTCCGCGCTCGGCCCCGCGTGCACCACCGTGCCGCGCTCCAGCACGATCGCCTTGTGCGTCATCTCCAGCGCGAGCACCGGATGCTGCTCGACCACGATCGAGGCGAGCCCTTCGGACTCGCACAGCCGGCGGATCGCCGCGGCGAGCTCTTCCACGATGATCGGCGCGAGGCCTTCCATGGGCTCGTCGAGCAGCAGCAGCTTCGGGTTGGTCATCAGCGCGCGGCCGATGGCGAGCATCTGCTGTTCGCCGCCCGAGAGCTGGTTGCCGTAGTTGCCGCGGCGCTCACGCAGGCGCGGGAAGAAGTCGTAGACGCGCTTGAGGTTCCAGCCGCCCAGGCGCGAGATGACGGTGAGGTTCTCCTCGACGGTGAGCGAGGGGAACACCTCGCGCTCCTGCGGCACCCAGCCCAGCCCCGCGCGCACGCGCTGGTGCGAGGGCCAGCGCACGATGTCCGTGCCCTGCCAGCGGATCGCGCCCTGCATCACGCGTGTGTTGCCCATCAGCGTCTCGAGCAGCGTGGTCTTGCCCACGCCGTTGCGCCCGAGGATGGCGAGGCTTTCGCCCTGCTGCAGGGAGAAAGCCAGCCGGTCGAGCACCACGGCGTTGCCATAGCCGGCGGTGACGTTGTCGAAGGCGAGTGCTTCAGGCATGTTGGTCGTGTGGGTGGTGATGGAGGTGCGAACTGCCCAGGTAGACCTCGCGCACGCGCGGGTCTGCGCCGATTTCCGAAGGCGTGCCCTCGGTGAGGATGCGGCCACCCACCAGCACCGAGATGCGGCGCGCGAAGCGGAAGACCAGCTTCATGTCGTGCTCGATGAAGAGCACGCTGATGTCCCGCGGCAGCGCCGCGATGGCCTCGAACAGCTCGCCGCTCTCGTCCTCCGGCACGCCGGCGGCGGGTTCGTCGAGCAGCAGGATGCGGGGCTTGGCCGCGAGCGCGAGCGCGATCTCGAGCAGCCGCTGCTTGCCGTAGGCCAGCTCGGCCACGGGCACGTCGGCGAGGCTGTCGAGCTTCAGCGTGCCCAGCAGTGCGTGCGCCTCGTCGAACACGGCCGTGCAGCCCTTCAGCGGCCGCCACCAGGTGGCGCCCAGCCCTTCGCGCTCGCTTATCGCCAGCACCACCGACAGCAGCGGCGTGAGGCTAGGGAACAGCGTGTTGATCTGGAAGGTGCGCGCCAGGCCCATGCGTGCGCGCTTGTCGCCCGGCAGGCGCGTGATGTCGAGCCCGCCCATGTGGATGCTGCCGCTGGTGGGCTTGAGCACGCCGGTCAGCAGGTTGATGAGCGTGGTTTTGCCCGCGCCGTTGGGCCCGATCAGCGCCTGCCGCGCGCCGGGTTCGAGCGAGAGGTTGACGTCGCCCACGGCCTGGAAGGCGCCGAAGCGCACGCCGAGGCCCTGCGTGCGCAGGGAGTGCGTGGTGTTCGTCATCGCGCCTTCCCCGTGCGCACGAAGCGCGAGAGCGCGCCCATGATGCCGCCGCGTCCCAGCATGACGGCCGCGATCAGGAAGATGCCGAGCCAGAACATCCAGTACTGCGGATTCATGTCCGCGAACCAGTCGTGCACCAGCATGTAGACGATGGCGCCGATCATCCCGCCGTACAGCCGCCCCGTGCCTCCGAGCACCAGGATGATGAGCACCTCGGCCGAGCGGTTGAAGCCGATCGACTCGATGCCGACGAACTGCGTGGTCTGCGCCAGCAGGGCGCCCGCCACGCCAGCCACCGCCGCCGAGAAGGCGTAGGCCATGCGCAGCCGCGCCTCCACCGGCGAGCCGATGGCCGTCATGCGCTTGCGGCTGTCGTGGATGCCGCGCAGCGCCAGCCCGAAGGGCGAGCGCAGCACCAGCCGCACGAGCAGGAACATCGCGAGCACCACGCCGAAGGCATAGCCGAACGCGGTCTTGCCGTAGAGGTCGAATTCGAAGAGGCCCAGCACCGGCGCGATGGCCACACCCTGCAGCCCGTCGGTGCCGCCGGTGATGCCCGAGAGCCGGTTGGCCAGCTCGTACAGCAGCACGCACACGCCGATGGTGATCATCAGCCGCGTGAGGTCGGCGCCGCGCACCACGAGGTAGCTCAGCACGTAGCCCAGCGCGCCGCACACCGCCAGCGCGAACACGAGGCCGCTGAAGGGTTCGCTCCAGCCGTACTTCGCGAGCAGGCCGGCCGCGTAGGCACCGGCGCCAAAGAAGGCCGCGTGGCCCACGGTGAGGATGCCCGCGTAGCCCAGCGCCATGTCGAGCGACACGGCGAACAGGCCGAAGATCATGACCTGGCTCATCAGCGTGAGCTTGTCGGGAAGCAGGAAGAAACTCGACGCGAGCGCGAGCCAGAACGCGGCTTCGGCGATGCGCATCTGCGCGGGGGAAAGGCTCAGGGCTCTCATGCGAGCCCCTTCTTCGCGACGATGCCGTTCGGCCGCACGAGCAGCATGACGATCATGAAGACGTAGATGAGAAATGCGCCGGTCTCCGGCAGGTAGTACTTGCCCGCCACGTCGACGATGCCGACCAGCAGCGCCGCGATGAAGGGCCCGGTGACGGTGCCCGCGCCGCCGACGCAGACCACCATCAGGAAGTAGACGAGGTACTTGAGCGGGAACGAGGGCTCCAGCCCCAGCATGCCGAGGCTCAGCGCGCCGCCGAGTCCCGCGAGGCCGCAGCCCAGCGAGAAGGTCAGGAAGAAGAGGCGCTGCACGTGGATGCCGGTGCCGCCGGCCACGCGCTGGTTGTCCACCGCCGCGCGCACCATGGCGCCGTAGCGCGTCTTGCCCAGGCCCAGCAGCAGCGCGGCCAGCACGAGCACGCCGCAGACGATCAGGAAGAGGCGATAGCGGCCCACTTCCAGTCCGGCCAGCGACACCTGCCCGTCGAGCGCCGGCGGCAGCGTGAAGGGCTGCATCGTCGGGCCGAAGAAGTAGGTGAAGGCGGCGATGGACACGAACACCACGCCGATCGACAGCAGCACCTGGTCGAGCGGATGCGCGCGGTACAGCCGGCGATAGAACAGGAATTCAAGCACCGCGCCCGTGACCGCGGCCGCCACGAAGGCGGCCACCAGCGAAAGCCCGAAGCCCAGCCCGAGCTGGTTCATGAGCACGCTCGCGGCGTAGCCGCCCACCATCGCGAAGCTGCCGTGCGCGAGGTTGACGAAATTCATGAGCCCCATCGTGATGGACAGGCCCACGCCGATGAGAAAGAGGAGCATGCCGTAGGCCACTCCGTCGAAGATCACGATGCCCATGAATTTCCCGCTTGCTGACTCGCTGGCTGAACGATGGATACGAGGGCGCGCCTACTTGGCTGCGGCGCCTTCCTTGGCCGGGTCCTTCACGCGCTCGAACTTGTCGAACTCGACGTTCACCAGCTGGCCGTTCACGCGCTCGGTCTTGCGGATGTAGACGGTCTGCACGATGTCGCGGGTGGCCGGGTCGATCTCCACGGGGCCGCGCGGGCTCTCGAAGCTCAGGCCCTTGAGCGCGTCCATGAACTTGTCGCCGGCGGTGTCGCCCTTGGTCTTGGCCAGCGCGAGGTCGATGGCGGCCATCGCGTCGTAGGCGGTCACGGCGAAGTAGCTCGGGCGCAGCTTGGTGCCGTTGTCGGCGGCGAAGTCCTTCACGAACTTCTGATTCTTCGGCGAAGGGTGTGCGAAGGAGTAGTGGTGGCTGGTGACCAGGCCCAGCGCCACGTCGCCGGTGGCGTCGAGGTAGCTGTCGTCTGTGGCCTCGCCGGTGGCGTAGAGCTTGATGCCGGCCTGCTCCATGCCGCGCTCCTTCCACACCTTGAGGAAGGCCGGCGGCATCACGCCCGAGGGGAAGAAGAAGAACACGGCCTGGGGCTTGGCGTCCTTGATGCGCTGCACGTAGGCCGAGAAGTCGGGGTTGTTCATCGGCGTGCGCACCTCGCCCGAGACCTTGCCGCCGCCGGCGGTGAAGGTCTTCTTGAAGGCGGTTTCCGCATCGACGCCCGAGGCGTAGTCGGCGACCACGGTGTAGGCGTCCTTGATGCCTTCCTTGAGCATGTAGCGCGCCATCGGGTCGGTGACCTGCTGCACGGTGAACGACAGGCGCGCCACGTAGGGCGAGCTGGTGGTGATGGCCGACGAGGCCGCGTTCATCACGATGGTCGGGATCTTCGCCTGCGTGGCGATGGCGCCCACGGCATACGCGTTGGGGCTGAAGTCCAGGCCGGTGAGCACGCTCACCTTGTCGCGCACGATGAGTTCCTGCGCGATGCGCTTGGCGGCGTCGGGCGCGGGGCCGGCGGTGTCCTTCTTGATGATCTCGACCGTGCGGCCGCCCACCTTGCCGCCGTGCTCCTTCAGGTAGAGCGCGATGCCGGCGTCGAACTGGCGGCCGTAGTCGGCGTAGGGGCCCGAGTAGGTGGCGATGAGGCCGATGCGCAGCGGCTCGCCGGCCGCATGCGCCGTGGCGCCCGCCAAGCCGAGGCCGGCCAGCAGCAGGGTCGAGAGGAGGGTTCTCTTGGTCATCGTCGTTGGCGTCATGGAAAAGGGCCTTTCAGGTGGAGTGGATGCGCCGATCGGGCGCCGCTGTCGTGTAACCGGGTGAAAACAAAGCGGGCGATGATGCCCGAGGGGGCGTCAAACCTGGGTATCGGGCACGCGCACCGTGAGGCCATCGAAGGCCGCGGTGATGCTGAGCTGGCAGCTCAGGCGCGAGCCGGGCCTGCGCTCGGACGCCACGGCATCGAGCAGCGCGCTCTCCATGTCGTCGGGCGGCGGCAGCATGTCGATGAAGGCGTCGTCCACGTAGACGTGGCAGGTGGCGCAGGAACAGCAGCCGCCGCACTCGGCGTCGATGCCGCGCACGTTGCCGCGGATGGCGGTCTCCATCACGCTGGCGCCGACCTTGGCGTCGACCTCGCGCGTGGTGCCGTCCTTGAGGATGTAGTGGATCGTGGGCATGGGTTCTAGAACATGTCGAAGTACTCGCGGTGTTCCCACTCCGAGACTTCCAGGTTGAAGCGGGCGATCTCCGCTTCCTTGATGTGGCAGAGGTAGTCGACGAAGGTCTTGCCCATCTGCGCGTTGAGCATCTCGTCGCGGCGCAGGCAGGCGAGGGCGTCGCCCAACGAACGGGGCAGCTGCTCCGCAGGCGTCTCGTAGGGCGCGTCGGCCGAGGGGCCGGGGTCGATCCGGTTGCGGATGCCGTCCAGGCCCGAGAAGAGCTGGGATGCGAGATACAGGTACGGGTTGGCCGTCGGCTCGCCCACGCGGTTCTCGATGCGCGTGGCGGACTGGCCCGGGCCGCCGAGCACGCGCAGCATCGCGCCGCGGTTGTCCTTGGCCCAGATCGCGCGGTCGGGCGCGAGCGAGAAGGGGCGGTAGCGCCGGTAGCCGTTGATGGTGGGGCTCGCCAGCGCCGCGGCGCCGCAGGCGTGCGCCTTGAGGCCGCCGAGGTAGTGCATGCCGGTCTCGCTCAGCGGTTGGCCGCTTGCGGCTTCCGGCATGAAGGCGTTGACGCCGTCGCTCTTGCGGCGCAGCGACTGGTGCAGGTGCCAGCCGCTGGACATCACGTTCGGGATCTTCGGCCGGCACATGAAGGTGGCATGCAGCCCGTTGCGCTGGCAGACCTGCTTGATGGCGCTGCGCAGCAGCACCATGGTGTCGGCGGGCATGACGCCGGCGGTGGGGCCGAAGGTCAGCTCGAACTGGCTGGGGCCGAATTCGATTTCCAGCGAACGCAGCGGCAGGCCGAGCGCCATGAGCTGCGAGCGCAGCAGCTCCATCAGCCCGTCGACGCGGTCGTAGCGCAGCTCGGTGAGGTACTGGTGGCCGTGCGAGAGCAGCGACACGCGCGGCGGCTCGCCGGGCTGGCCCGAGTCGGCCAGGCCCATGCGCGCGTCGTCGAGCCTGAAGACGTGGAACTCGACCTCGAGGCCGGCGATGAAGTCCAGCCCCAGCTCGTCGAGCTGGCGCACTGCGCGCTGCAGGATCTGCCGCGTTGCGAAGGGGCAGGGCTTGCCGTCGGCCATGTAGGCGTCGCACATCACCCAGCCGGTGCGCGGTGACCACGGCAGGACCTTGAAGGTGGCCGGGTCGGCCACGATGGTGAAGTCGGCGCCGCCCTGCAGGCCCTCGACGGCGAAGCCCCCGCCCTGGGTGAACACCGGGAACACGGTCTTGTGCGAGGTGTCCTTGGCCAGCAGGGTGGAGGTGAGGTTCACGCCCTCCCAGAGGGCCGAGCGCGCCTCGGCGGCGACGAGCGTCTTGCCGCGCAGGATGCCGTGCTGGTCGGGCCAGGCGAAGCGAACGAGGTCGACCTCGCCGCTGTCGATGCGGCGCACCAGCTCCCTGGCCTGCGCGTGCTGGTCTTCGCTCCAGAGGCCGAAGCGGTCGACGAATGTGTGGCTGCTCATGGCGCGTGCGTCCTGTGAGCGGGTCAGGCAGCGGCCAGGCGTGCGGAGGCCCAGTCCGACTTCAGGCGCCGTGCGCGGTCGGCGTCCTGCCAGTAGGCCTCGGTGGAGGCTTCGTCGGCGACGTTGCGGCCGATGCCGTCGATGGAGGGCGGGCCGGTCATGGCGCCGGCCTGTGCGGCGTCGATGACCATCGGCGCGCCTTCGCCGGCGAGCGTGGCCTCGATGGCCTTCACCAGCACGCGGCGGTAGGCGATGATCCCCTTGTCGGTGCTGCCCAGGTGCTCGCGCGTGCGGTCCTGGATGGGCCCCTGCGACTCCACCGCCCACTGGTCGTGCACGTTGATGTCGTCGCCCATGCCGGTGTAGGTCTCGGTGAGCTGTTCCTCGATGCTGTAGCCATAGTTGTTGCGCTTGTTCTTGCGCGAGGTGTAGTCGGGCAGCTCGTAGAGCTTCAGGCGCTGCTCGCGCATCTGCTGCTTGTCGACCGGGCCGGTGAAGCTGGTGAAGATGGCGTACCAGTAGCAGTGCGTGTCGTCCACCGGCACGTGCCACTGCGAGATGGTCATCTCGGAGCTCATCGGAATCACGAAGGCCTGCGGGAACACCAGGTTGGTCACGCGCACGTGGGTGGTGTCTTCCGACAGCTTGCGCAGCGCCTTCAGGCGGAAGCCGTAGTCGGTGGGCTCGACGCTGATGTCGGGCCGGTCGTACTCGCGCAGCACCTTGGTGATGGGCATGTCGGAGTCGGCCGAGGCGCCGCGGAACTGCTTGCCGTAGCTCTCGGAGGTGTCCTCGTCCTCGAAGAAGCGGTGCAGGTAAGAGGCGTGCGCGGGGTCGATGCCCACTTCGAGCGCCTGCAGCCAGTTGCACTCGAACAGGCCCTTGAACGCGAAGGTGTGGGTGTCGGGCGCGACGAAGCAGTCGAACTCGGGAAAGGCGGGGGGCTCGCCCTCGCCGATGTAGGCGAAGACCACGCCGCTCTTCTCGACCACCGGATAGGCCGACTGCTTGATGCGGCTGCACAGCTTGCTGGTGGCGGGCTCGGCCGGGGTCTCGAGGCAGTTGCCCTTGGCGTCGAACAGCCAGCCGTGGAAGGCGCAGCGGATGCCGCCGTTCTCGAGCCGGCCGAAGGCGAGGTCGGCACCGCGGTGCGGGCAGTCTCGGTCGAGCATGCCGAGCTGGCCGCTCTCGTCGCGGAACAGGACGAAGTCCTGCCCCATGAGCTTCACGGGCTTGACCGGGCGCGGGCCGGCCAGTTCGTCGGCCAGGGCCACCGGCTGCCAGTAGCGGCGCAGCAGCTTGCCGGCAGGGGCGCCGGGTCCGACGCGGGTGATGAAATCGTTCTGCTCTGCGCTGATCATCGTGCGGGCTCCATCGTGGGGACTGTGGAAAGAGGTCTGCAGCTATTGCATGCAACTGTATGCATTCTGTTGGTGATCCTCGATCCGGGTCAAACTTTCATCTGCCGTTTCGCCCCGATTTGGGGCTTTGAAAGCCGAAAATCAGGGTAAACGCTGAGCGTATCGTCAGTTTTTGACACTTCTTGTGAAGCAGTGCATGCAACAACTGAGCCAGCGTAAATACGCTGCGTGCAATGCCGGCCTCGTCTCCTAGAATTCGCCGATGGACTCCCAACAATCCCGCGTGCTCGTGCAACTGCGCGACATGATCCTCAAGGGCGAATTCGTGCCCGGAGAGCGGCTGGCCGAGATCCCGCTGGCCGAGAAGCTCGAGGCTTCGCGCACCCCGGTGCGGCTGGCGCTGGCCAGCCTGGAGCACGAAGGGCTGATCGAGCAGTCGCCCAGCGGCGGCTACCAGATGCGCCGCTTCACCTCGCAGGAGGTGGCCGACGCCATCCGCGTGCGCGGCGTGATCGAAGGCTTCGCCGCGCGCCTGCTGGCCGAGGACGGCGCGCCCCGCCAGCTGCTGCGCGACCTCAAGGACTGCCTCGAGGACGGCGATCGCGCCGTCAACAAGCCGAGCATGGAGCTCGACGACTACGCGGCCTACGTCGAGATGAACGACCGCTTCCACAAGCTGATCATCGAAGGCTGCGGCAACCTCGCGCTCAAGCGGGTGATGGACATGCTCGGCGGCCAGCCCTTCGCCGCCCCCAGCGCCATGCTGCCGATGCAGTCGTCGATGGAGGAGGGCCAGCAGTGGATGCGGCAGGCGCACCGCACGCACCATGCGATGGTGCAGGCCATCGAGCGCGGGCAGGGCTCGCGGGCGCAGGCGCTGGGCGAGGAGCACGTCGAGATCGCGCGCATGAACCTCGACTACGCGCTGGAGCGGCCCGAGCTGGCGGCCGAGCTGATGCCGGGCATCAAGCTGGTGTCCAAGGGGCGCGGCGGCTGAGACCGAGGCCGAGGATGAGTGAAGGCAACCGGTTGGTAATTAATAGACTGTCCGGTATTTCGGCATCCGTGCCGTCTGCCCAGCGACGGGCAAGACTAGAATTTCCGGCATGAGCGCCACCGCCCCCGTCAAGACCTCGTTCAAGGAACAGATGCTGCTGGCCCGCGAAGAGGCCATCGTGCAGACCGCCAACCGCCTGCTTGCCGAGAAGGGCTTCGAATCGATGACGGTCGACGAGGTCGCCGCATCCGTCGGCATCGCCAAGGCCAGCCTCTACAAGCACTTTCCGAGCAAGGAAGACTTGGCCGCCGCCGCGATGGTGCGCATCATGCAGCGCACCCTCGATTTCCTGGCCTCGGTGCCGGCCGACGACAAGCCGGCCGCCAAGCTGCGCGCAGTTGTGCGCTGGGCGATGGAGGTGCAGCTGGCCGGCGAGATGCCCCTGCTGCCTCACCAGAACTCCAGCCTGCGCGCCACGCTGATGGGCAACAAGGGCTACCTCGACCGCCTCGTGACCATCAGCGACCGGCTCGGCGGCTGGATCCAGGCGGCGCAGGCCGACGGCTCGCTCAACCCGAAGCTGCCGGCTATCGCCGTGCTCTACACGCTGTTCGCGCGCGCCTGCGATCCGGTGCTGGGCTTCCTGAAGGCCGGTGGACAGCAGACCGACGAGCAGATCGTCGAACTGGTGCTCGCGACCTGCTTCGACGGCCTGGCCGCGCGCTGAGCGGCTGGCGAGAAGGCAGCCCCCGTCAGCTGCTGACGAGCGCGCGCCGCGGGGCCACCACCGCCTCCACCGCCGCGCCGACCGCCAGCAGGCGGTGATCGGTATTGCCGATGCTGGCGAGCATCAGCCCGACGGGCGCCGTGCCCGCGTCGTGGCAGGGTACCGAGAGCGCGCAGCCGTCGAACAGGTTCACCACCGAGGGGTTGCGCAGCATGCGGGCGTTGATGCGGTAGTAGGTGTCGTCGTCCTTCAGAACCTCGGCGATCGGCGGGGCGATGTCGGGCGTGGTGGGCATCAGCATCGCGTCGTAGCCGATGGCGGCCGTGTTGATCGAGCGGATGAACTGGCGGCGCAGCGCCTGCAGCTGCAGGTAGTCGGGGGCGGTGATGGTTTCGCCTGTCTTGATGCGGGCCAGCACGCGCGGGTCGTACTTGGCCGCGCCGGTCTTGATGATTTCGCGGTGCCAGGTGAAGGCCTCGGCGGCGGTGATCATGCCGCGCGGGTTGATGGCCGGCGCCTTCGCGAACTCCGTCATCGGCAGCTCGGTGACGGTGGCGCCGGCGGCCGAGAGCTTGGCCAGCGCCGACGCGAATGCCGCGGCCACGGGCGGCGAGAGCTCGTCCTGGAAGAAGGTCTTGGGCACCGCGAAGCGCAGGCCGCGCATCGGCAGCACGCGCAGCGGCCGCTGCAGCTCGGCGGCCAGCACGGCGTCGAGCAGGGCGCAGTCTTCGACCGTCCAGGCCATCGGGCCGGCCGAGTCGAAGGAGGTCGACAGCGGCATCACGCCGTCGAGCGGAATGCGCCGCTGCGTCGGCTTGAAGCCCACCAGCCCGTTGAGCGCGGCCGGGATCCGCAGCGAGCCGCCGGTGTCGGTGCCGATGGCGCCGGCCGCCATGCCGTCGGCCACCGAGATTGCGCCGCCCGAGGTCGAGCCTCCGGGAATGCGGCCCGTCGCGCGGTCGTAGACGTTCTTCGGCGTGCCGTAGTGCGGGTTGATGCCCAGCCCGGTGTAGGCGAACTCGACGGTGTTGCTGCGTCCGATGACGATCGCGCCGGCACGCCGCAGCCGCTCGACCACGAGGGCGTCGCGCGCCGCGGGCGGCTGGCCGGCCAGCACCATCGAGCCGCCGAGCGTGGTGACGCCGGCTTCGTCGAACAGGTCCTTCAGCGAGATCGGGATGCCGGCGATGGGCGAGGCAGCCGGGCGGCCGCTCTTGCGCTCGGCGTCGAGCCGGGCCGCCGTGGCGCGGGCCGAGTCGGCGTGCACCCGGATGAAGGTGCGCGCGCCTTCGCCGGCGGGGTTCTGGATGGCGGCCAGCGCTTCTTCCACCAGCTGGCTGCTGCTGAGGCTGCCCGCGGCGAGGCGGCGGGACATCTCGGTCATCGAGAGCTGGCCCATGGCCCTGCCGGTGGCCGGCTCCGTCGATCCTTGGGCAAAGGCCCTCGGCCATAGGGAGAGCAGGCCCGTGGCCGCGGCTGCGCCGGCGGTCTGCTGCAGGAAGTTACGTCGTTGTTGTGTCTGCTGCTGCGTCATGGCGCGCTCCCCATCGATCAGATGGAATCGGGCCAGTCTACACAGCGACGGCTGCCAAGGCGTTGCCGACCGTTACCGGGTGCCGGGCACCTCGATCAGCAGCTGGGGCTTGTAGCCTTCCTGTTCGCCGTTGCGGGCGTAGCCCAGCGGGTTGGCGACCACGCGGCAGCCGTTCTTGACGTAGTCGGACGGGCAATGCAGGTGGCCGTGCAGCCACAGCCTCGCCTGCGGCAGCAGTTCGTCGAGCGCATTGCAGAAACCGGCGGTGCCCGGTGTCAATCCGTAGCGCGGATCCGCGCTTTCGAGGCTGGGCGCGAAGTGGGTGATGGCCACCGTGGTGCCCTCGAAAGGCTCGGCCAGCGCTTGCGTGAGCCAGGTCTGGCAGGCCAGCGCCTGGTCGCGCAGCTGTGCGGCGAGGAAAAGTTCGCCGTTACGCATGGTGGCCGCTTTTTCAAGATAGAAATCGGCCGCGCGCATCGCCTTGCCGCGTTTCTTGAGCGCCTCGGCCAGGCTGTCGGTCGGCTCGGCCAGTGCGTCGAAATCGGCCCAGAGCGTGGTGCCGACGAAGCGGACGCCTTCTATCACCCGGGTTTCGCGCTCCAGCCAGATGATGTCTAGCTCGTCGCAGAGCGCGCGCAGGCGCTGGTGGGTCTCGTCGAAGTCGACGCTGTCGTACTCGTGGTTGCCCGGCACGTAGATCACCGGCACCGGCCAGCCGTTGCGGGGCGAGAACCTGCCCAGGCCGAAATCGGTGTCGGTCAGGCGGGAGCCCTGCTGGTAGGAGCCGATGTCGCCCGCAAGTATCAGCAGGTCTGCGCCCGGTAGCGGCTCGGCGCGGAAGTGGGGATGGGACTCCAGGTGCAGGTCGGACAGCAGTTGCAGCTTCATCGTCGGGCCAGTCTAGGTGAATTGCCCCATGCATGACACGCATAAAGCCCGGGTTGATTTGCTAGGGTTAACCCTTATTCTTGGGACATCAACCACTCAAGCGCAGCCACGAGCCGCGCACCATCATGTTCAGCCTCATCGCCCAAGTGGCCCGTTTCTTCCGTTCCTCCAGCGCCAATGCCCCGGCCAGCCACGCCGCCGCACTGATGGAAAGCGCCGACATGCGCGCCGGCCGCGGCGCTCATCACGCCCAGGAACTGCGCGCTGCAGCCAGCGCCTGGCTCAGCGTCGTCCGCTGATCCAGTTCCGGTTCGGTCAGCCGGGCACTTTCTGCCCGAGGACCGACCCGGCGAAAGCTGCGGCCGCCGAGCGCAGCAGCGCATTGCGCAGCCATTCGTGCGAGTGCCCGTGCTGGGCGCGCCGGTGCCAGATGGCGTCGACGTGCACCGGGGGCTGGTCGAAGGGCAGGTCGCGCAGCACCAGCTGGTCGTCGATGCCGGTCACGGTCACGAAGTGACGGGGCAGCACGGTCAGCAGGTCTGAATTGGCGACCACCCGGCCCGCCGTGAAGAACTGGTTCACCGTTACTACGATGCGTCGCTCGCGTCCCATGGCGCCCAGCGTCTGGTCGATGAAGCCGTAGGGGCGCCCCGAGAAGCTCACCAGCAGGTGGCGGGCGGCGCAGTAGTCGTCCAGCGTGAGGGGCGCATCGGCCAGTGGATGGCCCCGTCGCATCACGCATACATATTGACCCAGGTAGAGCCGCTGGGTCTCGAACGGCACCCCCACCCCCGACTGCCCCCGCGCCGCGAGGCTCGCGATCACCGCCGGGAAGTAGCCGACGGCCATGTCGACTTCTTCCTGTTCCAGCATGCGGCGCGGATCGCGCGTGGTCAGCGGCAGCACGCGCAGCGAAATGGCGGGGGCTTCCTGTTCGGCGATCTGGACCAGGCCCGGGATGAGCTCGGCCGCCGTGGCGTCGGCCATAGCCAGCAGGAAGGTGGTGTCGGCGACGCCGGCATCGAACTCGCCGGGGGCCAGCGTGTGCTGCAGCTGGCGCAGGGAGTCCCGTACGGTCGGCCAGAGGGCGAGCGCCCGCGGCGTGGGCTCCACGCCGGCGCCCGAGCGGCGCACCAGTTCATCTCCAAGAACCTCGCGCAGGCGTCGCAGTGCGTTGCTTACCGCCGGCTGTGTGATCGACAGGTTGCGGGCGGCGCGCGTGAGGTTGCGTTCTGCCATCACCTCGTCGAAGACGCGGAGCAGGTTGAGGTCTAGCGTGCGAAAGTTGACGTCCATCAGTCTTGTGAATGATAAACATCAGAAAGATAAAGTGGATAAACACTAGGGTAAGCCCTAATATCACCACATCGGCCTTGTTCGCCACCACTGATTACCACTGTCCCAGGAGGGATGCATCATGACCAGCTTCGTTCACGTTGACCAACCTACCGTCCACCCCGGCGTACGTCGCGCCGAAGTCCTGTTCGGCCAGATCCAGGCCGCCCGCGCAGGTGCCAATGGCGCCCGCCCGCTCATCGCCCTGCTGATCATCGCCATCGCGGCGGCTGTCCTGGTGGTGACCGAATCGCTCGTTTCCAACTGGAACGACGGCGGCCTGCTCGCTGTCTGGACTGTGTTCTGCGTCGCGGCCATCGGCCTGTTCGCGCTGTTCGCAGGTTCGATCAGCCAGGGTGCCATCGGCACCGCCTGGCGCGCCGCCGCACAACGCCGCGCTGCTGCCCGTGCCGATGCCCGCTTCCTGGAAACCGCCAAGAACGATCCGCGCGTGATGCAGGATCTGCAAGCCGCGATGTGGCGCCAGCAATCTGAAGGCGCTGTCCCGGCGGCTGAAGCTGCCAAGATCGACGCACTGGCCCGCATGAGCGCCCGTTCGCAGGAAGTGCGCATGCCCACGCTGTACGAAGCCATGCGTCGCATGAACAGCTCGCGCTACTACTAATAAGTAGCGTCTCGCTGAATGAAGAAAGCCGCCCGAGGGCGGCTTTCTTCATTTATGAGGGGAGGTGTAGAGCCTCCGCGCAAAAAAGTGCTCAAGAGTAGACGGGACCTCAAAATCTGTCATATACTCGTGGGCTTCGCTGCTGAATACCTCTTGGTGTTCAGGTCCAGCCGGTCTCTTCGGAGGTGGTTGGATGGGGTGAAGAAAAAGTCTTCGAAAGTTGACGCGGTTTGAAAAAACGGTGCATAATCGAAGGCTTCGCTGAAACGAACTGCTTCAGCGACTTGCGATGAATGTTGCGGGTTGCGAAAGAAGTTGGTTGAGGCGAAAAGCCAGGAAAGTTTGGTGAGATTTGAAAAAATCGTGCTAGACTACAAGGCTCCGC
>NZ_CP157613.1:5020000-7487500 GCF_048301545.1 Variovorax sp. NFACC27
TTCCTGAGAAAGCAATCAAGCATCCCGCACAACCCGAGGAATTCATGTCCCAGTATCTTTGCCACATCGAACCCGACCGCCTCCAGTTCGAGGCCGACGTCATCGCACGCCGGCCGAACGCAGTTCTTCTCGACAAGTCCTACTTCTATCCGGGCGGCGGCGGGCAACTGGCGGATCGCGGCACGCTGCAGTGGAACGGCAGCGAAGTGAAGATCGACCGCATCGAGATGGAAGGCAGGAACGCCTGGCACGTCTTCGACGAATCGGACATCGGCAAGGCCCCCGGCGACAAGGTGGTCGCAAGCGTCGACCAGGACTTCCGCTTCATGATGAGCCAGCTGCACACGGGCCTGCATATCCTCAACGCGCTCGTCTACCAGCGCTTCGAGGGCTCGCTGGTGACGGGCGTGCAGATGGGCGCCGACGGCACGGCTCGCATCGACTTCGACCTGCCCTCCGTCGACAACAACGAGCTGCGCAAGCTCGAGCCCCAGCTCAACAGCCTGATCTCCGACGGCCTGCAGGTGAATGCCGTGTACCTCGACGCGGCGGCGCTCTCGCTCGAGCCCGGCGTGCTGCGCAGCCGCTCGGTCGCGCCGCCTGCCCAGGACGACGGCACCACGCGCATCATCGAGATCGTCGGTCTCGACCGGCAGGCCTGCGGCGGCACGCATCTCGCGAAGACTTCGCAATCGGCGCCGCTGCGCATCCTGAAGATCGAGAACAAGGGGCAGCACAACCGCAGGATCCGGATCGGCCTGCTCAAGTAGGCGGAAAGACATGCCGGCCGAAGCACCACTCGAAGCAGCCAGCTCCCGTCCCCTGCCCGAGGGCTTCCTGCCCTCGAACTGCACCTACGCGGAACAGGACTGGCCCATTCTCGCGAGGCAGTGGTTTCCGGTCTGCCGGGCCGACGATGCGCTTGCCAGGCCCCGGCAGGTGATGGTGCTGAACCTGCGGCTGGTCGTCTACCGGATGCCCGACGGCATCCGCGTCGGCCGCGACATGTGCCCGCATCGCGGGCTGCCGCTGAGCGGCGGCCGCGTCGAGGGCGAAGAACTCGTCTGCGCCTATCACGGCCTGCGATTCGGCTCCGACGGCCAGTGCACGAAGGTGCCGGAGAAGCTCGCGCCGAAGACGGCGGACTGCTTCAAGGTCACGATGTTCCCTGCGGTCGAGCGGCACGGTCTTGTCTGGACTTGCCTGATTCCGAATGCAGGACCGGAGGTTCCCGATGGAACTTCGGATTCACCATTCAAACTTTCAAGCGACCGCTTCGCTGAATCGATGGTTTTCGAATTTTTCGACAGCAGCATGATTGTCGAACCTGAAAATCATCAATCCTTGAAGAACCTCGGACTCACCGAGTACCAAAGGCTTCTCGAAGAGATTGGCTTCAGCAGCGAGACGAGCCATTCTCCGTCATCTGCCGCCTGATCTTTATCAGGCAGAAATTTTCGCCAATATCGCGGCGAATCTACCTGTCATGCTGCACCTCAAAGCGAGGCCAACACATGACGCAATCATTTCGCCAAGCAAGCACTGAAGTCCTTCCTCTATCGGGCATGGATCTCGATGTCCGTCCGGTGGAGCTTCTACTACGACTACGTCGCCTGTTGCTGTTCCTAGCCTGCTTTCGCGGGCATTGATGCGGCGGCCTTGCATTGAAGCCGGTCCGCGCTCGTTCACACGAAATCCAAGAAGCACCAGATGACAGTTTTCTCCACCGAGTCTTTCGCGGACCACGAGCAGGTCGTTTTCATATCCGATGACAAGGTCGGGCTGCGGGCCATCATCGCCATCCACAGCACGCGGCTCGGGCCGGCGCTGGGTGGCTGCCGGATGTACCCGTACGCCGACGAAGCCTCCGCCCTGCGCGACGTGCTGCGGCTGTCGCGCGGCATGACCTTCAAGGCCGCGGCCGCCGGGCTGGGTCTGGGCGGCGGCAAGTCGGTGATCCTCGGCGATCCGCGCAAGAGCAAGACGCCCGAGCTGCTGCGGGCCATGGGCGTGGCAGTCAACCGCCTCGGCGGCCGCTACATCACCGCCGAGGACGTGGGCACTACCGTCGACGACTTCGCCTGGGTGAGGCAGAGCACGCGGCACGTGGTCGGCCTGCCGGTGGCACTGGGCGGCACGGGGGATCCCTCGCCGACCACTGCATTGGGCGTCTATCACGGCATCGTGGCCAGCGTCGCGCACCGGCTCGGTCGCGACCTGCGCGGGCTGACGGTGGCCGTGCAGGGCCTGGGCAACGTCGGCTGGAACCTCTGCCGGCTGCTCGCCGATGCAGGCGCGCACCTGGTGGTGACCGACATAGACGCGACGCTCGCGCACAAGGCCTCCGCCGAATTCGATGCGCTGGTGGTGGAACCCGACGCGATCTACGCCGTGCAGGCCGACGTGTTCGCGCCCTGTGCGATGGGCGCCGTCGTGAACGACCGGACCCTGCCGCAGATGAAGTTCCGGGTGATCGCGGGCGGCTCCAACAACCAGCTTGCGCGCGACGAGCACGGCAGGCAGCTGCGCGACAGGGAGATCCTGTACGCGCCCGACTTCGTCATCAACGCGGGCGGCCTGATCCGCGTGGCGTCGGAGCACGAGGGCTTCAACGCCGCGAAGGTGGATGCGCAGGTGGAAGGCATCGGCGCCACGCTGCAGCGGATCTTCGAACTCGCCTCCCGCACCGGCACGCCGACCCATTCCGCAGCCATGCAGCTGGTGCAGGAGCGGCTGGGCGGACATCCCGCACAGCCCGGGCAACCCTTGCATCCGGCCGGCGGCGTCCGCGGCGGCGGCAACAACACTCTCGCCGAGCGTGTCGCATGAACACCATCGAGATCCTTCGCGCCCTGGTGGCATTCGACACGACCTCGCATCGCTCCAACCTCGACCTGATCCACTGGATCGCCGACTACCTCGCGGGGCACGGCGTCAAGGTGCAGCTCGTGCACAGCGACGACAAGCGAAAGGCGAACCTGCTCGCCAGCATCGGTCCCGACATTGCCGGCGGCATGGTGCTCTCGGGGCACAGCGATGTCGTGCCCGTGACCGACCAGAACTGGACTTCGAGTCCCTTCGCGCTGGCCGAGCGCAACGGCCGCTTCCACGGCCGCGGCGCGGCGGACATGAAGGGCTTCATCGCCGCCAGTCTCTCGGCCGTGCCCGCATGGCGGCGGCAACGGCTGCGCCGGCCGATCCACCTGGCCTTCTCCTACGACGAGGAGATCGGTTGCCTCGGCGTTCCGCAGCTCGTGGAGCAACTGAAGGCCCAGGTGCCGGCGCCTGCGCTGGCCATCATCGGCGAGCCGACCGAAATGCGGGTCGGCGTGAGGCACCGCGGCTTCTTCGGGCACCGGGCCATCTTCACCGGGCTGCCCGCGCATTCGAGCGACCCGTCGCTCGGTGCCAGCGCGATCGAGCCGGCGGCATACCTGGTCACCCGCCTGGCCGGGCTGCGGCGTCGCCTGGCGGACCAGGGCGGCGAAGCCACGATCAACATCGGCCGCATCGACGGAGGCACGGCAATCAACATCGTGCCGGGCTGCTGCGAGGTGCTGTGGGAGTTCCGCCCGAAGGACGAAGCGACGGCCGAGCTCGTTCGCAGCACGGTCCGCGAAGCGCTGGCCGACCTTCCCGCGGGCGTCACTGTCGAGGCTTCGCAGGTCGCAGGCGTGCCGGCGCTCTCGGCGCGCGACAACGACGCGGCCGTCTCGGTGGCACGCGAGCTCGGCGCCCTCTGGCCCGAGGCGGAGCTGCCCTTCGGCACCGAGGCAGGCTTCTTCCAGCAGGTCGGCATCTCGACGGTGGTGTGCGGCCCGGGCTCCATCGCCCAGGCCCACCAGCCCGACGAATGGATCGCCGCATCGCAACTGCAGGCGGCCGACCGCTTCATGCAGTCGGCCGGCGCCTGGGCGCTGGCCAAGCCCGCCGCCCGTCTCACTTCAACCCTCAAGACAGCATGAAAAACATCGACGCAGCCGCGCTGGCGGACGCCACCAGCAACTTCTCCCCGCTCGCCCCCGGCGCCCACGTGGCGCAAGGCGTGCAGACCCACGACGCCAGGCGCCGGACGATTCTTGCGGCGGTCATCGGCAACACGCTGGAGTGGTTCGACTTCGCCGTCTACGGCTTCTTCGCGCTCACCATTTCAAGGCTCTTCTTCCCCACGGGCGACGAGACCTCCTCTCTGCTGCTGACGGTCGCGACCTTCGGCGTGGGCTTCGTGATGCGGCCGATCGGTGCGATCGTGCTGGGCGCGCTCGGCGACTCGCGCGGGCGCAAGGCTGCGCTGTCCACCACGATCCTGCTGATGGCGCTGGGCACGGCCATGATCGGCTTCGCGCCGACGTACGCCGACGCGGGCCTCTGGGCACCTGCGTGGATCGTGGTGGCGAGGCTGATCCAGGGCTTCTCCGCCGGCGGCGAGGTCGGTGGCGCGACGGCATTCCTCGTCGAGCACGCGCCCAAGGGGCGCAGGGGCTACTTCGCAAGCTGGCAGCAGGCGAGTCAGGCTGGCGCGCTGCTTCTGGGTTCGGTCTTCGGCGCGACGCTCACCGACGTGCTGACGCCCGAGCAGCTCGAGGCGTGGGGATGGCGGATTCCGTTCCTGTTCGGACTCGTCATCGGCCCAGTGGGTTGGTACATCCGCACCCGGACGCAGGAGTCGGAGAGCTTCGTGCAGGCCAAGGCGGCCCAGGGCCAGCACGGCCAGGCCTCCCCGCTGAAGCGGGCGCTCGGCTCCTACCGCAAGGAAATCATTGCCGGCTTCGGCGTGACCATCGTGTGGACGGTGTGCACGTATTTCTTCCTCGTCTACATGCCGACCTATGCGGTGCGCACGCTGAAGCTGCCGCAGAGCGTGTCGCTGTGGGCGAACGGCGCGGGGCTGATGGTGCTGGTGGTGCTGGCGCCCTTCTTCGGCGCGCTGTCGGACCGGATCGGCCGCAGGCCCCTGCTGATCGGCTTCGCCACCGCGATCCTCGTGCTGGCCTATCCGGCGCTGTGGCTCCTCACGGCCGTGCCCAACCCGTCGACCCTGACCATCGTGCTGCTGGTCTTCGCGGTGCTGATCGCCGGCTTCACCGGCCCCGCGCCCGCTGCGATGGCCGAGCTCTATCCACCGGAGGTGAGGTCCACGGGTCTCTCCATTGCCTACAACTTCGCTGTCACGATCTTCGGAGGCTTCGCGCCGTTCATTGCAACGGCGCTGATCGCGCGGACCGGGAATCCGCTCGCTCCAGCCTGGTACGTGGTGTTCGCGGCGGCGGCCAGCCTGGTCGCGCTGCTGGCCGCCGGCTCGGCCCTGCGCAACAGGGACTGAGGCCGACGCGACCGATCGCTCGACCAATCAATCGATCAATAAATCGTCCCTCTCGAAAAAGAAAACACCACGCCACATGCCAGATCTAAAGAGCACCCTGAACCTGCTGACGACCCCGTTCCCGATGAAGGGAGACCTGCCCCGGCGCGAGCCGGCGCTGGTCGAGCGCTGGGCGCGGCTGCGCATCTACGAGCGGATGCGCGCCGCGGCGGCGGGACGCCCGCCGTTCATCCTGCACGACGGCCCGCCGTATGCGAACGGCGACATCCACATCGGGCACGCGGTGAACAAGGTGCTCAAGGACATGGTCTTCAAGAGCCGCTTCTTCGACGGCTTCGACTCGCAGTGGATTCCCGGCTGGGACTGCCACGGCATGCCCATCGAGCACCGCATCGAGCAGATGAACGGCCGGGGCCTGCCGACCGAGCAGGTGCAGCAGCTGTGCCGCGAATACGCCCTTTCGCAGACGCAGAGCCAGAAGAAGGACTTCCTGCGCCTGGGCCTGCTCGGCGACTGGGACAACGCCTTTCGCACGATGGATTTCGAGACCGAGGCCAACGAGATCCGCTTTCTCGACCGCATCCGGCAACGCGGCCTTCTGTTTCGCGGCCAGAAGCCGGTGAACTGGTGCGTCGATTGCCAGTCGGCCCTGGCCGAGGCGGAGCTGGAGTATGCGAACAAGCGATCGACGACCGCGTATGTGGGGCAGCGGGTCGTGGATGCGGCCGACCTCGCGGCGCGCTTCAGCCTTGCCATCGCGCCCGGCAGGCAGGCCCGCGTGGTGATCTGGACCACGACTCCGTGGACGCTGCCCGGCAACGCGGCCGTAGGCCTGGACCCGCAGGCCAGCTACGGCCTGTACGACTCGCCCGACGGCATGCTGGTGATGGCGGCGGAGACCGGCGGCAAGCTGCTGCAGTCCTTCGGTGTCGAGCACGAGCTCTGCGCGGTCGCGCCGGGCGCCGACCTCGTCGGGCTCGTGCTGAAGCATCCGCTGCAGGACGTCGGCGTGCCCGTGGTGGCCGCCGACTTCGTCTCGCTGGAGACCGGCACCGGCCTCGTGCACCTCGCGCCGGCGCACGGCGCGGAAGACTTCGAGCTGTGCCGCGGCCTCGGCATCGCCGGCGACAACGTGATCGACGGTGCCGGCCGCTTCGTGGCGAGCCTGCCTGCCATCGGCGGCATGTCGCTCGAGGAAGGCAGCAAGGCCATTCTCGAAATTCTGAAGGCGGATGGCTCGCTGCTCAGGCAGGAGCGCATCGAGCATTCGTACCCTCACTGCTGGCGCCACAAGACGCCGATCCTGTTCCGCTCGACGACGCAATGGTTCATTGCCATGGACCATCCCGCGACGGGCGATGCGCGCACGCTGCGCGAGACCGCGCGAGAGGCGATCAGGGACGTGCCGTTCTACCCCGCCTCGGGCCGCTCGCGCATGGAGGCGATGATCGACGGGCGGCCCGACTGGTGCGTCTCGCGGCAGCGCGCCTGGGGCGTTCCCCTCGCCTTCTTCGTCAGGCGCAGCGACAACTCGCTGCACCCCGAGACCTCACGCCTCATCGAGGAAGTGGCGCGGCGCGTGGAGCGCGAAGGAATTTCCGCCTGGACTCGATTGAGTCCCGCGGACCTGGGCGTGGATGAGTCGGAGTTCGAGAAGCTGTCCGATACCCTCGACGTGTGGTTCGACTCCGGCTCCATCCACGCAACCGTCTACCGGAACCCGCGGCGCCCCGACGCGCACGGCCATCCGGCGGACCTGTACCTGGAGGGCTCCGACCAGCACAGGGGCTGGTTCGGCTCCTCGCTCATGACGGGCTGCGCGGCGGACGGCCACGCGCCGTTCAAGGCCGTGCTGACCCATGGCTTCGCCGTCGACGGGAACGGCAAGAAGATGAGCAAGTCGCTGGGCAACACGGTGAGCCCCCAGCAGGTGGCCGGCACGCGGGGCGCGGAGATCATCCGGCTGTGGATCGCGAGCACCGACTACTCGACGGACATCTCCGTCTCGGAAGAGATCCTGGACCGCGTCGTCGAGATGTACCGGCGCATCCGCAACACGATCCGCTTCCTGCTGCTGAACGTTTCGGACTTCGATGCGGGTACCGACCGGGTGCCCGTGGAATATCTCGAAAGCGTCGACCGGCACGCTCTGGCCCGTTGCCGCGAACTCGCGGAGCAATGCCGCAAGGGCTATCGCGACTACGACTTCGTGGCCGTCACACGGCTGGTGCACGGCTACTGCGCCGACGAACTCGGCGGCTTCTATCTCGACGTGCTGAAAGACCGGCTGTACGCCAGCGCACGCGACAGCCGCGACAGGCGCTCCGCGCAGACGGCGCTGCACGTCATCCTGGAGAACCTGCTGCTGCTCGTGGCCCCCATCCTCAGCTTCACGGCCGAGGAAGCCTGGGGGGTGCTGCACGAATCGTCCGCCGGGGACGACAGCGTGTTCCTCCACACCTGGGACGAGGCCGTGCCGCCGGTTACGAACGATCCGGAGGCTGCCGAGTTCTGGCGGCACGCGAGGCAGCTCCGACCGAGCGTGATGAAGGCCATCGAGGATGTCCGCTCGTCCGGGAGCATCGGCCGATCGGGCGAGGCGAGCGTTGTCATCGAGGCGCCTGCCGAGATCGTCGAATCGCTTTCGTTCCTGCGCGCCGAGCTGGCGTCGATCTTCATCGTTGCCGACGTGGCCTTGAAGGAGGCCGACAAGGTCGACGTCAAGGTCAGGCGCACCGCGTCGCTGCGCTGCATGAGGTGCTGGAGGCACGACGCCTCGGTGCATGACGACACCGATGCCGAGCAGGGAATGCTTTGCGACCGCTGCAGGACGGTGCTGGCCGGCTTTCCCGAGCTGTCCGGTGCGTGAGGCAGGCGCGCAAGCCGATGCCTTGCTCAGGACGGGGGAGTCTCGCCCTGCCCGCGCTCCGCCAGGAAGTCGATGAATGCCCGCACGCGCGATGGCAGCAGGCGGCCGTGCGGATACATCAGGCTGACGGGACGTGAACGCCCGCCGAAGGGCTGCAGCACCTCGACCAGCTCGCCATTGGCCAGCTCCTTCTCGACCGTGAAGCGATAGGCCTGGAAGAGCCCCGCTCCGGCCTTGGCCAGGGTCACGCCGGCGAGCACGTCCTCCGCGCAGTTGTAGTGGCCCGTGGAGAAGACTTCCTTCTCGCGGCCGTCTTCCATGAACAGCCACGCGATCTGCCTGCCGCTGCTGGGCAGGTCGAACTGGATGCACTCGTGCTGCGCCAGGTCCGCGAGCGTGGCGGGCCGGCCCGCGCGCTGAAGGTAGCCGGGGCTGGCGACGACGACCAGTTCGGCGTCTTCGAGGTGCCGGGCCACCATCGTCGAATCGGGTTGAGCCCGCAGGCGGATCGCGACGTCGAAGTTCTCTTCGCGAAAGTCGACGTTGCGGTTGCTGACGTGCACCTCCACGCGGATCAGCGGGTACTGCGCGCGAAACGCGGGCAGCAGCGGCAGCAGGCGGTGGTGCCCGTAGGTGGTGGGTGCGCTGATGCGGATGGTGCCGCTGGGCTGCACCTGTTCGCCGGTGACCTTGCGCTCCGCCTCGACCAGTTGCTGGAGCGCGGCACGGCATTGCTCGAAGTACTCCCGGCCTGCCTCGGTAAGGCGACTGCTGCGCGTGGAGCGCACGAACAGGCGCACGCCCAGGCGCTTTTCGAGGCGCGAGACCGACCGGCTGACCGCCGCGGGCGTGACGCCCGCGATGCTGGCTGCCGCGGTGAAGTTGCCCGACTCCGCGGCGAGGCAGAACAGCTCGATGCTGCCCAGCAGCACGTCGTCGAATTGCCGATGCATATTCATTACGCCATGTATCAATACAAGTGCTCTGGAGCCTATTTTTTGCGCATGACGTTGTCAATAAAGTCCCACTCAACCGGTGGGCGCACTGAAAAAAGCTACCGGCCTCCCTGAAACCCAACCCATCCGAGGTACTCCATGAGCAAGTCTGAACAGAACACCGTCGTCATCACCGGCGCCAGCAGCGGCATCGGCCTGGGCCTGGCCGATGCCTTCCTGAAGCGGGGCTACAACGTGGTCGGCACCGGCCGCTCCGCCGATCGCCTGCAGGCCGCGGCCCGCACGCTCGATGCGGGAGACCGCTTCCTCGCCGTCGCGGGTGATGCCGGCCGGCCCGAGTCCGCGAAGAATGTCTTCGAGCAAGCCATCACCCGCTTCGGCAAGGTGGACGTGCTGGTGAACAACGCCGGCATCTTTGCCGCACAGCCCTTCGTGCAGTTCACGCCCGAACAGATCGAGGAACAGATCGGCACCAACCTGAAGGGCGTGCTGTACGCGTCGCAGGAGGCGGCCCGCCACATGATCGGGCGCAAGCGGGGGAAGATCGTCAACATCACGGCCGCGCTGGCGATGCAGCCGCACAGTGGCGTGCCCGCGCTGCTGGCGGTCGCGCTGAAGGGCGGCGTCAACGATGCCACGCGCGCGCTGGCGCTCGAGCTGGCACCGCACGGCATCACCGTCAACGCCGTCGCGCCGGGCCTGGTCGATACGCCGATGCATGCGCCGCAGTCGCACGACTTCCTGGCCAAGCTGGCGCCGCTCAATCGCATCGCAAGCGTGGGCGAGATCGCGGACGCGGTGCTCTACCTGGTCGACGCGGACTTCGTGACCGGCACCGTGCTTCCGGTCGACGGCGGCTTCAGCGCGGGCCGCTGAGGCGCTTTTTTTCATCCTTCATCCGCACGTCAAAAAGGAGAAAGACACCATGCCATTCGTCAGCATCCGCATCACCCGCGAGGGCAACACCGCCGAGCAGAAGGCCCAGGTGATCAAGGAAGTCACCGAGACGCTGGAGCGCGTACTGCACAAGCCGCCGGAGTGGACCCACATCACCATCGAGGAGATCGACACCGACAACTGGGGCTTCGCGGGCGTCACGACCACCGAGATGCGCAAGGCCCAGGCTTCGGGCAAGCGCTAGGCTGGGCGACCCGATCTGCCACAGGGCAAAAGAAAAAGCCCCGTCGATCAAACGATCAACGGGGCTTCATCAACTTGGCGGAACCGGAGGGATTCGAACCCTCGATGAGGCTCTACACCCCATACTCCCTTAGCAGGGGAGCACCTTCGGCCACTCGGTCACAGTTCCTGAAAGAAGCCGAGATTATGCCACTACTTAGGCGCCCGGCTGATCCAGATCGAAGGCTTTATGCAGTGCGCGCACTGCCAATTCCATATATTTTTCATCGATCACGACCGAAGTCTTGATTTCGCTGGTCGAGATCATCTGGATGTTGATGCCCTCTTCGCTCAGTACGCGGAACATCTTGCTCGCCACGCCCACGTGGCTGCGCATGCCGATGCCGACGATGCTGACCTTGCAGATCTTGGTGTCGCCGACCACTTCGGTCGCGCCCAGCGAGGGCATCACCTTCGACTGCAGCAGGTCGATCGTCCGCGCGTATTCGTTGCGGTGGACGGTGAAGCTGAAGTCGGTCTTTCCGTCCTTGCTGAGGTTCTGGATGATCACGTCGACTTCGATGTTGGCGTCGGCCACGGCACCGAGGATGTGATACGCGATGCCCGGCTTGTCGGGCACGCCGAGCACCGAGATCTTGGCTTCGTCGCGGTTGAATGCGATGCCGGATACGACGGCTTGTTCCATGTTTTCGTCTTCCTCGAAAGTGATCAGCGTGCCGGACTTGGCCTCTTCATTGATGTCGATGTCCCACGGCGTGAAGCTCGAAAGCACGCGCAGCGGCACCTTGTACTTGCCGGCGAATTCCACCGAGCGGATCTGCAGCACCTTGGAGCCCAGGCTCGCCATCTCGAGCATCTCTTCGAAGCTCACGGTGGTCAGGCGGCGCGCATCGGGCTCGACGCGCGGGTCGGTCGTGTAGACGCCGTCGACGTCGGTGTAGATCAGGCATTCGTTCGCCTTCATCGCCGCGGCGATGGCCACGGCCGAAGTGTCGCTGCCGCCACGGCCCAGCGTGGTGATGTTGCCCTCGTCGTCCACGCCCTGGAAGCCGGTGATGACCACCACCTTGCCGGCGTTCAGGTCGGCCATCACGCGCTCGTTGTCGATGCTCTCGATACGTGCCTTGGTGTAGGAGTTGTCGGTGCGCACCGAAACCTGCCAGCCCGCGTAGCTCACGGCCTCGACGCCCTCGGCCTGCAGCGCGATGGCCAGCAGGGCCGACGAAGCCTGCTCGCCGGTGGAAGCCAGCATGTCGAGCTCGCGGTTGTGGGCCACGCCCGGTTTGCTGGGCGCCAGTTCCTTGGCCAAGCCGAGCAGGCGGTTGGTCTCGCCGCTCATGGCACTCGGAACCACGATCATCTGGTGGCCTGCGCGCGCCCACTTGGCGACGCGCTTGGCGACATTCTTGATGCGCTCGGTCGAGCCCATCGACGTACCGCCGTATTTGTGAACGATCAATGCCATGGGTGAATTCAGAGAAAAGAAAAGGGCCGCTGGATAGGCGACGCCCTGCAAGCGGTCAGAGCGAAGTCTTCGGCGAGGGCGGGGCATTGTACCAATGCAGGAAATCGCCCTTCCGCTCGACGAAGCCGGCGGCCACCTTGAGGTGGATGCGATGCCCCCGCGTGACGCACGCGCGGACCTGGTCGAGCAGTTGGTCGAGCTGCGCCGCGCTGGGCGCGCAGCCGTGCGACTGCATCAGCCAGTGGCGCAGCAGGTTGGCCTGGCGCGCGCGCGTCAGCGTCTGCAGAGTGGCGATGCGCGGCGGGCTCCCCACGCTTTCCAGGTCCTGGGCCGCCAGCTCGTTCAGCAGCTGCTGGGCCTGTGCGGCGTGGCCCACGCTGCGCGCGAAGGTGGCGCGGAATTGGGGAAAGGCCTGCTCCAGCGCGGGCAGCAGCACGGAGCGGATCCTGTTGCGCGTGTAGCGCGCGTCGTCGTTGGTCGGATCCTCGATCCACTGGAGGTCACGGCCGGCCAGCCATTCGCGGATCTCGGCGCCCGCGACCCCGAGCAGCGGCCTGTAAATGTCGAGCCCGTTGCGCTGCGCATGCGCCGGCATGGCAGCCAGCCCCGGCAACCCCGCGCCGCGCGACAATGCAAGAAGCAGCGTCTCGACCTGATCGTCGGCATGGTGCCCGAGCGCCACGGATCGGACGGCTGCCCCGCCCTCCCCGTTGCGTGCCATTTCCGCAAACGCCGCATAGCGTGCGCGCCGTGCCGCATCTTCAGGGCTTTCGCCTTGCGCATGCCGCGCATCGACGCGATGGACGATCAAGCGCACGCCCAGCCGCTCGCAGGTCGAGCGGCAATGCTGCTCGAATCCGTCGGCCGCGGCCTGCAGCCCGTGATGCACATGGAAAGCGACCACCTGCCCCGGCCAGCGCAATGCGCAGGCAGCGAGCAAGGCCGTCGAATCGGCGCCTCCGCTGAACCCCACCGCCAGCGGCCAGTGCGCCGGCTCGAACGCGGCAATGGCGCGTTCGAAAGCGGAGTTCATGACAGCGCCCGCGTATTACCTGCCGCTGCTCTCGGCCTTGGTGTCGTTGAAGCGGCCGTAGCTCTGCAGGCGCTCGTAGCGGCGCTCCAGCAGTTCCTTCGGCTTCAGGTCGCTGACCTGGCGGAAGGCGTCGTTGAGGGCGCGCTTGAGGAAAGCCGCCATCTGGCGATGGTCGCGGTGCGCGCCGCCGACGGGCTCGTTCACGATCTTGTCGACCAGGCCCAGCGCCTTCAGGCGATGCGCGGTGATGCCCAGCGCATCGGCTGCTTCCTGCGCCTTCTCGCCTGTCTTCCAGAGGATGGAAGCGCAGCCTTCGGGGCTGATCACGGAGTAGATCGAGTACTGCAGCATCAGCAGCTGATCGCCGACCGAGATGGCCAGCGCGCCGCCGGAGCCGCCCTCGCCGATGATCGTGACGATGATCGGCACCTCGAGCTGCGCCATCTCGAAGATGTTGCGGCCGATGGCTTCCGACTGGCCGCGTTCCTCGGCGTCGATGCCGGGGTATGCGCCGGGCGTGTCCACGAAGGTGAACACCGGCAGCTTGAACTTCTCGGCCGTCTTCATCAGACGCAGCGCCTTGCGGTAACCCTCGGGCTTGCTCATGCCGAAGTTGCGCGCGGTGCGCTCCTTCGTGTCGCGGCCCTTCTGATGACCGATGACCATGCAGGGCACGCCGTTGAAGCGAGCGAGACCGCCCACGATCGACAGGTCGTCCGAGAAGTGACGGTCGCCGTGCAGTTCGACGAAGTCGGTGAAGATTTCGTTGACGTAGTCCAGCGTGTAGGGGCGCTCCGGATGCCGTGCGATCTTGGTGATCTGCCAGGGCGTCAGGTCGCTGTAGATGTCCTTGGTGAGCTGCTGGCTCTTCTTGCCGAGCTGATCAATTTCTTCAGAGATGTCGACCGCGGATTCGGTCTGCACATAACGCAATTCTTCGATCTTTGTTTCGAGCTCGGCAATCGGCTGCTCGAAGTCGAGGAAGGTTCGTTTCGCCAACGTCTTCTCCTGTTTATTTCAGTTTGCTGCCCGTCGATCCGCCGCGTTCTCATTCCAGGAACACCAAGGATCCGGCTTTGCCGGGCCTTAGGTGTTGCCCCCTCGAGGGGGTTGGCGAAGCGACACGAAGTGCGCGCAGCCTGGGGGTGTTGCTAGTACGCGACTGGAGCGGGATCCAGCGATCGCCAAATATACCAAGTCGCCACGCTGCAATAAGGCGCCCAGGCCACTGCGACGTCGCGGGCATCGCTGCGGCTGACCGGATCGCCCGAAAAGTAGTTGACGCTGATGCCGTTGAGCAGCCCCAGGTCGTCTACAGGCAGCACGTTCGGGCGCATCAGGTGGAAGATGAGGAACATCTCGGCCGTCCAGCGGCCGATGCCGCGGATGGCCACGAGCTCCTCGATGATCTGCTCGTCGTCCATGTCCTTCCATGCATCGACGTGCACCAGGCCCGAGTCGAAATGCAGGGCCAGGTCGACGAGGTACTCGATCTTGCGGGCGGACAACCCCGCCCCGCGCATGTCGTCGACCTTGAGCTTGAGCACGTTGGCCGGCGTCAGCTTGCGCGGCAGCGCGGCGAACTTGTCCCAGACCGACTGGGCGGCCTTCACCGAGATCTGCTGGCCGACCACGCTGCGCGCGAGCGTGGTGAACGCGTCGCCGCGCGACTCCAGGCAGGCGTCGCCGAACTTCGGAATCAGCCGCTTCATGACGCGGTCTTTCCGGGAGAGATGCTTGCATGCCTCCTCCCAATAGTCCGGCGTGTAGATCGTGACGCTGGACTTCCTGGGGGCGGGCATGGGGTTCGTCGTTCCGTTCACTGCGCAGCCGCCCAGGTCGTGCCCGTGGGCGAATCCTTGAGCACGATGCCCTGCTCGAGGAGTTCCTGGCGGATGCGGTCGGCTTCGGCGAAGTTCTTCGCTGCCTTGGCGGCGGCGCGTGCGTCGATCTTCGACTGGATGGTGGCTTCGTCGAGCGTTGTTCCGGCGCGCAGGAAGGCCTTCGGGTCGCCCTGCAGGATGTTCAGGCAGCCGCCCAGCGCCTTCAGCAGGCCGGCCTGCGTGGCCGACTGCGTGCGGTTCACTTCGCCCGCCAGCTCGAAGAGCACCGCCACCGCCTCGGGCGTCGCGAAGTCTTCGTCCATCGCGGCCCTGAAGCGCGCTGCGTGCGGGTCGGCCCAGTCGACCTTCACGTCGGCCGGGGCCACGAGGTCGAGCGCCGTGTACAGCCGCTTGAGCGAGGCGCGTGCATCGTCGAGGTGCACGTCGCTGTAGTTCAGCGGACGGCGGTAGTGCGCGCGCAGCACGAAGAAACGGATCGTCTCCGCGTCGTACTTCTTGAGCACGTCGCGGATCAGGAAGAAGTTGCCCAGGCTCTTGGACATCTTCTCGTTGTCGGTCACGATGAAGCCGTTGTGCATCCAGTAGTTGGCCAGCGGCTTGCCGTTCGCGCCTTCGCTCTGCGCGATCTCGTTCTCGTGGTGCGGGAACTGCAGGTCCTCGCCGCCGCCGTGGATGTCCAGCGTCTCGCCGAGCAGTTCGCAGGCCATGGCCGAGCACTCGATGTGCCAGCCCGGGCGGCCCGCGCCGAACTCGCTGGCCCACTTCACCTCTTCGGGTTCGCTGGCCTTGGCGCTCTTCCAGAGCACCGGGTCGAGCGGATCGTCCTTGCCGTCGAGCACGGCCACGCGCTCGCCGGCATGCAGCTCGTCGATCGACTTGCCGCTGAGCTTGCCGTAGCCCGGGAACTTGCGCACCGCATAGTTCACGTCGCCGTTCTCGGCGCGATAGGCCAGGCCCTTCTTCTCGAGCGTGCCGATCATCGACAGCATCTGCGGGATGTAGTCGGTGGCGCGCGGCTCGTGCGTGGGGCGCTCGATGCCGAGCGCGTCGGCGTCCTCGTGCAGCGCGTCGATCATGCGGTCGGTCAGCGCGCGGATGCTCTCGCCGTTTTCAACGGCGCGGCGGATGATCTTGTCGTCGATGTCGGTGATGTTGCGAACGTAGGTCACGTCGAAGCCGCTCGACTTGAGCCAGCGCTGCACGATGTCGAAGGCGATCATCGATCGGGCATGGCCGAGATGGCAGTAGTCGTAGACCGTCATGCCGCAGACGTACATGCGCACCTTTCCCGGTTGCAATGGGGAGAAATCCTCCAATTCACGCGACAGCGTGTTGTAGATGCGCAGACTCATGAGATTCGGAAAGCGTCATTTCGCGCGCGTGCGGCACGGGCGAAAGACGGTGTTTTTCAGGGGTGACGGGGACTGTGGTCGCGAGGGGGTCGACATGGCCCCTCGGCTACAATCCGGGCAAGTATAAACGGCTGCCACCGCGCAGCGTCCGGGTGTTCCCCAAGCCCGCAAGCCTTCATCTCCCCCCATTTCCGTCGAGGCTTCATGAAGCACGCCGCATTCTCCAGACTCTCCATTGCCTTCGCACTGCTGTTCGGCCTCTGGGGCTCCGCAGCCCATGCGAACGAGTACGACGACGTGAACGCGCTGCTGCGCCAGGGCAAGTCGAACGAGGCGCTCGCCAAGGCCGACACCTACATCGCCGGCAAGCCGCGCGACCCGCAGATGCGCTTCCTGCGCGGCGTGATCCTCACCGAGCAGAACAAGCAGGCCGAGGCCATCATCGCCTTCACGCAGCTCACGCAGGACTTCCCCGAGCTTTCCGAGCCCTACAACAACCTGGCCGCGCTATATGCGTCGCAGAGCAAGTTCGACCAGGCGCGCGCCGCCCTCGAGCAGGCGCTCAAGCTCAACCCGAACTACGCCACGGCGCACGAAAACCTCGGCGACGTGTATGCGCGTCTCGCGGCACAGGAATACGTGCGCGCCCAGCAGTTCGCCAGCACCAACGCCAGCGTCGCGCCCAAGCTCGCGCTGATCCGCCAGATCTTCACCTCGAAGACCGAGGCCGAGGCGGCGGCCCTGCCCGCGGCGCCCGTGGTCATCCGCAAGCCGGTCGGCCGCACCAGCAAGTAAGCAGCCAGTCGCCGCCGTCCCGGACGCCGCAATGGCGCCCACCGCGCGGCCCCGTTCCCTCATCCGCAAACGGAGCTCCATTTGACGATCAACTCCCTCTCCCGTTTCAGCCGCCGCGGCGCCCTCGTGCTGGCCGCAGCCTTCGCGTTCGCCGCCACCGGCCACGCGCAATCGGCAACGCCGCGCGTCAAGCTCGCCACCTCGGCCGGCGACATCGTGATCGAGCTCGACGAGGCCAAGGCGCCCAAGACGGTCGAGAACTTCCTGCAGTACGTCAAGGACAAGCACTACGACGGCACGGTCTTCCACCGCGTCATCGACGGCTTCATGATCCAGGGCGGCGGCTTCACGGCCGACCTGCAGCAAAAGTCCACGCGCGCCCCCATTCCGCTGGAAGCCAGCAACGGCCTGAAGAACGACAAGTACACGATCGCCATGGCCCGCACCGGCAACCCCAACTCGGCGACCTCGCAGTTCTTCATCAACGTGAAGAACAACGACTCGCTCAACGCCCCCAACCCCGATGGCTACGGCTACACCGTGTTCGGCAAGGTCGTTGCCGGCACCGATGTGGTCGACAAGATCCGCGCGGTGGCCACCGGCAACAAGGGCGGCATGCAGAACGTGCCGCTCGAGGCCGTCACCATCAAGTCCGCCACCGTGGTGGCGAAGTAATCCCTTTCAAGTAGGAGTCCTCTCATGAGCAATCCCCAAATCGAACTGCACATCAAGAACCTCGGCGTGATCACGCTCGAACTCGACGCCGACAAGGCGCCGAAGTCGGCCGAGAACTTCGTCGCGTACGTGAAGAAGGGTCACTACGACAACACGGTGTTCCACCGCGTGATCCCCGGCTTCATGGTGCAAGGCGGCGGTTTCGAGCCCGGCATGAAGCAGAAGCCCACCGACGCCGAGATCCAGAACGAAGGCAACAACGGCCTGAAGAACGACAACTACACCGTGGCCATGGCCCGCACCAGCGCGCCCCACTCGGCCACCGCCCAGTTCTTCATCAACGTGGCCGACAACGGCTTCCTGAACCACACCGCCCCCACGGCCCAGGGCTGGGGCTATGCCGTGTTCGGCAAGGTCACCAAGGGCACCGAGGTGGTCGACAAGATCAAGGGCGTGAAGACCGGCCGCAAGGGCTTCCATGACGACGTGCCCCTCGAGGACGTCGTGATCGAAAAGGCCGTCGTCATCGCCGAATGACCGGCGATCGGCTCGGCTCGGCAGCAGCGGCGGCGGCATGAGCACGGTGGCGAACCCGGCCTTTTCGGAGCTGGTGGCGCCGCCCGCATGGCGCACGGTCGACCTCATCTCCGACCTGCACCTGCAGGCCGGCGAGCCAGCCACCTTCGAGGCCTGGCAAGGCTACCTGCAGACCACGCCGGCGGACGCCCTCATCATCCTCGGCGACCTGTTCGAGGTGTGGGTGGGCGACGATTCCGCCACCCAGCCCGGCTTCGAGGCGCAATGCGCCGAACTCCTGCGCCAGACCGCGCAGCGGCTGCCGGTGTTCTTCATGCACGGCAACCGCGACTTTCTCGTCGGTGCCGCGTTCGCCGCGCAATGCAGCCTCACCCTGCTCGATGACCCGACGGTGCTGGTGCTGCACGGCCGGCGCTGGCTGCTGAGCCACGGCGACATCCTCTGCCTCGAGGACACCGATTACCTCAAGTTCCGCGCGCAGGTGCGCACGCCCGGGTGGCAGGCCGCATTCCTCGCCCGGCCGCTGGAAGAGCGCCGCGCGCTCGCGCGCTCCATGCGCGTGCAGAGCGAAGACCGCAAGCGCAATCCGTCGATGGTCTGGGCCGATGTCGATACCGCCGCGGCGCGCGACTGGCTGCATCGCGCCAACGCCCATGCGCTGGTGCACGGCCATACGCACCGCCCGGCCGACCACGACTTGGGCAACGGCCTGCGCCGCATCGTGCTGAGCGACTGGGATGCCGACGCGCATCCGCCGCGCGCGCAACTCCTCTGCCTGTCCGCCGCCGGCGCACAGCGCGTCGACCTGCGCTAGCCGCGCCGCCGCCAGCAATGTTCAAGTGGCTGCGCCGCCTGCGCGCCCTGCCCCCGATTCCCGAAGCCGCCTGGCAGGCCACGCTCAGGCGCTATGCCTTCCTGGGAGCGCTGCCGGATGCCGACCGCCAGCGGCTGCGAACGCTCACCGCCGAATTCCTGCGCGACAAGGAATTCCACGGCGCGAAGGGCTTCACCATCACCAACGAAGTGGCACTGGCCATCGCGGCGCAGGCCGTGCTGCCCGTGCTGCATCTCAAGGGCGGACTGGACTGGTACGACGATTTCGTCGGCATCGTCGTGCACCGCTCCGAGGTTGTGGCGCGGCGCAAGGTGATCGACGAAGCCCAGGTGGTGCACGAATACGGCGAAGTCGTCGCCGGCGAGGCCATGGACCGCGGTCCCGTCATGCTGAGCTGGGACGACGTGCTGGCCAGCAGCATCACCAGCGAGCGCGGCTACAACGTCGTCATCCACGAGTTCGCCCACAAGATAGACATGCGCGGCGGCGACGCCAACGGCTGCCCGCCATTGCCGCCCGGCTTCGCGGGCCAGCGCAATTCGCGCGCGGCCCGCGCAGCCTGGATGGCCGTGCTGCAGCCCGCCTATGACGATTTCCGCGAGCAGACCATCAAGGCGGAGCGCTTCGGCACCGAGGCGCCGTGGCTCGATGCCTACGGCGCCACGTCGATCAGCGAGTTCTTCGCGGTGGCCTGCGAGGCCTACTTCGTGAACCGCCCGAACTTCGCCCGCGACTTCCCCGGCGTGCTCGCGATCTTCGATGAATTCTTTCTGCCTAAAAGGCTCTAATCCCTCGCCCAATCTCGCTCTTCAGCTACCGATTCGATAGCATCACAACCCTTACCAT
Source organism: Variovorax sp. NFACC27 (assembly GCF_048301545.1). Taxonomy (NCBI): domain Bacteria; kingdom Pseudomonadati; phylum Pseudomonadota; class Betaproteobacteria; order Burkholderiales; family Comamonadaceae; genus Variovorax; species Variovorax sp. NFACC27. The sequence goes on from NZ_CP157613.1 coordinate 5,039,671, forward strand.
TGATGGGTTATCAACTCACCAAAAAGGTAAACAACATGAGGGATTGGTTCTATCAGCTGACGGGCAAGGCGTGGATCGCGCTGGTGTTCGGCATCGGCATCCTGGGCTGGGCGGGATATGCGCAGTTCAAGGCGAGCTCGGACACGCACGGCACCGCCGTGGAAGACCTGGTCGCGAAGAGCGGCACGATCGTCAGCGGCAGCGAAGTCACCGAGACCACCAAGCGCCGCCGCGGCGGCAGCACCACGCGCCGCTATTTCGTGCTCGACGCCAAGCTGGCCGACGGCAACACGGAGAAATGGCGCGTCGACTACGCGGTGGGCCGCAGCAAGCTCGAGCCGCTGATCGACGAGGCCGTCGAGGTGCGCGTCGATCCTTCGGACAACAACCTGGTCTACGAAGTGAAGCTCAAGGGCAAGCCCGTGGTGTCGCTGGCCGATGTGCAGAAGATCATGGAAGTGAAGGACAAGGCCGCGGCATCGAGCGCCACGGACAAGGGCACGCTGATCGTCGGCGCCATCGCCCTGCTGCTTGGCATCGGCGGCCTCTTCGCCCGGCGCAAGATCCGCGACAGCTATCTGGCCGAGCAGGCTGGCACCGTGCAGACACCGGCCATCGGCGAAAAGGTCTGAAAGAACGTCTGAGAGAAACTCGGCATCGGCGCTGACGCGCCAATGAAAAAGGCGCCCCGCAGGGCGCCTTTTTCATGGCCGAAGGCTGCCTTCTTCCCTTACTTCCGCAGCAGCGCCTTCAGCGCGTTCTGCAGACGTCGCGCGCTGGCGGCATCGTGGGCTGCGGCCAGCACCTTGCCGGCGTCCTGGCCCCAGGTCTGGGCAGGCGCCGGGTCGCCGCGCTTCGTCAGCAGCTTGAGCTGCAGTGCACGACGCGCGTCGAGTTGCTCGGCGGGCGTCGGCACCTCGGCAGCCATTTCGAGGCGCAGCAGCGCTTCGGCGGCATCGTTCGCCGCAGCCGTCGGCGCGGAGCCGATGGCTTGCGACCAGCCGCTGCGCACGGCCGGCGTAACCGCGCGACCCAGTTCCTGGATGCTCGGCAGACGGCTGGCGTCGCGCTGCTCCCAGGCGCCCAGCACCTGGGTCAGGGCTTCGCCATGGGCCTGCGCCGCGAGCTTGCGCAGCGCCATGTCGGCACGCTCGAGAGCTTCGCGCTGTGCACGGAAGGCAGCGTCGCCCAGGCGCGGGCCGCGGTCTTCGCGCGGAGGACGATCGCCGAAACGGCCGCCGGGCGCGCCGCGGTCGCCACCACGAGGGGCTCCACGATCTCCGCGATCGCCGCCAGGACGACCCGGGCCACCGGCACCGGGACGGCCGCCATCGCGGCGGTCGCCGAAGCGGCCGCCGGCCCCGCCGCGCGCGGCAGGTGCCGGCTCGGCCTTCTTGCTGCTCGGACGGTCGTCGCCGCGCATCGCCACGACGGGCTTGGGCGCGGCCTTCGGCGCCGCGGCCGGTGCTTCGACGGCTGCGGCAGCCTCGCCGGAGTCGTGCGCCGCGCCATCGGTGCGTGCCGAAGCGTCGGCACCGTCTGCAGGCGCCACGAGGTCCGTCGAAGCGGTGGGCGCCGCGGCTGGATCGGCGTGCGTGCCGGGCGATGCTTCCGCGTCGCTCGGGCTGGGCGCCTGTTCGGCGCTTTCACTGAATTCGGCAGCTGCCTGCCCCGGCGCCACGACCTCGGTCGCGCCGACCGACGGGCCGTCGGCCTTCGGAGCGGGCGGCGGCACCTCGCCACGCAGCGCGGCTTCGAGGCCGGCAATGGCCGCGCGGATCTTCTGCGCATCGCCGCCGGCGTTGGCCGCGTCGAGCGCCTTGGATGCCTCGAGCACGTGGCGGTCGTGCGCGTTCATCGCGGCCGACGCCTTCTCGCGCTCGGCGGTCTTGCGGTTGAAGGCTTCGTCGATGGGCGCGCGGAAGGCGTCCCACAGCTTCTGTTCATGGCGACGGTCGAGCGGCACGCTCTGCGCCTCGGCCTGCCAACGCTGCTGCAGCGCCTTGACGGCGTCGATGCGCAGCACCGGCTGCGCGCCGAGTTCGGTCGCCTCGGCGATCATGGCCTGGCGGCGCTCGACGCTGGCCTTCTGCGCCGTCTCGAACGGTGCACGGGCGGCGCCGAAGGCTTCGTTCCACAGCGGCTGCAGTTCGGCGAACACCTTCTCGCCCACATGGCCGGCGTCGCGCCAGCGGTCGGCGAACTGGTGCAGCGCGCGGTTGTGCGCCTTCAGGTCGGTGGCGCCGGCATGCTCGGCAGCCCAGGCCTTGACCTCCTCGATCAGCGCGACGCGCAGGGCGCGGTGCTCGGCCGCATCGGCGCGGACCTTCTCGAGCCAGGCCTCGACCACCTTGTGGGCTTCGTTGCAGGCTTCGTCGAAGCGCTTCCAGAGCGCATGGTTGGGCACGCCGCCCTGGTCGGCCTGCTTCCACTGGTCGCGCAGGGAGCGCAGCGTTTCCTGCATCTTTCGGCCGCCGAGGGCCTGGCCTTCGGGACGCTTGAGCAGCCCCTCGGCCTTGGCGACGAGGTCTTCGCGAACCTTGTCGGCGCTCCAACGCTGCCAGCCTTCGAGTTCGCCGGCAGCCACCAGCGCGGCATGCACGCGGGCTTCGAGCGGGGCCTCGACCAGCTTGCCATGCTCCTTGAGCACGGCGCGCAGCGCGGCGGCCGCGCCGGCGCTGGCCTTGCCGTGGCCTTCGGCGGTTTCCTGCTCGAGCTTGGTCAGCGCGACCTGAACGGCATCCTGCGCGGCGGCACGCACGGCCGGGTCGACCTTGGGCGCGGCCGGACGGGCGGGCGCAGCGGGCTTGGGCGCCACGACCTCGCCACGCGCGGCGCGCAGTTCGTCGGCCCACACGGGCACGGGCGGCAGCGGTGCCGCGGCATCGGCGGCGGCGGCAACAGCCTGCGCCAGCGCGCTGTGGAAGGCGTCGGACACCACCAGCAGCTGCGACTTGGAGGATTCGAGCTGCGGCGCGAACTTGGCGTCGAGGCTGCTCCAGTTGGTATCGGCGACTATCTCGGCGGCCTGCTGCTGCCAGTGCGTCACGTCGGCGCGCAGCGATTCCTCGGCAACCTGGGCGTCCTGCCAGCCCTTGGTGGACAGCACTTCGAAGCGCTGCGCCAGCAGCACCGCGGCTTCGCGGTGCACCTGCGCGCGATGCTGCAGGTCTTCGATGCCCTTGACGCGCTCGGACAGCTTGAGCTTCAGGCCGGCCAGCGGCTCGCGCGACAGCGGAGCGCCCGCCTTGGCGGCGTCGCGCTGCCAGGCGAGCGCGTCGGCGATGTTGAGCTTGGACTGGGCGACGAGGGCTTCCGCCTTCTGTGCCCATTCGGCGGCAATCGCCTCCTGGCCCTTGGCGCGCTTGAGTTCGTCGAGCTTTTCGCGCAGCAGGCGCGCGGCGCCCTTGTCACGACCGCTCAGTTCCTTGAAGACTTCCTGCATCTGCTCGGGCGCCGGGTTGCCCGCGAGCCAGTCGCGGATGCGCGCGGCGCGCTCGCCGGAAGTCGGCGCGGTGAAGGCGCCGCCGGTGAGCGTGTCGAGGGCCTGAATGTCGTGTGGCTTGGAAGAAGTAGAGGTCACTGCGCGAAATCGTTGTCTTGGTAGAGAAAGCGAAGGCGCCGGCAAAGGCCGGCGCACATCGACATTTTCACCCACTTGCGGTCGCCCGCAGAAATCCGTACCGAAACGGAGACGCGCGCGGGGTCGTGGGTGGTGGAGCCGACGGACTACATATATAGCAAGCCGGAGGAAAAAACCAAGTCGGCGGGCCCGATCGCGCCCGCCCGTTCGGTATCGGGTTACTTCATGGTCAGGCTGAGCTCGGCACCCGGCTTCCAGTCGCTGCCGCTGGCGCTGGTACGCACCGCGCCCAGGAAGAGCCGCTCGCTCGGCAGCTTCTTCGAGAGCAGGTAGTCGCGCACGGCCGCTCCACGCTCGACGGCGAGCTGGCGCATCGACTCCTCGTCGACCGGCACGCTGGCGAACAGCAGCTTTTCCATGTCCTGCAGCGGCAGGTCTTTGGCCAGGCCGACCATGTTGCGCGGCTTGGTGATGTCGGCGCGCTTGTACACGGCGGTCAGCAGTTCGGGGTATTCGGCGTCGGTGACGGGCGGCACGTCGGTGCCGGTCTGGCCGCCGCGCACCGCGACGCGACGCTTCTCGGCGTAGGCGAGCTGGCGCACGCGCTGGCGCTGGTAGGCGTCGCGCTCCTTCTCGAGGCTGGAGGTGCCGACCACGGTCATCTGCAGCGTGGGCCGGTCGGTCAGCGCCTTGGCGACCTTGTCGAGGCTTTCCTTGGCGGAAGCACTGAGTTCGGAACCGCCGGGCTCGAAGGTGATGGCGCTCGATTCGCCGCTGCCGCCGCCCAGACCGCCCGTAAGCAGACTGAACGGTGCGGTCACAGCCTTCACGACCAGATTGACCACGGCCTTCCAGATCAGCGGGCCGACGCTGAACTGCGGATCGTTGAGCGAGCCGCTGAGCGGCAGGTCGACGTCGATCACGCCGTTGCGGTCGGCCAGCAGCGCCACGGCCAGCTTCACGGGCAGGCTGTTGGTGGAGCCGGCCACCTCGTCGCCGAACTGCAGCTGGTTGAGCACCAGCTTGTTGGTTGCCGTCAGCTGGCCATCGGGCGCGACCTTGTAGTTGACGTCCATGCTCATCTTGCCGCGCTCGATGCCGTGGCCGGCGTAGCGCACCGAGTACGGCGACAACGGCGCCAGATCGAGGTCGCGCATCTTGGCCGTGATGTCGAGTTCGAGCGGCTTGGCCAGCGGATTGAGCTTGCCGGTGATTTCCAACGCCGCGGTCTGCTGGGCCTTGCCGCGCAGTTCGAGGTCGGCCAGCGCGGGCCGGCCGCTCTCGCCCTTGGGCGGGTTCGACGAGAAGGAACTGAGCTTGCCGGTCAGCTCGCTCAGGTCGGCCGAGTAGTTGGGCTTGACGAACAGGTCGGTGAAGTCGATCTTGCCGTTGACCAGGCTCATCGGGCCGAAGTTGATGACCGGCGCCGGCCCTGCGTCGGTCGCCGCTGGTGCGGGTGCCGCCGCGACGGTGGCCGCCGGCTTGGCGGGTTCGGGCGCTCCGCCGACCATTTCTTCCGCCGACACCGCGCGGCCGGCGGGCCGCTGTGCCGTCGCCCGGGCAGTCGTCGTGGTGGTCGTTCCGCCCGGCCCCTTGCGGGTGCTGGCCTCGCCGGCAGCCGCGGCAGCCGCAGTCGCTTCGGCCTCGCCCTTCTTGGTCAGGCTCAGCAGGTTGAGGCGGCCGGTGGGGTCGACGATCACGCGGGCGAAGAAGTCGGTGAGCGTGGTTTCGCGCACGTCCACGTTCGGAGGCGCGTTGGGCGCCATGCTGACCTGCAGGCCGCGCAGGCTCAGGGTCTTCCAGCTCAGCAGCTGGTTGTTGTTGCGGTCGAAGCCGGGCGACTGGGTCAGCGAGACGCTGTTGGCGCGGAAGTCGTCGAGCGCCGTGTCGCCGGACAGCTTGACGCTCATGCCCGCAGGCGAGGTCGCGTAGCGCACCGTGCCGCGATAGCTCGCGAAGGCGCGGCGGATGTCGACGTTGAGCGCATCGGCGTAGTAGGCCTTGAAGGTATGCGCGGGGAACGACACCACCTCCACCCTGCCCTCGGCCGCGAGCGGCTTGAGCACGATGTTGCCCTTGTAGTCGAAGCGGCCCGGTTCAGAGCGTCCGGAGCCGATACGGCCCGAAACCTCCAGCGGCGAAGTCGTGCTGGTTTCGGGCGCGAGCTTCTGGGCATGCAGCTTGAAGGCCGTGACTTCGACCGTCACCGGTGTCGCGCTGGCCTTGTCCGAATAGGAAAGCGCGCCGTTGTCGACCGCCAGCGTGCCGATGGTCAGCGCCCAGGGCTTGGTGTTGGCGCCCGGCTGCGGCGTTTCGGCGGCCGCGGGCTTGGGCGCGGCGACCTTGGCCTCGGCCTCCTTCGTGCCGCCGCCGGCAGGCGTCTTGAGCCAGCGCTCGAACATCCAGCGCTTCTCGCTGTCGCGCTCCACGCGCACCTTGGGGTTGGTCGCGGTGAACGAGGCCACGTTCAGCGTGTGCTTCGTCATGTCGGCCTCGGCGTCGACCAGCTCGAAGCGCCCGACGCTGGCCAGGGCAGTCTTGCCCTGGGTCAGCGCCAGCCCGTCGGCGGACAGGCGGCGGGCCTTGAACTTCAGGTCGGGCTGGGCCCAGGCGATGTCGATCTGGCCGCTGAGCTTGCCGTCGAGCGTCGGCTCCAGGCTCTGCGCCAGGTAGGGGGCAGCCAGCGACAGCGGCAGCGCGTCGACCTCGGTCTGCACGTCTGCCACCTTGTCGGTGGCGTTGCCCTTGAACTTGAGCGAGGCGCCGGCAATGGCGGTACTGCCGCTGAATTCGGCCGGCTTCTCCGTCGGCCAGGTGACGCCCGCGACATCGATGCCGAGGTCGGTCAGGTCGACCGCCGCCGCAGGGTTGACGGTTTCGTCGCGCCAGCCGATGCGCCCGCCGTTCAGCGCCACCTTGTCCACCTGCACCTTCAGCGCCGGCTTCGGCGCGGGCTTGCCAGCCGCCGGCGCGCTCGCTGCCGCGGCTGGCGGCGGGGCGACCTTCTCGGCTGCTCCGGTAGCCGGGTCGGTCGCGAGCAGGTTGAGCTTGCCGGCCGCGTCGCGCGCCACGGCGAGCTGCGGATTGGCCAGGGCCACCTCGCTCAGGTGGAACACCGACTCCAGCGGCCGCACGTCGGCCAGTGCCAGCTTGAGCGACTCGAAGGCCAGCAGGTCGCGGCCGCGCGCATCGGCCACCTTGGTGGCGTGGGCCTCGACCGTGCCGGTGATCTTCAGGCCGGTGGTCGCGCCCTGCTCGAAGCCGATCTTCAGGTCGGCATCGAGGCTGCCCGCCTGCAGCTTCACCGGCAGGCCGCCGGGGATGTAGCCGAGGTAAGGCGCGAGGTCGAGCCCCTTGAACTGCACATGGGCGTCGGTCTTGCGGTTGTCGGCGAAAGGCGTTGTGAAGGCGGCCGAATCGAACTTGCTGCCGTTGAGCGCGAAGGCGAGCTTGGGCTCCGTATTGATGTCGCGCTTGGAATCCAGGTTGCTCAGGAAAGGCACCTTGAGCACGAAGTCGCGCAGCTCGTGCTTGCGCTTGACGGTCTGGTCGTCGAAGTCGACGGAGCCGCCATTGATCGCGATGTTGTAGATGGCAAAGCGCGCAGGCTTGGCGTTCGGGTCGGGCGGCGGGCCGGCCGAGAGCTTGGCCAGGATATCGTCGATGTCGTACTTGCCGTCCGCCAGGTGCGTGAGCAGGATGGCCGGGCCGTCGACGGTGACGGCGTCGATCACCGGCGCAAGGCGGAAGATCGATTGCAGCTCCGCGTCGGCATAGATGCGGTTGATGGCCACCTGCGGCTTGCTGCCGTCGGCGGTGGCGATGCGCAGGTCGTTCAGCGCGAGTTCGAGGGTCCAGGGTTTGAAGTCGATCTTGCCGACTGTTACCTGCCGGCCGAGCTTTTCGCTCGCGATCTTCTGGAGCTGGCTCTTGGCGATCGGCGGAACGGCCAGCCAGGCGATGACCCAGAAAGCAAGTAGCGCCAGCAACGCGACGATCCCACGCCGCACCCATTTGTTCTGTTTGATCGTAGCTACGTCCATCGCTGGAGTGTGCCGCAAACATGCGCCAACGCTACGTACGCAGAAAGGACGCAGGCCCCGTCCCGGAAGAATTACCGGAGAAAGGCCTTCATCGGATCTCCCAGATGAAGAAAGCCCGGTGAGTCGACGGAATGTCTTGTCACCGGGCTTGATGGCGGGCACAAAACCCATGCCATCGATTCGCGCGACCGGAAGTCAATGGTTCCCGCCGTGCTGGCAGCAAGAGATTGCCACCGTGACTCCTCGACCGCTGAACCCTCGGACTTGCACCTCGGGTTTCCCGGGCCTCGGAAGAACGCCTGAAAAGCCAGGCCCGTCCAGATTAGGCGTCGCTCCCTCCGATTGCAAACGTGTTTTACAAAGGGATTTCCCGTAAGCCTAAACGCCTCTACGGGAGCCAATTTTTTAAACATCTATTAGCATAAGAAAACAAATACTTATGCTTGACCGGGTATTTAGCCACGCTAGAATCCGCGCTGCCCTGACTGCCCGACGCAGAGGGGCCACCTGAATCCGCTGCCGAATTCCCCCGGCTTGATCAGGCCGCCGCGCTCCCAACCAACCCTTCACTCCATGCGCGGAGCCTGATTCGTACCAATCCAAGCGCCGCCGCCTTCATCCCTCGCCTTCCATGGCGTTGCGACTCGGGTGCCGCACAGAAAGGAAGAGCGATGAACAAGGCGTTTGATGTCACGGCCCGCGGGCTACGGACTTTCGTGTCCGACGTGGCAGACGGCTTTTTTGAAATAACCCACAACGGGTTCGCACTGGTCGGTCTGGCCATCGTGTTCGCGGCCCTCGCCTTGGTGGCGCGGCCCGACCTGCGCAAGACCGGCGAAGAGGAGCTGATGGGCTGGCTGCAGTCGCGCAAGCCCGCGCCCGAAGCCACCGACCTCGAGCCGACCGCCATCGAGCGCACCACGGCAGCGAGCCCCGCCGACCTGCCCAAGCAGCAGGCCGCCGTGGCCTACTGGCTGAGCAAGAAATACCGCGTGGCCGCCGAGCCGCTGAGCGTGCTGGTGGCCGAGGCCTACGGCATCGGCAAGCGCACCAAGATCGACCCGACGCTGATCCTCGCGATCATGGCCGTCGAATCCAGCTTCAACCCCTTCGCCCAGAGCCAGGTCGGCGCACAGGGCCTGATGCAGGTCATGACCCGCGTGCACGGCGACAAGTACGAGAGCGCGGGCGGCACGCTCACCGCGTTCGACCCCGTGACCAACATGCGCGTCGGCGTGAAGGTGCTGCAGGAATGCATCGCACGCGCCGGCTCCCTCGAAGGCGGCCTGCGCTACTACGTGGGCGCGGCCAACCTCGAGGACGACGGCGGCTACGCCGCCAAGGTGATGGCCGAGCACGAGCGCCTGCTGCAGGTGGCCAACGGCCGCGCGCCGTCGACGGTCACGCCGCCGACCGTGCGCCCGCAGCCCATCCCCGTGGCGGTGCCTCCGGCCAAGCGCGAGGAAGGCTCCGAGCCGGCCAAGGTGGCCCTGCTTTCTTCCGTTTCCTGAAGAAGGAACATTGCGGTCCGGGTGTGGGCTCCTGAGCTACACTCGGCCGGTACGCGACTGGCGATAGGCGCAGCACCCAAACAAGGTGCCACGCGCTGACGTGGAATACCACTGGGAAGCGTGCCGCCTGGCCACAACAGGCGTTCAGCCGTTCGCCTGGGCAGCCCTTGTTTGGTTGAAGAACAAGGACCTCGTCTTCAAAGGACTGCCATGTACCAACGCAATATCCTGGTCGAACAGACCGATCCCGAAATCTGGGCTGCGATTCAAGCCGAAAACGCGCGCCAGGAACACCACATCGAGCTGATCGCCAGCGAGAACTACGCCTCGCCGGCCGTCATGGCAGCCCAGGGCTCGCAGCTCACCAACAAGTACGCCGAAGGCTATCCGGGCAAGCGCTACTACGGCGGCTGCGAGCACGTCGACGTGGCCGAGCAGCTGGCCATCGACCGCATCAAACAGATCTTCGGCGCCGACGCCGCCAACGTGCAGCCGCACTGCGGCGCCTCGGCCAACGAGGCCGTGATGCTCGCCTTCCTGAAGCCCGGCGACACCATCATGGGCATGAGCCTGGCCGAAGGCGGTCACCTGACCCACGGCATGCCGCTGAACATGAGCGGCAAGTGGTTCAACGTCGTGAGCTACGGCCTGGACGCCAACGAAGCCATCGACTACGACGCGATGGAGCGCAAGGCGCATGAGCACATGCCCAAGCTGATCATCGCGGGCGCATCGGCCTACTCGCTGCGCATCGATTTCGAGCGCTTCGCCAAGGTGGCCAAGGACGTCGGCGCGATCTTCATGGTCGACATCGCCCACTACGCCGGCCTCGTGGCCGCGGGCGTGTACCCCAACCCGGTGCCGCACGCCGACGTGGTCACCTCCACCACCCACAAGAGCCTGCGCGGCCCGCGCGGCGGCATCATCCTGATGAAGTCGCAGCACGAGAAGGCCATCAACAGCGCGATCTTCCCCGGCCTGCAAGGCGGCCCGCTGATGCACGTGATCGCCGCCAAGGCCGTCGCCTTCAAGGAAGCGATGTCGCCCGAGTTCAAGACCTACCAGCAGCAGGTGGTCAAGAACGCCCAGATCGTGGCGGAGACCCTCACCCAGCGCGGCCTGCGCATCGTGAGCGGACGTACCGAGAGCCACGTGATGCTGGTCGACCTGCGCGCCAAGGGCATCACCGGCAAGGAAGCCGAAGCCGTGCTGGGCAGCGCCCACATGACGATCAACAAGAACGCGATCCCCAACGACCCGGAAAAGCCGATGGTCACCAGCGGCGTGCGCATCGGCACCCCCGCCATGACCACCCGCGGCTTCAAGGACGAAGAGGCTCGCATCACCGCGAACCTGGTTGCCGACGTGCTCGAGAACCCGCGCGACGCGGCGAACATCGAAGCCGTGCGCGCCAAGGTTCACGCCCTGACGAGCCGCTTCCCTGTCTACCGCTGATTCCTTCCAGACAGTAGAAGAAGACGTGGCCGCATGAAATGCCCCTTTTGCGGCCATCTTGAAACGCAGGTCGTCGAGACCCGCGTTTCGGAAGACGCCGACTTCGTCCGCAGGCGCCGCCAGTGCAGCGCCTGCGACAAGCGCTTCACCACCTACGAGCGGCCCGACGTCAACTTTCCCGTGGTCGTGAAGAAGGACGGCAGCCGCGCCGACTTCGACTCGACCAAGGTGCGTGCCTCCATGATGCTGGCGCTGCGCAAGCGCCCCGTGAGCATCGAGCAGATCGACAACGCCCTGCTGCGCATCGAGCAGAAGCTGCTGGCCAGCGGCCTGCGCGAAATCGATTCGACGAAGGTCGGCGAGCTCGTCATGCGCGAACTCAAGAAGCTCGACAAGGTCGCCTACGTGCGCTTCGCCTCGGTCTACCGCAGCTTCGAGGACGTGGACGAGTTCAGGCAGCTGCTGCGCGACATCTGAGCCGCACACTCCCCCTCACCCTTCATCTTCCTGCCCGCGTTCAGCGGTTCCAGCAGAGCTGCACCAGCGCATCCGAGGCGCTGACGCGGCCGGCCGCCAGCTTGACGCCCTGCTGGTTCACCGTGAGCGTTCCGCATTCATCGCCTCTCGACGCCCCTTGCGGCACGGCTCGCAGGGTGTAGGTGGTCGCGGTCCTCGTGCCGTAGCTGATGACATAGCTGGCCGAGCCTGACGACGGCGACTGGCTCAGCCCCGCCGGCAGCGCGACGCTGGCGGGCGGATATCCGCCATTGGCAGTCAGGTAGCGCTCGGTCCATTGCGCAGCCTGCAGTAATTGCTGCTTCGCGTCGGCCCGCTTGGCCCTCAGCACATAGCGCGTGTAGCTCGGATAGGCGATGGCGGCGAGGATGCCGATCACGACCACCACGACCATGAGTTCGATCAGGGTGAAGCCGCGCGAGTACGTCCGCTTGCCAGCCTGTGGCCTTGGGTGCTTTTTCATGGATTGGTCTTCAGTTCGTCGAGATCAGGCTGCGCCAGCCGAAGCGGCGCACGATGTCCGGCCGCTTCGGCGTCTTGCAGTCGCCAGCGGCATTGCAGATCACGTCCTTGCCTTTTTCCCGGTCCTGCGGCTCGAAGACGATGTCGTCCCTGCCCGAGCGATTCCTGAAGCCTAGATAGGCCCCCACCGCTCCGGAGCTGGTGTAGGCGATGCCCTCGGGGGCTGAGCCGCTGAAGAAGTCGACCACCAGCGACCAGCCGTCGTCGCCCGTGCCGGCAGTGCAATCGATCGAATTGCTGCTCGAGCCGGGAATGGTGGTCGAGAACAGCCCGACGCCGCTGCCCAGCACGTCACCGGGATAGACGATGCGTTCCCCTGCCCTCGGCAGCTTCAGGTGCCAGCCGCGCCTGGCGTCGGAGCCGGTGTAGCTCACGCCTCTGCGGGAGACGGTGCGCAATGCGACATCGGCTTCCTCGACAGGAGTGGTGCCGATCGTCTGCGCCACGAGGTCGGTCAACGTCGCGGTGCCGGTGTTCCCGTTGGCCGGGTCCCAGATGCCGTACAGGTACTGGTCGGCGGTCGAGCCTTCGTCGCTGGAGGCGAACAGCCGCCCGGTGCCGAAAACCACCATGTAGCCGCCACGCGGATGCCCGACGACCACCGGCGCCGCCGTGATCGGCTGCGCGGCTCCGGCCGCGAACAGCGGCTTGTTGTCGAGGCTGGATGCGGCAGCGGTCGAACGTTTCGGGGCGACCGGGCCCATGGTGGCTTTCCACTTGCGGCTGTCGGAGTTGCTCAGGTCGAATTTCCAGAGGTTGCCGAGCAGGTCTCCGGCGTAGACGAGGTCGACCTTGCCGTCGCCGTCACGATCCACCGGGCGCGGCGCGGACAGGCCGTTGCCGGTTCCGGCCCTCTGCATGGCTGGCGCGGGAATCTTCAGGATCGCCTTGTCGCCGTCGAGATACTGGATCCACAGCACGGCCTTCTCGCTCTTGCTGTTGTAGCCGTTGCCCAGGATCAAGGCCTTGCGCTCGTTGTTCAGCAACGCCACCTGCAGCGCTCGCCCGGAGAAGGAATCGAGCGCGGGTTGCTGGAACTGATGGCCAAGGTCCTCGTCGGCAAGCGCGGTCGTGTCGATCAGCGCCACGCTGGCCGCCTGGCTCTCCTCGATGTTTTCGGGCCTGGTGACATCGAGCACGAAGTAGCCCTTGCCGCCCGCTCCCAGCGTGCCCACGAGCAGGGACCTCCACTGTGCCGCCTTCTCGGCGTCCGTGACCCTGGAGGCGGTTGTCGCCCCGCTGCTGCCCATGTAGATGTCCGCCACGAAGGCGCTGCCGTCGACGTAGTACCTGTGCGAGTAGGCGCCCTCGCTGAGCCGCTTGAGCCCCGGCGCTTCGGCCGTGCCGAAGAGGCCTTCGGGCACATAGGCGAACTCTTCCCTGCCGGTCGACGCGTTGAAGGCGTGCAGCATGCCGTCGTTGGCGCCGACGTAGACCATCGGCGCACGGGCAACGCTCGCGGCGAACCTGGCGTAGGCGTCGTTGGTGAAGCCGCTCCTGGGCTTTCCGGCGTACCAGACACCGGAGCCCACGATGTCGCCGAGCACGTGGGCGCGCTTGCGCAATCCCAGGCCGGTGCCCTCGTTGCTGCGGTCGCCGCGAACGAAGTCGAGCACGCCCTGACCCAGCGCCGTGCTTGCCGTGTCGGTGTCGGTGCTGCCCTTGAGCGCATCCTTTTGCGCGTTGCTCAAGCGGCTCCACCGGAACGGCACGCCGGAGCCGCTGGTCGCGGCACGGGTGGCCGTTGCCGCGGTCGTGCCCGAGAAGCTGAGCACCTTGCGATCGCTGCCGTGCGCTCCCGGCGTCGCCATGCGCGCGTCGAGCAGATCGCGCGCAGACCAGACGGACGAGGATGCCAGCCTGCCGTCGGCGCCGAACCTCGTGGCGGTGAGCGTGCCCGACCAGTCTGCGGAGTCGTAGCCGGCCTGGTAGACGGTCGTGCCTGTCGACACCCTGGAGCCGCTGGCGGCGATGGAGGTCAGCGGAAGGCGCGTGTCGGTCATGATCTGCCCGAGGATCGATTTGAAGGCGCTGTCGAGCGCCCGGGCGTTCGAGGCCGGCGTGAAGGTGCCGCGGCTGTTGAGCGCGGCGTGCCACAGGTCCATGCGCAGGGCGGCGGCGTTGGAAGATTTCTCCTGGTAGTACCCGCTGCCACCGTTGAAAGTATTCCAGGCTTGCATCCCCAGCGTGCTCGCCAACGGGTCCGCCCATGCGACCGTGCCGTCGACCAACCGCGCATAGTCGCCGCTGTAGGTAGGCTGTGCAGCTCCCGACGAAATTACGGGAACGCCTGCCCACGAAGAGGCAGCGCCGAATCCGATGGTGTAGGTCGTCAGGTGCTGCCAGCCGGCCGGATCGTTCTTCGGATTCCAGTACTCGGGGACTGCCTCCGAACCGACCGCCACGGTGCCGGCCTCGGCAACGATCTTCCGAATATTGTTCGGAATACCCGGCTGCAGGTCGCTGGCCCAGTAATGGAAGGCCATGTCGGCCAGGGTTGGGCGGTATTCGGTCTTGGGCGTCCAGTTGCCCCACCACGCATCCTTGCTCCAGTTGGCAACGTCGTGGACGGCGCCAACGTTGTCCTTGTAGGGCGCGCGCGGCACATAGGCCACGGAGTCGGGCAGGACGCGGCGCGTCCCGTCCTCGTTGCCGATGGCCGGCATGTTGAGTTCATTGGGATCCTGGTTGAATCCGAAGAGGTTGTAGTCGCCATCCGTCATGAATATGTGGAAGGACCTGCGGCAACCCGACGTCGCGGCCCCCTCCACTCCCGGATCGTCCGAATACGGACTGAACCTGCCGGTGGTCTTCATGTATTCGCCGGCGCGGGTCATCATGGCGTGCAGGGGCGTTCCGCCGTAAGGAACCAGCAAATCGACCCAGGCCATGAAATTGGCGCGATGCGCGCCGTCCAGCGAACGCATCAGGTTCGCATTGCTGCCGCCTCCGATACGGCATTTGCCTGCCCGGTAGCGGCCTGGCGAGGTGTCCCCGAAGAAGCCGACACAGTTGTTGTCGTTGCTGTTGCGGCTGTCGACGTTCATCGCCTGCCAGGCAAGGCGGATCCGGTCGTTGGGAATGTTGGCCTCCGCGAAGTTCTCTCTCAAGGCGGCCTTCAGCGCTTCCATTCGAGAGGGGATTCCGACGACCGAGCTATTTCCATCGGGTGCACGCGATGAAAAATCCATGCTGCCCGAGTTGTCGACCGACACGATCACGTTGGGCGCCGGCTCCTTGACCGCGGTGTTGCGCGGCACCTGCGCCAGTGGATACGGCGCGGCGCAGCCGATGGACTGTGCCAAGACAAGTCCGCACACGGTGGTCCTCTTCGAAATTCCGGTGATGCTCATATGTATCCCTCCCGCCATGCTCAATTCACCCCTCTGACCGGGTCCGGGTCGAAGGACGCCTGCAGTTCGACCCGCGTGCCGCCCGTCAGGCTCGGCGAGCGCGCGCCGGTCGCGACCGCTGTGATCCGGTAGAGCGGATATTTGCTGTTCCTTCGGTCGATGACCTCGATCCAGTACCTGGCACCCATCAGCGCCGGGCTGCCGGCATCGGGCGCTCCGGTGAACTGCCCATAAGACGCGTGCCCGTCCCTGTACGCATCGCGGGTCCAGAACCGGTAGGCCTCGCTGCCGGAGGCGGCCGCCACCGAATCGAGCGCGGAGAAGTAGCAGATGCCTCGCGCACAGCTGTCGGCCCCGTCGTTCATGTAGGCGGTCACCCAGCCGGTGTCGCGGTCGGGGAAGACGCGGCCGTCTTCGGCCTTGCGGCAGCGCGATGCGGCAAGCGCCGCGCACGCCACATAGGTCTTGCTCGCGGAATCGAAGGCCAGCTGCCGGATGTCGCGCTCCGCATCCAGCAGTGCGGCTTCGGCCGCCTCGAAGGCACGCTGGTATTCGCGCTGATTGCCCGCCACCGATTCGAGCAATTGGGCCGTTCGCGCGCCGCCGATCACCAGCAGCGCCGAGAGCAGCAGCATGATCATCACGATGAAGAGCGAAAAGCCACGCTGCGTCGGGCGCTCGCCAGCAGGACCGCGGAGCGATCTAGATCTCATAGCGCCCCCAGGTCGTTGCGCAGCGAGAACACCGCCGTATAGACGCGCCGCAGCCTGCCGTCGCTGCCTGTGCGCGACTGCCCGTCGCAGTCGGTATGGCTGCCGCCGGGGTTGCTCTTCGAGGTACCGACGAGCTGAAGGCAGATGCGCACCGTGCGGACGCTGTTGAAGTCCGTGACGTCGTCGGCCGTCACGTAGCGCACCACCTGCTGGCTCCCGGCCTTCGCATTGACGCCATACATCACGTCGAAACGCTCGACGCCGTCGATGACCGGCTGCGGCGTCGCATTGCCGCTGCCGCGGCACCTGAGCACGCCCTTGTTGTCCACCGAGAACTCGCTGGTGATCAGCCTCGCATTGCCCGACGCGGCAGGGTCGGCTGCGTCGTACCCGCCGCCCGATGCACGCCCGGGCTCCTGCCCCAGGCAGTCCTTGAAGTAGTCGGGGTTCGGCGCGTAGCCGAGCTTGAGCCTGTCGCTCTCCGCACCGCCGGGAGACTCCACGCCCCGGATCGCGAAGAAGGCCGGCTCGCCCGTGAGATTGGTGCCCTTGCCGGGGCTTACGCTGAAGTAGTAGAGCGGCTCGGTGGCATCGATGGGGATGTATCCGGCCTGCCGGATCTGCTGCCCCAGCAGCCTGAACGCCAGGGCCGACGACTGGTTGAGCGCATTGACGTCGTCGCCCGTCATGGCGGTACTGCGCGTGCCGAGCATGGTCGCGATGGCGGCCAGCACGACGAGCATGCCGATGATCAGCGCGACCAGGAACTCGACCAGCGTGAAGCCCGCCTGCCGCGACTCGGGCGCGATCGACTTGCGGTTCATGGCTGCGGCACCGCGACGGAGACTTCGAGACAGGCCTTGCCCGTCGGGCACTGCCAACCGGGGGCGGGGGCGATCGGATTGAGCACCGCCGGTTCGTCCCAGGCAATGTGCATGAACAGCATGCCGCCGGCTGCCGCCCTGCCCTGCACGTCGGCCAGACCGCCGGGCAGCGCAGCCGCCACCGCGTGCTTCCAGCTCCACAGGTCGTGCGCCGCAAGCTCGGCGGCATTGCAGCTGGCACCGGCGCTCACGCACGAGGGCTTCGGTTCGTCCTCACCCGCGGGCGACCAGTCGGCCACGTAGGGGCTGACCGTTGAGGCACCGGCTACGGGATTGGCCCTGATGCGGTCGGCCATGTCGCCGGCCAGTTGCATGGCGATGTTCTGGTTGCTCGCGCCGACGCTGTCGGTCAGCACGCGGATCTGGAAGCCGGCCAGTGCCAGCAGTCCTAGCGAGAGCACGAGAAGCGCCGCCAGGGCCTCGATCATCGAGAAGCCCGCCTGCGCGCCGCCCGGCCGGCGGGTAAAAGCGCCCGGCATCAGCACGATCCGCCCCCCTTCACCAGCTTGACGCGCCCGCCGAGCGACAGGCACACCGCGACGGCATTGGGCGAGCTGTCGCTGTCCGACGGGCGAAAGCCGAAGCTGGTCGCGCCTGTCGAATAGCCCATCGCGTCGAACGACATGGCGCCGCCCGTGTTCTTCTCGATCGCGACCCGGCCGTCGGGGTCCTGCCGCTTGAGGGTTTCGCTGGTGCTTCCGCTTGCGACCAGCGTGTCCCAGCCGCAGCTCCAGTCCCGGCCCCTGCACTCCGCGCGCTGCTGGATGGTCACGGTCGTCCCGCGCCGGGCCGCCTCGGCTCGCGCCTGGCTCACGCTCGCGACCAGCGCGTTGGCCATGCCCTCGACCCGATACCGTTCGATGAGGCCGGTGAAGCTGGGCAGCGCCATCGCCAGCAGCACGGTCATCAGTACTATGACGACCATCATCTCGATGAGCGTGAAGCCCCGCTCGGACGCGCAGAATCCCTTGTTTTCCATGTCGTGCCGCCTGTCGCCTTGCACCACGTGCCGGACTGGCGTTTCTCCCTGATTGAAATGGCCGCGAATTCTATTTATGCAATTTCCCGCCAAAAGGAATTCGCACGACAAACGGTCAAAACAAATAGATCGAAGGCGAATTGTTTTCGATCGATTCCGAATTCACATTTGCAGCGAATTTGATTTAACAAAAGAATGACAAAAGAAAATCCAAATTTCATGATTCAGGCGCTAAATCTCGCGCGCCAGGCCGGCCCGGAAACCGATCCGAATCCACGCGTCGGCTGCGTGCTGGTCGCTCCCGACGGCACGGTGATCGGCCAGGGTCACACCCAACAGGTCGGCGGCCCGCACGCGGAGGTCATGGCGCTGCGCGACGCGGCGGCGCAAGGCAATTCGGTTGCCGGTGCAACTGCCTGGGTCACGCTGGAGCCCTGCTCGCACCATGGCCGTACCGGCCCGTGCTGCGATGCGCTGGTCGCGGCCGGCGTGGGCAAGGTCGTGGCGGCGATGGCCGACCCCAATCCGCTGGTCGCGGGTCAAGGCTTCGGTCGGCTGCGCGCCGCCGGCGTCGAAGTCGAGGTCGGCCCTGGCGCCGATGAGGCTCGGGAACTCAACCTCGGTTTCTTCAGCCGCATGGTCCGCAAGACGCCGTGGGTGCGGCTCAAGGTCGCGGCCTCGCTCGACGGCAAGACCGGCCTGCGCAACGGCGTGAGCCAGTGGATCACGTCCGAGCCGGCACGCGCCGACGGCCACGCCTGGCGGGCCCGCGCCAGCGCGGTGCTGACCGGCGTGGGCACGGTGATCGAAGACGATCCCAGGCTCGACGTGCGCCTTGTGCAGACCACGCGACAGCCGCGCTTGGTGGTGGTCGACAGCCAGCTTCAGACGCCTCCGGGCGCGAAGCTCTTCATGCCCGGCCGCGCGGTCTGGATCTACGCCGCGGTACAGGATGAACAGAAAGCCGCCGCCCTCGAGGCGCGCGGCGCCACCGTCACCTGCCTGCCCAACGCACAGGGCAAGGTCGACCTGGCGGCGATGCTGAAGGATCTCGCCCGCCGCGAAGTCAACGAATTGCACGTCGAGTCCGGGCACAAGCTCAATGGCTCCCTGCTTCGCGAAGGCCTGGTCGACGAGCTGCTGGTTTATCTGGCGCCGAAACTGATCGGCGACGGACTGGATATCGCCTCCGGCATCCACGCCGGCGGGCCATTGACCGAATTGGCGGGCGCATTGCCCCTGGAATTCCGCAGCCTCGGGCAGGTCGGCCCCGACCTGCGGATCGTGGCCAGGGTGGCCGGAAGGGACGCCTTCTAGCCCGCCCGCCGCGAAGCCCCTTCGTTCTCTGCGAAAATGCGCGGATGTTCACCGGAATCATCACCGGCGTGGGGCGCATCGCCGCCATCCACGACCTCGGCACCACCTCCTCCCACGGCAAGAGACTCAGCATCGAGGTGCCCGCCGGCTACCTCGACGACGTCGGTCTCGGCGACAGCATCGCGCTCAACGGCGCATGCATGACCGTCACCACGCTCGCTCCCGAGCGCCAGCAGTTCACCATCGACATTTCGGCCGAATCGCTCGACAAGACGGCCGGCCTGACCGACGAAGGCAGCCGCATCAACCTCGAGAAGGCCCTGCGCGCGAGCGACCGCCTCGGCGGCCACATCGTGTCGGGCCACGTGGACGGCATCGGCAGCGTCAGCCGGTTCGAGCCGGTCGGCGAAAGCTGGGAGCTGCGCGTGGTCGCACCCGTCGCCCTGGCCCGCTTCCTCGCCTACAAGGGCTCGATCACCATCAACGGCGTGAGCCTCACGGTCAACAGCGTCAAGGACATCGCCGACGGCGCCGAGATCAGCATCAACCTGATCCCGCACACCGTCGAGAACACATCCCTGGGCAGCCTGAAGGCCGGCTCGAAGGTCAACCTAGAAATCGACACCGTGGCGCGCTACGTGGAGCGCATGCTTCAGGCGGGCGTGCTCACACCGACTCCATCCAAGGACATCTCCAAATGAACGCCTCCGTCACGCCGATCGGCGCCGCTTCCCGCGCCGCGCGCGCTCCAGCCCCGATCTCCTCGGTCGAAGAGATCGTGGCCGAGCTCGCCGCCGGCCGCATGGTGATCCTCGTCGACGAGGAAGACCGCGAGAACGAAGGCGACATCGTCATCGCGGCCGACCACATCACGCCCGAGGCCATCAACTTCATGGCCCGCCACGCACGCGGCCTGATCTGCCTGACGCTCTCGCGCGAGATGTGCGAGCGGCTGCAGCTGCCGCCGATGGTCCAGCGCAACGGCGCCAAGCATTCGACCGCGTTCACCGTTTCCATCGAGGCAGCCGAAGGCGTGACCACCGGCATCTCGGCCGCCGACCGCGCACGCACCGTGCAGGCCGCCGTGGCGCCCAATGCCGTGGCCGCCGACCTGGTGCAGCCCGGCCACATCTTCCCACTGCAGGCGGTGGACGGCGGCGTGCTGATGCGCGCCGGCCATACCGAAGCCGGCTGCGACCTCGCCGCCATGGCGGGCTGCTCGCCCGCCTCGGTGATCTGCGAGGTGATGAACGAAGACGGCACCATGGCCCGCCTGCCCGACCTGCAGATCTTCGCGGCCGAGCACGGCATCAAGATCGGCACCATCGCCGCCCTCATCGAGCACCGCAGCCGTGTCGAATCGCTGGTCGAGAAAGTCGGCTGCCGCGAGATCCAGACCGCCTGGGGCACCTTCACCGCCCACGCCTTCCTCGACAAGCCCAGCCACGGCGTGCACCTCGCGCTGGTGCGCGGCAAGTGGACGCCCGAAGAGACCGTGTCGGTGCGCGTGCACGAGCCGCTGTCGGTGCTCGACGCGCTCGAAATCAACCGCTCGCTGCACTCCTGGAGCCTGGACGCCAGCCTCTCGCACATCGCGAACGAGGGCAAGGGCGTGGCCGTGCTGCTGAACTGCGGCGAGACCGCCGGCGAGCTGCTCGCGCAGTTCGACGGCACCGCGCGCCCCGCGCAGGCACCCGAGCGCGGCCGCATGGACCTGCGCAGCTACGGCATCGGCGCGCAGATCCTGCGCGAATGCGGCGTGCACAAGATGAACCTGCTGGGCACGCCGCGCCGCATGCCGAGCATGGCAGCGGGCTACGGCCTCGAAATCGCCGGCTACCTCACGAAAGACTGAAAGACCATGCAAGGTTCAAACAAGGGCGAAACGACGCCGCTCAACGGCAAAGGCCTGCGCATCGGCATCGTGCAGGCGCGCTTCAACGCCGACATCACCGACGCGCTGGCCTCGGCCTGCCTCTCGGAGCTCGAGGCGCTGGGCGTGGCCGCCAGCGACATCCACCACCTGCAGGTGCCGGGCGCGCTCGAAGTGCCCGTGGCGCTGCAGGCGCTGGCCGAGCGCGGCGGCTACCACGCGCTCGTGGCGCTGGGCTGCATCATCCGCGGCGAAACCTACCACTTCGAACTCGTGGCCAACGAATCGGGCGCGAGCGTGAGCCGCGTTGCGCTCGACTACCGCCTGCCCATCGCCAACGCGATCCTCACCACCGAAAACCTCGAACAGGCCGTCGCCCGCCAGACCGACAAGGGCCGCGACGCTGCCCGCGTGGCTGTCGAGATGGCGCAACTGCTGGCCACCCTTTCATGACCGAAGACCGCTCCAAGTCCCTCAAGGCCCTGAAGGCCGCCGGCGAGAAGCCCAAGCAGTCGCGCGCGGGCCTCACCAGCACCGGCGTGCGCAAGGCTTCGGCCAAGTCGAACCGCACCCGTGCGCGCGAATTCGCGCTGCAGGCGCTCTACCAGCACCTGGTGGGCCGCAACGATCCGACCGACATCGACCACTTCACGCGCGACCTCGCGGGCTTCCACAAGGCCGATGCGCTGCACTACGACGCGCTGCTGCACGGCTCGATCGAAGGCGCCGAACAGCTCGACGCGCTGATCCGCCCGCTGCTCGACCGCAAGTTCGAGGAGATCTCGCCCATCGAGCACGCCGTGATGTGGATCGGCGTGTACGAATTCCAGAACTGCCCCGACGTGCCGTGGCGCGTGGTGCTCAACGAGTGCATCGAGCTGGCCAAGGAGTTCGGCGGCACGGATGGCCACAAGTACGTGAATGCTGTGCTCAACGGGCTGGCGCCGCAGCTTCGGCCGCTCGAAGTGGAAGCGGACCGCGCTTCGGGGAAAGCGCGAGCATGAGGAGCGCCGCACGGCCGCCCGAAGGCGCTCGCCCCCTCGCTTGCGAGGGGGTTGGCGAAGGCGCGCAGCGCCGCAGCCTGGGGGTGCGATGAGAATTTCCACGCGCGCACAGCGCATCGAGCCCTTCTATGTGATGGAAGTGGCCAAGGCCGCCGGCGTGCTCGCCCGCGAGGTCGCCCACACCGACCGGCCGATGATCTTCCTGAACATCGGCGAGCCCGACTTCACCGCCCCGCCCTTGGTGCAGGAAGCCGCCGCCCGCGCGGTGCGAGCCGGCGCCACGCAGTACACGCAGGCCACCGGCCTCGACCACCTGCGCGAACGCATCAGCGCCTGGTATCGGCAGCGCTTCAACGTCGACGTGCCGGCCCGCCGCATCGTCGTCACCGCCGGCGCCTCGGCCGCGCTGCAGCTGGCCTGTCTCGCGCTGATCGAATCGGGCGACGAGATCCTGATGCCCGACCCGAGCTATCCGTGCAACCGCCACTTCGTGAGCGCGGCCGAAGGCAAGGCGGTGCTGCTGCCGACCACGGCCGAGGAACGCTTCCAGCTCACGGCCGCCAAGGTCGAGGCCGCCTGGACGGACAAGACGCGCGGCGTGCTGCTGGCATCGCCCTCGAATCCGACGGGCACCTCCATCGCGCCCGACGAACTGCGCCGCATCCACGAGGTGGTGTCCAAGCGCGGCGGCATCACGCTGATCGACGAGATCTACCTCGGCCTCTCCTACGACGACGCCTTCGGGCAGACGGCGCTGGCCATCGACGAGAACGTCATCAGCATCAACAGCTTCAGCAAGTACTTCAACATGACCGGCTGGCGCCTCGGCTGGCTGGTGGTGCCCGAAGTGCTGGTGCCGGTCGTCGAGCGCCTGGCGCAGAACCTCTTCATCTGCGCGAGCACAGTGTCGCAGTACGCCGCGCTGGCCTGCTTCGAGGACGAGAGCATCTCCGAGTACGAACGCCGCCGCGCCGAGTTCAAGGCGCGCCGCGACTGGTTCATTCCGCAGCTGAACGCGCTGGGCCTGAACGTGCCCGTGGTGCCCGACGGCGCCTTCTACGCCTGGGCCGACTGCACGTCCTTCGCCGAGAAGCTGGGCATCTCGGGCAGCTGGGACTTCGCCTTCGAGACGATGAAGCGCGCCCATGTCGCCGTCACGCCCGGTCGCGACTTCGGCACCGCCGAGACCGCGAAGTTCGTGCGCTTTTCCACTGCCAGCTCGATGGCGCATCTCCAGGAGTCCATCGAACGCCTGCGGGCGATGGCAGAGAACCGGGCCCGATGAGCTACGCGTTCCCGATCCGCGTCTACTGGGAAGACACCGACGCCGGCGGCATCGTGTTCTACGCCAACTACCTGAAGTTCATGGAGCGCGGCCGCACCGAGTGGCTGCGCTCCCTGGGCGTGGAGCAGCGCAAGCTGCGCGAAGAAACCGGCGGCCAGTTCGTGGTGAGCGAGACGCAGCTCAAATACCATCGGCCCTCGCGGCTGGACGACGAACTGCTCGTTACGGCCGACCTTCAACAACTGGGCACCGCGTCACTGATAATCGGACAGCGCGTGCTATCGAAAACAGAGCAGGAGAGAACGGGGACCTCCGAACCCGTCCTGCTGTGCGAAGGCACGATCCGCATCGGATGGGTGGACGCGGCCACACTGCGGCCCGCACGCATCCCGAAACAGGTGACGGGAACCCTCGAGCGCTACAGCGGCTCCATGACTCAACCTTTCAAGCCATGAACCAAGACCTTTCCATCATCAATCTCCTGCTCCATGCGAGCTTCGTGGTGCAACTGGTCGTGCTGCTGCTCGTGATCGTCTCGATCGCAAGCTGGGCCGCGATCATCCGCAAGTACTTCGCGCTGCGGCGCATGCGGGCCCTCAACGACGACTTCGAACGCGAGTTCTGGTCGGGCACCAGCCTCAACGAACTCTTCGCCTCCGCCGCGCAGAACGCCAAGTTCGCCGGCCCCATGGAGCGCATCTTCGCCTCCGGCATGCGCGAGTACCAGAAGCTGCGCGAGCGCCACGTCACCGACGCCGGCACGCTGCTCGACGGCGCCCGCCGCGCGATGCGCGCGAGCTTCCAGCGCGAACTCGATGCGGCCGAGCAGAACCTCTCCTTCCTGGCCACCGTCGGCTCCGTCTCTCCGTACGTGGGCCTCTTCGGCACCGTATGGGGCATCATGCATGCCTTCACCGGCCTTGCCGCCCTGGCACAGGTGACGCTGGCCACCGTGGCCCCCGGCATCGCCGAGGCGCTGGTGGCCACCGCCATCGGCCTCTTCGCCGCCATTCCGGCGGTCGTGGGCTACAACCGCTTCGCCCGCGAGATCGACAAGATCGCCATCGCCCTCGAAACGTACATCGAGGAGTTCTCCAACATCCTGCAGCGCAACCTGTCGGCCAACCCGGCCGCCGGCGGCGCGGGCTCCTCGGTGGCTCCGGCCAACCGCTGAACGGAGGCGCAGCGCATGCCCGCCGTTTCATCCCGGGGCCGCGGCCGCCGGACGATCAACGAGATCAACATGGTCCCGTTCATCGACGTGATGCTGGTGCTGCTGATCATCTTCATGGTCACCGCGCCGCTCATCACGCCGAGCGTGATCAACCTGCCCTCGGTCGACCGCGCCAGCAAGCAGCCCGACAAGCCCATCGAGATCGTCATCAAGAGCGAAGACGAAGTGCAGATCAAGAAGGACCCGTCCACCGGCACGGGCGGCACCTCGATTCCCATGGCCCAGATCGGCTCGGCCGCCAAGCAGGCCCAGGGCGGCGACGACCAGCGCCCGGTGGTCATCAGCGCCGACAAGGCCGTGAAGTACGAGACCGTCGTGAAGGCGATGAACCAGCTCAAGCGCAGCGGTATCGAGCGCGTGGGCCTGTCCGTCACGACCACGGGCGGCAAATAAGGCATGTCGCTCGCACTGGATCGCCCCGAGTTCGCACCGCCGCCGCAGCGCGGTACTGGGCGTGCACTGGTACTGGCGCTCATCGCTCACGGCCTGCTGATCGCTGCGCTGACCTGGGGCGTGCGCTGGCGCAGCGACGCCGACGAAGGCGCCGTCGATGCGGAGCTGTGGTCTTCCACGGTGCAGCAGGCGGCTCCCCGCCTGCAGGCACCGCCGGCACCCGCTCCCGTTCCCGCGCCACCGCCGCCCGCCCCCGCACCGCCGCCCCCGCCTGCAGCGAAGGCTCCCGAGCCCGCTCCCGCACCGAAAGCCCCTGACATCGCCCTCGAGCGCGAGAAGAAGCTCAAGGAGCAGAAGGAACAGCAGGAGCGCGAGCTCGAGCGGCAACAGCAGCAGAAGAAAAAAGAGCTCGAGGCCAAGCAGCGCGCCGAGGACGAAGCCCAGCGCAAGAAGGAACAGCAGCAGAAGCTGGCCGAGCAGAAGAAGCAGCAGGAAGCCGAGGCCAAGCAGGCAGAGCAGAAGAAGGCCGAGACCGCCGCGAAGCAGGCAGCCGCCGACCGCGCCGCCGCGCTCAAGCGCATGCAGGGCCTTGCGAATGCCACCGGCAGCGACGACTCGCGCGGCACGGCCCAACGTACGTCCGGTCCGTCCAGCGGCTATGCCGGCCGCATCGCCGCCGCGGTGCGCCCGAACATCACCTTCCCCGATGCCGACACCGTGAACGGCAACCCGGCGGCCGAGTTCGAGGTGAGCCTGGCACCCGACGGCACCATCGTCGGCGTGAAGCTCAGCAAGTCGAGCGGCCTGCCCGGCTGGGACGACGCCGCCGAGCGCGGCCTGCGCAAGACCGACAAGCTGCCTCGCGACACCGATGGGCGCATCTTCCCGTCGCTGATCGTCACGCTGCGACCCAAGCGCTGATTTCCAGCCTGCGCCTAACGCGCAGCTAAGAAAACGGGCCCCTTCCGGGTGACTTGCACGTCACCCGGAACTCGATAATCGAGGCTCATGACCCCCAACGGCCGCATCCGCTATGGCAGCAGTCCCCTGCTCGCCAGCCCCACTCCCGTGTGGCGCAGCAAGTTCATCGTGGCCAGCGTCGCCTTCGGCTTCCTGCTGCTGGCCGGGCGCGCAGCCTACGTCCAGATCTTCGCCAACGACTTCTTCCAGCACCAGGGCGAGGTGCGCTACCAGCGCACGCTGGAGCTGCCGGCAAACCGGGGCCGCATCCTCGACCGCAACGGGCTGATCCTGGCCTCGGATATCCCCGCTCCCAGCATCTGGGCCATTCCGGAAGACATCGAGCGCGATGACCCGGCCACGCAGGAAAAACTCAGGCAGGCCGCGAAGCTGCTCGGCATGCCGCAGAAGGACTTCGACAAGAAGCTGGAAGACGAGGACAAGAGCTTCGTCTGGATCAAGCGCCAGGTCGACGAGCCCGTGGCGAAGCAGGTTGCCGCGCTCAACATCAAGGGCATCTACCTGCGCCGCGACTACCGTCGCCAGTACCCCGAGGGCGAGGCGGCGGCGCACCTGGCGGGCTTCACCAACGTGGAAGACATCGGCCAGGAAGGCATCGAACTCGCCTTCGACCACGACCTGGCCGGCAAGGCCGGCTCGCGCCACGTGCTGAAGGACCGGCTGGGCCACATCGTGGAGGACACCGAGGACCAGGTGCCGCCCACGCCCGGCCACGACATCCAGCTCAGCATCGACGACCAGGTGCAGTTCGTGGCCTACGAGAAGATCCGCGACGCCGTCATCGCCAACAAGGCGCGCGCCGGCAGCGTGGTGGTGGTGAATGCGCAGACGGGCGAGCTGCTGGCCATGGCCAACTACCCGAGCTACGACCCCAACGACCGCCACAGCCTCACCGGCGAGCAGCTGCGCAATCGCGCGATGACCGACGTGTTCGAGCCCGGCTCGACGATGAAGCCCATCACCGTCGCCACCGCGCTGCAGCTGGGCCGGGTCACGCCCAAGACCATCATCGACACCAATCCGGGGCGCATCACCGTTTCGGGCGCGACCATCCACGACGACGAGAACTTCGGCGTGCTCACGGTCGAGGGCGTGATCCAGAAGTCGAGCAACGTCGGCGCGACCAAGATCTCGCAGCGCATGTCGGCACAGGAGATGTGGAATTCGCTCACCGCCGTGGGCCTCGGCCAGAAGCCGCAGACACCCTTCCCCGGCGCGGTGACGGGCAGGCTGCGGCCGTGGAAGTCGTGGCGGCCGATCGAGCAGGCCACCATGTCGTACGGCTACGGCCTGTCGGCGTCGCTGTTCCAGATCGCGCATGCCTACACGGCCTTCGCGCACGACGGCGAGGTGATCCCCATCAGCCTGCTGAAGAACCACGGCGAGGAACCCGCCGGCGTGCAGGTGTTCTCGCCGCTGGTGGCCAGCGAGGTGCGGCAGATGATGCACATGGCCGCCGCGCCCGGCGGCACCGCGCCGCTGGCCCAGACCGTGGGCTACTCGGTGGGCGGCAAGACCGGCACCGCGCACAAGCAGGTGGGCAAGGGCTACGCGAGCAACAAGTACCGCGCCTGGTACACGGGCATGTCGCCCATCGACAAGCCGCGCATCATCGTCGCGGTGATGGTCGACGAGCCCAGCGCCGGCAAGTACTTCGGCGGCCTCGTGGCCGCGCCGGTGTTCAGCCAGGTGGTGCAGCAGACGCTGCGCATCATGAACGTGGTGCCCGATCTCGCCGTGACGTCGATGGCGCACTGAACCGAGCTGCCTCCATGCTCGTTTAGGATCGTCGGCAACATTTGTTGCCGGCGCTCCTGACATGGTCGAAACCACCCCTGCCGTAAGCCTCGAGGACCTGACTCCGCTGCCCTACCAGCGCGCCCTGGCCGCATGGCTGGAGGCGAACGAGCCCGAGGTCTGGCGCTGGGCCGCCTCCGCCGAGGCGCGCGAGGAGCACGCCGCCGCCGTGCGCGCCGAACTGCTGCGCAACTCCTACCGGCTCGACGCGGCCGCGCACCCCGAATTGCATTCGCACGCCCAACTCGCCTCGCAGCGCCTGGGCATCACCGCGTCCGTCACGCTCTACCAGGCGGGCGACGGCGCGATGAACGCCGCGATCCACTTCATGCCCGGCGAGGCGCACATCGTGCTCTCGGGCCCGCTGCTGGAGCGCCTGCAGGGCGCCGAGATGCAGGCCGTGCTGGGTCATGAGCTGGCCCACTACCTGCTGTGGGAGCTCGACGGCGGCAGGTACCACGTCGTCGACCGGCTGCTGAACGCCACCGCGGCCGATCCGCGCGCCGATGCCAGCCACCTGCAGGCGGCACGCCGCTACGCGCTCTACACCGAAGCCTTTGCCGATCGCGGGGGCTGCGTGGCCTGCGGCGCGCTGGAACCGGCGGTGAGCGCGCTGGTGAAAGTGCAGACCGGCCTGAGCCAGGTCAACGCCGCCAGCTACCTGCAGCAGGCCGAGGAGATCTGCGCCGCGCCCGACATGCAGACGCGCGGCACGAGCCACCCCGAAGTGTTCGTGCGCGCCCGTGCGCTGCGCCTGTGGACCGACCGCGAGCCCGATGCCGACGAATGGCTGGCCGGCGCGCTCGAAGGCCCGCTCGACATGGGCACGCTCGACATCCTCGGCCAGCAGCGCGTGGGCGCGATCACGCGTGCCACCATCGCGCAGCTGCTGCAGCGGCCCTTCCTGCAGTCGGAGCCGCTGCTGGCGCACGCGCGCCGCTTCTTCCCCGACTTCAAGCCGCCCGGTTCGGCCATGCCCCCGCCCGAGGAGGTGCCCGCCGGCCTGCACGACTACCTGGCCAGCGTGCTGGTCGACTTCGTCGCGGCCGACCCCGAGCTCGACGACGTCACCCTGGCCGCCGCGCTCGGCATCGCGGAAGCACTGGGCTGCGCGGGGCCGCTGGAGCAGCGCGTGGTCAAGGACATGCGCTTTCCCAAGCGCAACCTCACGCGCGTGAAGCGCGAAGCCGCCGCCCTGCTCGACAAGGCGCAGTCCCAGCACCAGCAAGCCGCGACCACATGACGACACAGGCATCCGCCCCCCTGCTGCAACTGATCGACGCCGCCGACGCGCACGGCGGCCTGCAGACCGACGACGTGCTCAAGCTCGCGCTGCCGTTGCTGCGCGAGGTGTCCGCCCTGCACGAGCAGGGCAAGGTCGCCGCCCTCGGCAGCGCGTTTGCCTACCGCGTCACCGAGGCCCCGGCGCTCGCGCTCGCGCAGCCCGAAGGCACCGAGCCGCGCCGCAACCTCGAAGCGATCGCGCCGCTGGAGCAGCCAGCCACGTCGGTTCTGCGCGTGGTCGGCGAACAGCGCGTGACCATCGACGCCGATGCCGGCTTCTCGGTCGAGAACCTCATGCTCATGGCCGACGCCGCGCCCGACGCACTGCCCACGCGCCCGGTCTACCTGCCCGGCTACGGCGCCTGGGAGCAACGCTTCGCGCATCACGACGCGCTCAGCGACATCCTGTGCCTGGGCCAGGTGCTCGCCAGCCTTTCGTGCGGGCTCGACTTCAACGACGGCGAAGAGCTGGGCCGCTTCGTCGCGAACCGGGACAACCTGTTCAACCTCAACCGCCGGCTGCATCCGGTGGTGGCGGCGGTGATCTTCGAGATGACGGCGCTCGACCGCCATGAGCGCGCGCGCGACCTGCCCTCGGTGATCCGCCGCCTCGAAACCTACCGCGACCAGCCGCTGGACCTGGGCCTGGAACGCATCGCTCCCGTCAAGGACGGCGCCGGCCAGCGCCGCGAGGCGATCCAGCTGCACCTGCGCGACCGACTGTTCGACCTGTCGCGGCGCAACCGGCTGCTGTACTTCAAGCCCACGCAGGCGCACGTGAACCTCACCATCGCGAGCGTGCCGCTGGTGGTCGACATGCACAGCATCCGCATCGACCAGCTCTGCCTGTGGGGCGGCCGCTTCGCCTCCGACATCACCGCGTGCAGCCCCGTGCCGCTGGCGCGCTGGCTGCGCTTCGAGGACCAGCCCTACCTGCCCGGCGCGCTCGACCGCATCCTGCAGGAGGCGCGGCGCGATCGCTCCGAATACGGCTTCTCGCAGCTGTCGCTGGTCATCGCCTTCCTGCGCTGGCACAACCTCAAGGAAGACGCGGCCGAGCGCATCGCGTCGCCGCTGCTGATGCTGCCGGTGGAGCTCACGCGCAAGAAAGGCGTGCGCGACCAGTACCTGCTCGAGGCTTCGGCCAGCGAGGCGCAGGTCAACCCCACGCTGCGGCACCACTTGCGCCAGCTCTACGGCATCGTGCTGCCCGAGACGGTGGACCTGCGCGAGACCACCATCGAGCAGTTCCACGCCCAGCTCGCCGCGCAGATCGCACAGAGCGAGCCCGGCGTGCAGCTGCGGCTGGTGCGCCAGCCCGAGATCGCGCTGATCCACCAGCGCGCGCGACAGCGGCTCGAACAGTTCAAGCGCCGCACCCGCGTGCGCGCCACGTCGGCGCTGCCGACGGCGGTGCACGACTTCAGCTACGCGCAGGACGATTTCCGTCCGCTGGGGCTGCAGCTCTTCCACGCGCGCGTGCGCGGCGTGCCGCTGCCGGTGCGAGACGCCGTCGGCGCAAGGCCGCAGCCGCGCGCGCCGCAGATGGCTCCCGCCGCCGCCTCGGCCGAAACCGAACGCAAGACCATCGAGCTGCGCGAAAGCACCGGCAACCCGTACCAGTGGGACATCGACCTCACGGCCGTGACGCTGGGCAACTTCAACCACCGCAAGATGTCGCTGGTGCGCGACTACTCGGGACTGGCCGAGTCGGGCATCGCCAACGAAGCCTTCGACCGCGTGTTCTCGCTTCAGCCGCGCCAGGTGGATGCCGAGGCGCCGCCCTCGCTGCCGCTGGCCGAGCAGTGGCCCGTGGTGCAGGCCGATGCCACGCAAACCGCCGCCGTCGCGCTGGCACGCACGGGCACCAGCTACATCATTCAAGGTCCTCCGGGTACGGGCAAGTCGCAGACCATCACCAACCTGATCGCCGACTACGTGGGGCGCGGCAAGCGCGTGCTCTTCGTGTGCGAGAAGCGCGCCGCCATCGACGTGGTGTTCCACCGCCTGCGCCAGCAGGGGCTGGACGAGCTGTGCTGCATGATCCACGACTCGCAGGGCGACAAGAAGGCCTTCGTGCAGAACCTGCGCAAGACCTACGAGCACTGGCTCGAAGCCCCCGAGGAGCTGGCGCAGGAAAGCGCCGAACGCGGCCAGCTGGTCGATGCGATGGAACTCGACCTGCGCGCGCTGGAACGCTTCGACGCCGCAATGCGCGAGGTGCCGGCACATATCGCAGTGACGCTGCGCGAGCTGGTCTCTCGGCTGATCGCGCTCAAGCCGCATGACCCGGCGCTGACGCCGCTGCAGGCCGAGGCGCTGCCCGCCTTCGCCGCATGGCGCGGCCATGCCGAACTCATCTCGCGCCTGCACCTGGCCGTGACCGAAAGCCTGGGCACGGCGAGCCTTGCGCAGCACGCGTTCGCGCAGCTCGCGCCCTCGCTGCTGCGGCAGGAAAAGCCGCTGGCGAAGCTGGTCGAACTCTCCGAACGCGCCGCCGATTCGAGCGGCACCTGCCGCGATGCGTTGGCCGGCGCCTGGCCGCCGCTCGCCGAAGCCCGCGCCACATGGGCGGACGCCTTGGCCGTAGTGGCCGATGCGCGACGCGTAGCCTCGCTGGCCGCACGCGGACAGCTCAGCCTGCTCGACGGCACGCACGCCGACAGCCTCGCGCTCGGCAACACAATGACCGAGCGCCGCGGCCTGACGCAGGCGCTGGACGAAGCACTCCAGCGCACCGCCCAATGGCACGACAAGCTCACGCCCGCCGACACCGAGGCCGGCCTCGCGCAGGCCCGCGCCCAGCAGGGCTCCCTGCTGCGCTGGCTCAAGCCCTCGTGGTGGCGCCTGAACGGCGAACTCAAGCGGCGCTACAACTTCGCGGCCCATGCGGTGCGCCCGCAGCCCAGCCAGATCCTCGAACAGCTGCTGGCCGAGCACACGGCCCGCGCCGCCGTGCAGAAGCACCAGGCACGGATCGAGGCCGACTACGGCTGCGCCGACCCGGAAGCCTTCGTGCAGCAACTGCAGGCGCTGCGCAGTCCCGACGGCAGCGCCGGCCTGCGCGCGGAATTCCAGGCCCATCTGCGCACCGGCGCCAGCGCCGCCACCCGCAGCGTCGAGCAGCTTGCCGCCGCCGGCGCGCGCGTCGACACGCTCGACGCCCTGCTGCGCGAACTGCTGCACGACGCCGCCGGCCAGCCGCTGGAGGCGCTCGAAAAGCTGGCTCGCACCCTGCGCGAACAGGCCGACGCCCTGCCCTCCGTGCTGGTGCCGCTGCAGGAACTTGCCGAGGCCGACCCCGCCGTCGCCACGGCCCTGCGCACCCTGCCGCTGCCGCCCGATGCCATCGAGTACGCCGTGGCGCGCGAGAGCCTGGAGCGCGTCTATCGCACGGAACGCTGGCTCCCGCGCTTCGACGGCGCCGCGCTCGCGCGCCACGCCCAGCGGCTGGCAGAGGCCGAGCGCAAGCTGCTCGAGCGCAACGCCCGCACGCTCGCCGCCGCGGTGCGGCAGCGTTTCCGCGACCATGTGCAGAAGAGCGCTCTTTCAGCCAGCCAGCTCGACGCCGAGGGCAAGCTCTTCAAGAAGAGCTACAACGCCGGCCGCCGCGAGCTCGAGCACGAGTTCGGCAAGACCATGCGCTACAAGGCGATCCGCGAACTCGCCAGCGGCGACACCGGCCAGGTGGTGCGCGACATGAAGCCGATCTGGCTCATGAGCCCGCTGTCGGTGTCCGACACGCTGCCGCTGGCGGCCGACCTGTTCGACGTGGTGATCTTCGACGAGGCCAGCCAGATCCCAGTGGAGGAAGCCGTGCCCGCGCTGTATCGCGCGCCGCAGATCATCGTGGTGGGCGACGAGATGCAGCTGCCGCCGACCAGCTTCTTCTCGTCCGGCCGCGACCCCGAGGACGACACCGTCTCTGTCGAGGAGGAAGGCGACCGCATCGCCGTGGTGCTCGACGCCGACAGCCTGCTGAACCAGGGCGCGCGCAACCTGCCCGCCACGCTGCTGGCGTGGCACTACCGCAGCCGCTACGAGTCGCTCATCGGTTTCTCGAACGCGGCCTTCTACGCGGGCAACCTCTACACCATTCCCGACCGCAGCCTGCCGGCGCCGGAGCGCGACGAGATCCTGGTGCAGTCGCGCAGCCCCTCGGACGCATCGGCGGCCGCACAGGCCGACGCGCTGCTCTCGCGCGCCATCAGCTTCCACCGCGTGACCGACGCGGTGTACGAGAACCGCGTGAACGAAGGCGAGGCGCGCCACATCGCGCAGCTGGTGCGCGAGCTGCTGCGCCGCGAGACCGGCCTGAGCCTGGGCATCGTGGCCTTCTCGGAAGCGCAGCAGGGCGAGATCGAGGAAGAGCTGGAAGCGCTGGCCTCCGTCGACAGCGCCTTCGCTGCACGGCTCGAGGCCGAGTACGTGCGCGAGGAGGACGACCAGTTCTGCGGCCTCTTCATCAAGAACCTGGAGAACGTGCAGGGAGACGAGCGCGACGTCATCCTGCTGAGCATCTGCTACGGGCCGAATCCCGAGGGCCGCATGCTGATGAACTTCGGCCCGATCAATCAGCGCGGCGGCGAGAAGCGGCTCAACGTGATCTTCAGCCGCGCGCGACATCACATGGCGGTGGTCTCGACCATCCGGCACGAGGCGATCACCAACGACCACAACGAGGGCGCGGCCGCGCTGAAGAATTTCCTGCGCTATTCGGAATGCCTCTCGCGCGGCGACGCGGGCACGGCAAGGCGAGTGCTCGAAGGCATGAACCCGCTCACGCGCGGCAGTGGCGGTCCGCGTCATGCGCGGGCCGACGAGGTGACGGCGCAGATCGCGGCCGCGCTGCGTGCGCGCGGCCATGCGGTGGACGAACAGGTGGGGCAGTCGCGCTTCCGCTGCGACCTGGCATTGCGCACGCCCGGTTCATCCCCGAACGATGGTCACTACGCGCTCGGCATCCTGGTCGACACCGCCACGCACTACGAGAACCGCAACGTGCTGGAGCGGTACGTCTCGCGCCCGCGCATCCTCGATGCCTTCGGCTGGCGGGTGATTCAGGTGCTGGGCAAGGACTGGCTGCACGAGCCCGACGCGGTGCTCGAGCAGATCGAGCAGGCCCTGGCGAAGGCCGGGGCTGCGTCCAAGGAGGAGATCAGCGCAGCACGCTGAGACGCTTCACGTCGAGTTCGACCTTGCTGCCGATCAGGTCCTTGTCGAACTCGCCCGTGACCTCGACGCGCACCTTGTCGTCGATCTTCACGCCCGGCGGGAAATGCTTGGCGTCGATCTCCACCTTGATGCGGCCGGTTTCATCCGCGAAGGTGTAGTGCTCGCCGCCGTCGTGCGACACGATGAAGCCGCGCAGCGTGACGTGCTGGTCGTCCTTGCCGGTGTCGAGCAGCTGCTTGACGCTCATCGTCGGCACGGTGCTCGGGCCGGCATACGGCGTGCCCGATCCAGCTGCCGGCTGAGCGCTCGGGCCGGTGTACTGGGCCGAGGCGGCAAAGGGCAATGCCAGGGCCAGGGCAACGACGAGGGACTGTTTCTTCATGGCGGGATCCTCCTGAGCTTCATGATTGAAAAGCGAGAGGCATCGTAGCGAGGGCCTCAAAGAGCCCACGCCCGCCGGGCACTTGTCATCGCGCCGGCAGAAATCAGTCGTAGACGATCAGCGCCTTGCCCGCTTCCGCCTGCGCGGTCCAGCTGGCCAGGGCCGCGTCGGTCGGGAAGAACTTCGCGCGGTCGCCCAGCTGCAGCTCGACCTGCGCGCCCGAACGTGCCATCGACAGCCGCACCGGCAGCCCCTGGATCAGGTCGCCGACTTCGGTCTGCTCGGTGCGCGGCGGAAAGTCCTTCAAGAGGCGCGCGATGTCGGGCGCCTTGCCGTTCACCGCCACGCGCAGGAACTTGCCGAAGCGGCAGCGCGCCGAGGCCAGGTCCCACACCTGCTGCACCTGGAAGCGCGCCTCGAAGCCGCCGCGCGCGGGCTGCAGCCGGCCGCTCACGATGACGAGTTCGTCGTCCTTCAGCGTGTTGCGGTTGGCGTTGATGAGCGCCTCGTCGGCCGTGGCGTCGATGGAGTCCGACTTGTCGTCGAGCTTGAAGATCGCCAGCCGGCCGCGCTGGCCGTTGATGACGCGGAAGTCGCTCACGATGCCGGCAATGACCTGCTGGTCGCGGCTGTCGAGCAGGTCGGTGATCTCGCGCTTGCAGAAGCGCCGCACCTCGTGCGAGACCTCGTCGAACAGGTGGCCCGAGAGGTAGAAGCCGATGGCCGTCTTCTCCAGCGTCAGGCGTTCCTTCACGCCCCAGGGCGTGGCGTCGACCAGGTCGGGCTCGGCGGTGGCGGAGCCATGCTCGGAGTCGCCGAAGATGTCGACCTGCGATGCGTTGGCCGCCGTCGCGTTGGCGAATTCGAAGGCGCGGTCCAGCGAGGCGACCAGCGACGCGCGGTTCTGCTGGATGGCGTCGAAGGCGCCGGCCTTGATGAGCGCTTCCACGGTGCGCTTGTTGATGCGCTGGCGGTCGATGCGCACGCAGAAATCGTACAGGCTCTTGAACGGCCCACCCTCCTCGCGCGCGCGCACCACGGCCTCGACCGCGAGCTGGCCCGTGCCCTTCACGGCGCCAAGGCCGTAGCGGATGATCTTGTTGGTGACCGGCTCGAAGCGGTAGTTGCCGCGGTTCACGTCCGGCGGCTCGAAGGTGATGCCGAAGTTCTTCTGGGCGTCCTCGAACAGCAGCTTGAGCTTGTCCGTGTCGTCCATTTCCACGGTCATGTTGGCGCAGAAGAACTCGGCCGTGTAGTGAACCTTGAGCCAGCCCGTGTGATACGCCAGCAGCGAGTAGGCGGCGGCGTGCGACTTGTTGAAGCCGTAGCCCGCGAACTTCTCCATCAAGTCGAAGATTTCGTCGGCCTTGTCCTGCTCGATGCCGTGCGTCTTGAGCGCGCCCGCGCGGAATTTCTCGCGGTGCTCGGCCATCTCCTCGAGCTTCTTCTTGCCCATCGCGCGGCGAAGCAGGTCGGCGCCGCCGAGCGAGTAGCCGCCCAGGATCTGCGCGGTCTGCATCACCTGCTCCTGGTAGACCATGATCCCGTAGGTCTCGGAGAGCATCTCGGCCACGGCCGGGTGCGGGTACTCCACGTCCTCGCGGCCGTGCTTGCGCGCCACGAAGCTGGGAATCAGGTCCATCGGGCCCGGGCGGTACAGCGCGTTCAGCGCGATCAGGTCTTCCAGGCGCGTGGGGCGAGCGTCCTTCAGCATGCCCTGCATGCCGCGACTTTCAAACTGGAACACGGCTTCGGTCTTGCCGTCGGAGAAGAGCCTGTAGGTGGGCCCGTCGTTCAGCGGGATGTTCTCGAACGCGAAGTTCTCCTGGCCCTTGTGGCGCTTCATGATGAACTCGCGCGCGATCTCCAGGATCGTGAGCGTGGCCAGGCCCAGAAAGTCGAACTTCACGAGGCCGATGGCTTCGACGTCGTCCTTGTCGTACTGGCTCACGGCCGATTCGCTGCCGGGCTGCTGGTAGAGCGGGCAGAAGTCGGTGAGCTTGCCCGGCGCGATGAGCACGCCGCCGGCGTGCATGCCGATGTTGCGGGTCATGCCTTCGAGCTTCTGCGCGAGCTCGACCAGCATCTTGACTTCTTCTTCCTTCTCGATGCGCTCCGCGAGCTGCGGCTCCATCTCGATGGCGTAGTTGTTCTTGTCGCCCTCGATCTTCTTCTCGGGCGGGTACTGCAGCGTGACCGACATGCCGGGCTTGTTCGGGATCAGCTTGCTGATGCCGTCGCAGAACATGTAGCTCATATCGAGCACGCGGCCCACGTCGCGGATGGCCGCGCGCGCGGCCATGGTGCCGAAGGTGGCGATCTGGCTCACGGCGTTGCGGCCGTACTTGTCCTTCACGTAGTCGATGACGCGGTCGCGGTTGCCCTGGCAGAAGTCGATGTCGAAGTCGGGCATCGAGACGCGCTCGGGGTTCAGGAAGCGTTCGAACAGCAGCTTGTATTCGAGCGGGTCGAGGTCGGTGATCTTCAGCGCGTAGGCCACCAGCGAGCCGGCACCCGAGCCCCGGCCCGGGCCCACGGGGCAGCCGTTGGTCTTTGCCCACTGGATGAAGTCGCCCACGATCAGGAAGTAGCCTGGGAACCCCATCTTCAGGATGGTGTTGATCTCGAACTCCAGCCGCTCGACGTAGCGCGGGCGCTCGGCGTCGCGCTTGGCCTCGTCGGGATAGAGATGCTTCAGGCGCAACTCGAGGCCGTCGAACGACTCCTGGCGGAAGAAGTCGTCGATGGGCATGCGCACGCCCTCGGCGATGAAGGGCGTCGGAAAGTCCGGCAGCTGCGGCTTGCCCAGCACCAGCGTCAGATTGCAGCGCTTGGCGATCTCCACCGTGTTGGCCAGTGCGCTGGGCACGTCGGCGAACAGCGCCTGCATCTCGGCGCTCGACTTGAAGTACTGCTCCTCGGTGAAGCGGCGCACCCGGCGCGGGTTGCCGAGGATTTCGCCTTCGGAAATGCACACGCGCGCCTCGTGCGCCTCGTAGTCCTCGCGCTCGGCGAACTGCACGGGGTGCGTGGCGACCACCGGCAGGTGCAGCCGGGCCGCCAGTTGCACCGCGGCGATGACGTGCGGCTCGTCTTCAGGCCGGCCCGCACGCTGCAGCTCGATGTAGAAGCGGTGCGGGAAGATGCCCGCCAGTTGCAGCGCCAGCTCGGCGGCACGCTCGCCCTGCCCTTGCAGCAACGGCTGCCCCAGCGGCCCTGCCTGCGCGCCCGAAAGCGCGATCAGCCCGCCCGATA
Organism: Variovorax sp. NFACC27; assembly: GCF_048301545.1. Taxonomy (NCBI): domain Bacteria; kingdom Pseudomonadati; phylum Pseudomonadota; class Betaproteobacteria; order Burkholderiales; family Comamonadaceae; genus Variovorax; species Variovorax sp. NFACC27. The sequence goes on from NZ_CP157613.1 coordinate 5,077,210, forward strand.
GCTCCTGCAGCCATTCGAGCTTGCAGGCCGCCTGCGACTGGCCCCGGCCCACGTTCTGCGTCCACGCCCGCGCCAGCAGCTCGGACAGGTTGAGGTAGCCCTCCATGTTCTGCACCAGCAGCACGATGCGGGTCAGGGCGCCGGGCTCCTTGCCCAGCCCGTCAACGAAGGCCTCGGCGCCGACGATGGGCTTGACGCCCTTGCCCCGGCCCTGCTTGTAGAACTTGACGGCCCCGAACAGGTTGTTCAGGTCGGTGATGGCCAGCGCGGGCTGCTTGTCGGCAGCGGCGGCCTTGACGACATCGTCGATTCGGTTGGTGCCGTCGACGACGGAAAACTCGGTGTGCAGGCGCAGGTGAACAAACATGCTTGCATTGTAGAAAGCAGCGTCTCCACGATGTGGGTTGGCAATCCCTGAAATTGCCCTCCGCCGCACCTCGCCGAGGCCCGGCAGAGGCCCCGCGCCCGGGCGATATTCCGGCGGCACCTAAAATCCCGCCCCGTGCAAGAGATTCTGAATATCGCGGCCTACAAGTTCGTGGCCATAGACGACAGCCCCGTGCTGCGCGAAGACCTGCGCGAGCGTACGCAGGCCCTGGGGCTCATGGGCACCATCCTGCTGGCGCCCGAAGGTATCAATCTGTTTCTGGCCGGCACGGCCGACAGCGTGCGGGCCTTCCTGGCCCATCTGCGCGCCGACGCCCGCTTCGCCGACCTCGAGGCCAAGGAGAGCTGGTCGGCCGGCCAGCCTTTCCGGCGCATGCTGGTGAAGCTCAAGCGCGAGATCATCCGCATGGACCACCCCGCCATCCGCCCCGCCGCCGGCCGGGCGCCCGGCGTGGACGCCCCGACGCTCAAGCGCTGGCTCGACCAGGGCCATGACGACGAGGGACGCGAGATCGCACTGCTCGACACCCGCAACGCCTTCGAGGTCGACTACGGCAGCTTCGAGGGCGCCATCGACTGGCGCATCGACAAGTTCACCGAATTCCCTCCCGCCCTGCGCGCGCACCGCGACGAGTTCAAGGGCAAGACGGTGGTGAGCTTCTGCACCGGCGGCATCCGCTGCGAGAAGGCTGCCATCCTGATGCACGAGGAAGGCGTGGAGAACGTGCTGCAGCTCGAAGGCGGCATCCTCAAGTACTTCGAGGAAGTCGGCGGCGCGCACTACAAGGGCGACTGCTTCGTCTTCGACGGCCGCGAGGCCCTGGCGCCCGACCTGAGCGCGCGTTCGGCGCGCGCCAGCGCCCGCGCCTCGGAAGACCCCGACCTCGCCATCAAGCAATAACGGCGACAGCGACGACAAGACGCGACAGGCCTCCTCCCATGCGCATCCTCCTGGTGGAAGACGAACTGGACATGGCCTCGTGGCTGATCCGCGCGCTCACCCAGAGCGGCTTCGTGCCCGACCATGCGCCCGACGCGCGCACCGCCGAAGCCTTCATGGCCGGCACCGAATACGACGCCATCGTCCTCGACCTGCGCCTGCCCGACAAGCACGGCCTGAGCGTGCTGGCCGACATGCGCGCCGCCGACGACCGCACGCCGGTGCTGATCCTCACCGCGCAGGGCGCGCTGCAGGACCGGGTGCGCGGCCTGAACCTGGGCGCCGACGACTTACTCACCAAGCCCTTCGAACTCGAGGAGCTCGAGGCGCGCCTGTCGGCGCTGGTGCGACGCAGCCGCGGCAAGCAGCACCCGCGCCTGCAATGCGCCTCGCTCTCGTACGACAGCCAGAGCCGCGCCTTCACGCTGCGCGGCACGCTGCTGTCGCTCACGCCGCGCGAGCAGGCCGCGCTCACCGCCCTGCTGCTGCGCAGCGGCTCGCCGGTGGGCAAGTCGCAGCTCTTCGCCAAGGTGTTCACCAACGACAGCACCGCCGGCCCGGACGCCATCGAGGTGGTGCTGCACCGGCTGCGCCGCAAGCTCGCGGACAGCGACGTGCGCATCGTCACCGTGCGCGGCCTGGGCTACATGCTGGAGAGCATTGCCGATGGTTCCTCAGCCCCGGCCAGCACCCGACTCCCCGGCGAAGGCGACTGAGGCGCCGCAGCCGCAGCGCTTCGGCATCCGCGCGCGCCTGCTCGCGCTGCTGCTGCCCGGCATCGTCGCGCTGCTGGCGCTCGACAGCTGGAACGACTACCAGACCCTGACCGACTCGCTCGTGGTCGCCTACGACCAGAGCCTGCTCGAACCCGTGCAGGCCCTGGCCAACGGTATCGTGGTCGCGAGCGACGGCAGCGTGCGCGTGCAGGAGCCGTTCTCGATCCAGGCGATGTTCGAGTCGACGCGGCTGCGCTACAAGTATCTGCACGTCGGCGTGCAGCGCATTCCCAAGGGCGAGGCGCTGGACGTGAACTCGCCCGAGACCACGCTCATGGGCGTGCCCGGCCTGCCACGCCCCGCGCAGCGCCCGCCCGACGGCACGCCTGTGTTCTACGACGCGGAGCACGAGGGCCACCCGGTGCGCGTGGCCGCGCTGCGGCAGACGGTCTACGACAACGTCCATCCCGGCGTCGCCTACAGCGTGCTGATCCAGGCGGCCGAGGGCACCGGCCCGCGCGCCCGGGCACAGGCCGAGACGCTGCGCCAGGAGGTGCTGCGCGACACGCGCATGGTGCTGGTGACCGCCCTGCTGGTGTGGCTGGGCGTGGCCTGGACGCTGCGCCCGCTGGAGCGCCTGCGCCGCTCGCTGCGCGAACGCCCGCGCGACGACCTGACGCCGCTCGACGCCGGCGGCGTGCCGCGCGAAGTCGCGCCGCTGGTGGATGCGGTCAACCACCACATCGCGGGCCACCGGCGCATGGTGGCCGAGCAGTCGCAGTTCCTGGCCGATGCCTCGCACCAGCTGCGCACGCCGTTGAGCATCCTGTCGATCCAGGCCGGCTACGCGGTGCGCGAGACCGATCCGGCGCGCATGCGCGAATCGCTGCACGCCATCGTCGCGCAGCTCGCGCGCACGCGGCGCCTGAGCGAGCAGCTGCTGGCGCTCGCCCATGCCACCACCGGAGACGAAGCCGCGCCCGCCGGGGAGCCGGCCATCGCCGACCTCAACGCGATCGCACGCGGCGTGGTGCTGCAATACCTGCCGCTCGCGCGCGAGAACGACCAGGACCTGGGCTGGGTCGATGCGCGCGGCGACATCGTCGGCGACGAAGCCGACGGCACGGACGAGGCCGGCGACGATGACGACGCGCCCGTGCTCCCCGTCGCGGCCAATGCCGCGGAGCTGCACGAGGTGCTCGCCAACCTCGTGCACAACGCCATCAAGTACACGCCGCGCGGCGGCAACATCACCGTGACCGTCAGGCGCGAGGCATCTCACGCATTGGCCGAGGTGTGCGACAGCGGACCGGGCATCGCACCCGAACGGCGCGAGAGCGTGTTCGAGCGCTTCCATCGCGACACATCCTCGACCACCGGTGCCGCGCAGGGCGCCGGACTCGGGCTCACCATTGCGCGCAGCTATGCACGACGCAACGGCGGAGAGATCGAACTCTCCAACGCCGACATGCCCGAGAGGCCCAACGGCGGCGGATTGCGCGCGACGCTGAGGCTGCCTCTTCGCGCTGCCTGAACTGCGTCGCAAGGCGCAACTGCAGGCGCGGCTCGAGCCCCGTTTTTGCAAGGGTTTCACCCGATACGCCGGTACGTGATTACACGTATTTTGCGGCCCGCAAGGCTGTACGGACCTCTCCCGAAAGGGGATTGAAAGTCTCGATTCCTAGACTGCGCTCCTTCCAAACGAAGGAGACTTATGCAGCACCAGCTCGGTGAAGATCCGGCCTCGCACGCGCCCCGGCCCGCTTCGAAATTCAAGAAAGACTACTACGGCGGCGCACTGCTGATCGTGGTCGGGCTGGCAGCCGTGTATGCCGGCGTCGGCTACCGCGTGGGCGAGCTCGCGCACATGGGCCCGGGCTTCTTCCCCGTCGCGCTCGGCGCGCTGCTGGCGCTCACCGGACTGCTCATCGCAATTTCCGCGCGCGGCGACAAGGCTGGCAATGGCGGCGCGAGCGAGGAAGCCGCCTCGCACGGCCACCCGGGCGGCATGCCCGACCTGCGCGGCTGCATCTGCATCGTGCTCGGCATCCTCGCCTTCCTGCTCTTCGGCGAATACGGCGGACTGCTGCCTGCGACCTTCGCCATCGTGTTCATCTCGGCGCTCGGCGACCGCGACAACACGCTGACCGAGGCGCTGCTGCTTTCGCTCGCGATGTGCTTCATCGCGGTGGTGGTCTTCTGGTGGGCGCTGAAGCTTCAGCTGCCCCTGTTCCAGTGGGGAGGCTGACACCATGATCGGTCAATCGCTCCACGACCTCTGGTTCGGCTTCGGCGTGGCCTTCCAGGGCTCGAACCTGATGTGGTCCTTCTTCGGCGTGCTGGTGGGCAACCTGATCGGCGTGCTGCCGGGCATGGGCGCGCTGCAGGCCATCTCGATCCTGCTGCCGCTCACCTACGTGATGCATCCGGTGCCCGCCATCCTGATGCTGGCCGGCATCTTCTACGGTTCGCAGTACGGCGGCGCCATCGGCGCCATCCTGATGAACATGCCTTCGCACCCGCCGCACGCGGTGACCTGTCTCGACGGGTACCCGATGACCAAGCAGGGCAAGGGCGGCGTCGCGCTGGGGGTGACGATGATCGCCTCGTTCCTCGCGGCCTCGGTCGGCATCATCGTGATGATCTTCGCCTCGCCGCTCCTGGTGCAGATCGCGTTCAAGTTCGGCCCGACCGAGATCTTCTCGATCATGCTGCTGGGCCTGCTCGCCGGCTCCACCATGTCGCGCGGCTCGCCGCTCAAGGGCGTGGCGATGACGCTGTTCGGCCTGCTGTGCGGCGTGGTCGGCACCGACGTGAACAGCGGCAGCTTCCGCTTCGCCTTCGGCCTGCCCGAGCTGAGCGACGGCCTTGAGCTGGTGGCGATCTCGATGGGCCTGTTCGGCGTGGCCGACTTCCTGCTCAACGTGAACCGCATGAAGACCATCGGCGACACCGGCACGCTCAAGCTCAGCGACATGCGCCCGAGCAAGGAAGAGCTCAAGCGCGCCTTCCCCGCGATGATCCGCGGCACCATCGTCGGCACGGTGTTCGGCGCGATGCCGGGCACGGGCCCGACCATCACCACCTTCATCGCCTACGCGCTGGAACGCAAGGTGTCGAAGACGCCCAACAGCTTCGGCACCGGCATGATCGAAGGCGTGGCTGGCCCCGAGGCCTCGGCGCACTCGAAGACGCAGGTCGACTTCATCCCGACGATGAGCCTGGGCATCCCGGGCGACGCTGTGATGGCGCTGATCCTCGGCGCGCTGCTGATCCAGGGCATCCAGCCCGGCCCGCAGCTCATCACCGAGCATCCGGACATCTTCTGGGGCCTGATCGCCTCGTTCTGGATCGGCAACGTGATCCTGGTGATCCTGAACGTGCCGCTGATCGGCGTGTGGGTGAAGCTCTTGAAGGTGCCCTACAAGTACCTGTTCCCGGCCGCGATGTTCTTCATTGCGACCGGCGTGTACAGCACGCAGAACAGCCTGTTCCAGATCTGGGAAGTGCTGGTCTTCGGCATCGTCGGCGCGGTGCTGATGACGCTGGAGTTCTCGGTCGCGCCGATCCTGCTGGGCTTCGTGCTCGGGCCGATGGTGGAGGAAAACTTCCGCCGCGCCCTGCTGCTGTCGCGCGGCGACATGTCGGTGTTCGTGACGCGGCCGATCAGCGCCACCTTCATCGGGCTGTGCGCGTTGCTGCTGCTGGGCGTGAGCTACTCCGCGTGGCGCGGTCGCGGTGGCCGCAAGGGCGTGGTCGAGCTGCCCAAGACGCCTGAAGGTGCACCGCCCGCCGAGACGGTGTCGATCAGCGGCAAGTAGTCAGCCATCAGCAAGAAGAAAGGCCCGCATCGCGGGCCTTTTTCATGTCTGTGGTTTTCCGTTCGCCGCCTACTTGAGCTTCTGCGCGAACGCCAGCAGGCGTTCGCCGTCGGCATCGGTGAACACCGAGGCCGGCGTCAGGCCGACATAGCGGCCGCCCTCGTGCGGCCGGGCCTCCACGAGCTGCATGCCCACGAGCTTGCCGCTCTTCACGTAACGCGTCTCGATGTAGATGCCGGTCTGGCCTTCCTTGTTGATCGGCAGCTCGGCGACGGCCGCGTAGTCGTCAGCCTTGAGCAGCTGCGTGAGCCTGTCCTTCAGGTGGAAGTCGTACCAGGCCTGCTGGTAGACCATCGACTCGCCGGTCTGCACGTGCTTGAGCATGAGGACCAGTTGCCGCTTGAAGAGCTTCAGCTCCTTCATCAGGAACTCGAAGAGATCGCCGTATTCGCCCGGTGCAACCTCGGGTGTACGAAAGACTGCCATTTGCCTTGCTCCCTTTCTGGGGATGTCGTTGGGACGGCGATCCCCTCGATCGCCGCTTGCGGGGCGGAGCTTACCGTCCTCGCAAGACAGGCCGGCCCGGGGCGGTTCAGAGCGGCGTGGTGCCCGTGTCGGGCTCGCGCACGCCGAAGGGCTTGCCCGGCAGCGGAATGAACTCGGTCTCGCCGGGCACGTGGCCCATGCGCTGCGCGGCCCAGTCGGCACCGGCCTCGAGGATGCGCTCGCGCCGGCTCGAGACGAAATTCCAGGTGATGTAGCGCGGGCCGTCGAGCGGCTCGCCGCCGATCACCACCAGCCGCGCGGCAGCGCTGGCCGTGAGCACCGCGCCCTGCCCGGCCGGCAGCACGGCCATGGAGTGCACGGGAACCTGCTCGCCGTTCACCGCGAGATCGGCATCGACCGCGTAGACCGCAAGCTCGGGTGCCAGCGCGGGCAGCTCGAAGCGGCCGCCCGCGGGCAGCGCGATGTCGAGATACACGGTCTGCGAGAGCGTCTTCACCGGTGAGCGGGCGCCGAAAGCCTCGCCCACCAGCACGCGCACCGCCACGCCCTGCTCCATCAGCTCGGGGATCGCGTCGGCCGGCGTGTGCTCGAAGCTGGGCTCGATCTCCTCGTGTGCCTGCGGCAGCGCGGCCCACAGCTGCAGGCCGTGGTTCACGTAGGTGTCGGCCTTCAGGCGCTCGGGCTTGCGCTCGGAATGCACGATGCCGCGGCCCGCGGTCATCCAGTTGATGGCGCCGGGCAGGATCTCCTGCACGCTGCCGAGGCTGTCGCGATGCATCATCGCGCCCTTGAAGAGATAGGTGACCGTCGAGAGTCCGATGTGCGGATGGGGGCGCACGTCGTGCTCGGTGCCCGGCTGCTCGGTGGCCGGGCCGAAATGGTCGAAGAACACGAAGGGACCGACCGAGCGCTGCTGCGCCGCCGGCAGCAGGCGCCGCACGTTGAAGCCGCCTCCGAGGTCCTTGTCGTGCGGCTTGAGCAGTCGGGTTTCGGGGGTGGCGTCGGTCATCGTGTTCTCCGTGAGTGATTGGTCGGCTTCGTTCGTCGCAGTCCGTTCGCGAGACACCGCGGAACCGGCTTTGCCGGGCCGCGGGTGTCGCCCCCGGCGAGGGGGTTGGCGCAGCGACACGAAGTGCGCGAAGCCTGGGGGTGAGTTCTAGCCTCGCGATCTTGCCACCGTGCCGATGCGCTCACCGAAAGCACGGGCGGTGTCGAAATCGCCCTTGAGCATTTCGGCCGGGCTCGCGTCCGACGGCGACTGCGTCAGCAGGCCGCCGTAGCCGCCCACGTAGTTCAGCGCGTCGCGCGTCGCCGCCTTGCTGTTGCTCGGCAGGATGCCCATGCTGACCCAGATGCCGCTGTGCTGCATCGCCAGCGTCCACAGGTAGGTCATGGTCGTGACCTTGTCGCCGTTCATGGTGGCGCTGTTGGTGAAGCCGGCGAAGAGCTTGTCCTTCCAGCCCTGCGTGTACCAGACCTTCGACGACGCGTCGGCGAATTTCTTGAACTGCCAGCTCACGCCGCCCATGTAGGTCGGCGAGCCGAAGATGATCGCGTCGGCCGCGGCCAGCAGCTCCCAGCCGCCTTCGGGCAGGTTGCCGTCCGCGTCGATGGCCAGCAGCTGCGCGCCCGCGCCGTCGGCGACGGCCTGGGCCACGCGCTGGGTGTGGCCGTAGCCGGAATGGAAGACGACGACGATGTTTGCCATGGGATGTTTCTCCTGAATGAACGATGGGGAAGGTGCCCCTTCGCGAACACCGAGGAACCGGCTTTGCCGGGCCTCGGGTGTTGCCCCCGGCGAGGGGGCTGGCGAAGCGACACGGAGTGCGCGAAGCCTGGGGGAGAGCTTACTTTTTGTCGATGCTGAAGCGGCCGGGACCGAAGGCAGCCAGGGCGAGCAGGCCGCCGGCGATGGCGATGTTCTTGTTGAAGTTGATCTGCTGCATCATCTTCATCGCATCAGGGGCCGACCAGTACTTGTGGAAGAACAGCGCGGCCGCGACGGTGAAGATCGCCATCACGATCGCCGTCCAGCGGGTCTTGAAGCCCAGCAGCAGCGCGATGCCGAAGCCCAGCTCCACGACGATCGCGATGACCGCGCCAACCTCGGGCAGCGGCAGGCCGACGGAGGTGATGTAGCCGACGGTGCCCCCGAAGCCCAGGAGCTTGCTGATGCCGGCGGGAACGAACAGGTAGGCGATCAGGATGCGCCCGATGAGGGCCAGGGTGTCCTGCGCGGGGTTGGGTGCGGTGTTTGCGGTTGCCATGGTTGAAAACTCCTCGGTTGTTGGATTGGAAAAGAGAGAAAGGTGAAAAAAAGCCGGGCGGCCAGCGCCCGGCAAGGGGGAAAGATCAGGCGGCCAGGTCGAACACCAGCACTTCGGCGTCCTTGCCCGCGCCCAGCGTCACCTGCGATTCGCCTTCGAGCATCGCGGCGTCGCCGCCGGAGAGCTTCTGGCCGTTCACTTCCAGTTCGCCGCGCACCAGGTGCACGTAGCTCTTGCGCTTCGGGTCGAGCGCCAGGCTGGCCTTTTCATCGCCGTCGAACAGGCCGGCGTACAGGCTCGCGTCGGCGTTCACCTTCACCGAGCCTTCGCTGCCGTCTGGCGAGGCCACCAGGCGCAGCTTGCCGCGCTTCTCGGCGTCGCTGAACTTCTTCTGCTCGTAGCCGGGCTCGATGCCGCGCACGTTCGGCAGGATCCAGATCTGCAGGAAGTGCGTGGTCTCGTCGGCCTTGTGGTTGAACTCGCTGTGCATCACGCCGCGGCCCGCGCTCATGCGCTGCACGTCGCCGGGCGGAATGCTCTCCACATTGCCCATGCTGTCCTTGTGCGCCAGCTCGCCCGAGAGCACGTAGCTGATGATCTCCATGTCCTTGTGACCGTGGGTGCCGAAGCCGGCGCCCGCCGCCACGCGGTCTTCGTTGATCACGCGCAGGTTGCCGAAGCCCATGTGGGCCGGGTCGTAGTAGTTGGCGAATGAAAAGCTGTGGAACGAGCGCAGCCAGCCATGGTCGGCATAACCGCGTTCCTGAGATTTACGGACTTGCAACATCGTCTTGCTCCTTCTGCCCTGCCCCGGTGGGGTGTCGGGCCTTTTTCGTATGCCGCGCCGGATGCGCAGCGGATGAGAAGAATTTTGGGCCGCCACCCTCCTCGGAAAGACGCTGCGGTTTGATGGCACCATTCAAATATTTTGATCAATGGAGCCACGATGCCCAGTCCCAGAGACGTGCTGACCCCCGACGCCCTCGCCATGCTCCAGACCGTGGCCAGCACCGGCAGCTTCGCCGCCACGGCGCGCGCGCTGAACCTCGTGCCCAGCGCCTTGAGCTACCGGGTGCGCCAGATCGAGGACGCGCTCGACGTGCTGCTGTTCGACCGCAGCGCCCGCCAGGCCCGGCTGACCGAGGCCGGCGCCGAGCTGCTGCGCGAGGCCGAACGGCTGCTCAACGAGATCGACGCGGTGGCCAACCGCGTCAAGCGCGTGGCCACCGGCTGGGAGCCGATGCTGACCATCGCGGTCGACAGCGTGATCGCGCGCGATCCGCTGCTCGACCTCGCCACCGCCTTCTTCGCGCTGGAGCCGCCCACGCGGCTGAAGCTGCGCGACGAGACGCTGATGGGCACCATCGAGGCCCTGACCTCCGGCGAAGCCGACCTCGCGATCGGCGCGGTGCTCGACGCCGCGAGCCTGGCCTTCACCTCCACCGGCATCCGCAGCCGGCCGATCGGCGAGTTGAGCTTCGTCTACGCGGTGGCGCCGCACCATCCGCTGGCGCGCATCACGCAGCCGCTGAGCGACACGGTGATGCGGCAGCACCGCGCGGTGGCAGCGGCCGACTCGGCCCGTCAGGCACCGGGCCTCACGGTGCATCTGGTGGGCGGGCAGGACGTGCTCACCGTGCCGAGCATGCAGGCCAAGATCGCGGCGCAACTGCACGGGCTGGGCGGCGGCTTCCTGCCCGAGCCGATGGCGCGGCCGTACATCGAGGCCGGGCACCTGGTCGAGCTGCAGACCGAGCGCAAGCCGCCGCGGGGTGAGCTGCACTGCGCATGGCGCGTGCGCAGTGCCGGCAAACCCGGCCGGGCACTCGAATGGTGGCTGGCGCAGTTCGAGCACGAAGGCACGCGGCGCGCGCTGCTCGAACGGCATCGGGGGCGATGAGGCAGCCGTGCTTCATCGACGGGGCCGACGAGTATTGCCGAGGATCGCGCAACGCCGCTAAGGGTGTGCCCTCAGGCGAAGCGGCCGCCGGACCGATGTAGAGTGCAGACACATCCATCCGCATTCCATCCAGAAGAAAAGAGTCGTTCATGAGCACTCGCGCAACTGCAAAGAAACCGGCCAAGGCCGCCGCCGACCGCCACCGAACTCCAGCCGCCCCGTCTTCTTCGCCTCCTCCCTCCTCCTCTTCCCGTTCCTCCTCCCGCCACTACGCCGTCGTCGGCGCCGGCATCGCCGGAGTGGCCTGCGCGCGGACACTGGCGCAGGCCGGCCACAAGGTCACGCTGTTCGAGCGCAACGACGCAGCCGGCGGACGCATGGCCAGCGTGGACACCGCCTTCGGCCGCTTCGACAGCGGCGCTCAATATTTCACCGTGCGCGATCCGCGCTTCGCCCTGGCGCTCGAAAGCGCGCCCGGCACCAGCAAGCGCTGGAGCGCGAACCTCGTGCGCGTGCTCGATGCCCACGGCCGCGTGGCCGAGGCTGCCCTTCCCTCGCTCGAGCCGCACTGGGTGGCCCAGCCCGGCATGGAGTCGCTGGTGACCCGCTGGGCCGCTCCGCTGGGCGACAGCCTCGTCACCGGCACGCAGGTCACGCAGATCGAGCCCGATGCGCTCGACCCGAAGCGCTGGCAGCTGCGCACGACCGGCGCCGACGATTCGCGCCACGTCTATTCGGGCTTCGACGCCGTGCTGCTCGCCGTGCCACCCGCCGGCGCCCGCGCGCTGCTGGGCGACGGCAAGCTCTCGGCCACGCTCTCGCGCAAGATCGAACCCGTGCGCATCGCGCCCTGCTGGACGCTGATGATCGCCTACCCGCAGGCCAACCAGCCCAACATGTCGCACCTCGGCCCGCAGTGGAACGCGGCGCGCAGCACGCACCACCGCGTGGCGTGGCTGGCGCGCGAATCGTCCAAGCCCGGGCGCGAGCCGATCGAGCGCTGGACGCTGCAGGCCAGCGCGACCTGGTCGGAGGAACACCTGCGCGACGCGCCCTCGCGCATCGAGGCCAAGCTGCTGCGCGCCTTCGCCGAGATCACCGGCATCCACGCCACGCCGGCCCACGCCCAGGCCATCTGCTGGAACGAGGCCCAGACCCAGGTGCCCGTGGGCACCACCCACCTCTGGGACGCCAAGGCCCGCATCGGCATCGCGGGCGACTGGTGCACCGGCCATCGCGTGGAAGACGCCTTCCTCTCGGGCCTGTCGCTCGCGCTCGACGTGATCTGACCGGGAGATGAGGGAGACCGGCCGCTTCGCGCCCTCGCCCACCGGCCCGCTGCACGCGGGCTCGCTGGTGGCCGCGCTCGCGAGCTGGCTCGATGTGCGCGCGCGCGGGCCGCAGGCGCGCTGGCTGGTTCGCATCGAGGACGCCGACACCGAGCGCTGCCTGCCCGGCATGGGCGAGCACATCCTCCAGCAGCTGGCCGACTGCGCGCTGCTGCCCGACGAGCCCCCCGTCTGGCAGACCCGGCGCACCGACCGCTACGAGGCCGCACTCGATCGGCTGAAGGCGCGCGGGCTGGCCTACCCCTGCGGCTGCTCGCGCAAGGACATCAACGAGGCGCTCGCGCGGCTCGGCCATCGGCACGAACGCCACGGCGAACGCGTGTACCCCGGCACCTGCCGCGACGGGCTGCACGGCAAGCCCGCGCGCGCATGGCGCTTTGCCACGGAGAAATTCGAGGCCGACCTCCCGCCCACGCCCGGCGTGCCGTGGGAGGAAGACGGCGACGATGCAGCCGCCGGCGGCGAGCTGTGCTTCGTCGACCGCCGCCTGGGCCGCCAGTGCCAGAACGTGAGCCGCGAGGTCGGCGACTTCGTGCTGCGCCGCGCCGACGGCCCCTGGGCCTACCAGCTCGCGGTGGTGGTCGACGACGCCGAACAGGGCGTGACCGACGTGGTGCGCGGCGAGGACCTCACGGACAACACCGCGCGCCAGATCCTGCTGCAGCGCGCGCTTGGCTTTCCCACGCCCAGCTACCTGCACACGCCGCTGGTGCGCGGCGCGGACGGCGACAAGCTGTCGAAACAGAACGGCGCCACCTCCATCGATACCGGCTCCCCGGCAGCCGCGCTGGCCGCGCTCGACGCCGCCGCACGGGCGCTGGGCCTGCAGCCCGCCACGGCCGCCGACTGCCCCTCGGCGCTGGCCGGCTGGGTGCCCCAATGGCGCGATCTCTACAATTCGCGCCCGTGATGAATCTTTCCGAAACCGTGTCCAACGACCTCCCTCCGGGCAATGACGAGGGTGCCGACGAAGGCGCCGACAAGCCCCATCCGCTGCACCGCCGCCTCAAGAGCTTCGTCAAGCGCGGCGGCCGCACCACCGAGGGCCAGGCGCGCGCCTTCTCCGAACTGGGCCCGCTGTACCTGGTGCCCTACAAGCCCGAGCCGATCGACCTGACCGCAGCCTTCGACGGCCGCGCCGGCCCGACCGTGCTGGAGATCGGTTTCGGCATGGGCGAGGCCACCGCGCACATCGCGACGGTGCTGCCCGACACCAATTTCTTCTGCTGCGAAGTGCACGAGCCCGGCGTGGGCGCGCTGCTCAAGCGCATCGGCGAGCAGCAGCTGTCGAACATCCGCATCTGCGCGCACGACGCCGTCGATGTGCTCGACCACATGCTGCAGCCCGGCACGCTGGCCGGCGTGCACGTGTTCTTTCCCGATCCGTGGCACAAGAAGCGCCACAACAAGCGCCGGCTGATCCAGCCCGGCTTCGTGACCAAGCTCGCGCAGCACCTGCGCCCCGGCGGCTACATCCACTGCGCCACCGACTGGCAGCCCTATGCCGAGCAGATGCTCGAGGTGCTGGCTGCCGAGCCGCTGCTGCGCAACACCGCCGAGGGCTACGCGCCCAAGCCCGAATATCGCCCGCTCACCAAGTTCGAGAACCGCGGCATCAAGCTGGGCCACGGGGTGTGGGACCTGGTGTTCGAGCGCAAGGCCTGACCCTCCCCCGCATCTGCCCGCCCCCGCCCCGGCCGGCGGGGCTGCCGGGTTGAGCCTGCCGGTCCGGCATGGCACGATCCCGCGGATGACCAGCAGCAAACCCGACGCCGAGCAACTGCATCTTCGCGAACTGGCCCGGCTGCGCCGCGTTCGTGACCGCATCGACCGCGAATACGCCCAGCCGCTCGACGTCGAGGCCCTCGCCTTCGGCGTGCACATGTCGGCGGGCCACCTCAGCCGCCAGTTCAAGCTCGCGTATGGCGAGTCGCCCTATTCCTACCTGATGACGCGGCGCATCGAGCGCGCGATGGCGCTGCTGCGCCGGGGAGACCTCAGCGTCACCGAGGTCTGCTTCGAGGTCGGCTGCTCGTCGCTGGGCACCTTCAGCACACGCTTCACGGAGCTTGTCGGCATGCCGCCCAGCGCCTACAAGCGCCAGGCCGCGCTGCAGACCGCGGGAATGCCCTCGTGCGTGGAAAAACAGGTCACGCGACCGATCAGGAATCGAGAAGCGCCGGTGGTGGTGCCACATCTAGACTGAGCGCTCCCCGACAACACAACGACCGGACGACACCATGAACCTCAGCATTCACGCCAGTTTTCTTCCGCACAACGACCCCGAAGCCTCCCTCGCCTTCTACCGCGACCTGCTCGGCTTCGAGGTCCGCAACGACGTCGGCTACGGCGGCATGCGCTGGATCACCGTCGGCCCGAAGGGCCAGCCCGCCGTGTCCATCGTGCTCGCGCCGCCGGCCGCCTACCCCGGCATAACCGACGAAGAGCGCCGCACCATCGCCGAGATGATGGCCAAGGGCACCTACGCCGCCATCCTTCTGGCCACGCCCGACCTCGAAGGCACCTTCGCGAAGCTGCAGGCCAGCGACACCGAGATCGTCCAGGAACCCACCGACCAGCCCTACGGCGTTCGCGACTGCGCGGTGCGCGACCCCGCGGGCAGCATGATCCGCATCCAGCAACTGCGCTGAGGCGGAGAACCGATGAGCACGAAGGTAGCAAGGAAGACCACGACAGCGACAAAGACAGCGAAAGCAGCGACGACTGCGCCCTCCGCGCAGCACGCCGCCGACAGCCACGACATGATCCGCGTGCACGGCGCGCGCGAGAACAACCTGAAGGACATCAGCATCGAGATCCCGAAGCGCAGGCTGACGGTGTTCACCGGCGTCTCGGGCTCGGGCAAGAGTTCGCTGGTGTTCGGCACCATCGCGGCCGAGTCGCAGCGGCTCATCAACGAGACCTACAGCGCCTTCGTGCAGGGCTTCATGCCCACGCTGTCGCGGCCGGATGTCGACGTGCTCGACGGCCTGACCACCGCGATCATCGTCGACCAGCAGCGCATGGGCACCGACCCGCGCTCCACGGTGGGCACCGCCACCGACGCCAATGCGATGCTGCGCATCCTGTTCAGCCGCCTGGGCAAGCCGCACATCGGCCCGCCGGGCGCGTTCGCCTTCAACGTGCCTTCGGTCAGCGCGGCCGGCGCCATCACCATCGAGCGCGGCGCGAAGACGAAGACCGTGAAGGAAACCTTCAATCGCATCGGCGGCATGTGCCCGCGCTGCGAGGGCCGGGGCTCCGTCACCGACTTCGACCTGTCGCAGCTCTACGACGACGCCAAGTCGCTCAACGAAGGTGCGCTCAAGATTCCCGGCTACAGCATGGACGGCTGGTACGGCCGCATCTTCCGCGGCTGCGGCTTCTTCGATGCCGACAAGCCGATCCGCAAGTTCACGAAGAACGAACTGCACGACCTGCTCTACAAGGAAGCCACGAAGATCAAGGTCGACGGCATCAACCTCACCTACGCGGGGCTGATCCCGACGATCCAGAAGTCGTTTCTTTCGAAGGACGTGGAGGCGATGCAGCCGCACGTGCGCGCCTTCGTCGACCGCGTGGTGACCTTCTCCACCTGCCCCGAGTGCGACGGCACGCGGCTCAGCGCGGCGGCGCGCTCGTCGAAGGTCAAGGGCATCAGCATCGCCGACGCCTGCTCCATGCAGATCAGCGACCTGGCCGCGTGGGCGCGCGGCCTGAAGGAGCCCTCGGTGGCGCCGCTGCTCGAGGCGCTGGCGGCGACGCTCGATTCCTTCGTGGAGATCGGCCTGGGCTACCTCTCGCTCGACCGGCCCTCGGGCACGCTCTCGGGCGGCGAGGCGCAGCGCACGAAGATGATCCGCCACCTCGGCTCCTCGCTCACCGACGTGACCTACGTGTTCGACGAGCCCACCACCGGACTGCATCCGCACGACATCCAGCGCATGAACGAACTGCTGCTGCGGCTGCGCGACAAGGGCAACACGGTGCTGGTGGTGGAGCACAAGCCGGAGGTCATCGCCATCGCCGACCACGTCGTCGACCTCGGGCCCGGCGCGGGCACGGCGGGCGGCAGCGTGTGCTTCGAAGGCAGCATCGAGGGCCTGCGCGCCAGCGGCACGGTCACCGGCCGGCACCTCGACGACCGGGCCACGCTGAAGAAGAAGGTGCGCAAGCCGACCGGCAAGCTCGAGATACGCGGCGCGACGGCGCACAACCTGCGCAAGGTGAATGTCGACATTCCGCTCGGCGTGCTCGCGGTCGTCACCGGCGTGGCGGGCTCGGGCAAGAGCTCGCTGGTGCACGGATCGATTCCGGCCGGCGCGGGCGTGGTGAGCATCGACCAGGGCGCCATCCGCGGCTCGCGGCGCAGCAACCCGGCAACCTACACCGGGCTGCTCGACCCGATCCGCAACGCCTTCGCGAAGGCCAACGGCGTGAAGCCGGCGCTATTCAGCGCCAACTCCGAAGGCGCCTGTCCCACCTGCAACGGTGCTGGCGTCGTCTACACCGACCTGGCGATGATGGCCGGCGTCGCCACCACCTGCGAGGAATGCGGCGGCAAGCGCTTCCAGGCCTCGGTGCTGGAATACCGCTTCGGCGGGCGCGACATCAGCGAGGTGCTGGCGATGCCGGTGGACGAGGCCGCGGCCTTCTTCGGCGACGGCAAGGCCCGCACGCCGGCCGCGCACGCCATCCTGCAGCGGCTGGCCGACGTGGGGCTGGGCTACCTGCGGCTCGGGCAGCCGCTCACCACGCTCTCGGGCGGTGAGCGCCAGCGGCTCAAGCTGGCCACGCAGATGGCCGAGAAAGGCGACATCTACGTGCTCGACGAGCCGACCGCCGGCCTGCACCTCGCCGACGTAGCGCAGCTGCTGGGCCTGCTCGACCGGCTGGTGGATTCGGGCAAGTCGGTCATCGTGGTCGAGCACCACCAGGCCGTGATGGCGCATGCCGACTGGCTCATCGACCTCGGCCCCGGCGCGGGGCACGACGGCGGCCGGGTCGTCTTCGAGGGCACGCCCTCGGACCTGGTCGCCAAGCGATCCACCCTGACCGGCGAGCATCTCGCCAGTTACGTCAAGGGAGGCTGACCCCACCCGCGCGTTTGCCGCCTTCCACCCTGGCCCCGATATTGCTACACTTTTTTACTAATGTGAAAGAAGGTGTCCAATGAACAGGTCACGCAGGGAATGGTTGGGCAAGGCATGTGGCGCGCTGATGCTGGGAAGCGGCATCGGGGTTACCCACCCCGTCATGGCGCAGGCCACGCGGACGCCGGCGGCGGGCGGAGCGCGCGTCGTGCTCCTCGGGCAATCGGTGCCGCTGACGGGCAGTGCCTCGGAAATCGGCACCGCCTTCGCCGCCGGCAGCCGCCTCGCGGTGAGCAGCTTCAACGAACGCAACGCCGCCAGCGGCCTGCAGCTCAAGCTTCTGCAGCTCGACGACGGCTACGACGCGGCCCGCGCCACCGCCAATGCGCGCACCCTGCTCACCGCCGACAAGGCCGACATGCTCTTCGGCTTCGTCGGCACGGCCAGCAGCGAGGCCGGCGCGAACGTCGCCACGCAGCAGGGCAGCCTGCTGTTCGCGCCCTTCGCGGCTTCCGACACGCTGCGCGGCGCCGAACACCCCAACGTGTTCCATGTGCGCCCCGGCATGATCGACGAGGCCCTGAAGATCGTGAGGCAGTGCGCCACCGTGGGGCAGACGCGCGTGGCGCTGGTGGGCGACGACGACGCCATGGGCCGCGCCGGGCTCGCGGCCGTGGAACAGGCCATCACCGAACTCAGGCTCACGCCGCTGGTCGCGACCGCGCTCGTGCCGGCCAGCGGCGACAAGCTCGACGCGGCACTGAAGGAAGTGCAGAAGCAGTCCCCGCAGGCCATCGTGCTGGTGTCGCTCTCGGGCACCACGGCCAACGCGATCCGCAAGCTGCGCAAGAGCGGCTACGCGGGCAGCTTCATGGCCTTCTCCATCGTCGGCATCGACCCGCTGTACGCCACGCTCGGCAAGGACATCGGCGGCATCGTGATCTCGCAGGTGGTGCCCTCGCCCCGGCCCTCGGCGATTCCGATCGTCAAGGAGTACCTCGCAGCCGTCGACAACTCCGACCAGACCGCGTCGTACGAGGGCCTCGAAGGCTTCATCGCTGCAAAAGCGGCCGGAGAGGCCGTACGCCGCGCGGGCAAGGGCTTCAACACGGCGAGCCTGCAGCGCGTGATGTCCGGCATGACCGACTACGACGTGGGCGGCTTCCGCATCAACCTGCGCCCGGGCCTGCGCGACAGCGTGCGCAACATCGACCTGATCAGCATCTCCGCCGACGGCCGCGTGCTGCGGTAGTCCGCTTTCGCATCCGCTTCGCGCGGATCGTCAGGCCGGCGTATCGCGCAGCAGTTCGGTGAAGCGCTTCTGCACGTAGCTCGCCGTCGCTCCTGGCTGACGCCCCTGCAGCCACAGCATGCGCACCGACAGCCTCGGCAGCGCCAGCGAGGGGCAAGGCACCTCCTGCAGCGCCTGCCTGAAGCCCTCGTAGTGCGCGATATTGACGGGCAGCACAGCCCAACCGAGCTTGTCGGCCACCATCTCGGCCGTGCTGTAGAAGCTGTCGGAGCGCCAGACCCTGGGGCTGTAGGCCACCTCGTGCACGTCGTCGGCATGCATCAGCAGCTGCCGGTGGCGGGCCAGGTCCTTGCGCCGCACCACGCGCCCGTCGGCCAGCGGATGGCCGTTGGCGACGAACACGCCCTGCGGCACGGTGCCGATGTGCCGCTGGTCGAAGCTCGCGCGCACCGGTCCCCTGTCGAAATGAAAAGCGACGCTGGCGCGCTCCTGCTCGACGTAGTCGGCCACCTCGGTGGCCGTGCCATTGAGCAGCGTGAGTTCGAGGCTGGGAAATTTCACCGAGATCTCGCGCATCAGCGTGGCGATGGCGGTGTACGGCAGCGCCTCGTCGAGCGCCAGAGACAGCGCGGCCTCGTTGCCCGCGTTGAGCGAGCGTGCGCGCTGGTCGAGCTGCTCGGCCTGGCGCAGCAGCTCGCGCGCTTCGAGCAGCAGCACCTGCCCGGCTTCCGACAGCTGCGCGTTCCTGCGCGAGCGGTCGAAGAGCGCGACGCCGAGGTCCACCTCGAGCAGCCCGATGGCTGTGCTCACGGCCGACTGCGCCTTGCCGAGGTGACGTGCGGCAGCCGAGAACGAGCCGCACTCGGCGGTCGTCACGAACTGGCGCAACTGGTCGACGGTCCATTCCATGCGGTGCTCCTGAACTCGATGCATAACCCCATCCATCTGATTTTCAGATGGATTTCATCTTTATCCATCCATTTTAATGGTGCAACATGGCGCCCATGCTGAAAGATCCCCGTCAAACAAAGGCGCCGCTGCGAATCGAGTGGTGCAGCGATCCCGCCAGGGAGCGGGCCATCGTCGAGTTGTTCATGAAGCAACTGAGCCCCCGCTACATCTCCCACTCCGAGCTGCAGGAGCAGCGCGCCGTCGCGATCGGCGAGTGGCGCCCCGACCTGGTCGAGGTGCTGGGCGCGCAGGTGCGCCACGCGCTCGCGCAGCCCGTTGCCGCATCGAGCTCGCTGATCGCGACCGCGCACGATGAAGACAGCGGCGCACTGGCCGCCGTCGCGTTCGTTTCCATCGACGAGGCCCGACTGGCCTCGCGCCCCTTCGCCACGCTCGACGACCTCGTCGTCGACGCATCCCGCCAGGGCAGCGGCGTGGGCCGGCTGATGTTCGACTGGATCTGCGCCGAGCTGAAGCCGCGCGGCATCCGCCGCCTCTTTCTCGAAAGCGGCATCGGCAACGAAGGCGCCCACCGCTTCTTCGCGGCACGCGGCTGCACGCCGGTGTCGATCACGATGCTCAAGGAGCTGGAGGCCTGAGCCATGACGCACACCACGAACAACACGAGAAAGTGGATCACGCTGCTGATCGTCTCGACGGCGCTGCTGCTGATCGTGATCGACATGACCGTGCTCTACACCGCGCTGCCCAGGCTCACGCACGATCTCGGCGCGTCGGCCTCGGCCAAGCTCTGGATCATCAACGCCTACACCGTCGTCGTCTCAGGCTTCCTGCTGGGCATGGGCGCGCTGGGCGACCGCGTGGGCTACAAGCGCATGTTCATCGCGGGGCTGGCCGTGTTCGGCGCGGCCTCGCTGTGCGCGGCCTATGCGCCGGACGCGGGCGCGCTCATCGCCGCGCGCGCCTTCCTGGGTCTGGGCGCCTCGATGATGATGCCGGCCACGCTGGCGATCATCCGCCTTGCCTTCACCGACGACCGCGAGCGCGCGCTGGCCATCGGCGTGTGGGCCGCGGTGGCCTTCGGCGGCGCGGCGCTCGGCCCGGTGGTGGGCGGCGTCCTGCTCGAGTACTTCTGGTGGGGCTCCGTCTTCCTCATCAACGTGCCGGTGGTGCTGGTGTCGCTGGTGCTGGGCCTGTGGCTGCTCCCGGGCCAGCGCGCCACCAGCCGCAGGCCGTGGGACTTCGTCGGATCGGTGCAGGTGTTCGCCGCGCTGGTCTGTCTGGTGCTGACGATCAAGGAATTCGCGAAGCCCGAGCCATCGCTCGCGATGGCCGTGGCGAGCGGCACGCTGTCGATCGTCGCCATGCTTCTCTTCGTGCGGCGCCAGCGCCGCAGCACGTCACCGCTGATCGACTTCAGCCTGTTCCGCAATCCGCACTTCTCCAGCGGCGTGATCGCCGCCACCGTAGCCTCGGCTGCGCTGGTGGGTGTGGAGCTGGTGTTCAGCCAGCGGCTGCAGCTGGTGACCGGCCTCACGCCGCTCGAGGCGGGCCTGGCCATCCTGCCGATTCCGCTGGCCGCCTTCGTGGCCGGGCCAATCGCGGGCCTGCTGCTGGCGCGCATCGGCTCGCGCCGCATCATCGTGCTGGGCCTGGCCGCCACTGCCGTGGCGCTCTTCGGGCTTGCGCTGACCGTCGAGGCATCGGGCTTCGCGCGGGTGGCCGTGCTGGCGCTGCTGGGCATGAGCGTCGGAGCGACCATGACGGCCGCCTCCAACGCCGTCATGAACAACGCGCCGGAAGACCGCGCGGGCATGGCCGCGTCGGTCGAGGAGGTGTCGTACGAACTGGGCAGCGTGCTCGGCGTGGCGCTGCTGGGCAGCGTGCTCTCTTCGAGCTACACGGCCGCGCTGGTCATTCCGCGGACGCTGGCCGTGCCCGCCTCGGCCAGCGACGGCATCGACGCCGCGCTGCTGGCCGCGGAGAGCCTGCCGGCGCATGCGGCGACGCAGCTCGTGTCGCTCGCGCACGCTGCGTTCGACAAGGGCTTCTTCGCGGTGATCGCCGCGGCGGTGCTGATGGTGATCGCGGCCGCGGGCTCGGTCGCTGTAATCGGGTGGCAAGCCGGCGCGCGACGGCAGCGCACGCGCACTGGAGAGTGCGCGTCCTGAACTGCTCGCGGCGCAATCAGCCGGCGCTCGCCGCCTCGTCGATCAGCGCCGCCACCTCGACGGGCTTCGACGCCAGCGAGGCATGGCTGGCCGCCAGCGTGATGACCTTCTTCGCGCCCAGCCGCGCCGACATGCGCTCCTGGTTGGCCGGCGCGATCATGCGGTCGTCGCTGGAGATCTGGTACCACGACGGCTTCTTCTTCCACGCCGGCGCGGTGATCGCATCGCCGAAGGTGCTGGCGAGCGGCGCCTTCTGCGTCACGCCCATCACGAGGCCTTCGTCGGGCGTGAGGTCCTGGCAGAAGCTCTCGTGGAACTTCTCCGGCTTGACCCACAGGTAGCCGTCGCTGTCGGGCGCCAGGTTGGGCACGGCCACCGGCGGGTGCTCCTGCGTGATGCCGCCGGGGCTTTCGCCCGCATCGGGCGCGAAGGCCGCGATGTAGACCAGCCCCGTCACGTTGGGCAGGTCGCCCGCCTGCGTGATGACCGCGCCGCCGTACGAGTGGCCGACCAGCAGCACCGGGCCGTCGACCTGCGCCACCATCTTGCGCAGCCGCTGCGCATCGTCCGCGAGCGAGGTCAGCGGCAGTTCCACCGCGCGGATTCCCGTGTGCCCCTTGCGCGAAAGCTCCACGATGACCTTGGCCCAGTGGGCCGCGCCGCCCCAGAAACCGTGGACCAGAACGACTGTCGGTTTGTTGCTCATGATTGGTTGCCTTCCTGTGATGTCTACCGTGCATGGCCGCACCGGCGTCCGCTCTTGATGGCTCCGGCCGGTGCGGGACTCGTCGGCCGGCGGCCGACGCGCACTTATACGCCGCGCAGCTTGTCGGCATGTGAACAACCACGCCCGTCGCCCAAGCGCGGGGAAGACGGGCTGCCTTAACGCTGGCCTAACAGTTGCATAAAAGTTCTATAAACCACGCCTCATAGATTGCCCGCTCCTTCCCCGAAGCGAAGAAACCGATGAACGACATCGACGCAAGAAAAGCTTGCGCCGCACGCGCGGCGCCGCCTCCCGCCAGGCAAGTACGCCGAAAGCATGCTCCCGCACCCGGCCTCGCAACCGGCCTCACGCTTGGCCTGGCGCTCCTGCTCGGAGGCTGCACGCTCGGGCCGGACTACAGCCGGCCGGCCATCGACATTCCCGCGTCATTCAAGGAAGACGACGGCATCACCTGGCAGCGCACGCAGGCCGACCCGCAGGCAGTGCTGCCGGGCACCTGGTGGAGCGCCTACGGCGACGAAGTGCTGGGCTCGCTCATCGAGCGCGCGCTGCAGGCCAACCAGAACATCGCGGCGGCCGAGGCTTCCTACCGCGCCGCGCGCGCCACGGTGGCGGCGAGCGAAGCCAGCCTCTATCCGGTGCTCTCGCTCGGTGCCTCGGCGAGCCGCAGCCGCAACCTCGCGAGTACCGGCGGCTCGTCGGGCAGCGGCACGCAGTCGAGCCTGCTGTCCACGCAGGTCAGCGCCAGCGCCACGGCCAGCTGGGAGCCCGACCTGTGGGGCGAGGTGCGGCGCCAGGTCGAGGCGAGCCGGGGCAGCGCGCAGGCCTCGGGCGCGCAGCTGGCCGGGCAGCGGCTGTCCATCGCCGCCACGCTGGCTAACAGCTACTTCGCGCTGCGCCAGCTCGACATCGACATCGCGCTGCTGGGCGAGCAGGAGCGCATCCACGCCCGCGTGCTCGATATGACCCGCGCGAGCTTCCAGCATGGGCTGGTGGCTGCCGACCAGGTGCTGGTGGCTCAGGACAACCTGGAGTCGTCCATCGCCGCCCTGGCCGCCTCGCGCGCCGCGCGCGCCCAGTACGAGCACTCGATCGCGGTGCTGACCGGCGTGCCTCCGGCGGCCTTCGCGCTCGCCCCGCAGCCGGAGTACCGCTTCGCGCTGCCGCCGGTGCCGCTGGCCCTGCCCTCGCAGCTGCTGCTCCGCCGTCCCGACGTGGTGGCGGCGGAGCGCAACGCCGCCGCCGCCAATGCGCGCATCGGCGTCGCGCAGGCGGCCTTCTTCCCATCGCTCACGCTGTCGGCGCAGGCCGGCTACCGCAACAACAGCCTGTCGCAGCTCTTCACCGCGCCGCACCGTTTCTGGACGGTGGGCCCCGCGCTGGCGGGCACGCTGTTCGACGGCGGTGCGCGCAGCGCCGCGCTGGAAAGCGCGCGCGCCGGATACGACCAGAGCGCGGCCAACTACCGGCAGGCCGTGCTGAGCGCATTCCAGAGCGTGGAGGACAGCCTCGCGTCCTACCAGCAGCTGCAGGGCCAGGCCCGAGCCTTCGGCGCCATCCTGCAGCGCAACCAGCAGCTCTTCGCCAGCGCGCGCGCACAGCGCAGCGCCGGCAGCACCAGCGAACTCGAGCTGCTGACCCAGCAGCTCGCGCTTCTCACCGCCGAGCAGAACCTGCGCGACACGCAGGGCCTGCTCACCCAGAGCAGCGTCACGCTGATCCGGAACCTCGGCGGCGGCTGGCAATGGGACGAAGCCCAGGGCACCCCTGCCTCCGCGCCATCTTCCGCCACGGCCTCCTCATCCACACCCGCGACACCGCACACGACGCCCTAGCCGCCATGCGCATCCACTCTCTTCATTCATCGACGCGCTGGCGCCTTGCGGCCGGCATCGCACTGGCCGCCACGCTGCTGGCCGCCTGCGGCCCGCAGACCGCCCCGCCCGCCCCGCCGCCGCCCGAGGTCGGCGTGATCGCCGTGCAGCCGCGCGACGTGCCGCTGGTCAAGGACATGGTCGGCCGGCTCTCGCCCTTTCTGAGCGCCAACGTCACCGCCCGCGTGTCGGGCGTGCTGCAGCGGCGCACCTACGTGGAAGGCGCCAATGTCAGGCAGGGGCAGGTGCTCTTCGAGATCGACCCCGGTTTCTACCGCGCGCAGCTGGAGAACGCGCTGGCCGTGCTGGCGCAGGACCAGGCCACGCTGGCCAACGCGCGCGTGACCGCCGCGCGCAACAGGCAGCTGCTGCCCGTTGGCTCGGTCTCGCAGCAGACCGTGGACAACTCCGACGCCGCCGAACGCAGCGCCGCCGCCAGGGTTCGCGCCGACGAGGCGGCCGTGGCCACCGCGCGGCTCAACCTCGGCTACACCAAGGTCACTTCGCCCATCGACGGCATCGCCGGCCAGCAGCAGCTCACGGTGGGCGCGGTGGTGGGCAACGGCACCAGCGACGGCGGTGCCAACGGCACGCTGCTGGCCACCGTGCAGCAGATCGATCCGCTCTACGTCAACTTCACGGTGAGCGCCGACGAGCTGATGGCGCTGCGGCAGGCTCAGGCGCAGGGCCGCGTTTCGCTCGCGCAGCAGAACCGGGTGCAGGTGAAGGTCAGGCTGCCCAACGGCGCGCCGTACGAGCACCCGGGCACGCTCGACTTCACGGCCGCGGTGGTGAACGCGGCCACCGGCGCGGTCAACCTGCGCGCGCGGCTGCCCAATCCGCAGCAGGCGCTGTTGCCAGGCCTTTACGTCACGCTCTCGGCCGAACTCGGCGAGCAGAAGCAGGTGTTCCTGGTTCCGCAGCGCGCGATCCTGCGCGACACGGCCGGCGCCTACGCGCTGGTGGTCGGGCCCGACGCGAAGGTGCTGCGCAAGAACGTGCAGGCCGGCACGGCGCGCGGCAGCGACTGGATCGTCACGAGCGGCCTCGCCGCCGGCGACCGCGTGATCGTGAGCGGCCTGCAGGGCGCGGCGCCCGGCAGGGAGGTCAAGGCTTCGGACTGGCAGCCGCCGCCACCGGCACCCGTGCCCGTGAACGTGCCCGCTCCGGCCGCACCGGCATCCGCCCCCGCTCGCTGAAGGACCGCCCGCATGCCGAAGTTCTTCATCGACCGCCCGGTCTTCGCCTGGGTCGTCGCCATCCTGATCTCGCTGGTCGGCGCCATCGCCGTGAGCCGGCTTGGCATCGCCTCGTACCCCAACGTCGCGCCGCCGCAGATCACGGTGACAGCCACCTATCCCGGCGCCAGCGCCGAGACGATGGAAACCACCGTCACGCAGGTGATCGAGCAGCAGCTCATCGGCCTGGACAACCTGCTGTACTTCAGCTCCACCTCGCGAGCCAACGGCACCGCCACCATCACGCTGAGCTTCGCCACCGGCACCAACCCCGACACCGCCGCGGTGCAGGTGCAGAACAAGGTGCAGCTGGCACAGCCGCTGCTGCCCTCGCAGGTTACGCAGCAGGGCGTGGTGGTGGCCAAGGCGAGCCCGGACATCCTGATGTTCATGCAGCTCATCTCGGACGATCCGACGATCGACTCCGGCCGGCTCAACGACATCATCGCCTCGCGCATCCTGCCGGTGATCGCGCGCATCGACGGCGTGGGCAGCACCATCACGCCGGGCTCCGAATACGCGATGCGGCTGTGGCTCAACCCCGACAAGCTCCAGGCCTACGGCCTCTCCGCCAGCCAGGTGCTCACCGCGGTGCAGGCGCAGAACGCGCAGTTCGGCGCCGGCTCGCTCGGCGCCGATCCGGCAGCGCCGGGACAGGAGGTGACCGCCACCGCGGCCGCCGACACCCTCTTCACCTCGCCCCAGCAGTTCCGCGACATCATCCTGCGCGCCAACAACGACGGCACCGTGGTGCGCCTGTCCGACGTGGCGCGGGTCGAGTTCGGCCCCCAGACCTACGGCCAGCGCGCCCTGCTCGACGGCAAGCCGGCGGGCGGCCTGGGCATCAACCTCGCACCGGGCGCCAACGCGCTGCAGGTGGGCGAGACCATCAAGAAGCAGATGGACCTGCTGGTGCGCGACCTCCCCGGCGTGCGCTGGACGGTGGCCTACGACACCACGCCCTTCATCACCGCATCGATCACCGAGGTGGTGAAGACGCTGTTCGAGGCGATCGTGCTGGTGTTCCTAGTGATGCTGGTGTTCCTGCAGAACCTGCGCGCCACGCTGATCCCCACGCTGGTGATTCCGGTGGCGCTGCTGGGCACCTTCGCCGGCATGCAGCTGCTGGGCTTCTCGCTCAACCAGCTGACGCTGTTCGGCATGGTGCTGGCCATCGGCATCGTGGTGGACGACGCCATCGTGGTGATCGAGAACGTCGAACGGCTCATGACCGAGGAAGGACTGGAGCCCCGGGAGGCCACGCGCAAGAGCATGGGGCAGATCACCGGCGCCATCGTGGCGATCACGGTGGTGCTCACCGCCGTGTTCGTGCCTTCCGCGCTGCAGCCCGGGGCCACCGGCATCATCTACGCGCAGTTCGCCTTCACCATCGCGCTGTCGATGGCCTGCTCGGCCTTCCTGGCGATGACCTTCACGCCCGCGCTGTGCGCCACGCTGCTCAAGCCCACCGACCACGCGCGCAAGAACGCCCTCTTCCGCGGCTTCGACCGCCTCTTCGACTGGGTGGCGCGCACCTACAACGGCCACGTGGGCTGGGCGCTGCGCCACGCGCCGCGCTGGATGCTGGCCTTCGTGCTGGTCACGGTGCTCACGGGCTTTCTCTACGCGCGCATGCCCACCGGCTTCGTGCCGGGCGAGGACCAGGGCTCGGTGCTGGTGTCGGTCACGCTGCCGCCCGGCGCCACGCTGGAGCGCAACGACCGCGTGATGGCGGAGATCCGCGAGCGCATCCTGAAAAGCCCGGTGGGCGCGAGCGTCGATGCGATCTTCCAGGCACAGGGCTTCGGCTTTGCAGGCAACGCGGAGAACGCCGGCACGGTCTTCGTCAAGCTCAAGCCGTGGGAGCAGCGAAGCAAGACCGCGATGGAGCTCATTCCCGAGATCACCCGCGCGCTGCGCGGCCTGCCCGACGCGCAGGCCATCGCGTTCAACCAGCCGGCCATCCGCGGCCTGAGCCAGCTCGGCGGCATCGACATGTTCCTGCAGGCGCGCGCGGGCCAGTCGCGCGCCGAACTGGCACAGGCCTCGCGCACGCTGGTGGAAAAGGCCGGCCAGAACCCGACGTTGTCGGGCATCCGGCCCAACGTGCTGCCTGACGCGCCGCAGTGGCAGATCGCGGTCGACCGCGCCCAGGCCTATGCGCTCGGGCTGACGCTGACGGACGTCTACAACGGCGTCGCGATGCTGCTGGCCCCCACCAACGTCAACCAGTTCCGCTACGACGGCCGCATCAAGCGCGTGTACATGCAGGCCGACGCGCCCTTCCGCATGGGCCCCGAGGCGCTCGACCGCGTGTACACGCCGAGCACGCTGGCGGGCAGCGCCGGCGCGATGGTGCCGCTGTCGAGCGTGGTGAAGGCCCAGTGGGGCACCGGGCCGATCGCGCTGCAGCGCTTCAACGGCAACGCGGCGGTGCAGATCGTCGGCAACCCGGCGCCCGGCACGTCCACCGGGCAGGCGATGGCCACGCTGCAGGACATCGTGCGCAACGAACTGCCGCCGGGCTTCGGCTACGACTGGAACGGCCTGTCCTACCAGGAGCAGCAGGCCGGCAACTCGGCCACGCTGCTGCTGGTGCTGTCGGTGGTAGTAGTGTTCCTGTGCCTGGCCGCGCTGTACGAGAGCTGGTCGATTCCGGTGGCGGTGCTGCTGGTGGTGCCGCTGGGCATGCTGGGCGTGATCGCCTTCTGCTGGCTGGCCGGCTTTCCGAACGACGTGTTCTTCAAGATCAGCCTGGTGACGGTGATAGGCCTGGCGGCGAAGAACGCGATCCTGATCGTGGAGTTCGCGGTCGAGGCGCAGCAGCGCGGGCTGACGCTGTACGAATCGGTGCTCGAAGCCGCGCGGCTGCGGCTGCGCCCGATCCTGATGACCTCGCTGGCCTTCATCCTCGGCGTGTTCCCGCTGATCGTCTCCAGCGGCGCGGGCGCGGTCTCGCGGCACGAGATCGGCATGGGCGTGACCGGCGGCATGCTGTTCGCGACCTTCCTCGGGCTGCTGATGATCCCGGTGTTCTACGTGGTGGTGCGGCGCGTGCTGGGCGACAAGCTCGACCAGCCCTCGCGCAAGCTGGCGAAGACAGGGGCCAAGCCGGAAACGGGGTCGATGCCCGACGACGAGGCCGCAGACGGCGTGCGCCCCTAGCCCATGCTCACCAGCTTCCTCAGCGCATCGAGCGACAGCAGCTCGATGCGCCCGTAGCCCAGCGCGACCACGCCTTCGGCCGCCAGCGCGTTGAGCTCCTTCGACAGCGTCTGGCGCGTCACGCCGAGCATCATCGCCAGCGCCTCCTGCGGCAGCTGCAGCTCGTGCCGCAGGTGCACCGACTGCGTGGCGTCGCCGCGCGCCAGCACCAGCAGCCGGTGCGCCACGCGCGCGCGCAGGCTGCGCAGCGTGGCGTCTTCCGCGAGGCCGTAGAGCATGCGCACGCGCGCCGCCAGCATCGCGGCGATGGCGTTGGAGAAAACCACCTCGCGCATCAGCTGCACGAAGGCGGCCGGCGGCACCACCAGCAGGTCGAGCGCTTCCAGCGCGGTGGCGTCGTGGGTACGCGGCGAGCCGTCGATCAGCGTGATCTCGCCGAACCAGTTGCCGGGCTCCAGCACCGCCAGGATGGCCTCGCGGCCGTCCTGCCGCAGCGAGGAGATCTTGATCGTGCCCGCCACCAGCCCGTAGAAGCCGCCGTCCGTGGCGTGGATGGGGTCGCCCTGGCGGAACACCATCGCGCCGCGCCGCACGTGGTGAAGCTCCGCCGCGGCTACCAGCGCCTCGCGCTGGGCGCGCGGCATGCTCATGAACCACGGATTGCCTTCCAGCGCGGCACGGTGCGCGGTGGAAAGGCGCGGTTTCGGGGAGGTGGCCATGAAGGAGGAATGACGAGGGAACGGGGGTTTACCAGAACCCCGCATTGTCAAATTCTTGACAGTTGATGGTCAAGCGCAGGCATACAGTGACCAGTTCCCCACAAGACAAGAACGGAGACTCCGGCGATGAACGCACGCGCAAGTTTCAAGAGCATGCAGGAAAGCACGCGCGAAGACTGGCAGCTGATCGGTGGCGAATTCATGCAGTTCGCGGGCGGCCTGCCCGCGCGCGTGATCAAGCACCTGCAGATCCTCGAGGGCGACTACGGCGGCTTCCCGGTCGACCGCTACACCCACTCGCTGCAGACCGCCACCCGCGCGCTGCGCGACGGCCGCGACGAGGAATACGTGGTGTGCGCGCTGCTGCACGACATCGGCGACACGCTCGGCAGCTTCAACCATCCCGACATCGCCGCGGCCATCCTGAAGCCCTTCGTGAGCGAGGCCAACCACTGGATGGTGCAAAACCACGGCATCTTCCAGGGCCACTACTTCTTCCACCACATCGGCCTGGACCGCGACATGCGCGACAACTTCAAGGGCCACCCGCACTACGAGCGCACGGCCGAGTTCTGCGCGCTCTACGACAACCCCGCCTTCGACCCCAAGGCCGAGACGCTGCCCATCGGCGAATTCGAGCCCATGCTGCGTCGCGTGATGGCGCAGCCGAAGCAGAGCATCTACAAGGCCGCGCTCACCGAGCCCGCGGCCGCCTGACCCCATCCGAGGACCAATCCCATGAACGCCTTCGCCCAACCCGAAATCCAGAAGCTCGTCTCCGCCGAGGAGTGGCAGCTGCGCGTCGACCTCGCCGCCTGCTACCGCCTCGTGGCGCTGCACGGCTGGAGCGACCTCGTCTTCACGCACATCAGCGCGCGCATTCCCGGCCCGGAGCACCACTTCCTGATCAACCCCTACGGCCTGATGTTCGACGAGATCACCGCGTCGAGCCTGGTCAAGGTCGACCAGCAGTGCAACAAGATCATCGACTCGCCCTACCCCGTGAATCCGGCGGGCTTCGTGATCCACAGCGCAGTGCACGCCGCGCGGGAAGACATCCAGTGCGTGCTGCACACCCACACGCGCGCCGGCATCGCCGTGAGCGCGCAGAAGAACGGCGTGCTGCCCATCAGCCAGCAGTCGACCTTCGTGCTGGCCTCGCTGGCGTACCACGACTACGAGGGCGTGGCCTTCCGCGACGACGAGAAGCCGCGCCTGCAGGCCGACATGGGTAATGCGAACTTCCTCATGCTGCGCAACCACGGCCTGTTGACCTGCGGCAAGACCATTGCCGACGCCTTCCTTTCGATGTACACCTTCGAGGCCACCTGCCAGATCCAGATCGCGGCGCAGTCGGGCGGCAGCGAACTCACGCACGTGGACCCGCGCATCGTGGAAGGCGTGGGCCAGGCCATGAAGGTGCAGACCGGCGGCATGGGCGGCCAGTTCGTCTGGCCGTCGCTGATCCGCAAGCTCGACCGCATCGACGACAGCTACAAGCAGTAAGACCTTCGTCGGTCCCGGTTTCCACGGCTGCCAGCGCCTGCGCGACAGGTGCTGGCGGCCATTTTTTTGCCACGCGAACAACAACTACAAAAAAAGAAGAACCAACGAGGAGACAGATCCATGGACAGTACCGTCATCGTCACCCGCTTCCTGTTCGGCGCGCTCGCGCTCGTGATGTTCGGGCTCGGGCTTTCGCTTTCCCTCGCCGACTTCAGGCGCCTCTTCAAGCACCCGAAGGCCGTGACCATCGCGCTCGTGCTGCAGGTCGTCGGCCTGCCGCTGGCGTGCTACGCGATCATCACGGGCTTCGGGCTGTCGCCGGTGTTCGCCATCGGGCTGATGCTGCTCGCGGCCTCGCCCGGCGGCATCTCGGCCAACCTGTTCTCGCACCTGTTCGGCGGCAACGTGGCAATGAACATCTCGCTCACGGCCGTGAACACGCTGCTTTCCATCGTCACGCTGCCGCTCATCGCGAACTGGGCCATCGGCCACTTCGCGCAGGGCGGCCAGGTGGTGCCGCTGCAGACGCGCAAGCTGATGGAGGTGATCGCCATCGTGCTGGTGCCGGTGGCGCTGGGCATGTTCGTGGCGTCGCGCCGGCCGGGCTTCGCGGCGCGCATGGAAAAGCCGACCAAGATCTTCAGCGGCGTGGTGCTCGCGGTGGTGACGGTGCTGGCCATCGCCAACGAGTGGAAGACCATGGCCGACACCTTCGCGCAGATCGGCATTCCAGTGCTGCTGTTCAACCTGCTGAGCCTGCTGGCGGGCTACTACCTCAGCCGCGCCGCCGGGCTCGACAAGCCGCTGGCCACCGCCATCAGCTACGAGATCGGCATCCACAACTCCACGCTGGCGATCTTCATCGCGGCGAGCGTGCTCGGCAGCTTCCCGCTGGCGCTGCCGGCGGCCATCTACTCGGTGGTGATGTACATCACCGCGCCGCTCTTCGGCTGGCTGCTGCTGCGCCGGCCCGCACCGGCGACCGCGCCTGCGCGATGATCGGCGGATGGAACTCCGGCAACTGCGCTACTTCGTCAAGGTCTGCGAGCTTCGCAGCATGGGCCGCGCCGCGGTCGAGCTGGGCGTCGTCACCTCGGCGCTGAGCCAGCAGATCAGCCGGCTCGAGGGCGAGCTCTCCACCCGGCTGCTCAAGCGCAGCTCCAGCGGCGTGGTGCCCACCGATGCCGGCGTGGCCTTTCTCCATCAGGCGCAGCTCGTGCTGCGCCATGCCGACGACGCTGTGCTCGCGGCGCAGCAGGCACGGCTCTCGGGCCACGTGAGCGTGGGCCTGGCGCCCACCACCGCCACGGTGCTCGGCGTACCGCTGATGCGCGCCATGCGCGAGCGCTACCCCGATGTGCGGCTGCACATGGTCGAAGCGCTCTCGGGCCATCTCACGACCATGCTGCAGGCGCGGCAGCTCGACCTGGCCGTGCTGTTCCAGACCGACACCCCGCGACGCTGGAGCGTGACGCCGCTGCTGGCCGAGAAGCTCTTCGTGATCGCATCGCCCACCCTGGCACAGCGCCCCACCGGTGCGCGCGTGCGCCTGTCGCAGTTGGCCGACCTGCCGCTCATCCTGCCCAGCGGCAGCCACGGCCTGCGCGCCACGCTGACTGCCGCCTTCACGCGGGCACGCATCTCGCCGCGCATCGTGGCCGAGGTCGACGGCCTCGCGCTGCTGATGGACGCGGTGCGCGCCGGCCACGGCGCGACCATCCAGCCCGGCGCCGCCACCGCGCGGCACGACCGCGACGATCTGCAACTCACGCAGATCGCCGACGCGCACGTGGGCCGCCGCAACCTGCTCGTGAGCCTGTCGGACGACGAGCTCTCCCCCGCCGCGCTGGCCACGCGCGTGGTGGTGGCCGAGACGGCGCGCGCGCTGGTGCGCGAGGGCCGCTGGGCCGGCGCCAGTCTTCTCGAAACGTGAACACCCGTTGCCCGAACCGGCCTTTCGCCTGAAGGCCGGCTTGCCTAGAGTCTCCTGATTCCAAGGAGACCCACGAGTGATAGACGTACTGGTCGTCGGAGGCGGCAATGCCGCCCTCTGCGCCGCCCTGATGGCCCGCGAGGCAGGCGCCTCGGTGCTGCTGCTCGAAGCCTCGCCCAAGGCATGGCGCGGCGGCAACTCGCAGCACACGCGCAACCTTCGCTGCATGCACGACGCGCCGCAGGACGTGCTGGTCGATGCCTACCCCGAAGAGGAATACTGGCAGGACCTGCTGAAAGTGACCGGCGGCCTCACCGACGAGCACCTCGCGCGCCTGGTGATCCGCGCTTCGTCGAACTGCCGCGACTGGATGCGCAGCCACGGCGTGCACTTCCAGCCCCCGCTGTCGGGCGCGCTGCACGTGGCGCGCACCAACGCCTTCTTCATGGGCGGCGGCAAGGCGCTGGTGAACGCCTATTTCCGCAGCGCCGAGAGGCTCGGCGTGCGGATCCGCTACGACACGCCGGTTGCCTCGGTGGAGCTCGACGGCGACCGCTTCGTCGCCGTGCGAACCGAAGCCGACGAACGCATCGAGGCGAAGAGCTGCGTGCTGGCCGCCGGCGGCTTCGAGTCGAACCGCGAATGGCTGCGCGAGGCATGGGGGCGGAACGAGCGCGGCGAGTGGCCGGCCGACAACTTCCTGATCCGCGGCACGCGCTTCAACCAGGGCGTGCTGCTCAAGCACATGATCGAAGCGGGCGCCGACAGCATCGGCGACCCTTCGCAGGGCCACATGGTGGCCATCGACGCGCGCGCGCCGCTGTACGACGGCGGCATCTGCACGCGCATCGACTGCGTGTCGCTGGGCGTCGTGGTCAACCGCGAGGCGAAGCGCTTCTACGACGAGGGCGAGGACTTCTGGCCCAAGCGCTACGCCATCTGGGGCCGGCTGGTGGCGCAGCAGCCGGGGCAGATCGCGTGGTCGGTCATCGACCAGAAGGCGGTCGGGCGCTTCATGCCGCCGGTGTTTCCCGGCACTCAGGCGGCCACGCTCGGCGAGCTGGCACGCAAGATCGGCCTCGACGAAGCCACCTTCGTGCGCACCGTGGAGGACTACAACGCCGCATGCCGCGTCGGCCGCTTCGACCACACCACGCTGGACGACTGCCGCACCGAAGGCATCGCGCCCGCCAAGACGCACTGGGCGCGCCCCATCGACACCGCGCCCTTCCACGCCTACCCGCTGCGCCCCGGGATCACCTTCACCTACCTCGGGCTGAAGGTGGACGAGACGGCGGCCGTGCGCTTCGGCGGCCGTGCGAGCCCCAACCTCTTCGTGGCCGGCGAGATGATGGCCGGCAACGTGCTGGGCAAGGGCTACACCGCGGGCGTAGGCATGAGCATCGGCACGGCCTTCGGGCGCATCGCAGGCACACAGGCGGCGAAGGCCGCACGGGCTTCCACGAAGAACGACAAGGAGGCCGCGCTTGCAGCAGCTCACTGATCTCGTCGCACGCGCCCGAGCGGATGCCGAGGGCACGCCCGCGCAGCGCGTGATTCCCATCGCCCCCGCGCTGCCGCTGAGCGCCGGCGAAGAAGAAGTCGCGCGCATCCTGCAGATCTGCAACGCCTGCCGCTACTGCGAAGGCTTCTGCGCGGTGTTCCCAGCCATGACCCGCCGGCTCGACTTCGGCAACAAGGCCGACACGCACTACCTTGCCAACCTGTGCCACAACTGCGGCGCCTGCCTGCATGCCTGCCAGTACGCGCCGCCGCACGAGTTCGCGGTGAACGTGCCGCAGGCGATGGTGCAGGTGCGCATGCAGACCTACCACGACTACGCCTGGCCGCCCGCGATGGGCGCGCTGTACCGCAGGGCCGGCCTCACGGTCGCCCTGGCACTGGCGGGCGGACTCGCCCTCTTCCTGGTGCTGGCCGTGGCGATGTCGGGCTCGCTGCTGCACGAGCCGATGGCGGGCAACTTCTACGCGATCTTTCCGCACAACCTGCTCGCGCTGGTGTTCGGCGCGGTGTTCCTCTTCGTGATGTTCGCGTTGGCCATGGGCGTGCGCCGCTTCTGGCGCGATGTATCGCCTTCGCGCGACAACCCGCGCGCCGAAGTGGCAGGCGTGCGCACATCCGCCGGCGCCGAGGCCGCGCACGACGCGCTGCGCCTGAAGTACCTGGACGGCGGCCACGGCCAAGGCTGCAACAACGAGGACGACCGCTTCACCCTGTGGCGCAGGCGCTTCCATCACTTCACCTTCTACGGCTTCATGCTGTGCTTCGCGTCGACCTGCGTGGCGACGCTCTACCACTACCTGCTCGGCCTTCACGCGCCCTATGCATTCACCAGCCTGCCGGTGCTGCTGGGCACCGCGGGCGGTATCGGCCTCGTGGTGGGCCCCATCGGCCTGCTCTGGCTGAACCTGCGGCGCGACCCGGCGCACGGCGACGCCGCGCAGCGCCCCATGGACCGCGGCTTCATCGCGCTGCTGCTGCTCACCAGCCTCACCGGCCTCGCGCTGCTGGCCTGGCGCGACACCCGCTTCATGGCGTTGCTGCTGGCGGTGCACCTGGGCGTGGTGATGGCGCTTTTTCTCACGCTGCCCTACGGCAAGTTCGCGCACGGCATCTTCCGCTCGGCCGCGCTGCTGAAGTTCGCCATCGAGAAGCGCCTGCCCAGCCGCCTGCAACTCGGCTCCGACTGAACACTCACCCGCGAAGGAAAGACCCATGACACAACCCGGCGTACTCCGGATTCCATCGATGAAGGGGCAATGCTCCGAAGCCGAATGGCAGGCCCGCGTCGACCTCGCCGCCTGCTACCGGCTGGTGGACCTCTACGGCATGTCCGACATGATGGCCAACCACATCTCCTCGCACGTGCCGGGCGAGAAAGGCGCCTTCCTCATCAACCCCTACGGGATGATGTACGAGGAGATCACCGCCTCATGCCTCATCAAGGTGGACCAGGACGGCAACATCCTGTCGAAGCCAGACTTCGGCGAGCTCGACTACGGCATCAACAAGGCCGGCTACGTGATCCACAGCGCCGTGCACGCCGCGCGGCCCGACGTGGCCTGCGTGATCCACACGCACAGCTGGGCGTCGATGGCGGTCTCTTCGCTCGAATGCGGCCTGCTGCCGCTCACGCAGACCGCCATGCGCTTTTTGAAGATCGGTTACCACGACTACCAGGGCGTGGTGCTGAACACCGAGGAGCAGGCCTCGCTGCTGGCCGACCTGGGCGACGGCGAGGCCGTCATCTTCCGCAACCACGGCGCGCTGGTGGTGGGCCGCAGCGTGGGCGAGGCCTTCAACTGGATGCACCGGTTGGAGCTGGCCTGCCGCGCGCAGATCGGCGCGATGTCGTGCAACTCGCCGCTCAAGGCGGTGCCGCAGCACATCCTGGAAGAGACCTGGAACAACTACCAGCCCGGCACCCGCAGGCCCTACGGGCTCATGGAATGGCCGGCGCTGCTGCGCAAGCTCGACCGCATGGACCCGGGCTTCCGCGACTGAGCCTCCCTCCATCCGCTTCAGCCAACTCCCACGAGGACGAACAACAATGACACGAGACAAGCTTTCCTTCCCTTTCATGCGCCGGCTCTTCTGCGCCACGGCACTGCTCGCCACCGCTGCCTGCGCCGCCGCACAGACGGCCTATCCGAACAAGCCCGTGCGCGTGGTCGTGGCCTTCACGGCCGGCGGCACCACCGACATCCTCGCGCGCGCGGTGACGCAGCAGATGTCGGAAAAGCTCGGCCAGCCCTTCGTCATCGACAACAAGCCCGGCGGCGGCGGCAACATCGGCACCGAGTTCGTGGTGCGCGCGCCGGCCGATGGCTACACGCTGATCGTCAACTCTGTCGGCCCCATGGCCGTCAACCAGACGCTCTACAAGAGCCTGCCCTACGACCCGCTCACCGACCTCGTGCCGGTGGTGCAGATCGCCGACGTGCCCAACGTGCTGGTGGTCAACCCTGCCGTGCCCGCAAAGACGCTGGAGGAGTTCATCGCCTACGCCAAGGCCAACCCGGGCAAGCTGAACTACGGCTCGACCGGCATCGGAACTTCGTCGCACCTGTCGAGCTACATGCTCGGCAAGCGCGTGGGCGCGGACATGCTGCACGTTCCCTACAAGGGCGCGAACGCGCTCAACGACCTGCTCGCGGGCCGCGTGCAGTTCATGTTCGCCACCATTCCTTCCGTCATCTCGCACATCAAGGCGGGCAAGCTGCGCGCCATCGCGGTGAGCAGCCAGAAGCGCTCGCGTTCGCTGCCGGACGTGCCCACGGTCGCCGAGAAGGGCTTCGCCGACTTCTCCGCCGGCTCGTGGTTCGGCTTCTTCGCGCCCAAGGGCACGCCTGCGCCGGTGATCGCGCTGCTCAACAAGTCGGTGAGCGACGCACTGCCCTCGCTCGAAGCCCAGATGATCCGCGAGGGCGCCGACCCGGTGGGCGGCACGCCCGAGCAGTTCGGCAAGTTCACGCGCCAGGAGTACGAGAAGTGGAAGGCCATCGTGCGCGAATCGGGCGCGACCGCCGAGTGAGCGCCGGATGACGAGTACCCCGCCCCTGCGCATCCTGATGAGCGCGCAAGCCGTCGCGCAGGCGGCGTCCGACCTGGGTGCCGCACTCGGCGAGCGCACGCACGTACTGGTGAGTCCGGGCGACGATGCCGACGTCGCCTTCGTCTCGCGCGACGTCACCGGCCTGTCGACCAAGCACGAGGTGCTGCCGCACACGCAGGCCTTTCACGACGCGATGCGCAATGCGCCCTCGCTGCGCTGGGTGCACGCGCATTCGGCGGGCGCCGACCGGCCGGTGTACGGCGAGCTGCGCGCGCGCGGCGTGGAAGTGACGACCTCTTCCGGCGCCAATGCCGGCGTGGTGGTGCAGACCGCGCTCGCGGGCGTGCTGATGCTGGCGCGGCAGTTTCCACAGCTGATGGCCGCGCAGCGCGCGCATGCATGGTCGCCGCTGGTAGGCAGCGGCCTGCCGCGCGACCTTGCGGGGCAGACCGCCGTGATCGTCGGCTGGGGACCGATCGGGCAAGGGCTGGGCGCGCTGCTCGCGGCGCTGGGCCTGCGCGTCGTGTCCGTGCGCGGCAGCGAGACCGCGGCCGCGGCACCGGCGCACGAGAGCTTCAGCTACGAGCAGCTGCACACGGTGCTGCCGCGCGCCGACTGGCTGCTGCTGGCCTGCCCGCTGAGCGAACGCACGCGCGGCCTCGTCGATGCGGCGGCGCTCGCGCTGATGCCTGCGGGGGCGCGGCTGGTGAATGTCTCGCGCGGTGAAGTCGTCGACGAAGCGGCGCTGATCGATGCACTGCACAACGGCGCATTGAGCGGCGCCTACCTCGACGTGTTCGCGCACGAGCCGCTGCCGGCGGGCTCGCCGCTGTGGGACCTGCCGAACGTGATCGTCACGCCCCACACCGCCGGCCATTCGGACGGCAACGAGGCGCGCGTGGCCACCATGTTTCTCGACAACCTGCGGCGCTGGGTGCGCGGCGAGCCGCTGCTGAACCGGGTGGCCTGAAGCGGTCGCCATTTATTCCTCGCGGCATGGAAATGGCCGCGCCTTGCGTTTGCCGCGAGCATTTCTTCACGCATTTCCCTGCTTTCCGCGCTTCGTCATCCCCCTCGAATCGCTCGCTCGAATAATCCGAAAAAACTATTTTCGGTCGAGCAGTCGACTATTCAGGGAGGATCTCTCGTGCCCAAGCCCATCCTGGCCGGCCGTCGCGTCACCATTGCCACGCCCATGGGCGAGGCGCTGCAATTCCACCGGCTGGTCGGCCGCGAGGCGCTGAGCCGGGCCTACGCCTTCGACGTCGAACTGCTGGGCAGCAGCAACGCCATCGACCCCAAGGCCCTGCTCGGCAAGACGGCCACCGTGTCGATGCAGACCGGGCACGGCGGCACGCGCCATCTCGCAGGCATCGTCACCCGCTTCGGGCTCGTGCGGGAAGACGCGCGGCACTGCTTCTACGCGATGAGGCTGCGCCCGTGGTTCTGGCTAGCCTCGAAGCGGCACGACTACAGGATCTTCCAGGACCGCAGCGTTCCCGAGATCCTGGCCGAGGTGCTCGGCCGCTACGGGCACCCCTTCGAGCAGAAGCTCACACGCAACTACAGGGCGTGGAGCTATTGCGTGCAGTACGGCGAGAGCGACTTCGATTTCGTGTCGCGCCTGTGCGAGCACGAGGGCATCTGCTACTACTTCCGGCACGAAGCCGCCCAGCACGTGCTGGTGCTCGCGGACGACATCGCCGGCTCGCACGACCCACTGCCCGGCGGCGAGACGGTGCGCTACCACCCGCGCGAGCAGTCGGGCATGACCGGCGGCGAGGAGCCGGCCGAGCGCATCTATGCCTGGGAAATGGCCGAGGACCTGCGCTCCGGCCACCACTGCACCGACGACTACGACTTCGAGAAGCCCAAGGCCGACCTGAAGAGCCGGCGCCAGATGCCGCCGGGCCACGATCACGACGGCCATGAAGTCTTCGAGTGGCCCGGCCACTACCTGCAGAACGGCGACGGCGAAATCTACGCCGGCATCCGCAACGAGGAACAGCTGAGCGCGCGCAGCCTCGTCTCCGGGCGGTCCAACCTGCGCTCGCTGGCGCCGGGCCACACGCTGCGGCTTGCCGGCCATCCGCGTGACGACCAGAACCGCCAGCACCTGGTGCTCGGCGTGGCCTATCACCTGCAGGAGAACCTGCGCGCCAGCGAAGGCACGGCCGGCACATCGGGCGGCTCCATCCAGCGCTTCGCCTTCGATGCACAGCCCACCAGCTTCGCGTGGCGCCCGCCGCGCATCACGCCGAAGCCCCGCACCGGCGGTCCGCAGACGGCCGTGGTGGTCGGCCCGGCGGGCGAGGAAATCTGGACCGACCAGTACGGTCGCGTCAAGGTGCAGTTCCAGTGGGACCGCCTGGGCCAGGGTGACGAGAACTCCTCGTGCTGGCTGCGCGTGTCGCACGGCTGGGCCGGCGCGCAGTTCGGCACGGCGGCGCTGCCGCGCATCGGGCAGGAGGTGGTCGTCGACTTCCTCAACGGCAACCCCGACCGCCCGATCGTCGTGGGCCGTGTCCACAACGCCGACGAAATGCCGGCATGGAAGCTGCCCGCCCAGACTCATCTGATGGGCATCCGCAGCCGCGAACTCGGAGGCGGCCTGCGCGGCAACCACCTGGCCCTCGACGACAGCGCGAGCAAGGTGCAGGCGCAGCTCAAGAGCGACCACCAGTGCAGCAGCCTCAGCCTCGGGCACATAGGCCGCATCGAGGACACCGCCGGCCGCAAGGACGATCGCGGCCAGGGCTTCGAGCTGCGCACCGATGGACACGGCGCACTGCGCGCCGCGCGTGGTCTGCTGGTGAGCACCGAGCCCCGGCCGAACGCGCGGGCGCACATCACCGACATGGGCGAGACCATCGCGCGGCTCACGCAGGCGCGCGACGTGCACGAAGGCATGTCGCAGATAGCGCTGGCTGCCAAGGCCCACGAGGAAAGAGATCAGAGCGAGGTCGCCAGGGAACTCAAGCAACAGAACGATGCGATCAGGGGCAAGACCGGCGGCGCCGCGCAAGGTGAGTTCCCAGAGTTCGACCAGCCGCACCTGACGCTCGCCAGCCCTTGCGGCATACAGACCACCGCACAAGGCTCAAGCCATTTCGCGAGCGGCGGACACAACGCGCTCACCAGCGGCGGGCACACCAGCGTCGCCAGTGCGAAGAGCTTCCTGGTTTCGGCGAGGAACGCGGTGCGCATGTTCGCCTACAAGGCCGGCATGAAGCTGGTGGCGGGCAATGCGGACATCGACATCGCGGCGCTGAAGAACAGCATCAACGTGCTTGCGAAGATGAACATCCGGCAGGAGGCCGACCGGATCACTATCACGGCAGCCGAAGAAGTCGTGATCAACGGTGGGTCCAGCTACACCTGCTGGAACGCTTCGGGGATCGTGCACGGCACTCGGGGCATCTGGCGGGCGCATGCGACCACGCACAGCTTCGTGAAGCCCGACAGCCGCACGCCCGACAAGATGAACCGGGACGTCCAGACGCGCTTCGACCAGGAGGTCATGTTTCATCACGTCGATGAAAAGGACACCCTCGCGGCAAGGCAGCGCTTCGAGCTCTTGCGCAACGGCGAGCCCAGCTCGCGGGCTGCGCCTTCCGGCGAGACGACGGGGCCGGGCCGGCAAGGCGGCGAGGTCACAAGCACCGACGGCACCACGCGGCAGCAGCGATCGGATGGCCCGGAGGTCTACAAGGTGCGATGGCTCGGGAGGACAAAGTGATGGCGGTACAGGGAGAAGAAGAGGACATCTGGCTGGACTTCAGCCTGGGTCTGGGCGGTTTCGCGGAGGTCACCGCCGTGACGACGCCGCTCGACGACAGGAGAAAGATCCGCGTGCGCGTGCCTCCGGGCAAGCTCATCCCGATCGTGTTCCTGCCCGGCATCATGGGCAGCAACCTGCGACTGTCCCGGGAGCGGCAGGCGCTGCTCAAGCGCAGCGACAACCTCTCGTGGTCGCCCGACAAGAAAGGCGATGCCTTCTCGCGGCGCAACGCAAGCGCGGCGGCCCGCCAGATGCGGCTGGACCCCGACGAGGTGGAGGTCGATCGCTACAAGGTCACCGACGAAAAGATCGAAGGCAAGCAAGGCCGCCGCTTCGATGCCACGGGCTCCGCGACCATCAGCTCCGACCAGCGCCACGACAACGTGCCCGACGACCTGGGCGATGTCAGCAAGCTGCTCATCACCGATCCAAAGGCCGACCCGACGCACCCGCTGGCGAGCAACCAGCAAAGCTTCACCGCCGCGCAGAAGGCCCGCGCACGGGGATGGAGCGAAGTGATGTTCGACGCCTACGGCAGCATCCTGCAGTTGATGGAGCGCCAGCTCAACGACATGCTGCGACGGGAAGGCAAGAAGTACGTCGTCTCACCGGCATGGCTCGACAAGAGCAACCCCGAGGCGCTGATCGGCCGGCCACCGTCGAGCTTCGGCGTCCACGACGCGCAACCGCTGAGCGAGGACGACATTCGCAAGATCGGCGAATGCTGGTACCCGGTGCATGCCTTCGGCTACAACTGGCTCAGGAGCAACGGCGAGGAAGGCAAGCAGCTTGCGAAGAAGATCGAGCTGCTGATCGACACCTACAACCACAACGGCTTCGACTGCCCCGGCGTCATCGTCGTCACGCACAGCATGGGCGGCATCCTGGCGCGGGCGATGATGCATGCGGACTACGGCGGCATCAGGCATCGCATTCTGGGCGTGGTGCACGGGGTGATGCCCACCACCGGCGCGGCCGCCGCGTACAAGCGCATGCGCGCGGGCTTCGAGGGCAGCAACAAGCCCTGGTGGCATCTGAAGTCCCAGTTGGTGGGTGGCATCACGCAGAGCGTCCTGGGCGACAACGGCGAGGAAGTGACGGCCGTGCTGGCCAATGCGCAAGGCGGCCTGGAGCTTTTGCCGGCGGCCGCCTATGGCACGCAGTGGCTGCAGGTGCAGGACGACAACGGCAAGTTCCTGGCGAAATGGCCCAGCAGTGACGCGGTGAGCGAGATCTACACGCTCGACCGGGACAAGTGGTGGAGGTTGATCAATCCGGATTGGATCGATCCGGCGGGGCAGATAAGGCTGCCTCCGGATAGAGGCGGAAAGACCGAAGAGCAGATCGGTCCGAAGGCAACGACAGAGCGCATCAAGGAGGCCATGCGCTTTGCCGACACGATCCAGGACACCTTCCATCAGCGCACGTACGCACACTACGGCAGCGATCCGAGCCAACCCGCTTGGAACGACCTGGTGTGGCGCGTGGTGGATGGAGACCCTGCCATCGCCGGAGATCCACTGACCTGGACATTGCTGCCCGGAGACCAAGGTGACGATGGTCAAGGCACCTTGCGGGTCAGAGGCGACCGGGGCGAAGTCCTCAAGCTCAAGCTCCAGCCACCGATGACACCCAGCGACGGCACGGTGCCCGTGGAGCGCAGCGCCGCGAAGGTGCGTGCGAAAGCCAAGTTCGTGCAGGCCGGATACGACCACCAGGGCAGTTACAGCGACGCCAACGCCAGCGCAGCCACGCTCTACGGCATTGTGCGCATCGCGGCCGACTTCGACACCCAATGGTGGTCCGAAAAGAACTGAACTCCCCTACCACCCCTGAAGACGAGGATTTTCTGCATGAGCCGACGCATCGAGAAACTGTTCGAGCACACCAAGCTGCTTTGCTTCGGGCGCTATGTATTGACCGCACCGGTAGATTCGAGACTGGCGTTCGGGCGCGACTTTCCGACGCTCCCCGACCAGGCGAACGACATAGAGAAGGTGATGGAGGCGGAGCGGGCGAAGATTCTCTCCAACAACAAGACCGCCAAGATCACCTACTTCGGGAAAGGCCCCGCACCGGGCACCTGGCTGATCCGATCGTTCAAGAGCGCATCCGCTAGAGAGGTTGATCTGGAAGGCTTCCGCATCTACTACGTGGTCGGACCACACATCTTCATGAGCGGCCGGGGCACGGACAATGGCGCGACCGCGGAGTCGATTCTCCGCGACACGGTCGAAACGGCCAGCAACCTGCGCGCACGCGAGCCCGACGAAGTTCCTACGGATCAGGGCCTTTGCCATGAATACGGCTTCACCCGTGTCGATGGCTCCCGCGGTCCGGCCCTGTCCCAGGCCGGCCTGCACATGGCGGCCCTGCCGGACGTCGTGTTCAGCGTCCAGAGCAACCAGAGCCAGAGCACGAAGGGCAGCAATGGCTACGGCCTGCTCAAGCTCATCAACGATCGCAAGCGAGACGCCGGCAGCAGCTATCCCAGGCTGACGACGCTGCGCGAGGGCAAGAAGAAAGTCCACGGCTGGGACGGCGAGGAGTCGCTGGTCCGCGAAGCCGATGGTTCGCACGACTTCGAATGGATGTTCATCGGTGAAACCGGCAACGTCGCGCGCCCGGCATTGCTGCAAGCGGCGATGTTCACCAAGGTGGCATCAGACCGCGTGGGCGCCGCCGCAGCCTCTTCGCTCAACGACGAAGAAGCTGTCGCACTGTGGGACAAGCTGCTCGATGGCCTCAAGTTCCGAGTGGCCGTGCCAGGTGCACCAGCCGAGGCGATCGCCATCAAGAGATAAAGCAGCAGACGGATCTCGACACGACTCATACACCACTGCCCATGAACCGACGCATCGAGAAACTGTTCGAGCGCACCAAGATGCTGTGCTTCGGACGCTATGCACTGACCGCACCAATAGATTCGAGGCTGGCATTCGGACGCGACTTTCCGACGTTGCCGAATCAAGCCAATGACATCGAGAAAGTGTTGGTCGCCGAACAGGCAAGAATCCTCGCAAAGGACAAGACGGCCAGGATCAATTTCGTTGGTCCCGGACCAGCACCAAACACTTGGTTGATTCGGTCCTACGACGATGACCTCGCGCCCAAGTATGGACTGGAGAGCTTTGACGTCTACTACGTCGTAGGCCCGCACATCTTTGTTGGAGGCGACGCGACGGCCAAGAGCTACAACGTGACCCCGGACTCGATCCTTCGAGATGCTGTCGAGCTCGCCAGCAATCTGCGCGCACGCGAGCCCGACGAGGTTCCCACGGATCAGGGCCTTTGCCATGAATACGGCTTCACCCGAATCGACGGAGCCAAGGGCAATGTCTTGACTCAGGTCGGCCTGCACATGGCCGCCCTGCCCGACGTGGTGTTCAGCGTCGAAAGCAACCAGACCGTCAACACCAATTCCCCCAGCAACAGCTACGGCCTGCTCAAGCTCATCGCCGACCGCAAGCGCGAGGCCGGCAGCAGCTACCCCAAGCTCACGACCTTGCGCGAGGGAAAGAAGAAGGTCCATGGCTGGAATGGCGAAGAATCGCTGGTGCGCGCCGCCGAGGGTTTCCACGATTTCGAGTGGATGTTCATCGGCGAGAACGGCGGCAGCGTTGCGCGCCCTGGCAACCTCAACGTAGCCATGTCCACCAAGGTGGCTTCGGACCGAGTGGGCGCGGCACCAGCCTCCTCACTCAACGACGAAGAAGCTGTCGCACTGTGGGACAAGCTTCTCGACGGCCTCAAGTTCCGCGTAGCCGTGCCCGGTGCACCGGCCAGTGCGGTCGCAATCAAATGAATCAACCTGCAATGACGCCAACACAAGCCCCCACCCGCCGCGAGACTCTCCAAGCCTTGGCATCGATGCTCGCTCTGCCGCTCTCTCCCCTCCCATCGGCACAGGCCGCACGGTTCACGTTGCAGCAACCCGCGAACCGGCTCTGGCGCCCGATCAACGCCTGACGATGCCCCGCGTCACATCCAGCAACAACCTGCACCAAGACCCACCATCCAAGG
This sequence comes from Variovorax sp. NFACC27, assembly GCF_048301545.1. NCBI lineage: Bacteria > Pseudomonadati > Pseudomonadota > Betaproteobacteria > Burkholderiales > Comamonadaceae > Variovorax > Variovorax sp. NFACC27. The sequence continues at coordinate 5,122,067 of NZ_CP157613.1, forward strand.
GCGATTCCCGATGTCTGCAGAATAGGAGCCCATGCACGTCCGACTCCCGCGCCATCCGGCGCGCTCTCTCGCCCCCGCCTGCGCCCTCCTCTCCCTCGCGCTCCTCCTGCCCTCCGCATCGGCCGCACCCGATGCGACGACTGCTGCACCCCAGCAGCAGCAGGACGCAGACGCCCGCATCGAAGCCCTGATCTCCCGCATGACGGTGCAGGAGAAAGCCGGCCAGCTCAGCCTGTACGGCCCCGCCGACATCGACACGCCCAACAACCCGCAGGCCGGCTGGCGCAACGCGCAGCAGGAAACGGCCGACGTACGGGCCGGCCGGCTCACGGGCCTTTTCAACAACGCGGGCCTCGAGGGCAAGCGGCGGCTGCAGCAGATCGCGATCAGGGAGTCGCGCCTGGGCATTCCGCTGATCTTCGGCGCGGACGTGATCCACGGCTTTCGCACGATGTTCCCGATGCCGTTGGCCGAGGCCTCCAGCTGGGAGCCCGCGCTGGCCGAGCGCACCGCCCGCGCGGCGGCGGTGGAGGCCACGGCGGACGGCTTCCGCTGGACTTTTGCGCCGATGGTCGACATCGCGCGCGATGCGCGCTGGGGCCGGGGCCTCGAAGGCGTGGGCGAGGATGTCTTTCTCGCGAAGCAGTTCGCGGCCGCGCGGGTGCGCGGCTTCCAGGGCACGGATCTTTCCCGGCCCGACTCGATGCTGGCCACGCCCAAGCACTTCGCGGCCTATGGCGCGGCCGAGGGCGGGCTCGACTACAACGTGAGCGACATCTCGGAGCGCACGCTGCGCGAGGTGTACCTGCCGCCGTTCCGCGCGGCGCTGGACGCGGGCGCGCTGTCGGTGATGAGCGCCTTCAACGAGATCGGCGGCGTGCCCTCCACCGCCAACCCCGCACTGCTCACGGGCGTGCTGCGCGACGAATGGAAGTTCCGTGGCTTCGTGGTCTCCGACTACACGGCCGACGAAGAACTCGTGGAGCACGGCTACGCCGCCAATCCGCGCGAGGCCGCCAAGCAGGCCTTCATGGCGGGCACCGACGTGAGCATGCAGAGCGGCCTCTACATGCGCTACCTGCCCGATCTCGTGGCCTCCGGCGAGGTGCCGATGTCGCGGCTCGACGATGCGGTTCGCCGCGTGCTGCGCGTCAAGCAGAAGCTGGGCCTGTTCGACGACCCCATGCGCGGGCTCGACGGGCTGCCCGCCTCGCAGCGCCCCGAGAACCCCGAATTCATCTCGCTGGCCCGCGAGAGCGCGCGCCGCTCCATCGTGATGCTGAAGAACGATCGCATGCTGCTGCCGCTGCCCAAGGCCGGTACGAAGATCGCGCTGATCGGCCCCTTCGCCGAAGGCACCATCGACCTGATGGGCGCGTGGAGCCTGTTCCCGGGGCAGTCGGCGCCGGTGGGCATCGACCAGGGGCTGCGCTCGGCGCTGGGCCCGAATTCTTCAGTGAACGTGGTGCGCGGCTCGGGCATCGAGTCGGCGCTGCCCGGTGGCATCGACGCCGCGGTGGCCGCAGCGCGCGATGCCGACGTGGTGCTGCTGGCCATCGGCGAGAGCCAGAAGATGTCGGGCGAGGCGCGCTCGCGCAGCGACATCGGCCTGCCGCAGGCGCAGCAGGACCTGGCCGAGGCCGTGGCCGCCACGGGCAAGCCGGTGGTCGTGCTGCTGAGCAACGGCCGTGCGATGGCGCTCAAGGGCGCGGTGCGAAATGCGCGCGCCATTCTCGTCACATGGTTCCTCGGCGTGCAGACGGGCAACGCGATCGCCGACGTGGTGTTCGGCGACTTCAATCCCTCGGGCCGCCTGCCCGTGAGCTTCCCGCAGACGGCCGGACAGGTGCCCTACTACTACGGCCACAAGCGCACCGGCCGCCCCTCGCCCGAGAACGCGCCAGACACCGCCTTCAAGACCCGCTATGTCGACGCGACGAACGAGGCGCTCTACCCCTTCGGCTTCGGCCTCGGCTATGCACCGGTGCGCTACGACAGCGTGGAGCTCAGCACCGAGCGCATGCCGCTGTCGGGCACGCTGCGTGTGCGCGCCACCGTCACCAACACGGGTGCGCGCGAGGCCGAGGAAGTGGTTCAGCTCTACATCGGCGAACGCGCCGCGAGCGTGACGCGGCCGGTGCGCGAGCTCAAGGGATTCCGCAAGCTGAGCATCGCGCCGGGCGCATCGGAAGTCGTCGAGTTCACGCTCACGGCCGATGACCTGTCGTTCATCGGCCGCGACATGAAGCCCACGGTGGAGCCCGGCGAGTTCGACCTGTGGGTGGCGCCTTCGGCCGCGAGCGGCATCCGAAAGCGCTTCGTGCTCACGCGGGACTGAAGACCGGCAACGCCGCGTCCTACTCGCTCATCGCGTGCGCGACCGACGAGCCCTGCGGGTTCGCCGACGCCACGGGAGGCGCCACCTGCGACTCCATGACCTCGGTCGGATGGATGCCCGTGTTCGCGCGAATCGCCTCGGCCTGCACCTGCGCGCGGTCCATGCCCGACACGGACGGCTGCACCTGCGATTCCATGACCTCCGTCGCATGGATGCCGTTGTTGGCGCGCGCCGCTTCGTCGGCGACCGCATCGCGCGACTGGCTCGAATGCGAGACCTGCGGATAGTCGGGATCGGCGCGGCCGCCCGCATAGGCAATCGACGCCAGTGCCAGCGCGGGCACGGCTGCGACGCACAGGGCTGCGGTACGAACTCTCATGGCTGTCTCCTTGAGTGATGACGATGTTTCACTCTAGGACGCGGCAATTACCGGCCGGTGAGAGTCCGCTTAGGCGGCAGTGAGAGTTCGCTTAGGTGGGCGTGAGAAACCACTTCGGCGAATGCGGCATCTTCAGTCGAACACGCCCGTCAGCGCGACGCGCGTCACTACTCCCGAACTGCTCGCGCCCACGCCCAGCGTCACGCTGTAGCGGCCGTCCTGCGTGGTGTGGCGGATCGAGCCACCCAGCGCGCTCTCGCTGCGGTAGTTGCCCAGGCCGACCGCATAGCTGATCTTGCCCGGCACCATCGGCGCGGCCTCCATCGCTGCGACGCCCGCGATGCCGGCGTAGGCGCGGCGCGCGTTGTCGTCGATCTGGCTCTGCAGCCGGCCCGCCATGGCGTCGGTGTAGGCCTTGCCCAGCGGCAGGCCCTGCGCGGCAACGCTGTCGGTGTAGGCGTTGGCCGTGGCCACGCCGTCCTTCACCATGCCTTGCACCTGGCCGACGTTGGTGGCATCGGTGGGCGCGCTGCCGGGCGCCACGCCGGTGAGCTGCCGGTTGCCCAGCGCAACCTCGCCCACGGAAGACTGCACGCCCGCCAGCCCGATCGCGGTGTAGGCCGACTGCGCTCCGCGCGTGGTCGCGCTGCCCGCTCCCAGCGCGATGCTGTTGGCATGCGTCGCGGCCGCGTTGCTTCCCAGCGCGATCGCGTTGTCGGCGCTCGCGCGCGACGCGGCACCCAGCGAGATGCTCTGGCTCGCGTTCACGTACACGCCCGCGTCGTTGCCGATGGCGATGTTGCCGCTGCCGCTCACCTGCCGGCCCGCGCCGTTGCCCTGCGCCAGGTTGCCGCTGCCCACCACCGCCTGGCCGGCCGCGTTGCCGAACGACAGGTTCTGGCTGCCCTGCACGCCGCCGCCCGCGGCCTGCCCCATCGCGACGTTGTTGTTGCCCTGCACCTGCGCGCCGGCCATCGCGCCGGAAGCCTGGTTGCCGGAGCCCGTGACACCCGAGCCCGCGCCCTGTCCCGTCGCGATGTTGTTGCTGCCGTTCACGTTGCGGCCGGCGTCTCCGCCGTAGGCCTGGTTGCCGCTGCCGACCACGTCCCGCCCCGCGTTGCTGCCGTAGGCCTCGTTGCCGGTGCCGGTGACGTTGGTGCCGGCCCAGAAGCCGACCGCGTTGTTGTAGTCGCCCGTCACGTTCTGGCCCGCGCTGCGGCCCATCGACTGGTTCCAGCCGCCGACCACGTTGGTGCCCGCGTAGTAGCCGATGGCCTGGTTGGCGTTCTTGCCCGACACGTTGGTGCCCGCGCCCTCGCCGATGGCCAGGTTCCAGTTGGTGCTGACGTTGTTGCCCGCGCCGTTACCCTGCGCGATGTTGTTGCTGCCCGTGACGGTGCGCCCGGCGTTGGTGCCGTACGCGCTGTTGTAGGAGCCCGTGACGTCGGTGCCGGCCCAGAAGCCGGTGGCGTTGTTGTAGTTGCCGGTGACGTTCTGGCCCGCACTGCGGCCGATGGCCTGGTTCCATCCGCCCTTCACGTTCTGCCCCGCGTTGAAGCCGATGGCCGTGTTGGCGTTGCCGCCGCTCACGCCGGTGCCGGCGGCTTCGCCGATGGCGAGGTTCCAGTTGGTGCCGACGTTGTTGCCGGCGCCCTTGCCGATCGCCTGGTTGTTGCTGCCGGTCACGCCCGTGGTGGCCGTGCCGTCTCCGATGCCGAGGTTGCCCTTGGCCGGGTCCCAGGTGACCGGCTGCGCCGCGGCGGTGCCTGCGGCCGAACCGAGCGCCACCGCGAGTCCGAGTGCGACAAGTCCGCTCGTTGTGCTCGCTGCGCCTGGTGCGCCCGGTGCGCCTCCGACGCCCGGAACGCACCCCTTGTTGTTCTTCTTCATGAAGTCTGCCTCTGCTGGTGGGAGCCCGCTCAGGCCTTCAGGTGCAGCGCCATGGCGGGATCGCTCACGCCGGGCTTGCCAGTCTCGACGCGGCCCGCGAAGCGGCGCTCGAAGTTCGCGCCGGTCAGGGTGAAGTCGTACCAGTGGCCGCTGCCGTCCAGGTTCCAGTGCAGCGTGCCGGTGGCGCCTGGCGCCACGTCGAGCGGCCAGGGGCCGTCAGTGCGGTACGCATTCGACTGCACGCTGACCGTGCCCGCCGCCGTGCCGCTGTTGTGCACCTTCAGGTAGACCTGTCCGGTGGCAGGTTCGTAGCAGACCTGCGCCTCGGGCTTGAAGCCCGCGGTGTCGGCGGCGAGCGCGTCGCCCTTGAAGGTGCGTACGTAGCCGTTGCTGCCGTACACCCACAGCTCGTACTTGCCGCTGTCGCTGGCCGCGGCGTTCCAGTAGTCGGTGAGCTGCTTGCCGGCCTCCACCGTGTAGCGGCGCGGAATGCGGTCCAGGTGCAGCTTGTCGTAGACGTGGAACACCGCGCCTTGCTCGCCGGTGTTGCTGAAGATCAGCGAGACGATGCCGCGCGACTCGACGCGCGCGCTGGTGTGCAGCTCGTAGGGCAGCGCGCGCGAGAAGCGCGTGCCGGTCTCCTGGTACAGCGGCTGCGGCGTGGCCGGCGCCTGGGTCACGGGGGCCGTGGGCAGGAGCTTCTGCGCCGCGTTGATCGCGGGAAAGTTGCTCATGTCGGGCAGCTTCGGGACGACCGGGTCGTTGGGGCTCACGAAGTCGAAGCACGAGGTGAGGTCGCCGCAGACCGCGCGATGCCACGGGCTGATGGCATCCACCGTGATGCCGAAGCGCTTCTCGAGGAATCGGGCCACCGAGGTGTGGTCGAACACCTGCGAGTTGACCCAGCCGCCCTTGCTCCACGGCGACACGACGTACATCGGCACGCGCGAGCTCAGGCCCCACGGGCGGATCTTGCCGCTGGTGGTGTCGGCTGCGTTCAGGTAGCTGCCCACGGAAGCGTCGAAGTACTCGCCGTCCAGCGGCACGGTGGACTTGCCCATCAGGTTGCCGCTGGCGTCGTACGACGGCACCGCCGGCATCGCGAGGTGGTCGAAGAAGCCGTCGTTCTCGTCGAAGGTCACGAACAGCGCCGTCTTGCTCCACACCGCAGGGTTGGAGGTCAGCGCGGCCAGCACGTCGGAGATGAAGTCGGCAGCGCCGGCCACGCCTTCGCTGCTGCCGGGATGCTCGGCCAGCGCCTGCGTGGGCAGCACCCACGAGACCTGCGGCAGGGTGTCGTTCATCACGTCCTGCCGGAGCTGGGCGAGGAAGTTGACGGCGCCGTCGGCCGTGGCGGGTCCGCCCGTCAGGCCGTGCTCGTAGATCGGCGAGCCCGGCTGCGCGGTGCGAAAGCTCTGGAAGGCCAGGCAGCCGTGCATGGCGCCCGTCCAGTTGTTGTTCATGTTCTGGTAGATGTGCCAGCTGATGCCGACCTTCTGCAGCAGGTCGGGCAGCGTGTCCCACTTGAAGGAGTTGTTGACGTACTTGTAGTTGTAGGCGCCCGTGCCGGGGTCGACCTGGCCCGAGCCGTCGGCCTGCTGCGCCCTGCCGGCGACCCAGCTCGACGGGCTCGGCCAGCAGCGCGAGTTGACTGGCTCGGAATCGGTGTCGGTGCTGTTGATGCCCTTCTTGCGCAGCTCCGGGTTGAAGTTGGAGCCCGACCAGAACACGATGCGGTTCGGGTCTGTGCCGGTGAGGATGGAGCAGTGGTAGCCGTCGCAGATGGTGAAGGCGTCGGCCAGCGCGAACTGGAACGGGATGTCCTCGCGCATGTAGAAGCCCATCGTCGCCTGGTTCTTGAACTGGATCCAGCGGTCCATCTTTCCCTGGTTCCACGCCGCCTGCTGGTCGGGAAAGTTGTGCGGCGTGCCGGAGCCGATCAGCGCGTTGCTGATGCGGGAGTCGCGCCGGAAGGGCTGGATCTCGGCGCCGCCGGCGGGATTGGGCTGGAAGTACACCGGCTTGCCGCTGGACAGCGGAATCGGAAAGCGGTCTCCGAAGCCGCGCACGCCGCGCATGGTGCCGAAGTAGTGGTCGAAGCTGCGGTTCTCCTGCATCAGGATCACGACGTGCTTGATGTCCTTGATGGTGCCGGTGTCGACGGCGGCCTCGACGGCGAGCGCATTGCGGATCGCGGGCGGCAGCATGGTGAGCGCCGAGGCCGCGCCGACGGCGCCGGCCGACTTGCGGAAGAAATCGCGACGGTTGGTGTTGTTCATGAGGAGTCTTTCAACGCGGGAACAGAACGGAAGAAACGGAGGACGTGTCGATGGAGGAAGCGAGACGCTGCTCAGGGCGCGCACTTCAGGGCCGGGGCCGCCGGCTGGTCGGGCTGCTGCGGCGTGGTGGTCGGAGGCGTGGTGCCGGTGGGCGGCATCACAGCCACGCCGCCGCCACCGCCTCCTCCACCGCCGCACGCGGCAAGGCTCAGGCACAGAAGAAGACCGGCCGCGGCCGAAGCGGCGAGGCCATGGCGGGAAGCTCGTGGAGTCATGACAATTTCCTTTGATCGAAGAGAAGCAGGGGCGAAGCCGGGCCGGGCAGTTCCCTCGGGGTTGCACCGGATCGAAGAAATCGGGAGGTGGCGCGCGAGGGACGTGAACATCCCCGCACAGGGAGATCAGGGCTCAGGCATAGCGGCTGCGCAGGCGCGCTGCGAGACGGTCGAGCACCAGCACGGTGAGGAAGATCGCGATCAGGATCGTTCCGACGTGCGCGTAGTTGTACATGTCGTAGCGGCCCTTGAGCTCCTGGCCGATGCCGCCCGCGCCCACCAGCCCCACCACGGTGGCCATGCGCACGTTGCGGTCGAGCACGTACAGCGTGTAGGCGATGAACTGCGGCATCACCTGCGGCAGCACCGCGAAGCGCATCACCTTGAGCTTGCTGGCGCCGATGGCGCGCAGCGCTTCCTGCGGCTTGTCGTCGGCGGTCTCGATGTCTTCCGCGTAGAACTTGCCGAGGAAGCCCGCCGAGTGCAGAGCGAGCGCCAGCACGCCGGCGATCGGGCCGAAGCCGTAGGCCAGCACCAGGAACAGCGCGCTCACCAGCTCGGGCACCGCGCGGAACATGCCGACCACGCTGCGCGCCAGCGTGTAGACGATACGGTTCGGCGTGTAGTTCTTCGCGCTGCACCACGCCAGCGGCGCGCTCAGCACGATGGCCAGCAGCGTGGCCCAGATGGCGATCTCGAAGGTCTCGAGCATCTTCACGGCCACGTGCCACAGGTAGCCGAAGGGCTCCACCAGCACCTCGCGGGCGTCGATCACCTCCTCCATCTGCAGCGTCTGCGGATTGAGCTTGGGTTCGCGCGTCTCGACGGTCTCCACATGCGCGAACCAGGGCAGCCGGTTGCGGTCGAAGCCCTCGATGCGCGCGGTCTCGGTGCGCTCCGAAACCTGCGGGGGGAACAGCGAACGCGCGATGGTCCCGAGGCCAGAGAGCACCTGCGACTGCTCGCGCAGGCCGACCGCGGCGAGCACGCCCTCGCCGGTAAGGGAGAGCATGCGTCCCATCTCGACGCGCTGGCCGGCGAAGAAGCCGGCCACCAGCACGATCAGCAGCACGGCGAGGCTGCGCGCGCCGAACGGGCGCGGAAGCTCCCAGGCGGATGCGGGCCGGTTCATTGCACGAGCTCCAGCACGCCGGGGTGCAGCGGCAGCACGGCTTCGGGGTCCACCGTGTTGACGGACCGTGTGCCGGCAGAAGTACGCCCGTACACGGCGTCGAAGACTTCGGGCCGGAACACCTCAGGCGCGCCGTCGAACACCACCGCGCCGTGACGCAGCGCGACGATGCGGTCGGCGAACTCGCAGGCCAGTTCGATCTGGTGCAGGCTGCACAGCACCGTGGTGCCGCGCTCGCGGGCCTGCCGGCGCAGCAGCGAGAGCACGTCGTGGCTGGTCTGCGGGTCGAGGCTGGCCACGGGCTCGTCGGCCAGCACCAGCGGCGGGTCGAGCATGAAGGCGCGCGCGATGCCCACGCGCTGCTGCTGTCCGCCCGAAAGCTCGCTCACGCGGCGCAGCAGGTGCTGCTCCTGCAGGCCGACCGACTCGACCAAGCCGCAGGCCTTGCGCCGCGCATCCTCGGAAAAGAGCCCCAGCAGCGCGCGCCACGTCGACATGGCCGGCAGCGCGCCGGCCAGCACGTTCTGCGCCACGGTGGAGCGCAGCACCAGGTTGAACTGCTGGTGGATCATGCCGATGCGCGGACGAATGCGCGCCAGCGAATCGGCCGCGATGCGCACGCCCTCTACCTGCACCGAGCCCTGCGTGGGCTTCACCAGCCCGTTGGCCATGCGCAGCAGCGTCGACTTGCCCGCGCCCGAGGAGCCCAGCACCACGCAGAACTGGCCCGCCGGCACCTGCAGCGAGACGCCGCCGAGCGCCTGCGTGCCGTCGGCGTAGCGCATCGCGACCGATTCGAAATTCAGCATGACTTGCCCGCCTTGCGTGCTCAGCGCTGCGCGGCCTTGGCCAGGATGCGGCCCTTGAGCTCGTCGGTGAGCAGGCCCAGCTTCTCGGCGGCGACATTGAACTCGTCTTCCGAGAACTTCGTGTCGTAGCCGTCGATCTTGCCGCCGCCGTAGCCGCGGATCATGTCGGGCGTGACGCCGGGTGCCTTGTTCACGGTGGCGAAGGCGTCCTTGAGCTTCGCCTTCAGCGGCTCGGGCAGCTTCGAGTTGAGCGCGAGCGGCGGGTACGGAATGGCCATGCTCTTCGCGACGACCTTCACCGTCTTCGGATCGACGGCCCCCTGCTTCACGGCCTTCTCGAACGAATCGAACGAGAGCGAGGCCACGTCGACCTGGTCCTGCACCAGCGCGGCCAGGCTGCTGGCGTGGCTGCCGGTCATGCGGATGGCGGAGAGGTCCTTCGCGGGGTCCATGCCCGCGTCCATCAGCATCGCGACCTGGAAGGTGAAGCTCGAGGCCGAGTTGACGTCACCGAAGGCCACGCGCTTGCCCTTCACGTCGTTGATGCCGGCGATCGGGGCATTGGCCTTGGCGAACATGCCGGCGTAGTACACCGAAGCCCCCTTCTCCACGCCCACGGCCAGCAGCTGCGCGCAGCCGCGCTTGTGGGCCTGCACGTACGACACGGGGCCGAAGAAGGCGATGTCGGCCAACTGGTTGCACATGCCCTCGACCACGGCGCCGTACGACTGGCCCACCTTCAGGTCGAAGTTCAGGCCGGTGGTGCGCGTGATGGCGTTGAACACCGGTGCGTAGTCGGCCTTGGTGCCCGACTCGGTGCCGCCGTCGGCCGGAATCAGCAGCACGCGCAGCGGACGCTCGCGCGAGCCGTCGGCCACGGCCTGGGCGTGCGAGGGAAAAGACAGCGCTGCGGACAGCGAGATGGCGGCGGCCGCGATGGCCAGGAGCTTCTTCATGGAGGGATTCCTTCGTTCGGGACGATGTTGTCGAGGCGATGCCCGGAACTCTAGGAATCCAAGATGACAAGTCAGTGAAATTTGCTCATTCCAAATTCAAAATTTCACTGAGCAATATTCAATACAATGCGCCGCCATGAGCACGGACCACAACACACAAGAGACCGCGAAACCCGACGGCATCGACCCGCAACTCGCTCGCGCCCGCCACCTGCTCGTCGACCTCGACGGCACCCTGGTGCGCCAGCAGGAGGCGATCGACGGCGCTGCTGCCTTGCTCGCGCATTTCGAGGGGCGCTACGCCATCGTGTCCAACAACTCCACGCACACCGCGCGCGGCCTCGCGCAACGGCTGCGCCGCCTGGGCCTGAACGTGCCGCCGGCGCGCATCGTGCTGGCTGGCGAACTCGCCGTGCGGCAACTGGCGCGCGAGCCCCCCGGGGCCCGCGTGATGATGGCCGCGAGCCCCGCCCTGCAGCGCCATGCGCTCGCGCAGGGCTGCAGGCTGGTGCAGGCCGGCGCCGACTTCGTGCTGCTCGCGCTGGACATGCATTTCAGCCACGCGCGCCTCGCGCTCGTCGTGAACGAGCTGCTGCGCGGCGCGCGGCTGGTCGTGACCAACGCCGACGCCACGCACCCCGGCCCGCAGGGCCGCGTGGTGCCCGAGACCGGCGCGCTGCTCGCGGCCGTGGTCGCGGCCAGCGGGGTGCAGCCATGGCGCGTGATCGGCAAGCCGGCACCGCTGCTGTTCGAGGAAGGACTGCGCTGCCTGGGCGCCCGGGCGCAGGACACGGTGGTGGTCGGCGACAACCCGCTCACCGACGGCGAAGGCGCCGCGCGGCTGGGCATGGCGTGCGTGATCGTGGGACACGCCCCCGGTGCCGCCGCGCCGTCGGTGGCCGGGCTCGTCGCCAGGCCGGCGGCCGTGGCGGTGCCGCCTCAGTACCGCTTGAGCGAGAGCACGTCGAAGGTCTGGCGCAGCGTGCGCACCGAGGTGTCGTAGTCCGACAGAGCGAGGCAGGCGATCAGCACGTCGATGATCGCCAGCTGCGCGAGCCGGCTGGTCATCGCCTCGGTGCGGAAGCTGGTCTCACGCGCCATCGTGAACAGCAGCACGTCGGCGAAGGCCTGGATCGGCGACTTGCCGAAGTTGGTGATGCACACCGTGGACGCGCCCGCCTCCTTCGCGAGCCGCGTGGCCGTGACGGTCTCGTGCGTGCTGCCCGAGTGCGAGATGGTCAGCACCGCCGTCTTCGCATCGGTCAGCGAGGCGCTGATGGCCTGCACGTGCGAGTCGACCACCACCTTGGCGTTCAGGCCGATGCGCAGCATGCGGTAGTGCGCGTCCTCGGCGATGGTGGCCGAGCTGCCGATGCCGTAGATCTCGATGCGCTCGGCCTCGCGAAACAGCTTCACCGCCCGCTCCATCGCCTTCGCATCGATCGTGGCCTCGGTGTCGTGCAGCGTCTGCACGTTGCTCTGGAAGATCTTGCGGATGACCGCCGTGGCGTTGTCCTGCGGATCGAGGTCTTCGTGGATGAACTGCACCGGCCGCACCAGCTCCTGCGCCAGCGCGATCTTGATCTGCTGGAAGCCCGTGGCGCCGAGGTTCTTGCACAGCCCGACGATGCTGCCCTCGCTCGACCCCGTGCGCTCGGCCACCTCGCTGACCGACATGTGCACCACCTCGCGCGGGTTCTTCACGATGAAGTCGGCGATGCGCTGGCCCACCGGCCCGAGCGATGACCACAGCGTCTGGATGCGCGCCAGCACGGCGGATACAGGGACGCCGGGCGCCACGGGAACGGGAGCTGCCGCCGGGGCCGCGGAGGTCTTGCCACCGGCTGCAGAAGCCTTGCCGCCGGTCGATCTGGGAGTGCTGTTGCGCTTCATGGGCCGCGAGCTTACCCGGGCTCGGTGGCGGTTTGGCATGAGATCGAACAAGACACGGCGGCTCTATATTCGGCGGCTTGCCATGCTCGGATCTCGGATGCTCCAAGAGCATGCTGCAGAGCGCCATGGAGCGCGACGAAGCACATCGCTTCTTCGAGCAGTGTGGCTTCACGGGTTCGAGGAAGAAGGGCTTCGTCAGGTACCGGCGTGACTTCCGGGACAAGGCCAGCGCCGTTACCGCCTCAAACGCAAGCAAGACATGAAAGACAGCGAAAGATGAAGCAGTTCACCCTGGTCGAAGCAACACCGCCTGTTCCCAAAGGCCTCAGCTGCCGCTTCTTCCTGGTCGACCGGACAGAGACCGACCACCGGACGGTGCTCGTCGTTTCCTTCGACGGCGAGTACCCCGATGGCAGCCTCGGCAATGGCCACGGCGCCTACATCGCCACCAGCGCCCTGCATGGTCTCAAGGCGTTCGATGCCGATTGCGTGATTCTCGACTTTCGCGCCATGACCTACCGATGGGGCAACACGCTGCTGCAGGTCTTCGACGACATCGCTCAGTTCCGGGACTCGGGCAGCGATCCTGGCGAGCCGCCGTTTCCCGTGGTGGTCGTCACGTCGGAAAGGTCGCAAGCAGCGTTCCTGTCGCTGGTCACACCCAATGGCCGGGCTGCCCCTGAATGGCACTTCGACGACATCGATGCTGCAATTGCCTATGGAACCCGCAAGGCAAGGGAGTGGCTGGATTTCATCTAGGGTTCGTCGACGCGAACCAGGCGAGCACAACACCCAGAAGAATCTTCGCGAACGCCTCGGACCATCGGCCGCCTGTACCTTCGACATCCATTCGTTGTCAGCGCGTGCCCGGGTTCGCACAATTGGCGCCACAGGCTCCGGCCCACACGTAGAACGGACGCAGAACTCACGCATGACCGCCACCCCGCTCCCCCTCGATCGCACCTTGGACCTCGTCTCCGACACCGACATCGGAACCTACTGCTTCCGCACGGGCGGCAGCGTCGTCGCCACCATCGGCATGAAGAACGGACCGGTGGCCGGGCCTGTCTTCAGCTGGCGCGTGGTGTCCCCGCACGGTATCGAGATCGCCGGCTCGGACGGCCACGTCGACAGATGGACGGGCATCCGCATCGAGGGCGACCTGCTGCACGCCGAGTGCAACGGCCATGCCCGCACCTTCAGGATCAGGAATACCCCCCCATGAAAGTCAAACGCCTCGTCGCCAACTTCGCCACGCCGGAGCCTGCGCGCGCCGCCGTCTTCTACAAGGACATCCTCGGCCTCGACCTGCTGATGGACCACGGCTGGATCCAGACCTACGGCTCGCAGGCCGGCATGACGGTGCAGCTCAGCTTCGCATCCGAAGGCGGCTCCGGCACGCCGGTGCCCGAGCTGTCCATCGAGGTCGACGATGTGGACGAAGCCTTCGAGCGCATGAAGGCCGCGGGCTTCGCCATCGAATACGGACCGGCCGACGAGCCCTGGGGCGTGCGCCGCTTCTACGTGCGCGATCCGTTCGGCAAGCTGGTCAACATCCTCGCGCACGCCTGAGGCTCGCGCGAGCGGCGGCCTCGATCAGTCGAGGCCGTGGAAGACGCTGTCGTCCGGCCCGATGTGCGAGGGCGGCGTCCAGGCCGCGTCGCGCATCGAGCGGCTCACCAGCTTGTCCACGCCCAGCAGCGTGGCGAAGATCGCCATGCGCACCGGGATGCCGTTGTCGGTCTGGCGGAAGATGGCCAGGCGCGGGTCGTTGTTCAGGTCGACGCCGAGGTCGTGCGAGCCGGGGCGGCTGTCGCGCGGCAGCGGATGCATCACGACCACGTCGGGCTTGCAGGCCGATTCGACGAGCGCGCGGTTGATTTCGAAGGCGTTGTCGAAGCCTTCCAGCACTTCGTCGTTCGCGAAGCGCTCCTTCTGGATGCGCGTGGCGTAGATGATGTCGGCGCCGGCCAGGCCCTGCGCCGGCGTGGCAGCGGTCTCGACCACATGGCCGTTGCGGCTCACGGCCTCGACGATCTCCGCCGGCATGGCCAGCGAAGGCGGCGAGATCAGCGTGAACTTCATTCCCTTGTACAGCGCCAGCAGCTTGATGAGCGAGTGCACCGTGCGCCCGTACTTCAGGTCGCCGACCATCGCGATGTGCGCGCCGTCGACCAGCTTGCCCAGCCGCGAGAACTCGCGCTGGATGGTGTACAGGTCGAGCAGCGCCTGGCTCGGGTGCTCGCCCGGCCCGTCGCCGCCGTTGATGACGGGCACGTTGGTGGCACGCGCGAACTCCGCCACCGAGCCCCGCTCCGGGTGCCGCACCACGATGGCGTCGACGTACCCGCTGATCACGCGGCTGGTGTCGTAGATCGATTCGCCCTTGGCCATCGACGAGAAGGTGAAGCCCGTGGTGTCGCACACCGAGCCGCCCAGCCGGCAGAACGCGGCGCCGAAGCTCACGCGCGTGCGCGTGCTGGCCTCGAAGAACAGGTTGGCCAGCACCGCCCCCTCGAGCACGCGGCTGACCTTGCGGCGGCGCGCGATGGGCTGCATCACGTCGGCCAGCTGGAACAGCTCGTCGATGGCGTCGCGGTTGAACTGGCTGACCGACAGCAGGTGGTGCGAGCCTTCGACCGCCATCGATTTTCGCAGGGCGCCTTCATGTGCGCTTTGCGTATATTCACTGCGCCGACCGTCCGAAGCTAGGATTTCGCTCACGAAGCGCCGCGCGACCTCGGGCATGGCCCTGAATTCATTGGATTCGTCGGGGAGAAGCCAGGCGTCGAGCGCCCTCCTCCGGCTGCCGATGCGCTCCGCGAAAGCGTCGCGCGTCATGTTGAGTTGACGCATCGCGTCGCGGAGAAGTACTTGCTGCGGCATGTTCATGAGCCGCGAATATATACTCAATGCGTATATTTTCCAATAGCCAGCAGGAAAGCTAGCGCCGCGTCTTCCTCGCGGGCTTCTTCACCACGCCCTGGCGCACTGCGCGTTGCCGCACCGTCGAGCCCGAGCCTCTGGGCGGAGCCGGAGGCGCCACCTCGTGCTGGCTCGCCCGCAGGGTGAAGTCGCATGTCTTCACGGCCAGCTCGACGATGCGCGCCAGCGCCGGGCTGGAGCTGTCGCGCCGGTAGACGGCGCTGTAGACCAGCGGCGGCGGCATCGGGTCGCTCCTGACGATGCGCAGCAGGCCGCTTCGGATGTCGGGGCGCACGTAGTCCAGCGCCTGCTGGCTGATGCCGAAGCCGCTGATCGTGAGTTCGCGCAGCACGGTGGTGCTGTTCGTCAGCATGACCTTGCCGAAGCGGAAGCCGTGCTCCGCGCGCCAGGCTTCGTAGAACCTGTTCTTCGAGGCGCCGGCGGGCTGCTCGATCACCGGGTAGTCGGCGAACTCGTGCGGCTTCAATGCGCGGTTGGGAATGGAAAGGCGCGGGCTCGCGATCCAGGCCTGGTCCACCTGCCCCACCTTCACCGATTCGAAGGCCTGCCCCCAGAAGATGCCCGGCATGATGGTCAGGTCGAGCTTGTTGGCTTCCAGCCGCTCGAAGAGCGTGAGCCCCGCGTCCACCACCGGCTCGAGCGTCACTTCGGGATGCAGCTTCTGCAGCAGCTGGATCAGGCGCGTGAGCCAGGTCATCGCGATCAGCTCCGTCACGCCCACCCTGAAGGTGCCACGCAGCGTCTTGTCGACACTGATGTCGTGCTCGATGCGCTGCCACAGCCGCAAAGCCTCTTCCGCCAGCGGCAACAGCTCTCGGCCGGCGTGGGCCAGTTCCAGCCCGTGCGAGGTGCGATGCAGCAAGGGGCCGCCGAGCGAATCCTCGAGTTCGGCCAGCCGCTTGGAAATGGCCGACTGCGTGGTGTGCAGCTTCACCGCCGCGGCGCTGAAGCTCTGGAGCTTGGCGCTGAAGAGAAAGGCTTCCAGCTGCTTGAAGGTGAAGTTCATGCCAGCGGAATGTACGCCCATGGGTCGCCAGGAAAAAAAGGAATACCGCGCCGGTCCGATTTCTCGTTTGTCCTGCGAGGCACGCACTTTGATACTGCGTGCATGCTTCACATCGCACCACGCCTGAACCGAATCAAACCGTCTCCCAGCTCCATGGCCGGCCAGCGGGCCCGCGAGCTGCGCGCCGCGGGCCGCGACATCCTCGGCCTGACCGCCGGCGAGCCCGACTTCGAGACGCCCGAGCACATCAAGGAGGCCGCCATCCGCGCCATGTCCGCCGGCCAGACCCGCTACACCGACGTGGGCGGCACGCCCGCGCTCAAGGAAGCCATCTCCGGCAAGTTCCTGACCGAGAACGGGCTGGCCTACGCGCCGGGCGAGATTATCGTCGGCACGGGTGCCAAGCAGGTGATCTTCAATGCGCTCATGTGTACCGTGGCTGCGGGCGACGAGGTCATCGTGCCGGCGCCCTACTGGGTGTCCTACCCCGACATCGCGCTGCTGGCAGGCGGCGTTCCGGTCTTCGTCGACTGCCCCGCCACATCGGGCTTCAAGCTGCAGCCCGCCGACCTGGAACGCGCCATCACCCCCAGGACGCGCTGGCTGATGCTCAACTCGCCGAACAACCCGAGCGGCGCGACCTACACGCGCGCCGAGCTCCAGGCGCTGGCCGAAGTGCTGCGCCGCCATCCGCACGTCTGGGTGCTGACCGACGACATCTACGAGCACCTGATCTACGGCGACACCGAATTCGCCACCATGGCCGAGGCGGCGCCCGACCTCAAGGACCGCACGCTGACGGTGAACGGCGTCTCGAAGGCCTATGCGATGACAGGCTGGCGCATCGGCTACGGCGCGGGGCCTTCCGCGCTGATCAAGGCCATGGTCAAGCTCCAGTCGCAGAGCACCTCCGGCCCGAACTCGATCGCGCAAGCCGCCGCCATCGCGGCGCTCACCGGGCCGCAGGACACCATCGCCACCAACCGGCGCGAATACCAGAAGCGCCGCGACACGGTGGTCGCGGCGCTCAACGCCATCGACGGCATTCGCTGCGACGTGCCCGACGGGGCGTTCTACATCTTCGCCTCGTGCAGCGCGCTCTTCGGGCTGCGCAACCGCAAGGGCGCCGCGATCAAGAACAGCGACGACTGGGTGATGCACCTGCTCGACTCGCAGGACCTCGCCGCGCTTCAGGGCAGCGCCTACGGCGTGCCGACTCATTTCCGCCTCTCCTTCGCCGCCAGCACCGAACAGCTGCTGGAAGGCTGCCGGCGCATCGCGCGGGCACGCGAGGAGCTCTCGGGCCAAGCCTTCGACCAGGAACTCCAGGAACTGCAATGAAACTCCGCTCCCTTCTCAAGCTGCTGCCGGCACTCGCCGCGGGCACCGTCTGGCTCGGCGCCACCCACGCCTGGGCCGCCGACTCCTTTCCGTCGAAGCCGGTGAAGATCCTCGTGGGCTTCTCGCCGGGTGGCTCCAACGACGTGGTGGCGCGCCTGATCGCGCCGAAGCTGGCCGAAGGGCTCGGGCAGCAGGTGCTGATCGACAACCGGCCGGGCGCCGGCGGCAACATCGCGGCATCGGCCATGCTCGCCGCGCCCGCCGACGGCCACACACTGCTGATGTGCACCACGGGCACGCTGTCGATCCAGCCGCACGTGCTCAAGAGCATGCCCTTCGACTCCGAGAAGGACATCGTGCCGGTCACGCAGATCGTCAATGCGCCCTACATGCTGCTGGTCAACTCGAGCCTGCCGGTGAAGAGCGTGAAGGAGCTCATCGCCTACGCGAAGCAGAAGCCGGGCGAGATCAACTTCGCCTCCTCAGGCACCGCCACCGGCGGACACCTCGCGGGCGAGATGCTGAAGAGCCGCGCGGGCATCGACATCGTGCACGTGGCCTACAAGGGCACGGGCCAGGCCATGACGGACCTCATCGCGGGCCAGGTCACGATGATCTTCGACCAGCCCGTGAGCTCGATGCAGTACGCCCGCTCGGGCAAGCTGCGCGCGCTGGCGGTGGCCAGCCCGCGCCGGCTGGCGGCCTTTCCGGAAATCCCGACCGTGACCGAAGCCGGCGTGCCCGACTTCGACCCCGTGACCTGGGCCGGCATCTGCGCCGCGAAGAACACGCCGCCGGCGGTGGTCGAGCGCATCCAGCGCGAAATCGCCAAGGTGCTCGCGATGCCCGAGATCTCCAAGCGGCTCGCGGCCGACGGCCTCGAGCCCGTGGGCAGCACGCCGGAGCAGTTCCGCGCCTTCCTGGCGGCGGACAAGCGCAAGTGGGGCCGCGTGGTGAAGGACGCGGACGTCAAGGCCGAATGAGCGGAAACCAGAACATGAACATGAACCAGCTTCCAGACATCGTTCGCGACTTCGAGCGCGTCTCTTCCGATCTCGTCCGGCAGGCTTCGGCCTTCCAGCCGGCCATCCTCGCCGACGTGGCGGGTCGCCGCGGCGCCCTGCACGGCCGCATCCAGGCCCTGCGCCACCGGATGAAGCTGGCGGGCAGCGCGCTCACGGTGGAAGTGCGGCCGGGCGACAACCTGATGATCCACGCCGCCATCGCGCTCGCGAAGCCCGGCGACGTGCTCGTGATCGACGGCAAGGGCGACCAGAGCGCGGCGCTCATGGGGACGATCATGATGAACGCCTGCCGCCAGGTCGGCATCGCCGGCGTAGTGATCGACGGCGCGGTGCGAGACAGCGTGGAGATCGACGAGATGGGCTTCCCGGTCTTCTCGGTGGGCACCAATCCCAACGGCCCGACCAAGCTGGCCTCGGGCCGCATCGGGCATCCGGTGTCGGTCGGCGGAGTGGCCGTGCGCCCCGGCGATCTCGTCGTCGGCGATGCGGACGGCGTGGTCGTCGTCGAGCGGGAGAAGGTGGAAGCGCTTCTTCAGGCGGCGCAGAAGAAGGTGGAGGACGAGGACGCGCGCATCGAAGCCATCAAGCAAGGCAACACGGCGGCCAGATGGCTGGACTCCGCGCTGCGCAATGCGGGCGTGCTCAAGGAAGGTGAAACGCTGTAGGTCCTTGCACCGACAGCGATGCGGACGCGAAGAAAGGGCCCTCAGGCCCCTTCTTCATTCGCCCAATGTCAGCCGACAAGCATGCATCGGCTTGCCGGAACTGCTTACAGGCCAGCCTGGCGCGTGAACGACACGCTGGGCTTCTTGTAGGCGGCTGGCACTTCGTCGCGGTAGAACGCGCGGCGGTCGAGGCTGGCGAGCGGGTCGTGTGCCTTGGCAACGGCTTCGGCCTGCACGGTCGCGCGGTTGGCGGTCGACGTGAAGGTCTGTGCACCGGCGCCAGAGGCTTCGCTGTATTCGTTGCCGGCGCGAGCGGCGGCAGCGGCTTGCGGAGCGACTTCAGCGCGGGTCACCGAAGAGTTCACGACGTGCACGCCGTCGTAGGTTTCTGCTTGGGCTCCGGCGGCAGCCAGGAGCGAGAGGGCAGCAGCGGCGAGGATCTTCGAGGCATTCATTTCAATCTCCTTCAGGGCAATCGGTTGGTTGGTGAGGAGAAGTTTGATCCTGATCAGCCCCGAAAAACGCCCACAAAATGAACCGCGGCGTTCACGGGATTGAAACAATCAGGGCCTTGAAAAGAAACCCGTCAATGGGGGTTGGCCCCAGCAGGCAGCCTCAGTGGCTGATCATCCACGGCCGCCTCGAAGGCGCGGCCTTGGCCCCGTTGGCCGCCGTCACCGTCGCGCCGCGCTTGCCCGAACCGCAGCATCCGCAGCCCGCAGGATGCCTGAGCCGCGCGTAGTCGCGAGAGCTCACGGGCTCGTGCCGCGAGCGTTCGTTGGTCTCCATCGCGCGGCGCGTGCCGGAGGCCATCAAGGCGAGACGCGGCGCGGCCGACAGCACGCGCGGCGAAGCACTTCCGCAGTCGGGGCAGGCGGCGGGCTCGTCGCGCAGGCCCGAAGGCCGCAGCGCTTCGAAGCCGCCGCAATGCCCGCATGCGTAGTCGTAGGTGGGCATGCCTTGCCGCCTTTCAACGCAGGTCGGGAGACAGCGGCATGCTGATGCTGCCGTCGATCATCTTCATCGGGCCCGCCGCACTCGGGTTGATGTCGAAGTCGAAGATGCCCGTGGGCAGCCACAGCGTGGCGCACGAGTTCGGCACGTCGACCACGCCGCTGATGTGGCCCTGCACGGGTGCCGTGCCCAAAATCGAATAGGCCTGTGCGCCCGAGTAGCCGAATTTCTTCAGGTACTCGATGGCGTTCAGGCAGGCCTGGCGATAGGCCACGTTCACGTCGAGGTAGTGCTGCTTGCCGCTCTCGTCCACCGAGATGCCCTCGAAGATCAGGTAGTCGTTGTACTGCGGCGTGATGGGGCTGGGCTTGAAGATCGGGTTCTTGATGCCGTACTTGGCCATGCCGCCCTTGATGAGCGACACCTTCATGTGCACCCAGCCGGCCATCTCGATGGCGCCGCAGAAGGTGATCTCGCCGTCGCCCTGGCTGAAGTGCAGGTCGCCCACGCTCAGGCCCGCGCCGTCGACGTACACCGGGAAGAACACCTTCGAGCCGCGCGACAGGTCCTTGATGTCGCAGTTGCCGCCGTGCTCGCGCGGAGGCACGGTGCGCGCACCCTCGGCGGCGGCCTTCGCCCTCGCCTCACCGGTCATCTTGCCCATGTGGGCCGTGCCCGCGAAAGGCGGGTTGGCCAGGCCGGGCACGCGATCGGGGTCGGTGGCGATGAGCGCCTTTTCGCGCTCGTTCCACATGTCGAGCATGGGTTTGTCGGGCAGGCAGCCGATCAGCCCCGGGTGGATGAGGCCCGCGAAGTTCACGCCCGGCACATGGCGCGAGCTGGTGAACATGCCCTTGAAGTCCCAGATCGATTTCTGCGCCTCGGGGAAATGATCGGTGAGGAAGCCGCCGCCGTTCTTCTTCGAGAAGAAGCCGTTGAAGCCCCAGAGGCTGTCCTGCTTGGCGCCGATGTCGAGCAGGTCGACCACCAGCAGGTCGCCGGGCTCCGCGCCCTTCACACCAACGGGGCCCGAGAGGTAGTGCACGGTGCTCAGGTCGATGTCGCGCACGTCGTCGGCGCTGTCGTTGTTCTTTATGAAGCCGCCGGTCCAGTCGAAGGTCTCGAGGATGAAGTCGTCGCCCGGGTTGACCCAGCAGGCCATCGGGATGTCCGGATGCCAGCGGTTGTGGATCATCTCGTTCTCGGTGGGCGGCTTGGTCAGGTCGACCTTGATCAGCGTGTCCGTCATTTGCAGTGGCTCCTGGTTGGGTTGTGGTTAAACGGAGAGATAGGCCTTGATGTGATCTACGTCGGTCTTGTCGCGCGCGGTCTCGTGCACCAGGCGCCCGCCCTCGATCACGAAGAGCCGGTCGGCCACGTCCATCGCGAAGCTCAGCACCTGCTCGGACACGACGATGGTGATGCCGCGCAGCTTGCGGATCTCGTTGAGTGCCTTGGCGATGTCCTTGATGATCGAAGGCTGGATGCCCTCGGTGGGCTCGTCCAGCAGCAGCACCTTGGGGTCGGTGACGAGCGCGCGCGCAATGGCCAGCTGCTGCTGTTGCCCGCCGGAGAGGTTGCCGCCCTTGCGGTTCTTCATGTCCCACAGCACGGGGAACAGCGCGTAGATTTCCTCCGGGATGCGGCGGGTCTTCGAGTTCTCCAGTCCGGTCTGGATGTTCTCCTCCACCGTCAGCGTCGGGAAGATCATCCGGCCCTGGGGCACGTAGGCGATGCCCTTGGCCACGCGGCGGAAGCTCTCGTCGCGCGACACGTCCTGCCCCGCCACCTCGATGCGCCCGCTCTTGAGCGGCAGCACGCCCATCAGGCTCTTGAACAGCGTGGTCTTGCCCATGCCGTTGCGGCCCATGATGGCCACGGTCTCGTTGGCATGGCCATCGAACGAGATGCCGTGCAGGGCCTCGCTCTGGCCGTAGGCGACGTGAAGGTCCTCGACCTTGAGATTGATGTTGCTCATGTCAGTGCCCCAGGTAGACGTCGATGACCTTCGGATCGGCCTGCACCTTCTCCATCGGCCCTTCGGCCAGGATCTTTCCCTGGTGCATCACCGTGACCTTGTGCGCGATCTGCTTCACGAAGGCCATGTCGTGCTCGATGACGATCACGGCGCGGTTCTGGCAGATGCGCTTGAGCAGGTCGGCCGTGAGCTCGCGCTCGCGCGCGCTCATGCCGGCGATGGGCTCGTCGAGCATCAGCAGTTCGGGCTCCTGCATCAGCAGCATGCCGATCTCGAGCCACTGCTTCTGGCCATGGCTCAGCAGGCCGGCCTCGGTGTCGAGGCGATCGGCAAGGCCGATCTCTTCGGCCACCGCCTGCACCCTGGACTTGACCTCGTCGTCGCACTTGAAGGCCAGCGCGCCGAACACCGAGCGCCCCTTGGGAAACGACACCTCCAGGTTCTGGAACACGCTGAGGTTCTCGTAGATGGAAGGCGTCTGGAACTTGCGACCGATGCCCAGCCGCACGCGCTTGTGCTCGGCCATCTTCGTGAGCTCGGTGTTCCTGAACTTGATGCTGCCGGCGCTGGCGCGCGTCTTGCCGCAGATCAGGTCGAGCAGCGTGGTCTTGCCCGCGCCGTTGGGGCCGATGATCACTCGCAGCTCGTTGCGGTCGATGTAGAGCGTCAGGTCGTCGATGGCCTTGAAGCCGTCGAAGGAGACGGTGAGGTCTTCCACGGCGAGCGCGAAGTCGGTGTTGCTCATGGATGCTGGCTCCGGTCAGGCGCGCTGGCTGCCGACGCCTTCGGGCAGCGTCGGTTCGGGCGTGGTCGATGCGGTGGACGGCGCGGGCGCAGGAATAACCGGCGGCTTCACCGCGGCTTCGCGCAGCGCCTGGCGACGCGACTTCCACCACGGGCGGATCTTTTCTTCCCACACGCCGGCAAGCCCCATCGGGAAGGCCATCGTCACGCCGATGAAGAGGCCGGCCATCAGGAACAGCCACAGATCCGGAAAGCTCTCCGAGAACAGCGTCTTGCCCGCATTCACCAGCAGCGCGCCGTACACCGCGCCCACCAGGCTCATGCGCCCGCCGACCGCGCAGAAGATCACCATCTCGATGGACGGCACGATGCCCACGAAGCTCGGCGACATGAAGCCCACCTGCAGTGCGAACATCGCGCCGCCGATGCCCGAGAGCCCGGCCGCCAGGCAGAAGATGAAGACCTTGAAGTTCGACACGTCGTAGCCCGAGAAGCGCACGCGGTCTTCCTTGTCGCGCATCGCCAGCAGCAGCGTGCCGAGCTTGCTGGTCTGGACCCAGCGGCACAGCAGGATGCTGCCCACCAGCAGGCCGACGCAGACGTAGTAGAGGATGTACTTGGCGCTGTCGGTGCGGGTGTCCCAGCCCAGCAGGGTCTTCAGGTCGGTCATGCCGTTCACGCCGCCGGTGTAGCCCTGCTGGCCGATGATGAGCACCGTGCAGATCAGCGCCACCGCCTGCGTGATGATCGCGAAATACACCCCGCCCACGCGGCGCTTGAACATCGCGAAGCTGACGAGCCAGGCCAGCGCCATCGGCGCCAGCACCACCAGCGCCAGGCTCAGCGGCAGGCTCTTGAAGGGCAGCCACAGCGTGGGCAGCTCGGTGATCTGGTTCCAGTCCATGAAGTCCGGGATGCCGGGCGTGGTCTGGATCTTGGTCGACACCGGGTCGGAGGCTTCGAGCTTGAGGAACATCGCCATCGCGTACCCGCCGATGCCGAAGAACACGCCCTGCCCCAGGCTCAGCACGCCGCCATAGCCCCACACCATGACGAGACCCACTGCCACGAAGGCATAGGTGAGGTACTTGCCCACGAGGTTGAGGCGGAAGATGTCGAGCGACAGCGGCAGCACCACCGCGAGCAGCAGCACCAGCAGCAGGAGGCTTCCGAGCTGGTAGCGCTGGATCGAGGCCTTGATGAAATTCATCGGAACGTTCTCCAAAGAGGAATCGGGTTCAACGTCGCACTTTCACTGCGAACAGGCCTTGCGGTCGCATCATCAGGATCAGCACGATCAGCGACAGCGTGAGCACCTTGGCCATCGACCCGGTCATGAAGAAC
Organism: Variovorax sp. NFACC27; assembly: GCF_048301545.1. Classification (NCBI taxonomy): domain Bacteria; kingdom Pseudomonadati; phylum Pseudomonadota; class Betaproteobacteria; order Burkholderiales; family Comamonadaceae; genus Variovorax; species Variovorax sp. NFACC27. The sequence continues at coordinate 5,146,021 of NZ_CP157613.1, forward strand.
TCGGACACCGACTGCGTCTGCGCAATGCCGAAGGCCGAGACCACCGTGCCGAAGAGGCTGGCCGCGCCGCCGAAAGTGACGACCAGGAAGGCGTCGACGATGTAGAGCGAGCCCGAGGTCGGCCCGGTCGAGCCGATGGTGGTGAAGGCCGCGCCCGCCACGCCTGCGATGCCGCAGCCGATGGCGAAGGTCAGGCGGTCGGTCTTCTTCGTGTCGATGCCGGTGGCGTTGGCCATGGTGCGGTTGGCCACGGTGGCGCGCACCCTGAGGCCCCAGCGGCTCTTGTGCAGCGCGATCAGCACGCCGCCCGTGACCAGCGCGGTGAGCGCCAGCACGAACAGGCCGTTGATCGGAATGTCCAGGCCCTCGTGCGGCGTCCACGAGCCCATGAGCCATTCGGGCAGCGTCGGGCTCACTTCCTTCGGGCCGATGAAGGTGCGGAAGATCTGCTGCAGCCCCAGGCTCACGCCCCAGGTGGCCAGCAGCGTGTCGAGCGGGCGCTTGTAGAGATGGCGTATCAGCACCCACTCCACGATCCAGCCGACGATGAAGGCGAAGACGAAGGCCAGCGCGATGGCGATCGGGAAGTAGTACGGCATGAACTCGGGCGCGAGGCTCTCGGTGACGCGCGCGGCCAGGTAGATCGAGTAGGCGCCGATGGTCATGAACTCGCCATGCGCCATGTTGATCACGCCCATCTGGCCGAAGATGATCGCCAGGCCCAGCCCCATCAGCAGCAGCACCGCGAAGAGGCTCAGCCCCGCGAAGCCCTGCATGAGGCCGATGTTCAGCATGTCCGACAGAGTCATGGCTAGTTGTTCCGGGGTTGTGGTGTTGGCTCCTTCCCCCTCTGGGGGAAGGTTGGGATGGGGGCAGGCAGGGCATGCCCAGTGGTAGCGCCGCTTGCCCCCACCCCTGCCCTCCCCCAGCGGGGGAGGGAGCAAAGCAGGCTTACTGGTAGCCCTTCGGGAACGGATCCGGCTTGATGAGCTCGGCCGATTCGGCAACCACCTTGAAGGTGCCGTCCGCCTGCCCCTGCCCGATGCGCGCCTTGCTCCACAGGTGGTGGTTGGCGTCGAGCTTCACGTAGCCCTCGGGCGCCGTCTTCAGCTCGATGCCCGGCGAGCCGGCCACGACCTTGTCGACGTCGAAGCTGCCGGCCTTCTCCACCGCTGCCTTCCACAGCCAGGGGCCGAGGTAGCCCGCCTGCGTCACGTCGCCGATGACGGCGTCCTTGCCGTACTTGGCCTTGAAGGCTTCCACGAACTTCTTGTTGTTCGCGTTGTCCAGCGTCTGGAAGTACTTCATCGACGAGTAGAAGCCCGCGAAGTTCTCGCCGCCCACGCCGGTCATCTCGTCTTCGGTTACGGCCAGCGTCAGCAGGAACTGCTTGTCGCCCGTGATGCCCGCGGCCTTCAGCTGCTTGTAGAAGGCCACGTTCGAGCCGCCGACCACCGCCGCAAAGATGCAGTCAGGCTTGGCCACCTTGATCTTGTTGATCAGCGAGTTGAAGTTGGTGTGGCCCAGCGGGTAGTACTCCTCGCCCTTGACCGAACCCTTCTGGAAGTTCTCGATGTGCTTGCGCGCGATCTTCATCGAGGTGCGCGGCCAGATGTAGTCGGAGCCCACCAGGAAGAAGGTCTTGGCCTTCTTCTCCTTCGCGCCCCAGTCCAGGCCCCAGATGATCTGCTGCGTTGCCTCCTGGCCGGTGTAGATCACGTTCTTGCTCTGCTCCAGGCCTTCGTAGAAGGTCGGGTAGTACAGCAGGCCGTTCTCCTTCTCGAACACCGGCAGCACGGCCTTGCGCGAGGCGCTGGTCCAGCAGCCGAACACGGCCGCGACCTTGTCGTTGACCAGCAGCTTCTTCGACTTCTCGGCGAAGGTCGGCCAATCGGAGGCGCCGTCTTCCTTGATGACCTTGATCTTGCGGCCCAGGATGCCGCCCATGGCGTTGATCTGGTCGATGGCGAGCTGCTCGGCCTGGATGGAGCCGGTCTCCGAGATGGCCATGGTGCCGGTGGACGAGTGCAGCTGGCCCACCGTCACCTCGGTGTCGGTCACGGCGAGTTTCGTCGTGTTGACCTTGGCCGTGGGGAACTGGCCCTGGCCGAAGCTCAGGCCGCTCAGGCCCATCACGGGCAGCGCGGCGGCGCCCTGCAGCAGGCGGCGGCGGCGCAATGCCAGGGCATCGAGGGAAAGATCGGAATCACGCGACATCAGGAAACTCCAGGCAGGTTGTTGGAAAGGAAGGCCGCGCACCATCGCAGTGCATCGGACGGTGCCCCGAGCACCATGGCTGGAACTTTAGAAATCACTCGGGTTTGCGCGAATACGTCATTCAACGTAGCGGCGGAGGTCCGCCCTGCCTGCAGACTCGCGAGCCAGACATCGGCCGAAGTCATCACGAAAGGGGCACAGGGAGCGCTTCTTGCTGTACCCGCCCCATGCCACCGCCGCCGCGAGAACCCGCCATGCAATCCGTCTCCGGACAGAAGATCTTTCGCATCCGCCGCGACTACAACGCCTGGGTCGCGAACGAGACGCTGGAGGACTACGCGCTGCGCTACACGCCGCGCAGCTTCCGCAAGTGGTCGGAGTTCCGCGTGGCCAACGCGGCCTTCGGCGCCACCTCTTTCCTGGCGCTGGAGGCCATCGGCGGGGCCATCGCGCTGAGCTACGGCTTCTCGAACGCGCTGTGGGCCATCCTCGTGGTCGGGCTCATCACCTTCCTCACGGGCCTGCCGATCTCGTACTACGCGGCGCGCCACGGCGTGGACATGGACCTGCTCACGCGCGGCGCGGGCTTCGGCTACCTGGGCTCCACGCTCACATCGCTGATCTACGCGAGCTTCACCTTCATCTTCTTCGCGCTGGAGGCGGCCATCCTCGCGCTGGCGCTGCAGATGTACCTCGACTGGCCGCTGTGGCTGCTGTACATGGTGTCGTCGATCGTCATCATCCCGCTGGTGGCGCGGGGCATCACGCTCATCTCGGGGCTGCAGCTGTGGACGCAGCCGATCTGGATCGTGCTGTTCGTCTGTCCCTTCATCGCGGTGCTGGTGAAGAAGCCCGAGCTGTACGCCGACTTCACCGGGCTGGTCGGCCGCACTTCCGACAGCAGCGGCTTCGACCCGCTGATGTTCGGCGCCGCCGCCACCGTGGCCTTCTCGCTGGTGGTGCAGATCGGCGAGCAGGTCGACTACCTGCGCTTCCTGCCCGAGAAGACGGCCGCCAACCGCGTGCGCTGGTGGACGGCCGTGCTGGTCGCGGGGCCGGGCTGGATCGTGCCGGGCATGCTGAAGATGATGGGCGGCGCGTTCCTCGCCTTCCTGGCGCTGCAGCACGAGATTCCGGGCAACCATGCGATCGAGCCCACGCAGATGTATCTCACGGGCTTCTCGTACGTGCTGCGCGATCCGGCCTGGGTGCTGGGCATCACGGTGCTGTTCGTGCTGGTGTCGCAGATGAAGATCAACCTGACGAACGCCTACGCGGGTTCGCTGGCGTGGTCGAACTTCTTCGCGCGGCTCACGCACAGCCACCCGGGGCGCGTCGTGTGGCTGGTGTTCAACGTGGTCATCGCGATATTGCTCATGGCGCTGGGCGTGTTCGCCGCGCTGGAGCACGTGCTGGGCTTCTACAGCAACATCGCCATCGCCTGGGTCGGCGCGCTGGTGGCCGACCTGGTCATCAACAAGCCGCTGGGCTGGAGCCCGCGCACCATCGAGTTCAAGCGCGCGCACCTGTACGACATCAACCCGGTGGGTCTGGTGTCGATGCTGGTGGCGGCGGCGCTGGCCATGCTCGCCTACTCGGGCGCGCTGGGGCACTGGGCCAGAGCCTTCTCGCCCTTCATCGCGCTGGCGACGGCCATGGCGTTGTCGCCGCTGCTCGCGTGGCGCACGCGCGGGCGCTACTACCTCGCGCGCAACGACATCGAGCGCTGGAAGCCGGGCCAGGGCGTGAAGTGCTCGGTGTGCGACAACAGCTTCGAGTCGGAGGACATGGCGCACTGCCCGGCCTACAGCGCGCCGATCTGCTCGCTGTGCTGCACGCTCGAGTCGCGCTGCCACGACCGCTGCAAGACCGACTCACGCGCCGCCGAGCAGATGAGCGGCTGGCTGCAGGCGCTGCTGCCGCCTGCCCTGTCGGCGCGGCTCAACTTCCGCGTGGCGCACTACCTGCTGGTGGCCACGTCGCTCATCGCGCTGCTGGCCACCGTGGTGGGCGTGGTCTATGCGCAGGAGGCGCTGGCGGGCACCAGCGATCCGGTCATGGCCACGGCCTTCCTGAAGGTGTTCGCGCTGCTTTCCGTGGTGGCCGCGGTGGCCGCGTGGTGGGTGGTGCTGGGCAGCGAGAGCCGCCAGATGGCGCAGGAGGAATCGAACCGCCACAACAACCTGCTGGCGCTGGAGATCGAGGCACACCGCCGCACCGACGCCGCGTTGCAGACCGCCAAGGAAGCCGCCGAAGCCGCCAACCAGGCCAAGACCCGCTACGTGGCCGGCATGACGCACGAGCTGCGCACGCCGCTCAACAGCATCCTGGGCTACTCGCAGATCCTGCTCAAGGGCGATGCGGTGACGCCGCCGCGAGAGGCGGTGCAGACCATCCACCGCAGCGGCGAGCACATGCTGGGCCTGATCGACGGCCTGCTCGACCTGGCGCGCATCGAGGCCGGGCGGCTGCAGCTGGAACCCGCGCCGCTGGCGCTGCCGGCCTTTCTCGACCAGCTCGTGCACATGGTCCGCCCCCAGGCCGAGAACAAGGGCCTGGCCTTCGTCTACACGCACGCGGGGCGGCCGCCGCCTTGGGTGCATGCCGATGCGAAGTGGCTACGGCAGATCCTCATCAACCTGCTGACGAACGCGGTGCGCTTCACCGACAGCGGCACCGTCACGCTGCACGTGGATGCTCGCCGCGAGGTGCTGCGCTTCGACGTGGTCGACACCGGCATCGGCGTGGCGCCGCAGGACCACCAGCGAATCTTCCTGCCCTTCGAGCGCGGCGCCGCGGGCCGCCGTCGCGGCGAGCCGGGCACGGGGCTGGGCCTGACCATCACCGGGCTGCTCACCTCGCTGATGGGCGGCGAGCTCAAGCTGGCGTCGACCTCGTCGCAGGGCAGCACCTTCAGCGTGCGCGTGTACCTGCGCGAGGTGGCCGACCCCGGCCCGCAGGCCGGCAAGGCCGGCGCGCTGCGGCAGCCGGTGTCGGGCTACATCGGCGCGCGCCGCACGCTGCTGGTGGTGGACGACCAGCCCGTGCAGCGCCAGATGCTCGCCGGCATGCTCGCACCGCTGGGCTTCGAGGTGCGCGAGGCCGCGAGCGGCACCGAGTGCCTCGACAGCCTGCGCGAGGAGCTGCCCTCGGCCATCCTGCTCGACCTGACGATGGACGACATGGACGGCTGGCAGACGGCCGCGTCGGTGCGCGCCTCGGGCTTCGGGGACATCCCGATCATCATCGTCTCGGCCAACATGTTCGAGAACCAGGGCGAGCGGCTGCGCGCGGCGGGCTGCCAGGCCTTCGTGGGCAAGCCGGTGATCGAGTCGGAGCTGATCGCAACGCTGGAGCGGCACCTGGGCCTCGAATGGCTCGCGGCGGGTGACGCCATGGGACCAACCGAGAACGACGAACAGGGAGCGCAGCCGCGCCCGCTCCAGTTCGCCCTTTCCGAAGACGAACGCGCCGAACTCATGCGCCTCGCGCAGATGGGCCACGTGCGCGGCCTGCACACCACGCTCGACCGGCTGGCCGCCGCATCGCCCGCGGCGGCCTCGACCTGCACATGGCTGCGCGGCATGGTCGCGCGATTCGAGCTCGACAAACTCCGCAACGCACTCGCCGAAGATGCAGACACCCTCGCCTCCTGAATCGTCATCGTCCGAACGCCCCGTCGTGCTGGTGGTGGACGACGCCCCGAGCAGCCTCGGCATGCTGTGCGACACGCTGGAGGCCAGCGGCTACACCGTGCTGGTGGCGGCCGACGGCGAGGCCGCACTGCAGCGGCTCGAGCTGGTTGTGCCCGACGCGATCCTGCTCGACGGCCTGATGCCGGGCCTCTCGGGCTTCGAGACCTGCAGGCGCATCAAGGCCAACCCTGCGTGGGCGCACATCCCGGTGCTTTTCATGACGGGGCTTTCGGAAACCACGCACGTGGTCGAAGGCTTCGAGTGCGGCGGCGTCGACTACGTGGTGAAGCCGATCCGCGCGCAGGAGGTGCTGGCGCGGCTGCACACGCACGCGCGCAACGCGCGCATCACCCGCATGGCCCGCGACGCGGTGGACGTGGCCGGCATGGGCGTGGTGTTCGTCGACACGCGCGGGCGCGTCGCGTGGCGCTCGCCGCAGGCCGCGCTGTGGCTGCACGCGCTCGAAGAGCCGGTGGCGCCGGGCCTGCTGCCGGCGTCGCTCGAAGCAGCGCTCTCGCCGGGTGCGGCCATCGCCGTCGGAACAGCGACGGGCATGCGGCTGTCGGTGCGCAATCTGGGCGCGGCGGCGCTCGGCGAGACGATGCTGCTCTTCGCCATCCAGCGCGAAGGCCCGGCCGCCCGGCTGGCCGACGCGGCCCTCACGCCGCGCGAGACCGAGGTGCTGTCGTGGCTCGCCAAGGGCAAGACGAACCGCGACATCGGAGAGATCCTGGGCACCAGCCCGCGCACGGTGAACAAGCATCTGGAGCACATCTTCGAGAAGCTGGGCGTGGAAACGCGCGCGGCGGCGGCGGCGCTGGCCAGCGGTATGTAACCCCCATGGGGTAACTGCCCCAACGGCACTGGGCTATAGCGCCCGAAAGCGCCGGTTGCGCCCAGAATGGGCCAGCCACCGGAGAAAGAAATGCTGTCCAGCCTTCTGCAGTTTCCGCCGCGCGAAAGTGCCTACAAGCGCAAGTTCCTGAACAACACGGACGAGAACCTGTTCATGGGCTCGTTCGAGAGCTTCGCCGCGGCCGAGGCCGGAGCGCCCTCCAGCAAGGCCGTGGGCTATGCCAACGCCGACGCAGGCGAGCTCTACAGCCCGCAGATCTATTTCTACGACTACCCCGGCCTCTTCTGGCTGGGCCGCTCCATCGATGCGGGCATGACGCGCGTGTTCGACCTGGGCGGGCACGTCGGCATCAAGTACTACGCCTTCCGCCGCGTGCTGAGCTACCCCGACACGCTGCGCTGGACGGTGTGCGACGTGCCCGGCGTGGTCGAGAGCGGCCGCGCGATGGCCGTCAAGCGCGAGGCGACCGAGCAGCTGAGCTTCACCACCGATTACCGCGATGCGAGCGGCTGCGACGTGCTGTACGTGTCGGGCAGCCTGCAGTACCTGCCGGTGCGCATGGACGCGATCCTTTCCTCGCTGTCGGTGAAGCCCCGGCGCATCGTGATGAACACCACGGCCGTGCACCCCGAGCGCACGATCTACACGCTCAACAGCATCGGCATCGCGGTGTGCCCCTACCGCATCCAGCACCACGACGAGCTGCTGGCCGACCTCGCGCGCTCCGGCTACAGGAAGCGCGACGTGTGGCGCAACGAGGGCAAGCCCATCGAGGTGCCCTTCGTCGAGGGCGGCGACAAGCCCTACTACGCGGGCTGCTGCTTCGATCTCGTCGACTGACCGCGAAGTCTCAAGGGATGACGGCCGGCAGGTTCTGGTCGGCCGTGTGGCGCTGCTCGGGCGTCATCGCGTCGTAGAGCTTCGACAGCGAGTCGCTCACCGCCTGCATGCGCCGGGCGCGATCTTGCGCCTGCGCCGCGCGTTGCTGCGCGAACTGCACCGCGCTCAGGTCGTCCGCTGGCGGCGCGGCGGCCATGCCGGTGCGGCTGGCGATGTCCCATACGGCATCCGAGAAGCGGTCCCACAACGGCGATTGCTCGGGCGTGATCATGAGCTGCACGCGCAGGTCGTAGAGCTTGTCGCGGACCTTGGCCGACGCGGTGGCCGGCGTGTTGAGGCCGTCGCCGGAGCGCGGGCTGGTGGAGCTGTCGGGCCGCGCGCCTCGTCGGCCGCCGCCCATGCCCCCGCCGCCTCCACCGAACTGCGCGAATCCGTGGCCGCTCACGGCGACAAGGGCCGCGGCGAGCGCGAGGCGTTGCAGGGAGCGGTTCATCGCCATGGCTGGAGTCCTTCGGTGCCGGCCCTCCGAAGGGCCACCGCGCATTTCAGGCGCAGCGGCTGTCGCTTGCGTTGCGAACCCGTAAAGCGGGGGTAAAGCGAACTGTATTTACCTTGGCGCCGGCAGCGAACGGCGAAGCTCGCGCAGCGGCATGGTCTGCGACGTGTCGATGCTGGTCGGCGCGCCCCGGATGAAGCCATGCACCGCGCTGCCCCGGACTTCGAGGATAGAGCCGCAGGGGCCGACGTTCAGCGTGCCCTCGCCGTTGTCCCACGCCAGCACGATCCATTCGGAGCCCTGCGGCAGCGGCTCAATGCGGCCCGGCGGCGCCGCGTTGAGCATGTAGTGCAGCACGCCGTTGCCGATGAAGCGGCCCGCGGCCTTGCCGGCGGGCCTGCCATCGAGGAACTCGACCGGCTCGAACATGAAGGAGTCCGGCGGTGGCGTGTAGTTCGGCACGCCCAGGTCGAAGGGCACCACCCTCGCCCGGAGCACGCGGGCGCGTGGCTCGCCCCGTGCCTCCGCGACCGCATCGAGGAAAGAGATGCGGCCGGCGCACGAGGTGGCGCCGGCCGGCGCGGCTCCGAGCAGGCTCGCCGCCAGCGCGGCGACGACGGAAATCCGGAGCGGTCGTCGGGAAATCGAAAACATCTTGACTGGCCTCAAAAAGATATTAGAGTGATATCACTTTTTAGGAGGACCCCGTGCAAGAAAAATCCCCCGCCAATTCCCGCCCGGTCCGCAAGGAGCGCCCCTACCGGTCCATCAACGGCTACGGCGTGTCCGCGGTGGCGCTGCTGCTCATTGCAGTCGGCGTCTGGGCGATGGTGCAGCGCCTGATGCCGCTGCCCATGAGCATCCTGCTGATCGTGGTCGGCCTGGTGCTGGTCCCGGGTCTCTACATGCTGCAGCCCAACGAGGGCATCATCCTCACGCTCTTCGGCGAATACCAGGGCACCGACCGCTCCGAGGGCCTGCGCTGGACCAACCCTCTGCAAAGCGGCCAGAAGATCTCCCTGCGCGCGCGCAACCTCAACACGCCGCCGCTGAAGGTGAACGACAAGCGCGGCAACCCGGTGGAGATCGGCGCGGCGGTGGTCTGGCGGGTCTACGACACGGCGCAGGCGGTGTTCGAGATCGACGACTACAACAAGTTCGTCGCCATCCAGGCCGAAGCCGCCATCCGCCACCTCGCCACCCTCTACGCCTACGACAGCGGCGACGACCTGCCGAGCGAAAAAACCACGCTGCGCGCCGGGCTCGACACGGTGGCCGACGCGCTCAAGGCCGAGCTGAACCAGCGCTTCGCCAGCGCGGGCGTCGAAGTGCTCGATGCAAAGCTCACCCACCTCGCCTACGCTCCCGAGATCGCGCAGGTGATGCTGCGCCGCCAGCAGGCCGTGGCCATCGTGAGCGCGCGGCACCAGATCGTGGCGGGCGCGGTCGGCATGGTCGAGGCGGCGCTCAAGGGGCTGTCGGAGCGCAACCTCGTGGTGCTCGACGACGAGCGCAAGGCTTCGATGGTGTCGAACCTGCTGGTGGTGCTGTGCTCCGACCGCGAGACGCAGCCCGTGGTGAACACCGGTACGCTCTACACCTGAGGCGCGAGCCGTACACGCCCTCAGATCCGTACCCACCCGATGGCCAGTCCCGGCAAGAAAGCCTATCCCCTGCGCATCGATCCGGCCCTCTGGGCCGAGATCGAGCGCCTCGCCGCGCAGGAACTGCGAAGCGCCAACGCGCAGGTCGAGTTCCTGCTGCGCGAAGGGCTGGCGAGGCGCGGGCGGCTCCCCGCTACGGACGCAGGCAAAAGCACTCCCGACGAGCCCGCGGCTCAGTGATAACCCCGAATTCGCTGAAGGCCGAATGACAGCCCCGGCTTCTACGATGACAGAGGCAGACGGCAACCACGCCGCAACCCTCTTCCTCCTGGAGACATCGTGACGAAGCCCCTTTCCTCTTTTCGCACCCTCACCCGCCGCGCGGCCCTCCCCCTGGTCGCGGCCCTCGCACTCGCCGGCTGCGGCAGCCTCGGCGGCAGCGCCAGGCCCGCGGGCGGCGCCGACATCCACGTCATGACCTCCGGCGGCTTCACCGCCGCCTACAACGACCTTCGCCCCGAGTTCGAACGCAGCAGCGGCCGCAGCGTGAAGACGGCCTACGGCGCCTCGATGGGCAACGCCGACGATTCCATTCCCAGCCGCCTCGCGCGCAACGAGCCGGCCGACGTGGTGATCCTCGCGCGCCCCGCCCTCGATGCGCTGGTGGCGCAGGGCAAGGTGGTGCCCGGCAGCCAGGTCGACCTGGTGCGCTCGGCCATCGGCTTCGCGGTGCGCAAGGGCGCTCCCAAGCCCGACATCAGCACGGTCGATGCGCTGAAGCGCACGCTGATCGCCGCGCCCTCCATCGCCTACTCGGCCAGCGCGAGCGGCACTTACTACGAGACCGAGCTGCTCAAGAAGCTCGGCATCGAGGACCAGGTCAAGCCCAAGAGCAAGCGCATCCTGAGCGAGCGCGTCGGCTCGGTGGTGGCGCGCGGCGACGCGGCACTCGGCCTGCAGCAGGTGAGCGAGCTGCTGCCCATCGCGGGCATCGACTACATCGGCCCGCTGCCGGCCGAGGTGCAGCGCGTGACGGTGTTCTCCGCCGGCATCGCCACCGCCTCGAAGCAGCCCGACGCGGCGCGGCAGCTGATCCGCTACCTCAACTCGCCCGCAGCCGCGCCCACCATCGCCAAGACCGGGCTGGAGCCGCTGACGGCGCGTTGACCGCGCACCGTCAGAGCGTCCAGCCGTCGCGCCGGAAGAACTCGACCAGCGCATCGCCGACCTTCTCCGCCTGGTCGAAGGCGATCGTGTGGCCCGCATCGGGCAGGAGCTCGACGCGCACATGCGGCGCCAGGGCGTTCACCCGGGCGCGGGCGCGCATCGGGTCGTACAGCACCTCGTCCTCGCCGAGCATCAGCAGGGAGCCCTTCGGCAGCGCGCGAAGGTCGGCGTCGGTCATGCGGCCCGGTGGGCGGGGACTGCCGCGCTGGCAGCGCCAGCGCACGAGCAGGTCGTCCATGGCCCACGGCGGCGGCTCGGGCGCCATCGGCGACGACACCAGCGCGTGGAAGGCGCGCACCTGCCGCTCGCTCGGGAACGCCGCCGCAAGCCCGGCGCGCAGCACGGTGCCGATGCGCAGCGACTCGAGATTCGGCGGCGCCAGCAGCGCGACCTTGGAAACCCGCCGCATCGTCTGGCGCGTGTACGCCGCCGCGAGCCATGCGCCGAAGGAGGCACCGCACAGCCCCACCTTGGGCCGGCCGATGCCGATCAGCACGTCCTCGAGCCAGTTGCAGTACGTGTCTTCCGTCAGGGGCCGCTTCCCTTCGGTGCGGCCGGCGTCGCCGATGATGTCCACCGCATAGACCTGCAGCGAACCCGCGAGCCGTTCGATGTTGTGGACCCAGGTGGTGGCGTTGCCGCCCCCGCCGTGCAGCAGCACCACGGGCGGCGCATAGGCCGGCCCCGAGGCCAGCACGTGCGCACGGCCGTAGCGCGTTTCCACGTAGCGGCTTTCGTGCGGCACCGGCCATCGCGCGAGCACATGCGCATACGAAGCCAGCAGCGAGGAATGGGCTTGCGGCGAACGGAAGTTCCCGGCGAAGAGGCGCGCTTCGAAAAGGCTCATCGGTATCTCTCTTCTTCTTGACGATGTCTGACGGACACCCCGCATGGTGCGGCGCATAGATGAAGGTCTGCTGAAAAATCCGTCGCCTTGCCACCTGCCGTCCTCCGCGCCGGCGCCCCCGTTTCTTTGGGATTCCTTCAGCTTCGCCGGGTAGATTGCCCGCCATGAAGATCCTGCTGGCCGAAGACGATTTCGATCTCGCCACCGGCATTCGCGTCGCCTTGCAGACCCAGGGGATGGAGGTGGTGTGGGTGCGCCGCGTCGAGGAGGCGCTGCGCATCCTCGAGGCCGAAGGCTGCGACCTGCTGCTGCTCGACCTGGGCTTGCCCGACGGCGACGGCCTCGCGGTGCTCGAACGGCTGCGGCGCGACGGCACGCGGCTGCCGGTGCTGATCCTCAGCGCGCGCGACGGCCTGAACGACCGCCTGCAGGGCCTGGACAGCGGCGCCGACGACTACATGGTCAAGCCCTTCGCGCTGGCCGAGCTGCTCTCGCGCGTGCGGGCGCTCGCCCGGCGCAGCTACGGCGGCGACGGCGCGACCTTCGAGATCCGCGGCCTCTGGCTGCACGAGCCGACCCAGCGCGTGCGCGTCGACGGCATGCCCGTCGCGTTGTCGCGCAGCGAATTCCGGCTGCTGAGCCTGCTGGTGCGGCGGGCCGACCGCGTGGTGGCGCGGCGCGCGCTCGAGCAGCTCGTGCTGGCCGGCTCCCAGGGCACAGCGCACGCCCAGGGCCCGGGCAGCAACGTGCTCGACGTGCATGTCTCGAACCTGCGCCGCAAGATCGGCGACGGCTACATCCGCACCGTGCGCGGAATCGGCTACGTGATCTACTTCGCGGCCCAGCAGCCGCTGGAGCGTGCATGAGCGAGCTGGTCGCGGCCATCGCGTCGGCACCCGCCAGGCTGCTGCGCAGCGGCTGGCGCCGCGTCCGGCGGCCTTCGCTGGTGCGCCGCCTCATGTTCGCGCAGATCGCGATGATGACGCTGCTGTGGAGCCTGGCAGTCGGGTTGCTGCTGGGCTCGGCATTCACCGACGACCTGTCCGTCATCGACTCCACGCAGCGCAGCATGCTGGTGGTCGCGCGCAATCTCACCGACCAGCCCGCCAGGCAGTACGAGAGCCTGCGCGCGATGGACATCGCCCTGCGCAACGGCTTCGGCAACGGCGACGATGCCTACATGTCGCCGAGCGTCATCGTCTGGCAGAACGGCCGCGAGGTCTACCGCTCGAGCGGCCTGCCGGCGGGCATCGCCAACACCCGCCCCGACATCGGCGAGACGGTGGAGGCCGACGGCAAGAGCTGGCGCGCCCGCACCATCGAGTCGCCCACGGGCAAGACGCGCGTCACGCTGGTCACGCCCGGCACCGTGCAGATGTGGCTCACCTTCCAGTCGCGCGGCTACTACATCCTGCCGCTGGTGATCAGCATTCCCTTCCTGCTGCTGCCCGCATGGCTGTCGATCCGGCTCGCGCTGCGGCCGTGGCGCAAGGTGGCCAACGAGATCGCCTCGCGCGGCCCGCACGACCTCGCGCCCGTGTCCACGCTGCCGCGCCACGACGAGCTGCGGCCACTGGTGAGGAACTTCAACGCGCTGATGCAGCGGCTGCGCGCCAGCATCGCGCGCGAGCAGAGCTTCATCGCCGATGCGGCGCACGAGCTGCGCACGCCCATCGCGGCGATGCGAGTCAACGTCGAGGCGCTGCAGTCGCTGCTCGTCGAGCACATCCCGACCGAGCGGCAGGACGAACTCTTCGCACGCGTGCTCAGCAGCAACGCGCGCGCGGAGCGCCTCGTGGGCCAGCTGCTGCGGCTCATGCGCAGCAACGCCCAGGCTTCGGCGCCGCACGCACTGCGGCTCGACGACCTGGTGCAGGAACGGCTGGCGGCGCTCTCGGCCCTCGCCCACGTGCGCGAGGTCGAGATCGAGCTGGTGGACGACGAACCCGTCGAGATCATGGGCGACCGCGACAGCCTGGTCTCGATGATCGACAACCTGATCGACAACGCCACCAAGTACAGCCCCGTCGGCTCGGTGGTGAGCGTGGGCATCCGGCGCGACGGCGACCTGGCGGTGCTGACGGTATGCGACCAGGGGCCGGGCATCATGCCGGCGCTGCGCGAGCGCGTTTTCGATCGCTTCTTCCGCGACCCCGACCAGACGCAAACGGGCAGCGGCCTCGGGCTGGCCATCGTGCGCTCGGTGGTCGATGCGCACGGCGGCGCGATCGCGCTCGGCGACACCGGCACGGGGCCGGGCCTGCGCGTCACGGTGCGGCTGCCGCTCGGGCCGCTGGGTTCGCTAGGCATCGTGACGCCGGCCGGGTCCTGAGGGGCTCCCCGTAAACTGGCGGCATCTCCATCCATCGATGCCGCAACGCCATGACACAGCAGCCGACGATCACGCCCGCCCTCGTTTCAACTTTCGCGCCAGGCGGCACGCTGCGCGCCTCGATCAACCTGGGCAACCCGATCCTGGCCAACAAGGACGCGGCCACCGGCGAGCCCGTTGGCGTATCCGTCGACCTGGCGCGCGAGTTCGCGCGGCGGCTCGGCGTGGGCATCGAGCTGGTGGTGTTCGAGAAGGCCGCCGCCTCGGTCGACGCGGTGAAGAACGAGAAGGCCGACATCGGCTTCTTCGCCATCGACCCGGCGCGCAGCGAGGGGCTGCTGTTCACCGCGCCCTACGTGCTGATCGAGGGCAGCTACCTCGTGCCTGATGCCTCGGCGTTCCAGGACAACGCACAGGTCGATGCCCAAGGCAATCGCATCTCCGTGGGCTCCGGCAGCGCCTACGACCTGTTCCTCACGCGCGAGATCAAGGCGGCCGAGATCGTGCGACTCCAGGGCGCGGCACCTGCGCTGGCGGCCTTGCGTGCCGGCGAAGTCGAAGTGGCAGCCGGCATCCGCCAGATGCTCGAAGGCGAGGCACGGCGCGCGCCCGGCGTGCGCGTGCTGCCGGGGCGCTTCATGGTCATCCAGCAGGCCATGGGCACGCCCGCCAGCAGGGGTGCCGAAGCGCAGGCGCTGCTCGCGGCCTTCGTCGAGGAGATGAAGGCCAGCGGCTTCGTGGCCGATGCGCTGAAGCGCCACCGCATCGAAGGCGCGAGCGTGGCGCCCGCCGCCTGAGCGAGCCCTCAGAGCTTGTACGCCTCCACCGGCCCGCGCGAATAGAACAGGAAGTACCCGGTCGAGGTCTTGAAGCCGTTCTTCTGCCAGCCGGCCGGCACCTTGAAGATGCCGAGCTGCTCGCTCGCCACGCCGACGAAGGCGGTGTTCTCCTTGTCCGTGGTGATGCGGGTCCAGTGCTCGCGCGTCACGGGCTTCATCGTCATCTTGGGCTCGCTCCATTCGGCCGTGCGTACCTTGTCGCGCATCACGTAGCCGTCGCCCTGCTTCTCGATCCTGATGAGTTCCTTGAGCGCGCCGTTCTGCTTCACGGCGTAGGTGCCGACCAGCTCGGCCTCGGGTGCGCTGCTGCTGCTGCCGCTGTCCGCTCCGCAGCCGGCCAGCAGCAGGGCCGCTGCCCCGGCGGCCATCCATTTCAATGCTGTGTTCATGACTGTCCTTGTCCAGAGGGCGCGCACCGCCCGCGGTGCGGGCGGCGCGCGCCGGTTTCAGGCAACGCGGTTCAGCGCTTCTCGTTGTCGCGCAGCTTCAGGCTGCCCTGGAAGCGCAGCGCATGCGGGTACTCCTCCTTCTCCGCACCGGTGGCCACCGCCGCCATCTTCTGCTCGCTCACCTGCGTCTTGGCCAGCAGCGGCGCGGGCAGGTTCAGCACGCCCTTGATCTGGTCGTACTGCGCCTGCGTGATGCGGCCCACGCCCAGCAGGCGGAACGCGTCGCGCTCGATGTTCAGCAGCAGCGGCTTGTTGCCCGCGAAGTTCTGCGCCTTGGCCAGCAGCGCGCTCCACGACTGGGCGCTGTAGTTGCTCACGTAGTAGTCCTGCCCGGTCGGGCCGGCCAGCACGGCCGTGCATCCCGGCAGTTCGAGCTGCGTGCTGTTGTTCGACATCACGAAGGTCTTGCGCTGCTCCATCGAGTCGCCGTAGGCCAGCGTCACGGGAATGGTCCACGTCGAGGCCGGATACAGGTTCTGGTTGGGGAACGACTCCTGCGTGATGTTCACGTAGGTGCTGTTGCCCGCGCACTGCGCGTCCACCGTGAGCAGCGGAATGCCGGTCTGGCGGATCAGGCTGTCGCCGATCTCGCTCACCTTCTTGCCGTTGCTGGCCTTCTCCAGCGAACTCCACAGGCGCGAGGGCGTGACGTTGCCGTAGGCGTAGTCCTTCAGGTAGATGCGTAGGCCCTTCTGCATCGCCTCCTCGCCGATGTAGTTCTGGATGGTCTCCAGCACGTGGCTGCCCTTGTTGTAGACGAAGATCGACGGGCTGATGAAGCCGAACGATCCCGCGTCGTTGAGGTTGCGCTGCACCGGCACGGCCGTGTTCTTCAGGTCGGCCACGATCACGTTGTGCTTGTCCAGCACGTAGTCGGAGAAGCTGTAGTACTCGGGGTGGAACTTGATCGTGGTGCGCCTTTCGAACCAGCGCGCGAACGACTCGTTGAGCCACACGTTGTCCCACCAGTCGAGCGTGACCAGGTCACCGAACCACTGGTGCGCCACTTCGTGCGTCACCACCGTCACCGAGTACAGCGTGGGCGTGTCGCCCGGCTTGGTGAGCACCGAGTCGGCGAACTCGAAGATCGAGCCCCAGTTCTCCATGCCGCCGAAGCCGGTGTTGGGCTTGTTGTCGTAGCTGTCGTTGGCGGCGACGGTGTCGAACTTCTTGAACGGCAGCGGAATGCCGGTGTAGTTGTAGTAGTAGTCCATCGACACCTTGGTCCACTCCATCGCGAACTTGGCCCAGTCGGAGCGGCCCGGTGGCGTGAACCAGCGCAGCGGCATCTCGCTGCCGTCGAGCGGGTTCTTGAACTTGTCGGCCAGGATGTCGAACTTGCCGCCGCCGAAGAAGGTCAGGTACATCGGCATCGAGGGCGTCCTCTCGAAAGCCACGCGCTGGTAGCCGTCGGGCAGCTTCGTCGCCTCGATCTGCGCGCCGTTGGACACCGTCTTCCAGTCGCCCGGCACTTCGGCGGAGATCTCGAAGGTATGGCGGAAGGCCGGCTCGTCCCAGCCCGGAAACCACTGCCGCGCGTAGTTGGTTTCGCCCTGCGTCACGATGGCATCGCTGCTCACGCCTTCGGGCGTGGAGAGGCCGACCTTGAAGATGCCGGTGGCAGCCGAGCAGAACGGGTTGCGTGCCACCTCGGCCGGCGGGCAGTACTCTGCGTCGGAGAACTGGATCTTGCCGTCCCACTCCATGTGCAGCAGGTACTTGCCCTTCGCGATCTGGCCGTCGTTCAGTCGCAGCTGCACGAAGTCGCCCAGCGTCTGCGGCGTGGGAATCAGCGGTATCGCCTCGGAAGGATTCGACACCTTGCGCAGCGTGGTGCGGCCCTTCGCGAAGTTCAGGTTATGCGCCGCGACGACGATGGCGTCGACCGGCTTGAGCACTTCTATCTCCACGTCGCCGCGGCCCACGAAGGTCTTGAGCGCGGCATCGGGACGGAACCACAGCTTGTAGTTGCTGGGCCAGACGGTGTCGGGCAGTTCCATCGGCCTGGCAGAACGGTCGACGGCGGCGACCGCGTTGTTCGCCGAGTTGGGCACTCCGTCGTCCGGTGCCTTGGCGGAGGGATCGGACACGGGAGCGGAAACGACCTGGTCCGAAGGTGCGCTGAGGCCAACGCCTGCACCGCCCAACGAAGCGCCACCACTGTCTCCGCCGCCGCCGCAAGCCGTGAGAACGGCAAGGGTCACTGCGGTGATGGCAAGATGATTGACCACGGGTGTATTGAATCTTTTCATGATCGCCTCTGAGTACTCTTGGTAAGAAGAAACATGCGCCGCCCCGCATGCGCCGGCGGATAGCCTGCGATGCGCATGACGCGCGCGGTGATGAGTGAGATGAACAACGGGGGAATCGGAAGAAACGGGCAACACGGTGCCCTCCCGGCGAACTCAGGCGTTCGTCAGGACCACACAGTCATGCAGGGTCACACCGCTCGCGAAGCGGCGGTCCCAGGATTCGTGGCGTAAGAGGTTCCATTCCCGGCAATCGCGGGGTGATGGGTGCGGAGGCGGGCTTGTAGCGCGAAGGCCTTCGTCAGTGCATGCGCATCGTCGGCGCGACGCACTTCCTCGAAGCGGAAACAGTGCTGGCCGTATTGGCGATGGCAAGACTTGCTGCGGCTCTTGTCGTTGATTTCACGCGCATTCCCTCGTCCATTGATGTCACGCAGTTGTAGCTGATGGCCGCTGCGTGCTCAACGAATCGCGGAACTTTTCTTTCTCAAAATGTTCGCGCGCGATAGGCCGAATGGCGTCATGGCATGCAACGCACGCCATGCAATACGAAGATGGTTCCGCCGCCGAAACACCTGCTCACGCAGATGACGGAAATCGGGTCGCCGCACTGTGACCCGACCACGACAGTACGAAGGTACAAGCCTTCGAAAAGCCTATGAAAGCTGTGAACCAGAGACTGTGTGCGCGCTGCGCGAGCGGTCGCGCAGCCACAGCATGAAGCCGCAGCCGAACACGACGACCTGCGTGCCGATCAGCAGCGCAAAGCCCGCGAAGAAACCCGAGGCCGACGAAGCCGCTGCCGTGGGGCCCGCACCTGCCCCATGCGACATCGCGCCGATCACGCCGCCCATCAGCGCGGGCATGAAGCCCGCCACGAGGCTGCCCACGCCGTTGGTCACGCCGAACGCACTTGCCGTGTGCTCGGGCCGCGAGCAGTACTGCACCGTGCTCGGGATGGCCGGGCTCTGCAGTCCCCAGAAGAAGTTGGCCGCGACCAGGCAGCACGCCGCCACATACGGGTCACGCGCATTGATGGCCATGAGCACCGACAGCGCCACGCCCACGCTCGCACCCATGAAGATGAAGGGCACGCGTTCGCGCCCCACCTTGTCGATGAGCACGCCGCCCACGAACACCGCGAGCACGGTGGCGTATTGCGGCAGCGATGCCAGCCAGCCCATCTCGCGCATCGAGAAGCCGCGCGCCTCGCGCAGGTAGGTCGGCAGCCAGTTGCTGCTGCCCCAGAGATAGGCCAGCGCGGCCGAGGTGAGCAGCGTGACCACGAACAGGTGCCGCGTCTGCAGCGCGCCCTTCACGATGCCGCCCACGCGCGCCATCGCTTCGCCGAACGAGGACGGCTTCACGCCGTCGGCATGCCCCGGCGGCATGCGCACGAAGGCCAGCACCAGCGGAATGCCCAGCACGATGTTGAGCACGCCGAGCACGTGAAACGAGCTGTCCCACGCGAACTGCGTGAGCAGCCAGCCCACCAGCGGATAGCCGATGGCAAGCCCCAGCCCCGTGCCCATGTTGACGAAGGCGTTGGGCTTGCCGTTCTCGTCGCTTCGGAAATGCGCCTTGATGTACGCGGAGGCCAGCGAGAAGAGCGGCCCCTCCGACACGCCCAGCAGCACGCGCGACGCCAGCAGCATGCCGTAGCTGTCGAACATCGGCGAGGCCCAGGTCACCACGCCCCAGAGGATCAGCCCGTAGACCAGGCTGCGCCGCACGCCGAAGAGCGCGGAGCAGAACGGCGTGAGCACGAAGGCAGACACGCCGTAGCCCAGCATGAAGGCCGTCGCCAGGAAGCCCTGGCTCACGCGATCGGTGGCGGCGAGGCCCACGTGGTTCAGGAAGGCCGCGTCGGTGATGAGCACCGCGATGTTGATGCGGTCCACGTAGGAGATGGCGACGATCACGAACAGCGTGATGACGCCGTACCAACGAAAGCTCTTGCCGCTGTTGTTGTTGCTGCTGCTCTGCATGGCCAGTCCTGCCGGGGTGAAGGTGATGAAGGCGTGCGCCTAGAACATGTGGCGCATGCCGAACTCGGTGCCGCTGGAGGCACGGTTCGGCGCGGTGATCGCGCCCGAGAGGGCCTGCGATGCACCGTTGCTGTTGCTGATGCGCGCGATGGTGGCGTACAGCGCCGTGCGCTTCGAGAGGTTGTGCACGTAGCCGATGGCCAGCTTCGACGAAGTGGGCTTCAGCACCGCGCCGGCCGGCTCGAGCCGGTAGCGCGCGTACGAGGCCTTGATCTCTCCGGGCCCGATGGGCAGCTGGAAGCCGACCAGAACGCCCTTGGCATCGGTCGTGCCCTTCGACTCCTTGTACAGCTCGCTCGTGAGCTTGAGGTTCATGAGCGAGGCATCGAAGGTGTAGGAGGCACCGAGGTTGGTCACGCGCAGGTCGCCGCTTGCGTAGCGCGTGCGGCCCGTGGCCAGCGCGATGTTGAGTCCGCCGCTCTGGTAGCCCAGGCGTGCGCCGGTGTGGTCGCCGTCGTGCCTGTTCGACACACGCGTGCCGGGCAGCACGGAGTTCGAGTCGTTCTCGCCCATCGCGTACATCACCTGCTCGTAGAAGCCGCCGAGGTTGGCCGGCAGCAGATAGCCGATGCTGTTCGACGCACGCGTGCCCGTGGGTGCGACGAGGCCGCCCAGGCCAGAGAAGTAGATCTGGTTGGCGCCGATGCCGCCACCCGTGCCGAAGGGATCGAAGATGGCCGTGTTCCAGAAGGCCGGCACATAGTCGCGCCCAAGCCGCACCTCGCCGAACGGTCCCGCGAGGCTCACGGTGGAGCGACGGTTGAAGCTCAGCACGCCCGCCGGTCCGTTGCCGCTGGCCTGGTTGTTCGTGTTCGACGGAAA
Source organism: Variovorax sp. NFACC27 (assembly GCF_048301545.1). NCBI lineage: Bacteria > Pseudomonadati > Pseudomonadota > Betaproteobacteria > Burkholderiales > Comamonadaceae > Variovorax > Variovorax sp. NFACC27. Next base: position 5,166,542 of record NZ_CP157613.1, read on the forward strand.
GCCCGTGCCGCTGTCGTTCTGCAGGCCCATCTCCAGCCAGAAGTTGGCCGAGTAGCCACCGCCCAGGTCTTCCGTGCCCCGAAAACCGAGGCGGCTGAACATGTTGCCGCTGTTGGTCAGCTGCGTCTTGTGGGCCGAACCGGGGCCGCTGCCCTTGGTGTAGGTGACGGCCGCATCGACCACGCCGAAGAGCGTGAGGGAAGATTGGGCCAGCGCTCCGCCAGCCCCGCTGGCCGCAGCCAGCGCGATCAGGTACTTTTTCATTGATTTGTCTCGGTTGGTTTTCTTCTGTCGGCCTGGGGCCCTGTTCAGATGTCCAGCACCAGCCGCGCGCCCTTGCAGCGCGAGACGCAGATCATCATGGTCTTGTTCGACGCACGTTCGATCTTGGTGAGGATGCCGTCATGGTGGTCGACCTCGCCTTCGAGCACGGCCGTCTCGCAGGCGCCGCAGACGCCTTCCTTGCAGCTGTGGTCGGGGTTGAGGCCCGCATCGATCAGGCTGTCGAGGATCGACTTGCCTGCCGGCACTTCCACGCTCTTTCCGCTCTTCGCGCACTCCACCACGCAGGCCTGCGCGGCGGCGCCTGCCTCCACCTGTACGGCGGCGAAGCGCTCGATGTGCGCGTTGGCGTAGCCCAGCTGCTCGCAGCTCTTCTCGAAGGCATCGAGCATCGGCGTGGGCCCGCAGCAGTAGTAGTGGCTGGCGGCGCCCTTGCCCGACAGCAGCTCGACGAGGTTGGGCGGCGCACCCTTCTCGTCGTCGAAGTGCCAGGTGAGCTGCACCGACTTCTCCTTCGCCAATGCCTCGATGGCATCGCAGAAGGCCGCTTCCTTGCGGGTGCGTGCGCAATAGACGATCTCCACCGGCTTGCCGATGGCCACCAGCCGCTGCAGCATGCACCAGATGGGCGTGACGCCGATGCCGCCAGCCACGAGCACCGAGCGTTCGGCGCCCTCTTCCAGCCGGAAGTTGTTGCGCGGAGCCGAGATGGGCAGCGTCATGCCCACGCGCAGCTGCTGGTGCACGTAGCGCGAGCCGCCGCGGCTCTTGCGGTCGTTGAGCACGCCCACCACGTAGCGCTGGCGGTCGCTCGACGGGTTGCACAGCGAGTAGCTGCGCACCAGCCCGTTGGGCAGGTGCAGGTCGATATGTGAGCCGGCCTCGAAGGCGGGGAAATCCACCGCTGGCGTGGCCGGCCGGAATTCGACGCTCACGATGCCGTCGGCCTCGTAGCGCATGGTGTGCACCAGGGCGTTGAGCGTTGGAGAAGACATGGCGAAGCTCTCTCCCCTGTCAGGCAGCTACGGCGCTCGCACCGGCTTCCGCCAGCTGCGCCTGCGCCAGATTGCGCATGTGGCGGCGCAGGCGAACGATGCCCAGGTCGTGCTGGTACAGGTTCTCGTGCTGGTTGGCGTCGGCTTCCATCTCTTCGAGCATCACGCGGTCCTGCTCCAGCACGTGCCAGTGGCGCGCTTCCAGGCGGTTGCGGTACAGGAAGCGCCATGTGTCGCGCTGCCAGCCCGGCTCCAGCTTGCGCACGCGCCAGAAGAAGGTGGCCGTCATGCCCTTCACGATGGGCGAGAAGGCGCCGATGATGATGAAGTTGCCGCCGGGGCCGCCGGTCTTCGGATACGGGATCTCCAGGCGCATCCAGTGGATGCCCGTGTCGGCCCATTCGGTCCAGTCGAAGTTGACGTTGCGCTGGCCTTCCTTCTCGAACACGAAGCCGATGTCGGTCTGGCGGATGCCGAACTTGGCGCTCGAATCGCCCTCGGCCATCGAGTGCGACTGCTTGTGCAGGTAGGTGCCGTGCATCGGGTCCATCACGTTGTCGAGCACGTAGCGGTAGTCGCCCTTCCACTCGGTATAGCAGAGGAAGCTGCTGTACTCTGCATCGTCGGTCAGCTGCTCGGGCAGCACCAGCGGCGGCGGCACGTCGACGGGCTCCTTCGAGTTGTAGATGAACACCGCGCCCGCGCGCTCCTGCACGTGAAAGTGCCGCGTGGCCTTCGAGCCTTCGAGCTTGCAGCCGGGGCTGCCGGGCACGCGCGTGACGACGCCGTCATGGCGCACTTCGACGCCGTGGTAAGGGCACGAGAGCCGGTCGCCCAGCACCACGCCCTGCGACAGCGGCGCACCGCGGTGCGGGCAGCGGTCTTCCAGCGCATGCAGCACGCCTTCGCCGTCGCGCCACAGCGCGAGCTTGCGGCCGAGGCGGCGCAGGGAGATGGGGTTCTCCTTGATGAAGTGCGAGGGGCAGATGGGGTACCAGAGGTCCTTCAGGCCGATCTCGAGCAGATGGTCGACCGGATCAGCGGGAACGGGTTGGATGGCGATGGTCATGATGTTCGTTCCTCTCAGGCCGCCAGCGCGGCCATCTCCTTGCGATACAGCTCCTCGGTCCACTGCTGGCCGCCCGGCGTGGCGAGGCCGCTGTCGTTCAGGCGCTGCACCAGACCCGACAGGTCGTGGATGCCGTCCGCAAAGGCGCGCTCGATCACGTCGCCCAGCAGGTCTTCGTAGGTGGTCGCGGGGCGCCGGCGCGCCTGGTGCGGTTGCAGGTAGCGGTCTTGGGTTTGCATCGTGTGCCTCCGTGGGGCGGAATGAATTGAAGAATCAGGCGGCGGCCGCCATGGCCGGGGTTGCGAGCGGCGCGGCCCAGGCGTCGTAGCCGTAGACCCAGTCGGCGTTGCCGCCTTCGCGCAGCCAGTTGTTGCCGCGCGAGCCGAGCTGAACCTGGCTGGCGCGCTCGATGCGCGCCGTCTCGAAGCCTTGCAGCGCGGCAGGCACGTCGGCCATCGCCACGCCGTCGAGATGGCGCGACAGCACCACCGCGTCTTCGATGGCCATGCCGGCGCCCTGCGCCATGAAGGGCAGCATCGGGTGCGCGGCATCGCCCAGCAGCGCCATGCGGCCCTTGGTCCAGGCGGGCATCGGGTCGCGCTCGTACAGCGCGGTCTTGAGCACCGTGTCGCAGGCGTCGAGCAAGGCACGCGCCTCGGGGTGGTAGGCCACGTACTGCTCGCGCAGCTCGTCGACACTGCCCGGCGCGGTCCACGACTCGAGGTGCCAGCTGTCCTGCGGCGTGGTCGCGAAGATGAAGACGTCCTTGCCCCGGTTCAGCGGGAAGGTGACGATCTGGCTCTGCGGATTGGGCCCCCACCACTTGGTGAAGGCACCAAGGTTGGGCACGCCAGCCACGCGCTCGGCGGGCACCACGGCGCGGTAGGCGACGATGCCGGTGAAGCGCGGGCTTTCGGCGCCGAACATCGCTGTGCGCACGCACGAGTGGATGCCGTCGGCGCCGATCAGCGCGCCGACGCGCGCGCTGGTGCCGTCGGAGAAGGAGATGCTCACGCCCTTGTCGTCCGGCGCGATGGTCTCGGCCCGCTTGCCGAGCGCCACCTGTTCCGCCGGGAACATGTCGGCCAGCGCCGCCAGCAGGTCGGCACGGTGGATGGTGAGCTGCGGCGCGCCGTAGCGCTGCTCGGCGGTGTCGGCCATCTCCAGGCGCGAAGTCTCTTCGCCGGTGTCGTAGGTGCGGCTGATGCGGTGCGACGGACGGGCCGCCGTCACGCGGGCCGCCTCGCCCACGCCGAGGCCGTCGAGCGCGCGCACGGCGTTGGGCGTGAGGTTGATGTCCGCGCCGACGCGGGCGAACTGCTTAGCCTGCTCGAACACGATCACGTCGTGGCCCGCGCGCCGCAGCGCGATGGCTGCGACGAGGCCGCCGATGCCCGCGCCGACGATGCCGATGGTGGATTCGCTGGTGGTCTTCATGAGTCTGTCCCCTCGTGCCTGCGCCGGCTTACTCGGCAACGATGTTGCGGGCCTTGATGATCTTTGCCCACACGGCCGTCTCGTCGCGGATGTAGGCGGCGAACTCGGCGGGCTTCATGGCCGCGTCGGTCATGCCCTGCAGCTTCAGGCGCTCGCGCACGTCGGGCTTCGACAGCATCTCGGCCGCGTCCCTGGCAAGCTGCTCGACCACGGCGGGCGGCGTGCCCTTGGGCGCCATCAGGCCGTACCACGAGGTCACGGTCACGCCCTGGATGCCCTGCTCCGCCAGCGTCGGGATATCCGGCGCCGCCGCGCTGCGCTTGGCCTCGGTCACGCCGATGGCGACCAGCTTGCCGTTCTTCAAAAAGGGCAGCGTCGCCGGCAGGTTGCTGAACATCAACGGCACCGAGCCGCCGAGCACGTCGTTGAGCGCGGGCGCCGTGCCCTTGTAGGGCACGTGCAGCATGTCGATGCCGGCCTGCTGCTTGAAGAGCTCGCCCGCCAGGTGCAGGCCGCTGCCCACGCCGGGCGAGGCATACGACAACGTGCCTGGCTTGGCCTTGGCCTGAGCCACCAGGTCCTTCGCGTTCTTGATACCCGAGGCCGGCGACGCGACCAGCACGTTCGGCGCCTTCGCCAGCATGGTGACCGGCACGAAGTCCTTCGCCATGTCGAAGGGGAAGTTGGGCATCAGCGTCGGGTTGATGGTGACGTTGCCCGCCGGAATCACCAGCAGCGTGTGGCCGTCGCCCTTGGCGCGCTTGACCTTCTCCATGCCGATGTTGCCGGCCGCGCCGACCTGGTTGTCGACCACCGCCGCCTGGCCGTAGCGCTTGGCAAGGCCGTCGGAGAGCACGCGAGCCAGCGTGTCGACCGGACCGCCGGGCGGGAACGGCGAGATGATGGTGAAGCGCTCGCTCGAGAGCTGCTTCTGGGCCTCGCTCTGCTGAGCGTGCACCGGCGCGGCGAGCGTGAAGGCCGCGAGCGCGGCGAACAGGACGGAGAAGGAGAAACGTCGTTGCATGTCGGTCGGGTGAGTCATTTCTTTTCGGTCAGGAAGGCACCCTTGGGGCCTTCCGCGTTCTTCTGGCGGCGCGTGTTGCCATCGAGGCCGCCGTCCACTGCCCATTCGGCGAAGACCGTGGGGCCCGGCTCGAACTCGCGCGGCTGCCAGTCCGCGGTGAGCTGGTCTTCGTCGGCGTAGTACTCGATGAGGCCGCCCGCCGGGTTCTTGAAGTACCAGAAGTACGCCGACGACACCGGGTGGCGGCCCGGGCCGAGCTGCGTTTCCCAGCCGCAGCGCGAGAAGTGCAGCCCGCCGCCGAACACCTCGTGGATGTCGCGCACGGTGAAGGCCACGTGGTTCAGCCCGCGCTTGCCCGAAGGAATCTGCAGCAGGAACAGGTCGTGGTGGCCGCCCTCGGCCGCGCAGCGCATGAAGGCGCCGCGGTTCGGATAGCTGTCGGAGCCCACGAAGCCGAAGCGTTCGGCATAGAAGGCGCTGGTGGTCTTCACGTCGCTCACGAAGAACACGACGTGGCCGACCTCGATGGGCGTTGCGCGTTCGTAGATGGGCGCGGGCTGGTTGATGCGCAGTTTCGCGTTCCAGGTGTTCATGGCGCCGCAGTCGACCTGCACCGCATGCTTGCGGCTGACCTGCAGGCGCACGGCCAGGCCGTTCGGGTCGATGCAGCCGATGCGGCGCGCGCCGTCCACCGTGGTGTCGAAGAAGGCCGGATCCTGCGCGATGGCGGTGGCGTAGCGGTCGAGGTCCGCGTCGCTCTCCACGCCCCACACCACTTCGCGCAGCGTCGGGCCCTCTTCCATCGCGGGCGGCAGGCCGGGCTTGTCCAGCGCGGCGACCACGACCTTGCAGCCATTCAGGCACTCGAAGACGAGTTCGTCGGCGGCTTCCGACTTCAGCGAAAGGCCCCAGTCCTGGAAGAACTGGCGGCATGCGGGCAGGTCGTCCGCGCCGTAGGTGATCTGGTCGATGCCAAGTACGCTCATTTCAATCTTTCTTTCATGCCGACCGGCACACGCGCGGCACCGAACATCTCGTTCCAGGAATACCGCGGAACCGGCTTTGCCGGGTCGCAGGTATTGCCCCCTGCAAGGGGGTTGGCGCAGCGACACGAAGTGCGCGAAGCCTGGGGGTTTTCATGGTGCTGCCCAAGGCAGGGGTTGTTCGTTCGTGCCCCAGTACATGCTCTTCTGCTCCATGTACTGGAAGATGCCTTCGCGGCCCTTCTCGCGGCCCAGGCCGCTGTCGCGCCAGCCGCCGAAGGGCGTGGACACGGAGAACTGCTTGTAGGTGTTGACCCAGACCGTGCCGGCCTGCACCGCGCGGCCCAGCTTCCAGGCGCGCTTGAAGTCGCGGCTCCACACGCCCGCCGCCAGCGCGTAGACGCTGTCGTTGGCCTGCTCGATCAGTTCTTCCTCGCTGTCGAAGGGCATGGCGACCAACACCGGGCCGAAGATCTCTTCCTGGCTGATGCGGGCGCTGTTCGTCAGGCCTTCGAGGATGGTCGGCTTGTAGAAGTAGCCCCGGTCATAGCCGTCACCGTGCGGGCGTACGCCGCCCGTGCGAATCCGGCCGCCCTCGGACACGCCGAGGTCCACGTAGCGTTCGATGCCTTCGCGGTGCTTCGCCGTGATGAGCGGGCCCATCTGCGTGCGCTCCGAAGCCGGATCGCCCACCCTCAGCGCGTTGGCGCCTTCGGCCAGGCGCGTGATGAACTCGTCGTAGATGCCGCGCGCCACGAAGAGGCGCGAGCCCGCGATGCACGACTCGCCCGACGAACTGAAGATGCCGTAGAGCACGCCGTTCACCGCGTGGTCGAGGTCGGCATCGTCGAGCACCATGGTCGGCGACTTGCCGCCGAGCTCGAGCGACACCGGCATCATCTTGTCGGCCGCGATGTGCGCGATGTGCTTGCCGGTGGTCGTGCCGCCGGTGAAAGACACGCGCTTGACCAGCGGATGCTTCGTGATCGCGTCGCCGATCACCGAGCCCCTGCCCGGAAGCACGCTGACGATGCCCTTGGGCACGCCGGCCTTCTCGCAGATGCGCGCCAGCTCCAGCGCCATCAGCGGCGTGACCTCGGCGGGCTTCACCACCACCGCGTTGCCGGCGGCCAGCGCGGGCGCCAGCTTCTGCGCCTCGCTGGCGATGGGCGAGTTCCACGGCGTGATGGCAGCCACCACGCCCATGGGCTCGTGCACGCTCATCGTGACGAAGGCGCCGCGCGACGGCGTGATGGTTTCTTCCAGCGTCTCCAGCGCAGCAGCGAAGAACTGGAAAGTGCCCGCGGCGCTGGCCACGAGGTTGCGCGTCTCGTTGATCGGCTTGCCGTTGTCCAGGCGCTGCTTCTGCGCGAGCGATTCGCTCTCTTCGCGGATCAGCTGCGCCACGCGATGCAGCACGGCCGCGCGCTCGTGCGGCAGGCGCTGCGCCCAGCCGCTGGTGCGGAATGCGCGGTCGGCGCCGGCAATGGCTTCCTCGACATCGGCAAGGCTCGCGGCCCGCAGGCGCGCGATGGGCTCGCCGGTGGCCGGGTAGAGGCTTTCGTAGACGTCGCCGCCGCCCAGGCGCCATTCGCCGGCGATGCAGATCGGAAGGAGTTCGGAGGAGATCATGGGAAACAGCGGGTTCAGATGGCGAGCGCGGCCACGCGATTGCGCAGCGCACGCACTGCGCTGTACACGGTCAGCGCGGATGTCTTGGGGTTGGCCGCGAGCGGCTTGTTGCGCATGGTCAGCTCGAAGCTGCCGAAGGCGCCTTCGGCTTCGACGGTGTGCACGTTCTCGGCGGTAGCCGGGTCGGCGATGAGGCGAACCATCGTGCGGTCGAGCCCCAGGCCCGCGAGCGAGACGGTGGCCGCGACGTTGGCGTTCTTCGGATAGAGCAAGGCCGCTTCTCGCGCGCTGCCTTCGAAGATCACGGTCTCCTGCGCCAGCGCGCCGAGGTCGCGGCCCTGTTCGGCCGGCGTGCCCTTCCAGGCCTGCGGCGGCTTGCGGCCGGTGTAGCGCACGCTGTCGAGGCCGCCGATGCGGGCGGCGGCGAGCGCGTCGATGGCGCCGATGGCGCCCGGAATCAGCTGCACCTGCGTCTTGCCGGCGATGGCCGCGGCTTCGAGCTTCTCGGCGAAGCCGGCAGCCGACAGCGCGCCGACCGAGGCGACCACGCAGGGCGTGCCGCGTGCCAGCGCGGGCAGCACATGCTGCTCGATGGCGGCATGACCCGCGGTCTCGACCACGAGGTCTATGCCGGCTGCAGGCAAGGTGCTGCCCACCTGCGCGTCGGGTGCCGCCTTCTGCGCGGCGGCAACGGCGTCGGCGGGCACGACGACAGCCACCACCTTCAGGGCGGGATCGCCGCGGAGCAGTTCGAGCACCGAGGTGCCGATGGCTCCGCAGCCGACGAGTGCGATGCGCGTGGGGGTGGACATGGAACGGGCTTCGCTCACTTGCCGGCCGTGCCGAGAGCCGGGATCTGCGTGACCGTGTTGGTCGGCGGGCCGGCGAAGGTGGTCTTGAAACTGCCGATCGAGAGCATGTCGATCTCCAGCAGGAACGGACCTTCGGTCGCCAGCGCCTCGCCGAGGCGGGCGGGCAGGTCCGACAGGTTCTGCACGCGGGCATGCGGCAGCGCGATCGACTTGCACAGCAGGTCGTAGTCGGGCGTGTGCAGCTCGGCATAGCACTGGCGGCCGCCGTACTGCGCGTCCTGGATGTTCTTGATGACGCCGTAGCTCTTGTCGTTCATGAGCACGATCACCATGGGCGCCTTCTCCTGCACCATGCAGGCCAGCTCGCCCAGGTTCAGGATGAAGCCGCCGTCACCGGCCAGGCAGAAGGTCTTGCGGCCCGAGCCGGTCACCGCCGCGCCGATGGCCGCGCCGATGGCCATCGGCATGCCCTGGCCGATGCCGCCGCCCGTGGCGTGCACGCCGGCGCTCGGTTCGAAGACGCGCAGCTCGCGATTGCCCCAGGTGCTGTTGGAGACGGTCACGTCGCGCACCCAGTTGAAGTTGCGCCCGGCCGTCGACTGGAGCTGGCGCACGAGTTCGGCGTACGGGCCGAGACCATCGCGCAGCGCCGCGACCGCCTGGTCGTGCGCGGCGCGCAGGTCGACCAGCAGTTGCGGGTCGGCCTTGTACCCGGCGGCTTCGAGGCGGTCGGCCAGGCCTTCGAGGGCCAGCGCGGAATCGCCGCAGACGAAGGCTTCGGACGCGTAGCAGCGGCCTTCGGCTGCGGCGTCGGCGTCGATGCGGTACAGCGGGCGGGGCAGCTTCAGTTCGTACTTGAGCGTCTCGTTGCCGCGCAGGCGCGAACCGACCACGAGCATCGCGTCGCAGGTCTGGTACAGGGCCTCGACCGGCTTCTGGATGTTGTAGGCGCCGAGCGAACCGGCGTCGTCCTCGGGCACCGTGCCGCGGCCCTGCGTCGTGGTGACGACGCCGAAGCCGAGTTTCTGCAGGCGCTGGATGGCGACGCGGGCGTGGCGAGCACCGCCACCGACCCACAGCATCGGGCGGCGGGCAACGGCGAGGCGCGCGGCCAGCGCGTCGAGCGCGGCGGCGGACGGCACCGGGCGCTCGATGGGCAGCGGCGACAGGTCGGCCGGCATCGTGGTCAGCGCCGACTGGATGTCGATCGGGATCTCGACGCTGACCGGGCCGGTCGGCGCGGTCAGCGCGAGCTGCACCGCGCGCTTGAGCGTGCCGAGCACCGTTTCGACGCTGCGCACGCGCAGCGCGGCCTTCGACACGGCCTTGAGCATGGTGAGCTGGTCGGGCGCCTCGTGGATGTACGACATGCCCTTGTCGAGGTACGGCGTCTCGATCTGCCCGGTGATGTGCAGCAGCGGCGCGCCGGCCGTCAGGGCCTCGACCATGCTGCCCGCGATGTTGCCCGCGGCAGGCCCCGTGCTGGTGATGCACACGCCCAGGCTGGCGGTGGAGCGTGCGTAGGCATCGGCCATGTTGCCCGCGCCGGCCTCGCCCCGCGCCGAGATGAAACGCACCGTGCCGCGCTGCGCGAAGGCATCGAGGATCGGCATGTTGTGGATCGAGATCACGCCGAAGGCCGCCTTGACGCCGCACTGTTCGAGAAAGGCGGCGACGACTGCGCCGACGGTGACGGTGTTGTTGGGGTTATGCATGGCGTGACAGGCCTCCGGAGATGTCGATGTGGCTGCCCGTCGTGTACGACGCGAGGGGCGAAGCGAGGAAAAGGATCGCGCGCGCGGCTTCGGATGGAAGCCCCAGGCGACCCAGCGGGATGTGCTTGTTCTTCGCGAGCTGGCCGCTCCATGCGGCCCAGTCGAGCGACTTGTCTTCGCGCGCCTCGAAGCGGCGGCGCCACTGGCCCGACTCCACGAGTCCGATCAGGATGCCGTTGACGCGCACGCCCTGCGGCGCGAATTCGGTGGCCATGGAGCGCACGAGGTTCAGCAGGCCGGCGCGCGCGGCCGAGGTGGCGACCATGTGCGGCTCGGGCTGGCGCGCCAGCAGCGAGTTGGCGCAGACGATGGATGCATCGCCCAGCACCTCGCGCTGCGCCGCGAGCTGCGGCAGGAAGGCGCGCGTCGGGTTGATGACGGAGAAGAACTTCAGGTTGAGCTCTTCGGTCCAGGCCTTGTCGTCGGTGTCGGCGAAGGTGGAGACACGGCCCTGCCCCGCGTTGTTGACCAGCATCGAGGCCGGGCCGAGCGCGGCTTCGCTGGCGGCGGCGAAGGAGCGGACCGAGGCGGCGTCGAGCACGTCGCAAGGCTGGGCGAAGAGCCTGGCGTCCGAGAACTGCCTGCGCAGGCCGGCCACGGCGCCGTCGAGCCGTTCGGCATTGCGGCCGCACAGCGCGACCGCGGCGCCGCAGCCGAGTAGCAGCTCGACGGTGGCCAGGCCGATGCCCGACGAGCCGCCCGTGACCACGGCCACGCGGCCGGCCAGCGCATCGGCGGCGAAGAAGGAAGGAAGAGCTTGGGTTGTCATGGTCCCGGGGTCATGCGGAGCGAAGCGGCACCACGTTGGCGGTGCGCGCGGGCGAGTAATTGAGCAGGCCGGAGATCTCGTCGGCCGTGACGCGCACGCGCTGCACCATCTCGTCGATGCGGCTTTCCTCGATGTGGCTGGCGGTGACGGTGGCGCCCAGGGCGGCAACGATGTGGCCGCTGTGGTCGCGCACCGGCGCGGCGATGCTGGAGATGTTCGATTCGAAGAAGCCCTCTCCCAGCACGTAGCCGCGCTGGCGGTCGGCCTGCACCATGTCGAAGAGCTCGTTCACGGTCTTGGGCGTGCTCGGCGAGAAGGTCTCGAGCTTTTCCTCGGGGTAGAGGGCGCGCAGCTGCGGCAGCGTGAGGTCTTCGAGCAGGATGCGACCCAGCACCGTGGCATGGGCCGGCAGCCGCGTGCCCACGGTGACCGAGCTCGCGAAGGGCGTGGGCGGCGCCACCTTGGCGACGTAGACGATGGAGCGGCCGTCGCGCACCACCAGGTTGCAGGGCGTGCGCAGCTCGTCGCACAGGCGGTTGAGCAGCGGCGTGCCGAGCTGGGTGAGTTCCAGCGAGGCGAGGTATTCGAAGCCCAGGCGCAGCACGGCCAGGCCCAGGCGGTAGTCGCGCCCGCCCTCGGCACGCTCGAGGAAGCCCATGTTCTCCAGCGTGGTGAGCAGGCGGAAGACGGTGGAGCGCGGCAGGTCGAAGCGGCGCGCCAGCTCGGGTGCCGAGAGCGTGCGGCTTTCGCGGCTGAACTCGCACAGCACGCGCAGTCCGCGCTCCAGCGCGGGCACGTTGTAGCGGTCGGCGCCCTCTTCCATCGCTTCGTTGCCGTCGTTGTTGTTGGCCATGCCAGTGGTTCCTTCTCGGATGTCTCTGTGTGGGTTGCGGTCAGCCGGCGAGCGATTCGCGCAGCAGCTTGGCGACGGCCTGCGGTTGCTCCACATAGCCGGCGTGTCCCGCATCGTCCACCAATTCGAGCCGCACTCCGCACTTGCGCGCGACTTCCTCGCAGGCAGCCGGAGGCGTGACCACGTCGAGCGCGCCGCAGGCCACGCGCACCGGCATGGGCGGCGGCAGGTCCGACAGCAGGTCGGCGTTGCACAGCAGCTCGATCGCCTGGCGGTAGCCGCGGTCGTTCAGCTGGGCCATGTTCCAGCGCACCCACCGGCGGGCGTGGTCGGTGGCCTTGTCGGAAACCAGCCGGCCGGAGCGCTTCGCGGCCATGCCGGCGATGCCGAGTTCGTCGAGCGTGGCGAGGCGCTCGGTGCGCACCTTGGCCCGGGCTTCCGCGCGGGCCGGCGCGCCGTATCCGATGGCCGGGCTTACGAGCACGAGGCGGCGGATGCGCGAATCGCTGCGCGCAGCCGACGCGGCGGTGATGGCACCGAGCGAATGGCCGACCAGCACGCACGATTCGATGCCGAGCGCATCGAGCAAGGCGCCCAGGCGTGCCGCGTAGTCGGCGGCGGCGGGCGAATGGACCTCGAGCGGCGTCGAAGAGCCGTAGCCCGGCGCGTCCCACGCGATCACGCGGGCCTGCGGTGCGAGCAACGCGGCGGTGTCGATCCACGACGCGGCGCCCGAGCCGATGCCGTGCAGGCACACGACGGCCGGGCCCTGCCCGCACTCGCGCACCGACACCACGGCGCCGCCACCGACCGCGACATCGCGGGCCGGAAAGTCGGCGTCGAGCCGTGCCAGCTCGGAGGCCGGCAGGGTCAGTGCATCGGATGCGGCGTCGATCATGGCCTGCCCGTTCAGCGCTTGATCTTGGCCAGGGGGTGATCGGCCGGATAGGTCGGCGTCACCGGCTTCTTCGCGCCGAGCATCACGCACATCAGCGCGTCCTCGTCGCCGATGTTGATCTCTTCGCGGTACACGCCGGGCGGCACCGAGATCAGGTCGCGGTCGGTCATGATGGTCTCGAAGCGCTCGCCGTCCTTCTCGATCACCACCTTGAGCTTGCCGCGGATCAGGAAGAACACTTCCTCCACGTCGGTGTGCAGGTGCGGCGGGCCTTCGTGGCCGGCGGGGATCACCATGGTCGAGAAGGTGAAGTGCTCGGCGGGCACGGTGTTGACGTCCTTCGCGACGCCGGTGCCGCCGGTGCCCACGTAGCGCATCTGCGCGCGGCGGAACTTGGGGTCGAAGTCGGCCTGGAACTTCAGCGCGTCCCAGTCGTACTTGCGGGTTTCGTAGCGCGCGATGCGGGTGTTCATCCACTCCGCGAGGCTGCTGCCTTCGGGCTGCGCCAGGCTGCTGGCGGCGGTTTCGTTGATCTTCTGCTGTTCGGACAGATCGCTCATCGGGTTCACTCCTTGGTCGGAAAAATCGGGGCGTGCTTTCAGTGCATCGCGAAGCCGCCGTTGACGGCCAGCAGCTGGCCCGTCACGAAGCGCGCGAGGCCGGAAAGCAGGAAGACGGTGGCGCCGCACACGTCGGCGGCCTGCTGCTCGCGCGGGATGGCGCGGCCTTCGAGGTATTTCTGGTGGCGCGCCATCGGCACGTATTCGGTGGCTTCCACAAGCGTGAGGCCGGGCGCCACGGCGTTGACGGTGATGTTGTCGCCGCCCCATTCGCGCGCCAGCGAGCGCGTCATGGAAATGACGGCGCCCTTGCTCGACGCATAGGCCAGCAGGTTGGGCGCACCCCACAGGGCGGTGTCGGAGGCGAGGTTGACGATCGAGCCTCGGCCGCTCTCGGCCAGCGCGGCGCGGCAGGCGCGGCCCATGAGCCAGCTGCCGCGCACGTTGACGTTCATCACGCGGTCCCACATGTCGATCTCGAGCTGGTGCGCATCCTTGCCGCCCGAGTTGGTGATGGCCGCGTTGTTGACGAGCCCGTCGAGGCCGCCGAGCAGGCGGATCGCCTCGTCGGCGCAGGCCACGATCGAATCTGGATTCGACAGGTCGACCGGCAGCGCGTGGGCAGTGCGGCCGGCGTCACGCAGGGCCTTCGCCTCGGTCTCGGCCAGCTCGCCGAGGATGTCGGCCAGCACCACGCTCGCGCCTGCGGCGGCGATGCACTGCGCGAAGGCGAGGCCCAGGCCGCGCGCGCCGCCGGTCACGAGTGCGCGGCGGCCGGCCAGCAGGTTGCCGGGCAGTTCGGCCAGCAGCGCCTGCAGGCTGGACGGGTCGGCGATGGCTTTGAGTTCGGTCATGAGAGTGAGGTGCGTGGATCGGTCGTGCGGGTCAGTCGGCCTGGATGCCGAGCTCCTTGATGACCTTGCCGAAGCGCGCGTAGTCGGCGGCGTTGGTCTTGCCGAGCACGTCGGCGTCGCCGCCCACGGGCGTGGTGCCGAGCACGGCCATGCGCGAGACGATCTCGGGCATCTTCAGGATCTCGTTGAAGTGGCCGTTGAGCGTCTTCACGATCTCGGGCGGAAGACCGCGTGGACCCCAGAGGCCGTTCCAGGCGGTCACCTCGACGTCCTTGTAGCCCTGCTCGGCCAGCGTCGGCACGTTGGGCGCGAGCGGCGAGCGCTGGGCCGAGGCCACGGCCAGCGGGCGCAGCTTGCCGTTGGTGAGGTACGGCGCCACGGGGCCCAGCGTGATGAAGGTGACGGGCACATGGCCGCCCAGCACGTCGTTGATGGCCGGCGCCACGCCCTTGTAGGGCACGTGCGCAAGCGTGGTGCCCGAGGCGCGGGCGAACATCTCGCCCAGGATGTGCATCGGCGAGCCGCTGCCCGGGCTCGCGTAGCTCAGCGACTTGCCGCCCTTGCCGGCCGCCACGGCGTCCTTCAGCCCGGCGAAACCGCTGTTGCCGCCGGCCACCAGGAACAGCGGCTGGCTGCCCGTCTGCACGATGGGCGTGAAGCCGTTCAGCACGTCGTAGCCCGAGCCGTTGGTCTTCAGCACCAGCTGCGCGATCGAGAAGGTGCTGGGCGCGAGCAGCAGCGTGTAGCCGTCGGGCGTGGCTTTCGACACGTAGGCGCTGCCGATGATGCCGCTGGCGCCGGGACGGTTGTCGACCACCACGGGCTGGCCGACGCGCGTCGACAGCTTCTCGGCGAAGAGCCGTGCCAGCGCGTCGGTGTCGCCACCGGCCGGATAGGCAACGACCAGCGTGATCGGCTTGGCCGGGTAGCTGTCGGCTGCCCAGGCGAGTCCGGAGGCGCAAGCGGCGGCCATGGAAATGGCAGCGGCGATGGCATGGCGGCGTGTCTGTTTCATCGTGTCCGTCTGATCGAGGTTTGTTTCACTAAAGAAACAACGATTTATTAATGGAACGCCACGAAGAATATCGAAGAAGACAACTTCATGACTAAGGGAAAACCCGAATCCTTGTGTCACAACGAAAACAGGGCGGCCTTTTCGGGGCCGCCCTGTGTTGGCGTCGAGGGGCAGGGGCAGGGGCGAAGCGTCAGCCGCCGTAGCGCGCCACGGTGAGGCCTTCCATGTCGATCGCGGGCGCCCTGCCCCCGATCAGGTCGGCCATCACGCGACCGGTGCCCGCCGCCATGGTCCAGCCGAGGGTGCCGTGGCCGGTGCTCAGCAACAGGTTGGGAATGCGGGTGGCGCCGATCACCGGCGTGCCGTCGGGTGTCATGGGCCGCAGTCCGGTCCAGAAAGAGGCGTCGCGCACGTTGCCGCCTCGCGGGAAGAGATCGGTCACGACGTGTTCGAGCGTGTCGCGCCGGCGCTCGTTGAGCCGCAGGTCGAAGCCCGAGAGCTGCGCCGTGCCGCCCACGCGAATGCGGTCGCCCAGGCGCGTGACCGCGACCTTGAAGGTCTCGTCCATCACCGTCGATTCGGGCGCCCCGCCGGCATCTGTGATCGGCACGGTGATCGAGAAGCCCTTGACCGGGTACACCGGCAGCCGGATGCCCAGCGGCCTGACCAGCGCCGGCGAGTAGCTGCCGAGCGCGACCACGTAGCGCTCCGCGGTGAAGCTGCCGGCGTCGGTGCGCACGGCCGTCACGCCCTTGGCCGCATCGTGCTCGAGAGCCTGGATGTTCACGCCGAACCGGAACTTCACGCCCTCGGCTTCAGCCAGCTTCGCCAGCGCCTGCGTGAACTTGAAGCAGTCGCCGGTCTCGTCGCCCGGCAACCGCAAGCCGCCGACGAACTTTTCCTTCACCGCCGCGAGCGCGGGCTCGTACTGCACGCAACCTTCGCGGTCGAGCAGCTGGTAGGGCACGCCGGAGGCCTGGAGCACTTCGACGTCCTTCGAGGTGCCGTCGAGTTGCTGCTGCGTGCGAAAGAGCTGCAGCGTGCCCTGCATGCGCTCGTCGTAGGCGATGCCGGTGTCGGCGCGCAGCGCCTTCAGGCAATCACGGCTGTATTCGGCAAGCCGCACCATGCGGCTCTTGTTGATCTCGTAGCGCGCCTGCGTGCAGTTGCGCAGCATCGCGAGACCCCAGCGCCACATGGCCGGATCGAGCATGGGCTTGATGACCAGCGGGCTGTGCTGCATCAGCATCCACTTGATGGCCTTGACCGGCACGCCGGGCCCGGCCCATGGCGCCGAGTAGCCGGGAGAAACCTCGCCGGCGTTGGCGAAGCTGGTTTCGAGCGCGGGCGCCGGCTGGCGCTCCAGCACCGTCACCTCGTGCCCGGCGCGTGCCAGGTAGTACGCGATCGAGGTGCCGATGACGCCGCTGCCGAGAATCAGGACCTGCATGAGAACAACCCCTTGAAAGCTGCCGTGACGCAGCCGAGGGTACAGGGCCGGACGCTACAGGCCCAGCGCGTCCTGCAATTGCCGTGCCGTCCAGCGCTTCGGCTGTTGCGGCCAGGCCTCGAGCAGCGCGACCATGCGCGCATTGCGCGGTGCGCTCAGGCCGTGCTCCTGCGCGAGGCGTACCACCTCGCCGCTGAGCGCGTCGATCTCGGTGCGGCGGCCGAGCGCAAGGTCGTCGGCCATGCTGGAGCGAGCCTTGGCGTCGATGCGCAGCATGCGCGCGGCGACGATGCGGAAGATCCAGTCGGGCAGCCGCAGCAGGCTCACCAGCCGATGCGCGGGCACAGCCGCCACCTGCGCCGGCGCGATGCCGGCCACGTTGAGGATGCCCAGCGCCTCGTCGATCAGCGACGCGAAGCAGCGGCGGTAGCCGCGCTGCATCAGCTCTTCGCGCAGGGGCAGGCCCGAAAGCGCGTTGACGGGGTTGTTGAGGTTGAGCATCAGCTTGCCCCACTGCACCGGCAGCAGGTCGGCATGCAGGTCGAGCGGCACGCCGGCACGCTCGAAGACGGGAAGCCAGGGGCGCAGCGCCGCGTCGTCCTCGGCGGCCAGCCGGCCGGGAGTGCCGCGATGGAAGGCGCCCGGGCCGATCTCGGCCACGTTGTAGGGCACCATGCCCGCCAGCACGTTGAGCGAAGGGCCGGCCTGGGCGGCGGCGGCGCAGTTGGAGATGCCGTTCTGCAACGAGATCACCGCGGTACCTGCCGGCAGCGCGAAGGCCAGCTCGCCCGCCGCCTCGGCGGTGGCGCCGCTCTTCACGCACAGCAGCACCAGCGAGGGCCTGGCGCCGACGGGAACCTGTCCGCTGAGCCGCAGCCTGTCGGCAGGAAGGCTGCGCGTGGCGCCGTCGATGTCGGTGAGCGTCAGGCCATGCTTCGCGAGCTTCTCGAGCACGCGCGGACGGCCGACGAAGGTGACGGGCACGCCAGCCGCCGCGAGGCTTCCGCCGATGAAGCAGCCGATGGTGCCCGCCCCCATCACAAGCACTTCACCGGGGATTGCTTCTGGCATGAGTGAAGTGCTTGTTCCGGGTGTGTGCCTGCCTGTCAGGCGCGGTCCGCGACCCAGGCCTGGACCGACTGCAGCGCGGCCGGGAGGCCCGCCGCATTGGTGCCGCCGGCCATAGCCATGTCGGCCTTGCCGCCGCCCTTGCCGCCGACCTGCTGGGCCACGAAGTTGACCAGCTCGCCGGCCTTGACCTTGCCGGTGCTGTCGGCCGTGACGCCGGCAGCGATCTGCACCTTCTCGCCGTCGACGGCGGCCAGCACGATGGCGGCGGTCTTGAGCTTGTCCTTGAGCTTGTCCATGGTCTCGCGCAGCGTCTTGGCGTCTGCGCCGTCGAGCTTGGCGGCCAGCACCTTGATGCCCTTGACGTCCACGACCTGCGACACGAGCTCGTCGCCCTGCGACGAAGCGAGCTTGCCCTTGAGCGCGCCCACTTCGCGCTCGAGCGCCCTCACCTGCTCCAGCACCTGCGAGAGCCGGCCCTGCAGTTCGGCCGCCGGCGACTTGAGCGTGGCGGCCGCGCTCTGCACGGTCGATTCGAGGTCCTGCAGGTACGACAGCGCGTTGGCGCCGGTGACGGCTTCGACGCGGCGCACGCCGGCAGCCACGCCGCCTTCGCTGACGATCTTGAAGAGGCCGATGTCGCCCGTGCGGCCCACGTGGGTGCCGCCGCACAGTTCGCGGCTGGTGCCGATGTCGAGCACGCGCACGGTCTCGCCGTACTTCTCGCCGAACAGCATCATCGCGCCGGTCTTCTGGGCCGACTCCATGTCCATCACGCGGGCGTGCGTCTCGGTGTTGGCGAGGATCTCGGCGTTCACGCGCTTCTCGATCTCGAGGATCTGCTCGTGCGTGACGGGCGCGTTGTGCGCGAAGTCGAAGCGCGTCTTGTCGGCATCGACCAGCGAGCCCTTCTGCTGCACGTGGCCGCCCAATACTTCGCGCAAGGCCTTGTGCATCAGGTGGGTGACCGAGTGGTTGCGCATGGTGGCGGCGCGGCGCGCGGTGTCGACCGCGGCCTTGACCGCATCGCCGACCTTCAGCGTGCCCTGGGTCTGGGTGCCGTGGTGGCCGAACACGTCGGCCTTGATCTTCTGCGTGTCTTCCACTCCGAACTGCACGCCTTCGGCCACGAGCACGCCCTGGTCGCCGACCTGGCCGCCGCTTTCCGAATAGAAGGGCGTGGTGTCGAGCACGACGATGCCGCTCTGGCCTTCCTTGAGTTCCTGCACGGCGGCGCCTTCGAGGTACAGCGCGACGACCTTGGCGCTTTCCTCGAGGTGGTCGTAGCCGGTGAAGGTGTTGCCCGCGCCGGCGTATTCGACGTTGCGGTCCATCTTGAACTTGCCGGCTGCACGGCCCGCGGCCTTCTGCTTTTCCATGGCGGCGTTGAAGCCGGCCTCGTCGACGCTCACGCCGCGCTCGCGGCAAACGTCGGCCGACAGGTCGAGCGGGAAGCCGTAGGTGTCGTGCAGCTTGAAGGCCACGTCGCCCGGCAGCACCTTGGCGTCGCCAGCCAGGGCCGCGTCGAGGATTTCCATGCCGTTGGCCAGCGTCTCGAAGAAGCGCTCTTCCTCTGCCTTCAGCGTGTCGGTGATGCGCTTCTCGTCGGCCACGAGCTTGGGGTAGGCCTCGCCCATGAGCTTCACGAGATCGGGCACCAGCTTGTGGAAGAAGGGCTTCTTCTGGCCGAGCTTGTAGCCGTGGCGGATGGCGCGGCGGATGATGCGGCGCTGCACGTAGCCGCGGCCTTCGTTCGACGGGATCACGCCGTCGGCCACCAGGAACGAGGTGGCGCGGATGTGGTCGGCGATCACCTTGAGCGAGTTGTTCGACAGGTCCTGCGTGCCCGTCTCGCGGCCGGCGGCCTTGATGAGCGCGTCGAAGATGTCGATCTCGTAATTGCTGTGCACGTGCTGCAGGATGGCAGCGAGGCGCTCCAGGCCCATGCCGGTGTCGACGCAGGGCGCGGGCAGCTTGACCACGCTGCCGTCGGGCTGCATGTCGAACTGCATGAACACGTGGTTCCAGATCTCGATGAAGCGGTCGCCGTCTTCCTCGGGGCTGCCCGGGGGGCCGCCGGGGATGTGCGGGCCGTGGTCGTAGAAGATCTCGGAGCACGGGCCGCACGGGCCGGTGTCGGCCATCATCCAGAAGTTGTCGGACTTGTACTTGCCGCCCTTGTTGTCGCCGATGCGGATCACGCGCTCGGGAGGCAGGCCGATTTCCTTGGTCCAGATGTCGTAGGCCTCGTCGTCCTCGTGGTAGACGGTGGCCAGCAGCTTCTCGGCCGGCAGCTTGTAGACCTCGGTCAGCAGCTCCCAGCCCCACTTCAGCGATTCGCGCTTGAAGTAGTCGCCGAAGCTCCAGTTGCCCAGCATCTCGAAGAAGGTGTGGTGGCGGGCGGTATAGCCCACGTTCTCCAGGTCGTTGTGCTTGCCGCCGGCGCGCAGGCAGGCCTGGACGGAGGCCGCGCGCTTGTAGGGACGCTTGTCGGTGCCGAGGAACACGTCCTTGAACTGCACCATGCCCGAATTGGTGAACATCAGCGTCGGGTCGTTGCCCGGCACGAGCGGGCTCGACGCCACTGCCGTGTGGCCCTTGGAAGCGAAGAAATCGATAAAGGTCTTGCGGATGTCCGCGACCGTGAATGTGGGCTGGCTCATCTTTGGATTCGTCTTCTGCCGTCGAGGGCGGCGCGGCGATGGCGACCCTCATGTCGAACCCACTGCGGCGAACCGGCCTAACTGCTTGATTTGCTTGAACAAACGATTATAGGTTTGGCCATGCCGCCCGCGCCGGCCGGGGCCTCCCGGAAGACGACACGATCCGGACTCCACGGCTAATATGTGTCCTGGCGCAAAAAACGAGAACCAAACACGGTCTGCGCCATCCGTACTTGTACGGACAAAAAGATCAAGGAGTTCGCATGGCAAGCCAAGATGCCGAACGGCACTGGACGATCGAAGACCTGGATTTCTCGCGCATCGCGCTCGACAAGGTTCGCCCCGACGAGAACCTCTTCTACCTGGTGACCTCGGCCTCCTTCATCGAGAGCGGCTCGGACCTCTACACGCACAACCTGGTGAACTTCTTCCAGGGCGACGACGAGGTCACGGAATGGCTCTCGCAGCACTGGGAACTCGAAGAACTCCAGCACGGCAGGGCCCTGCGCGCCTACGTTCGCCACGTATGGCCGGAGTTCGACTGGGATACCGCCTACCAGAACTTCCTCGAGGAATACGCGACCTACTGCAAGGTCGAGCTGCTCGCCCCGACCCGCGGCCTCGAAATGACTGCCCGCTGCGTCGTCGAGACCGGCACCGCAACCTACTACCGCGCCATGGCCCGCAGCACCAACGAGCCGGTGCTTCAAGACCTGGCGACCCGCATCGCGACCGACGAGGTCAACCACTACAAGCACTTCTACCGCTACTACCGGCGCTACCGCGAGCAGGAGAAGCTGGGTCGCCTGCGCGTGATGGGCACCATCGGCCGGCGCACGCTCGAGCTCAAGAGCGAGGACGCCGACTGCGC
Source organism: Variovorax sp. NFACC27 (assembly GCF_048301545.1). NCBI lineage: Bacteria > Pseudomonadati > Pseudomonadota > Betaproteobacteria > Burkholderiales > Comamonadaceae > Variovorax > Variovorax sp. NFACC27. The sequence goes on from NZ_CP157613.1 coordinate 5,187,552, forward strand.
GATCCGCCACGTGGTGCAGACCCGCTCGCCCGATCGCGCCAGCGACACGGCCTACGTGCAGCAACTGAGCGCCGACATGAACAGCACCATCCGGACCAACCTGAGCGCCGGCACCACGCTCAAGATGCTGATGCGCCCCCTCGAGTTGCCGGCGAAGGTGCAGACGGTGATCCAGTACCCGATCAGGCAGTTCATGCAGCACGTGTTCCTGCGCTGACCATCGCCCTCCCCGTGCACGCGTCGCCTTGGTGGGCACGGAGGCAGCAACGCGACAAACCGGAACGCTGATTCCATTTCGCACAACAGGTGCTTGGCTAATATTTGCGGTTACACATTCTTTCTAAACAGAGAGACAAGGCCTGAGACCTTCGGACAAGCGCCTTCGCGCTCCTGGCAAGTCGGCTCGCAGCCTTGTTGCATGCGCGTCCGATGTTCGATCACAAAGCCAATCGCGAGCAGCTCTACACCGTCCGACTGGAGGGCGCCAGCCTTTCGATACGGGACCTGATGGAGGTGCGCTTCACCTTCCTGCGGCTGCTCGAGGAGCGCATCGGCACTTCATCGAGGCTGGTGAAATGCCATCGGGCGTGGATGAACCAGCTCGAATCCGGCATCGAATCGATGAGCGACACGCAGATCGCCAACGCCAGGCTCTGGCGCGAAGCCTGGGAGCACGCGAGCGGGATCGCGACTCCGCTCCTGAGCCAGCCGCACAGCACCACCTTCCGGTTCGAGCTCTTCTGAACTCTTCCAACGAAGAGCGCCTGGAGCGACGCAAAAAAAACCCAGCACAAGGCTGGGTTGAACCTCTTGAGTGCTGTCACGCACAGAGAACTCGCAATTCAAAGCGAGCCCACAAAATCTAGGGCTTCATGCGCCGCCGTCTTGTCGGACGGGACCGACACTTCGAATCGACGTAGCTTGCGGCGCTCTCGTGGCCTCTACTGCGACCCAGTAAAACTGCCAAATAGTTCACGTTTTAATAGGTGTCCTACGGCGACTACCTGTTTCCGGCTGACACCGGCTTCCCAGGCGACCACCGACCATAGCGACGCTGTCACGCAACAGGGCCGCATAAAAGAAGAGCTCTCCGTCAGTGATTGGAGCCTGCCCACCAGGGCAACTCGAAACCCGCTTCGGCGGGTATTTTTTTGCCGGGTCGCAACGCGGCCCGGACTGGCGCCCTGGCCGGCCGCCTTCAGCTTGCCGAAGTCAGGCCCGGCTTGCGGCTTCCGTCCAGCGAATACAGCTGGGGCCGGTCGTCCGCGGTGCCTTCCGCCACAACCCCGTGCGCCGCCGCGCCCTGCGGCTGGCGATAGAGCTCGTTCTCAAGACGCCTGACGCGTTCGGCGTACATGCGGGCAAGCGCGCTGTGATGCTCTGCCGCGGCCTGATGCTCGATGCGCGCCATCTGAGCCTCTTCAAGGAGGGCCGCCGCGCGCCGGAGGTACGCGGTGTGATTCGGGCGAAACAGGAAGTCGAACGTCATTTCAGGCTCCTTGCCGCAACGAGCTGCGGTGCAAGCCATGTTCCTCCGCGAGCGCCGCCAAGTCTGTCGGAACACGCCTACCCTCGGGCTACCCTTTTTCCTATTGACCCGCCCTTACCACAAAGCCGTGACAGGTTTTCCCGTTCCGATGGGGACAATGCTGTGGAAAACCGTGTGCGCATCGCTCGGAAGCCTTGCCTGGCGTGGCCTGCAACGCAATGCCCGCGAAAGAGGCAGCGCTGAAAATTTTTTCTTCTCTTGAAGAAATCGATGTTGCGGCGCTACCCCAGGTCCGAGCGCTTGCAGTCGAAGACGATGCCCGGCTCGATGCCGCGCAGCACCGGCACCTTGCCCACGAAGGCCACCCCGGCACTGATCAGGCGCCACTCGCCGCTCTTGAACAGCTTGAAGAGGCTCGTGACCTCGCTGCCCGCCGCGGGAACGGCATTGAACACGTAGACGGGCTCGCCGCCCTGGGTCTCGTCCATGCTCAGCAGCTCGGCCCTCATCTTGCCCATGGTGTCTGCGTCCTTCGTCCTGTGGCGGACGACGTCCATGTTGACGGTGCGAGCGTGTTCGTCGATGGCGATACGGCGGATCCAGGGAGCGCCCCCTGCATTGCCCGGGGCCGGAACGCAGGAGATCGTTCCGGCGACGGCGGGCCCGGCTGCCGCGGAAGCAAGGAAGACGGGAAGGATGAGTCGGATGAACTTGGCTTTCATGCTCGGCACGGTTTGGAGTCGGTCGGCTTGCGCGGCGATGCAGGTACTACCGGAGATCCGGTGAAAACGCTGCAGTTTCGCCGAAGCCCGCACCTTGCCGCCGCCTCATTCTGACGGCATGCCGGCTCGGAAGTAGCATGCCGCCATGTGGAAGCCCGCTCAACCCATCATCGTCGCCGGGGCAGCCCTGACGGATCAGGAAGCCTGGTGGTACGAGTTCAAGGATGCGTTCCACGAACTGTTCGCCGGCGAGATCGACGAAGAGTGGCTCGACGGCCTGACTGCGACGCTCTACCAAGTCCACATGGACCACGACCCGCGCGATGCGGCCGCGGTGGCGTACGCAACGCTCACCTATGAAGTGCCTGGCAACGAGCCCGAAGAGCCCTTCACGCCTCCGCCGCGACGCCCAGGACTGCCTTGAGCCGCATCATCTGCCGGCTCTGCCCTCTTTCCATTGGCGACCGCATCGTCATCGCATCGATGCCATTTCGCTGTCAGAACCATCCATCGAGCCGCTATTGGCGAACCAGCGAAAAATGTGGGAGCGATAGTCGCTGGTTGTCCTCATGTACAAGAACCCGGAAGCCGCAACGCCCAGATCGTTGACCGGGATTCCGGCATCCCGGAGAGCGGTCAGCTCCGCGTCGGACGGAATGTCGAACGGCAGCTTCAAAGTCACCGTAGCTTTGCGATGAGTGGCCTTGGCCATGGATGTTCCTCTGGACAATCTGAAGCGCCAGTAAATCCCCGAGGCCCGCTGCGCGCAATCCTGCTTTTGTGGGAGGCCACCAGGCCAGGGAGCACATCCGAAGGGGTATCACTTCCGGCCGTGGAGCGGATGCCCGAACCCGAAAATCCTGCCCGCGGGCTTTCTCTTGACGCGAACCGCCACGCCTGTCCTACATGCCCGAGCGAATTTCGGAAGGGTGTTTTAGCCACTCGTCAGCAAGAATCTGCCGATCACTCACACCCGCGGGCAACACGATGACTATCAGGGAAATTGGCGCACGGCACGGACTCGCGCTCGAAAGAGGAAGCCGCGTGCTGTGCGAGGGAAGACCCGGCACCATAGTCGGGGCAAGCGGTCCGTTGCTTCGGGTGAAGTTCGATGGGAAGCAGATCAGCAGCCGCTGCGATCCGCTCGACGTGCAGTTGCTCCACGCGAGCATTCCGGACGTCTCGAACGTTGTCGGCCAAGGCTCTGCGGCTTCGCTGTAGTCGTTCTCGGACGAGCCCCTTCGGCTCGCGTCGACGCACGATGCCGCATCAAGCCCTGGACATCCTCCGAGCAGGGACACGTGGGGTTGCGCCCAACGATCACTTCCCATACGACCTACGCCTCCGCCGATGGACTACCTCGCCGAACTACGACTCCAAGGCTTCCACCAGGCGGACGACCAACCGGATCCTGAGGGTCGCGTGCAGTTCGACAGCGACCTGTACCGCGGAACACCGGACGAGGTCACGATCCAGGTGTATGCCGTCGATCAGCAGGCTCTTCAACGAGAGGTCATTCCGACACTGGAAGCAGTGCTGCCGCAGATCGACGAGATGGTCGCTGGGCTCGGTGAGATCGATGCCGATCTCGCGCAGATCATCCTGTTTCGAGGGCGACTCGGCCTGCACTTCTGGTCTCGTCGCATCAACAACGAGTTCACGGCTGTCTACGCGCGCAGTGATGATCGCTGGGTCTTTCAAGGGTTCGGGGAGATCTTTGTCGATGACCAGGTGCGGGTCGACCTCTTGCCCAAGTGCCCAATTCGTTGAATGCCTCTGCCTAGACTCGCAATCTGCCATTCTCAAAAAACGTCTCTATTGAGCCGTGTCAGCTCGATGGTGACGCGCGAATAGCCCAGTGGGTAGCTCCCAGAAGTCTGGCTAAGCCATCTACAACGCCATTCTGGCCAATCGAGATCCAGCGCACTTCGCGCCTGCTACAATTACGCCGCGCTCAGAACTCCTGAGCAGTGCCTGGCCAGGCAAGCTGAATCTCATGCCAGCGCGTCGAAGTCACTACGACGAGAAAAACAATATTGACTTCATGCAAAAGAATTTGCCGTAGCGTGGACCGCGTAAGAGTTCACGACCACATTCCCAAAGCCGCCCTCGAGGCGGCTTTTTCGTGGGCGCTGGCCGCGACCACCCTCTACCAACAGATGACCGAGACGCTCTCCATCCACTGAAGAGAGAACAACTACACCTACCCACAAAATTTCGTGCTGTCGCCAGCCCTGCGCGCAGACTACGTGCACTGACCAGGGCTCATGACCATCCCGGACGCTCGCGTGGCTCCCTCGAATTCAGGAGGTCGCCTCCTTCATTTTGGGGAGGCTGACTTTTCCACTCCGCAATAGGCTGGCACGCCACAAACATGGAGACGAGGATATGAATACCACACGAATCCTTCTTGCCACTGCGCTCCTTGCCGGGGCAGCGCAAGCCCTCGCGGATGAAGCTGATCGAGCCTGCGGCAGCTATCGGGATCGCTTTTTTTACTACAAGGAGAACTGCCCCAGGGAGCGCACCCGCGAGGACCAAGTGGACTGTCACAACAATCGCCTGATCCCCGCACAAGAACGGCACGCCGCCTGTATTCGTGACTACAACTATCGCAAGCAAGGCATTCGCAACGAGCCACAGAGGCAGCGCCCTGAGCGCTACTGAGCGGCTACGGATGCCCTGCCTGGTAGCGTTGCGTGACAGCGAGTCCACTTCGACGCGCTTCGTCGGCTCCGCGATGGTTGCTGTGCTGGCGCCTGACTGCAGCGTGATCTGGATGTTCTTGATCACCGTGAAAGGCTTGGCGTACGGAATCAGCGTGCCGCCCACGGCGGCAGCCAGGTCGTCGATCTGCCCCTCGATGTCCGGGGCATCCACGGCCACGACGAGTTGCTGCAGCGCCCCGCGCGTAGCACCGGCGCCAAGGGTCACGCAAGACTGGTAGATGACCGTTGGGTCTTCCAGGGGTTTGGCGAGATCTTTGCCGAGGACTAGCGATCTGCCGACGAATCGCCGCTGCTTCGTTCGTCCCGCAGCGCGAACCGGTCGCGCACCCGTGTGGCAACATCCGTCGGCCGGGCACAAGCAAGACGAACCGGCGCCTCGATAGCAATCAGACGAGTACTTGAAAATGGCGCGTACCGAAGAACTTCTGACCCAGAACCGCGACGCTGTACTCGGCGAACTTTCCTGGAGAACTTCCGAATGGGTGGGCAACATCGAATTCGGTCCGCACCGGGTTCGCCTGCTCATCGACCTAGATGAGGAAGATCATTCCCGCGAACGCCAGATCGAATCAATCGCCTACGCTAAGGCGCTGCTACCTAGAGTGCTGAAGAACGAAGCACAACTCAGGCGGCAGGCCGCGGAAGAGATAGCGGAAGCTGCGGGATCCGAGGCGAGCGAAAAAGAGCGCAGCCGGTATGCGAGCGAGGCCGGGTCCGCCGCAGCAGCGATGGAGCCGCAGGTACTTTGCATCGGCTTTCCTGACGGGGGACATCTTGAGTGCCGCGATGCGACTCAGGCCTTCTACGGTGCCTCGATCGTCGTGATCCGATTCGATGATGAGGGCAACTACGAGGAGGTCGAGGTCGATTCTGAATGATGGTGTAGGCGATCATCGTTTGCGTCACCTACACAGCGACAAGTTCACGGCCGACACGATGCCTTGGCCGCGCAGCCTCAAGCACACTGCCGAACCTCTGCCCATCGCTGGTCAGCAGAGCACATATGCAGCTGACTCTTGGTCAGGACTCCCAGTGAGGTTGCTCGGGGGTCATCTGGAGCCGAGCGGGAGGGATCGACGCCTCGTACTCGGCAAACCAATGCTCGCATCCGGGGCCAGCCAATCCAATTGGGCCAACACATAGAAGTTCGCCGTTGACTCGATCGACGAATATAGGGACGTTGCCGACCAGCGCGTTCCCTTCGATCGTGCGGTCGGCCAAGAACTCCTTGCTGTTCCAACAGAACAGCCAGCCATATGGCTTCGCTATCGTGAAATCACTGTCGAGCGCCGAGTTGCCCTCAGTGACGATATCGACCCATGCTTCCGCGATCCTTCGCGCCTTTGAAAAAGTTAACAAATCAAGCTCCCTATCGCGCGATGCGCGCTGTCAACAACTGGTATGTTGCCACGTGAGGCACGAGAACACGGATTGGCCGGACGCTTGCGTATCTCGGTGGCGTTTTGAGCGACTGCTCGGTTTCGCGGGGCGATACGAGAGCTTGATATGACCACCCCCTACGGGCATGGTTGACCCGTGCTCAGCAAGTGCCGCGGTGCATCGCTCACCAGTGACGAGTAGACGAGAATGCTGTCGCAGTGCGTAGGGTGGCCAAGGGAGAACGTGTTGACTATTCATTCATGCGAGATGTACCGTAAGCCGTCAATAAACCACGCCCTTGCGCGTGGTGCCGGAAGCGACGTGCGCAGCGCGGTCTAAAGTGCGTCGAGCTCGATGTTCCAGGGCAGCAGCGCCTCGTAGTCGTCGACCGTCTGCGCCAGCGGCAGTTTCTTGAACAAGGCGACGAGGTAGCGGTAGGGCTCGACGTTGTTGGCCTTGGCCGTTTCGATCAGCGAGTAGAGATTGGCGCTCGCATTGGCGCCGCCGACGGTGTCGGCGAACAACCATGCCTTCCTTCCAACAACGAAGGGGCGGATCGCGTTCTCCACCGGGTTGGAGTCCAGCGGCCAGGTGCCGTTGTCCAGGAACCGCACGAGCTTGGGCCACTGCCCGTGCAGGTAGTGCAGCGCTTCGCCCAGCAGGCTCGATGGTGCAACGGCGTGCAGGTGCGTGAGCAGCAGCCGTTCGATCTCGCGCACAACGGCGGCGCTGTAGCGCGAGCGCAGCCGCAGCCGGCGCGCGGGCGTCCAGTCCTTGGCCAAGGTCTCCGCACGATACAGCTTGGCAATCAGCCGCACGAGCCGGGTCGCGATCTGATCAGGCGAGCGCGCCGCCTTCGGGATAGCGTCCTCGGCCTTGATCAGCGGTCGACGTGCATGAACCCAGCATCCCAGATGCGTAAGACCGCCGGCCTTCGCGATGCCGTTGTAGACCTCGTAGCCATCGCTCATGAGCGTGGTCCCGGGGCGGATGCCGGCATACAGCTTCTCGGCATGCACGGCGCCGCGCCCCGGCGCGTAGGCGAACAGCCGCACTGGTGGACCGGTGCCGTTCATCTGCGCCCACATAAAACTCTTCGTCTGGGCCTTGCGTCCCGGCTCCTTGAGCACCTGGACCGTGGTCTCATCGCCGTAGATCAGGTCCGAGTCGAGCAGGTGGTCGCGCAGCAGGTTGATGACCGGCTGCACAGCCTGGCCGACGCGCACGATGCCCGAAGCCAGCGTGTTGCTCGCGATGTCGCCCCCGAAGCGGCGTAGCAATACGGCCGTGCGATACAGCGGCATGCCGAACTGGTACTTGCCGGTGATGACCCAGGCCTGCGCCTGCTCGGTGAGCAGCCCGCGCGGGATGATGCGCGCCGGCGTCGGTGCAACCTTCAGGCTCTGATCGCAGCAGGGACAGGCGTACTTGATGCGGTGGTGCTGCAGCACGCGCACCTGCTCGGGTATGACGTCCATCTGTTCGCTGATCTCGGCGCCGATCTCCACCAGCGCGTGCCCGTCATGTGCGCACACACGCTCGGCCTCGGGCAGCTCGTGGCGCACGATCTCGCGCGGCAGCGCGGGGTCCAGTGGCTTGCGTCCACGCTTCTTGCGCTGATGCCCAGCGACCGGTGTCGACTCCTCTTCGTCGATGTCTTCGACCTCGGCCTGCGGCGTCTGATCGGTGGGGGCGAGTGCCTCGGCCTCGTTGAGGAACAGGTCCTTCTGGTCCGTGCCGCGGGCTTCGCTCTTGGCCGCGAACAGCTGACGCTGCAGCGCCTTCAGCCGCTCCAGCGCGAGGTCGCGCTCGGTAGTCGCCACTCGAAGCGCGCCGGCCAACGCATCGCGCTCAGCAATGAGCGCGGCGAGTTCTTCAGCGGTGATGGTGGCAGGCGACGACACGCCCGATTGGATCGGCATGCCTCATCATCGTTCCTTCAGGCCACGCTGGTGTAGCGCCGATGATGGTGGCGTCGCACCACCGCGATGTCGATGCCTTCCAGCAACCAGTGCAGCTGCTCGGGCGTCAGCGTGGGAACCGCCTCGGCCGAGGGCCAGATGAATCTGTCCTTCTCCAGGCGTTTGAGCAACAGCCAGAAGCCGTTGCGCTCCCAACCCAGGATCTTCACTCGGTCGCGTCGGCGATTGCTGAATACATATGCGCAGGAGGCGAACGGGTCCAAGCCCAGCGCCTGCTCCACCAACACGGCCAGGCCGTTGATGTTCAGCCGGAAGTCCACGGGCTCGCGGTGCAGGTAGACCTTCAGCCCTTCGTCGAAGCGGAACATGGCAGTCGGCTCAGCATCTGCACGAGCGTGGGCAATTCCTTCAAAGTCGTCTCACCGAGATCGAGCTGCACGCCGTTGGGCAGTCGCACCTGCAATCCGACCATCGGGGGCGGTGCTGCCAAGGGGCCTTCATCCGAGATCACCGCCACCGCCGTAGCTGGTGTGTGGGCGACCGCGGGAACCGTCACCGCACACTCGCGCTGAGGCACTCGTTCACTCGGATCTTGTTCGCCCTCTACGTGTACGGCAACGAATGGCGCATCCTGCGCTCGCGCGATGTCGCCCGCTGATACCTGAGCGCTTCGTCGCTGGTAGGCCGTGATCCACGTTCTCAGCAAGTTCGTGTTGACACCGTGCTCCATCGCCATGCGTGCCACCGAAACTCCTTGCTTCAGGCAGGCAACGATCAACTCCTTCTTGGCGGCCTCGTCGTAGACGCTGCGACCGTCACTCTTGCGCCCCACAACCAGCCGGCCTCTCAACTCTGCGTACTGCTCTGTCATGTCTACATGTCCATGTTGCTCTACATGGGCACGTAGCCTCACAGCTCATCGTTCACTGAACAAGGGCGTGATTAATTGACCGCGTACGATGTACCCGCCCGATGAGGCATGGGATGCGATTTACGATGCAATCGAGGAAGGACGCCAACCGCCCTGGCCAGTAACGCATCTTCATCTCGAATCCCAAGACACCACTTTGCCAGGATGGCTCGCGCTGTTGGAATTGATCGAAGATGCGGCACACGATCGCAGGGAAACGCTCTCTCCCAAAGAGATTCTTGGCACTGAGCTCTGGGGCCAGGTCATCACATTGCCCCCATCGATCGCCAAGCTGAAGCACGTCAAGAAGCTCAATTTGTATCGCAGCAACCTGCTTCGTATCCCGCCTGAGATCGGAGAGATGGAGAGTCTGGAACAGTTCATCCCTTACACCTCGTATGGGTTGCACTGGTTCCCATACGAGATAACGCGGTGCCCCCACCTGAAATCAAGCACGGTTAGTACGCGAGCGCTCTATGGAAACTACAAGTACCGGCCAACATTCCCTAAGCTAGACCCCGTGGTCGAAGCCCTGATTCCAATTCGATGCAGCGTTTGCAACGGTCTTCTTGAGAGTCGAAGCGCAGTTCATCAGCGATGGCTGTCGCTCAACGTTGCCACCGACGTTCTTCCGCTGTTGGTCAATGCGTGTTCCATTGAGTGCATAGAGCGGCTTCCCGCCCCGACGCAGGGCTACGTACCATTTCCCCACAAGGGCGGCACTTCGGTCGCTCAACCACAAGCAGACTAGGCACCATCCGTCGGCTTCTGCAGTCAAGTCGTGATGACCGTGCACCGACCAGGGAGCTATCCGTTCGGGAGGTAGCAGAACTCGAAACAGTGCTCTCGGAGGTTCAGAAAATCTGGGATCTCCCGCTCAGAGCACAGATTTCGCAGCTGCTCGATGCTCTCTCGCAACCTTCCACGACGAGATGCTCGCCTGCCTTGAGCGGTTTGGCAGCGCGGATGTCGAAGAACATGGCCCTATACTCCCGGCTGCCGTCGCTCCCAGGCATGCGGACGACGGGTGGTTTCGGGTGTAGTTTCTATCAAGAAAACTACGCCAAGGTGCCAAGTGGACAGGGGCGTGGCCGGGCGAGTTTGGGAACACGGTCGAATTCAAAAAAGCCTTCTTTCCTCTGTAGAATCAGGCACTTAGGTCGACAACTCGTTTGAAATCAACGGGTTGCGAAATGCGGGTGTAGTTCAATGGTAGAACGGCAGCTTCCCAAGCTTCATACGAGGGTTCGATTCCCTTCACCCGCTCCAATTCACTGGCAGTGAAGCCCTCAGCCCTGGACAGGGAAGACAAGGCTCACCAAGCGTCGGATGTCTCCGCTGGCGAACTCGCCTAACCCACCAACATCGACACCACAACTGCAATCAGCAGCCCGACGTAAACCCTCGCATGCACGCGATCGGGAATCCGCCCGATGAACGGCGACGCCACCCGGATCCCCGCGTACGAGCCGACGACCAGGGCAAGAAACGCACGCAGATCCACGTAGCCCACGTACCCGCTACCCAACGACGCCGTCCCTCCCCAGGAAAGCACCGCATAGGTCGCAGTCCCCACCAGCGCGACGGGCAGCGACAGCGGGCTGGCCATCGCCGTCGCACCGGTCATGCTCACCCCTCTGCGACGAAGCAGGGGAACCGTCATCACGCTGCCGCCCACACCTAGCAAGGCAGCGATCCAGCCGATCACGATCCCGGTCAGCGCCGTCTGCGCCCGGGCGGACTGAGCCTCCTGCGTCGGCTGCGACAGAAAGCCGGGTCGAAGCCAGCAGTCCACGACGGTCAGGCTGACATACGCGATGAAAGCCCAGCGCAACCAACTGCCCTGCACCGCCGCCGCGGTAGCCGCGCCGAGCGCGCTGCCAATGGCGATGGAGACAACCAGCGGCTTGATGACCGCCCAGTCCAGCGAGCCCGCGCGCTGGTGCTTCGCCGTCGCCATGGCCGACCCGAAGATCATCACGCACGTCGATGTCGCGACCGCGATCTGCATCGCGTGGGATCCAACTGGCGATCCTGTTGCGCGCATGTGCGTCAGCGCCTGGTAGAGCAAAGGGACCACGACAAAGCCACCGCCGAAGCCGAAGAGCACCGTGGTCACGCCCGCGAGCACGCCGCAGGCGGCGAGCCATATATAGAGTTCCATCGAAATCCGTCCTTCAAGAGCGGCAAGGTTATGGCTCCTCGTCTTGTCCTGCATTCGGAATCTGGACAAGAATGTTCGCATTTCAGCCAACAGAGGAATGCCGATGAGAAACGTGCCGCTGGACAGCGTCGACGCCACTGAACGCGATGTGCTGGCCATCGGCACCGACTACGCGCGTGGCACGTTGCTGGAGATGCACCAGCATCGGCGGGCGCAGTTCCTCTACGGCGCAACGGGCCTCATGGAGGTAGGCATCGACGACGGCGCATGGGTCGTGCCGCCTCATTGCGGAGTCTGGATACCGGCGAGCAAGCCGCATCGCGTGCGCATGGTTGGCGTCAGCACGCGCAGCCTCTACATCGAGCCGCGCGCTGCACCACGCGGTGGGCCGCGTTGCGAAGTACTGCTCGTCTCTCCCCTGCTCCGCCAGTTGCTGCTGGAGGCAACGGACGTACAGATGCTCTACGACGTGCGAGGCAGGGATGGGTTGGTCATGCGCCTCGCGCTCGCGGAGATCGCGCGTGCCGCCACGCTCCCGATCTTCGCGCCCCTTCCCAGCGACAGCACGCTTCATGCCTTGTGCGTGGAGTTCCTCTACGCACCCAACATCCGCGCAACCGCTGGCGATTGGGCGGCGACTCTGCACCGGAGCGAACGCACGTTCACACGGTTCTTCCGCGCCCAGACGGGCATGGCCTTCGGCGAATGGCGCCAGCACGCCTGCCTGATATCGGCGCTTTCCAGGCTGGCCGAAGGGCAGGCAGTCACCGCCGTGGCGCTCGACCTCGGCTATGACAGTCCCGGTGCGTTCTCGACGATGTTCCGACGCCGCCTGGGCTTCAGTCCGTCCGATGTTGCACGTTCAGCGCATGGTTAGTTGCTTCGACGCCTGACCGATCGGAGCAGAGCCATCTGGCAAGACGGCCGCGGTCGCGCAGAAGCGATTCGCAAGGCCGACTGAATCGACGTGCACTCAGGCGCGCGATGATCAGGACGGATGAACCGCGCGGCAAGCAGCATCGGCCTACAACATGCGTCCGGGCTCGCCGACCCAGCAGGCGCTCGAGGATTCCTAGCCTGCGGGAAAGCAAGGAGATGACGCATGAACATCGAGCTCATGGACACCCGTGTGCGAAATCGCCGCATTCAGGTGGGCGAAGTCGACACTTTCTATCGCGAAGCCGGCCCGGTCGACGCACCGGTCGTGCTGCTGCCGCACGGCTACCCGTGCTCGTCCTACGAGTTTCGCGAGCTCATGCCGAGGCTGGCCGATCGCTGGCGACTGGTTGCGCCCGACTACCCGGGCTGCGGCTACAGCGCCACCCCGGAAGACTTCGACTACAGCTTCGACGGCTATGCGGCCTTTCTCGACCGCTTCGTGAAGACGCTTGGCATCCGGCGCTTCGCACTCTATCTGCACGATTTCGGCTCGCCGATCGGTGCACGTCTGGCGATCGGCGCGCCCGAGCGTGTGACGGCACTCATCATCCAGAACGGCGATATCCCGTACGAAGATGCACTAGGACCGAAGTACGCCGAGATCGAGCGGACCTGGACGCTGCCCGCCGAGCAGATGCACGCCCAACTGGCCGAGGCGATCACCGAGGACATCTTCAAGGAGGAGTTTCTCAACGCGGTGAGGCCCGAGCTCGCCGAATGCATTCCGCCCGACCTGTGGAAGCTGCACTGGTCGCTGGTCACGCCACGGCGCAAGGAGATCGCAGTCGACCTGATCGCGGGGCTGAAAGAGAACCGCGCCTGGTTTCCCGAGCACCGGAAGTACCTCGCCACGCACCGTCCCCCGACGTTGATCGTGTGGGGCCCGCAGGATCACTACATGCCCGAGGAATCAGGGCGCGCATACCTTCGGGACCTGCCCGATGCCGAACTCCACTTTCTCGATGGCGGGCATTGGCTGCTGGAGACGCACCTCGACGAAGTCGTGGCGTTGATGCGGGACTTTCTCGGGCGGAGGCATGGGGGCTATTCGTGATGCTCGTCCATGGAGACCGGGTAATTGCCTGAAGGGCTGATGTCGCCCGTCAGGCAGCAGGGGGCTTCCCATCCCAAAAAAAGAACAGCCCAGGGCATCCATCGCAATGCGTCGTCCAGGCGCATGCGCCCCTCCTCCATCGCCAGAGGCTCGCCAGTCAGCAAGTTCTCGAACACCACAGCGCGGACATCGGCGGGAAGGCGCACGGTCGTGCCGCTCCACTTCATGGCATCGGGCAATGCCGGAATGACGCCATCGTCGTCCGCATCGCGGCGCACGAGATCCACGAACAACCGGCCTGCCACGACCACCAGCATCCGGCCTTCGTGCCTGCGAGCAAAAGCAACGACGTGCCTCGACAGCGGCCCGTCGACCGCCAGCGGCTCGTAGCTGCCTTCGCGAAACAGCGCAGGATGCGTCTGCCGCAACGACAGCATCCGCCAGATGAACCAGAGCTTGGCGCGGCCATCGTGCGGCGCCTCGACCATCGAGCGCACCTGCCGCGCCAAGCCCTCCTGCCCCGCTATCGCTCGCAGCTCAGCAAGCCGCTGTTGTCGCAGCGCGTAGTCCACCGGGCGCCGGTTGTCGGGGTCGACCAGGCTCAGTTCGATGAATTCGCTGCCCTGATAGAGATCGGGCACCCCGGGCGAACCGTATTTCAGCAGCGTGAGCGTGAGGCTGTTCCAGGCGCCGAACCATGCCAGCTTGTCGGCCAGTTGCTGGATGTCCGCCAGGCACGTGCCCTCCTTCGAATCGGCCAGCAGGTCGCGCACGAAACGCTCGAGGGCGGCTTCGTATTCAGCATCGGGCTGCGACCATCGCGTGCGCAGCTTGGCTTCCCGGGCGGCCTTCTGCATGTACTGCCAGATGCGGTCGCTGTACCCAGGTGCCGCGCGAGCCTCGAGCCCGCCGAGAGGCAGGGTGCCGAGCAAGGTCTGGTACAGCAGGTACTCGTCCGTGCGCGACGGCGCCTCGCCGCCCGCCAGCTTCCTGCGCGTACCGCGACAAAGGCCGTGCCAGCGCGTGAGCGCCAGCGTCCACTCGTTGGGCATCTCCGACAGCACGTCGATCCGGTTGCGCACGTCCTCCGAGCGCTTGTTGTCGTGCGTCGAGGTCGCCAGCATGGTGTGAGGCCAACGCCGTGCGCGGTCGACACTCGCCGCGTGAAAGGCCTCGACCCCGATGCCGAACAGGTCCGGCTCGCCGCCCACCTCGTTGAGCGAGCCAAGCGGAAAGTAGCGGTAGAAAGCCGTGTCCTCCACGCCCTTCGCCGCGACGGGAGCACTGAACTGCTGGAAGCGCAGCGCGAAGCGCCGCACCCGCTCGCGCAGCGCCGGCGGCGCCGAAGCCACGGCTTCTGCGCGCAGCGCGCTCCGCACGAAGTCGAAGATCGACCGGTCGACATCGCTGCTCTGCCGGGCCGCCTCGTCGACGGCTACGTCGATGAAGCGCCCGTCCTGCTCCGACGGCCCTTCGACGATGTAGGTACGGTAGACCGGCATGCACGCGGCCACATCGGCCAGCGCGTGGCGCAGCGCATTGAGCGTGTAGTCGCGCGTGCCGCGGTCGGCGCCGGCGATGCGCCGCAGCTCGGTCGACAGCACGTTCAACTCCGATGCGAGTGCGTTGCGCATCACCTCGCGACGTCCGGCGCGCGATACCGAGGCGAAGTCCGCCGCATCGCCGGTGAAGCGCTGCCACGTGTGCACGACGCTCGCCTCGGCGGCTGTATCGACCAGCACGCCGTTGGCCACATTCGCGAAGCGGTAGCCGGTGGTGCCGTGCACATGCCAGCGCTCGGGCACTTCCTCGTGGGCCCCGGCGATCTTCTCGGCCACCACGTACAGGGGCCGCGCGGGCCGCCCCTGGGCGTCGTGCGCGGGCAGCACCAGTCCGGCGCGCCGTGCATAGCCTTCCTGCAGCTTGCGGAAGTAGTCGGCCGGGTCGTAGAGCCCGTCGGGGTGATCGATGCGCAAACCGTCCACCACGCCGGACGCGGCAAGGTCCAGCGCGAACGACTGCGTGGCCTCGAACACCTCGTCGCGCTCCATGCGCACGGCCGCGAGATCGTTGATGTCGAAGAAGCGCCGGTAGTTGATCTCGTCCGCCGCCACCCGCCAGTGAGCGAGCCGGTAGGCCTGCAGCTCGATCAGCCGATGCAGCGCGTCGCGGGCTTCCGGCACGGCGAGGTTCAGTTCCGCCACCGACGCCGCGAGCGCCCGCGCCACCGGGGCATGGCGCCGGGCAAGCCGCGCCAGCCGGAGCTTGAGCAATTCCTTGTCGCGCACGCGTTCGACCTGCCCCTGCGCGGAAATCTCATCGCGCTGCGGCAGATGGCCGAAAGCCGTCGACAGGCTCGCCAGCTTTCCCGATGCGGCTGCGTCGTCGATCCGCGCCAGCGCCCGCTCGAGCACCACGGGATAGCTCTCGGGCGCCAGTGGAAACCGGTGGTCGTAGTAGCCGATGGCGAAGCTGCCGGTCGCTTCCTCGAAGCGCAGGACCAACTCGCCGTTCTCCAGCGCCTCGCCGTAGTGCGCGCCCAGCACGGGCAACAGCACCTTGCCGGTCAGCTCGACGTTGAGCGGCTGCCAGTCGATGTCGAAGTGCTGCGCGAACAGCGACGCAGGCCCGTTCTCCAGCACGTCCATCCACCAGGCGTTGTCGGCGCCGAACACGCCCATGTGGTTGGGCACCATGTCCAGCAGCTGGCCGAGGCCGTTGGCCTTCAGCGCCTCGGTGAAACGCGCGAAGCCTTCCTCGCCGCCGAGTTCGGGGTTGATCTCTCCATGTGCGACCACGTCGTAGCCGTGCATGCTGCCGGCGCGGGCGCGCTGGATCGGCGAGCAGTACACATGGCTCACGCCGAGCTCCGCGAGATACGGCAGCACGCAGATCGCATCGTCGAAACCGAAATCCTTGTGGAACTGCAGCCGGTAGGTGGCGCGAGGCACGCGGGTCTGCAGCCCCGGCGATGCGCCTCGCGCGCTCGATTCGGTCCGGCGCGGCCGGACAGCGCGCAAGGCTTCACCCAATCCGCGCATGCGTTCGCCACCGGCCAGCGCCGCAACGGGCTCGGGCAGCTTGCGCCGCCAGTTCGGATGCTCGTCCACCGTGCCCGGCATGTTGGCCTGCGCCACCAGACCTGCCACGTCCTCTAGCTGCACCATCATCAGCGCCGACGGTGCGCCGGCGAGGAATGCATGCGCCGCTTCGACGATGCGCGCGGACGGCATCGCGAGCCCGGCCGCCTGCGCCACCTCTTCGCGCGACAGAAGACCCGCCTGCCGCAAGGCCTGCATCAACGCGATGCGCTCGTGCGCCCGGTCCGCCAGCTGCCTGTCGAAGATCGCCGGATCGGGAAACAGGCCCAGCGCGAGCCGCTCCCGCAGGTCGGCGGCCGTCCACCAGCCAGCGAAGGTCGCGAGGTCGTGCGTGCTGAGTGCGACGAGGGCAGCCGGCGGATAGGCGTCGGGCCGCGTGAAACCGCCGTCGCCTTGCCTCTCGAAGTACAGCAACCGGTAGGACAGCACGTCGGCCTGCGTCAGCGCATCGCGCATCGCCTCTTCGACCGTTCCCAGGTCCTCGCCCACGACCATGCAGCGGTGACGCTGACTCTCGATCGCCACGATGGCCAGCATTTCATCGAGCGCATAGCCGACGTACGCTCCCTCGCGCGCGCTCAGGCTTCGCGGAATCCAGAACAGGCGCATCAGGCCCATCACGTGATCGATGCGCAACGCACCCGCGCCGCGCATGCCGGCGCGCAGCGTGTCGATGAAGAAGCGGTAGCCATCGGCGCGCAGGCGGTCGGGGCGCAGCGGCGGCAGCCCCCAGCCCTGCCCGGCGGGGTTGAACTCGTCCGGCGGTGCGCCGACGCTGGCGCCCTGCGCAAGCACCTGCTGCGCGCCCCACGCGTCCGAGCCGGCGCGATCGACCGACACTGCGAGGTCCACGTAAAGGCCGACGCCCATGCCGAGCGCGTCGCAGCGCGCGGATACGCGCGCGAGCTGCCGGTTGGCCAGCCACTGGAGGTACCGATGGAACTGTACTTGCCGGGCATGGGCTATCGCAAAGGCGGTGACTTCGGCCGAGTCCGGATCGCGGTAGGCGGCCGGCCATGCATGCCAGTCCCGTGCGTCGCCTCCGGCAGCAAGAAAGTGCGCCTGCAGCGTCTCGAAGATGGCGTGCTGCCGCAGCGCCTCGCCGCGCTCCGCGACGAAGGCCAGGAACTCCCTGCCCATCTCGTCGGGTGCGCCTTCCGGCGGCAGGTGCCGCTCGCAGAAATCGCCATATAGCAATTCGAGCACTTCGAACTTTGCAGCGGCCACGCCTGGGTAGTCGACCAGCGGCGCGGCGCGCAACTCGGCAATCCGTTTCTGGAAGCCGGGCGAACGCACCCTGTCGCGGGCCGGCTCGCAATCTGCGAAGCCGTCCACCGCTTCCACGTCGATGTAGAGCACGTTGAGGTGCTGGCGCGACGAGGGACTGTACGGGCTCGCATCCGATGGCGTGCTCGCGAACAGCGCATGCAACGGGTTCAAGCCGATGATGTCGGCGCCTTGAGCCGACATGCGCGCAGCCAGGTCCTCGAGATCGCCGAAGTCGCCGATGCCCCAGTTCCGCGGCGAGCGCAAACCATAGAGCTGCACCGTCACGCCCCAGACGCGCCCGCCATCGCGCACGGCGGGTGGCCGGTAGCAACGGCCGGGCGATGCAAGCACCAGGGTCTCGCCGCGCAGGCCCTCGATGCGCAGCCGGTGGTAGCCCGTCTCGAGGGCGACCGGCATCTGCAGCACTCTCTCGCACAGGCAGGCACCGTCGATGTCGATTCGGCCAGTCTCGGGAAAAGCCTCTGCATCGGCTTCGCCCTGCAGTTCGCTCCCTTGCTCGTCGTCGAGCTGCCATCGGATCCGGCGCATGGACACCGGCAGGCGCAACTGCACCGACCAAGCAGGGCGCCCGGCCTGCACGGCCCGCACCGGCGGCAAGGCCTCTGCCCAACGCGCACGGCGGGCGGCCTCGAGCGCCCTGCCCGCCGAACCCGGGCCATCGAGTTGCACGCCGAACTCGGCCAGCAGTGCGACGAGGCTTTCGGCGGGCGCCTCGCGCCATGCGCCGAAGGCATCGAAGTAGCCGGCTGCAATACCGAAGTGCGCGCACAGCCTTCCGAGATCGTCGGCAACAGGGCCGCTGCGTGCCTCATCCGTCATGCAGTGCTTCCAGTGTCACGTGCACCGCGCCGCGCGCAAGGCACAGGGCGCCCTCGCGATCGATCACCCCATCGCTGTAGATCACCTCGCCGGGTGGCGTCACGACAGCCTCCACGGGCTGCGCTCCGAAATGGGCCTGCATGTGCAAGCGCACCGAGGTGCCGCCGGCCTTGACCGGCGCCAGGTCCCACTGCACCTGGAGCATGTCGTTCTCGCACCGGTAGATGCCAGCACCCTTCGTACCACCGAGCCTCGGCACGATCAGGCGATGGCGCAAGTCCAGCAGCAGCTGCACCTCGCTGAGCCGCGAGAAATGCGGACGTGCCCCGCGCTCGCGCCAGCGCAACTTCGAGGCAAGGAAGGTTTCTTCGGCATTCGGGTCCGGAATGCGCGCCCGGGCGGCTTCGTCCGCGAACGCCGCAAAGCCGCCGAACTCCGCGCGCCGGCCTTCGGACACCGCCGCTGCCAGGTCCGGCCCGAAATCGCAGAAATACAGAAACGGCGAAGAAGCCGCGAACTCGTCGCCCATGAAGAGCATCGGCACATGCGGCGACAGCAGCAGGCAGGCCAGCGCCGCACGCACCAGCACCGGATCGCCGAGCGCGTGGATGCGCTCGCCGAAGGCGCGGTTGCCGACCTGATCGTGCGTCTGCAGGAAGGAGACGAAGGCCTGCGCCGGCAACCGTACGCTCGGCTCGCCGCGCCGCTGCCCCTGCCGGAACACCGACGGCTGCCCCTGGTAGATGAAGCCCTCCGCCAGCGCGCAGGCGAAACGACGCACCGGGTCGTCCGCGTAGTCGGCGTAGTAGCCGTCGCGCTCGCCGGTGGCCAGCACATGCACCGCATGGTGCAGGTCGTCGTTCCACTGCGCCGTGCCGATCAGGGGCATGCCCCGGCTGTCGCGCATCAGCATCGAAGCCCGGTTGTCCTCGTTCTCCAGCACCAGATGCACGTAGCGCCCGCGCGCCGGCCCGGCATCCAGCGCCTCGCGGATCTCGCGCACGATGTGCAGCCGCGTCTCGTCGTGGATGGCATGGACGGCATCCAGGCGCAGCCCGTCGAAGCGGAACTCCTCCACCCAGTAGAGCGCGTTGTGGATGAAGAAATCGCGCACCGTGCGCGAGTCCGGCCCGTCGAAGTTGATCGCTGCGCCCCACGGCGTCTGCCGCCCGGAATTGAAGAACTCGGGGCAGTACGCATGCAGGTAGTTGCCTTCCGGCCCGAAGTGGTTGTAGACCACGTCGATCAGCACCATCAGGCCCAGCGAATGCGCCGCGTCGATCAGCGCCTTCAGTTCGTCGGGCGTGCCGTACGAAGCATCGGGCGCGAACGGCAGCACGCCGTCGTAGCCCCAGTTGCGCCGCCCCGGAAAGTCCGCGAGCGGCATGAGCTCGATGGCGGTGATGCCGAGTTCGGCAAGCTCGGCCAGCCGCTCGCGCGCCGCGCGAAAACTCCCCTCCTCGGTGAAGGTGCCCACATGCAGCTCGTAGACCACCGCCTCTTCCCAGGGACGGCCGCGCCATGCGCCATCCGTCCACCCGAAGCGCTGCGGGTCCATGACCACGCTCGGGCCGTGCACGTCCCCGGGGTTGAAGCGCGACGCCGGATCGGGCACGCGCGTACCGTCGGGCAGGCGGTAGCGGTAGCTGTCGCCGTGCCCCGCCCCTGGCACGCTCAGGCGATGCCAGCCGCGACCGTCGCGCGGCATCGGATGCGACGAGAGCTCGCCGCCCAGCGGGTGATGTTCGAGCACGACGATCTCCGCGGAAGGGGCCCAGAGCGCGAAGTCCGTGCCATCGGCAAGCACCGTGGCACCGAACTGCATGCGATGCGCGTGCGTTTTCGTGTTCGTGCGAGCCTTCATGGCCGCACATCCGGCCGGCTCAGCACCACGAGCGAGCGGCATTGCAGGGGATAGCGGGGCTCCGGCCAGACCGGCGCCAGCGCGGCGGCATCCTCGGCGATGACGGGCGGCGAGTTGTTCGCGGTGTCGACCAGCAGCCGCCAGGCGCCGTGCGGCATCGGCGGCAGCGTGAAGGCGATCTCGTCGTGGTGGGCGTTGAGCAGCACCAGGAAGTCGTCGTCGTGCTGCACTTCGCCACGCAACCCGCGGTCGGCGATGCCGCCGCCGGGGATGTACATCGCGATGCAGCGCGCGCTGGCGTCGTTCCAGTCTTCCGGCCGCATTTCCCCACCGTCGGGCTTCAGCCAATGGACGTCGGTCACGGTCTCGCCTTCGGAAGGCTGTCCCGCGAAGAAGCTGCGGCGCCGGAACGAGGGGTGCGCGCGGCGCAGCGCCACCATGCGTTCGACGAAGGCCACGAGCGTCAGCCGCTCGGGCGTGGAAGTCCAGTCGATCCAGCCGAGCTCGTTGTCCTGGCAGTAGACGTTGTTGTTGCCCTGCTGCGTATGGCCGCGCTCGTCGCCCGCCAGCAGCATGGGCACGCCCTGCGACAGCAGCAGCATCGCCAGCAGGTTGCGCTTCTGGCGCTCGCGCAGGGCCGCCACCTCGGGGTCTTCGGTAGGCCCCTCGACGCCGCAGTTCCACGAGATGTTGTGGCTGTTGCCGTCGCGGTTGTCCTCGCCGTTGGCCTCGTTGTGCTTGTCGTTGTAGGAGACCAGGTCATGCAGGGTGAAGCCGTCGTGCGCGGTGACGAAATTGATGCTGGCGGTGGGTCGCTTGCCCGACCAGCCGTAGAGGTCCTCGGAGCCGCTGATGCGCCTGGCCACCTCGCCGAGGAGCCCGCCGTCGCCCTTCCAGAAGCCGCGCAGGCCGTCCCTGTACTGGTCGTTCCATTCGGCCCAGCCGAGCGGAAAGTTGCCGACCTGGTAGCCACCGTGGCCCAGGTCCCAGGGTTCGGCGATCAGCTTCACCCGGTTGAGCGTGGGGTCCTGGCGGATCGCATCGAAGAAGCCGCCGAGGTTTTCCACCTTGCCCGACTCGCGCGCCAGGGCCGAGGCCAGGTCGAAGCGGAAGCCGTCGACGTGCATCTCCTCGGCCCAGTAGCGCAGCGAGTCCATCACCAGTTGCAGCGCATGCGGATGCTCGAGATTGACGGTGTTGCCGCAGCCGGTGAAGTCGTCGTAGTAGCGGCGGTTTTCTGCATTGGCGATGTAGTACGAGGCGTTGTCCACGCCGCGCAGCGACAGCGTGGGACCGAGCTGGTTGCCCTCGCAGGTGTGGTTGTAGACGACGTCGAGGATCACCTCGATGCCCGCCGAGTGCAGCGTCTTCACCATGGTCTTGAACTCCTTGACCTTGCCCGAGGCGCTGTAGCGCATCTCGGGCGCGAAGAAGGCCAGCGTGTTGTAGCCCCAGTAGTTGCGCAGGCCGCGCTCGGCCAGGTGGCGGTCGTTGAGGAAACCGTGCACGGGCAACAGCTCGACCGTGGTCACGCCCAGCCGCTTGAGATAGTCGACCACCGGCGCGCAGCCCAGTCCGGCGTAAGTGCCGCGCAGCCCGGCCGGCACGTCGGGGTGCGTCATGGTGAAGCCGCGCACGTGCATCTCGTAGATCACCATGTCCTGCCAGGGCACCGAGGGGCGGCGGTCTTCTCCCCAGGTGAAGGCGGTCTCCAGCACGCGTCCCTTGGGCATCAGCGGCGCGCTGTCGCGGCGATCGAAGGAGAGGTCTTCGCGCTTGCTTCCGACGGTGTAGCCGTAGAGCGCGTCGCCCCAGCGCAGCTCGCCCACCAGGTCCCTGGCGTACGGGTCGATCAGCAGCTTGTGGGCGTTGAAGCGATGCCCCTCCTCGGGCTTGTAGGGCCCGTGCACGCGATAGCCATAGGCCTGACCGGGGCGCGCCTCGGGCAGGTAGCAGTGCCAGACGCCATCCGTGCGTTCGTGCACCGGGATGCGCTGGAGCTCATGGCGGCCCTGCTCGTCGAACAGGCAGAGTTCGACCTTGTCCGCATGCTGCGAGAACAGGGCGAAGTTGACGCCCTCCCCGTCCCAGGTGGCGCCGCGCGGATAGGGGCGCCCGGGCCAGACGGCGCTGATTGCCGGATTGGTCTTTCGCATCATCCGGTGCGTTTCAGCGCGGGGGCCGGTCGTTGCCGAAGTGCGCGGGGCGCCCGTCGCCGACGGTGGTCACGCTTGGCGGCGGCTTGGGGGGGCTCCCGATCTGCCGCGGCCACCAGCGCTCGATCTGGGCCTTCGCCCAATCCTTGCCGGCCAGCCCGAAGGCCAGGGCCAGCGCGAACACCACGCCAGCCAGGATCACGAGGAAGCTCTCGCGCACGATGTCGCCGCCGACCTTGATCTGGTCGAGGGCGATCAGGATCACGAAGGCCATCACCGCGTACTGCGCGACCTTGCCGAAGAGCACGGCGTCCTGCATCTTCACGCTCCGGAAATAGCTGCTCACCGCCTCGCCCACGAAGCGCGCGAAGTAGGAGCCGAAGGCCAGCACCAGCAGCGCCACGAACACGTTGGGTACGAACCAGACGATGCGTCCCAGCAGGTCGGCGATGTAGCTCAACCCCATGCCGTTGAAGGCGATGAGCAGCGAGGCCAGGATCACCAGCCAGTAGGTCAGGATGCCGAACAGGCTGCTGGTGTCGCCCGCCAGTCCACCCTGGCGCAGGAAGTTGTCGAGCCCCGCGCGCTCGGTCAGCACGTTGAAGTTGATCGCACGCAGCGCCTTGGTCACCGTGAAGCGGGCCGCCTTGGCGACCAGCCAGCCGACGAGGACCACCACCAGCGCGATCAGTAGGCGCGGTATGAAGGCGCCGACCTGGTAGAGGATGGCGCGCAGAGGCTCCAGGTGAATGCCGAAGTTTTCCATGATCTGTCTTCCGTTGAAGGCGGCCTCGGCGGTGTCAGGCGCGGGGTGGCTGGATCAGCGCAAGCACGCCATGCAGCGGAACCTGCGCCCATTCGATGCGGTTTTCGAGCTCGTAGCGCAGCTCGTAGAGGGCCTTGTCCAGCTCGAAGAGCGCAAGCAGCTCGGCATCGAGAGGAGCGCCGTCCGGCCCTGCCAGCGCGGCGCCGTAGCCGCCCAGGAAGGCGTCTCGCGTCGCCCGCTCCCAGGCGATGGCGGGCGGCGCCAGCCGCTCGGCCTCGCCGGGGCTCTGGGCCACGCGGCGCAATGCCGACCAGCGGGCATAGTTGAACGAACGCAGCATGCCCGCCACGTCGCGCAGCGGCGAACTCTTGGTGCGGCGCTCCTCGAAGCTGCGGGCGGGCTCGCCCTCGAAGTCGATGATGACGAAGTCGTTGTCCTTCACCAGCACCTGGCCCAGGTGGAAGTCGCCGTGGTAGCGGCTCTTGATGCCGCCGCCCTCCACCGGATGGCGCGCCTCGATGGCGGCGCGCAGCGCATCGGCCGCCTCGAGCAGGCTGCGCGCGTCGGGCTGCGCGGCGGGCGGCAACAGTTCGAGACGCTCGTGCAGCAGCGCGAGCGTGGCGGCGGCATCGTTCGCCGCATGCGTCTTGAAGCCGGCGAAGTCGGCGGCAGCCAGCGGCTCGGGGTCGAAGGCGGCCGATCCGGTGCGCGCGGCAAGCGCGCGGTGCAGTTCGGCGGTACGCCGGCCCAGCGTGGCCATGAGGGCTAGGAAGCCGCCATGCACCGAGGACACGTCGGGCTCGCCGGGCGTGGCGGGCGTGGCGCCATCGGTGGTGAGCACGTCGCGCAGGAAGCGCTCCAGGTAGCCGAGCGTGTAGTCCCAGCCGTCGCCCTGGTTGGCCATGTAGCTCTGCACCATCGCGAGCGTCATCGTGCGGCCGTCGTTGGTCATGTACTCGAGCGCGCCGAGCACCGGCACGCAATGCGGGTAGCGCGCCACCTCGGTCAGGAAGCGCCCCATCTCGAGCTCGGGGTTGATGCCCTCGCGCACATGGCGGTAGCCCTTGAGGAACAGGGTCTCGTCCAGCGTGAGCGCGGTGTTGCTGCTCGCGCCGCTCGGGCGGCCGACGGGCAGCGCGTCGATGTCGACCGCGATCTCCGCGAAGGCGGCGGTCGGCCGGAAGACCAGCTTGCCGCCCAGCGTGGGCAGCTCGGCGCCCTTGGCGATGGTGCGCACCAGCGCGCGGCAGAAAGCCTCGTCGTAGAAGGCGTCGCCCATCAGGCCGACCTGCGCCTGCTGCCGCACCTTGGCGAGCGCGGCCTGCCCCACGCCGGCCATGCGCTCCTCGTCGCGTTCCTCCCAGGCCAGCGCGAGCGGCATGAAGTAGGTGGCGCCTCCCGCCGGGCCCTCGAGATCGAGCAGGGAGAGCATCCAGCTCAGGCCGTCCACCTCCCAAACGGCATGGTCGGCCAGCCGTGCGCACTGGATGACGGTTCCCTTGGAGGCGTACCAGCGCTGGATCTCGATGTGCCGCGGCAGCGTCTCCAGCTCGAACTGGTTGCGCATGCGCTCGGACATGCCGATGCGCCATGGCATCACGCGATCGCGGAAGAAGCTGGTCCAGCCGTCGAAGAGCACCAGCGTGGGCCGCTCCTGCAATGCCACGCCCTCCTGGTGCCAGCTCGGCGCATTGGCCTCGGCAGTGAGCCTGAACCAGTAGAAGCCATAGGAAGCCAGCGTGAGCAGGTACGGCAGCTCGCCGATGGGCGGGAACGGCGCGCGGCCCAGCATCTCGATCGGCACGAAGCCCTTGAACTCGGAAAGATCGAGCTCCACCGGCTGCGCGGCGCGCGAGAGGTTGAACACCGTGAGGATCACGTCGCCGTCGTATTCGCTCAGGTAGGCCAGGATCTTGCGGTTGCCCGGCTTCAGGAAGCGCCGCCTGCCGCGGCCGAAGGCGTGGCTGGTCTTGCGCACGGCGAGCATGCGCTTGGTCCAGTTGAGCAGCGAACTCGCGTCGCGCGCCTGCGTCTCTACATTGAGCGCCTCGTAGCCGAACAACGGGTCCATGATCGGCTGCAGGTACAGACGCTGCGGGTCGGCGCGCGAGAAGCCGGCGTTGCGGTCCGGGCTCCACTGCATGGGCGTGCGCACGCCGTTGCGGTCGCCCACGAACACGTTGTCGCCCATGCCGATCTCGTCGCCGTAGTAGATGATGGGCGAGCCCGGCATCGACAGCAGCATGCCGTTCATGAGCTTCACGCGGTCCAGGTCGTTCTCCATCAGCGGCGCCAGGCGCCGGCGGATGCCCAGGTTGATGCGCGCGCGCGTGTCGGCCGCGTACATGGTGTACATGTAGTCGCGCTCCTTGCTGGTCACCATCTCGAGCGTGAGCTCGTCGTGGTTGCGCAGGAAGATGGCCCACTGGCAGCCCTCGGGAATGTCGGGCGTCTGCGCCATGATCTCGACGATCGGGTGCCGGTCTTCCTGTGCGATGGCCATGTACATGCGCGGCATCAGCGGGAAGTGGTAGGCCATGTGGCACTCGTCCCCGTCGCCGAAGTACTCGCGCACGTCCTCCGGCCACATGTTGGCTTCGGCCAGCAGGAAGCGGTTCTTGTACTCGGCGTCGATGGCCGCGCGCAGCTGCTTGATCACCGCGTGGGTCTCGGGCAGGTTCTCGTTGCTGGTGCCGTCGCGCTCCACCAGGTAGGGAATGGCGTCGAGCCGGAAGCCGTCCACGCCCATGTCGAGCCAGAAGCGCATCGTCCGGAAGATGGCCTCCAGCACCGCCGGGTTGTCGAAGTTCAGGTCGGGCTGGTGGCTGAAGAAGCGGTGCCAGAAGTACTGCTTGGCGATCGGGTCCCAGGTCCAGTTGGAGGCCTCGGTATCGGTAAAGATGATCCGCGTGCCCTGGTAGATCTGGTCGGTGTCGCTCCACACGTAGAAGTTGCGCTCCGGCGAGCCCGGCGGCGCCAGCCGCGCAGCCTTGAACCACGGGTGCTCGCTGGAGGTGTGGTTGATGACCAGTTCGGTGATCACCCGCAGGCCGCGCTTGTGCGCCTCGGCCAGCATCTCGCGGAAGTCGTCGAGGGTGCCGTACTGCGGATGCACGTTCTCGTATTCGGAGATGTCGTAGCCGTCGTCGCGCAACGGCGAGGGATAGAACGGCATCAGCCAGATGGTGTTGACGCCCAGTTCCTTCACGTAGTCGAGCTTGGCGGTGACGCCCTTGAAGTCGCCCATGCCGTCGTTGTTGGAGTCGAAGAAGGCCTTGACGTTGAGCTGGTAGATCACCGCGTCGCGATACCACAGCGGATCGTCGCTGGTGTCGATCTCGACGGTTTCGAGCGCGATGTGGGAGACGGGTGCGTTCATGGGCGGACGACCTCAGAGGAAGTAATCGAAGTCGCGTTCGTCGCCATGGCGGCGGCGGACCACGAAGATGTGCGCGGGCACGCTGTGGGGATCGAGCCGGATGTAGTGCCAGTCGCCCTGCCAGATGAACCGCTGGCCGCTGAGCAGGTCGTGCATCTGGAAGCTGCCCCCACCCGCGACGCCCACGCTGCCGGGCTCCAGCCCGAGCCAGCCCGACTGCGTGTTGTGCGGATCGAGGTTGACCACGGTGACGATCACGTTGCAGCCATCGGGCGACTCCTTGGCGTAGGCCAGCAGCTGGTCGTTGTCGATGTGCAGGAAGCGCAGGCTCCTGTCCTGGTGCAGCGCCGGGTTCTCGTGGCGGATGCGGTTCACCCGCGCGATGAAGGGCGCGAGGCTGGCGGGATCGTCGTGGTTCCAGTGGCGCAGCTGGTACTTCTCGGAGTCGAGGTATTCCTCGCTGCCGGGTCCGCGCGGCAGGTGCTCGCACAGCTCGTACGCCGGTCCGTAGATGCCGTAGTTGGCGGCGAGCGTCGCGGCCAGCACCAGTCGCGACATGAACACGGCGGGCTCCCCCGACTGCAGCTGCTCGTGCAGGATGTCGGGCGTGTTGGGCCAGGCGTTGGGACGGAAGTAGTCGATGCCGGGGCCGCTCGAAAACTCGGTGAAGTAGTCCTCCAGCTCCTTCTTCGTGTTGCGCCAGGTGAAGTAGGTGTACGACTGCGAGAACCCGAGCTTGGCGAGCCGGTGCATCACCTTCGGCCGCGTGAAGGCTTCGGCCAGGAAGATCGCCTCGGGATGCACGCGCTTCACCTCGCCGATGGCCCACTCCCAGAACGGAAAGGCCTTGGTGTGCGGGTTGTCCACCCGGAAGATGCGC
Organism: Variovorax sp. NFACC27; assembly: GCF_048301545.1. Taxonomy (NCBI): domain Bacteria; kingdom Pseudomonadati; phylum Pseudomonadota; class Betaproteobacteria; order Burkholderiales; family Comamonadaceae; genus Variovorax; species Variovorax sp. NFACC27. The sequence continues at coordinate 5,215,116 of NZ_CP157613.1, forward strand.
ACGCCCTCCCCGATCCAGTGATCGAGCACGCTCTTGAGCTCGGCCCAGAGGCCACGCCAGTCTTCGCACTCGAAGTTGAAGGGATAGATGTCCTGGTACTTCTTGGGCGGGTTCTCCGCGTACTGCACGCTCCCGTCGGGGCGCCAGCGGAACCAGTCGGGGTGTGACTTCACGTAGGGGTGGTCGGGCGCGCACTGGAAGGCGATGTCGAGCGCGATCTCCAGGCCGTGTGCCGCGGCGCGCTCGAGCAGGTGCCTGAAGTCTTCCGCTGTGCCCAGCGCCGGCAGGATCGCCTTGTGCCCGCCTTCCGCCGCGCCGATGGCCCACGGACTCCCCACGTCGCCGGGCCCTGCCTCCAGCGCGTTGTTGGGTCCCTTGCGCTGCTCGCGCCCGATGGGATGGATCGGCGGAAAGTACAGCACGTCGAAGCCCATGGCGGCGATGGCCGGCAGCCGCGCCTCCACGTCCCTGAAGGTGCCGTGCGCGCTTGGCGCGGGGCCTGCCGAACGCGGGAACAGTTCGTACCAGGTGCTGAAGCCCGCACGCTCGCGGTCGGCCACCAGCGGCAGCTCCACCGGATGGCGCACCGCGTGCCGGCGATCGGGATGGCGCCGCGCCAGGTCGGCGTACTCCTCGTCGAGCGCCAGGGCTTTCAGCGAGACGATGTCGGACGCGGGGCTGGCGGCCACTGCATCGAGCTCGGTGGCCCATCGCTGCAGGGAGACCCGATCGGCACCCTCGGCGCGCGCGGCGGCGGCCGCGATCTCCAGCGCCCCGACCTGCGCGGCAATGCGCACGTCGTCGGGATCGACGCGCCGCGTCATCTCGCTGCGCCACGACTCGAAGGGATCCACCCAGGCGACGGCGGTGTAGACGTAGCGTCCGAGCGACGGGGGCGAGAACCTGGCCTCCCACACGTCGTTGCCGAGCGGCTTCATCGGCACTTCGCGAAAGGCGGTTTGGTCGTGCGCGCGCCAGCACAGTTGCACGCGCAGGACGTCGTGCCCGTCGGTGAAGCAGTGGGCGCGGACCCGCACCGGCTCCCCGACCACGCGCTTCACCGGGAAGCGACCGCCGTCCACGCACGGCAGCACGGCATCGATGACCGCGCGGACCGTGCCGTTGTCGCGCTCCATGTCGGTTCCCACCGGCGTGGGGACGGTCTTGGCCGAGAAGATGTTCTTCATCAGGAACAGTGCTCCAGGATCAGCGTGGACAACGGCGGCAAGGTGATGCACACCGATTGCCTGCGGCCATGGGAGCGCACCGGCGACGCCTCGACGCCCCCGAAGTTGCCCCAGCCCGCTCCTCCGAATTCCGACGCATCGGTGTTGATCAGCTCTCGCCAGCGGCCTCCCAGCGGCACGCCGAGCAGGTAGTTGGTGCGAGGCACCGGGGTCATGTTGCTCACCGCCAGCAAGGGCGGACTGCCGTCGTCCGCCTTGCGCAGGAAGGCGAACACGCTGGTGTCGGCGTCGTCGGCCGCGACCCACTCGAAGCCCGAGGACGAGAAATCCATCCGGTGCAGCGCGGGCGCGTCCCTGTAGACACGGTTGAGCTGCGACACGAGGCGCTGCAGGCCCTGATGCCCCTCCAGCCCGCAGACCCACCATTCGAGTTCGCCGTCGTGCGTCCATTCGCGCCGCTGGCCGAACTCGCCGCCCATGAAGAGCAGCTTCTTGCCGGGGTGCGCCCACATGAAGCCGTAGAGCGCGCGCAGGTTGGCGAACTGCTGCCAGCTGTCGCCGGGCATCTTGTTGAGCAGCGAACCCTTGCCGTGCACCACCTCGTCGTGCGAGAGCGGCAGCACGAAGTTCTCGTGGAAGGCGTACACCAGCGAGAAGGTCAGCTTGTGATGGTGATACCGGCGGTGGACCGGGTCCTCCTTCATGTAGGCCAGCACGTCGTGCATCCAGCCCATGTTCCACTTCTCGCCGAAGCCCAGGCCGTCCATGTCGGTGGGCCGGGACACGCGCGGCCACGCGGTCGATTCCTCGGCCACCGTGACCGTGTCGGGATGCTCGCGGTAGACGGCGCGGTTCAGCGTCTGGAGAAAATCGATGGCTTCCAGGTTCTCGCGTCCGCCGTGGCGGTTCGGAACCCATTCGCCGTGCCGGCGTGCGTAGTCGAGGTAGAGCATCGACGCGACGGCGTCCACGCGCAGCCCGTCGAGGTGGTACACGTCGAGCCAGAACAGCCCCGACGACACGAGGAAGCTGCGCACCTCGGAGCGGCCGTAGTTGAAGATGCTGGAGTTCCACTCCGGATGGAAGCCCTGGCGCGGATCGGCGTGCTCATAGAGGTGCGTGCCGTCGAAGTACGCGAGCCCATGCTCGTCGGTCGGGAAGTGCGAAGGCACCCAGTCGAGCAGCACGCCGATGCCCTGCTGGTGCAGATGGTCGACGAGGTACATGAAGTCCTGCGGCGAGCCGAAGCGTGCGGTGGGTGCGAAGTAGCCGGTGGTCTGGTAGCCCCACGAGCCGTAGAACGGGTGCTCGGTCACGGGCATGAGCTCCACGTGCGTGAAGCCCATGTCCTTCACGTAGGCGGCCAGCTGATGCGCCATCTCGCGATAGCCGAGAAACCGGCCGTCGTGGCGCCGCCACGAGCCGAGATGCACCTCGTAGACCGACATGGGGGCACCGAGCGCGTTGCGCGGACCGCGCGTTGCCATCCACTCGGCGTCGTTCCATTCGTAGGAAAGTTCGCAGACCCGCGACGCGGTGGCCGGTGGCGGCTCCGCGCTGAAGGCGACGGGATCGGCCTTGTCGACCGTGTAGCCGCCATGGCGGGAACGAATGCGGTACTTGTAGGCCTGTCCGGCCGCGGCGTCGGGAACGTGTCCCTGCCATATGCCCGTGCTGTCGGCACTCGCGGCCAGCGGATCGGCATCGCCGGACCAGTAGTTCCAGTCGCCGACCACCGAGACGGACTCGGCGTTCGGCGCCCACACCGCGAACCGCGCACCGCCCTCTTCCACGGGATGGCATCCGAGCAGTTCGTAGAGCCGGGAGTGAGTGCCCTCCCGGAAAAGATAGGCGTCTCGCTCGCCATGGCGTGGATGATTCGACGGCACCGGTGCTCCTGTTGAGAAGAAGAGTTCTCAGAGAGTTCTCAGAGAGCTCTCAGGGTTCTTGTCAGAGTTCGCGTCTGGTCGGATCCAATTTGCTGGCGTGCGGGATACCGCGGTTAAGGCCAGTGCCGATTCACCATGTCGGAGAGAAGCCCGTGCGTCCGCCCGACCCGTACGGGGCGAAGGGGTGGCGACAAGGCGATTACCCGGGCCGCGGCGGCGTCTCAGCGTCCCGCTCTGGCAGCCGGGGCCGCCGGAGAGACACGAAAGTCAGCGTGGGTGAGCGTGACGGGCTGGTGCGGGTCGGCTCTGTAGCGAGCGATGGCGGCGGGCAGGATCGCGTCGAAATGTTTCCTGCAGGCGGCAGTCAATTGCTCGCCCATTTCCCGTACGCCGAACTCGTCGTGCAGGGTGTTCTCGGAAATCTGCGCCAGGATGCGGGCCCCATCGGGACCGTCGGGATAGATCGCGAATCGCACCGATGCGGTATCGAAACAGTAGATGCCTTCGAATTCCACGTTGCCTAATTCCATGTTGCCTGTCTCCTTCTGGGTGCCCTGATCTCCGGCCCTCGATCCGCGGTGTTCTCGTTTCGAGCATTCAGCGCGCGCGAAGCCTCCAGGGGCGATGGACTTTTGCGTATGTTGGGGCAGGAACTTGCCTACAGCGTCGCGGCTGGCAAGCACCCTCCGCATGCACAGCACGGTTGATAAAAAGAGAGCCCCGAGCCACGATACGAACGCATGACTGACCTGGATGCCCCCACGCTCGCATTGCTGGATACCTGCTCGCAGGCCTCCCTCGCACTTCTGGAACGCAACCTGACGCCGCACGGCATCCTTGCGGCATCCCGGACCGAAGCCGCCGAGGCGCGGCGCTACACGCGCATCTTCGGGCGCGACGCCGCGATATGCGTGATCGCGATGTGCGGCAGCGGCGTTCCTGCACTGGAACAAGGGGCGGTGGCAAGCCTCGACTCGCTCGCGGCACAGCAGGCTGCCAACGGGCAGATCCCCAAGTACGTCGACCCCGAAGGCCGCGATGCCGACTTCTGGTACCTGGGCTGCATCGACGCCACCTTGTGGTGGCTGATTGCCGTGGACCACGTGCGCCGTCATGGGCAAGTCGGCGCTTCGCGCTGGAACGCCGAGGTCGGCCGCGCGCTGGACTGGCTGCTGGCGCAGGAGCACCAGCACTTCCGGCTGCTGCAGCAGAACGAAGCCAGCGACTGGGCCGACATCATGCCGCGCTCGGGCTACGTGCTCTACACCAATGCACTCTGGTACGAGGTCAAGCGCCGATACGCGCTGGACCATGCGGAGGAAACGCATCACCACTTCAATCACCTGTTCAATCCGTTCCAGCGCGACCTGCCCGAATACCACCGGGCCCGGCTGCTGCAGCACTACGCGCGCCGCGGCCGGCGCGACCCCGGTCTGTACCTCAGCTTCGTCAATCTGGCCGTGGTCGGCGACGAGGGAGACGTGTTCGGCAACGTGCTGGCCATGCAGAGCGGGCTGGCCGACCCGGCCATGGCAAACCGCATCGTCGACACCATCACCCAGGCGCGCGCCAGCGAGCCCTACCCCGTGCGCGTGGTGCTGCATCCGCTGTCGCGCCAGCACCCGCTGTGGCGGGCCTACATGGGTCGCCACCAGCAGAACATCGTGCACCAGTACCACAACGGCGGCATCTGGCCTTTCGTCGGCGGCTTCTGGGTGATGGCGCTGGCCAAGCTGGGCGCGCACGAGATGGCATGGTCCGAGCTCGTGCGGCTGGCGCAGGTCAACGCACTCGACGACTGGCGCTTCACCGAGTGGTTCCACGGCCGGACGCTGTCGCCCATGGGCATGGCCGGACAGAGCTGGAACGCCGCGACCTTCCTGCTCGCGCAGCGTGAGCTGCTGGGCCGCGAGGCGGCATATCGATCCTGACTCAGGCGAGCTCTCTTTTCTCTTGCAGCTTTGCGCGTCGAGACGCGAGACGTGAAGAAATCAGACCGAGACGCGGCCGGCTTGGTCAGAAATAGGAAATTGGTGCGCATTCCCCTGTAGGAATGATGCCTGTCTTTCGCGCTGCACCAGGCGTCCCTCTTGTCGATAAGAACCCTCGACTTCGATACTGTTGAACTGAACCCAAAGGTCCGATCGCGGATCATTCGGAAGGAGCGACGGCAATGCCGATGAATTTCCTGAGGCGCATCGAGGACGCCTCGTTTCCCCTGGCCATCCAGACCGATGCGGACATCCAGTGCACCGCAGTCCTGGCTGCCGCCCAATTGGTGGAGGCGAGGTTGCCCGAGCCGGGAACGGGAGACGGCCAAGGCGGTGTCATTCTTCGGATCACTCCGCTGGGCAGAGCAGAACTGAAAAGGATGCATGCCGACGGCAAGAACCGCGACTGCGAGGCCTGTTCCGATTGAGCCTTCCGGAGTCGACCGGGATCGCGACGGCGTCCGACATCGCCCCGCGTATCTTTATCTGATGACGAGCGAATTCACCACGGGCGAGACTCTTCGCATCGATGGCGGGCATCACCTCGTCTAGCGACGGCTGTCCGACAAGTGCGCGGATGCGATATTGCCTGGCATGCGCTGTCGTTCCTTCAGGCGCATCGACGGTCAAGGCCGCCGATTTCGAGAATGCCACCAGGCCCTTCTACGGATGCCACGTGGAAACGACTGCCGGCGTTTGCGCCGTAGGACGACCGGCGAGCGCATAGGAAAGCTCGTTCGCTGCTTTCATGATGGTCTTCGCATGGCCAATGAGCTTGGCCTTCGGCAGGCGGTCCGCAGGCCCTGAAATGCACACGGAGCCGAGCAAGGCCCAGCGCAGGCCGAAAACCGGCGCGGACACCGTCGCCACATTCTTCTCGCGCTCTCCGATGGAGAAGTGATAGCCCTTCTTGCGGATGTCCTCGTACAGCTTTCCGGGCTCGCCGGAGAAGGCCAGGATCACCCGCCCCGGAGACCCGAGCTCCAGCGGAAGCATCGCGCCCATGCGCGCGTGGTGCCGGATCGGTTGCGGCCCTTCCACGCGGGCGAGGCATGTGCGCGAATTGCCTTCGCGCACATAGAACGCAGCGCTTTCGCCCGTGGCCTGCGATAGCGCGAGGAGCATCGGCTCGACGACGTTGTTGGCGTCGAAGCTGGCCTGGTAGCGGGCGCCGAGCCAGCCTGCCGCGGGGCCGAGCCTCCATTCGCCGTCGTCACGCTGCACCACGTAGCCGGCCAACGCCAGCGTGCGGAGCAGGCGGAGGATGGTGGTCTTGTGCATGCCGGTGCGCCGCGTCAGTTCGGCCAGCGAAAGCCGTTCGTCCTGCATCCCGAACGTGTCGAGCAGCTGCAGGGCGCGGGTCACCGCAGTGACGCCGCCGGTGGCCTCCAGGTCGGCTTCGCGCGGCACTTCGACGACCTCGGCCGGGCGCTTCGGCTTCACTGTTCCGGTTTTTCTTGCAAGGGTCATTCTGTTTCACCCAGTGGTCCATGTTGCATTCAATGGACCACCATTGTATGGAGTGGAACGCGAACCTAAAGTCGCCGCATGCCCTGGAGCACCGCTGCCAGGCACTCATCGAACGAGTCGGAGACAAACCAATGCGTACCTCGAGCAACAGCTCCATTTCCCGCCGCGCAGCCCTCGGCGGCGCCCTCATGCTCGCCTGCGGCATGGCACTGGCGCAGGCCTATCCCTCGCGCCCCATCCGCCTCGTGGTGCCCTTCCCGCCTGGCGGCGGCACGGACATCATTGCCCGCGAGGTAGCGAACAAGGTCGCGACCTCGGAAGGCTGGACCATCGTCATCGACAACAAGCCGGGCTCCGGCGGAAACATCGGCGTCGATGCGGCGGTGAAGGCCAGTCCCGACGGCTACACGCTGGTGCTGGGCCAGACCAGCAACCTGGCGATCAACCCGTCCCTCTACGCCAAGCTGCCGTACGACCCGGTGAAGGACCTCGCACCCGTCGGCCTGGTCGCCTCTGCACCGCTGGTCGTGGTGGTGTCCGCCGCGTCGCCCTACAAGAAGCTGTCGGACGTGGTCGCCGCCGCCAAGGCGAAGCCGACCGCGCTCAACTACGCGAGCTCCGGCAACGGCACCGTGGCCCACCTCGCCACCGAGCAGTTCCAGCAGGCGGCCGGCGTACGGTTCACGCACGTGCCCTACAAGGGCGCCTCGCAGGGTCTCACCGACCTCGTCGGCGGGCAGATCCAGATGTACATCTCGTCGGTGCCGACGCTGATCGCGCAGATCAAGAGCGGCCAGCTGCGCGCTCTGGCCGTGACGTCTCTGCAACGCAACCGCGACCTGCCCGACGTGCCGACGATGGCCGAGTCGGGCTACAAGGATTTCGAGGCCGTCACCTGGTTCGGCTTGGCCGGCCCCGCGGCCATGCCGAAGGACGCGATCGCAAGGCTCAACACGGCCTTCAACAAGGCGCTCGCCACGCCCGAGGTGCAGAAGAAGCTCGCCGCGCAAGGCGCGGAGGTGATGTCCGGGCCGCCGGAGAAGTTCGCGTCGCTGATCCGCACCGACGGCGTGCGCTGGGGCGCGATCGTGAAGTCCTCCGGCGTCAAGATGGACTGATCCGGCATGGCCGCGCCCACTGCTTCGTGCGCCGATGCGCCCGTGGCTCCGTTCTCGGCGGGGCGCGGCCGCACCATGGTCGACGTTCCGCCCGATGCCTGCGATTGCCATGTGCATCTGTACGACGCACGCTATCCCGCGGCCGCGGGCGCCACGCTGAGGCCGCCGGACGCCGGCGCGGCGGACTACCGCCAGCTGCAGCGGCGCACGGGAACGCAGCGGGTCGTGTTCGTGACCCCCTCGACCTACGGCACCGACAACAGGCCGCTGTGCGATGCGCTCGAGGCTTTCGGCCCCAAGGCACGCGGCGTGGCGGTTGTCGACGAACAGGTCGGCGATGCCGAGCTGGCAGCACTGCTCGCCCGCGGGATACGCGGCATCCGCCTGAACCTGTCGCTGGGCGTCGTCAATTCCGCATCGCAGATCGAGCCGCTTGCACGTCGCGCTGCTCCGCTCGGCTGGCATCTGCAGCTGCTCGCACCCGCTCACACGTGGATTGACCTCGCCGACGTGCTGGACCGGCTGCCTGTACCGGTCGTGTTCGACCATTTCGGCCGGCTCGCGCCCTCCATGGCCGGCAGGCATCCCTCGCATGCGCTGATCCTGCGGCTGCTCGAGAAGCGCCGCGCCTGGGTGAAGCTGTCCGGCGCCTACATCGTCAGCGAACGGGGCGCGCCCCTTTACGAAGACGTGGGCGCGCTGGCGCGCAGCTTTCTGGACGCCGCGCCCGATCGCGTGCTCTGGGGCAGCGACTGGCCTCACGCGTCCGCCAGCGCCGGGCACCACGCCATGCCGGACGACGCAGAGCTGATGGCTCTGCTTGCCGGCTGGACCGGCACGTCGGAGGCGCTGCGCCGCGTGCTGGTCGACAACCCCGCCGAACTCTACGGCTTCGCGCCCTCCGCAACCCTTCAGGAGACTTCATGATCCGCTTTCATCGGCGCCGGTTCGGTGCGCTTGGCCTGGCCGCGCTCGCCGCCGCGTCATTCCCCGCTTTCGCCCAGGGCCAGTGGCCCACCGGCAAGCCCGTTACCTGGGTGGTGCCGTACCCGCCTGGCGGCACCACCGACATCCTCGGCCGGGCCATCGCGCTGCGATTGGGCAGTTCGCTGGGCACCCCGGTCATCGTCGACAACAAGGCGGGCGCCACCGGCACCATCGGTTCCGCCTTCGTCGCGCGCGCAGCGCCCGACGGCTACACGCTGCTGGGCACGTCGATCGGCCCGCAGGCGATCGTGCCCAACCTGCTGCCGAAGATGCAGTACGACCCGGTGAAAGCCTTCGCGCCGGTGTCGCTCATCGGGACCATCCCGCACGTGCTGGTCGTCGGCTCCGGCCAGCCGTTCCGGACGGTCGCCGACCTCGTCGCGCAGGCGAAGGCGCGCCCCGGCGAGCTCTCGTTCGCATCCGGCGGCAACGGCACGGTCCTTCAGATGCAGGGCGAACTCCTGCGGTTGCAGACGGGCGCGAAGATGACGCACGTTCCCTACAAGGGCGACACGCCGGCCATCCAGGATGTGCTGGCAGGCCATGCGAGCTTCATGTTCGCCCCCGTGGCCGCCGCGCTGCCGCACATCCGGAGCGGGCAACTCAGGGCGCTGGCCGTCACGTCGGCGGACCGCCTGAAAGCCTTGCCGGACGTACCGACCATGGGGCAGGCGGGCTTCAAGGACTTCGTGGTGGAGCAGTGGCAGGCCGTCTACGCGCCGGCCGGCACGCCCGCGCCCATGCTGCAGCGCCTGCACGACGAAATCGTGCGCCACCTGAAGGACCCCGATGTCGTCGCGATGGCCGACAAGCTCGGCGTGACCCTCGTGGGCAGCACGCCGCAGCAGCTCGCCGACACCCAGAAAGCCGACCTGTCCAAGTGGGCCAGGGTCATCAAGGACGCGGGCGTCAAGCCCGACTGAATTCCATCCCCTTCATTCATCCTCTTCCTGAAAGTACCTCCATGTCTTCGAACCTTCCCGACATCATTCGCGACTTCGAGCGCGTGCCCGCGAACATCGTGGCGCAGGCCGCCGGGTTCCAGCCGGCCATCCTCGCCGACGTGGCCGGCCGGCGCGGCGCGCTGGACGGGCGCATCAAGGCCCTGCGCCCCCGCATGAAGCTGGCCGGCACCGCCATCACGGTGGAAGTGCGCCCCGGCGACAACCTCATGATCCATGCCGCCATCGCCATGGCAAAGCCCGGTGACGTGCTCGTGATCGACGGCAAGGGCGACCAGGGCGCAGCCCTCATGGGCACCATCATGATGACGGCCTGCAAGAAGCTCGGCATCGCCGGCGTGGTGATGGACGGGGCCTGCCGCGACAGCCTCGAGATCGACGAGATGGACTTCCCCGTCTTCAGCGTGGGCACCAACCCGAACGGGCCGACGAAGAACATCGGCGGTCGCATCGGGCACCCGGTTTCCATCGGCGGCGTGACGGTGCATCCCGGCGACTTCGTGATCGGCGACGGCGACGGCGTGGTCGTGGTCGAGCGCGAGAAGATCGAATCGCTGCTGCCGCTGGCGGCAAAGAAGGTCCGCGACGAAGCCGCGCGCATCGCCGCCATCAAGGAAGGCGACACCGTGGCCAAGTGGCTGGACGCGGCCCTGCGCGCGGCCGGCGTGCTGAAGGAAGGCGAGACGCTGTGACCGCGACGCCCGGCAACTCCATCCTCGTGACCGGTGCCGACCTGGCACCGCAGGCGCTCGCCCTGCTCGAGGGCCATGAGATCGTCTACGCCGGCAAGACGCCGACCGAGGACGACCTGGTCGCCCTTTGCCGCGCGCACGACCCCGTGGCCATCATCGTGCGCTACGGCAAGGTGGGCGCCGCCGTGATGGACGCGGCGCCTTCGCTGAAGGTGATCTCCAAGCACGGCAGCGGAACCGACACGATCGACAAGGCGGCGGCGCAGGCGCGCGGCATCGAGGTCGTGGCGGCCGTGGGCGCCAATGCGGCGGCGGTGGCCGAACATGCGCTCGCCCTGCTGCTGGCCTGCGCCAAGTCGGTGACGTCCCTCGACACGCGAATGCACGCCGGCCACTGGGACAAGGCCACGCACAAGAGCCTGGAGCTCGGCGGGCGCACCATCGGCCTTGTCGGCCTGGGCGCCATCGGACTGCGCTTCGCGCGCATGGCCGACGCGCTGGGCATGCGCGTGCTGGGCCACGATCCCTTCGCGAAGAACCTTCCGGCCCATGTGCAGCCGGTCGACCTGGCAACCCTCTGGGCCGAGTCCGACGCCGTATCGCTGCACTGTCCGCTGACCGACGACAACCGCGGGTTGCTCAACGCACGTACGCTGGCGCAATGCAGGCGCGGCGTGATCGTCGTCAACACAGCACGAGGCGGCCTGATCGAGGAAGAGGCGCTGCTGGCTGCCGTGCGCTCGGGCCAGGTCGCCATGGCCGGGCTGGACAGCTTCGCGGTCGAGCCGATGGCACCTGGCCATCCGTTCCAGGGCGAAAAGAACATCGTGCTGAGTCCCCACGTCGGCGGCGTGACCAGCGATGCTTACGTGAACATGGGCGTCGGCGCAGCAAGGAACCTGCTGGAAGTGCTCTCGCGCCAGACTGCGACCACCTGAGGCACGGCCGCTGGCTCGCATCGCAGGCGACTGCGAACCCGGGCAGGCCGGAGCCCGCAAGAAAAGGAGACAGGAATGAAGAGAAGCGAAAGCGCCCGCCTTGCGGCGATCGCGTTCGGACTGATGACGGTCCTGGCGGTGCAGGCGCACGCACAGGTACAGGCGCAGGCATGGCCCTCCAAGCCGGTGCGCGTGCTCGTGGGCTTTTCCGCGGGCGGCCCGACCGACGTGGTGGCGCGCGCCTTTGCCGACCACGCATCGCGCGCGCTGGGTCAGCCGTTCATCGTGGACAACAAGCCCGGCGCGAACACGATCCTCGCGGCCGAGGCCGTGGCCGCCGCCCCGGCGGACGGCTACACCCTTCTGCTGGGCGCGACCAACCACACGATGATTCCCGCGCTCTACAGCCAGCGGGTCAAGTTCGACGCCGTGCGCTCGTTCGCACCGGTGTGTTCGCTCGCCGTGAGCCCCACGGTGCTGGTGGTCGGCCCGTCCATGCCGGTCAAGTCCTTCGGCGCGTTCATGCAGGCAGTCAAGGCCGAACCCGGCAAGCGCACGTATGCAACGCCGGGCTCCGGCAGTTCCGGGCATTTCGCTAGCGCGCACTTCACGCAGCTGACCGGCACCTCGATGAACCACATTCCCTACAAGGGAGCGGCACAGGCGACGACCGACCTCATGGGCGGGCAGGTCGACAGCTCCTTCGCCACCCTGGGCTCGGTGCTCAGCCAGGTGCAGTCCGGCAAGCTGACAGCCCTGGCCGTGGCGGCACCCACGCGCTCCGCCCTGCTGCCGAGCGTGCCGACCTTCGAGGAGGTTGGCGTCAAGGGCTACGCGGCCGACGCGTGGTACGGCCTGCTGGCGCCCGCGAAGACGCCACCGGAGGTGTTGACCGCCCTGCGCCGTGTCGCCACCGAGTTCGCACGGGCACCGGCCACGCGAGAGAAGTTGCGCTCGCTCGGCATGGAGACGCAGAACACATGCGGCGATGCCTTCGGCGCGCAACTGGCGCGCGAGGTCAAGCTGTACGGCGAACTGGCCCGCTCGCTCGACCTCAAGACTGAATGAACACGCTGCGCATTCCCGCAGCAGTCACCACACATCGAGACATCATGAACAAATTCGTCCGAGGCATGCTCGCCGTTTGCGCGTGCGCCACCGTGTTCGCATACGGCACCCGCGCCGCACAGGCCGCGCCTTCCGCTTATCCCGAGCGCCCCATCACCCTCGTCGTGCCTTACGCGCCGGGTGGATCAGCCGACGCCCTGGCACGCGTGCTCGCGGTGCGCGTGGGCGAGAAGCTGGGCACCAGCGTGATCGTCGACAACAGGCCGGGCGCCAGCGGAACCATCGGCGCCAGCTTTGCCGCCAAGGCGGCGCCCGATGGCTACACCGTGCTCTACGACGCAACGCCCTACTCGATCAATCCGCATCTCTTTGCGCGCATGCCGTACGCCGGCAATGCCCTGCAGCCGCTGGCGCTCGTCGCGCTGGCACCCAACATCGTGATCGTCCGCGCCGAGTCGCCCGTGAAGAGCATCAGGGATCTCGTGGACAGGGCGAAGGCCGAGCCCGGAAAGCTCAACTTCGCCTCGGGCGGAGGCGGCACCGTGCAGCGGCTCGCGGCGGAGCTGCTGCGCCAGCGGCTCGGACTCGACATGGTGCATGTGGGCTACAAGAGCGGCGGCCCCGCCATCTCCGACGTCATGGGCGGGCAGGTCGACTTCATGTTCAGCACCATTGCCGCGTCGTATCCGCTCGTGTCCTCGGGCAAGCTGCGCGCGCTGGCGGTGTCTTCGCCGCAGCGCTCGGCGCGCCTGCCCGATGTGCCGACCATCGGCGAAGCCGTGGCGCCCGGCTACGAGGCCTACGAGTGGAACGGCCTGTTCCTGCCGGCCGGCACGCCGGCCCCCATCGCCGAGAAGCTCCACAAGGCGGTGGTCGAGGTGCTGAAGAACGAGGAAGTGAAACGGCGCTTCGTGGACGTGGGCGTGCAGCCGGTCGGCTCGACGCCATCCGAATTCGCCGACTTCCTGAAGAAGGAAGATGCGAAGTGGGCGGAAGTGATCCGCAAGGGCAACATCAAGCTCGACTGAAGGCACCGCGCACATGAACCACCCTTCGGACACGCAGCAGGTTCCCCATTCGGTGGGAACGAACCGGCCCGCGACCGGCCTGCCGCGCGATGCCTGCGACAGCCACATGCACATCTTCGACCCGCGCTTCGCCGCGTCGCCGCACTGGAAGCGCCAGCCGCCGCGGGCCGAGGTGGCGGCGTACCGCCTCTTGCAGCGGCGGCTCGGCACGTCGCGCACGGTGGTCGTCAATCCTTCGACCTACGGCACGGACAACGCCTGCACGCTCGACGCGCTCGCGCAGCTTGGCGAAAGCGCGCGCGGCGTCGCGGTGGTCGGCCACGACGTGGCCGACGGCGAACTCGACCGCCTGGCGGCACAGCGCGTCTGCGGCCTGCGCGTGAACTTCGTGACGCCACAGTCATGGGGCGCCACCACGCCCGAGATGCTGACGACCCTGGCACGCAAGGTGGCCAGGCTGGGCTGGCACATCCAGGTCTTCGTGCATCCGGAGCAGCTGGTGGAGCTCGAACCCATCCTCGCGCGACTCCCGGTACCGCTGGTCATCGACCACATGGCCCGCATCGACCCCGCCGAGGGGGTCAGGGGCGAGGCCTATGCGGTCGCGCGCCGGTTGATCGATAGCGGCAACGCGTGGATGAAACTCTCGGGCGTCTACATGCGATCGCGCGACGGAGCGCCCGCCTACGCCGATGCCTTCGACCTCGGGCGTGCATTGGTGAACGCGGCGCCGCAGCGTCTGGTATGGGGCAGCGACTGGCCCCACACCACCGAGGCGCCCGGAACCGTCAACGATGCCGATCTGGCCGACGTCCTCGCCACCTGGTGCGACAGCACCGCCGTGCGCGACCGCATCCTGGTCGACAACCCCGCGAAGCTCTACGGGTTCGCGAGCTCGTCGCCCACTTGAGGCCGTGAACATCCACCGCGGCGGCATCGTCCGCCCAGGAGACTGACATGTACCTTCTGCAAGCGCCCCAGGTGCTGGAACTGCAGACCTTCACGACGATGCCCGAGTCGTTCCGGCGGCCGCGGCGCAGCACCTGGGCGGACGCCAATCGCGGCGGACAGCCGACCGACTCGTTCCTCGAAGGGCCCGTGTTCGACGACACCGGCAACCTCTACGTCTGCGACATACCCTTCGGCCGCATATTCCGCATCGATCCGGCGGGCGCATGGACGCAGGTGGCCGAGTACGACGGCGAACCGAACGGCATGAAGTTCACCGACTCACGGACCCTGCTAGTCACCGACTACCGGAACGGCCTGATGCGGGTGGACGTGCAGACCGGCCAGGTCACGCCGCACCTGCAGCGGCGCAACACCGAGAGCTTCAAGGGCGTGAACGACCTCGTGCTCGACGCACAGGGCAACATCTACTTCACCGACCAGGGGCAGAGCGGCCTTCACGATCCATCGGGCCGGCTATATCGCCTGCGGCCGAGCGGCCAGCTCGATCTGCTGCTGTCCAACGTGCCCAGCCCGAACGGCGTGGCCCTCTCTCCGGATGGCAAGGTGCTCTACCTTGCAGTGACGCGGGGCAATTGCGTCTGGCGCGTGCCGCTGCTGGCCGATGGGAGCGTCGCGAAGGTGAGCCAGTTCTTCACGTCCTACGGACCCAGCGGCCCCGACGGGCTCGCGGTCGACGTCCAGGGACGGGTGCTGGTCGCCAATCCGGGCCTCGGCTACGTGTGGGTGCTCAACCCGCGCGCGGAACCTGTCATGGTGCTGCGCGGTCCGGCCGGTGCCTCGACCACCAACATCGCTTTCGGTGGCCCGGAGCGGCGCACGTTGTTCGTCACAGACTCCACGCACGGCAACGTGCTGACGTACACGCTCGACACGCCAGGCGTCGTGCTGCACGGATCGCCTCCCGCCAGCGCCGGATAGCTGGCGACCCAACGGCTCATTGCGGTGCAGGCTGTAGTTCATCCGGCCTTCGTCATCACGTAGCATCCGGCCCAGGTTGCATCGCGAGATGGGTCGCCTGACCTCTCGTCCTTTCCCCGGAGCCGGTCCATGAAGCTGCTGTTCGCCCTGTTTCTCTCCGCGCTGCTCTGCGCCTGCGCAAGTGCACCCGGCACTGCGCCGGGCTCCACTGGAGCACCGTCAGGCGTCGAATCCGCGACCGAGCCGGCACCTGCCCCGCCAACCGGCGTCCAGTGGCGCTACATCAATTCCAAGTCTTACGAGGCGACAAACCCTGGCCTGGGCATCAGCCATCGCTTCGAAAGCAACGTCGGCTGGGTCGACGTCTACATCTACGACATGAAGCGCAACTGGCAGCCGGGCGTCGGCGATCCGCAGTTCGACGAGCACTTCAGGAGCACCATTGCGGAGGTGCAGCTCGCCATCGCGCAGGGCATGTACGCAAGCGGCAAGGTCGGTCCCACGCGGGACGTGCGCATCGAAGGGCTGGCTTTCCGCTCGGTCTCGTTCCGCCTCGTGCGCCCGCGCGACGGCACGCCCTACGACTCGTTCACCTACCTTGCGGTGCGCAACGGCAAGCTGCTGAAGTACCGCATTTCCTTCAACACGCCCTCGCCGGCGAACATGGATGCGATCGCGCGCGAGTTCATCGAGCGCAACGTGCGCACCGGCCCCGAGACACCGGTCGGCACTCGCCAGCTACGCAGCGCCTGACGCCGGGCGGCGCGCCCGCTCCCCTTCGCCGCCCGGCAGCTTCGCCACCCGCCCGGCCAGGAAGTCCACCAGCACGCGCACGCGCTGCGGCTGGTGGCGGCGCGGCGCATACAGCAGGTGCATCTCCTGCGCAGGACCGGTGTGGCGGCCGAGCACGCGCACCAGCCTGCCCTGCGCGAGCAGGTCGGCCACCATCCAGGTCGGCTGCAGCGAGATGCCGGCGCCGCCGAGCACGGCATCGAGCATCGCCACCGCGTTGTTCACCCTGTAGCGGCTGCGCACAGGCACCGCGACGGGGCCTTCGGGGCCCTGCAGCAGCACGCCGTCGTCACCGGCCGCATAGCGCAGGTAGTCGTGCCCGAGCAGGTCCTGCGGCTTGCGCGGCTTGCCGCGTACCGCGACGTAGTCCGGCGAGGCGATCAGCACGCGCGGCCATGAGCCCAGGTGACGGGCGACCAGGTCGGGCGGCAGGGTTCCGCCCACGCGCAGAGACACGTCGATGCGGCCTTCCAGCGGGTCGATGAAGCGGTCGTCCAGCACGAGCTCGAGCTCGATGTCGGGGTAGAGGCCCAGGAACTCCAGCGCCATCGCGTTGAGGTGCCGCTGGCCCAGCGTCACCGGCGCGCTCAGGCGCAGAAGGCCGCGTGGCTGCTGTACGCCTTCGCGCGCGTCGGATACCGCATCGCCGTACTCCTCCAGCACGCGGCGGGCACGCTCGTGGAAGCGCTGGCCTTCCTCGGTCAGGCTCAGGCCGGCGGCGGTGCGGCGCAGCAGGCGCACGCCGAGCGATCGCTCCAGTCCGGCGACCAGCTTGCTGACGGTCGGCTGCGTGGTGCCGAGCGCGCGGGCCGCGCCCGAGAGGCTGCCCAGTTCCACGCTGTTCACGAAGGCTTCGAGGGCGCGCAGGGTGTCCATGGAGTATTCGAATATGGAATGTTCTGGATGCCATTTTGCCTTCTACCAATCTTCTGTGGCATGAATGAAAGTTGAGCCGTTGCTTCAACTCTCATCAGGACTCATCCCAATGACTGCATCCACATTCGCCTCGATCCTGCGCCACGGCGCCCTCGCACTCACCCTGGCCGCCACGGCCGCAGGCTCGACGGCCGGCCCTGCCGCCACCTACTGGAGCCCCAGCTGGATGGCCAGCACGCAGCCCGTCTGGGGCGGCGATTTCGTGTTGCCCGCGGGCCTGCCCTTCCAGTTCAACCGCCAGACCGTGCGGCAGGTCGCGCGCCTGAGCATCGGCGGCTCGCGGCTGCGCGTGGTGATCAGCAATGAAGGCGGCACTGCGCCGCTGTACATCGGCGCAGCGCGCGTCGGCCGGCATGGCGAGGGCTCGGCTGTCGTCGAGGGCAGCGACCGGGCGCTGCGTTTCGGCGGGCAGGCCGATGCCACCATCCCGCCGGGCGCGCGGCTGGTCAGCGATCCGGTCGACCTTGCCGTACCTGCGCTCGGCGAGATTGCGGTGTCGATCTACCTGCCGCGGCCCAGCCAGCCCGCGGGCTTCCACTTCGATGCGCGCCAGCTCACCTACGTCGCCGACGGCGACCTGACCGGCGCTGCCCGCCTGCCCGCGACTGCCTCGCAATGGAGCACCCGCGTCTTCTTCAGCGGCCTGATCGTCGAAACACCGAAGCCGCCAACCACCGTCGTCGCCCTCGGCGATTCGATCACCGACGGCAACGGCTCCACGCCCGGCGCCAACACCCGCTGGCCCGATGCGCTGGCCGAGCGGCTCGCGGGGCGCACCGTGGCCGTGCTGAACGCCGGCATCTCCGGCGGCCGCCTGCTGAAGGACGGCATGGGCCGCGCGGGCCTGGAGCGCGCGGGCCGCGACGTGTTCACCCAGCCGGGCGTGCGCGCCATGATCGTGCTGCTGGGCACCAACGACATCGGCTGGCCCGGCGGCCCCTTCGCGCCCGATGAGCCCGCCATGCGTGCCGAGACTGTCATCCAGGGCCTGCGGCAGCTCGCGGAGATGGCCCATGCCCACAACGTGCGCATCGTGGCCGGCACCATCCCGCCGAACGAGCGCGCACTGGAAGGCACGCCACTCGAGGGCCACCACTCGCCCGCCAAGGACAAGGTGCGCCAGGCAGTGAACCGCTGGATCCGCGAAGGCGGCGCCTTCGACGCGGTGGCCGACTTCGACGCCCTGCTGCGCGACCCGGCGCAACCCTCGCGGCTGAAGGCTTCGATGGACTCCGGCGACCACCTGCACCCGGGCGATGCCGGTTACAGGGCGATGGCCTCGTCCATCGATCTGGACGCCCTGCTCGGCACGCCCGCGCAGCCCTGACGAACCTTTTTCTCAAGGGTTCGAGATCTCCAGAAATACTGTACATGCATACAGTATTTCTCTAAAATTCGTCGTCTCCAAGAACAACATCGAGGCGACGCCAATGACCACCGCCAGTCCGCCTGCGCCCACCGCGCAGGTTCTTTTCTTCTCCAGGCTGCACAGGTTGCAGCCACCCCGCACCCGCACAGGCCGCATCTCGACCTGGCCCTTCAAGGTGGCCCGCGACAAGGACCACGACGACGGGCAGCACAGGGACGATATCCGCGCCCAGGCGGCGCGCGTCATCCGGACCACTGCCGAAAGCTGGTGGCCGGACGGGCCCTGAAGGAGTGCTTCATGGCTGCCCGCAGGAAGCTTCTCATCGGACTTTTCCCGGCCAGCGAAGTGCAGGCCGAAATCGCAGCGCACCGCAAGAACTGGTGGTGGCCAAGAGGCTGCTCCTTTCCACCCGAAGAGCGCCTGCACCTGACCCTTCAGTACCTCGACGATCAGCACGGCGATGCCGAGCAACGTCTGCGCCACGCGCTGGCCGAAGTGTCGGTGCGAGCCCTGGAGCTCACGCTCGACAGCTCCTGCACGTGGACCAACGACGTCTCGGTCGTTCAGCCTTCGGAGCATGAAAAGTTGCGACACCTCCAGCGCGACATCAGCCGCGCGTTGCTGAGGGCCGGCCTCTCGCTCCGTGTACCCATTCGCGGGTGGACGCCGCACATCACCATCGCGCGAAACGCCGAGCACGCCGCAAGACCTACGCGCCTGAATCCCATCCGCTGGACCGCAACCGAATTCCGCCTCGTCCGCTCGCACTTCACGTCGCCGTTTCGCCACGAACTGCTGGGCTCCTATCCGCTGCACTGAAGCGGGCCATCCGTCCGGCGCTACAGTCCCCGGATGCTGACGCCCCCCGACCTGCCGCGCGAAGCCATCGCGCAACGCCTCGCCGATGCCTATGGCCTGCGCGACATCCGCATCGAATTCCTGCCGCTCGGCGCGGACGTGAACTCCGCCGTCTTCCGCGTCGACGCGAGCGACGGCACCGCGTACTTTCTCAAGCTGCGCCGCGGCGACTTCGACAAACCGGTCGTCACTGTCCCCGCTTTCCTTCATCACGACAAAGGCATCGAGGCCGTGATGGCACCGCTGCCCACGACGAACCTGCAGCTGAGCGCGCAGGCCCACGGCTTCGACTGGGCGCTCTATCCCTTCTTCGACGGCAGCAACGGCTTCGAACGCACCTTGACGGACCCGCAATGGACCGCGCTCGGCACGGCCCTGAGCGCGATCCACGAGGCCGAACTGCCCGAGGCGCTGTCGGCAAGCCTTCCGAAGGAGCGCTACGACCATCACTGGCGCGAAGGCGTGCGCCGCTACCAGCGGCGCTTCATCAACGGCGTGAAGGGCGACGGCATCGTCGAACGCTTTCTCGCCTTCTGGGAAGAGCACGCGGAAGAGATCGACACCATCGTCTACCGCAGCGAGCAACTGGCTTCCATCCTGCTCGAACGACCGCCGCGGCTGGTGCCGTGCCACTCCGACCTGCACGCGGGCAACGTGCTCGTGGGCGACGACGATCGCCTCTCGATCGTCGACTGGGACACGCTCATCCTTGCTCCGAAGGAACGCGACCTGATGTTCATCGGCGGCGGCGTAGGCCACGTCTGGAACCAGCCCCGGGAGGAAACGCTGTTCTACGAGGGCTACGGCCCAGGAGATCTCGATCTGGTCGCCCTCGCCTACTACCGCTACGAGCGCATCGTGAAGGACCTGCTCGAGTATTGCGACCAGATGTTCGACGCCGCGGCCAGCACGGAAGACCGCGAGGAAGGCCTGCGGCAGATGCAGAGCCAGTTCCTGCCCGGCGACGTCGTCGCCATCGCGCACCGGAGCTACGACGACATCACCTGATCGAAGCAGCGCGAAACAGCGCAGTCGACGAGGCAGGGCCTCGTCAGATCAGCATGTCCTGCGCCTCGTCCTCGAAGCCCTCGACCGGCCGCGCCTTGGCCAGCGCGAGCCACACGGCGAACGGAATGCGCTCGAAGGCGCGATGCACTGCCGCTCGCGCCACCACGAGACGCTCGCCCTCGAGCACCATCACGCCGCATTCGGCCGGCACCTCCTCGGGCTTGGCGATGCAGCGCCCCTTGGCGTCGTTGCCCAGCACGTACCAGCACTCGCCGCCCAGGTCCAGATACGCCGCGCGCTTGTCGGGCTTGCGCAGGTCGCCCAGCAGGTCGGCGCGGCTCACCTTCACCTCGTGCACGATGGGGTGCGCGTAGGCCTCCACGCTGGTATTGCGGATCGAGAACACGTCGGGCCGCGCCACGCACCAGCGCGGCTTTCCGCCCTCTTCCAGCGGCGGCAGGCGGGCCCGCAGGCCCAGGCCGCGCCATGCGATGCGACCGCCGCGCGTCATCTCGCGTGCCACGCGTTCCACCAGGGCTTCGTGCGGCGACAGCGCGGCGCGGTTGACGGTGAGCGTGGTGGCGATGCGCGCGATGCCGGCGTCGGTCACGCGCAGCGTCTCGTGACCGTGCACCGTGCGCACGCGCTCCAGATAACCGCCGGCGAGCAGTTCGACCTCGATGGTGTCGCAGCACGGCCAGCCGGCCGAGCGGTATATCTCGCGCAGGCGCCGCGCATGCAGCTTGCCGAAGGGCACGGCCGTCTGCATCGGCGGCGGAGGATCCAGCACGGGCGGCGGAAATCCGGGGTCGGTCACCGGCGGCTCGACCGGTGGCGGATCGCCCTCCGGCGGCATGGGCGGCTGCAGTGGCGGAGGCAGGGGCACCGGCACGTCGGGCGCGGGTGGCGGCGGGCCGATGGGCCCGGCGACGACGGGGTCGAGAACGGCTGGTTCGGACATGGCGAAAGCAGGTTAGCGAAAAGCGGCGGAAGGCGCGAGGCATGGAACGTTCGGTTGCATCCGGTCTCTCCCGTCCCGTTTCAGTGAAAGTCCCGGCTCGTGTTGCTCTGCGCGAGCCGGCCCATGAGCGGCGTCAGGTCCCTGAAGCCGGTGGCGATCAGGTGCTGCACCTTGCCGCCGCTGTCGTCGTCACGCTGCCAGGTGCCCTGCACCGCGAGCAGGTGCGACTTGAGCAGCGGCTCGCGCCAGGCCTCGATGACGTGGTTCCAGACGATCACGTTGACGTTGCCGGTCTCGTCCTCCAGCGTGACGAAGATGGTGCCGTTGGCCGTCTGCGGCCGCTGCCGCCCCTTGACGATGCCGCAGGCGCGCGCGGTCTGCCCGCTGGGCAGCGAACGCAGCTCGGCTGCGCTCATGAGCTTCATGCGCGCCAGGCGCGGGCGCAGCAGCGCGAGCGGATGGCGCCGCAGCGTGAGTCGCAGCGCCGCATAGTCGCCCACGATCTCCTCGCCCTCGGACGCGGCCGGCAGCAGCAGCGCCTGCTCGTTGATCGGCACGCCCCGCAGCAGGGCCGGTGCCCGTCGCTGCGCGGTGGCATCCCACACCTGCTGGCGCCGATGGCCCGACAACGACATCAGCGCATCGGCCGCGGCCAGCGCTGCCATGTCCTTGCCGTCGAGTTCGGCGCGCAGGGCGAGGTCCTCGGTGCTTGTGAACGGCGCCTGCGCACGCGCCTCGAGCAAGCGCTCTGCGCCGTCCTTACTGAGGCTCGCGATGCGGTTCAGGCCCAGCCGCACCGCGGGCTGGTTCTCGTTGCCGAGGCGATCGGCATAGCGCTCGTCGGTGCCGGTCGGCATGCGCGGTGCATCTGGGGCACGGGCTTCGAGCGTGGTGTCGATCTCGCTGCGCGTGACGTCGACCGGGCGCACCTCCACGCCATGGCGGCGGGCGTCCTGCACCAGCTGCGAGGGACTGTAGAAGCCCATCGGCTGTGAATCGAGCAGCGCGGCGAGAAAACATGCCGGCTCGTAGTTCTTGAGCCAGCTGCTCACCGTCACCAGCAACGCGAAGCTGGCGGCGTGGCTTTCGGGAAAGCCGTAGTCGCCGAAGCCCATGACCTGCTTGAAGATGGCTTCGGCGAAGCTGGCCTTGTAGCCGTTGTCGACCATGCCGTTGACGAGCTTGTCGTGGAACTTGCCGAGGCCGCCCTTGCGCTTCCATGCGGCCATGGCGCGGCGCAGCTGGTCGGCTTCGTCGGCGGTGAATTTGGCCGCGATCATCGCGATCTGCATCACCTGCTCCTGGAAGATAGGGATGCCCAGCGTGCGCTCCAGCGCCACGCGCAGCTCGTCTTTCTCGTAGCGGATGGGCAGGTTCCTGCGCACCCGCTCCCGCTGCTTGAGGTACGGATGCACCATGCCGCCCTGAATGGGCCCCGGCCGCACGATGGCGACCTCGATCACCAGGTCTTCGTAGGTGCGCGGCTTCAGGCGCGGCAGCATCGACATCTGCGCCCGGCTCTCGATCTGGAACACGCCGATGGTGTCGGCGTCGCAGATCATGTCGAACACCTTCTGGTCGTCGCTCGGTATCTGGTGCATCGCCAGCGTCGAACCGCGCCAGCGGTTCATGTGCTCCAGCCCGCGGCGGATCGCGCTGAGCATGCCGAGCGCCAGCACGTCGACCTTGAGCATGCCCATCGCTTCGAGGTCATCCTTCTCCCACTGGATGACGGAACGGTCCTTCATCGAAGCCTTCTCCACCGGCACCAGCCGCGTGAGCTTGGTGTGCGTGAGCACGAAGCCGCCCACATGCTGGCTCAGGTGGCGCGGAAAGCCCTTGAGCCTCTGCGTCATCTCTATCCAGTGCGTCAGCTTGAGCTCGTCTTCCTCGACACCGACACGCGCGGCAGCCTGTCGCAATTGCTCGCCGAGCACGGTGTCGTCGAACCAGTAGTGGTCTTTCGCGAACTCGTCGATCAGCCGCTCGTCGATGCCGATGGCCTTGCCAACGTCGCGCAATGCGCTGCGCGCGCGATAGCAGATGACGACGGCGGCGATGGCGGCGCGCTCGCGGCCGTATTTTTTGTAGATGTACTGGATGACTTCTTCGCGCCGCTGGTGCTCGAAGTCGACGTCGATGTCGGGTGGCTCGCGGCGTTCGCGACTCAGGAAGCGCTCGAACAGCAGCGTGCCTTTGTCTGGATTGATGGCGGTGATGCCCAGGCAAAAGCAGACCGCCGAATTGGCCGAAGACCCGCGTCCCTGGCAAAGGATTTCCTTCGAACGAGCGAAGCGCACGATGTCTTCC
Organism: Variovorax sp. NFACC27; assembly: GCF_048301545.1. Taxonomy (NCBI): domain Bacteria; kingdom Pseudomonadati; phylum Pseudomonadota; class Betaproteobacteria; order Burkholderiales; family Comamonadaceae; genus Variovorax; species Variovorax sp. NFACC27. The sequence goes on from NZ_CP157613.1 coordinate 5,238,570, forward strand.
ACCGTGAGGAAGAACATCTCGTACTCAAGGCCGATGATGATGTCGAGCTCTTTCTCGACCTGCGCCCGCACCTTCTCGGGAATGCCGTCGGGATAGCGGTTCCGGGCCCCTTCCCAAGTCTTGCGCACCAGCGTCTGCGCCGGCGTTTCATGATTGCCCAGGTTTTCCAGCGGGTACTTGTAGTTCTCCCGGATCACCTCCGGATCGAAGCGGCACCGCCCCATCACCACCAGCGTGTTCTTCAGCATCCGCGGCAGATAGAGCTCGGCCAGCCGCATGCGCGGGCGCAGGTGCCGTTCGGCGTTCGACTGCAATGCAAAGCCGCACTCGGCCACGGTCCGGCCCTCGCGCACGGCCGTCAGCACGTCGTGCAGCGGCTTGCACGAACGCGCATGCATGTGCACGTCGCCGGCCGCCACCAGCGGCACGCCCGCATCCTCGCCCGCCTGCATCAGCGTGACGAGCCAGAGATCGTCGTCGAGTTCGTTGAACAGCTCCACCGCCAGCCAGAGGTTCTCGCCGTACAGCGCCTTGGCTGCCATCAGGTCTTCGTGCAGCGTTGCCGTGTCCATCGCGCCGCCGGGGTTGCGGTTCGGCACGAAGAGAATCTGGCAACGCTGCAGCGAGGCCACGTCGCTCTCTTCCCAGCTCACGCGATATTCGCCCTTGGGCAGCTCGGTGTTGCGCGCGGCGGTGATGAACTCGCAGAGGTTGCCCCAGCCTTCGGTGTCGTTCGCGATCACCACGAGCCTGAAGCGCTCGAACTGGAACTCGCTGCCGAACAGCAGGCGGAAGGCGGGGTTGCGCGGGATCTTCGGTTCGTCGGGGTGTTCTCGCTCGTACTCGTCGAGCTTGTGTTCCATGCCGCGCAGGCACACATGTGCCCGCACGATGCCGGCCACCGAGCACTCATCGGTGATGGCCAGCGCCTTGTAGCCGAGCTGGTAGGCCCGGTCCACGATGTCCTCGGGCGTCGAGGCACCACGCTGGAAGCTGAAGTTGGTCAGGCAGTGCAGCTCGGCGTAGTCCGGCAGCACCGAAGCCGGCCGCGCCCGCAGCGGCACCGGCAGCGCATGCACCTTGGCGGGCTGTCGCCTGCTTTCCTGCTTGCCGCTCAGCTCAGGCATAGAAGCCCTGCAGGTACCAGCGCACCTCACCGGAAGAAAAGCGCGCGGCGGGCCGCTCGCGGAAGATCCACACCAGCCCGGCCTCGGGGCTTTCCGCGACGTAGTAGTCGCGCATCGCGGGCTGGCCGCCCTCTTCCTTGTCGCCCCACCAGCCGGTTTCCACGCGCTGCGGGCCGATCAGCCTGCTCAGCGGGCCGCGGTAGCAGGGGCGTTCGCCGTCCATCTCCAGCAGCAGCGGCTCGGGCAGCAGCCATGGCGGATAGACGGCGTCGGGCTGCGAAGCCGCTGCAGCAGCATCCTTCCGGCTCTTGTCGGCGACCGGCTTCTCCTTCTGCAACGCGGGCCGCCATGCCTGCTTGCGCTCGGGCCGGTGATCGGCCTGCGCCGAAGGCACCACCACCTGCTGCGGCCCGAGGCGCACGCTGAGCCGCTCGATCATCTCGTGCAGCCTGTCGCCCTTGCGGTTGTCTTCCGGCAGGAAGCTGGTGCTGGCGCCGGCCCACGGATCGGTTTCGAGCGTGCGCAGGCTGAGCCAGCTCGCCGGCGCGGCCAGCGTGGCGAGGGCCAGTTTCTCGGAGAGCAGACGGCGCAGGTGCGCCATGTCCTGCGTGGGCTCGGCCGTGCGCACGGTGAGCTGTTCATGCGGTGGCAGATTCACGCCGTTGAGGCGCCTGAGGTCGAGCGTCCATTGCAGCTCCAGCGCGCGCGCGCCGCGCTGGCGGGCGCGCAGCCAGAACTGCAGTGCCGTCAGCAGCCGGTTGGCCGACCACATGAGCTCGGGCGCGGTCTCGGCCAGTGCGGGCAGCTCCAGCTTCTGCTCGAACACGTCGGGCAGCGTGAGCCATGAATGGCTTTCGGGGCGCAGGCCCCATGCAATGTCGAGCGCCTCGCGCAGGCCGGTGCCGAAGCGCCGCGTGAGGCCGCCGCGCGGCAGCGCCGCAACCTCGCCCCAGGTACGGCAACCCAGGCGCGCGAGCAGGTCGAGATGCTCATGCGCGGCGCTCAGCGTGTCGAGCGGCAGGCCGGCGGGCACGTCCTTCGGCCGCTTCTCTTCGCGCGCGAACAGGCGCAGCCGCGCCAGCGCGATCAGGCTGGTGGCGCCCTGCGTGCCCAGCATGCGCGCGTCGGGCACGGGGTTGTCGGCCAGCAGCAGGCGCATGAGCTGCATGCGCCCGCCCCACAGGCGCTCGCAGGCGGAGACTTCGAGCATCAGCGCTTCATCGAGCCAGGCGACGTGGGGCGTGTACTTCAGCGCCCACCAGCCCAGGGCTTCGGGCGTGGGCATCGCCGGGGCATCGGGAGCGTGAGGGGTGTCGGGCGTGCCGGCTTCAGGCAACCACCGCAAGGCGATCCAGTGCATCCGGGCCTCCTTTCCATGCGTCGATGCGCACCACCGAGGCCGACGTTGCCGATGTCGCTGTCACACCGGCTGGCACCGAACCCTGCTGCTGCAGGCGCAGCTTTCGCCGCAGCCGGGCAGCGGCCAGCAGCGCGGTCATGCGCTCGTTGCGCGCCGGCAGCACCACCGGCGCGGCCAGCGGCGGGCCGCGGCGCTTGAGGATGTCCAGCTCGATCTGCGACGCGTCGGCCCCGCTGCGACCGGCGCGAATGCGCAGCCGCGCGGGCGATGCAGACAACGCCACCGACTCGGGCCTGCACACGAAGAGCAGCACCTCGTGCTGCGCGGCCGCCAACTGCAGCCGCCGCAACTCGCCCACCCGCGCCTGCGGCAGCCAGGCCACGACGGCGGCAATGTCCGCGCAGCGCAGCGCCTGTTCGCAGGCCCACAGCCGCGCGGCCGGGGCCTCGCTCCTGACGCACATCAGCGCCTCCACCGGCAGCCCCTGCGCGGCCAGCGACGCGCCGCAGGGCTCGTAGGGCGCGCCGATCAGCACCACCGGCCCGCCCCGCGTGGCCACCGCCTGCGCCAGCGCCGGCAGCAGCAGCCGCCAGACATGGGCCTCGGGCGCAGGCAACAGCAGTTCCGTCATCGCGCCGACCGGCCAGCCGCCGCCCGGCAGCTCGGCGTCGAGCGCGGCGTGGCCGGTGGCGAGCACCTGCGCGTCGGCCAGGCCGAGTTCGTCGGCATGCCAGACGCCGCGGCCTGCGGCAGCGGAAAAGGAATCGAGGAAAGGAAGGCCCATGGTGATGACTGTTAACTGTATTTTCATACAGTACTTCGCAGCCTACAACAGGAAAGCCGGTTTCCCTGTTTTTCTTCTTTACCGCCGTCTTTCACATTCCTCGTGCTCATGTGAAGGCGCCAATAAGTCGTTTGAGCCCGAGGCGCCGCTTCGCTCCAATGGACCCGTCCAAAGGAGCCATCGCATGACCACCCAGAGCACCGTCACCGCAGGCCTGAACTACCTCCAGCCCTCCGCCCTGCGCCCCTACAGCTACACCTTCCAGCCGCCGCCCGACACGCCATGGGAAAGCGGCAGCTACGAGCTGCGCCCCATGCCGATCGCCGACGCGCGCGCCGCCGCCACACCGCCCGACATCGAGCGCGAAGGCTTCGTGCTGCGCGACGCGCCCACGGCCGTGCGCGACTTCCTCGACGACGCGGAGGTCACGGCCGCCTACCATCGCGAGGTAGCCGAACTGGCGCTGGCCGTCACCGGCGGCGCACGCGCCTACGTGTTCGACCACCTGGTGCGCCGGCGCGAGGCCGACCGCGTCGCCCTGAGCTTCGGCCGCCGCGCGACCGACGGCCGGGCCGCCGCCAACGGCCGCATCCACAACGACTACACCGAGGAATCCGGCCGCCGCAGGCTGTCCATGGTGCTGACGGACCCCGACGAGGCCGCGGCCGTACGGCGCTACTGCATCGTCAACGTCTGGCGCTCGATCAAGGGGCCGGTGCTCGACACGCCGCTGGCCGTGTGCGACGCGCGCTCGGTGATGGCGAAGGACCTGGTCAGCGCCGAGGTGCGCTATCCGCGCCGCACCGGCGAGATCTACCTCGCGACGCATTCGCCCTCGCACCGCTGGTCGTACTTTTCCGCGATGGGCCGGCACGAGGCGCTGGTGTTCAAGCAGTACGACTCGCAGCTCGGCGGCGTCTCGCGCTACACGCCGCACGCGGCCTTCGACCACCCCGACACGCCCGCCGACGCGCCGCTGCGCGAGAGCATCGAAGCCCGCTGCCTGGTGGTGTTCGAATGAGCGCCGCAATCGAGTTCTGGTTCGACTTCGGCAGCAACTACAGCTACCTGAGCACCATGCGCATCGAGGCCGAAGCCGCCGCGCACGGCATCGGCATCCGCTGGCGGCCGTTCCTGCTGGGGCCGATCTTCCGTTCCTTCGGCTGGGAGTCGTCGCCCTTCGTGCTGCAGAAGGAAAAGGGCGACTACACGTGGAAGGACATGGCCCGCCAGTGCCGCAAGTACGGCCTGCCGTGGCAGCGGCCGACGAACTTTCCGCGCCCGGCCGTGCTGCCGCTGCGCATCGCGCTGGTGGGCGCCACACAGCCCTGGATGGGCGAGTTCTGCCGCCGCACGATGTCGATGAACTTCGCCGAGGACCGCGACATCGATTCGCCGCAGGCCATGCACGAGCTGCTGACTTCGCTCGGCCTGCCGGCGCATCGCGTCATCGAGGAGGCACTGTCGGACGCCAACAAGCTGCGACTGCGCCGGCAGACCGAGACGGCGGTCGAGAAAGGCATCTTCGGCGCGCCCACCTTCTTCGTGGGCGACGAGATGTTCTGGGGCAACGACCGGCTCGACGAGGCTATCGCGTTCTGCAAGGCGGAAGCTTCAGCGGACTGACGACGAGCCCCGCGCCTCGTCCACCAGCCAGCCGGCGACGTGGCGCACGTCCTCGCGCGGCGACTCCTCGGCCTGGATCAGCCAGTAGGCGTGGGCCGAGGGCTGCTCCGGCACCGGCGCCGCGATGCGCACCAGCCGGCCGTCGTCGAGCAGCGGCTGGATCAGCTCCAGCCGCCCCAGCGCCACGCCCTGCCCGGCCAGCGCGGCCTGGATCAGCTGGTCGTACTGGTTGAAGTGCAGCACCGCCTGCGGCTTCGCGTCGGCCCAGCCCACCGCCGCGAGCCAGTCCTTCCACTGCAGCCACGGGTGCTGCGGATCGTCGAAAGCCAGCAGGCACTGGGTGGACAGCGCCCCGGGCGCATCGAGCGCGCGCAATCCGAGCGAAGGATGCGCCACCGGCGCCACCGTTTCGCCGAAGAGCCGCACCGCGCCGGCCGGCGCCAGCGCGGGCGTGGTGTAGCGGATGGCCAGGTCGATGCCGTCGTTGCGCAGGTCGGCCAGCCGGTTGTTGGAGGACACGCGCACGTCCACGCCCGGATGCAGCTTCTGCACATTGCCCAGCCGCGGCAGCAGCCACAGCCCCGTCATGCCGATGCTGGCGCTCAGGGTCACGGGGCGCTGCTCGCCGGACTGGCGGATGCCGCCCATCACGTCCTGCAGCTGCTGCACCGCGCCATCAGCGCTGCGGAACAGCCGCTCGCCCTCGGGCGTGAACGAGATTGAGCGATGGCCGCGCACCAGCAGCGCCACGCCGAGCTGCGCCTCCAGCGCATGGATCTGCTTGCTGACCGCTGACTGCGTGAGGCACAGGTCCTGCGCCGCGAGCGAGATGCTCATGCGCCGGCCCACCGCGACGAAGCCCCGCACCAGGTCCAGCGAGGGCATGCGAAGCAGGGAGAGTGGCATTCCCATGATGAATATGAGGCAGCGAAAAGGCGGATTGGAGCACAGGCCCGGGCATCGCTCCCGGCCGCCTCCCGCCGGATACTGGTTGCCGATGCCGCCTCCGAAGGATTTCCCCGCCCTCACCCGCACCGAGCTGCTGCGCCTGGGAGTCGCGCTGTGCGCCGGCGCCGCGTTCCCCGCCTTCGCGCAACAAAAGCCCCTGCCCGCCATGAACACCCGCCCCATCCCCTCCACCAGGGAAGCACTGCCCGTGATCGGCTGCGGCACCTGGATCGGCTTCGACCGGCGCCCCGGCAGCGAGGAATACGCGCGCCTGCCCGGCGTGCTCGAGGCGCTGTTCGCGGCCGGCGGCACGGTGATCGACAGCTCGCCGATGTACGGCCGCTCCGAGGAAACCACCGGCGAGTTGCTGGCCGCGTCGAAGCAGCAGCAGGGCAAGGCCTTCCTCGCCACCAAGGTCTGGACCTCGGGCCGCGAGGCCGGCATCGCGCAGATGGAGCAGTCTTTCGCCCGGCTGCGCACGCAGCACATGGACCTGATGCAGGTGCACAACCTCGTCGACTGGCGCACCCACCTCGCGACGCTGCGCGGCTGGAAGGAACAGGGCCGCGTGCGCTACGTCGGCATCACGCACTACACAGCCTCGGCCTACGGCGAGGTGGAGGCGGTGCTGAAGTCCGAGAAGCTCGACTTCCTGCAGATCAACTACTCGCTGGACGCGCGCGAGGCCGAGCAGCGCCTGCTGCCGCTGGCGGCCGAGCGCGGCGTGGCGGTGATCGTCAACATGCCCTTCGGCGGCGGCGGACTGCTGCGCCGGCTGCGCGACAAGCCGCTGCCGCCATGGGCCGCCGAAATCGGCTGCACCAGCTGGGCGCAGGTGCTGCTGAAGTTCGTGCTGAGCCATCCGGCCGTGACCTGCGCGATTCCGGGCACCAGCCGCCGCGAGCACATGGCGGACAACGCGGCGGCCGGCGCGGGCAGCTTTCCCGACGCGGCCTTCTGGCGCCGCGAGGCCGCTTCTATTCGAACTTGACGTTGTGCTCGCGCACGGTGGCGCCGAAGGCGTCGTACTGCGCGCGGAAGAACTCGGCGAACTTCGCAGGGCTCATGCCGTAGCCCTCGAAGCCCTGCTGCACCAGCTGCGCATGCACCTCGGGGCGCTTCAGCGTGTTCTGCAGTTCCTGCGAGAGCCTGTCGGTGATCGCCTGCGGCAGCCCCGGCGGCCCGAAGAAGCCGGCCCACGGCGTGATGGTGAGCTTGCCCAGCCCCAGCTCGCCGCCCGTGGGCACGTCGGGCAAGAGGCCGCTGCGCTGCGGCAGCAGCGTCACCAGCGCGCGGATTCGCCCTTCCTTCACGAAGCCCGGCGCCAGCGTGCCGGTGGTGAACATCATCTGGATCTGCCCGCCCAGCAGGTCGGTCATGGCCTGCATGTCGCCCTTGTAGCGCGCGTTGACCACCTTGCGATCGCCCAGCAGCTGCAGCATCGCGAGCTCCGAGGCGCTGTTGCTCGAGGCCGAGTTGAGCGCCCCGGGCTTCGACGCCACCAGCGCCAGCAGCTCGTTCACGCTCTTCACCGGCAGGCTGGTCGGCACCACCAGGAACATCGAGAACTGCCCGGCCGAGCTGATCGGCGTGAAGGCCTTGAAGGGGTCGTAGGGCGGCGTGGGCCGCAGCGTGGGCGCGGCCACCATCGCGGTGTTGGTGCCCATCAGCAGCGTGTAGCCGTCGGGCTTCGCCGACGAGGTGGCCTGCGCGGCGAGCACGCCGTCGGCGCCGGGGCGGTTCTCCACGATCACCTGCTGGCCGAGCTGCTTGGCCAGCCCTTCCGCGATGATGCGCGTGAGCACGTCGGCGCCGCCGCCCGCGGCGAAGCCGACGATCAGCTTCAGCGGCTTGTTGGGATACGCGTCGGCGCTCCATGCCGCCGCGCCGGGCAATGCCGCGGCGGCCAGCGCCGCCAGGGTCAGGGTTCTGCGTCGCATGAGGTGCCTCCGCGTCAGAAGAGATGGCGCACGCCGAATTCCCAGCCGGTCGACCGATGTCCGGCCGCCGGCGCCACGCCGCCGCTGACCACGTAGCGCGCCTGGCCGCTGCTCATGAGCCGCGCGTAGGTGCCGTACAGCGCGGTGCGCTTCGACAGGTTGTGCACGTACCCGATGCCGAACTGCCGCGCGTCGTCGCGGTTGCGCGGCATGCCGTTGGCGTTGCGCAGGCTCTCGTCGCTGCGGTCGTCGAGGTAGGCGTAGCTGATGCGGATGCGCCCGACCTCGAAGGCCGGGATGTGCGCGCCGATCTCCGTCGTGTTCTTGCGCACCGTGCCGCCGGCGAGCTTCACCGTCACCGCGTTGTAGAGCGCGAAGAACTTGGCAAAGCCCGCGTCCCACGAGCCGCCGATGTTGGCGTGCGTGTAGTTGCCGATGGTGGCGGTGGACTTGAAGTTCGAGCGCGTGACGGCCGCCGCGACGTCGAACGCGCCCGATGCGAAGCCGAAGCGCGCGCCGGCGAAGTTGCCGTCGTCGCGGTTCGCCACGGTGGAGTCGTTCTCGCCGGTGCCGATCATCGCCATGCCGTAGAAGCCGCCGAGGTTGGGCGGCAGCCAGTAGCTCACGGTATTGCTGCCGGTGATGGCCGTGGGCAGCGGCCCGGTGCCCGCGCCAGCGAAGGTGAGATTGCCCGCGCGCGCCACGCCGTTGGCGTTGAAGGGGTCGAAGTAGATGCTGTTGTAGTGCGTGGGAATGAAGTCGTGGCCCAGCCGCACCTCGCCGAGCGTGTCGGACGAGAGGCTCACGAAGGACATGCGGTCGAAGGTGATCGGCCCCGCAGTGCCCGCGCCGCTCGTCTGGTTGTTGCTGTTGCTCGGGCGGCCGGTGCCGGTGTCGGGGTTCAGGCTGCCTTCGAGCCAGAAGCCCGCGCGCAGGCCGCCGCCCAGGTCCTCGGTGCCGCGAAAGCCCAGCCGGCTCGTGGAGAGCCCGCCGTTCGACAGCGCCTTCACCGAGCCGCCGCCGGGACCGGCGCCGTTCGTGTACTGGATGCCGAGGTCCATCACGCCGAACACGGTGACGCTGGATTGCGCCTGTGCCACGCCGCTGCTGGCAAGCCCCAGCGCCGACCACATCAAGATTCTCTTCATGGTTTTCTGTCTCCTGCTTCTTCTCTTGGGTTGAAAAACTCGGAACGAACGCGCAGGGCTGCGCCACCGGGTGCGGACGGGGGTCCGCACCGGTCGGCGAAGGCCGGGGTGAAAAAGGTCTAGCCCGGAGGCTCGGCGCGTTCGGTGCGCACGAGCACCGCGCCCTTGGAAAGCGGACTCACGTTGCGCCGGTACTGCTGCAGCCAGCCGGTGTCATGCACCGGCGGCGGCGGCTGCCAGTCGTCGCGGCGCGCCTGCAGTTCGGCGTCTGTCAGGTCGATGTCGAGGCGGCGCGCGTCGAGGTCGATGGTGATGACGTCGCCGTCGCGCACCAGCCCGAGCGGGCCGCCGAGCGCGGCTTCGGGCGATACCTCGGCTACCACGAGCCCCTTGCAGACGAGGCCCGAGAGATGGCCGTCGGTGAGCAGCGCGACCTGGTCGCCGAGCCCCGCGCCGTCGACGGCGAAGACCACGCGCGATGCGCCGCCGCCCATCGCCGGACCGCCGCAGGCACCGGCACCGCGCATCACGATCACCTGGCCGGGCACGATCTCGCCCTTCTTCAGCGCAGCGATGGCTGCGTCCGAGGTCCAGAAGCACACGGCCGGGCCGGTGAAGCGCCGCACCTTGCGCTCGGCGATGCCGGTCTTGATGAGGCCCGACTCGGGCGCGAGGTTGCCGCGCAGCAGCACGATGGCCGGCAGTGGCGCCACCGGGCGGTAGACGGGACGGATCACTTCGGCGTCGGCCACTTCGACGTTGCGCAGGTTGTCGGCGACAGTGCCGCCGGTGACGGTGAGCACGCCGGTGTCGAGCAGCGGCTCGAGCTGTTTCATCAGCGCGCGGCAACCGCCCGCCGCCTCGAAGGCTTCGATGGAATGCCCGCCGATCGGCCGCACGCCGGCCAGCACCGGCGTCTCGGGGCCGAGGCGCTCGAACAGGCCGTACACGTCGACGCCGCACTCCCCTTCGGTCGCCACCGCCTGCAGATGCTTGGCCGTGTTGAGCGAGCCGCCGATCGACAGCACCGCCCGCACCGCGTTGACGAAGGCGCCGTGCGTGAGGATGTCGCGCGGCTTCAGGTCGTCGAGCACCATCTGCACGATGCGCGTGCCGGCCGCGCGCACGTCGGCCATCATCTTCGGACTCAGCGCCGCCACCGGCGCGCTGCCCGGCAGCGCCAGGCCCAGCGCCTCGCAGACGATGTGCATCGAGTTGGCCGTGCCCAGGCCCGAGCACACGCCGGGGCCGCGAATGGCCTCGCGGCTCATGCCCACGAGTTCCTCCACCGGCAGGTTGCCCGTGACGGCATGCATCGCGCCGATGAACACCTCCTCGATGTCCATGTGGTGGCCCTTGTACTCGCCGCTGGGCTGGTAGCCGCAGGGCACCAGCAGCGTCGGGATGTTGAGCCGCGCGGCCGCCATGAGCTGGCCCGGCACCGTCTTGTCGCACGAGGTGAGGCAGACCATGCCGTCGAGCTGCGCGCCTTCGACGGCCACCTCGATGTCGTTGGTGACCAGATCGCGCGCCGCCAGCATGTAGGCGCCGCGCGCGCCCGCGCCGGTAATGAAGTCGCTGGGCGCGGCGGTACGGATCTCGAAGGGCACGCCACCGGCCGCGCGGATCGCCGCCTTCACCTCCACCGCCACGCGGTCGAGGTGGCTGAAGCAGGCAGCCAGCTCCGAGGAGCTGTTGACGATGGCGATCTTGGGCTTCTCGCAGTCCTCTTCCGGAATGCCGAGCGCGCGCCAGTGCGCGTTGCGTACCGACCAGAGGTAGGAGCCGCGCGGGAAGTTGCTGCGCAGGGGGCGGGTCATGCGGCACCTTCCAGTCTCTTCTTCGTGATCTCGACCACGCCTCGGTCGGCATCCACACGCACCCAGTCGCCGGTTTCGATGCATTCGAGCGGGTCGCGCTCGAAGTCGGTCATCGCGGGCGAATGCGTGACCACGGCGCCCAGCGCCATCTTGGTCGTCATCTCGTTGAACAGGAACGCGGCCGGCGCCGAGTTCATGAGCCGCGTCATGTGGAACATGGCCGACCAGCCCGAGGAGCCCTTGGCCCCCGGAAACACCAGCACCTTGCCCGCGAAGCTCTGCCCGCGCAGCTCGTGCCGCGTCTCGATGACGGTGCCGGTGCGCGGGTCGATGCCGCCCCAGCCGGAGATGCGGTCGCGCGTGACCAGCGCTTCGCCCTCGGCCACGCCGCCCACCACCTTGCGGCCGCGGATGACGATGGTTCGTTCGGTGATGACTGCGTCGCTCATGCGTAGGCTCCGTTCCAGCGGCCGGTGCAGGCTGCATCGATGCATTCGGCCGTACTGCCGAACCAGGCCTGCACGCCGAGGATGGCGGGCAGGTAGTGGGCCTGCTTGGCCGAGTCGAGCGCGACGGTCTTCGTGCCCTTGGGCACGGCGCGGCTCATGGCGGAGCAGCTGTCGCCCATGATGATGCCGCCCGCGTCCTCGATGATCTTCGTGTAGCCGTTGCGGTCGGCCAGCGCCTTGATGGCGCGCGGCGTGAAGATCCACAGCTCGCAGTCGCGGTGCACCTTGCGCCCTTCGATGAGTTGCGCGGCCTCCCAGATCTGCTCGATGGTGTAGTGCGGGCAGCCCAGCATCACGTACTGCACCTCGGCATCCTTGGCCGTGATGTTGATCTTCTCGTAGGTGGCGCGGCGCTCTGCCTCTCCGTAGCGCAGCACCTCCACGGGCGCCCTTCCGCCGAGCGCCTGCTCCAGCGTCAGCGCCTCGGGCGTGACGCCGGCGATGTGATACATCTCCACGCCGCCCGAGGACGACGCCGCGGCGCCGAAATGCTTGAGCCGCGGCAGGTTCGGCACCCGCGAGATGCCGCGCCGGCTGTGCACCACCGGCACGCGCTCCTGCACGTGCTCGCCGATGAAATAGCCGAGCAGGCCCCAGTCCTGCACCGACTCGACCTCGATGTCGAGCTCGACCACGTGCGTGGCGCGGCGGTTCTGGTCGAGGTGGTAGCCCCAGTACGGAATACGGCCGGTGAGCATGGCGGCACCGGTGCTCTCGCGGCCTTCGGTGTTCGTGCGCGCGCCCAGCACCGAATTGCAGTACACGACCGCCGACGACTCCATCCACGCGCAGTGCTCGCCGCGCGTCGGGATGTTGCCGACCTGGTAGGGCGTGCAGGTGTTCATGATCTGCGCGCCGAGCCCGGCGGCGTGGCGCTCGCTCTTCTCGTAGAAACGCACGATCTCCTCGCTCACGCCCATGCGCTCGGGCTGGCCGGGGTCGAAGCCCAGCTGCAGGTGGCTGGTGAAGACCTTGAACTTGGGGATCTCGACGGTCTCCTGGCTGTCGAGGCTGAATTCGGAGAACACCGCGTCCATGCCGCCGCCCTTGGCGAGCGCGAAGTCGCGCTGGAAGGGCGTGGTCGATGTGATGGTGGCGCAGACGTTGCGCGTCTCGACCAGTCGCTCGGCGCCCAGTGCTTCGCCGTAGCGCACCAGCAGGTCCATCGCCTTCTGCACGGCCGGGCCGTCGCGGCCGTCGTACATGGCTTTTTCTTCATCGCTCAGGTGCATGACCTGTGTCTCCGTTCTTCTGTGTCGTGGGGATCGAGCCCCGGCCGGGCCGCTAGCCCGGCGAGGGTGTGGGGGTAGGTACGTGCCCGCCGATGTCGCGCGCGATGCTCAGCGCGATGTCGTGCAGGCGCGGTGCGAGTTCGTTGCGCAGGCGTTCTTCCGTGAAGACGAAGGCGGCGCCGCCGCCGTTGAGCGCCATCACCTCGCCGTCGGGGCCGATGAGGGGCACCGACACCGAGTTGATCTCGCGGTGGAACTCGCCGAGCGACAGGCAGTAGCCCAGCCGCTTCGATTCGCCGATGGCGCGGTTCATGCTGGGCGCGATGCTGTCCCACTCGGGGCCGCGCAGCAGGCGCATCGAATCGACGAGCTGGTTGCGCTGCGCCTCGGGCAGTGCAGAGAGATACGCGCGACCGAGCGCCGAGTTGGCCAGCGGCGCGCGCGAGCCGACGTCGAGCCGCGCCGAGAGCATCGACGAACGCGGGCGGCAGGCTTCGATCAGCACCATCTCCATGCCGTCGCGCACGGCCAGGTAGACCGAGGCGCCGACTTCTTCCGCCATCGCCTGCATGCTGGGCCGCGCGGCGGCGCGCACGTCGAGGCTGCCGAGGAACACGCGCGACAGCGACACCACGCCCGGCCCGAGCATGAAGCGGTCGGGCGCCTGCGCCGGCTTGAGCATGCCCAGCGAGAGCAGCGTGGCGACCAGCCGGTTGATGGTGGCGCGCGGAATGCCGGTCATGCGCGCCAGGTCGGCATGGCCCAGCACCGGGCGCTCTTCGCTGAAGCAGCGCAGCACCGAGATGCCGCGCTCCAGCGCGCTCACGGTGTCGGAGCGCTCGCCGCGCGCGTCGGCCTGCTCGGCCGCGGAAAAGGAGGTGTCGTTTTTGTCAGTGGACATGGAGGAACCCTTTGCAAGACGCTCCAATGTAGAGGCTCGCGAAGAGAGGGCGTCCGGGTTCATGGCTGTTGCCGTTCAGACTCCGGCCTCTGCCGTGGTCTGCAACGTCGAACCCTGCTCCGCGCCGGCGCGCAGGTACACGCCCTGCTCCAGCAGCGCGGCCTGCAGCGCGCCCACGTCGATGAAGCGTGGCTCGATGCCGCCGCGCGATGCCAGCGCCGCCGCCACGCCCGCAGCCTGGCCGGTGATCCAGCACTGAGGAATCTCGCGCATGAAGCCGTGCGAGTTGCGGTCGCAGGAGATGTGGCGCCCGCAGGCCAGCAGGCCGTCGAGCTGCTTCGGCACCAGCGCGCCGTAGGGAATGGAGATGTTCGGGAACTTGGGCGAGACCGCGGGCGACACGCCGATCTCGTCCGCCAGCGGCACGCCGTCGGGCCACTGGCTGCGCAGCACCGAGCCCACGCCGACGAGGCGCCGCGCATGGCGCACGCCGATCTGCGGCGCGCTCAGCATCAGGTAGGCGTTCTCGAAGCCCGGCGCGTGGGCGCGGAAGTAATCGAGATGCGCGGCCATGGCGCGGTGCGAGCGCACCTCCACGGCGGTGAGGTCGTCCACGTCGAGCGCCGAGTAGCCCGACTGGCGCGGCCCCATGAAGAGCGCCACGTCGTTGCGCCACGAGACGAAGGGCCGCTCGAACAGGCCGCACTGCTCGCGCCCGCCCGCCATGAAGGCGGTGAAGGCTTCGGGCTGGCCGGCCTTGAACTCGATCCAGCGGTTCATGTCCACGCCGCCGAAGAGCCAGGAGGTGTTCATGCAGTGATGCACGTCGGCTTCCTCGATGTCGTTCACGTACTCGGCGCCGGCACGGGCGAACAGGTCGCCGTCGCCGGTGGCGTCGACCACCACGTCGGCCATGATGGCCATGCGACCTTCCTTGCTCTCGAACACCACCCCTTTGACGGCGCCGTCCTGCACGATGGGAATGGCGGCCCACGAGTGATAGATGAGCTTGACCTTGCGCTCCAGCACGATCTCCTGCGAGAGCAGCTTCAGCCGCTCGGGGTCGATGGTGGGCGACCAGGTGACGATGCCGTGATAGGCGGCGGTGCGCTGCGACCAGTGCGCGGCCTTGGCCGTGTCCTGCGAGCCCCAGTCCTCGCGCACCGGGCCGGCGATGGCCTCGGCCGGCAGGCGGTCGAACAGCTCTTCGGCAAAGCCGCGGATGACCAGCTTGCCCTCCCAGTCGGTCATGCGGTCGATCCAGATGACGAGGCCGCCGGTCGACAGGCCTCCCAGGTGGTTGTAGCGCTCGAGCAGCGCCACGTCGGCGCCCGCACGGGCGGCGGCGGCGGCGGCAGCGGTGCCCGAGGGGCCGCCGCCCACCACCAGCACGCCGCAGCGGTGATAGACCGGAATGTTCTTGCCGGGCTCGGCCCAGCTGCCGTGATCAGGCCGCTTGACGCGGCTGTCGCGGTCGAAGATGTCGGAGGACAGGATGCGCTCGTCGGTACGGACGACAGTTTTCATGAATGCGTTCTCGGCTTGGCTTGTTTCGTCGTATTTTGATTTCACTTTCCATTTTGTCAAACTCAAAAGGCAAATATCTGGGGTATTCCCTAGTAAATATGGATTTTTATGGATTTCAAGATCAATATTAAAGAAGCATTCCAACGGAGACATCGATGAAGAAACTTCACGGCACCCGCCGTGCCTTCGGCTCGGCCCTCAGTGCCGCAGCCCTGCTGGGCCTCGCGCCCCTGGCCGTGGCGCAGGACTTTCCGGCGCGCGGCAAGCCCATCCGCATCGTCGTGGGCTTCACCGCCGGCGGCGGCACCGACGCGCAAGCGCGCATCGTTGCGCAGAAGCTCGGCGAGGTGCTGGCCACCAGCGTGATCGTCGACAACAAGCCCGGCGCCAGCACCATGCTGGCGGCCAACGAGGTGTCGCGCGCCCTGCCCGACGGCTACACGCTGCTGTACGCGCCCTCGTCCACCATGGCGCAGAACCCGCATACCTTCGCGCAGGTGCCCTACGACCCGTTCAAGGACTTCACCGCCATCTCGATGGGCGGGCGCGGGCCGCTGGTGCTGTCGCTGAGCACCAGCGTGCCGGTCAACAACGTGAAGGAGCTCGTGGCGTATGTGAAGTCGCACCCCGGCAAGGTGAGCTACGCCTCGTTCGGCGCAGGCACTTCCTCGCACATCTACGGCGAGGCCTTCGTGAAGAAGACCGGCATCGATGCGGTGCACATCCCGTACAAGGGCGGCTCCGACGCGGCGAAGGACCTGATCGGCGGGCGCGTGCAGTACATGTTCGACTCGGCCTCCTCGGCCATCATCACCGCCTCCTCCGGCAAGGTGAAGATCCTCGCGGTGGCCGCCGGCGCGCGCATCGCGGCGCTGCCCGACGTGCCCACCTTCGCCGAGCAGGGCTACGCGGGGCTCGACCTGCCGAGCTGGCTGGGCTTCTACGGGCCGGCGCGCATGCCCGCGCCGGTGGTCGCGAAGCTCAACGCGGCGCTCGCGAAGGTGCTGGCGATGCCGCAGGTGCAGGAGTTCTATCGCAGCGGCGGCTACGAGGCGGGTGCCACCACGCCGGAGGAATTCGCCGGCATCACGCGCTCGACCTACGACAGCTGGGGCGCGATGGTGCAGCAGGTCGGGTTGGTCAAACAATGAGCGACATGCGGGCTTCTTCTTTCTCCTCCTTGCTACACCGGCGCCGGTTCGCCGCCTGGCTCGCGCTCTGCGCCGCGAGCCCCTTGCTGCCGGCGCATGCCGCCGCGCCCTTCCCGGACAAGGGCCGCACCATCCGCATCGTGCTGGGCCTGGCGGCCGGCGGCGCCTCGGACGCGCAGGCGCGCTTCGTCGCCAACAAGCTCGGCGAGGTGCTGCAGACGCCGGTGATCGTGGAGAACCGGCCGGGCGCGAGCTTCATCCTCGCGACCGAGGAAGTGATCCGTTCCGCGCCCGACGGCTACACCCTCATGTACGCGCCCTCCTCCGTGGTGGCGCAGAACCCGCAGACGCTGGCGCAGGTTCGCTACGACCCGTTCAAGGACCTCACGCCGATCTCCCTCGGCGCGCGCGGCCCGCTGGTGCTGACGGTGCACGCGAGCGTGCCGGCGCGAACGGTGCAGGAGCTGGTGGCGTACATCAAGGCCAACCCGGGGAAGATGAGCTACGCCTCCTTCGGCACCGGAACCTCGTCGCACATCTACGGCGAGGCCTTCGCACGGCAGGCCGGCCTGGACGTGGTGCACGTGCCCTACAAGGGCGGCGCCGACGCGGCCAAGGACTTTCTCGCAGGCCGCGTGCAGTACTACTTCGACGCCGCACCCAACGCCATCCAGAACACCGCCACCGGCAAGGTGCGCATGCTGGCGGTGGCAGCGCCCAAGCGCAGCCCGATGCTGCCCGACGTGCCCACCATGGGCGAACAGGGCGTGAGCGGCGTCGACATGCCGAGCTGGCTGGGCTTCTACGGACCGGCGCGCATGCCGGCGCCGGTGGTCGAAAAGCTCAACGCCGCGCTGGCGCAGGTGCTGGCGATGCCGGCTACTCGCGAGTTCTTCCGCCAGGGTGCGTACGAAGCCGAGTCGTCGAGCCCGCAGCAGTTGGCCGACCTGACGCGCGCGACCTACGACCAGTGGGGCGACATCATCCGCAAGCTGGGGCTGGTGAAGCAGTCGCAGTAAGGATCAGCGGAAAAAGTCCACCAGCCGCGCGTTGACCTCGTCGGCGCGCTCGTACTGCGCCCAGTGGCCGGCACCGTCGACCACCACGCCCTCGCGCGCAGGCCCTTCGGTTGCCAGCTGCGCGACCAGCGGGCGCGGGTCGGCGGTGACGTCGAATTCGCCCCACAACAGCAGCGTCGGCACATTCAATGTGCCGAGCGCCTGCTGCAGCCCGCCCGACTGAGACACCTCCTTGCTGCGAAAGCGCGTGCCATGGCAGGAGATATCGTGGATCTCGAAGGCCAGCGCGTCGATGGCGGCCGGGTCGTGCAGCATCAGCGCCGCGAGGTTGTTCAGCAGCGCGGCCCGTTCAGCCTCGCGGTCGGGGGCGGCGCGCCAGTTGATCATCTGCGCCGTCATGCGCCTCAGCGTGCCGTGGCCGCCGCTGCCGATGAGCGCGAGACGACGGACCGCGCCGCGACCGGCCCCGAAGCGCGCGGCCGTCAGTCCGCCGAACGAGAAGCCGCCGAGGTCGATGACGGTGCCCGCGCCGATGAGCTGGTCGAGCGTGCCGCCGAGCGCCGCGAGCAACGGCTTCAGCGAGTCTTCGCCGGGCGCCACGCGCGGCGGTGCATCGGATTCGTTGAAACCCGGCATGTCGGGCAGCCACAGCGTGCGGCCGGCCGACAGCGCCTCGGCGTTTCGCAGCCAGTGCATCCAGCTGCCGTGGCCGCCGTGCAGCAGCACCAGCGGCGGGCGGGAGGTGTCCGTGCCGAAGCGGCGCCAGCGCACGCGCACGCCCTCGTGCACCGGATCATGATGGGTCGAGAGCGCGTCGATGCGCGCGATGAGGTCGGCGTTCATGGCCACATCCTTTGCAGTTCACGTTCGCCGTCGAGAAACTGGTGCTTGAGCGCGGCCAGCACGTGCAGGCCGAAGAGAACGTACAGCACATAGCCGG
Organism: Variovorax sp. NFACC27; assembly: GCF_048301545.1. Classification (NCBI taxonomy): domain Bacteria; kingdom Pseudomonadati; phylum Pseudomonadota; class Betaproteobacteria; order Burkholderiales; family Comamonadaceae; genus Variovorax; species Variovorax sp. NFACC27. The sequence goes on from NZ_CP157613.1 coordinate 5,256,602, forward strand.
CCCATGCGTGCACGCCGCCCAGCACGGTGTGCCATGTTTCCTTCACCGTCGGCTCGATGGCCATGATCCAGCCGATGCGAGGCCATTCGAACAGGCCGAAGAGCTGCATCGGATGCGTGGCGGCATCCTTCCAGGCCGAGTCGTGCATCCAGCCCGACAACGGCAGCAGGATCATCAGCAGATAGAGCACGCCATGGGCCGCATGGGCCGCGAAGCGTTCGAAGGCCCCATAGGAGCCCGGCATGGCCGGCGGCTTGTGCGTGGCACGCCAGAGGATGCGCATGATGACCAGGCCCAGCACGGTGATGCCTATGGACTTGTGGGTGTCGATGGCCGGGCGCACCCAGTCGTCGGGATAGCGGTCTACCAGCAGGATCAGGGCGATGTTGAAGATCATGAGCACCGCGATCAGCCAGTGCAGCGCGATGGCGGTTCGGGTGTAGCGGGTTTGTGCGAGCATGCGGGGAATTTTCGGGCGTGGGCCGACTCAGTCGGGAGCGCGTGCGATTGTCCCGGCATTCCCCGGGCTTTTCGAAACCGCAGGCCGAGTCTTTACGTACCAGCGAACCACCGACCGACAGCCGCCCGGACAACTTCCCTTGAACGACTCTCTCCAACGCGCCTTCCAGGCCGCCTCGCCGCGCCTGTCTCCACCCGGCACGCCGCTGAGAAGCTGGCTCATCCACGGCAGCGTGCTCGTGCTGTGGGCCCTGCTCTTCGCCATGGCCTTCAAGGCCGTGAACGTAGGCGCCTGGTCGGTGGGCGTGGCCTACGTGCTGTACGACACCGTGCTGCTGCTGTTCGTCGCGTGGATGACGCTGCCGATCCTGCGGCCCCGGCCCGCGCCCTCCCCCGCGGCCACGGCGCGACGCAACACGCTGGGCGTGATCGTCGCCTCGCACAACGAGGCGGCCGTGCTGCCGGTGACGCTGGCCGCCCTGCTCGGCCAGACCGACGCGCCCGACCGCATCGTGATCGCCGACGACGGCTCGACCGACGGCACGGCCGAGCTGCTCGCCACGCAATACGGACTCGTAGCGCCGGGCCTCGGCGAACTGACCGCCCCCAACGCCACGCATCCTTCGCTGTACTGGCTGCGCCTGCCCCACGGCGGCAAGGCAGTGGCACTGAACGCGGCCGTCCTGTGCACCGACACCGACATCGTGCTCACCGTCGACGGCGACACGCTGCTCGACAGCCGTGCCATCGGCGCCGTGCGCCGCGCCTTCTCGGAAGAGCCGGAACTCGTCGCCGCCACCGGCGTCATCACGCCCGTGTGCAGCCGCACGCTGGCCGGCCGCTGCTTCCAGTGGTTCCAGACTTATGAGTACATCCGCAATTTCCTCTCGCGCTATGCATGGATGCGCGTCAACGGCCTGTTGCTGATCTCGGGCGCCTTCGCCGGCTTTCGCACCGAGGCGGTGCGCGCGGTCGGCGGCTTCGACACCGACTGCCTGGTGGAAGACTACGAACTCATCCACCGCCTGCATCGCCACGCCCAGGCACACGGCCTGCCATGGACGGTGCGCGTGCTCGGCGATGCACAAGCCCACACCGACGCGCCGAGCAGCACCGGCGCCTTCCTGCGCCAGCGCCGCCGCTGGTTCGGCGGCTTCCTGCAGACGCAGTTCTGGTACCGCGCAATGGTCGGCGACCGGCGCTACGGCTGGCTCGGCGTCGCGATGCTGCCGGTGAAGGCCGTCGACACCCTGCAGCCGCTCTACGGCCTGGCCGCCTTCGGGCTGCTGCTGGTGTACCTGGTGCGCGGCAACCTCGGCGTGCTGGCGCCAGTGGCCGGCGTGATCGGCGCGAAGATCGTGCTCGACCTCGCCTTCCACCTGTGGTCGGTGCACCTGTATCGGCGCTGGATCGGCTCCGGCAGCGGCAAGGCCGGCTTCGCGCAGGCCTTCGCGGCCGCGCTGGTCGAGCCGTTCACCTTCCAGATCCTGCGGCACACGGGGGCGGCGTGGGGGTGGTGGATGTTCCTGACGGGGCGCGGCACATGGGGAAGGCAGACGCGCGTGGGGCTGGTGGATGCCGATGGGGTGCGGCGCGATCGATGAACCTTCAGCCGCCGAACCGGAAGCTCGACACCACGAGCCCACCCATGAAGGCATCCTCGTGATACACGCGCTCGCCGGCTTCTCCCTCGGCAGCGCCGACGGCCACCATCAGCGGAATCAGGTGCTCCTCACGCGGATGCGCCATGCGCGCCGCGGGGGCTGACTCCCAGTCGAGCAGCTGCGCGCTGCGCTCGCCGGCGGAGTTCTTCGCCACCGCCGCTTCGAGCCAGTCGTCGAAGGCCTTCGACACGCCGTGCGCCTGCGGGCCGAAGTTGCGCAAGTTGTGGTAGCTCAGGCCGCTGCCGACGATCAGCACGTTCTCGTCGCGCAAGGGCGCAATAGCTCGACCCAGCGCCAGGTGCTCGGCCGGATCGAGTCCGCGCCGCAGCGAGAGCTGCACCACGGGCACGTCGGCCTTGGGGTAGATCGCGGCCATCGGCGAGAACATGCCGTGGTCGTAGCCGCGCTGCGGGTCGATCTGCGCCGGCAGGCCGGCGGCGGCGATCAACGACTGCACGCGCTGCGCCAGTTCGGGCGAGCCCGGCGAGTCGTAGTGCACCTCGTAGGTGTGGGCGGGGAAGCCGCCGTAGTCGTAGATCATGGGCGGCTTCGGGTTGCCCTGCACCGTGAAGGCGGGCGCTTCCCAGTGCGCCGAAACCATGAGGATGGCGCTGGGCGTGCGGCCGATCTGGCGCGGCATGTCGGCCAGCGAGGCTTCGAGCTGGTCGTAGGTGGGGCCCATTTCCTTCTTCATCCAGGGCCAGGGGCCTCCGCCGTGGGAGATGAAGTAGGTCGGCAGGCGCGAAGACGAAGTGTTCGTGGCGGTAGCGTTGTCGTGGGTCAAGTCGATGCTCCTTGAAAGCGTTGCATCGACTCTAGACATTTCCCCGGAAGAAATCGACAGGCTACGATGCATCGAATCAGTTCCTCCCAGGAAATCTTCGAGAAGGACGCTCTCTCATGGACCGGATGACCAGCCTGCGGGTATTCCGCGAAGTCGTGGAGGCGGGCAGCTTCGTGGCGGCGGCCGAGCGCATGGGCATGTCGCCGCCGATGGCGAGCAAGCATGTCGCGCAGCTGGAGAAGTCGCTCGGCGCGCGCCTGCTGCACCGCTCCAGCCGCCACCTGAGCCTGACCGAGGCCGGCACCGCGTGGTACGAGCAGAGCCGCCGCGCGCTGGACCTGCTCGACGCGGCCGAGGCTGCCATCGGTCAGGCGCACGACACGCCGCGCGGCCAGCTCAAGGTGAGCGCGCCCGTGTGGTGCGCCACGCCGCGCTTCGCCCGGGTGCTGGCCGACTATCGCGAGAAGTACCCGGAAGTGCTGGTCGACATGCACCTGGAGAACCGCAAGGTCGATCTCGCGGCCGACGGCTACGACCTCGCGCTGCGCGCCACGCAGGAGCCCTCGCCCGCGCTGATCGCCCGGCCGCTGTGCCGTGTGCCCTTCTTCCTCGCGGGCACGCCGGCCTACCTGGAACGCATGGGCGGCCTGCCCTCGGTGCCGGCCGACCTCGCGAAGCTGGGCGCGATCGTGCCCAGCTACGTGAACCTGGACAACCTCGCGCTCAAGGGGCCGGGCGGGCGGATGTTTCCGCTGCGGCTGGTGCCGGCCATGCGCTCCGACGACACCACGCTCACGCTGCATGCGGTGCGCGCGGACATGGGCATCGCCTACATGCCGACGTGGCTGATCGACGACGACATCGCGCAGGGCCGTCTGGTGCGGCTGCTGCCCGAGTTCGAGGCCACGCCCGTGACGCTCTTCGCGGTGTACACCAGCCGGCAGTACATGTCGCCCAAACTGCGTACTTTCATCGACTTCCTGGGCGAAAGGCTCGGCAGCATGGAGCCTGCTGAACGCTTCCTGAAGAACGCACCTTTTCGGGGCAAGGTCATGCATGCGCGGCTAAAGTCCTGAGCTCTCCGGGAGACTCCGCCCTTGTTCCGCTTCTTCGAAAAACTCCTTCACCCCTACCCCGCCGCCGAACCCGCGCTGCCGCCGCAGGGCTTCCTCGCCTTCCTCTGGGCCTGCACGCACGGCGTGCGGGGCAAGATCGGGGTGATGGCGCTGCTCACCGCCGTGATGTCGATCTTCGAGGCGGCGCTGTTCGCGATCCTCGGCCGCATCGTCGACTGGCTTGCAGGCCAGGAGCCCTCGCGCTTGTGGCAGGACCGCGGCGACACGCTCATGTGGCTGGCCGCGTTCCTGGTGATCAGCATCCTGGTGGTGGCGCTGCAGACCATCGTCAAGCACCAGACGCTCGCGGTGAACCTGCCGATGCGCCTGCGCTGGAACTTCCACCGGCTGATGCTGGGCCAGAGCATGGCCTTCTACCAGGACGAGTTCGCCGGCCGCATCACGGCCAAGGTGATGCAGACCGCGCTGGCGGTGCGCGACACCGTGTTCGTGCTGGCCGACGTGCTGGTGGCCATGGGCGTGTACGTGGCCACCATGATCATCCTGGTGGGCGTGCTCGACGCGCAGCTGGTCTGGCCCTTCCTGATCTGGCTGGCGCTGTACATCGGCTCGCTCGTGTACTTCGTGCCGCGCCTGGGCAAGGTCGGCAAGGAGCAGGCCGACGCCCGCGCGCTGATGACCGGCCGCGTGACCGATGCCTACACCAACATCGCGACCGTCAAGCTGTTCTCGCACACGCAGCGCGAGGCCGGCTTCGCGCGCGACGCGATGCGCGAATTCATGAAGACGGGCTACGGCCAGATGCGGCTGGTGAGCGCCTTCGAGATCGTCAACCACACGCTGAGCATGGGCCTCACGGCCGGCATGGCGGGCGTTGCGCTGTGGTTGTGGTCGCACGGCTCGGTCGGCGTGGGCGCGGTGGCGGCTGCCACGGCGATGGCGCTGCGGCTGCAGGGCATGTCGCACTGGATCATGTGGGAGATGACCAGCCTGTTCGAGAACATCGGCACGGTGCAGGACGGCATGAAGACGCTGTCGCGCCCGCGCACGGTGATCGACGCCGCCGACGCGAAGGCGCTCGAGGTGCCGCGCGGCGAGGTCCGCTTCGAGCACGCGAGCTTCCGCTACGGCGACGCGGGCCGCCGCGTGATCGACGACCTGACGCTGACGGTGAAGCCCGGCGAGAAGATCGGCCTGGTCGGCCGCTCGGGCGCGGGCAAGTCGACGCTGGTGAACCTGCTGCTGCGCTTCCACGACCTGGAAAGCGGCCGCATCCTGATCGACGGGCAGGACGTCGCGCACGTCACGCAGGACTCGCTGCGCAGCCACATCGGCATGGTCACGCAGGACACCTCGCTCATGCACCGCTCGGTGGCCGACAACGTCGCCTATGGCCGGCCCGATGCCACGAAGGAGCAGATCGAGGCTGCCGCGAAACGCGCCGAGGCGCACGACTTCATCCAGACGCTGGGCGACGCGAGCGGCCGGCGCGGCTACGAGGCACACGTGGGCGAGCGCGGCGTGAAGCTATCGGGCGGCCAGCGCCAGCGCGTGGCGATTGCGCGCGTGATGCTGAAGGACGCGCCGATCCTGCTGCTCGACGAGGCCACCAGCGCGCTCGACTCCGAGGTGGAAGCCGCCATCCAGCAGAGCCTCTATGCGCTGATGGAAGGCAAGACCGTGATCGCCATCGCGCACCGGCTCTCGACCATCGCCGCGATGGACCGGCTGATCGTGCTCGACGAAGGCCGCGTGGTGGAAGAAGGCGACCACCGCACGCTGATGGCGCAAGGCGGCCTGTACGCGCGGCTGTGGGCGCACCAGAGCGGCGGCTTCCTGGGCGACAGCCTCGAGGAAGACGAGGCCCTGCGCGCCTGAGCGGCTCCGCTCTTCAGGTCGGCAAAGCGCCGGCTTCGTATTGCGCGACGAACTCCCCCGACGGCGGGATCGGCTTGATGACGTCGATCAGCACGCCATTGGGGTCGCGCGTGATGAAGTGGCGCTGCCCGAAGGCCTCGTCGCGCAGCGGCAGCAGGATCGGCAGGCCGGCGGCCTTGAGCCTGTCGTGCACCGCGTCGGGGTCGTCCACCTCGAAGTTCAGCAGCGTGCCGCCCGCCACCTGCCCGCGCGCGGCGGCCGGGATGGTTTCGTGCCGGCCGTCGAGCACGGCGAGGTTCACCGAGGGCTCGTCCGCCAGTTGCAGGTGCACATACCAGTCGCTGGTGAACAACGGCACGAAGCCGAAATGCGCCTTGTAGAAATCCGCCGTTCCGGCGACGTCGTTGGTCATGAGAACGGGGTAGTAGCTCGTCACTTTCACGGTGAGTCCTTTCATTTAACATGCAGACTGCATGTAAATTGAATATAACTTACAGACAGGCTGCATGTAAATGAGCAAGACCACATCGGCAACGGTCAGGACCAACCGCGAACGCACCGAAACCACCCGCCTCGCGCTGCTGGATGCCGCGCGCGCCCTCTTCGTCGACAAGGGCTACGGCGACACCTCCACGCCCGAGATCGCGGTGGCCGCGGGCATCACGCGCGGCGCGCTGTACCACCACTTCACCGACAAGCGCGACCTGTTCCGGCAGGTGCTGCTGCGCGAGGGCCAGGCCGTGGCGGCCGACATCGAGGCGGCCGCGCCCGAGCAGCTCACGCCGCGCGAGGCGCTGCTCGAGGGCAGCAAGGCCTACCTGAACGCAATGACGGTGCCGGGCCGCACGCGGCTGCTGCTGATCGACGGCCCCGCGGTGCTGGGCATGGAGGAGATCGTGGCCATGGACAACGCGACCTCGGCCGCCTCGCTTCGAGAGGGACTGGCACGCGCCGGCGTGGGCAAGGACGAGGTCTCGCTCGACGTCATCACCCCCCTGCTCGCGGCGGCCTTCGACCGGGCCGCGCTGGCCATCGACGCCGGTGCCGGCGTGGAGGAAACCCGCACGGCGATGCTGTGGCTGCTGGAACGCACGCTGGGCCCTGCCAGGAAGCGCTGACGATGCCGGACAAGCCGTGGTGCCGCGCTTCGCACGCGCCTACAGCGCCCGCCGCCCCCTGCCGACAGCAAGGCCTCGAAGGAAGCGCAATGCTGAATTCGTCTTCAACACAGCAGAGGAGTCATCGCGTGAATTCCATCATCTACATCGTCGGTCTGGTCGTGGTCGTCGTCGCCGTTCTCTCGTTCTTCGGCCTCCGCTAGGCCCACGCGCATCCCCCTGAGACGGGGCCGTTCGCGGCCCCGTCTTTCGTCGTGGCCGGCCGGTACGTGCCGGGCATAATTTGCGCGCCCCTGCACCGCACGGGGCCTCATTGAGCGACATCGACTGGCTGCGAAGGGACCCTGTTGACCAACACCGCGCTGCGCGAACCTGCCTTTCCGGATGCGGTGATCACCGAGGCGATCCGATGGACCGAACAAAGCGGTCCGCTAGACGACGCGCAGGCCCTGCGCCTGGCTGCTTCCCATACAGCCGATGCCCACAGGCGAATCACCCAGCGCGCGCTGCTGCTCGGCGAGCGCATCGGCCTCCAGCCCGAACTCGCGCGTGCCCGGCAATGGGCGCCCTGGGTGCTGCTCGGACTCGCGGCGCTGATCGTGGTCGCGGGTCTGGGGCTGGCGGGCAACGTGGTCGGCGGCGGCGAGCGCCACATCAACGTGATCGTCGCGCTCGCGAGCCTGCTGGGCCTGCATGCGCTGACGCTGCTGCTCTGGCTCCTGGGTCTGTGGCTGCCGCTCGGCTCCGTCAACACCGCGTCGCTCGGCTGGATCTGGCTGTCGCTCACCGCGCGAGTTGCCGGCGGCAAACGCGGGCAGGCTCCCGTGCTGGTGCGCGCGGCCACGGGGCTGCTGTCGCGCGCGAAGCTGCTGCCCTGGGCCTTCGGGCTGGTGAGCCACGGCATCTGGTCGCTGTCGTTCGCGGTGGTGCTGGCCGCGATGCTGTTCGCGCTCGCGTTCCGCAGCTACACGCTGAGCTGGGAAACGACGATCCTCGATCCGGAATTCTTCGTGCGCGCGGTGCAGGCGCTGGGCTGGGCGCCAGCGAAGCTCGGCTTTCCCGTGCCCGATGCCGCCACCGTGATGGCCGCCGCCCCCGGCTCCGCCGGCCAGCGCACGTGGGCGCTGTGGCTCACCGGCTGCATCGTCGTCTACGGACTGCTGCCGCGCCTCGTGCTGGCGCTGCTCAGCGCGGCCGTCCTGCGCAGCCGGCGCAAGGCCCTGCAGCCCGAATGGCACGAGCCCTATTACCGCAAGCTGGCGGCCCGCTTCACCGCGCTGGCGCCGGCAACCATCGTCGACGCCGACCCGGGCCGCCTGCGCGGCGCCATGCCCGCAAGCCTGCCGGACTCGCAACTGCATGACGCCCTCTTCGTCATCGGTTTCGAATTGCCGCCGGACACGCCTTGGCCGCCGGCCACGCTTCCCGCAGAACTCGCAACGCACGCGCAGCGCATCGACGGCAGCGCCCCCGCGCGACGCGCCCTGCTCGACCAGCTGGCGCAGGCCCGCCCGCGCACGGTGCTGGTGGTCTGCCATGCGGCATCGAGCCCCGACCGGGGCACCGAACGCTTCCTGCGCGAGGTGCTGATGCATTGCGGCGAATGCCGTCTGTGGCTGACTGGCGCCCCCGATGCCGGCGCCACGCAACGCTGGCTCGACTGGCTCCACGACACCGGCCTCGAGCGCATCACCGCCAGCGACCGCCCGGACATCGCGCCATGACGCAGCAGCAACAGCAAGCCGTCCGCATCGCCGTCGTCGGCCACACCAACGCAGGCAAGACCTCGCTGCTGCGCACGCTCACGCGGCGTGTCGACTTCGGCGAGGTGTCGCAGCGCCCAGGCACCACGCGCCACGTCGAGTCGGTCGACCTCGAAGTCAACGGCGAGGCCGCCGTGCGCTTCTTCGACACGCCCGGCCTCGAGGACGCCGTCGCGCTGCGCGAGCACCTCGCCGGCTTCGACGCGCAGGCGACACCGCCGGAGCGCATCCGCCGCTTCCTGCAGGGCCCCGAGGCTCACGGCGTGTTCGAGCAGGAGGCCAAGGTGCTGCGCACCATGCTCGACATCGACGCGGCCTTCCTGGTCATCGACGTGCGCGAGCCGGTGCTGCCCAAGTTCCGAGACGAGATCGAGCTGCTCAACTCCTGCGCGCGCCCGGTGCTGCCGGTGCTGAACTTCGTGCGCGACGCCACCAGCCGCGAGCCCGCCTGGAAAGAACTGCTCTCCGCCTACGGCCTGCACGTGCAGGTGCGCTTCGATGCGGCGGCGCCCTTCGTCGGCGCCGAGCAGGACCTGTACGACGACCTCGCCACGCTGCTGCGCGATCGCCGCGACCTGCTGCGAGGCGTGGTCGACGCGCTGGCCTCCGAAGCGGCCGAACGCCGGCAGTCGGCATGCACGCGCATCGCCGGCCTGCTGGTCGATGCCGCCGCGGTGCGGCGCACGGTCTCATCCAACGAATTCGCCGACGATGCGCGCCGCAAGGCGCTCGTCGCGGCGCTGCAGAAGGCCGTGTTCGACAAGGCCCAGCGCTGCACGGACGACCTGCTCGCGCTCTACGGCTTCCGCCAGGGCGACGCCGACGAAGCCCCGCTGCCGATCATCGAAGGCCGCTGGACGCTCGACTTCTTCAGCCCCGAGGCCATGAAGGACGCGGGCCTGCGCCTGGGCAAGGGCGCGGTCATCGGCGCCGCGGTGGGCGTGGTGGCCGACCTGGCCGTGGCCGGCATCTCGCTCGGCGCGGGCGCTGCCCTCGGCGGTGCCATCGGCGGCGCGGTGTCGCAAGGCTGGGGGCCGCTGGGCCGCAAGCTGGCCAACAAGCTGCGCGACGTGCACGAGCTCACAGTGGAAGACGGCGTGCTGTTCACGCTGGTCGCGTGGCAGCTGAAGCTCACGCAGGCGCTGGAGCAGCGCGGCCACGCCGCCACTCAGCGCATCGCCGCCGAGTCGCCCAGGGACGGCGATGCCCCCACGCGGGCCGCCGCGGCTGCCGTACGCGGTGCTCAGCCGGCACGCAACCACCCCGAATGGGAGTCGGGCGGCATCGCCACGCGCAGCTTCTGGCGCCCTTCGCCGCAGCGAGAGGCGCTGGTGGCCGAACTGTCGCTGGCGCTGCAGCGCGCCTTCGTCGAAACGCCCTAGTTCGCCAGCGCCTGCAGCCGTGCGTAGTCGCCCGGGCGCGCACCGAGCTGCTCGGGCGTGGAGCGCTTGACGACCCGCTCCAGGAACGGCTGCCGGTTGGCCTGCGTCACGGTCATGCCCTTGTCGCGCAGGAACTTCTCGTCTTCCAGCTCGCCGGCGATCACGCCGACGTTGGTCCACTTCGCGGTTTCCACGAGCACCTTCTCCACCATCGCCTGCTGCTGCGGCGTCATCCGGCCCCACGCGGCCTTGCCGATGACGATGCCCAACGTGTCGTAGACGTGCGCGGTGAGCAGCACGTACTTCTGCACCTCGTAGAGCTTCTTCGACTTGACGATGTCCAGCGGGTTTTCCTGCGCCTCCACCTCGTTCTTCTTGAGCGAGCCGTAGAGACTCATGAAGGGCAGCGTCACCGGCTTGGCGTCGAGCGCGGTGGCGAAGAGCTGGTAGGCGGCAGCGGCGGGAACGTACAGGCGCAGGTCGCGGAAGTCCTCGGGCCTGGCCAGGGGCTTCGCCGAGGTGACCTGGCGCGCACCGTAGTAGACGGAAGCGACCATGCGGTTGCCGCTCTTCTCGTTGTAGCCCTTCATCAGCTCCGCCAGCAACGGGCTCGCGAGGTACTTGCGCATGTGGTCGAGGTCCTTGAAGGCGAAGGGATAGCTCCCCAGGCTCAGCGGCGGATAGCCCTCGGCCAGCGTGGCCTGCCCGACGTAGGCGATCTGCACCGAGTCGTTCGCCAGCATCAGCGGAAAGTCGCCCTCCTGCCCCAGCTTCGAGGATGGCACCACCTCGATCTTGATCTTGCCCTCGGACTGCTCGGCGATCTTGCGCGCCGCCAGCTCGGCCTGCTGGTGGAAGATGCTCGCGGGCTCGTACACATGGCCCCACTTGAACTGCAGCACCTGGGCATGGGCCACCGCCGCTGCGGCGAACGCCATGCAAAAGAGCAAGCCGGCGCGGCGCCGCGGCAACAAGCTTTTCATCGACTCTCCCTCGGGTTGAAAACAGTCCGGCCACATGCAAGATCGGCGCCATGGCTGCAGGCGGACGCCGGGCGAATTCGTCCGGCGCGGGAATCGTAAGGATTTGATACAAACATCGGGAGCGGGTTTGCCCGACTCCTGTCGGCGCGCCTACGATGCCTGCCCACCAGACCAGAACCGGAGGAGACCCCGCATGTCGTTCCTGAATGCCTACGTGCTTCCGCTCACCGTGCTCGCCGCACTCGGATCGGGGCTCATCGCGGGCCTGTTCTTCACCTTCTCGAACACCATCATGAAGGCGCTCTCGCGCATGCCGCCCGAGCAGGGCATGGCGGCGATGCAGCACATCAACGTCGTCATCCTCAACCCGGTGTTCCTCGGCATCTTCGTGGGCACCGCCGTGCTTGGCGTGGTGCTGGGGCTGCGCGCGGTGATGACGCCGGCCGGCTGGATCTCCGTGTGGTTGATCGTGGGGACGCTCGCCTATGTGGTGGGCTCCTTCGCACTCACGCGCATCGTCAACGTGCCGATGAACGACGCGCTCGCGCGGGCCGACGCCACCGCGGCCGTCGCGGCCGTGCAGTGGCCGGCGTATGTGGAGCCGTGGCTGCGCTGGAACCATGTGCGCACGGTGGCCTCCGTCGTGGCGGCGCTGGCCTTCACGCTGGCCGCAGTCCAGATGAGCCGCGCCACCGCTGCGTGACGAGAAACCCGGACCTTCCATGCCCACCATCCGCCACATCCTTCACCGGCTTCTCGTCGCCATCGGCATGCTGATGCTGCTTCAGCAAGCCTCGCTGGCGCAGTCGTCGCCCGATCGCATCTCCGTCACGCAACAGCCCGGCTCCTATGTGCTCACGGTGCCGGCCAGCCGGTTGAGCCTCGCGGTTCCCTCGGACAGGCTGGTCCAGGGCAACCCGCGTGCGGGCGGCGCAACGAACAATCCTCGGTACTTCTTTTTCTCGGACGAGGCACGCGGCCTGGTCATCTCGGGCTGGTTCGAGCCCGCCAGCCAGTTCCCGGGCGCCGACTCGGCATGGCAGGCCGACCTGGCCGCATCGAAGAAAAACGGCCTGCCGCCGCCGACCGACGTCTCTTCCGGCAAGGTCAACGACTGGGCCGTGGTCTTCTATGAACAACAGCTGCCCGGCATCTCCAACTCCCACGTGCGGGCCCACTACGTCCGCGCAGGCACCTGGATCGACGTGCACATTTCGGTGACGACTCTCGGCGCCGGCAACTCCAATCGCGAAACCGTGACCGCCGTGCTCAATTCGCTCGCCGTATCGGAAAAGAAATCGCAGGCCACGCCATGACAGACACGCTTCGCGCCATTCGCGCCGACATCACGACACTGCAGGTCGACGCCATCGTCAACGCGGCCAACTCCTCGCTGCTCGGCGGCGGTGGCGTGGACGGCGCGATCCACCGCGCGGCGGGGCCCGAGCTGGTGCACGAATGCCGGCTGCTGGGCGGCTGCAAGACGGGCGATGCGAAGCTCACGAAGGGCTATCGCCTGCCCGCGCGCTTCATCGTCCACACGGTCGGCCCCGTCTGGCGAGGCGGCGGATCGGGCGAGCCCGAACTGCTCGCGTCGTGCTACCGCCGCTCGATGGCGCTGGCCGCCGGGCAAGGCGTGCGCAGCATCGCGTTTCCGAGCATCAGTACCGGCATCTACGGCTATCCCGTCGAGCCGGCGTCGAAGATCGCGGTGGACACCGTGCGCGAGGCATTGGCGGGCTCCACGACGGTGGAGGAAGTCGTCTTCTGCTGCTTCTCGCCGGGCGACCTCGCGGTCTACGAGGCGGCGCTGGCATAGCCGGCACCGCCGACAGGAAGAATCCCCCACACAACGAGCCCCACACCCATGTCCGAATCACCCTTCGAGCCCGACGACAACGCCGCCGGCAGCAATGCCGGCATGCACAAGGGCCTGACCAGCTACGGCGACCGCGGCTTCTCGCTCTTCCTGCGCAAGGCCTTCATCAAGGGCGCGGGCTACACCGATGCCGCGCTCGACCGCCCGGTGGTCGGCATCGCCGACACCGGCAGCGCCTACAACCCCTGCCACGGCAACGCACCGCAGCTCATCGAGGCCGTCAAGCGCGGCGTGATGCTCGCGGGCGGCCTGCCGATGGAGTTTCCGACCATCTCGGTGCACGAGAGCTTCGCCGCGCCGACGAGCATGTACCTGCGCAACCTGATGGCCATGGACACCGAGGAGATGGTGCGCGCGCAGCCCATGGACGCGGTGGTGCTCATCGGCGGCTGCGACAAGACCGTGCCGGCGCAGCTCATGGGCGCCGCCTCGGCCGGCCTGCCCACCATCCAGCTCATTACCGGCTCGATGCTCACCGGCAGCCATCGAGGCGAGCGCGTGGGCGCGTGCACCGACTGCCGGCGCTACTGGGCCAGGTACCGCGCGGGCGAGATCGACGCGGAAGAAACCGCCGACGTCAACAACCAACTGGTGGCGAGCGTGGGCACCTGCTCGGTCATGGGCACGGCAAGCACCATGGCCTGCATCGCCGAGGCGCTGGGCATGACGGTGCCGGGCGGTGCCTCTCCGCCCGCGGTCACGGCCGACCGCATCCGCATCGCCGAGCAGACCGGCGCACAGGCCGTGCAGATCGCGCGCGACCGCCTCACCATCGACAAGGTGCTGACCCCGGCCGCCTTCGAGAACGCGATGCGCGTGCTGCTGGCCATCGGCGGCTCGACCAACGGCATCGTGCACCTCGCGGCCATCGCCGGGCGCATGGGCCTGGACATCGACCTGCACGCGCTCGACCGCATGGGCCGCGAGACGCCGGTGCTGCTCGACCTGAAGCCCTCGGGCCAGCACTACATGGAAGACTTCCACTCCGCCGGCGGCATGGCGACGCTGCTGCGCGAACTCAAGCCGCTGCTGCACCTCGACGCGCTCACCGTCACCGGCCGCACACTGGGCGAGGAGATCGAGCGCGCCGGGCCGGGCTTCAGGCAGGACGTGGTGCGGACGGCGACGCGGCCGATCTACCCGCAGGGCGGCATCGCAGTGCTGTGGGGCAACCTGGCGCCGGGCGGCGCGATCATCAAGCAGTCGGCCGCCGACCCTGCGCTGATGGAGCACGAGGGCCGAGCGGTGGTCTTCGAGAACGCGGAAGACCTTGCGCGGCGCATCGACAGCGACGAGCTCGACGTCGCGCCGCACGACGTGCTGGTGCTCAAGAACATCGGCCCCAAGGGCGCGCCGGGCATGCCCGAGGCGGGCTACATCCCGATCCCGCGCAAGCTCGCGCGCGCCGGCGTGAAAGACATGGTGCGCATCTCCGACGGCCGCATGAGCGGCACCGCCTTCGGCACCATCGTGCTGCACGTGACGCCGGAGTCGGCCATCGGCGGGCCGCTGGCCTACGTTCGCAGCGGCGACCGCATCCGGCTCAGCGTCGCGAACCGCGAGATCTCGCTGCTGGTGGCCGACGACGAACTGGCGCGCCGCGCGAAGGAAGCCCCCGTGATCGAGCCCACCGCCGAGCGCGGCTACCGCAAGCTGTTCCTGCAGACGGTGACGCAGGCCGACAAGGGCGTGGACTTCGACTTCCTCCGCGCGCCGGACACCCTGGGCAAGGTGCCGCGCTAGCCCCCGCACAATGCACGCATGACCAACGACTTCTACGACGAACTCGCACCGCTCTATCACCTGATCTATCCGGACTGGAACGAGAGCATCCGCATGCAGGGCGACAGGCTCTCGCAACTCATCGCTTCCGAATGGCCCGGCGCTGGCGCGCATCGCAAGGTGCTCGACGTGTCATGCGGCATCGGCACGCAGACGCTGGGACTGGCGGCGCTTGGCCATGCGGTGACGGCTTCAGACCTGTCGCCCGAAGAGATCGAGCGCGCGAAACGGGAAGCCGGCCAGCGCGACCTCGACATCGCCTTCTCGGTGTGCGACATGCGCGAGGCGCACACGCACCACGGCGGCGGCTTCGACATCGTGATCTCGTGCGACAACTCCATGCCGCACCTGCAGACCGACGCAGACCTGCTCACCGCCCTGCGCCAGATGACGGCCTGCCTGCGCCCCGGCGGCGGCTGCGTCGTGAGCGTGCGCGACTACGCGAAGGAAGAGCGCGGCAGCAACCTCGTGAAGCACTACGGCGCGCGCGTGGAGGACGGCAAGCGCCATGTGCTGTTCCAGGTCTGGGACTTCGACAAGGGAGGCACCGGCGATCACTACGACCTGGGCTTCTTCTTCGTCACCGAAGACCTCGCCACCGGCGCCGTGAGCACGCGCGTGATGCGCTCGCGCTACTACGCCGTTCCGACGACGCGGCTGTGCGAGCTGATGCAGGAAGCGGGGCTGCAGGACGTGCGGCGCATCGACGGCACCTTCTTCCAGCCGGTGCTGGTGGGCACGCGGCGCTGAGCCTTCGGACCCGGCTCACCGCTTCATGCGCAGCATCGAGCGCATGCCGGCAAGGAACTGCTCGTCGGTGCTGTTCCACCGCGCATCCGCCAGGTGCGCGCTGTCCGGCCCGGCCGGAAAGCGCAGCCGCTGCGACTCTTCCGTCGCCGCGGCGAAGACGGCCTCCGCGACCTGGTCGGGCGTCGTCACCGCGCCGGCGTTCGCGAACTGCGCCATGAGCTGCTCCGCGTAAGCCTGGTACGGCGGCGAGATCAAGCCGTTCATGCGCTCCATGCCGTTGGCCGTGAAGGCCGTTCCGGGGCCGTAGCCGGGCTCGACGAGCCTGACGCGCACGCCGACCGATTCGAGTTCGAAGAACAGGGCCTCGGTGAAGCCTTCGATGGCGAACTTGCTCGCCGCATAAGGCGCGACCAGCGGCATGCCCGCGAAGCAGACGCTGGAGGTGACGTTGACTATGGTTCCTTCCCCGCGCTCGCGCATGAGCGGAACCACGGCCTGGGTCATTGCCATGACGCCGAAGGTGTTCGTCTCGAACACTTCGCGGATGGTGTCCATCGGCGTGACTTCGAGGGCCGAGAACAGGCCGATGCCGGCGTTGTTCACCAGCACGTCGATGCTGCCGAAGGCTGCCGTGGCTTCGCCGATGGCCTGCGCGATGCTGCCGGCATCCGTCACGTCGAGGCGGACCACGCGAAGGCGCGGCGACGGCCCGCCCAGCAGTGACGGATCGGGCCTGCGCATCGTCGCGACGACGTTCCAGCCCTGTTTCAGGAAGTGCTCTGCCGTGGCCTTGCCATAGCCCGAGGAGCAGCCGGTGATGAGTGCGGTTTTCAAGTTCGGTTTCCTTTCAAGACCGGGCGATGCTAGGTTTGTTGACAGAGACGATCCATCGCGTGCAATCTCAGTTTCATGCGTGATCGTCTAAATCCGGACCCACTGGCTTCCATCGTGGCCCTGCTCCGTCCGCGGACCGTGCTGTCGAAGTTCATCAGCGGTGCAGGCAGCTGGGCCGTGCAGTACCCGAACCACGGGCATCCCAGCTTCTGCCTGATGCTCGAGGGCTCCTGCTGGCTGAGCCTGGATGCCGCGGAGCCCTTCCTGATGGAGGTCGGCGACTACGTCCTGCTGCCCGCGACGCCCGGCTTCCGCATGGGCAGCGACCTCGAGGCCATGAAGCGCCCCACCATGCGCGTCGCCGACGCGAGCCCGGTGGGAGAAATCCGCCACGGCGCGCAGGAAGACGAGGCGGCTGTCCGGATGCTCGGCGGCTACTTCCTGTTCGATCCGACGAGCGCTCCGCTGCTCGTGGGGCTCCTGCCGGCGGTTGTCCACATAAGGGCCAGCGACGCCGGAGCGGCGCGCCTGAGCTGGATCGCACGCGCCATCGACGAGGAGAACACGACGCCCAGGCCCGGCGGCGACGCCATCCTGCAGCGCCTCGTGGAGATCATGCTGATCGAGGCCCTGCGCTGGCGTCCGGCGCAGGACGATGCGCCCATCTCCGGCCTGCTGGCGGGCCTCGCGAACGCGCGAATGGCGCAGGCGCTGCGGCTCATCCACGAAGACGTGGCGCGGCGCTGGACCATCGAGGATCTCGCGAGGAAGGTGGGCATGTCGCGCGCAGCGTTTGCCTCGCACTTCGCGCGGATCCTCGGCGTGCCGCCGATGGAATACGTGCTGCGATGGCGCATGGCGCTTGCCAGGGACATGCTGTGGCACGACGGCCTCTCGCTCGGCGAGGTCGCGCATGCCATCGGCTATCAATCGGCCAGTGCGTTCAGCACCGCCTTCAGCCGTTCGGTGGGGCAGTCTCCGAGCTCGTTCGCGCGCACCGGCCGCGTGGGCGGCAGCAGCGGCGCCTGAGCGGGCTCGCTCCGGCGCAGCGGCCCCTCTGGCTGGTCACTGTCCCGTCACGGGGCAAACCTAGCATCCGGCCGCCTTCGTTTCTCTTTCAACAACATCTGAAAACCACATATGAAAAAGAGCGTTCCTGCGCCCGCGCCCCGTCCCGTTCTCGCCACCATCGCAGCCATCGGCGGCAGCCTGGTGATAGCCGCCTGCGGTGGCGGCAACGGAGGAGGCATCTCGCTTCCGGTCCTTCCGCCCGCACCGGCCCCCGCCCCAACGCCGGCTCCCCCCGCTCCCGCGCCGCTGGGCACGCTCGACGGCTCCGTGCCCCTGGTCATCGGCCACCGCGGCCTGCCGGGCCTGTACCCCGAGGAAACCAAGGTTGCTTATGAAGCCGCGGCCGATGCCGGCGCCGATTCGCTCGAGACCGACCTGCATCTAACCAAGGACTGCGTGCTCGTCGCGCGCCACAACCCCTGGTTGAGCGACAACACCAACATCGCCGACGTCGCCCAGACCAACGCAACGGTCGCGGGCCGCAAGCGCACCGTGCCCGGCGTGCTGGTCAACGTGAAGTACCCGCCCATCGAGGCCAACGGCCCGGCCCAGTACCTGAGCGACCTGACCGACCCCAACGATCCGAAGTCGGTGCTCAAGTCGCTCATCGTCGACGGAGAGGATCACACCAACGACTGGTCCATCACCGACTTCACGATGGACGAGCTGCGCCAGTGGATCCGTGGCACCACCTACGACGCCAAGGACCAGCGCCCCACCGACCTCAACGGCAAGCTGCCGATCATCAGCTTCCAGGAACTGATCGACATCGCCAAGGCCAAGAGCGCCGCCACCGGCCGCACGCTCACCGTGTATCCGGAAACGAAGAACCCGATCTGGAACAACGCGCAGGCCATCGCCAACGGCTGCGGCCCGGCGGGCAGCCATCCGCTGGAAGACGCGCTGCTGAAGGTCATGAACTTCAACGACCTCAACCGCAAGGACGCGCCGATCTTCGTGCAGAGCTTCGAGCCCGAGAGCCTGAAGTACCTGCGCTCGGCCGGCATGAAGGCCCGCGCGGTGCAGCTGGTGGACGGCAACGACGTCAACTACCAGACCGGCGAGATGATCTACGTCACCAAGGACGTCTACACCTTCGTCGACGGCCGCCCCTACAGCTGGACGCTGGCGGGCAACCCGAAGTGGTTCGGCGAGATGCTCACGCCCGCCGGCCTGGCCGAGGTCAAGACCTATGCCGACGGAATCGGCCCCTGGAAGCCGCAGGTAATGGCGCACACCATCGTGCCCTTCGTCGCGGGCAAGGGCCTGGCCGACGTGAACACCATCAAGCCCACCAGCCTGATCGCCGACGCGCACAAGGCAGGCCTCTTCGTGCACAGCTACACCTTCCGCAACGAGGCGAAGTACCTGGCGGGCGTGTACAAGGGCGACCCGACGGCCGAGTACCTTGCCTACTTCCGCGCCGGCATCGACGGCGTGTTTTCGGACTTCGCGAACACGGCGTTCGCGGCACGCAAGACCTACCTGAAGGAAACGGGCCGCTGAGGCGCCGCGGCGGGCAAGGCAAAGCACGGCGATGTACCCAGGCGAACGGCTCAACGGATACAGCCATCTGCTGGGCCTGGTGCTCGCGCTGCCGGCCATGGCATTGCTGCTCGTGAAGACCGTGCCCACCGGCGACCCCGCGCGCATCGCGGGGGCGCTGGTGTTCTCGCTCTCGGCCGTGGCGCTCTACGCGGCCTCCACCCTCTTCCACAGCACGCGAGGGCGCCTCAAGGGCGTTTGGGAGCGCGCCGACCACTGCGCCATCTACCTGCTGATCGCGGGCACCTACACGCCCTTCGCGCTGGTCACGATGGAAGGTCTCTGGGGCTGCCTGCTGCTGGCGGCGATCTGGGGCGTGGCGCTCTTCGGCATCCGGCGCGAGCTGATGCCGGCGAGGAACGGCATGCCGAAGAAACCTTCGCTGCCGCTGTACATCGGCCTTGGCTGGCTCGTCGTGCTGGCCGCCGCGCCGCTGGCCGCGCGGCTCGACTCGGAGGGCCTGATGTGGCTCCTGATCGGCGGAGCCTTCTACACGACGGGCACGGTGTTCTATCGCAACCGGTCGGGCTTCAGGCATGCGCACGGGGCGTGGCACCTGTTCGTGCTCGCGGGAACGACGAGCCACTACGTGGCGGTGGGCTGGTTCGTGCTTTAGCTCCCCGCTGCCGGTCGCGGAGATAATCGCCGACCGATGATCGTCCGACCCCGCCCCCACTGGCTGCGCATGCTCTTCGTATGGCGCGGCTCCGTCCTGTCGGACATCGCGCCACAGCTGTTGTGGACCACCGCCTTCGCGGTGCTGGTGACGGTGCTGCACGGCCGCCTGTTCCAGTGGAAGGTGCCGCTCAACTTCGTGCCCTTCTCGCTCATCGGCCTGACGCTGGCCATCTTCCTGGGCTTTCGCAACAGCACGAGCTATTCACGCTTCTGGGAGGCCCGCACGCTGTGGGGCACGCTGCTGAACGAAACCCGTGCGCTGGTCCGGCAGGCACTGACCCTCACGGAAGGCCCTTCCGAAGCCCGTACGGCCGCGATGCGCCTCATAGCCTTCGTCCATGCGCTTCGCCACCAGTTGCGCGGCACCGATCCGGCGGCCGACCTGACCCGCCTGCTGCCCGACGAGGACTGCGCCCGACTGCGCACCGCGCGCTTCAAGCCGGCGATGCTGCTGCTGATGGTGGGCGAATGGATACGCGACCAGCGCAGGCAAGGCCGGCTCGACCCGTCACTGGTGCAGGCCATGGAGCTCCCGCTGGGGCGCCTGACCGAAGCGCTTGGCGGCTGCGAGCGCATCGCGGGCACGCCGATACCGTTCACCTACTCCGTCATCATCCACCGCACCATCTACCTGTATTGCATGCTGCTGCCCTTCGGGCTGGTGGATGCCATCGGCCCGATGACGCCGGTGGTGGTCGCCTTCATCGCCTACACCTTCTTCGCGCTGGAAGCATTGGGCGCGGAGATCGAGGAGCCCTTCGGCACGCAGCCCAACGACCTGGCGCTGGATGCGATGTCGCGCACCATCGAGTCGACCCTGCGCGAGATGCTGGGCGAGCACCAGCCGGAGCCGTCGGCCGGGGCCGAACCCGCCGACTACCTGCAGACCTGAACGGGCCTGCCCGGCTCAGAGCATCTTCACCGCCACCTGCCGCAGCCCCCGCAAGTGGCGCGGCCCCAGGCGCGAATCGCCGGCGGAGATCAGGCAGATCGTGCCAAGGTGCGCATCCAGCGCCTCGCCGTTCTTCTCGTAGAGCACCAGCACCTTCTCGCCGATGGCGCTGTTGTAGAGCTCGTTCCAGCTGAAGATGGCCTGGTAGCCGTCGTCGCCGCGCGCGACCACCACGCAGCGCTTGAGCTCCGAGCGCGGCCTCTCCGAGAGCCCGCAGGCATCGAGCAGGTCGATGAGACGCGCGCCGGCATAACTGTCCACCTGCGCCACGGGCCGGCCCGAATAGCACAGCACCTGCGTGGGACCCAGGTCGTGCCTCGGCAGCCCTTCGAGTGCTTCGAGCGCGAAGGAGCCCGGCCGCGGAATCAAGCCCAGGACTTCCAGCACGCTGTTCCCCGTGAGGAACGATGAACCCACAGGCGATTCGCGGAGTGCGGGGCTTGCAACGGCATCTGTGTTCATCGTCGCTTCCATGTGTTCGGTTGACGGATGGGCGGGATCTTTCGGCAGGAACCCGGTAGGCGCGATCCACTTTCACATATCGCGCGCATCCGGATATTCTCGTTTCGTTATATTCATAAGAATACAGTGATGGCAGCCTTGCCCGACTTATGTTCATCCGACAGCTGAGTTACGTCGTCGCGCTCGCGCAGGAAAAGCACTTCGGCCGCGCCGCCGCGGCATGCAACGTGTCGCAGCCCGCGCTTTCGGGCGCGATCCGCGGCATCGAGCAGGAGCTGGGTGTCGTCATCGTCCAGCGCGGCCGGCGCTTCGAGGGCTTCACCAAGGACGGAGAACGCGTGCTCGCATGGGCGCGCCGTGTGCTGGCGGATTGCGAGAACCTGCGCCAGGACGCCCGCGCCAGCGAGGACGACCCGGTCGGCACGCTGCGCATGGGCGTGATTCCTGCCTCCCTGCCGCTGGTGCCGATGCTCACCCAGTGCTGCCTGCAGCGCTACTCGCGCATGCGGCACGAGATCTACACGCTGTCGGCCACGGAGATCCTGCGCAAGATCGGCGGCTTCGAGCTCGACCTGGGGCTCAGCTACCTCGACGACGAACGGCTCGACGCCTTCGCGACGCTGCCTGTCTTCCGCGAGCGCTATGTGTTCGTCGCGGCCGAGAAGTCGATGCTCGAAGGCGTCGCATCGATGTCGTGGTCGGAAGCCGCAGGCTTTCCGCTTTGCCTCTTCACCACCAACATGCAGTGCCGGCGCGGCATGGACGCGGCCTTCGCGGCCGCGGGCGTGGAGGCCGTGCCGCAGGTCGAGACCGACTCCATGACCGCGCTGTGGGCGCACGTGCGCCGGGCCGGGCTCTACAGCATCCTGCCGCACAGCGTGCTGTGCCTGACGGAGCTGGCGCAGCAGCTCTTCTCGGTGCCGATGGTGCCGCAGCTCCAGCGCGACATCGGACTGGTGTTCTCGGGACAGCTGCCGCGCGCACCGCTGCTGGATGCGGCGATGCGCCAGTTCCGCGAGCTCGACCTGCAGGGCTGGGTGGACGGCTTCCTGCCTCAGCCCTGAACGCTCACCTTCGCACGGCCCTGCCGTACAGCCTGCCGATCACGACCAGCAGGCATGCGCCGGCCAGCGTCGGCAGCACCAGGAAGTCCCACCCCGGCTGCGACAGGAAGACAATGACGGGGTTGCTGCCGGCAGGCGGATGCACCGTGTCGGTCGCCATCATGAGCATGGCTGCGCAAGCCCCCGCCGCAGCCATCGCCATCCAACCCGGCCCCAGCCAGTGGAGGAAGAGCAGGCCGATCGTCGACGACAGCAGGTGCCCGCCGATGACGCTCCTCGGCCTCGAGAACGCCGCATCCGGAAAGCCGAACAGCAGCACGCACGATGCGCCGAAGGAGCCGAGTACCCACGCATGGCCCGTGGTCGCTGCCAGCGCGCCCACGGTGGCCAGCGCCGCGAACGCGCCCAGGCCGGCCAGCAGGATGCCGGCGACCCGGCCGCGCCGCGACACGCCCGCGGCCTTCGCCGTGCTCGCAGAGGAGAAAAGAGGCACGCGGGCGTCCTTCCCTGCCTACTTCTTCGCGAAGCGCGCGGCCTCTTCCGAGCCCTTGGTCGCGTTGCCCGCGCTGTACGAATGCGCCCCCACGCCGGCCAGCTTGCCGCCCTGCACGATCAGATATTCGTTGCGGATAGGCCGGTTCTCGAAATAGCACTCCAGGATCTCGCGCGTGCCCGCCGCGTAGCGGGCCTGCGCCGACAGGCTGGTGCCCGAGATGTGCGGCGTCATGCCGTGGTTCGGCATCGTGCGCCACGGATGGTCGGCCGGCGCGGGCTGCGGGAACCACACGTCGCCCGCATAGCCCGCGAGCTGGCCGCTTTCCAGCGCCGCGGCGATCGCGTCGCGGTCGCACAGCTTGCCGCGCGCGGTGTTGATCAGGTAGGCGCCGCGCTTGAACTTCTTCAGTGTCTCGGCGTTGATCATGTGCTCCGTCTCGGGATGCAGCGGGCAGTTCAGCGTCACCACGTCGCACACCTTCGCCAGGCTCTCCAGGCTGGTGTGGTGGGTCAGGTTGAGTTCCTTCTCCACCGACTCGGGCAGGCGATGGCGGTCGAGGTAGTGCAGCTTCACGCCGAAGGGCTTGAGCAGGCGCAGCACGCGCAGCCCGATGCGACCCGCCGCCACGGTGCCCACCTGCATGCCCTCGAGGTCGTAGGAGCGGGCCACGCAGTCGGCGATGTTCCAGCCGCCCTTCACCACCCAGTTGTACGAGGGGATGTAGTTGCGCACCAGGCCCAGCGTCATCATCACGACGTGCTCGGCCACGCTGTTGCTGTTGCAGTAGGTGACCTCGGCCACCGTGATGCCGCGGTCCATCGCGGCCTGCAGGTCGGTGTGGTCGGAGCCGATGCCGGCGGTCACGATCATCCTGAGCTTCGGCGCCTTCGCGATGCGTTCGGCCGTCATGTAGGCGGGCCAGAAGGGTTGCGAGATCACGATCTCGGCGTCGTGCAGCTCGCGATCGAGCACGCTGTCGGCGCCGTCCTTGCTGGAGGTGACCACGAGCTCGTGGCCGTTCGATTCGAGATACTTGCGCAGGCCCAGCTCGCCCGAGACGCTGCCCAGCAGCGTGCCCGGCTGGAAGTCGATGCGCCGCGGCGTGGGCAGCGTCTGCCCGTCGGGGTAGCGCTCCAGGTGCGGCAGGTCGTCGCGGGCATAGGTCCTGGGGTAGCCGGTGACGGGGTCGTCGTAGAGCACACAAACAATCTTGGCCATGTCTTTGGTTCCTGGTTTGAATGGCGCGCCGGATGACGTGCCTTGTTCGACAGCAGTGCCGCTGCCTGGAACGCATGTTTCCCGGATGGAGCTCCGGGTGCCAATCGTTTGATTCGACCGTGTGATAGGCCTGTCTTATCAGGCCACGTCGCGCACGGGAGGCGGTGGCCGGTCAGGCTTCCTTCCTGCCGTCCCTGAACGCCAGCACCACGATGCCCACCGCGCAGACGGCGGCACTGGTAGTCTGACGGCCCAGCATGACTTCGCACAGCATCATTCAACGCATCGCCCGCCCGGCCGGCGCCATGTTCCTGTCCATCGCGGGCATGGCCGGCCTTCTCGCCGGCTGCGACCGCATCGGCTCTTCCGCGCCGACGCAATCCACGCAGCCCAGCGCGGAAGAAATCGCCATCCGCACTGCACCTCCCGAGCAGGTGTTCCAGGGCACGCTGGCGGGCCGGGCGGTTCATCTGGTCGTCCACGATTGCGAAGTCCTGCGGGTCCAGCAGACCGCGCAAGGCCGACTCGAATGGAAGAGCGTGCTGGCCCCGGAGCCCTATCCGTTCCCGACCTCGTGCGAGCGCCAGTCGCTGAGCTTCGATGCGGGACAGGTCACGGCGAGGCTCGGTCGACGTGCCTTCGGTGCCGGCGGCTGCTGCGCCAGCGGCGGCACCTATCGCTCCGCCGATGGCCTCATCTGGAAAAGGCTCTAGCGCCGAAGGCTTCATGGCCGGCCGGATAATCCGGCTCCTTCCATCACGAGGGGTATGCATGAGAGCCATCGCACCTGCCATTGCCGTGCTTCTGGCCGCCGGCACGGCGTTCGCCCAGGGGACGCAGGGCGACTACACGGGCCCGCTCTTCGACACGCACCTGCACTACAACCAGGAAGCCTGGGACGGCAACACAGGCCCCTTCCCGCCCGCCGAGGCGCTCGCGCGCATGCAGCGCAACAACGTCAAGGCGATCATCGCGAACTCGCGCCCGAACGCAGGCACGCAGACGCTGGCCGCGGCGCGCGAGACTCGCGCCGCCGGCGTGACGGTCGTGCCCTTCGTGCGCCTCTACCGCAACCGCGACGACTACACCAACTGGTTCCGCGACGAGACCATCTACCAGATGGTGCAGACCGAGCTCGCGCGCGGCACCGCGAGCGGCCCCTATCGCGGACTCGGCGAATTCCACCTGTACGACAGCGCCAATGCCAACGGCCCGGTGGCCAAGAAGCTGATCGTGCTGGCGGAAAAGGAGAAGCTGGCGGTGCTCGCGCACGTCGACGACGTGGCGGTCGAACTGCTGATGGCGAACGCGCCGTCGAAGGGACAGTCGTTGCGCCTCATCTGGGCCCACACGGGCATCGGCGGCACGCCGGTGGAGCGGGTGCAGGCGCTGCTGGAGCGATATCCGCTGCTGATGGGCGAACTCTCCTACCGGCCGGGGCTCACCTGCGAAGGCGGCAGGCTGTGCCCCGAATGGCGCGCGCTGATCCTCAAGTACCCGGAGCGCTTCATGGTCGGCTCCGACACCTGGGTCAACCAGCGCTGGAGCGCCTACGACGAGACGATGCGCGGCTACCGGACCTGGCTCGGCGACCTGCCCGACGACGTGGCGCGGCGCATCGCCTGGGGCAACGCCGCCGGGTTGTTCGGCCTGCGCTGAACGCCCGCCGCGCCGCCGGGCCGGTCGTCAGGCGGCCAGCGCGGTTGCCGCAATCCGCGTCGCCGATGCAACGACGTCGTTGCGCCCCTTCGCATCCTTGCGGGGAAAGGTCAGGTACACCGACAGCACGATCGGCGCACCGGCGGGCGGCCACAGCACGCCGACGTCGTTCGTGGTGCCGTACGAGCCCGCTCCGGTCTTGTCGCCCACCTTCCATCCCGCCGGCACGCCCGCCAGAAAACGCTCGGTGTTGGTGGTGTTGCCCAGCAGCCAGGTCTTGAGCTGGTCGCGCTGTGCCGCGCCCAGTGCGTCGCCAAGCACGAGCCGCTGCAGGCTGTCGGACATGGCGGCGGGCGTGGTGGTGTCGCGCGGGTCGCCGGGGATGCTGGTGTTCAGCTCGGGCTCCATGCGGTCGAGCCGGAAGACCTGGTCGCCGATGCCGCGCGCGAAGGCCGTGACGGCAGCGGGGCCGCCCAGCTCCTTCAGCAGCAGGTTGGCCGCGGCGTTGTCGCTGTACTGGATGGTCGCTGCACACATGGCGGCCACCGTCATGCCGGTGGCGACATGCTTCTCGGTGATCGGCGAATGGTCGATCAGGTCGCTCTTGCCGTAGCTCAGGTTGCGCGACAGCAGGCTGCCATCCTTGGTGCTGCGCTCGAGCACCGCGGCCGCCAGCATCAGCTTGAAGGTGCTGCACAGCGGAAAGCGTTCGTGCGGCCTGTGCTGCACGCGCGCGCCGCTGCCGGTGTTGAAGCCGACCACGCCCAGGCGGCTGCCCGACGTGCGCTCCAGCTCGGCGAGCTGCGCTTCGGCGGAAGACTGGGAGCCCGTGCCGGACCACGCTGTGCAGGCGCCGGCAAGCGGCAGGACGGAGGCGGCAAGCAACAGGGTGCGGCGCTGGACGGGAGATGTCATTTCGTTTTCTCTTTCTTTCTGCGAGTGGATGGAACGGAGCGAATCCTAGGAGCGCCCCTTGCCCCGGGCCAGCCTCATGCCGGCGCTTCCCGTCCCGGGTGTATCCGGTGTAACGGGCAGGGTTATTAAACCGAACAGTTGAGCATTGACTGGAACGCATCTATATTCAACCTCATGGTTGAACTAGAACTCGCAGACGAACGGCTCGACGCCGTGTTCCACGCCCTGGCCGACAGCACGCGCCGCACGATGCTGCAGCTCCTGTCCCACGGCGAATGCAGCGTGGGCGAACTCGGCGCGCCTTTCCACATGTCTTTCGCAGGGGCGTCCAAGCACGTGAAGACGCTGGAGCGCGCGGGGCTGGTTTCGCGCACCGTCCAGGGCCGCGCGCACGTCTGCCGGCTGGAGCCCGCGGCGCTGGCCATGGCGAACATGTGGCTGCGCTACTACGAGGGCTTCTGGAGCAATCGCCTCGATGCGCTGGAGCAGGAGCTGCGGCGCGATTCGCAGCCTCGCAAATGAGCTTTCCAGTTTTTTTCCGCCACGACGTCTTCTCCCCATCCAACCCAAGGAGCATCCGCAAATGACGACCAAGCAAAGCCTGGGCACCCAGGTCGACTCCACCACCCTGCGCATGGAACGCGTCCTCCCGGCGCCCATCGAGCGCGTGTGGGCCTATCTCGCCGACTCCGACAAGCGCGCCACCTGGCTGGCCGGCGGCGCGCTGCCGCGAGCGCCGGGCGAACTCTTCGAACTGCGCTTCGACCACACCGGCCTCACCGGTGAAGTGGCGCCCGATCGCTTTGCCGACTGCCGCGAGCCGATCCTGCAGAAGTCGCGGCTCCTGCGGGTGGAGCCGCCCAGGCTGCTGGCAATCAGCTGGAACGAGGGCGGCGCGACGCCGTCGGAAGTCACCTTCGAACTCACGCCGCAGGGCGACACCACGCGGCTCGTGCTCACGCACAGCCGTCTGGCCAACCGCAAGGGCATGCTCAGCGTGGCGAGCGGCTGGCATGCGCATGTCGACGTGCTCATCGAAACGCTGGCTGGCGGCAGGCCACAGGGCTTCTGGACGAATCTCGTCGCGATCGGCCAGGAGTACGAGGCGCATATCCACTGAGCCTGCGCGCTCGCTCTCTTCACCTTCATCTGCGTTTCTCTCGTACGGGGCCTTCGGGCCCCGTTTTTATTGGTCATCAACCTTCACGGTCCTGTCAAACCGTTGTCACCCGCGAACCGCAATATCTGAGGCATTCAGAGCATTTGTGCGTTTTGTTGCAAATGCACCGATCTGCAAAAACGCAGATGAATGCCCACGGCCCCTCGCATGGCCGAGGGGCGCGCATCTCAAGACTTCGAGGGAAACATGACCAGAGGAACGAACACGCGCGGCGTGTGGGCGGCAGGAAACATCTGCGCGCTGCTGCTTCTCGCCGCCTGCGGCGGTGGAGGTAGTGGCGGCGGGGGCATCGGCTTCACGCCCGTGGGCTCGCCGTCGCCCGGTGGCGGAGGCAGCAACCCCGCCCCGACCACCAACCAGGGCAAGAGCGGACCCAAGGCCCTCGTGGTCGAGATCGACGGCCTCACGCATGCGGCGCTTCGCGATGCGATGGCACAGAACAAGGTGCCGGCCCTGCAGTCGCTGCGCCTCTCGCCGGCCTGGACCGGCGGCGCCAACGGAACGCCCAGCGAACAACGCACCACCGACGGCCCTGGCTGGGCCACCCTGTTGACCGGCACATGGGCACAGCGCCACGGCGTTCGCTGGGACACGGCCGACCAGCGCATCGATGTCAAGCTCGCACCCTCGGTCTTCGCGCTCGCCAGGCAGAACAACAAGGCGGCCGGCTACAAGACGGCATCCGTCACCTCGGGCGCGCTCTACCCGCTGCTGCTCGCGAACGAAACCGGCACTGTGGACAGCGCCGTCGACTGCGCGGGTGCCGATGCCTGCGTCACCGACCGCACCGCGCAGCTCATCGACACGGGCTACGACCTGCTGGTGGCGCAGTACGGCGCACCGGCCGCGGCGGCAGGCAACGGGCTCAAGAGCGACGCCTACCAGCGCGCGATCGCCGACACCGCCGCGGGCGTGGGCCAGCTGCTCGCGCGCATCGCTCAGCGCACCGCCAACGACCCTAAGGAAGACTGGCTCGTGATCCTCACGACCGGCCACGGCCTCGATGCCTTTGGCAGCGCCTCCGGCCTGCAGGACAACGACGGCAAGACCATCTTCATCGCGAGCAACAGGACGCTTGCGGCGCAACCCGGCGTCGGCGCTGCCGCTCCCACCGACGCCGCCCTGCTCTCGCTCGCCGCGGCCACCGACATCGCGCCGACCGTGCTGCGCCATCTAGGCGCGCTGCCCGCCGCTGCCGACTACCGCTTCAACGGCCAGGCGCTGCAGGCCTCCACGTCGCTGCGCGGGCTGTCTGCAAAGACAGGAGCGGACAAGCGCAGCATCGTGCTGTCGTGGACGCTCGCAGGCACCACCACTGCACCGGTGCAGGTGCTGCGCGACGGCAAGCTGGTGACCACGCTGCCGGCCGGCACCACCACCTACACCGATCCCATCGTGGCCGACAGCGACGGTGTCTACGGCTACCAGTACACGCTCGTCAGCGGCGAGGCCAGCGTGGCGCTGTTCGCGCAGATCGCCTACGTCAAGCCCGAGGCTCCGGTAACGCTCGCGCCGACGCTGGCGAACGGACTCGTCAACTACTACCCACTCGACGCGCTGCCTGCCGTCGACGCGAAGAACGCATCCACGCTCGGCCCCTGGGCAGCCGACGCCAACGGCGGCTCGCTGGTCGACGACGGCTTCGTGGCACCCAACAAGGCCAAGGCGCTGCGCGTGGACAGCACCGTGAAGAACGCCGGCGGCACGGCCGGCTATCGCCTGGTGCAGAACAACGACGTCACCACCAACCCGGCAGTCACCGCCTTCACCATCGGCTTCTGGATGCGCACCGACAACACCTGCAGCCAGGGCGTGAGCAATGGCGGCACGGTGATCGGCAACAAGAACTACACCACCGGCGGCAACGCGGGCCTGGCCATCGGCCTGTTCGGCAGCTGCGAGATCCGCTTCAACGTGGGCACGGGCAGCGCCCGCGCCGACAGCAACGGCTACAGCCTGAGCGCCGGCCAGTGGGCCTACGTGGCGGTGGTGATCGACAAGACCGCGCTCACGATGCGGGGCTACGTGCTGGATCCGGCCAGGACCATGCAGACGAACAGCACCGCCATCACGACCGCACTGGTCGACAAGCTCGGCGGCCTGGGCAACGGCCTGGGCCTGAACGAGGACGGCACCGGCCTCTACTACCAGCGCGAAACCTCCTCGCCGCGCGGCGCCATGGACTTCAACGACTTCGCGATCTGGAACCGCGCGCTCACGAGCGACGAGCTCAACAGCATCTTCAAGTCGGGCCAGCCGCTGTCGACGCTCCCGTAAATCCCCAATCACCCCCGATCACCCCCAGCCCAAGAGCCCCCGAGGCCACAACGAAACAAGAGGACCACTCCCATGCGAATCCAAGCTCTCTCCAGCGCGCGCCTCGCGTCCGCGCTCATCCTTGCCTGTGCCCTCTCCGCCTGCGGCGGAAGCGGTGGTGGCGGCGGCTTCGTCGGCGGCACGCCGACGACCCCGACCACGCCCACCACGCCGACGCAACCCGACACCGGCGCCGCTCCCGTGAAGAGCTGCGCACCCTGAGCCGAGCCACACCCCATGTCCAACCAGAACAACAAGCCCATGACGAACTCCCGTCGCAAATTCCTCACCGGTACCGCCACCACGGGCGCGGCCGCCCTCGCGCTCAGCGCGTTTCCGCCAAGCATCCGCCGCGCACTCGCCATTCCGGCCAACAACGCGACCGGCACCATCAAGGACGTCGAGCACATCGTCATCCTGATGCAGGAGAACCGTTCGTTCGACCAGTACTTCGGCACGCTGATGGGCGTGCGCGGCTTCGGTGACCGCTTCACCATTCCGCTGCCCAAGGGCCTGAACGTGTGGCAGCAAAGCGATGCGACCGGCAAGGTCATCCTCCCCTACCACCTCGACAGCCGCAAAGGCAACGCGCAGCGCGTGAGCGGCACGCCGCACTCCTGGAACGATGGCCAGAACGCCTGGGACGGCGGGCGCGCCTACCAATGGCCGCGCTACAAGAACAACCCGTCGATGGGCTACTTCAAGGAAGCCGAAGTCACCTTCCAGTTCGCGCTGGCCAACGCCTTCACGCTGTGTGACGGCTATCACTGCAGCATGCACACCGGCACCAACTCGAACCGCATGTTCCACTGGACCGGCACCAACGGCCCCTCGGGCCAGGTCGGCACCGGCGTCGCGGGCGTGGCCTCGGTCGTCAACGAGTGGGACGACATCGGTGCCTCGACAGAAGGCTACGAATGGAAGACCTATCCGGAGCGGCTGCAGGAAGCCAAGGTCAGCTGGTTCATCTACCAGAACATGCCCGACAACTTCACCGACAACCCGCTGGCCGGCTTCAAGCAATACCGCAAGGCCAATGAGGCTTCCGGCAAGCCGGTGAGCAACGGCGCCGCGTCGCCCGCCTACGACCCGGCCAGCGACGATGCCGGCAACCCGCTGTACAAGGGCATCGCCAACACCATGCCCGACGGCGGCTTCCTCGAGCAGTTCCGCCAGGACATCAAGAACGGCAAGCTGCCGCAGGTGTCGTGGATCGTCGCGCCTGCCACCTATTCGGAACACCCCGGACCGTCGAGCCCGGTGCAGGGCGGCTGGTACATCCAGGAAGTGCTGGACGCCCTCACCGCCGTGCCGGACGCGTGGAGCAAGACCGCGCTTCTCATCAACTTCGACGAGAACGACGGCTACTTCGACCACTACCCCTCGCCAGCGGCGCCCTCGCTCAACGCCGACGGCACGATGGCCGGCAAGACCACGCTGCCCGAGGCCGACCTCGCAGTGGAGCGCTTCACGCACCCGAAGCCGCCTGGCACCACCAGCCAGCCCGCGCCCGATGGACGCGTGTACGGCCCCGGCGTGCGCGTGCCGATGTACGTCATCTCGCCGTGGAGCCGCGGCGGCTGGGTCAACTCGCAGGCCTTCGACCACACCTCGGTGCTGCGCTTCATCGAAGCACGCTTCGGGGTGAAGGAGACCAACATCTCGCCGTTCCGCCGCGCGGTGTGCGGCGACCTCACGAGCGCGTTCAACTTCGCCACGCCCAACAACGAGGCACTGCCCACGCTGACCGGACGCACCACCCGGACCGACGCCGACAAGCTGCGCGCAGACCAGCAGGCGCTGGCGCAGGTGGCACTGCCGCTCGACCCCCAACTGCCGCGCCAGGCCACCGGCACCCGCCCCTCGCGCGCCCTGCCCTATGAGCTGCACGTGAGCGGACGCGCCGACGCCATCAACGGCCAGATGCGGCTGATCTTCAAGAACAGCGGCAAGGCCGCGGCCGTTTTCCACGTCTACGACAAGCTCAACCTCGACCGCCTGCCGCGCCGCTACATGGTCGAGCCCGGCAAGCAGCTCGACGACACCTGGAACCCCGCCGCCGACAACAGCGGCTTCTACGACCTGTGGGTGCTCGGCCCGAACGGCTTCCACCGCCACTTCAAGGGCGACCTCAACAGGCTTCGCGCCGGCGGCGCGCCCAACCCCGAGGTGCGCGTGTGCTACGACGTGACCAACGGCAACGTCTCTGTGGAAATGCTCAACGGCGGCGGCGGCAACTGCAAGTTCACGGTGCGCGCCAAGGCCTACCGCGACGACGGCCCGTGGACTGCCACCGTGGCCGGCGGCGCCAAGGCCGAGCAGGCGTGGGTGCTGGCCAGCAGCGGCCAGTGGTACGACTTCGCTGTCACCTGCGATGCCGACCCGGCCTTCTACCGCCGCTTTGCCGGCCGTGTCGAGACCGGCAGGCACTCGGTGAGCGATCCGGCCATGGGCCTCGCCGACCTCTGAGCGCACGGCGGCCGCGCCGGCGCCCGCATCGGGGCGCTGGCCGGCGGCACGAGCAACGGCAAAATGGCGCGGACTTCCCGTGCCTGCCCGACACACATGCAGACCGGGGCGGCCGTCGAACTGACGCCGCCCTTTTCATTTTTCATACGCCGCATCCAATGCTCCAAGAAGAACGATTCCTGCGCATCCGCAGCCTGCTGGCCACCTTCTCCCGTCTCAGCGTGGAGCGCATCGTGCAGGACCTCGCGGTGTCGCGCGAAACGGTGCGCCGCGACCTGCTCGAACTCGAGGGGCTGGGCGAGCTGCGCCGCGTGCACGGCGGCGCCATCTCGATCCGGGCGGAGCCCGAACCGCCGCTCGCGGTGCGGCTGGTGGCGCGGCAGCGCGAGAAGCGCGCCATCGCCAAGGCTGCGGTCGCCCTGCTCCAGCCGGGGCAGACCATCTTCATGGACGCGGGCAGCACCATGTCGATCTGCGCGGAGGAACTCGCCACGCTGAGCGGCATGACCGTCATCACCAACTCGGTGAGCATCGCGCTCAAGCTCGCGGGCGCGGGCGAAGGCCGGCTCACGGGCAACCAGACCATCCTGCTGGGCGGCGAGATAGACGTGAAGACCCAGGCCACCTTCGGCGACACCACGGTCGAGGCCATCCACCGCTACCGTGCCGACGTCGCACTGCTGTCGCCGGTGGGGCTGCACGCCAAGCACGGCGCCATGAGCTTCGAGCACCACGAGGCCACGGTGGCACGCGCCATGGCCGAGCAGGCGCAGCAGCTGGTGCTGCTGGCCGACCACGCGAAGATCGGCCAGGCCAGCCGCGTGACCTATTCGCGCACGGCGGACATCGACGTCGTGGTCACCGACGCGAAGGCGCGCGAGCTGCCGGGGCTTTCGGGGCTGCGCAAGGCCTGCGAGCGGGTGATCCTGGCCTGAGCGACCGCGATGAACGGGCCGTGACGCCGGCCCGGTCCGCGCACGGCCATCGGGCTATGCTGCGCGACCACATGCCGCGACCTTTGCCTTCCTCCATTCCGCTACCGACTGTTGCCGCGCTGCTCGGCACGCTGTGGCTCGCCTTCGCGCCCGTCACGGCACTCGCAGCATCGAGCTGCCTCGATACGGCCACGCAGGCCCCCTCGCCTTCGCGCGCACTCGCCATGGCGACCTTCGCCGTGCGGGAGCACGAAGCCTTCGGCGGCCAGGCGATGGATGCCGAAGGCCGCATGACCGAAGCCGGCGACTCCGAGGCCGAAGACACGCGTCGCACGGTCCCGGGCCTGGCGCCATGGCAACGGGTGCTGGGCTACTGGCAGGCCGTCGATCCACGCCTGCCCTCGCAGGTGCGCTTCGGCGCCCTGCGCCCTGCCGACCGTCATCTGCTGATGCAGGCACTCAACGAGGCGACGGCCGGACGCCTGCAAGGCATGGGCGTCGGTCCGGACGAGGGACTGGATTCGGTGGAACTGCGCGCCGTGCAGGTCGCGCTCGCGCGGGTCGCGGTGATCGATACGCCATGGTCCGCCGCCTTCGTCAGCTGGCTGGCGCGACAGGCCGGGCTGGCGGACGACGAGTTCGTGTTTTCCGAGGCGCATGCCGATTACGCGGGGGCCGCGTGGCAGGTCGGCATCGACGAGGCAGCGGGCCGGAATCCGCGCTATGCCTTGCGTGCTTGCGACCTCACGCGCACGCCGCCGCGCGTCGGCGACCTGGTCTGCCAGGCGCGCGGCGCGGGCGCCGGGCTCGACACCTTCGACAAGATCGGGGAAGTTCTTGCCGCGCGGGACACCGGCGGCGAGTCGCTGCCCATGCATTGCGACGTGGTGGTGGCCGTGGATGCCACTGGCTTCGACACGGTGGGCGGCAACGTGCTGCAGTCGGTCACGCGGCGCCGGCTCGACTTCGCGCCCGGCACGCGCTGGCTGGACCCGAGCTACCTGCCCGAGGGATGCACGCCGGGTGCGCCCGGGTGCGTCGATCGCCACATGAGCCGCCAGCCCTGGTCGCTGCTGCTGCAGTGGCGTTGATGGAGACGTGGGCTTACTTGTAGTAGGCCTCGACGGTGCCCTTGAGCTTGAGCAGCAGCGGCTTGCCCTTGCGGTCGAGCGTCTTGCCTGCGGGCACCTTGATCCAGCCTTCGCTGATGCAGTATTCCTCGACGTCGAGGCGGTCCTTGCCGTTGAAGCGGATGCCGATGTCGTGCTCGAACGCGGCGGCCACGTGGTGCGGGCTGCGCGGGTCGATGGAGAGGTGGTCGGGAAGAGGTGGGCGGGAAGTGGCTTCTGTCATGGCGCGTGATGATAGGGGCTCCCGGGAGCCGGCCCCTGCCGGCGCCTATCGGCGCTTCCTGGGCCGCCGCGCGGGCGGCTTGGGCGGAAAGCCCAGCGCGGCACGTGCCAGCGCGTCGGCCTCGCCGTTGCGGTGGCGTGGAATCCAGTGCACGCGCACGTCGTCGAAGCTGCCGAGCAGGGCCCGAGCTTCGTCGAACAGGCCGGCCAGCCGCACGATCGGCGCGACGGCCTGGCCGCCGGCCGCTCCGAGCTGCTCCACGAGGATGCTGTTGTCGCTGTAGGCCCGAACCGCCTTCGCGCCGCGCTCGCGCAGGTCGTGCAGCGCGAGCGTCAATGCGAGCAGTTCGGCTTCGTTGTTGCAGCCGGTGGTGTGCGTGGCCTGCGACAGCGTGTGCCGGCTGCCGTCCGGCGCGGTGATGACCGCGCCGATGCCCATGCGACCCGGGTTCGGCATGGCGCTGCCGTCGCAATAGACGGTCCACGCAGGGCTGCCGGCCCCGGTCTCCTCTGCACCACTCATCCGGCCTTCTTCAGCAGTTGTAGCGCTTGATGCCCGCCAGGTTCTGGCAAGGGCGCTGCCCGGGCGGCGGGCCGGGGTCTTGCGCATGCGGCGGCCGTGGCCTGCGGATGGGCCGCACGCCGTCGTAGTACGGATCGGGGCTCAGGATGACGACGCCCGGCGGATCGGCCGCGGCCTGCGGTTGCGTCTCGGCCGGATAGCGCGGAATGATGGCCGGCCCCGAGGGCGGCGGATTGCCCGCCACCTGGCTGGGCGGCACGACAGGTGGCGCGGAGCCTTGCTGCGGTGCGGAATAGTCGCGGCGCGCCGGATCGGTCGGCGGCGATTCGAGGATGGACACCTGCCGCGACTGCTTGCTGCCCGGCGGGCAGGCGACGTTCGTGTACGAGATGGCCCCACTGGCATCCGTGCAGCGCACCACCTCCGCCGCCTGCGCGCCAAGCGCCGCGGCGAAGATCGCGAGGGAAGCAGCCAGGGTGCGCATCGATTGGTTCTCGGCGGAGTCGCAGTCAGGTCGGAATCCCGGGAACAGCCCCGGGTCACCCACTGTAGCCGCTGCGGGCCCGTTGTGCACCTGCGGCATGATCGCGGCATGGACACTCAACGACCGCATCCCCTCGTCATCGTCAAGCTCGGAAGCACCTTCGAAGCGCTGCGCGCGCGGCAGGGCGACTTCGAGCACTGGATCGCCGACGGGCTCGGGGTGCAGGCGCTGCCCCTGCTGGTGGTCGATCCGCGCCGCGGCGACGCCCTGCCCGACCCGGCCCTGGTGTCGGGGGTGGTCGTCACCGGCTCGCATGCGATGGTGTCGCACCGCGAGCCCTGGAGCGAGGCCACCGCCGCCTGGCTCGCGCAGGTCGTGGCACTCGACACGCCGGTGCTGGGCATCTGCTACGGCCACCAGCTGCTCGCGCACGCGCTCGGCGGCGAGGCTGGCGACCATCCGCTCGGCGCGGAGGTCGGCACCGTCACCGTCAGCCTCGACGAGGCGGCAGCCGCCGCCGATCCGCTGCTGAACGGCCTGCCCGCCCGGTTCCCGGCCCACGCAGTGCACTGGCAGAGCGCGCTGCGCCTGCCCGAAGGCGCCGTGCGGCTGGCCGGCAACGAGCACGAGCCGATTCACGCCTTCCGCGTCGGCGGGCATGCATGGGGCGTGCAGTTCCACCCGGAGTTCGATGCCGACGCCATGCGCGGCTACATCGAGATGCTGGCCGGCGAGCTGGCGTCCAAGGGCGCCGACCCGGTCGCGATGCGCGAGCGCGTGGTCGACACCGATGCCGCCGCCAGCCTGCTCGGGCGTTTTGCGCGGATCGTCGAGACCCGCCACGGCGTCGCCTGACCGCCCCCTGAAATCCGTCCGACAGGCGGCGCCCGCGCGTCGGATCGCGACTACAGGCTACGCTCGCCGCTTCGGTTATGGTGCGGTCCATTGGCCGCCCGCCAGCTCCTTTTCTTCCCTTTCATGACCACCCCTTCCCCCGTGCCGGCCCGCAAGCATTTTTCGATGATCCGGGAGTTCCATCTTGCCGACGCGTTCACGCTCGGCAACGCGGCCAGCGGCGTGGGCGCCGTGTTCCTGGCGATGGCATTCATGGCGAGCCAGTCGCTCGCGCAGTTCCTGTGGGCGGCCGCGCTCGCGCCTACCGCCTTCGTCTTCGACGTGCTCGACGGCCGCATCGCGCGCTGGCGCCAGACGCAGTCCGCCCTCGGGCGCGAACTCGACTCGCTGGCCGACGTGATCTCCTTCGGCGTGGCACCCGCCGCGCTCGGCTTCGCGGCCGGCCTGAATGGCGGCTGGGACTGCGCCATCCTGGTCTATTTCGTCTGCTGCGGCGTGAGCCGGCTCGCGCGCTTCAACGTGACGGCCGAGGCGCTTTCGGCCGGCTCCGACAAGGTGAAGTATTTCGAGGGCACGCCCATCCCGACCAGCGTGGTGCTGGTGGGCGTGCTGGCGTATGCCGCCTGGCAGGGCCACATCGGCGCCGACCTGTGGGGAGGTGCCTGGGTCGTGGGGCCGTGGCAATTGCATCCGCTGGCGCTGCTGTTCGCGCTCTCGGGCACGCTCATGATCAGCAAGACGCTGCGCATCCCGAAGTTCTGACCGATCGACCGCCAATCTCAAGAAGACCGCAAGAAGACCGCAGGAGACACGCCCATGACCATGAAGCTGTATTTCGACCCGCACAGCCGCTCCCACGTCGCCAAGTGGATGCTCGACGAAGCCGGCGTCGACTACGAGATCGTGACCACCCTCATCAAGGACAAGGCCCACAAGACGCCCGAGTTCCTGAAGATCAACCCGGCGGGCAAGCTGCCGGCGCTGGTCGACGGCCAGGCGCGCGTCTTCGAGAACGCCGCCATCTGCCTGTACGTGGCCGAGAAGTTTCCCGAGAAGCGGCTCGCGCCGCCGCTCGGCTCGCCCGAGCGGGGCCGCTACCTGTCGCTGATGGTCTATTCGACCGCGCAGCTGGAGCCCTCGATGGGCGACGCCATCCTGAAGATCCGCAGCAACAACAGCGCGCGCGGCTGGACCCATTTCGAGGCGGCCAAGGATGCGGTCGAGCGCGAGCTGCGCTACGGCCCCTACCTGTTCGGCGCGCAGTTCACGGCGGCCGACGTGATGATCGGCTCGATGTTCATCTGGCACCGCGCATTCGGCGGCCGCACCAACCGCCCGAAGATCGACGCCTACATCGACCGGCTGCAGGCCCGCCCCAAGGCCATGCGGTTCGGCTGAGCGCGGCGCGGCGTGCCGCGCTGGTGACAACGCGCGGCGAAGGCACGTCCTTTAATCGGCTTCCTTGTTCCATTCCAAGAAGAGAGACGCCCGCATGACATCGAAGAACGCCACGCCTTCGCGGTTTCCGCTCACGGCCCTTTCCCTGGGCCTGGCCGCCCTGCTCGCCGCCTGCGCGAGCACGCCGCCGCCCGGCGCGCGCAGCGTGACCATCGAGCGCACCACCTTCGGCATCGCGCACGTCACCGCGCCCGACTACGAAGGCCTGGCGTACGGCAGCGCCTATGCGCACGCGCAGGACAATGTCTGCCAGACGGCCGAGCACCTGCTCACGCTGCGCGGCGAGCGCTCGCAGTTCCTGGGCGCGCAGAACACCGGAGACCTGGGCCTGGGCCGCGCGCCGAACGCGCAGATCGACCTGTTCATCCGCTACCACATGGACGACGCCGCGCTGGCACGCGCAGGCGCCACCACCAGCCCCGACGTGCAGGCCGCGCTGCGCGGCTACGTCGCCGGCTACAACCGCTACCTGCAGGATGCCGGACCGAACGGCCTTCCCGAAGCCTGCCGCGGCAAGCCCTGGGTGCGCCCGATGACGGCCTCCGACCTGTCGCGCGCCACCGAGATGTCGATGATCCAGGGCGGCCTCGGCGCGCTGGCCGGCGCCGTGCTGGCCGCGGTGCCGCCCGCGCCCGGTGCGAAGACCGGCGCCGCACCGGTCGAGCTGAAAGAGGCGGTCGCCGAGATCGGCCGCCACAGCTTCAACGCCAACCCCGAGGGCGGCGAGCTCGGCTCCAACGGCTGGGCCTTCGGGCGCAACGCCACGCCGGACGGCAAAGGCCTGCTGCTGGGCAACCCGCACTTCCCGTGGAACGGCACCAACCGCTTCTGGCAGATGCACCTCACCATCCCGGGCAAGCTCGATGTGATGGGTGCCACCGGCGGCCTGAGCCCGGTGGTGGCCATCGGCTTCAACAAGGACGTGGCCTGGACCCACACCGTCTCGACCGGCAAGCGCTTCACGCTGTACGAGCTGAAGCTAGACCCCACCGACCCGACGGTGTACCTGGTCGACGGCCGGCCGAGGAAGATGGTCGCGCGCACCGTGACGCTGCCCGCCGCGGCGACGGGCGGCAGCACCCCGCCGGTGCAGCACACCTTCTATTCGACCGACTGGGGCCCGGTGATCTCGCTGCCGCGCGCCGGCCTGGGCTGGACCGCGCAGAAGGCCTACGCCATCCGCGACGCCAACACGCTCAACGTGCGCTCCGCCGAGGCCTGGATGAAGATGGCGCAGGCCCGCAACGTGGCCGAGCTGCGCGCAGCCATGGGCAACCAGGGCATGCCGTGGATCAACACCATCGCGGCCGACCGCAACGGCAACGCGATGTATGCCGACCTGTCGGTGGTGCCCGACGTGTCGGCCGACATGCTCAAGAGCTGCGCGCCCTCGCCCGCCGCCGCCGCTCTGCTCAACGCGGCCGGGCTGGCGGTGCTCGACGGCTCGCGCGGCGCCTGCGCCTGGAACCGCGACAGCGCGGCCGCTTCGCCGGGCATCATCCCGCCGGCGCGCATGCCGGTGCTCGTCACGCCCGACTACGTTCAGAACAGCAACGAC
Organism: Variovorax sp. NFACC27; assembly: GCF_048301545.1. Classification (NCBI taxonomy): domain Bacteria; kingdom Pseudomonadati; phylum Pseudomonadota; class Betaproteobacteria; order Burkholderiales; family Comamonadaceae; genus Variovorax; species Variovorax sp. NFACC27. Next base: position 5,296,144 of record NZ_CP157613.1, read on the forward strand.
AGCTTCTGGCTGAGCAACCCCGACGTCGCGCCGGCGGCGGGCGTTTCGCCGCTGGTGGGCCCGGTGGGCGTGCCGCAGCGGCTGCGCACGCGCAGCGGGATCATGGAAATCCGCGGCCGGCTCGCGGGCAGCGACGGCCTGCCCGGCAACCGCATGGGCGCGGCCGAACTGCGCAGCGTGATCTTCCGCGACCGCAACCTCGCCGGCATGCTGGTGATGAACGACCTGCAGGCCGCCTGCAGCGCCGCTGGCGGCGCGCTCACCGCCGACCAGGCGCTGGGCTGCCGCGTGCTCTCCGCCTGGGACCGCACCAGCAATGCCGACTCGAAGGGCGCGCCGCTCTTCCGCGAGTTCTGGCGCAAGACGAAGGACATCCCGAAGGTCTGGCGCGTGCCCTTCGACCCCGCGCAGCCCGTGGCCACGCCGGCCGGGCTCGACATGGCCACGCCGGCCACGCGCGAGGCCGTCTTCAAGGCGCTGGGAGATGCCGTCGGCATCCTGCGCACCGCCGGCTTCGCGGCCGACGTGCCACTGGGCGTGCCGCAGTCGCGCCTGGTGCGCGGCCAGAAGATCGCGCTGCACGGCGGCGACGAGTTCGAGGGCGTGCTCAACAAGCTGGAGTCGCAGGGCCAGTCGCTGATCGACCCCAAGGGCTACAACATCAACTACGGCAGCAGCTACATGCAGGTCGTGACCTTCGATGCCAACGGCCCGGTCGCCCAGGGCCTGCTGACCTACGGCCAGAGCAGCGACCTCGCTTCGCCGCGCGCCTACGACCAGCTGCCGCTGTTCGCGGCCAAGCAGTGGCATCCGCTGCCCTTCCACCCCGCCGACGTGCGGGCACAGCGCGAGGGCACGCCGCTGCAGCTCGCGTACTGACAGCAGTTGACACCAGTCCATCCATGTCGCAACAGACCGCCACTTCCCACAAGAGCCCGAACGGGCTCGACGAGCTGATCCGCATCGCGGCGACGCAACCGCTTTCGCCCGACTGCGACCACTTCTACTTCCTGCGCCATGGCCAGACGGGCCGCAACGCGCTGCGCATCTTCCAGGCGGTGGACGAGCCCCTGAGCGAGCTGGGCCTGCAGCAGGCGGCGCGCGCCGCCACGCTGCTGGCTGGCGAGCCGATCCGCACCGTGGTGTGCAGCGACGCGCGGCGCGCCAACGACACCGCCTACGCGGTCGCCACCGCGCTGAATCTCGTGCCGGCCGCGCAGGCCACGCTGCGCGAGCGCAACTTCGGCGCGCTCATCGGCACCTCGTCCGCCAACATCGACTGGGCCTGCGAGCCCGAGGGCGGCGAGACGCTCACGCAGTTCGTCGCGCGCACGCGCGAAGCCATCGACACCGCCCTGCGGCTGCCGGCACCGGCGCTGGTGGTGGCGCACGGCGGCACGCTCTACGCGCTGGCCGCCCTGCTGGGCGTGCCCGTCGACCTCGGCCTGCTCGGCAACGCCCAGCCCTTGCGTTTCGAGCGCCGCGGCCCCACATGGGCCGTTACGCCGCTGCTGCGGCATGCCGACGGCGATGCAGCCCTGGCCTAGCCGCCCGGGACCTTCCTGACCGCGATGCCGTCCACCCAACGAACCATCACGCACCATGGACTTCAAGGACTACTACAGCGCTCTGGGCATCGACCGCACCGCGTCCGACGACGACGTGCGAAAGGCCTATCGCAAGCTCGCCCGCAAATACCACCCCGACGTCAGCACGGAGCCCGATGCCGAGCAGCGCATGCGCGACATCAACGAGGCCAAGGACGTGCTGGGCGACAAGGAAAAGCGCGCTGCCTATGACGCGCTGGCCGACCGCGTCGCGCGCGGCGGCAGCCCCGAGGGCGACTTCCGCCCGCCGCCCGGCTGGGACGAGGGCTTCGAGTTCCACCGCGGCCCACGCCAGGGCCCGGCCGACCATGCCGACTTCAGCGAGTTCTTCTCGTCGCTTTTCGGCGAGGCCGAGCGCCGCGGCGCCGCGCGGCAGAACTTCCGCGCGCGCGGCGAAGACCACCATGCGGCCATCGAGATCACGCTGGAAGACGCGCTCAACGGCGCCGAGCGCGAGATCACGCTGCGCGCGCAGACCCTCGACGCGCAGGGCCATCCGCAGTGGACCAACCGCACGCTCAGCGTGAAGATCCCGCCGGGCGTGCACCCGGGCCAGTTCATCCGCCTTGCCGGGCAAGGCATGCCGGGCCACGGCGGCGAGCCCGCGGGCGACCTGTACCTCGAAGTGCGCATCGCGCCGCACAAGCTCTACCGCGTGGAAGAGCGCGACCTGTACATGACGCTGCCCGTCACGCCCACCGAGGCCGCGCTGGGCGCGCAGGTGCAGGTGCCCACGCCGACCGGCGGCGTGGTCGAGGTGACGGTGCCGCGCAATGCGCGCAGCGGCCTGAAGCTGCGGCTCAAGGGTCGCGGGCTCGCGGGCAAGACGCCGGGCGACCTGTACCTGCTGATCGACATCGCGCTGCCGCCCGCCGACGGCGACGATGCACGCAAGGCCTACGAGCAGCTGGCTCAAGCCACCGCATCCTTCCATCCACGCCAGCATCTGGGAGTCTGAGCATGGTGAATTTCACTCTCACGAGCACCACCGCCATCAGCGCATCGCAGCCGCTCGCGGCGAACGAACTGGCGCACGCCGTCGGCGCCGATACCGCGTGGGTCGTGCAGCTGGTCGAGGTCGGCATCCTGCATATCGAAACCGCCGAGAAGGCGCCCGAGCGCTGGCAGTTCTCCAGCACCGACCTGCAATGCGCACTCGAGGCGCGCAGGCTGGAGCGCGACTTCGGCGTGAACCTCGACGCGGCCGCGCTGATCCTCGACCTGCAGCACGAAGTGCGGCGGCTGAAGGCGGCGCTGCACGCGCGCGGGCTGGCCTGACACGCCGCATCGCCCCTGCGGCCTCAGGGGAAAGCGGATCGCCCGCTTGACCTTGACACCGTGCGAAGCCGAAGACTGCGAGCCTCTTCAACAGGAGCTCGCATGAACCCTCGCACCAATGCGTCGCACGGACGCGCCGGCACGCCCGAAGCAGCAACGACCACGAGCCGCGCGCCGGAGGCAGGCCGGCGACTGGGCATCGAAGAGGTCATCGCCCGCGCGGGCGTCTCGGAAAGACTGCTGCGCCAGTGCGAAGCCCACGGCCTGCTGCAAGGCGCCTACGGGCTCCGGTACACGCACGAGCACGTCGCCGTGCTGCGCTTCGTCCGCAGGGCCCACGCGATGGGCTTCGGCATGAACGACATCGTCAGGCTGCTCGCGCTGCGGCACGACGAGCATCGCAGCAGCGCCGAGGTGAAGTACATCGCGCTGAACCGGACCGAGGAGCTCGAATCGCGCATCGAGGAGCTGCAGGCAATGAAGCGCGTGCTGGAGCGCCTCGCCGGGCTGTGCCTCGGCGATCACCAGCCCGCCTGCCCCATCCTCGACGAACTGCTGGAGCTCAAGGGCTTCTCCTCGTTCCCCTCGTTCTCCTCGCAGTCGGAGCACGAGGCGGGCCGGCCGTCGCCGACGGCTACTGCATCTGCTTCAGGTTGCCGATGCGCACCAGCATCTCGGTGAACATCTGCAGGTCGGCGTCGAGATCGGGCACTTCCTTGTATTCCTTGGCGTTGTGCCCCGTGTACTTCTTGCCGGGCATGCCAGGGCCGAAGCTGATCGCATTGGGCATCTGCTTGGCGGTGGTGGCGCCGGCAGCCGACACCGGCTTGGCCTCGAGGCCGGTGGTGTCGCCGTAGATGTTGAGCAGCGTCGTCAGCCACTGGCCGGAGGGGTCGCGCGCCATCCAGTTGCCCTGGTCGTACTTGATCTCGACCGCGGCCTTGTTCGCGCCGGCCCACTCGTTGATCTTCGCCGTGACCTGGGCCTTGAGCTCATCGGGCGTGCGGCCGCGCGGCATGCGCGTGTTGACCGACACGACCAGCCGGCCATCGGCGCCGGTGCGGATCAGGTTGGGTGAGAAGGTCAGCGGCCCCATGAAGTCGTCCTTGTAGCCAAGGCCGATCTTCTCGCCGAGATAGCCGGTGCCGTAGAGCGCATCGACGTACTTCACAGCCTTGAGGAACTGGTTGTCGGCCAGCGTCACGCCGGACTCCAGCAGGAAAAGGCCCAGCCGCGGCAGCGGGTTCACGCCGTTCTGCGGCTCCGATCCATGGGCCGAGGTGCCCGTGACCTTGATGTCGATGCTGTCCGTGCCGCGCGTGACGGCGATGGCGAACTTGCCGCCCTGCGGTTCGTACTTCTGCAGGAAGCCCGGCTTCGCGGCCTCGAGCTTCGCGAATGCGGCCGCGAGGTCGCCGCCCTTGAGCGTGGCGGTGGCGGTCTGCGAGATGGCATTGACCGCCGCGGCCGCGCCCATGTCAGTGATCGCGGTGACGCCGCCGTCTGTCTTCTCCGCGGGAAAGAACACGCTCAGCGAGCCCGCGCCCTTCTCGGCCACGACCGCCGGATAGCCGCTGTCGAGCACGATGTTGTAGGCCGGCAGCGGAACCTTGCCGCGGTAGTACTCCATGGCATCGCCGCCGGTCTCCTCGGTGGTCTCGATCATCAGGCGCATGGTGCGCTCGATAGGCAGGCCGCTTTCCTTCACCGTCTTCATCGCGTAGAGCACGGCGGCGATGGAGCCCTTGTCGTCGATGGTGCCCCGGCCGTAGAGGCGGTCTCCCACCTGGACCATCGTGAACGGGTCGAGCCGGGTGCCGTCGTCGAGCACCCATTCAGACAGCACCGCCGGCACCACGTCGGAGTGCGTGAGGATGCCGAACTCCTCGCTGCCCTTGCCCTTCAGGCTCACCTCGAAGATGCGGTTGTCGACGTTGCGGTACTCCAGCCCGAAGTTGCGCGCGGTCTTCTCGACCAGCTTGCCGAACTCGATGATCGTCGGGTTCTCGTGCGGCGGAATCTGCACATTGCGCGCCGTCGGGATCGCCACCATGGCGCCCAGGCTCGCGATCACCGCCTTCTGGTTGTGCAGGCGGTTGTAGAGCCCGAGCAGGCGTGCGATGTTGGTGAGGTCGTCGCCCGCCAGCGGCGCCCTCTTGCGATAGGCGGCAACCGCCGGCTTCAACGCCGGGTTGGCTTTCTCGGCCTGCGCCAGGAAGGCGTTGAAGCTCGATGCGGTCTTGCCGCCTTGCCAGCTTGCAGCGAGGCGGTCGAGCTCGGGTTTCTTGATCGTCTCTGCGAAGGCCGGTGCGGTGAGGCCAACTGCCATCAGGCCCATGGTGAGGGCCGGCAACGAGAAGCGAAATTGGGGCATGAAAGTGACTCCCTGTTCACGAAAATGGAAGCCTTCAAAGATACCCGAGCCGCGCCTCGCAAGAGGCTCTGATGCACTACGAAGAAACGTTGCGCACGAGAGGGAAAGCGCGTCTTTAAGTTCGCGAATGCCGCACTCCCTATTGCATCTGCTGCAGATTGCCGATGCGCACCAGCATCTCGGTGAACATCTGCATGTCGGCATCGAGGTCGGTCACTTCCTTGTACTCCTTGGCGTTGTGCGCGGTGTACTTCTTGCCGGGCATCGCGGGGCCGAAGTTGATGGCGTTGGGCATCAGCTTCGCGGTGGTGCTGCCGGCCGTGGGCACGGGCCTGGCCTCGAGACCGGTGGTGTCGCCGTAGATGTTCAGCAGCGTGGACAGCCACACGCCCTTCGGGTCGCGCGCCATCCAGTTGCCTTGCTCGTAGGCGACTTCGAGCTTCACGCTGTTCGCGCCCGCCCAGGCATCGATCTTCTGCGTGACCTGCGCCTTGAGCTCCTCGGGCGTGCGCCCGCGAGGCATGCGCACGTTGACCGTCACCTCGAGCCTGCCGTCGCTGCCCATGCGCACGAGGTTGGGCGAGAAGGTCAGAGGGCCCATGAAGTCGTCGGCGTAGCCGAGGCCCATCTTCTCGCCGAGGTAGCCGGTGCCGTAGAGCGCATCGATGTACTTCACGGCCTGCAGGTAGTGATTGGAGGCCAGCGGCACGCCCGACTCCAGCAGGAACAGCGCGAGGCGCGGCAGCGGATTCACGCCTTCCTCGGGCCGCGAGCCATGGGCGGATACGCCCGTCACCTTCAGCTCGATGCTGTCAGTCCCGCGTGCGATGTCGATGGCGAACTTGCCGCCCTGGCCCTCGTACTTCTTCAGGAAGACCGGCTTCGAGGCCTCGAGCTTCGCGAGCGCTGCCGCGAGATCGCCCCCCTTGAGCGTGGCGGTGGCCGTCTGCGAGATCGCATTGGCCGATGCGGCGCCTGTCATCGCCGTGATCGCGGTCGATACCGCGTCGACCGCTTCCGCGGGGAACAGCACCTTCAGCGCGCCCGAGCCCTTCTCGGCCACCACTGCAGGGTACTTGCTGTCGAGCACGATGTTGTAGGCCGGCAGCTGCGTCTTCGTGCGGTAGTACTGCATCGCGTCGCCGCCGGTTTCCTCGGTGGTCTCGATCATCAGGCGGATGCTGCGGTCGATGGGCAGGCCGCTTTCCTTCACGGCCTTCATCGCGTAGAGCACTGCCGCGATGGAGCCCTTGTCGTCGATGGTGCCGCGGCCGTAGAGGAAGTCGCCGACGCGCGTCATCCTGAAGGGGTCGAGCCGCGTGCCATCGTCGAGCACCCACTCGGACAGCACGGCGGGCACCACGTCGGCATGCGTGAGGATGCCGAACTCCTCCGCGCCCCTGCCCTTCAGGCTCACTTCGAAGATGCGGTTGTCGACATTGCGGTAGGCAAGCCCGAAGTCGCGCGCCATCTTCTCGACCAGCTGGCCGAACTCGATGATCGGCGCACTTTCGTGGGGCGGCACCTGCACGTTGCGCACCGTCGGGATCGCCACCATGGTGCCGATGCTCGCGATCACGGCCTGCTGGTTCTTCAGCCGGTTGTAGAGGCCGAGCAGGCGAGCGATGTTGACGAGGTCGTCACCCGCCAACGGCGTCTTCTTGCCGCGGTACGCGTTCACGCTGCCCTGCAGTGCGGGCTGGCTCTTGGCCGCCTGCGCGAGGAAGGCATCGAAGTCGGCGGGCGGCTTGCCGGCCGGCCATGCGGCGGCGAGCTGATCGAGCTGGGGCTTCCTGATCGTTTCGGCATGCGCCTGCGAGCCGAGGGTCAGCGCAAGGGCCAGCGAAAGCGCCGACAATGAAAATCGAGATTGCTGCATCAGGGTCTCCACCTCATTCTGAAAACATCCCGCGACGATAGCCGAGCGAAGAATCGAACGAACAATGAGCAACAGCACCGACAAGATCCGCTGCGCCTGGGCCCAAACCGACCCGCTTCTGGCTGCCTACCACGACGCCGAATGGGGCGTGCCCGAGCGGGACAGCCGCGCGCTGTGGGAAAAGCTCATGCTCGACGGCTTCCAGGCCGGGCTCTCGTGGCTCACCATCCTGCGCAAGCGCGACGCCTTCCGCAAGGCCTTCAAGGGCTTCGTGCCCGAGAAGATCGTCAAATTCACCGAGGCCGACGTCGAGCGGCTGATGCAGGACGCCGGCATCGTGCGCTCGCGCTCGAAGATCGAGGCCACCATCGGCAACGCGCGCGCCTACCTCGCAATGCAGGCCAAGGGTGAAGACTTCTCGGAATTCATCTGGGGCATGGCGGGCGGCAAGCCCATCGTGAACCGCACGGGCAGCGTGCCGGTGAAGACGCCGCTGTCGGAGGACATTTCCGCAGCGCTCAAGAAGCGCGGCTTCAAGTTCGTCGGGCCGGTGATCGTCTACGCGTGGATGCAGGCCACAGGCATCGTCGACGACCATGCGCACGATTGCCATCGCCACGGGGCGAAACACAAACCGAAGCCCCAATGAAAAAACCGGACGCTGCTTTCGCAGGTCCGGTTTTTCCTGATGTGTGACTTGTGATTCGATGAAAAGCGGCTTGCGCCGCCTTCGAATTACAGGCCGGCTTGACGCGTGAAGGTCAGGCCCTTGGCTTGCGCGGGGATCACGCTGCCGGCGAAGGTTTCGGGACGCAGGTTCTGGCCCGGTGCGTGCGCAGCGGCAACTGCCTGGCTGCGGACGGTGGCGCGATCGACCGAAGCGGCCAGGGCGGGCGTTGCGGTCGATGCAGCGCCTTCGTTGTCGCCATAGGCGTTGCCGACACGGGCGGCTGCCACGGCCTGGGGCGCCACGTCGGCGCGGCTGTAGCCGGAAGTCAGGGGCTGAACGCCTTCGTAGGTTTCTGCGTGGGCGCCAGCGGCGGCGAGCAGGGACAGAGCGGCGGCAGCGAGGATGTTCGAGGTCTTCATTTCAATTCCTTCTTCATTGGGCTTTTTGGTGCCGCTAGTGTGCACCACGATCACTAGGGCAAACCCTATGAAGAATGAATCGCAGTGTTCACGAAATTGAAACAATGACCGGGAACTTTTAGACAACGCTAATCCAAGTGCCCTTTCAGTCGTCGAAAACGCGCGAAGTTTGCATACTTTTCCTCTAGCTCGTCAAGTAGCAACTTGCAGGCCAGCCGCTGTCTTTCGGAAAAAAGTGCTAGGCGCCCTGCCTCAGTCTTCCTTCATGCCGGTGGCCTTGACCACGCTCCCGAGCCGCGCGCGCTCCTCGTCGACGAACTTCGAGAAGCTCGCGCGCGTGCCGCCGACGGGCTCGATGCCCATGTCCTTCAGGCGCTTCGAGATCTCGGGCGACTTCATCGCCGCGTCGACGGCCGCGGCCATCTTGTCCATGATCGCGTCGGGAGTGCCGCGCGGCGCGTGCACGCCGGCCCAGTGGGCGATGCGGATCTCGGGGAAGCCCTCCTCCGCCGCCGTCGGCAGCTCCGGATAGGCCGAGATGCGCTGCGTCCACGTTCCCGCCAGCGCCTTGAGCTTGCCGCTCTTCACGTAGGGCAGCACCACGATGCTGGCCTCCGAGGTCGCCTCGACCTGATTGCCGAGCACGGCCGTGATCGACTCCGAGCCGCTCTTGTAGGGCACCACGTCGAGCTTGCTGCCGTACTTCGTCTGCAGGATGCCCTCGACAAAGTGCGGCGTGCTGCCCGTGCCCGCAGTGGCCCAGTGGAAGCCGCTGCCCGACTTCTTCGACGCGGCGACGAATTCCTTCAGATCCTTGTACGGCGCATCGGCCGGCACCACCACCACCGAGGGCGCCAGCCCGATCATGGCCACGGGCACCAACGCATCGTCCTTGTACGGCATGCTCTTCTTGATCATGCTGTTCGACACCACGCCGGCCGCGCTCACGAGAAAGGTGTAGCCGTCGGGCGCGCTCTTGGCGACCACGTCTGCACCGAGGATCGCGCCCGCGCCGGGCTTGTTGTCGACGACGACCGGTTGTCCCAATTGTTTCGACGCCCCTTCGGCCGCCGCACGCGCCATCAGGTCGTTGGCACCGCCGGCGGAAAAGGGAACGACGAGCCTGATCGGCTTGGTGGGCCAGGCCTGAGCGGCGGCGCCCTGCGCGAGGACGGACACGGCAAGTCCGACGGCGAGCGAAGCAATGCGGGTGGAAAGCATGGGGAGTTCTCCTGTGTGTTGTGTGTTGGATTGGGGAGTCGTCATTCGGCCTTGATGCCGGCCTCGCGTATCACCTTGCCATAGCGCACGATCTCGGCGCGGATCAGCGCACCGAACTCTTCCGGCGTGCCGCCTGCCGCGCCGACGCCCGTGGGCTCGAGGCGCTCCTCGACGTCCTTCGCGCGCAGCATGGCATTGAGCTCGGTGCCGAGCTTCGCAAGCACGGCCGGCGGCAGCCCCTTCGGCGCCACCAGGCCGTGCCAGGCGACCACGTCGTATTCGGGCAGGCCGCTCTCGGCAACAGACGGAATGTCGGGATACGCCCGCAGCCGATTCGCAGTGCTCACCGCCAGCGCGCGCAGCTTGCCGGCCTTCACGTGCTGCATCAGCGCCTCGGTGCCCGCGAAGAGCATGTCGACGTTGCCGGCCAGCAGGTCGCTCACCGCGGGCCCGGTGCCCTTGTAGGGCACGTGCGTGGCCTTGGCCTTCGCCATCTCGAACATGTACTCGGTCACCACGTGCAGGTGCCCGCCTGCGCCGCTCGATGCGAAGGTGAGCTTGCCCGGGTCCTTGCGCGCGAAAGCCAGCAGCTCCTGCAGGCTGCGGGCCTCGACGCGCGGGTTCACGCACAGCACATACGCGCCGCGCGACAGCTGGATCACCGGCGTGATGTCAGCCACCGGATCGAAGCCGAGCTTGTAGAGCGCCGGGTTCACCGTGTAGCTGCCCGCCACCAGCAGCAGCGTGTAGCCGTCGGGTGCGGCCTTCACGCCGATGTCGGTGCCGAGCGTGCCGCCAGCGCCGGGCCTGTTGTCGACCAGCACGGGCTGCCCGATGCGCTCTGCCAGCCGCGCCGCGGTCAGCCTCGCGATGAAGTCCGAGCCGCCGCCCGGCGCGAACGGGCAGACGATTCGAATGGCCTTGGATGGAAACGCGCCGGCCTGCGCGCGTGCGATGCGCGGAACGAGTCCGCCCAACGCGAACGCGGGAGCCAGCGCGGCAAAGCTTCGACGGTCGATGTTCATGGAGTTGTTGTCCCGAAGTTGAGGGCGCAGCCGCGCGCCGTACAAGCCCGTGAAGGGCTTTGGGCATTGCACGCCCTCGGGCCTGTTTTGGGCCTCGGGATTTGTCCTAGCAGCGACGCCGGCTGCCGGCGACCTCGACGCTCAGGAGCGCGGCCAGGCGCGTATCAGCGTGCGCAGCGCCACGCCGCCACTGCCCTTGACCTCGGCGCGGTACGTACCCACCAGCGCCTCGCGCTCGGCCGCGGCCTGCGGATCGTTGCGCCATGCGAGCAAGGCGGCCACGTCGGCATCGGGCAGCGCGGCGAGCAACGCCTGCGTCACCTGTCGCTCGAATTCGCGCGCCACGAGCATCAGGTTGCGCGGGCGGGTCGAGGTCACGCCGCGCGACCACAGCGTGTCGAGGGCCATGTCGAGCGTGCGGTCCGGCAGCGAGCTGAACTGGCCGCCGTTGCCGCGCGCCAGCTGCTTGACCACGGCGCTCATCAGCAGCTGGCTCGAGAAGTCGATCTCGCGCACGTCGGCCACGGCCATGCGTTCGAGCAGTTCGGCGCGCGCGGGATCGACGGGCTTCGCGCGCTCGCGATTGAAGAACTCCGCCTTGCCGGCTTCGCTCATCGCCGCATAGTCGGTGCGCAGCTTCACGAAACGGGCCACGGCAGCGAGCAGTTGCGGGCTGGGTGCGGCTGCGCCGTTACCGGCCGATGCAACTTCCTGCTGGATGGATGCGACCGAGGCGGCCGTGTTGAATGCGCGTGTCGCGGCCGTGTCCAGCGCCTTCAGCGCCTTGTCGGCAATGGCCTGATCGTCGGGCTCCAGCAGCTCCCTCGCACCGCGCGAGACGGCACCGGGCCCGTAGGACGCCTGGTAGCGCGGCTGCACGCCTTCGAACTGCAGCAGCGCTTCCGCACGGCTCTGCGCCCAGCCCGACAAAGGAGCCAGGAAGGCCGAAAGCAACAGAAGGAAACGGAACGGGGAAAGACGGTTCGGGGAAAGCATGGCGCCATTATTGGCACGGCTGCATTCCCCTCTTCACCGCCGCCTCCCTCGTCAGGCCGGGGCCAATTCCTTGCGCAGCAGCTTCGCCGCCGCCACCATGTTCGACAGCGCCGCCTCGGTCTCGGGCCAGCCGCGGGTCTTCAGGCCGCAGTCGGGGTTGATCCACAGGTTGGCGGGCGGCACCACGTCGGCGGCCTTGCGCATGAGCCGCACGATCTCTTCGACCGAAGGCACGCGCGGCGAGTGGATGTCGTACACGCCAGGCCCGATCTCGTTCGGGTAGCGGAAGCCGCCCGCATCGTTCTCTCCGCCAAAACCCCGCAGCAGTTCCATGTCGGAGCGGCTGGTCTCGATGGTGATCACGTCGGCGTCCATCGCAGCGATCTCCGGCAGGATATCGTTGAACTCCGAATAGCACATGTGGGTGTGGATCTGCGTCTCGTCGCGCACGCCCGAAGCGCTGATGCGGAAGGCGCGCGTGGCCGACTTCAGGTACGCGGGCCATCCGGCGCGACGCAGCGGCAGCCCTTCGCGAATGGCCGGCTCATCGATCTGGATGATGCCGATGCCCGCGCCTTCGAGGTCGACCACTTCGTCGCGAATCGCCCATGCGATCTGCTCGCAGGTGGTGGCGCGCGGCTGGTCGTCGCGCACGAAGGACCACTGCAGGATGGTGACGGGGCCGGTCAGCATGCCCTTCATCGGCAGCTTCGTGAGGCTTTGCGCGTAGGCTGTCCACTCGACCGTCATCGGCGCGGGGCGCGCCACGTCGCCGAAGATCACCGGCGGCTTGACGCAGCGCGAGCCGTACGACTGCACCCAGCCGTTGGCGGTGAAGGCGAAGCCGTCGAGCTGCTCGCCGAAGTACTCGACCATGTCGTTGCGCTCGGCCTCGCCATGCACCAGCACGTCGATGCCCAGTTCTTCCTGCTTGCGCACGGCGAGCGCGATCTCGGCGCGCATCTTCTCGTTGTAGCCGGCCGAGTCGAGTTCGCCGCGCTTGAAGGCGGCACGCGCGGCGCGGATGTCGGCGGTCTGCGGGAACGAGCCGATGGTGGTGGTCGGCAGCGCGGGCAGCGCGAAGCGCGTGCGCTGCACCAGCTGGCGCAGCCCGAAGGACGAGATCCGGCTGTCGTCGCCGGCCACGCTGCGCGCAAGGCGCAACGCCACGTCGGGGCGATGCACGCGCGGGCTGGCGCGGCGTGCCGCCACCGCGGCGCGGGCGGCTGCCAGTTCGGCAGCAACCGAGCTTTCTTCGCCATCGACGGCCGCTCGCAGCACGCGCAGTTCGTCGAGCTTCTCGACGGCGAAGGCGAGCCACGACTTCAGCTCGGCATCGAGCTTCGTCTCCGCCGCGAGGCTGAAAGGCACGTGCAGCAGCGAGCACGACGGCGCGATCCACAGCTCGCCCTTGTGCTTCTCCGCCACGGGCTTGACCTTGGCCAGTGCGGCATCGACATCTGTGCGCCAGATGTTGCGACCATCGACCACGCCGACCGACAGCACCTTGTGCGCCGGCAGCCAGTCGGCCACGCCGGTCAGCTCCTGCGGCGAGCGCACCGCATCGACGTGCAGGCCGGCCACCGGCAGCTGGCAGGCCAGGCGCAGGTTGTCCGACAGCGCGGAAAAATACGTGGCCAGCAGCAGCTTCGGGGCGCTGCGGGCCAGTTGCCAGTAGGCACGCTCGAAGGCATTGCGCCATGCCTCGGGCAGGTCGAGGCCGAGGATGGGTTCGTCGATCTGAACCCATTCCACGCCCTGCTGCTTCAGCCGCGTGAGCACCTGCTCGTACACGGGCAGGAGCGAATCGAGCAGCGAGAAGCGGTCGAAGCCGGCTTCCTTTTCCTTGCCCAGGTACAGGAAGCTCAGCGGCCCCAGCAGCACCGCCTTGACGGGGTGGCCTGCCTGCTGCGCCTGCGCCACCTCATCGAAGAGGCGCGTCGACGCGAGCCTGAACTGCGTGGCCGCCTTGAACTCGGGCACGAGGTAGTGGTAGTTCGTGTCGAACCACTTGGTCATCTCCAGCGCGAAGGTGCCTTCGGCGCCGTGGTTGCAGCTCTCGTCGTGCACATGGCCGACTTCGCTCTCCACGCCGCGCGCCATCTTGAAGTAGCGCGAAAGTTCGGACTCGTCGCCATGGAAGCCGAAGCGCTCCGGCTCGCAGCCGAGTAGCTGGATGTGGTTGGCCACGTGGTCGTAGTAGGCGAAGTCACCCACGGTCACGAAGTCGAGCCCCGCATCGCGCTGGGCCTGCCAGTGGCGGGCGCGCAACTGCTCGCCGACCGCTTCGAGCGCGGCGCGGTCGATCTCGCCGCGCCAGTGCTTCTCGAGGGCGAACTTGAGTTCCCGGTGGGCGCCCATGCGCGGAAAGCCGAGGGTGTGGGTACGGGTGGTCATTTGCAGGTAATCCGGTCGCTGATCTTGGAAACCAGCGATGGTCGGCGTTTGAGGCATATGATTCAAATGAAACCTTTTGCCCATTCGATTGAATATTTTTCATGCAGCAATCGATTCTTGAAATTCGCCACCTGCGCACGCTCATCGCTCTGCGCGACACCGGCAGCCTCGTGCGCGCGGCTCAACTCCTCAACCTCACGCAGTCGGCGCTGTCGCACCAGATCAAGCTGCTCGAAGACCGCTATGGCGCGCAGCTCTTCGAGCGCAAGTCGGTGCCGCCGCAATTCAGCACCACCGGTCTGCGCCTGCTGCAGCTGGCCGACGCCGCCTTGCCGCTGGTCGAGGAAGCCGAGCGCGACGTAGCGCGGCTCGCGCTGGGACGCAGCGGCCAGCTGCGCATCGTGGTCGAGTGCCACACCTGCTTCGACTGGCTGATGCCGGCCATGGACGCCTTCCGCCAGCGCTGGCCGGAGATCGAACTCGACATCGTCTCGGGCTTCCACCCCGACCCCATCGCACTGGTGATGCAGAACCGCGCCGAGGTGGCCATCGTGTCCGAGCAGGACCCCGGCGAAACCGTGGACTACCACGCGCTGTTTCGCTTCGAGATCATGGCGCTGCTGGCCAACGACCATCCGCTGGTGGCCAAGGCGTACCTCACGGCACGGCACTTCGCCGACCAGACGCTCATCACCTACCCGGTGCCCGACGAAATGCTCGACATCGTGCGCCAGGTGCTCGGCCCCGCGGGCGTGGAGCCCGCGCACCGCCGCACCACCGAGCTCACGGTGGCAATGCTGCAGCTGGTGGCGAGCGGACGCGGCGTGGCGACGCTGCCTCTGTGGGCGGTGCAGAACTACCTCGACCGCGGCTACGTCACGGCGCGCCGCGTGGGCAGCAAGGGGCTGACCGGGCGGCTCTACATGGCGTGCACGCAAGGCACGTCCGCACAGCCATGGCTCGCCGACTTCGTGCGCATCACGCGCGAGAGCTGCTTCAAGAGCCTGCCGGGCATCGAGCTGCTGTAGCGCAGGCGCGGCAGAATCGCCCGCACACCCACCCGAGGAACACAGAGGAAGAACCGCATGGCTCTGAGGAAGAAAGGCCGCTACTGGTACGGCGACGGCCCCGAAGACACGCAAGTCGAGGTGCAGCGCTACAGCAAGTCCAACGCCTATGTCGCCACGCGCTTCGCCGCGTCGGCATGCACCTGCGGCCATCGCTCGTTCAGGCTCGAAAGCGACGAGGAAGCAGGCGCGGCACGGCGCACCTGCACCGCCTGCGGCGGCGTGCACCTGATGGGCGACAGCGCCGAATACGCGGACGAGGCCGAGCTCGAGGGCCACGAATGCGTCTGCGGGGAGGAGACCTTCGAGCTGCTGTCGGGAGTGACGCTCTACACCGACAGCAACGACGTGCGCTGGTACTACCTCGGCTGCCGCTGCACCAGCTGCAGCCTCGTCGGTGTCTTTGCCGACTGGAAGTGCGAAGGCGGAGACGCCGACGCCTTCCTGGCCGCCGTCTGAGCGCCGCTGTCGCGCATCGCCTCGGCGATCCAGCCACGGAAGGCCGCCACCTTCGGGCGGTCATGGCTTGCCTGCGGGTACACGAGGTAATAGGCGAAACCATCGAGCAGCGCGGCCTTGAAGAGCCGCACCAGCCGCCCCTCCGCCACGTCGTTCGCCACCAGCGCCGCCGGCAGCAGGCCCACGCCCTGCCCCGCCTGTATTGCGCCCAGCAGCAGGCCGGCATCGTCGAACGACGGCCCGCGCACGGGGCCGGTATCCGCCACGCCCTGCGCCGCGAACCACAGGCGCCAGCCCTTGCGCTGCGCGTCGTTCACGCGCGGCCAGCGCAGCAGATCGGCCGGCTTCGCGGGCTTGCCGAGTTCGGCCACCAGCGAGGGCGAGGCAACGGGCACCATCTCGACCGTCAACACGAGCTGGCCGGCGAGCCCGGGGTACTGGCCCGTGCCATGGCGGATGGCGACGTCCACGCCATCGCGCGCGAAATCGGCCAGCGTGTTGCTCGCCTGCACCTGCAGGTCGATGTCGGGATGCGCGTCCTGGAACGACTTGAGGCGTGGCACCAGCCAGGCGGAAGCGAAGAACGGCGTGGTGCTCACGGTGAGCAGGCCGCTCTCGGCCGGCACGGCCAGCTTCTGCGTGGCGTCGCTGATCTGCCTGAACGCGTTGCGCACCGGCGGCAGGTAGGCCTGGCCCGCGTCGGTCAGGAAGATGCCCCGGTTGACGCGGCGAAACAGCTGCACGCCCAGGTGCAGCTCCAGCGTCTTGACGAGCTGGCTCACGGCGCCCGGCGTCACGCAGAGCTCGTCGGCCGCGTTCTTCACCGAAAGATGGCGTGCCGTGGCCTCGAAGGCGCGCAGCGCGTTGAGTGGCGGTAGCTGGTGTTCCATCGTTTAGCCAAACTGATTCGAACGGAGCAGAAATTCTGGTTTGTGCCGGAAGCCGCGAAGCAGGAACATCGGCTTCAGCGTGGCCAGAGCGAGCCTCGTAGGCTTAGATATTTTGATCCAGACACCCGCATGACGAACACCCCCTCTCCCTCACAGGGCGCAAGCCTCTTCCGCGGCTGGCTGGTGGTCGCGGGTGCCTTCGCCGTGACCTTCGTGGGCTTCGGCTGCGCCTACACCTTCAGCGCCTTTCTCGAATCGCTGCAGAAAGACTTCGGCGCCTCGCGCGGCTCGGTCTCGCTGGTGTTCTCGCTGGCGGGCTTTCTCTACTTCGGCCTCGGCGTGCTCAGCGGGCCGCTGGCCGACCGCTGGGGCTCGCGGCGGCTGGCCGTCGCCGGCATGGTGCTGGTCGGGCTGGGCCTGGGGCTCGCGGGGCAGGCGCGCAGCCTGACGCAGATCTATCTCGCCTACGGGCTGGGCGTCGGGCTGGGAGTGGGCGCCTCATACGTGCCGGTGCTCGGCGCGGTGCAGCGCTGGTTCGTCAGGCGGCGCGGCTTCGCCTCGGGGCTGGCCGTGAGCGGGATCGGCGTGGGCACGCTGGTGATGCCGCCGCTGGCATCGCTCTTCATCGAGACGCTGGGCTGGCGCCACGCCTACCTGGCGCTCGGCATCCTGGCCGTGGTGGTGGGCGTAGGCATGTCGCTCTTGATCGAGAACGATCCGCGCGATCGCGGACTGGGCCCCGACGGCGACCCGCCGCAGCCTCTGGCCGCATCGGCCAGGCCCGAGGGCTTCGCGGTACGCGACGCCGTCCGCTCGCGCCGCTTCGCCGGCCTCTACGTGGCCTGCCTCATCAGCTCGTTCGGCCTCTTCGTGCCCTTCGTGCATCTCGTGCCCTATGCGCTGGACCATGGCGTGCCCGGCGGCTCGGCGGTGCTGCTGCTGGGCGCCATCGGCGTGGGCAGCACGGCCGGGCGCTTCTTCCTTGGCGGGCTGGCCGACCGCATGGGCCGCGCGCAGACCATGCTGCTGATGTCGACCGGCATGGCGCTGTCGCTGCTCGTGTGGGCCGCGTCCAGCGGCTTCTGGGGACTGGCGGTGTTCGCCTTCTTCTACGGCGCGTTCTACGGCGGCTTCGTCGCGCTGTTGCCGGCGCTGGTGATGGACTACTTCGGCGGGCGAAACATCAGCGCGATCATCGGCGTGCTCTACACCAGCGTGGCCTTCGGCACGCTGGTCGGCCCGGCCGCGGCGGGCTACGCCTTCGACCTCAGCCGCAGCTACCTGCTGCCGATCCTGTTCAGCGTGGGCGCCAACCTGGTGGCGGCAGCCATCATGTGGACGATGTCGCGGGCGGATGCTTCCGCCCCTGCAAAGCCTGCCACGGCGGGCCCGGCGCGGAGTACAGTGCCGCATGACCCAAGCACAGCCCGCCGCTTCTAGCCCGCCACCCGTGTCGGCGGCCCCTGTCGAGATCACGGAGAACCAGGCGATCATGCGCGCCTGGGTTCTTTTCGCCGTGTTGTTCGTGGTGGTGATCGGCCTGCTGTGGGCCGTGCAGTCACGCTACGGCTGATCACCACCGACGCCCGGCTCGACGCCTGGTTCAGGGCGCCTTCTTCTGCACCAGCTTCAGCACGCTCGAGAAATCGAGCGCGCCATGGCCCGCGAGGCTGTGGGCCGCATACAGGCTGCGTGCCAGCCCGCCCAGCGGCGTGGCCGCGCGCACGGCGGTGGCGTTTTCCTGGGCCAGCCCCAGGTCCTTGAGCATCAGGTCGGTGCCGAAGCCGCCGGCATAGTTCTTCGAGGCGGGCGAGGTTTCCATCACGCCCGGCATCGGGTTGTACTTCTCGAGCGCCCAGTTGCCGCCCGAGCTGCGGCGCATGATCTCCGACAGCACCTTCGGATCGAGCCCGTTGGCCACGCCCAGCGCCAGCGCCTCGGAGGTGCCGATCATCAGGATGCCGAGCAGCATGTTGTTGCAGATCTTCGCGGTCTGCCCCGCGCCGGCCGCGCCGGCATGAAAGATGTTGGCCCCCATCTTCTCCAGCACCGGACGGGCGCGCTCGAGGTCCTGCGTCTCGCCGCCGACCATGAAGGTCAGCGTGCCTGCGATGGCACCGCCGGTGCCGCCCGAAACGGGCGCATCGATCATCGCGATGCCCTTGGCCGCGGCGGCCTCGGCCACCTTGCGCGACGTGGCCGCCGCGATGGTGCTGCTGTCGATCACCAGCGTGCCGGCACGGATGCTGTCGAGCAGGCCGGGCTTGCCGGCACCACCCAGGAACAGGCCCTCGACGTGCGCGCTGGCCGGCAGCATGCTGATGACGACCTCGGCATCGGCCGCCGCTTCCGCCGCCGACTTCGCAATGGGCAAGCCATCGGCGCCGAACTTCTTGCAGGCCTCGGCCGAGAGGTCGAAGGCGCTGAGCGTATGGCCTGCCTTGAGCAGGTTCATGGCCATCGGGCCGCCCATGTTGCCCAGGCCGATGAATGCGATCTTCATGTGTCTTGTCTCCGTTGTTCTGTGCAGGAAGTAGTGAGGGTCAGGCCAGCGACGCCAGCTCCGCCGGCATCTCGCCGCGCGGACGCAGGTGGTCTTCGATGAAGGCTGGCGTGATCTCCTCGAGCGTGGCCGGGTTCCAGCGCGGGTTGCGGTCCTTGTCGACCAGCACCGCGCGGATGCCCTCGGCGAAGTCCTTGTGCGCGCAGAAGCCCAGCGAGGCCCAGTACTCGAGGCGGAACACCTCGGCCAGCGACATGCGCAACACGCGCTGCCACAGCTCGAAGCTCAGCGCGGCCGAGCTCGGCGCGCCCTTGGCGAAGGTCCTGGCGGCGGTCTGCAGCCATGCGTCGTCGCTCTGCAGCTCGCTCAGGCGCTTCGCGATGTCGAGCAGATCGTCGCCGGCCATCAGGGCGTTGATGGTGTCGTAGTGCTCGCGCACCTTCGAGGCGGGCATTTCGGTGCCTTCGCCCGCCTTGGCGAGGATGCGCGACAGCGTGGCACGGTCGGCCTTCTGCTCGCCCGCCCACTGCGTCGCGGCGATGGCTTCGAGCACCTCGCCCTTGCGCTCCTGCGGCACCAGCACATCGGCCAGCCCGCAGAAGATGGTGTCGGCCGCGTTGATGTTCGCGGCGGTGAGCGCCAGGAACAGCCCCGTGCGGCCAGGCGTGCGGCGCAGGAACCAGCTGCCGCCCACGTCGGGGTACAGGCCGATGTTGATTTCGGGCATGGCGATGCGGCTCTGCAGCGTCATCACGCGATGCGAGGCGCCGGCCAGCAGGCCCACGCCGCCACCCATCACGATGCCGTGGCCCCAGCACAGGAAGGGCTTCGGGAAGGTGTGGATCAGGTAGTCGAGCTCGTACTCCTCGCGGAAGAAGTCCTCCGCGTAGGTGTTGCGCGCGGGGCCGCAGTCGAGCAGCGTCTGGTAGAGCTGGCGCAGGTCGCCGCCGGCGCAGAAGGCCTTCTCGCCCGCGGCCTGCAGCAGCACGCCGACGATGCCAGCGTCATTGGCCCATTCGCGCAGCTTGGGCGTGAGCAGGCGCACCATGTCCACCGACAGCGCATTGAGCGAAGCCGGTGCGTTGAGCGTGGCCACTGCGAAGCGCTGGCCGCCGGCGGTCTTGATTTCGTCGAAGAGAACTACGTTGTCTGTCATTGTCTTGAGGGGTTCCGGATGCGGGGCTTCAGCGGATGTCGCTGTCCCCTTCCAGCAATTTTCGCGCAACGATCACGCGCATGATCTCGTTCGTGCCTTCGAGGATCTGGTGCACGCGCGTATCGCGCACAAGGCGCTCCAGCGGGAACTCGCCCAGATAGCCGTAGCCGCCGTGCAGCTGCAGCGCATCGTTGCAGACGTTGAAGCCCGCATCGGTCGCGAAGCGCTTGGCCATCGCGCAATAGGTGCTGGCGTCGGCATGGCCGGCGTCGAGCTTGGAAGCCGCGAGCCGCACCATCTGCCGCGCCGCGACCAGTTCTGTCGCCATGTCGGCCAGCTTGAATTGCAGCGCCTGGAAGCTCGCGAGCGGCTTGCCGAACTGCTGGCGCTCGTGCAGGTAGCGGCGCGCCGCGTCGAGCGCACCCTGCGCCGCGCCCACCGAGCAGGTGGCGATGTTGATGCGCCCGCCGTCCAGCCCCTTCATGGCGATGCGGAAGCCCTCGCCCTCCTTGCCCAGCAGGTTCTGCGCGGGAATGCGCACGTTGTCGAAGTTGATGGTGCGCGTGGGCTGGCTGTTCCAGCCCATCTTGTGTTCCTTCTTGCCGTAGCTGATGCCCGGCGCGTCGGCCGGCACCGCGAAGGCCGAGATGCCGCTCGCGCCCGCACCGCCCGTGCGCGCCATCAGCACCAGCACGTCGGTCGAGCCCGCGCCCGAGATGAAGGCCTTGCCGCCGTTGATGACGTACTCGGCGCCCTGCAGTTCTGCACGCGTCTTGAGCGAGCCTGCATCCGAACCCGCACCGGGCTCGGTCAGGCAATACGACGCGAGCTTGCGCCCGCTCGTCAGCTCTTCGCCCCACTGCTGCGCAACCGCATCGGTCGCCCATGTGCCGAGCATCCACGTCGCCATGTTGTGGATCGTGATGAAGGCCGTGGTCGACGGGTCGACCGCGGCCATCTCCTCGAACACCAGCGCGGCGTCGAGGCGCGGCAGGCCGAGGCCGCCGATGCGCTCGGGCGCGTACAGGCCGCAGAAGCCCAGCTCGCCGGCCTTGGCGATCGCCTCCTTCGGAAAAACGGCCTCCGCGTCCCATTGCGCCGCGTGCGGCGCGAACTCGGCCTGTGCAAAGGCCCGCGCGCTCTCGGCGAAGGCGCGCTGCTCTTCGGAAAGTTCGAAGTCCATCCGCCGGACTTCTTACTTCAGGCTGATGGTCGTGTTCACGCCATGCGAGACGGTGCTGTCGTCGAACCAGCGCGCCGTCACCGTCTTGGTCTGCGTGTAGAACAGCACGACCTGCTTGCCGTACGGGCCCAGGTCGCCGAGCTTCGAAGCGCGCGAGCCGGTGAACGAGAACATCGGAACCGGCACAGGAATCGGGACGTTGATGCCCACCTGGCCCACGTCGATGTCTTCCTGGAAGCGGCGCGCCGCCGCGCCCGACTGCGTGAAGATCGCCGTGCCGTTGCCGTTCGGGTTGCTGTTGATCAGCTCGATGGCCTCGTCGATGTTCTCGGCATCGGCAACGCAAAGCACGGGGCCGAAGATTTCCTGGTCGTAGATCGTCATGCCGGGCTTCACGCCGGTGAAGATCGTCGGGCCGACGAAGTTGCCCTTCTCGTAGCCGGGCACGGTAGGCTTGCGGCCGTCGAGCACGAGCTTGGCGCCGTCGGCCTCGCCGCGCTCGATCAGGCTGCTCACGCGGTCGTAGGCTGCGCACGAGACCAGCGGGCCCACGTCCACGCCCTTCTCCGTGCCGGCGCCGACCTTCAGCGTCTTCGCCTTCTCGATGAGCTCGGGCACCCAGTTGCGCGCCTCGCCCACCAGCACGGCCACCGACACCGCCATGCAGCGCTGGCCCGCGGCGCCGAAGCTCGCGCCGGCCAGCGCGTTGAGCGTCTGCTCCTTGTTGGCGTCGGGCATCACGATGGCGTGGTTCTTCGCGCCCATCATGCATTGCACGCGCTTGCCGGCCAGCGTGGCGCGGTTGTAGACGTGCGTGCCGACCTTGGTGGAGCCGACGAAGCTGATCGCCTTGATGTCCTTGTGATCGCAGATGCCGTTGACGACCGCTTCGCCGCCGTGCACCACGTTCAGCACGCCGGGCGGAACGCCGGCTTCGAGCGCCAGCTCGCACAGGCGCATGGTGACCATCGGATCCTGCTCGGAGGGCTTCAGCACGAAGGTGTTGCCGGTGACGATGGCCATCGGGAACATCCACAGCGGGATCATGGCCGGGAAGTTGAACGGCGTGATGCCGGCGCACACGCCCAGCGGCTGCAGCAGCGTGTAGGTGTCGACGCCGGTGGCCACGTTGTTGGCCAGCTCGCCAAGCTGCAGGTTGCCGATGTTCGAGGCATGCTCGACCACTTCGAGGCCGCGGAACACGTCTCCTTCGGCGTCCGGTAGCGTCTTGCCCTGCTCGGCCGTGAGGATGGCGGCGAGCTCGCCCATGTTCTCGCGGATGAGCTGCTGCAGCTTCAGGAAGATGCGAGCGCGGGCGCCGATGGGCGTCTTGCGCCAGGTCTTGAAGGCTTCTTTCGCGGAAGCGACCGCGGCGTCGAGTTCGGTCTGCGTGGCGAAGGGCACGCGCGCCAGCACTTCCTGCGTGGCCGGGTTGACGACGTCGCGCCATTCGGTGGTCTTCGATTCGACCAGCTTGCCGCCGATCAGCAGCTTGACGGTGGCGACCTGGGTCGAGGGCGTGGTGGTGGCGTCCATGGGGTTTGTCTCCTGTGAATCCTGTGAAATCGGGCGCCCGGCATTGCCGGTTCGGTCATGCATCCTAGCTTTGCAGATTTGCCATGACAATAGACAAATATGCGCGGCGGCTTTGCAAAAATGCAGAGCCCGGAATCGGGGAAACGAAGGCACATGGACTGGGACAACCTGCGGTACTTTCTGGAGCTCGCCCGCTCGGGCACGCTGATGAGCGCGGCGCGCCGGCTCGAGGTGGACCACACCACCGTGGCCCGCCGCATCCAGGCGTTGGAGAAGGAAGTCGGTGCCCCGCTTTTCTCGCGCGAGGCAGGCGGCCACCGGCTCACCGAGGCGGGCCGGCGGCTGCAGCCGCAGGTCGAAGCAATGGAGAGTGCGTTCCAGGCCGTGGAAAGCACCGCGCCCGCCTCGCAGGAGGGGCTCTCGGGGCTGGTGCGCATCGGCGCCACCGAAGGCTTCGGCACGGTGGTGCTGGCGCCGCAGTTGGCGCTGTTCGCTGTGCGGCACCCGAAGCTCACCATCGACCTGCTCGCGATGCCCCGGCTGGTGCACCTGTCGCGGCGCGAGGCCGACATCGTGATCTCGCTCGAACGCCCGGCGCGCGGCCCGGTGGTGGTCGCCAAGCTCACCGACTACACGCTGCGGCTCTATGCGTCGAAGCAGTACCTGTCGGCGCACAAGCCCATCCGCACGCGCGAAGACCTGCGCGGCCACACCTTCATCAGCTACGTGGACGACCTGCTCTTCAGCAAGGAGCTTCAGTACCTCGACGAGCTGCACCGCCCCGACGCCTTCGCGCTGCGCAGCACCAGCGTGCTCGCGCAGCACAGCGCCGTGGCGGCGGGCGCGGGCATCGCGGTGCTGCCGGCCTTCATCGCGGAACACGACGCCGCGCTGCGCCCCGTGCTGCCGGGGCAGGCGAATTTCACGCGGACCTTCTGGATGTCGATGCCGGCGGAAACCAAGCACCTCGCGCGCATGCAGGCGGTGTGGAACTTCCTGCGCGAGACGGTGCAGGAGCGGCAGCCGCTGTTGCTGCTGACGCCACCCGGCGAAGAGAATGACGCGAGCGGCACCTTGCAACGACTCACCCGCCCGCGCAAGCCATCCCCCTGACAAGCCACGGAAGCCCGACACGGAGACACGCCCATGCCACGCCATCGCCCCGCCCGCCTGGAACACATCGCCGGCATCGGCGTCGACCGCATGGGCGCCATCGCCGACGACGCGGACGGGCCGCCCTTCCTACGGCTCGAGAACCTCGACGTCGACATTCCGCCCGACGCAGAAGCCATCGCACGCACCGTGCACGCCGCCTCGTTCGACCCGGACAACAGCTACCTGCCCTTCGTCGGCCAGTCGCGCCTGCGCGACGTGGCGGCGCGCCATGTGTCGGCGCTGTCGGGCGTGGAGTACAGCGGCGCGCGCAACTGCGTGATCTCGGCGGGTGGGCTCTCGGGCATCCTCAACGCGCTGCTCGCCACGGTCGAGGTGGGCGACGAGGTGCTGGTGACCGACCCGACCTACGCCGGCCTGCTCAACCGCATCCGGCTAGCGGGCGGCACGCCGAAGTACGTGCCCTTCGGCTTCACGCCCGGCGGCGAATGGAAGCTCGACCGCGCCGCACTGCAGGCCGCTGTCGGCCCGCGCGTGCGCACGATGCTGCTGATGTCGCCGTCGATGCCCACCGGCGGCTGCTTCGACGAGGACGACTGGCGCGCCATCGCGGCGCTGTGCGTCCAGCACGATCTCACGCTGATCCTCGACAGCGCCATGGAACGCCTGCTCTTCGATGGCCGCAAGCTCATCCACCCCGCGGGCCTGCCCGCCATGGCCGAGCGCACCATCACCGTGGGCTCATCGGCCAAGGAACTGCGCATGATCGGCTGGCGCGTGGGCTGGACGGTGGCACCGGAAAGCTACATGCCCGACCTCGTGGCCGTCTCGCTGGCCAACGTGGTGGTGCCCGTCGGCATCGCGCAGGATGCTGTGGCTACGGCGCTGGAGCAATCGCCCCGCGCGCTCGCACCCTACGTGGCCGAGCTGGAACGGCGGCGCGACACGCTCCTCGACGAACTCAGGGGCCTGCCGGTCGGCGTGCCGGGCGGCGGCTGGTCGCTGCTGCTGCGCACGAGCGACTTCGGCATCGACGGACAGACGCTGTCGGAACGCCTGCTGAAGCACCGTGTCTGCGCCACCGCGATGAAGGGCTGGGGCGAGACGCATGGGGCGCAGTACCTGCGCTTCGTGTTCTCCAACGAGCCGGTGGAACGGCTGCGCGGGCTGGGAGACAAGGTGCGGGCCGCGCTGGGCGCCTAGCGGCTCATGAGAAGAGGCGTTTCAGGAAGCTCTTGCCGGCCGCCGGTTCGGCGGAAGCCACGGCCTCGGACTGTTCGAGCAGTTCGACCAGCCCTGGCACCCGCGGCTTCCTGAGCCATCGTGCAAAGGCCAGGTAGCTTTCCGCCTCGCCTTCGATGCGCAGTTGCTCGGGCATGGCGGGACATGGTGCGGTGCCCAGCAGCACACGCAAGGCTTCGAGCTGGTTCATGCGGATTGCGCTGAGGAGCGCGGTTTCGCCGAGCGACGGAATGATGTCGTTCGGCCCCGCGAGTCCACCGTCGAGCAGGGACCTGATCGCGGCCGCATCTCCCTTGATCGCCGCGGCTCCCAGGGCCTCGAGCGCCGCGAGCCTTTCGGGCGACAAGCTCGCCGCGTAGGCGTCGTCGCGCTTGTCGTCCTCGCTGCGCGCATCGCCGCCGTGCATCGTCATGAAGTCGGTCACCAGCGCCACCGGCTCGCCGGCGGCGTCGAGCGCCCAGAAGCTCGGATAGCTGCCGTCACCCCAGCCCGAGCTGAAGATCAGCACGTTGTTCGCGCTGCCCTCGCCCAGGGGATAGTGATTCGCCATGTCCTTGGAGCCCAGCTCCTCGTCGAGCACGTCGTCGTAGTAGCTGACGTAGTCGGGGTTGGCCGATGACTCGCGCGCCTCGCGCTCGGCGATGGCCGCCGCGCAGTCGGCATCCATGAAGCAGCCGACGCCGGCATCGACCGGGTAACCGTAGAACTCGTCGTCGCCCAGGTCGTCCTGCGACTGCCCGTCGAGCAGCGCGGGCTCCCACCGCAGGTTTGCAGGCTGCAGTCCGCCGCGCTCGCGCAGCCAGAGCACCGCCAGGGCATGACGGCCTTCATGTTCCAGCACCTCCGCGGCGAAGGCGCCGCGACCGCTCACGCTGCGAACGAAAGGCTCGCGCTCGGGCTGCACCAGCGGATCGCAGGCCACGATGCGGCCGCTGGTGACATGGAGCGACCCACAGGGCTGCCGCTGCAGGCGTCGCACGCGCAGCGCCTCTTCGTCGAGAAAAATGGAGCGAAGGTTGTCGAGGTCGAGGTAGGCCATGCGCGCAGTGTCTCACCCCCTCATGACAAAGGGCCGCGAAAGCGGCCCTTGCGTACTGCCGGTTGCTGCTGCCCTTACTGGATCAGCTTCGCGCCCGTCTTGGCCTGCAGCGCGTCGAAGGTGACGCCCGGAGCCAGCTCGACGACCTTCAGGCCTTCGGGTACCACGTCCATCACGGCCAGGTCGGTGATGATGCGGTCGATCACGCCCACGCCGGTCAGCGGCAGGGTGCACTTCTCGAGGATCTTCAGGTCCTCGGTGCCGTCCTTCTTCTTGGCCACGTGCTCCATCAGCACGATCACGCGTTTCACGCCGGCCACGAGGTCCATCGCGCCACCCATGCCCTTGACCATCTTGCCGGGGATCATCCAGTTGGCGAGGTCGCCCTTGGTGCTGACCTGCATGGCGCCCAGGATCGACAGGTTGATCTTGCCGCCGCGGATCATCGCGAAGCTGTCATGGCTGCCGAAGATGGCCGAGCCGGGCAGCGTGGTGACGGTCTGCTTGCCGGCGTTGATCAGGTCGGCGTCGACCTGGTCTTCGGTCGGGAACGGGCCGATGCCGAGCATGCCGTTCTCGCTCTGCAGCCACACTTCCTTGTCGCCGGTGTGGTTGGCCACCAGCGTGGGAATGCCGATGCCGAGGTTGACGTAGAAGCCGTCTTCGAGTTCTTGGGCGGCGCGGGCCGCCATCTGGTCTTGGGTCCAGGGCATCTCAGGCTCCTTCTTTCTTGTTGACGACCTTGGCGGGCACTTCGCTGCCGGCAGCAGCGGCGACGGCGATGGCGGTCTGGGCCTCGACCTTCGCGGCGGCGGCGTCGACCGAGGCGCTCACGGTGCGCTTCTCGATGCGCTTCTCGGGGTTGGCGTTGAGCACGATGCGGTGCACGTAGATGCCCGGCAGGTGGATGTCGTCGGGAGCCAGCTCGCCCACCTCGACGATCTTCTCGACCTCGACGATGCAGATCTTGCCGGCCATGGCAGCGGCCGGGTTGAAGTTGCGCGCCGTGAGGCGGAAGCGCAGGTTGCCCGACTTGTCGGCCACGTCGGCCTTCACCAGCGCCACGTCGGGCACCAGCGAGCGTTCCATCACGTAGGTTTCGCCGTCGAACTCGCGCAGTTCCTTGCCCTCGGCAACCTGCGTGCCCACGCCGGTCTTGGTGAAGAAGGCCGGAATGCCCGCGCCGCCGGCGCGCAGCTTCTCGGCCAGCGTGCCCTGCGGCGTGAATTCGAGGGCCAGCTCGCCCGCGAGGTACTGGCGCTCGAACTCCTTGTTCTCGCCGACGTATGACGCGATCATCTTCTTGATCTGGCGCGTCTCCAGCAGCTTGCCGAGGCCGAAGCCGTCGACGCCCGCGTTGTTGGAGATGACGGTGAGGTTCTGCACGCCGGAGTCCTTGAGCGCGTCGATCAGCGCTTCCGGAATGCCGCAGAGGCCGAAGCCGCCGACCGCGAGCATCTGCCCGTCGGCGACGACCCCCTTGAGTGCCGCATCCGCGGTGGGGAAAATCTTGTTCACTCGGGCTCCTTGATGGATGAATGAGAGTGGGTGGAGAAAAGGGCTGAAAGGGGTGGGAAACCCCTGAACGATACTACCTACTCGCATACGTAGTATTTCGTAATGGAGACCCCCGATGCCCGAGATCGATTACCGGCTGGCGTTTGAGCACGCACCCGTCGGCATGGTGGTGTCGAGCAACCGCACCATCGTGGCGTGCAACGTGCGCGTTTGCGAGATCTTCGGCGCAACGCCCTCCGCGCTGGTCGGGCATTCGTTCAGCATCCTCTACCCCAGCGTGGCCGAGTTCGAGCGCATCGGCAAGCGCATGGAGCCGTTCCTGAACGCCAGCGGGCACTACGCCGACAACCGCATGATGAAGCGGCTGGGCAGCCTGCACGGCGCCATCGCCGACGAGACCTTCTGGTGCCACGTCACCGGCCACGCGCTCAACCGCGACGCCCCCCACGAGGCCGGCATCTGGACCTTCGAGGACCTGGGCTCGCGCCGCGCCGTCAAGGCCGAGCTCACGCCACGCGAGCGCGAGGTGGCGGCGCAGGTGATGCGCGGGCTGACCTCGAAGGAGATCGGCAAGGCGCTGGGCATCAGCCACCGCACGGTCGAGCTGCACCGGGCGCGGCTGATGCGCAAGTACGCGGCCGCAACCACGGCGGAGCTGGTGCAGAAGCTGATCGCGGGCTAGCTTTCGAGTTCGATCCGCATGCGCACCATGTCGCGCAGCACGATGCCGTTCTGCTTCTGCAGCCTGCCGCCGTTGGCGCGACGCACGAAGAAATCCGTGTCCACGCCGACGATGCGGAAGCCGAAGCGCTGGTAGAAGGCCAGTTCGCGCAGGCTGCTGTTGCCCGTGCCGACTTCGAGCAGGTGCGCCCCGCGCTCGATGGCCACCGCCTTCGCCTTGCGCAGCAGCGCGGTGCCCACGCCATGGCCGCGCAGCTCGTCGCTCACCGCGATGTTCATGATTTCCCATGTGCCGACGCGGGTTTCGAGCAGCACCATCTGCCCGACGACCCGGCCGGCAGCCTCGGCCAACCAGAGTTCGCCGCGCGACAGGTATTTGCGGATCTCGGCGCGCGGGCCGTCGGCGGCCAGCAGCAGCGCCCAGGGGGTCGGATCGTCGGGGGTGGCTCGGCGCATCTTCGGCCGGAGCGCCGCCGTCTTGCTCTTCATTTCTCTCTGCCTGCCTTCTTGTTCGTTCGTTGCCGGGGGCCGGATTCTCGCGCCGCGCGCAGCCCCGCCGATCCGGAAAACCTGGCGGAAGTTCCGGCCGAACGCCGACGGATCGTTGCGAAAACAGAAACGCCGTGTCCTCGAAAGGCCTGCGCCGCAGCGCCCTGCGAAGCCTATCGTGGAGGCCATCCGGGGCAAGAAGCCCGCAACACACAGGAGTCCGAAATGTCCACACCCATCCATTCCGAACGCAGCCTTCTGCTGCAGACCCAGGCCTCCGTCGCCCGCGTCCGTGCGCTCGCCGTGCAGAAGCTGCCGGTGGCGATGACGCTCTCTGCGATCATCCTGTCGATCATCAACGTCAAGCTGTAGCCGGTCGTGCCCGTGGCAGGCCCGGCGCTGCGGCTCCAGGCCCGCCACACATGACCATTCCAGCCCACGTCCTCCCCTTCTGGGAGCGATTCCAGAGCGCCGCGGGCGCCGATGCCTCCGCCCGTTTCTGCGAAGCCTTCCACTTCGACGACAACGAGGCCGGCGCCACCGAGCTGGCGCAGCTCGTGCTGGAGGGGCGCAAGCGCGGCACGGCGAGCCTCGAATGGTCCGTCGAATCGACCGGAAGGCCGCGCCCCAGGCCCGGTGACCTCAGCGTGGTGACCGACTGGCATGGCAGGCCGCTGTGCGTGATCGAGACACGCAGCGTGGTCGTCATGCCCTTCGACGAAGTCGGCGAGGACTTCGCGGCCGTCGAGGCCGAAGGCGACGGCTCGCTGCGCTACTGGCGCGAAGGCCACTGGCAGTACTTCAGCGGCGAATGCGAGCGCATCGGCAGGAAGCCCGACATGCGCATGCCGGTGCTGTGCGAGACCTTCGAGGTCGCCTACCAGGAAGGCTGATTGGCCGCCGTATCGATCAATCGGGCTTGATGTCCGCCGACTTGATCACCTTCGACCAGCTCGCCAGCTCCTGGTCGACGAATCTCGCGAGCGTCGGCGGGTCCATGTAGGTCGCAAAGGCGCCCTGCTCGTCCACCTTCTTGCGGAAGGCTTCGCTCTCGACGATCTTGCGGAGTTCCGCGCTCAGCCTGTTGACGATCTCAGGCGGCGTCTTCGCCGGAGCGAACACAGCGAACCACGACTCGACCTCGTAGCCCAGCAGCCCCGCCTCGGCCGAGGTCGGCACATCGGGCATCGACGAATGGCGCTTGCTGCCCGTGTACGCCAGCGGCTTGATGCGCCCTCCCGCGAAATGGCCGATGACCGAGGGCGGCGTGGTGATGAACATGTCCACGTTGCCCGAGATCAGGTCATTGATCGCCGGCCCCGAGCCCTTGTAGGGCACGTGCGTCATCGCCTGCTTCGACTGCCGCGACAGCAGCTCGCCCGCGATGTGCTGGATCGAGCCGTTGCCCGACGAGGCGTAGAAGAGCCCGCCCTCCTTCTTCTTGCCGTACTCGATGAGCTCCTTCATCGACTTCATCGGCAGCTTGCCGCTCACCGCGACGACGTGCGGCGCGCGCATCACCATCGCCACCGGCACGAAGTCCTTGGTGGGGCTCCACTTGATGTTCGGATAGAGCGACGGGTTGCCGACGTGGTAGCCCGAGTACTGCATCAGCAGCGTGTAGCCGTCGGGCGCGGCGCGCGCCACGAACTCGGTGCCGATGTTGCCGCTGGCGCCGGGCTTGTTGTCGACCACCACGGGCTGGCCCAGCGCGCGCTGCAGCGGATCGCCGACCAGGCGCGCCATGATGTCGGTGGAGCCGGCCGGCGCGGTGGGCACGACCATCGTGATCGGTCTCGAGGGCCACGCGTCGCTGGCGGACGCGGCCGAAGCGGCCAGCGCAAGGCCGACCGCGAGAAGGCGGTGAATGGGTTTCATGGTTTGTCTCCGGTGGTTTTGTATTTGCTGGCTGTCTTCGGCGCCGCGCCGTCAGGGCGAAAGTTCCGAGATCTCGATCAGGTTCAGGTCCGGGTCGCGTACGTAGACCGAACGGATGCGCGAAGTGGCGCCCGTGCGCATCACCGGCCCTTCGAGAATGGGCACGCCCTTCTCGCCAAGGCTCGCAATGACTTCCTCGAGCGGCACGCTGGCGATGAAGCACAGGTCCAGCGAGCCGGGCGTCGGCAGCTGCGCCTTGGGCTCGAACTCGTGGCCCTTCACATGCAGGTTGATCTTCTGGTTGCCGAAGCGGAAGGCCTTGCGGCCGGCGCCGAAGCTCTCCAGCGACATGCCCAGCACGTCGACGTAGAAGCGGATGCAGGCTTCCTCGTGCGCCGTTGTCAGCACGAGGTGGTCCAGGTGGCCGATCATGGTTGAAGCTCCTTCGGTGCGTGCCCGCGCTCCCGGGCGCGAGCCGCGATGTCGTTGAAATCCGGCGGCGGCGCATGCCGCGTCAGCCGGTGGCCCGCGCGCGAGACCTGGGCCGGCAGGTCGTGCTGCACCAGTGCTTCCAGCTCGCCAGCGGCGGCAATCAGGCCCGCGAGATCCATGCCCGTGTCATAGCCCATGCACTGCAGCATGTGGACCACGTCCTCGGTCGCCACGTTGCCTGTCGCGCCCGGCGCGTAGGGGCAGCCGCCGATGCCGCCAAGCGACATGTCGAGCCGGCGGATGCCGGCCTCCACCGCTGCCACCGTGTTCACCAGCCCCATGCCGCGCGTGTTATGAAAGTGGGCCGTCCATTCCATCGCAGGCTTGCTGGAGATGACCGCCTCGCAGATCTCCCGCACCTGCGTGGGGTAAGCCATGCCCGTCGTGTCGCACAGCGTGATGCCCTGCACCTCCAGCGCGGCGAATCGGTCGATCAAGCCCTGGACCTGTGCCAGCGGCACCTCGCCCTCCATCGGGCAGCCGAACACGCACGACAGCGACACGTTCACCGGCACGCCGGCCTGCTTCGCCAGTGCGATCACCCCGGTCAGCTGAGCGAACGACTGCTCGCGCGTCATGCGCAGGTTGGCGAGGTTGTGCGTCTCGCTCGCCGACATGACGATGTTGAACTCGTCGATGCGGCTTTCCAGTGCGCGCTCCGCGCCGCGCACGTTAGGCACCAGCGCGGTGTAGACCACGCCGGGGCGGCGGGCGATGCGCTGCATCACCTCCTCGCCGTCGCGCAGCGCGGGTATCGCCTTCGCCGAAGTGAAGGACGTGACCTCGATCTTCGCGTAGCCCAGCCCGCTCAGCCGGTCGACGAGGGCGATCTTGTCGTCGGTGGGAATGAAGCGGCTTTCCATCTGGAAGCCGTCGCGTGTGGCGACCTCGTTGATGAAGAGCCTCGTGCCGTTGCCCGTCTTCATACCGCAACCCCT
Organism: Variovorax sp. NFACC27; assembly: GCF_048301545.1. NCBI lineage: Bacteria > Pseudomonadati > Pseudomonadota > Betaproteobacteria > Burkholderiales > Comamonadaceae > Variovorax > Variovorax sp. NFACC27. The sequence continues at coordinate 5,328,194 of NZ_CP157613.1, forward strand.
TCCACGCGGCGCGCGGGCCAGCCGGCACCGCCCAGATCGCGGTCGTGCTCGCCCAGCCGCGGCGCGGGGTGCGCGATGCGCCCCGGCGTGGCGCTGAGCTTGGGCACCACGCCCGGCACCTTCAGCGTGGCTCCATCGGAGGTGGGCGCCTCCACGATCATCCCGCGCGCCAGGTACTGGGGGTCGCTCGCGATGTCGGCCACGGTGTAGATGCGCCCGACCGGCACGCCGGCGGCGTCGAGCACGGCCAACACATCGTCGCGACTGCGCCGGAGCGTCCAGGCCTCGATGGCGGCGTCGATCTCGTCCACGCGCAGCACGCGGCCGTCGTTGTGCACGAGCCCGGGGTCGTTCTCCAGGTCTTCGCGGCCGATGGCGCGCATCAGCCGACGGAAGATGCTGTCGCCGTTGCCGGCCACCAGCACGTAGTGACCGTCTTCGCAGCGGTAGGCGTTGGTCGGCGCGATGCCGGGCAGTGCGCTGCCGGCACGCTCGCGCACGGCGCCGAAGGCGTCGTACTCGGGCAGCAGGCTTTCCATCACGTTGAACACCGACTCGTAGAGCGCCACGTCGATGAACTGCCCTTCTCCGCCATGGGCGGTGCGGTGGTGCAGCGCGGTCAGCACGCCGATCACGCCATGCAGCGCCGCCAGCGTGTCGCCCAGCGACACCCCCACGCGCACCGGCACCCGGCCAGGCTCGCCGCTCAGGTAGCGCAGCCCGCCCATCGATTCACCGAGCACGCCGAAGCCGGGCTTGTCGCGATAGGGCCCGGTCTGCCCGTAGCCCGAGATGCGCAGCATGATGAGTCGCGGGTTCAGCGCATGCAGCTGTTCCCAGCCCAGGCCCCAGCCTTCGAGCGTGCCGGGCTTGAAGTTCTCGATCAGCACGTCGGCCTCGAGCGCCAGCGCGCGCACGGCCTCCTGCCCTTCGGCGCTGCGCAGGTCCAGGCACACCGAGCGCTTGTTGCGCGACTGCACCTCCCACCATGCCGAGGTGCCGTTGTCGCGCAACAGCCGCCACTTGCGCAGCGGATCGCCGACACCCGCAGGCTCGACCTTGATCACGTCGGCGCCGAACTCCGCCAGTGTCTTGCCGGCGAAGGGGCCGGCGATGAGCTGGCCGAGCTCCAGCACCTTCAGGCCTTCGAGTGCATTCATATCCGCGTCCGTCTCCTTTGTTGGGCTGGCCCCGACTCTAGGAACGGATCGCGGAATGCGGAATTGCCATGACGGCAGCACCCCTTCGCAAAACGCGAAGGGGCCGGTCGGCCTGGCCGCCTGCGCCTGCTGCGCCTACTTCTTCTTCGACAAGCCGGAACCGGTTGCAAGCGGTAGCGATGGCGGCGGCTCCGGCGCCTTGACCCATCCGCGCAGCAGCACGCCCATGAAGAGCCCTGCACCGAAGATCGCCCAGAACGCCCAGCCGGGCAGGTTCTCCGCGCCGCTGTGCAGGTTCATGCCGAAAGCCGCGCCGACGGCCATCAGCGGAAAGGTCAGCGCCGCGATGGTGTTGAGCTTGTGCTGCGCCCGGCTGACCTCGTTGGCCGCGCGCGCCTGCTGCTCGGCCGCATGAGCGAGCCTGTAGTCGAGCGACATCCGCGTGTCGGCCAGCAGCAGTTCGAGCCCGCGCACGATCTCCACCGCGCGGTCGCGCAGGTCGGTGATCATCGCGTCCTCCGGCACGGCCTCGCGCGCGGACTGCAGGGCCGCCTGCATGTTCGAGGCGGCGCGTGCCAGCGGTATCAGCGGCCCGAGGATCTGGAACAGCGCCTCGGAGTTGTCGGCAGCCTCGTGCCGGACCTCGAAGGTGGCCAGCGACGCGCGATAGCTCTCGATCAGCTTGCCCAACGCGCGCTCGCCCGGGTTGTTGCCCTTGTGCAGCCAGGTACCGTCGGGCTTGCGCAGGAACACCGCCGACTTGCGCTCCGAACCTGTACCCGCGGGCGGCTCGTGCAGGATCACCATCAGGTGCCCCTGTTCGTGAATGACGCGCTGCGCGCCGTAGCTGGAGCTGCCCAGCCGCTGCTGCATCTCGGCGGGCAGCTCCCAGTCGTAGTCGATGCGTCTGGTGCTCATCGGGAGGCCTGCAGTTCTTTCCACAAGGAGTCGAACTCGTCGGCGAAACGCCGTACGAGCGATGGGTCGTTGGTCAGCACCAGGTTCTCCTCGTTGAACTCGCAGGCGCTGCGCGTCCAGTTGTAGCTGCCGTTGAGCAGCCGGGCACCGTCGAAGATGGCGAACTTGTGGTGCATGTGCGCCTCGGTGCGATCCACCGCGACCGGAATGCCGGCCGCGCGCAGCTGGCCGATGTCGCTGCCGAGATCGAACTCCTTGTCGTTGTCGGAGATGCAGCGCAGCGACACGCCACGCCGGTGCGCCGCCAGTATCTCGGCCGTGATGCGGTCGTCCGACAGCGTGAACACGCAAAGGTCCACCGAATGCCTGGCCGACCGCAGCTGCTGGTTGATGGCCTGCAGGCAGGCCGTGCCGGGGCTGAAGAAGGCCTGCGAACGCACGGCCACGCTGTCGGGCGAGCGGCCCGTATCGATGGCGCGGACCACGCCTTCGAGCCACTTCAGCAGCGCCAGCTGTTCAGGGTCGGCGGTGCGCGCCCGCACCAGATCGAAGGCACGGTTGCGCAGCTGCCGCAGGCCGTCTTCCGGCGGCTGGGCCTCGCGCAGCGTGTGGACCAGCACGCGGCGCTCGTCGTCGCTCAGGCGCGCATCGGCAAGGGTGTCGTCGAGCTGGGCCAGCAGCTCGGGGAGCGCGGGCGGCGCTTCAGTGGTCGCGGGCTGGGCCGCCATCTCATTGCTCCTTGTCCGGTTTGGGCGCGCGCTTCGGCGCCGCACGCATCGTCATCGCCTCTGCCGCGAGCCGCTCCATGTTCTGGGCGATGGAGCGGTCCAGCTCCAGCCGGCGCTCGGTGGCCGTTACCAGCGGCAGGATCAGCTCGCGGTATGTGACGGCGATCTGCAGCATGGCATCGGCCAGGCGCTGGCCCTCGCTCGGCCCCTCCGCAGGCGGCGCGGGCTCGGGCTTGAGCGAATCGACCGCGCGGGCCACGTCGAGCATGCTGCTGGCGATGCGCTGGCTGCCGTCCACGTCGGCACCGCCCAGCTTGCGCTGGCGCACGAACTCCTCGCAGATTTCCTTCCAGCGCGCGCCCTCCTCCGGCGTCGGGCTGCCAAGCAGTTGGGCCAGGCGCAGCAGGTTCTCCTCGGCGCCCGTGGTCAGGGTCTGGGCCTCGCCGCGGTAGTGGTCGCGCAGCAGCGCGTCGAGCTCCTCGTCGCGCATCAGCGCGGTGATCTTGCCCGCGAGCTTGGTCATGTTGCGGTAGCTGCCCTGCAGCTTGAACGGCGGGGCCACGCGGTACGACTCCTGCTGCGCGGCCGACTCGATGTAGGCAAGGTTCACCTTCAGCAGCAGATCGCGCGCACGGAACAGGCGCTGCAGCAGCGCCTTGATCTCCTCCAGCTCGACCGCGCTGTAGGCATGCGACAGCGCGCTGCTCGGCACCTCGTGGCCCTGCGCCATCTTCACCAGCAGCTGCACGTCCTTCGGATCGCGCGAGGCCAGCGGCATCAGCGTGGGATTCGACGTCAGGCTGTTCTCGATGTACGAGAGCGCAAAGGCCGCCTCCCGCCCCGAGAGCACGTCGCCGAGGTTGTAGATGTCGGCGCGGTTGGCCAGCATGTCCGGGATCTTGAACACGTCGCCCGACTCGGTGTACGGGTTGCCCGCCATCACGATCGCGAAGCGCTTGCCGCGCATGTCGTAGCTGCGCGGCTCGCCGTTCCACACGCCCTCGATGCGGCGGGTGCCGTCGGCCAGCGCGATGAACTTCTGCAGGAACTCGGGGCTCGTGTGCTGGATGTCGTCCAGGTACAGCATCACGTTGCTGCCCATGGCGAGGCCCAGGTTGAGCTTCTCGAGTTCCTGCCGCGCAGCGCTGTTGGGCGCGTTGGCCGGGTCGATGGCGGTCACGCCGTGGCCCAGCGCCGGGCAGTTGATGCGCACGAAGATCAGCCCGAGGCGATCGGCCACGTATTCCATCAGCGTGGTCTTGCCGTAGCCGGGCGGCGAGATCAGCAGCAGCAGGCCCATGCGGTCGGTGCGGCTGCCCTCGCCCGCCGAGCCGATCTGCTTGGCGAGGTTGTCGCCGATGATGGGCAGGTACAGCTCGTCGATCAGCTGGTTGCGCACGAAGGTCGACAGCGGCCTGGCCTGGAACTGGCTCAGCTTGAGCCGGGCCTTCTCGCCTTCGAGCAGCTCGTGGCGCAGGCGATGCAGCGCCTCGAAGCCCGGCACCGCATGCTGCGTGTGGAACAGGAAGCGGCGCCAGAAGTCGTTGAGGTTCAGCGTCAGGCGGCCGTCGGCCACGCGCGGATGCTCGCCGCGCAGCCCCTCGACCGTCTGGTCGAGCGCCACGTTCACGCGGGCGCGCTGCAGGGGCATGGCGAGCACGCTGGCCGCGTCGTCGACCCAGTCGACCGATTGCGGCGACTGGTGCACGGCGTAGGCACGCACCCAGTCGCGCGCCAGCCGCCAGCGCTCGGCCGGCGGCGCGGCGTCGAGGTCGGCTTGCCAGGCCTCGCGGCGGCGTCCGCGGTCCAGTTCGCGCAGCAGCGCGGCGGCCAGGTCTTCGCCCGCGCCCGAGACCACCCAGGTGTCACCGCCATGCGCTGCGAGCTCGCGCACGAGGTAGGCTGCGGACTGGTCGCACAGCGTGGCGACGAGCGCCTTGCGAGACTCCTGCTCTTCTTCTGCTTCCGCATCCGCGAGCGGAGGGAGCAGATCGGGCAGCACCTCGCGCACGAAGTGGCCCAGCGAACGGGCGACGTCTGCTTCGAGTTGATCGAGGGCGTCTCGCCGGCCGAACAGGTCCTGCATCTGCAGCGCGGCACGCGCGCGCCGCAGCAGCGACTCGCGGTGCGCGATCAGGTGGCCGTGCTGCCAGTAGAGCAAGGCCAGCGCACGCTCGGTCGGGCCCCAGGCCAGCAGGCCGGCCTGGTCCTGCATGCCGGCCAGCGCGGCCAGCAGGCGAAGCGCATCGTCGTCGTGGATGCCCTTCTGGTAGCCCTCCTGATAGCGCGCGGCGGCGAAGCGACGGACCATTTCGAGCAGTTGCGGATGCTGCGGGTCTTCGGCCAGCAGCGTGCGCACGTCGGCCCAGCTGCGCTCGGCCTTGCCTTCGAGCAAGGCCTCGAGCAGGCGGCCGGCAAGGTATTCGGCGCGCGACAGCTCCGGCGTTTCCGACACCAGCGACTGGCCCCAGTAGGCCTGCAGCGCGCGCAGCCGCTCGTCGTCCACCGGGCTCAGGTAGTCGGTGCCCGTCACCTGGTAGGCCATGCCTTCTTCGCGGGCCACCAGCGTCAGGTCGACCGGCTGGCGGTGCACGGTGAAGGCGTGGCGGCCCAGGCGCAGCGTGTCGCCGCCCTCGCTCACCAGCTCGCGCTTGTCGCGCACCGCGCGCAGGGCCTGGTCTCGGGCGGTCTTCAGGCGGGTGTCGAGTTCGTCGGCCGGCACCGCCGCGCCCAGCGTGCGCAGGTCGGCGATCAGCGTGTGCAGCTTGCCGATCATCGGGTCGGCCGCAAAGTAGCTGTGGACCTGGCCCAGCTCGGCAAGCTGCGCGATGCGGCGGGGAATGCCGTCGAGGATGCGCCCCGCCGCGTCGATCACGCCCTGCGCACGGCGCTGGCGGGCCTCGACCAGGCTCTGGCGCCTTGCCGACAGCGCCTCGTAGACGTTCTCGCGCTTCTCGGCGATGTCGCCCAGGAACTCGTCCTGCTCGGCGAAGCGGCCTTCGATTTCCTCCAGCTGCGCCAGCAGGCGCGTGAGCGCGTCGTCGCACTTCTCGGGCGTGTCTGCGAACTCCAGCGCGTTCTCCACCGCCTGACCGAAGAGCTTGAACTGTGCGCCGAACTCGGCCCGCGCCTCGGTCGCGCCCAGCGACTTGCGCCGCGCGCGCGCATCGGCACGCATGCGGTTGATGTCGGCGTAGATCAGCGAGATGCGGTCGAGGATCGAGGTGCGGATGACCGCATCGCCGCCCGGCAGGCTGCCGAGCTGCTCGGTCAGCAGGTCGAGGCCGGCCGCCTGCTCGTCGAGCGTGGCGAGCAACTGCCCCAGCGCCGGCGAAGTGGCGAGATTGGGCAGTTCGATCGCGAGCTTGTCCAGCGTCTGCCGCTGGCCCGCGAAGGCGGTGTCCGCCGCCAGGAACTGCATGGCGCGCTCGCCGATGCGCTGCTGCTCGGCCTCGAGCGCACCGTCCATCGCGGCGATGCGCGGCAGGTCGGCGTAGCGCAGCTCCTTGAGCATCTGCAGCGCGCCGCGCCGCTCGCGCAGCCGGCCCAGCGCCTTCACGAAATCGTCGGGTGCCCGCCAGAGCGTGCTGGCAATGTCGACCAACAGCGCGTGCTGCTCGTCCTCGGCGCGAGCCAGCGCACGGGCCGTTTCGCGGCGAATGGTGTCGACCTTCTCGAACTCCGCCAGCGTGCCGCGCGCCACCTCGGCAATGCTGCGCAGCTCGCCCATGGTTCCGGCGGCTTCGGGCGCATCGAGCCAGAAGTAGGCGTCGCTCACGCGCGTGCACTGGCGGATCAGGTCTTCGTAAGCGGCCTTGGTCGGCGCCTGCTCGCGCACCGCGCGAGCTATGCCCATCAGGTCGCTCACGCCGCGCACCAGCTCGGCGTTGCCGATCTTGCCGAAGAAGCCGGCAGCGGGCGGCTGCGCGCTCACGTGCTCCTCGCTGGCGAACGGCGTCTGCCACAGCTGCATCGGGTGCACGCGGGTCGGCTCGCCGTTGCCGTCGTGGAACACCAGGATGCGGCCGTCGGCGAAGCGCGCATAGCCGTTCGCGATGATCGGCGTTCCGAGCTTCTTGTCGATCAGGTTGTAGTTGAAGAGCGCGTAGCGGCCAGGCCTCGGGTCGTAGAAGATGTAGGCCACGTCCTCGCCGTTGGGCGAACGCAGCATGCGCTTGAAGCGCAGGTTCTCGACCATCTCCGCCGGCAGGTCGAAGCGCTTGTACTCGCCGGACTGCAGGTAATAGCCGCCCGGGAAGATGATCCCGTGGTCTTCGGGCAGCTGCACGCAGGAGCCGCCGATGGCGTCGATGCGCTCCACCTGCTGCGTACGGATGTTGAACACCAGGTAGCGCGTGACCTGCTCGCGGTAGGGCTTCACGCGCAGCAGGATCAACATGCCGAGCTTCGCCCAGGCGATCTCGGCGTCGGCGAGCGACTGGCTGCGGTCGTCCACCGGCTCGTTGTAGATGCCCAGCCCGGTCTCGGTGTTGTTCTCGATCTTGATCGTGAGGTCGCCGCCCAGCGTCTCGACGAAGACCGTGTCGAGCACGTTGATGTGCGGATGCTTGCCGCCCACGTGGTCTTCGCGCGTGGCCACGGTCCATTCGAAATCGTGGCTCGCCGGCAGCGCGATGTCGCGCTCGCCCCGGTTGTCGATGTACTGGATGCGGCCGTCGCGCTCGATGGCCCAGCGGAACACGCGCACGTCGGTAAGCTGCTGGCCGATCTGGAATGCGGCGAGCAGCTTGTCCTGCGTCACGCGCAGCTGCAGCAGCGTGGCCTGCTTGTAGTAGGCGTAGAGCTCGCGGAAGTCGGAAACGAAGCGCGGGTCTTCCAGGAAGCTGCCAGCCAGCGGCACGGACTGCAGCTCGTCGCTGTCCGCTCCCTGCCCGGCCTCGCCGGGCGACACCAGCCGGTAAAGGCCGAACACGTCGCCGACCGCGGTTTCCTTGCGCAGCCCGATGAACACGTTGTAGCCGAACAGCAGCAGGTCGCCGATGCGCACCAGGTCGCGCGCCACGGCGTTGTTCTCGGTGCGCGCGCGCGTGCGCAGGATCAGGGCCTGGTCGGAGCGGCCGAACTCGGCCAGCCGCTGCTCATTGAGCGCCTGTGTCTTCTTCAGCAGGCTCTCGCCCTGGCTCTCCAGCCGCTTCTTCAGCAGGTCGTAGCTGCCGCTGCCGGACACCAGCGCCTCGGTCTGCGACTCGGCGTCGCCGGGCGGCGCGCCCTTTTCATCCGTTGGTTGCATATGTCGGCGCGGTCAGTCCGCGCGCAGCAGGGCGAGCAGTTCGTCGCGGTGAGGCTGGGTATCGAGCCAGGCGCGGATGCGGTCCAGCTCGTCGATGCATTCGTCGCCGTAGCGACGGCGCAGCGCGGCAACGCGCGCGCCGCGCACCTCCTCGGTCTGCAGGCGGCGCTGCCAGCCGTCGGACAGCAGCTCGTCGAGCCGGCCGGCAAGGCCGCGGCTGACGATGGCGCGCCACTCGCCCGGGTCGAACCAGAGGTTCTGGCAGTTCACGCAGCGGTCGATGCGAAAGTCGGGGCCCGCGCTCACGCGCAGGCGCTGCATCAGGCGATCGCATTCGGGGCAGTGCCGCACCGATGCGGCATCGAACACCTCGATGATCTCGTCGTCGACCGCATGCGGCACGCGGCTTTCGTCGGCGGCCTTCCAGGCGCGCCAGTCCTCCATGTCCATGACCATGCCTTGGCAGTCGCCGCACTGCACCGCGAGCAACGCCTCGGCCAACGCCACGGCCCGCATCGGCGAGTGCGCTGCACAGCTGCACTTCAGGTTCGCGTTCATCGCGCTTCCCCGGCACCGTTGCGGAAGGTCGAAACCAGGTTCTGCAGCGCGCTCTTCTGGCTCTCGTTGCCATGGCTGGCGATCTTGTTCATCAGCGCAGCCACGCTGAGATTCTGGACCTCGCCCGACGAGCTGCCCAGCGCGCCGACGATGTCGCGCAGGTCCTTCACCACGTCGCGTTCGCCGGAGAGCTGGTCCTTGAAGGCGACCTGCAGCGCATTGCTCTTGGAGATGACGCCGTCGATGCCCTTGCCCACCGAGAGCGAACGCACGAAGCTGTCGAAGTAGTCGCCCTGCCCGCCCACGATGTCGATCTTGGCGTTGCCCAGCGCGGTGCCCAGCACCTCGGCCTGTTCCTTGGCAATGGCGGTCTGCGCGTCGATGCCCTTGAGGGTCTCGATGTGCGACTTCTCCAGGCGCATGCGGAATTCCTCGTGGTCGCGCGTCTCGGGGCTCATGGCCTTCATGGCCTCGAACTTCTCGTGCAGGCCCTTCGCCTCGGCACCGAAGCGCGCCTCGATGACCTGCGCATCGGCCTGGCCCGACTTGAGCGTGGCCTCGGCATCGGCCGTGCGCACGTTGACCTCGGCGAGGCCGAGCTTCTCCTTGCCCGAAGCCTCGGCCTCGAACTTGGCGCGCATGCCGGCGGCTTCGGCCTGCGAGCGGGCCTCGATCACCTGCGCGTCGGCCTGGCCGGCCTTGAGGATCGCGTCGGCATCGGCCTGACGCACGTGCACGTCGGCAAGGCCCAGCTTTTCCTTGCCCGAGGCCTCGGCCTCGAAGCTGGCGAGCTTGGCCTGCGCGGTGGCGATCTCGACCTTGGCGGCGGCCAGCCCCGGCGCGGCCGAGATGGCTTCCACGCCTTCGGCTTCGCGCTTCTTCGATTCAGCCTCGCGCTCGGCCACCTTCAGCTTGGCATCGGCCAGAGTGAGTTCTTCAGCAGCCTTGTGACGGGCGCGCTTTTCCTGCGTCTCGGCAGCCTTGAGGTCGAGCACCATCTTCTCGTCGGCCTGGCCCTCCGCCATGATGACGACCGACTTCTTGGTGCGCTCGGCCTCTGCGACCACGCGCAGTTCCTTGATGGCTTCTTCCTGCTCGGCCACCGTGCGCTCGACCACGATGCGCTCGCGGATCACGTCGGCAATGGCCTTCTTCTGCACTTCGACGGCCTTGTCCTTCTCGATGCGCTGCAGCGTCACTTCCTTCTCGCGGTCGACGATCTCCAGGTCACGGGCACGGATGACCTTTTCCTCCTCGACGGCCACCGCGCGCTTGCGGTTGTTCTCGGCCACTTCCTTCTCGCGCTGCACGTTCTCCTGCTGCACCGACACCGACTGCTCGGCGAGCAGGCGGGCGGTTTCGGACTTGGTGCGCTCCTCGGCCTGGATCTTGGCGGTCTCGGCCTCCTCGCGGGCACGCACGCTGGCGATCTCGCGCTGCTGGCGCGCGGTGGCGTCGGCCTGCTGGCGCTCGAGTTCGAGCAGGGCTTCCTGCGTCTCGACGTTCTTCTTCTTGATCTGCATTTCCTCGTTGCGGCGCAGCTCGTTCGTGCGCACGTGCTCCACGGCCGTGAGCTCGGTGATCTTCTTGATGCCCTGCGCGTCGAGGATGTTGTTGGCGTCGAGCTCCGACAGCGGCGTCTGCTCGAGGAAGTCGATGGCCGCGTCCTCCAGCACGTAGCCCGAGAGGTCGTTGCCGATCTGGCTCACGATCTGGTCGCGGAAGTTGTCGCGCGCCTGGTAGAGGTCGACGAAGTCCATCGACTTGCCCACCGTCTTCAGCGCTTCGGAAAACTTGGCGGAGAACAGCTCCTCCAGCGTCTCGTGGTTGGAGGCCCGGGCGCAGCCGATGCCCTGCGCCACCTTCAGCACGTCGTCGGCCGTCTTGTTCACGCGCACGAAAAACTTCACCTTGATGTCCGCGCGGATGTTGTCGCGGCAGATGAGGCCCTCGTTGCCCGAGCGGTCGATCTCGATCGTCTTGACCGAGATGTCCATCAGCTCGGCCTTGTGGATGATCGGGTAGACCATCCGACCGGTGAAGGTCACTTCGGGCTCCGCGCGCAGCGTGTTCACGATGAGCGCGTGGCCCTGCTCGATCTTGCGATAGAACTTGGCGAACATCGCGAACAAGCCGAGGATGACGACGGCCAGTATGACGATGGCGAAGATGATGGGCTCCATTTTTTCTCCAGAAATGCTTGAGAGCGAAAGAAACGGGTAAAGGGTGTGCGGCGCGCCGCCCGGCAGCGCGCGCTCAGGCGGAGGTGTCGTCGTGCGCCGCGATGAGGTAGCGCCCGGCGACCTCGTCGTATTCGACGATCAGCGCCTGCGAACCGCGCTTGAGCGTGTTGGGCGTGGTGGCCCATACGCGGATGTTCAGGCTGGCGCCGCGCCGCGCGACCTCGGCGCGGCCGTCCTTCTCGTTGACCACGCCGGTCACTACGCGGCAGAGCTGGCCGACGAGGGCCGCATTGCTCACGGCCGTGTGGCTCACGAACAGGCCGCGCAGGGGGCGGATGGCAACGGCCGTGATCGGAATGGCGATGACCGCGCTGGCCACCAGCAGTGCGGTGCCGGCCAGCAGCTGCAGGGGCATGGTCGGCACCAGCGGCAGCAGCCATTCGCCGCCGAGGCAGGACACGGTCCACGCGACGAGCACCAGCAGGCTCACGGCCACCGAGAACGGCACGCCGTTCAGCCCAAGGGCCACGACGTAGCTGGCCAGTTGCCCTATGTCGCTGGTGTCGCCGTCTGCGTGCGTGTGCACGTCGACGTCGACATCCAGGCCGCTGTGTTCGATGTCGACCATTCCGAGCATCGCGAGCACCCAGTAGATCACCACGACGCCCAGCAGCACCGTGTAGATCGCGGTCGGGTACCCCGTCACCGCTCCCATGAAATCGCCCATTGATCCTCCCGCGTACGGGTTGTTGTCAGTTGTTCTGTTTGCTGCTGCGAACCGGCGTCCTCACGCCGGTGTTGTTCTTCTTCGTTGCCGCGGCCGGCTTGCCCGCGAAGGCAATCAGGTCGCGCGTGGCCCTCTCCTTGATGGCTAGTCTGTCGTCTGCGGCGAGGCCGTAGCGCTTCGCCAGGAATTCATAGTCCGCGGCGTTCAGCGACACCGTGAGGCGCGGCCGCTTCGGCTTCGAGGTGGTGGCGAGGCCGAGCACCTGCCGGATCTGGTCCGAGGTGGAAACGTGTTGCTTGAAGGCCGCGCTGCGCACGGCCTCGAGCACGGCCTCTTCCACGTCGAACGCGACCTGCACGGCGCGTATCGCCTCGTCCGAACCCTGCCAGCGAACCGGCTTGACGCGCATGATGCCTATTGCGCCTCGGGACCCGAGGGCTTGTTGGCCTGGCGGGCGCGGATGCGCTCCATCACCTTGCCGGTACGGTCGGCGTCGCTGCCGATGCCCGCGGCAGCCAGCTTCTTCTCGAGCGCGCCGTGACCGAACTCGTCTTCGAGCTGCTTGCTGGCCGTCATGCGGTCGGACAGGTCTTCGTGGCGCGCGCGGATGCGCTCCAGAGATTCGCGCGCATTGGCCAGCCGCGAGCCGCCGCTGCCGATGTTCTCGGAGATCGACTGCGTGGCGCGGTAGACGCTCTCGGTGGTCTTGGCGATGCCGATCTCGCGCTCGTGCTCGCGGATGCGGGCCTCGGCGGACTTGATCAGATCCTTGAGCTTGGACACCTGCAGCGCGTAGGAGGCGTGCGCCTTGGCCTGCTCTTCCAGCTCCTGCTCGAGCGTGCCGACCTTGGCAGCGACATCGAGCGCCAGGCCTTCCTGCGTCTTGTTGAGCGCCTCGAGCGCAAGGCCCTCGTAGCGCGCGACTTCGTTCTTCAGCCGCTCGATCTCGCGGGCCGATTGCATCTCCTTGGCCATCACGCCCGTGAGGTCGCCCTTGGCCTTTTCGATGCTGTGCTTGGCGTCGATGATTTCCTGCTCGTAGATGCGCGTGGCGTTGCTGTCGACCACGCTCTCGCCGATTTCGCGCGCGCTGCCGCGCAGCAAGGTGACGAGCTTCTTGATGACTGTCATGGGACCTCCGCTTAATTCAGGAATTCGGACAGGGCGTCGAGCGCATCGAGCGCGTTGTCGCTGAGCACCGCCACCTCGCGTGCGATGTCCTGCACGCTGGCGTCGCGGCCGAGCGCGCCGGTGAGTACGTAACGGCCGTCGACGCGACCGAAGGAAGACAAGGGAACGGAAGGATTCAGGTCGAGCAGCGATTCGAGCAGCTCGGTGCGGCGCGCCGGCTTCACTTCGCTCTCGGCCCAGAGGTAGCAGATGCAGATGATCTGCATGTCCGAACTCGTGACGAAGATCGGCAGCTCGTCGCGCCCCTCGATGCTCACCTGGATCACGGGCGTGTGGCCCGGAATGGGCTGCAGCTGCACGGACCGCCCGCCCATCTCGGCGCCTGCCAGCACATCCAGTCCCTTCAGTTGATCGAGCAGTGGTTGCATACCTCTCCTTATGGTGAATACCGTTGGAAGCGAGCGGTGCTTCGATGGATTCACTATAGGCGCGGTGACATAACATGTCAAAAATTTCTTTCGCGACACCCATGACTTTCGGCACTGGCGCCCTCTCTAGAATCCGCCGATGGCCAGCACCATCAACCCCGCGCGTGTCGATTTCGTGACGCTGCGCCTGTTCTGCGCGGTGGCGCAATCCGGCAGCATCACCAAGGGCGCGGAGGCATGCCACCTCGCGCTGTCGGCTGCGAGCCGGCGGCTCTCGGACTTCGAGGCTGCGACGGGATCGAAGCTGCTGGAGCGCAGCCCCCAGGGCATCGCGCTCACGCCGGCGGGCCATGTGGCGATGCAGCATGCGATGCGGCTCTTCCAGGGCTTCGAGCAGTTCAGCAACGAGCTCAACGACTATTCGAGCGGCGTCCGCGGCCACGTGCGCCTGTGGGCCAACATGTCGGCATTGACGGAATTCCTGCCCACGACGCTCGCGACCTTTCTCGCGCAGCACCCGGACATCCGCGTCGAAGTGGAAGAGCAGCTGAGCGGCGACATCGTTCGCGCACTCGTCGACGGCCTCGCCGATGTCGGCGTGTTCGCGGAGAACACGCCCGCCTATGGCCTGGACGTCGCGCCCTTCCAGACCGACGAGCTCGTCGTGCTGTGCGCGAAGCAGCATCCACTGGCACGAAGCCGCGTGAAGCAGACCGACTTCAAGACCTGCCTCGCGCACGAGTTCGTCGGCCTGAACCGCAGCAGCTCGCTGCTGGAGCTGACCTCCCGCGCGGCCGAGCAGGCCGGCATCCCGATGCGCCTGCGCGTGCAGGTGCGCAGCTTCGACGCGATGTGCCACATGATCGCGGCCAACCTCGGCATCGGCGTGGTGCCGCTCGCGGCTTGCAAGGCGCAGGTGGAGGCGCTCGACCTGAAGGTGGTGCGGCTCAAGGATGCGTGGGCCACGCGGCGGTTGCTGATGGCGACGAAGACGGGGGCCACTCTCTCGCCGGCAGCTCAGCTACTGGCTCGACTTCTCCTGCAGCAAGCCAACACATGACGACTTCGGAATTGCTTTTGCTTCTCGGTGCGAGTGCCCTCCTGCTCGCGACCAATGTGTACATGGCACGGCGCATTGGTGCGATCGACGACATTCCACTGCGCAAGAACCTGCTGCACATCATGGTCTGGATCCTTCCCTTTGTGGGTGCCTTCATGGCATGGACCCATCTGCCGAGGCAACCCCGCCCGACAAACGCCATTGCAAAGCCCCGGCCCGACGGTTTTTCGACGGAGGAAGCACCGGGGGATCTCGTACTCGACGAAGAGCATTCCTTCCCATTGATCGCCAACATGGAGATCGGCAACGGACTCCCGCTGCTCAGCTGGCAGGCGTTGAATGCATGGGCGGGCTCGATGAACGACGCACATCGCGAGCGCCTTGCCATCCAACGGGGACGACGCGCATGGCTGCTTCATCTCAGGGATGCGCTCGGCCCTCATTTCCATCTGTACGAATCGGAGGAAGCCTTCGTGGTGTCTTCGCTGGAAGACACCGTCGTCGTGGCGACGGCCGGGTACGTCGCGTCCACCCGGAAACGCATCCAGCGTCTTCTTTCCGGCATCGCCCGCTTCGAGGATCACCACAAGAGCATCCTGCTCGTCATCGACGACGAAGAGACGTACTACGACTACGTGTCCAACTACTACCCCGACAGCGGCGAGTTCGCCTTCAGCGGCGGCATGTTCATCGACGCGGGTTGCCCCCACTTTCTGGTCAAGCGAGCGGATCTATCCACCATCGAGCCTGTCATCGCCCACGAGATGACCCACAGCGCCCTCTCCCATCTGAAGTTGCCGAGGTGGCTCGACGAAGGCCTGGCCGTCAACACCGAAAGAAAGCTCACCGGCGTGGGCGTCATGCCGCTTGGCGAGCGCCATCAATTGCGCAGCAGGCATCTGAAGTTCTGGAACGAAACAAGAATCCAGGAGTTCTGGTCGGGCGCCTCCTTCTTCAGGACAGACGACGGCAACGAACTCTCCTACGAGCTTGCGCGCATCCTCGTGGAGCAGATGGGCCAGAACTGGGAGCTCTTCACCCGCTTCGCTTCGAATGCGAAACGCGAGGACGGCGGCGCCGAAGCCGCGAGAGCGGCCTACGACATGGACCTCGGTGCCTATGCCTGCATCCTGATGGAGCGGGAACCCGACGCCAGCTGGACGCCCGATCCGCAGAGCTGGCTCGGCGAGGAGCGGGAAGAATCTCCCGCCTGAAACTCAGTCGGTACCCACCATCACGCTCGAAGCCTTGATCACCGCATAGGCATTCGCCCCCTCGGCCAGCTTCAGCGAATCGGCCGAGTTGCTAGTGATGGTCGAGACGATCTGCACGCCGGGAGCGATCTCCAGCGTGACTTCTGTAGTGACGGGTCCGCGGACGATGGAGATGACCTTGCCGGAAAGGACGTTGCGGGCGCTGATCTTCATGGGGTGCTCCTTGGGGTTGATCGGGAAACGACCCAGTCTATCGGCGCCACGCCCTCCCCGCCCTACTTCGCTTCTTCGGCTGCCAGCACCGCCCACTCCTCGTCGGTGAAGAGCCGCGAGCGCGTCAGGAAGCGCAGGCCTTCCGGCCCCTCGAGCGAGAACATGCCGCCGCGCCCCGGCACCACGTCGATGATCAGCTGCGTGTGCTGCCAGTACTCGAACTGCGGCCCGCTGATGTAGAACGGCATGCCGCCGATGTGCCCCAGCAGCCGGTCGTAGTCGCCCACGATGAACTCGCCCTGGGCGTAGCACATGGGCGCGCTGCCGTCGCAGCAGCCGCCCGACTGATGGAACATCAGCGGGCCGTGCTTTGCGGCGAGCCTGTCGATCAACGCGAGCGCGGCATCGGTCGCGGTGACGCGCAGGACATCGCCTCTCATCAGAAGAAGCCCAGCTTGTTCTCGCTGTAGCTCACCAGCAGGTTCTTGGTCTGCTGGTAGTGGTCGAGCATCATCTTGTGGTTCTCGCGGCCGATGCCCGACTGCTTGTAGCCGCCGAAGGCCGCGTGCGCCGGATAGTGGTGGTAGCAGTTGGTCCACACGCGGCCGGCCTGGATGCCGCGGCCCATGCGGAAGGCGCGGTTCATGTCCCGGCTCCACACGCCGGCGCCGAGGCCGTAGAGGGTGTCGTTGGCGATGGCCAGCGCTTCTTCTTCGTCCTTGAAGGTCGTCACCGAGACCACCGGGCCGAAGATCTCCTCCTGGAAGATGCGCATCCTGTTGTTGCCCCTGAACACGGTCGGCTTCACGTAGTAGCCCTCCGCCAGGTCACCTTCCAGCTTGTTGCGTTCGCCGCCGATCAGCACCCTGGCGCCTTCCTGCTTGCCGATGTCGAGGTACGACAGGATCTTCTCCAGCTGCTCGCTGGAGGCCTGCGCGCCGATCATGGTTGCCATGTCGAGCGGACTGCCCTGCTTGATGGCGGCCACGCGCTTCAGCGCGCGCTCCATGAAGCGGTCGTAGATCGACTCCTGGATCAGCGCGCGCGACGGGCAGGTGCAGACCTCGCCCTGGTTCAGCGCAAACATCGCGAAGCCTTCGAGTGCCTTGTCGAAGAAGGCGTCGTCCTTGTCCATCACGTCGGCGAAGAAGATATTGGGCGACTTGCCGCCCAGCTCCAGCGTGACCGGAATCAGGTTCTGGCTCGCGTACTGCGAGATGAGGCGCCCGGTTGTCGTCTCGCCCGTGAACGCGATCTTGCCGATGCGGTTGCTCGACGCCAGAGGCTTGCCCGCCTCCACGCCGAAGCCGTTGACCACGTTCACCACGCCCGGCGGCAGCAGGTCGCCGATCACTTCCATCAGCACCAGGATCGACACCGGCGTCTGCTCGGCCGGCTTGATCACCACGCAGTTGCCGGCCGCCAGCGCGGGCGCCAGCTTCCACACGGCCATCAGGATCGGGAAGTTCCACGGAATGATCTGGCCGACCACGCCGATGGGCTCGTGGAAGTGGTACGCGAAGGTTTCATGGTCGATCTCGCTGATGCCGCCCTCCTGCGAGCGGATACACGAGGCAAAGTAGCGGAAGTGGTCGATGGCCAGCGGCAGGTCGGCCGCCGTGGTTTCGCGGATGGGCTTGCCGTTGTCCCAGGTTTCCGCGGCCGCGAGCACGGCGAGGTTCTCCTGCATGCGGTCGGCGATCCTGTTCAGGATGTTGGCGCGCTCGGTGGTCGAGGTGCGGCCCCAGGCGCCCTTGGCCTTGTGGGCGGCATCCAGCGCCCGGTCGATGTCGGCCGCGGTGGAGCGCGGCACCTCGCAGAAGACCTTGCCCGTGACAGGTGTGATGTTCTCGAAGTATTGGTTGTCCGCCGGCGCGACCCATTCGCCGCCGATGTAGTTGCCGTAGCGCTTCTTGAACGGCACCGCGGTACCGAATTTGCCCGGTTCGAGCATGTCCATGACGTTGTCTCCATGTGCAGGGTGGTGGCGCCGCGACATGCGGCGGCCGCGCGCTGAACCGCAAGCCGCGTACCCGGCGGGATCGGGACAATCCCTGAGTACTTCCGCCCGGCAACCGCCCTGGAACCACCCCGTAATCGCGTGTGGCAGCGGGTTTTCATTCGCAATCTGCGACATGTTCGCGAGAACATAGCGACTAGGATGTCGCACAAGGCGAAAACCTATCGGAGACACGCATGAGTGCTGAAGCGCAGTTGCCGTCGATCGCAGTGGCACAGGCCCGGGAGCTCTTCTTCGGGCAGGGCCGCGACCCCGCGCCGTGGATCGCGCCGCACATCTCGCGCTCCTGGCAACGCAGCCGGCCGGTGGACCATCACGCCATCGACCCGGAGCCGATGGCGCTGGGCCTGCTGAGCGAGCGGCGCGAACAGGCGGTGCGACTCCTGAGCTGTGCCCAGCCCGAGCTCGACGGCCTGGCCGAGCATGCGGTCGGCAACGGCTGCGTGGTGATCCTGTCGGACGCCAGCGGGCTGATCCTCGAGGAAATCGGCAGCGCCGACTTTCTGCCCAAGGCCCAGCGCATCGCGCTGCAGCCCGGCGTGGAATGGTCGGAGCACAACCGGGGCACCAACGCCATCGGCACCGCGCTGGCGGAGCGCGAGGCGCTGATGGTGCTGGGCGGCGAGCACTACCTGGCGCAGAACGGCGGGCTCGGCTGCGCGGCGGCGCCGATCTTCACCGGGCGCGGCGAACTGGCGGGCGCGCTCGACATCTCCGGCGAAACGGTGCGCGTGAACACCCACGCGCTGGGGCTGGTGCGCATGGCTGCCCAGCAGGTCGAGCACCGGATGATGCTGGCCGAGGCCGGCGGCCACGTGCTGCGCTTCCATTCGCGGCCGGCGCTCATCGGCACGGCCCGCGAGGGGCTGATGGTGATCGAGGGCGGACGCATCGTGGCGGCCAACCGCGTGGCGCTCGATCTCTTCGGCCGCTCGTGGAAGGACCTGCTCGACCTGGACGCCGAGACCTTCCTCGGCGCGAACTGGCCGCGCATGGAACACCGGCGCGGCCTGCTGACGCTGCCGGGCGGACGGCAGATCGCGACGGTGATGGAGCGCCCGGGCACGCCGGGCAGCGCCCGTCCGTCCGCGAGGCATGCTGCGTCGCCGGCGTGCTCCGACGTCGAGGTCGACGACGTGCAGCCGCTGCTGCACAAGGCGGTGCGCGTGCTCAACGAAGGCGTATCCGTGCTGGTCAACGGCGAGACCGGCAGCGGCAAGGAAGTCTTCTCGCGTCGGCTGCACGCCGCCAGCCGGCGCGCGGCAGGACCTTTCGTCGCCGTCGATTGCGCATCGCTGCCGGAGACGCTGATCGAGTCCGAACTGTTCGGCTACGAACAGGGAGCCTTCACCGGCGCAAAGCGCAAGGGCATGGCCGGCCGCATCCGCGAAGCCCACGGCGGCGTGCTGTTCCTCGACGAGATCGCGGAGATACCGCTGGCCCTGCAGACGCGCCTGCTGCGCGTGCTCGAGGAGCGCGTGGTCACGCCGCTGGGTGGTGGCCAGGGCGTGGCCGTCGATTTCGACCTGGTCTGCGCCACGCACGGCCACCTGCCGTCGCTGGTGGAGGCCGGTCGCTTTCGCGCCGACCTGATGTACCGGGTGGCCGGGTTCACCGTCGCCCTGCCGCCACTGAGACAGCGCGACGACCGGCGCACGCTGATCTCGCGGCTGTTTCTGGAGGCGGGCGGCGCGGCCAAGCACCTGCGGCTGGAAGCCGATGCGCTCGAGGCGCTGGCCGCCTGGCGCTGGCCGGGCAACGTGCGGGAGCTGCGCAGCACGCTGCGCTCCATCGTGGCGCTGGCCGACGCGGGCGACTCCGTGACAGCCGCATCGCTGCCCGCGCACCTGGCGGGTGACCAGCCCTCTTCTCCGCCTGGCCAGCCGCAACCGCTCGCCATGCCGCAGGTCGAGCCCCTGCAGACGATCACGCGCCACGCCATCGACGAGGCGCTGAAGGCCAGCGACCACGACGTGGCGAAGGCCGCGCGCAGGCTGGGCGTTCATCGCAGCACCATCTACCGCCATATCGCACGCCAGCGCGGCAAGCCGGCCGGGCATTGACGGGGCGACAACGGGCTTGGCCCGGGCAACGTTTCGTTATGTTTTCTAGAATACAGCGAAGCACTGTCCGAACACCCGCCCGAAATCGCTCTTCATGCTCACCCCGCAACTTCGCTGCCTCGTCGCCCTGGACGAGGAACGGCACTTCGGCCGCGCCGCGCAGGCCAACCAGGTTTCGCAGCCCGAACTGCTCGATGCGATCCACGCGCTCGAGCGCGAATACGGCCACGCGCTCGTCAAGCCCGGGCCCCGTTTCGAGGGTTTCACGCAGCAGGGCGAGCGGGTGCTGGACTGGGCGCGCGGCCTCCTGCGGCACAGCGAGGCCTTGCGCGGCGAGCTGCGGGCCTCGCGGGAGGAAGCCGCCCTCGCCCCGCTGCTGGAGCGCCGCTCCGTCTCGCCCAAGCGCCTGCGCGCGCCGGGCCCGGATCCGGAGCACATCGACCTGATCCTGCAGGCCGCGTTGCGAGCGCCGGACCACGGCGGCCTGCATCCCTGGCGCGTGGTGGAGTTCCGCGAGGCGCAACGCGCCGCGCTGGCCGAGCGCTTCGAGGCGGAAAAGCGCCGCCGCGATCCGCTGGCCTCGCCCGCCGACCTGCGCCGGGCGCGCGAGCATGCGACGCGGCCGCCGGTGCTGCTGGCCTTCGTCGTGGCGCCGCGCGCCCGCAGCAAGGTGCCGGCCCGCGAGCAATGGCTGTCGGCTGGCGCGGCGCTGGGCAATCTGCTCAACGCGGCACACCAGCTCGGCTTCGGCGCCATCGTGCTCAGCGGCGAACGCTGCTTCGACCCGGTGCTTGGCGCCGAACTGGGCGTCGGCCCCGACGAATTCCTTGCCGGCTTCGTGAGCCTGGGCAGCGTGGCCGAGGCCCCGCCGCCGCGCGGCCATGCGCTGCCGGGCAAGGTCTGGTCCGCCTGGGTGCCGCCCGCGGCAGCCACGGAACAGCCCGCGCGGCAGCCATCCGAATCCCTGAACCTGAGACTGGACATTGCCAATGACAAGACCTGAAGCCGGACGCACCGAAGCCACCGGAGCGAAGTTCTCGCTGAAATCGATGCAGAACGCGCGCGCCCTCTCGCAGCTCGCGGTGCGCCGCATCGCCTCGGGCATGCGCCCCGGCATGACGCACTCGCAGGCGCACGACCTGGCGATGGCCACGCTGCAGAAGCTGGAGATGGAGCGCAACTGGCACCCCGTCGTCATCCGCTTCGGCGAGGACACGCTGAAGACCTTCAGGGAGCAGTCCGACCCCGCTAGCGTGCTCGGCGAGCAGGACATCTTCTTCGTCGACATCGGCCCGGTCTGGGAGGGCCACGAGGGCGATGCCGGCGACACCTTCGTGACCGGCGACGATCCGCAGATGCACGCCTGCGCCGAGGCCGCGCGCACGCTGTGGCACGAGGTGGCCGACCGCTGGCGCGCCGACCGCCTCAGCGGCCGGGCGCTCTACGCATGGGCGGCCGAGCGCGCCGAAGCCATGGGCTGGCGGCTCAACCTCGACATCAAGGGCCACCGCGTCTGCGACTTTCCGCATGCCATCTACCAGGCCGGCCGGCTCGGCGACTTCGGCCTCTGCCCGACGACCGGCATCTGGATCCTCGAAATCCAGATCGCGCATCCCACCCGCCCCTTCGGCGCCTTCTACGAAGACCTGCTGATGGAGGACGACGCCCGGCCCGACAATGGCACGGCCGCCGCCGCCGAACTCGTGGCGGGCTGAACAGGGAATCCATGAAAGACGAAGCCACCGAGCAACTTTTCTCTTACGGCACGCTGCAGTTGCCCGCCGTGCAGATCGCCACCTTCGGGCGCCTGCTCGACGGGCATCCCGACCGCCTGCCGGGCTACCGGCTCGAACAGCTCGCCATCCGCGACGCGGCGGTGGTCGCGACCAGCGGCAAGACCCATCACCCCATCGTCTCTCCCAGCGCCGCGCCGGACGACGGCGTCGACGGCGCGGTCTTCGCCATCACGCCCGCCGAGCTGGCGCATGCCGATGCCTACGAGGTGGACGACTACCGCCGCGACCGCGTCGTGCTGGCATCGGGAGTGCGGGCCTGGGCCTACGTGGACGCGCGCCACCCGCCGTCCGGCGTAACCAAAGACTGACTTGCCGCTGGGTGCCGGAGCCGCCAGACTTTGTGCTGGCGCAACTCCAGCATTCATGACCACCAGCAAATCCGTACGCCGGCTGTCGGCAGTCCCGTCCACCTTGCGGATTCCCCTGGCCGCACGGGCCTCGGGCGACGCCATGTTCCCGCAGTTGGCGGTGCGCGACGCATACGCCGCGGGCATCCTCGAGCAGATCCGCGACGACGGTCATGCGCTGCCGGAAGACCGGGCCACCATCTACAGCATCCTCTCGCGCACACGGCGCTTCCGCAGCCTGGCGCAGGACTTCCTCAAGCTGCACCCCGGTGCGCGCGTGGTGAACATGGGCTGCGGCCTGAGCCACTACTTCCAGTGGCTGGACGACGACAAGTCGCGCATGACCGATGCCGACCTGCCCGAGGTGCTCGAATTGCGCCGCCAGCTGATCCCCGAGACCAACGAGCGCCACGACGTGCGCGAACTCGACCTCACGTCCCCCGGCTGGTGGGAGCAACTGGGCCTGCCGCGCAAGCGCAACGCCCAGCCGGTGTTCCTGTTCACCGAGGGCGTGCTGATGTACCTGGAGCCCGAGCAGGTGCAGGCGGTGCTAGCCACCTTCGGCGAGCGCGCGCCCGCAGGCTCCGTGCTGGCCTTCGACGCCATGTGCTGGCTCGCGGTGGGGCGCGGAAAGCAGCATCCGTCCGTGCGCGTGACCGGCGCCGAGTTCAAGTGGGGCATCCGCCGCGCGGCCGAGCTGACGCAGCCCCATCCGCGCCTGCAGCTGAGCGGCACCTACCGCGTGCTGGAAGGCATCGGCCTGCCCTACACGCTGTTCGCGCCGATGGTCATGCTGTTTCTCGGCGTGCCGCTGTATGCGCTCTATGCGCTGACGGCGACGGACGAAGCCGCCGCCGATACATAAACGCACAATTTTCCGGCGACATGGCGGATTGCCGGCTTTGTCCGGCCTGCGCTGCGCGGATTGGCTGACGCGCCAGGCGGCCGGGCGGGGTCAAGCTCGGGGGTGTTCCAGGTCATCGGGCGGGGATGGGGCGGAGAATGCTCTATCGTTCCCGCCTTCCGCCCGATCTTTCTTTCCCCTCTTCCCCAAAGATTCGCAACCCTCAAGAACCACATGCTTGATCGCCGATCCTTCCTTGCCGCCGGTGGTGCCGCTGCCGCACTCGCCGCCCTCGGACTGCCCGAAGAGGCACTGGCCGCCAACGGTCTCCAGCTGAGCCAGCCCACGCCCTTCTCCTTCGACGCGCTGGTCGCGCAGGCTAAGTCCCTCGCCGCGAAGCCGTACGCGGCCGCCGCGCCGCTGGCACCCGAGGTGCTCGACCGCATCGACTACGACGCGCACGGCAAGATCAGGTTCGACCCCGCCAACGCGCTCTTCCGCGACGGCCCGGGCGCCTTCCCCGTCACCTTCTTCCACCTCGGCCGCTTCTTCCAGACGCCGGTGCGCATGAACGTGCTCGAGAACACCGACGGCGACGCGTTCGCGCGCGAAGTGCTCTACAGCCCCTCGTACTTCTCGATGCCGCCCGACAGCCCCGCGCGTTCGCTGCCGCCGGGTGCGGGCTTCGCCGGCTTCCGCCTGCAGGAAAGCCGCCTCGGCGACCAGGGCAAGCTCGATTGGCAGAAGAACGACTGGGTCGCCTTCCTCGGCGCCTCGTACTTCCGCGCCATCGGCGAGCTCTACCAGTACGGCCTGTCGGCGCGCGGCATCGCGCTCGACGTGGCGGTGCCCGACAGGCCCGAGGAGTTCCCGAACTTCACGCGCTTCTACTTCGAGACGCCGGCCGCCAACAACACGACCTCGATGACCGTCTACGCGCTGCTCGAAGGGCCGAGCGTGACGGGCGTGTTCAAGTTCGTCATGCAGCGCACCAAGGCCGTCATCATGGACATCGATGCGCGCATCTTCGTGCGCAAGGACGTGGCCCGCCTGGGCCTGGTGCCGCTCACATCGATGTACTGGTACTCGGAAACCATCAAGCCCACCGCCATCGACTGGCGCCCCGAGGTGCACGACTCCGACGGCCTCGCCATCTGGAACGGCGCGGGCGAGCGCATCTGGCGCCCGCTGAACAACCCGACGCAGACGCGCGCCTCGGCCTTCGCCGACACGAAGCCGCGCGGCTTCGGCCTGCTGCAGCGCGACCGCGCCTTCGACCACTATCAGGACGGCGTGAACTACGAGAAGCGCCCGAGCCTGTGGATCGAACCGCTGGGCGACTGGGGCGAGGGCTCGGTGCAGCTCATCGAGATCCCGACCGACGACGAGATCCACGACAACATCGTCGCCTTCTGGGTGCCCAAGGCCGACGCGAAGGCGGGGGCCAGCTACAGCCTGCAGTACCGATTGCACTGGACCGACCAGGAGCCCTTTCCGTCGCCGCTCGCGCGCTGCGTGGCCACGCGCATCGGCCGCGGCGGCCAGCCGGGCCAGCCGCGTCCGCAGGGCGTGCGCAAGTTCATGGTGGAGTTCATCGGCCAGCCGCTGACGACCGTGCCCTTCGGCGTGAAGCCCGAGGTGGTGCTGACGGCGGCACGGGGCAAGTTCTCGTACGTCTTCGCCGAGGCCGTGCCCAACGGCGTGCCCGGCCACTGGCGCGCGCAGTTCGACTTCACGCCCGAAGGCAACGAGCCGATCGACATGCGCCTGTACCTGAAGAACGGCGACCAGACGCTCACCGAGACCTGGCTGTACCAGTACCAGCCAGGCTGACACTCAGCCCGGCGCTCAGGTGCCGGCTGATCGGATACGCCACGGGCAAACACGCGTGGCGGCGATCCGGCCCGTTGCCGGATTGTTGGTGATTCGTGAATAGACAAATCCCGCGCGCCATCTTGGTCCGCGCGAGGGTCGTGCCCAAACTTCCTCCCACCGACAACGCTGCATCGCAGCAACAACCAAGGAAGTAGTCATGACCCTCAAGCTCGACGACAAGATCGCCCTCGTCACCGGCGGCACCAGCGGCATCGGCCTGGCCACCGCGCAACGCTTCGTGGCCGAAGGCGCGCACGTGTTCATCACCGGCCGCCGCCAGGCCGAACTCGACGCGGCAGTGAAAGCCATCGGGCGCAACGTGACAGGCGTGCTCGGCGACGTGTCGAAGCTCGAAGACCTCGACCGGCTCTACGCCACCATCAAGCAGGAAAAAGGCCGCCTCGACGTGCTGTTCGCCAACGCGGGCGGCGGCAGCCTGCTGCCGCTGGGGCAGATTACCGAGGAGCACTTCGACAAGATCTTCGGCACCAATGTGCGCGGCCTGCTCTTCACGGTGCAGAAGGCGCTGCCGCTGATGCCCAGGGGCTCATCGATTGTTCTCAACGCCTCGATCACCAGCATCAAGGGCAATCCGGCCTTCAGCGTCTACAGCGCCACCAAGGCGGCGGTGCGAAGCTTCGCGCGCAGCTGGACGGTGGACCTGAAGGACGCCGGCATCCGCGTGAACGCCGTGAGCCCCGGCGTGGTGCCGACCCCTGCCTACGACCTGCTGGGCCTCACGGCGGAACAGGTGCAGGGTTTCATCGAGGGACAGGCCCAGAACATCCCGCTGGGCCGGGTCGGCACGCCCGACGAAATCGCCAAGGCCGTGGTGTTCCTGGCCTCCGACGACAGCAGCTTCGTGAATGGTGTCGAGCTGTTCGTCGACGGCGGCATGGCGCAGATCTGACGATCAGCGCTTCGTGACCGAGATCAGCTCGACCTCGAAGTTGAGCGTGGCGTTCGGCGGGATCACGCCGCCCGCGCCGCGCGAGCCATATGCGATGGACGGCGGGCAGGTCAGCTTGGCCTTGCCGCCCGGCTTCATCTTCTGCACGCCCTCGGTCCAGCACGGGATCACGCCATTGAGCGGGAACTCGGTGGGCTCGCCGCGCTTGTAGGAGCTGTCGAATTCCTTGCCGCTGTCGGGGAAGGTGCCGCGGTAGTGCACCTTGACCACGTCGGTGGCCGCGGGCGAGGCGCCGGTGCCTTCCTTGAGCGACTGGTAGATCAGGCCGCTGGACGTGGTCACGGGCGCGGACTGCGCGAACGCGGCGGGCATTGCAAGGACGGACACGAGAGCGGCACAGAAAAGAGACTTCACAGAACACCTCGAAGGTTGGGAGACCCCGATTATGGCCAGCGGTCCACGCCGCTCCCGCCATGCGCCGCCGGCCTTGTTGGAACGGCCCTTGCTTTGGCGAATGTGCACTGTCAACATTCACGAAGAGAGGAAGTCGAATGAACTCCACCACCGCTGCCGGCTCGGGCGCGTCGCCGACCCATGCCGGCACAGGCCATCTCAAGAAAGTGCTCGGCCCAGTCCAGCTCTGGGGCATCGCGGTGGGCCTCGTCATTTCGGGTGAGTACTTTGGTTGGAGCTACGGCTGGAACACGGCCGGCACGCTCGGCTTCCTGGTCGCCACGGTGCTGGTGGCCACGATGTACACCACCTTCATCTTCAGCTTCACCGAGCTCTCCACCGCCATACCGCACGCGGGTGGTCCTTTTGCCTATGCGCGACGCGCCTTCGGGCCCACCGGCGGCTTCGTCGCGGGCTTCGCGACGCTGATCGAATTCGTCTTCGCGCCGCCGGCCATCGCGCTGGCCATCGGCGCGTATCTCAACGTGCAGTTCCCGGGCATCAACCCGAAGTGGTTCGCGCTCGGCGCCTACGTGATCTTCATCGGGCTCAACTGGATCGGCGTGGGCATCGCCGCAGCCTTCGAACTCTTCGTGACGGTGCTGGCCATCGTCGAGCTGCTGGTGTTCATGGGCGTGGTCACGCCGGGCTGGACCATGGCCAACTTCGTGGCCAACGGCTGGGCCGGCGGCAGCGTGCTGAACGGCGCGGCCGTCGCGGGCATCTTCGCGTCGATTCCGTTCGCGATCTGGTTCTTCCTCGCGATCGAGGGCGCGGCCATGGCGGCCGAGGAGGCGCGCGATCCGCACCGCACCATTCCCATCGCCTACACCACGGGCATCGTCACGCTGGTGGTGCTGGCCTTCGGCGTGATGATCTTCGCGGGCGGCGTGGGCGACTGGCGCAAGCTCGCCAACATCAACGACCCGCTGCCGCAGGCCATGAAGGCGGTGGTGGGCGACAACAGCGGCTGGCTGCACATGCTCGTGTGGATCGGCCTCTTCGGGCTGATCGCCTCGTTCCACGGGATCATCATGGGCTACTCGCGGCAGATCTTCGCGCTGGCGCGCGCTGGCTACCTGCCGCGCTACTTCGCCGGCCTGAGCCCGCGCTTCGACACGCCGCACCGCGCGCTGCTGGCCGGCGGCGTGATCGGCGTCATCGCCATCTTCAGCGACGAGTGGGTGCAGTTCGGCGGCCAGACGCTCACCGCCAACATCGTGACCATGGCGGTGCTCGGCGCCATCGTGATGTACCTGATCTCGATGGCGGCGCTCTTCAAGCTGCGCCGCAGCGAGCCCGACCTGCTGCGCACCTACCGCGCGCCCTTCTACCCCGTGTTCCCCGCCATCGCTCTCGGCCTCGGCGTGGTGTGCCTGGGTGCGATGGTGTGGTTCAACGGCATGCTCACGCTGCTTTTCATCGTGCTGATGGCCGCCGCCTACGGCTACTTCCTGCTGACATCGGGGCAGCGGAGCGCCGCGGCGCCCGACGAGATGCTGTCTTCCAAAACCACCGGCGCCTGACACCGGATCCCGCAGAAAGATGCTCTACCGCACCACCATCGCCGGCCAGGTCTTCGCCTTCGAGGACCTGCGGCAGGTCATGGCCTTCGCTAGCCCGGCCCGTTCGGGCGACTACCTCGCGGGCATCGGCGCGGCCACCGCGCAGCAGCGCATGGCCGCGCGGCACGTGCTGGCCGAAACGCCGCTCAAGCAGTTCCTCGCCGAAGCGCTGATTCCCTACGAGAGCGACAACGTCACCCGCCTCATCATCGACAGCCACGACGCGCAGGCCTTCGCGCCGGTGTCGCATCTCACGGTCGGCGACTTCCGCAACTGGCTTCTGTCCGGGGCTGCCACCACCGCGACGCTGGGCGCGCTCGCACCGGGCCTCACGCCGGAGATGGTCGCGGCCGTTTCCAAGCTCATGCGCAACCAGGACCTGGTGTCGGTCGCGAAGAAGTGCAGCGTGGTCACGCGCTTTCGCGACACCATCGGCCTGCCCGGTCATCTCTCGGTACGCCTGCAGCCCAACCACCCGACCGACGACCTGCGCGGCGTGGCGGCCTCCACGCTCGACGGCCTGCTCTACGGCGCGGGCGACGCGGTGATCGGACTCAACCCGGCCTCCGACAGCATGCCCGTGCTCGGCCGGCTGCTGCACATGCTCGACGAGGTCATCCAGCGCTTCGAGATCCCCACGCAGAGCTGCGTGCTCACGCACGTGACCAACACGCTCAAGCTCGCTGACGCCGGTGCGCCGGTGGACCTGGTGTTCCAGTCGATCGCGGGCACGGAGAAGGCGAACCTCTCCTTCGGCGTGACGCCCGAGCTGCTCGACGAGGCCTACGCGGCCGCGCTGTCGCTCAAGCGCGGCACCGTGGGCGACAACGTCATGTACTTCGAGACCGGCCAGGGCAGCGCGCTGTCGGCCAACGCCAACTTCGGCGTCGACCAGCAGACCTGCGAGGCGCGCGCCTATGCACTGGCGCGACGCTACAAGCCCTTCCTGATCAACACCGTCGTCGGCTTCATCGGGCCGGAGTACCTGTACGACGGCAAGCAGATCATCCGCGCCGGGCTCGAAGATCACTTCTGCGGCAAGCTGCTGGGCCTGCCCATCGGCTGCGACGTCTGCTACACCAATCATGCCGAGGCCGACCAGGACGACATGGACACGCTGCTCGTGCTGCTTGGCACGGCAGGCATCAACTTCATCATGGGCATTCCCGGAGCGGACGACGTGATGCTCAACTACCAGAGCACCTCCTTCCACGACGCGCTGTTCCTGCGCGAAACACTGGGACTGAAGCGCGCGCCCGAGTTCGAGGCATGGCTGCAGCGCATGCAGATCACCGACGCGGCCGGCCGGCTGGCGCCGCCATCTTCCAACCGGCTGCTGGCCGACATGAGCGGGCTCTCCGCGCTCGCGCCATGAGCGACGAATCGCCCGTCACCCCCAACCCGTGGGCTCAATGGCGCTCGGCCACGCCCGCGCGGCTGGCGCTGGGCCGCGCCGGCTCAGGCATGCCCACCGACGAGACACTGCGCTTCGGCTGGGCGCACGCGATGGCGCGCGACGCGATCCATGCCGCGCTCGACGTGGACGCGCTCGAGGCGGCGCTCGCCGCGCAGCACTGGGAAGTGGCCCGCGCGCGCAGCCGTGCCGCGGACCGCACCGAATACCTGCGCCGGCCCGACCTCGGCCGCCAGCTCGACGAGGACTACGCCACCCGCCTGCTCGGCGAGCGGCGCTACGGCTGCGACGTCTGCGTGGTGATCGGCGACGGGCTCTCCTCGCTGGCCGTCGCACGCCACGCGGTGCCCCTGCTGGCGGCGCTGCGCTCGCACCTGCCACCCGACATCCGCTTCGCCCCGGTGGTCGTCGCCACGCAGGCGCGCGTAGCGCTGGCCGACGAAGTGGGCGAGCTGTTCGGCGCGGCGTTGTCGGTCATGCTGATCGGCGAGCGCCCGGGCCTGAGCTCGCCCGACAGCCTCGGCATCTACCTGACCCACACGCCCAAGCGCGGCCGGCACGACGCCGAGCGCAACTGCATCTCGAACGTGCGGCCCGAGGGCCTGCCCTACGAGGCGGCCGCGTTCAAGCTGGCATGGCTGATGCGAGAGTCCCTGCGCAGGGGGCTGACGGGCGTCGGGCTCAAGGACGAGAGCGACCTCGCGGTGCTCGACGAGCCGGGCCGGACTCCTTCCATCTCGCGCTGAACGCCGTCGGCAACGCCGGAACTGTCACGAGCGCTTCGTACGCTCGCCGATCTCTTTCGCTCGACTTTTCGTACGACTTTTCGCACACCGCATTCACTCAAAAAGGAAAAACGCAATGCAACGTCGCCTCGTCCTCCTCACGCCGCTGGCCGCGGCACTCGCGGCAACCGGCTGCGCCAGCCTGTCGGCCGCGAAGGGCCCGGTTCTCGCGCCCGGCAACTGGGACGCCTTCAACCGCTCGCAGATCGAGGGCCTGATCGCCGGCCTCGGCAAGGGCAGCCCGGGCTACGACGCCGCGAAGCCGCCGTACGTGGTGTTCGACTGGGACAACACCAGCGTCTTCCTCGACATCGAGGAAGCCGCGCTCATCTACCAGCTGGAGAACCTGGTCTTCGGCGCCACGCCCGCGCAGCTCGAAGTGGCGTTGCGCCGGAACATCCCGAAGAAGGATTTCCTGCCCGCGTACAACAACGCGGCCGGCCAGCCGGTGAACATCGACGCCGTGGTGCCCGACATCGTCGCGAGCTACACGTGGCTCTACCAGAACTACAAGGGCCTGAAGGGCGACCAGTCGCTGGCCGTGGTGGCGATGAGCCCGCACTACGGTGCATTCACCACCAAGGTGCGCTACCTCTACGAGGCCATCGGCGACACCTTCGACCATGACACGGCCTACCCGTGGGTCACCTACCTCTTCGCCGGCATGACCGAGGCGCAGGTGCGCAAGCTCACCGCCGACACGGTGGCATGGCAGCTGAAGGAACCCGTGACCAAGGTCAAGTGGACTTCGCCCGCCGCGCTGCCGGGCCGCGCGGGTGTGGTCTCGGTGAGCTGGAAGAACGGCCTGCGTCTGCAGCCCGAGATGCAGCAGCTGTACGCCGCCTTCCGCAACGCAGGCTTCGACGTGTGGGTGTGCTCGGCCTCCTTCGTCGACGTGATCAAGGAGATCTCGTCGAACCCGGCCTTCGGCTACAACAACCCGCCCGAGCGCGTGCTCGCGATGGAGCTGGAACGCGACGCCAAGGGCGTGATCCAGCCCGAATTCCGCCGCGGCTACGACCAGACGCAGGGCCCGGGCAAGACGAAGAACATCCGGCGCTTCCTGGTCAGCAAGTACGGCTACGGTCCGAGCTTCGTGGCCGGCGACAGCGAAGGCGACCAGAACATGATGGCCGACTTCGCCGATACGAAGAAGGTGCTGATCGTCAACCGCCTGCGCGATCCGAAGACCGACATCGGCAAGTTCTCCGCCATGGCGGTGCAGAACTACGGCAAGGCCGACACGCGCTACCTGCTGCAGGGGCGCGACGACAACACCGGCTCGTGGGTGAGCTCGCAGCTGCACACGCCGCTGGGCGCGGCCCAGGGCAAGGCGCTGAAGTAAGCGAGGAGAAGGAAGCGGTTGCGCGGTCTCCCGCGCGGCTTGCCTATGATGGCCCCATCAAGGCAAACCACAACGGAGACAGACATGGCTGCAGACCGCTATCCCCTCGCCGAACTGAAAGACCTGCCCGAGGACATCCGCACCGCGATCCTCGCCGTGCAGGAAAAGGCCGGCTTCGTGCCCAACGTGTTCCTCGGCCTCGCGCGCCGCCCCGCCGAGTGGCGCGCCTTCTTCGCGTACCACGATGCGCTCATGCTCAAGGAAGAAGGCTCGCTCACCAAGGGTGACCGCGAGATGATCGTCACCACCACCAGCACCGCCAACCAGTGCCTCTACTGCGTGGTGGCGCACGGCGCGCTGCTGCGCATCTACGAGAAGAAGCCGCTGGTGGCCGACCAGGTGGCGGTGAACTATCGCAAGGCCGACATCACGCCGCGCCAGCGCGCGATGCTCGACTTCGCGATGAAGGTCTGCCTGCGCTCGCACGAGATCGACGACAGCGACTTCCCGCCGCTTCACGCCCACGGCTTCGACGACGAGGACATCTGGGACATCGCCGCCATCACCGCCTTCTTCGGGCTGAGCAACCGGCTGGCCAGCTTCAGCGGCATGCGGCCGAACGACGAGTTCTTCCTCATGGGGCGCGTGCCCCGCGAGAAGAAGTAGGCAGGCAGCGCCGCCTGCCTGCCTGCCTGCCTCAGCCCTTCGCCCGGCAGGACGCGAGGGCGTCCAGGGCAGGCTTGTAGGTCGGCGTGCTCACATCCATCACGCCGAGCACCGTGTGATAGAGGTTGTCGTGCGTGAGCGGCGCGTCGAGTCCCGCCTCCATGCACGAACGCGAGAGCTTGCGGCGCTCGCTCATGCCTTCGCTGAACCAGGTGACCATGGGCACGTGCTTCTGCGCGTCGGGCGCGAAGCTGTACGGCACGCCGTGCAGGAACAGGCCGTATTCGCCCAGCGACTCGCCATGGTCGCTCACGTACAGCAGCGCAGGGTCGTACTGCTTCGACTGGGTCTTCAGCCAGTCGATGGTCTGGCCGAGGAAGCGGTCGGTCTGCGCGATCGAGTTGTCGTACACGTTCATCAGCTCGGCATGGGCGCAGTCGGCCAGCGCATTGGTCTTGCACTCTGGCAGGAAGCGCTTCACGTCGGGCGCCGAGCGCTTGTAGTACGCGGGGCCGTGGCTGCCCATCTGGTGCATCACCAGCACCACGCCCTTGGCGCGGCGCTCGGCCGGTAGCGCGGCGATGCGCTCGTCCAGGCCCTTGAGCATGACGTCGTCGAGGCACTCGTCGCCGTCGCACAACGCCTTCTTGGTGGCGGCGTCGAGGCCGTCGAAGGCGGAGGCGTTCGGGATGCGCTCGCAGACGCCCTTGCAGCCGGCCTGGTTGTCGAGCCAGAACACGGCAAGGCCGGCAGCCTGCAGCACGTCGACCAGGGTTTCGTAATCGTCCTTGCGCGACTCGTAGCCTTCCTTGCCCAGCGGCGAGAACATGCACGGCACCGAAGCCAGGGTGTTGGTACCGCAGGAGCGCACCTCGCGGTAACTCAGCACGCCGCGCCTGGCCAGTTCGGGCGTGGTGTCGCGTGCGTAGCCGTTGAGCGCGAAGTGGTCGGCCCGCGCCGTCTCGCCCACCACCACCACGAAGAGCGGCGGCTTGGCCTGCGAGGCGTAGCTCGCGCCCAGCGTCGTACCGGCGGTGATGGAGATCAGCTTGCCGCTGTGCTTGAACAGCGGCCTGATGAACACGGCTCCCGTCGAGTAGAGGGCGGCGATCGGGTTCATCATGTAGCGCAGGTGGACGTTGTTGCGCATCAGCGGTGCCAGCTCGCGGTTCATGGACACGATGGTGCCCACCGCCACGACCAACGCCAGCAACAGCAGGCCCACGTTGCGCAGCAGCTTGGGCAGGAAGCGCATCGGCATCACGCGCACCCGCCACAGCAGCAGGGCCGCGGGCAGCACGACCACCGCGATGTTGAAGGCCATGCGCCAGCTCATCAGGTCGCGCGCCTCGTTCGGATCGGTCTGCAGCACGTTGGCGATCATGGTGGGGTCCATCACCACGCGGTACTCGAGCATGTAGTGCTGGACCGAGGCCGCCACCATCACCACCAGGAACCACAGCGGCTTCATCCAGCGCGACCAGGCGGTGAACGACAGCATGGCGGCCGAGCCGCACAGCGTGAGCAGGCTCATGGACAGGACGGTGGACATGTAGCTGCTGGGCGCGCCGCCGATGCGAGCCAGCTCGTTCCACAACGGCCAGTTGGTGGTCAGCACCAGATAGAGGCTAAGCCAGAGCACGACCATGGCGGCCGAGCGCGGCCGCTGCAACCAGAGGTCGAGCCGCGTCCACGGAGCGCCGGAAGGCGGCAACTGTGGCGTTTTTGACTCGGAAAAACCCTCCCGCTCCAAAGGTGCAGGCTCAATTCGCGAAACAGACATCGGGCGAATGTAACGAGCCCGCCTGAAGCGAGGCTGAATTGCCCCTTCAGTCTGTGTTCAAACTCGCCCTGCGCAGCCGCAGCCTCGCCGAACGCCGCCGCGCAACCATCGCGCCGGACGCCGCCTGGCCCAGCGGACGGCTGATTCCACGCTCCACCAGGATCGCCACCAGCGCCCCCAGCATGGTGGCCGCCACGATGTCGGACGGGAAATGCAGACCAAGGTATACGCGGCTCCAGGCCACCAGGGCTGCCACCACCAGCGCCGCCAGCATGGGCACGCGCGAAGGCAGGCACCAGAGCGCGAAGGCCGCGGCGAAGGTGCCGGCCGCATGCATGCTCGGGAAACCCGGCCGCACGCCCTGCGGCACCCACTGGATGCCAAGGCCGTAGAACGCGGGCCGGGGGATCGGCGCCAGCGTACGGATAAGGTTCACCACCAGCCATGCGGCCAGAACGCTCAGAAGCACCGTGAAGAGCGCGTAGCGCCAGCGCCGGCTGAACAGCGCGCAGACGCCGATGGACAGGGTCAGCAGGGCCGGCAGCAGGTCGGAGCAGAACTCGGCGAAGCCCAGGCTCCACGGCGGCACCGTGGGCCCCGCGTTGATCATTCCAAAGAGCGCGAAATCAAGACCCTGCATGTGCGGGCACCGCCGGCCTCGATGAGTGGGAGCCGAAGCGCGAGACGGCCACCTCGATGGCGAAGCCCACCGTCCAGCAGACCCAGGCGGTCCACAGGGTGTGGCTCATGTAGTGCGCGCCGCGCAGCTGCTGCGCCACGCCGAGCACCAGCCCGGCCGCCACGGCCGTCCACAGCCAGATTGCCGCGGCGCGGGACGATACCCGCCGCAGGACGAAGTACCCGCCCACGTAGGCAAAAGCCGCGGAAGCATGGCCGGCCGGGAAGCAGCCGCCCGGACCGCCGTCGCCGATGCCCCACGACCAGTGGGATACGTAGCGCGCCACGCCGCCGAACTCCTGCAGGTCCCAGGGGCAGCTGGTGTGGCTCGCGTGCTTGAGGATGCTGACCGCGATCACCGAGCCCAGCACGGTCAGGGCCAGCTGCACGCGGGCGCCCGTGTCGAGCCGGCGCAGCAGGCCGAAGGGCCAGCGGATCGCGGCGAAGAGCAGGATCACCAGCGCCCAGCTGAGGTTTCGCGCGCCCTCATGCATGACGTGGACCATGAAAGGGTTGTCCCGCAGGGGAAAGCCGAGATGGGAGCCCGCCATGCGCGCCAGCAGCAGGTCGGCGCCTGTCGCGTCCCACGCCATCAATGCAATCAGTGCAGCGAGGGTGAAGACCCCCAGACGGAGATTGGGAAAGCGTGTCATGAACGAAGGCAGGACTGGAAACCAGCCGCGAGCCTACGTTTGCGGAATGAACCGAGCCTGAAGCAAGATGAACCGAACCTGACTGAAAAGCCCGGTGCAACTCGGTGGCGCTAGACTTCGATTTTTCCTGGAAGGACATGGCGTGCGCATATTGCTGGTCGAAGATGACACTGCATTGGCAGATGCCGTCTGCAGCTACCTTCTGGCCAAGGCCTTCGTGGTCGACGTGGCCCCGAGCCTCGCCGACGCGCGCGGCGCCCTGCTCTCGGTGCAGTACGCGGCAGTACTGCTCGACCTGCACCTGGGCGACGGCGACGGCCTCTCGCTGCTGCCGCAGGTTCGCGCCCTGCCCGAGCGCCCCATCGTCATCGTGCTGACCGCGCGCGACCAGGTCACCGACCGCATCCGCGGCCTGGACGCCGGCGCCGACGACTACCTCATCAAGCCCTACGACCCGGCCGAACTGCTGGCGCGCCTGCGCGCCGTCGAGCGCCGTCGCAGCGCGAGCAGTTCGCCGGTGCTGCAGCTCGGCACGCTCGAGATCGACCTGGCGCACGACATGGTGCGCAGGAACGGCTTGCCGATCACCCTCACGCAGAAGGAATGGGCGCTGCTGCGCGTGATGGCCACCCGGCCCGAGCGCATCCACACGCGCGAGAACCTCGCCGACGCGCTGTACGGCTTCGGCGACGAGGCCGACAGCAACACGCTCGAGGTCTTCATCAGCCGCCTGC
Organism: Variovorax sp. NFACC27; assembly: GCF_048301545.1. Taxonomy (NCBI): domain Bacteria; kingdom Pseudomonadati; phylum Pseudomonadota; class Betaproteobacteria; order Burkholderiales; family Comamonadaceae; genus Variovorax; species Variovorax sp. NFACC27. The sequence goes on from NZ_CP157613.1 coordinate 5,363,696, forward strand.
GGCGCAAGCTCGGCCGCAGCCACATCCAGACGCTGCGCGGCCTCGGCTACCGGCTGTCGTTCTCCACGGACGACGACGAATGAGGCCCGCCCGTTGAACGCCAGCAGCTTCGCGGCCGGCCGCGATTCGCTCGCCGGACGCCTGACCCGCACGCTAATCGTGTGGGTCGGCGGCGTGTGGCTGCTGTGCGTGTTCGCCGTGGTCTGGTACGTGGACCGCGAGATCAACCACAACTTCGACAACGAACTGGTGGAGGTCTCGCACCGCATGTTCGCGATGGCCGTGCAGGAGCTCGAGAAGCTGCAGCACCCGGGCGAGGAGCCGCCGCGCCAGCCGCTGATCGCGCCCAAGCAGCTCTTCTCGGAAGACGCCGTCATCTACCAGATCGTCGACCTGCACGAGCACGTGCTGCTGCGCTCCGCCGAAGCGCCGCCCGACACCTTCGACGTGCCACTGGCCGCCGGTTTCGCGAACAACCCGACCTGGCGCATCTACACCGTGCGCCACCCGACGCTGGGCCTGTTCTTCCAGGTGGCCGACCCGCTCGACGAGCGCCGGCGCGCGCTCAACCGCACGCTCTTCGGCCTGATCATTCCGCTCGGCGCGGTGCTGCCGCTGCTCGCGCTGGTACTGCGCAACGTGGCGCGTACCGAACTGCGGGTGCTGCAGCAGCTGGCTGGCGAGATCGAGAAGCGCAGCGGCGCGGACCTCAGCCCTATCACCCTGCCGGGGCTGCCGAAGGAGCTGCGCATCGTCGGCGACCACGTCAACCGGCTGCTCGACCGGCTGTCCCATTCGCTCGACGTGGAGCGCGCCCTGGCGGCCAATGCCGCGCACGAGCTTCGCACGCCGCTCGCCGCCGTCCGGCTGCGGCTGCAGACCGCGCTCGAGCACGACCTGCGGCGCAACGACGTGCAGGCCGCGCTGGACGCGCTGCGCACCCTGAGCCACCGCACCGAGAAGCTGCTGCAGCTGTCGCGCGCGGAATCGGGCGCCTCGCTCACGCGGATGCAGGTCGACCTGGTGCAGCTCGCCGGCACCGTGGCGCAGGACTTCTGGCAAGACCCGCAGAACATCGAGCGCCTTGCGCTCAAGGTGCCCGACAGCAATGCACCGCTGGCGCTGGGCGACGTCGATGCGCTTGCGATCGCGCTGCGCAACCTGGTGGAGAACGCCCTTCGCTACGGCGGCGGTCGCGTCGTCATCGAGGTGATGGAACCCTGCACGCTGGCCGTGCGCGACTCCGGCGCCGGCGTCCCCCCCGAGCAGCTCACCACGCTGCGCGAACGCCACGTGCGCCACAGCTCCGACCGCGCCGGCTACGGCCTGGGCATCTCGATCGTGGGCACCATCGTCGAGAAGCACGGCGCGAAGCTCGAGCTGTCGTCGCCGCCGGCGGGTGCGGCGCAGGGCTTCGAGGCGCGCATCGTGCTGCAGCGGGCCTGAACGAGCCGCGCCGGCAGCGTCAGCGGCCGGCGGTTTCCCTCTTCGGCACAAAGCCGTAGGAATTGTCGAAACCGAACTGCCCGGCTGCGTACATCGCCGCCATCTTCTTCACCAGGTGCTGCTGCACCGGCTTCGGCAGCGCGAAGTAGCCATCGTTGGCGACGGTCTTGCGGTCGCCGTCCAGATGGCCGGTGATGGCATGTATCGTCGCCTTCCTGCCCTGGTGGAACACGATGATCTTGATGCGCCCCACGAAGTCGTCGTTGTCGATGCGATCGGCACCGTCGGGGTCGAAGAAGCGGTAGACGAGAACCGGGTCGACCAGCCCGTCACCGTCGATGTCCGAAAGCTCGATGAGCTTCGATCGGAAATTGACACCGGCCTCGTCCTTGCCGGCGAAATCGCGGATCGACCACTCCCGCGTCAGCGAGGCCTTGTCTCCGCCCACCTTGTAGAGCGAGGCCTGTATGGCCGAGGAGAGCTGCTCCCCGGGAAATGGCCGGTCCTGCTTCTCGCCGAGCAGCAGGACGTGGCTGCCCGACTTGTCGGTATAGCAATAGCGCTTGAACACGGGGAGCTCGAACCCGGCCTGGCCGAGCGCCGCCGCGCGCAGGTAGGGCTCGTCGGCGGTGCACTCGTTCTTGCCGGGCCTGGCCTGGGCGTGGACACCGGTGCAGAACAGCGCCAGGAGCGCGAGCGCCACGAACTTCCGCTTCACCGGTGCCTGCAGCCCGCTCACTCGCCCGCTCACTCGCTCACCAGCGCGCGCAACCAGTCCGGCAAGGTCAGCGCCTTCTGCTTCGGAAAGTCGACCCAGATCGTTGTCGCGCCGCCCGCCGCGCAGATCACGTCGGGCTCCGCCTCGCGGGCCATGGTGGCCCAGCTCTCGAAGGTGGTGCGGCCCGGGTCGCTCACGTACATCTTGAGCAGCACGTTGCCCGGGTACTCGATCTGCCGGTAGAAGTTGCAGAAGGCGTTGACGATCACCATGCCCTCGCCGTTCGGCTGCGGCTCGAAGCCGATGGAGTGCATCCAGTCGATGCGCGCGGTTTCGAGGTAGCGGAAGTAGGTGCCGTTGTTCAGGTGGCCCATGGCGTCCATGTCGCCCCAGCGGATGGGAATGGACGTCTCGTACACCAGCTTCTTCTTTTCGGGGATTTCGATTCTCATCGGTGCGCCTTGATGGATGCGAGGATGCCCAGCACGAACAGCGCCGCCGCGGCCCACTCGGTGGCCTGCGGCCAGCGGCCGTCCCAGACGAAGGAATAGAAGAGCGCGAACAGCGTCTCGCTGACGATCAGCTGCCCGCAGAGGCTGGCCGACAGCCGCTGGCTCGCGATGTTCCAGAGAATGGTCGCGAGCCACGAGGAGCCGAAGCCGCTGGCCAGCGCGATCCAGACGAAGAGCATGCCGTCGGGCTGCGCCTTCAGAGCGGCCACGTCGCTGCCCGCGACGGCCCACAGCAGCAAGGCGCCGAGGCCGGTCGCAACGCCGAGCCAGTTGGCCCAGTCGGTCGCGTTGAGTCCCGGATGGCGCTGCAGCCAGGCGGCGTTGAGCAGTCCGTACACCGTCCAGCTCACCATCGAGGCCACCGCCAGCGCGATGCCCCAGCCGAAGCGGGCTCCGGTCTCGCCTCCGGCGCCGTGCTGCGCCGACCATGCGCCGTAGATCATCAGCGCGATGCCCGCGCCCGTGAGCAGCAGCCCCGGCAACAGAGCGCTCATGCGCAGGCCCGCCGGGCGGCCCAGCAGCATCATCCAGACGGGGATCGTGCCGATGATGAGGCTGGGCACCTCCGTGCCCGCTGCCTGGATGCCGAAGGCCAGCAGCAGGTAGTAGCCGGTGAAGCCCAGCACGCTGAGCCCCAGCGCCGCGAGCGCCTGCCGCCCGTCAGGCCAGCGCACGGCGGCCGGCCGCCCGAACACCGCCAGCGCCGAGACGGCGCCGAACACGGCGAAGCGCGCGGCAGTGATGTCCACCATGCCGAAGTGGCCCACCATGCGCGGCGCCACGAAGGTCAGACCCCAGAGCGCACCCGCGGCCAAACCGGCCGCGATGCCGACCCACGCCCGCGGGCTCAGAGCGCGAACCCGTCGTCGGCCGCGATGACGGCGCCGTTCACGAAGTGGCTCTGGCCGCTGGCCAGCAGCACGATCAGCCCGTCGAGGTCTTCCGGCTTGCCCACGCGCTTGCGCGGCAGCATGTTGACCAGCTTTGCGCCGCCCTCGGTGCTCCAGTGCTCCTCGTTGAGCTCGGTCGTGATGTAGCCCGGGCACAGCGCGTTCACGTTGATGCCGAAGCGGCCCCACTCCAGCGCCATGGCCTTCGTCATCTGCACCACCGCGATCTTGCTCATGCAGTAGGTGCCGATCTGCGGCATGACCTTGAGCGCCGCGGCCGAGGCGATGTTGATGATGCGCCCGCCGATGTAGGTGCCCGGCGCCGTGCCCCTGGCGCGCGCCAGCATGCGCTTGCCGACCTCCTGCGCCACGAAGAAGGAGCCCTTCACGTTGGTGTCGAAGATGTAGTCGTAGTCGTCGGGCGTCACGTCCTGCAGGCGCTGGGTGGTGCTCACGCCCGAGTTGTTGACCAGGATGTCGATGGGCCCTACCTCGGTCTCGGCGCGTGCCACTGCAGCCTTGATGCTGTCGACATCGGTCACGTCGAGCTCGACCACATGGGCGTCGTGGCCCTCGCCTTCGATGCGCGCGCGCAGTTCCTTGAGCTTCTCGACGCGACGGCTCGCGAGCACCACGGCCGCGCCAGCGTTTTCGCGAACTGGGCGCCGAGCCCGCTGGAGGCGCCGGTGACGAAGGCCACGCGGCCGGAGAGATCGATGCTGTAAGCCATGGACTGGATCCTGTGGAGTCGCGCAGGTGACGCGGGAAACCCCGCCCGCGAGCGGTAGGGAGCATGCCTGGACGCGACAGGGAGCATGCCCGGACGCCGCATAAAATGCCCCGCAATCCCGGGAAGCCCCCGCGCCCCGAAAAATCATTATCGATCCAACCCACATGACGCACGACGAAATCCTCGCCCAGTTCGGCCCTCGCGAAGCCATGGAATACGACGTGGTCGTGGTCGGCGGCGGCCCCGCCGGCCTGTCGACCGCGATCCGGCTCAAGCAGCTCGCCGCGCAGCACGAGAAGGAGATTTCGGTCGTGGTGCTCGAGAAGGGCTCGGAGCCCGGCGCGCACATCCTCTCGGGCGCCATCATGGATCCGCGCGCGCTCAACGAGCTGCTGCCCGACTGGAAGGAACTCGGCGCCCCGCTCAACCAGCCGGTCACCGACGACGCGATGGTCTTCCTGGGCGAGAAGTCGGGCCTGCGCACCCCCAACCTCTTCCTGCCGGCCTGCTTCCAGAACCACGGCAACTACATCATCAGCCTGGGCGCCTTCACCAAGTGGCTGGCGCAGCAGGCAGAGAACCTGGGCGTGGAAATCTTCCCGGGCTTCCCGGCCGCCGAGGTGCTCTACAACGAAGACGGCTCGGTGCGCGGCGTGGCCACCGGCAACATGGGCGTCGGCAAGGACGGCGAGCCCACCGAGAACTTCCAGCTCGGCATGGAGCTGCTGGGCAAGTACACCGTGTTCGCCGAAGGCGCGCGCGGCCACCTGGGCCGCCAGCTCATCGCGAAGTACAAGCTCGACGCCGGCAAGGACCCGCAGACCTACGGCCTCGGCGTGAAGGAAGTCTGGGAAATCGACCCCAAGCGCCACCAGCCCGGCTTCGTGCTGCACACCGCCGGCTGGCCGATGAAGAGCGACACCTATGGCGGAGCCTTCCTCTATCACATGGAGGACAACAAGGTCACCATGGGCTTCATCACGGGCCTGGACTACAGCAACCCCTACCTGAGCCCCTTCGAGGAAATGCAGCGCTGGAAGCTGCATCCCAACATCCGCTGGTACCTGGAAGGCGACGAGTCCAAGGGAATCAAGCCCGCCAAGCGCATCGGCTACGGCGCGCGCGCCATCACGGCCGGCGGCCTGATGTCGCTGCCCAAGACGGTGTTCCCGGGCGGCGCGCTGGTCGGCTGCGAGGCCGGCTACCTCAACGTGAGCCGCATCAAGGGCAGCCATGCCGCCATCAAGACCGGCATGCTGTGCGCCGAGGCCGCCTTCGACGCGGTCGTGGCAGGCCGCCAGCACGACGAGCTCACGGCCTACCCGGCCGCCTTCGAGAAGAGCTGGCTGCACACCGAGCTGAACAAGGCCCGCAACTTCAAGGCCTGGTTCAAGAAGGGCCTGGGCATCGCGACCTTCATGAACGGCGTCGAGCAGTGGCTGCTCAAGGGCCACATTCCATGGACGCTGCGCCGCACCAAGGCCGACCACCTGTACCTGAAGCCCGCTGCGGAGTGCAAGCCCATCGTCTACCCCAAGCCCGACGGCAAGCTCACCTTCGACCGCCTCTCCAGCGTGTTCATCAGCAACACCAACCATGAAGAGCAGCAGCCGGCCCACCTGACGCTCAAGGACGCGACGGTGCCGGTGAACGTCAACCTCACGAAGTTCGCAGGCCCCGAGAGCCGCTACTGCCCCGCCGGCGTATACGAGTTCGTAGGCACCGAGGACGGCAAGCAGCGCCTGCAGATCAACGCGCAGAACTGCGTGCACTGCAAGACCTGCGACATCAAGGACCCGACGCAGAACATCGTGTGGGTCACGCCCGAAGGCGGCGGCGGGCCGAACTACGTGGGGATGTAAGGCGCCGCGCCTGCATGGAAACGGAAAGCCCTCTTCGGAGGGCTTTTTTCTTTTCGCGCCGATGCGTCCGTTTCGAAACCGGTGGCGTAAGTGGGTTCAGGACGGCGATGCAAGTCCGAGTCGCCGTCCGCCAACCCATTCAACTTCTCGAAGAGGATCTTCCGCCATGACCACCCTGCTCCACCGCATCGCCATCGCCGCCGCCGTGGCTCTCGCAGCCGGCCACGCGCTCGCCGCCGACCCGGCGCCCGCCCCCGCGCCGGTCACCGAGGCCGCGCCCGCCAACAAGCTGGCCGCCGCACGCGCCCTGATCGCCGAAAGCAAGTGGACCGCGGCCATCAGCGAGCTCGAGCGCGTCAACGACACCGGCAACGCCGACTGGAACAACCTGATGGGCTACACCCTGCGCAAGTCCGGCGCGGGCAAGTGGAGCGCCTCGGAGAAGTACTACGACGCGGCGTTGAAGATCGATCCGAAGCACGTCGGCGCACTCGAATACTCGGGCGAGCTGTACATCTCGATGGGCGACCTGCCCAAGGCCGAACAACGCCTGGCCGCGCTGGGACAGGCTTGCAACATGGCCTGCCCCGAATACAAGGATCTGAAGGCTTCGGTCGAGAGCTTCAAGGCCAGTGGCGGCAAGAAGAGCTGAGCATGAAGCGGAAGCGGGCCGGCCGGCCCGCTTCATGGGGCAACCGGAGACTACCTGGCAACCAGGAAGACGTAGTCCGCGCTGTAGTCCTGCCTGATGCGCTTGCCGGCGTCGGCCTGCACCTCGCACCCCTTCGCCGGCGCATTGCCGCCGACGGTGTTGATGCGCTGAACGCCGGTGACCTCGGCCAGCCTGCCGGGACCACCCGCGGACCTGGCGGACAGCAGCAGCCAGGGGATGTCGGCTTCGCGTTGCCCGTTGGCACGGGCCTTCACGGTGCCGATCGTCTTGCTGCCGTCGAGCGCGGTCCAGTGGGGGCCGGCGCCGTGCGTGCCGGCCTTCGCTCCGCCGGGGCCGAAGAGCTCCGCTTCAGGCGCGACGAACTGCCAGGCCAGCGCGCCCTTGTCGCCCGCCCGGCATTCGTAGATCTGCACGCCCGTCGCGTGCCAGGTGAAGGCGGCGCGCTCGCCGGCGGATGCCTTGATGGCGGCCGGCAGCTCGACCGCCGGCGTTGCGCAGGCAGCAAGCAATGCGGTGCCCAGCAGGGCAGCCGCCGAGGGAAGGATTCGCGTGGAGATCGATGTCATGGTGTTTTCCGGTTCTGGAAGAAAAGATGGAAAGAGAAGCGAACGGATGCGGGCCGGAGCTCCCGGCCCTTCCCCAGAAACGACACCCGCGCGAAAACGGATGCAATACTCGAGCGCATGAATAGAAATATTCTGATGAGCCTGCAGGAGCTGATCGCCGGCGCGGCCCGTGGCGACCATGCCTGCTTTGCCCAGGTCTACGAACGCACGCACATGCATCTGTTCGGCGTCGCGATTCGTATGTTGGGCAACGAACAGGCGGCCGAGGACGTGCTGCAAGAGGCCTATGTGAGCATCTGGAAGAACGCGGGCGGCTATCGCTCCAGCGTCGAGGGGCAGGAGATCCAGCCGATCACCTGGCTGATCGCGATCGTGCGCAACAAGGCGCTGGATGCGCTGCGCGCCCGCACGCGGCGCCATGCCCACGAGCAGCCGCAGGCCGTAGATGCGGATGCGGACGACGAAGCCGACACCACGGCCGACCCCGCCCCCGGCGCCGCGCAGCTCTTCGACCAGGCCATGCACGCGCTGCGCATCGAAGGCTGCATGTCGGCGCTCGACGGCAGCTTCCGCCAGAGCCTCGCGCTGGCCTACTACCAGGGCATGTCGCACACCGAGGTCGCAGCGCAACTGAATGCGCCGCTCGGCACAGTCAAGGCATGGATACGGCGCGGCCTCGACAAGCTGCGCGCCTGCCTCGACGCGCAGGGGGTGGCGCCATGAGATACACCGACCCTCGCCTGCTCGACGCGCTGGCTTCGTCCTATGCGCTGGGCACGCTGGCTGGCGGCGCGCGCCGGCGCTTCGAGCGGCTGATGCGCGACCGCGCCGACGTGCGCGACGTGGTGGCGCACTGGGAGCAGCGGCTCGGGCAGCTGGCCCTGTCGGTGCCGCAGCGCAAGCCTTCGCCCGACCTGTGGCGCGCGATCGCGGCGCGCACTCAGCCCGTCGGCACATCGGAACGAGCCCCGGCGAAGGCACGCGCCTCGCGCTGGACCGGCTGGCTGCGGCCCGCGGGCTTCGGCGTCGGCGGACTGGCCGCGGGCGTGATCGCCGCGAGCGCCCTGTTCCTCGCGGTGCCCGGCATCTTCATCACGAGCGACCAGCTCGCGATGCGCTCCGGCGAGCGCCTGCCGCAGAGCTATGTGGGCGTGCTCACCGACACCGAGGGCCGGGGCCGGCTGCTGGTGAGTTCGCTGCGCTACGGCCGCACGGTCACGCTGAAGGTGCTGGGCGGGGCGGAGCTGCCCGTCTCAGGCGAGGAGCGGCTCGTGCTGTGGGCCTTGCCCGCCGACGCGGCGCCGTTCGCCATCGGCGCGGTACCGGCGAGCGGCGCCGGCACGCTGGCGCTGCCAGACACATCCGAGAAGCTGCTGTCGAAGGTCTCGCGCCTGGTCGTGACGCGCGAACGCAATGCATCGCCCGCCGCGCCCAGCGCCGACGTGGTGCTGAGCGGGGCCTGCGCCAAGCTCTGGTGAGCTTCGTCTCGTGAGCCGATCCGGCGAGCCTCGCTTATTCTTGCGGCTCACAGGAGACAAGACCCATGCAGATCGTCATCACCGGCGGCGCCGGTTTTCTGGGTGCGCGACTCGCGCGCACGCTGCTGAAGCAAGGCAGCCTTTCCCTGGCTGGCGAGCCGGCCCGTTCCATCGAACGCATCACGCTGGTCGACCGCGCGGCCCCGCCGGCGGACCTCTCGGCCGACGCGCGCATCGCAGCCATCACCGGCGACCTCAACGCGCAGCTCGCGGCTGAAGCGGATGCCGCGCCCTGGCGCGAAGCCGACGCCATCTTCCACCTGGCCGCGGCGGTGAGCGGCGAATGCGAGGCCGACTTCGACCTCGGCATGCGCAGCAACTTCGCCGCCACGCACGCGCTGCTCGAACGGGTGCGCGCGCTCGGAACCAGGCCGGTGCTGGTATTCGCCAGCTCGCTCGCGGTGTTCGGCGACTCGCCAGAGCAGCCGCTGCCGAAGGTGATCGAGGACCACACGCTGCCCACGCCGCAGACCAGCTACGGCATCCAGAAATTCATTGGTGAACAACTGGTAGCCGATTTCACGCGCAAGGGCTTCGTGCGCGGACGCAGCGTGCGGCTCATGACGGTGAGCGTGCGCCCGGGCAAGCCCAACGGCGCGGCCTCGGGCTTCTTCAGCGGAATGATCCGCGAGCCGCTGGCGGGGCTGCGCGCGGCCTGCCCGGTGCCGGACGAGACGCCTGTCGCCATTGCGTCACCGGCGCGCACCATCGAGGGCATCATCCGCGCCGCCGAAGCGAGCGACGCGCAATGGGGCCCGCGCACCGCGCTCAACCTGCCCTCGCTGGCCACCACGGTCGGCGAGATGGCCGCGGCGCTGGAGCGCGTGGCCGGCAAGGCGGCCACCGCCCTGCTCGACCGCACGCCCGACCCGGTGATCATGCGTATCGTGAAGACCTGGCCCGGCCGCATCGAGACCGCGCGCGCGAAGGCGCTGGGTCTCTCGGCGGACGAGAGCTTCGAGGCGGTCATCCGCGAGTACGTCCGTGAAAATCCCGACGCGGTGAAGCTCTCCGGTGTTGCATAGTCGCGTGCGCCTGACGCGCACCTGACTTCAACCCCCGGAGACATCATGAAACTCGGCCACATCGCCGCCGCCTGCCTTTCGCTCGCCCTGGGCACTTCCGCCTTCGCCCAGGCCCCAACCGTTCTCAAGATCGGCTACGCGACCTCCAAGGAGTCGCACTACGGCGTGGGCTCCACGGTGTTCTGCGAAGAGATCGAGAAGGGCACGCAAGGCCGCTACAAGTGCCAGCACTTCGCCAACTCGGCGCTGGGCGGCGAGCGCGAGCAGATCGAGGCCATCCAGCTCGGCACGCAGGACCTAGTCAACACCTCGACCGGCCCGGTGGGCAACTTCGTGCCCGAGGTGAAGATCGTCGACATCCCCTTCCTGTTCCGCGACTACGACCACGCGCGCAAGGTGATGGACGGCCCGATCGGCCAGGACATCCTGACCAAGTTCCCGAGCAAGGGCATCATCGCGCTGGCCTGGACGGAGAACGGCTTCCGCCACATGACGAACAGCAAGCGCGACATCGTCAAGCCCACCGACGCGGCCGGCCTGAAGATGCGCACAATGGAAAACAAGGTGCACATGGACGGCTACCGCACCTTCGGCATCCTGCCCACGCCCATGGCCTTCCCCGAGCTGTTCGGCGCGCTGCAGCAGGGCACGGTCGACGGACAGGAGAACCCGATTCCGGTGATCCTGGCTTCGAAGTTCTCGCAGGTGCAGAAGCATCTTTCGCTCACGGGCCACGTGTACTCGCCGGCGCTGCTGCTGCTGTCGCCGAAGGTGTGGAACAAGCTGTCGGACGCCGACAAGAAGGTGTTCACCGAAGCCGCGAAGAAGGCCGCCATCGCCCAGCGCAAGAAGGTGAACGACGACGAGAACAACGGCATCGCCCAGCTCGAGAAGGACGGCATGAAGGTCACGCGCACCGTCGACGGCGCGGCCTTCCGCGAGGCGCTGAAGCCGGCGTACGTTAGCTACGCCAAGGAATTCGGCGCGGACAACATCAAGAAGATCACGGACGTCAAGTAAGCCGCGAGCTGGTTACGGCCGGTTTTCCGGCAACGCGCCCGGTACGCACGCGTGCGCCGGGCGCTTCGTTTTTCTTCTTCGACAAAACACAGAGAACAACTCAAAGTGCAAGCCTTCGAGCGCTACTTTCTCGCCGCCAACCGCTGGGCGCTGATTCTTCTGCTGGCCGCCATGTCGGTCATCATCTTCACCAACGTCGTGCTGCGCTACACCACCAACCAGTCGCTCGAATGGGCCGAGGAGGTGTCGCGCCACATGATGATCTGGCTCACCTTCCTGGGCGCCGGGCCGGTGCTGCGCTACGGCGGGCACATCGCGGTCGAGAACCTGCAGGACGCGCTGCCCCGCCCCGCCGCCGTGGCGCTGCGCATCGTGGTGGCCGGGCTGCTCTTCGCCTTCTTCGGCTTCATGGTCTGGTACGGCTGGCTCTACATGCAGCGCACGATGTTCCAGCTCACGGCCGTCACGCAGATTCCCTTCGCCTACATCTACAGCGCGATGCTGTTCGGCGGCGTTCTGCTGGTCGTGCACTGGCTGCTGGTGGTGCGCGGCTACGTGATGAACCGCGAGTTCGCGTCCGACGCGCACTTCGACGCCAACGCGAGCGCGTCGCTGTAAGGAGAACGACCATGGATGCAAGCCTCGTTCTCATCGTTTCCGCCTGCGTGTTCCTGGCCATCGGCGTGCCGGTGGCCTTCGCGCTGGGCCTTTCCACCGTCACCACGCTGATCCTGGCGGAGAACTACCCGCTGATGGTGCTGCTGAAGGAAACCTTCACCGGCATCGACAGCTTCCCGCTGATGGCGGTGCCCTTCTTCATCCTGGCGGCCGAGCTCATGAGCGGCGGCTCGCTCACCGAGGTGCTGCTTCGCTTCGCGGGCCAGTTCGTGGGCCACCGGCGCGGCGGGCTGGGCTACACCAACGTGGTGTCGCTGACCTTCTTCTCGGGCATCTCGGGCTCGGCGCTGGCCGACGCGGCGGGTCCGGGGTCGATGCTCATCAAGATGATGGACAAGGCCGGCTACGACCGCTCCTACGCGGCGGCGCTCACGGCCTCGACCGCGATCGTGGGGCCGATCATTCCGCCCTCGATCATCATGATCATCTACGCGCTGCAGGACGAGACGGTCTCCGTCGGCACGCTGTTCGCCGCGGGCATCCTGCCGGGCATCCTGATCGCGGTGGCGATGTGCCTGGTGAACTTCCACGTCTCGAAGAAGCGCAACTACAAGGGCGACGGCCAGACGCCGCCGCTGCGCGAGATCCTGGTGACGACGTGGAAGGCGATTCCCGCGATCCTGCTGCCGGTGGTCATTCTCGGCGGCATGCGCGCGGGCTGGTTCACGCCCACCGAGGCATCGGTGGTGGCGGTGTTCTACGCGCTGGTGTGCGGCAAGTTCATCTACCGCACGCTCGAATGGAAGGCGCTGCCGGACATTCTTTCGCGCTCCGCCCTGCTGTCGGCCTCGGTGCTGATCATCATCGGGCTGTCGGCCTCGTTCGCGTGGATTCTCACGATCGAGGGCATTCCGCAGCAGATGGCCGAATGGCTGATCGGCATGAACCTCTCGCCGTGGATGTTCCTGATCATCGTCAACGTGTTCCTGCTGCTGTTCGGCATCTTCATCGAGCCGCTGCCGGGCGTGATGGTGCTGGCGCCGATCCTCGCGCCGGTGGCCGTGAAGCTGGGCGTCGATCCGGTGCACTTCGCGATGATCGTGATCTTCAACCTCACGCTGGGCATGATCACGCCGCCGGTGGGCGGGCTGCTGTTCGTGACCTGCAACGTGTCGAAGGTGCCGATGACCGCGCTCGTGAAGGAGCTGGTGCCGTTCCTGTGGGCGCACGGCGCGGTGCTGCTGATCCTGACCTTCGTGCCGGCGCTGAGCACCTGGCTGCCGCACACGCTCGGGTTCAAGTAGCGAAGCCGTTCAGCCGGACCGGTGCAGGTACTGGCTCGGCGGCACGCCGAGCGTGCGTCGGAACATGGCGGTGAAGGCGCTCGGGCTCTCGTAGCCGTGCGCCAGCGCCACCTCGAGGATCGACGCGCCCGCTGCCAGCCGGGGCAGGCTCAGCAGCAGCCGCGCCTGCCGGCACCAGGCTCCGAAGTTCATGCCCGTCTCGCGATGGAACAGGCGCGCGAGCGTGCGGCTGTTCATGTGCAGGCGCAGGGCCCAGTCGTCGAGGGTGGCGGGCAGCGAGGGGTCGCGCACCAGTTCCTCGCACAACGCGGCCAGCCTTGCATGGCGCGGCATCGGCACGTGCAGCGAGAGCGCGGGCGCGGCCTCCATCTCGTCGAGCAGCAGCTCCATCACGCGCTCGTCTCGGCCGCCCGGCGCGTAGTCCAGCGGCAGCGACACGGCCGCGACGATCAGCGCGCGCAGCAGTTCGCTCACCTGGATCACGCGGCATTCGCCGCCCAGGTCGGCGCGCATGCCCGGCTCGACGAAGACGGTGCGCATGCGCACCTCGCCCGCCATGCGGATCTGATGCTCCATGCCGCCGGGCACCCACACGCCGCGCCCGGTCGGCACCACCCAACTGCCGGCCGCGGCGCTCACCAGCATCACGCCCGAGATCGCGTGGATGAGCTGCCCGCGCCGGTGCGTGTGCGGCGGGATGAAGGCGTCGCCGGCCGGGTCGGTCGCCAGCGCCGCGACGGCGCGCGGGGTCGACTCCCCTTGTTCGGGACGCAGGTTGATCGCTGCCTGGGCCGGTTTGTCCATTTCTCGACGACGCTTGAGGATTCGTAGCAAGAACATCTTCTCACGGCTTTCTACGATGCTTTTTTCCTCCCTCCCTGCAAACGAAAGAAGCATTCGTCATGAACAAGCGCCGACTCGGGCTGCTCACCGGCACCCATGCCGTCAACGATCTCTACCAGGGCCTCGTGCCCGCGCTGCTGCCCTTCATGGTGCTGGAGCGCGGCTACAGCTACACGGCCGTCAGCGGCCTGATGCTGGCGGCCACCGGCCTGTCGAGCGTGGTGCAGCCGCTGTTCGGCCTGTACGCCGACCGCCACCCTCGCAGCTGGCTGGTGCCCACGGGCTTCCTGGTGGCCGCGCTGGGCGTGGTGCTGGCGGGCATCAGTCAGAGCTACCTGCTGACCTGGATCGCCATGGTGCTGTGCGGGCTGGGCATCGCGGCCTACCACCCGCCGGCCACGGTGGCTGCGCGCGCGGCCGGCGGCGGCTCGCAGAAGGCGATGAGCGTGTTCTCGGTGGGCGGCACCATCGGCGCCTCGTTCGCGCCGGTGCTGGCGGCCACGGTGGTGGGCGGCGGAAGCCTGTCGCACAGCTACCTGCTGGGCCTGCCGGCGCTGGCGATGGGCGTGGTGTGGTTCGCCGCGAACGCGCGTCGCGGCGCTGCCTCGGGCAGCAGCGCCGCGGCAGCCCCGAAGGCCGGCGACCATCTGATGAAGCCGCACAACGACTGGCGCGCCTTCGGGCTGCTGGTGGCGACCATCGTGGGCTGGTCGATTCCGTACGTCACGGTGCTTTCGATGCTGTCGCTGCGCATCACGCGCGACCTGCACGGCTCGGCCTTCCAGGGCGCGGCGGCGCTCACCGCATTCACGGCGGCAGGCGCGGTGGGCACGCTGCTCGGAGGCTGGCTCGGCGACCGCATCGGGCGCATGGGCACGATCCGCGCCGGCTACCTGCTCGCGCTTCCGTCCCTCGCGGGCATCGTGCTCGCGCCGACCGCCGGCTGGGCACTGGCCTGCACCGGGCTTTTCGGCCTTTGCATGTTCCTGCCCTTCGCCGCGCAGGTGACATTGGCGCAGGACTACCTGCCGCGCAACCCGGCCACGGCCAGCGGCATCGCGCTGGGGCTGGCGCTGTCGGTGGGCGGGTTGGTGTCGCCGCTCTTCGGCATGCTCTCGGACGCGCGCGGGCTCGGCGTGACGCTGACGACCGTGCTGTGCGTGCTGTGCGCCGCGGCGGTGATGGCGCTGCGCCTGCGCAACCGGACGCTGCAGGCCGTGCCGGCAGAAGCCGAAGGGGCTGCCGCCTGAATACTGGTCCCGGGGGCCGGTCTGCCCCACGCATGTTCGCTGCCAGAATCGGGCGACAACCGACAAGGAGGGGACTGCGCCATGAATCGATTCCTGAGCTGCCTGACAAGCGGCGTGACAGGCAGCGTGATGGGCAGCGTGATGGGCGGCGCATTGCTGGCACCGGCCGCCTTCGGCGCCCCGCCCGCGGCGCCCGCCACGCAGGCCGCCCCTGCATCGGCGGCGGCAGCGCCGGTGGATCCCGCCGCCGGCATCCGCGAAGTCGAAGCCGCCGTGCGCGCCTGGGCCGCGGCCTGGTCCGCACGGGACGTGGCGCGCTACCTTGCCGCCTATGCGCCCGACTTCGCCCCGCCGCGCGGCCAGGACCGCAAGGCCTGGGAGGCCGACCGCCGCGCGCGCATCGAGGACAAGGCCGTCATCAACGTGGGCATCGAGAGCCTCGTCATCAGCGTCCAGGGTCAATCGGCCACCGCCACCTTCGAGCAGACCTACAGCGCCGACAAGTTCCGCGAGAAAGGCCGCAAGACGCTGGAGCTGCAGCGCATGGGCAACCGGTGGCTCATACGCAAGGAAAGCGCCGGCTGAAGACCGCCGCGGAATTGCCCCTGTAAGCCAAACGGTTCATGGAGATGTCACTACTTGCAACGATGCTGCAGCCCTCGATTCCCGAAAGCTGTGGCTGCCATGTTTCCCACCAAGACCGACAAGGCGCGCGACGAACTCCAGGGCGGACAGCGCACGCTCAGCCAGCGCGAACGCGCCCTGCTGCTGATGGCCGACGGCCGGCGCTCCCTTACCGACTTCAGCCCGCTCTTCGCCAACCGGGATGAGGCCGAGCAGGCGATCCAGGCGCTGATCGACAAGGGCTACCTGCAGAGCCCGAAGGCAGCGGCAGCCCCGGCGGAGCCTCCCGCGCAGCCCGCGCCCTCGCCCATCCCCGCCGCCCAGCCGATCCAGGTGGCCACCTCGGCCGACACCTTCGACGGCAAGCGTTCGCTGGCCACCACCCGCATGTTCCTCTTCGACATCTGCGAGCGCATGTTCGTGCGGCGCGACCCCAAGTTCGCGCTGCAGATGCGCGACGCGCTGCGCGAGGCGCGCGACCGCAACGCCATGCTGACCATCGCCGCGCTGATGCTCACCGAGATCGAGAAGAGCGCGGGCGTGGAGCGTGCCGAATCGCTGCGCGAGCGCATCGACCGGCTGCTGCCGCCGGCCGAAGTCGTGCATTGACGACAAAAGGGATACGCGAGATGCCCGGCCGGGGCTGTGACACCATCGCCGGGTGAACTCGCCGCCTCCCGCAATCCCCCTGTCCGGGCGCCTTCGCAGCTGGGCGAAGCGCCTGAAGCGCGACGGCGTCACGCTCTGGTTCGCCGGCAGGCACCCGTCCACCCCATGGCATGCCAAGGCACTGGGCGCCTTCGTGGTCGCCTACGCGCTCAGCCCGATCGACCTCATTCCCGACTTCATTCCGGTGCTGGGCTACGTCGACGACGTTTTGCTGCTGCCGGGGCTGATCTGGCTCGCCATCCGGCTGATTCCCCCCGCGGTGCTCGCGGATTGCCGCGCCAGGGCGGACGAATGGCTGCGCGAGCGCGGCGCCAGGCCAGTCAGCCGCTGGGGCGCGGCCTTCGTCGTGGCCGTGTGGGCCGCGGCCTGCTTCGGGGCGTGGCGTCTTTGGTCGGGATAGCGCGAAGGGCCCGCGCGATCCACTACACTTCCCGGGGTCAGGAGAGAGCCCCGCGTGCCGGGGCCGCCGAAGGCGCAGGGACTTCCCGAACGCTCAGGCAAAAGGACTGACGAGGCGCCGGTGAAAGCCGGCGTTTCCTTGCTGGAGAGAGGCCGTTGCCCACGGGCGGCGGTCCACCGAAGGAGCAAACCCCGATCGTGGGGCGAATCTCTCAGGTAAAGCGGACAGCAGGGGTGGCCCATGGCTTGCGTCATGGATTTCGACTGCCCCTTTGGAGTGCCCCGTGGCTGCTTCTTCCTCCGCTACCCCCGACGCCCAGCTTCTCAAGACGCCGCTGTACGACCTCCACCTGGAACTGGGCGCCCGCATGGTGCCCTTCGCCGGCTATTCGATGCCGGTCCAGTACCCCGCCGGCCTGATGGCCGAACACAAGCACACGCGCGACGCGGCCGGCCTGTTCGACATTTCCCACATGGGCCAGCTGCGCCTGGTCGGGCCCGACGCCGCGGCCGCCTTCGAGACCCTGATGCCCGTCGACGTGATCGACCTGCCCGCCGGCAAGCAGCGCTACGGCCTGCTGCTGGACGACGAGGGCGGCATCCTCGACGACCTGATGTTCTTCAACGAGGGCAACGGCTCGATCTTCGTGATCGTCAACGGGGCCTGCAAGGTGGCCGACATCGCCCACATCCAGCAGAAGATCGGCTCGCGCTGCGAGGTGCGCCCCCTGCCCGACCACGCGCTGCTCGCCCTGCAGGGCCCGCAGGCCGCGGCCACGCTGGCGCGGCTGTCGCCCGGCGTCGAGCGCTTCGTGTTCATGACGGGCGGCGCGGTGCAGATCGGCGGCATTCCGGCCTTCGTCACCCGCAGCGGCTACACCGGCGAGGACGGCTTCGAGATCTCGGTAGCTGCATCCGACGCCGAGCGCCTCGCCCGCCTGCTGCTGGCACAGCCCGAGGTCAAGCCCGTCGGCCTGGGCGCGCGCAACTCGCTGCGGCTCGAAGCCGGCCTGTGCCTCTACGGCAACGACATCGACACCACCACCACGCCGGTCGAGGCCTCGCTCAACTGGGCGATGCAGAAGGTGCGCCGCGCGGGCGGGGCACGCGAAGGCGGCTTCCCGGGCGCCGCGAAGATCCTCGCCCAGCTCGCCGCGGCTACCGCGGGTGCGGCCGGCCACACCGACCACGACACGCTGAAGCGCAAGCGCGTGGGCCTCGTCGCCCTCGAGCGCATTCCGGTGCGCGACGGCACGGTGCTCCAGTCTTTCGAGGGCCAGGACATCGGCCTCGTCACCAGCGGCCTGCTCGGCCCCACGGCCGACCGCTGCATCGCCATGGGCTACGTGGCTACAGCCTTCGCCGAGCCGGGCACGCGCGTGCAGGCCATCGTGCGCGGCAAGCCGGTGCCGATGGAGGTCTCGACCATGCCTTTCGTGCCCACCCGTTACTACCGGGGCTGAGCGCCGCCCAGTCAGATCGACCGGCTAGGCTCTGCACCCCGATCCACTTTTTTCCACGAGGAGTTTTTCCACCATGAGCATCAAGTACACCAAGGACCACGAATGGGTGTCGGCCGAGGGCGACGCAGCCACCGTCGGCATCACCGTGCATGCGCAGGACGCGCTGGGCGACGTGGTCTTCGTCGACCTGCCTGAAGTCGGCAAGACCTTCGCCCAGGGCGAAGTCGCCGGCGTCGTCGAATCGGTCAAGGCCGCGGCCGACGTGTTCATGCCCGTGTCGGGCGAGATCACCGAGGTGAACGAAGCCCTGCGCGCCGACCCGTCGCTGGCCAACAGCGACCCGCTGGCCGCCGGCTGGTTCTTCAAGGTCAAGCTGAGCGACCCCGCGCAGCTCGACGCCCTGCTGGACGCGGCCTCCTACGACAAGTTCGCAGCCGAGTCCTGATCCGCTGAATTTTTCAGCAGCACCTTTGTTCTTTCCCTCCGAGCCTTCAACGCCATGCCGACGCCCGCCCTTCCTTCTTTGCAAGAACTAGAGAACGCCGAAGAATTCCTCGCCCGCCACATCGGCATCGACGCGGCGGACGAGGCGCGCATGCTGCCGGCGATCGGCTCGGAGACGCGCGCGGAGCTCATCGACGGCATCGTGCCCGCGGCCATCCGCCGCGCGAAGCCGATGCGCCTGCCCGCGCCGGTGACCGAAGCCGACGCGCTGGCCGAGCTGAAGGCGATGGCGTCGAAGAACAAGGTGTTCCGCAACTTCATCGGCCAGGGCTACTACGGCAACCACACGCCGGGCGTGATCCTGCGCAACA
The DNA here is from genome assembly GCF_048301545.1 of Variovorax sp. NFACC27. Classification (NCBI taxonomy): domain Bacteria; kingdom Pseudomonadati; phylum Pseudomonadota; class Betaproteobacteria; order Burkholderiales; family Comamonadaceae; genus Variovorax; species Variovorax sp. NFACC27. Next base: position 5,382,661 of record NZ_CP157613.1, read on the forward strand.
TCCTCGAGAACCCCGCCTGGTACACCGCCTACACGCCCTACCAGGCCGAGATCTCGCAGGGCCGCATGGAAGCCCTGCTCAACTTCCAGACGATGGTGTGCGACCTCACGGGCATGGCCATCGCCAACGCATCGATGCTCGACGAAGCCACGGCCGCGGCCGAGGCCATGACGCTCGCCAAGCGCAGCGTGAAGAGCAAGAGCAACGTGTTCCTGGTCTCCGGCGACTGCCATCCACAGACCATCGAAGTGATCAAGACGCGCGCCGCCCCGTTGGGCATCGAGGTCAAGGTCAGCACCGTGTCGGAAACGCTGCCGCACCTGATGGTGAGCGGCGCCTTCTTCGGCGTGCTCGCGCAGTACCCCGCCACCACCGGCCACGTGCACGACCTGCGTCCGCTCGCGGGCCACGCGCACCAGTGCGACGCGGCTTTCATCGTCGCGGCCGACCTGCTGGCGCTGACGCTGCTTGCGCCTCCGGGCGAATGGGGCGCCGACATCGTCTGCGGCACAACGCAGCGCTTCGGCATGCCGCTTTGCAACGGCGGCCCGCACGCCGCCTACCTGGCCTGCCGCGACGAGTTCAAGCGCTCGCTGCCGGGCCGCCTGGTGGGCGTGAGCGTCGACACGCACGGCCAGCCCGCCTACCGCCTCGCGCTGCAGACGCGCGAGCAGCACATCCGCCGCGAGAAGGCCACCTCCAACATCTGTACCGCGCAGGTGCTGCCGGCCGTGGTGGCCAGCATGTACGCCGTGTACCACGGGCCCGACGGCCTCACCCGCATCGCCCAGCGCGTGGCGGCGCTCACCGCCGTGCTCGCCAAGGGCCTATCGCTGATGGGCCGCGAGCCGGTGAACGCCACCGCCTTCGATTCGCTGACCATCCGCACCGGCGAAGACACGCAGTCGATCATCGAGCGCGCGCAGGCCGCGGGCGTCAACCTGCGCCAGCGCCTGCAGCAGCACCTGGGCATCTCGCTGGACGAGACCAGCACGCGCGCCGACGTCGAAACTCTGTGGGGCCTCTTCGCGCCGGCAGGCACGCAGGCGCCGCGTTTCGACGATCTCTCGGGCAGCACCGTACCGCTGATTCCCGAGGAACTGCGCCGCACCAGCGCATTCCTCACGCACCCGGTGTTCAACACGCACAAGAGCGAGACGGCGATGCTGCGCTACATCCGCAGCCTGTCGGACAAGGACCTCGCGCTCGACCGCAGCATGATCCCTCTGGGCAGCTGCACCATGAAGCTCAACGCGACCAGCGAGATGATCCCCATCACCTGGCCCGAGTTCGCCAGCATCCATCCCTTCGCGCCGGCCGACCAGCTGCAGGGCTACGCCCAGCTCGACGCCCAGCTGCGCGCATGGCTGTGCGAGGCCACCGGCTACGCGGGCATCAGCCTGCAGCCCAACGCGGGCTCGCAGGGCGAGTACGCGGGCCTGCTGGCCATCAAGTCCTTCCACGAGGCCAAGGGCGAAGGCCATCGCAACATCTGCCTGATTCCCTCCTCGGCGCACGGCACCAACCCGGCCAGCGCGCAGATGGTGGGCCTGCAGGTGGTGGTGACGGCCTGCGACGCGCAGGGCAACGTCGACATGGACGACCTGAAGCGCGCCTGCGAGAAGCACAGCGCCAACCTGGCCGCCGTGATGATCACCTACCCCAGCACGCACGGCGTGTTCGAGACCCGCGTGAAGGAGCTGTGCGAGCTGGTGCACGAGCACTGCGGGCGCGTGTACGTCGACGGCGCCAACATGAACGCGCTGGTCGGCGTGGCCGCGCCGGGCGAGTTCGGCGGCGACGTGAGCCACCTGAACCTGCACAAGACCTTCTGCATCCCGCACGGCGGCGGCGGCCCCGGCGTTGGCCCGGTCTGCGTGGTGGAAGACCTCGTGCCCTACCTGCCGGGGCATGCGACGGCGGGCGTGGCGTCGAACGGCGTGGGCGCCGTGTCGGCCGCGCCGCTGGGCAACGCGGCCGTGCTGCCGATCAGCTGGATGTACTGCCGCATGATGGGTGCCAAGGGCCTGCAGGCCGCGACCGAGACGGCCATCCTCAGCGCCAACTACATCAGCGCGCGCCTGAAGGACCACTACCCCACGCTGTACGCGAGCCCCAATGGGCACGTTGCGCACGAGTGCATTCTCGACCTGCGCCCGCTCAAGGACACCAGCGGCGTCACCGCCGAAGACGTGGCCAAGCGTCTCATCGACTACGGCTTCCACGCCCCCACGCTGAGCTTCCCCGTGCCCGGCACGCTGATGGTGGAGCCCACCGAGAGCGAGCCGCTGGCCGAACTCGATCGCTTCATCGACGCGATGATCGCCATCCGCGGCGAGATCCGCCGCATCGAGGAAGGCGTCTGGCCGAAGGAAGACAACCCGCTCAAGCATGCGCCCCACACGGCCGCGAGCCTGCTGGGCAGCGAGTGGAGCCACCCGTACTCGCGCGAACTCGGCGCGTTCCCGCTGGCCGCGCTCAAGAACGCCAAGTACTGGCCGCCCGTCGGCCGCGTCGACAACGTGTACGGCGACCGCAACCTGTTCTGCAGCTGCGTGCCGGTCTCCGAGTACGACGAGGAAGCCGAAGAGGCCTGAAGAAGAGGCGGTGGCGCACGGCGGCCCGGTGCCGCCGTCGCGCCGCCTTGTACCTCTGCGCAATGCGCTACGGCGACTCGCGGCGGTAGGTCGCCCACTTCACGGTCAGGATGTCCGCCGCGATCTTCGCGGCATTGACGCCCGCGTAGGCCTCGGACGGATCGAACTGGAATGCCTCGCGGTATCGCCTGACCTGCGCATAGTCGCGGTCGAAGGTCATCGGGCCCATGAGTTCGGCGGGATCGGTGCCCGCGGGAAGCGCGAGGAATTTCTCCGAATCGGTGGCACTCTGGTAGAGGTCGACGCTCATCAGGTTCATACGGTTGTCCTCCGGAGCTTGGTTTCGGAAACCAAGCCTGCGGGAGGTCTGTGCGGCACGCAATCGGTCCCCGCCTACACGGCGCGACGGAAGAACGCCCGGCGGCGCCCGTGCCGTCGCACGCCGCGCGTGCGCGTGTGCGTCAGGGCTGCTTCTTCTTCGCCACCTCGCCCGTGGCGATCTGCTGGCGCAGGCCGCGCAGGCTGGCCTTCACCTTGCGCTCGTTCTCCAGCCCCATGCGCACCATGATCTTCTGGCCGGAAGACATCGATTCCAGCTTCGGGTCCGTGTACTCGTAGCGCACCCACGGCCGGGTCGAGGGCACGTCGCCCTTCACTTCCACCAACCGCACCTGCACCGGGCCGGCGGGCTCGGGTGCCTGCAGCAGATGGTCGATCACGGCGATGAGCCGGTCGTTGAAGTAGCGCCCCGGATAGCCCAGCTCTTCATACGCCTGCTGGAACAGTGGATAGAGCTTTGCATACACGGCCGCCGCCTTTGCCGGATCGACCGACTGCGCCAGCAGCACGATGGCGTTGTAGCGCGCGGCATTGTTGGCCGCGATGGTCTGCACCTGGCCCTGCGGCCCCTCGGTGATGAAGCGCTGGCCCGTGGGCTGCACCGGCCATGCGTTGGCGGGAGCCTGTTCGCGCGCGAGGTTGTCGACGGTGGCGACGAAGCGCCGCACGATGCCGTCCGAGCGCAGGAACTCGGCGACGTTCTTGCCGCCGATCAGATCGGCCAGCGCCTTCGTCACGCGCGCATCGGAATCGACCAGCTTGGGCAATGCGGGGTCGGGCGGCGCGAGCGCGTCGACCGGGTTCTGCGGACCGGTGGGTGCCGCTGCAGGAGGCGGCGGCGGTGCGGGCGCGTCATTGGGTGCCGTTGCCACCGGCAAGGGCTCGGCGGGCTTCTGCTGTTCCTGATACCAGCGCCAGCCGAAGAAAGCCGCCACGAGCAGCACCAGCACGACGGCGACGATGGCCCCTACGGGCGTTTCGCGGCGGGGAGTGAACTCGGGGGCTTCTCGGGTATCGGTGTCTGGCATGAGGGCGGCTCCTTGTGCGGGAATGTCAGAGGAAGCGAACGGCTATGGTGCCCCAGAACGGGCTGCACGCCAGCCTTGTCGTCGTAACGCCCTGTGACGCGCCCCCGGCGCGGAAGTTCACCCTCGTTCAGTCAACGAGCCGCACGACGTGCGCCTGCCGCGGATCGACCCTGCCCGCGTGCAGGTCTGCGATCACCGACTGCGCATGCGCGAAGCCTTCGCCCTGCGCCAGAGTCATCCACCGGTTGCCGGGCCTGCTGAGCTCCGCGATGAAGCCGCCCTGGGCCTCGTTGAAGCGGCGATTGACCTCCTGCGGGCCCCAGTCGGCATTGCGCTTCCTGATCTGCACCGGAGCGAAGTAGAGCTGCGGCGTGGGGCCGGGCAGCGAGGCTGTGTCTCCGAGGAACTCGGTCTTTTGCGCGGAGCCGGCGTAGCAGTCGTACACCAGCGCTTCGCCGAAGTGATGATGAACGGTGGCGCGCAGCTCGTCGCTGCCCGAGAAGTCGACGTACAGCGTGGGCACGCCGGCCGGCAGCGTCGTCACTTCCGCGTAGGCCAGCGTGCGGTCGTAGCAGCCGAGGCCCTCCACGAAAGCGCGATTGGCGTTGGACGTGGCCGCGATCAATTGCAGTCCTTCGCGCCGACGCAGGCAGAAGGCCGTGCCGAACGCGGTCTTGCTCGATGCGCTCGACACCACGACCTGCTTCGCGCCGAAGAAGGCGTTGTCTTCCAGGAAGTCGGCCAGCATGAAAGAGGTGATGAACAGAGGCCGCACCAGCATCTGGTAGTCCTCCAGCGCGGCGACGTAGCCTGCGTCGTTGCTGCATCGCATGTACTGGTTGTATGCCGACACCAGCTCGCTGCGGTGCGGCGCGCCGTCGTAGAAGCCGCGCGCCGTCACGCGCACCGGCTGCATGCGCAGGTGGCTCGCGATCGGGAAGTAGCCGTAGAAGCGCTCGCCCACCGACACGCCCTCCACGTTCGACGCCGCCACGTCCGCGAAGCCCCAGGCCGGCATGTGGCCCCAGTCGGCATCGCCGGTCGGAAAGAACTGCCAGTACTTCATGACCGCGTCGCCGAAGGCCGCGTAGGTGATGTTGTTGGTGGTCAGCGAGAAGCGGCCGATCTTCATCAGCACTTCGCCGGGCTGCAGCGCACCGCTGTCCTGCGTGGCCACGACACGGGTGGTGCCGAGGGCGTTCTTGCGCGTCTGGAGGCGGGTTAAAGTGAATGCGTCGTTGTTCATTCGCAAACTGTATGGCGGCCCGCCGCGCGGCGGGTTCGGAAACCGTCGATGCCGGAAGCACCCCGCTCCAAGCCCCTGAAACGCCCCACGCAGGCACGCGCGAAGTTCACCGTGCAGGCGATCTACGACGCCTTTGTTCGGATTTGGTCCGCGCACGGCTGGGAAGGCGTGACCACCCGCGCCGTGGCGCTGGAAACCGGCATCGCCGTCGGCACGCTCTACGACTACTTTCCCGACAAGGAAGCCCTGCTCTCGGGCTATGTGCGCCACTGCATCGAGGCACTGCTGGCGCGGCTCGACGCGGAAGCGATCGCGCCCGCCGGCATCGGCTGGCAGGCGCGCGTGAAGCGCCTGGTGCGCATCACCTGCGACACGCGGCTCGAAGGACTGCCCGCCTTCGACCACCAGATGCTGATGCTCGAACACCGCGTGGCCGAGCCCAAGCACCACCGCCGCGTGTATGACGAACTTGCGGACAGGTGGCTCGAGGCCTTTGCCGCCTGCACCGACCTGAAGCCACAGCCCTCGCCCGCCACGGTCCACGCGCTGCTGACCGCGGCGTGGGGCGGCCGCCGCTATCGCCTGCTGGTACAGCCCGAAACGGGCGACGACGAATGGGTGGCCGAAATGGAGGCGATGATCATGGCGCGGCTGGCTACACGCTAGCCGGCGCGCCCAGCGATTGCAGCCACGCCAGCGTGGCCTGCAGCTCGGCAGGACGGATCTCGTGCGCGCCCGGAAAATCCGTGCCCGACAGCTTCAGCGGCAGCGTGCGCGCCAGCTCGCGCGTGGCCTGCGCGGCGCTCGGCGGAATCACGTTGTCGGCGCTGCCGTGGCTCACCCACAGCGCCTTGCCCTCGAAAGCCTCCGGCGGCGCGATGTGCGGCACCACCTGCGGCAGCAGCCGGCTGTGCCATACCAATGCGGCGCGCACGCTCTCGGGCCTGGTCAGCAGCAGCGACAACGCCATGATGCCGCCCTGGCTGAAGCCGCCGACCACGATGCGCTCCGGCGGCACGCCGAGCTGCTGCGAAGCCGAGGCGACCATCTCGCCGACGAGGAAGCGGCTTTCGCGCTCCTGCTCCTCGTCGATGCGACGCTCGCCGCTGGGCAGCACGTCGAACTCGAACCACGCATACGAGTCGGGCGACAGCACGTACGGTGCGCGCAGGCTCAGCACGTGGAACTGCGGCGGCAGCATGCGCGCCAGGCCGAACAGGTCCTGCTCGTTGCTGCCCACGCCGTGCATCAGCACCAGCAGCCAGGGCTCGCGGACATCGGGTTGCGCGCCTTGCGCAAGGAACTTCAGGGGCAGGTGCAGTTGCTGGGTCATTGGCCTTCTTCTTTCTTCGGTTCTTTCTTTCGTTCTCTTTTTTTCCTTCAGCGGAACCCGCGCGCCAGCTCGAGCGTGAGCTCGGCCGCCAGAATCTCGCGGCAGCCGCTCGCGTTCTGCCCAGACCACAGCGGGGAGAAATCGCCGTTGCCCTGTGCCTCGGCCTTGGCGCGCAGCGGCGCGATGGCGGAGGTGGCCAGCGGAAACTCCGGCGCCGCAGCGCCGATGGGACCGAGATCGCGCATCACGCGGTTCACGATGCCGCGCGCCGGCCGGCCGGTGAAGAGGTTGGTGAGCGCCGTGTGCCTCGCGGCCTTGCCCTTGAGCGCCGCTCGATGGACCGCGCTGGTGGTCGCCTCGGGCGTCAGCATGTAGGCCGTGCCGATCTGCACGCCCGCCGCGCCCATCGCCATGGCCGCCGCCACGCCGTTCGCGTCCGCGATGCCGCCGGCCGCGATCACCGGCACCTTGACCGCATGCACCAGCTGCGGCAGCAGCGCGAAGGTGCCCAGCTGCCGCGTCAGGTCATGCGACAGGAAGTGGCCGCGATGCCCGCCGGCCTCCAGCCCCTGCGCGATGACCGCGTCCACGCCGCGCGCCTCGAGCCACTGCGCCTCCTCCACCGTGGTGGCCGAGGCCAGCACCTTCGCGCCCCAGCCGTGCACCCGCGCCATCAGCGCCTCGGGCGGAAGCCCGAAATGGAAGCTCACCACCGGCGGCTTGAACTCCGTCAGCAGGTCGGCCACCTCGGCGCTGAACGGGTTGCGGCCCGGGCCGGCGGGGATGCCCGCCGCATCGATGCCGTACTCGGCGTAGTACGGCGCCAGCGCGGCGCGCCAGGTCGCCTCGCGCTCGGCGCTGGGCTCGGGCGGCGTGTGGCAGAAGAAGTTGACGTTGTAGGGCTTGCCGGTGCCCGCGCGGATGGCGGCGAGCTCGCTGCGCATGGTGTCGATGCTCAGCATGGCGCCCGGCAGCGAACCGAGGCCGCCGGCGTTGCTGACGGCGATGACCATCGCGCTGCCTTGGATGCCGGCCATCGGGGCCTGGATGAGGGGGAGTTCGGTGCCGAGAATTTGCGTCAGCGTGGTCATGCGAAATCTCTCTGAGTGTGTCGGTGCCGGCCATTCTCTCGCCAAGCCGGAGGTCATTCCGGCGGCGGGGTCATGGCGGGCCCGCTTCGGCACAATCGCGGGCATGCACAGTCCGTCCGCTTCCGGAATCGACTACAGCGTGCGCAGCTACGCGGGCGAATACGCCGGCCACGATCATGCGCACGCGCAGATCATGTTCGCGCTGGACGGCCGCATGGAACTGGAAATCGGCGGCCGCGCCGCCTTCACCGACACGTCCTGCGGAATGATCATTCCGGCGGGCGTGGCCCACACCTTCATGTCTCCGCGCGGCGTGCGCATGGTGGTCATCGACACGCCCGAAGACACCGGCGTCGACCGCATCCGGCGCTTCGCGGTCACGGCCGCATGCAGGAACGACGTCGATCCGGCCAGGGCCGCGCTGCATCTGGCCCACGTGCTGGAAGCGCCCTCGATCCTCTCGCGCCGCAGCATCGACCTGGCACGGCTCGACACCGCCCTCGACCGCACACCGCACGACCCCTGGGACACCGCGCGCATGGCCGCCCTCTTCTTCCTGAGCCCGCAGCGCTTTCACGCACGGCTGCTCGAGCTGACGGGCCTGTCCCCGCAGGCCTACCTGCGCTCGCGCCGACTCGACACGGCACAGCGCCTCTTGCGAGGCGGTCTTTCGCTCGAAGCAACGGCCCTGCGAGTCGGCTACCGCTCGGCCAGCGCCCTCGGCTTTGCGCTGCGGCGCGACCGGCAGTCGGGCGCGCGGCGCACGCGCGCGGACTGAGCTCCAAGGTCGAGAGTCTCTCGACATTTGCCCGGGCCGCGGGGCCCGAGGATGCGCGCATGACAAACAACGCATCCGTCGCCGGCGCCTGCATGGTGATTGCCGCCGCCGCCCTCTGGGGCACCACCGGCACCGCCCAGAGCTTCGCGCCCGCGAACACATCGCCCTATTGGATCGGCACGCTGCGAATGCTGATCGCCACGCTCTTCTTCGCGGCATTCATCGGCTGGCGGCGCCAACGCGGCGCGCACCTCCCGCTGTCGATGGCACCGGCCACACTGCCATGGCTGCTGCTCGCGGGCATCTGCATGGCGGGCTACAACCTGAGCTTCTTCGCGGGCGTCAAGGCCACGGGAGTGGCCATCGGCACCGCGATCGCCGTGGGCAGCGGGCCGGCCTGGGCCGGACTGCTGCAGGCGCTCGCCTACCGCAAGCCGCCCGCCCCGATCTGGTGGGCGGGCACGCTGCTCGCAATCGGCGGTGGCTGCCTGATGGTGCTGCCGGCTTCAGGCGGCGAACTGCGCGTCGACCTTGCCGGGCTGGCGCTGTGCCTGGGCTCGGGACTTTGCTACGCGATCTACACGCTGGTCAGCCAGCGCCTCGTGAGCCGGGCGCCGCCGGCGACGGTCACGCTGTGGCTCTTCGCGGTGGCGTCGGTGATTGCCATGCCGACCGCGTTCGCGATCTCCGGCCCCTTCGCGAGCACGCCCTCCGGCTGGGTTCTGGTGGCCTATCTGGGCCTGGTGTCGACCGGCGTCGCCTACCTGCTGTTCAGCCATGCGCTGCGGCACATCTCCGGCGCCTCGGGCGTCACGCTGGCATTGGCGGAACCCGTCACGGCCTTCGCGCTGGCCATATTCGTGGTGCAGGAGCGCCAGGCCCCTTCGGCCTTTGCAGGACTCGCGATGGTGCTGGCGGGCCTGCTGATCGTGGTGTGGGCCGAAGCGCGCCGGGCCCGGTGAGCCGGCCCGGCCAGGTCTGCCTACTCCTCGCTCGTCCACTCCACGCGCACGCCCAGGCTGCGCAGGTTCTCCACGAAGCGCGGATGCGCGCGGCGGATAGGCGCCGCGTTGCGGATCTCGGAACGGCCCTCGATGCTCGCCGCCACCATGAACAGCGCGATCGCCACGCGGATGATGTAGGGGCTCTCGACCACCGCGGGCGTCAGCGGATTGCCGCCGAAGGTGATGAGCCGGTGCGGGTCGGAAGAGAACACGTGCGCGCCGAACTTCGAGAGCTCGCCCGTCCAGCCCAGCGCCCCGTCGTACACCTTGTTCCAGAACATCGCGTTGCCCTGGGCGCGCACGCCCAGCGCAATGAAGATCGGCAGCAGGTCCACCGGGAAGTAAGGCCAAGGCGCCGCCTCCACCTTGGTGAGCACGTTGCTCGTGAAAGGTGTCTGCACCTTCAGCGGGCCGCTGCGGACGGCACGCGACCAGCCGTCCTCGTGGACGATCTGCACGCCGAACTTCGCGAAGGTGCGGTCCAGCAGCGGAAAGTTTTCCGGCGCGCTGTTGCGCACGATCACGTCGCCGCCCGTGATGGCGCCCAGCGCCAGGAAGGTGGTGATCTCGTGGAAGTCCTCGTCGAAGCGGAACTCGCCGCCCTTGAGCGTGCCGCCGCCGTGCACCGTGAGCCGCGAAGTGCCGATGCCCTCGATGCGCACGCCGATCATGGTCATGAAGCGGCAGAACTCCTGCACGTGCGGCTCCGAGGCCGCATTGGTCAGCGTCGAGGTGCCGTCCGTCGCGGCCGCGCACAGTACGAAGTTCTCGGTGGTCGTGACCGAGGCGTAGTCCAGCCAGTGATCGGTGGGCGTGAGCCTGCTCTTGCTGCGAACCAGCAGCGAGCCCTCGGTGCGCTCCACCTCGCCGCCGAAGCGCTGGAACACCTCCACGTGCGGATCGATCTCGCGCACGCCCAGCGTGCAGCCCTTGACGTTGTCCTCCAGCCGCGCCACGCCGAAGCGCGCCAGCAGCGGCGGCACCAGCATGATCGACGAGCGCATCTCCTCGGGCAGCCGGTGGCGCGACGCGTCGAAGGCCGTCTCGCGGTGGTGCAGCTCGAGCGTGCCCGTCTCGTGGTCCATGCGCACGTCGCTGCCCAGGGTGCGGAAGATGTCGAGGATCTTGCGCACGTCGGTGATGTCGGGCACGCCATGCAGGCGCAGCGGCTCCCAGGTGAGCAAGGTGGCGCAGAGCACCGGCAGCACGGCGTTCTTGTTGGCGGAGGGGGTGACACGGCCACGCAGCGGCGTACCGCCGTGCACGATGAGGTTGGACATGGAGGAAAGCGAGACGGAAGCGGGAGGCGGTGGAGAAAAGGTGCGGAGACAATCCGAAACCGGAAGCGGGAACTTTACCGTCTGAAAGCGGCATGAACAGCCTTGAAGTTGTAAGAACTTCAAAGCAGAAGCCGTCGCAATAACAATTCTTTCGCGTTACATGCAGCTTATTTTTCGAGCCAAACTCCCATGCGCACGCTTGACGACCTGATCGACACCGAGGACTCCGCCCTGCCTCTGGTCAAGGAATGGGCGCAAGGCACCAAACATTCATTCGAGGTTCTGCCTCCCTCCCAGGACAGGGAGCGCGTGCTGCTCGCACTCCAGGTCACGACGCGCTCGACCATGGGTGCCGTTGCATACGAGACCGGCGGCCTGCTGCTCGACCACGGCTGGCTGCGTGTGCTGGGCTCGGGGCACCCGAAGCTGCCTCGCAACATCGTTGACTGGAACAAGGAGCGCTCCGCCGGCTTCCTGCTGGTTGCGGACGACGTGGTCGGAGGCTTCTTCGCCATCAACGGTGGCGGGCTCGGAGACGACGCTGGCGCCATGTATTACTGGGCACCGGATAGCCTGGCGTGGGAACCGCTCGAGATCGGCTACAGCGACTTCATCGAATGGGCATCGACCGACCGGCTGCAGGCTTTTTACGCCGACCTGCGCTGGAGCGGCTGGGAAGCCGAGATGAAGAGCATCGGGGCGGACCAGTGTTTCAACTTCTACCCCTTCCTGTGGACCAAGGAAGGAGCCGTGCAAACCAGCGCCCGAAAGGCCGTGAGCATTGCCGAGCAATATGCGCTCAATACGGAGCTGGCAGCAAACATGGGTGGGTAGCTCGAGCTTCGCCGCGGCGTGAAACTCATGTCGGGCCACGATTCGCGACGAACTTGTTACTCACCCGCCCCGCCCTTGTCCAAATAGATTGGTCGCCTCCAGCCAGCCCCGCTGGCCAGGCAACCTCGAAAGGACAAGACAAATGAGCCACGCTTACACCGGCGGCTGCGCCTGCGGCGCCATCCGCTACGAAATTCCGGCCGAGCCGATCTTCCAGAACCATTGCCAGTGCCTGGACTGCCAGCACAAGAGCGGCACCGGCCACGGCTCGTACCTCAGCTTTCCGCGCGGCGGCACGAAGCAGACCGGCCAGGCCACGCTGTGGGACATGGTCGGCGACAGCGGCAACGTCAAGACCCGCGCCTTCTGCCCCACCTGCGGCTCGCCCGTGTACATGACCTATGCGGCGATGCCCGACGTCATCACCGTGCATGCGGCGAGCCTCGACGACCCCAGCCGGTTCAAGCCGCAGGCGGTCACGTACGGCGTGCGCGGGCATGCGTGGGATTTCCTGGATCCGGAGCTGGTCAAGTTCGACAAGATGCCGACAGCCTGAGGCGAGGGACAAGGAAGGCGCGATCCGCTTGCACTCGGGCTGCGCCAGCTCCATGACTTTGTGCACTTATCGCGGCGCGAAGGCCACTTCGACAATGCGTCGCTATGTCGTCGAACCCGCCTTCGCCATCGTCCGTCTACCCACGCATCAGGACCGCTGATTTCCTCCAGTCGGTCCAGCCCAGGCTCGACGAGATCGAGGCATTGGGCGGCGATCGCGAGGCGCAGACGCCCGTGGCCTATCCCTTCGCCGGCGACAGCGGCCTGCTGGTGACCTATGCGTTCGACACGCCGACCCAGTTCATCACCTTGACGAACGAAGGCATGGCGAGTCTGGGGCTGCCCCCGGAGGAGCTGCATGTCCGGGCGGTCGACAACATGCTCGCGAAAGTGTTGCCCCAGCTCGGCACGCAGGACCTGGTGCTCTACAAGGCCCTGGTGTCCGGCGGCGACTTCGAGGCCTGCATGCTGCTTGTGCCGGGCCTTTGGGAGGAGTTGACCAACGACTTCCAGGGTGAACCGCTCACGGTGGTCCCGAGCCGCAACGTCATCTACTTCATGGACAGCAAGGCCAGCTTCGAGGCTTCGGGCGAAACGATCGGCCCCGGGCAGATCCTCGGGCTGATGTGCGCTGCGGCCGGAAAGATCAAGGCCGAAGCCGGGCCGCACGGCTTGTCGGACAAGGTGCTGGCCCTCACCCCCGACGGCTGGCATGTGCGCGGCAGCTTCGCGGATCCTTCTTCATCGCTGAGCAACGGCTGAGACATGCGGAAGAAGACGGAGCCCCCATGCGCCTGATCCAGCACAAGAACCATTCCCGACCGGAGGAACTCATCGCCATGCATCCGGACAGGGCGCCGTCGAGGCGCGCATGCCTGGGCGCACTGTCGCTGACGATGCTGCTTGTAGGCATCGCCGGGTGTGCATCTTCAAGAGGTACCTCGAACGACGACACATCGGCGGCAAGTCGCCCCCGGCGCGACGAGTGGAACGAGAGGGAGGAACGCGAAAAGTGGCAGGAGGAAAAGCGCAGGGACGACGAATACAAGAGCCGGCGCGAGAGCAGTCAGCGAGAGAAGGAGCAGCAGATGCAAGCGTTCAAGGAGCAGATGAAAAAAGACGCGAAGGAGCAGCGGCGCATCGAAGCCGACCCGAGGGAGAGGGCCGCCAGGGATCTGAAGAACGAATTCCAGCGCAAGTACGGCCCTCTGCGCTGAGGCCACCCGTTGTCTGCTTCCAAGGCATCGAGCCGGGGCGAGTCCGGCTCTCGTCAGCCTGCCTCGCTCGCCTCTTCCTTCGCGGGCCAGAGCTGGACTTCCGAGGCCTCCACAAAACCGTAGCCCTTGCGGACGGCAAGAAGCGCAGGTTCGAGAATCATCTGGTAGTCGGACGCGAATGCCTCGATGTCGTCGCCGCCGGGGTCTTCGTCCCAGGCGAAGATGAGCGCGCGGCGGTGCTTCTGCAGCAGCTCCACCAGCAGCCCCGTTTTCTCGGGCGGCACGTAACCGCCGAGCGAGTAGTTGAAATGGATGGTGGTCCGCATCTTTTCGTGAAGCGTCGGGAAGTCGTGAAGCAGATCGGCGAACAGCGCGGCGGGCGTCTCGAAGACGTGCGATACGTCCACGCCGATGCGTTCGAACAATGCGGTCGGCCAGACCCGCCCCCGGCTCTGCCAGCTCGGCAGCACCTGCGCCGCGAGGTTGACGATCTCGTAGGAGATCGAGCCCACGAGCTCGCTCGCCGGCTCGGGCCACATGAAGCCTTCGGCCTCGATCTCGGTCGTGGTGTCTTCCCGGCATTCCCAGATGTGCCGCCACTGCTCGAGGCGGCGGCGCATCCGGTCCCGCAAGGCATCGGGAGCCATCGCCTCGTCCGGGGCGCCCTCTTCGGACGGCAGGTGCGCGGCCAGCGGATAGAAGCCATCGAGCACGGCGAGAGCCTCGGGTCTGGCATCGGGCCGGACGAGATGGCGCCGCGCGTCGAGCTTCGCGAGCATGCGCAACGCGACCGCATCGACGGCCGACTTGCCGGCGGCGATGTCGCAAGCCTCGTAGGCCGCCAGCTCGCGCAGGGCCTCTTCGGCGTCGTCGGCTTCGATGTAATAGGGACGCCCCCAATGCGCCTGGTACGCGTCGAAGCCGGGAATGCCGGTGCCGCCGAGCGGCTGTGAGAACGACTCCCCGGGCGGCACGCCGGCGCGCTCGCGCACTGCCTTCTCCTGGCTGGCGTAGATGGCGCGCTGCAGGTTCACGACGCGCTTGCACCAGGCGCCTGCATGGTGGGCCACGAGTTGCCGGCGGGCCGCATCGCGCACGACGTCATCCAGCCCATCCGTGGTGGCTGCGCGCATGTACGGAACAAGGCGCTCCCGGATGAGGCGCACATCCACGGCAAGGTTGCTGACGTCGTAACCCATTGCTTCTTCCCTTTCGTTGTCGAGCTTCGCGTCCGCGGATGGCATCCGCGGCACCGGCGCGCGATTCTGGAAGAAAAGGCGCTCCCTGCCATCTGACGAAAGTCATTCATCTCATCCGGCTGCTACGGACGATCGCCTTGTCGATCAACAGAAAGTTGCAATGAGAAATGGAGTTGCGCGAATACCGGGGACAGTTCAGCATCCCCGGCACTCCAACCCCAACAACCACACACGGAGACCCGAATGAGAAAGCTCAAGATCATGGAGCACATATCGCTGGACGGCGTGATCCAGCCGTCCGGCGAAGACGGCTTTCCCTACGCCGACTGGACCGCGCCCTATCGAACCCCGGCCGGGCGAGATGAAGTTCTCGCCGCGCACGGCACGCACTTCGACCTGCTGCTGGGCCGGCGCACCTACGACATGTGGTCGGACTTCTGGCCGAAGGCGACGGGGCCGATGGCGGACGGCCTGAATGCGGCAACGAAGCATGTCGTCACCCATCGTCCGGAAAGCCTCGCGTGGGGGCCGTTCGAGGCCGTCGGGCCGGACGCGGTCGAGGGCGTGCGGCGCATCAAGTCGCAGGCCGGCCCGGACCTGGTTCTCTGGGGCAGTTCCACGCTGACGTCCGCGCTGCTCGAGCACGGGCTCGCGGATGAAGTCATGCTGATCGTCTATCCGGTTCTCGTGGGTACGGGCAAGCGCTTCTTCGCCGAGGGCACGCCGGGACGCGCCTTCGAATTCGTCAGCACGAAGACGACGCCGTCCGGGCTCCTTCTCAATACCTACAGGTTCGCCGGCCCCTTGAAGGCCGGATAGGACAGGCGCCGGCCCTAGCCCGTCAGTGCCTCGCACTGGACTTCGATCCGGGCGTGAAGCATGCCGAGCGTCGCGGACAGAAGCCGCTGCAGCGAGTCGCGCTGGCTCGCCTCGAAGAGCGGCGCGGGGTCTGCATCTGATGCGGCGGCATCGCGCCTGTCTTCGTCCCAGCCGAGCAGCTGGACCAGCGTTTGCGCGCCTTGCACCACGTCGCGGGCATCGTTCAGGAACGCCGCCTGGGCCTGCCGGGAAGAATCGAGTCTGTCGCCCTGCACCCATTCGAAGGGCTTGAACTGGGCTGAGGGGCGATACGGAACGCAAGCAGCGCGGGCGCTTGTGCCTGCGTCGCTCGAAGAAGCATTGGCCATGAATGGGCCTCCCAAGGATGTCGATTTGCAGAAACCGACGCCCTCGCTTCCAAACGAAGGCGGCAGCTCGAACGGGTTGGAAGACCGGGACATCCTTGCGGAAACCGGCAGGGCGCGAGCCCTCCCGTTCGAGCCGCCTAAAAAATAGGCGCAAACGAAAAAGCCGCAGACCATGTGCGGTAGCTGCGGCTTTCGTCGCAGGATGTCAGCGGGCTTCCAAACCCGGCCCCGCTCATCACGAGGCGGGGGCAATGTAAGCGGTATTGATGACGGGCGTCAAGCTTGGAAAATCAAGGCTACTGCACCGAAGCCGCTACTTAACTCGATAAGTTTCATTTCAATTGGGACCAGTCCCTGATCTCGAAGGCGAGACCTTCGACCAAGGTCAGTCACTATGGAGATTCAATTGAGGATCTTTTATCAAGCCCCCAAGGTTGCTCGCCTAAGCGCAGAGGTCCTTTCATTTAAGATCTTGAATCCTCAAGCTGAAGGCGGCAACTTGCGCTTCGCTTTGGCAGCATCAGAGGAGAATGCCGTATCCGTAAATGGCCAAGACTTGGGCGGTTGCTCTGCGGTGAATATGTGCGGCGGCGCAATCGTAAATTCACTGGCGATTGCGTCGACTATTTCATCAGGGGCACCTTCAAGGTTGTCGAAGAGTGCATAGTCGTTAGCAAGGCGGGCAAACTTCTCGCCAGCCGGTGTGAGCGTGTTGTACAGGATAAAGACCAACTCGATCCACGAAAGCTGTGCACGAACCAATGCAACGTAATGCCACTTCTGCGCATCATCGAGTTCAGACGTATCGATCCATCGCAACAATCGATACAAGGTGCGGAACACGGCATCCAACTCTGATCGGTGCGTTCGAACAACTTCGCGATACCCCCAGAGAGATAGACCGAACACGTTCGAGAAGTTGATCCACTCGTCTGGATCACCACTCGCGGCAGTCCTACGCATATCGCCGAGATGAATTTTGGCCTCTTCTTCGTCAAGAGTTTCATTGCAGACTTCAAGGTAGTGCTTCTGCATCGCGACGACACCTGAGAAGCGCTTTTCGTACATGGAGGTCAACGCTTGTCGCCCTTCGCCGCCAAACTTGCTCTTCGTGGCGGCAAGAAGTGAGTGGTAGTTGGCCAGCCATGAGAACAATGACTGCTCGAAGCCTTGTAGCACTGCGCTCTTATGAGCACGGCGAATTTCCTCCAAGGACGCCTGGAGCTCTTTCTTCTGAAGAATGAGCGTCAGAAAAATCAGCGTGACCGTGGCGATACCGACGATTGGGTTGATGATCCCGCCGACGTAATCTCCAAACGCTCCCCAATCGCCAGGATCGACCGAGAGCTTGTACCGATGAAATACGTTGAAGTACAGCAAGAGCACAAAAAGCGCGGCAAGGACAACGAAGGCAACGATCCAGTACGCGGCCATCAGCAAATGCTCGCTCTCGAACTTCTTGGGCTTTACTACGGGCGTCGGATTTGAGGACATTGAAAATGAGTGCAGTCTAGGAAGGATCAACCAGAATTCGACTATTCAATCACAGCTTCAGTCAATATCAGTTCTGTAGTCACTCCATCGTCCTGGCATTCAAATTGACCTTATAGGTAGAAGCGCAATGCCCGAGGACAAAAGCATGGTGGATATTATTCGCAACTCCATACACTCCCGGGCGATGACATGGCTCTTCCTCGTGATCTTGCAGCTACAACCGAGGCTGATATCGGCTCGCTGATTGCAGAGCAAGCAACGGAGGGGGCATACCTCGACCTGAAGCGAGAACTTCCTGGACGCAACGACGCAGCCAGACACGAGTTTCTGGCTGACGTGTCTGCATTCGCTAACAGCGCTGGCGGCGACCTCGTCTATGGGGTCGACGAAGATGGAGAAGGGCGTGCCGTCCTTGTGGTGGCTCAGACTGGGAATGCAGATCAGGAAACCCGAAGACTGCAGGATGTCCTGCTGCATGGCATCCAACCACGCATACCTGGAATTCAAGTTCAAACCGTCATGGTCAATGGAGGGTTTGTATTGGTTGTACGGGTTCCTCAGAGTTGGGCCGGCCCACATCGCGTCAACACGAATCAGCATTTCTTCGTCCGTGAAGGCGCTCGAAAACGACAACTGGATGTTCCAGAGATACGCGGCATGTTTCTACGATCTGAGCGCCAGGCCGAGTCCGTAAGGAATTTCCGAACGGAACGGTTGGGAAAGCTCATGGCCGGTGAGGCGCCTCATCGACTGGTACCTGGCGCGTTGCTGGTCGGACATTTCGTTCCCACACAAGCCGCTCTCGGACTGGTACAAGTCAACCCCATCCCTTACATGCTGGGTCGAGCGCTGCCAGTCCTGGGAATCACAGTTCCCGGTGCTCGCGTTAATGCGGACGGGGCCTTAGTGGTGCGCAATCCGCGGCCGGAAGGTACACATGGCTACTCACAGTTATTCCGCAACGGCTATTTCGAAACGGTGAAAGTGCTTGCACATGCCGTGAATGAGCGTGCGCCTTTGGGTAGTTTGGCATACGAAGAGCATTTCATCGCCTTGTTAGACCGCCTTCGCGCCGAGTATCAGCATCTTGGTATCGGTTTAGAGATCACCTGCATGGTTTCGATCATCGGTGCAAATCATGTCGAACTCGGGCTGGACCGTTGGCGATACAACATCGACGACCATCAAGGTTTCTTCGACCGCCCCACTTTAGTTCTACCGGATGTGCTGCTCCCAATGGACCAAACTGCAGCGCTCGCCCTTCGGCCGGTTTTCGACCTGGTTTGGCAGTCAGCAGGTTTGATTCGCTCCTTCAACTACAACGAAGCCGGTGAGTGGGCGCCGAATTAGCCGGGCTTCGCCGGACTTCTGATGAAAAGCACGGCTGCGCTCTCATGTGTTATTGACGCTGTTCAACTCCGCATAGTGGATCTCGACCTCAGGCAACCTGAGCCGCAATTCGTTTTCCAGCCGCGGGAGTACGAAGTAGGACAGCTCGGCCACCGTGCCGATAGTGCGCCGGCCCAACCAGCCGAAGCGACAGCGTGTGCCGCGTCGAAACCCTCGTTGGCCAGCGGCAGTTGCTCTTCTGCGCACTGGGCTCCCTATCAACCTCACTTACTCGGGAAACATCAGAGAATACGAAACATATATACTTCGCATACGTTTCACACAGAGCCAGCCGATGGGCATCGTCAAAATCTCCGACCTCATGCACGAAAACCTGCGCGTGGCAGGCAACGCCCTGGGCAGGTCCATCAACGGCCAGGCCGAGCACTGGATGCGCGTCGGCATGCTGACCGAGCTGCACCCTGAACTGGACCACCGGGAAATCTGCCAGCTGCTGATACAGGCCGAACTCTCGGGTGGCCTAGACATCCTCGCGGCTGCCACGGCCCAACCAGCGAAGGCCCGGTCGCCTGCCGCCGCCGGAAAACGCTGATGGCACGCGGCATCGTCATCAAGTCCGCCGAGCAGATCGAGCTGGCGCGGCAGGCCGGCCGGCTCGCAGCAGAGGTCCTGGGCATGATCGAGCCCCATGTCGTGCCCGGCGTGAGCACGGAAGAACTCGACCGGATCTGCAACGACTACATCGTGAACGTGCAGGGCACCATCCCGGCCAACGTGGGGTACCTGGGGTATCCCAAGACCATCCTCACATCCGTCAACCAGGTGGTGTGCCATGGCATCCCCTCGGCCGACAAGATTTTGAAGAAGGGCGACATCGTCAACATCGACGTCGCCGTCATCAAGGACGGCTGGTTCGGCGACACCAGCCGCATGTTCTTCGCGGGAGAGCCCAGCGTGCTGGCCCGGCGCCTGGTGGAGACGACGTACGAGGCCATGCTGGCCGGCATCCGCGAGGTCAGGCCCGGAGCGACTCTTGGCGATGTCGGCCACGCCATCCAGTCGGTCGCCCACCGCGAGCATTTCAGCGTGGTGCGCGAATACTGCGGGCACGGCATCGGGCAGGTCTATCACGAGGACCTGCAGGTGCTGCACTTCGGACGGCGCGGCGAAGGGCTCAGGCTGGTGCCGGGGATGATCTTCACCATCGAGCCGATGCTCAACGCAGGCAGGAGCGAGACCAGGCAGTTGGCCGACGGGTGGACGGTGGTAACGAAAGACCGGTCGCTGTCCGCCCAGTGGGAACACATGGTGGCCGTGACGCCCGAGGGCTACGAGGTGCTCACGCGCTGGCCCGGCGGCACGGGGGCCTACGCGCCGGTGTGATCTGATCGACGCGCTCAGGTGCCGGCGTCCGGCCCCCTGGGCTTGCCTGCACCGGGAGGCAGCGCCTCGTACTGGGGCAATGAGTCGGTGATCTCGAACCACGGCGCCTTCGACCCGACGAACACATGGCACAGAGGCCTGACCTGCGGATCGTCGTCGAGCACGCCGAGTGCCAGCCCATAGACGGCCGGCTTCACGTCGAACTTGCTGATGAGGCTGGAGCCGCACACCGAGCAGAACCCGCGGTACTCGCCGGGCGACGACTCGTAGTAGCGGACCAGTTCTTCACCCCTGCTCCAGCGAAACTCCTTCGCCAGAACCTTGGCTCGCGCGCGGAAGGCGGTGCCATGCGCCTTCTGGCACATCGAGCAATGGCAGTAGAGCGGGTCTTTCAGCGCGCCGTCGATCTCGAACGCCACGCCTTGGCAGAGACAGCTTCCTCTCAGCATCGATCGGCCTCCTTCGGGCAGTACGGGCACGGGGCTTTCGGCTCATGACCCCGATGCGTTCACGGTGTTCGCTTTATATTGCTCGCCGAACAACGGAGTGAAATCACCATGGCAAAAGCCTATTGGATCAGCGCATACCGCGCCATCAAGGACACCGACAAGCTCGCGGCCTATGCAAAGCTGGCCGCCCCCGCCATCACCGCCGGCGGCGGTCGCTTCCTGGCACGCGGCCTGCCGGCCAAGGTCTACGAACACGGCCTTGCCGAGCGCACCACGCTGATCGAGTTCGACAGTGTCGCGCAAGCCACGACCGTGCACGACAGCCCCGCGTACCAGGCAGCGCTTGCAGCCCTGGGCGATGGCGCGGAGCGGGATATGCGGATTGTTGAAGGGGCCGAGTAGCCGCGAAGCGGGCCGCTCGTATCAAGACCCGTTGCGGCGCAGGAACATGTGCGTGGCGCGCTCGCCCGCCACCTGCCGTTCGCATCTGTAGCCCAGCGCCGGCAGATCCAGGCCGGCGAACAGTGCTTCGCCCTTGCCCAGCAGCACCGGCCGCACGGCCAGGTGCAGTTCGTCGATCAGGCCGGCCTTCAAGTATTCGCGCACGGTAGCCGCACCGCCGCCCAGGCGCACGTCGCGACCACCCGCGGCGGCGCGTGCCTGCTCGAGCGCATCGTGGATGCCGCCGGTGACGAAGTGGAAGGTCGTGCCACCTTTCATTGCCAGCGGCGCGCGGGCATGGTGGGTCAGCACGAAGACCGGCACGTGGTACGGGGGCTCGTCGCCCCACCAGCCTTTCCAGCTCTCGTCGGGCCACGGGCCGCGCACCGGCCCGAACATGTTGCGCCCGAGGATCCAGGCGCCCATCTCGGCAAAGCCCTGCTCGGCCATCTCGTTGTCGACACCGGTCTCGCCGTTGGTCTCGCCCGTCTTCTGCATCTGCTGCCAGACGCGCGTGGGAAAGAACCAGTCCATGAGTTCGGGGCCGCGAACGCCCAATGGGTGCTGCAGGCTCTGATCGGGGCCGGCCGCGAAACCGTCGAGCGAAACGCCGAAGCTGCGCACGAGCAATCGGGTCATGAGGTTTGTCTCCTGCAAGAAGCGGGGTTGCAGTTTAGACCTTGAGGGTTCGGCCCCCGCGAATCGCGGTCGCGATTGTTTGGGTTGGCCAAATTGTGATGGCCGGCATTGCTTCTTTATCGGCGCACGTCCGGTCACTAGAGTACAGACCATGCAGAAGGAGAAGCGCCTTCGCCAAGCAACCAATCAATCAACCGATCAAAGGACTGCCATGACCCGACCCGAATTCTTCGTCACTCCCGGATATGGGCCCGCCCTGCACGAGGCGCTGCACTACTCGCAAGCCGTGAAGATCGGCGACCGTGTCGAGATCTCAGGCCAGGGAGGCTGGAACGACGAAATGCAATTCCCCGAATCGCTCGAGGAGGAGATCGCCCAGGCATTCCGGAACGTCGAGAAGACCCTGGCGACCGCCGGGGCGCACTGGGGCCATGTCGTGCATGTGAACACGTATCACGTCGGAGGATTTCCTCCCGAGGTGAACCGGACCATCGCGCGGCTGTACCGCCAGTACATGCCGGACCACGCCCCCATCTGGACCGAGGTCGGCGTCGCTGAGCTCGCGGCACCGGCGATGCGATTCGAGATGCGCGTCACGGCCGTGATTCATTGACCGCTCGCGCGGGCCCCACCGCCATTGATGAAGAAGACGCCGAGATGCCCGAAGACCACAAGACAGTCCTCGCGAACGCCAATGCCGCAATCATGAAGGGCGACTTCGAAGGGTTCCTGAAGTTCTGCACCGAAGACACCGTCTGGAACTTCGTGGGCGACACGATCCTGCGGGGCAAGCAGGCCGTTCGCGAATGGATGGCCGTCGCGTACAAGGAGCCGCCCCAGTTCGAGGTTCACCAGATGATCGGCGACGGCGACTTCGTTGCGGCACTCGGCGAGATCACGTTGCCGGACCAGGAGGGAAACGCACGGCCCCATGCGTACTGCGATGTCTGGCGATTCCGCGATGGAAAGATGGCCGAGCTGCGGGCTTTCGTCGTTCCCTCACCGTAGGGGCAGAGGGAAATCGGCCCTGATGGCGCGGCGCGCCATCGCAGCCTCACCCCTTCGACAACCTCCGCCGCTCCTTCACCGCCGAGGCCAGCCCCTCCAGCACCGGCACCGTCTGCGCGAAGCCGATGCAGGCATCGGTGATCGAGACACCGTGCTTCAGCGCGACGCCTGGCTTCAGGTCCTGCCGCCCTTCTTCCAGGTGGCTCTCGATCATGATGCCGGTGATGCGGCTCTCGCCGCCCGCGATCTGCGTCGCCACGTCCTCGGCGACCACGATCTGCCGCTGGTGCTGCTTGCTGCTGTTGCCGTGCGAGACGTCGATCATCACCTGGGGCCGCAGGCCGCTTGCCTCCAGGGTCTCGCAGCAGGCCGCGACATCCGCGGCCGAGTAGTTGGGGGCCTTGCCGCCGCGCAAGATCACGTGGCAGTCGTCGTTGCCGCGGGTCTCGAAGATGGCGGCCATGCCCATCTTGGTCATGCCCATGAAGGCATGCGGCGCACGGGCCGCGAGGATGGCGTCGGCCGCAACCTTGATGCTGCCATCGGTGCCGTTCTTGAAGCCGACCGGGCAGCTCAGGCCCGACGCCAGCTGCCGGTGGCTCTGGCTCTCGGTGGTGCGTGCGCCGATGGCGCCCCAGGCGATCAGGTCGGCAATGAACTGCGGGCTCAGCAGGTCGAGGAACTCGGTGCCGGTCGGCAGGCCCAGGGTGGTCAGCTCGAGCAGCAGGCGGCGCGCGCGCTCCAGGCCTTCGTTGATCGCGAAGCTGCCGTCCAGGTGCGGGTCGTTGATGTAGCCCTTCCAGCCGACGGTGGTGCGCGGTTTCTCGAAGTAGGCGCGCATCACGATGAGCAGGTCGTCCTGCAGGGAGTCGGCCACCTTCTTCAGGCGCTGCGCGTACTCGATGGCCTGGTCGTGGTCATGGATGGAACAGGGGCCGACCACCACCACCAGCCGGTCGTCGCGGCCGTGCAGCACGTCGGCGATGGCGGCGCGGCTGCCTTCGACCAGCGCCAGCGTGTTGTCGCGAACGGGCACGCGCTCCTGCAGCAGCGCCGGGGTGATGAGCGGACGGACGGCGCCGATGCGCACGTCGTCGATGCGGGTGGTGTCGAGGGTGCTGTCGCGGGAGCCGATTTCGGCGTCGTGGAGGGGGTCGTCGAGGCGGGACATGGTCGTGGCTGTGTTCGGAATTGATGGCTGCCCCCCGATTGTCCTATCGACGCCGCCCCGCGGCGCGGAGGCTCACTTTCCCACCGCGATGAGGCACCAGACGATGGCCGCCAGCTGAGCGATGTTGATCAGGATCGCGATGACGTGGGTCCTGCGGAACCCGGGTATCGCATCCATGTAGTTCGACTGGATCTGCGCCCCGAGCGCGTCCATCTTCGGAATGACTTTCCGGCGCAGCACGACCGAGATCGCCGCCAGCACGGCGGCCCCGGCCGCGATCCACAGGCGGCCGGCAGTGGCGAAGCTGAGCGCGGTCGCCGAGGCGGTGACGAATGCCGCGACGTAGTAGATGTTGAAGAAGCCCCGCACGAAGCGGGCGTCGAGCGGCGTGTCGTGCTTCAGCACCAGGAGCGGGATGGAGCCCATGATGAAGTACGCCGTAGTGACGAGGAGTGCCACCGTGAAGAACAAGGCGGCGAACATGGCTGCAGACATCTTGACTTCCTCCAAGCGGTGGGAGAGCCCGGCAGCGGCCAATCCGGCAACCCCGGCAGGCAGGGCCGTTGTCCGCAGGCGGCGATGGTGCCACATCGGCAGGCGGGCTCATAGGTGGCGTCCGGCACGGGGCGTGGCGACAATGCGCGCAACCACGTCCGGCCTCCGCCCTGCCCCGCCATGATCTCCCCCGGCCTGCTCAAGCGAATGTGCGATGCCCGCCGGCGCCTCCAGTGCGAACTGGAGCCGCCGGCCAGCGTGGCGCACCTGGCGGCGGAAGCCCGCCTGTCGACCTCGCATTTCATCAGCCAGTTCAGCGCCCTCTTCGGCGAGACGCCGCTGCAATGCCGCACGCGAGCACGGCTGGAGCGCGCGCGGGAGATGCTCGTGTCCACCGACGAGCCGGCCACGCAGATCGGCCTTGCGCTGGGCTTCGCCAGCCAGGGGAGCTTCTCCCGCCTGTTCAGCAGGCACTTCGGCATGCCGCCCAGGAGATACAGGCGCACGGCGGAGCCGTTCGTGGCGCCCCTCGGATGCATCGCGCTCATGAACCAGGCCCATGCCCGCGACCTTGATTTCGGCGAAGTCGCGCGCGGCGATGTGGGGCAGGATGGCGGCCCCGCACTTCGCTGACGCCTTTCGTCCCATCACATCATGCGCATCAACCTCACGAGCATCTTCGTCGACGACCAGGACAAGGCCCTGGCCTTCTACACCCAGGTCCTGGGCTTCGTGAAAAGCCGGGAGCTGCCCGCCGGCAAGTACAGGTGGCTCACGGTCCGTTCGCCCGAAGGCGGCGAAACGGAGCTGTCCCTCGAACCCGACGCGAACCCCGCCGCCCGTGCCTACCAGCAGGCGCTGATGAGCCAGGGTATACCCGCAACCGCCTTCCAGAGCGACGACATCGAGGCCGACGTCAAACGCCTGCGGGAGCACGGCGTGCGCTTCACGACCGATCCCATCGACCACGGGCAGGTCAGGCTCGCGATCTTCGCGGACACCTGCGGCAACCTGATCCAGATCTACCAGCTTCGAGGGTAGAACCCCGCCGAACCCCGCCGAACCCCGCAAAGGGCCTGCAGGAGTGGCTCCGGACCTACCGGAATCAGTAGAAATTGCGTATTCGCGTCTGTTCGGGCGTTTGCCTGGGGGTGTGCTGGAGGACAATCTTTTGCATACATAGGCCAGACAACAAAACCCAGCGCCATGACACTCGACGAACTCTTTGCCAATGACGAGTCGCTTCCCACCGTACCGAGGGTGGTGTCCGATCTGATGGAGATGCTGCGGGACGACGAGGTGTCCTTCGCAGCCATCGCGCACCGGATCGAACTCGACCAGGTGCTCGCCGCCAAGGTGCTGCAGATGGTCAACTCGCCGCTCTTCGGGCTGCGGCGCAAGATTTCCTCGATACAGGGCGCGATCCTGATGCTGGGGCTCTCCGCCATCCGCTCGGTGGTCGTGAGCTCGGGCCTGGCGGGCGCCTTCCGAAAGGTGGACGGCGTCGGCCTCCCCGCCTTCTGGGCGCACAGCCTGCGCGTGGCCTCGGTCTCGAGGTACCTGGCCTCCAAGACGCGGCAGGTCGACCCCAACCTGGCCTTCACCGCGGGCAGCATGCACGCCATCGGCCACCTGATCATGGCGCAGGCGATGCCCGCCCGCGTCGCGGCGCTGAACGCCACCCACCCCTTCGAGGCACTGGGGCGCGCGCAGCTCGAGCTGGTCGAGTTCGGCTATCACTACGGCGACGTGAGCGCCTCCCTGGCGCAGCGCTGGGGCTTCGCCCCCGACCTGGTCGGCGCGCTCTCCAGCTTCGTGAGCCCGGCCAAGTCGGAGCATCCCGACGTGCTCGGCGGCATCCTGCACCTGGCCGTGTGGCGCGTTGCGCTGGAGCGCCAGGGCGTGGACCTGGGCAACATCGGCGGCTTCTGGCCGAGCCAGTCGGCAATGGCCGTCGGCATCACCGAGGACATCGTCCAGGAAATGCCGGCGCCGCGCGAGCTTGCGGCCGATCTCGAATCGATGATCGCCTGACGGCGCTGCCGCCCGGCAGTCATCCAGGCCGCAGGCCGGCCACCTCGCGCAACCTCTGGTGGGCTGCGCCCTCCCACAAGACGGGCTGCTGGTTCTTCGCACGCAGGTAGTGGTGCGTGAACACCGTCAGATAGGCCTCCAGCGTCTGCTCGGCGACATGCTCGCCCGCCAGGTTCATGCACATCGCGGCCACCTCGCTGGTGCAGAAGTGGTCGTCGCGGCCGGAGTTGCGCAGCTTGTACTGGGTGATCTGCTGCGGCTGCAGGCTCAGCACCGGCAGCCGGTCGAGGTATGGGCTCCTGCGGAACATCTTGCGCGCCTCGGCCCAGGTCGCATCGAACAGGATGAAGAGCGGGCGCTTCCCGGCAGCGCTGCCCTCGGAGCCGGGCGACCGAACAGCCTCGACCACCCTCTCGGGCGCCGCGTACTGCCCCGGGAACACCACGTAGGGCTGCCATTGCGGGTCGTTCAGCAGCGCCAGCAGCGCCGGATCGGTCTCGGTGCGGGCCCAGCCGAAGGCGAAGGTGTCGGCCACCACGTCGGCGACCAGCCAGCCGGTGTTGGTGGGCTTGAGCGGCTCGATGTCCGCCATGAGCAGGCACACGCCAGCGCGCGTTGCGATCGAAGGGCGCATGGCGCACATGCAATGGCTGGGCACCAGGCGACAGCCCGCGCAGCGCTCGCGCTTGAAGCCGCCACGGGCAAGAAAGGGCTTGGCGCTTCGTGCCAGGCGCGCGGCGCGAAGAAGGGAAACGGCATGGGGCATGCGGGGATTCTCGGCGGTGTCGCCGCCGCTGCGATCAGGCGGCAGTTCCAGCTTCGTCGCGGTCGATGCCCGCCACCAGTTCCCGCAGCCATGCACGGTGGCTGCTGAAGCTCCCGAGTTGCTCCTCCGCGGCCTCTCTCTGCGCCAGATGCCGCTCCAGGAAGCGGAAGCCGACCCGCGCCGCGGCCTCGCGCAGGGTTTCGTCGGGCAGCTCGCATTCGTAGAGGAAGTCGAATCGGGTCGCCCAGAACCCCTGCTCCGTGCCCGCGACGCGCTCGAACCCGGCAGGGTCTTCGATGCTGAACTCGATGAACTCCAGGCCACCCGCCGTCTCCCGGAGGCAGCAGACCCTGCTGCCGTGGTCCCACAGCGGAACCAGCGTCGGCCCCTCGGGCACGCCGGCGCCGCGGTAGGCATAGAACGGCGGCCCCAGGCAGGAGCCGCGGAACGCCTCGTGGATGCACTGGCCGGCCGCCAGCTGCATCAGCGGGGCAGACAAGCCGAGCCGCTGCAGCTCGGGCATTCGCAGGTGTTCACCGATCACGGCCATGTTTGTCTCGATCCTTCTCGCACGTCGGCCCGGATCATGGCGCATGAGGGCCCTGGCGGCTCAGGGCGCGGGCGTCGGCGTGATCTTGCGGATCTTGTGGTTGAACTGGTCGGCCACGTAGACGTTGCCCGCGGCGTCCACCGCCACGCCGTAGGGAGTGTTGAACGACGCTGCCTTGCCCACGTCGTCCTTCGCCCCGGATCTGCCCGCGGTACCCGCCAGGGTCCTGACCATGCCGTCCGGCGTGATCCTGCGGATCACGTGGGTCGTGCTGTCGGCCACGTAGAGGCTGCCGCTGGAGTCGATCGCGATGCCCACCGGGAAGGAGAAGGTCGCGTCGTTGCCCTTCCCGTCGACGGAACCGCTGGTGCTCCGCTTGCCGAACGGCGTCGTGACCACGCCCTGCGGCGTGATCCTGCGGATCACGTGGCTGCCGAAGTCGGTCACGAGCATGTTGCCCGCGGCGTCCATCGCGATGCCGGCGGGCACGCTGAAGGTCGCGCTCGTGCCGGTGCCGTCGGCTGTGCCCTGGGCGCCCGAGCCTGCGAAGGTACTGACCTCGAGGTCGGGCGCGATCTTGCGGATCTTCTGGCCTTGCGAGTCGCCGACGAAAAGGTTGCCCTGCGCGTCGAAGGCAATGCCCGAAGGCTGGTTGAAAGATGCGCTGGTGCCGTGCCCGTCGACCGAACTGAAGCTGCCGGACCCCGCCAGCGTGCTCACCGCCCCTGCCGGCGTGACCTTGCGAACCGTGTTGCCCATGAGCTCGGTCAGATAGATGTTGCCGTCGGCATCCAGGGCAAGGTCGAAAGGATCGGAGAGGGTTCCGCCAGCGCCGCTGCCCGCCACGGTCGTGACGGCGCCCGAGGGAGAAACCTTGCGGATCAGCTTGTACCGGGTATCGGTCACGTAGAGGTTGCCGGCTGCATCCACCCTCACGCCCCTGGGCCTGGCGAACTCGGCGGCGAGCCCGTCGCCGTCGAGCTTGCCCTCGGTGCCCGAGCCGGCCAGTGTCGACACCGTCGCCTGAGCCTCCGCGCAGGTGACCGTCACGCCAGTGACCTCGGCGGCCGCATTGCCGCTGCCATTACCCACGGTGCAGAACTGCCACAGCGGCTGGGTGCGCACGGTGACGGCATAGGCGCTGCCTTCCTTGGCGGGAGTCGCGAAGCTGAACCTGCCGTCCGCAGTGAGCGTCAGGTCATCGCCCGCGTTGTTCTGCAGCACGAGCTTGCCGCTCGTGATGCCGCTGAGGGTTCCGCCGATCGCGTGCGTCGCGACGGGTGTCTCGGGCTGAGGCTGCGGTTGTGCGACGGGCGCCAGCGGAACGAAGCCGCCTCCTCCGGAGCCGCCCCCGCAGGAAGCCAGGACCATGACGGCAGCGGCGATGGCGCAGAAGCGGGCAAGAGGAGTCGAACGGAGCGAGAACATCGGTTTCCTTTTCTTGTTCTTGGGCGTTGCGCCTGGCGGCGAAACGACGGTTTTCGACAGCCGTGGCTGGCTCCGGAAGAAGAATTCCAGAGGCAGCGATAGGTCTTGGCTGAGGCGCGAAGACCCCGGACGGAGCAAAAAACGCCCCCGCGAGAGCTGCCGAGAAGTCTGAAGATCCTTATCTTCGTTAACTATTTGTGTCCCAGCTATCACCGAAATTGGGGATATCTGGACGCACGCACACGCGGGGCCGGCGTCCTGAAACGCAGGCCCCTCGAGGGAGGAGAAAAGGAAGAAAAGGAAGGCCGGCCGTCGCCACCGCGGCCGGCATCGGCGCCGCCGGCTAGACCAGCCGCAGGTCCTTGGGCGCTACGCCGTCGAACACCTTCGCGAGCTGCGCCGGAGAAAGCCCGTACATCCGCTGGAACAGCCCGCCGAACACCGCCCGGTATTCGTTGAGCACCGGATAGTCGCGGTTCTGGAACAACGTGGCCTGCGTCAGCGCCTGCTGCTCGCCGACGATGCGCCCGCCTGCCTGTGCCGAGAGCCCGCCGCCCAGCACCCAGTAGACGGTGCCGTGGCCATGGTCGGTGCCGCGGTTGCCGTTCTCGCGGAAGGTGCGGCCGAACTCGCTGATGACGACCACCACGGTCTGGCGCCATGCGTCGTCGCCCATCTCCTGCGCGAAACCGGCCACGCCCCGGCCCAGCTCCTCGAAGCGGTTGGCGAGATAGCCGGTGGCGCCGCCCTGCCCCACGTGGGTGTCCCAGCCGCCGACGTCGACGAAGCCGAGGTCGAAGCGGTCGCGCATCAGCAGCGCCATGCGGCGCGCCACCAGTTCGAAGCCCTTGGCGGACATGGCGTTGCGGCTGGCGGCATCCATTTCGGCCTGCACCGCGCGCATCACCTCGTCGCGCACCTGGAAGCCCTCGGCCACCGGCTGGGCCAGCGGGGTGTTGCGGTACATGGCCGTGATGACCTGGCTCTGCCGCGCGTCGATGCCCGAGCGCGCATTGCCGGCCAGCGCCATGTTGGCGGCCTTGGCGCTGCCACGCATCGAGATCGGCAACTGATCGGTGAAGGCGATGGGCGACACGTCGGTGACGGGCCCCGCGCCGAGCACGCCGGCCAGCCGGTTGAGGAAGCCCGAGCGGTAGTCGCGGCGCCTGTCGAGCGCCTGTCCGAGCTCGATGGAGTCCTGCGTCTCGAAGTGGCTGCGCGTGAGGTCGTCGGTACCCGCAAAGGCGATGAACGAGGCCTGCTTCTGCTGGAACATCGGCATCACGCTCTGCGCCAGCGCGGGGTGCAGGCCCCAGTCGCCGTCCAGCGGCAGCGCGCCGTTGGGCGAGCCGGGCCGCGCGATGGCGATGTTGGGGCGCGAGGCGTAGTAGAAGTCGCTGCTCGTGGGCACGAGCAGGTTGCTGCAGTCGTACGCGCCGCGCAGGAACACGACCAGCAGCTTGGCGCCTTCCGCGGAGGGCGCGGCCATCACCCTGGCGGCGGCGCCCGCGAACGGCACGGCGGCCGCGAGCTTCAGGAGTTCTCGACGTTGCATGACGGTGTCCTTTCTTTCTTCTTGCCTTGCTCCTTCCCCCTCTGGGGGAAGGTTGGGATGGGGGCATGCGGCGCTTGTTCAGCCTCAGCGCTTCATCGAACGCCGCTGTGCCCCCACCCCTGCCCTCCCCCAGCGGGGGAGGGAGAAAAACCCCAACCTCAGCGGCGCATCAGCTCGGGCGAAGCCAGCAGGAAGGTGTTCCACTCCTGCGGGTTCTTCGCCTGCGCCAGTGCCTCGCGCGTGTCCGTGCTCATGCTGCCCTGCATCGTGCGCACCGCGCGCGAATCGGCCAGCGGCGGAAACGCAGGCTTCTCCAGCGGCGCCTTGTCGTCCGCGCGGAACAGCACGGCACCGTTCGCGCCGATGGCCCGCGCGATCTCGAAGCGCGTGTTCATCTGCCCTGCGCTGGCCCAGGCGGCCTCGTTGAGCGGATAGCCGTCGGGCGTCTCGTGGCCGTAGAGCTGCTCGCCCATGCGGTTGATCCAGCCGAGCATCGGGTTCACGTTCGACACCACGCGGTCGTCGTACGCGAGCCGCACGCCGGCGATCACGTAGTGGACCGGGTCGCGGAACTTGCGACCCAGCGAAGCCGAGAACTCGGGCGACTCGAACAGCGCCTTCAGCGTGACGGCGATGTCGCCGTCGCTGCGCGTGAAGGCCGCAGCCATGCGGTCGACGAGCGCCTGCGGCGGCTCGTCGGAGACGAAGTACACGGCCAGCTTGCGCGAGACGAAGCGCGCGGTGGCCGGCGCACGCGCGAGGCGGTCGAGCGCCTCCTCGGCCTCGGCCAGGCCCTTGCCCTGTATCGGCTGACCCAGCAATGTCTTCGGCCCGTAGTCGTGCCGGTTCGGGTTGAACTCGAAGAGGCCCTTGCGCACGTAGTCGGCGCGCAGGTTGGGCCGCACGTTCGGCGGCGGTGCATCGAGCGGCTGGTAGCTCACGCCCACGCCGGTGAGCACGCGCGCCAGCTCCTGCACGTCGCCCTGCGTGTAGCCGCCGCCCACGCCCAGCGTGTGCAGTTCCATCAGCTCGCGCGCGTAGTTCTCGTTGATGCGGTTGGCGGCGTTCTGCGCGTTGTCGAGGTAGCGCAGCATCGCGGGGTGATGCAACGTGGCGCCGAGCAGGTCGCGGAACCTGCCGAGCGCGTGCGGGCGGATCGCGTTCTCCTCGTAGTCGCCCACCATCGCGCGGATGTTGTCCTTGCGCAGGTTGACGTTGAAGTGGTTCATCCAGAACCAGGTCATCTGCTCCTGCAGCTGGTTGGGCGAATAGAGCGCGCGCAGCACGAAGCGCTGCTGCGCCTCGCGCACCAGCCCGTTGAGCCGCTGCTGGTAGGCCTGCCGCGCGGCCTTCTTCTGGTCTTCGTCGGGCAGCGCGTCGGCCGCCTTGCGCTGCGCGTCGAGCTCGGTGACGAGCTGGTCGAGCGGCATGCGCGAGATTTCCATCGCGTCGATCTGCGCCTGCGCGGCCGGCGGCAGCGGCGCGGGCCGCGGGTTGAGCTGGTCGCGCATCCACAGCGAGAGGCCGCGCTTCGCGAGCTGCGCGTCGCTGCTCGCATTGGCGCCCCAGCTCACGCGATCGAGCCAGCGCAGCCGCGTGGCATCGTTCACCTGCGCCGAGGGCAGCGACACCGAGACCTGCGGCCGGCGATCTCCCTCGGTACTCGCGCAGGCCGCGAGCAGCGCCAGCGCGCAGGCGCCCAGCGCCATCGACGCGCGCCGCGTGGAGAAAAACGGCAGGACGGTAGTGGCCGGCACGGCCCTCACTCCCTGCGCAGGTCGTGGCGGCGAACGTCGCCGATGGCGTGCTGCGCGGTGGCGAGCGCAAGGTCGACGTGCGCAAGGCCGCGCTGCTGGAACGGCCGCGAGCGCGGATCGTCCTCTTCACGTGCGACGTCGGAGCGCACCTTGCGCAGCAGGTCGACCGCCGCATGCAGGCGGCCTTCGGGCGGCATCCATGCATCGGTGGGCTCGCGCCATTCGACGGGCTTGCCATCGAGCCATGCGGCGTGCTGCAGGTCGCCGATGGCGGCGTGAATCTCGTCGATCACCACCTGCTCGTCGCGCGAGACCTGCCCGTCCTCGGGACGGCGGTGCTCCACTTTCCAGGCCGCGGTACGCAGGTCGGACAGGGCGTGGAGATAGAACGGGTGCCTGCCGTATTCGTCCGCCAGTGCCGGCAACGAAGCCGCGGCCATGAGGGCGAGAGCGGCAATTAGGCTTTTCTTATTCATCTTCGGGGCTCCAGTGATTGAGGACTGTAGGGACGCCTCCTCAACCACCGCAAGCCCCTTCGCGTTGACGCTCTTTACCGTCGTAACGCTGCGCAAAGCTGGCGCTTGGGCACCGGCCAAGTCAGGCTGTGGCAAGCCCCGAAGGTGCAGCGCCGGCGATCTGGCGCAGGGCCCGCTCGAACACCTCGACGGGCTGGCCGCCCGAGATCAGGTGGCGGTCGTTGATGATGATCGCGGGCACCGAGTGGATGCCGGCGTCGGTGTACATGCGCTCGCGCTCGCGGGTTTCCTGCGCGAACTCGTCGCCGTCCAGGATCTGGCGTGCACGTACCGGGTCGAGCCCCGCTTCGGTGGCGGCGCGCACCAGCACTTCGGGGTCGGAGGGATTCTGGCTGTCGGTGAAGTAGGCCTTCAGCAGCAGCTTCTTCAGCGCCGCCTGCTTCTGCGGGCTCTCGAGCTCGGCCCAATGCAGCAGCCGGTGTGCGTTGAAGGTGTTGTAGACGCGCGGACGGCCTTCGGGGCTGAACTCGAAGCCCACCGCCGCGCCGCGCTGGCGGATCATTTCGCGCGACTGCGCCTGCTGTTCGCGCGTGGAGCCGTACTTCTGGTTGAGGTGCTCGAAGGTGTCCTGGCCTTCGGGCGGCATCTGCGGGTTCAGCTCGAAGGGCTGGAAGTGCAGGTCCGCGGTGATCTCCGGTGCCACCTTCCCCAGTGCCGCCTCGAGCGAACTCAGGCCAATGGCGCACCAGGGACAGGACACATCGGAGACGAAGTCGATCTTGAGGCGGGAGGGGGAAGATGTGGAGGTCATGGCGCCATTCTTCCCGGCGCCACAACCCTTGGCAGGCGAAAGGTCTTCGTCCTGCGAATGGCCTCTCAGGCGGCAGCCTTGGCCAGGCGAGCTTCCTGCATCGTCTGCTCGCGCATGCGGTCGTACTCCTGCTTGTCGACGGGCACCGCGTTCGGGTCGCCCAGGTCACGCATGTGGATGCGGTAGGTTTCGCGGGCGCTCAG
Organism: Variovorax sp. NFACC27; assembly: GCF_048301545.1. NCBI lineage: Bacteria > Pseudomonadati > Pseudomonadota > Betaproteobacteria > Burkholderiales > Comamonadaceae > Variovorax > Variovorax sp. NFACC27. The sequence continues at coordinate 5,416,359 of NZ_CP157613.1, forward strand.
CGCGGCCAGGGCCGCCAGCACCGTCACCGCGAGGGTGATGGCACCCACGGTGAACCACACGTTGGTCGAGCCGGGAGGCGCGACAGCGGCGAACAGAGCAGGCAGCAGCGCGGTGAAGGTGGTGCCGATGTTCTGCGAGATGGCCATGGCCGACACGCGGTTGCGGGTGCGGAACAGCTCCGGATAGAAGCTCGGGAAGGTCGCGTTGTAGCCCTGGTAGACCACGCCCCACATCAGCAGCGACATGCAGATGGCCAGCGGCACGTTGCGGATGCTGATGGCGTACAGGTACACGAACGACAGCAGGCCCGAGACCAGCGCGCCGAAGATGATCGGCGGGCGGCGGCCGATGCGGTCCGACAGGTTGCCCACGAACGGAATGACGATCACCGCGAGGATGTTGCCGAGCACGGGGATCCACAGGTACACGTCCTTCTGGAAGCCGATGCCGTAGGCGGCCTGCACGGCATACGCCGCGCCGAACACGGTGGCCACCACCGGAATGACGTTCATCAGCGCCATGCAGACCACGCGCAGCATGTCGGCCCAGCTGTCGGTGAAGGCCTGGATGATCGGCGCCTTGGCCGTTTCGCCCTTCTTGTCGACTTCGGCGAAGGCCGGCGTCTCGTCGACCTCGCGGCGGATGATGTAGCCCGCCACGATGACCAGGAAGCTCAGCAGGAACGGAATGCGCCATCCCCACGAGTTGAAGGCTTCTTCCGGCATGTAGTGCGCCAGCGGCAGGAACACGGCGGCCGCCAGGATCTGGCCGGCCTGCACGCCCTGCAGCGTGAAGCTCGCAAAGAAGCCGCGTCGGCCGAAGGGAGCGTGCTCGAGAATCATCGAACTCGCGCCCGAGATCTCGCCGGCCACCGCGAAGCCCTGCACAAGGCGCAGCAGCACCAGCAGCACGGGAGCCAGCAGGCCGACCTGGTCGTAGGTCGGCAGCAGGCCGACAGCCACGGTGGAGAAGCCCATCAGGAACATGCAAAGCACCAGCACCTGCTTGCGACCGTGCGTGTCGCCCCAGTGGCCGAGCACGAAGGCGCCGATGGGACGCGCGACATAGCCCACGCCGTAGGTCGCGAGCGAGGCGACGATGGCCGTCGTCGGGTCGCCCTTCGGGAAGAAGATCTGCGGAAAGATCAGCGCCGCGGCGGTGGCGTAGATGAAGAAGTCGTAGTACTCCAGCGCCGAGCCGATCCAGCCGCTTGCCGCGGCCTTCTTCGACTGGTGCCTGCCTTGCGGCTCACGGGCTGTGTTGCTTGCCATGTGTTGTCTCCAGTGGTGACGAAAAAAATGAAATCGGCTCTCTGTCGGTCAATCAATAGGTCAATCTGTCGATCGGTCCTGCGCCTGCGAGGCCATGCGCGCCGGTGCGTTGAGGGCACCGTAGGCGTCGTAGCTGCCCACGCGCTGCGCGACCTCGAAGAACAGTCCGCCCTCGAAACTCTCGGTATAGATGTGCAGGTAGTCGCCGGCCGGCGAACGGTCGAACAGCACGCCCGCCTCGCGCATGCGCGAAAGCAGCGAGGGCTCGATGTCGATGCGCGTGGCCAGGTCGTCGTAGTAGTTGTCCGAGATGGGCACGAAGCGCGTGCCGTTGGTGCGCAGCTTCGCGGCCGCCTCGAAGATGTCGGCGCAGTTCAGCGCGATGTGGTGCACCGCGCCGCCGCCGGTCACGCTCAGCGTGCGCGCGGTGCGGGTGCGCTGGCTCAGCGACACGTTGAGCACGAGGCGCAGGCTGCGGTCGGCGTTGGCGACGCCGCGGCTGCGGATCAGCCCGAACGGGTCGGCCAGCTCCAGGCTCTCGCCGGGCTCCAGGCCGAGCACGGCGCGCGTGAACAGCACCCAGGTGTCGAGCTGGTCGACAGCCAGGCCCAGCGCCACGTGGTCGATGCGCTGCAGGCCGGCTTCATTGGCGCCGGCGCCTTCGTCCTCGAGGATGAAGTCGGCCTCGTACAGGCCGTCGGCGCCCAGTGCCTCGGGCACGAAATGGATCAGGTTGCCGCCCGGCGCCACGATGGCCGGCACGCGCAGCTCGTTGGGGCCGACCGGGCTGTCGTGCCGCTGCGAGCGCATGGCGGTGGCGCGACCCACCGCGGCGAGCGGATCGTCGCAGCGCACGCCCAGCGCGCACACCGAGGTGCCGTGCGCCTCGAAGCGCTCGCGGGCGAAGGAATCGGGCTGCGCGTTGACGATCAGGTTGATCTCGCCCTGGCGGTACAGCGTCACGGCCTTGGAGCGGTGCCTGCCGATGCGGCGGAAGCCCAGTTGCCCGAGCAGCGTGGCCAGCGTCGCGGCCGACACCTCGTCGGCTGCGAACTCGATGAAGGACAGGCCCGAGAGCGCGGGCACCGGCGGCGGGTTGAAGAGCTCGACGCGCTGCGGCTGCATGCGGCCGGTGGCGGACAGGCGTTGGCGCGCCTCGCTCTCGAGGTACAGCAGCGAGCGCATCGCATCCACCGCGGTACGGCGGTTCGGCGTCTCGCGGAAGATGTCGTTGAAGATCTCCAGCGACAGCGGCCCGGTGTAGCCCGCGCGCAGCACCTGCTCGAAGAAGCCGACCACGTCGAAGTCGCCCTGCCCCGGGAACGAGCGGTGGTGGCGCGCCCACTGCAGCACGTCCATCGACAGCAGCGGCGCATCGGCCATCTGCAGGAAGAAGATCTTGTCGCCCGGAATGGCGGCGATACCCGCCGGATCGTCTTTCAGCGACAGCGTGTGGAAGCTGTCGAGGATCAAGCCCAGGTGCGGGTGGTTCGCCTGCCTGACGATCTCCCAGGCCTGCCCGTACAGCGAGGTGTGGCGGCCCCAGGCCAGCGCCTCGAAGCCCACGCGCAGGTTGCGGCGCGCGGCGCGCTCGGCCAGTTCGTGCAGTTGTGCGGCGGCCAGCGATGGCTCGTCGATGGCCAGCGGCGAGGTGTTGGAGCAGCACAGCACCATCGGCGCGCCCATGGCCTCCATCAGGTCGAACTTGCGTTCGGCGCGCTCCAGGCTGCGGCGGAACTGCGGCTCGGGCATGCCCTCGAAGTCGCGGAACGGCTGGTACAGGTCGATGCTCAGGCCCAGGTCGCCCGCGATGCGGCGCAGTTCGGCGGCCGTGCCCTTGAAGTTGATGAAGTCGGCCTCGAACAGCTCGATGCCATCGAAGCCGGCGGCGGCGACGGCTTCGAGCTTCTGGCGGAGCGTTCCGCTGAGCGAGACGGTGGCAATGGAGCGATGCATGGGGGTGGACTTTAGGAACACCCGGACCGCTCCACAATCAATTCAGCAGCCTTTTGATCGATGATCGATCACATGCGTCCATCATTCGCACGAAATACGGGATACACCTAGGCCGGCCGCCCCGCCCGCGCCCCTCAAAGGCTGCGCCAGAAATCGATCAGCAGCTGTGTGAACTCCACCGGCCGCTCGACCGCGCTCAGGTGCGCGGCATCGATGGTGGCCAGGCGCGAGCCCGGAATGGCGCCCACCATGGCCTCGGACATGGTCATGGGCGTGGCCTCGTCCTGAAGCCCGCCGATCACCAGCGTGGGCACGGCAACGCGGCGGTTGCTCTCGCGGAAGTCGATGGCCGCGACCGCGTTGCAGCTCTCGATGTAGCCCTGCGCGTCGGTGCGCACCAGCACGTCGTGCAGCGTCTTCGCCGCGACTGCGCCTTCGGGTGTTCCCACGTAGGCCGGCGTGAGCCAGCGCGACACGGCGCCGGGGGCGATGGCCGCCACGCCCCTGGCGGCGACCGTCTCGACGCGCGTGCGCCAGGGCGACTGGTCGGGGTAGTGGGCGGCCGAATTGGCGATCACCATCGTCCTCAGCAACTCGGGGTGCCTCACCGCCAGCGCCTGCCCCGTCATGCCGCCCATCGAGAGGCCGACGAAGTGCACGGGCTCTCCGCCCGCCTCGCGCCGGATGAGCTCTGCCGCGTCCTGCGCCAGCGTCTCGATGCGCAGCGCGCCGGGCACCACTTCCGAAGCGCCGTGGTTGCGGTGGTCGTAGCGCAGCACCGTGTGGGCACGCGAGAGCTGCGCGGCCACGCCGTCCCACATGCTCAGGTCGCAGCCCAGCGCATGGCTGAGCACGACGATCGGGCCATCGCCCTCGCGAATGACATTCAAACGGGTCATGGTGTGGTTTCCTTTCTCGGATGTTGCAGACGCGGCAGCCAGAGGAATGCGATGGCCACCAGCATGCTGCCGGCCAGCAGCATCGGCAGCACCATCGGCCAGGCGCCGTTGGAAAAATCGGCGTCGACGAAACGCGCGGCCAGTTGCCCCGCGCAGAACGCGACCATCATCATGCCGAAGCCGGACCACGACACGGCCCGGCCCGCCAGGTGCGGCAGGTCGCCCACCGCGCCCGCCTGCCCGCAGGGCTGGTGGATGCCGTGGCCCAGGCAGTAGACCGCGTGGCCGAACAGCAGCGGCACAGCGCTCAGCGGCATGAGCCAGCAGCCCAGCGCCTGGATGGTGGCACCGGCCAGGCTCAGCGATGCACCGAGCTTCACCGTGCGCACAGGGCCGTAGCGCCGCAGCAGGCTGCGGCACATGGTCGTGCTGAAGATGTAGACCAGCGAGCCGCCGGCCGGGATCCAGCCGTACCAGGCGGGCGACCAGCCCAGATAGCCGATGTAGACCATCGGCGAGAGCAGCAGGAAGCAGAACAGCCCGCCGTAGGTGGTGGCGGCCACCGAGGCCCAGGCACGGAACGAGCGGCTGGCGAACACCGCGCGCGTGCTGCCGCGCGGCGCGGACGACTCGCCCTCGCCCACCGGCCGGCGCGTTTCGCCGAACGAGCGCCAGCAGAGCACGAACAGCACCGCGGCATAGACGGCCATCGCAGCCATCACCCAGCGCCAGCCCGCGCCCTGCACCAGCCACGCGCCGAGCAGCGGCGCCATCAGCCCGACGATGCCGAGGCCCGTGAGGCCGCGCGCCATCACGTGCGGACCTTCGTGCGCGGGATAGAGGTCGCGCACCGCGGCGCGCGCGCACACCAGGATGGCCGCCATCGAGAAGCCCTGCAGCGTGCGCCAGCCTGCGAGCAGCGCCACGCTGTCGGCGAACGCGCCGCCCAGCGCCGCGACGGTGTAGCAGCCCAGCCCCGCCAGCAACACCGGTCGCCGCCCGAAGCGGTCGGCCAGCGGGCCGCACAGCAGCTGCGCAAAGCCGAAGGCCAGCACGAACAGCGTGAGGCTGGTGCTGGCCGAGCCGAGCTCCTTCGCAATGGCGGGAAGCGCGGGGAGATAACTGTCGGTGGCCACCGGCTGCGCCGCCAGCAGCAGCGGCAACAGCAAAGTGAAAGTGATGCCGAAGCGGCCTTTCCGGCCTTTGCCGGGAGTGACCGGCGCGGTCACTGGGGCGCCGCAGGCAGCAGGCCCTTCTCGCGCAGGATGCCCGTCGCGATGCCGAAGGCGTGGTTGGCCACCGGCACGCCGCAGTAGATGGCGGCCATCATGATCACTTCCTTGATGTCGTCCGGCGTGAGGCGCGACTCGGGCGGCGCGTCGAGCGCGGCGCGCACGTGCATCGCGAATTCCTCGTAGGCGTGGATGCCCAGCATCATCGACAGCACCATGTAGCGGCGCGTCTTGTCGCCCAGCGCGGGGCGGCCCCAGATGTCGTTCCAGGCGTGGCGCGTGATGAGTTCCTGGAACTCGGCGTTGAAGCCGTTGCGGTTGGCGAGCGACTTGTCGACCCAGGCGTCGCCGAGCACGCGGCGGCGGTTGACGAGGCCGGCTTCATAGACGCCGGGCTGGACGGGCGGGTTTTCGGGGGTGGTCATCGGGAGAGTTCCTTGTCTGTATCGAGCCGGGCCTGCAGCGCCTTCACTTCGGCGAGCGCGGTCTGTCCGGCGTTGTGCGCGAGCGCGGGGTCGAACCATTCGTCCGCCGCGTCGCGCGGGAGTTCGGCGCGCAGCCGGTCGATGTTGGCGCGCATGCGCGCGGCGTCGACCTGCAGGCCGGGCAAGGCGGCAGCCATCGCGCGCACGCTGCCGTGCGCCGACATCAGCAGCTGCGGCCATTCGGCCAGTTCGGCCTGCCAGGCGCCGAGGGCGCGCTCGTGCTGCTGCGGCATGGCGCCGAGCAAGGCGGCCACGCGCTGCGGCGCGCGGTGCGCGGCGGCGATGGCGACCATCGAGGCCACCGGATTGCGCTTGTGCGGCATAGCCGACGAGCCGCCGCGCCCCGGTTCGCTGGGCTCGGTGACTTCGCTGACCTCGTACTGCCCGAGCAGCGAGATGTCGACCGCGATCTTGCCCAGGCTGCCGGTAATGAGGCCCAGCTCGCAGCCGAGCGCGACCCATTCGTCGCGCTGCGTGTGCCAGGTCGCGCCGGGGTCGCCCAGGCCGAGTTCCTTGGCCATGCGCTTGCGCACCGCCGCGCCCTGCCCCTTCATCTGCGCCAGCGTGCCGATGGCGCCGCCGAGCTGCAGCTGCAGCGCATGCTTCGCGGCGTCGCGCAGGCGGATGCGGCTGCGCACCAGCGGTGCGGCCCAGCCAGCGCACTTGAAGCCGAAGCTGGTGACCGAGGCCGGCTGCATCAGCGTGCGCGCGAGCATCGGCGTCTCGGCGTGCGTCACGGCCAGGCGCAGAAGCGCGTCGGCGGCCTTGGCCAGGTCGGTCTCGACGAGCGCGACCGCCTCGCGCGTGACCAGCGCCATCGCGCTGTCGATCACGTCCTGGCTGGTGCTGCCGAAATGCACGAAGGGCGCGGCCTCGGCATTGAAGAGGCCGACCGCCTCGCGCAGCGCCTTCACCAGCGGAATCGCGACGCTGCCCGCGCGGCCGCTCTCGCGCACGATCTTGGCGACGTCGAACAGCTCGACCTTGCAGCTGCTCACGATCGAATGCGCGGCGCTCTCGGGAATCAGCCCTTCGGCGGCCTGCGCGCGCGCCAGTGCTGCCTCGAAGCGCAGCATGGCGTCGACGAAGGCGCGGTCGCTGAAGGCGCCTAGCGTTTCGGAAGTGGAAAGGAAGCCTTCGAAAATACTCATCGCACGAGCCTTCCTTTCTTCAGTATTTCAGCTGCGCCACGGCGCGCAGCTCTTCGGGCGAGGCGGTGCCGAAGCCGAAGAACTCCAGGTATGCCGGAATCATCTCGAACAGCATGTCGGTGCCCACCTGCACCTGGCAGCCCTTGGCCTTGGCGGCCTGCAGCAGCGGCGTGTACTCGGTCTTCATCACGACCTCGCCGACGAAGGTGGACGGGTCGATGCGGTCCACGTCGAAGGGCAGCGGATCGCCCTCCTTCATGCCCAGCGGCGTGGCGTTGACGACCACGTCGTAGCCGGCCGGGTCCTTCGAGCCCGTGGCGACCTTCATCTGCGGATAGTGCTCGCGCAGCCGCGCAGCCAGCGCGCCGGCCGAGGCCTCGCTCATGTCGAACAGCATCAGCTCCGCGGCGCCCGCGGCGGCGATCGACGCGGCGATGGCCGAGCCCACGCCGCCCGTGCCCGACACCAGCACGCGCGTGCCCTTGAAGAGCCGCCCCTTGCGCTCCACGCCGCGCACGAAGCCGGCGCCGTCGAACTGGTCACCCAGCAGCGTGCCGTCGGGGCGCTTGAGGATGGCGTTGCAGGCGCCGGCCACGCGCGCGGTGGGCGTCACCTCGTCGACCAGCGACATCGTCGTCACCTTGTGCGGCATGGTCACCAGTGCGCCGCGGATGTTGCTGAACTTGAAGATCTGCGGCAGCGACGCCGCGTAGTCCTCGGGTTTCACGCCCATGGGCACCACGACGGCGTCGATGCCGTGCTTGTCGAACCAGGGGTTGTAGATCATCGGAGCCTTGAAGGTCTCCGTGGGGTAGCCGATGTGGGCGATGAGCGTGGACTTGCCGGAAATCATGTGAGTCGTTTCGGGGTTGAAGCGTGGCTCAGGCCACGCTTGGTGAGTGATAGCGCAGGGGCTGCGCGATCTCGGCGTGCATCGCCGGCGGATAGATGATTTCGCGCAGGAAGCCTGCGTCGGCCTGCATCGCCTCCGCCGCGTCGAGATGGCCGAAATAGCGGAAGTAGTGCGGCATCTGCTGGATGAGCATCTCGAAGCCAGCCTGCGCATTGAGCCCGCGCGCACGGGCCGCGCGCACCAGCGGCGTCGGCTGGTTGCGCAGCAGGATGTCGAAGAGCGCCGCGTGGCCGTCCATGCGCGCCACGTCGACAGGCAGCGCGTCGTCGTCGCTCAGCCCCAGCTGGGTGGCGTTGACGACGAGGTCGTAGCCCTCGGGGGCGTTGCTGTCGGCCACGACCACGTTCGCGTCGAAGAAGGCGTCGAGCTTGGCGGCCACGCCGGCCGCCTTGCCGGCGGCCTTGTCGTACATGGCGATGTGCGCCGCGCCGTTCACCGTGCCGCCCTCGGCCAGGGCGACGCCGATGGCTGCGGCACTCACGCCCGCGCCGAGGATCAGCACGCGCTTGCCGCGAAAGGGAATGTTGTAGTGGTCGAGCGCGCCGATGAGGCCCTCGCCGTCGAAGAGGTCACCCTCGAGCTGGTCGCCTTCGGTGCGTCGCACCACGTTGACCGAACCCGCCACGCGCCCGAAGAGGCCGCAGCCTTCGAGCAGGTCGACCACCAGCGGCTTGTGGGGCGGCGCGATCACCATGCCGCGCACGTTGCGCGCAAGGAATGCCGACTTGAAGAACACCGCGAAGTCGCGCACCGGCACCTGCATGGGCAGCAGCACCGCGTCGATGCCGAAGCGCTCGAAGGCCGCATTGAACATGCGCGGGAGCCGCACGTTGCGGACCGGGTCGCCGGGAATCAGGTAAGCCTGGGTGCTGCCGCTGATGGAATGGCTCATGTGCATGCTTCCGTTCGTCAATCGCTCTTTTCGAGGCCGGATGGCGAGCTTTATAGTCTCTTCGGCCAATCCCTGCAGCCTTTGGGGCATCAAAACGTGCGATCATCGATCTTTAAAATACATTGATCGATCAATTCGAGGGTTTTCACCTGCACCGAATGCAAACCCGGCCCCTTTCCGCGAAGGCACACTTCCGCCCATGAGCAAGGACAGCAAGGACGACCCGGCGCCGCCTCCCGGCCTGGACAAGCGCGACTGGATCGCCGGCCTCGAGCGCGGCGTGAGCATCATCGAAGCCTTCGACGACGCCAACCCGCGCCTCACCGCCAGCCAGGCCGGCCAGCGCACGAACATGACCCGCACCGCCGCGCGGCGCTACCTGCTGACCCTGCAGCACATGGGCTACGTGGCCAGCGACGGCAAGCTGTTCTGGCTCACGCCGCGCGTGCTGCGACTGGGCCAGTCGTACCTGGAATCGGCGCGCCTGCCGCGCGTGGTGCAGCCCTTCCTGCAGCGGGTGGCGGCCGGCACCAACGAGATCGCGTACCTCAGCGTGATGGACGGCGACGAGGTCGTCTACATCGCCCGCAACGGCCCCAACCGCAGCATGAGCACCGGCTACGTGCTCGGCGCACGCGTGCCGGCGCAGGTCACCGCCTCGGGCATGCTGATGCTGGCCCTGCGCAGCGATGCCGAGCTGGACGGATGGCTGACGACGAAGCAGCTCACCGTGTTCACATCGCACACCATCGCGAGCATGGAGCGCATGAAGCTCGAGCTCGCGCGCATCCGGGCGCAGGGCTGGGCACTGTCGGAACAGCAGCTCGACCTGAACTCGCGCGGCATCGCGGTGCCGCTGCGCGACCGGCACGGCACTCTGGTGGGCGCGCTGAACATCACGATGCCGATGGGGCACGAGAGTTCGGAGGACGCGGTGGCGCGGGTGCTGCCGGTGCTGCGGGAGACGGCGCAGGCGATGCGCAATCTGATCTGAGAGTCGCCGTGACCGCCGACACGCCCGGGCCATCGAGCCAGACCGCGCTGCCCGACTGGGCCGCGCAGTCGGAGCCCGTGGAGGACGTGCGCATCGACATCGCATTCATCATCGAGCCCTCGTTCTATTACGGCCCGTCCTCGAACATCGCGGCGGAGCAATGGGAGAAGCTGCGCGAGCCGCTGTACCAGCCGGCCATCCCGGGCGCGGCGCATGGCTTCGTGCTGTCGGCCGACTGCATCGGCCACGAGGACGAACTCTGCAGCCACTACCGCGACGTGCTGACCAAGGCCAAGCGCCACGGCAAGGACCCGGCTAGGGGCCCCCACTTCTGGAACAGGCCGACAGTCCACGCGCCCGGCCGCTTCTTGCTGAGCTTCCCGTGGCACGACCGCTTCAGCGAGGGCCGGGCCTTCATCGAGTCGCTCACCGCGGGCACGCCCGGCGAGGTCTTCTCCGACTACGAACAGGGCTGGTTCCTCGACCTGCGACTGCACGACGGCACTCTGTACCTGCGCGACGACGACCCCGACGAAGGCGAGACCTTCCACAACCTGCGCTTCGCCTACGAGCCGGTGCGCGCCCAGGTCGAGAGCGTGCTGGCGCGCGTGGAAACCCTGATCGCCCGGCTCGCGCGCGAATTCGGCCGGGATTACTGGACGAACGGCAACTGACAGGATTCCGACAGCATCCGCCGGGCACGATGCGCGCTTTCAATCCAAAAAGCGCTGGAGACAACCCATGTCCGACCTCTTTTCCCTCGACGACGCCCGCCTGAACCGCCGCGGCCTCCTGCAAGCCGGCGGCGCCCTGGCCCTCGGCGGCCTGCTGCCCTCGATGGCCTCCGCGCAGGACACCTGGCCCAACAAGTCGATCCGCTTCGTCGTGCCCTTCGCGCCCGGCGGCAGCTCGGAGATCGTCGCGCGCTCGACCGCCGCCGAGCTCTCGCGCACTCTGGGCCAGAGCGTGTTCGTCGACAACAAGCCGGGCGCGGCCGGCAACATCGCGATGGGCGAGGTGGCGCGCGCCACCGATCAGCACACGATCATCCTGGGCCACATCGGCACGCTGGCCGTCAACCCGTACATCTTCGCCAAGCTGCCCTACGACGCGAACAAGGATTTCAAGCCGGTGAGCCTGCTGGCCAAGGTGCCCAGCCTGTACGTGGTGCACCCCGACGTGCCGGCGAAGAATCTCAAGGAGTTCATCGCCTACGCCAAGTCGAAGCCCGGCAAGCTCAGCTACGGCTCGGCGGGCAACGGCAGCGCGGGCCACCTGGCCTTCGAGTACCTGAAGATGACGGCCGACGTGTTCATGCTGCACGTGCCGTACCGCGGCACCGGCCCGATGGTGACCGACCTGCTCTCGGGCCGGCTCGACGCCTCTGCCATCGGGGCGGCAGCGGTCCTCCAGTTCATCAAGGCGGGCAAGGTGCGCTGCATCGCAACCGGCTCGGCCAAGCGCCTGCCGCAGCTGCCCGACGTGCCGACCGTGGCCGAGCAGGGCTTCCCGGGCTTCGAGATGACGCAGTGGTACGGCATGCTCGCCCCGGCCAGCATCACGCCGCCGCAGCTCGCCAAGCTCTCGGCCGAGACGATGAAGGCGGTGAAGTCGCCCGACTCGATGCAGCGACTGACCAACGACGCGGCCGAGGCCATCGGCGGCACGCCGGAGCAGTTCGCGCAATTCATCGCGTCCGAGCAAGCCCGCTGGCAGAAGGTCATCGCAAGGGCAAACATCAAGCCCGACTAATTGGCAAGCCCCCAGGCTTCGCGCACTTCGTGTCGCTACGCCAACCCCCTTGCAGGGGGCAACACCTGCGGCCCGGCAAAGCCGGTTCCGCGGTGTTTCGCAAAAAAGACCCGGGGCCACTAGGATCGACTGATGCGCATCCTTCTTGCCGAAGACGAACACACCCTGGGCACCTGGCTGTGCAAGGCGCTGGAGCACGCGGGCATCCAGGTCGAATGGGTGGACGACGGCCGCCTGGCCGACCGGGCGCTGCAGCAGCGCGACCATGACGCGCTGGTGCTCGACCTGGGCCTGCCCGGGCTCGACGGTCATACGGTGCTGCAGCGGCTGCGCGAACGCGACCAGCGGCTGCCGGCGCTGATCCTCACGGCGCGCGACTCGCTCAACGAGCGCGTGGCCTCGCTCAATGCAGGCGCCGACGACTTCCTCGCCAAGCCCTTCGCGCTGGCCGAACTCGAGGCACGGCTGCATGCGCTGGTGCGGCGCGCGCGTGGCGTGGAGCATCCGCGCCAGGCCTGCGGCCCGCTGGTGTACGACGGCGCGCGCCGGCATTTCACGCTCAACGGCGAGGCGCTGGCGCTCTCGCCGCGCGAACTGGCGGTACTGCGCGTGCTGGTGCAGCGCAGCGGGGAGCCGCTGTCGAAGCAGCAGATCCTCGACCGGGTGTTCTCCGACGACGAGGAAGTGCACCCCGAGGCGGTGGAAGTCTTCGTCTACCGGCTGCGCAAGCGGCTGGATGGCAGCGGCGTACGCATCGTCACGCTGCGAGGGCTGGGCTATGTGCTGGAAGCAGACTGAATGAGCGTGGTGGCCAACGTGGCGCACCGCCTGCGGCGCGCGAGCCTGTGGCAGCGGCTCGCGCTACTGCTCTTCCCCGCCCTGCTGGTCGTGACCTGCATCGAGCTGTGGATGACGCGGCACGATGCGCTGGCCGCGGCCAATGCGGCCTACGACCGCTCGCTGCTGGGTGCGCTGAAGTCCATCGACGCCAACATCTCGACCGCCTCTGGCGGCCTCTCGGTCGAGCTGCCGTACACGATGTTCGAGTTCTTCGAGCTGACGGCGAGCGGCCAGGTGTTCTTCCGCGTATCGACCTCTGACGGACTGGTCGAGCTCGGCAGCGCCGACCTGCCCGCCCCGCCCGCCGAGTTGAAGATGGGCGTGCCGGCCTTCTACGACGCCACCTACTTCGGCGAGGCAGTGCGCCTCGCGGCCTACCGTCGCGACCTCGACCGCGCGCCCGCCGGCAGCACCGGGCGCAGCGTGCTGATCCAGGTCGGCGAAAGCACACGCTCCAGGCAGGAGTTCAGCGCGCGCTTCGTGCGCAGCGCGGCGCTGCGCGACGGGCTGGTGCTGGCGATGCTGCTGTGCGGCACCGCGATTGCGCTCGCGGCGGCGCTGCGTCCGCTCTCGCGGCTGGCGCGCGAGGTGAGCGCGCGCACGAGCGACGACCTCACGCGCATCGCGGAGACCGACCTCCCCGCCGAGGTGCGCCCGCTGGTGGCGGCCGTCAACCAGCAGATGTCGCGCACGCAGGATCTGGTGGCCCAGCAGCGCCAGTTTCTCGACGACGCTTCGCACCAGCTGCGCACCCACCTGACCACGCTGCAGATGCAGGCCGACTACGCGCGGCGCGAGGAAGACCCGGCGCAGGTGCGCGTGGCACTCGACGCGCTCGGCACCGAGATCGGCCGCGCCACGCGCAGCGCGCAGCAGCTGCTGGCGCTGGGCCGCAGCGACACGGTGTCGGTGGAGCCCGCCGAGTTCGATCTGGCGGCGCTGCTGCGCGAAGTGGCCGTCGACCTGCTGCCGCTGGCGCGCGCAAAACGCATTGATCTGGGTATCCATTCGCCCTCCCCCGAATTTCCAGCAGTGGCCGATCGCGGGCTGATGCGCGAGGCGCTGGGCAACCTGGTGACCAACGCGATCACCTACACGCCGGCCGAAGGCACCATCACGCTCTTCGCCGCGGGCGACGCAGCGGGCTGGAGCCTGAATGTGGAAGACAGCGGACCCGGCATCGGCGAAGAGGAGCGCACCGCGCTGGGCCAGCGCTTCCGTCGCGGCGCGCGTGCGGGCAAGGGCGGCTTCGGGCTCGGGCTGGCCATAGCGCGCTCCATCGCGCAGCGGCACCAGGGCGAGTTGCAGCTCGAGGCGCGCGAGGCCGGGCCGGGGCTGCATGCGATCATCTGGTGGCCACGTACTCCCGCCCCGGCTGCCACCTGACAAGTCCGCCGCCATGCCTCCTTCTTCCAACCGACGCCATGCATTGCGTGCGCTGTGCGCACTGCTTGCGCCGTCGCTCGGCATGCGCGCGCTGGCTGCGGGCGACCCCTCCGAGGAGCCTGCCGACTGCGTGATCCCCGCCAAGGCCGGCGGCGGTTTCGCGCTGACCTGTGCGCTCGCGCGCGACGCGCTGCAGGCCGTGCGCCCTGCCCGCCCGCCGCTCGCCCAGCGCTACCTGCCGGGCGGCATCGGCGCCGTGGCCTTCGACCGCATCGCCACCGGCAAGCTCGGCGGGCCGGGCACGCTGGTGGCGTTCTCGAGCGGCTCGCTGCTCAACCTGGCACAGGGCCGCTTCGGTCCGCACTCGCCCTCGGCCGTGCGCTGGATCGCCACGCTCGGCACCGACTACGGCGTGATCGCCGTGCACCGCGACTCCCCCTTCAAGCGCCTGCAGGACCTCGTCGCCGCGCTGCGGCAGGACCCGTCGCGCATCGCCTTCGGAGCGGGCGGCACGGTCGGCAGCCAGGACTGGGTGAAGGCCGCGCTGCTGGTGCGCGCCGCGGGTCGCGACCACAAGGCGATGCGTTTCGTGTCCTTCGAAGGCGGCGGGGACGCGCTGAGCGCCCTGCAGGGCAGGCACGTCGATGCATTCCCCGGCGACGCGGCGGAGGCGATGCAGGCCATTGCGGGCGGAGCCGCCGTGCGGCTGCTCGCGGTGCTGTCGGAAAACCGCCTGGGCGGCGCGCTCACCGGCGTGCCGACCGCGCGCGAGCAAGGCGTGGACCTCGTGTGGCCGACCGTGCGGGGCCTGTACCTGAGCGCGGACGTGCCCGACGCCGCCGCGCAGGCGTGGGCCAGGGCCTTCCGCGAGGCGAGCGCGGCGCCCGGCTACGCCGCGCTGCGCGAGCAGCACGGCCTCTACCCTTTCGCGCTCACAGGCGCCGCGCTCGACGACTACGTACAGGCACAGATCAAGTCCTACCGCCGGCTGGCGGACGAACTGGGCCTGCGGCGCTGGCCCTCTTGAGGAATGCAGGCAAGATCGCGTTCATGACCGAAGACGCCATCACCCAACACATCATCGACATGCTGGCCGGCGGCCATTTCCAGATCGCCGACGACAACACCTTCTTCTTCCACGACGGGGACGACAAGTTCCCTTTCGCCACCATCGTGACGAAGGACAACGAGTTCGACAACGCCTCGAAACTGGACCGTCCGGGCGTGTTCCGGCTGAACGTCGGCGTGGGCAAGGAGCGCTTTCGGGCACTGTTCGGAGAAGAGCCCGCGGCCGTCGACCACAGCGCGCTCGACACGCTGATGCCGCATCCGGTGTACGGGAAGATGTACTGGGTCAGCGTGATCAACCCGAGCGCGAAGACCTTCGAGACGGTGAAACCGCTGATCGCCGAGGCATTGAGCCTCGCGCGATCACGGAAGACCGGCCAGGCAGGCTAGGCCGCCTTCAGGAACACGTCGTGGTCCGGGGCGAAGTTGGCGTGCAGCGGCAGCATCGCGCCGCCCAGCGCACAGGCCTGTGCGCCGGCCTTGCCGCCATGCAGCTGCGGCTGCCACAGGCCTTCCCAGTTACAGTGGTCGAGCGCGTCGCGGGTCTGGTCGAGCAGCGCCTGCAGCAGAGCTCGCGACATGGAGCCGTCGACCACCACGTCGGACAGGTCGAGCATGGCGGTACCGCAGACGATGGCATGCGCCAGCGCCTGCGATGCGCTCGCCAGCCAGGCCAGCGTGGCGCCCGCAAAAGGCGGCTGCAGCGCGCGGTCGTCGTAGGCGGCCATCGGGTCGAGGCCTTCGCCGCTCAGCCGCTGCTCCAGCTCCCACAGCGACGCCTGCGCGACCAGCTGGGGCGGTAGCGCGCCGCGGCTGCCCGGCGGCTGCATCGGCAACGAAGCGAGCGCCCCCGCGTTGCCGTGCGCGCCGGTGTGCAGATGCGAGTTGATGACCAGCCCGCCGCCCACGAAGGTGTCGACGAAGATGTACAGAAAGCTCTTGAGGTCGTGCCCCCGCCCGCCGACCAGCTCGGCGACGCAGGCGGCCACGGTGTCGCGCGCGAAGCTCACCGGCACGTCGGTGCGCGCCCGCACCTCGGCAGCCAGGTCCATCTGGTTCCACAGGTCGGACTGCGCCTTCGACAGCCCCAGCGTGCGGTGCCAGCCGCCGAGCAGGAAGGGCGCGGCCAGACCTACGCCCACGTTGCGTGCGGCAAGAGGCCCGAGGCCGTCGCGCAGGCGGTTGATGTGCTGCGCGATGGCGGGCAGCAGCTCTTCCGCGTCGGGAAAGTCGTAGCCGATGGCGTGGCGCTCGCGCACCTGCGCGGTGAAGTCGATCAGCAACCACTCGGCACCGCGCCGCCCCACCTTGATGCCGATGGCGAAGGCGCCGTCGGGGTTCAGCGCCAGCGGCACCGAAGGCTGGCCGATGCGGCCGCGCACACGGCTCTGCTTGACGATGAGCCCGTCTTCCTCCAGCCGCGCGGTGATGAGCCCGATGGTCTGCGCGCTCAGCCCGGTCAGCCGGGCCAGCTCGGCCTTGGGCAGGCTGCCGTGAACGCGCAGTGCCTGCAGCACCGTGCGTTCGTTGAACTGGCGCATGCCGACCTGGTTGGAGCCGCGGGGCCGCAGCAGGTCGGGCATGCGCGCAGCGGGTGCGTGCGCATCAGGCATGCGCCTCCGCAGGCAGTTGGTCGGCAGGCATCGCGCCGGTCATCACTGCGACCGTGTCGCTCATGCTGATCTTCTTCGGGTCGAGCACGGCCGCTCGCCGGCCGAGGCGCGCCACGTGGATGCGGTCGGCCACCTCGAACACGTGCGGCATGTTGTGGCTGATGAGCACCACGGGCAAGCCGCGATCGCGCACGCGGCGGATCAGCTCCAGCACCATGTTGCCCTCCTTCACGCCGAGCGCGGCGGTGGGCTCGTCCATGATGACCACGTGCCGCGCGAAGGCCGCGCTGCGCGCCACGGCCACGCATTGGCGCTGGCCGCCGGAAAGCGTTTCGACCGCCTGCGTCATCGACTGGATGCCGACCTTCAGGTCGGCCATGCGGGCCATGCTTTCCTGCAGCATCTTCTTCTTGTCGAGCATGCGCAGCACGTTGCCCATGAAGCCGGGGCGGCGCAGCTCGCGGCCGAGGAACAGGTTCTCGTAGATGGTCATGGCGGGCGCCACGGCCAGGTCTTGATAGACCGTCTCGATGCCGGCGCGACGCGCCTCCAGCGGATTGCGAAAGTGCACCGGCTCGCCGTCGAGCAGGATCTGCCCTTCGTCGGGCACGATCGCGCCCGACAGCGCCTTGATGAGCGATGACTTGCCCGCACCGTTGTCGCCGATCACCGCGAGGATTTCTCCTTCGCGCAGTTCGAAGTCGACGCCGGCGAGCGCGGTGACCTGGCCGTAGCGCTTCACCAGGCCCTTGGCCTGCATGACGATCTTGCGGGGGTTTGCAGCGGAGGTCATCAGCGGGCTCCCCGGCGCGAGAGTTGGTCGGCGGTGACGGCCAGGATCACGAGCACGCCCGTCACCAGCACCTGATAGATCGACGACACGCCCATCAGCGTGAGACCGTTGCGGAACACGCCCACAATCAGCACGCCGATCAGCGAACCCAGCACGATGCCGCGCCCGCCGAAGAGGCTGGTGCCGCCGAGCACCACGGCCGTGATGGCGTCGAGGTTCTCGGTCTGGCCAGCGTTCGGGTCGCCCACACCGGTGCGCGCCACCGACAGCAGCGAAGCGATGCCGTAGAGCACGCCCGCCATCACGTACACG
The DNA here is from genome assembly GCF_048301545.1 of Variovorax sp. NFACC27. Classification (NCBI taxonomy): domain Bacteria; kingdom Pseudomonadati; phylum Pseudomonadota; class Betaproteobacteria; order Burkholderiales; family Comamonadaceae; genus Variovorax; species Variovorax sp. NFACC27. The sequence goes on from NZ_CP157613.1 coordinate 5,433,917, forward strand.
CCCAGCAGCACGCGCTGGGTCGGGATACCGACCAGCCGCGTGGCCTCGGCGTTGTTGCCCACGGCGTAGACGTGCCGCCCCGCCGCCGTCTCGCGCAGCACGAACCACGCGAGAAAGTAGAGCGCCACCATCAGCACCGAACCCCAGGCCACCTCGGCGCCGCCGATGGCGAAGGTGGCGCCCAGGCCCGTGAGGCCGCCGGGCAGGTCGGTGATGGTCTGCGACGACGAGTACAGCTGCGTGATCGCGAAGGCGATGTTCAGCGTGCCCAGCGTCACGATGAAGGGCGGCAGCTTGATGCGCGTGACCAGCAGGCCGTTGAGCAGGCCGAACAGCGTCGTCACGCCGATGCCGCAGAGGATGGCCACCGGCGCCGGCAGGCCGAGCTCGGTGGCGAACTTGCTCATGATGATGCCGCCCAGCGCCATCACCATGCCGCACGACAGGTCGATGCCCGCCGTGAGGATCACCAGCGTCTGGCCGATGGCGATCACGCCGACCACCATCACCTGCTGCAGGATCAGCGACAGGTTTCCGCCCGTGAGAAAGCGGTCGGACTGGGTCGCAAAGAAGATGCATGCGCCGAGCAGGGCCAGCCACGGCCCCAGGGCGCCCCACGGAATGTGGTGCGTCGCGGATTTCGCCATCGAGATACTCCTCCCCGGAGGGCTGTCAGTTGATTACTTCTTGCCCCAGCAGAGCTCGGTACCGGTCTTCGTGTCTTTGCTGTCGACGCCGGCCACGCTCTTGCCGGCGATCAGCGTCACGCCGGTGTCGACATAGCCCGAGGCCTTCTTGCCCGTCTTGGCGAACTCGACGCCCGCGGCCACGCCCATGGCGGCCATCTTCAGCGGGTACTGCTGCGAGGTCGCGGCGATGATGCCGGTGGCCGTGTCCTTGATGCCCTGGCAGCCGCCGTCGACCGAGACGATCATCACGCCCTTCTCCTTGCCGGCGCGCTTCAGCGCGTTGTACGCACCGGCCGCGGCGGGCTCGTTGATGGTGTAGACCAGGTTCACGTCGGGTGCCTTCTGCAGGCAGTTTTCCATCACCGTCTGCGCCTTGGCCCGGTCGCCGAAGCTGTCGGCCATGCAGACGATCTCGGGCGCCTTCGACAGCTCGTTCGACTTCGCGTCGTTGGCCGGCAGCCCGAAGCCCTTCATGAAGCCGTTGTGGCGCTGCGCGCCCACCGGGTGCCCCGGCAGCAGGTCGAGCGCGACGATCTTCGCCGGCTTGCCCGCCATCGCGGCCTTGGCGTACTCGCCGATCAGCACGCCGGCCGTGTAGTTGTTGGTGGCGAAGAGCGCATCGGTCGCGTCCGGCGGATCGGCCGGGCTGTCGAGCGCAATCACCATCACGCCCTTGTCGCGCGCCTTCTTGATCGCGGGAACGATGGCCTTGGCGTCGCTCGGCGTGATGAGGATGGTCTTGGCACCGGCCGCGATCATGTTTTCCATCGCCGTGATCTGGCCCGCGTTGTCGCCGTCGGCCTTGCCCGCGCCGGAAAGCAGCTTCGCGCCCTGCTTCTTGGCTTCTTCCTGCGCGCCCTCCTTCATCTTGACGAAGAAGGGGTTGGTTTCGGTCTTGGTGACGAGGCCGATGACGGGCTGGTCGGCGGCGAAGGCGGAGGACGAAGCGGTTGCTGCGGCGAGGGACATGGCCGCGATGGCCAGGATGGTGCGGGGGCTGCTGCTGGGCATGGTTTGTCTCCTTGGGCGGGCGCTGGGTGATGCGCTCTGCGGTTTTGGATCCGGATCGCTGGCCTTGGGAAGGAGGCGTCCGGGCGCAAGGGGACTATCGGGCAGCGGGAGGACTAAATCAAGATGATTTAGTTATCGAAAACCCGAGGTGCAGCCGAACTCGGCCGGCTTATGCAAGGCACTTGGCAGTACTTGCCGCGGAGCGGAGTGGAAGCAAACCCACTCGAGGGAGGCCTAAAGATGCTGCATGGCCAGATGCTTGTGGATGCACTCGCATGAGTCTTATCGATGGCGCATCCGTTGGATCAAGAACGACTATTTCGCTCCTGGGTAGCTTTTGCAGCTTACGTGGGCAAGCGCGCGCCACCCGCTAATCCCGTGACTCTGATGACAACACAAGAGATTTACCTTACGAATCAATCATCTTGAAAAATCCAAACCCGATGGTCCAATTTCGTCAATCAAAACCAAATCTTCAAAATCCATTGATGGCAAATTGCACTTCATCAACACATCCCAAACCTCCTTCAAATACGCTTCCCTAGCGGCCACTTGATTGATGAGCAAATCGTGTGGAATAGCATTTCGCCACAGCAAATCATCGGCGAAATTAATCATCAAAAATCTCAATCCATCAATCACATTTCTCTTGGCAATCGGACCAAACCTCGAAAAACTGCGCTTCATTTCTTCAAGCAAGATTTTTCTATTAGCAGGCAAATTTACATCAAAATCCTCTAAATCTTCGTCACTCTTATCAAGCAAAAATCCATACAAGCCACGCAAATAATTAAGATTCAGAGACTTCATGGATGAAGTTTTTTCCTTAATCAGTTTTCGATGTCCAACTCGGCAGCCTATTGAAGCACGAGATCTCCAGCAATTGCCAGGTTGGATCGTATTCCTGTACTGGCTCAGGCTATCCCTCTATCGCACCCAGTCTCGCAGTGCAGATCATCGCCCTCGAAGCTGAAAATAGGTTATTCACTCTGGCGAGGATCGAGCAAATATCTACATGCATATCTCAAGAACTCCAAGCCCAGATCTGGATTGAATCGCTTGAGCAGAAAAAGATAAAGCGGTACGGGCGTCACGCCCTCACTCGTATTTGGATCCCATTCAGCTTCCTCATAAAAACAGCAAACGGCGCACCGACTCAATGCAGCCAGGCCCGGATTTTCTCCTTCAGAGCTATCAAATAGTGACCAAAGAACGAGCCTGCCCGGCCGTCGCAATTCATCACTACCATCGAGCCCTAAGCTAGTTATTGCCACCTGCAGATGTTCAACAACAAAATCAAGTTGCACGGGTGAAGCAACTCCATTGAATTGACCTGCCAGAAGGCGGCTGTGCAAGAACTTCGCGTACACCTTCATCATCTGAGAGAAAGCTACTTGCCTTTCTATCAACTCATCTTCGATGGCATCGAGGTGCTCTTCTTCGGTTTCGCTATGCGGGTTACTCATTTTTTATTTATCACAGAAGCTCAACCCCCCTGTGCGAATGCCTCACGAGCATTGAGGCAGCAGCCTCCCCTGTTTTACTCAATAGCCGGCGCAATCCCTTAAACAGCGCTACGAAGCTCGTCAGCATTAGCCACCTATAAGCGTCAGCATTTTTTCCAAGCATATCTGATCCGCACATCAGCGCGCGTCTCAAACTGCTTGTCGACCGTAGTTGGGCAAGCGCCTCGCATATGAACATGGCGCCCATATCGACTGCAATACAGCCTGCCTCATCATTTCAATGAAATTCTAGAATTCCCCTCTTTTTTCCTTCGCTCGCAGCACTTGGAATCCCTCTGTAAATCTCAGCGTCGAATCTTACTCAGTCGATCGCATATTATTGAAATCACACCATTAAAATCGTCCCTCATTTCAGATGAAACCACCGAAAGGCTCCCTTCACGTTGCCAGACCGCCTCCGAATCTTGCCCTTCCTGATTCATCAATTCAACTGAAATGTCAAAATATTCGCCCTCTTGCTCAACAGAGACAATCAAGTCAATTTCATGAGGATAAAAACTTATGTACCCATAAGGGCTCGAAGAATTTCGATTCAACCCTGAGTTAGATTTCTCAATTCCAACTCTCTGCTGCACCGCCCCTTCAATTTCCTTCAAGTATTCTGATAAAAACCCAAGAAAAATATCAATCGTCATTTTTTACCTCGAGATCTAACGCTTTCGAGCAACCCGTCTGTATATGAGTTCGAAGCCCCAGTACCTCGCATAGCGGCCCAATTTCTCAGCTTTTCATTAGACGGATCATCCTGCGGTCGGATGGTGACGTGTCCATCGGCTTTGTCGTGTATTACGTCTAACCCACAACTGCAAGCATGAGCAACATCAATTTCTACATACTTCCCGGAACCCAATCCTTCAATGCCGACATTGGCGGAAAGCCCAGGTAGCCGAGAATCTTTCGGCGTGTCGTCAACTCCTGGGCGTGGTGTAAGGCTGTCAGCGGTTCCCGAAGCTCCTCTAAACACGCTTCCGCTTGTGAGTTTTTTCGGTTGAAAACCACTCAACCCGCGAGGATCTACCCAACTTATCGCACTCGGTGCGTACACATATATGTTGAGTCCCCCATGAATACCTATCGGATCACGAGAGACGTATCTACCGTTCGCAGGGTCGTAGAACCGATACCGGTTGTAGTGCAGCCCCGTCTCCTCATCCCAGTACTGCCCCTGGAACCGGATCGGATTCCTGAACCCCGCCCTCCTCCCCGCCTCGCTGATCGCCTCCCGCGCCTCTCCCCACGCTTTGTACTGCGCCGACCAAGCCACACCACCCTCATGGTCCGTCAGCTCCTGCGGCGTCCCCAGGTGATCGCACTGGTAGAACGCCATCTCCTTCCTGTCGAACGCTCGCGGCACGTGTCTCTGCTCGCCGTTCCACAAAGGATCCTGCTCAATGTCGTAGACGCCACCGTTGGCCTCCATCAACGCCTTCGCATCCGTCGTCTCGCTCAGCACCATCGCGCTTGCCCGGCGCACCTGCACCAGCGGCACGAACGAGTTCGCCTCGTGGATGTAGTGCACGCTCCAGCCGTGCTCGTCTCCTTCTTCGATCGCTGACCTGCTCTGCGTGCTCTCGAATGCGAGCACGTCGCCGTCCCAACCGAACAGCGTCGTGGTCTCGCCCGAGCTCTTCGACAGACGGCGCCCCAGCGCGTCGTAGCTGAAGGTGGTGGTGATACCGCTCTGGTCGGTCGCTGCCGTCATGCGGTTGAAGCTGTCCCATGCGAAGACGGTGCGCCATCCGTTGCGCATCCGTTCCGTCATGTTGCCGCGCTCGTCGTAGCGGTAGCTGGTGCCGGCGTAGTTCTTCAGCAGGTTGTCCAGCAGCTTGCTGGCCGGGTGTCTGAACGGGTCGTTGGTCTCCGGAGGGTCGACGATGTTGCCGGCCGGATCGAACGCGAACGTCTCGCGCCCGATGCGGCTGTTGGCTTCGAGCAGTCGGCCAACGGGGTCGTAGCGGTAGCTCAGGTTGCCGCGCCGGCTGTCGCCGATGCCCACCAACTGGCCTGCCTTGTCGTAGCTGTAGCGGCGCCGGATGCCGGTGGCCGATTCGATGACTCTGGGCTTGGTGCGCGAGATCTGTTGTTCGAGCAGCCGCCCTGCCGGATCGTACTTCTGCCGCTGGCTCAGTCCGTTGCCTTGCTCGCGTGCGATCTCGCGGTGCAGATCGTCTCGCTCGAAGCCCAGGATGTCTTGGCCATCGACCATTAGGCCGTGCACGTGGCCTGAGCCGTAGGTGAGCCATTGGGTGACGTGCCCGTCGGGGCGCACGGTGGCGATGCGCTGGTTGAGTTCGTCGTAGCGGTGCTGCCAGACCGCTGTGCGCTTGCGCTCCACGTAGTGGTGATGTTCGCGCGTCAGGTTGCCGGCCGGGTCGTAGAACCACTGCAGGCGCGCGTCGCTGTTGGTCGCCTCGAGCAGGCGGCCGTTGCGGTCGTAGGCGAAGCGTTCGGACTGTCCGCCGGCACGGCGTTCGCTCAGGCGGCCCAGTGGGTCGAATTCAAGTTCGGTGCGATGGCCTGCCTCGACCACTTCGGCGAGGATGCCGGTGGTTTCTTCATGGACGTACTGCGTGGCCTTGCGATCGAAGCCGGTCTCCTCCAGCAGGCGACCCACGGGGTCGTAGCGGAAATCGTAGCGGCTGCCGTTCTCGTTGTGCAGCTCAGTCAGGCGGCCCAGCAGGTCCCAGTAGTACTTGAGCGAGCGGCCCGCGGCGTCGGTACGGCCGGCGATCAGGCCGGCGCGCGTGTAGCTGTAGCGCGTGGCACGCCCGAGTGCGTCGGTGTGCTTGAGCAACCTGCCTTCGGCGTCGTGCTCGAAATGCTCGATCGTCTGGTCGGGCTGCACGATTTCCTCGAGCTGGCCGGCGGCGTAGCGATATCCGGTCGCGTTGCCGGCGGCATCGGTGGCCTTGGTCAGCCGACCCCGGTCGTCGTACTCCCAGCGGCTGGTCTTGGCGGAGCAGTCGGTGTAGCTGAGCAGTTGTCCCGATGCGGAGTAGGCCAGCGCCTTCACACCCCCCTTCGCATCGGTGATGCGCACGGGCCTGCCGGCCTTGTCGTAGGCGTACTCGGTCTTGTGGCCCAGCGGATCGACCTCTTCCGTGAGGTGGCCCTGCGCGTCGTAGTCGCGCTTCCACACGCCGCCTTCCGCGTCGCGGATGCCCGTGAGCCGGTGCAACCTGTCGTACTCGAAGTGCACCCGACTGCCGTCCGCTCGAGTGTGCGTCTGCAGGTTGCCGTCGGCGTCGTAGGTGTAGTCGTCGGTCGTGCCGTCGGTGTGCACGTGGCGCGTGACGTTCTTCGCGTCATCCCTGAAGAACCATTCCTGCAGCTTGTCCGGATGGATGATCCGGTAGGTGTAGCCCTCGATGTCGTAGTAGTGCCAGGTCTCGCCGCCCAGCGCATCGGTCACGTAGGTCAAGCGGATGTTCCTGTCCCACTCCAGCTTCAATGCGAAGCTGCCGTCGTCGGACCACTCGCGCACGGCCTTGGCATTCGGGCCGGTGCCGTCGTACTCCAGGTTCATGCCCCGGCCGGTGCGGTCGGTGTAGCGGGTCACGAGGTGGTGGCTGTAGGCGTAGCTCCAGCTCGCGCCGTCTTCGTCCTGTGCCGACACGAGGTCCCGCTCGCCGTCGTGGGTGTAGCCGGCCAACTGGCGCACGACCTGGCCGTCCTTGAGCTCCCACAGCGACTGGATGAGCCCGGTCTGCGCATCAGGCTTCGTGCCCACATGCGCCATGACGGCTTCGCCATGCTTGCTGATGATGTCGCTGAGCACGCGCTCGCCCGTTGCCGCCACGACGTGGTCGTAGCGCAGGCCGATGGACATGCCGTCCTTCGCCTGCTGCGTCACGAGCCGGAAGTGAGGCTGCTTGCTGTCGACGTACTCGTAGATCTCGCGCCACTCGCTTTGCTCGCCCGCAGGCAGCGGCTTGCCGAAGTCCAGCACCAGCAGGTTCTCGCTCAGGCGCGAGAGGCTGACTTCCTCGATGCGGTCGAACCAGGTCTGCCCCACTTCCAGCAGCGGGTAGGCATGGCTGCGGCCGTCGGCGGCGTGATGGACCAGGCTTGCCTTGCCCTGGCGTGCACCACGCACAGGCGTGGCAACGTCCACGCGCATGCCGTACGGGGTGATCCAGCGCGCACCGAGGCTGCCACGGTCGAAGGCATCGAGGTCACTGGCATAGGTGCGGGCCCATTCGATCGGCAGCGGCGCGGCAAGAACGAAGTCGGTGTGGGTGAAACTCTCGTTGCCAGTGCTCAGGCTGATGGAAGCGCCTTTGCGTGCCGGCGCGGGGCAGTTCTTGCAGCCCCCGGTTCCCTGGGCTCCGGCCTGCTTGTTGATATGGCCAAGAGGCGTTCCCGGGTTTTCCTTCTCCGCCTTGGCCCCCGCCTGCGGCGGCACGATCGCCGCCCTCTTGCCCTTCTTCTTCAACAACGCATCCCGCAGCTTGTGCAGCAGCCACATGATGCTCGCCTGCGCCTCCTTGTCCGCCAGCCTCGACAGCTGCCCCCTCAGCAGCCGCTTGAAGTCCAGCATCTGCGTGATCACGCCGTTGACCTTGCCGGCAACACCATCGGGCAGCTGGCTCGCCGCCGCCTTCGCCACGTAGTTCGCCGACTGCTTCGAGTACCGCACCGCCGCACCCCACATCCGGCTCCACGTGCTCTGCGTCTTCGGGTCGTGCACCTTCGTTTCCGCCGCCGCGGGCGCGCCCACCGTGAACAGGTCCTTCTGCCCCAGCACCCGACGCAGGATGTCCACCAGGTTGTCGATGATCTTGTCCGCTAGATCCGCGCAGCTCTTGAGGATGCCGTCGAGCTTCTCGATCGCCCCCTCGATGAACTTGTCCAGCTCACCCATGATGGTGGCGTTCAGGTGCCCCACCAGCGTCGTCACGATCGCCTCGCCCAGGTTCGACGCCGCCGTCTTCAGCTCCTGCTTCACCAGGTGCAGCGTAGGCCGCAGGCTCATACGTGCCGCAGCCATGCTCGGCGGTATCGGAATCAGCCCGATCAGGTTGATGCCCAGGCTCACCCAATTCAGGAACGCATCGACCCCGTCCTTGGCCTTCTTCTCCACGATGTTGATGATGTCCAGGAACACATCCACCAGCGCCATGATGTTCCCGACGATCGGGATGCTGCCCAGCACCATCGTCAGGCGCTCCAGCGTCACGTACCCTCCGCTGAACGAACGCAGCCAATCGTCCACCGCCTTGCTTGCAGCGGCAACGTCCTCCTTCACGATCGTGTTCAGCGGCGCTACCGCCGTCTGGGGTTCGCGCTCGGTCGGTTTCTGGCCTTGCTGTTGCGGGCCTTCGCTTTCTGCCATCTTCTCTCCCTGCCTCTATCTGATGCGTTGGCTGTGCTGTGAATCCAGGCCTCAGGGCCCGATCACGCAGTCCTTCATCGTGAGAAACGCCGACCCCATCGCGAAACCGACTTCGCAGCTCGCGGTGAACTTCGCGCCGCTACGCATCTCACCCATCTTCTGGCTCTGTGCGTCGTCCGCAGGAGTCAGGCGCGCCAGCTCCTGGTTGCCGCGTACATCGGCAGCGCGGATCAGCGACGTGCCACCGAAGGAATCGGACGCCTCGACGACCACCGCCGGGAACTGCACCCGCTTGCCGTATTCCGGCATGCCGAGCGCGCGACGGCCCTGCTTCTCGTAACTCTGGTGCAGCTTGGTCAGCGTGGTCTTCGTTTCCGCTTGCGCAGCACATAGAGAAGCGGCACCCAGGAAGACGGTGGCGACAAAGACGGTCTTGATGTTTTTCATGAACATGGAATCGGTGAAGTGATGAGGTTGCCCGTCAGGGCTCAATTGATGTTGGCGTTCTGAAACTCGAGCTGTTCGAATGTGCTGCCCGTGAAGTCGACGCTGCGCCCCTGCAGTCCTTGCGCATGCACCACGGTGCCTCCGCAGTCCAGGACCCCGACGTCGTTCCAGCTGCCGCCCGCGAAGCTGATGTCGTCCCACTGGCACTGCCTGAACGTGCTGGTGCCGATGCTGCTGCCGTCGAAGTTCGCGCGCGTGAAGCTGCAGTTGATGAAGGTGCAACCCGTGATCGAGATGCCGCTGAAGTCGCATTGGGTGAAGCTGCAACCGGTGAACTGGCAGGCGCTCCAGCCCGCCTGCTTGAAGCTGGTGGCGGTGAAGCTTGTGCCGTTGAAGGTCGTTGCGGCGAACTGGGCCAATCCCAGGTCGAGGCCGGCATAGGCGAAGCTGTCGGCCTGGCCCACGAGCCCGGCGGGAGCGCCGCCTGCGCCTTTGCGCCACATGTCGTGGGCGAGGATGATGATTTGGGAAGACATTGGCGATCAGATAGAAAAGGTTTCGTTCATGGGTTCGCAAGCAGGCCGACGTGCATACGGAACTTCATCACGTAGCGTTTCTCTGCCGGGATATTCATTCCCCTGAACCTGGAACTTCAGTCGATATCCCGATAGATGCTCCAGTTCGATATGTCGACGTTGAGATCGTCCTCGAAGCTCTCCGAAACTATTTCGATCGAATTGCCGGAAGGGTCCAGGACTCTTGCGAAATACCCTCCGGGAGTATGTGCAAGCATGTCGAACTCAACGCCGCTCTCCATCAAACTTTGGCAGAAGCTCGGGAAGTTTTTCTCGATGGAGAACTCATAGATTGCGCCCCGATCCTTCTCATTGCGCCCTCCTACGCCGATGAGGTTCGAATACTTGAAGCAGATAGCCAAGTCTTGATGACCCGGCACTCGCAGGATGTCCAACACCGGATCTCGCTCGTACTTCAAAACACCTTCGTAGAAAGCGTTCATCCTCTCAAGCATTCCTTTTCTTCGAAGAGTCGGAATATGAACGGTGAACGGCTTCTTCATCTTTCATCCTGTCCGCTTGGAAATGCCCCTGGCTCAGCGAGACAAGTGCTTCTGCAGAAGCCGACCGCTGCTCTTTTCGATCAGCAGCGAGGCCTCCACAAGGCCGGGCAAGGCACCGCGATGACCCTGCGGCTTACCCTTTGCCTCCCACGAAACGTTGTAGGCGTTGGACTGCTCGACCAAGACGAGTTTGTAGTTTTCAAACGGCAGGCCCAAGGACTTGGCATCCTCGCAGGCCCGTGCAATCGCCTGCGCCACCAAGCCGTCGACCTCGAAGAGCGGCAAGGCCGGGACATCGAGGTCATCGCTCACGGACGCGCACCTCGGGCCTTGGCGCGGGCCGCTTCGATCTCCTTGAGCAGGTCACCGGCATCCGCGTTGCCGTTCTTCAGCGACTCCGCCGCCCAGCGCGCGGCCTCGGCGAGATCCTTGCCATTCATGTAGAGGTCGTAGGCCAGGTTGTGCTGCGCCACGACATGACCGCCCTTGGCCGCGATCGACAACCAGCGGATGCGCTGATCATCGTCCGAGGACACGAATGTGTAGTACAGCGAGAGACGGAATGCGGCCTCGGCATCGCCGGCTTCGGCCTTTGCAGCCAGATCGACTCGCTGCGCGTCTGTCAGCGCATACGACTGCGCACCCGAAATGGGCGAAGAAGAGGTTGGTGCCGCGTCGGGTTTGTCCATGGCGTGGTTCTCCGTTGCGTGAGAAACAGGGAGTTGCAGAAGAAAAGGAAAAATCAGCATTGCCGGCAATACCCGGGTCGCGCTGAACCTGAGGTCGAGGTTCTTCATGGCTTGGGATTGAAGGTATGCCAGACCCCGGGATCCGCGGTGTCCATGCTGCCGTCCGCCTTGCGGCCTGCCGGCTTGTGGGCGCCATTCGGCCAGATCCACAGGAGCTTGTCGGGCGCCTCGACGGGCGCATTCAATTCATTGGCGAGCTTCTGCGCGTAGGGGTCCGTCCCCTTGCCGGTTTCGCACGACATCAGCTGCACCTTCTGGCCCTCCGTATACGACGGATGCGCCTTGATCCGCTGTGCCATCTGTGCAGGCGTGATGCCCTTCAGCGCCGTGTCGGTCATGATGTTCGGCCCACCATGGGAGCCGACCGTGAACGTGCCGGGCGGGCTTGGGATGTTGTCCGCCGATGCCCGGATCGCTTCGCTGTGCGGGAACAGGTTGATGTCGACAAGTCCCAGCGGATCGATGCCACGCACGGGGTTGTTTCCGACATAGGCATACAGGTTGAGACCGCCTGCGAGCCCCAGCGGATCGCGCGAGACGTACCGGCCGATCGCCGGGTCGTAGTAGCGGTAGCGGTTGTAGTGCAGCCCGGTTTCGACGTCGAAGTACTGTCCCTGGAAGCGGATGGGGTTGGCAAGGCCGGCGCGTCTTCCAGCTTCGCTGATGACCTCTCGCGCCTCGCCCCAGGCCTTGTACTGGGCCGACCAGGCAACGCGCCCCTCGTGGTCGGTGAGGTCCCGCGGCGTGCCGAGGTGGTCGCACTGGTAGAAGGCGATCTCGTCCTTCTCGAAACTGCGTTGCCCCGGCTGCAACTCCCCGTTCCATAACGGGTCTTGCTCGATGTCGTACGCGCCGCCGTTGTCGACCATGATTTCCCGCACGTCGGGCGTTTTGCCCAGTGCGATCGCATGCGCCTGACGCAATTGGACCAACGGAGCGAACGAGCTTGGCTCGTGAACGTAGTGCACGCTCCAGCCGCGGCCCTCGTCTTCCCGCTCTCCGGCGACGCTCTGCGTGCTCTCGAAGGCGAGCGTGTCGCCATCCCAACCGAACCTGGTGATGCCGTCTCTCGAACGCTTTGAAATGCGGCGCCCCATCGGGTCGTAGGCGAACGAGGTTTGCGTGCCGTCTTCGTCCGTGGCGGAGCTCAAGCGCCCGAAACCGTCCCACGCGAAGGTGGTCGCCCGACCGTTGCACACGCGCTCGACCATGTTGCCGTGCTCGTCGTATCGATAACGGACGCCTGCATAGGCCCTGAGCAGGTTGTCAAGCAAGGCAGCGGCGGGAGCCCGGGTTCCGCCGGCCGTGCCCTCCAGCTCGACGATGTTGCCTGCCGGATCGAAGGCGAAGGTCTCGCGCCCGGATCGGCTGTTGGCCTCGACCAGGCGGCCGACCGGGTCGTAGCGGTAGTCGAGGTTGCCGTGATGGCTGTCGCCGATGGCGACCAGTTGCCCAACCTTGTCATAGCCGTAGGTACGTTGCAGCCGCAGCGCGCCGGGCGCATTCGAGTCGCCGGGCACGACCTGCTGCTCCAGCCGCCGCCCCACGCTGTCGTAGCGCAGCTTCTGGGTCAGGCCGTTGCGCTGCTCGCGCAGAACTTCGCGATGCAGGTCGTCGCGCTCGAAGCCGAGGATGTCATGCCCGTCGAGCAGCAGGCCGTGCACGTGGCCCGACCCGTAGGTAAGCCACTGGGTCGTATGGCCGTCGGGGCGGATCGTGGCGACGCGCTGGTTGAGTGCGTCGTAGCGGTGCTGCCATATCGCCGTGCGCCCGGCCTGCAGGTCGTGCTGGTGCTCGCGCGTCAGGTTGCCGGCCGGGTCGTAGAACCATTGCAGACGCGAGTCGTTGTTGGATGCCTCGACCATGCGTCCGTTGCGGTCGAAGGCGAAGTGCTCGACCTGGCTTCCGGCGGATCGCTCGCTCATCCTGCCCATCGTGTCGGCCTGCAGTTGCACCACCCGCCCGCCCGCTTCGACCTCGACGAGCCGGCCGGTGCTTTCTTCGTAGCGGTACCGAGTGGTCCGGCGCGCGAAGTCGGTCTTCTCCAGCAGTCGGCCCACAGGGTCGTAGCGCAGGCTGTGGCGGCTACCGTTCTCGTTGCGCAATTCGACGAGACGGCCGAGCAGATCCCACTGGTACCCGAGCGAATGCCCCTCGGCATCGGTGCGGCCGGCGATGAGCCCTGCGCGGTTGTAGCTGTAGTGCGTGCGGCGCCCGAGCTCGTCGACATGCGCGAGCATGCGTCCCTCGGGGTCGTGCAGCGTCTGCTCGCACGTGCCGTCGGGCAGGACGATCTCGTGGAGCAGGCCCGGCACGCTGCCTTGGGCACGCAGCACCGCGTCTTCTTGCGGCAGGCTGCGGAGATGGCGCGTGACGTTTCCCGCAGGATCGACAGCCGTGGCGAGTCGGCCGCGGTCGTCGTATGTCCAGCGACGCGTCTTGCCCGAGCAATCGGTCAGGCTCGCGAGCCGGCCACGGGGCGTGTAGCTCATCAGCTTCGTGCCGCCCTTCGCATCGGTGATGCGCACGGGCCTGCCGGCCTTGTCATAGGCGTACTCGGTCTTGTGCCCCAGCGGATCGATCTCCTCCGTGAGATGGCCCTGCGCATCGTAGTCGCGCTTCCACACGCCGCCTTCCGCGTCGCGGATGCCCGTGAGCCGGTGCAGCCTGTCGTACTCGTAGTGCACCCGACTGCCATCGGCCCGGGTGTGCGTCTGCAGGTTGCCGTCGACGTCGTAGGTGTAGTCGTCGGTCGTGCCGTCGGTGTGCACGTGGCGCGTGACGTTCTTCGCGTCATCGCGGAAGAACCACTCCTGCAGCTTGTCGGGATGGATGATGCGGTAGGTGTAGCCCTCGATGTCGTAGTAGTGCCAGGTCTCACCGCCCAGCGCATCGGTCACGTAGGTCAAGCGGATGTTCCTGTCCCACTCCAGCTTCAATGCGAAGCTGCCGTCGTCGGACCACTCGCGCACGGCCTTGGCATTCGGGCCGGTGCCGTCGTACTCCAGGTTCATGCCCCGGCCGGTGCGGTCGGTGTAGCGGGTCACGAGGTGGTGGCTGTAGGCGTAGCTCCAGCTCGCGCCGTCTTCGTCCTGTGCCGACACGAGGTCCCGCTCGCCGTCGTGGGTGTAGCCGGCCAACTGGCGCACGACCTGGCCGTCCTTGAGCTCCCACAGCGACTGGATGAGCCCGGTCTGCGCATCGGGCTTCGTGCCCACGTGCGCCATGACGGCTTCGCCATGCTTGCTGATGATGTCGCTGAGCACGCGCTCGCCCGTTGCCGCCACGACGTGGTCGTAGCGCAGGCCGATGGACATGCCGTCCTTCGCCTGCTGGGCAACGAGCCGGAAGTGAGGCTGCTTGCTGTCGACGTACTCGTAGATCTCGCGCCACTCGCTTTGCTCGCCCGCGGGCAGCGGCTTGCCGAAGTCCAGCACCAGCAGGTTCTCGCTCAGGCGCGAGACAGTCACTTCCTCTATCGGGTCGAAGTAGGCCTGCCCCACAGCCAGCACGGGGTACGCATGGCTGCGGCCGTCGGCGGCGTGATGGACCAGGCTCGCCTTGCCCTGGCGTGCACCACGCACAGGCGTGGCCACGTCCACGCGCATGCCGTACGGGGTGATCCAGCGCGCACCAAGGCTGCCCCAGTCGAAGGCATCGAGGTCGCTGGCGTAGGTGCGTGCCCATTCGATCGGCAGCGGCGCGGCAAGAACGAAGTCGGTGTGGGTGAAGCTCTCATCACGAGAGAGACTCGAAGCGCCCTTGCGCACTGGTGCCGGGCGATTCTTGAGGCTGCAGCCTCTACCGTTTGCTGGTGCCTGCCTGCTGATGTGCTCCAGCTGGTCACCGGGCTTGTCCTTCTGGGCAACCGCCCCCGCCTGCGGCGGCACGATCGCCGCCCTCCTGCCCTTCTTCTTCAACAACGCATCCCGCAGCTTGTGCAGCAGCCACATGATGCTCGCCTGCGCCTCCTTGTCCGCCAGCCTCGACAACTGCCCCTCAGCAGCCGCTTGAAGTCCAGCATCTGCGTGATCACGCCGTTGACCTTGCCCGCGACGCCATCCGGCAGCTGGCTCGCAGCCGTCTTCGCTACATAGTTCGCCGACTGCTTCGTGTAGCGCACCGCCGTGCCCCACATCCGGCTCCACGTGCTCTGCGTCTTCGGGTCGTGCACCTTCGTTTCCGCCGCCGGCGTGCCCACCGTGAACAGGTCCTTCTGCCCCAGCACCCGGCGCAGGATGTCCACCAGGTTGTCGATGATCTTGTCCGCTAGATCCGCGCAGCTCTTCAGGATGCCGTCGAGCTTCTCGATGGCTCCGTCGATGAACTTGTCCAGCTCCCCATGATGGTGGCGTTCAGGTGCCCCACCAGCGTCGTGACGATGGCTTCGCCCAGGTTCGACGCCGCCGTCTTCAGCTCCTGCTTCACCAGGTGCAGCGTCGGCCGCAGGCTCATGCGCGCCGCCGCCATGCTCGGCGGTATCGGGATCAGCCCGATCAGGTTGATGCCCAGGCTCACCCAGTTCAGGAACGCATCGACCCCGTCCTTGGCCTTCTTCTCCACGATGTTGATGATGTCCAGGAACACATCCACCAGCGCCATGATGTTCCCGACGATCGGGATGCTGCCCAGCACCATCGTCAGGCGCTCCAGCGTCACGTACCCTCCGCTGAACGAGCGCAGCCAGTCGTCCACCGCCTTGCTTGCCGCGGCAACGTCTTCCTTCACGATCGTGTTCAGCGGCGCTACCGCCGTCTGCGGTTCTCTCTCCGCCGCCTGCGGCTTCGCGCCTGCTTCCTGTTCTGCCATCTTTTTCTTGTTCTCTTAGAGCTTGTGCTTCGGATTGATGAAGTGAGTGCGGCGCGCCGCGCGCAGGTCAGCCCATGAAGCCAGGCGTTCGGCCTGTGACCACGGGATTGGCGGCAGCAGTTGCAATGCCCTGCTTCATGCCACCGGAAGCCATGCCGCTCATCACGCCGGTGATCGGCACGCCCATCGGCCCGAGCTTGGCCCCCGCTGCCTGGATCGCCATGCCGGTCGCGGCCTGACTCGCCTGGCCCAGCAGCGCCTTGGCGCCGCCCTGCTGGATGGCCTGCGCCGCACCCACGGCCTGCTGCGCGATGCCGGCCGCCTGCGTGACCTGACCCAATGCGCTAGCAGCCTTGCTGCCCATGCCTGCGACGCCGGCGAGCGCTCCTGCCGCACCGCCGGCCGCGCCAGTCATGCCGGTCATGCCTGCGAAGCCGCTGGCCAGACCCGAGAACCCGGATACGCCGCCTCCGGCACCTTCGGCGCCGCCGCCTGTCGCAGCCTTCGCCTTCCAGTCCTCGGGCGTGCCGTAGTAGCTGCCTTCGTCCCACGGGTCGCGCGGGTCCTTGCCGAACGTGACCTTCGCGGTGCCGATGGGCAGGCCCGACACGGTCGCGAAACCGTTGCGGTCGAAGGTGCCGGCGTGCGTGCCGCCTTGCGAATCGACCACGGTGAAGTCACCTTGCGCCACGCCCTGGCGCTTTTCTCCGGTCGGCTTGATGTACTGGTGGTACAGGTCGAGCTGTCCCTTCGGCACCTGCGGCGGATTGGGCAGCGCGGGCTTGCCTTCGTTGGCGGGCCCGACGAGGCTGTGCACCGACGCGTGCTCGCGCCAGGTGCCGGAAGTGCCGTGCTCGATCCCGCCGGAGCTCCAGCGGCTGTAGCTCGAGCCGCCGTTGATCACCACTTCTTCCTTCGCGTGGATGGTGATCTTGTTGGCCGTCTGCGTGATGTTGAGCTTGGCCAGCACGTTCACGCTGTCCTTCAGCGCCTTGATGTCGATGTCGGCACCGGCCGCCACGAGTCGCATGCCGGCCTTGGAGGCGAACATGCGGATCGCGTTCTGCACGCTCACAAGCAGGCTCTTGCCCGCGCTCAGGCTCGTGTGGCCGCCGCTGGTGAGTGCGCTGTGCTCGTTGCTCACGATGTGCGTCGAGCCCTGCGCCACGGTCTGCAGTCCCTTGGCGCTGGCCAGGGTCATGTGCGCCTCCTGGAACTCGGGGAACTCGCCCTGCTCGCGGTTGCCGCCCTGCCCCTTGATGGCGTCGTTCTGCTCCTTGAGGCTCGTGGTGACTTCGTCCTGGTCGCCGGCGTCGTGGGCCTGTGCGCCCTGCGCCACGCCGCTCAAGCCCTCGTGCAGATCGCGCGCCTGCGTCAGGCGGCCCACCGTCTCGCTCATGTCGGTGGAATGCGCCTGGGCATTCGGGCGCGCCTCGGTGGTGACCAGCAACCCCTTGCCCGAGCGGACGACGCCATGCCCGTCGGTGCGCAACTCGAACCCCTGCCCCCGCGGCTCCTTGCGCCCGGCCGTGTCCTCGATGCGCCCGATGTGCCCCACGCTCAGCTGGCTGGCCTGGTGGTCGCTTCGCAGCTGCGCCTGGATCTTGCCCTGCGTGTCGTCCAGCACGAGGTGGTTGCCGCGACCGCCTCCGAGCTCGCGGCTCCTGATGCCCGACAGGTGCTTCTGTCCGGGCAGCTCCCATGACGGCATGGTGTCGGCGTTGTGCACGCAGCCCGTGACGATCGGGTAGTCGGGGTCGCCGTTGAGGAAGTCGACGATCACCTCCATGCCGATGCGCGGCACGCTGGTCATGCCGAAGGTGGCGCCCGCCCACGCGGTGGACACGCGCACCCAGCAGCTGGAGTGCTCGTTCTCCTGGCCGAGGCGGTCCCAGTGGAACTGCACCTTGATGCGCCCGTACTTGTCGGTCCAGATCTCCTCGCCCGAGGGGCCCACCACCACGGCGGTCTGCGGCCCGCGCGTGCGCGGCTTGGACGTGGTGCGCAGCGGCCGCCACGCGTAGCTGGTGGGCTGCGCCTCGAAGGCGAAGCGCTGCACGGAGCCCTCGGTGCCTTCCACGCCCTCGCTGGCCTGCAGGTTCTCCTGCAGGTGGTAGCTCACGCCCACGAGCAGGTATTGCTGGTTCTGGTCGGCCTTGGGGTGGCCGGTGAGGCGCAGGGTGTGGCCGGTGGCCAGCTCGCGCAGGTTGGAGCGGCCGGTGATGCGGTTGCGCTGGCTGAGCTGCTCCTCGTTGCGGATGCGCGCATAGGCCTCGCCGTCGCCGTGCTGCACGAAGCCGCCAGGCCAGTCGTAGTTCTCGTAGGCGTCGTGGTCGTGCCCGGGCGGCATCTGCCTCAGGTGCGACAGCTCGGCCTTGGGCTTCTCGAAGTCGTAGTCGTCGTTGTAGTGGTGGCCCGAGCGCACTTCCTCGGCGATCTCCCACGCGTAGATGCGCTCGCGCTGGCCCATGCCGGACTTCTCCAGCGGGTGGTAGCGCACCTCCTCGCCCCCGGGCAGCGGGCCGTGCGAGTTGGCGATGTCGTCGGCGAACACGAGCACGTGCTGCGACGCCTCGTGCCTGAAGTGGTAGTAGATGCCCTCGAGCTCGCACAGGCGGGAGACGAAGTCGAAGTCGCTCTCGTGGTACTGCACGCAGTAGTCCCACACCCGGTAGTCGCCGCGCGTGAGCTTCTTCTCGATGGGGTGGCCGTAGCGCCCGAGCACTTCCATCACGATGTCGGGCACGCTCTTGCCCTGGAAGATGCGGAAGTCGCTGCGTCGCGTGGCCAGCCACAGCCACGGGCGAAGCCGCATCCGGTAGAAGGAATGGCGCGCATCCTCCTGCTGCAGCCCGAAGCGCGTGACGATGCCGCCCAGGTAGCGCACCCCGCCTTCGGTCTCCACCGACACGGTGGAGGCCTTGCCCAGCAGGGTCTTGGGGTCCACGTTGTTGCTGTTGCCCAGCAACTCGACGTCGAAGGCGTACAGCTGGCTCAGCGCCTCGCGGCCTACCAGCTGGCGGAACTGCAGCGAATCTCCCGCTGGCGTCTGGATCGTGACTCGCCGCGTCATTGCGATGCCACGGCCGATTTATACGACCAATTACCTAAAAAGAATTTCAACAATACGAATATTGTTTTAAGAATGAGTTTCACACCCACCTCCCAGCACACAATTTCACAATTATTTTAAATGTTGATTTATCGTAAGAGCCAATGCGAAAAATAGACGGCTCTTCGAATCAGCATAAAGTCTGCGCGTTGCAGCCACCAGCATACGAAGGCATCAGGATGGGGGTTGCGTGAATTACGCCCGCGTCAATTGCCGGGCAAATAAAGTTGCCTCCGTCCGGCAGGTCTGTTCCGGGAAAAGGATCGGCCCGTGATTCACGATCTGGTTGCAATTCTTAAAAGCCAGCCGGAGATCGCGCTATTCCTGGTGCTCGCCATCGGCTACGCAATCGGCCAGATTCGCTTCGGTCCGATCCAGCTCGGAGGCATCTGCGGCACGTTGATCGCGGCCCTCGTCGTCGGGCAACTCGGCATCCATCTCGACGACAGCGTGAAGAACGTGTTCTTCATGCTTTTCATCTTCGCGCTCGGCTACGCGGGCGGCCCGCAGTTCTTCGCGAACCTCGATGCCAAGGGGCTGCGGCTGGGGCTGCTCTGCCTTGTCGAAGTGGTGGCGGTGCTGGCGCTCGTGCTCGGCGCCACCCTCTTCCTCTCGCTCGACCAGGGCACCGCCGCGGGCCTGATGGCCGGCGCGGCCACCGAATCGGCTGTGGTGGGCACCGCGACCGACGCCATCTCCAAGCTCGCGCTGCCGCTTGCCGACATCCGGCAGCTGCAGGCCAACGTGGTCACGGCCTACTCCATCACCTACGTCTTCGGGCTGATCGCGATCGTGGTGGCCACCAGCCAGGTCTTTCCGCTGCTGCTGCGCGTGGACCTGCGCGCCGAAGCCGACCGGCTCTGGAAGACGATGGGCGGCGGAGGCGACGAGCCCGACGCGGCTTCCGCCACGCCCGAGATGATCGGGCGCGTGTTCCTCGTCACCGTGGGCCGCGGCCGCACGGTGGGCGAACTGACGGCCATCTTCAAGGGGCACGCCAGCATCGAGCAGGTCATGCGACGCGGCCAGAGCCTGGCGGTGGAGCCCACGCTCAGGCTGCAGGCCTTCGACCAGGTGCTCGCCATCGGGCGCCGCAGCGTGCTGGTGAACGTGGCCGAACTGCTGGGCCGCGAGTTCGCCAACACCACGGCCTTCGACGCGGTGGTCGAGACCACCGAGGTCGTGGTCGACCGGCGCGAATGGTTCGGTCGCGAGCTGTATGAGCTCGGCGCGCCGCTTCCGCCGGGCGTGCAGATCGTCGGCGTCGAGCGCGACGGCAACGCCATGCCCCTGCTGCACGACCTGAAGCTGCAGCGCGGCGACGTGCTCAAGCTCTACGGCCCGGTGCTCGACGTGGCGCGGGCGGTGCCGCTCATCGGCGACCGCGTCGTCGAATCCACCCGCAGCAACATCAGCTACGCGGCCATGGGCATCCTGCTGGGCGTGTTCATCGGCGGCTTCAGCGTCAAGCTCGGCGGCATCCCGTTCTCGCTGGGCACCGGCGGCGGCGCGCTGCTCACGGGGCTGGTCTTCGGCTGGTACCAGTCGAAGAACCCGCATCGCCTCAGCGTGCCGCCGGAAGCCCTGGCACTGATGAAGGACCTGGGCCTGGCCACCTTCATCGCCTGCGTCGGCCTCGCCTCGGGACCGCAGGCGCTGGCGCTCGTCAAGAAATTCGGCATCGCGCTGCCACTGGTCGGCGTGGCGGTCGCGGTGGTACCGGCCAGCATCTCGCTCTTCGTAGGCCATCGGCTGCTCAAGCTCGAGGCGCCCGTGCTGCTGGGCGCCATCGCGGGCCAGCAGTGCAGCACGCCGGCGCTCAGCGCCGTGCAGAACGCGGCCGGCAACGCCACGCCGCTGCTGGGCTACACGATCACCTATGCAATTTCGAACGTGGTGCTGCCGCTGATGGGTCCGCTCATCGTGGCACTGGCTGGGCTGGTCGCGCACGCGGCGAAATGAGCCTGAAGCACATCGGCAAACCGAAAGGAACCTGACCCATGGAATGGCTGCACGAAATCTTCAAGAAGTCGCCCGAGATGGCGCTCTTTCTCTCCCTGGCCGTCGGCTACTGGATCGGCAAGATCAAGTTCGGCAAGTTCCAGCTCGGCGGCGTCGCCGGCTCGCTGCTGGTCGCGGTGGTGGTGAGCCAGGTCGGCGTGCAGGTCGACAACGGCGTGAAGGCGGTGCTCTTCGCCCTCTTCATCTACGCGGTGGGCTTCGAGAGCGGGCCGCAGTTCTTCAGCTCGCTCGGCAGGCAGTCGGTGAAGGAGATCATCCTGGCCGCGGTGATGGCGGCCACCGGTCTCGCGACGGTGATCGTCATGGCCAGGCTGTGCGGGCTCGACAAGGGCCTCGCGGCCGGCGTAGCGGCGGGCGGCCTCACGCAGTCGGCCATCATCGGCACGGCCGGCGACGCGATCGCCAAGCTGGGGCTGGAGGCGGCGGAAACCGCGCGGCTGCAGGCCAACGTGGCCATCGGCTATGCGGTGACCTACGTGTTCGGTTCCTTCGGCGCGATCATCGTGTGCGTCAACATCCTGCCGAAGTTCATGGGCCGCACCATCCGCGACGACGCCATCGCGGCCGAGACCGCAATGCAGGCCGGCGTGAAGGTGCTGGGCCCCGAACAGGAAGAAGCTGCGCCCTCGCTGGTCGGCCGCATCTATGAACTCGTGGCCGATCCGAAGCGCACCATCGCCGACATCGAGAACGCCAACCCGGCCACCACCATCACCATCGAACGCGTGAAGCGCGACGGCAAGTTCGTCGAAGTGAGCCCCGAACTCGTGCTGCACCAGGGCGACATCGTGCTCGCCGTGGGCCGTCGCGACGCGGTGGTGGCCAGCGCGCCGCTGCTGGGCAAGGAGGTCTACGGGGTCGACGGCATGGAGCTCACCATGCACAAGCGCGAGATCGTGCTGACCAACAAGGACTTCGACCGCAAGACGGTGGACGAGATCCGCAAGGCCACGGCCGGCGGCGTGCGGCACGGCATCTTCGTGGTGCAGTTGAGCCGCATGGGCAAGGTGCTGCCGATGAAGCCCGACACCGTGGTGCAGACCGGCGACATGGTGTCGATCTTCGGCGCCGAGCAGGACGTGAAACGCGTGGCGGCCATCGTCGGCGACGTGATCGTGCCGAGCGCGAAGACCGACTTCGTCTACCTCGGGGCCGGCCTGGTCGTGGGCCTGCTGATCGGCCTGCTGAGCGTGAAGCTCGGCAACATCCCGCTCACGCTGGGTTCGGGCGGCGGCGCCCTGCTCTCGGGGCTGCTCTTCGGCTGGTAC
Organism: Variovorax sp. NFACC27; assembly: GCF_048301545.1. Lineage (NCBI taxonomy): Bacteria > Pseudomonadati > Pseudomonadota > Betaproteobacteria > Burkholderiales > Comamonadaceae > Variovorax > Variovorax sp. NFACC27. The sequence continues at coordinate 5,455,963 of NZ_CP157613.1, forward strand.
CGCGCCAAGCGCCAGACCTTCGGCGCGCTGCCGCCGAGCGCGGTGCAGCTGCTGAAGGACCTCGGCCTGGCCGGCTTCGTCGTGGTGGTGGGCCTGTCCTCGGGCCTGCAGGCGGTGCAGACCATCAAGCAGCTGGGCCTGACCATCTTCGGTGTGGGCGTGGTCGTCACCATCGTGCCGATGCTGCTGACGATGCTGTTCGGCCGCTATGTGCTGCGCTACGGCAACACGGCCGTCTTCGCCGGTGCGCTGAGCGGCTCCCGCAGCGCCAACCCGGCTTTTGGCGAAGTGCTCGACAAGGCCGAGAACTCGATTCCCACCGTGCCCTTCGCGATCACCTATGCGCTGGCCAACGTGTTCCTCACGCTGCTCGGCCCGCTGATCGTGGCGCTCGTGTAGGCACGCACAGCTGCCTCGTTCTTTCTTATTTTTTCGTCCATTCAAACAGGAGCACTCCATGGACTTCAGCGACGTGAAAAAACTCGGTGGCCTGAGCCCCTTCGAACTCAAGGATGCACTGATCCAGGTGGCCCGCCAGAGCGACCGGCTGATGCTCAACGCGGGCCGCGGCAATCCGAACTTCCTGGCGACCACGCCGCGCCACGGCTTCTTCCAGTTCGGCCTCTTCGCGATGACCGAGAGCGAGCGCTCCTACATCTACATGGACGGCGTGGGCGGCTTCCCGCAGCGCGAGGGCATCGAGGCGCGCTTCGAGATCTTCACCAAGTCGCACGAAGGCCAGCCGGGCGTGCGCTTCATCGAGGCCGCCGTGTCGTACGTGCGCGACCAGCTGGGTCTTTCGGCCGGCGACTTCATCTACGAGATGTGCGAGGCCATCCTCGGCTGCAACTACCCGGTGCCCGACCGCATGCTGCGCCTGAGCGAGATCATCGTGGGCAAGTACATCCACAAGGAGATGATCGGCACGCATCCCTTCGTGGGAACCTTCGACATGTACGCGGTGGAAGGCGGCACCGCCGCCATGACCTACCTGTTCAACAGCCTGCGCGAGAACCACCTGCTGCAGGCCGGCGACACCATCGCGCTGGGCATGCCGATCTTCACGCCGTACATCGAGATCCCGCACCTCAACGACTACCGGCTGATCGAGGCACTGATCGACGCGCCTTCGGAGAACAACTGGCAGTTCACGAAGAAGGAGCTGCAGAAGCTGCTCGACCCGAAGGTCAAGGCCTTCTTCCTGTGCAACCCGAGCAACCCGCCGTCGGTGAAGCTGAGCGACGAGGTGCTGGCCGCCATCGCCGACATCGTGAAGCAGCGGCCCGACCTCATCATCCTCACCGACGACGTGTATGGCACCTTCGCGGACGACTTTCGCTCGCTGTTCGCGATCTGCCCGCACAACACGATCCTGGTGTATTCCTTCTCCAAGTATTTCGGCGCGACCGGCTGGCGCATGGGCGTGGTGGCCACGCACGAGGACAACATCATCGACCGCAAGATCGCGCAGCTTTCAGAAGCAAGGCTGAAGGAGCTCGATGCGCGCTACAGCTCGATCACCACCGAGCCGCGCAAGTTGAAGTTCATCGACCGGCTGGTGGCCGACAGCCGCACCGTGGCGCTGAACCACACGGCCGGCCTCTCGACGCCGGTGCAGGCGCAGATGGTGATGTTCTCGCTGTTCTGCCTGATGGACGAGCCCGAGGCGTACAAGAAATCGATGAAGCACATCGTCTCGCGCCGCAAGGAAGCGCTGTACCGCGAACTCGGCCTGCCGCTGCAGGCCGACCCGAACTCGGTGAGCTACTACCACCTGCTCGACCTGCAGGACATCGCCACGCAGATGCACGGCGAGCGCTTCGGCAAGTGGATCGTGACCAAGCTGCAGCCGAACGAAGCCCTCTTCCGCATCGCGGAGGAGACCAGCATCGTGCTGCTGCCGGGGCGAGGCTTCGGCGGCAAGCACGCGTCGGGGCGCGTGTCGCTGGCGAACCTCAACGAGTACGACTACGCGAACATCGGGAGGTCGCTGCGGAAGCTGGCTTCGGAGTATTTCGAGATCTTCGAGAAGGAGAATCGGAGCGACAAAGCTGGAGCGAGTTCCAAGGCGAAAGCCGCTGTTGCCAAACCCGCGAAGCAAGGAAAAAAGTAGTACCTTCAAGCTCCGGCGCTTGCGCCGGAGTAGGCCCCTTCGCATACGATCGAGATTACAAAAGAGGGATCTCGAAGGGGCGAGCATGATCGTAGGCATAGACTTGGGCACGACCAACAGCCTGGTGGCCGTGTGGCGAGATGGGAAGTCCGTTCTGATTCCCAACGGGCTGGGAGAGTATCTGACGCCGTCGTGCGTCAGCCTTGACGAAGATGGCACCGTCCTCGTCGGCAAGGCCGCCAAGGAGCGACTGCAGACACATTCGGACCGAACCGCCGCAGTTTTCAAGCGCCACATGGGCAGCCACAAGACGGTGCGGCTCGGCAAGCGTGAGTTTCGCCCCGAGGAACTGTCGGCATTGGTCTTGCGTTCGCTGAAAGCCGACGCCGAGGCGATGCTCGGTGAGCCGGTCGTCGAAGCAGTCATCACAGTGCCCGCTTATTTTTCGGACGCACAACGCAAAGCTACCCGAGCCGCCGGTGAGCTTGCCGGCCTGAAGGTCGAGCGCCTTCTGAACGAGCCCACCGCTGCCGCCCTTGCTTATGGCATGCACAACATGGGCGCCGAAACACGCTTCCTGGTGTTCGATCTGGGCGGGGGCACTTTCGACGTGTCTATTCTCGAGATGTTCGAGGGCGTAATGGAAGTGCGCGCCTCGGCCGGCGACAACTTCCTGGGAGGCGAAGATTTTGTCGAATCGCTGACCGCGCTCTTCTTCGAGCGCAATTCACTGCCAGCCAACCTGCGTACCGACCCGCAATTCATGCAGCGGCTGGCCGCGCAAATCGAGGCAGCCAAGCGGGCGCTGAGCACGCAGGCCACAGCCGAGGTCGCTGTCGCGCACAACGGAACCCTGTACCGATTGAACCTCGACGAAACCCTGCTCGAGCAAGCTTGCGCCGCTCTGCTCAAGCGCCTGCGAACACCGGTCGAACGCGCGCTGCGCGATGCCAATCTGCGTGCGGCCGAACTCGATGCAGTGGTGCTCGCGGGCGGCGCCACGCGCATGCCGGTGGTACGGCGGTTGGCTACCACGATGTTCGGACGCTTTCCGGCCATCGACTTCAATCCTGACGAGGTAGTGGCACTGGGTGCCGCCGTGCAGGCCGGTCTCAAGGCCAAGGATGCTGCCTTGAGGGAAGTGGTGATGACCGACGTGTCGCCCTATTCGCTTGGTGTCGCGGTGAGCCATCGGCTGAGCGGCAATGCGGTATCGCACGGACACTTCGATCCGATCATCGAACGCAACAGCACCGTGCCGATCAGTCGCTCGAAGACCTATGTACCAGGTCACGAGGAACAGGCGGCCATCGAGTTGCAGGTGTACCAGGGCGAGTCGCGCATGGTGCGCGACAACGTACACCTAGGCAGCCTCGAGGTGCCACTGTCACGTGGCCCGATCGGTGAGTCAGTCGTGGAGGTACGGTTCACATACGATATCAACGGACTGCTGCAGGTCGAGGCTACAGTCCAGAAGACACAGCAGACCTTCAGCCTCCTGATCGAAGGCAATCCCGGCCTCTTGAGCGATGCCGAGATCAAGGAACGGCTGCAGGCCCTGAGCGAACTCAAGATCCACCCGCGCGACCGCATCGAGAACCGAACGCTGCTCGCGCGCGGCGAACGTGTGTATCAGCAGCTTCGAGGCGAAGTGCGTGAATGGCTGGGCATGCGCATCACCGAGTTCGAACACGCGCTGGCGACACAAGACAAGCGGCTCATCGCTTCGGTGCACCGTCAGTTCCAGGAACAGCTCGAACACATCGAACGCGATAGCCACTTGGCCGACTAGAGCCTTTGAACTCCATGCAAGGGATCGCGAAGCTTGCTACAGCTCGCGCTTGCAAGGTGCAAGCCTTGTGGCGTCCCGGTGTCTCGCAATCACTCCCTCTCAACCAGAAGCGCCCACATCTATGAACGGAATTCCGGATTTCCTGTCAGCGATGGGCCTGCGCCTCGACGCCGACGAACGTGCTGTCCGCCGCGCCTATGCGACGGAACTCAAGAAGATCGACCAACAGACACAGGTCGAAGCGTTCCAGCAGCTGCGCCAAAACTATGAAGCCGCGCTGGCATGGATTCAACGTAAGCAGTGGGTCGAACAGTCCGCCGAACATGAAACGTCACCAGAGCCTGCCGAACCCGCGGAAAGAGCACTTCCAGCGGAAGATGTTCCAGGCTCGACGCCGAGTCCCTCCCCCCAGGAGAACGTACACGACATTGTGGCTGCCCTCAGGCGACAGCTTGAGGAGCATCCACTGGACTCCATCGATGCGGCCACCCGCGTGCTCAAAGACAAGCTCGAAGATCCACGCCTGCTCGACATGGACGCGCGCTTTCTGTTCGAAGCGCATGTCGCCCATATCCTTGCTGGTGGTTGGCAGCCCGGTCACGAGCACCTGTTTGGAGGAGCCTGCGACGTCTTCGAATGGCACCGGGACGGAGCCCGGCTGCAACGACTCGGCCAGGCAGGCCACATCGTAGATAACGCGATCGTCGAGCAGCACGCGCAGGCCGCACTGCCTCCTGCGGAACACGCTCTACAGCTACGCTACCTCGAACTGCTGCGGCGCATTTCCCATCCTGACGAAGAGGTCGTCGCATTGGGGCTGGATCCGGTCATGCGCGCCGCCAGCCTGTTCCCGAATTGGGTCCGACTGACTTCGAAAGTCGACAACATAGCGGCCTGGCGCGAAGTCGATGCCAACGCTGCCCGCTCGACCTTCCTTGAAAGCCGCAGCACCGTTTCGACCGGTCCCAGTGGAACCCTCCAACCGGCGAAGCTGGTGGCATGGTTCGTGATTTTCTTCGTCGGCATCTTGCTCTTCGCACTGCTGCAGGCATTCGCAAAATGGCGGAGTACGCGGGAGCCTGTCACGGAGCCGCTGGCGATATCGCAGGCTACCTTGCCGTCAGCGTCGCGGCCTGCATCGCCCCGGGCAGAAATACCCGCGCTGCCTCCGCGAAGCGTCATGGCGCCTCCAGCTACCCATGCACCTCAAGTCAGCACATCTTCCGCCACCGAGTACATCCTGCCTCCGCGCCCCGTGTACCCTCTGATTTCGAAGCGGCTGGGCGAACAAGGCAAAGTTGTTGTCAAGGTATTGGCGGATGAGAACGGTGCGGTCATCGATCTCGGCATAGCCGAGAGCTCGGGGTTCGAACGACTCGATGCGGCGGCCATCGATGCTGCACGTGCAGCGCGTATCGCTCCGGTGAAGGACAAGAACGGGAAGGCGATGCCCGGCTGGTACAAGATGCCGATCAACTTCGCGCTGAATGACACGGTCATGCAGGCCACGCCCAGGAAGTGGGGAGACATGATTGCGGCTGCCATCAAGCACAACATCATCTTTGTAGCGGACGTGCCGGGCAATCCCGTCGTGGAGTACAAGCTTGACTTGGCGCCTGACGGCAGAATCACAAACGTCGCTCTGTCCAAAGCCAGCGGCGTTTCCGAATGGGATGCCGCCGCGCTGCGCGGCATTATCAAGACTGACTACCTGCCGTTGCCACCCGATCGGAGCCAGGTACCGTCGCAGATGATCCTGACGCTACGCCCCAAGCCCGGATGACCAGCCTGCTCTGCGCCACTCTTCCTGTCTCGGCCGGGCAACGCCATGCACGTCGGCTAGACAGGACAGTGCGGCGCTGCTCCAAGTGATTCGAGCCCGACATCATCGCCCCTATGTGCTAACCGAAAGATAGACACAAGATGACATTGCCCGATATCCCGCACCTTTTCGCCTACGCCCTAGCTGGTGGCGGCATTGGCGCCTTCGTGCTGCTGCCATGGAGTCGCAGCATTCCGCTCGATCTGCATCGGGCATGGGCGTTTGATCACCAGAACTACCAGCCCTTTCTGACCGAAACAGCCCAACTCGACCTCTCGAAAGCCACAAGGATCGCAATCATCATCGGTGCGGCGCTGATGTGCCTTGGTATGGCACTCGCACTGGGCGCTTCGCTCGACACCGCGGCGTTGTGCATGCTGTTGCTAGGCTGGCTGTTGCTGACCGTAATCAATCTGCGGCATGAACTGCTGCCCGATCGGATCATGCTCGCACTGCTCTGGCTCGGCCTGCTCTATCGGGCATTGACAGGCCCGGCCTCTGACTACGTGCTCGGTGCAGCCTCCGGCTACCTCGCGCCTTGGCTCGTAACAGCGATAGTGCGCTCGAAGACCGGACGCGACATCGTCGGCTATGGCGACCTCAAGGCTTTTGCCGTGGCCGGAGCCTGGTTCGGATGGGCGGCGTTGCCTACCCTTTATGCGACCTTCCTGATCACAGTGCTGCTAATGATGGGCGTATTCGCATTGCGGGGAGCTCATCACCGCAAGACGATGCCAACCGCGCCGGCCCACATGGCAACAGCAGTCGTGGCCGCACTCGGCTTCAGGCTTTTCTGAGCGCAGCGGGTCGAACATTGAAAGTCAACCGCCGCGCTTTTCACATCGATCAATGAGCGTCCTGACGACCTCATTGCCGTCAGGCTAGTTTCAAGCCGGCTTGCGTGCCGTGAGCCACTGCGCCGGGGTCAGCGCTGCTGCCACGACGCGGACTTCGCCGATGTTGCCGAAGAAGCCGTCGGCACGAGCACCATCCCACGAGCCACCGCCCACGACCCACGGCGAAGTGGCCGAGAGCGTGGCCAGGCCCGGGATGGCAGCCGCATTGCGCAGCACCGGCGCGCCTTCGACGTACATCGTGGTGTCGTGCGACACCGGGTCGTTCACGATGGCGACGTGCACCCAGCGATCGGCGATGACCTCACCCGACCAGTTGGCCTTGGGCGCACGGGTTCCGGCCGGGCTCGGAGTCACTTCCCATTGCACTTCGCGCAGGCTCGAAATGGCGAACAGCATCGGGGGCGATTCCGGGTCGCCGCCCGAGTAGCCGGCCAGGTCGCCGCGCTTGCCGTCGCGCGTCATGATGTTCATCCACGCCTGGTTTGCGCTGGTCCAGCCCTTGTCGATCTTGATGAAGGCCTCGATGGTGTAGCCGTTCTCCAGCGTCTGTGCATTGATCGGCGCAGCAGCCTCGGTGAGGAAGTAGCTCAGGCGCGGCGTGTTCTTGTTGGTGTTCAGGAAACGCACGGAGCCCGGTGCGGCCGAGAGGTAGTGGCGGTCGTCGGTCCAGACGACGTCGCCGTCGGTGGCCCCCACCACGCCGCCCTGATTGAGCGCATCGCGGTGCAGCGGGTTGTTGCCCGTGACGTCCGCGATGACCGTGCCCGGCAGCACCGGCTGGTTGACCGTTCCGCCGAAGAAGCGCCAGTGCGCCAGCGTGTTCGCCACCTTGGGGTAGTCGTCCGAGTTCGTGGCCGGCCGCTGCACGAGCGTTGCGGGCTCCTTGTAGTTGGCCAGGATCATCGCGCGGGCCTTGTCCACCAGCGAACCGTCGATGGTGGCGCTGCCGGTGCCGAAGCTCTTGTTGAAGCCGGAGAAGCGCTGGGCGAAGTCCATGTCGATGGTGAAGGCCTCGTTCGGCGTGGTGAGCACGGCCTGGTCGAAGCTGTTGAGCGTGGCCGCCGGCTTCTGCGGCACCCACGGCGAGAACGACAGCACCTTGATCTTCTTGTTCGTCAGGTCGAACTCGTACAGGCGCATCAGGCCGTTGCCGCCCTGGTAGGCCATCTGGTAGTCGACCACAATCTCCTCGACCTTGCGGCCGAAGTCGTTGATCTTCGTGAGATGCGCTGCGCCATGGTGATGGCCGTTGAGCGTCATGAAGATCTGGTCGTTGTCGCGGATCAGCTTGTCCCAGAGCATCTTGCCGTAGTCGGTTTCGAGCGGGCTCGTGCCGTCGGGAGCGATGTTGAGCAGCTGGTGGTTCACCAGGATCACCGGCAGCGTCGGGTTCTTCGCGATCACCTGGCGGGCCCAGGCGATGCCCGCATCGGAAATGCGCCACGACAGCGACAGCACCATGAATTTCTGGCCCTGCGCTTCGAACACGTGGTACTCGTGGAAGCCGCTGGTGTCGCGTGCGCCGAAGGTGGCCTGCTTCTTCGCACGCTCGGTGCCGAACCACTGGATGTAGGGTTCATTCGCTGGAGTGCGATTGGCATCGGTGCCGCCGACAGGGTCGACGCTGAAGTCGACGTCGCTCAGCACGTCGTGGTTGCCGGCCAGCACGCTGTAGGGCAGCTTCGCATCCTCGAGGATCTTCATGGCGGCATCGGCCACCTTCCATTGATCGGGCTTGCCGACCTGGTCGACCACGTCGCCGAGGTGGATGGTGAACGGGATGTTCAGCCCCTTGGCGTTGTCGGCGATCCACTTCGTCTGCGCAGCGAAGGGCGCGCTGCCGAAGCGCTTGTTGTACTGGTCGCTCTCGGCCGCCGTGGCGTAGCGAGCGTAGAACTGGGTGTCGGGCATCACGGCGATCGAGAAGCTCGAGATCTTGGCGGCGACTGCCGGCGGAGCAGGCGTTGCTGCCGGTGCGGGCGCAGGCGCCGGGGCTGGAAGCGGGAGAACAGGCGTACCGCCGCCACCACCGCCGCCGCATGCCGCGAGCAAGGCACCGCTGCCGCCGACCGTCAGAAGCGAGGCGCCGAGCTTGAGCACCTGGCGGCGCGGTGCCGTGTTGTTGCTGCTGTTGTTGTTGTCGTTGTTCTGTTCGGCAGCGTTCGATTGGGCAGGCGAAGAGATGCGCGGCGTATTCGCGCCGCGCGATTCGTCGGAAACGGACATGAGAAATTAGGAGAAAAGGTTACGGAGCGCGCAGCGTAAAAATCCGCGGTGACGTGGGCATGTAAGGCCCATGACACTTTGTCGGGAGGTCGGTTCAGACCCTTGCCGCGCGCTCCATCCGATCCAACTTCACCACCCGCCACGCACACAGGGTGCCGAGCACTGCCAACAAGGTGGCAGCTGTAAACATCGTGCGATAGCCGAAGGCCTGCGCTACAGCGCCGCCAAGCAAAACGCCCAACACACCACCGAAGCCGTAGCCGATAACGGTAAACAGCGCCTGCCCTCGCCCGCGCAGATGACCGGGAAAACGGCGCGACACCACAGCGATGCAGGTCGTGTGATGCGCCGCGAAGCTCAGCGCATGCAGCCATTGCGCAACGATGAGCGCCGCGATCCAGCCACCCAGCCCCGCCGTCAGCCCCAGCCGCGCGACGCCGGCGATGCTGCACACCAGCATCCAGCGCGGCATCGTCATCAGGCCGATGAGCCTGCCCTGCAGGAAGAACCACACGATCTCCGCCACCACCGACAGCGCCCACAGCAGGCCGATGGTGCTCTTGCCGTAGCCGATCGAATCGAGATACAGCGAGAAGAAGGCGTACACCGAGAAGTGCGACATCACCTGGAAGAACAGCGCCGCGAAGAACCACCGCACGGCCGGATTGCGCAGCACCGGCCCGATGGGCTCCTTCACCGCGTCGTGCGCGGCGGGCGGCTCGCGCAGGTCGGGCAGCTTCATGGTCGCGATGAGCACGATGGCCAGCGTGCCCGCGGCCCATGCCGGGAAGTGCTTCATGCCGAAGCGCTCGAACCACTCGCCCGCGACGAACACCGTGAGCAGGAAGCCCGCGGAGCCGCACAGCCGGATGCGTCCGTAGCGGCCCCAGTCGCCCGCCACCAGCTGGGCCATTGCCGCCTCGGTGAGCGACATCATCGAGCTGGTGTGGGTGAACATCACGAGCAGCACCAGCGCGAGCCACCAGGCGCCGCCGTTCCACCACAACCCGAAGGAACTTGCCAGCGCCACCGCCGCGCTGAAGCGCAGCAGCTTGACGCGCTGCCCCGTGTGATCGCTGAGCGCACCCCACGCATAGGGCGCGAACACGCGCGTGATCGACTGCACCGACGCCAGCAGGCTGATGGTGAAGATCGGCAGCCCCAGGTCCTTGAGCCAGAGCGGCAGGTAGGGGTTGAAGAAACCGATGTGCGCGAAATAGCTGGCCGACAGGCCAGCGAACGCCAGCAGGTGGCCGCGCCTTGCGGCGGCCACTGGTGGCGGCTCGGACACTAGAGGAAGGACGCCTGCGGCGACGCGGCTTCTGTCTTGCTGGCCAGGGGTCCTTGGGGCACGTCGCCGCACTGCGCGCGGTTGCGCAGCACGTGCTCGATCACCACCAGCGCCAGCATGGCCTCGGCGATGGGCGTCGCGCGGATGCCCACGCACGGGTCATGACGGCCCTTGGTGACGACCTCGACAGGGTTGTTGTTGACGTCGATGGACTGGCGCGGGCTGATGATCGAGCTGGTGGGCTTGATCGCGATGGTCACTTCGAGGTCCTGCCCCGAGCTGATGCCGCCGAGGACGCCGCCCGCATTGTTGGTGACGAAGCCGGTGGGCGTGATCGAGTCGCCATGCGTGGTGCCGCGCTGGGTGACGCTGTCGAAGCCGGCGCCGATCTCCACCGCCTTCACTGCGTTGATGCCCATCATGGCGTAGGCGATCTCGGCGTCGAGCTTGTCGAAGAGCGGCTCGCCCAGGCCCACGGGCACGTTCGTCGCGGTGACGCGCAGGCGCGCGCCGCACGAATCGCCGGCCTTGCGCAGGCGATCCATGTAGTCTTCCAGCGCGCTCACGTCGGCGATGGGGGCGAAGAAGGGGTTGTTGGGCACATGGTCCCAGCTCTCGAAAGGAATGGCGATCTCGCCGATCTGCGTCATGCAGCCGCGGAAGACCATGCCGTACTTCTCGGCCAGCCATTTCTTGGCGACCGCGCCGGCCGCGACCATGGGCGCGGTCAGCCGCGCCGAGGAGCGCCCGCCGCCGCGCGGATCGCGGATGCCGTATTTCTTCCAGTAGGTGAAGTCGGCGTGGCCTGGGCGGAACTGCTGGGCGATCTGCCCGTAGTCCTTGCTGCGCTGGTCGGTGTTCTGGATCAGCAGGGCGATGGGGGTGCCAGTGGTCTTGCCTTCGTACACGCCCGAGAGGATCTGCACCGCGTCGGGCTCGTTGCGTTGGGTGACATGGCGGCTGGTGCCGGGGCGGCGACGGTCCAGGTCGCCCTGAATGTCGGCCTCGCTGAGTTCCATGCCCGGGGGGCAGCCGTCGATGACGCAGCCGATGGCCGGGCCATGCGACTCGCCGAAATTGGTGACCGCGAAGAGATTTCCGAAGGTGTTGCCGCTCATGACGGGGATTATCCCAACAAAGCGGCCGCCCCTCAGTCGGTCGTGTTTTCGAGGCGCTTGGACAGCGCCGCCACCTGCAGCTCGATGGAGAACAGCCGCTCGTTCAGCACCGCCGTCTGGAGCCGGATCGCCTCGATGATGGCCCTGGTCTGCGGATCGGTCGTGTTGTCGCAGAGTTCGGCCAGGTCATGCAGCTTCTTGCGCAGTTCGTTGCTCATGGAAGGCTCCGGTGGTCACGTCGTGGAAGCCCCAGTATGGGGTTTCGTCAACGCTCCGGCAATGCGGCGGCACCCGGGGTCTCCGGCGGCTGCGCCTCGCCGGCACCGCCTGCGCCGCGCAGCCGGATCGCCACCAGCCCCGCCACGAACAGCAGCACCGTCGCGCAGACCCCTGCGGTGAGCCGCATGCCGCGCAGCAAGGCATCGCGGCCGGTGTCGACCAGCTCGGCGCCCGCGCTCCCGCCGAGCTGGCCGGCGAGCGCGACTGCGCCGCCCAGCGTGCTGCGGGCGGCCTCCACCTCGGGCAGGCCCGCCAGCCCTGCCGGCACCGCATCGGCCATGGCGTTGCGGTAGATGGCCGCGCCGATGGCGCCGAGGATCGCGATGCCCAGCGCACCGCCGAATTCCGAACTGGTCTCGGAGATCGCCGAGGCCACGCCCGCCCGCTCCGGCGGCGCGCTGCCCACCACCAGGTCGGTCGCCAGCGTGAACACCGGCGCCAGTCCCAATGAGGAAATGACCCCGCTGCACACCATCCAGGCCAGCCCGTCCTGCGCGGGCAGCACGGCCAGCATGCCGAAGCCCGCTGCTGCCACAGCCAGCCCGCCGCCCATCACGAAGGCCGGGCGCATGCGCCGCGCCAGCGCCGGCACGACCATGGAACCGACGATGAAGGCCCCCGCCCCGGGCATGCTCCACAGCCCGGCATGCAGCGGCGACAGGCCGAGCACCAGCTGCAGGTACTGGGCGTTGTAGAGGAAGATGCCGAACATCACGAAGCAGGCCAGCATGTAGGCGCCGAGCGAGACGCTGAAGGCCGGCAGGCCGAACAGGCGCAGGTCGATCATCGGGTCGGGCAACCGCTTCTGCCGGCGCACGAACAGCCAGCCCAGGGCCAGCCCCAGCAGGATCGACAGCGCGGGCACCACGTGCGGCCCATGCTCCGCGATCTGCTTCACGCCGTAGATCACCGGCAGCACCGCGCCCAGCGAGAGCGCCACGCTGGCCAGGTCGAGCCGGGCCGCATCGGGGTCGCGGTATTCGGGCAGCAGCAGCGGCCCGAGCACCAGCAGCAGCACCATCACCGGCACGCCGATCAGGAACACCGAGCCCCACGGAAAGAACTGCAGCAGCACGCCGCCCAGCACCGGGCCTATGACGGCGCCTGCCGAATAGCTCGAGATCCACACGCCGATGGCGATGGTGCGCTGTCCCGGGTCGAGAAACATGTTGCGGATCAGCGAGAGCGTGGACGGCGCGAGCGTCGCGCCCGCCACGCCGAGCAGGGCCCGCGTGGCGATAAGCATGTTGGCGCTGGTCGAGAACGCCGCGAGCACCGAGGCGACGCCGAATGCCGCCGCGCCGATCAGCAGCAGGCGCCGCCGCCCGATGCGGTCGCCCAGCGTGCCCATGGTGACCAGCAGGCCGGCCACGAAGAAGCCGTAGATGTCGACGATCCACAGCAGCTGCGAGGCCGTCGGCTTGAGTTCCTCGCTGATCGACGGGATCGCGAGGTTCAGTACCGTGAGGTCCATCGAATAGAGCATGCAGGGCAGCGCTATGACGGCCAGGCCGGTCCATTCGCGCATCGTGGCGCGAGCCGGGGGTGGAGTGTTCTTCATTCGTTCAGGCAGAGGCAGCGCCCAGCCATCTCTCCAGCTTGACGAGCGCGCCTGTCCAGCCATGGGCATGGCCATCGCGCGCGGCTTCGTCGAAGAACTGCTCGTGCAGCAGCACCAGTTCGCAGCCCTCGGCATCGGGCTCGATGCTCAGGGTGACCCGCGATTCGCGCTCCGGCGTGCTGCGCCAGGCCCAGCTGAATACCAGCCTGCGCTCGGGCACGACTTCGAGGTACGTACCGCTCACGTCGTGCGTCTCGCCGTCATCGGCCAGCATGGCCACGCGAAAACGGCCGCCCACACGCAGGTCGACTTCGGCGATCGGCACCGAGACGATTTCCTCGGGCCCGAACCAGAGCTTCAGCGCTTGCGGGTCGGTCCACGCGCGCCAGACCTTGTCGGGCGAGACGCTGAAGTGCCGCCTGAGGGTGAGCGAGGGGCGCCCGGCGCCGCGGGCGGAAGGGTTTTCCATTCGGCCTCCTCCTGGTGATAGAGAAAGCGCGCCAGTGCATCGAGGCGCCCGGTCCAGAACTTCTCGTACCGCGACAACCACACGGCGGCCTCCTGCATGGGCCGGGGCGACAGCTCGCAGCGCACGATGCGGCCCTCCTTCGTGCGGGAGATGAGGCCTGCGTCCTCCAGCACGCGCAGGTGCTTCATGAAGCCGGTGAGGGACATGTCGTGCGGCTCGGCCAGCTCGGTCACGCTGAGGCTGCGTTCTCCCAGGGCTTCGAGCACGGCGCGCCGCGTGGAATCGGAGAGCGCGGCGAAGACTGCGTCGAGGACAGTGGCGTCGGGTTGTGCTTCTGACTGAACCATGTGGTTGAGTATCTGGAAGGCCCGGCGACTCGTCAAGGCATGTTTCCCGCCATGCGACGATTCGGGATCCGTCACGATCAGACAGAGGAAGCACCGATGCCCCAACTGCGCCAGCCATATCCCCCGATCGAGCCCTACGAAAGCGGCATGCTCGACGTGGGCGACGGCCACCAGATCTACTACGAGCGCTGCGGCACGCCCGGCGCCAAGCCGGCCGTGTTCCTGCACGGTGGCCCCGGCGGCGGCATCTCGCCGGAGCACCGCCGGCTGTTCGATCCCGAGCGCTACGACCTCACGTTGTTCGACCAGCGCGGCTGCGGCCGCTCGCTGCCGCATGCCGGCCTGGAAGCCAACACGACCTGGCACCTGGTCGCCGACATCGAGCGCCTGCGCGAGCGCGCAGGCGTCGACAAATGGCTGGTGTTCGGCGGCTCGTGGGGCTCCACGCTCGCCCTCGCCTACGCCCAGAAGCACCCCGAGCGCGTGAGCGAACTGGTGCTGCGCGGCATCTACACCGTGACCCGTTCGGAGTTGCAGTGGTACTACCAGTTCGGCGTGTCGGAGATGTTCCCCGACAAGTGGGAGAAGTTCCAGGCCCCCATTCCCGAGGCCGAGCGCGGCGACATGATCGCCGCCTACCGCAAGCGGCTCACCGGCGACGACCCGGTGGCGCGCATCGAAGCGGCTCGCGCCTGGAGCGTGTGGGAGGCCGAGACCATCACCCTGCTGCCCAGCCCGGCGATCGCCGAGGCCCATGCCGAAGACCATTTCGCACTGGCCTTCGCGCGACTGGAAAACCACTACTTCGTGCACGACGCCTGGCTCGAAGAAGGCCAGCTGCTGCGCGACGCGCACCGGCTGCACGGCATCCCCGGCGTGATCGTGCACGGCCGCTACGACATGCCCTGCCCCGCCCGCTACGCCTGGGCGCTGCACAAGGCCTGGCCCGAGGCGGAGTTCCACCTGATCGAGGGCGCGGGGCATGCCTACTCGGAGCCCGGCATCCTCGACCGCCTGCTGCGCGCCACCGACGGTTTCGCCGGGCGCTGAATGGCGGATGGCCGGCCAGCCTCGGGAACGCTTTATGCGTGCTGCACTGCAACACCAACCACCTGCGAAGGAGCGCCCCATGCTGGACCGTACCGCCACCCAGTTCTCCCATGTGAAGCCCGGCGACACAGAGTTCGTATCGGGTGGTTTGCGTGACTTTTTTCTCTATCGCGACCTGGGCGTCGCCGAAGCCACCAACGGCAAGGTGATCGCACATCTGGTCAAGGCCAACATGGCACCGGAAACGGGCACCGGCTGGCACCGCCATGAGGCGGACTTCCAGATCGTGATCATGGTCAAGGGCTGGGCCCGCTTCATGTACGAGGACAAGGAAACCCTGGTCGAGGCCGGCGACGTGGTGCACCAGCGCCCGGGCATCCGGCACTTCCTGTTCGACTACTCGCCCGACATGGAGTACCTGGAGATCGTCTCGCCTGCGGACTTCAAGAGCGTCGACGTGGAGCCGGTGTGCGAGGTGCCGGCGCCTACGCCCTGGAAGTAAGGCTGCACAGCTTGCGGCAGGCGGCACCAGCGCCACGGAGCCTGTCTTCCACCTGACTTCGCAGGTAAAGACTGCGAGCTGTCTCCCCTGCCAAACACCCGGCCGAGGAAAGCTACAAACAAGAGTCATTCGCAGCCAGAATCCCGGCCCGTGCTGCTTTTGTTTGCAGCCCCGAAGGCTCCACGATGACCCGTTCCACCCGCCCGATGCGCCGCCGCACGCCCATCGCACTTGCCCTGATCGGGCTGTGCGCTTCACCCCTCCCCGCGGCATTCGCCCAGCAACAGCCAGAACAAACGCAGCCCGCTGCATCCTCCCAGGCCCCCGGCACTTCCGTCCCCTCCACGCTGCGCGAAGTGCAGGTGCAGGGCACGCAGGACAAGACCGGCTTCGGCGCCAACGCGTCCTCGCTCAACCGCCTGCCGGCCGACCTGCGCGACGCGCCGCAATCCATCACGGTGATCAACCAGGCCGTGATGCAGTCGCAGGGCGCGACCTCGCTCGCGAGCGCGCTGCGCAACGTGCCGGGCCTGACCATCGGCGGAGCCGAGGGTGGGCAGATCGGCACCAACATCAACCTCAACGGCTTCTCGGCGCGCACCGACGTCTACCTCGACGGCGCCCGCGACCGCGCGCAGTACTACCGCGACACCTTCGCGCTCGAATCGGTCGAGGTGCTGATGGGGCCGTCGTCGATGCTGTTCGGGCGCGGCTCCACCGGCGGCGTGATCAACCAGGTCACGAAGAAGCCTTCGCTCACGCCCGCGGGCGAGGTCTCGGTGTCGGCGAGCACCACCGGGCTCGTTCGCTCGACCATCGACATCAACCGCCCGATGTCCGAAACCTCGGCCTTCCGCACCGCGGCCATGGGCCAGCAGGGCGACGCCAGCACGCGCGAGCAGACGAAGCTGAAGGACTTCGGCCTCGACGCCTCGCTGAAGTTCGGCATCAACACGCCCACGCAGGTCACGCTCTCGGCGCTGGTGCAGCACAACCGCGACCAGCCCGACTACGGCCTGCCGCCGCTCAACGGCCATCCGGTGAAGGTCGACCGTGACACAGCGTACGGCTTCAAGGATGACCGCACGATCTCCGATATCCAGGCCTTCAGCGCGGTGGTGCAGCACAAGCTCACGCCCGACACCTCGATCCGCAACCAGACGCAATACAACGACGTGACGACCGACGCGCGCGAGACCGCGCCGCAGAGCATCGGCACGCTGTCGGCCAAGGGCGTGTTCACGCCGTTTTCCACCGGCACCACGGCCGTGCCGGCGGCAGCGTTCTCCTCGCTGCCGTTGAGCAGCCTGTGGGTGCGGCAGCAGAGCCACGACCGCACGATCCGCGACAAGTCGCTGTTCAACCTGACCGAGCTCAGCACGAAGTTCACTACCGGCTCCATCAAGCACACGCTGCTCGCGGGCCTGGAGCTGGGCCACGATACCTACAGCAACCAGGCCTACTACCGCAACGGCACCTGCGCGGGCGTGGCGCTGAACCCGGCCGGCGGCACCAGCGGCTACGCCACCTGCTCTCCGCTGCTCGCGCCCTACCAGGGCGACACGCCGAGCACCGCGCCCTCGCTGCCCGGCAACCTGGCCACCGCGCACGCAACCACCGTGGCAGGCTACGTGAACGACACCATCGAGCTGAGCCCGCAGTGGAAGCTGGTGGCCGGCGTGCGGCAGGACCACTACAGCGCACGCATCTACAACACCATTCCGACAGCGACCACGCTCGCCACCGAGAGCCAGACCGTCGACTTCACCAGCGTGCGCGCCGGCGCGATCTGGCAGCCCACGCCCGAGCAGTCGTACTACGTGTCGTACAGCACCTCGTTCAACCCTTCGCTCGAGCAGCTCGTGGCCACCACGGGCGCAACGCAGCCGCTGCCGCCGCAGAAGAACAAGGCCTACGAGCTCGGCGGCAAGTGGGACTTCAACGACGGCAACCTCTCGCTGACCGCCGCCGCCTTCCAGATCACGCAGACCAACGCGCGCTCGCAGAACAGCGACGGCACCTACAGCGCGACCGGCACCGTGCGCGTGAACGGCGCGCGCGCCGGCGTCGCGGGCCGCGTCACCGACAAGCTGCAGCTCTTCGGCGCCTACACGCACCTGGACGCGACCATCGTCGACGGCATCGCGCCCGGCACCCTCGGCAAGGTGCCGGCCAACACGCCGAAGGACGCGGCCAGCCTGTGGGCCACCTACGCGATCACGCCCGAGTGGGAGATCGGCGGCGGCACCACCTACAGCGCGAAGCGCTTCGCCAACAACACCGATCTCGTGCAGGTCGGCGGCTACGTGCGGCTCGATGCGATGCTGGCTTACCATCAGCCGAAGTACGACATCCGGCTGAACCTGTTCAACCTGGCCAACCGCCATTACTACGACGCGCTGATTCCCTCGGACGGCGGCCGTGCGGTGCCGGGCTCGGGCCGCTCCGCGACGCTGTCGTTCGTCTACCGGCTCTGACCGGACTTCGGAAGCATTCGAGAAAGACACGCCATGCTGGTCTGCATTCCCGGCATCCTCGACCGCGAGGCGCTCGCGGCGATCCGCACGCGCCTCGAAGCGGCGGACGACGCCTGGGTGGACGGCCGCATCACCGCCGGCCACCAGGGCGCGCCGGTCAAGTTCAACCAGCAGATCGACGAAGGCTCGCAGGTCGCGTTCGAGTGCCAGTCCATCGTGGCGAGCGCGCTCGAGCGGCATCCGACCTTCATCAGCGCGGCACTGCCCAACCTGCTGTATCCGCCGATGTTCAACCGCTACGGCGAAGGCATGCGCTTCGGCCTGCACGTGGATGGCGGCGTGCGCATCGACCCGCGCACCGGCCGCAAGCTGCGCACCGATCTCTCGGCCACCATCTTCCTGTCGGAAGCCGACAGCTACGACGGCGGCGAGCTGCAGATGGAAGACACCCACGGCATGCAGACGGTGAAGCTCTCGGCCGGCGACATGGTGCTCTACCCCGCCACCAGCCTGCACCAGGTGACGCCCATCACGCGCGGCGTGCGGCTCGCGTGCTTCTTCTGGGTGCAGAGCCTGGTGCGCGACGCCGGCGACCGCGCGCTGCTCTTCGACATGGACAACGCCATCCAGCGCCTCAACCAGAGCGGCGCCGACGAATCGGCCCGCCGCACGCTGACCGGCACGTATCACAACCTTCTGAGGAAGTGGAGCGACACCTGAGTTCTTTAAACTCCCTCGGCTCACCAGACTGATAACAACCGAGGAGAGAGAACTTGCGTATTCAAACCGCCCGCCTGACGGCCGGCGTGCTGCTCGCGTGCGCCGCTTTCGTGGCGCAAACCAGCCAAGCCGCATCGCCGACCACCACCCCGCCAACCCCTTCCGCCCAAGCCTCGACGGCCAGTTCGCTCGAAGCCGAACAGGACGCCGCATTCAAGGCCGCCAAGGCCGTGCAGAAAGTAGGCCCTGTCGACATCACCCTGCGCGACCAGGCCCACCTCCACCTGCCCGCCGGCTACGTGTGGGTACCGACGCCCGCCGCCGCGCAGCTCATGCGCAGCATGGGCAACCGCACCGACGACACCTTCGTCGGCGCGATCTTTCCCGCCGACGACGCCGACTGGATGGCCGTGGTGAAGTTCGTGAAGGAGGGCTACATCAAGGACGACGACGCGAAGGACTGGAACGCCGACGACCTGCTCAAGAGCCTGAAGGAAGGCACCGAGGCCGCGAACGAGGAACGCGCCAAGCGCGGCATCCCGTCCATCGAGGTGACGGGCTGGGCGCAGAAGCCGCAGTACGACGCCTCCTCGCACCGCCTCGTTTGGTCAGCGCTGTCGAAGCGCAAGGGCGCCACCGACGGCAACCAGGGCGTCAACTACAACACCTACGCGCTGGGCCGCGAGGGCTACCTGAGCCTGAACCTCATCACCAACGCGAAGGACCTCGACAAGTACAAGCCCGACGCGAGCAAGCTGCTCGGCGCGATCCAGTACGACGACGGCAAGAAGTACGCCGACTTCAACTCGTCCACCGACAAGGTCGCCGCCTATGGCCTCGCAGCGCTGGTGGCCGGCGCGGCGGTGAAGAAGCTGGGCCTGTTCGCGATCATCGCGGCCTTCCTGGCCAAGTTCGCGAAGCTGGCGGTGGTGGCCGGCGGCGCGGCGCTGTGGGGCATCGCGAAGCTGTTCAAGCGAAACAGCTGAACCCGGCGGCGCCTTCAGGCTCCGGTAAAGCGCGGAGCGCGCTTCGCCATGAAGGCGGCCACTCCCTCACGCGCATCCGCGCTGCCTGCACGTTCGCGCAGCAGCTTGTGTTCCAGCGCCAGGTGCTCCGCGAAAGGCCGGCCGGGTGCGCCGGCGCACAGGGTCTTGATCGCCGCGAACGAACCGCTCGCACCTTGAGCGAGCCGCGTGACGAGTGCTTCGGCGGCGCCTGCGAGCTCGGCGTCCGGATGGAGCTCGTCGACGGCGCCCCACGCCAGGCAGCGCCGGCTGTCGATGGCGTCGCTGAGCATCAGCAGTTGCTGCGCACGCACCGGCCCCACCCGACGCGCGAGAAAGTACGAAGCACCGGCATCCGGCGACAGTCCAATGGCCGCGTAACCCGTTCGCAGCTTCATCGATTCGGCCGCGAGCACGAAGTCGCCGCACAGAGCGAGGCCCACGCCCGCGCCGCCTACCGCGCCGTTCACCGCAACGACCAACGGGGCTGGATTGTTCGACAGGCGCAGCAATGCCGGATGCAGACCGTTCAGCATCTCGTTGACCAGCTCGGGCAGCGACTCGCCGGCCGCCACGAACTCATCGATGGCGCCGCCGGCGCAGAACACCTTGCCCTCGCCGGTCAACAGGATGGCACGCGGCCTCTGTTCCAGCACTTCATCGATGGCCTGCACCAGGGCGCGACCATTTGCGGCGCCAAGGGCATTCGCGCGCTCGGGCCGCTTCAGCACGATGCGGCCGACATCCGCCTCCACGCCCCAGGCGATGCCTTCGCTGATGTTCATGCTCAAATCCCCGTGAGGCCGCCGGTGCACATCAGCGTCTGGCCGCTCACGTAGTCCGACTCCGGCGCGCACAGCAGGTACACCGCGCCGGCCGCTTCCTCGGGCGTGCCGCCGCGTCCCAGCGGAATCGACTGCTCCATCATCGCCAGCAGGCCCGGGTTGATGCCCACCTTGATCTCTCGCCCCTCGATGTTCGCGGTGGATGCCTCGGCCGTGCTCGCGGTCAGCCGCGTCTGGATGAAGCCGAAGGCCACGCAGTTGACGGTGACGTTCATGCGGCCCCACTCCTTGGCCAGCGTCTGCGTGAGGCCGACGATGCCGGCCTTGCCCGCCGAGTAGTTCGCCTGCCCCGCATTGCCGAAGAGGCCCGCCACCGACGAGATGTTGACCACCTTGCGCACCACGCGCCGGCCCGCCTCGGTCTCGGCCTTCGACAGCGCGCGGATCACAGGCTGCGCCGCGCGCAGGATGCGGAACGGCGCGGTCAGGTGCACGTCGATCATGGCGTACCACTGCTCGTCGGTCATCTTCTGCACCACGCTGTCCCAGGTGTAGCCGGCGTTGTTGACGATGATGTCCAGGCCCTTGAATTCACTCACCGCCGTGCCGACGAAGCGCTCGGCGAAGTCGGGCGCGGCCACGCTGCCCGTGCAGGCCACGGCCTGGCCACCGGCCGCACGGATTTCCTGCACCGTTTCTTCCGCCGGCCCCGCGTCGAGGTCATTGACGACGATGCGCGCGCCCTCCGAAGCCAGCTTGAGCGCGATGGCCCGGCCGATACCGCGGCCCGAACCGGTGATGAGGGCGACCTTGCCGTCGAGCTTGAGTGTCATGTCTCTGTTCTTTCGTTGTCGATGTGATTCAGCGCAGCGCGACCAGCGCCTCGCCGGCGATGCGCGTCTGCCCGTACTGATTGGCGCTGTGCACTTCCACGCGCACGCAGCGCTCGCCTTCGTGCTCGAGCTTCTCGACCACGCGCCCGCTGCAGCGCACCGCATGCCCCAGGTGCGTGATGCCCTGAAAGCGCACGTCAAAGCGGCGCAGCTGCGATTGCGGCGCCCACTGCGTGAGCAGTCGGCCCAGCCAGGCCATGCCCAGCATGCCCTGCGCGAACACGTCGGGCATGCCGGACTTGCGCGCGAAGTCGGTGTCGATGTGAATGGGGTTGTGGTCGCCCGAGGCGCCAGCGAAGAGCGCGAGCGTGGTGCGATTCACGGGCGGCAGCTGCAGCGCGGGCAGCTCATCGCCGATCTTCACGGCGTCGTAGGTCGGTGCGTTCATCGGTGCGGGCTCCTTCGTCAATGGCGGCAGACGATCACCGCGCGGAGTTCGGCGACCAGCTCGTCGCGCTGGTTGGTGGCGCGCGATGTCTTGACGACGAACTCGAGCGCGCCGTTCTTCTTGTCGTAGATGTCGATGATGGTGGAGCGCACCGTCACGGTGTCGCCCACGCAGGCCGGCTTGTGGTAGCTGAAGCCCTGCTCGCCGTGCAGCAGCTTCGACAGCGGAATGCCCAGGTCGGCCAGCAGCCGGTCGGAGGCGCCCGAGTCCAGCTCGGCCGCGAACAGGAATGTCGGCGGCGCGGGCAGGTCTGGGTAGCCGGCATCGCGCGCAGCGGCGGCATCGGTGTAGACGGGGTCGGTCTCGCCGATGGCCTTGGCGAAGAACTGCAGGCGGGTGCGCTCGATGGGCAGCACCGATGCGGGCAGCTCGTGGCCGATCCACTTCTTGTCGATCATCTGCCGGCCTTTCTCAGACGCGTTCGTAGAGCGTCACCACGCAGGCTCCACCCAGCCCGAGGTTGTGCTGCAGCGCGAGCCGCGCGCCCTCCACCTGCCGCTTGTCGGCCGTGCCGCGAAGCTGCTGGACCAGCTCCGTGCACTGGGCCAGCCCTGTGGCACCGAGCGGATGCCCCTTCGACAGCAGACCACCCGACGGATTGGTGACGACCTTGCCGCCGTAGGTGTTGTCGCCGTCCACCACGAACTTCTCCGCACCGCCCACCGGGCACAGGCCCAGCGCCTCGTAGCTGATGAGCTCGTTGTGCGCGAAGCAGTCGTGCAGCTCGACCACGTCCACGTCCTGCGGGCCGACGCCGGCCGCGTCGTACACCTTCTGCGCGGCCTCCTGCGCCATGCTGAAGCCGACCACCTCGCGCATGTCGCGGCTCTCGAAGGTGATGGGACGGTCGGTGGTCATGGCCTGCGCCTTGATGCGCACGCTGCGATCGAGCCCGTGACGCTCGGCGAAGCGCGGCGAGCACACGATGGCCGCCGCCGCGCCGCAGGTGGGCGGGCAGGCCATCAGCCGCGTCATCACGCCGGGCCACATGACCGGCGCGGCCATCACTTCCTCTTCGGTGACGACGGTCCGGAAGAGCGCCACCGGGTTGTTCGACGCATGGCGGCTGGCCTTGGCGCGGATCTTCGCGAAGGTCGACATCTGCGTGCCGTACTGCTGCATGTGCGCCAACCCGGCGCCGCCGAAGTAGCGCAGCGCGAGCGGCACCTGCTCGTTGCCGACCAGCTCGTCGGTGATGTTCTCGAAGTGGTCGAAGGGGCTGGGCCGGTCGTTGAACACCGCGCCGAGCGCGCCGGGGCTCATGTGCTCGAAGCCCAGCGCCAGCACGCAGTCGGCCGCGCCGCTGGCCACGGCCTGGCGCGCGAGGAAGAGCGCGGTCGAGCCGGTGGAGCAGTTGTTGTTGACGTTGACGACCGGAATGCCGGTCATGCCCACCTCGTACAACGCGCGCTGGCCGGCGGTGGAGTCGCCGTACACGTAGCCTACGTAGGCTTGCTGCACCAGCTCGTAGCCGATGCCGGCGTCCTTCAGCGCCGCGTTGGTGGCGTGCGCGGCCATCTGCGGATAGGGCTGGTTCGCGCCCGGCTTGGTGAACGGGATCATGCCGACCCCGACCACGTGAACGTCTTGACTCATGAAAGGCTCCTTGGAGGTTCGAAAGAAGAATTGAAAGGGCTCAGGCCACGCTTCGCTGCCGGCCCTGCCAGAAGGGCTCGCGCAGCCTGGTCTTCAGCACCTTGCCGGCGCCCGAGAGCGGCAGCGCATCGACGATGGCCACGCTGCGCGGGCACTTGTAGCCCGCGATCAGCGTCTTGCAATGGGCGATCAGCGCCTCGGCCTGCACGCCCTGCCCCGGCTTGAGCACCAGCACGGCATGCACCGCCTCGCCCCACTCGTCGCTCGGGATGCCGATGACCGCGCATGCGGCCACCGCGGGATGCTGGTTGATGGCGTTCTCTACCTCGGCCGAATAGACGTTTTCGCCGCCGCTGATGATCATGTCCTTCATGCGGTCGACCACGAAGATGAAGCCGTCGTCGTCCATGTAGGCGCCGTCGCCGGTGTGCATCCAGCCGTCTCGCAGCGCGGCGGCCGTCTGCTCGGGCTTGTTCCAGTAGCCCTGCATCACGTTGGGGCCGCGCACTGCCACCTCGCCGACGGTGCCGCGCGGCACTTCGTTGTCGTCCGCGTCGACCACGCGCACTTCCATGCACACGGCGGCGCGTCCGGCCGAGCGCAGCTTGCCGCGCTTGCGGCCCTCCGTCGTGTGCAGTTCGGCGGGCAGGAGCGTGGCAATGGGCGACAGCTCCGTCATGCCGTAGGCCTGCACGAAGCCCACGCCTGGGAAAGCCTCCATCGCGCGGTTGAGCACCGCCTCGGAAATCGGCGAGGCGCCGTAGGTGATGTTCTTCAGGGTGCTCAGGTCGCGCGGCTCCCGCATCGCGGGGTGATCCACCAGCATCTGGATCATGGTGGGCACCAGCAGCAGGCTGGTCACTCGGTCGCGCTGGATCGCGTCGAGCACGCCCTCGGGCGTGAACATCGGAATGATGGTGTGGGTGTTGCCCGTGAACCAGTGCGGCGTGGCCAGGCCCATGTCGGCCAGGTGGAACATCGGCGCGGCATGCAGGTAGCAACCATCGGCAGGCGCCAGCCCTTCGGCCTGCGCCGCGAGCGCCGAGCTGCAGATGTTGGTGTGGCTCAGCATCACGCCCTTGGGGAAGCCGGTGGTGCCGCCGGTGTAGAAGATCCCGGCCAGGTCCTCGCCTCGGCGCACGGCGTCGGGCACCGGAGCCGCGGCGTCGATCAGGCCTTCGTAGCTGTGCATGCCGGCGGGCACCGGGCCGTCGCCGCAGTAGACGACTTCGCGCAGGCTCTTCGACTGGCCTCGCATCTGCTCGACCACCGCGCGGAAGGTTTCGTCGACCAGCAGGATGCCTGAGCCGGAGTCTTCCAGCGAATACAGGATCTCGGCGGCCGACCAGCGGATGTTGCAGGGGTTGAGCACGCCGCCGCCCCAGGGCACGGCCATCTGGTACTCCAGATAGCGGTCGGAGTTGAGCGACAGCATGGCGACGCGGTCGCCCGCCTGCATGCCCAGCCGCTGCAGCGCGCCGGCCAGGCGCGCCACGCGTTCGGCGAAGTCGCGGAAAGTCCGGACGCGGCCGGCAAAGCGCACGGCAATGGCATCGGGACGCTGCTGCACGGCCCGGTGAAGGCCCTGGGTCAGGTACATGGGTTTGTCTCCGTCTCGTTCTTGTGCAGACGCATGGTAGAAATCCAGCCGCCGCCCGGCGATTGCACTTCGCTTCGATCGCATGGCAGAAAAGGTCAATCGACAGAGACATGCTGCAGCCGCCCGTCACCATCCCGATCGCCTTCGTCCTCGGCATGCTGTCGGGCATCCGCGCCCGGCCCGGCGAGGCGCTGGTCGACGTCGACAAGGCGCTGGAAGACGCGGGCATCGCCCCGGCGCTGCTCGACGAAGCCGGCGCCCGCGTCACGGCCGAGCAGTACGTGGCCCTCTTCGCGCTGCTGATGGAACGCATGGACGACGAGGCACTGGGCTTCCTCACGCGACGCCTGCGCTGCGGCAGCTTCGCGCTGATGACACGCTCCACGCTGGGCGCGCGCACCTTCGAGGTGGCGTTGCGCCGCGTGGCCCGCACGTTCAGCCTGCTGCAGGACGATCTCTCGTTGGTGCTGCTGCGCGAAGGCCCTCTCGCCGGCTTCGGGCTGCAGCTGAACATCCAGCCCGAGAAGCACCAGAACTTCCTGCACGAGCTGATGCTGCGGGTGTACTGGCGGCTGTTCGCCTGGCTGCACGGCGGCCGGCTGCTGGCCCGGCGCTTCGACTTCGGCTTCGAGCCGCCGCCCTATGCCGACGGCTACGCCAAGGTGTTCCCGGGCCCGCTGCAGTTCGGGCAGCCGCTGTCGGCCGTGTGGTTCGATGCCAGCGCGCTCGACACGCCGGTGCACCGCGACGCGCAGGAGATGAGCACCTTCCTCGCGGCCTCGCCCGCCAACGTGATCCTGCCCCGGCTGGCCGAGCAGGCAGTGAGCGCCCGGGTGCGCGCGGTGCTGCAGCAGCACCGCCCGGCATGGGCCGACCTCGCGACCACGGCGGGCGTGCTGCACATGTCGGTCAGCACGCTCCAGCGGCACCTGGCGACCGAGGGCACCTCGTTCCAGGCACTGAAGGACCAGCTGCGGCGCGACCTCGCCATCGTGCGGCTCAACACCAGCACCGTGCCGCTCGCGGCGCTGGCCGAGGAACTGGGCTTCGCGGACAGCGCGGCTTTCCAGCGGGCCTTCAAGGCCTGGACCGGCGGCGCGCCGGGCTCGTACCGGCGACGCCAGCAGCCGGATTGAGTTTTCAGGACTTTCCGGAATTACAGCCATCCGCGCGACAATCCGGCGCATGGCTAACTCTTCCGATCTCCCGCCCCTCAACCGCCAGTTCGTCGCCCATTTCGGGGAGATGGGCAGCAAGTGGGGCATCAACCGCACGGTCGGCCAGATCTACGCGCTGATCTTCCTTTCGGAGCGCGCCCTCAACGCCGACGAGATCGCCGAGCTGCTCGAGTTTTCGCGCTCCAACGTCAGCATGGGCCTGAAGGAACTGCAGGCCTGGCGGCTGGTGCACCTGCGGCACCACCCGGGCGACCGGCGCGAATACTTCGAGGCGCCTTCCGACGTATGGGAAATCTTCCGCGTGCTGGCCGAAGAGCGCCGCCGCCGCGAGATCGAACCCACGCTCTCGATGCTGCGCAACGCCCTGCTCGAATCGCCCACGAGCGACGCCGAGCGCCACGCGCAGGAACGCATGCGCGAGATGCACGACCTGATCGACCGGCTGATGAAATGGTTCGACGACGTGCAGCGGCTCGCGCCCGAGACCGCCATGAAGCTCATGGGCATGGGCGCGACCGTGACGAAGGTGCTGACGCTCAAGGACCGCATCACGGGCGGCACGGCGTCGAAGAAGAAGGCGGCCGAGTAGGGTCGGCAGCCCTCTTCCGAGCGGCTACAGCCGCTCCTGCCCCGATGACGGCTCGGGCGTCCCGAGCTTGGCCTTGCGGACGGCCTCGTCGTCCATGAGCTCGTACCACATGGCGTTGAGCACGGCGAATGCGGCCGCCAGCGGCAGGCCGAGGATCCAGGCGAAGTACCACATCTTTCATTCCTCCTTGTTTGTCAGTAGGCGTGGCCGCTCTCGTCGCGGATGGCCTGCTCGTCGACCTTGCCCCACAGCACCTTGTAGACCCAGCTCGTGTAGGCCACGATCAGCGGGATGAAGACGGCCGTGACCACCAGCATGATGAACAGCGTGAGATGGCTCGATGACGAGTCCCACACCGTGAGGCTGGCGCGCGGATCGATGGACGACGGCAGGATGAACGGGAACATCGAGGCGCCCACGCTGAGGATGATTCCGGCGATGCCGAGTGCAGCCGTCAGCAGCGCGAACACCGGGCGGCGCAGCGCTAGCCCGAGCAGCGCACCGAGCGCGCCGACGAAGCCGGCCGCCGGAGCCGCCAGCGTCCATGGGTGCGTCGCGTAGTTGGCGGTCCACGCGCCGGCGTGCAGCTCCACCGTCTTCAGCATCGGGTTCGATGGCCCCGTCGCATCGATCACGCTGCTGATGCGGAACCCGCCGATGCTCGTTGCAAGCAGCACGCCGGCCAGCGCATAGAGCGCCACGGTGAGCACGGCGGCGACCATGCCGTAGGTGCGCGCACGCTCGGCCACCGGTCCGGCGGTCTTCAGCAGCAGCCATGCGGCGCCGTGCATCACCAGCATCGCCACCGACACCAGCCCGCACAGGATGGCGAACGGATTCAGCAGGCCGAAGAAGCTGCCGTCGTAGAAGATGTGCATGTCGGGGTTGAAGCGGAACGGCACGCCCTGCAGCACGTTGCCCACCGCCACGCCGCAGATCAGCGCGGGCACGAAGCCGCTGAAGAACAGCACCCAGTCCCAGCGCGCACGCCATTGCGGCGACTCGCGCTTGCTGCGGAACTTGAAGGCCACGGGCCGCAGGATCAGCGCCGTAAGAATCACGAACATCGCCAGGTAGAAGCCCGAGAACGACACGGCGTAGAGCTGTGGCCAGGCCGCGAAGATCGCGCCGCCGCCCAGGATCAGCCAGACCTGGTTGCCCTCCCACACCGGGCCGACGCTGTTGATGACGACGCGGCGCTCCACGTCGTTGCGCGCGGCGAACGGCAGCAGCATGCCGCTGCCCAGGTCGAAGCCGTCGGTCACGGCGAAGCCCACCAGCAGCACGCCGATCAGCAGCCACCAGATGAAGCGCAGGGTGTCGTAGTCGAGAAGTGTGTGGAGGATCATGCTGCGCTCCCGGTAGAAGACGATGGAATGGCCGCGCCCGCGTGGGCCGGCGGAACGTGCGAGAGCGTGTCGCCCTCGTCGGGCGCGTGCTCGGCCTGGGGCCCCTTGCGGATGGCCTTGAGCATCAGCTTCATCTCGATGACCAGCAGCACGGTGTAGATCGCGATGAAGCCCGCGAGCGTGAGCAGCAGCGTCTTCACACCGAGGTTGGACACGGCCACCGCGGTCGGCAGCACGCCTTCGATCACCCACGGCTGGCGGCCGAACTCCGCCACCAGCCACCCCGATTCGATGGCGATCCACGGCAGCGGGATAGCGAACACGGCGAGCTTCAGCAGCCAGCGGTGGCTGTCGAGCTTGCGACGCGCGGAGAGCACGAAGAAGGTGCCGGTCAGGAGGATCAGCAGCACGCCGATGCCCACCATCACGCGGAACAGCCAGAAGAGCGGTGCCACCTGCGGCACGGTGTCCCACGCGGCCTTGGCGATCTGCTCGTCGGTGGCCTTGCGCGGATCGTCCACGTAGCGCTTGAGCAGCAGCGCGTAGCCCATGTTGATGCCGTTGTCCTCGAAGTCGCCGCGCACGCCCTGCGTCACCTTGTCGGGGCCGCCGGCCTCGCGGATCTTCTGCAGCGCGTCGTAGGCCTTCAGGCCTTCGCGGATGCGGGCCTCGGCGCGCTTCACGAGTTCGTCGATGCCCGGCATCACGGTGTTGAGCGAGCGCGTGCCGATCAGGCCCATCACTGCCGGTATGTGGATGGCGTAGTGCGTCTCGCGCGCCTCTTGGTCGGGGAAGCCGACGACGGTGAAGGCGGCGGGCGCGGGTTGCGTCTCCCACATGGCTTCGATGGCGGCGAGCTTCATCTTCTGGTGTTCGCCGGAGAGATAGCCGCTCTCGTCGCCGAGCACTGCCACCGAGAGCGCGGCGGCCAGGCCGAACGAAGCCGCGACCGTCATCGAGCGCTTGGCGAGTTCGAGGTGACGGCCCTTGAGCACGTACCACGCCGACACGCCGAGCACAAACACCGCGGCGCACACGTAGCCCGCCGACACGGTGTGCACGAACTTGGCTTGCGCCACGGGGTTGGTCAGCACCGCGGCGAAGTCGGTCACTTCCATGCGCATGGTCTGCGGATTGAAGGCCGCGCCCACGGGGTTCTGCATCCAGCCGTTGGCGATGAGGATCCACAGCGCCGAGAAGTTGGAGCCGATGGCCACCGCCCAGGTGGAGATCAGGTGGCCCACCTTGGAGAGCTTGTCCCAGCCGAAGAAGAACAGCCCGACGAAGGTGGCTTCCATGAAGAAGGCCATCAGCCCCTCGATGGCCAGCGGTGCGCCGAAGATGTCGCCGACGTAGTGGCTGTAGTAGCTCCAGTTCATGCCGAACTGGAACTCCATCACGATGCCGGTGGCGACGCCCATCGCGAAGTTGATGCCGAAGAGCACGCCCCAGAATTTCGTCATGTCGCGCCAGATCACGCGGCCGGTCATGACGTAGACCGTCTCCATGATGGCGATGATGATCGAGAGTCCGAGCGTCAACGGCACGAACAGGAAGTGATACAGCGCCGTGACGGCGAACTGCAGGCGCGATAACGCGACGATGTCTAAGTCCATGATGGGTTCTTCCTTTTCCTTGTGTTCCCTGTTTGCTGGCTTTCCTGGTTCAGTCGGGTCGCAGGCCGCGCAGCGCGGCGTCGAAGGCATCGCTGCCGCGCCGCAGGTCGGCGACGATGCGGCCTTCGCGCATGCACACGAGGCGGTCGGCGAGCGCGGCTTCGCGCCGCAGATGGGTGGCGATCAGCAGCGTGCGCGATCCGGCGTGTCGGGCGAGGCGATGCAGCACGTCGTGCGCGACGGCGGCGTCGAGGGCCTCGGTGGGTTCGTCCAGCAGCCAGAGCGGCACGGGGCGCAGCAGCAGGCGGGCCAGCGCGAGGCGGCGCGACTGGCCTCCCGAAAGGCCGAGACCGCCTTCGCCGAGCCGGGTGTCGAGGCCTGAGGCGAGCGTGCTCACGTCGTCTTCGAGCCCCGCGGCGTGCAGCGCGGCGCGCAGTTGCTCGTCGGTCGCGTCGGGGGCGGCAAGGCGAAGGTTGTCGCGCAGGCTGTCCTGGAAGAGTTCGGTGCGCTGGGTGAGCAGGCAGGCGGGCTGCGAGCGCACCGTGCCGGAGCGCGGCGTGATCTCGCCGGCAATGGCGGCAAGCAGCGTCGACTTGCCCGCGCCGCTCGCGCCGATCAGCGCAACGCGCTCGCCTTCGTTCAGGGTCAGCGACAGATCGCGCAGGACTGGCGTGCGGCTGCCGTCGTGGATCACGGTGATGCCGTCGAGTTGCAGCGCGGTTGCTGCATCGGATGCATCCGTCGCCTCGGCGTGCCCGTCGGCAGTCGGCGTCAGGCGCGGAGCGAGGCGCCGTACCGCCAGCCATGTGCGCCCCGCGTCGAGCGCGCCGCGGCGCAGGGCCGCGAAGGGCTCCGTCGCGGTGAGCGCCACCAGCAGCGCCAGCGCTGCCGCCGGAGCACCGATGACGCCCTCGCCCGCCAGCCAGCCGACGACCAGCAGCACGCCGACGAGGGTCAGGGTGCCCGCGCTGCCGTAGGCGAAGCCGGCAGCGGCTTCGAGCTTGTTCAGCGCGAGATCGGCCTTGGCGAGATGCATGTCGGCGTTCATCAGCGCCTCGCGCTGTGCGTCGATTCGGCCGGCCATCACCAGATCGGTCTGGCCCGCGACCAGATCGACCGCGCGTGCCCGCAGCGCTTCGATGGCATGCGCGCGCCGTACCGCGGGCCGGCGTGCGCGCCGCGCGACGACGAATGCGATACCCCAGCCGGCGATCACGAGCCAGAGCATCAGCACGAGGCCCATGCCCACGTGCATGAAGCCGAGCACCGTGCCGGCAAGCAATGCCGCGCCCAGTGCAGCGGCGGCCGGCACGAGCAGGCGGAGGTAGAGCGACTCCAGCGCGTCGATGTCGGAAGTCAGGCGGAACAGCAGGCGCGCCGGGCGCTTCAGCAGCGCGCGCGCGGCCTCGGCCTTCGCCCAGCCTCGGAACAGGCGCACGCGCAGCGCGGCGAGCACGGAGAAGGTCGCGTCGTGAGTCACCAGCCGCTCGCCGTAGCGCGAAGCCGTGCGGCCGAGCGCGAGCAGGCGGATGCCGGCGGACGGCATGAACACGTCGAAGGTGAAGGCCGTGGCGGCATGCAGGCCGGCCAGCGCGGTCGCCGTGATGAACCAGCCGGAGAGGCCCAGCAGCGCCATTCCCGCCAGCACCGTGATGGCGGCGAGCAGGCCGCCCAGCAGCAGCGGGCGCGGTTGCTCGGCGAGGAATGGGCGCAGGACGAGGCGCAGGTCGCGCCAGTTCGTGGCGGCGCGTGGAGTTCGTGTCCTGCTCATGCGGCCTTCTCCATCGCGTCGGTGCGACCGAGGCTCACGGTGCGGTCCATGCGCGACGCGAGGACGGGATCGTGCGTCGCGACGATGAGGGTCTTGCCATGTGCGAGCTTCACGAGCGCGTCTGCGACCCGCTCGGCGGTTTCGGTGTCGAGGTGAGCTGTGGGTTCGTCCACCAGCAACAGATCGGCCTGCGGATGCACCGCGATGCGCGCGAGCGCGAGGCGCACGGCTTCTCCGCCGGACAGCCCGCCTCCCCCTTCGCCTAGCGACGTGGAAGGATGTGCCTGGGCCACGGCCTCGAGCGATGCGAAGTGCACTGCCTCATTGACCTGCGGGGTGTTCACGCCCGCGCGTCCCAATGCCACGTTGGATTCGACCGAGCCCGCGAAGACATGCGGCGCCTGCCCCATCCATCCCATGCGCTGGCGCAGCGCCGCCACCGTGTGTTCGGTGAGCGCCACGCCGCCGATGGAGATCTCGCCGCGCGTCGCGGGCACCAGGCCCGCGAGCAGGGACAGCAAGGCGGTCTTGCCGCTGCCGCTCGGACCCATCAGCGCGATGTGCTCACCGGGGGCGATGCGAAGCTCATCGCCGTCGAACACTTCATGCTGCTCGCCGGGCCAGGAGAAATGAAGGTTGTGAATGGCGACTGCCGGCGGATCGCCGCAGACGCCCGTCGCGGCCCGCGTCAACGAGGCGCCTGCGCCGGGCAGGGGCAATTCGTTGCGCTGCAGGTGCTCGAGCGCTTCCAGCGCGGCTTCGCCAGCGGCCCGGTCGTGCCAGACCGCGGACAGCTCGCGCAGCGGCTCGAAGAAAGCCGGTGCCAGCAGCAGCACGAACAGGCCCTCGCCCAGGCTCAGCGTGCGCCCCCAGGCACCGAAGCCGATCGAGCCCAGCAGGTGGAAGCCGACGTAGACGGCGACCAGCGCCACGCCGAGTGCCGAGAAGAGCTCCAGCACGGCGGAAGAGAGAAACGCGATGCGCAGCACGGCCATCGTCCTGCGGCGCAGGGACTGGGCCGCGTCGCCCAGGCGGCGCGCGGTGATCTCCACCGCGCCGAGCGCGCGCAGCGTCGCCAGTCCGCGAAGCCGGTCGAGCAGGAAGGCGTTCATACCGCCGAGCTCCACCATCTGTGCTTCGCTTGCTGCCCTGGCGCGCCAGCCGACGATGGCCATGAAGAGCGGAATGAGCGGCGCGGCCACCAGCAGCACCAGCGCGGCCACCCACGAGAAGGCTGCCACCGCGCAGAGAATGAAGATGGGCACCACCGTCGCACGCCAGCGCGCCGGCTGATAGCGCACGAGGTACGGGACCAGCGCCTCGGCCTGTTCGGCGAGCACGCTGGCGGCAAGCCCGGAGGGCGCGCGGCCGCGGTCGAGCGGAGAGCCGCCGGCCAGCGCCGCTGCCGTTTGCGCACGCAACGCGGTGAGCTGCGCCCGGGCGCGAGCGAAGGTGCGCCGAGCTCCCCAGGCCTCGCAACCCGCCCGCAGCAGACCGAGCAACAGGATCGCGCCGGCAGACCAGATCACGACCTCGAAACCACGGCCCGAGGCCAATCTCTGCACCGCCATCGCCAGCAACGCCGCCTGCGGCAGCCAGACCAGCGCGGCGGCGCCCTGCACCACCCCGCCGACGTCAGGCGACGCGAAAGCCCGCAGCGGCGATCGGGATGGCGAGTGCTTGGTCATTCCTTAGTTTCGTGAATTTTCAGTATTTACTGAAATTTCCACAATCATAGCGGAGATGGGAGCAACTGACGAGCCCGCAGACTGCACGCTGCGGCGCTCGAACGCAACCGATTCAGGAAGATTTGGGCGGTGCGCCTGCGCCGGCGCGCCCGTCCCTTAATGAGAAACGACTATTCCGCTGACCAGCAGCGCGGCGAACAGCGTGAACACCGCGCGCCAGGAGGCCGGGCGCGCTTCCACCCAGCGATAGAGCAGCGCCGCCGCGACCACCGAAAGGCCGAAGGTCGCGACGAGGCCGCATGCATCGAACCACGACCCGTGCGGCCCTGCATTCGCGACCGCCGCATTCATGGCCAGCAGCACCGGGAAGTGAATCAGGAACAGCGAGTACGACATGCGCCCCAGCCGAACAAGCGGCATGGCCACCGCGGGCCAATGCTTCGGCGACAGCCAGTTCCGCCGTTGCGCGACGGCGATCAGCAGCGCCGTGACCAGCGCCGTGGCGATGCGGCTGCGCCAGTCGATGGCCAGCACGCCCGCCCCCACCAGCGCCACCAGCGCGATCGCGCTCTGCCACGTGCTGGGCCGGGTCGCACGTCCGATCCAGAACACCAGCATGCCCAGGCCGTAAGTGCCGAAGAAGTAGAAGGCGGTGTCGTCCAGCCCGGCATTGCGATTGAAGAGCGCGAGCGAAGTCACCGCCAGCCCCGACACCAGCGCCACCGGCAGCCAGCGCGCCCCGGCTCCCTGAGGCGCCGAACCGCCGGCGCGCTGCAGCATCGAAGGCAACCCCACCAGCAGCAACGCCAGCGCGAACAGCTGGAAGTCGATGGCCACGTACCAGACGCCCGTGGAAAGCGACTCGTAGCCCAGCAGGTCCTGCAGCAGCAAGCCGTGGGCGACCAGTTGACCGAAGGTCGGCGACGCCGGCACCACCTCTTCGTCGAGCCACGGCCGCACCACCGCCGCGACCAGCACGCACACCGTGAGCGCGGCGAGGTACGGCATGATCAGCCGCCCGTAGCGTTGCAGGATGCGCGCCACCGGCCGCTCCACGCGCAGCGTGCCGTCGGGCGCAAGGCTGGCGGCCGCCAGGAAACCGGCGATCACCAGGAACACCTGCACCGCCAGCCGGCCTTCATCGGCCAACCAGGCGAAGAAATCGGGCGCGAGCGCATACGCGCCGGCCGGCATCGGGCCGTAGCGCGAGAGATGGTGTCCTACGATCACCGCGCAGGCGATGCCCTTCGCCGCATCGAGCAGCGGCATCCGTCCCGCGGATGATGATGACGGCGGCGCGCCTGCAGCGGGCGCGGCGCCGTTGGTCAAGGCAGTCAAAGCGCGAGCCGCTGCCTTGCCTCCTGGTATTCGCGCTTGAGCTTCTCGATGAAGGCGCCGGCGGTGGCCACTTCGGTCACGGCACCGATGCCCTGGCCCGAGCCCCAGATGTCCTTCCAGGCCTTGGCCTTGCTGCCTTCGCCGCCGCCGAAGTTCATGGTCTTCACGTCGCCTTCGGGCAGGTTGTTCGGGTCCATGCCGGCCTTGACGATGCTGGGTGCCAGGTAGTTGCCGTGCACGCCGGTGAAGAGGCTCGAATAGACGATGTCGTCGGAGGTGCCGTCGACGATGGCCTGCTTGTAGTCGTCGCTCGCGCGCGCTTCCTCGGTCGCGATGAAGGCGGTGCCGATGTAGGCGAAGTCGGCGCCCATGGCCTGCGCAGCAAGCACCGCGCCGCCGGTGGCGATGGAACCCGACAGCGCGATCGGGCCGTCGAACCACTGGCGGATTTCCTGCACCAGCGCGAACGGGCTCTTCGTGCCCGCATGGCCGCCGGCACCGGCCGCCACGGCGATGATGCCGTCGGCGCCCTTCTCGATCGCCTTCTGCGCGAACTTGTTGTTGATGATGTCGTGCAGCGTCACACCGCCGTAGCTGTGCACCGCGTCGTTCACGTCGGTGCGCGCGCCCAGCGAAGTGATGACGATCGGCACCTTGTACTTCACGACCATCTCCATGTCGTGCTCGAGCCGGTCATTGCTCTTGTGCACGATCTGGTTGATGGCAAACGGTGCTGCGGGCTTGTCGGGGTTGGCCTTGTTGTAGGCCGCGAGTTCCTCGGTGATCTCGGCGAGCCAGTCCTCGAGCTGCGCGGCGGGGCGCGCGTTGAGCGCCGGCATCGAGCCGACCACGCCCGCCTTGCATTGCGCAATCACGAGCTTGGGGTTGCTGATGATGAACAGCGGCGAGCCGATGATCGGCAGCGGCAGGTTCGCGAGGACGGGGGGCAGCTTGGACATGTCGTCTCCGGGAATGAATTCGGTCTTGTAAGAGTAAGAGAGAGAGGCCGCCATCGCCCGTCAGATGGGCGACAGCGGCGCTGCTTCAGCAGGCGGTCAGAACGCCTCGAGCGCCAGCGCGGTCACGCTCTCCGCGCCGTCGACGATGCTGTCGCGGATGCCCGGCACCTTGTTGAGGATGTGCTCGGCATAGAAGCGCGCGGTGGCGATCTTGGCCAGCATGAAGTCGGTGTCGAAGCTGCGCGAGGCGAGGTCCTGCGCAATGATCAGCGAGCGCGCCAGCTGCCAGCCGGCAACGAGATTGCCTGCGAGCATCAGGTAGGGCACGCTGCCCGCGAACACGGCGTTGGGGGAGGCCTTGGTCTGGCCAGCCACGAAATCAACCACTTCGACGAAGGCGACGCGTGCGGCCTTCAGGCGCTTGAGCACCGCGGCTGCGGCGGGGTTGTCGCTCTTGGCCAGCTCGGCCTCGGTCTTCTCGATCTGCGCGGCGATCGCCTTCGCGGTCTGTCCACCGTCGCGCGCTGTCTTGCGGCCCACGAGATCGTTGGCCTGGATGGCGGTGGTGCCTTCGTAGATCGTCAGGATCTTCGCATCGCGGTAGTACTGCGCCGCGCCGGTTTCCTCGATGAAGCCCATGCCGCCGTGCACCTGCACGCCGAGCGAAGCCACTTCCAGGCTCATCTCGGTGCTGTAGCCCTTCACCAGCGGCACCATGAACTCGTAGAAGGCCTGGTTCTGCTTGCGTGCGTCCGAGTCGGGATGATGGTGCGCCGCGTCGTAGGCGGCCGCGGCCACGCTGGACATGGCGCGGCAGCCCTCGGTGTAGGCGCGCATCGTCATCAGCATGCGCTTGACATCGGGGTGATGAATGATCGGCGCGCTGGTGTTGATGGAGCCATCCACCGGGCGGCTCTGCACGCGCTCTTTCGCGTAGGCCACAGCGTGCTGGTAGGCACGTTCGGCGATCGCGATGCCCTGCATGCCCACGGCGTAGCGGGCCGAGTTCATCATGATGAACATGTACTCGAGGCCGCGGTTCTCCTGGCCCACGAGATAGCCGATGGCACCGCCATGGTCGCCGTACTGCAGCACGGCCGTCGGCGAGGCCTTGATGCCCATCTTGTGCTCGATGCTCACGCAGTGCACGTCGTTGCGCTCGCCGAGAGAGCCGTCCTTGTTCACGAGGAACTTCGGCACGACGAACAGGCTGATGCCCTTCACCCCTTCCGGCGCACCGGCCACGCGGGCCAGCACGAGGTGCACGATGTTCTCGGCCATGTCGTGCTCGCCGTAGGTGATGAAGATCTTGGTGCCGAACACCTTGTAGGTGCCGTCGGGCTGCGGCTCGGCGCGGCTGCGCACCATGGCGAGGTCGCTGCCGGCCTGCGGCTCGGTGAGGTTCATCGTGCCGGTCCACTGGCCGCTCACGAGCTTCTCGAGATAGGTGGCCTTGAGCTCGTCGGAGCCGGCCGTGAGCAGCGCCTCGATGGCGCCGTCGCTCAGCAGCGGGCACAGCGCGAAGCTCATGTTGGCCGAGTTGAGCATTTCGCCGCAGGCCGCGCCGATGGTCTTGGGCAGGCCCTGGCCGCCGAAGTCCGCCGGATGCTGCAGCCCCTGCCACCCGCCCGCCACGTACTGCGCGAAGGCTTCCTTGAAGCCCGGCGTGGTGGTGACGGCGCCGTCCTTGAGCGACGAGGGATTGCGATCGCCCGGCACGTTCAGCGGCGCGACCACGTCCTGATTGAAGCGCGCGCACTCTTCGAGCACGGCCTGTGCGGTTTCCAGGCCGGCGTCCTCGAAGCCCGGCAGCTTCGCGATCTCGCCGATGTTGGCCAGGTGTTCGATGTCGAACAGCATGTCCTTGATGGGGGCGGTGTAGCTCATGTCATGTCTCCAGATACAGCGGATACGAAAAGGGCATCGCGAACGATGCCCTCTGGCTCAGTGCAGCGATGCGATCAGAGCGCCTTCACCAGTTCCGGCACGGCCGTGAACAGGTCGGCCACGAGGCCGTAGTCGGCCACCGAGAAGATCGGGGCCTCTTCGTCCTTGTTGATCGCCACGATCACCTTGGAGTCCTTCATGCCGGCCAAGTGCTGGATGGCGCCCGAGATGCCTGCGGCGATGTACAGCTGGGGGGCGACGATCTTGCCCGTCTGGCCGACTTGCCAGTCGTTCGGGGCGTAGCCCGCGTCGACTGCTGCGCGGCTGGCGCCGAGGCCTGCGTTGAGCTTGTCGGCCAGAGGTGCCATCACTTCGGTGAACTTCTCGGCGCTGCCCAGGGCACGGCCGCCGGAGACGATGATCTTGGCTGCGGTCAACTCAGGACGCTCGCTCTTCGTGACTTCACGGCCCACGAAGCTGCTCTTGCCACTGTCGGCGACGCCTGCAGCGTTTTCCACTGCTGCGCTGCCACCCGTGGCTGCTGCTGCGTCGAAACCGGTTGTACGAACGGTGATCACCTTGGTCGCGTCGCTGCTCTGCACGGTCGCAATCGCGTTGCCCGCGTAGATCGGACGCTCGAAGGTGTCGGCGCTCACCACGGCCGTGATGTCGCTGATCTGAGCCACATCGAGCTTGGCGGCCACGCGCGGGGCGACGTTCTTGCCGTTGGCAGTCGAGGGGAACAGGATGTGGCTGTAGTTGCCGGCAATGGCCAGAACTTGAGCTGCGACGTTCTCCGCGAGGTTCTCAGCGAGGCTCGGGCTGTCGGCTGCGATGACCTTGGAGACACCGGTGATCTGGGCGGCCGCCTTGGCTGCTTCGGCCGCATTGGCGCCGGCCACCAGCACGTGGACGTCGCCGCCGCAGGCCAGCGCCGCAGTCACGGTGTTGAGGGTGGCCGGCTTGATGCTGGCGTGGTCGTGTTCTGCAATGACGAGTGCGGTCATGTTCGTTTTCTTCCTCAGATCACTTTGGCTTCGTTCTTCAGCTTGTCCACCAGGGTGGCGACGTCAGGCACCTTGATGCCGGCACCGCGCTTCGGAGGTTCGGCGACCTTGAGCGTCTTCAGGCGCGGCTTTACGTCCACGCCCAGGTCCTCGGGCTTGACCGTGTCCAGCTGCTTCTTCTTGGCCTTCATGATGTTCGGCAGCGTCACGTAGCGCGGCTCGTTCAGGCGCAGGTCGGTGGTGATGACCGCGGGCAGCGTGAGTGCAACGGTCTCCAGACCGCCGTCGACTTCACGGGTCACCGTGGCCTTGTCGCCAGCGACTTCGACCTTCGAGGCGAAGGTGGCCTGGGGCAGGTCGGCCAGCGCAGCCAGCATCTGGCCGGTCTGGTTGGCGTCGTCGTCGATGGCCTGCTTGCCCAGGATGACCAGCTGGGGCTGTTCCTTGTCGACCAGCGCCTTCAGCAGCTTGGCCACGGCCAGGGGCTGCAGTTCTTCGGAGGTTTCCACCAGGATGCCGCGGTCGGCGCCGATGGCCATGGCGGTGCGCAGGGTTTCCTGGCTCTTGGCATCGCCGCAGGAGACGGCGATCACTTCGGTGACCACGCCCTTTTCCTTCAGCCGCACCGCTTCTTCAACGGCGATCTCGTCGAAGGGGTTCATGCTCATCTTGACGTTGGCAATGTCCACTCCGGTGCCGTCGCTCTTCACGCGCACCTTCACGTTGTAATCGACGACCCGTTTGACAGGCACAAGAACCTTCATTGACTTGACTCCATTGGATTGCAAAAAGGGGGGCTTCGAGGGCAAACCGGTCATTCTAGGGCGCGACCTTTGCCGCCTCTCCATTCTTCCCGCCGGCGCTGGCGCCAGAAAAAAGAACGATCGTGCTTTTTCGTGATTATAAAGCAGCGCCGGAGGCCTGAGCCTTTCGACCGACAAAGATATTTGTCACGCTGCCGGTGCCGAAGCCTCCGCGCCATCCGGCTGCATGGATTGCACGGAAATCGATAGCCACGCCCGCTCGCGGTGCACGCGAGGCCGGCGATGGCGCCATCTGCAGCCAATTTCCGGGTTTTCGCCGATATCTGGGCTGGCACGCTCCATGCAAGATGCATTCTGTCGACAGATGACAGTCGATCTTCGGAGATCAAATGGAAACAGCAGAACGAAGCATCCCGGACTTGCGCGGCAGCGCCCGCCCTCCCATGACGCCCGCGGAGCGCCAGATCCGGCAGGACCTGGCCGCCGCCTACCGGCTCGTCGCCCTCTACGGAATGGACGACAGCATCTACACCCACATCTCCGCCCGCGTGCCCGGCACCACGGACCAGTTCCTGATCAACCCCTTCGGCATGCTGTTTCGCGACATCACGGCGTCCTCGCTCGTGAAGATCGACCTGGACGGCAACGTCATCGAACCGTCCGACCACGACGTGAACCCGGCCGGCTTCACGATCCACAGCGCCGTGCACGCCGCCCGCCACGACGCCGTCTGCGTCCTGCACACCCATACCGTCGCCGGCGTGGCCGTGTCCTCGCTGGCCGGCGGGCTGCAGCCCTGCAACCAGTGGGCGCTGCAGTTCCACAACCGCGTGACCTATCACGAGTTCGAGGGGATCGCGCTCAACCACGAGGAGCGCGAGCGCCTGGTCGCCGACCTCGGCCCGACCTCCCGCGCGCTGATCCTGCGCAACCACGGCCTGATCACGCTGGGCCGCAGCGTGGCCGAGGCCTTCATCCTCATGCACAACCTGGAGCGCGCCTGCCGCGTGCAGGTCGCCATCCAGGGTTCCGGCCAGCCCGTGCATCCGGTGCCCGAAGAGGTCTGCGAGCTGACCGCGCGCCAGTACGAGAGCGGCGACACGAACCGCCTGGCCTCGGCGCCCACCGACCCCTACGCCCGCGAGTGGCGCGCGCTGCTGCAGCGCCTGGCCCCGCCCACGCCGGCCTCCTTCCGCGACTGAGATTCACCCGTTCTTCACTGCCCTCCCCACTTTGAAAGGTCCGCTTCGATGAAACGCCGCAACCTGATCCAAGCCGGCTCCGCCGCCCTCGGCCTGTCCATCGCGGGGGTGCCCCTGCACAGCCTGGCGCAGGCCAGGAAGGGTGTCGTCAACGTGCTGGTCCAGCCCGAGCCGCCCGGCCTGATGATGGGCATCGTGCAGAACGGCCCCACGCAGCTGATCGCCGGCAACATCTACGAAGGCCTGCTGCGCTACAACGAAAAGCTCGAGCCCCAGCCGCAGCTCGCCACCTCCTGGACCGTGAGCGCGGACAGCAAGACCTACGTCTTCAAGCTCAAGCCCAACGTCAAGTGGCACGACGGCAAGCCCTTCACGGCCGACGACGTGGTGTTCTCGTGCGACGTGTTCCTGCGCAAGACGCACGCGCGCTTCCGCGCCAGCCTGGCGCAGGTGGAGTCGATCAAGGCGCTGGATCCGCTCACCGTCGAGTTCAAACTCAAGCAGCCCTTCGGCCCCTTCATGGGCATCTTCGAGAACGGCACCATGCCGATGGTGCCCAGGCACATCTACGAAGGCACCGACTTCGCGACCAACCCCGCCAACGCCACGCCTATCGGCACGGGCCCGCTCAAGTTCAAGGAATGGGTCAAGGGCTCCTACATCCACCTGGTGGCCAACGAGAACTACCACCAGCCGGGCGCCGTCGGCGTGGAGAGCGTGTATTTCCACGTGATTCCCGACGCGGCCGCGCGCGCCGCCGCGTTCGAATCGGGCAAGGTCGACATCGCTCCGGGCGGCACCGTGGAGTACTTCGACGTGGGCCGCCTGGCCAAGCTGCCGGGCGCGGCCGTGACCACCAAGGGCTGGGAGTTCTTCGCGCCGCACAGCTGGCTGTGGATGAACAACCGCACGGCGCCCATGAACAACGTCAAGTTCCGCCAGGCCGTGTGGACCGCCATCGACCGCGAGGCCATGGCCAAGGTCGCCTGGTACGGCTACGCCAAGCCGGCCACCGGCCCCTTCAACAGCCACATCGCGTACGCCAGCGACGACGTGACCAAGTACCCGCGCGACACCGCCAAGGCCAAGAAGCTGCTGGCCGAGTCCGGCTACAAGGGCGAAACCATCCGCCTGCTGCCGCTGCCCTACGGCGAATCGTGGCAGCGCCAGGCCGAGATCGTGCGGCAGAACCTCACGCAGGCCGGCATCAAGGTCGAGATGGTCGCCACCGACGTGGCCGGCTGGAACCAGCGCAACAGCGAATGGGACTTCGACCTGGCCTTCACCTACGTCTACCAGTACGGCGATCCGGCGCTCGGCGTGGGTCGCAACTACACCAGCGACAACATCGCCAAGGGCTCGCCGTTCAACAACGTGGCGGGCTACGTGAACCCCAAGGTCGACGAGCTGTTCGCCGCCGGCGCGCGCGAGAGCGATCCGGCCAAGCGCCGCGCCATCTACCTTGAAGTGCAGAAGCTGCTGGTCGACGAAGTGCCCGTGGCCTGGCTGCACGAGATCAACTTCCCGACGCTGTACCGCACCAAGATCCAGAACGTGGTGTCCTCCGGCATCGGCCTGAACGACAGCCTGGGCCGCGTCAAGCTGGCCTGACCTCCCTCCCCCGCATGCGGTGGCCCGGCGGGCCGGGCAGCCGCATGCCCGAATCGAGCTTGCCATGAAACGACTGCAGTTCATGTCCGTGCGATTGCTGCAGGGCCTGCTGGCCCTGCTGGTGATCGCCACCGTCAACTTCCTGCTGGTTCGCGCGGCGCCGGGCGACCCGGTCTCCGTCATGGCCGGCGAGGCCGGCGCATCCGATGCGCAGTTCGTGGCCCAGCTGCGCCAGCAGTTCGGCCTCGACCAGCCGCTGCCCGTGCAGCTCGGCAACTACCTGGGCCATGTGGTCAAGCTCGACCTGGGCTTCTCGTACCGCCAGCAACA
Source organism: Variovorax sp. NFACC27 (assembly GCF_048301545.1). Classification (NCBI taxonomy): domain Bacteria; kingdom Pseudomonadati; phylum Pseudomonadota; class Betaproteobacteria; order Burkholderiales; family Comamonadaceae; genus Variovorax; species Variovorax sp. NFACC27. The sequence continues at coordinate 5,498,202 of NZ_CP157613.1, forward strand.
GCCCGTGGTCGACCTGATCCTGGAGCGCCTGCCGGCCACGCTGCTGCTGACGGGCACGGCCTTCGGGCTCTCGCTGCTGTTCGGCATCGTGCTCGGCGCGCTGGCCAGCCGCAACGCCGGCAAGTGGCAGGACAGCCTCATCACCGTGGTCGCGCTGGTGTTCTATGCCACGCCGCTCTACTGGCTGGCCATGATGGCCGTGCTGGTGTTCACGGTGCAGCTCGACCTGCTGCCCGCCTTCGGCTTCTTCACCGTGGGCGCGGACCTCAAGGGCATCGACAAGGCGCTGGACATCGCGAAGCACCTGATCCTGCCGTCGCTCACGCTGGCGCTGTTCTACATGGCGGTCTATGCGCGCATGACACGCGCCTCGATGCTGGAGGTCGCGCAGATGGACTTCGTGAAGACCGCGCGCGCCAAGGGCGTGGCGCCCGGCCGCATCCAGCGCAAGCACATCCTGCGCAACGCGCTGCTGCCGGTGGTCACGCTGGCCGGCATCCAGGCTGGCGGCATGATCGGCGGCGCCGTGCTGACCGAGACGGTGTTCGCCTGGCCCGGCATCGGCCGGCTCATGTTCGACGCCCTGCTGCAGCGCGACTACAACCTGCTGCTCGGCTGCTTCCTGTTCACCGCGGCCATGGCCGTGCTGTTCAACCTCATCACCGATTTCGTCTACACGCTCGTCGATCCCCGCATCGAGCTGAGCTGAGGAGAGCCGTTCATGAAAAGCAAATTCTGGCGGCGCTTCAGCCGCAACAAGGGCGCGGTCTTCGGCCTGATCGTGCTGATGCTGGTGGCGCTGGTCACCGCGCTGGGCCCCTTCGTCGCGCAGAACAACCCATGGGACATGGTCGGCACGCCCTTCGCGGCCCCCATGGCGGAACAGGGACTGCTGCTGGGCACCGACACCATGGGCCGCGACATCCTGTCGGGCATCGTCACCGGCGCGCGCGTCTCGCTGCTGATCGGCGTGGTCTCCACCGTGGTCTCGCTGCTGATCGGCGTGTCCATCGGCGCCGTCTCGGGCTACTTCGGCGGCTGGATCGACGCCACGCTGATGCGCTTCACCGAGCTGTTCCAGGCCATCCCGAGCTTCGCGCTGGCCATCGTGCTGGTGGCCATCTTCCAGCCCTCGGTGCAGTCCATCGTCACGGCCATCGCGATCGTCTCGTGGCCGCCCGTGGCGCGGCTGGTGCGCAGCGAGTTCCTCACGCTGCGCCAGCGCGACTTCGTGGCTGCAGCACAGCTGGCGGGCCAGTCGACGCCGCGCATCATCCTGACGCAGATCCTGCCCAACGCCGCCTCGCCCATCGTGGTGATGGCCTCACTGATGGTGGCCACGGCCATCCTGCTCGAGTCCAGCCTGAGCTTCCTGGGCCTGGGCGACCCGAACCAGATGAGTTGGGGCTACATGGTCGGCTCGGCGCGCACGGTGCTGCGCCAGGCATGGTGGATGGCGGTGTTCCCGGGCGTGGCCATCCTGCTCACGGTGCTCGCGCTGAACCTGGTCGGCGAAGGCCTGAACGACGGCCTCAACGCACGCGCCGACGGGAGGGGCAAATGAAAATGGAAAAGATCGTCCTTCCCGTGCTCGACGTCCAGGAGCTGGACATCCGCCTGCCGCCGGGCGCAGACCGCGAGCTGGCGGTCCGGGGTGCCTCGCTGCAGCTGCTGCCGGGCCAGACGCTGTGCGTGGTCGGCGAGTCGGGCTCCGGCAAGTCCATGATCGCCAACGCCATCATGGGCCTGCTGCCCCGCCCGCTCGTGGAGCCCGTGGCCGGCCGCATCCTCTTCGACGGACAGGACCTGCTGCAGCTCGACGAGGCACAGCTTCGCACGCTGCGCGGCCGGCGCATCGGCATGGTGTTCCAGGAACCCATGACGGCGCTGAACCCGGTCATGCGCATCGGCGAGCAGGTCGCCGAGGTGTTCGACGCCCACGTGAAGCTGTCGGCCGCGCAGAAGCGCCAGCGCATCCTCGCGGCACTGGCCGACGTCGGCCTGCCCGAACCCGAGGTGCTGATCGACAGCTATCCGTTCCGCCTGTCGGGCGGCCAGCGCCAGCGCGTGATGATCGCGTGCGCGCTGGTGCTGGAGCCGGCCCTGCTGATCTGCGACGAACCCACCACCGCGCTGGACGTGACCACGCAGGCGCAGATCCTGAAGCTCATCCGCGAACTGCAGCAGCGCAAGGGCACGGCGGTGCTGTTCATCACGCACGACTTCGGCGTGGTCTCCGAGATCGCCGACCAGGTCGTCGTGATGCAGACGGGCGAAGTGGTCGAGTCCGGCCCGGCCGCCGCCGTGCTGGCGCGGCCCCAGCACGCCTACACACGCAAGCTCATCGCAGCGATCCCGAACGGCCAGGTGCGCGCGCCGGCCGAAGAGCGCCCGGTCGAGCACGTGCTGCAGGTGCAGGAACTGCGCAAGACCTACGTGACCGGCGGCGGCCTGTTCAGCAAGGGCCGGCGCGTGGAAGCGGCCAAGGGCCTGTCGTTCGAGCTGCGCCGCGGCGAGACGCTGGGGCTGGTCGGTGAATCGGGCTCGGGCAAGTCCACAGTGGGCCGCTGCATCGTGGGCCTCGCGCCGTTCGACAGCGGCCGCGTGCTGTTCAAGGGCCGCGCGCTGCAGTCGGGTGCGCAGTTCCGCGCGCAGTCGCAGGGCAAGATCCAGATGGTGTTCCAGGACCCCTACGCCTCGCTGAACCCGCGCCATCGCATCGGCCCGGCCATCGCGGCCGGCCCCATCGCCCAGGGCGTGCCCAAGGCGCAGGCCATGGCCCGCGCGATGGAACTGCTGGAACTGGTGGGCCTCAAGCCCGACGCGGCGGAGCGCTTTCCGCACGAGTTCTCCGGCGGCCAGCGCCAGCGCATCGGCATCGCGCGCGCACTGGCCATGGAGCCGCAGCTGCTGGTGGCCGACGAGCCCGTCTCCGCGCTCGACGTGTCGGTGCAGGCCCAGGTGCTGAAGCTCTTCGCCGAGGTGCGCGAGCGCTTCCAGCTGGCCATGGTGTTCATCACGCACGACCTGCGCGTGGCCGGCGAGATGTGCGACCACATCGCCGTGATGCAGCGCGGCGAGATCGTCGAGTACGGCGAAACGGCCAAGGTGCTGGCGAACCCGCGGCACGCCTACACGCGCACGCTGATCGAGGCGCAGCCGAGGCTGTCGGCGGCGGCCGCGGAACAGGCGGTGGCCGCATGACGCTCAACATCGCACTGGTCTCGGACCAGATCGCCATGGACTACCTGCAGCCCGCCTTCCGGGAGCGTTTTCCTCAGGCCCGGCTGCACCGCATCGACACCGAGGTGCAGGAGCTGGACGCGCTCGGCGAAATCGACACCGTGGTCTGCTGGTCGCCGCCGCCGGGGCTGCTGGCGCGCATGCCGCGGCTGCGGCTGGTGCAGTCCGTGGGCGCGGGCACCGATCACATCACGCGCGACCCCGCGCTTCCCGACGTGCCGGTCCGCCGCATCGTCGACGCCGACATGGCCGACGGCATGAACGCCTATGTGGCATGGGCCGTGGTGCACGGCCAGCGCCACATGGGCTCCTATCTTGACAGCCAGCGCCGCGCGGCCTGGGAAGAAGCGCCCATCGAGCCGCCGAGCAGGCACCGCGTAGGCATCGCGGGCCTGGGCGTGCTGGGCCAGTCGGTCGCACGCGCGTTGCTCGCCATCGGCTACCGCGTGCGCGGCTGGAGCCGCAGCCCCAAGGACGGCCTGCCCGAGGGCATCGAGGCCTTCCACGGCGACGCGGCACGCGCCGAGTTCCTGGCGGGCTGCGACACGCTGGTCTGCCTGCTGCCGTTGACCGACGACACGCGCGGCATCCTGGACGCCGCGCTGTTCGCGCAGTTGCCGCGCGGCGCGCGCCTCGTCAACGCCGGACGCGGCGCCCACCTCGTGCAGGAAGACCTGCTCGCGGCGCTGGAGAGCGGCCAGGTCGCCTCGGCCGTGCTCGACGCCTTCATCGAGGAGCCGCTGCCGGCAGGTCACCCCTTCTGGAGCCACCCGCGCATCACCGTCACGCCGCACATCGCGACGCGCACCCGGCCCGAGGCCATTGCGCGGCAGACCCACGACAACCTGGCGCGCCTGTAGTCGTCTTTCAGCGCCCGACATTCAAAGTCAAAGAGGAACCCCATGGCAGAACCCCTCGGCACCGGCGACAAGGACGTCGCCACCCACCTGCATTCGTACACCAACCTGGCCGCGCTGCCGCAGACGCCGCCGCTGGTCATCGTCGAAGGCGACGGCATCCACGTCGTCGACGAAAGGGGCAAGCGCTACCTCGAAGCCATGTCGGGCCTGTGGTGCGCCTCGCTGGGCTTTTCCAACAAGCGCCTGGCCGCGGCCGGCGCGAAGGCACTGAACACCCTGCCCTACTACCACACGTTCAACCAGCGCACCAACGTGGCGGTGGCCGACCTGGCCGAGCGGCTGCTGGCGCTGGCGCCCGCGCCGATGGCGCGCGTGTTCTTCGCCAACTCAGGCTCCGAGGCCAACGACAGCGCGGTGAAGATGGTCTGGTACTACCACAACGCCATCGGCCAGCCGGAGCGCAAGAAGATCATCGCGCGGCGCAACGCGTACCACGGCGTGACCGTGGCCGCCGCCAGCATGGGCGGGCTCGACGGCAACCATCGCGACTTCGACCTGCCCATCGCGACCGCGCCCGCGCGCTTCCTGCACGTGGACTGCCCGCACCACTACCGCTACGCCGAGCCCGGTGAGACGGAGCAGGATTTCTCCAGCCGCCTCGCGCAGCAACTGGAGCAGACCATCCTCGCCGAAGGTCCGAACACCGTGGCCGCCTTCATCGCCGAGCCGGTGATGGGTGCGGGCGGCGTGCTGGTGCCGCCGGCCGGCTACTTCGAGAAGGTGCAGGCCGTGCTGCGCAAGTACGGCGTGCTCATGATCGCCGACGAGGTCATCTGCGGCTTCGGCCGCACGGGCAACATGTTCGGCTCCACGACCTTCGGCATCCAGCCCGACATCCTGAGCTGCGCCAAGGCGCTGTCTTCCGGCTACGTGCCGATCTCTGCGGTCATGGTCAACGAGAAGGTGCACAGCGCCATCGCCGCCAACAGCGGCAAGCTCGGCAGCTTCGGCCACGGCTATACCTACTCGGGCCACCCCGTCGCCTGCGCGGTGGCGCTGGAGACGCTGAAGGTCTACGAGGACGAGCGCATCCTCGAGCACGTGCGCGAGATCGCCCCCGCGTTCCAGGCCGGGCTGCGCGCCTTCGCCGAACGGCCCTGGGTGGGCAACGTGCGCGGCGTCGGCCTGATCGGCGCCATCGAGCTCATGGCCGACAAGGCAGCGCGCACGCCGTTCGCCGCCGAGCGCAAGGCCGGCTACCGCTTCGCGGCGCTGGCGCTGGAAGAAGGGCTGATCGTGCGCGCCATGGGCGACAGCATCGGCCTGTGCCCGCCGCTGATCATCACGCGGGCCGAGCTGGACGACCTCTTCGCGCGCCTGGGCCGCGCCATGGACCGCTTCGACCAGGAAACGAAGGCCTGAGCATGCAGGCCTTCTTCAGCGACGACCAACTGCTGCACGACCCACAGCAGTTCATGCGGCTGGGCCGCATCAGCAAGCCCGCCGACCTGCCCACGCGCGCCGAGGCGCTGATGGGCACGCTCGCCGCGCGCGGCATCTCGGTGAGTGCGCCGCCCGAGACCGGCCGCGCCGCGCTGGAACTCGTGCACAGCCTCGACTACCTGGACTTCCTGGAGAGCGCCTACGCGCGCTGGCAGAAACTCGGCGGCCCCGGCCTGGAGCCCGGCATCGAGGTGCTGCCCAACCTGTCGCCGCACGGCACGCGATTCGGCCCCTGCCCCTCGCCGTCGGTGGTGGCGCAGGCCGGCTGGTACATCGGCGACCTGGCCTGCCCGATCGGCCCGCACACCTGGCGCTCGGTGCTGCGCTCGGCCCATGCGGCGCAGGCCGCGGCCGAGACGGTGCTCGACGGCGGCGGCATCGCCTACGCGCTGTGCAGGCCCTCGGGCCACCATGCGCAGCATGCGCGCGCGGGAGGCTTCTGCTACGTGAACAACAGCGCCATCGCGGCCGCCACGCTGCGCCGGCGCCATGCGCGCGTGGCCGTGCTCGACATCGACGCCCATCACGGCGACGGCACGCAGCAGATCTTCTACGAGCGCGGCGACGTGCTGACCGCTTCCACGCACGCCGATCCGTCGGGCTACTACCCCTGGTACACGGGCTACTCGCACGAGCGCGGCGCCGGCGAGGGAGAAGGCTGCAACCTGAACCTGCCGCTGGCGCACGGCAGCGGCAACGCCGAATTCGCCGAGGCCCTGGACAAGGCCGTCGACGCCATCGAGCGCTTCCAGCCGCAGGCCCTGGTGCTGCCGCTGGGCTTCGACACCTACAAGGACGACCCGATCAGCGTGCTGAAGTTCGACATGGAGGCCTTCCGCCTCGCAGGCGCCCGCGTGCGCGCGCTGGGCCTGCCCACGGTCGTGGTGCAGGAAGGCGGCTACATGGTCGAGGCCATCGGCGCCGCGCTCGACGCGTTCCTGGAGGGATTGCAGGCATGACCGTATCCATAAATGGCGACCGGCTCTGGCGCAGCCTCATGGACCTGGCCCGCATCGGCGCCACGCCCAAGGGCGGCAACTGCCGGCTCGCGCTGAGCGCACTGGACGGCCAGGGCCGCGACCTCGTGGTCGGCTGGATGCGCGAAGCCGGGCTGGACATCACCGTGGACCAGGTCGGCAACATCTTCGGCGTCCGACCGGGCCGCGACCCGTCGCGCCGGCCGGTGATGACGGGCAGCCACATCGACACGCAGCCCACGGGCGGCCGCTTCGACGGCTGCTACGGCGTGATGGCGGGCCTCGAGGTCATGCGCACGCTGAACGACCACGGCATCCGGACCGAGGCGCCGCTCGCGCTTGCGATCTGGACCAACGAGGAAGGCACGCGCTTCGTGCCGGTCATGATGGGGTCGGGCGTGCACTGCGGCGTGTTTCCGCTCGAGACCGCGCTGTCGGCCACCGACGTGGACGGGCTCGCCGTGCGCGACGAACTGGCCGCCATCGGCTACGCGGGCAGCGCGCCCATCGGCACCGTGCAGGCCGCCTGCTACCTGGAGGCCCACATCGAGCAGGGACCGATCCTGGAGGCCGAGCAGACCGTCGTCGGCGTGGTCACGGGCTCGCTGGGCCTGCGCTGGTACGACGTGTCGGTCACCGGCATGGAAGCGCACGCCGGCCCCACGCCCATGGCCATGCGCCGCGACGCGCTGTACGCGGCCACGCACCTCATGCAGGCCGTGGTCGACATCGCCAACGATCCGGCCTTCGCGCCGCTGGGCCGCGGCACGGTGGGCGTGGTGAACGTGCATCCGGCCTCGCGCAACGTGATTCCGGGCCGCGTCGACTTCACGGTGGACCTGCGCCACGAAGACGCCTCGCTGCTCGAACGGATGGAGCAGCGCTTCCGCGCCGCGGCCGCCGCGCTGGCCGCGGGCGAGACCACCGGCACGCCCGTCGAAGTGCGCATCGCCGACGTGCAGCAGTTCCCGCCGACGCCGTTCGACCGCACGCTCGTGGAACGCGTGCGCAGCGAGGCCGCGGCACGCGGCAGCACGCACCGAGACATCGTGACCGGCGCCGGCCACGACGCCGTCTACATGGCGCGCCGCGTGCCCACCGCGATGATCTTCGTGCCCTGCAAGGACGGCATCAGCCACAACGAAGTGGAAGACGCCGATCCGCACCACCTCGAGGCCGGCGCCAACGTGCTGCTGGGGGCGATGCTGTCGCAGGCTGCATGAGCACGGTGCAGGCCTCGCCCCTCCTGGCGCGCCGCGACAGCGCGGGCACGGGCATCGCCCTGTTCCTCTGCGCGCTGGTGCTGTTCGCGGCATACGACGCCTTCGCCAAGCAGATGGTGGCCAGCCATGCGCCAGCCGTCGTCAACCTGGGCCGCTACACCGCGATCGGCGCCATCGCCCTGGTGCTGCTGCTGCGCCACGGCGACCTGCGCCTGTGGCGCCAGCCGCACCAGAAGCTGCTGGCCGCGCGCAGCGTGGCGCTGGCCATCGTGGCCACCTGCTTCATGACTGCGCTCGTCACCATGCCACTGGCCGAGGCCACCGCGATCTATTTCACGGCACCGCTCATCATGGTCGCGCTGTCGCCCTGGCTGCTCGGCGAACGCGTGGGCCGCGCGCAGTGGACTGCCGTGCTGCTGGGCTTCGCGGGCATGTTGTGCATCGTGCGCCCGGGCGGCAGCCTGCCGCTGGCGGGCACGCTGCTGATGGCCGTGTCCGCCGTCTGCTATGCGCTCTTCCAGGTGCTCACGCGCCGGCTCTCGGGGCTGGTGCCGGCACCCGTGCAGTTCGCTCACATGGCGCTGGCCTGCCTGGTCGTCACCAACCTGCCCGTGCTGTTCATGCCGCACGTCACGCTGCCGCCCTGGCCGGAGATGGCCCTGCTGGTCGCCGGCGGCGCCGTCAGCGGCAGCGCCCAGCTGTTGCTGCTGGCTGCGTTCCGCCGCGTCGGCGCGGCCACGCTGGCCCCGCTGAACTACGTGCAGCTGCTGCTGGCGGTGCTGATCAGCACGCTGTGGTTCCAGCGCCCGCCCGACGGCACGGCCCTGGCCGGCATGGCGCTGATCGCTGTCGCCGGCGTGTACCTGGCGCGCACGCAACGACCGGCGCGGAATGGCCCGCGCAAAGGGCCGACGCAAGGGGCCGGCATGATACGCACAAGAGATCGAGACAAGGAATTCCGATGACCACCAGCCGGCCCGAAGCCGCCACTCCTCCCGCCTTCTCGTCGATCCAGGTGCCTGACCTGGTCGGCGTGGTGGAGGCGCAGCTGCAGCAAGCCATCCTGTCGGGCCGCATTGCGCCCGGCGAACGCATCGTCGAGGCCGAACTGGCCCGGCAGATGGGCGTGAGCCGCGCGCCCGTGCGGGAAGCCGCGCGCCGCCTCGAAAGCCTGGGCCTGCTGATATCGCGCCCGCGCCACGGCTTCGCGGTGCGCACGGTTTCGCCCAAGCAGGTCACAGACCTGTACGAAGTGCGCATCCAGCTCGAGCTGCTGGGCGCGTCGCTGGCCTGCACGCATGCCACTGACGCCGAGCTGGCCCAGCTCGACGCGCGCGTGGACGACATGGTGGAGCGCGCCGAGATCCTCTCCTCGCCCGAGCGGGTGGCGCTCGACCTGGATTTCCACTTCGCCATCAGCGCGCTCTCGGGCAACCACTATCTTCACCGGCTGTTCGACAACATGCAGACCGAAGTGCGCATGTTCCTCGCGCTCAGCGAGGACAGCTATGGCGACCTGAAGGCGCTGGCCGAGACGCACAGGCCGATCGCCAAGGCGATGGCGGCGCGCGACGTCGATGCCGCCCAGCACGCGCTGCGCTACCACCTCGAAACCGCCAAGGCCCACGTGCGCGGCCTCTTCTCCAAGGCATGAGATGAAGGCCGCGCCCCGCGTCGCCATGGTCAGCGGGGGCAACCGCGGCATCGGCCTTGCCATCGTGCGCGAGCTGCTGGCACACGGCTGGCGCGTGAGCGTGGGCTCGCGCAACGCCACCGATGCCTTCGCCGACCACGACCCGGGGCAGGTGCGCGCCTACCGCTTCGATGCCGAAGATGCGCGCAGCGAGACCGACTGGGTGGCCGCGACGGTGCGCGACTTCGGCGGCATCGATGCGCTGGTGCACAACGCCGGAGTCCTCAGCACGCGCTCGGTCATCGATGCCGACGACGCGGAGGTCGACCGCCTGCTCGAGATCAACGTCAAGTCGCCGCTGCGGCTCACGCGCAAGGCCTGGGCGCACCTGCTGGCGGCCGACGAAGGCAAGGTGCTGGTGATGGCCTCGCTCGCCGCCAAGCGCGTGCGTACGGCAGATGCCTCGCTCTACGCGCTGAGCAAGGCAGCGGTGCTGTCGTTGGCCCATGGCATCCGGCACTGCGGGGCCGAGTCGCGCGTGCGCTGCACGGCGCTGTGCCCCGGCTTCGTGGCAACCGACATGGCAGCCGCCCTGCCGCCCGAGCAGCAGCGGCAGGCCACGCGCCCCGAGGACGTGGCCCGCATCGCGCGGACAGTGCTCGAACTGCCGGCCTCGGCCAGCGTCGCCGAGATTCCGATCAGCTGGACCGTCGAATCCCAATACTGAAAGCCCGACATGCAAGTCATCTACAGCGACCAGCACACTGGCCACGACCCGCAGCAGTTCATCGTGCGCGGGCGCATGAAGCGCAGCAACGAGCAGCCCGAGCGAGGCACGCTGCTGCTGAACGCCGCACGCGCGCAGGGCCACGACATCGTCGCGCCCGAGGATCACGGCCCGGGCCCGCGCGCCGCGATCCACACGCCGCAGTACCTGCGCTTCCTGGAAACCGCCTGGGAGCGCTGGCAGCAACTCGAGGGGGCCTCCGAGGAAGTCATCCCCAACGTGCATCCGTTCCCGGGCCAGCCCTTCACCTACCCCGACAGCCTCGTGGGACAGGCCGGCTACCACATGGGCGACATGGCCTGCTCCATCGGCCGCCACACCTGGCATGCCGCGACCTGGTCGGCCCACGTGGCCACGCACGCCGCGCAGCTCGTGCTGGACGGCGAACGCGCCGCCTACGCGCTTTGCAGGCCGCCCGGCCACCATGCCTATGCCGACCGCGCCAACGGCTTCACCTATCTCAACAACGCGGCGATCGCGGCCCAGCACCTGCGCCGCAGGCACGACCGCGTGGCGATCCTCGACATCGACGTGCACCACGGCAACGGCACGCAGGGCATCTTCTGGCGCCGCAAGGACGTGCTGACGATCTCGCTGCACGGCGACCCGCATTTCTGCACGCCCTTCTTCACGGGCCACGCGCACGAGACCGGCGAAGGCGAAGGCCTGGGCTACAACCTGAACCTGCCGCTGGCGCGTGGCACGCAGAACGAGGGTTTCCTCGCCGCGCTGGCAACGGCGCACGCGACCATCCGCGCCTTCGCACCCGGCGCGCTCGTCGTGGCCCTGGGCCTGGACGCGCACGAGAACGACCCCTATCAGGCGCTGGCCGTCAGCACCGCGGGCTTCGGCCGCATCCTCGGCGAGATCGCGCGCCTGGGGCTGCCCACGGTGCTGGTGCAGGAAGGCGGCTACCTGTCGGAAGACCTGGGCCGCAACCTGGCCAGCGCGCTCGGCGGCTTCGAGAAGGCGGCGTGATGACGCAGGAGCTAGACGACGCCATCCGTGCGGCCCTGCCCGAGGCAGCGGTGCTGACCGCGCCGCCCGCCCCCGTCGAAACCGGCTGGGCCGCCGACCTGCTGCAGCGCCTGTACGGCAAGCGGGGCAGGCTCAAGCCGCTCACCGGCGAGCGCGACGCCAACTTCCTGCTGGAGCCGGAGGACGGCGGCGCGCGCTGCATGCTCAAGCTCTCGCACCCCGACGAGGACCCGCTTGTCGCCGACTTCCAGACGCAGGCGCTGCTGCACCTGGCGCGCACCGACCCCGGCCTGCCGGTACAGCGGCTGCTGCCGGACCGCCACGGCGCGGCCTCGGTGCAGATCGAGGACGCCGAAGGCCGCACGCGCGTGGCGCGCCTGTTCAGCTACCTCGAGGGCCTGCCCATGCCGCAGGCGCCGCGCTCGGCGGCGCAGCGCACCTGCGTCGCCCGCATTCTGGCTCGGCTGGACCTGGCACTGGCCGGCTTCGAGCACCCCGCCGGCGCCCGCGAACTGCCCTGGGACATCCAGCGCGCCGACCGCGTACGGCCTCTGCTTGTGCACGTGGCCGACCCTGCCCGCCGCGCGCTGGCAGAGGCCGCGCTCGACGGCTTCGCGCAGCGCACCAGGCCCAGGCTGGCCGGGCTGCGCCGCCAGCCCATCCACAACGACTTCAACCTCTACAACCTGCTGGTCGACCCGGACGAACCGGCACGCGTGGCCGGCATCCTCGACTTCGGCGACATGGTGCATGCGCCGCTCGTCGACGACCTGGCCGTGGCGACCTCGTACCACATCGACGAGCATGGAGATGCTCTGGCGACGATCGCGCGCTTCGCGGCCGACTATCACGCCGTCTCGCCGCTGACCGATGGCGAGACCCACGCGCAGCTCGACCTGGTGCGCGCGCGGCTGGCGATGGTGGTCGCCATCAGCGGCTGGCGCGCCGCACGCCAACCAGACAACGCCGCCTACCTCATGCGCAACAACGCCGTCTCCTGGGCGCGGCTGCAGGCCTGCGCCACGCTGACGCCCGACCAGGTGCAGGACGCCATCCGGGCCGCCTGCCGCGTCGCTCAACCCACGGAACCCACGGACCCCACGGAAGCCACGGAACCGATCCATGACTGAGAAACACACCGCCGAGTTGCTCGAGCGCCGCGCCCGCCTGCTCGGGCCGGCCTACCGGCTCTTCTACGAAGAGCCCTTTCACCCCGTGCGCGGCGAAGGCGTCTGGCTCTACGACGCCGCCGGCACGCCCTGGCTGGATGCCTACAACAACGTGGTGCCGCTGGGCCACGCGCGACCCGAGGTGGTCGAGGCCATCGCACGCCAGGCGTCGGTGCTCAACACGCACACGCGCTACCTGCACGAGGGCATCCTCGACTATGCGGAGCGGCTGCTGGCCACCATGCCGCCTGAGCTCGGCCATGCCACCTTCACCTGCACCGGCAGCGAGGCCAACGACCTCGCCATGCGCATCGCCACCGCGCACACGGGCGGCGCCGGCCTCATCGTCACGCGCTTTGCGTACCACGGCGTGACCTCGGCCATCGCCTGCGCCTCGCCCTCGCTTGGGCAGTACGTGCGCCTTGGCGAGCACGTGCGGCTGGTCGATGCGCCCGAGGGAGGAGATGCCGAGACGGGCAAGCGCTTCGCCGACGGCGTGCGCGCGGCCATCGCCGACCTGAAGGCGCACGGCATCGCGCCCGCGGCGCTGCTCGTGGACACGGTGTTCTCCAGCGACGGCGTGTTCACGGCGCCCGCCGGATTCCTGCGCGAGGCGGTAGAGGCGATCCGTGCGGCCGGCGGCGTGTTCATCGCCGACGAGGTGCAGCCCGGCTTCGGCCGCACGGGCGAGGCCTTCTGGGGCTTCCTGCGCCACGGCGTGGTGCCAGACATGGTGACCATGGGCAAGCCCATGGGCAACGGCCACCCGGTCGCGGGCCTGGCCGTGCGGCCCGAAGTCATGAAGGCCTTCGGGCAGGCCAGCCGCTACTTCAACACCTTCGGCGGCAACCCGGTCTCCATGGCAGCAGCCTCGGCGGTTCTCGACGTGATCCAGAAGAACGGCCTGCAGGACAACGCATTGCAGGTCGGCAACTACCTGCGCGAGCGCCTGGCCGCACTCGGCCAGCGCCATGCGCTGGTCGGCGAGGCGCGCGGCGCGGGACTGTTCATCGGGCTGGAACTCGTGACCGACCGCGCCACGCGCGCGCCGGCCACGGCGCAGGCGGCAAAGGTGGTCAACGGGCTGCGGCAGCGCCAGGTGCTGCTGAGCGCGACGGGGCCGCAGGGCAATGTGCTCAAGATCCGGCCGCCGCTGGTGTTCGAGCGGCAGCATGCAGATTTGCTGGTCGAGCGGGTGGATGAGGTGCTGGGGACGCTCGGGTAGCTGCGGAACGCCGTTGGGCCTGCGTATGCGGAGGGGAGCGAGCGACGTACTGGGCTGCTCGCTGCGGCAGAATGCGGCCGACAGCCGCAGTTGGGCAGAAGAGGCATCTGTGAGCGTCTCTTTCCAGAATCTTTAACGAGGGAGAAAACCGTGAGCTACTACACCCGCTTGGAACTGAAATGGGACGATGCCGACTACGCGTCTGGAAGCCTCACGCCTCAATTGATCGCCGAAGCAGCCAAGAGCTTTGTTGTCAGCAATGGTTGGTCGCTGGATGTCCTCAAAGACCTCTTGGCATCCGCCGAAGGAAAAGGGCTTGATCGCCCAGGCTACAACTCCATCTATGCCGAGCCTTTGATAGCGATGCTTCGAGAAATCTCGCTGGCATTTCCATCGGTCACGTTCTTTGCACGCGGTGTCGGCGAAGAAATTTTCGACACATGGGCTCGTGATATTCGGGCTGGCGAAGTGCATCGGGAATTTGGTCCCTTTGAGCCTGCAGAGTAGTCTGCTCTGGCCAAAACCAGTCGGTCGGTCGAGCTGCGGGATAGCGGACGTTGGCGGCGTATGAACACCGATGCGGTTTTGGGTTGGAACTCCTGGCTGTGCCCACGCGCATCGTGGCTATCTCTTAGCCAATGTGCGGACCAGCCGCATCAAGCCGCTCGTGCCTGAGGGTGTGGAAATGGGGTACGCCGCATCACCGGTGCAGATCGCGTCAGGGCAGGTCCTCGATCTGGAGGAGGCGTTGGCAAGGCAAGTCAGAGTTACATTCCTCGTCGTAGCCAGCCGGCATCCAGGAATTTGCATGCAAGTTCGCGAAATTGCGACCCTATGCTTTGACGCACTCCATCGCTTACGCCCAGCCAAGGAGCCGGCTCATTGGGTTGGGCCTGCTGCGCAATCCAGCCGACTGCCGATTTCCACGTCGAGTCGACATGTGCTCGGCGCGTTGCTCGCACTCCTGCTCTTTCCGCCAGCAAGTGTTGCCGAGGTCTACAAATGGGTCGATGCAAATGGCCAGACGCAGTACGGGGACCGAAAAGCTGCAGCGGGAAATGCCAAGACATTGGAAATCAAAGCCCCGCCTGCACCGGAGGTACCGCAATCGGTTGCGCCGTACTCATGGTCTTCCGGGGCAGGGCACAATTTCAGTCCTCCTACGCCGAAAGCTGGGCCGCCGTATGGGCCGCAGTTTGACAAGCGGCCGAGGCAATTGTCTGACGGGAAGGACCACGGCACCGATGAGTCGCGTTGCGCACTTGCTCGGGACGTTCTTGGCGGAAGACTCATGCATGGGAACGGAAACCGTGTTGACAAACACGGCCGTGAGGTAGCCCAGAACGACATCAAGATGTTTTGTCGTTAGCAGTTCTTCGGCATGCGAACGTGGTAGCAACCGACCACTACCAAGCATTAACTCCTTCGACAAAATGAGGCTTGGCCGAATATGAAACGCCGCATTTCGCCAGGATGGCTTGCGTTTGGAACGATCATCGTCCTCGGCGTGGCGGGTGTTCTGATTGGCTATGGCTCCGGCCCTCCCTATTCAAGTCCGGAGCAGCAGTGTCAGGCCTACTGCAGGGGGCAAAGCAAAGAAGGTCAGATGGTGTCGGTTTATCCCAGAACCATGACCGGTTCTCGCGATGCTCCTGTTGAATGTCACTGTCGATAGTTGCCCTTTGGCCACCAACGGTCATTCCAGCGTAGGAGTCAAAGCGTCGCCAGTGATCTCTGCAAAATTTCTTCGACTTTTCTAGAGAACACCATCGCCTATGCGAAACATTTCTGAGCTCATTGAGTGCTACAAGCAAGGCATCTACACCTTCCCCGAGGTAATAACAGCAATCGTGGTCGAAGGCGCGTCCAGGGATCCAAGTGTGCTAGCTCAGGAACTGCCGACGCAATTCCTAGATGGCGTTGTTGAGTCAGTTCTTGCACTTCCGGCGAATGCAACGGCTGATGACGTATTTGTCTTCAAGTCAAGCCGCTCTCATGCGGAGGCATGGTTCACCGGAGCATTGAACTGGAAGCGCTATACCGGTGGCCAACGGGTCTGACCGCCCTGGCGCACCTCCCTTACAGCACGGTCCCCGAACCTCTCGATCACAGCATGGTCCTCATTTGACTGACGCTGTTGGTCTACAGCCGGCCAATGCCGGACGTTCGCGCCAACTCTTTCTCTCTGCCTTTGCATTCACTTGAGCCCCACATGCGCTCTTTGCTTTTCACGATTGCGGCACTCACAAGCGCGTGCAGCACCAACCCTTCGGTGGACTCGCCGGTAGGTGGCCCGAGCGCAGCCAGTTCCGGTGCACCGCTCGCCCATCAGCCGATTGCGAGGGCAGATCGTTTTGATCACGTATCGATGGTTCAACTGATTGCCAACCCGCGTCAGTTCAACGGCAAACGGGTGCTCGTCGCCGGATTTCTCACAATGCAATTCGAAAACACTGCGTTGTGGCTGAACAAAGAGGACGCCAACGTGGGCATCAGCAAGAATGCGGTTTTCGTGGGCTCGCCGTCTTCGGTCGTCTGCCCTGCCGGCACCTATGTGCAAGTACGAGGTGTCTTCGATGCCAAGTTCACCGGGCATTTGGGAGCGTTCGCCGGTTATTTGAAAATCGAAAAATGCGACCAGTTGATGCTTGCAACTCTTCCTTTGAACTAACGACTGCTTGGAGGGAGTTTCCAGTTTGAGCTCGTTCACGACGATGCCGTGACCGGCTAGAGTCGGCCAATAGCCGACCTTCACCGCCTCGGTCTACCTTCCAACCCAACTCACCAATCACAGGAACATGACAGCCGCAATGTCACCACTGTGGGTCAAGCATCCTGACATCCCGTGGGGTAGCGTCGGGTGGCGCATGGGTTGGGGTGAGGCGTACTGGGGTCAATGGAAAATTTTCTTCCTGGCCTTGAAGGAAGAAGAGCGCCAGCGCTACCGAGAGACCTGGCCGGAACCTGAGTCATGGCGGGGGCTGTATGCATTTGTTGAGTCGGGTGAACCCCCACCCTGGGCAATCGAACACAGGAGAAAACTGGCTGGTCCTTATCCCCTGCCGAGTGCCGAAGAGTTCAACATCTGTGAGCACTACCGGGTTGTATGGTTGATCAGGTGCCACATGAGCAAGTTGGGCGTCTACGAAGTACCGGCGAGATTTCCATCGCCGAATCTTGGACAAGCACTGGATGAGAGCGACGTAACGTTCTATGCGGAACCGAGCGGCGCCTGGTGGCGTTTGTCGATGCCAAAAGGTGGCGGGCTTATCCTGAACCGACTGACGCAACCAGACGCCCCTGACACGTTGCTGTTCCGCAAGGCATAGCGGCTGTTGACCACAACCAGACATTCGGGGCTGAGGCAGAATCTGCGAACCGTCGTTCCACGAAAGCTGCCCGATGGACCCTACTTTCGAAGTCCTTGTCGAGTCCGAGCGCACTGAAGCAGAGTTACTGGAAGCCTTGCAGCGCCCACTGCGCGGGACTCGGCAAGGAGGTTACTTGCTTGCACAAGGCAACGTCCTAAAGTTTTCCGAAAACCCGCTCCGTGACAGCAGCAAGCTTGGGAACGGCGAGAGTTCGTGGCCGTACTTCAAGTACAGCCTATCCGTCTTTCCGCAGCACGAATCTGATCTCGAAGTTCAAAAGGCTCTCGCGAACGAGTTAGTCGCCGCGCTTCGACCCTACTGCTCCGACTTGGAACTGATTGCAGAGCCGTGGGCAGATAGGGCGCTATGACAGGCAAACTTCGACCAGAACCAGTCCTTCGCGCCCTGCATGATGTCGAACTACAGCCACTTATGGGACGGTACCGAGCCAGGCTGGGTACTTTTGCAGGTCCATCGCCAGAGATCGACCATCGCGGTGCTGTTTGATGAGCCCGGAGCGGCTCCTCTAGAAATCCAGGCACTACGCCGCGTGGTGCCCGAATTCACTGCACTGCCTGCCCAGCAAGCTGTCCTGCAGCTTCGCGGACGTCGGCGCATCGACCTCGGGGAAATGGAGTCCCGGGAAGCCCGAAGGCTGATTGAGAGGCTTCGGGACTGCGGCCTACGTGTGGAAGAGCAGGCGCTGGACTGCAGTGGTTACCTGCCGTTCAACGAAGTTTCGAAAATGGCACTGCTCATTGAAGATGAGGTTGAAGGTAGAGCAGTGGCAGCCGAAGCTTTGAGACAAGGAATCCCGGTTCGGCAGGTCGAGAGCTAACTCACTTCAGAAGGCTCGGCCACTCAAACGACCGGGACGAATGGCTGCTCTGGAGCAAACCCAACTTCCGCGTTGGGCCCATAGCCGTCGGTCGCTGACTCCCGGTCCCGGTCGGATGGCCAATCCGCTCAGGTTGGAAGGCACGCCATCCGAAACCCGTATGAGCTTCTTGGCGCTCTGAAGAGCCCCCTGTGACGCAGCGATTCGCAACCCACGAACATCCTTGCCTCCAACGCGCAATGGCCAATGCGCGCGAACACGGGAAACCTCGATCGCCTATTTTTCCGCGGCCTCGCCAGCAGGGGCCGCACCGGCCGGAAGAGACTCCACCCGCACCACCCGCTGCGGATAAGGAATGTCGATCCCCGCCCCCCGCAACCCATCGAGGATCGCGATGTTGATCGCCGAGCGCAGGTTGTCCTTGCCCTTGTCCGGATCGGCCACCCAGAAGTTGAGCGTGAACTCCAGCCCGTCGGGCGCGAAGTTCATGAGGAAGGCCACCGGAGCCGGGTCGGTCATCACGCGCGGCTGGGCCTTGGCCGCCTCGCACAGGATGGACTGCACCTGCGCCACGTCGCTCTCGTAGCCGACCACGATGGTGGTCGTGATGTTGAACTTGCGGTCGGCCAGCGAGAGGTTCTCCACGCGGCTGGTGATCAGCGACTCGTTCGGCACGATGGCTTCGCGCCCGTTGCCCGCGCGGATGAGCGTGTAGCGAGTCTTGATGTCGGTGATGCGGCCCTCGAAGGTGTCGACCTTGACGTTGTCGCCGATGCGGATGGAGCGCTCGAGCAGGATCACGAAGCCGCTGACGTAGTTGGCCGCGAGCTTCTGCAGGCCAAAGCCCAGGCCAACGCCGAGCGCGCCGCCCAGCACGGAGAGCGCCGTCAGGTCGACCCCCACCGCCGAGAGCGCGAACAGCAGGCCCACCAGCAGCAGGAAGGCGCGCACCGCGTTCGACGCCACCTTGCGCATCGACAGGTCGGTGACGGCCTCGCGCAGGATGCGTTTCTCGATGGTGCTGGAGATCCACAGCGAGATCATCAGCACCACGCCCGCCGACAGCACGCCCTGGAAGATGGTCTGCAGGCTCACGCGCGTCTTGCCGAAGGCCAGCGTGATGTCGTCGAGCTCGGCCAGCACCGGCGGCAGCAACCCGACGATCCAGAGCACCGCCGCGATCCAGGCCAGCCAGGAGATCGTGCGCTCTATCAGCCTGACGAGATTGGATGCCGGGAACACCGCCCGCAGCACCCGCGCGAACAGCCTGATGACCGCCAGCGACAGGAACACCGGCACCGCGATGCGCAGCACCAGCACGGTCTGGAAGTCGATCACCACGCGCCGGGCGAGATCGGTGAACACCAGCGCCAGCAGCGGGAACAGCAGCCCGTCGAAGGTGCTCTCGCCGAACCAGATGGAATCCTTGGGCTGGTCGCGGCCGAACCACTTGCAGATGGCCCAGGCCAGCGCGACGCAGGCCACCAGCGCGATCAGTTCGATGCCCAGGCCGCGCGCGTCGACCTGGCTCAGTCGTTGGAGGAAATCGTTGAAATTCATCTATCGGGACAGGACACCGGCGTCGGCCGTGCCCGCTGCATCACAGGGAAGCCAGCACACGGATGTGGGCTTCCACGCTGCGCGCCAGTGCGTCGAGGTTGTAGCCGCCTTCGAGCATCGAGACGATGCGCCCTTTCGAATGCCGCTTCGCGACATCGTGTATGCGGCTCGTGATCCAGGCAAAGTCGTTCTCGTTGAGGCCCAGCTGGCCCAGGTCGTCCTCGCGGTGCGCGTCGAAGCCGGCGCTGACGAAGATCATCTGCGGCTTGAACTCCTCCAGCCGCGGCATCCAGGTCGCCTCGATCATCTCGCGCACGTCCATGCCCCGGGTGTAGGCCGGGATCGGCAGGTTGAGCATGTTCGGCGCTGGGTGATTCGTGCCGCTGTACGGGTAGAACGGGTGTTGGAAGAAGCCCACCATCAGCACGCGCGGGTCGTTGGAAAGAATGTCCTCGGTGCCGTTGCCGTGGTGCACGTCGAAATCGACGACGGCCACGCGCTCGATGCCGTGCGCCTCGATGGCGTGCCGCGCGGCGATGGCCACGTTGTTGAAGAAGCAGAAGCCCATCGCCTGCTCCCGGCAGGCATGGTGGCCGGGCGGACGCACCGAACAGAAGGCGTTTTCCAGGTCGCCGGCGATCACCGCATCGGTGGCGGCGATCGCAGCGCCGGCGGCGCGGCGCGCGGCCAGCAGGGTGTAGCGGGTGAGCGTGGTGTCGGGGTCGAGCTGCGCGTGGTCGGGGCCGCCGGCGGGCTCGTCGGCCACCAGGCGCTGGTGCAACGCCTCCAGGTGCTCGACGTGCTCCGTGCTGTGCGCCCGGGTGAGCTGCTCCAGCGTGGCCAGCGGCACCTCGCGGTGCTCCAGCGCGTCGCCCACGCCGGTGAGCAGCAGGCGGTCCTCGATGGCATCCAGCCGGCCGGGGCACTCGGGATGCCCTCCGCCCATGTCGTGCTTCCAGAAGTCCCGGTGTGTGAAGTAGCCTGTCTTGCCCATGTGTCTCTATCGCCACGTCTAGACCTCACGCAGCATGGGGCCGGCGGGTCTTACGGTATCGTTTGCATATGGATACAAATATGGACGTTGCCGCAAAGCTAGCCACTTTGTTAACTCAGCTTAACACGGTGATCGTGGGCAAGGAGGCCCAGGTTCGCGACTGCGTGGCCTGCCTGCTGGCCGGCGGCCACCTGCTGATCGAGGACGTGCCGGGCGTGGGCAAGACCACCCTCGCCCACGCGCTCTCGCACACCTTCGGGCTGCAGTTCTCCCGCGTGCAGTTCACCGCCGACCTGATGCCGGGCGATCTTTCGGGGGTGGCGATCTACGACCGGGGCCAGCAGGCCTTCACCTTCCACCCCGGGCCGATCTTCGCGCAGGTGCTGCTGGCCGACGAGATCAACCGCGCCAGCCCCAAGACCCAGAGCGCACTGCTCGAGGCCATGGAGGAGAAGCAGGTCACGGTCGAGGGCGAGACCCGCCCGCTGCCCACGCCCTTCTTCGTGATCGCCACCCAGAACCCGCAGGACCAGCTCGGCACCTTCGCCCTGCCCGAGTCGCAGCTCGACCGCTTCCTGATGCGCATCTCGCTCGGCTACCCCGACCGCGCCGCCGAGCGCCAGCTGCTCGCGGGCGTCGACCGCCGCGAAATGCTGGCCACCCTGCCCGCCATGCTGACCGCCGGCGAGCTGACAGCGCTGCAGCAGCGCGTGCAGCAGGTGCACGCGGCCGATCCGCTGCTCAACTACGTGCAGGACCTGATCGCCGCCACCCGCTCGGGCCGCTGGTTCCTGCAGGGCCTGTCGCCGCGCGCCGGCATCGCGGTGCTGCGCGCCGCCAAGGCGCAGGCGCTCCTGGCCAACCGCAACTACGTCGCGCCCGACGACGTGCAGGCCGTGCTGCCGCAGACCATCGCGCACCGCCTCACGCCCGTGGGCGACGCAGGCCGTGGCGCCGTCGAGCAGGTGCGCGCCATGATCGCCGCCGTGCCATTGCCGTGAGCCCTGTCGGCGTCATCCGCTCGCGCATCGACGGCTGGTTCCTGTCACGCCGGCCGCCGTCCGACACGCTGGAACTCACCCAGCGCAATGTCTACATCCTGCCCACGCGTGCCGGCTGGACACTGGGCGCGACGCTGCTGGTGCTGCTGATCGCCTCGATCAACTACCAGCTCAACCTGGGCTACCTGCTGACCTTCCTGCTCGCCGGCAGCGTGGCCGTGGGCATGCATGTGTGCCACGGCACCCTGCGCGGGCTGGCGATGCACATGGTCCAGCCCGAGGCGCACTACGCGGGCGCCGCCGCCGTCTTCCGGGTGGTGCTGCACAACACCAGGCGCCGGGCGCGCTACGGCATCGGCATGGCGGTGCGCGGCAGCGGGCAATGGGCCTGGACCGACGTGCCGGCCGAAGGCACCTCCACCGTCGAGATCGCCTTCCAGCCCGAGCGGCGCGGACTGCACCCGGTGCCGCCGCTCACGGCCGAGACGCGCTTTCCGCTGGGCACCTTCCGCGTGTGGACGGTCTGGCGGCCGGCCGCGCAGATGCTGGTCTACCCGACGCCCGAGGCCCATCCGCCTCCGCTGCCGCCGGGCGAGCCCCTCTCCGGCCCCGCCGCACTGACCGCCTCGATGCGCGCCCACAGCGCCGGCGAGTACGACGGCGTGCGCGCCTATCGCCGCGGCGATCCGCTCAAGCTGGTGGTCTGGAAGAAGGCTGCGCGCGCACAAGCGACCGGCTCCGAAGACCTGGTCAGCCGCGACACCCAGCAGGCCCAGCGCGAAGAGCTCTGGCTCGACGCGCAGGCCACCGGCCTAGCGGACACCGAAGGCCGCCTCTCGCGCCTGTGCGCCTGGGTGCTGATGGCCGACCGGCTGGGCGTGGACTACGGCCTGCGGGTGGCCGGCCGGGTCGTGAAACCCTCGCAGGGCGAGGCCCACCGCCGGGCCTGCCTCGAGGCCCTGGCCCTGTGCTGAACGGGAGCGCCGCATGAACCGAGTGATGCGCGAACTCGCCGCCCTGCCCCGCGACGCGCGGGACACGCTTTTCCTTCTCTGCGTGATCGGCCTGATCCTGCTGCCGCAGATCGAAAACCTGCCGTGGTGGTGCTCGGCCCTCACCGCGATGGTGCTGCTGTGGCGCGCCTCGCTGGCCGTGCAGGCGCGGCCGCTTCCCAGCCGGTGGTGGCGCCTTGCGCTGCTGGCTCTGATATTGGGCGCCACCTACGCCACCCACCGCACGCTGCTGGGCCGCGACGCGGGCGTCACGCTGATCGTGAGCCTGCTCGCGCTCAAGACGCTGGAGCTGCGCGCGCGGCGCGACGCCTTCGTCATCTTTTTCCTGGGCTTCTTCGCGATGCTCACGAACTTCTTCTACTCGCAGTCGCTGCTGACGGCGTTCACCATGCTGCTGGCGCTGCTGGGCCTGCTGACGGCGCTGGTCAACGCCCACATGCCGGTGGGCCGGCCGCCGCTGATGCAGGCCGCGCGCACGGCGGGGTGGATGGCGCTGGCGGGCGCGCCGATCATGCTCGCGCTGTTCCTGCTGTTCCCGCGCTTCGCGCCGCTGTGGGGCACGCCCAGCGACGCCATGATGGGCCGCAGCGGCCTGTCGAACAGCATGCGCGTGGGCACGATTGCCGAGCTGGCGCTCGACGACCGCATCGCCGCGCGCATCAAGTTCGAGGACGGCCAGGCGCCGCCGCAGAGTCAGATGTACTTCCGCGGCCCGGTGCTGGCGCAGTTCGACGGCCGCGAGTGGACCACCCTGCCCTCATGGGCGCGCGGCTCGCAGTGGGCTTCCAACCTGCGCGTGAGCGGCTCGCCCGTGCGCTACGAAGTCACGCTCGAAGCCAGCAACCGCCCCTGGCTGCTGACCCTCGACGTCGCGCAGCGCCCGCCCGAGGTGCCGGGCTTCGAGGTCAGCGGCACGCCCGACCTGCAGTGGTTCGCCAGCCGCCCGATCAACGACCTCGTGCGCTACAGCGCCGAGAGCTACACGCAGTTCCGGAGCGGCCCGCTCAGGCGCACCGGCGGCCAGCTGCAGGCCTATCTCACGCTGCCGCCGGGCACCAACCCGCGCACCGCGGCGCTCGCCGCAGAGATGCGCGCCGCCCCCGCGCTGGCCCAGGCCGACACGCAGGCCTTCGTGCAGGCTGCCCTGCGCCGCCTGCGCACCGGCGGCTACACCTACACGCTGGAGCCTGGCGTCTACGGCAACGACACGGCCGACGAGTTCTGGTTCGACCGCAAGGAGGGCTTCTGCGAGCACATCGCCTCTGCCTTCGTGGTGCTGATGCGCAACCTGGGCATTCCGTCGCGCATCGTCACCGGCTACCAGGGCGGCGAGCTCAACAACGTCGACAACTACTGGGTCGTGCGCCAGAGCGACGCCCACGCCTGGGCCGAAGTCTGGCAGGAAGGCACCGGCTGGATGCGCGTGGACCCCACCGGCTCCGTGGCGCCGGGGCGCATCGGCCAGTTCCAGCGCCTGACCCCGCAGCCCGGCCTGCTCGCGGGCGCCATCGGCTCGATGAGCCCCACGCTCGCGCAGAACCTACGCGCCGTCTGGGAGGCCGTGAACAACGGCTGGAACCAGTGGGTGCTCAACTACACGCAGAGCCGGCAACTCAACCTGCTGAAGAACATCGGCTTCGAGGCTCCCAGCCTGGAAGACCTGGGCTACGTGCTGCTGTACCTGCTGGTGGCCGCCAGCCTGGCCGGCGCCGGCTGGACGCTGTGGGAGCGCAGCAGGCACGACCCGTGGCTGCGCCTGCTGGGCCAGGCGCGCACGCGTCTGGCCAAGGCCGGGCTGAAGCTGCCCGACACCGCCCCACCCCGCCAGATGGCGCAGGCCGCCGATGCGCGCTTCGGCCCGGCCGCGCAGTCGGTGCGCGACTGGCTGCTCAAGCTCGAGGCGCAACGTTACGCGCCGGCCACGCCCGACTCGCTTTCCACCCTGCGCGCGGAGTTCCGGCGCCTCGCGTGGCCCAGCGCCGATCCCGCAAGGGGCTGAAACCACATGTGTCCCTGAAGAGGGGCCGCGCGGGCGGACGGCACAATGGGCCCATGCGATTCCTTCTTCCCAAGCCTTCGCGCACCGCCACCGCGGCTGCAGCCCTCCTTGCCGCCTGCTGCCTCGCTTGGTCCACGGGGGCCCAGGCCCAGAAGTCTCCCAACGGCCGCAGCGCCGCGGCCAACGCGGTTCGCGGCAGCACGCCCTACGCCACGCGCGACGACGCGATGCAGTTCGCCGACGATGTGGCCGAGCGCCGCGGCCTCGACCGCGAATGGGTGCGCGCCACCATCGGCAGTGCGCGCTTCCTGCCCAACGTGCCGCGGCTGATGCTGCCCGGCCCCGTGGGCACGGTGAAGAACTGGCAGACCTACCGCGGCCGCTTCATCGACCCGGTGCGCATCGCGGCCGGCGTGCGCTTCTGGCGCGCCAATGCCGACACGCTGGCGCGCGCCGAGCAGGTGTACGGCGTGCCGCCGGAAATCATCGTCGGCATCATCGGCGTGGAGACCATCTACGGCCGCAACATGGGCAACTTCCGCGTGATCGACGCGCTGGCCACGCTCTCCTTCGACTTTCCCGATGCCCATCCGCGCGCGGCCGATCGCCGGGTCTTCTTCCGCGGCGAGCTCGAAAGCTTCCTGAGCACCGAGAGCCGCACCGCCGAAGACCCGCTCGTGCCCGTGGGCAGCTACGCCGGCGCCATGGGCATGCCGCAGTTCATGCCCAGCAGCATCGCCAAGTACGCGGTCGACTTCGACGGCGACAGCCGCATCGACCTCGTCAACAACCCGGCCGACGTGATCGGCTCGGTGGCCAACTACTTCAAGTCCTTCGGCTGGACGCCCGGCATGCCGGCCATCTACCCGGTGCATTTCGAGGAAGCCCGGCTGCAGAAGGCACTGCTGCTGGCGCCCGACATCCTGCCGAGCTTCAGCGCCGACAGCTTCGTGGCGGCCGGCGCGGTGCCCGAGGGCGACGGCATCAACCACAAGGGCCTGTTCGCGCTGATCGAGCTGCAGAACGGCCTCGACATGCCGCCGACCTACGTGGCCGGCACGCGCAACTTCTACGTGATCACGCGCTACAACTGGAGCAGCTACTACGCCATGTCCGTGCTCGACCTGGGACAGGAGGTCAAGGCGGCGATGGAGCAGCAGCAACAGGCGGCAAGGTGACACCCGAGGCGCTGCACGCGAACTGGGCCGCAGCATGGCATGCGCTGGGCGTCGCATCGCCCGGCGACGCGCTTTGCGACGAGCTTCAGCGCCGCTACACCGAGCCGCAGCGCCACTACCACACGATGCAGCACCTGGGCGAATGCCTCGCGTGGTTCGAGCGCGAGAAGGCCCTGGCCGAGCGCCCCGGCGAAGTCGCGCTCGCGCTGTGGTTCCATGACGCGATCTACGACGTGCACGCGCACGACAACGAGGCGCGCAGCGCGGACTGGGCACGCCGGGCGCTGCTCGATGCGGATGTCGACACTGCGGCGGCGGATCGGGTCCACGCACTCGTCATGGCCACGCGTCATGACGCCGTGCCCCAGGGCCGCGACGCCGAACTGCTGATCGACATCGACCTGTCGATCCTCGGCGCCGAACGCGCGCGCTTCGACGAATACGAGCGGCAGGTGCAGGCCGAATACGCCTTCGTTCCCGACGAAGTGCGGCTGCCTCGCCGCCGCGCGATCCTGCAGCGCTTTCTCGACCGCAAGGCCATCTACGCCACGCCGCGCATTCATGCGCAGCTGGAGGCGCGGGCGCGCGCGAACCTGCAGCGCTCGATCTCAGGCTGATTTCAGGCCGGCACCAGCCGCCACCATTCGGAGCGCGCGGGTTCGCCGTTTCGCTCCTCTTCCACTACGCCGAACAGCAGCCCGTCCGGCGAGGCACCCAGCTTCGCCAGCCGCAGCACCTGAGCCGCATCGCGGCACAGCGCGAAGCTGGCGTCGCCCTGCCACTCGAGACACCGGCCGACCTCGGCCAGCATCAGCGCGGGCTGGCTCTGCATGAAGGTGAAGGGCATCGGCAGCCCGGCGTCGAGCTGGGCCAGCCCGGTGTGCGTGGCGCCCCAGGCGCCGCGCTGGCTCGAAACGCGGATGCGCGCGCCCGGCGGCAGCGCGGCTTCGCCGGCGACATCGAGGCAGCAGCGCGCGCCGTACATCGCCAGCTCGGTCCACAGGCCCACGCGGCGCGGCCTTCGGCCTATGCGCTCCGCCAGGTCGTCGCGCCATCCCTCGGGCGGCGGATGCGCGACGAAGTGGGCAGCGGTGCGCCAGGTGGTCATGCGCCCGTGTCCTTCAACACCAGCGAGGCGTGCCCGCCGCCGAAGCCCGAGAAGTTCAGCAGGATGTTGCGCAGCCTTCGCGGCGCCTCCTCGCTCAGCGCGATGCCCAGCGATGCGTCGAGCGGGTAGTCGACCGACGGCCACGCGCCGCCTTCGATGCAGCCGAGCAGCAAGGCCAGCTCCGCCGCCCCCGATGCGCCGAGCGTATGGCCCAGCACCGACTTGAGCGACACCAGCGGCGGCATCGGATCGAACACCTGCTTCAGCGCCTCAGCCTCGATGGCGTCGTTCACCGGGCTGCCGGCGGCCTGCACCTTGACGAGGTCGATGTCGCCCGGCTGCAGGCCTCCCTGCGCCAGCGCGCCGCGGCACATCGCGTGCACGGCCGTGGCCTCGGTGCCCGAGGGATTGCGGCCATCGACCACGTTGGCTCCGCCGGCGACCTGCCAGCGCGAAGGCCGCGACGACAGCCGCAGCGCGGCCACCGCCTCGCCCAGCACCAGCCCCCGGCGCGCTTCGCCGAAAGGCTGGCCGCTGTCGGGGGCCAGCAGCTGCATCGCGCCGAAGCCGGCCGCCGTGAAGCGGTTGCACATCTCGGCGCCGATCACCAGGGCTTCGTCTGCTTCGCCGGCGCGGATCAGGTCGACGGCCGCCAGCACGGCGTTCAGCGACGAGGTGCAGGCGGTGGACACGGTGAACACCGGCCCCCGCCAGTCGAGCGCGCCGGCCACGACGCTGGCGAAATCCTGCAGGTCGCCGCCCAGCCGCAGGTCCTGCTTCTCGTGCTCCATGAAGCCGATGTCGAGCGAGGACGAGGCGACGAAGAGCGGCGCGGTGCACGGGCCCCAGTCGCCCGTCTGCGCGACCACGCCGCGCACGGTGTCGCGCAGGCGCTGCGTCCAGTCGCCGTCCTTCGGCGCCAACGCGTAAACCGGCCAGCGGAAGCCCTCGGCCACGTCCACCATCACGGGCGGCACGCCGCCGCGGCGCAGCGATGCGAGCGCGGATGGCATGTCCTCGCCCAGCACGCAGGCCAGGCCGGTGCCGGCGAGGTGGACCGGGCTCATGCCTTGCCCGCTTGCGCGAGGTGCTCCGCGAGGTGAACGATGGAAGTCAGCGCCCGGCGCGTTTCCTTGCTGTCGGGCATGCGCACGCCGAAGCGCTGCTGGATGGTCATCGACACCTGCAGGGCGTCGAGCGAGTCGAGGTCGAGCCTGGCCTCGGGGCCGAACAGCGGCTCGTCGTCGCCCAGGCCTCCGGGCGGCTCGCCCTTCTCGACGGCTTCGAGCACCATGGCCTTGAGGCTGGCGATGAATTCAGGGGTGACGGTGATGCTCACGATGCGCGCCTGCGAAACAGAAAAACGGCCAGGACGAACATCAGCGCCGCGAACGCGACCAGCCGGCCGACCTGCGGCAGGGTGTCGGCCACGCCACCGCCGCGCAACAGCACGGTCAGCAGCGCCTCCAGCCCCCAGTTCATCGGAGAGATCTCGACCAGCCGCTGCATGAAGCCCGGCATGACGAACTTGGGCACCATGATGCCGCCCGCTGCCGCCATCAGCACGTTGACCATCGGCCCGATGGTCGAGGCCTGCGCATGGCTGCGCACCACGCAGGCCAGCGCGAGCGACAGGCTCACGGCCGCCAGGCTCACCGCCGCAAGCGACAGCAGCAAGGCGCCCCAGTGGATGCCCGCGAGCGACAGCGCGTCGCCGCCGATCAGCGGCATGAACCAGATGCCGGCCGCCAGCATCAGCACCGCCTGCAGCGCGTTCACGCCCAGGTACGGCAGCGCCTTCGACGCCAGCAGCATGCCGCGCGACACGCCCAGGCTCTGCAGCCGGCCGAGCGCACCCGAGCTGCGCTCCTGCACGAACAGGCTGGAGAGCGAGGCCACCACGAAGAACATGCCGAACACCAGCCAGGCCGGCACGTTCTGCTGCACCGAGGTCGGCCGGGGTCCGGCGGTGGAGAAGCGCTCGGCGTGCACCATCGCCTGGATGGATGCGTCCGGTGCCGGCCCCGCCGTACCGGGCACCGCCAGCGCGAGACGCGCCTTGAGCTCGCCCGATGCACCGATGAGTTCGGCACGCAGCGCGTTGAACAGGTTGGCGTCGATGCCCGGCTCGGTCAGCAGCCGGATGCGCGCCTCGGTCGACAGCGCGGCCGACTCCAGCTCTTCCGAAAGACCCGGCTCCATCACGATCACGTACTTGAGCGAGCCGTTGCGCAGCCGCTCCCGCCAGTCGGTGCCCAGCGGCTGCGGTGCGCCGTGGCCGCGCTGCCAGAGCTGCTTGAGCCACTGCGCGGGCGTCGCGGTGTCGCGCATGTCGACGGCGTAGCTCAGCTCGGCCAGCGGCGGGCGGTAGATGTCCTTCAGCGTGAGCGACATCAGCACGATGAAGACCATCGGCATCAGGAACAGCGCGGCAAGGCCGTGCATGTCGCGCGTGAGGGCGATCAGTTCCTTCCTGATGAGCGCGAGAAGCATGGGCGTCCGTTCAGTCGCGCAGCGAGCGATGGGTGAGCGCCATGAAGAGTTGCTCGAGGTCATGGCGGCCGAACTCGGCGTGGCGCACCTCGATGCCCTCGGCCTCCAGCGCGGCCAGGACCGGCGCGGGGCCGCTGCCGGGGTTGAGGTGGATGCGCCAGTGCACGCCGCCCTGCTCCACGGTGCCGAAGCGCGAGAGCATGCCGGCATCGAGCCCGTCGGCCGCCAGCGTGAGCAGCATCGCGCTCTTCGACAGAAGCTCGTCGAGCGCCCCTTCGCGCAGCACGTGGCCGCGGTCGAGGATCGCGACGCAGTCGGCAATGGCCTCTATCTCCTCCATGTAGTGCGAGGCGTAGATCACCGCCGCGCCCTGCTGCGCAAGGCTCTTGATGGCATCGAGGATGAAGGCGCGCGATTGCGGATCGACGCCCACGGTGGGCTCGTCGAACAGCATCAGCTCCGGCTCGGGCAGCAAGGCGATGGCCAGGTTGAGCCGGCGCTTGAGGCCGCCCGAGAGCCGCTCGGCGCGCACGGAGGCGAACTGCTCGAGCTGCGCGAACTGCGTGCAGGCATCGATGCGCTGCCGCCTGCGCTCGCCCGAAAGACCGCCGGCCGCCGCGAACACGGCCAGGTTCTCGGCCACGGTCAGCATCGGATAGAAGGCATGCTCCTGCGGCGCGACAGCGATGCGCGTGGGTGTCTGCGCTCGCACTTCCTTCAGCGGCTGGCCGTCGATGCGGATCTCGCCCGACTGCACCGCCAGTGCGCCCGAAAGGTGCGAGATCAGCGTGGTCTTGCCCGCGCCGTTCGGTCCCAGCAAGCCGAGCACGCAGCCCTTGGGCACGGCGAGCGACACGTCGGCCAGCGCGGGCTTGTCCGCATGCGGGTAGCGGTAGCTGAGCTGGCGCAGCTCGAGCATCAGGCGACGGCGGCCTTCAGGTCGCGAAAGAAGTTTTCCTCTTGCTGCGCCTGCTCGCGCAGCTTCGCCGCCAGCGCGGCCGGGTCGACCGCCTCGCGCCCCTTCACCATGCGCGCGGCCTTGAGCGCGAAGGCGCGCCAGCCGTCGCCGATGGCGATGAGCCGCTCGGACATCTGCTGCAGCTGCGGCTTGTCGAGCAACTGTGCGGCCTCCTGCAGGAAGCCCGCGTAGATGAAGCGGAAGCCCGCCCCACCCGTGCCGATTTCTTCCTGCATGCGCACCACGTGGCCGATGAAGTCGACGCTGCGCGGATCGGCCGGCGACAGCTTCTGCATGCGCGCGGCCAGCGTGCGCATGCCGCGCACACCGACGATGGGGATGGGCGCGAGCATGGTGCGCACCGTCTTGCGGATGGCCTTGACCACCGAGGCCCCATCCACCGCCTTGCGATCGATGGCCTGCGGGTAGTACATGAGCCCCTTGGGCGCCAGCACGCCCTTGGCGAAGCGGGCGCGCGCGAGGTCGCTGCTCGGGCAGCGCACGGGCTCCTCGAACACCGGGTCGCTGATGAGGTAGTCGTCCCCGTCCTTGCCGTACACCAGCAGGTTGTGCGCGTTGAAGTGGAAGCGCATGTTCGGCGGAAAGTACGGCAGCCAGTACACCGAGGTCTGCAGCCCCACCAGCTTGCCGTCGGCCAGCAAGGCGTCGAGCCGCTTCTGCCCGGCCTCGGCGCTGCCGAAGGTCTCGAAGCGGAATCGCGCGGCCATCGGCGCCAGCAGGCCCTTGATGATGGCCTTGGGCGGCATGCGATACGAAATGAGCGGCAGGCCCGACAGCTTGATGAATGGCAGGTACGCGAACGAGAGCGCGGACGAAAGCCCGAGCGCCATGCTCTCGCTCATCGGCGCGCCATGGTGGCGCATGAGGCTGGAGATGACGCCGCTTTCGCAATGCGCCGCCTGTTGATGCTGGAAGTTCACGGCAGCCCCTGCAAGGTGGAAACGGGCAGGCCCAGCGCTTCGCCGTAGCGTGCGAGCTGCGCCGCCGAAAGCGAAGCGAAGTGGCGCGGCTGCAGGTGGCGGCGCACGCGCCATTGCCAGAAGCCGCTGGTCTGCGAGAGCAGCGCCACGTCCATGCGGCGCTCGTACATCCAGTATTCGAGCGGCGAGGCCAGCCCCGCCTTCACGCGCTCCTTCGCGGCGCGGGCCTGCTCGACCAGCACGTCGACCGCGTGGCTGGTGACGATCTCTTCCGCCTCCCAGCCGCGCGAGGTGGTGGTGACCACGCGGCCCTGCGCATCGCGCGCGTACATCAGCTTCGAATGGCCGTCGAGGGTCGCGTTGCCCTCCTGCGGCACGGCGTCGAGGTCCATGGCTACACCGCCTCCATGTAGATGAAGCCGCTGGAGAAGCGGCCGCTCTCGGGCACGAACATCAGCAGCTTCTGGCCGGGCTTGATGCGGCCCGAGCGGAACAGTTCGTCGAGCATGATGTACGGCGAAGCCGAGCCTGTGTTGCCCTTGGTCGCGAGGTTGCTGAACCAGCGCTCGCGCGGAATCGGGAAGCCCAGCTCCTCGAGGCTGCGGCTCACCGGCTCCACGAAGTATTGCGACGACAGGTGCGGCAGGAACCAGTCGACGTCCGCCGGCTTGAGTCCCCTGCGCTCGATGACCTGCGCCAGCGGCTCTGCCAGCGTGGCGCGCACGATGTTCTCGTTGAGCAGGCGCACGTCCTGCTTCACGGCGAAGGTCGATTCGCTGCGCCATTCCTCGGGCGACTTGCGCGCCCAGCCGTCGAGGCCGCCCTCGGCGTTCTTCTCGGCGCCCGCGTACATGCAGGCCGGCAGCTCGTGCGCGGCCGAGGAAAGGTCGATCCAGTCGATGCGCAGCGACAGCGGCCCGCGCGGCTCGCGCTCAAGCAGCACTGCGCCGGCGCCGTCGGAGAGCATCCAGCGCAGGAAGTCCTTCTCGAAGGCCAGCTCGGGCCGCGCCTCCAGCGCCTCGAGCTTGTGCTCGAACTCGGCCTCGAAGCGCGAGCCGCGCATTACGGCCGAGGCCAATTCGGAGCCCGTGGCCACTGCGCGGCGCGCGTCGCCCGCGCGCACCGAGAGCCATGCATGCTTCAGCGCCGCGGCGCCGGCCAGGCAGATGCCCGCGCAGGCCACCACCTCGAGGCGCGGCCAGCCGAGCTCGCCGTGCACCATCACCGCGTGATTGGGCATGAGCTGGTCGGGCAACGAGGTGCCCGTGACGAGGCAGTCGACCTGCCCCACGTCGCCCAGCGCGCGGATGGCGCTGGCCGTGAGCTGGGCGTTGGTCATCGCCAGCTCGCCGGTGGCGCGATCGACGGCGTAGTGGCGCGACTGGATGCCGTTGCTGCGAAGGATCAGCCGCCGCGCGCGGGACGCCTTGCCGCCGATGCGACCGAGGACGTCTTCGATGTCTTCATTGCTGACCGGAGAAAAGGGCAGAAAGGCGGCGGTGCGGGTCAGGAAGACATCAGTCGTCATAGAGAGGGGTGCGGTCCGTGGCTGAGCCCGACGGGCACTCGAATTTGGCGGTCATTCTAGTCAGCCACCCTCTGAACAGAGGTCGCAGAAGCGCCTGCAGGCTCAGGCTCACGGGCACCACCGTAATGATCAGTACCAGCAGAAACAGCACGTACAAAAGAAGCAGCGGCTTGCGCTGCCACGCGCCGGGCCCGCCGGCGGCCATGATGAGCTTGCCCCAGAGGTAGAAGCTGCGGGTGCCGGCCTTCTCGCTGATGAGCAGCCTGGCGTTGGCCTGCACCGCCCCGAGGCCGGCCAGCAGGGGCTGCGAACCACGCTCCAGGTCCTTGTGCAGCGCATCGCGCAGGGCCCGGCCGAAACGGGCCGTACCCGCGATCTGGTCGGTACTGAGCCCGGCGTCGGGCATGCCCCAGAAGCCGCGCTTGCGGCCCCAGATCAGCCAGGCCGGCGTGGTGAAGAAGGTGGCGAGCGTGGGGCCGGGGTCGGTCAGCACCACGTTGTCGATCAGCCGCGCACCCACGTCGTCGAGCATGCCCTTGAGCTTTTCCTGCGCCAGCAGCCACATGTTGCGGCAGGCGATGACCGTGACCACCGGCTTGCCCCTGAGCAGCCGCGCCGCCACCGGATGCTTGAGGAAGGCGGCCACCGGCTGCGAGGGCGCCAGGAACCATACCTGGTACGGCAGCACGACGAGGTCGAAGTCTTCATCGCCCGTCAGCGAGAGCGGCGCCAGCGGCTGCGGCTTCATGTGGGCCGACTCCGGGAACGCGTCGAAGAACGTCAGGAAGGGCCAGGGAAAGGGGTACGGCTGCAGCGGGCGGAGCACTTCCTCATGCACCTGTATTGCCGGATCGGCCCGCAGCGGCGCCACGATCCGGTCGGCGACCTCGTCGAGCTGGCCGGACTGCGAATAGCGCAGGACGAGGACGCGCTTGACGCTCGGAGACGCGTTGGAAGGGCTGGAAAGACTGGAATTCACTGGCTGGGGCTTTTCGGGGGCCGTCGAATGTACGCGAAGCAGGTAGCGAAAGCATCTGCCAATGGTCATGGCGTCGCGGCAATCAGACGCTCGAAACGGCCAAATGGCGGCAAACGGCCGGCAATGCGGAAAAACGAGCACAAAAAAAGGGCCGTGCCCCGCGGCACGGCCCTTCTTGTTGCTGGGTTGCGGGTCTGGCGGCGCTCAGCGCACCTTGCCTTCCTTCCAGGCGCTCAGCAGCTTGTTGTAGTCGATGGTCTCGCCCTTCGGCTTCTCGTTGGCCAGCTTCTTCCACGGGGCGTGGTCGTCGCTCAGGTACTTGGCCGGGTCGCCCTTCGGGTTGAGCTTGGGCGCGCACTTGGCCATGCCGGCGCGTTCCAGGCGGGCCATCACGTTGTCCATCTCGTCGGCCAGGTTGTCCATGGCCTTCTGCGGGGTCTTCTCGCCCGTCACGGCCTCGGCCACGTTCTTCCACCACAGCTGCGCGAGCTTGGGGTAGTCGGGCACGTTGGTGCCGGTCGGGGTCCAGGCCACGCGTGCCGGGCTGCGGTAGAACTCGATCAGGCCGCCGTACTTGTTGGCGTTCTGCGTGAAGTAGTCCGAGCGGATGTCGCTGTCGCGGATGAAGGTCAGGCCGGTGATCGACTTCTTCAGCGAGGTGGTCTTGGCGGTGATGAACTGGGCGTAGAGCCAGGCTGCGGCCGTCTTGTTGGCGTCATGGCCCTTGAAGAAGGTCCACGAGCCCACGTCCTGGTAGCCGTTCTGCATGCCCTGCTTCCAGTACGGGCCGTTCGGGCCGGGGGCCATGCGCCACTTGGGCGAGCCGTCTTCGTTCACCACGGGCAGGCCCTTCTTGGTCATGTCGGCGGTGAAGGCCGTGTACCAGAAGATCTGCTGGGCGATCTGGCCCTGCGCGGGCACCGGACCGGCTTCGCCGAAGGTCATGCCCATGGCTTCCTTGGGCGCGTACTTCTTCATCCAGTCGATGTACTTGGTGAGCGCGTACACGGCAGCCGGCGAGTTGGTCGCGCCACCGCGAGCCACCGAGGCGCCGGTGGGCGTGCACTTGTCGGCAGCCACGCGGATGCCCCACTCGTCGATCGGCATGCCGTTGGGGATGCCCTTGTCGGCGGAGCCTGCCATCGACAGCCATGCGTCGGTGAAGCGCCAGCCCAGCGACGGGTCCTTCTTGCCGTAGTCCATGTGGCCGTAGATCGGTTTGCCGTCGATGGTCTTCACGTCGGTGCTGAAGAACTCGGCGATGTCTTCGTACGCGCTCCAGTTCAGCGGCACGCCCAGGTCGTAGCCGTACTTGGCCTTGAACTTGTCCTGCAGGTCCTTGCGCGCGAACAGGTCGGCGCGGAACCAGTACAGGTTGGCGAACTGCTGGTCGGGCAGCTGGTAGAGCTGGCCGTCGGGCGCGGTGGTGAAGCTGGTGCCGATGAAGTCCTTCAGGTCGAGGCCGGGGTTCGTGAACTCCTTGCCGGCGCCGCCCATGTACTCGGTCAGCGACATGATCTTGCCGTAGCGGTAGTGCGTGCCGATCAGGTCGGAGTCGGACACCCAGCCGTCGTAGATCGACTTGCCCGACTGCATCGAGGTCTGCAGTTTCTCGACGACGTCGCCTTCCTGGATCAGGTCATGCTTGACCTTGATGCCGGTGATTTCCTCGAAGGCCTTGGCCAGCGTCTTCGATTCGTACTCGTGGGTGGTCAGGGTCTCGGAGACGACGGACACCTCCTTGACGCCCTTGGCCTGCAGTTTCTTGGCGGCCTCGATGAACCACTTCATTTCCTCCATCTGCTTGTCCTTGGACAAGGTCGATGGCTGGAACTCGCTGTCGATCCATTTCTTGGCTTCGGCCTCGCCGGCCGTTGCGGCGCCATGCGCGGCGAACATCGCCGCTGCAAGTGCCAGTGCCGTGTAGCGCATCTTCATGGAACTGTCTCCTCGGTTGTTGCTTCCCCGGTGTTGTGTCCGATCACGGCTCCGGGGAGGCGGAGAGCCGGAACGCTTTTGGAAGAAGGAAAGAAGCGAAGCGGCGCCCGCTCAACCCTTGCGCATCACCAGCGCGAGCAGGGCCATCGACAGCACGAAGCTGATCCAGACCGAGGGCTCGGCCTCGAGGCTGAACCACTCCTGGAACTTGCCCGCCAGACCGACGAAGACCAGGTTCACGTAGGCCGCCGACAGCAACCCGATGAAGAGCCTGTCGCCACGCGTGGTGGCCATCGGCAGCCAGCCGCGCCGCAGCGTGGTGGGCGACTTGAGCTCCCAGATCGTCATGCCGACCAGCATGAGCGCGATGCAGATGAAGAACACGGCCACCGGGGTGGTCCAGACCATCCAATCGAACATTTCCGTGCCTCCTCAAACACGCCCCATCGCGAAACCCTTCGCGATGTAGTGACGCACGAACCAGATCACGATGGCGCCCGGCACGATGGTGAGCACGCCGGCCGCTGCCAGCGTCGCCCAGTCCATGCCCGACGCGCTCACGGTGCGCGTCATGGTCGCAACGATGGGCTTGGCGTTCACGCTGGTGAGCGTGCGCGCCAGCAGCAGCTCGACCCAGCTGAACATGAAGCAGAAGAACGCCGCCACGCCCACGCCGGCCTTGATGAGCGGCAGGAAGATCGTGAGGAAGAAGCGCGGGAACGAATAGCCGTCGATGTACGCCGTCTCGTCGATCTCGCGCGGAATGCCGCTCATGAAGCCTTCCAGGATCCACACCGCCAGCGGCACGTTGAACAGCAGGTGCGCGAGCGCCACGCCCAGGTGCGTGTCCATCAGGCCGACCGTGCTGTAGAGCTGGAAGAACGGCAGCAGGAACACCGCGGGCGGCGTCATGCGGTTGGTCAGCAGCCAGAAGAAGACATGCTTGTCGCCCAGGAACGAATAGCGCGAGAACGCATAGGCCGCCGGCAGCGCCACGGTGAGCGAAATCACCGTGTTGATGGCCACGTAGATCAGGCTGTTGATGTAGCCCGAGTACCACGACTCGTCGGTGAAGATGCGCGCGTAGTTCGACCAGGTGAGCTGCTGCGGGAAGAACGAGAAGCTCGACAGGATCTCCTCGTTCGTCTTGAAGCTCATGTTGATCATCCAGTAGATGGGCAACAGCGCGAACAGGATGTACAGCACCAGGAAGATGCTGCGCTTGTGAAATCTCTTCTCGTTCATTTCTCCACCTCCGCTTCCTGCGTGCCGACCCGCTGCATCCAGTTGTAGAGCACGAAGCAGAACAGCAGGATGATGAGGAAGTAGATCAGCGAGAACGCCGCCGCCGGCCCCAGGTCGAACTGGCCCACGGCCTTCTGCGTGAGGTACTGGCTCAGGAAGGTGGTGGCGTTGCCCGGCCCGCCGCCGGTCAGCACGAAGGGCTCGGTGTAGATCATGAAGCTGTCCATGAAGCGCAGCAGCACCGCGATCATGAGCACGCCGCGCATCTTGGGCAGCTGGATGTAGCGGAACACCGCGAACTTGCTCGCGCCGTCGATGCGCGCGGCCTGGTAGTAGGCATCGGGAATGGAGCGCAGGCCCGCGTAGCAGAGCAGCGCCACCAGCGGCGTCCAGTGCCACACGTCCATCACCAGCACGGTGAGCCATGCGTCGGCGGCGCTGCCGGTGTAGTTGTATTCGATGCCCAGCCTCTGCAGGGTGTGGCCCAGCAGGCCGATGTCGGCGCGACCGTAGATCTGCCAGATGGTGCCGACCACGTTCCATGGAATCAGCAGCGACAGCGCCACCACCACCAGCACCGCCGACGACTTCCAGCCCTTGGCCGGCATCGACAGCGCCAGGCCGATGCCCAGCGGAATCTCCACCAGCAGCACCGACAGCGAGAAGCCCAGCTGGCGCCACAGCGCCTCGTGCAGCTCGTCGTCGCGCATCACCGAGGCGAACCATTCGGTGCCCACGAACACGCGGCGCTCGGGCGAGATGATGTCCTGCACCGAGTAGTTGACCACCGTCATGAGCGGCACGATGGCCGAGAAGGCCACGCAGATCAGCACCGGTAGCACCAGCCACCAGGCCTTTTGATTGATCGGCTTGTTGGTTGCGTTCATGCCACCAGTTCCTCATCCTTGTAATAGCAGGTGTGCGTGTCGAGCACGCGCACCCACACCGTGTCCCCCACCGTCGGCGGGCGGTCGTCCGAATGCAGACGCACCTTCAGCAGGCTGCCGCCGGCGTCCACCGTCAGCATCACGTGCGTGCCCACGTCCTGCACCTGCTTCGCCACCGCCGGCACGGCGCCGGCAGCGCCCGCGTTCGACAGGCGCAGGTATTCGGGGCGAATGCCGATCTTCAGCGGCCCCTGCGGCAGTTCGCGCGTGGGCACCAGCGGCGTTCCAGCCACTTCGATGGTGCCGTTCGCGCTCTGCGCCGAAAGGAAGTTCATGCCCGGCGAGCCGATGAAGTGCCCGACGAAGGTGTGGGCCGGCCGCTCGAAGAGCGCATCGGCGCTGCCCACCTGCACGGCCTTGCCGCGCGTCATCACCACCACCTCCTCGGCGAAGGTGAGCGCCTCGACCTGGTCGTGCGTCACGTAGATCAACGTGAGCTTCAGCTCGCGGTGGATCTGCTTGAGCTTGCGGCGCAGCTGCCACTTCAGGTGCGGATCGATCACGGTGAGCGGCTCGTCGAACAGCACCGCCGACACGTCGCTGCGCACCAGCCCGCGACCGAGCGAGATCTTCTGCTTGGCGTCGGCCGCGAGGCCGGCGGCGCGCTGGTTGAGCTGGCCGCTCATGTCGAGCATCTCGGCGATCTCGCCGACGCGCTTCTTGATTTGATCGGCCGGCACCTTGCGGTTGCGCAGCGGGAACGCGAGGTTCTCGGCCACGGTCATGGTGTCGTAGATCACCGGGAACTGGAACACCTGCGCGATGTTGCGTTCCTGAGGCGTGGCGCGCGTCATGTCGCGGCCGTCGAAGGTCACCGTGCCCTGCGAAGGCACCAGCAGGCCGGAGATGATGTTCAGCATGGTCGTCTTGCCGCAGCCCGAGGGGCCGAGCAAGGCGTATGCGCCGCCGTCGCGGAAGCTCATCTTCAGCGGGAGCAGCGCGTAGTCGCTGTCCTGCGTGGGGTTCGGGCGATAGGCGTGGGCCAGGTCGAGGTCGATGCGTGCCATGACTAGTCTCCCTTGCGCCATGCAGGCGCCAGCGCCAGCTTTTCACTGGCATCGAACACATAAGCTTGGGACGCGCTGAAGTACAGCGTGAGCGAAGCGCCCAGTTCGAAGCGGTGCACGCCGGTGAGCTGCGCCACCAGTTCGCCCACCGCGGTTTCCACGTGCACGAAGGTGTCGGAGCCCGAGATCTCGGCCAGCTCCACCTTGCCCGGCAGGGCGATGTCGCCCTCCCCCGCATCGACGTTCAATGCGCTCGCGCGCAGGCCCACGGTGACGGGGCCCGACACGCTCTCGGACAATGCCAGCGCCAGCGCGGGGCCGCCCGCCATCTGCACGCGGCCGGCGGTGGCAGTGCCGGGCAGCAGGTTCATCGGCGGATCGCTGAAGGCTCGCGCCACGCGCAGCGACTGCGGCGCATGGAACACCTCGGCCGTGGGGCCGTACTGCAGCAGCTCGCCGGCGTCCATCACCGCGGTGTAGCCGCCGAGCAGCAGGGCTTCGCCCGGCTCGGTGGTCGCATAGATCACGGTCGAGTCACCGGTGGCGAAGAGCTGCGTGAGCTCCTCGCGCAGGCCTTCGCGCAGCTTGTAGTCGAGGTTGACCAGCGGCTCGTCGAGCAGCATCAGCGGCGCGTTCTTGGCGAGCGCGCGCGCCAGCGCCACGCGCTGCTGCTGCCCGCCCGAGAGCTCCTGCGGATAGCGGTCGAGGAACATGCCGATGTGCAGCTTGTCGGCCAGCGCCTTCACGCGCGCATCGATGTTCGATTCGCCGCGCAGCTTGAGCGGCGACGCGATGTTGTCCGCCACCTTGAGCGACGGATAGTTGATGAACTGCTGGTAGACCATCGCGACGTTGCGTTCGCGCACGGGCATGCCGGTCACGTCCTTGCCGTCGACCATCACCTTGCCGGTGGTCGGCGCGTCGAGGCCCGCCATCAGCCGCATGAGGCTGGTCTTGCCGGCCTGCGTGGCGCCGAGCAGCACGGTGACCGCGCCGCTCTTCGGCGCGATGCTCTGCTCGTAGAGCCATGTCTGCGCTCCCACCTTCTTGGTGACGCGCTCGAGTGTCAATTGCATTGGCGCTCTTCCTCTTCCCTTGTGTCCGGCCTAGTTGTCGCTGGCGCGGGGTTGTTGCTGCTGCAGCCAGCGCGCGACCTGCTCGCGCTCTTCGGGCGTGTAGTGCAGGCCCAGCTTGGAGCGCCGCCAGAGCACGTCTTCGGCGCTCACGGCCCACTCGTTGTCCTGCAGGAAACGCAGTTCGCGCTCGAACAGGCCGGGCGCCACTTCGGCACCCAGGTCGGCGAAGGACTTCGCCTCGCCCAGCAGTTGATCGATGCGCGCGCCGTAGGCCCGTGCGAGTCGGCGCGCCAGCTGGCCGTAGAGCCACGGGTACCTGGCCTGCACGGCTGACACGAAGCGCTCGAAGTCGTCGTCGGGCCGCTTCGCCGCGCCGATCCAGCCCGACAGGTCGCCGCCCGCGAGGAAGGCGCCGTCGGTCCATGCAGGCCGCTGCGCGCCCGTCTGGCCCAGCATGCGCCCGACTTCGTCGGCCGCGTCCTCCGCCAGCTTGCGGAAGGTGGTGATCTTTCCGCCCCACACCGACAGCAGCGGCGCGGCCTCGGTGTTCGACTCGAGCAGGTAGTCGCGCGTGACGGCCGAGGGATCGCCCGAATCGTCGTCCAGCAGCGGACGCACGCCCGAGTAGGTCCAGACCACGTCGGAAGGCGCGATGGGCTTGTCGAAGTAGCGGCTGGCCTGGGTGCAGAGGTAGTCGATCTCTTCCTGCGCGATGCGCGCGGCGCCGGGGTCGTCGCCGGTGAGCTCGATGTCGGTGGTGCCGATCAGCGTGAACTCGTCCTGGTAGGGAATGGCGAAGATGATCCGCTTGTCGGGGTTCTGGAAGATGTAGGCGTGGTCGTGCTCG
Source organism: Variovorax sp. NFACC27 (assembly GCF_048301545.1). NCBI lineage: Bacteria > Pseudomonadati > Pseudomonadota > Betaproteobacteria > Burkholderiales > Comamonadaceae > Variovorax > Variovorax sp. NFACC27. The sequence goes on from NZ_CP157613.1 coordinate 5,538,821, forward strand.
AACAGGCGCGGCACCACGATGTGGCTGCCCTTCACGAGCCGCAGGCTCTTGGTGGCCAGGGCTTCGCCCCTTGCCGACTGCGCAACGCCGCGCAGGAAGGATTCGGCCCACGGCCCCGCGGCATTGACCACCGCGCGGGCACGCAGCGTGCGCTTGTTGCCATCGGCTCCCAGCAGCGTGGCGGTCCAGCCGTCGGCGTCGCGCTTCGCGTGCACGCAGCGCGTGCGGGTCAGCACCTCGGCGCCGCGCGCCTGGGCGTCCAGCGCATTCAGCACCACGAGGCGCGCGTCGTCCACCCAGCCGTCGGAATAGATGAAGCCGCGCTTGTACTGCTCCTTCAGCGGCTTGCCGGCGGCGTGGCGGCGCAGGTCGACGCTGCGCGAACCGGGCAGCACCTCGCGGCGGGCCAGGTGGTCGTACATGAACAGGCCGATGCGGATCATCCAGGCCGGGCGCATCGACGGGTCGTGCGGCATCACGAAGCGCAGCGGCCACATGATGTGCGGCGCGCTCTTGAGCAGCACCTCGCGCTCCTGCAGCGCCTTGCGCACCAGCGAGAACTCGTAGTACTCGAGGTAGCGAAGACCGCCGTGGATCAGCTTGGTGGAGGAAGACGAGGTGTGCGAGGCGAGATCGTCCTTTTCGCACAGCACCACGCGCCAGCCGCGGCCCGCGAGGTCGCGCGCGATGCCGCAGCCGTTGATGCCGCCGCCGACGATGAGCACGTCGCAATCGGTGGCCGGCGCTGGCGAAACGGAAGAAAAATCGCTCACAGGAATTGGGTCCGTTGAAGCGTGACTTTGGTCACTGACGGCGGCCATTGTATTTTCGTGTTTTTTCATTTGGATTCCTTTTGGCGCGATTTTCCTACGAGTTTTCCCTTAGTTGGCTTCGTTTTTTTTCGCTTTAAAGTGACGCGCCCGGCCTCCGCGGCCGAAGTCTTCCCGCTTTCCACGACGCTCCTGTGAACTCCAACCCGCGCCAGATCAACCTCCTGGACACCGTGCGCGCGCGCGGTTCCGTCACCGTCGAGCAACTGGCCGACATGCTCGGCGTCACCCTGCAGACCGTGCGGCGCGACGTGCAGCGGCTGGCCGACGAAGGGCTGCTCACGCGCTTCCATGGCGGCGTGCGCGTGCCCAGCTCGACCACGGAGAACATCGGCTACCAGCAGCGCGAGACGCTGCACGCCGAAGGCAAGGCGCGAATCGCGCGCCGCGTAGCACAGCTGGTGCCCAACGACTGCTCGCTGATCCTGAACATCGGCACCACCACCGAGGCCATCGCCAAGGCGCTGCTGCGCCACACGGGCCTGCGCGTGATCACCAACAACCTGAACGTGGCCACCATCCTCAGCGGCAACACCTCGTGCGAGGTGATCGTGGCGGGCGGCTCGGTGCGCCCGCGCGACCGCGCCATCGTGGGCGAGGCCACCATCGACTTCATCCGCCAGTTCAAGGTCGACATCGCGCTGATCGGCGTGTCGAGCATCGAGGCCGACGGCTCGCTGCGCGACTTCGACCTGCGCGAGGTGAAGGTGGCGCAGACCATCATCGCGCAGGCGCGCGAGGTGTGGCTGGCCGCCGACGCGAGCAAGTTCAACCGGCCGGCGATGATCCAGCTGGGCACGCTCTCGCAGATCGACCGGCTCTTCACCGACGCGGAGCCGCCGGCGCCGTTCGCCGACCTGCTGCACGCGGCGCAGGTGCGCCTGGAGATCGCGCGCGAAAACTGACAAGAAGGAACACGAACGAATGACCACCTACCTGCTCGCCCTGGACCAGGGCACTTCCAGCTCGCGCAGCATCGTGTTCGACCGCGAAGGCCACATCGTCGCCATCGCCCAGAAGGAACTCACGCAGATCTATCCGCAGCCGGGCTGGGTGGAGCACGACCCCATGGAAATCTGGCGCAGCCAGCTCGCCACCGCGCGCGAAGTGCTCGCGAAGGCGAAGCTCCAGCCCGCCGACATCCACGCCATCGGCATCACCAACCAGCGCGAGACCACCGTACTGTGGAACCGCAAGACAGGCCAGCCGGTGCACCACGCCATCGTCTGGCAGGACCGTCGCGCCGAGCCGCTGTGCGCGCAGCTGCGCGACGAAGGCATGACCGACACCATCCGCGAGAAGACCGGCCTCGTCATCGACGCGTACTTCTCCGGCACCAAGCTGCGCTGGCTGCTCGACAACGTGCCGGGCGCGCGCGAGCAGGCTGCACGCGGCGAGCTCGCCTTCGGCACCGTCGACAGCTGGCTCATGTGGCAGCTCACCGGCGGCAAGGTGCACGTGACCGACGTGAGCAACGCCTCGCGCACCATGCTCTTCAACGTGCACGGCAACGAGTGGGACGCCGACCTGCTGAAGGCGCTCGACATTCCGGCCTCGCTGATGCCGAAGGTGCAGCCCTCGAGCTCCCACTTCGCCGACACCGACGCGGCCCTGCTGGGCCACGCGCTGCCCATCGGCGGCGTGGCCGGCGACCAGCAGAGCGCCCTCTTCGGCCAGGCCTGCTTCGAGGCCGGCATGGCCAAGAACACCTACGGCACCGGCTGCTTCCTGCTGATGCACACCGGCGGCGAGTTCCAGCCCTCGCACAACGGCCTGCTCGTGACCAGCGCCGCGCAGACCGATGCGAAGCCGCAGTACGCGATGGAAGGCAGCGTGTTCGTCGGCGGCGCCGTGGTGCAGTGGCTGCGCGACGGGCTCAAGGCCATCAAGGGCAGCGCGGAGGTGCAGTCGCTCGCCGAGAGCGTGCCCGATGCGGGCGGCGTGATGATGGTGCCAGCCTTCACCGGCCTCGGCGCGCCCTACTGGGATGCCGACGCGCGCGGCACGATCACCGGCCTCACGCGCGGGACCACTGTGGCGCACATCGCGCGCGCCGCGCTGGAGAGCATCGCCTACCAGAGCGCCGCGTTGCTGCAGGCCATGAGCCGCGACGCGGTGGCCGCCGGCGGCAAGCCGGTGGCCGAACTGCGCGTGGATGGCGGCGCGAGCGTGAACGACCTGCTGATGCAGTTCCAGGCCGACCTGCTGGGCATTCCGGTGGTGCGGCCCGAGGTCATCGAAACCACCGCGCTGGGCGCCGCGTACCTCGCGGGCCTTTCAACCGGCGTCTACACCGACGCGCGCCAGCTTTCGAAGCTGTGGAAGATCGAGCGGCGCTTCATGCCGACCATGGGCCGGGCGCAGGCCGAGGAATCGATGGCGCGCTGGGAGCGCGCCGTGCGCCAGGCCACCGCGACCTGAGCCCTCCTACCAGCCCCAGACGAAGCTGCGCTGCACCCAGCCGGTGGCGCCGCCTTCGTGCTGCACCTTGAGCCAGTTGCCACGCCGCTCGATCGTGCGCAGCACGTCGCCGTAGCCCGCCTTCTTCACGACCGGGCTGCGCGCACCGGGCGCACGACGAAGGTTGGCCGACTGGGCCTTCACCACATGGTGCGGCGTCTTGTTCGTCATCGGACGGAAGACCCAGGCCTTGTCGCCCTCGAAGTCGCTGACCCTGAGCCAGTCGCCCTTCTTGCCGATCACGCGGAACGGATAGCCCCTGGTGACCGTCCAGTGCGTCTCGTAGCGCTGGCCGGGGCCGGTGCGCATGTTCAGCGTCTTGACGGCAACGCTCACCATCTGTGTCTGGGCGGCATTCGCGGGCGGCAGTGCCATCCACGAAAGAGCGAAGGCGAGCAGGAGCGCGGGCAGACGGCTGAATCTGAGCATGGAGCGGGGGTTCCTTTCCGGGGAGTTGAGGAAAGCCCGTCTGGGCACCTGCCGCCGGATAAGTTCCGCGGGGATATCCCTGAGTGCACCGGCTCGCCAAAGGGCCTCGCCGTCATCGGGGCACTGGGGGCTGCCGCGCGAGCCCCGGGGCAGAATCCGCCCGCCCCCCGACTCGCCGCGCCACCCGCTTGACCACCCTGCCCAAAGACGCATCCACGTCGTCGTCGCGCAACGCGCTGCTCGCCTGCGGCGTGGTGGGCGCGACGCTGCTGGCGCTCATCGCACTGGGCCATGACGGCCGACGCATGGCGCAGCTCGCCGTGCTCGCGATGCCGATGGTGCTGTGGCTGGCGTGGCCGCTGCGCAGCGCGCGCATGCGGCGCGTTCGCACGCTGCTGGTCTGGCTCTGGGCCATGGGCTTCGCGCTCGACGGCGCGGTGCGCGCCTATCTGCTCGACACCTACCAGGCCGCGCCCGATGGCGCGATGGTGCTGGGCGCCGCGGCCAACACCAATGTGCGCGAGGGCTCCGAATACCTGTTGATGCACTGGCGCTCGGCCGCCGTGTGGGGGGCGGCGCTGGTCGTGGCCGGCGTGCTCGTGGGCGTGTTCGCGCGGCGCGGCGCGGTGGCCAATGCCGCATCCGCCCGACCGTCGCGATGGATCGTGGCGCTGATCGCCCTCCTGCTCCTGCTCTCCTGCGTGGCCTATGCGAGCAAGCCCTGGCGCAGGCTGCATCCCGCGATCTTCTGGACGCAGTGGATCGACTCCCTCCACACGCTGCGCTCCGCCTGGGCCGACCAGCAGAAGCAGCGCGACCGCCTGATGGCGCAGGCCAAGGCCATCGCGCCGATGATGACGCAGGCTGGACCTTCCACCGTGGTGCTGGTCATCACCGACAGCATCAACCGCGACAACATGGCGCTCTACGGCTACGGCCGCCCCACCACGCCGCGCCTGCTGGCGCACAAGGCGCAGACCGGCGACCAGATGGCCGTGCTGAAGAACGCATGGTCGGTGGACGCCAGCACCCTCCCCGCCCTGCGCAACATGTTCCACTTCGGCCTGCCCGAGGCGGAGAACCCGCCGCACGTGCTGGCACTCGCGCGCGCCGCCGGCTACAAGGTCTGGTGGATCAGCAACCACGACGACCTCGCCATCGAACAGCAGCACGCGCGCCTCGCCGACGTGATCGACATGGTCAACCGCACGCCGGGCCGCGCAAGCGCGTCACTCGACGGCGAGATCCTCGACTGCGTGCAGGAAGCACTGGCCGACACCAGCACCGACCGCAAGCTCATCGTCGTCCACCTGATGGGCGCGCACCCGCACTACAGCCTGCGCTTTCCCGAGAACGCAAATCCCTTCGACGACAACGTCGATGCGGTGGAAAACGGCCTGGTGAAGGACGGCCGCTCGGCCTGGGTGCGGCGCTTCCGGCAGGAGTACGACGCGGCGCTGCTGTATCACGACTTCGTGGTGTCGGAGTTGCTGCAGCAGACGCGTGCTCCGGGCAAGCAGGGCGAGTACCGGGCGTGGATGTATTTGTCGGACCACGGGCAGGAGGTCGGCCATGTGAGCGACCGCGCGGGGCATAGCCCGTCGACGGCCTCGGGCTACCGCATTCCAGCCGTGGTGTGGCGCAACCGGCAGCCGCTGCCGCAGGATGCGGCGCTGCAGCCGTTTCGTGCGGACTGGACGGGGTGGACCTTGATGGATCTGCTCAACATTCGGTGGAATGGGCAGCAGCCTGAGCGGGATGTGCTGGCGGAGTCCTATCGGTGGCAGGCGCCGGGGATTCCGGTGGAGGTTGAGTCGTTCTCCCGCTAGTTCTTGACGGTCGAACGACTGCGGAACGAACTCATCTTGCGATCAAGGGTTCAAGAGGCCGAGGAAGATTGCCACGCGCGGGTCATCTTCACCGGCATCTCCGCATGCTTGATCCGAGGCCCCAGGCGACTCAGTACTTCTTCGGTGACGAATGTCTGCGCATCCATGTTCTTGGGATCGGATCGCAACTCGACGAGTATCGAGCGCACCGGCTGCGCGGGCCCCGGGCCACTGGACGGGATGTAGATGAACAAGGGTGCCTGGCTCTTCACCATCGTCGGCGCCGGCGGCGCCCGGAACACGGGCACCGCACCTGCGGTTCGCTGCATGTGAGGGTCATGGGCTGCAACGATCTGGTCGCCTTCGCGCTGCGGATGCAGCGCCACCCGACTGACTTCAACATCAGCCAACGGGCTCATCTGCCCAAGGACATCGTCGCCTGCAAGAACCGTGGTGTCGACCGAGCCTTCGACGATCTTGAACGCTGGCGCGCCAGCCTCTTTCGCGATCTGCGCGGTGCGATAGAGCACGAACGCATCGGCCCATCGCAAGGGCGTGCGTGACGAACCCGTGAAGCGCACGCGATACAGCTGGTCGGACAACTTGCTGCTTGCATAACCGAAGTTGTTTCCGCCCGCACCAGCCTCCCGGTATTGCGTTGGAGCGACACAGGCAGTCAATGCAACTGCTGCGACCAGCGTTGCAACCATCTTCGTGGACATGAGTTTTCTCCCTGAATACTGAGCAGTTGATCTGTTGTGATGTGATTCAGAAGCTTGCATTGAGATTGAAGCCCAGCGTGACCTTCGCAGTGCGATAGCCCTCCGGCTTGCTGATCGGCGCGCCAACGAAGAAGTCGTAGCTCAGCTTGCTCCACTGGCCGCGCACGCCGATGACGGCCCCGGCCAGGCTGCGGCCGAGCAGGTCGACCGTCGAGCGGCCGCCCACGTGGCCATAGTCAGCCCCGACGTACAGCTCCGCCCCGCTCTGCCCCACGGCCCATCCGATGTCGTTGCGGATGAGCCAGCCCCGCTCGCCCATCAAGCTCGTCTCGCCATCGAAACCTCGCACCGTGTAGCGCCCGCCAATGGCGAAGCGGTCCTGCGGCGTCAACGGCGTGCGGTTCCATTGGGCGCGGATCAGGCCGGAGTAGCGCATCTTCTGCTCGCCGAGCTTGAACGGTGCGTTGAGGCTGATGTCGGCGGTGTAGAGCTTCAACCGCGAGGTGCCTTCGCCGAACTCTTCTTCTGGCGCGGTGCGCGAGCCGAAGCCACCGGTGCCGCGCTTGTAGGCCAGCGTGCCTTCGAGCGTCGCCTCGCCGAGGTACTCCTTGTGATTGAGGCTGAGCTCCCAGCCGCCGACCACGCGGTGCTGCACCTCGATCTCGGTATCGTCCACGAAGTTGCGCGACTCGCGGCGCCAGCCCTTGATCGCCACGCTCGTCTTGCGGCTCTGGTCGCGGTAGACGATACGCGAGAGCTTGACCTCGGCGTTGTTGGTCTTGCCGGCGTAGACGTAGTCCTGGTTCAGGCCGGCCACGCTCTGGTGGTACTGGCTGTTGGAGGCCGTGAGGCCCAGAAGCCAGTAGCCGTAGGGCAGCGAGTAGTGAACGGTCTGGCCTTCGGTGCCCTTGGCCGGGTCACCGAAGACGTGGTCGTTGATGTTGTGGTTGGCGCTGACATAGAACAGGTCGTTCAGGCCGAAGGGGTTGTCCAGGGACAGGGTGGCCCCGGCCTGGTAGCGGCCAGTGGCTTCGGTGCCGCTGTCGTCCAGGCTCAGGGTGACGCGCCACTTCTTGGATTGGACGTACTTGACGACGAGGTCGCTGTCACCAGGCTTGGCGTTGGGGGCAGTTGAAGGCTCGATCTGGATGTCGGCTTCGGCTGTCGGGGCGCGCTTGAGGTTCTCCAGGCCTTGTTCGATGTCGCGCAGGTTCAGCAGATCACCTGGGCGCGCGGGAATGGCCGTGGCCAGCAAGGCGGAACTGCCGAGCAGCGTAGATGAAGAATCAGGCGTCGTCCGAATGGCTGCGATGCGGCCGGGCACCAGCGAGAGGGTCAGCGTGCCGGTCGACAAGTCTTGCGGGGAAGCCAACACACGGGTCGTGACGAAGCCGCGGGCGATGACGGCCTGCTGCGCACGCGCGAGGACCACGTTGACGCCCGCCGTGCCAAGGCAGCGCCCGACTGGGGAATCATTGCCTTCAGGGCCGAACAGATCGGCAACGGCCCATTGGAAAGATTCGGACTGCTCGCCAACCAGCAACACGCGGTCGATACGAAAGCACGGGGACTCGGATTCAGGGATGCGTTGAGCCGGAGCCGGTGGCGCGGCCTGTGGACGCTGGTCGACGGTGCGTTCGTTCTGCTTGCGCAACGCTCTCTCGCGCTCTTGCTGTCGCTGCTGCTCGACGAAGGGCTGGGGTGTACTAGCAGCTTGAGCTGCCACCAGGATTGGGAGACCAAGAAGAGCCGCAGCCAGTGCGGTATGTGCAGGCAATCGAACTTCCCTAATCATTTTTTTATCCACGGCACGCCAAGAAACCCCGCCAAGGGGCAATGTGCCTTTTAGTTTTTAGATCTACCGTTGAAAAATGTCCGCCAAGGCTATCGCCTCTCTTCGTTATTCAACAAAAGAAGTACATCTTTCTCGCCCAATAGATTTCGAATAAATTCTTCTGCCTCAGGCAAAAGATTGGACGCATTCTTGTCATTGAGACTAACAATAAAAGAACAAAGGGCGCTGAGACCATTTTCCTGAGCTATTTCAACTTCCACCAAGTCGTAATATTCTTTGGATGTTCTCAAATCTTTGACAAAGGAGATTAGAAACTTATTGGCAAATAGATCTTGACGAGCTTGCACTCCTGCCTCAAGTTTTTCCTTGACCACATCAGGCTCCAATGCACTATAGCAAAACAAGTCGATTGCCATTTAATTCTCCATAAATCTAATTTCTGTAACTTTGCCCGTTCGATCAATAATGATCACTTTTCGAAGTCCCGGGATCGGGTAGGTGGTAAGTTGCTCTCGGAGTGCGGCAGGAGTTATTGGGCTGTCAATCAGGTTTACAACAATATTGTCTGCCTGTTGCTTTTGAACTTTTCCATTTATTTCTCCGGCTGCATTCCGAGGCCTGTCTGTGGATGGGGCGTAATTGTCGAATATCTCCCCATTAATTTTATAATCTGGATTCTTTGGGCCATCTACTTTGGGATTCTGTTCGACCTTGTAGCCTTTATTGGCAAGAATTTCTGCGCTCTCATTTTCTCGAATCAAAGATCTCGTTGTGGGGGCGTCTGCTCGCGGCGGTATAGGCGTCCGAGTTCCAGTCAGTTCGCCAGAGCCTGTAACAATGTTGGTGGTCTCCGACGTGCCACTGGGGACTTTGACGCCACTACCTGTAGCTCCCAATTTGGTGCCAAGCATGGTGCCAACACCCGGCCCGACAATTGGCAGTGCGCCAGCGATTGCGGTCTTCAACAGATCAGCAAAACCAGCCGTGGACTGCTGCTTCGCCAGAGCCTGGTACATGTCCGTCATATCTGATAGTTGACGGCCAATCAGATCGTCCACCAACGCCCTCTTCTCCGGCGTATCGGCATAAAAAGACGCCTCGATGAGATTGTTCAGCGTCAGATTTGCACTGTTGGCGAGGGCCGTGCAGTTATCAAGGCTTCCCGAGCCACTGCAAGCGCTCTTGATGCGCGCAGTTTGCTTGTCGGTATCGCGCGTCATCTCCTCGCGCAACTTGTCGACATCGCAGGTCTTGCCAGTTCCGTCCGAACACGCACGCAGATCGCTCTTGAATTTTGTCGAGCCGCGCATGCTCAGCGCGTTGTTGATCGCCGCATTGGCGCTCGAACCCGCAGCGACATAGATGCCGTTGGCGTCGAGTCCCGCCACCGCACCTGCAATCGCCGCAAGCACCTGGGTCATCTCGACCGCACCAGGCAGCACATTACCGTATTCGTCACGGCCGAACGTGCTGGCCGTGAGTTCGCCGATGACAGCCCCCAGCGCACCCGCGCCGCATCCGCTTGCATTGTCCGCACGTACCGCGCCGACCGCACAGCCGGCAATCGCGTGCAGAACGTTCTGCGTGAAGGCGTTGATGTCCCCGTTGTACGCCAACGTCCCTATGCCGTAGGCGCTCTGTGCCGCAACCGTGTTCAGCAGCGCATCCGTCAGCGCCGCGCGCAGCTCTGCTTCGAGGCTGGTGCCATTGATCGCGCTGCGTATCACCGCGGTGGCCGCACCATCGATGAGCTGGCGCTGCAACTGGTCCGGCAGCTTGGCCGCTCCATTCGTCGCCCTGGCAAGGTTCTCCGGCAGCACTTCACTCAGCCCCTGGAGTACGCCCGCGGTGACCATGGCCGTCGCGATGTTCTTGATGCTCTCGCTACTGCCCAACTCCTTGAGAACCTTGCCGATATCTCCGTCGTTGTTGACGAAGCTCACTGCGGCCCGACTGGCGATCGCTGTGACGCCGATCTGAACTGCGCTGCCCACGCCTGCGGAGATGGTCGTACCCAGTCCGGCGCTCGTCGCGGCACCGCTCGCTGCACCGCCTGCCTGGGCAGCCACAGGGCCGGCCACCATCCCCACCACCACACTGACCACGAGAGCCGCTACCGGCCCCATGGTGGTCTGGCTCTGGGCCCACTTCTTGTGTTCCTCCTGCACCCGCTGCCACTCGACGCTGTTGGCGAGAGCCGGATCGGATGTGAGCTGGTTCACCCAAGCCATGCCAGGCTGCTTGGCCAGATCGGCAAGATTGGCGTTCTGGCCCACTTGCGCTGTCACACCGCCGTTGGCCTTGATATTCAGGCTCTGGACGTTGAACAGGTTGTACTGACTGGTCTCATCCTTGTGTCCTGCGCTCTTGGCCGAAACCCAGGCGCCATCGCCATCGGTTTCCGAGCCGCTGAAGGCGCTGGTCGTCGTCTGCGTGAGCAGGTTGAGCTTGCCGCCAGCCTGGATGCCGAGGCTCTCCGCGTTGGCCTCGATGGCACTGAGCGTCATGTCGTCACCGCTCGTGAGCTGGATGTTCTTGCCTGTCAGCGTGGTGCGTGTCAGCGACGTTTCCTGGCCGTCCGCACTGGAGCTGGAGTGGCTCAGCCCATCCTTTTGCGAGTCCTTCGAGGCAGACGAAGTCGAGTTCTGGCCCGCCACCAAGGTCAGTTTGGCGCCCGCGCTGAGTTCGAGGGTCTCTCCCGCATTCAAGGTGGCAGCAACACCCGTGAGATTGCGTCCAGCGCCAACGCTCACATTCCCCGCGCCACTGATCGTGGTTCCGATTTCCTGGCTGCTCTCGTCTTTGCGCGTGTTGTCGGAACTCCAGCGAATGTCTTCCGTGCGCCCCGTCGTCACAGTACCGAGATTGACGTCGCGCCCCGCAACGACCGTTGCATCCCCCGCGCTCTTGATTTCGGCGCCGATCAGGTTGGCGTCGCGCACGGCCACGACATTGAGACTTCCGCCAGGATTCGTGACATACAGCCCCGCCACCCGGTCCAGCGTCGTGGCGCTGAGGTTCACACCGCTGTCGGCGCTCGAACGCGCCAGCGGCCCCGTGTCGCTCTTCGAATCGCGGGTGGTCGTCACGACGTTGATGTCGCGCCCCGCGATGGCTGTCAGGCTCTTGCTCGCATCGATCTGCGCGCCGATGACATTGATATCGGTCCTGGCGGACACCGTGACATCCTCGCCGGTGATACGCCCCGCGACGTTGTTGATGTTGTCTGCCGAGAGCGAGACCGCGTGGCGCCCGGCAATCGTGCCTCCCGCGTTCGTCAGATCGCCCGAGAAACGCATGTCCACACTGCCGCCCGAGAGCACCGCGCCGGAGCCGTCGATGTCACCCGGCTTCACGCGCACATAGACCTGCGGCACCAGCACGCGCTGCGTGCTGCCGTCGGGCAAGGTCACCGCCTGCTCGACCAGCCAGACGATGTCGCTGGTCAGTTGTGCCATCTGCGCGGCCGTCAGCGCCACGCCCACGCGCAGTCCGTACTGCTGCGCGAAGGCCGCGCCGGCATTCATGAGAGCCGAGTACTGGGCGTCGTCGCTGGTGAACCCATCCAGGTAGCGGTAGCCGGTCAACTGGGCCACCTGCTCGCGGATCAGGCGCTCCTCGTAGAAGCCGTCGCCCAACCGCTTGAGGGTGTTGTTCGGATCGAGTCCGAGGTTGTTCAGCAGGTAGTCACTGGACAGCCAGTTGCGGTAGTTCGCAAACCGGGGATCAGTTTCGATCAGGTAGCGGCTTGACGGATCGGCCAGCGTCCTGAACAGGCTCGCGCTGGGGATCGCCACGTTCGGTGCGCTGGTCCGCACGACCGTGGGACCGGAGGTGCCTGCCGTGTTGCCCGGGCCACTGTTCGTTGGCACCTGAATGATGGGGTTGACGATGGCGCTGCCGGCCACACTGCCAGCCGCTTGGGGACCCGTTCCGGTCTGCCCCACCGACAAGCCCCCCGTACCCGGGTTGCCCACAGCAACCGCGACATTGCCCTCCTGGCGTGCTGCGGCCAACGTGACCGTGGAGTTGGTCGTCAGGTTGTATGGCGCGATCTGGTAGACGCGCACATCGTCGCCGGAGTGCGCTTCGACATAGCTGTGCGAAACCGTGCCGGTCTGCACAGTGGGGGCGTCGACAGTCAGCCCCTTGTTGACGATGGTGCCGCCCGTGACCGTCAGCGCGCCACCAGCCAGGATTTGGCTCATGTCGTTGACGCCGCTGCCCACCGCGATTTTCATCGCGCCGCCGGCGATGATCTTGCCCGGCGCGGAGCTTTGCAGGACCGGCGTGGACGGGGTGACGCTGTAGACGTAGGCGTCGTAAGTCGACGCCATGCGTCCGGGCTCGTACTCGGTGCCCGTGAGCGACGTGTATCCAGCGATGGTGTGGATGAACTTCAGCGTGGCCTTGTCCAGCGCGGCGTGGGCCTGGCGATAGTCCTGCCACTGGTCGTACTCGGCCTGGGTGACCGGGTGGTCGAACGGGATCCACTGGTCGTGGTTGGTTTCGTCGAGGACCATGACACCGGCCTGGCCCACGGTCATGTCCGGGTACTTGCGGCCAATGAAATCCATGGGCAAGTCCACGCCAGGCGGCGTGACGCCGAAAGTCGCCCAGATCGGGTTGGTACGCGAGTACCAGGCGCCGGCGACGTTGGTGGTGTCGCACGCGGTACCTTCGCCCCCGCCGCATGTCTGGTAGCTCCGATCCTGGCTGCTGGCCGGGCTTTGCATGTAGTAGGCGCGGAACTGGGCCAGCGGGTAGTCCGGCGAGGGCACCAGCAATCTGGCGTAGGGGTCACTGCCCGCCGTCAGAGGATTGGCTGCGCTTGCGGCATTCCAACTGTTCCAGCCGGTGTCGGGGAACTGCTGAAGCCCACCGAAGCTGATGAGCACTTCTTCGGCCTTGTAGCGGGTGCTGCTGCCTGGAAGCGTGTATTCGACGACCTGCTTGCTCTCGCCTGGCTGCAGGGTCCAGGTGACGCCGCCGTTGGTGTTGTTGAGCGTGGTGGTCTTGATGTCGACGTCGCCGGTAGCCTCGATGGTCGCGGCACGGTTGTTGACGCTCGTTGCCGTGCCGGTGGCATGTCCTAGTGCATCGAGACCACCACCGATGAAGAGGCCACCGCCGATGAGGGGGCTGCCGTCACTGAAGATGAGGGCGCCGTCCTCATTGTTGAGAGTGCCTACGCCAAGGTCCAGGCGCACTCGCGCGGCGATGGTGGCGGCGCTGGCAGTGGCCCCCGAGGGACCATTGACGGTCTCGGCCTGATTGTTGAGCGTGCCGGCAGCGATGGAGATCTGGTTGCCGTAGATGCGACCGGTGCCGATGTTGGTCAGCGTGTCCGCATCGATGCGGGTCACGGTGCCGTCGATCACGCCCCGGTTGGTCACGGTGCCGCTGGTGCTCAGGCGGGTGGTGGTGCCCTGGATGTCGCCGGTCGCTTTGTTGTCGATGTTCGCGGCCGACAGCGAAAGATCGTCGCCGGAAGCGATCCGGCCGCTGTTGGAGAGGTTGCCGCTGGTGGCGATGCCCAGATCGTGATTGGCGATGGTCTCGCTGCCTGAGGCCAGCGCGATGTTCTGCGTCGCCGCAACGTTCAGGTCGCCCTGGGAGAGCAGCTTGCCGCTGCTGGTAAGCGAAGCCACATTCACCGTGAGCGACTTGCCGGCAAGCATGGTGCCGCCAGAGTTGGATACGCTCAGAGTCTTCGTGGCCGGATTTGCGGCATTGGGATCGACGACGCTGACGGTATCGCCTGCGGAGATCAGGCCACCGGTACCGTTCTCGACGAGAGCCGTACTCGTCAGAGTGGTGTTCACGTCGGCACGGATGGCTCCAGACGTGTTCTTGACAGTCGCAGCCGTAATGGCAACGTTCTGGCCCTCGATGCCCTGGTCGGTGCCGGAGGTGGCTGTGTTGTCGAGGCTTGCGGCGCGTACCGTGGTCTTGGCGCCCGAACGGATCAGGCCGCCCGTGTTCTTCGCGGCACCGGCTCCGGCATCGATCAGCAAGTCGCCCGCCGCCAACGTTTGGCCGTCCTTGTTGTCGTAGGCGGCGCCTTGGGTGTTGATGGACAGCGTCGATTGGCTCAACACCACCCCTGCATCGCTGTTGACGAACTTGCCGTTGACGAATTCTCCGGTGTTTGCGCTCAGCGCACTCTTCGAGCCGATGAAGCCGGCCGTGTTATTGACGTTGCCGGTCTTCAGCGTGAGGGTGTCGCCGCTGACGATGCCGCCCAGGCCGTTCGCGTAGCCTGCGGCATTCGTATTGACCAATGCGCCGCCATGCGTGTCGATGGCCATCGCGCCGCCTGACTGGATCAGGCCCGCATCGTTCGAGATCGCGCCGGAATTCATGTCGAGGGTGCCGCTTGCGCTCAGGGTTCCTCGCGTATTGACCAGCGCACCGCCGTGCGTGTCGATGGCGAGACTGCTACCGCTGGCTTTGCCGTCCGTATTGGTCAGACCGCCGTTCGCAAGCACAACAGCACCCGAAGCCAGCAGACTGCCTGAGGTGTTATCGGTCGCGCCGGTGGTCGCGACGTGAAGGTCTCCTGCCACCGCGGCAATCGTTCCGGATGCGTTGCTCAGGCTCGCGGCATTGACGAGGGTGCCACTGTTGGAGCCCAGCGTACCTCCGATGTTCGACAACGCACTGGCTGCCGTGATGCTCAGTGTGCCAGGGGTTGTGACCGTCGCACTGTTGGTGTTGACATCGCCCTGCGTGGCTGTGATGGCCACGTTGCCACCGTTGGTCTCGCTGGCCGAGAGATCGACACTGGCACCTTGGAGCGTCGCATTGCCTGCGGCCAATTGGGTGCCCTTGGCAACCAGCGCACCTGTGGAGGCAACGTGCAGATCGCCAGCGCTGCCCAACGTGCCATCGCTCTTGATGCCGGCACCGAGTACGCTCGCCTTGCTACTCTGCACGCTCGCGGCCGTAATCGTTGCGTTCCGACCGGATGTGATGTTGCCGTCGTTGACGAGCGTGCCGGCGACGGCCACGCTGACGTCGTTCTCGCCGCGCAGCGTGCCGGCATTCGTGAGCACTCCTGCCTGGACTCCCAGGTCGGCGGTCGCTTTGATCGAACCGCCTCCGCCGTTGACAAGTTGACCTGTCGACGTGACCCGCACGCCGGCCTGGGCCGATTGGATGTTGCCCTTTGTGTTTTCCAGCGAGCCGGTATTGAGCGTCAGGCCCTGATTGGAAGCCAGGGTGCCGGAGCTGTTGACCGTGGCTCCGGTGACGCTGGCTGCAAGTGCCCCTGCAGCCGAGACGTTGCCGCGCAAGTTGTTGGCGGAACCGCCGACGGTGAGATTTGCATTGCCGTCACTGGTCAGCACGCCGTCCTGGTTGTTCAGGTCGCCGGAGGTAGTGATGTCCAGACTGCCGGTGCGCAGGGTGCCGGATGAGTTGTCGAAACTGCCCAGATTGGCAGTGAAGGCCCCGGACACATTGATGGTCCCGCCCTGGTTGGAAAAGGTGGGCTGGCTGAGTGCCAGACTCGCCACGCTCAGGGTTCCGCCGTTGTTCAGCAGGTTCGCCGTCTGCAGCGTGATCGGGCCACCTGCGTAGACCTTGCCGCCATCGTTGCGGAATGCGCCCGCGGCATTGATGCGGCCGGGTTCGATCGGCGTTGCGGCGGGTGCCGAGGTACCTCCGGTGGTAGTTCCACCTGTCGATGTCGTGGTGCCGGTCGAGCCGCTCGAGCCCGTGCCTGCGGTGGTGCCTGTGCCAGGGTTGCCGCCGTCACTGCCACCCGTTGTCGGCGTCGATGTGGGCGGAGGCGGAGGCTCGCTGCCGATCCACCCGCCCTGCGTATTGCTGATCGTCGGTGCCGACAGCGACAGCGACGCCATGCTGGTCTGGCGGATCGTGCCCCGGTTCACGATGTCGCCGCCCGTGCTGGCAAGCTGCACGCTCTGGCCTTCGAGTGTGCCGGTGTTCTCCAGGCGGCCGGAAGCCGTGACGACGAGGCTGCCGGCGCTCGCGCCGATGTTCCCGGCGTTGCGCACGCCCAGGCCCTGCTCGGTTCCCAGGAGCACGATCTTTCCGGCGTACATGCCGCCGAGCGCAGCCACGTCCAGAGCGAAGGTCGGTGCTGCGCCGGCGCCTGTCGTGGGCGTGATCTGCGCGTGGTCGGCGCTGATCTGGTTCGCACCGGTCACCACCTTGAGATCCGTGGCGTAGATCGCCGCGTTGAGCTGCACGGCACGAGCGAGGACGGCAGCGTAGTCGGTCTTGCTGGCATCGAGGCCCGCGCCGTCGATGGTGACGGTGCCACCACGAACAAGGAAACTGTCGAGACCGCCGACGGCGTTGAATTGCGGCGTACCGGTGGTGAGCGTGGCACGACTGGCATTGATGAAGCCGCCGCCATCCACACTGATACCCGCCGGGTTCGCGATGATCACTTCCGCGCGTTGGCCACCCACTTCGATGTAGCCACGAAGCTGGCTGGGCGTTCCGCCGTTGACCTCATTGAGGATGATGCGTGCCGGACCCGATGCCAGGAACGGGTTGCCCTGAACGAACCCACCAAGCTGGGTCTGCACGTTCACCCGACTGTTGTTCAGGATGGCGCCATTCGCACCGACGTTGAACTGGTTGTAGACGTTGCGCGAGACACCTGCTGCGGAAGGCGTCTGGATGTTGACCAGCGGCACGCCATTGGGCGCTGTCAGCACGGTCGGGCGGAGATTGCCGGGAACGTTGGGAGCGCCGACGATCTGGGCATGTGCCGCCCCTGCGATAAGTGCCCCTGCGACGGCTGCAGCACCTGCGACGGTAGTAGCTCTACTCGCTCCCTTGCCAGTGCTCGCGGCCGTTTCCTGGACCGCCATGCGCAGTCCTCTCGCCGCGTTGAAGACCACGCGGTGCAAGTGCCGATTCATCGCTTTTACGCTCCCTCATAGTTGTCAATCTGCAGCCACATCTGTGACCAAATGAAAACTGCGGAGCGCGATTATGAAAGAGCGGTGCTTGCTTTCAAGGAATTAATACATGCTTTTCAACGACAGAATTTGCTCAATTCCGTCGAGTTAATCCTTATTTATTAAATTCCCATTAACAGGGATCGACCCGTCAACAATTGTCAAAAATTCGTATCAAGCCAGGCAGGCTTCACCCCCGGAAAAAGGATGAAGCCTCCGCATTCCCAATCAATGCGCCGGAACCAGAAAATCCTGGCTGATCCGCACACCCAGCTCATTCACGCGATCGAGGAATTGCGTGAGATACGCATGCAGCCCCGTCGCCAGAATTTCGTCGACACGCGCATATTGCAGATCGGCCAGAAGTTTTCCGGCACGGCGCTGCGTTTCGGCGCTCTGCTCGTTCTGCACCTTCGCGAGGTTGTTGACCACCTCGACCAGGCTCGCGTGCAGCGAGCGCGGCATGTCGGCGCGAAGAATGAGCAGCTCAGCCACGCGCTCGGGCTTGATCACGTCGCGGTACACCTTGCGGTAGACCTCGAAGGCCGAGACGCTGCGCAGGATCGCGCTCCAGTGATAGAAGTCGTACTCCTGATCTTCCTCGGTGGCGGCGCCGAAGAACTCGCTGTTGAGCGCGTGGAATTTCACGTCGACCAGCCGCGCGGTGTTGTCGGCGCGTTCCAGGAAGGTGCCCAGGCGCGAGAAGTAGAAGGCCTCGTCCTGCAGCATGGTGCCCAGCGTGACGCCGCGCGACAGGTGCGAGCGGAACTTGACCCATTCGAAGAACTGGCCGGGGTCGCGCTCGAAGTCGCCCGAGCGCAGCATGCGGTTGACTTCGAGCCAGGTGGTGTTCTGCGTTTCCCAGGCTTCGGTGGTGAGCGCGCCGCGCACGGCGCGAGCGTTCTCGCGAGCGGCCTTGAGGCAGGAGACGATCGACGAGGCGTTGCTCTCGTCCTTGACCATGAACTCCATCACCTCCTTGGGCGCGATCTGGTCGTACTTCTGGTTGTACCAGGGCAGCAGCTCGCTGATGGAAAGCACGCCCTGCCAGCCGTACTTGGCCACTTCGGCGGACTGCGGCAGCAGCGAGGTCTGGTAGTTGACGTCCAGCATGCGCGCGGTGTTCTCCGCGCGCTCGGTGTAGCGGGACATCCAGTAGAGATGGTCGGCGGTACGTGACAGCATCTTCGTTGTCCTCCTACGATTGGCTTTGCGACTGCTCGGCCGCAGCCTTGGGCTTGGGGGTTCGGTCGGCCTCGAGGATCCAGGTGTCCTTGGTGCCGCCGCCCTGCGACGAGTTGACCACCAGCGAGCCTTCTTTCAGCGCCACGCGCGTGAGGCCGCCGGGCACCATCTGCACCTCGCTGCCCGAGAGCACGAAGGGGCGCAGGTCGATGTGGCGCGGCGCGATGCCGGCGTCGACGAAGGTGGGCGAGGTCGAAAGGCTCAGCGTGGGCTGGGCGATGTAGCCGTCGGGCTTGGCGATCACGGCTTTCTTGAAGTCCTCGATCTCGGCCTGCGTGGCGGCCGGGCCGATCAGCATGCCGTAGCCGCCGGCGCCGTGCACTTCCTTGACGACCAGGTCCTTCATGTTGTCGAGCGTGTATTGCAGCTCGTCCTTGTTGCGGCACATGTAGGTGGGCACGTTCTTCAGGATCGGCTTCTCGCCGAGGTAGAACTCCACCATCTTCGGCACGTAGGGGTAGATCGACTTGTCGTCGGCCACGCCGGTGCCCACCGCATTGCAGATGACGACGTTGCCGTCGCGGTATGCGCGCATCAGGCCCGAGCAGCCCAGCGTCGACGTGGGCCGGAACACCTCGGGGTCGAGGAAGTCGTCGTCCACGCGGCGGTAGATGACGTCGACGCGCTTCGGCCCGCGCGTGGTGCGCATGTAGACGAAGTTGTCCTTGACGAACAGGTCCTGCCCTTCGACCAGCTCCACGCCCATCTGCTGGGCGAGGAAGGCGTGCTCGAAGTAGGCGCTGTTGTACATGCCCGGCGTGAGCACCACCACCGTGGGCTCGGCCGTGGCCGGAGGCGCGCTGGCGCGCAGGGTCTCGAGCAGCAGGTCGGGGTAGTGCGCGACCGGCGCGATGCGGTTCTGGTTGAAGAGCTCCGGGAAGAGCCGCATCATCATCTTGCGGTTCTCGAGCATGTAGCTCACGCCGCTGGGTACCCGCAGGTTGTCTTCGAGCACGTAGTACTCGCCGTTGCCCGAGGCATCGGGGGCACGCACGATGTCGATGCCGGAGATGTTCGAGTAGACGTTGTGCGGCACGTTCACGCCCATCATCTCGGGACGGAACTGGGCGTTGTTCAGGATCTGCTCGGCCGGGATGATGCCGGCCTTGATG
This sequence comes from Variovorax sp. NFACC27, assembly GCF_048301545.1. Classification (NCBI taxonomy): domain Bacteria; kingdom Pseudomonadati; phylum Pseudomonadota; class Betaproteobacteria; order Burkholderiales; family Comamonadaceae; genus Variovorax; species Variovorax sp. NFACC27. Next base: position 5,558,185 of record NZ_CP157613.1, read on the forward strand.
ATTTCCTGGTCGTGGTAGACATCGTGAAGAAAGCGGTTGAGCGCCGTGACGCGCTGCACCAGCCCTTTTTCCATGCTCGCCCACTCGTGGGCGGGAATGATGCGAGGCAGCAGGTCGAACGGTATGAGCCGCTCGGTGCCGGAGCCGTCCTCGTCCTTGGCGCCGTACACCGCGAAGGTGATGCCGACCCGGCGGAAGATCATTTCCGCCTCTTCGCGTCGCGAACGCATCACCTCACCGGGTTGCTTCGCGAGCCATTGGTCGTAGCGCTTGTAATGCTGTCGGATCGCAGCTCCAGCGTAGGGAAGCTGCTCGTACATCTCGTCAAATTTGTGCATGGAACGACCAATCTCCTTGAGTTCATAGCTTAGCAAGTTCAGGGCCAGTAGAACCCCTGATGCCAAGGCCGGAGACGGGTCGGATGATCTTTCCGCGCTCAGGTCGCGGGGCCCTCCTCGCTGGTTTCCTGCTTCTTGCGGGGCGACAGAAATTCCTTGATGCGCTCTCCGCTCTCGTCGCCGTAGAGGCTGGCCAGGAAGGACTCGCGCTCGGCCTCCAGCTGCTCGCGCCGGCTGCGTCCGCGCGCCGAATACACCAGCTGCTTGATGCGCGCCTGCACCTCGAACGGGCCGCGCGCGAGTTGCTGCGCCCAGGCGAGAGCCGTGGCGCAGGCTTCCCCGTGCGGCACGACCTTGTTGACCACGCCGAGCTCGTACAGCCGCCCGGCGGTGCAGGCCGTGCCGTCGAGCAGCATCTCGAGCGCGGCCTGTGGGGGCAGCGCGCGCACGAGCGAATCGGTGCCGCCGCCGTCGGGCGACAGGCCGACGTTGACGTACGACATCGCGAACTTCGCGTCCTCGGCGGCCACGATCAGGTCGCAGGCCAGGCTCAGCGAGAAGCCGCCGCCCATCGCCGCGCCCTCCACCGCCGCGATGACGGGCTGGGGCGCCTCCTGTATCGCCATGATCCATTCATGCAGCGCGCCGATGTGGCCGTGCTGCTCGGAGGCCGGCAGCTTGCGTTGCCGCGCGAGGCGGCGGAGATCGCCGCCGCCGCTGAAGTGCTCGCCCTCGCCGCACAGGACGATGGCGCGCACCGTGCGAAAGCCCGAGGTGGCCCGCATCGCCTTGGCGGCTGCCCGATAGACCGACGGATTGATCGCATTGCGCGCAGTCGGATTGCTCAGCGTGAGCACGAGCACCGGACCTTCGCGGTGCATCTTGAGCCGCGCGCCCGGCGCAGGCGCGGCGCTCACGCTGGTGATGGCCGGAACCGCTGTCGTCATGAAACGCACCCCGCAGTCATGCCCCACCTGAAACGTGGACGGTTGTACATGTTGCCCCCTGGTTGTCGAGTTGTAGCCAAACGATACAACGCGGAAGGCCCCCGCGCGGATTCATTAAAAGAGTACTTTCAATCTACTTTTGACAATTAGTTCACGATTTCAAGAATCCGGCGGCTCCGACGGAGACAAGCGATGCTGCCAGTACCGGGCGCGGCGCTCGCGCTCGCAGGCCACCTCGGCGGGACGCACGCTGCTCCAATGCGCGGCGCCGCAGCGGGTGTTCTCGACCAGCCGCATGCCCCGGTCCAGGTAGCGCGCGACCACCTCCGGCGCCGGATGGCCGAAGCGGTTGCGGTACCCCGCCTGCACGAGCGCGATGCGAGGTTGGACCGCATCGAGAAACGCTTCGCCCGACGAGGTCCTGCTGCCATGGTGCGGCGCCAGCAGCACGTCGGCGCGCAGCAGTTGCGGCGTGCGCATGACGAGCGCGGTTTCCTGCAGCCGCTCGATGTCGCCGGCCAGCAGCGCCGATGCGCGCCCGTTGTCGATGCGCAGCACGCACGACACGGCATTGGGTTTGGTGAAGCTCCTGTAGTCGCTCTCGAACGGATGCAACACCTCGAAGCGCACGCCGTCCCAGGTCCACGCCTGCCCGGCCTCGCAGCGCCGTGCCGGGCGCACCGCCTGCAGCGGGTGCGCGGCCTCGATGGAGCTCAGCAGCGCGGCACCCGGCTGCATCGCGAGCACTGCGGGCGCGCCGCCGATGTGATCGGCATCGCGATGGCTCACCACCAGCGTGTCGAGGCGCTCGCCGTAGGCCCGCAGCAGCGGCACGAGCACGCGATGGCCTGCGTCGCTCTCCAGGCTGTAGCGCGGGCCGGCGTCGTAGAGCAGGCTGTGCGTGGCGGTGCGCACCAGCACCGCGTTGCCCTGGCCCACGTCGGCCGCGAGCAGCTCGAACTCGCCCACCGCGGGCCGGGGTGCCTGCCACAGCAGCACCGGCAGGAGCAGAGGAGCGCCGAGGCTGCGCAGCGACCATGGCAGCCGCATCGCCAGCAGTGCGCCACCGCCCACGCCGCAGGCGGCCATCCACAGCGGAGGCGCCGCCATCGACAGCGTGGCATGCGGCAGGCCGGCCAGCCATTGCAGCAGGAGCGCCAGCACATGCACGGCCCAGGCCGCGAGATCCCACAGCGGCGGCGCGACCACACCGAGCATGGCAAGCGGCGTGATGACGAGCGTAACCCACGGAATCGCCACGGCATTGGCCAGCAGCCCGACCAGCGACACCTGCTGGAACAGCAGCAGGCTCAAGGGCGTGATCGCCAGCGTGATGGTCCATTGCTCGCGGAAGAACCGGAGCATGCGCAGGGCCGCGCCGGCCTTCTGCCCGTCCGACGGCCCATCCGTGGCGAAGAGCACGCCCACCGCCACGAAGCTCAGCCAGAAGCCGGCCTGCATCAGGGCCCACGGGTCGAGCGCGACCACCACGGCGGCGGCCAGCAGCCACGCGTTCGGCCACGGCCAGCGCCGGCCCGTGAGGCGCAACAGTCCGACAGTCGCCAGCATCCAGACCGTGCGCTGCGCGGGCACGCCCCAGCCGCTGAAAAGCGCATAGAGCGTGGCCAGCAGCACACCGCCGACCAGCGCGGCCTGCTGCGCGGGCAGGCACAGCATCAGCCGCGTGCTCCGCCGCCAGAGCAGGCCCACGGCATGGGCCGCCAGCCAGGCGAACATCGTGACGTGGAGGCCCGAGATCGACATCAGGTGCGCCACGCCCGTGGCGCGGAACACGTCCCAGCCCGCACGGTCGATGGCGCCCTGGTCGCCGGTGACCAGGGCCGCGATCACGCCGGCCCTGGCGCGGTCCGGCACGCGCTCGAAGACGGCATCGCGCACCGCCTCGCGGGCTCTCTCGACGGGATGCCACCAGGTGCTTTCCAGCAGCACAGGAGCGGCGTCGCGCGCGCCTGTTCGTACATGGCCGCTGGCGTGGAGGCCTTGCTCCCACATCCAGAGTTCGCTGTCGAAGCCATGGGGATTGCGGTTGCCGTGGGGTGCTCTCAGGCGCACTGTGAGCTGCCACCGCTCGCCGGCGTGCGGAGAGCGGTTGGCGTCCGTCGACGGCATCGGGCTCCCGGAAGGCCGGCTCCACAGGCTGGAGCCGTCGGCGTACCAGCCGAGGGCGATGCGATCGGGTACAGCAGGTTGTCCGGCGATTTCCGGGTCGGCCCAGCGCGCGGACTCGACATCGAGACGAAACCGCGTTCCGGCTTCGCTGCGCTGGGGCATCTCCGACACGACGCCCGTGAGCCGGAGGTCGCGCCCTTCGAGCGACGGGTCGAGCGCGCCGCCCAGGTAGGCCGTCGCGCGCCATCCCGCAAGCCCCGCTCCAATCATCGCGCCACATGCGAAGGCGACGATCACGAGCGCCCTGCCCGGCCTGCGCCGCCACCATGCAGCGGCGACGCCGAGGGCCGACAAGCCCATGTAGATCCATGCCGGCCAGAGCGCTTCCTGCTGCAACTGCAAGGCCGCTCCCAAGAGCGAACCACCCAGTGCAGCGAACGCGCGAGCCCCGCCCACGGCACTGCCGAACGCACGCGACGGCGTCATCGGACGACTCCCGAAACCATGATGCAAACCCTCCCCAGACTCACGCTCAGTGGCGCGTTAATTGCTAAGCATCTGGGCTAGTATGCGTCTCACCAGAGACATCTTCTCGATGCAATCTGCCAGCTCTGCACACAAAAACGCATGTCCATTCACGCCGCTCTCCACCACGTCACCCACTACAAGTACGACCGCCTGGTGCAGCTGGGCCCGCAGGTCGTGCGCTTGCGGCCCGCGCCGCATTGCCGCAGCAACGTCATCTCGTATTCGCTGCGCGTCGAGCCGGCCGAGCACTTCGTCAACTGGATGCAGGACCCGTTCGCCAACTACCAGGCGCGGCTCGTGTTTCCCGAGAAGACGCGCGAGTTCAAGGTCACTGTCGACCTCGTGGTCGAGATGGCGGTCTACAACCCCTTCGACTTCTTCCTCGAGCCGCAGGCCGAGAACTTCCCCTTCAAGTACAAGCCCTCGCAGGCCGAGGAGCTCGCGCCCTACCTCGTGGCCGACCCGGTCACGCCGCTGCTGCAGGCCTACCTCGACAAGATCGACCGCAAGGAGCAGCGCACCATCGACTTCCTGGTCGGCATCAACCAGCAGGTCCAGAAGGACGTCAACTACCTGATCCGCATGGAGCCCGGCGTGCAGACGCCGGAAGAAACGCTCACCAACGGCAGCGGCTCCTGCCGCGACTCGGGCTGGCTGCTGGTGCAGCTGCTGCGCCACTGCGGGCTGGCCGCGCGCTTCGTCTCGGGCTACCTGATCCAGCTCACGCCCGACGTGAAGGCGCTCGACGGCCCGAGCGGCACCACCGTCGACTTCACCGACCTGCACGCCTGGTGCGAGGTGTTCCTGCCCGGCGCCGGATGGATCGGCCTCGACGCCACATCGGGCCTGCTGGCCGGTGAAGGCCACATCCCGCTGGCCTGCACGCCCACGCCTTCGAGCGCCGCGCCCATCGAGGGCGGGATCGACGAATCCGAGGTCGAGTTCGGCCACGAGATGAAGGTCACGCGCATCTACGAATCGCCGCGCGTCACCAAGCCCTACACCGAAGACCAGTGGGCCGAGGTGCTGGCCCTGGGCGACGCGGTCGATGCGCGCCTGAAGGCCGGCGACGTGCGCCTGACCATGGGCGGCGAGCCCACCTACGTGGCCACCACCGACCGCGACGCGCCCGAGTGGAACACCGACGCGCTCGGCCCCACCAAGCGCGGCTACGCCACCGAGCTCGTGCACAAGCTGCGCGCCGAATACGGCCAGGGCGGCTTCCTGCACTTCGGCCAGGGCAAGTGGTATCCGGGCGAGCAGCTGCCGCGCTGGGCGCTCTCGATCTTCTGGCGCGCCGACGGCCAGCAGTTGTGGCACGACCCTGCCCTCTTCGCCGACGAGCGCTTTCCCACGCACTACACGAGCGAGGACGCGCGCCGCTTCACCAACCTGCTCGCGCAGAAGCTGGGGCTGACCGAGCGCTACATCCAGCCGGGCTACGAGGACATCTACTACTACCTCTGGCGCGAACGCCGCCTTCCCGTCAACGTCGACCCTTTCGACTCGAAGCTCGACGACGAACTCGAACGCGTGCGCCTGCGCCGCGTGTTCACGCAGAAGCTCGACGCGGTGATCGGCTACATGCTGCCCATCGAGCCCGGCAACGCGAACGGCGATGCTCCCGCGCTCGCGGGTCCGGCCTGGAAGACCGGCCCCTGGTTCCTGCGCGACGACAGGCTCTATCTCATTCCGGGCGACTCGCCCATGGGCTACCGCCTGCCGCTCGACTCGCAGCCGTGGGCCAGCAAGGGCGACTACCCCTACCTGATCGAACGCGACCCCACCGCGCCGCGCGGCGCGCTGCCGAGCTCTGCCGACTACCGTGCGCGCTATGCCGTGGGCACGGGTGAAATTGGCAGCGCGGGCGCAGACCTCGGCGCCGTGCCCTACGCCTTCGGCACGCCGCCCGTCGTGCCCTCTGCATTGCGCATGCAGACGCCGGGCGCCGCGAGCGACGGTGAAGGCGACGGCACGGACGACAACGACGACGCCGACTCCCTTTCGGCCCGCCAGCCCCGTCGCGGCGAATCGGCCCACTGGATCACGCGCACCGCGCTGTGCGTCGAAGTGCGCGACCCGCGCCGCGCCAACGGCCCCGCCGCCGAGAAGAAGGGCGAAGCCTCGGGTGTGCTCTACGTCTTCATGCCGCCGCTGGCCCGACTGGAGGACTATCTCGACCTCGTGGCCGCCGTGGAAGCCACCGCGCGCGACCTGGGCGTGCGCATCGTGATGGAAGGCTATCCGCCGCCGCGCGACCCTCGCCTGAAGATGCTGCAGGTCACGCCCGACCCGGGCGTGATCGAGGTCAACATCCATCCGGCGCACAACTGGAAGGAACTGGTCGACCACACCGAGTTCCTCTACAACGCCGCCTTCGAAACCCGCCTGTCGGCCGAGAAGTTCATGACCGATGGCCGCCACACCGGCACCGGCGGCGGCAACCACTTCGTGCTGGGCGGAGCCACGCCCGCCGACAGCCCCTTCCTGCGCCGGCCGGAGCTGCTGGCCAGCCTGCTGCTGTACTGGCACAACCATCCGTCGCTGAGCTACCTGTTCTCGGGCATGTTCATCGGCCCGACGAGCCAGGCGCCGCGCGTGGACGAGGCGCGCAACGACCAGGTCTACGAACTGGAAATCGCGCTGAAGGAAATCGCGAAGAACCGCGAGATCTACGGCCAGAACATGCCGGCGTGGCTGGTCGACCGCACGCTGCGCAACATCCTGATCGACGTGTCGGGCAACACGCACCGCAGCGAGTTCTGCATCGACAAGCTCTACTCGCCCGACTCGAGCACCGGCCGCCTCGGCCTGCTGGAGCTGCGCGCCTTCGAGATGCCACCGCATGCGCGCATGAGCGTCGCGCAGCAGCTGCTCATCCGCGCGCTGGTGGCCCGCTTCTGGAATGAGCCCTACAAGGCTCCCGTCACCCGCTGGGGCACCGAGCTGCACGACCGCTTCCTGCTGCCGACCTTCGTGAAGATGGACTTCGACGACGTCATCAGCGAGATGCGCCAGGCCGGCTTCGCCTTCGACCCCGACTGGTTCGCGCCGCACTTCGAGTTCCGCTTCCCGCTGGTGGGCCAGATGCAGGCGATGGGCGTGGAGTTCTCGCTGCGCAACGCGCTGGAGCCCTGGCACGTGATGGGCGAGGAAGGCGCGGCCGGCGGCACGGTGCGCTACGTCGATTCGTCGCTGGAGCGCATCGAGGTGCGCGTGACCGGCCTGAACGAGAGCCGCCACGTCGTCACCGTCAACGGCAAGGTGCTGCCGCTGCAGCCCACGGGCGTGGCCGGCGAGTTCGTGGCCGGCGTGCGCTACAAGGCCTGGAACCCGCCCTCGTCGCTGCACCCCAGCATCAAGGCCCATGCGCCGCTGACCTTCGACCTGGTCGACACCTGGATGAAGCGTTCGCTGGGCGGCTGCCAGTACTTCGTCGCCCACCCGGGCGGGCGCAACTACGAGACCTTCCCGGTCAACGCCTACGAGGCCGAGAGCCGCCGCCATTCGCGCTTCACCCGCACCGGCCATACGCCCGGGCTGCTGCGCACGCCTCCCGCGACCATCGAGCTGCCGGGCAGCCGCGAATTCCCGTTCACGCTCGATCTGCGGCGCTGAAGGGGACATTCAGCACACTGCCCGAACGGCCACCCCGTGACGGCAGTGTGACAATCCATCCCCTGTGGAACCTTTGAACGAATCCCTGTTCGACGCCCAGGCACTGGAGTTTCCGGCGGCCCTGGCGTCGGCGCTCGCCCCGCCCGCCCTGCCCGGCCACTACGACGAATTGCGCGGACAGGCCACTCCGGTGGCGCCCGTCCGGCCGGCGCCCGGGCCCGCGACGGCCCCCGCCCCTGCCGCCCCGCAGCTCTACGATGCCGCGGCCGAACGGCCGGTGGCAGCCGGCCAATCGCAGTCTCAGTCCCAGTCGCAATCCCAGACACAGACGCAGGCCCCGGCCGGCGAGCAGCCGCCCCTCACCCCCGCCTGGAACGCCTTCTTCGAACAGCTCGGCCCGGGCGGCTTCAACGACCTGCCCCGGCGCGCGGCCAGCCTGGAGCGGCAGATCCGCGACAACGGCGTCACCTACAACGTGTATGCGGACGCCAACGGCCCGCAGCGGCCGTGGTCGCTCGACCTGTTCCCGCTGATCGTCTCGCCCGAGAGCTGGAGCCAGATCGAGGCCGGCGTGCTGCAGCGCGTGCGCGTGCTCGACCGCGTGATGGCCGACGCCTACGGCCCGCAGCAGCTTCTGGCCGAAGGGCTCATTCCCCCGGCGCTGGTACGCGGCCACCCCGGCTACCTGCGCGCGCTGCACGGCGTGAAGCCGCCGGGCGACACCTGGCTGCACATCGCCGCCTTCGACCTCGCGCGCGGCCCGGACGGCAACTGGTGGGTGGTTTCGCAACGCACCCAGGCGCCCTCGGGCCTGGGCTACCTGCTGGAGAACCGCCTCGCCATCACCCGGCAGTTTCCGCAGGCCTTCGAGGCGCTGCACGTGCAGCGGCTTGCCGCCACCTACAGCGCCATGATGGAAGGCCTGCAGCGCATGTGCCCGGCCGGCGTGCCGCCGCACATCGCGCTGCTCACGCCCGGCCCGTACAACGAGACCTACTTCGAGCACGCCTACCTCGCGCGCTACCTGGGCATCACGCTGGTCGAGGGCAGCGACCTCACGGTGCGCGACCAGCGGCTCTACCTGAAGACGCTGCAGGGCCTGCGCCCGGTGCACGGCCTCATCAAGCGGCTGGACGACCAGTTCCTCGACCCGCTGGAGCTGCGCCCCGATTCCACGCTCGGCGTGCCGGGCCTGCTGCAGGCGATCCGCGCGGGCAACGTGCTGGTGGCCAACATGCCGGGCTCGGCGTTTCTCGAATCGCCCGCGCTGCTCGGCTTCCTGCCGGGTCTGGCGCGCCGGCTGATCGACGAGAAGCTCATGCTGCCCGCCCTGCCCACCTGGTGGTGCGGCGAGCGCGCCGCGCTCGAATCGGTGCTGCCGCAGCTGGGCGACTGCGCCATCAAGCCCACCTACCCCGGCTTCGACGGCCGCGCCAGCTTCGACGCGGTGCTCGGCAGCCAGCTCGGCCGGCGCGAGCTCGACGAATGGGCCGGCCGCATCGTGCGCGAGGGCGACGTCCACACCGTGCAGGGCTACCTGCCGCTGTCGCAGATGCCCACCTGGGCCAACGACATGGGCCCGGGCCACATCGCGCCGCGCGCGGTGATGCTGCGCGTCTTCGCGGTGAGCGACGGCGCGCGGTCGTGGCGCGTGCTGCCCGGCGGGCTGGCGCGGCTCACCGAGCCCGATGCGCAGTTCGCCTCGATGCAGCGCGGCGGCAGCAGCGCCGACGTGTGGGTGCAGACGCACGGCGAGGTCGACCGGACCACGCTGCTGCAGCCGCACAGCACGCCGGCCTCGCTCGCGCGGCACCGCGCACCGGTCACCAGTCGCGCGGCGGAGAACATGTTCTGGCTCGGCCGCTACACCGAGCGCGCCGAGAACGCCGTGCGGCTCGCCCGCCTCACGCTGAGCCTGCTGGGCAGCGAAGACCAGTCCTCGCGCCCGCTGCTCGAATGGCTGCACCACATGGCGCTGCGCAATGCGCTCGTGCCATCGGGCGTGCCGAGCGCGCCGCAGTCGCGCCGCGTGTTCGAGCGAGCGCTCATCGCCGAGCTGGGCGACGTGACGCGAGGCGGCAGCGTGGGCTTCAGCCTGCGCTGCATCCGGCAGGCCGCGGCCGCGGTGCGCGAGCGCCTGTCGCAGGACAACTGGAACCAGATCGTGCGCACCGAGGCCGACTTCCTGCGCCGTGCCGCCGAGCAGGCCGACGAAGGCAGCTTCGCCGCCAGCGCCGCTCTGCGCGCACTCGAATCCGCCAGCACCGCGCTCGCCGCCATGACCGGCGCGCAGACCGACCGCATGACGCGCGACGACGCCTGGCGGCTCCTGTCCATCGGCCGCCACATCGAGCGGCTGGGCTTCCTGGCGAATGCGCTGGAGGCCGGCTTCGACAACGGCGCGGTGCACGAGGTGAGCGGCTTCGAGGCCATGGTGGCGCTCTTCGACAGCACCATCACCTTTCACGCCCGCTACCAGCAGCGCCGCGACGTCGCCACCATGGTCGACCTGCTGGTGCTCGACGCCGAGAACCCGCGCTCGCTGGCATGGGTCACGCAGACCCTGCGCGGGCGCATCGCGCGGCTGGCCGGCAGCGCGCCGGGCAAGCTGACCGCGCTGTCGTACGAGCTGCCCGACCCCGCCGGCTGGACGCTCGAGCACCTCTGCGCCGCCGGGCCGGATGCCGACTATCCGGAACTCGTGAAGCTGCTCGCCAGCTGCGAGGCGGCGGCCTACCATGTGTCCGACGCCATCGGCACGCGCTACTTCACGCTGACTTCCGAATCGCTGCGCTCCGTCGGAGCGTGAACTGGTACTCCCCCATGCTTCGCGCACTTCGTGTCGCTTCGCACACCCCCTCACCGGGGACAACGCCTGCGGCCCGGCAAAGCCGGTTCCGCGGCGTTTCTCGATAAACCCCAAGGAGGCACCCATGCTCGACAACAACATCAACCGCCGCTTCGCTCTCACCGCCGCAGGTCTCTTCGCGGCCCTCGCCATCGCCGGCTGCGGCAAGCAGGAATCCGCGTCCGCCCCCGCAGCCGGCGCGCCGCCCGCGCCGGCCGCCGCGCGCGTGCTCATGGTGGGCACCGATGCCGCCTACACGCCCTTCGAGTCGCAGAACGACAAGGGCGAGATCGTGGGCTTCGACATCGAAGTGGTGAAGGCCGTCGCACAGAAGGCCGGCTTCGAGGTGAAGTTCGTCAACACGCCGTGGGAAGGCATCTTCAACTCGCTCGACCAGGGCGACCGCGACCTGCTGGTGTCTGCCATCACCATCACCGACGAGCGCCGCCAGACCATGGACTTCTCGCAGTCCTACTTCGACGCGCGCCAGCTCATCGCCGTGCGCAACGATGCGCCCATCACCAGGTTCGAGGACATCAAGACGCTGAAGGTCGGCGTGCAGAACGGCACCACCGGCGACGAGGTGGTGGGCAAGCTGCTGGGCAAGTCGAGCACGGCCATCAAGCGCTTCGAGTCGACGCCGCTGGCGCTGAAGGAACTGGAGGCCGGCGGCGTGCAGGCCGTGGTGGCCGACAACGGCGTGGTGGTGCACTACCTCGCCAACAACACCGCCGGCGGCTTCAAGACCGTGAGCGACACGAGCTTTCCGGTCGAGAAGTACGGCATTGCCGTGAAGAAGGGCAACGCCGAGCTGCTCGCCAGGATCAACCAGGGGCTGGAGGCCATTCGTGCCGACGGCACCTACGCGAAGATCTACGCTTCGTACTTCGGCTCCGAGTCGAAGTAGGCAGGCGACGCAAGCCATCCAACGGGCATCGGCCATGCTGCTCCACGTCACCCACGAAACGCGCTACGAATACTCGCCGCCGGTCGAGACGGCGCAGCACCTCGCGCACCTGAAGCCGCTGGCCACCGGTTCGCAGAAGCTCGTGAGCCACAAGCTCGCCATCGATCCCGCGCCCGCGCAGCGCAGCGAGCAGGCCGACCTGTACGGCAACACGCGCGCCTTCTTCGCGCTCGAGGCCACGCACGACCGGCTGGTTGTCACGGCCGAGAGCGTGGTCGAGACCTCCGTGCCCGTGCTCTCGCCCGCCGTGGCGCGCGACCTGCCCTGGGAGGCCGTGCGCGAGCGCTTCCGCTTCCGCAAGGACGCCACCTTCGACGCGGCTTCGGAATTCGTCTTCCCCTCGCCCTACGTGCCGCGCCACGACGACTTCGTGGCCTACGCGCGCGCCAGCTTCATCCCCGGTCGTCCGACCTTCGACGTGGCAATGGACCTCACCGAGCGCATGTACGAGGACTTCGCCTACGACGCCGACAGCACCGAGATCAACACCCCCGCCGTCGAGGCCCTCGCGCAGCGCAAGGGCGTGTGCCAGGACTTCGCCCACATCATGATCGCGTGCTTCCGCACCATGGGCCTGCCCGCGCGCTACGTGAGCGGCTACCTGCTCACGCAGCCGCCGCCCGGCCAGCCCCGGCTGGTGGGCGCCGACGCCTCGCACGCGTGGGTGTCGGTGTACCTGCCCGGCGAGGACGACGGCACCGGGGGCAGCCCCGGCGACTGGGTCGACTTCGACCCCACCAACGGCCGCCAGCCCGGCGAGGACTACGTCACGCTGGCCATCGGCCGCGACTACTCCGACGTCTCGCCGATGCGCGGCGTACTCCATGGCGGCGCAAGGCACACGCTGAGCGTCGGCGTGACCGTGCAGCCGGTGGGGGAAGTGGTCGATGGCCTGCCGCAAACACAGACACAATCGCCTTCCCAAGACAAGGAGTCTCCATGAGCGTTTACGACAAACTTTCCAGCCTCGGCATCACCCTCCCGCCCGTCGCCGCCCCCGCCGCCGCGTACGTGCCCTTCGTGCAGACCGGCAACCTCGTGTTCCTCTCGGGCCACATCGCGAAGAAGGACGGCAAGGTCTGGACCGGCCAGCTCGGCGCCAATATCAGCACCGAAGAAGGCAAGCAGGCCGCGCGCGCCATCGCCATCGACCTGCTGGGCACCCTGCATGCGGCCGTGGGCGACCTGAACAAGGTCAAGCGCATCGTCAAGGTGATGAGCCTGGTCAACTCCGTCGGCACCTTCACAGAGCAGCACCTCGTGACCAACGGCGCGAGCGAGTTCTTCGCCGAGGTCTTCGGCCCCGAGAAGGGCGCGCATGCACGCAGCGCCTTCGGCGTGGCCCAGGTTCCGCTGGGTGCCTGCGTGGAGATCGAGCTGATCGCCGAAGTCGGCTGATCCCTCCACTCGCAGGATTCGAGGCTTGGCGGTGATGGTCGCCAAGCCTCTTTTCATTTGGCACCATGACATTGACTTCAACCGAATTCATCGATCAGGCCATGCGGGACCCAGTCAATGCCGCGCTGATGTCGCGGCTGCCAGGCCTCGGCCTGCAGCAGGGTTTCCTGACAGCCGGCAGTCTCTTCCAGGCGACATGGAATCACCTCTCCGACAAGCCACCCGGGTGGGGCGTGAAGGACTACGACGTCTTCTATTTCGATGATTCGGATCTCTCGTGGAATGCCGAAGACGCCGTGATCCGGCGCGTGCACGAAGCGGTGGCGGACCTGGGGGTGTCCGTCGAGGTGAAAAACCAGGCGCGCGTTCACCTCTGGTACGAGAAGCGATTCAACTCGCCCTATCCTCGACTCCGCTGTTCGCGCGACGGCATCGATCGCTACCTGATCGCCTGCACCCGCGTCGGCATCGACCTGGCTTCCGGAACGCTTTACGCACCCGACGGGCTTGGCGATCTGGCAGCAGGCATCCTGCGCATGAATCCCTTGCTGCCGATGCGCGAGCTTTTCCTCAGGAAGGCTGGCGACTATCAGGCGAGATGGCCATGGCTTCAGGTGGTTGTGCCTGAATCCGTGCAGGCCAATTGACAGGCCAGTTGCACTTCAACTCGGCTCGCGCTCGAACGCTCGGGTATCCCGCCGTGTGGCAGCGATGTGTGCTCTTTCCCGCCGGCCGCGAAACTTGGCGGGTCGAGTCCGACGCCAGGCCGGCACCCTCGCACGCCCCCGCTGCACTGCCTCGACAACAAGCGCTGGCTGCGCAGAGTTCCGATGCGCCTCGAAGCGCGCTTCCTTCTGCTTCAGGTAGTGCATGAGCACGTGCGAAACCATGTTCAGCCCGAAGGTGCCGAACGCGGCCGGAAAGATGTAGAGCGCGATCGACAGCTCCGAGGAGAAGACGATGTCGTCGGCCAGCGAAGGCGTGGCCTGCGCCTCCAGAGAAAGCGCCCGCAGCAGGAAGATGTCCATGCCCGCGAGCACGATCAGCAGCAGGCCGAAGGCAAGCACCGTTCTCTTGGAGAACTCGCGCCGCACGAAGAGCGTGACGAAGATCGCGCCCGGGATGACGAGCGAACACAGCACCAGCACCCAGAAGCGCACCTGCGTGAAGAGGCTGGCATCGGACAGTGCATGCATGGTGGCCGATTGAGCCACGAAGCGCGCGCAGCAGTTTGTCCGGCAGGTGAAGCGCCGGTAAAAGCGCCTCTCAAATGGTGAAGCCCCTCTAGGCGGCCGCCTTCGCGCGCGTTCCGGTGAGCGTGGGCATCTCGGTCGCACTGGAGTTGACGTTCACGCTGCGGTCGAAGCGCAGGTACGGCCCGGAGAAGCGGCACACCGCGGTGTCGCGGAAGGCCGACTCGACGAAGGTCCAGGTCATGACGAAGGTTCGCGCGTCGAGCCATTCGCCGCTGGCCACCACGCGCATCACGTCGGGCTGGTACTCGTGGTGCAGCTTGTTGCCGGTGATGGTGGTGTCGCCTTCCACCGGCTTGCGCAGGCCGACCTGCACCTTGTGCGTGCCGCGCTCGTCCTCCATGCTGAAGGTGCAGGTCTCGCCGGAAGCGGCGAAGTCGAGCTGCATCGACTTGATCTTCTCGGGGTTGTCCGCGAAGTCGTAGCGCCGGCCCGAGACGTTCGCGGCAACCGGCGAGCTCGTCGGCTTCACAGGAGGCAGCAGATGCAGCGTGCGCGTGCGGGCCTTGAGCGCGGCGTTGTCCTTCTCGCTGGCGGGCACGCCCGAGGCCGGGCCGAAGGCCGCCGGGAAGTGCTTGTAGAGCATGCCCGCGTTGAAGCCCGCCTTGGGTGGCAGCGCCGAATTGAGCGCGAGCACCGCGTTGTGCTCCGGGAACACCACCGAGTACTGGCCGAAGAGGCCATCGGCGTTGTAGGCGCCGTTGGGGCCCAGCCACCACTGGTAGCCGTAGCGGTCCTTGGTGTGCGGCGCGTGCACAGAGTCGACCCACTCTTTCGTGAGGATCTGCTTGCCGTTCCACATGCCGTTCTGCGCATGCAGGATGCCGAGCTTGAGCGAGTCGACCGTCTTCCAGCTCAGGCCGTTGGCGCCGGGCGAGATGCCTTCGGGGCCCACGTCCCACTCGTAGCCGGTGATGCCCAGCGGCTCGAAGAAGCGCGGCTTGAGATAGTCGGCCACCGATTGACCGGTGGTCTTGGTGACGATGGCCGAGAGCATGTAGGTCGCAGCGCTGGTGTAGACGAACTTGCTGCCCGGCGCATGGACCACCGGGATCTTGAAGAACTCCGCGATCCAGCTCGTGCGGATCGGCCGCCACACCGAGCCCGACACCATCGACTCGTGGCCGGTGCGCATGGTCAGCAGGTCGCGCACCGTCATGGCCGCGAGGTTGGCGCTGACCGCGGGCGGTAGGTGCTCGGGAAAGAAAGAGACGACCTTGTCGTCTGGCTTGAAGCGCCCCTCGGCGATGGCCATGCCGACCGCGCACACGGTCACGCTCTTGGTCAGCGAGTGCGTCATGTGCCTGCGCTCGGGCTTGTACGGGTCCCACCAGCCCTCGGCCACCACATGGCCGTTGCGCCACAGCATGAAGCCGTGCAGCTCGAACGCGCCGCGCTCGGCGTCGTCGAGGAAGGCGAGGATCGACGCCGGCGAGATGCCCTGCGCCTCGGGCCGGCTTCGCGGCAGGCCGTCGGAGAAGGCGGCCGTGCTCGCGGCGCCGGTCGCTGCCCAGCCGATGCCCGGCAGCGAGGCCATGGCGGTGCCGCCGAGCGAAAGGCGCAGCAGGCCGCGGCGCGAGATGGAAGAGGAAGAAGGTGCTGTTGTTGTAGTCGTCATCGTTGTCTCTTGAATGCTCCTGGAGGCTCCGTCCTGCCGCACGGAGGGATGCACCAGTTTCGTGCGGAGACCTGTCAATCGCCTGTCGCCGACGGCAGGGGAAACCCGGGAACCATCGGGAAAAAACCACCACGCTGACACAGGCTGCGTACCTTCGGCCAACGGGAAAACGCTAGGAATGCGCCTCCGCGTTGTTCCTACAGTCGATCCCGCCCCGAAAGGGCGAGGCGGGACACGACAACAAAAGGAAGAAGCGCCATGGAATTCGACTACGTCATCGTGGGCGGCGGCTCCGGCGGCGCCACTCTGGCCAGCCGGCTCAGCGAAGACCCGGCCGTGCGTGTCTGCCTGGTCGAGGCCGGCGGCGACGGTCGCGGCATCCTGGTGCGGGCACCGGCCGGCGCGGCGGCCATGATCTCGGGGCGCCCGCGCATCAACAACTACGCCTACCAGACCGTGCCCCAGCCCGGCCTGAACGGGCGCCGCGGCTACCAGCCGCGCGGGCGCTGCCTGGGCGGCTCCAGCGCCATCAACGCCATGCTCTACGTGCGCGGCCATCCCGACGACTACGACGACTGGGAGCGCGCCGGCTGCAAGGGCTGGTCCTTCGACGACGTGCTGCCCTTCTTCAAGCGCGCCGAAGGCAACCAGCGCGGCGAAAGCGCGATGCACGGCGCCGGCGGCCCGCTGCAGGTGGCCGACCAGCAGTCGCCGCGCGAGATCGGTGAGGCTTTCGTGCGCGCCGCCATGGAATGCGGCATTCCGCGCAACGACGACTTCAACGACGGCGTGCGGCAGGAGGGCGCCGGGCTCTACCAGGTCACGCAGTTCCACGGCGGCGCGAAGAACGGCGAGCGCTGCTCGGCGGCGGCTGCCTACCTGCACCCGGTCATGAACTCGCGCTCGAATCTCACGGTGATGACCGGCGTGCAGGCGCAACGCGTGCTGCTCGACGAGCGCCGCGCCACCGGCGTCGAGATACGTCGCGACGGCGAGATCGACACCCTCTTCGCGCGCCGCGAGGTGGTGCTGTGCGGCGGCGCCTTCAACTCGCCGCAGCTGCTGATGCTCTCGGGCATCGGTGACCCGGAAGAACTGGCGCGCCACGGCATCGAGGTGCGGCACGCGCTGCCGGGCGTGGGGCGCAACCTGCAGGACCACATCGACTTCATCCTCTCCTATCGCACGAAGGAAAAGGGCCTGCCCGGGCTCGGCCCCGCCGGCCTGCTCAACTTCGCGAAGGCGATTCCCGAATGGCGGCGCAGCGGCAAGGGGCTGGTCGCCACGCCCTACGCCGAGGCCGGCGCCTTCATCAGGACAGATCCCGGGCTGGGCAAGCCCGACCTGCAGCTTCACTTCGTGATCGCGCTGGTCGACGACCATGCGCGCAAGCTGCACGGAGGCTTCGGCTTCTCATGCCATGCCTGCGTGCTGCGCCCCAACGGACGCGGCGACGTGCGGCTGAACGACGTCAATCCGGCGTCGGCGCCGCGCATCGATCCGAAGTTCCTGTCGGACGAGGAAGACGTGGCGCGGCTGCTGGCGGGCGTGAAGAAGATGCGCGAGATCCTGCGCGCGCCCGCGCTGCAGAAGTACCGGCAGGCCGAGCTCTACACGGCCGGCGTGAACACCGACGAAGAGCTGCTCTCGCACATCCGCTCGCGCGCCGACACCATCTACCACCCGGTGGGCACCTGCAAGATGGGCTCCGACGCCATGGCGGTGGTCGACGCGAAGCTGCGCGTGCACGGCATCGCGAACCTGCGCGTGGTCGATGCCTCGGTGATGCCCACGCTGATCGGCGGCAACACCAATGCACCGACGATCATGATCGCCGAGCGCGCCGCCGAGTGGATGCGCGGCCCGCTCACCTTCGACCGCGCCGAGCTCGACGTTAGACGGCCCGCGACGATCCCCGCACCACCAGTTCTCCAGGCAGCAGGAGCTGGCGCGGCGCAGCATCCAGCCCCCGCAACCGTTCGATCAGGCATGTAGCGGCCGCGCGGCCGATGGCATCGGTGGGCTGCGCCACGGTGCTCAGGCCGGGCCCGATGAGCGAGGCCC
The DNA here is from genome assembly GCF_048301545.1 of Variovorax sp. NFACC27. Lineage (NCBI taxonomy): Bacteria > Pseudomonadati > Pseudomonadota > Betaproteobacteria > Burkholderiales > Comamonadaceae > Variovorax > Variovorax sp. NFACC27. Next base: position 5,575,894 of record NZ_CP157613.1, read on the forward strand.
ATTCGGGATCGTCGAAGCCCACGAAGCCGAGGTCGGCGCCGAACTGCCAGCCCAGTCGCGCCATCGCCTGCGCGATGCGCAGCGTGACCACGGCATTGCCCGCGACCACCGCCGCGCGACGGCCGCGCTTCGCACGCTGGCGCAGGGCGCGCAGGGCCTCGTCGAGCGCATCGGTCTCCCCTTCGACGGACTCGAACACCTCGCCTGCCACGCGCGGCTCGTGCGCGGCCACGCAGGCGCCGAACGCCGCCGTGCGTTCGCGCCGCGAGCTCACGCCCTTCTGCGGCTCCGTGACGTAGAGCAGCTCGCGGTATCCGCCCTCGACCAGATGGCCGCAGGTGGCAGCCATCGCGGAATGGTTGTCGAGCGAGACGAAATCGGTGTGCATGCCCGTGTGGCGCCGGTCCACCAGCACCGCGGGCTTGCCGTGCAGCGTGACCGCGTCGACCACGTTGCTGCCGCGCCCGAGCGTGTTGAGGATGAAGCCGTCGACCTGGTAGCCCGCGAGCGCGTCGATGGCCTCGCGCTCGCGTTCGCTCTCGTTGCCGAGGTTGAACAGCATCACGAGGTAGCCGGCGTCCTGGCAGGCCTTCTCGGCGCCGCGCAGCACCGCGACGGAATACGGGTTGGTGATGTCGGCCACGATCAGGCCGACGAGCCGCGAGCGGCCATGGCTCAGCGCCTGCGCCATCGGGCTGGGCGAATAGCCCAGCTTGGCGATGGCGACCTCGACGCGAGCGGCGATGTCGGGGCTCAGCAGACGCTCTCGGTGATTGAGGAAGCGCGAGACGGTGGCCTTGGAGACGCCGGCGGCTTCGGCGACATCGGCGATGGTGGCGCGGCCCGTGGGCTTCATGGGCGCCTCTTGCTCCCTCTCCCCGAGGGGAGAGGGCTGGGGTGAGGGTCGACGGCGGTGGCGGAGGCGGCGCTTGCGCGAAGGCCCCCGCCCTCACCCCAACCCTCTCCCCACGGGGAGAGGGAGCGAGACTGCGAGGTCATGCGCTTGCCGTGTCGTACGGCGCCGTGGGCTTCTCGCCCGCCAGCACCTGCAGCAGGTTGGTTGTCGCGAGCTCGGCCATTGCATGGCGCGTCTCGTGCGTGGCCGAGCCGATGTGCGGCAGCGGCGTCACGCGCGGGTGCGTGCGCAGCGGCGAATCGGCCGGGAGTGGCTCCTTCGCGAACACGTCGAGGCCGGCGGCGCGCAGCGTGCCGTGGTCGAGTGCACTCAGCAGCGCTTCTTCGTTCACCGTGGCACCGCGGCCGCCGTTGATGAAAGCCGCGCCGGGCTTCATGCGCGCGAAGAAGGCGGCGTCGATCATGCCGCGCGTGGCCTCGGTCAGCGGCAGCATCGCGAGCACGATGTCGGAGCGCTCGAGCAGGTCGTCCAGCGGCGTGTGCGTGGCGCGGCCCTGCAGCTCGGGCGCCTGCGCGGCCAGGTCGACCGGCCGGCGCGAGTGGTACAGCACCGGCATGCCGAAGCCCAGCGCAGCACGGCGTGCCACGGCCTGGCCGATGCGGCCGAAGCCGAGGATGCCCAGCGTCTTGCCGTGCACGTCGGTGCCGAAGAGTTCCTCGCCGATGTTCTTCGTCCAGCGGCCTTCGCGCACCATGGTCGAGAGCTCGACCACGCGGCGCTGCGTGGCCATGAGGATCGCGAACACCGTGTCGGCCACCGTCTCGGTGAGCACGTCGGGCGTGTGGCACAGCACGATGCCGCGCTTGTGCAGCTCGGCGAGCGGGTAGTTGTCGACGCCGACGGACACGCTCGAGATCACCTGCAGCTGCGGCGCGGCGTCGAGCAACGCGGCGTCGACCGGATGGCTGGAGCCGATGAGCCCGTTCGCGGTGCGCAGCGCGGCGGCAAAGGCCTCGGGCTCCTTGCGCGGATCGGCCACGACCACGTGGTGCACGGCCTGCAGGCGAGCCAGCTGGTCTGCGGGCAACGGGCGGAAGACGAGGACGTTCTTCTGTTGCGTCATGGCGTTCAGAGCCCCGCTTCCTCGAGCTGCGCCCGTGTCGGCAGGCCTTCGGTATCGCCCAGCACCTGCACGGCGCGCGCGCCGATCCAGGCGCCGCGGCGCACGGCGTCGGGAACGCTGCGGCCTTCGAGCAATGCGCTCACCACGCCAGCTGCGAAGCCGTCTCCGGCACCCACGGTGTCGATCACTTCCTTCACCGGGAAGCCGTCGACACGGCCGGTGCCAGCCACGTCACTGTCGTAGTAGGCACCCTCTGCGCCGAGCTTCACGACCACCAGCTTGGCGCCGCGCTCGCGATAGAACTTCGCCACGTCTTCCGGCTTGCTGTGGCCGGTGAGCAGCAGGCCCTCCTCGATGCCGGGCAGCACCCAGTCGGCGCGCGAGGCGAGCTCGTTGACCCAGTGGCGCATGGTCTCGGTGGACGACCACAGCGTGGGACGCAGGTTGGTGTCGAAGGAGATGGTGCGGCCGGCGGCGCGCATCACGTCCATGCTCTTGAGCGCGGCCTGCAGGCTGGTGTCGGAGATGGCGGCGAACACGCCGGTGGCGTGCAGGTGGCGCGCCGAGCGCAGCCATGCCTCGTCGACATCGGCCGGGCCCATGTGGCTCGCGGCCGAGCCCTTGCGGTGGTATTCGATCGGCGGATCGCTGCCGTCGGTGACGCGGCCCTTGAACTGGAAGCCGGTGCGCTGCGTCGCGTCGGTGATCACGTGCGAGCAGTCGATGCCTTCGGCGCGCATCGCGGCCAGCAGCGCGCGGCCCATCGAGTCGGTGCCGAGCCGGCTGGCCCAGCCCACCTTGAGGCCCAGGCGCGAGAGGCCGATGGCCACGTTGGTCTCTGCGCCGGCGGTGCGCTTGTGGAAGGACTGTGCGTCCTCCAGCGGGCCGGGCCGGTCGGCCACGAGCAGCAGCATGGCCTCGCCGAAAAGCGCGACGTCGAAGGCAGCAGGTTCCGTCATGTGTTTTCTTGTGTGCTTATGCGCGCGAGGCGCGGATGAAGTCGATCTGTGCGCGGGTGACGGCCAGCAGGTCGTCGCCCACCAGAGGGTATTCGATGGCGTGCGGCACGTCGGCAGGCAGCGCGCGCAGCACCGAGCGCCACGGCGCGACCGAGTCGCCCAGCGGCACCGCCACCCACTTGTGCGGCAGCCGCTGCGCACCCTTGCAGTGCACGTAGCGTACGCGGTGGCCGAGCGCCTGCGCGGCCTGCAGCGGGCACTCGCCGAGCCAGTGCCAGTTGCCCATGTCGAAGGTCATGCCCAGCGACAGGCCCGCGCGGTCGGCCGCGTCGAAGAAGGCCTGCAGCGCGGGCAGCGTGCCGGCGCGCACTGTCTGGTCGTTCTCGATCAGCAGCTCGACGCGGGTTTCGGCCAGCTCCACCTTCAGGCCCCAGAGCGAGCCGTGCGACGAGGGCTGGAAGTCGCCGATGGACATCTTCAGCCGCTTGGCGCCCACCCGCGTGGCGGCGGCGATGCCGCGCTTGAGCGCGGCGCTGTCGAGCCAGCCGCCCTCGGCCCAGAGGCCTTCGGGGCTGGAGTAGACGGAGGCGAGCCCGTTCAGGGCCGGCAGCTCCGCATCGGCGTCGCGCAGCATCTCGCCGCGCACTTCCACCGAATCGGCGCCAGCCGCTCGCGAGAGCTGCGAGCACCAGAGCTGGCCGTGCCGCCCCACCTCGGCCGCGCCGAAGGACGACAGGGAAACAAGAAGCTCGAAGGACATCAGTGGACGGGTCAGTGGGCTTGGTGCGAACTCAGGATCTGGCCGAGGAACTGGCGCGTGCGCTCGTCCTTCGGGTTGCCGAAGAACTCCTGCGGCGGGGCCTGCTCGACGATCTTTCCTTCGGCCATGAAGATCACGCGGTCGGCCACGCTGCGGGCGAAGCCCATCTCGTGCGTCACGCACAGCATGGTCATGCCGTCTTCCGCCAGGGCGATCATGGTGTCGAGCACTTCCTTGACCATCTCGGGGTCGAGCGCGGAGGTGGGCTCGTCGAACAGCATGATCTTGGGCGCCATGCACAGCGCCCGCGCGATCGCCACGCGCTGCTGCTGGCCGCCCGAGAGCTGGCTGGGGTACTTGTTGGCCTGTTCGGGAATGCGCACGCGCGTGAGGTACTTCATGGCCACCTCCTCCGCCTGCGCCTTCGTCATGCCGCGCGAGCGCATCGGCGCGAGCGTGCAGTTCTCGAGGATGGTGAGGTGCGGGAACAGGTTGAACTGCTGGAACACCATGCCGACCTCGGCACGCACGGCATCGACGTTCTTGCCGCCGGCCGTGAGGTCGATGCCGTCGACCACGATGCGGCCCTTCTGCACCGTCTCGAGACGGTTGATGCAGCGGATCAGCGTGGACTTGCCCGAGCCCGAGGGCCCGCAGATCACGATGCGCTCGCCCTGGCGCACCGACAGGTCGATGCCGGTCAACACCTGGAATTCACCGTACCACTTGTTGACCGCTTCCATGCGGATGATCGATTCCGTCGTCATGCCGGGATTCCTTCAGCCTCGGGAGTCGTTCACTGCATCTTGGGCAGGTCGGCCTGCAGCCACTTCTGATACAGCTTGTTCAGCTCGCCATTGGCGGTGTTCTTCTGCACGAACTCGTTCACCGCCTTGTGCAGCTCTTCCTGGCCGGGGCGCATCGCGATGCCCATCGACTGCTGCACCAGCGTGAACTTGTTTTCGAAGGTGTTGGCGGGCACGCGCTTGGCGATCTGCGCAGCCACGGTCACCGAGCAGCCGATGGCGTCGACCTGGCCCGAGATCAGTGCCTGCATGGCGGAGGCGTCGTCGTCGAAGCGGCGGATCTCGGTGCCTTCGGGCGCGGCCTTGGTCACGGCCACGTCTTGCGTCGAGGCGCGGGCCACGCCCACGCGCAGGCCCTTCAGGTCGCCAGCGGCCTTGATGGGGGTCTTGGTCGCGCCGTACAGCACGATGGTGGCGGCCGCGTAGGGCTGCGAGAACTGCACCTGCTTGGCGCGCTCGGGCGTCACGGCCAGCGAGGCCACCAGCAGATCGACCTTGTTGGTCAGCAGGAAGGGAATGCGGTTCGGGCCAGTGACCGGCACGATGTTGGCCTTCACGCCCCAGTCCTTGGCCAGCAGCTTGGCCACGTCGGCGTCGTAGCCGTCGGGCTGGTTCTTCGCGTCGGTGGTGCCGTAGGGTGGAAAGTCGACCAGCATGCCGATGGTGATCTCGCCCTTCTTCTTGATGTCGGCCACGCTCTGCGCCGAGGCGAAGGGAGCGAACACGGTGAGGGCTGCGCCGAGGCCGAGGGCTGCGAGCGCGACGCGGCGGGAGGTGGAACGGGTCATGAGGTATGTCTCCTGGAGATGAAAGGAAGGACGGGAAAGAAAAAAACGAAACCGGAAATAGAGAGTGAAAGGCTCAGCGCGCGAGCGCACGGGCGCGCTTGCGCTCCATGCTTGCGGCCAGCAGCGACAGCGGCCAGCAGATGACGAAGTAGATCGCCGCCACCACCGAGAACACGATGAGCGGCTGGAAGGTTGCGTTGTTGACGATCTGCCCCGCGCGCGTGACCTCGACGAAGCCGATGATGGCCGCGAGCGATGTGCCCTTGATGATCTGCACCACGTAGCCCACCGTGGGCGCGAGAGCGATCTTCAGCGCCTGCGGCAGCACCACGTCGCGCATGCGGTCGACATACTTGAGGTTGAGCGCCTGCGCCGCTTCCCACTGGCCGCGCGGAATGGCCTCGATGCAGCCGCGCCAGATCTCGCCGAGGAAGGCGGCGCTGTTGAGGATGAGCGCCACGCCGGCGGCGATCCACGGGTTGATGTCCAGCCCCAGCACCGGCGCGCCGAAGAACACCAGGAACAGCTGCAGCAGCAGCGGCGTGCCCTGGAAGATCTGGATGAAGGTGGTCGAGATGCCGCGCGCCCACGTCGATTCCGACGTGCGCATCAAGGCGATGATCAGGCCCAGGATCGCGCCGCCCACGAAGGCGATGGCCGACAGCGCGAGCGTCCACTTGGCCGCTTCGAGGATGAAAAGGAATTCGGGAAAACCGAAGGTACGCATGGTGTTGTGCTCCGTCCGTCGTCTGTGTTCACCGGCGGTCCGGGTAGTCGAGCGTGCGCTTGTAGATCAGCTTGAACATGGCCGAGAAGGCCAGTGCCAGCGCGAGGTAGATGGCGGCCACGACGATGTAGATCTCGAAGCTGCGGAAGGTCTGCGACTGCAGGTTGGCGGCCACCGAGGTCAGGTCGTCGGCCGAGATGACCGACACCACCGCCGAGCTCAGCATCAGCAAAATGAACTGGCTCGTGAGCGCCGGGTAGATGGCCTTGAGCGCCGGCTTGATGATGACGAAGCGGAAGATTTCCCAGGACTTGAGGTTGAGCGCCCTGCCCGCCTCGATCTGCCCCTTGGGAATCGACTCGATGCCCGCGCGGATGATTTCCGTGGCGTAGGCACCCAGGTTCACCACCATGGCCACCAGCGCGGCCGTCTGCGGCGACCAGCGCAGCCCGATGGCCGGCAGCGCGAAGAAGAAAAAGAACAGCTGCACGAGGAACGGCGTGTTGCGGATCACCTCGATGTAGGCATTGACGATGAAGCGCAGCCAGCCCGGCCCCGAGGTCTTGCCCCAGGCGCAGAAGATGGCCACCACCAGCCCCAGCACCGTGGCGATGAGCGAGAGCTGGATCGTGATCCACGTGCCCTTGAGCAGCAGCGGCCAGGCGGCGAAGACGGCGTCGAATTGAAACTGGTAGTTCATGGAGGGCGGACCCGGAATCTGCGCGGCGCGGACGCACGCATACCCTGAAAGCAATGCTTGCAGCTTATATGAAACCGGTTTCAGGATTTCATAGGGATTCCCCTAGGTGGTCGTTTTGTCCCACCTTCTGCCTACTTCAATGTCATGCTGAATCCACCCGCGGCCAACATGCCCACAGAGGCAAATGCGTCTTCCACGAATGCGCCCACCGTGCAGCACTTCAGGCAGGCGCTGCTCTGGCCCCTGCGGCTGATGCCCGCGCCGCACGCCGGCCACCACCACGCTCCCTGGCATGTGCTGCGCGAGATGGGCGACGCGTCGCCCTGGCGCGAAGAGGTCGACGAATACACCGGCGACAGCAGCCGCTTCCACGAACGGCACTACAACGAGTTCGTGAGCTTCCTGCCGTACGTGCAGCGCTTCCTCTACGGCGAAGGCCGCTCACGAGGCAAGGACGGCGGCAGCGATGGCGACTCGCCGATGCGCATCTTCCGCCGCCATGACATCTCGGCCGTGCGCCTCGTGTCGCGCCCGGGCGATGCGCCGGTCACACTCGACGTGATCCATTGCGACCTGTACTTCTTCTTCGACATCGACGTGGTGATGCTCAACCTCGAAGTCGGCGCGAGCAACCTGAGCCTCGCGCAGGCGCAGGACATCCTCTATCGCTTCGGCCGCGCCTACCCCTCGGGCTGGGAGGCCGACGGCTCGGCGCTGCACTGCATGGCCAGCGTCGAATGGCTGGGCGCCGACGGCCGCGTGCTCGCGAGCTCCGACGCGCAGCAGCGCGAGGCCTTTCTCTCGCACGTGGCACAGCACCGCGCGCCGCGCATCGCCGCGCACTGGGCCTACCTGATGCAGCCGCTGGTGAGCGACCATTCGGAAGACGCGGGCGTGCTGCGCTACCGGCAGATCGAGTACTACCGCATGCCGGTGATGGCGTACCTGTCGCTGGACGACCCGCGCCGCCTCACGCGCGACGACTTCGTGCGGCTGGCCCTGGTCACCGGCGCGGGCTCCGGCACGAGCGAGGCCCACCTGCCCTACGCCGACCACCATCTCGCCGACTTCGAGCACAAGTACTGCTACGACCGCTTCTGGGTGAACGCGGGCGCGGCACCCAACACGCGCTACCTGTGCAACGGCCACGCGCTCATCGTGGTGGGCGACGCGCGCTCCGAGTTCTTCTGCTGCCGCGACCGCGGCGTGCTCGCGCAGTTCAGGCACCAGCACTTCCTGCTGTTCCTCATCGCGCACTTCCAGAAGGCCTCGCTGCTGATGTTCTCCGACCAGCTGGTGGAGGCGCTCAAGCGGCTGGACATACGCAGCACGCCGAGCGTGAAGCAGTTCAAGCGCGCCATCCGCGCGAGCTTCGAGCGCTTCCTGCGCTTCACGCACCGCTACTGGTTCCACGAGATTTCGGAGCAGGCGCAGGTGCGCGCCCTCTCCCACATGTGCGCCACGCACCTCGGCCTCGATCCGCTCTACGACGAGGTCAAGGCGCGCATCGCCGACATGAACACGTACCTCGACGCCGACAGCCTGCGCCGCCAGGCCGCCACCGTGGTGCGGCTCACGGTGGTCACGCTCTTCGGGCTGATCGGCACCATCACCACCGGCTTCCTCGGCATGAACCTGCTGGCCGAGGCCGAGGCGCCGCTGTGGCGCAAGGCCGTGTGGTTCGGCGTGGTGTTCGTCGCGACGACCTGGCTCACGATCTACACGATGGTGAAGTCGCAGCGGCTGTCGGACTTCATCGATGCGCTGTCGAACGACAGGCTGGGGTTCAAGGGCAAGCTGGCGGCGCTGGCGAAGGTGTGGCGGCCGGGAGCCGATTGACGGATGCCAGCCTGCAGAATCGGCCCATGCGCATCGCCATCGTCTCCGACATCCACGGAAACCTCCCCGCCCTCGAAGCCGTCGTCGCGGACATCGGCCGCCGCGGCGCGGACACCGTCGTCAACCTGGGCGACAGCCTCTCCGGGCCGCTGATGCCGCTGGAAACGGCGCGCTTCCTGATGGCACAGGACTGGGTTCATCTTGCGGGCAACCACGAGCGCCAGGTGCTCACGCTGCCCGCCGGCAAGCGCGGTGCATCCGACGAGTTCACTCATGCCCGCCTCGGGCCGCAGGAGTTCGCATGGATGGCCTCGCTCGAACACAGGCTCCAGTTGAGCCCCGAAGTGCTGCTGTGCCACGGCACACCCGACAGCGACCTGCACTACTTCCTGGAGACGGTCGAGCCGTCTCTGCTCAGGCCGGCCACGATGCTGGAGATCGATGCGCGGCTCGGTCAGGTCGATGCGCGGGTGCGACTGGTCGCCTGCGGGCATACGCACGTGCCTCGCGTGGTTCGTGCTTCGGGTGGGCAGTTGATCGTCAATCCGGGCAGCGTCGGGCTACAGGCCTACGACGATGTTCATCCGCGTCCGCACGTCGTCGAGACGGGTTCGCCCGATGCGCGCTACGCCATCGTCGAACGGCTGGCTACAGGCTGGGCTTCGACGCTGGTTTCGGTGCCCTACGACCATGCGAGCATGGCGGCGCTCGCGATGTCGAATGGCAGGCCTGACTGGGCCAGCGCCCTCGCCACCGGCCGGATGCCCTGAGACCGGCTCAGTCGCCGAACGCGACTTCCGCGCTGGCCACCGCGCGGATCGGCACGCCGAAGCTCGTGATGTCCGCGAGCGTGGTGTTGTGATGCTCGCGGATCTGCGCGCCCGTGGCGTGCGGCTTGTCGTGCGAGGTGTGGGCGTCGGCCGCGAGCACCACGTGATAGCCCAGTGCCGCAGCGCGGCGCACGGTGGTGTCCACGCAGAACTCCGAGGAGTAGCCGCAGACCACCACGCGCTTCACGCCGTGCTCGGAGAGCCACGCTTCCAGCGGCGTGCGCAGGAACGAATCGGGCGTGGTCTTGCGGATGCGCGCGTCGCGCGAATCGGTGTTCAGCGCGCTCGCGAGCTGCCAGCGCTCGGAATCGAACTCGAGGTCGACGGCGTTCTCGTGCTGGATGAAGGCCACCGGCACGCCGGCCGCGCGGGCACGCCCGGTGAGCGCGTTGATGCGCTGCATCACCTCGCCGGCCTCATGGGGGCGCGGCGGATCGTCGCAAAGGCCACGCTGGACGTCGATGACGAGAACGGCAGTTTTCATGAAATGCATCAACCAGAAGACGATCGGAAGGGACTCAAAAGGAGGCGAGGTTCTTGACCGACCAGAGTATGGCGCCCGCCACCAGCGTCGAGATCAGCGCGACGACCGCACTGGCACCGAAGGAAGTGCCGATGCCGATCTGGAACCCCAGCGTGTAGGCCACGAACAGCCCCACGAGCACGGCCACCGCCGGCCAGCCCTCGACGTGATGGATGCCCGTGCCGCTGGAGAAGCTCACGAAGGCCAGCAGGCCCAGCGCCACGAGAAGCGACGCATAGAAGACGGACTTGAACGACTCGCCCAGCGTCGGCGAGCTGCCCGACACGACCTGCGCCGACACCTTGACCACCACGGTGACGACCAGCAGCAGCGCGCAGACGGCCACCGTGAGCTTCAGCGGCGTCATGAACGCGAAGAACAGGATCGCGCCGATGAACAGGAGGTAGTGCATGGGGCGGGATTGTGGCCGATCAGGCACCGATCGAACCTGACTTTCAGCCTGCCCGCAGGTGCACTCAGAGGAATCGAACTCTCTGGAATTTCACTCCCACGCGCTCACTTCCAGCCGCACCTTGCCGCTGATGCCCGGCGCGGCAGGCGCGGCGCCCAGGCTCGACAGCGGCACCACGAACTGCAGCTTGCCGCTCGCCAGCTGCTTCGGGCTCATGGGCAGCGAAGCGCGGCCGGCGGTGTCGGTCTGCCATCCGTACTTGACGTTCCAGTTCTCGGCCGGGTCGCCGGGCTGGGGCGGCGCGATCTCGATGATCAGCGTGTCGCGAAAGAGCGAGCTGCCTTCGTAGTGGCCGTCGAGCCAGAACTTGTTGTTGACCTGGTAGTCGGGCACGCGCACGCCCAGCGTCATGGCGTAGGCCAGCGTCGGGCGGTCTTGCTTCACGCGCGCCCTGTTGGCGAGGAACACGGTCGACAGATAGATCGAGCGGCGGGCGGCCGTGGCCGGGTCGGTCAGCTCCTTGTGCGTGCGACAGGCGGGCGAGTCTTCTTCGGCGATGCGGCGGCTCAGGTACCAGCGCTTGCCGCGCGGCGCGGCAAGCAGCTCGACCTGGTAGAGCGCATCGACATCCGCGTCCTTGGGCAGGTCGGGCGGCAAGGTGACGCCGTCGACGTCGAACCACAGGTCCACGCGCACGTCGCCGAACAGGAAGCGCGTGAGGTTCTGGTAGGCCTCCTCCGAATTGACGATGCCGAAGTAGCCCGAGTGCGAGCGGTAGGTGTAGGCGGTGGCCACCGGCTGCGTCTTGCCAGCATCGTCGACGGCCCAGAGCGAGGCGTTCTCGATGCGCACGAGGCCGTCGCTGCCGTGGCCCGCGAACATGCGCGAAAGGCCCTTGGCGGTTTCGTAGTCGCCGCGGTTGGTGCCGACCATGCAGAAGAAGCGCTCCGGCGGAAAGGCGGCGGCCGGCAGGTAGTCCATGCGGCCGTTGACCGCAGGCGTTGCCAGGAACTCGGACATCTTGTCGCGGTTGAAGGTGTTCATCTCGTTCACCGTGAGCCAAGCCGGCACGTTGATGCCGCCCATGTCGATGCCGTTGTGCGGCGTGGCGTAGGTGAACACCTTGTCGACGCAGGCACGGGCCTTCGCGTCGCCGAGCGCGGGGTTCTGCAGGAAGGCGCGCACCACCAGCCCGCCCATGGAATGCGCGACGAGGTAGCAGCGGAAGTCGTCGGCCGTGAAGCCCGAGGGCCCTTCGCGCTGCACCACGAGGTCGCGCACGCGAAGGATCAGCTGGCTCAGGCCCTGCGCGTACACCTTGACGTCCTTGGCCTTGCCGTCGCCCAGCAGCTCGGAGCCCGAGTCGTAGTAGCGGTAGATGATGACCGAGGCCGAGGGAATGCCGTCGACGTCGTTGCCGTTCGCGTCGGGCGAGGGCTTCCAATCGGGGTCGAGGATGTCCAGGCCGTTCTGGTAGACGCTCTGGTACTGGAAGTCGGCCAGCAGCCGCACCATCGGCGATTCGAAGACGAACTTCTGCGCCGGGGCTTCCTTCTTCACGGTGGCGCGGTACACCGTGGAGCCGATGTTGAAGCCGCAGAACGGATCGGCCGCGGTCTCGTCGCGCTCCGACTCGGTCATGGCGTAGCCGCGCACGTAGATGATGGGATAGCGGTTGGTGCTCATGGATCTTGTGCCTCCTCAGAACGAGTGAAACCGATGAAGTCCGGCAGTGTGCCGGGCCTCGGCCGCGCCCGCCATACGGCGCATGGCATAGCACCGGAATGCCCCTCCTGCCCGAATGTTTCTATCGCTGAAACCATTGAAACACGCGCCTTCGATAGTCTCCGGCCATCCGACAAACACAATCCAGAAGGCTCTCCCATGGCTGAAGACCCGGGCTCGCAAGGCTCCTACCTGCCCCAACTCCTGCGCCGCGGCACCGCGCTCGCCGCGGCCGGCTGTGCCTTCGTCGCGGGCTGCAGCGCCGCCGGGGGCGGCGAGACGCGCTACGAGAACTCGCCCCAGTTCAAGGACGGCGGCTTCCACAACATGGCCAACCCCGACCTGCCCGCGCAGGCCAGCGCATGGCGCATCTGGTCGCGCTTCATCGTCGGCAGCAAGGTCGACACCGTGCCGGTCGATCCCATTCCCGTGAAGCCGCTGGACAAGGCCGCGCTCGACGCGCTCGACACGAAGACCAACCACGTGGTGCGCCTGGGCCACTCTTCGCACCTGCTGAAGCTGCGCGACAAGTACTGGCTGATCGACCCGGTGTTCAGCGACCGCGCGTCGCCCGTGCAATGGGCGGGGCCGAAGCGCTTTCACAAGACGCCGATCGCGCTCGAGGAACTGCCGCCCATCGAAGGCGTGATCCTCTCGCACGACCACTACGACCACCTCGACGTGGCGACCATCGAGTACCTCTCGAAAGACGTGAAGCGCTACTTCGTGCCGCTGGGCGTGCGCTCCCGGCTGGTGGCGATGGGCGTGCCGGCCGAGCGTGTGACCGAGCTCGACTGGTGGCAGTCGGGCGAGCACGACGGCGTGAAGCTCACCGCCACGCCCGCGCAGCACTTCTCGGGCCGCACGCTGGGCGACCGAGACCGCACGCTGTGGGCCTCATGGGTGGTGCAAAGCGGCGACCAGCGCATCTTCTACAGCGGCGACTCGGGCTACTTTCCGGGCTTCAAGCAGATCGGAGATCGCTTCGGCGGCTTCGACATCGCGCTGATGGAAAACGGCGCCTACGACAGCATGTGGCCCGCCGTGCACATGACGCCCGAGCAGAGCGTGCAGGCCTTCGAGGACCTGCGCGGAAAGGTGTTCTTCTCGGTGCACAACAGCACCTTCGACCTGGCCTTCCACGCCTGGCGCGATCCGCTGGACCGCATCGCGGCCCTCACTGAGGCCAAAAAGATCGAACTGGCCACGCCGGTGATCGGCGAGGTGGTGACGGTGGGCGCAGCGCGCACCAACACGCGCTGGTGGACCGATCTGCGCTGATCGGCCCTTCCCTTCCTGAGCCGGCGGAGGACTACCCGCCGCGCTCCTTGCGCTCGCGGGCGCGCCGCACCTGGCGCGTTTCGTTCGCCTGCGCGGCGATGCGGTCCTTGTCGCGCTTCTTCGCCGCCCGCTTCTCGCGCATGCGCCGGCCCAGCACATAGCTGCCGATGCCGGTAACCACGGCGATGAAGACGCCGATGACGCTGATGTCGATGCCGCCCATGGCTATTGCACCCGCACGATGCTCGCCGGCTTGAAGCCGAGGTCGGCCGCCTTGCCCTTGCGCGCGCGGCTGCCGCGCGCGTTGTTCAGCGTGCGGATCTCCAGCGTTTCCTCGCGCTCCTTGCCGCCGCGGCCGATGCCTTCGATCTTCACGCTGCGCGTGTAGGCGGCCGCGCCGGCCAGGGTGTCCTTGGCTTCCAGGTCGATCAGCGTGAGGCCGCGGCCGCCCTTGGGCAGGCTCTTGAGCTCGGCGATGTCGAAGGTCAGGATGCGTCCGCCCGTCGAGGCGCAGGCCACGTGCGTGGCCGCAGGCATCGGCTCGGCGCCGCTCGCACCGCCCACCAGCGACGGACGGCACAGCTGCTCGCCTTCGCCCACGTCGATGAAGGCCTTGCCGCCGCGCTGGCGCGACATCATGTTCTCGACCGTGGCGATGAAGCCGTAGCCGCCGGTGTTCGCCAGCAGCAGGCTGGCGCCCACCGGGCCCGTGAAGAAGTGCGTGACGTGCGTGCCGGCCTCCAGTTCGATGAGCGTGGTGACGGGCTGGCCGTCGCCACGCCCGCCCGGCAGCGAGGCCACGGGCACGGTGTAGACGCGCACGCTCTTGTCCTTGGCGCTGCCGAACACCAGCAGCGTGTCGACGCTGCGGCATTCGAAGGCCTCGTAGAGCGCGTCGCCCGACTTGAAGCTGTATTCGGGCGCCGCGCCGTTTCCGTTGCCGGCCGCCTTCTCGCTGGCCCAGCCCTTCTGCGCGCGGACCCAGCCCTTCTGCGACACGATGACGGTGACGGGCTCGTCGACCACCTTCACCTCGGCCACGGCGCGCTTCTCGGCCTGGATCAGCGTGCGGCGCGCGTCTTCGAAGGTCTTGGCGTCGGCTTCGATCTCCTTCACCAGCAGGCGGCGCAGGGCTGCGGGGCTGGCGAGGATGTCCTCGAGTTTCTTCTGTTCCTCGCGCAGTTCCTTGAGTTGCTGCTCGATCTTGATGGCTTCGAGCCGCGCAAGCTGGCGCAACCTGATTTCGAGGATGTCCTCGGCCTGCACCTCGCTGAGGTTGAAGCGCGCAATCAGCGCCGCCTTCGGGTCTTCCGCCGTACGGATGATCGCGATCACCTCGTCGATGTTCAGCAGCACCAGCTGCCGACCCTCGAGGATGTGAATGCGATCCTGCACCTTGCCCAGGCGATGGCGTGAGCGCTTCTCGACGGTGATCTCGCGGAAGGCAATCCACTCGTTGAGCATCTGGCGCAGCGACTTCTGCGTGGGCTTGCCGTCGATGCCGACCATCGTGAGGTTGATCGGCGACGAAGTCTCGAGCGAGGTCTGCGCGAGCAGCGTGGTGATGAACTCTTCCTGGCTGATGCGCGAGGTCTTGGGCTCGAACACCAGGCGCACGGCGGCGTCCTTGCTGGACTCGTCGCGCACCACGTCGAGCACCGACAGCATCGCGGCCTTGAGCTGCGTCTGCTCCGCGCTCAGCGCCTTCTTGCCGGCCTTGACCTTGGGATTGGTGATTTCCTCGATTTCTTCCAGCACGCGCTGCGAGCTCACGCCCGGCGGCAGCTCGTTGACCACGAGCTGCCACTGGCCGCGCGCCAGCTCTTCGATCTTCCAGCGCGCACGCACCTTGAGCGAGCCGCGGCCGGTGCGATAGGCGTCGGCGATGTCGGTCGGGCTGCTGATGATCTGCGCGCCGCCCGGATAGTCGGGGCCGGGCACGATGGCGAAGAGTTCTTCCTCGCTGAGCTTGCCGTTCGACTTGATCAGCGCCACGCACGCATCGGCGATCTCGCGCAGGTTGTGGCTCGGGATTTCGGTGGCGAGGCCGACCGCGATGCCGCTCGCACCGTTGAGCAGCGTGAACGGCAGCCGCGCGGGCAGCAGGCGCGGCTCTTCGGTGCTGCCGTCGTAGTTGGGAATGAAGTCGACCGTGCCTTCGTCGATCTCGTCGAGCAGCAGGCTGGTGATGCGCGCCAGCCGTGCTTCGGTGTAGCGCATGGCCGCGGCGCCGTCGCCGTCGCGGCTGCCGAAGTTGCCCTGGCCGTCGACCAGCGGATAGCGCTGCGAGAAGTCCTGCGCCATGCGCACCAGCGCGTCATAGGCGGCCTGGTCGCTGTGTGGATGGAAGCGGCCGAGCACGTCGCCGACCACGCGCGCGCTCTTCACGGGCTTGGCGCCCACGGTGCCGTTGGTGCCGCCGAAGCCCAGGCCCATGCGCGACATCGAGTACAGGATGCGGCGCTGCACCGGCTTCTGGCCGTCGGACACATCGGGCAGCGCGCGGCCCTTGACCACGCTGAGCGCGTATTCGAGGTAGGCGGTCTGGGCGTAGTCGGCGAGGGTCAGGGTGGTGTCGCCGTCGGTGGGACCGAGTAGATCGAGCGGAGGTTGGGAATCCATGAAAGAACTGGTGAGAAAAACTGTTGTTGTGGCTGCAGGCTGCGCGCTCAGCCCAGAGTAAAGGCTTCGTGGACGGCGGACTGCACGGCGCCGCCGAGCACCGCGCCGCCGCCGGCGACGTAGACCCAGTCGCCGATGACGGCCGCGCCCACGGCGTGGCGCGGCGTGGTCATCGGGGCGTGTCGCTGCCAGGTGTCGTCGACGGGGTTGTAGCTTTCCATCTGGCCGAACACCTTCGCCTGGCGCGGCACGCCGTTGACGAGGATGCCGCCCTCCCCGCCCATGGCGAAGAAGCGGCCGCGATACACCACGAGCCCGTGGCCCGAGCGCGCGGTGGGCAGCGGCGAGCGCAGCTCCCAGGTGTCGCGTGCGGGCAGGTAGACGTGGTGCAGGTCGGTGTTGTATTCGAAGGTGTTGAAGCGCCCGCCGATCACGTGGATCTGGCCGCCGTGCGACACGCAGCCCACGTGGTCGCGCGCACCGGGCAGCGGCTTGCGTGCCGACCAGCGGTCGGCCTTGGGGTCGTAGACCTCGTGCCAGCCGACGCTCGCGCGCTCCGCCGCGGGCTCCGAGGCACCGCCGATCAGGTGCAGCGCGCCGTCGAGCATCACGGCGGCGGCAGCGCCACGGGGGCGCGGCAGCGGCGCGATGGCGCTCCAGCGGTTGGCGGCGATGTCGTAGACGTAGGCGTTGGTGTCCGAGCGGCGGTTCTGCTCGACGAAGCCGCCAAGCGCATAGACCCGGCCGCCGTCGGCCGTCACCGCCACGTGGTTGGCGCCTCGCGGCAATGGCGCGCCGTCGAGCCAGCGGTCGGCCTTCGGGTCGTAGATGTGGTGGTAGTCGCGGTTGACCTTGCCTTCGCCGTACCCGCCGACCACGTGCATGCGGCCCATCGCGGCGGTGGCCCAGGCCATCTCGCTGCGCGGGATCGGCAGCGCCGCGCGCGGCTCCCAGCGCCCCTGCGGACCGGGCGGCGCGGAACTCTCGGTGAAGCGCTGGGCCTCCTGCTCGGGCGTCATGTGGTGCGGCACGCCGCCCTGCAGTCGCGCATAGGGCTCGGCCGACGAGGGCACGGCCGGCAGCGTGTCGTGCGTGGCCGGATGCTGCGCACGCGCCGTGCCCGCCACCATGCCGGCGGCGGTCGCGAGAACGAAGCTTCGACGGTGCATGGTCTCCTCCCTACTCCGGTCGATCAGGACAACGGCGTGCCCGGTGGTGCATCGGCCGCGCCTGTGGGCACCGCCGATGGCTCGGGTATGTCGGGCATGGTCGGCATGCTGCGCGGCGCGTCTGAAGGCATGTTGCCTCGGCCGAGCGCGCCGCCCTGCGGCACCGTCAGCTCCATGCGGACGCGCCCGGGCGCCTTGCCGCCGCCGCGCGCAACGCCGCCACCCGCAGCAACGGAGGGCTTCAGGTACGCATAGAGCTGCAGCACGGTCTGCACGTAGTTCTGCGTTTCCTTGTAGTTCGGGATCTTGTTGCCCGCGCGCTGCACCGCGCCCTCGCCCGCGTTGTAGGCGGCCAGCGCGAGCTCGATCTGCCCCGGGAACATCGCAATCAGGTCACGCAGATAGCGCGATCCGGCGGCGATGTTGATGCGCGGGTCGAACAGCTTCTTCTCGATGGTCGCGCGCTTGTCCGCCGACACGCCGTAGCGCTGCGCGGTGGCAGGCATCAGCTGCATCAGGCCCATCGCCCCCTTGGGCGAGACGGCCTGCGCGTCGAAGCCCGACTCGGTGGCGACCAGCGCCTGCAGCAGCTCGTAGTCGATGTCGTGCTTGTTAGACGCATCGCGCAGCGCCGACTTGGCGGTCTTGTAGCTCGGCGAGGCCTCGAACATGGCAAGCAGGCTCTGCGAGGCGGCCGGCACCTTGCCGTCGAGCCTGCCGGCGCCACGGCCCAGCGGGGAGATGCCTTTGGCGGTGTCGAAGCTCTGGCCACCGCGGAAGAAGATCTGGTAGCGCTCGTCGATCTTCTCGGAAGCGAAGTGCGCGTTGCCCTTGCTGTCGATGTAGCCGTAGATGTCGGCGGCGTGCGCGCCCTGCAGCGACAGCACGAGGGCTGCGCACAGCATGAACGGACGGAACCAGCGTGTCATGGCGATGCGGGGCCTGTGCTCAGAACCACCAGCCGTAGCGCTTGCGGCGCTCGGCGTGGACTGCGGCATCGTCACCCATGCTTTGAACCTGGCCGCCACCCTTCAGCCCGACCCAGAGCGACATGCCGCCCAATGCAAGAACGATGAGGAAGACGGGCATGTGCTCGAGTACGACGCCATTGAGGATCATCGACACGGCCATCCCCAGGAAGACCAGCGCGGCACTCCAGCAAAGAACGCGGCGCATCCAGAGCCATGTGGTGGCGACAACGCGCTCGATCCTGCCGGGCTCGGCGTTGTCGTTCACCGCGTCATCCCACCAACCCATCCAGACGAACACGAATGCCAGCAGGATGCAGACACCGGCGAAGAACATGTTCGCGGCCTGCCCGACCGGGTCGCGCTGAGCCAGCAGCAGTCCTGCCGCTCCAGCAACGCAAGCCCCTGCCAGCGAACCGCAAATGATCTTGTGCCCGTTCATGCCCTGTCGTGAGAAATGTTCCGGCCGGAATCAGACGTCGATATCGACATCGTCGGCGCGCAACTCCATGAGCTCGCGCCGCGCCGCCGCTTCGCCCTTGCCCATCAGCTTGGTGATTTCGCCCTGGGTGGACGTGAAATCGAACCGGCCCAATTGGACCTGCATCAGGCGCCGGGTGTCCGGATTGAGCGTGGTTTCCCACAATTGTTCCGCGCTCATTTCGCCCAGGCCCTTGAAGCGGCTGATGCTCCAGGCGCCTTCGCGCACGCCGTCCTTGCGCAATTTGTCCAGCGTGGCGGTCAGTTCGCCTTCGTCCAGAGCATAGACCTTGGAGGCCGGTTTCTTGCCGCGCGCGGGGGCGTCGACCCGGAACAATGGCGGCTTCGCGACATACACATGGCCGGCTTCGATGAGTTTCGGAAAGTGCCGGAAGAAAAGCGTGAGCAACAACACCTGGATGTGCGAGCCGTCCACGTCGGCATCGCTCAGGATGCAGATCTTTCCGTAGCGCAGGCCGCTCATGTCGGGCGTGTCGTTGGGGCCGTGCGGATCGACGCCCACGGCCACCGAGATGTCGTGGATTTCGGTGTTGGCGAAGAGACGGTCGCGCTCCACTTCCCAGGTGTTGAGCACCTTGCCGCGCAGCGGCAGGATGGCCTGGCTCTCCTTGTCGCGACCCATCTTGGCGCTGCCGCCGGCGGAATCGCCCTCGACCAGGAAGACTTCGTTGTGACTGGTGTCCTTGCTCTCGCAATCGGTCAGCTTGCCGGGCAGCACGGCCACGCCGGAGCCCTTGCGCTTCTCGACCTTCTGACCGGCGCGCTGGCGCGTCTGCGCGGCCTTGATGGCCAGTTCGGCCAGCTTGCGGCCGTAGTCGACGTGCTGGTTGAGCCACAGCTCGAGCGCAGGGCGCACGAAGCTCGACACGAGGCGCACGGCGTCGCGCGAATTCAGGCGCTCCTTGATCTGGCCCTGGAACTGCGGGTCGAGCACCTTGGCGCTCAGCACGTACGAGGCGCGCGCGAACACGTCCTCGGGCAGGAGCTTCACGCCCTTGGGCAGCAGCGAGTGCAGCTCGATGAAGCTCTTCACCGCGGTGAACAGGCCGTCGCGCAGGCCGCTTTCGTGCGTGCCGCCGGCGCTGGTGGGAATCAGGTTGACGTAGCTCTCGCGCACCGGCTGGCCTTCCTCGGTGAAGGCCACGGCCCAGTCGGCGCCCTCGCCCTCGGCGAAGTTGTCGGCGTTCTTGTCGGCATGGCCGCTGCCCTCGAACAGCGGAATGACCGGGTCGCCGTTGAGCGTCTGCATCAGGTAGTCGCTCAGGCCGCCCTTGTAGAGCCACTGCTGCGTTTCCTTGGTCTTCTCGTTGACCAGCGTGACGCTCACGCCGGGCATCAGCACGGCCTTGCTGCGCAGCAAGTGGGTGAGTTCGCCCATGGGCAGCGCGGCGGTCTCGAAATACTTGGCGTCGGGCCAGGCGCGCACAGTGGTGCCCTGCTTGCGCTCGCCGGCCTCCAGCTTGCGCACTTCGAGCTGCTCGATCACGTCGCCGCCGCTGAAGGCCAGCCTGGCGACCGAGCCCTCGCGGTGCGTGGCCACTTCGAGACGCTTCGACAGCGCATTGGTCACCGACACGCCCACGCCGTGCAGGCCGCCCGAGAAGCTGTAGGCGCCGCCGGAGCCCTTGTCGAACTTGCCGCCGGCATGCAGCCGGGTGTAGACCAGCTCGACCACGGGGGCCTTCTCTTCGGGGTGCAGGCCGAAGGGAATGCCCCGACCGTCGTCCTCGACGCTGACCGAGCCGTCGATGTGCAGCGTGACCTTGATCTTCTTGCCGTGGCCCGCCAGCGCCTCGTCGGCGGCGTTGTCGAGCACTTCCTGGATGATGTGCAGCGGGTTGTCGGTGCGGGTGTACATGCCCGGGCGCTGCTTGACGGGCTCGAGGCCCTTGAGCACGCGGATGGAGCCTTCCGAGTAGCCGGAGGATGCGGACGATGAGCTGGGGGGAGTCTTGGGGGGAGTCGCCATGGGGGCGAATTGTAGTCAGTCGCCGCCAAAACAACTGGATGTTCATACAGGCCGCGCTTTGATGCGACATGCGCATCGAAAAGCCGCGGATAAATCATCAATGGCTCCGGCCGCCACGCCACCTGCCGGAGCAGGCGAATCGTTACATTCGAAGTCATGCAATCCCCCTCCGCCCCCGCGCTCTCGGTCAAGCAAGTCCTTTTCTGCGGGGCGATGATCGTCACGCTGTCGATGGGCATACGCCACGGCTTCGGCCTCTGGCTTCAGCCGATCACTCAGGCGCAGGACTGGAGCCGGCAGACCTTTTCCTTCGCGCTGGCGATCCAGAATCTTTCCTGGGGCATCTTCGGCGTGTTCGCGGGCATGCTGGCCGACAGGTTCGGCGCGTTCCGGGTGCTGATCGGCGGCTCGCTGCTCTATGCGCTGGGGCTCTTCGGCATGGCGCATTCGCCGACGCCGCTGCTCTTCACGCTGAGCGCGGGCATCCTGATCGGCGCGGCGCAGGCGGGCTCGACCTACGCGGTGATCTACGGCGTGATCGGGCGGCAGATTCCGGCCGAGCGGCGCTCGTGGGCCATGGGCGTGGCGGCCGCGGCCGGCTCCTTCGGTCAGTTCCTGATGGCGCCCATCGAGGGACGGCTGATCGGCCACCTGGGCTGGCAGACGGCGCTGGCCGTGGTGGCGGTGCTGGCGCTGGTGATCGTTCCCCTGGCCTTCGGGCTGCGCGAGCCGAAGACGGCGGCGCAGGCCGGGCACCGCGAGCAGTCGGTGATGCAGGCGGTCGGCGAGGCCTTCCGGTACCCGAGCTTCGGCCTGCTGATGGCGGGCTACTTCGTCTGCGGCTTCCAGCTGGCCTTCATCGGCATCCACATGCCGACCTACCTGCGCGACCGCAGCCTGCCGGCCGAGGTGGCCGGCTACGCGCTGGCGCTGATCGGGCTCTTCAACGTGTTCGGCACCTACACGGTGGGGCTGCTGGGGCAGAAGCTGGCCAAGCGGAAGATCCTGGCGGCCATCTATTTCGCGCGGGCGGTGTCGATCGCGCTCTTCCTGATGGCGCCCATCTCGCCGATGAGCGTGTATCTCTTCTCCGCCGCGATGGGCTTCCTGTGGCTTTCCACGGTGCCTGCGACCAACGCGATCGTGGCGGGCATCTTCGGCGTGGCGCATCTTTCGATGCTCAGCGGCTTCGTGTTCCTGAGCCACCAGGTCGGCTCGTTCCTGGGCGTGTGGCTGGGCGGCTATCTGTATGACACCACGGGCAGCTACGACATCGTCTGGTACATCGCGATCGCCCTGGGCGTGTTCGCGGCGGTGGTCAACCTGCCGGTGAAGGAAAGCGCGATCTCGCGCCCTTCGCCGCGGCCGGCGGGCGCCACCGTCTGATCGGCCCGGTTGCGCAAGAATCGGGGCCATGACTCCTCGAATGCGCCATCACGTCGTCCACGCGGGCTGGCTGGCCGCCGCGCTGGCGGTGCTGGGCGGCGTGTTCGCGCTGTACGTGCATCCCGACTTCCTCGTGACGCTGGTCGACCAGATCTGGTCCTGCTTCTGAGCTACGATTTGCTATGAAAGAAATAGCACCGATGCACGGCCTGGCTGCCCCTTCCGAATGGATCGTCCGCTGGTCGCACCTGCTCGCCCCCGAAGCCGGCGTGCTGGACGTGGCCTGCGGCGGCGGGCGGCACATGAAGTGGTTCGCCGGACGCGAGCACGCGGTCACCGGTGTCGACCGGTCTCCTGAAGCCGTCGAGGCTGCCGGCGCTTTCGGCCGGGTCGTCGAGGCCGACATCGAATCCGGCCCATGGCCCTTCACCGGCCAGGCCTTCGGGGCCGTGATCGTCACCAACTACCTGTGGCGGCCGCGCATGGCCGACATCGTGGACGCGGTCGCGCCGGGCGGCGTGCTGCTCTACGAGACTTTCGCCGCGGGCAACGAAACCGTCGGCAAGCCCTCGCGGGCCGACTTCCTGCTGCAGCCGGGCGAGCTGCTGGCGGCCTGCGCCGGAATGCGCGTGGTGGCGTACGAGGACGGCTTCATCGCGCAGCCGGAACGATTCGTGCAGCGCATCGCCGCCGTCCGCCCGGCCGTGGCCGACTCCGGGCTGCCGGCGCGCCACTTCCTTAAGGGAAACTAAGGGGCCCGGGGCCGCTGTCTGGCGGGGCGCCGGAGTAAGTAGAATCGGCGCTTTCGTCCACCGACAAAGAGATTCCCCTTGGAGCAACTGACAGGCAGCATCGTCGCGCTCGTCACGCCGATGCACGACGACGGCAGTGTCGACTACCCCGCCCTGCGGCGACTCATCGACTGGCACATCGAAGAAGGCACCGACTGCCTGGGCGTGGTCGGCACCACCGGCGAGTCGCCGACGGTCGATGTCGAGGAGCACTGCGAAATCATCCGTGTCTCGGTCGAGCAGGCCAAGGGCCGCGTGCCCGTGATGGCCGGCTGCGGCGCGAATTCCACCAAGGAAGCCATCGAGCTCGCCAAGTTCGCCAAGGGCGTCGGCGCCGACTCCCAGCTCCAGGTCGTGCCGTACTACAACAAGCCCACGCAGGAAGGCCAGTACCAGCACTTCAAGGCCATCGCCGAGGCCGTGGGCGACCTGCCCATCGTGCTCTACAACGTGCCCGGCCGCACCGTCGCCGATATGGCGCACGACACCGTGCTGCGCCTGGCGCAGGTGCCCGGCATCATCGGCATCAAGGAAGCCACCGGCAACATCGAGCGGGCCCAGTGGCTCATCCGCGAAGTGCCGAAGAACTTCGCCGTCTATTCCGGCGACGACCCGACCGCGGTCGCGCTCATGCTCTGCGGCGGCCAGGGCAACATCAGCGTCACGGCCAACATCGCGCCGCGCAAGATGCACGAGCTGTGCGTGGCAGCGCTGGCGGGCGACGTGAAGCGCGCCATGGAACTCCAGTTCGAGCTCATGCCGCTGCATCGCAACCTGTTCGTCGAGCCCAATCCGATCCCGCTGAAGTGGGCGATGGCACGGCTCGGCCTGTGCGGCGGCGCGCTGCGCCTGCCGCTCACCGAACTCGGCGAAGCGAGCCGCCCCGCGGTCGAAGGCGCCCTGCGCGCCACCGGCCTGCTGAAGGGCTGAGCACTCCTCTCCAGCACGTCCCGGACCCGCCTTTCCCCTGGCCGCAGCAAGGTTAAGCAACCTTTTGCCCGAACCGCGCTCAGAGATGGCGGCGGGCACTGCGGCCCCTAGATTGACCGAACCATTCCAACAAGGAAGACGACGTTGAAGAACATTTCGCGACTTGCACTGCTGGCCCTCGTTGCCAGCCTCGCCGCCTGCTCCGTCCTCGAGAGCGACAAGATCGACTACAAGAGCGCAGGCAAGGCCCCGACGCTCGAAGTCCCACCAGATCTCTCCCAGCTTTCGCGCGACAACCGCTACGCCATCCCCGGCGGCGCCGTGACGGCCAACTCCTACCAGGCAGGCATCGCCAACGCCCCCGGCATCCCCACCGCGGTGGCCAACATCGGCGACGTGCGCATGGAGCGCTCGGGCACGCAGCGCTGGATCGTCGTCAACCGCACCCCCGACCAGCTCTGGGATCCGGTGAAGGACTTCTGGCAGGAAAACGGCTTCCTGCTGACCACCGACCAGCGCAACCTGGGCATCATGGAAACCGACTGGGCCGAGAACCGCGCCAAGCTGCCGCAGGACATCATCCGCGGCACTCTGGGCAAGCTGGTCGACTCGGTCTACTCGACCGGCGAACTCGACCGCTTCCGCACCCGCCTGGAGCGCAGCACCACCGGTACCGGCACCGAGATCTTCATCAGCCACCGCGGCATGCAGGAGGTCTACAACAACTCCCGCCAGGACCAGACCGTGTGGCAGCCCCGCCCGAGCGATCCTGAACTCGAGACCGAATTCCTCCGTCGCCTGATGGTCAAGCTCGGCGTGTCGCAGGAGCAGTCGAAGATCCTGGCCGCGACCACCGCGACGCCCAAGACCGCGACCATCTCCAAGGTCGGCAACCAGCCGGTCGTGCAGATCAGCGAAGGCTTCGACCGCGCATGGCGCCGCGTCGGCCTCGCGCTCGACCGCACCGGCTTCACCGTGGAAGACCGCGACCGCAGCGCCGGCCTCTACTACGTGCGCTACGTGCCGCCGAACCCCGACAAGAAGGAACCCGGCTTCTTCGGCAAGCTGTTCGGTGGCTCGAGCAAGACCGAGGCGCCTGCGAAGTTCCGCATCTCGGTCAAGGGCCAGGGCGAAGCCACCACGGTGTCGGTGCTCAACGAAGCCGGCGCGCCCGAAACCTCGGCCAATGCCGAGCGCATCGTCAAGGTCATCGCCGACGACCTGAGATAACCCGCATGCTCCGCTTCCGAAGCCTCGGCAGCGGCAGTACGGGCAACGCCGCGCTGGTCGAGACGACCAGCGGCGGCCGCACCTCCCGCCTCCTCGTCGACTGCGGCTTCGGCCTCAAGCAGCTCGACCTGCGCCTGGCCCAGGCGGGCCTTGCAGCCAGCGACATCGATGCGGTCTTCGTGACCCACGAGCACGGCGACCACATCGGCTGCGCCCATTCGCTGTCGCGGCGCAACCGCATTCCCGTCTGGATGAGCGAAGGCACGTGGCTCGCCACCGGCGGGCGCGACTTCGAGGGCTTGCTGAACCTGGCGCGCGACGATGCCGAGTTCACGGTCGGCGACATCTGCGTGCAGCCCTTCACCGTTCCGCACGATGCGCGCGAACCGCTGCAATTGCGCTGTACCGACGGCAACCGCACCCTGGGCGTGCTGACCGACCTGGGTCACGCCACCGCTCATGTGCTGGCCAGGCTGGGCGGTGTGCATTCGCTGCTGCTGGAGTTCAACCACGACAGCGAGTTGCTGGCCAACTCGAGCTACCCGCCCTTTCTCAAGCACCGCGTGGGCGGCAACTACGGGCACCTGTCGAACACCGCCGCAGCGGAGATCGCGCGCGCGCTTCTTCACGACGGCCTGCGGCACGTCGTCGCGGCACATCTGAGCGAGCAGAACAACCGGCCCGAGATCGTGCGGCGCCTCATGGCCGAAGCGCTGGGTGGCAACGAGTCGGAGATGCTGACCGCCACGGCAGCAGGGGGCTCGCCCTGGCTCGACGTCTGAGCACCCAGCCCCTTACAAGGCACAAGACGCTCACGCTCTCCTAAGAAAAAAAAGCCGCCTCATGGCGGCTTTTTGCATGTCTGATGCAGCGCTGATTACTGCTTCGGCGCTTCATTCTTCTTCGCGGCCTCGGTGGCGGCATTCGCGGCGTCGAGCGCGGACTGCGCGCCCGGGGACGGCGTGGTCGAGGACGAAGACGATGTGCCCGGATCGGCCGATGGCGCAGGTGCCGGAGCTGCGGGGGCAGGCGCTGGTTCGGTCACGGGCGCAGGAGGCGGCGTCACGACAGCCGGCGCTGCATCCTCCTTCTTCCCGCAGGCGACGAGCGCGGCAGCGGCAATCAGCGAGGCGATCAGGACGGATGATGACTTCTTCATGGAATCTCCTTTGGCAATGAAGGTCTGGAACGAAAAAATTCTAGACCTGCATATCCGCCCGAATATGTCTCGCGGCCGCATTCGCGGCATTGGCTTACAAGCCGAGCGTCGATGCCGGAAACGCGGGGCGCCCGAGGCGCCAGCATTCGTCGATGGCCTCGCGCAGCTCGCGGCGCGCGCGCGAATCGGTGCCGCTCACGCCCCTGCTGCGTTCGGGGTCGATGCGGTGCACGAACCACGTGGGCGTCCAGATGGCGCTCGGTACTTCCGAGCCTGCGGCCTTGCCGTTGGCGCGGCATTCGATGATGTGGTCCCACATGCGACGCCACGACACGAAGCGCGCATGGCCACGTTCGAGAATGTCGAAGCGCTGCGCGAGCAGCATCAGGCGGCGGCCACTTGCCGACCAGGCCTGCAGCGCCTCGATGGTCGCGCGCTCGCCAAGGGGCCACTCGGCGAAATCGATATCGCTGAAGACGATCTCCTTCCAGCCCTCGCGCGCCGCGGCTGACAGCGCATTGCGCAGGAGCACGTCAAAGGCTTCGCGGCCGTCGAAGCGCCCTTCGGGCAGCGAAGGAGCAGGAGCCTCATCCGGCATGAAGCCACCCTGCCTCGCACCATTCGCCCAGTAACGCGAGGGCACCTTCGCTGGCCCGCGCGAGTTCGCGCGGGCCGAGTTCGCGACGGTCGGCCAGCTTGCGCATCAGCGTCGCGTCGGCGCCGCCCGCGCGAAAGCTCTCGCCGTTGATGTAGATGTGACGCGCGTCGTAGAGCATGCGCGTGCGGCGATCGAGCTTCACGTGCTGCATGGCGTCGGGCGCCTCGCCGCCTTCGCCGAACCACACGTTGGCCTTGGGCTCGGTGAGCGACTCGCCTAGAGCACGGTCAATGGCATCGGGGTCGCGCAGCGCGGCCTCGATGGCCTTGCGCGCGAAGCCCTGCAGCGCGGCGGGCATCGCGGCCGGTGCATCAACCGCGGGCTGCGTCGGATCGCGGTAACGCGCCAGCTCGGCCGGGCCGGCGTCTTCCAGGTCTTCCGCATAGGCCTGCGCCATGCGCGCGAGCAGGTCGGCACCAAGCTCGCCCACGGCCGACGAACGCAGGCCGATGGAACAGGTCATGCAGTC
The DNA here is from genome assembly GCF_048301545.1 of Variovorax sp. NFACC27. Lineage (NCBI taxonomy): Bacteria > Pseudomonadati > Pseudomonadota > Betaproteobacteria > Burkholderiales > Comamonadaceae > Variovorax > Variovorax sp. NFACC27. The sequence goes on from NZ_CP157613.1 coordinate 5,603,075, forward strand.
GTCGCCCACGGCCACGCCGTCGTGTGCATAGCGCGGCGGCAGGTAGAGCATGTCGCCGGGCTCGAGCACGAAGGTCTGCTCGGGCTCGAAGTTCTCGAGGATCTTGAGCGGCAGCCCAGGCTGCAGGCGCAGGTCGCTCTGCTTGCCGATGGACCAGCGGCGTCGCCCCTGCGCCTGCAGCAGGAACACGTCGTAGCTGTCGAAATGCGCGCCGACGCCGCCGGTGTCGCTCGCGTAGCTGATCATCAGGTCGTCGAGCCGGGCGTCGGGCAGGAAGCGGAACTGCCGCAGCAACTGGTGCACGCCCTCGTGATGCAGGTCGACGCCCTGCACCAGCAGCGTCCAGGCCGACTGCTTCAGCGGCGGCAGGGCGCGCCGGGCCAGCGGCCCGTGCTTGAGCGACCAGCCGGCCTTGCCGTGGCGTATCAGGCGCGATTCGACATCTTCGCGTTCGGCAAGCGCGAACAACTCGGAACGCTCGATCGGTGGCACCATCGCGGGTATCGCCTGCCGCACGAGCAAGGGTTTCTTCTGCCAATGCCGCCGCATGAACTGCGCGGCGCTCAGGCCGCCCAGCAAGGGCAGCGGTTCGTTAATCTCCATGGGAGAATTCTGCAATGGAAATCTCTGAACAATGCGTGGTCGGCCTGACCTGGACGATGAAAGACACGCTCGGCGACGTGCTGGACGTGCTCGACGAGCCGGTCGAATTCCTGATCGGCGGCGACGATCTCTTCGACGTGATCGAAGCGGCCCTGCAGGGCCATGAACCCGGCGCCCGGGTGCAACTGCAGATCGAGCCCGAGCAGGGCTTCGGCGACTTCAACGACCAGCTGCTCTTCCTGGAGCCGCGCTCCCTCTTCCCCGAAGGCACCGAAGAAGGCATGACCTTCGACGGCTCCGCCCTGCCCAAGGGCGTGAGCGGCGACATTCCCAAGGACACGATCTACACCGTGGCCGAAATCTACCCCGACCACCTGGTGCTCGACGGCAACCACCCGCTGGCCGGCATCGCGATCCGGCTCGACATCACGGTGCGCTCGGTGCGCGAGGCCACGGAGGAAGAAGTGGGCCGCGGCACAGCGGGCACGGGCTTCTTCAAGGTCGCGCCGATGGCGCCGGGCAACCAGACGCTGCACTGACCGCCGCGCAGCACCCATGAAAAAAGCCGGGCAGTGCCCGGCTTTTTTGTGTCCCGATGGATGATCGGGTTTGCCTACATGCGAGAAATCTGGCCGTTGTCGATGCGCACGCGGTCGCCGATGCGCAGGTCGCCGGGGTTCTGCACGTCGAAGGCGCGGTAGCCGCCTCGGTCGGTCTGCACCGACACCCGGTAGATTTCGTAGGCGCGCGGGCCGTTCTGCTGCGCCTCGATGGTGTTGCCCAGCAGGGCGCCACCGACGATGCCCAGCGCGGTTGCCGCGGCACGGCCGTTGCCGCGGCCGAACTGGTTGCCCACCACGCCGCCGATCACGCCACCGGCGACGGCACCGCCGCCCGTGGTGCCGGTGCCGGCGGTTTCGCTGCGCAGCACCTCGATGTTGGCTACGTGGCCGTACTCGACGTAGGAGGCTTCACGGTACTGGATGGCCTGCGGGGGCGCCTGGTAGGGGTAGCGCGAGGTCTGGTAGACCGGCGCCGGGGCCACGCACGCCGTGAGCGTGGCCAGGGCCAGCACGGAAGCGGTGACGGAAACAAAGCGCGTTGAGATCTTCATGTTGGGAGGCTCCTCGGAAAGAACGGTGCACGGATGATGAATGCATGCACCCTGCGTGTGCCTGACTAACGCCGCAGCATCCGCCGCGATGACGCCGTTCACACACTGAAACCTTCGAGGCCGCGCGGCCCGTGCCGGTTCCGTTCTTTACCGCCCGGAAACCCTGCAGATCCCCTTCCGGCCCTTCCCGGCCTTCAAGATCCGCTCAATGTTTGCCGGTGGAGCCGTATCCGCCCTCGCCACGTTGCGTAGGTGCAAATTCCGTGACCACTCGAAACTGCGCCTGCACCACGGGCACGATCACCAGTTGCGCCAGCCGCTCCATCGGGTTCAGCACGAAGGGCGTGTCGCTACGGTTCCAGGCGCTGATCTTCAGCTCGCCCTGGTAGTCGCTGTCGATCAGGCCGACGAGATTGCCCAGCACGATGCCGTGCTTGTGGCCCAGCCCCGAGCGAGGAAGGATCAGCGCCGCGTAGGCCGGGTCGGCCAGGTGGATTGCGATGCCGGTGCCCACCAGCTGCCAGCCGTTGGGCTCCAGCGTGATGGGAGCGTCGAGGCAGGCTCTCAGGTCGAGGCCGGCGCTTCCGGGGGTGGCGTACGCGGGGAGTTGATCCACCATGCGCGGATCGAGGATTCGGACGTCGACTTTCACTTAGTTGTTGCCTTGCTTCTGTTGCTGTTCTCTTTGCTTTCGGGCTGCCTCTTCGAGCACCTGCTGCCACTTGGCGACGCCCGGGGTGAGCTTCACGCCCTTCAATTTCCTGCCGAACCACATGGCCAGCGCCGCGAGCAGCACCAGCACGCCGAACGGCACGCCCGCGGCCCACAGCACGAGGAACACCACCGCGCCGACGGCGCCCAGCACCTTGAGCAGCGCCGGGTCGAATGAGCCCGGCTGCTTCTTCGGCACCTCGCCGTTCGGCAGCTCGGCACGCTGCATCGCGGCCGTGACGGGCCCCTGCCCCTGCTGCGGGCCGGAGGTCTGCGTCATGCCGACGTCGAGGCCGTGCTCACCGGGCGAAGCAGCTCGCTTCGGCAGCGCCGCCTGCGCGGCCAGCCGCTCCACATAGCGCGCGAAATCGCCGTTCGGCGGCGTGTTCCATTGGGGATTCATCAGACCCTCCAGTCGGGAAGCCGGGCCGCGATCTCGGCCATGAGTTCGCGCGCCAGCGTGAGCTTGGGCGCGCGGGGAAGCTCGCGCACGCCCTTGGCGTCCACCAGCAGCATCGCGTTGTCGTCCTGTCCGAAGGTCAGCGGGCCGATGTTGCCCACCAGCAGCGGGATGCCCTTGCGCTCGCGCTTGGCCTTGGCGTGTTCGGCGAGGTTCTCGCTCTCGGCGGCGAAGCCCACGCAGAAGAGCTTCTTCGACTGCGCCCGTTCGCTCTTCGCCACCGTGAGGAGGATGTCCGCGTTCTCGACGAAATCGAGCACCGGCGTCTTGCCGCTGCCGTCCTTCTTGATCTTCTGGTCGCTCTGGGCGGCCGGCCGCCAGTCGGCAACGGCGGCTGTAGCTACAAAAATGCTAGCACTCTGCGCGGCACGGGTCGTGGCTTCGAGCATGTCCTGCGCCGAGAGCACGTCGACGCGCGTCACGCCGCGCGGCGTGGACAGGTGCACCGGACCGGCCACCAGCGTGACCTCGGCGCCCGCCTCGCGGGCCGCCCGGGCAATGGCGAAGCCCATCTTGCCGGACGAATGGTTGGTGATGCCCCGGATCGGGTCCAGCGCCTCGAAGGTCGGGCCGGCCGTGACCAGCACCTTCTGCCCCGCCAGCAACTTGGGGGCGAAGAAAGCCGTGATGTCCTCCAGCAGCTGCGCCGGCTCCAGCATGCGGCCATCGCCGGTTTCGCCGCAGGCCTGCCAGCCGTTGCCCACGCCCAGCACGGTCGCGCCGTCGGCCGCCACCCGCATCAGGTTGCGCTGCGTGGCCGGATGGACCCACATCTCGCGGTTCATGGCCGGCGCGATCAGCAGCGGGATGCGGTCCATGGGGCGGGCCAGGCACATCAGGCTCAGCAGGTCGTCGGAGCGACCCTGCACCAGCCGGGCGATGAAGTCGGCGCTGCAGGGCGCCAGCACGATCGCGTCGGCCTCGCGGCTCAGGTTGATGTGCGGCATGTTGTTGGGCTCGCGCGTGTCCCACTGCGAGGTGTAGACGGTACGCCCCGAGAGCGCCTGCATGGTCACGGGCGTGATGAACTGCTCGGCCGCCTCCGTCATGACCACCTGGACGGTCGCGCCCGCCTTGACGAACAGGCGGCACAGCTCGGCCGACTTGTAGCAGGCGATGCCCCCTGTGAGGCCCAGAACGATGTGTTTGCCGGCGAGATCTTGCATGGGGCGTATTGTTGCTCACATGCCATCCGCCCCACGGCAACAAGCCCTTGGCGGAAGGTGTCGCGAAGGGCACACCTATAATCGCAATTTCCCACTGCCCGGATTCACAGCGTCCGGAACTGGCATGACCAAATTTGTCTTCGTCACCGGTGGTGTCGTTTCTTCCCTTGGCAAGGGAATCGCCTCCGCCTCGCTCGCCGCGATCCTCGAATCGCGCGGCCTCCAAGTCACCCTCATCAAGCTCGATCCGTACATCAATGTCGACCCCGGCACGATGTCGCCCTTCCAGCATGGTGAAGTGTTCGTCACCGATGACGGCGCCGAGACCGACCTCGACCTCGGCCACTACGAGCGCTTCATCAACACGCGGATGCGCAAGGCCAACAACTTCACGACCGGCCAGATCTACAAGACCGTGCTCGAGAAGGAACGCCGCGGCGACTACCTCGGCAAGACGGTGCAGGTGATCCCGCACATCACCAACGAGATCCAGGAATACATCAAGCGCGGCGCCGGCATCGGCACGGCGCACGAGGTGGACGTGGCCATCGTCGAAATCGGCGGCACCGTGGGCGACATCGAGTCGCTGCCCTTCCTGGAGGCCGTGCGCCAGATGAGCCTGCGCATGGGCCCGAACAACTCGGCCTTCGTTCACCTGAGCTACGTGCCCTGGATCGCCGCCGCCGGTGAGCTCAAGACCAAGCCCACGCAGCACACCGCGCAGAAGCTGCGCGAAATCGGCATCCAGGCCGACGCCCTGCTTTGCCGCGCCGACCGCCCGATTCCCGACGACGAGCGCGCCAAGATCTCGCTGTTCTCGAACGTGCCCGAATGGGGCGTGATCTCGATGTGGGACGTGGACACCATCTACAAGGTGCCCCGCATGCTGCACGAGCAGGGCCTGGACGGCCTGATCTGCGACAAGCTGCGTATCAACACCCCGCCCGCCAAGCTGCAGCGCTGGGACGAACTGGTGTACGAAGTCGAGCATCCGCAAAAGGAAGTGTCGATCGCCATGGTCGGCAAGTACGTCGACCTGTCGGACAGCTACAAGTCGCTGAACGAAGCCCTGCGCCACGCCGGCATGAAGAACCATGCCCGCGTGAAGATCGACTACATCGACTCCGAGACCATCTCGGCGCAGGACGTGTCGCGCCTGGCCAAGTACGACGCCATCCTGGTGCCCGGCGGCTTCGGCCAGCGCGGCGTGGAAGGCAAGATCTCGGCCGCCCGCTTCGCCCGCGAAGGCAAGGTGCCCTACCTCGGCATCTGCCTGGGCATGCAGGTCGCCACCATCGAATACGCCCGCCACGTGGCCGGCCTGAAGAACGCCAACAGCACCGAGTTCGACCCCGAGACGCCCACCCCCGTGATCGCGCTGATCACCGAGTGGAAGGACCGCGACGGCACGGTGAAGACGCGCGACGAGAAGTCCGACCTCGGCGGCACCATGCGCCTGGGCGCGCAGAGCTCCGACGTCTCGCCCGGTACGCTGGCCCACAGCATCTACGGCGACGTGGTCACCGAGCGCCACCGCCACCGCTACGAAGCCAACGTCAACTACCTCGACGAGCTGCGCAACGCCGGCCTGGTGATCTCCGCGCTCACGCAGCGCGAGCACCTGACCGAGATCGTCGAACTGCCGCAGGACGTGCACCCGTGGTTCATGGGCGTGCAGTTCCATCCCGAGTTCAAGTCGACCCCGTGGGGTGGCCACCCGCTGTTCAACGCCTTCATCAAGGCTGCGCTCGAGCACAAGGAAAAGGGCGCGGGCAGCACCAACAAGGCACTGAAGGCTGTTGCATGAGCAGCGGATACGTCATCGCCCAGGTCGAGGTGACCAACCCGACGCAGTACGAGGAATACCGCAAGTGGTCGACCGTCGCCATGCAGGCGCACGGCGCCGAGGTGTGCGTGCGCGGCGGGCAGATCCAGCCGCTGGAAGGCGACTGGAAGCCCACGCGCGTCGTGATCCTCAAGTTCCCCAGCTTCGAGAAGGCCAAGGCCTTCTACGAGACGCCCGAGTACCTGAAGGCGCGCGAGGCGCGTGCCGGCGCAGCGATCATGAACATGATCGCCGTCGAAGGCCTCTGATCCTTCCGCTCCCTCCGACCCGTTCCCCCATCTATTCATCCGCCCAAAGAGACCAGAAAGAGAAAGACAGAAGATGAGTGCAATCGTTGACATCGTCGGCCGCGAAATTCTCGACAGCCGAGGCAATCCCACCGTCGAGTGCGACGTGCTGCTCGAATCGGGCACCATGGGCCGCGCGGCCGTGCCCTCGGGCGCATCGACCGGCTCGCGCGAAGCCATCGAGCTGCGCGACGGCGACAAGAGCCGCTACCTCGGCAAGGGCGTGCTCAAGGCCGTGGAGAACATCAACACCGAGATCTCGGAAGCCGTGCTGGGCCTCGACGCCAGCGAACAGGCCTTCCTCGATCGCACGATGATCGACCTCGACGGCACCGACAACAAGGGCCGCCTGGGTGCCAACGCCACCCTCGCAGTCTCGATGGCCGTGGCCCGCGCCGCGGCCGAGGAGTCGGGCCTGCCGCTGTACCGCTACTTCGGCGGCATGGGCGGCATGCAGCTGCCAGTGCCGATGATGAACGTCATCAACGGCGGCGCGCACGCCAACAACAGCCTCGACCTGCAGGAATTCATGATCATCCCCGTGGGCGCCAAGAGCTTCCGCGAGGCAGTGCGCTACGGCGCCGAAGTGTTCCATGCACTGAAGAAGATCCTGGGCGACCGCGGCATCAGCACGGCAGTGGGCGACGAAGGCGGCTTCGCTCCCAGCGTCGAGAGCCATGAAGCGGCCATCCAGCTGATCCTGGAAGCCATCGACAAGGCAGGCTACACCGCCGGCGAGCAGATCGCCCTGGGCCTCGATTGCGCGGCCAGCGAGTTCTACAAGGACGGCAAGTACGTGCTGTCGGGCGAAAACCTCTCGCTCACGTCCGAGAGCTGGACCGACATGCTGGCGACCTGGGTCGACAAGTACCCGATCATCAGCATCGAGGACGGCATGCACGAAGGCGACTGGGACGGCTGGAAGCACCTGACCGAACGCCTGGGCAAGCGCGTGCAGCTGGTGGGCGACGACCTGTTCGTCACCAACACCAAGATCCTGCAGGAAGGCATCGAGAAGGGCATCGCCAATTCGATCCTGATCAAGATCAACCAGATCGGCACGCTGACCGAGACCTTCGCCGCCATCGAGATGGCCAAGCGCGCCGGCTACACCGCCGTGATCTCGCACCGCTCGGGCGAGACCGAGGACAGCACCATCGCCGACATCGCCGTGGGCACCAACGCCGGCCAGATCAAGACCGGCTCGCTCTCGCGTTCGGACCGCATCGCCAAGTACAACCAGCTGCTGCGCATCGAGGAAGACCTGGGTGACATCGCCGTCTACCCCGGCCGCGGCGCGTTCTACAACCTGAAGTAACGCCCGGACGCCACGCGGCATGCGCGCCCGCCTCGTTCCTCCGATCGTCCTGCTGCTCCTGTTGGCCATCCTGCAGTGGCAGCTGTGGAACGGGCGCGGCAGCGTGCGCGACGTGGCCCAGTTGCGGACCAAGCTGGCCGACCAGAAGGAAGCCAACGCCAAGGCCGCGCTGAACAACGAGCGCCTGAGCTCCGAGGTCAACGACCTCAAGGACGGCCTCGAGATGGTCGAGGAACGGGCGCGCGCCGAGCTCGGCATGGTCAAGCCGAACGAAGTGTTCGTGCAGATCGCGCACTGACCTCGGCCTTCCCTCGCCCCTCCCTCCCCTTTTCTTTCTTCGTCCGCCGAGCCGATGACCGAGCTACTCTCGGCCCCCGCGTTCATGCTGTGGGGCTCTCCCGTGAGCTGGCTCGAGCTCGTCGCGTCGACGCTGGCGCTCGCCATGGTCGGCTGCAACATGCGCGAGATCCACTGGGGATGGCCGCTGGCCATCGTCAGCTCGCTGCTCTACGTGGCGGTGTTCGCCAAGGCGCGCATCTACGGTGACGCCTCGCTGCAGGTCTTCTTCGCGCTCGTCGCCTTCTGGGGCTGGGCGCAATGGCTGCGCGGCCACCGGGCCGACGGCAGCGCGCTGCGCGTCAGTCGGCTTTCGTCGCGCGGCATCGCGCTCACGCTGCTGGCCTGCACGCTCGCATGGCCGGCGGTCGCCCTCTTCCTGCGCCGCTTCACCGACACCGACGTGCCCTGGTGGGACGGCTTCGCCACCGGCCTGAGCCTGGTCGGCCAATTCCTGCTCGGGCGCAAGTTCATCGAGAACTGGCTGATCTGGCTGGCGGTGAACGTCGTGAGCGTGGGCCTCTTCATCCACAAGGGCCTGTGGCTCACCGTGGGGCTGTACGCGGTGTTCGCCGTGCTCAGCGTGGCCGGCTACCTCGCCTGGCGCCAGCGCATGCCCTCTGCCGGGGCTGCGCGCGCATGACTCCCGTGCTGCCGACCGGCTGCGTCATCGCCCTCGTGGGCGCCGAGAGCACCGGCAAGACCGAACTGGCCCGCGCCATCGCGCAGCGCCTGCACGACCGCGGCGTGCCCGTGACGCTGGTGAGCGAATACCTGCGCGAATGGTGCGAGCGCGAAGGCCGCACGCCGCGCCCCGACGAGCAGCAGGCCATCGCCGACGAGCAGACCCGCCGCATCGCGATGGCCGCGGCCACCGGCGTGGTGGTGGCCGACACGACGGCGCTCATGACCGCCGTCTACAGCGAACAGCTCTTCGCCGACACCACGCTCTACGACAGCGCGCTGGCGGCCCAGCGGCGCTATGCGATCACGCTGCTCACCGCGCTCGACCTGCCCTGGGTCGCCGACGACATGCGCGACGGCCCGCATGCGCAGCAGCCGACCGACACGCTGGTGCGCGCCGCGCTCGCGCGCGCGAAGCTCTCGTACGCGGTCGTGCACGGCACAGGCGGCGAGCGGCTCGCGAACGCCTGGAACGCCATCGTCTCCATCGCGGGCAACGAGGGCCGGCCGCGCACGCGCGCCCGGTCCGACGCGAAGCCCGCCTCGTGGTCATGGCCTTGCGAGAAATGCTCCGACCCGGAATGCGAACATAAGCTGTTCAGCGATCTCATCGCGCGCCGCGAGTAACGCACTCGCCCCTTTCCTCTTACCGGAGACCCGATGCCCCTTTCGACCGCCGCGCGCATCGCGCTTCTTCCCGGCGCCCTGGCCGCCCTGCTGCTGGCCGCCACCGGCCCGGCCCATGCAGCCCCCGTCGCCGCCACCGTCGAGAACGGCACCACCACCACCGCCTGCGCCGAGGAAGACAACGTCTCGCTCACCCTGCGCGGCGAAGGCATCCGCCGCATGCGCATCGAGGCGCTGCAGCCCGATTACCTCGACAAGATCGGCAACGACGTCACCGCCCCCGACTTCTCGGGCTGCAATTTCGACGGCGGCGCTCACCCCACCGACCCGGCCTACCGCTTCCGCAAGCGCACCGTGGTGCTGATGGACAACGCCCAGTGGCGCGTCGTCGGCATGACGCTGCCGAGCTTCTGGCGCCCGCAGCGCGTGCCCGTGCAGGTGGGCAAGCGCAAGGACCGCGGCTTCCACCTGCTGCAGGTGTTCAGGAAGGAAAACGGCAAGGCGCTCGAAGCCATCGTGCTCTATCCGTCCGACGGCTACTGGCGCATCAAGCCGCTGCCCGAGCCGCGCTTCGGCGACGGCGTGTACGGCTCGTCCTTCCTGCTCGGCCCGGTCGAGGCGGCCGCGCGGCCGGTCGTGAACATCGCGTCGATCCGCATCGTGCCCCGGCCGCTGGCCATCCACGTGCGCTTCACCGATGGCGGCAGCGCCGCGGTGAAGGTCGACGAAATCAGCCGCACGCGCACCGCGCTCGACGTGACGCTGTCGAAACCGACGGCAAGCGCCCAGCCCTTCGCGGTGCTGCGCTCGATGTACGTCACGCCCGACAACGCCGACGTGAGCGAAGTGCGCTGGCAGGCATCGCCCGGTGCCGCGCAGCAGGTGCTGCCGCTGCCGGAGGTGAAGAGCCTTCAAGCCACGCAGGTGCGCTTCGGCCGCAGCCTGCCGTCGAAGCACAACACGAGCGCGCCGGACATCGCCTTCGGCGGCTTCGACGACACAGAGCGCTGAGCCCGGCTAGGCCGCCGCGCGCCGCACCTCGCCAGGCGTGACGCCGAGCACGCGGCGCATGCAGCGCGCCATGTGGCTCTGGTGCGAGAAGCCGCTCTCCAGGGCGACCATGCTCGCCGGCATCTCGCTGCGCAGCAGCAGGCCGCGCGCGCGGTCTACGCGGCGGTGCACCACGTACTCGTGCACCGGCAGGCCGATGGAGCGCTTGAACTGCGTCTTCAGGTGCGATGCGCTGAGGCCGGCAATGTCGGCCAGCGCGGCCAGCGAAAGATCGCCGTCGAGATTCGCCTCGATGAATTCGGTCACGCGGCGCAGCTGCGGCCGCGTCAGTCCTTGCGTCGATGCGGTGCCTGCGGCGGCTTCCTGCCCCGCGAGCAGTTGCACCGCGAGTGCCGTGCCCAGGCTGTCGGTGTAGAGCCTGCCGTTGGGAAAGCCCGCTCGCCGCTCGGCGTCGAGCGCCCATGCGACGTGCTCGATGCGCGCGTCGCGGAACTGGTGGCGCTGGTCGAGCACGGCCCGCTCGGGCGGCAGCCCCATCTCCTCGGCGGTGCGCTTCAGCAGCACGGGCGGCATGCGCACGACGACCGAGGTGCTCGGCGCTTCCTCGTGCCAGACGTCGGTGATGCCCGCCGGCAGGATGTCGAGATCGCCGCGCGTGTACAGGAAGTTGTGCAGCCTGCAGGCGCCAGCCACCGGTCCGCCGATGTGCAGCTTGATGCGGTGATCGGGCAGCGCGTCGTAGCCGACGATGCCGCCGGGCGTCTCGCGCAGGTCCACGCGCAGGCTCGTGTCGAGATCGGTGTCGCTCATCGGAACATTATCGAGCGCGGTGCTTCACGGCATCGCACGGCGTCGTCCGTTCGTGCTCCGGCGCGGCCGAACGTGCGCGACCCGGCGGGCACCGATCCGGATCATTCGCAGCCTTGAACTTCATCCACTCAAAGGCAAGCGAATCATGACGAACATCTACGGCGGCAAGAAGGCCGTCATCACCGGCGGAACCATCGGCATGGGCCTCGCGACAGCGCAGGCGCTGCTCGCGGGCGGTGCCGAGGTGCTGGTGACCGGGCGCAACCCCGGGAACCTCGAATCCGCGCGGCGCACGCTCGGCTCGGGTGCCCATGTGCTGGCGTCCGACGCAGGCTCGCTGGCCGACATCGACGCGCTGGCAGCCACCGTGCGCGAGCGCTTCGGCCAGATCGACCTGCTGCACATCAACGCGGGCATCTCCACGCTGGAGCCCTTCGACCAGGTGACGGAGGCCGGCTACGACCGCGCCTTCGCGATCAACACCAAGGGCCCCTTCTTCACCGTGCAGCGCCTCGCACCGCTGATCCGCGAGGGTGGCTCCATCGTCGTCACCTCGTCCATCGCGGATGAAGGCGGCATGCACGGCCTGAGCGTCTACAGCGCGACCAAGGCCGCGCTGCGCTCCTTCGCCTCCGGCTTCGCGGCGGAGCTGCTGGCGCGCGGCATCCGTGTGAACGTGGTGAGCCCCGGCTTCATCGACACGCCCACGCTAGGCGTTGCCGACGCGACGCCGGAGGAGCGCGCGGAGTTCATCCGGCTGGGTGACCAGATCACGCCGATGCGGCGCCACGGCACCGCCGACGAGGTGGCGCGCGCGGTGCTGTTCTTCGCCTTCGAGGCGACCTTCACGACCGGCGCGCGGCTCACCGTCGACGGCGGGCTGGGCCAGAAGCTGACGCCCGCCGCGGCCTGACGACGAACAGACAAGAAAAGGAACGGAGAACGACATGACCGACGTATCCCTCATCGGCCTCGGCCCCATGGGCATCGCGCTGGCGCGCGCCCTTCAGCCCCGGTACACGCTGACCCTCTGGAACCGCACCGCCGGGCGTGCGAAGCCTCTGCTGAACCAGGGCACGCTGCTCGCGGCCGACGCACGCAGCGCCGTCGAAGCGAGCCCCATCGTGCTGACGTGCGTGGCCGACTACGCGGCAGCGCGCTCGATCCTCGCCATGCCCGGCGTGGCCGCGGCCTTGCGCGGCAAGGTGCTCGTGCAGCTGAGCACCGGCACGCCGCAAGACGCGCGCGAGGCCTGGGCAGCCGCCGACGGCGTGGCCTATCTCGACGGCGCCCTGCTCGCCACGCCCGGACAGATCGGCCGGCCCGACACGCCGCTCTTCATCTCCGGCGAGGAACGCGCGCTGGCCGCCTGCCGCCCGGTGCTCGAGACCATCGCGGGCAATCTCATGTACATGGGCGAAGCCATCGGCAACGCGGCGGCCTGGGACCTGGCCACGCTGTCGTGCATGTTCGGCGCGATGAGCGGTTTCTTCCACGGCGCGCGCATCTGCGAGTCCGAAGGGCTGGGCGTGGGCGAGTTCGGCCGGATGATCGGCGCGATATCGCCGGTGCTGGGGGAAATGATCCGCGCCGAGGGTGACGCCATCGAGGCCGGACGCTACGGCGAGCCGGAGAGCTCGATGGCCACCTGCGCGGGTTCGGGCCGGCTGTTCGTGAAGCAGGCGCGAGAGGCGAAGCTGGACGCGAGCTTTCCCGATTTCCTGGCCGGCATGTTCGACCGCGCGCTGGCGGCCGGCTACGCGAACGAGCGGCTCGCCGCGATGGTCAAGGTGCTGCGCTGAAAGGCTCGTCGGCGCAGCCGCTCACTGCACGACCGGGCTGCCCGGGATCTGGTCGCCCAGCGGCGTGAACAGCTGCGCAGCGTCGACCGCGTCGAAGCGGTACTGCTTGCCGCAGAAGTCGCAGCCCACCTCGATGTTGCCGCGCTCGGCGAGGATGCTCTCGGCCTCCTGCTCGCCGAGGCCGCGGATCATCTGCGCCACGCGCTCGCGGCCGCAGGTGCAGGCGAAGCGCGGGCCGAGCATGCCGGCCTGCGGCTCGAAGCGCAGCAGCTTCTCTTCCCAGAACAGGCGGCGCAGGATGGTCTCGACGTCGAGCGTGAGCAGCTCGTCGCGCGTCAGGCTCGACGCGAGGATCGAGATGCGGTTGTAGTCCTCGTTGCGGCCGATCTGGTCTTCGTTGGCCTGGTCGTGGTCCTTGTCGGCGGTGCCTTCGAGGTTGCCCTCGCCCTTCACCGGCAGGCGCTGGATCAGCAGGCCCGCGGCGACCTTGTCGTCGGCGGCCAGCACCAGCGTGGTGTCGAGCTGCTCGCTTTGCAGCATGTAGTGCTGAAGCACGTCGCTGAGCTTGCCGAGCTTCTCGCCGTTGTCGCCGAAGAGCGGCACGACGCCCTGGTAGGGGGTGGTACCCGGCAGCTTGTCCTTGGGGTCGAGCGTGATGGCGCAGCGGCCCTTGTTGTTCACGTTGACCATGTCGGGCAGGTGCGCATCGGCGGGCAGCTCGCCCATCACCTTGGCGGTGGCGCGCAGGCTCAGGTCGGGCTTGGACTCGGCCACCGCCACCTTGACGGGGCCGTCGCCGAAGATCTGCAGGATCAGCGCGCCGTTGAACTTGATGTTGGCCTGCATCAGCGTGGCCGCCGCCGTCATCTCGCCGAGCAGTTCGACCACGGGCTGCGGATAGGCGCCGGTGGAGGTGTTGGAGGCGCGCCGCGCGAGGATCTCCTGCCACGCATCCGTCAGGCGCACGATCATGCCGCGCACCGGCAGGCCATCGAACAGGAATTTGTGCAGCTCGCTCAAAACATTGGTCCTCTCTCAATAAAACAGTCTTCGCGCGGAATACCGCGGAACCGGCTTTGCCGGGCCGCCGGTATTGCCCCCTGCAAGGGGGTTGGCGGCCACACGAAGTGGGCAAGCCTGGGGGTTAGCCAATTTTCTTCAGGCCCTTGGCGAAGCGCCGGGCGTTGGCCACGTAGTTCTCCGCGCCGTGGCGCAGCTTGGCGGCCGCCTCGTCGTCGAGGGTGCGCACCACCTTGGCGGGCGATCCCATGATGAGCGAGTTGTCGGGAAACTCCTTGCCCTCGGTCACCACGCTGCCTGCGCCAACGATCGAGTTGCGGCCGATCCTCGCGTTATTCAAGACCACGGCCTGGATGCCGATCAGCGTGTTGTCGCCGATGGTGCAGCCGTGCAGCATCACCTGGTGGCCGACGGTCACGTTGTCGCCGACGGTCAGGGGGCAGCCGATGTCGGCATGCAGCACCGACAGGTCCTGGATGTTGCTGTTGCGCCCGATGCTCAGCGTCTCGGTGTCGCCGCGCAGCACCGCGCCGAACCACACGTTGGCGTTGTCCGCCAGCCTGACGTTGCCCATCACCTCCGCGCTGTCGGCCACCCATGCACCTTCGCCCACCTGGGGTGCCACACCGTCGAGTTCGTAGAGCGCCATTGTTTCCGGTCCCTGCAAGGTCAAAACCTAGAATTGTAGGGATGCACCCCCGATTGAGCGCGCTGGCCGCGCTTCGCCTTACAGACCCCGATGAAAAGGTAGCGGCGACGCGCGCCATATTGGCGTCCGGCGCTACCGAATCCATAGCAACAGACCCCATCCGCGTCGCGGGCGACGACATCGGCGTTCCGGGTCGCCCCGACAGGCCGCAACGCGTGGCCGCCACCGCCGTGCAGAAGCGTTCGCCCTTCACCACCGAAGGCCGGGCCGCGCTGATCCATTCGATCTGCCACATCGAGTTCAACGCGATCAACCTCGCGCTCGACGCCGTCTGGCGCTACGACGGCATGCCCGAGGCCTACTACCGCGACTGGCTTCGCGTGGCCGACGAGGAGGCGCTGCACTTCACCCTGCTGCACGCGCACCTGCAGGACATGGGCTGGCGCTACGGAGACTTCCCCGGCCACGACGGCCTGTGGAACATGTGCGAGAAGACGAAGGACGATGTGCTCGCCCGCATGGCGCTGGTGCCGCGCACGCTCGAAGCACGCGGGCTCGACGCCACGCCGCTCATCCAGGGCAAGCTCAAGCGCGTGAACACGCCCGATGCGCTGCGCGCGGTGGAGATCCTCGACATCATCCTGCGCGACGAAGTGGGCCACGTGGCCATCGGCAACCACTGGTATCGCTGGCTGTGCGATGGCGCCGGCCTCGATGCGGAGGCAACCTACCCGGCGCTGGTCGCGCGCTACGACGCGCCGCGCCACAAGCCGCCCTTCAACCTCGAGGCACGCAGCCGGGCGGGCTTCAGCCCCGAAGAACTTCGTGCGCTGACCGACTCCCGCCCCGAATGACCACCGTGATCTCCGACCAGACCTGGTCGCGCCCCGACCTGCTCGCCTGCCTGCAGGACCGCAAGGGCAACGAGCCGCTGCACTTCGAGCGCTGCAATTTCGACGAAGCCGACCTGTCGCGCCTCGACCTGCGCGGCGTGCAATTCACGCTGTGCAACTTCGCCGAGACCTCGTTCGACCGCACCCTGCTGTCGGACAGCCGCTGGGCCGGCTGCAGGGCGCGCCAGGCCGACTTCGGCCTCGCGGACCTGACGAACGCCCGCTTCCAGGACAGCGACCTGAACAACACGCAATGGGCGCGCGCCAAGCTGGCTTCGGCGTTCTTCAGCGGCGTGAAGCTCACCGGCGCGCACTTCGGCGAAGTGTCGGCGCTGGGCATCGGTTTCAAGGATTCGCTGCTGGTCGACGCGCACCTGCGCGGCATGTCGTTTCGCAAGCAGAAGCTCGAACAACTCGACTTCTCCGAGGCCGACCTGTCCGGCTGCGATTTCCGCGAGGCGGTGTTCGAAGGCGGCAGCCTGCGCAACGCGCATCTGAAGCTCGCGCGCTTCGAGGGCGCCGACCTGCGCGAGGTCGACCTGGGCGGGCTGCGGCTCGCGAACGCGGCGCAGTTCAAGGGCGCCACCATCTCGCACCGGCAGGCCGCCTCGCTGGTGGAGGAGCTGGGCCTGCGCGTGGTCTGAACGCGGCTCAGGCCGATGCGGGCCTGGCGTGCACCACCAGCTTCGGCGAGAAGTCCTGGAGCACCTCCCCGCGCTGGTTGAGCGTCTGGCAGTGCATCGTCACCATCGCGCGGCCTGGCTTGGAGCGCGAAGGCACGATCGCGGTCACTTCGCCCTCCACGTGCAGCACGTCGCCGGGCCGCGTGGGCCTGGGCCACTGCAGCTCGCCACCCGAGCCGATGATGCCGTCGGCCAGCGGGATGCCGCTCTCGACCAGCAGCTTCATCGTGAGCGCGGCCGTGTGCCAACCGCTCGCGGCGAGGCCCCCGAAGAAGGTGCCTTTCGCGGCTTCTTCGTCGGTGTGGAAGGGCTGCGGATCGAACTGCTGCGCGAAGGCCTTGATCTGCGCCACATCCAGCGCGTGCTCGCCGCTGCGGAAGCGGTCGCCGACCTTCAGGTCTTCGAGATACAGCTTGGCCATGAGGTCTCCTTTGTTGTCAGTGGCAGCCGTCATTCTCGGACGGCTCGGCTTTCAGACGCGCTCGAGGATCGTCGCGATGCCCTGCCCTCCGCCGATGCACTGCGTCGCCAGCGCATAGCGGCCGTTCTCGCGCGCCAGCAGCGACGCTGCCTTGCCGGTGATGCGCGCACCGGTCGCGCCCAGCGGATGGCCGATGGAAAGGCCGCCGCCGTCGAGGTTGATCTTCGCCGGGTCGAGCCCGAGATCGCGGATGCAGGCCAGCGCCTGCGAGGAGAAGGCTTCGTTGATCTCGATCACGTCGAGGTCGGCTGCGCTCAGGCCTGCGCGCGCCAGCGCCTTGCGCGTGGCGGGGATCGGGCCGATGCCCATGATCGCCGGGTCGACGCCCACGGTCGCGAACGAGCGGATGCGCGCCAGCGCCTTCAGCCCGTGCTTCGCCGCGAATTCGTCGCTGGTGACGAGCACCGCCGCAGCGCCGTCGGTCAGCGGCGAGGAGGTGCCGGCCGTGACCACGCCGTCGGGGCGGAACGCGGGCTTCAGATTGGCCAGCGCCTCGGCGGAAGTGGGCGGACGGATGCAGCCGTCGGCATCGACGACATCGCCCGAAGCCAGGCGCACCGGCACGATCTCGCCCGCCAGCCGCCCCTGCGCACGCGCCTCGGCCGCCTTGCGGTGCGACTCCACCGCGAGGGCTTCCTGGTCGACGCGGCTCACGTTCCAGCGCCGCGCGACGTTCTCGGCGGTCTCGCCCATCGAGATGTAGGCGTCGGTGTTCTCCTTGAGCTCCGGGCTCGGCGAGAAGTTGAAGCCGCCCTGCGGCACCATCGTCATCGACTCCACGCCCACGCACAGGAACGCATCGCCCATGCCCGCCTCGATCTGCGCGGCGGCGATGTGAACGGCCTGCATCGACGAGCCGCAGAAGCGGTTGACCGTCATGCCGCCCACCTCGTGCGGCAGGCCGGCCAGCAGCCCGACGATGCGCGCCAGGTTGTTGCCCTGCGAGGCCTCGGGGTAGGCGCAGCCGAGGATGACGTCTTCGAGCAGCGCGGGATCGAGATCGGTGCGCTGCAGCAGGCCGCGCACCACGCCGGCGGCGAGCGTGTCGGGCCGTACTTCGGCGAGCGCGCCTTTCTTCGCGAAATGGAACGGGGAACGGGCGTAGGCGGAAATGACGGCTTTCATGGGATGTGCTCCAGCGGGTTTGACTACCTTCCAATCGGTAGGCTTCGAGGTCGAAAAGTAAGCACGCCGAAGCGTGCCTGCGCGAGGCCGGGCGCTCAGCCCGGCAAGGAACTCCTGAGTTGGGCGATGGCTTCGTCGAAGTCGTCGACGCGGCCCGTCATGCGCGCAGACAGCAGCGCACCCTGGCAGACCGAGAACACATAGCCGGCCAGCGAAGCCACCGAGGCGCCCGTCTTGCGCTCCGGCATCAGCGCGCCCAGCACGCCGGTGAGCCATGTCACCTGCGTGTTGCGCAGCTCCTGCACGGCCAGGCGCAGTTCGTCGTTGATGACGCCCCAGCCGGGAGCCACCGCCCCCGCAGGGCACATGCCCGAGCCGGCCCGCAGCGTATTGCGGTACATGCGGAAATACGATTCGAGCGCGTCCTTCGGCTCGCGCGCCCGGGCGGCGTCCCAGTCCTTGAAGCCCTGCGTCGCCCCTCGGATCACCGCGACGCCCAGCGCTTCCTTGGTCGGGAAGTGGTGATACAGGCTGGCCTTGCGCACGCCGACCGCGTCGGCCACGTCCTGGAAGCTGAAGCCCAGGTAGGAGCGCGTTTCGATGAAGCCGCGCGCCACCGCGAGGATCTGCTCGCGGGTGCTGCCGGTGGCGAGGGCCGTGGCGTTGGTCATCTACCTACTATAAGGTAGGGACGATCAACCCACAAGCCGAGGTGTCATGAAGGCGTCAGTCGGCCTTGATGCCGGCGGCCTTGACGATGCGGCCGTTGCTCTCGAATTCGCTGGCGATTTCCTTCGCGAACGCCGCCGAAGTGCCGCCGGTCGGCACGTTGTCGGTGGCCGTGAGCTTGGCGCGCAACTCGGGGCTGGCCAGCGCCTTGTTGATCTCGGCGTTGTACTTCGCGACCAGCGCGGCAGGCGTGGCTGCGGGCGCGAACACGCCGAACAGCGAATTGATGTTGGCCGCCTTGTAGCCCAGCTCGCCCAGCGTGGGCACCTGCGGCAGGCTCTCGAGCCGCGCGGGTGCGCCCACCGCCAGCGGGCGCAGCTTGCCCGACTGGATGTGCGAAGAGAGCGTCGGGCTCGCGTTGGTAGACAGGATCTCGAACTGCCCGCCGATCGCGTCGTTGAGCTGCTGTCCGCCGCCCTTGTAGGGCACGTGCGTGATGTCGACGCCGGCCGCCGCGCGCAGCTGCTCCAGCACGATGTGGCCGAGCGAGGCCGGCCCCGAGGTGGCCCAGCGCACCGCACCCGGATGCGCCTTGGCATCGTCGATCAGCGCCTTGAAGTCCTTGGCCTTGCTCGCCGGCGTGGCGATCAGCAGCACCGGCGAATACATCACGCTGGCCACCGGCGCCACGTCCTTCAGCGGATCGAACGGCAGCTTGCCCAGGTGCGGGCTCAGCACCAGAGGGCTGATGGCCGAGAAGCCCAGCGTCGCGCCGTCGGGCGCGGCCTTGGCGACCGCGTCCATGCCGATGGCGCCGCTCGCGCCGGCACGGTTGTCCACGATCACGGTGACGCCCATCTGCGCCGCGAGCCGGTCGCCCAGTGCGCGCGCGACCACGTCGCTGACGCCGCCCGCCGGGTAGGCGACGATGAGGCGCACGGTCTTGGGCACGGCCTGCGCGAAAGCGCCGGATGCGGCGCAAAGCGCGGCGGCGGCGAGGAGTCGGGTCGCCGTGCGGCGCGAAGGCTTCGAGGAAGCGAGGAAATTCATGTCGTGTGTTTGGCAGCCCGGATCGTCTGCCTGCTTGCGTGATGGATGGCGTCAGTCCAGCTGCAGCTTGCGCTCCTTGATCAGCCTGGACCACTTCTCATTGTCCGCCTTCACGAAAGCCGCGAACTCGACCGGGCCGAGCGAATGCACCTCGGCGCCCGCCGTCGCGAACTTGGCCTTGATCTCCGGCTGCGCCAGCGCCTTCGCCAGCCCGCCGGAGAGCCGCTCGACGATCTCCTTCGGCATGTTGGCCGGCCCGACCAGCCCCTGGAAGCCGACCGACTCCATGCCCGCAAGGCCAAGCTCCTTCACCGTCGGCACGTCGGGCAGCTGCGGATCGCGCACCGGGCCGGTCACCGCCAGCGCCTTGAGCTTGCCGCCCTTCACCTGCGGCAGCAGCACGCTGCCCGCGTCGATCAGGATCTGCGTCTGCCCGCCGATCAGGTCCTGCACGGCGGGCGCGCTGCCCTTGTACGGCACGTGGGTCATGTCGAGCCCCGTGACCTGGTTCATCAGCTCGCCGTTGAGGTGCGTCGAGGTGCCGTTGCCGCCCGAGGCGAAGTTGACCTTCCCCGGCTGCCCCTTGGCCCAGGCGACGAACTCCTTGAGGTTCTTCGCCGGATGGTCGGGTCGCGTCACCGCGATGTAGCTGCCCTGGCTGATCTGCCCGATGTAGGTGAACTGCCTGATCGGGTCGTACGGCGGCTTGCTCTGCAGGTACGGCGCGATGGCGAACGGCCCCGTGTTGGCCAGCAGCAGCGTGTAGCCGTCGGCGGGCTGGCGCGTGAGCTCGGTGGCCGCGATCATGCCGCTCGCGCCGGGCTTGTAGTCGACCACCAGCTGCTGCTTGAGCGCCTCCTGCAGCGGCACCTGCACCGTGCGCGCCGCGAAGTCGATGCCGCCGCCGGGCGGATAGCCGACGATCAGGCGAATGGGCTTGGCTGTCGGAAAGCCCTGCGCGAACGCAGCGGTGCCCGCAGCCAGCAGTGCTGCCGCGAGCAGCGTCGTCATCTTCTTTTTCATGAATCGTGTCTCCTTGTTTTTCGGGGAAAGAAACCGCGCGCCCTCAACCGCGCGGATGGTGCTGCGCATGCAGCTGCTTCAGGCGCTCGCGCGCCACGTGCGTGTAGATCGTCGTCGTGGAGATGTCGGCGTGCCCCAGCAGCAGCTGCACCGCGCGCAGGTCGACGCCGTGGTTCAGCAGGTGCGTGGCGAAGGCATGTCGCAGCGTGTGCGGCGACAGCGGCACGTGGATGCCGGCCGCGGTGGCGTGCTTCTTCACGATGATCCAGAACATCACGCGCGTCATGCCCGCGCCGCGTGCGGTCACGAACAGGTCGGGCGTCTGCTGCCCGTCGAGGATGGCCGGGCGCGACTCTTCCAGGTAGCGCTCGATCCAGCGCCGCGCCTCGCCGCCGAAAGGCACGAGCCGCTCCTTGCTGCCCTTGCCGAGCACGCGCAGCACGCCGTCGTTGAGGCTCATGTCGGTGGCCTTGAGCGCCACCAGCTCGCTCACGCGCAGGCCGCTCGCGTACATCAGCTCCAGCATCGCGCGGTCGCGCAGGCCCAGCGGCGATTCGACGTCGGGCGCGGCCAGCAGGTCGTCGACCTGCTTCTCGGACAGCGTCTTGATCGCGCGCGGCATCTGCCTTGCGGGCATGAGCCTGATGCTCGGGTCGGCCGTGATGCGGCGCTCGCGCAGTGCCCAGCGGTAGTAGCGCTTGAACACCGTGAGCCGGCGGTTGGCCGACGTGGCCTTGCCCTTGGAGGACAGCCGCGCGCCCATGTAGGCCTGCAGGTCGGTCTCCTTCGCCGCATCGAGCCCCGCGCCGCCGCGCTGCGCATCCAGCCACTGCGCGAACAGCGCGAGATCGCGGCGATAGGCCGCCAGCGTGTTCTTGGACAGCCCGTCCTCGAGCCACAGGGCGTCGATGAAATCGTCGATCTCGGGTGTCTTCGTCTGTGTCTGCGGGGCGGCCTCGGTCATGCCTTGCAAGATAGCAAAAAGAAAAAGCCGCCCGGCACGCGGGCGGCTTTACTGGTGCGAGGAGCGACGGTCAGTCGAGCTTCAGGTTCTGCTTCTTCACGACCTGCTTGTAGACCTCGTACTCGGCCTTGATCTGCGCCGAGAACTGGTCGGGCGTGTTCGCCACGATCAGCGAGCCCGTGTCCTCGATGCGCTTGCGCACCGCCGGCTCTTCCACGGCCTTCTTCACGCCCGCGCTGATCTTCTCGACCACCTCCTTCGGCAGGCCCTTCGGGCCGAGGATGCCGTAGTAGGCCATGCGGTTCACCGGCTCCAGGCCCACTTCCTTGAAGGTGGGCACGTTGGGCAGCGCGGCCAGACGCTGCGGGGCCGACACCACGATGGGAACCAGCCTGCCGCTCTGGATGAAGGGCATTGCCGAGGGGATGTTGTCGAACATGATCGGCACCTGGCCGGCCACCACGTCGTTCAGCGCCGGGCCCGCGCCGCGGTACGGGATGTGCGTGACGAAGGTGTTGGTCAGGCTCTTGTAGAGCTCCATCAGCAGATGGCCGATGCCGCCCGTGCCCGACGAGGCGTACGAGTACTTGCCGGGGTTTTTCTTCAGCTCGGCCACGAACTCGGCGTAGTTCTTGGCCGGGAAGCTCGGATTGACCGCGATGATGTTCGGCGTGGCCGCGATGTTGATGATCGGCGTGAAGTCGTTGATCGGGTCGTACGGCGTCTTCGGGTTGATGGCCGGGTTGGCCGCCGTGCTCGAGACCGTGGCGATGCCGAGCTTGTAGCCGTCGGGCGTGGCGCGTGCCGTCTCGGCCGCGCCGACGATGCCGCCGCCACCGGCGCGGTTGATCACCACAACGGGCTGGCCCAGCACCTTACCCAGCGGATCGGAGATCACGCGCGCCACGATGTCCGTCGTGCCGCCCGGTGCGAACGGAACGCTCAGTTCGACGGGCTTGTTGGGATAACCCTGCGCAAAGCTCTGACCCGCGACCATGACCAGTGCCGCGGCTCCCACCATTGCGCCCCATTGACGACGTTGCATCGAAAACTCCTTATTTGATCTGACTCGACCGATGTCGAAAAACGAAGCACGGATGCTAGCGGCTCGGGGGCGTTCTCCGTGCTCTGGATTACCCATGGTCAAGCGGGTTTATCCTCGAAGCGGTGAATTACGCGCAGCTGCTCTTCCCCGACTTCTCCCTCATCGCCATCGGCTGGCTCCTTTGCCGCTACACCGCCCTCGATCGTCGCGTGTGGGACCAGGTCGAGAGCCTGGTTTACTACTTTCTCTTTCCTGTACTGCTGTTCCACTCCATCGTGCGCAGCCCGCTCGACTTCGGCGCGACCTCGAGCCTGCTCACCGCGGGCGTCGGCGTAGGAGCCTGCGGCATCGCGCTGGCCTATGCCCTGCCCTTCATCCCGGGCCTGGGCACCCACATCGACCGGCGCGACCACGCGGCCAGCGCGCAGATCGCCTTCCGCTTCAACTCCTTCATCTGCCTGGCGCTGGCCGAACGGCTCGGAGGCTCCGAGGGACTGCTGCTGATCGCCGTGCTGATCGGCGTGTGCGTGCCCATCTTCAACATCGCGGCCGTGTGGCCTATGACGCGGCATGCGCAGACGGGGTTCGTGCGGCAGCTGGTGCGCAATCCGCTGATCGTCGCGACGGTGGCGGGGTTGCTGGCCAATGTGCTGGGGCTCACGGTGCCTACGTGGGCCACGCCTACGCTTACGCGAATCGGGGCTGCGTCGCTGGCGCTCGGGCTGCTGGCCGCGGGGGCGGGGATGAAGTTCTCTACTCTGGGGGCGGGGAAGACGCTGGCGGTGTCCGTGCTGGCTATACGGCATCTGTTTCTGCCGTTGGTGGCCTGGGGGCTGGCTCGGTTGTTGCGGCTCGATGCTGCTCAGGGGGCTGTGTTGATGGCGTTTTCTGCTGTGCCTACTGCTTCTAGTGCTTATGTGTTGGCGGCTCGTATGGGGTACAACGGGCCTTATGTGGCTGGGCTGGTGACCTTGTCTACCTTGCTGGGGGTTGTCAGTTTGCCGTTTGCTTTGGCGTTGCCTCGGTAAGCGGAGTGTTTGCTTCCCGGGGCCGGGTCTCCGCCCGGCGGCGGACCTACTTTCTTTTGCTTCGCCAAAAGAAAGTAGGCAAAGAAAAGGCGACCCTACTGTCTGCGCTCCTCGGCGCAGCCAGAAGGGAGTTGGAGACCGAGCAGGCCATCGCTGCGCTCGGCCTTCTGAACAGCCTGGACTGGCCTTCGCTTCGCTCGGCCACGTATTCAGTTCCAGCGCCTCCAACGAGACCAACGATCCATTCCAAGCACTGCAAGCGCGAAGCGCTTGCAGTGCCTTGGGGGCCGAGCAACGCGATGGCCCAATTGTTCCCCCTCCCTTCTGGCTGCGCCGAGGAGCGCAGACGTAGGAGGGATAAGGGCCGCAGCTGTTTGAGCGAAGCGAGTTCTGCGAGACCCCGCGAAACGCGAGCACCGCAGGTTGCCCGCAGCGAAGCGGAGGGACGCAGACAGTAGGGTCGCCTTTTCTTTGCTTACTTTCTTTTGGCGAAGCAAAAGAAAGTGAGTCGGCCGCCGGGCCGAGACCCGGCCCCGGGAAGCAAACACCCAAAAAAACCTCAACCACGAGCCAACAAAGCAGGAACAGCAGAAGCCAACAAAGCCACCCCGGAAGCCGTCAACAACCCCAACACAACCTTCCGAAACGCCCCTTCACTGATCCCGATATAAAGCCGAGCCCCCAACAAAACAGGCACAGCAACAGCCAGCGCAACAACCCCCAGCAAAGGCACAACAGCCCGCCCGATATTCCCGCTGAAAACGTGAATCCCGAACGCCACCAGCAACATCGAAAGATTGAAGTTCTGGATCACAGCCCGCTGCGTATCCCGCTGAAACCCACGCAACGTGCACCACAGCGTAGGAATGGTCCCCGAGAACCCTCCGATGCCCGCCATAGCTCCCCCGATGGCACCGGCCACAGCATCAGCCGCGCGCCCCCCGAACTCGACCTTCGGCAGATGCTGCGACATCAGCATCGCCGGGCACCACAGCACCAGCAACACACCGAGACAAAGCTTGAAGACGACAAGATCGAGGTGCGGCAGCAACCAGACGCCGAACGGCACCCCGACCAGCCCGCCGAGCACGAAGGGCCAGAGAACGCTCTTGTCGAAGGAACGCCGCACGGTGACCGCGGCAATCACCTGCCCCGTCAGCGCCCCGAACAAGGCGAGCACGGCGGCAAGCTGTGGCTCCAGGGTCCACGCCCAGACGGACATCGCCACCAGTCCGAACGCAAAGCCCGACAGGCCCTGCACGAAACCCGCCAGCACGGCGCCGGCGACCACATAGACATACAAGGCTTGCATGCGGTCGATGATATCGACCGCACTTCGTTCAGCCGCGTGGGCCGCAGACTCAGGCGGAGGCCGGCACCACCAGCGCCGTGCGCCGCACGCGACGCACGTTGAAGGCACTGGCGATCAGCACGCCCTGCACCAGCGCCAGGCCCACGATCACGCTGGTGTACTGGCCGTGGTCCATGAGCCGGCCGAACACCAGCGGCGCCACGGCCTGTCCGATGTCGAGGCCGGCGTACACCACGCCGTAGACGCGCCCGGTCGCATTGGGCGGGGTCGATTTCTTCACCAGCAGGTCGCGCGACGGGCCCGCGACACCCGAGACGAAGCCCATGGCACCGAAGAGCACCGGCACCACGATCGGCGGGAAGTCGGCGAAGGCCAGCGCGAGAGCCAGCGCAGCGGCGACGCCGAAGCCCACGCCCACGATGCGCTCGCAGCGCGAGGGATCGGAAGCCAGGAAGCCGCCTACCACCATGCCCGCGGCGCTCGCCACCATGTAGACCGTGAGGCACACCGCCACCAGCGCCACCGGCACGGCATGCAGGTGCCCAGCGGCCACGGGCGCGAAGGTCTGCACCACGCTGATCACCACGGCATAGAAGAAGAAGAAACCGAAGCACATCCACACGGCCGGGATGCGCAGGAAGTCGAACTCGCCGCCGGCGGGTGCGTGCTCGCCCTGCCCCGTGGCCTTGTGCACGGCCGCCGCGTCGAGCGACAGCACGCTGCGGTAGACCCACAGCACCAGCAGCACCAGCAGCGCCACCGCGCCGGCCGAGGCCAGCGCCACGCGCCACGAGAAGGCGATGGCGATCGGCACCACGAAGGCCGGCGCCAGCGCCCAGCCCAGGCTGCCCGTGATGCCGTGCACGCTGTAGGCATGGCCCAGGCGGGTCGGCGCGACCTTGCGGTTGAACAGCGTGTAGTCGACCGGGTGGAACACGCCGTTGCCGATGCCTCCAACCACCGCGCACACCAGCAGCATCCAGTAGCTCTGGGCCACCGAGTAGCCGAAGGCCGCCAGCCCCAGCGCCCCGAGTCCGACGAACAGCACCGGCCGCGGCCCCAGCTTGTCGACGATGAAGCCCGAAGCCGCCTGCACGATGCACGAGACCACGAAGAACACGGTGAGCACCGCGCCCAGTTCGAGGTAGCTCACGTTGAACGCGTCCTTCAGCCACGGGAACAGCGGCGCCAGGATGAGCTGGCTGAAGTGGCTGACCGCATGGGCCAGGCCGACCAGTCCGATGAGCTTGGCGTCAGTGCGCAAAGTTGTCTGGGGGGAGGAGGAAGCTGCGCTCGTGGACGAGGTTGAAGACATGGATTGCTACAAAAAAACGGGGCGGGCACCGATGCTATGCGGCGGGGAAGCGGCAGAATGGCGATACAGCGACAACATTTGTCGAAACCATGCCAAGCGCCGCCTCATCCCCCCCAAGGAGCGCCGCGTCCGCCGCCAGGCTGCGCGGGCCCACCCCGATCAACAGCGTTGCCTCCCTCACGCCGCACCTCTACGCGCCCGACGCGGTGCGGCCGCTGCGCGCCAAGGAGCATTTCCTGAGCGCCGACACGCTCGTCGAGCTGCACGAGCACCCGTGGCCGCAGCTCACCTTTTCCACGCGCGGCGTGATCCGCCTGAGCACGCAGGACGGCAGCTACATCGTGCCGCCCTCGCGGGCGCTCTGGGTGCCGGCCAACATGCCGCACAGCATCACGCTCATCGAAGACGCCGAGCTGCGCACCGTCTACCTGCACGCCTGGATCGCGCCCTCGTGGGAGAAGTGCGAGGTGCTCGAGATCAGCCCCCTGCTGCGCGCGCTGATGCTCGCGCTCGACACCACGCCCGACGGCCTGCCGCCGGCCGACGCGCATGCGCCGCAGCGCGAACGCATGATCGCGCCGCTGCTGGTCGACGAGCTGGAGCGCGCCACGCAGATCCGCATCGACGTGCCGCTGCCCACCGACAAGCGCCTGCGCCAGCTCTGCGAGACGCTGCTGCGCAACCCGGCCGACCGCGCCACGCTGGCCGAGCGCGCCGCCGCCATCGGCGCCAGCGAGCGCACGGTGGCGCGCCTGTTTCGTGACCAGCTCGGCATGAGCTGGCAGCAGTGGCGCCAGCAGGCCGTGATGGCGCATGCGCTGCCGCTGCTGGCGCGCGGCATGGCGGTGAGCCAGGTGGCCGCCGCCAGCGGCTACGCCACCGACAGCGCCTTCTGCGCGATGTTCAAGGCCGCCACAGGCCGCTCGCCCACCTCGTTCCAGCACCGCAAGCGGCCCGCGCCCGCCTGACACGGCGACGCAGCGGCGGGTGCTTCACGGCGCTCTGGCAAGATCGGCGGCCGACAAACACCATGCACTCACCGATCTCCCTGAACGCAGCATCCGGCGCCAGGCCGCCCACATGGACCGCCGACATCTGGCTGCGCGTGCGCCGCCATTTCCTGCTGAAGGCGGTCGGCACCACGGTCTTCACGTGGCTGTTCTTCATCGGCTACTTCCACCTGCTGCGCAATCCGTCGTTCCCGATCGTCGTGATGCCGTTGACGCCGCTGGACCACCTGATCCCGTTCCAGGCCTTCCTGCTGGGCCCGTACCTCTCGCTCTGGGTGTACGTGGGCATCGCGCCGGGGCTGCAGCTCACCTTCCGCGAACTGGTGGTCTACGGGCTGTGGATCGGGGGGCTGTGCGTCACCGGCCTGGGCATCTTCTACTTCTGGCCGACCCAGATACCCCCTTTGGCCATCGACGTCTCCGGCTACCCGGGCTTCGCGATGCTGCAGGGCGTGGACGCGGCGGGCAATGCCTGCCCGTCGATGCACGTGGCGGTGGCCATCTTCACCGCCATCCGCATCGAGGACGTGCTGCGCGAGGCGCGCACGCCGGCCTTCTGGCGTGTGCTGAACTGGGCCTGGTTCGCCGCCATCGCCTATTCGACGCTGGCGGTCAAGCAGCACGTGGCGCTCGACGTGGCGGCCGGGGCGCTGCTGGGTATGGCGTTCGCCCTACCCTCGATGCGCTGGCGGCCGGGCGCGCGCGAGCGCAGGGATTCCCCTTGCGTGGGAGCGGATATCATCCGTAAACACTGACCACTCACCACTGGCCGACGAGGAAGGGATCGATTGACTCAAGGACCGCACAGGGCGGCGATCGATCGGACGGCACACGACGACAGGCATTGCACGATGAGTTCGCTGAAGGAATTGCAGGACCTGATCCACGAGAAGTACGGCATCGAACCGTCGAAGCTCGACCCTCACGCCTCCATGCGTGAAACCGGCGGACTCGATTCGCTGGCCCTCGCCGAGTTTCTGTTCGCCATCGAAGACCATTTCGGCATCACCATGCCCGACGAGGACGCGAGCATCGACACCCTGGCCGAACTCGCGCTGCTGGTCGACAAGGTCAGGGCCGCGAAAGCCGCGTGAACCACGAGGTCGCAGTCACCGGGCTGGGTGTCGTCGCACCGCATGGCGACGAACCCGGCGCCCTGTTCCAGGCCCTGCTGCAGGGCCGCTCCGCCATACAGCCCGTCTTTCCCGACCTGCCCAAGCCGGCAGCCGCGGCCACCGCGGCATTCGACGAAACCCGCTGGTTCACCAAGCTGCAGCTCGCCGGCGTCGACCGCGTGAGCCAGCTGGCCGTGGCCGCCGCCGACCTGGCGATGCGCGACGCGGGCCTGGCCGTTTCAGATGCCGACCCCGAGCGCGTCGGCGTCTTCTCCGGCTGCGGCATGGGCGGAGCCGCGGCACTCGAGGCGGCCTACCGCGGCAACGGCCGCGTGTCGCCGCTCACCATTCCCGCCTTCATGCCCAACGCGCCGGCCGCCCATGTGGCAATGCGCCAGGGCGTGCAGGGCCCGGTGCTCACCTATTCGGTCGCCTGCGCCTCGTCGTCGGTCGCGATCGCCGAGGCGGCCAAGGCCGTGCAGCGCGGCGAAGTCGACTTCGCCATTGCCGGCGGCAGCGAGGCGCTGATCGTGCCGGGCGTGGTGGTGGCCTGGCAGGCCATGCAGACGCTGGCCAGCTTCCAGCCCGGCGAGGCTGCCGGCGCGGTGCGGCCCTTCGCCACCGACCGCAGCGGCTTCGTACTCGGTGAAGGCGCGGCCTTCCTGATCCTCGAATCGGCAGAACGCGCACGCGCGCGCGGCGCTCGCAGCTACGCCACGCTGGCCGGCTGGGGCCTGAGCAGCGATGCCACCCATCTCACCAAGCCCGACTCGCCGGGCCAGGCCCGCGCGCTGCGCGCCGCGTTGCGCACGGCCGGACTGCAGCCGCGCGACGTGGGTTACTGCAACGCCCACGGCACGGCAACGCGCATCGGCGACGTGGTCGAGCGCAACGCGCTGGCCGAGGTGTGGGGCGACGATCTCGACGCGCTGCGCGTGAGCTCCACCAAGGCGCTGCATGGCCACATGCTCGGTGCGGCGGGCGCCATCGAGGCGCTCGTCACCGTGCTCGCGCTGAACCAGCGGCAGCTGCCGCCCAACGCGAACTGCCGCGAGATCGACCCCGACTGCCAGCTCAACCTCGTGACGCAGGACGACGCGGCAGCACCGTCGCTCGAAGCCGCCGTCAGCAACTCGTTCGCCTTCGGCGGCACGAACTCGGTGCTGCTTTTCAAGCGCGCCTAGGCGGCCACCGCCTGCACTGGCGGCGCGGCCGCCGCGCGCAGCCATGCCACGAAGGCGCCGACCAGCAGGTCATCCGTGCGGCTTGGCGCCACGAACACGCTGTAGCCCCGGCTCGAGGGTGCACGATGCGGGCAGGCCAGCACCAGTTCACCCGAACGCAGTTCGCGCTCCACGAAGTAGTCGGGCACGAGCCCCACGCCGAGGTCCGCCCGCACCGCCGCGACCAGCGACGAGAACAGGTCGAAGCGGTGCCCCGCCACCAGGTTGTCCGGCGCGCGCAGGTTCGGGACCTGCCCGAACCACTCCTCCCACGCCCCCATGCGCGTGCGCAGTTGCAGCAGCTGTGCCGCGCGGAAGTCACCCCGAGCCATGGCCGCGCGCCCCTTCGCCCGGGGAGAACACACCGCGACGCAGGATTCGCCCATCAACGGCTGCGCATTCGCGCCCGGCCATACGGCGTCGTCGTACTGCACGCCCACGTCGAAGGGCTGGTCCTCCATGTAGAGATGCGTAGGGAACACCTGCAGGTGCAGGCTGCAGCCCGGATTCCGCGAGACGAACTCGGGCAGCCGCGGCGTGAGCCAGCCCTCGGCCAGCACCGGCACAGCGCCCACCAGCAGGCGCAGGCCGTCGGCGCGCTGCGCCATGGCTTCCAGCGTGTGGTTCTGCAGCCGCAGCAGGTCGCCGGAAATCTGCCCGTGATAGCGCCGCCCGGCCTCGGTGAGCTCAGTGCCGCGCGCGGTGCGCTGCACGAGCCGCACGCCGATCTGCTCCTCCAGCAGCCGCAGCTGCTGGCTCACTGCGCTGTGCGTGAGGCACAGCTCCTCGGCGGCCTTGCCGACGCCGTGGTGGCGAGCCACCGCGTCGAATATCAGCAGCGCTCGGGTGCTGGGAATGTGGCGGCGCATGGGAGCCTCGTTAGAAAAACTGACAACGCGGAAGATTAAACCAGAGCGCGCGCCTAACACAGCCATAAGAATTGCTGACGACGCCGCACCCGGCCAGCTTCCGCGGCGCCGTTCACCTCGACCTGGTTCGCCTCAAATACAAGGACATCCCCGCACCATGCCTCGTCACGCGCCGCTTCGCCTCGCCCCGCTCGCCTCGGTCGTCTTTGCCCTGGCCGCTGCGGCCACCGGCATCGCCCATGCCCAGGGCGGCTCCGTCGCCGCCACGCCGACGCAGGTGCGGCCCGAAGTGGACAAGGCCTACACCCAGCTGATGGCCTCGCCCGCGATCCAGAAGCTGCTGGAGGCCGTCAAGGCCGACCACGACCGCTCGGTCGAGGACCTGAAGATGCTCACCGAGATCGAGGCCCCGCCCTTCAAGGAGCAGAAGCGCGCCGAGGCCTTCCTGGCCCGCATGAAGGCGCTGGGCCTCACGGACGCGAAGATCGACGCCGAAGGCAACGTGGTCGGCCTGCGCAAGGGCACGGGCAACGGGCCGAAGCTGCTGATCTCCGCCCACCTCGACACCGTGTTCCCCGCCGGCACCGACGTGAAGGTCAAGGAGCGCGACGGCAAGCTCTACGCACCCGGCATCTCCGACGACACGCGCGGCCTGTCGGTGCTGCTGTCGTGGCTCAAGGTGCTGAACGACAACAAGATCCAGACCGTGGGCGACCTGCTCATCGTGGGCAACGTGGGCGAGGAAGAGCTCGGCAACCTGCGCGGCATCAAGGCGATCTTTCGCGACAACCTCGACATCGACGGCATGGTCGGCCTGGAGCCCGCCGCCGACGGCACGGTACTGATGCTGGGCACGGGCAGCCACCGCTACGAAGTGACCTTCAAGGGCCCCGGCGGCCACAGCTACGGCGCCTTCGGCCAGGTGCCGAGCGCCATTCACGGCATGGGCCGCGCCATCGCGAAGATCGCCGACATCCGCACGCCGAGCTTCCCCAAGACGACGTTCACGGTCGGCACGGTCGGCGGCGGCACTTCGGTGAACACCATCGCGCCCGACGCGCGCATGGCGGTCGACATCCGCTCAGACGAAATGGCGCCGCTGCTCGAGACCGAGAAGAAGATCCTGGCCGCCATCGACGAAGCCGTGGTCGAGGAGAACAAGCGCTGGAACGTCAACACGCTGAGCGTGAGCACCAAGCTCATCGGCGACCGTCCGGGCGGCCGCACGCAGTCGGACACGGTGATCGTCGAGGCCGCAACGCGCTCGAACGCGGCCTTCGGCCACAAGACGCTGCTGACCGGCGCGAGCACCGACGCCAACGTGCCGATGTCGCTGGGCATCCCGGCCATCATCATCGGCGGCGGCGGCAAGACCGGCGGCTTCCACGCGCTCAGCGAGTGGATCGACGTGACCGACGGCTGGAAGGGCGCGCAGAACTCGCTGGTGACGGTGCTCGGCCTGGTCGGCGTGCAAGGCACCAGCGCACCGCTGCTCGAAAAGCGCCCGCCGCGTTCGAAGTAAGCACAGGCGCGAGGGCGACTGCAGCCGGGGCCTCGCCCCGGCGTCTCCGTTATGCTGGTGGCCGCTTTCCACCACGCTACCGACAGGAGGACAACATGCACGCCCGTTCCACCCTCATCGCCCTGGCGCTGCTCGCCGCAGGCGCCTCGGCACAAGCCAACAACCTGCTCGACCAGCTGAAGGAAAAGGCCGGCGAGGCGGCCACCGCCAACTCGCAAGGCGGCGCAGGCAGCAGCACAGGCGGATCGGCGCTCGGCAACCTGGGCAGCAGCCTTGGCTTCAAGATGCCGGCCATCGGCACCAGCACCATGGGCAACGCGGCCGGCGTGCTGCAGTACTGCGTGAAGAACAACTACCTGGGCGGCGACGCCGCCTCGGTGAAGGACAAGCTGCTCGCCAAGATCACCGGGCAGAAGAAGCAGGAGACCGGCTTCGCCAGCGGCGCCAAGGGCCTGCTGCAGGGCGGCGACGGCAAGTCGCTGAACTTCAAGGGCCTGTCGTCGAAGGTCAAGGAAAAGGCCTGCGACTACGTGCTCAAGAACGCCACTTCACTGATCTGACCTCGCCCCGCATTCCGCATCGCTCCCGCGCGGCGCACCGCGCATGTGCCTGCAGTTCTCTCCCGTGCGCCCGCAAACATCCATGACCCCGGCTGCCCCCTCTCCTTCCCTGCGCCAGCGCCTGTCCCGCTGGGTTCCCTGCCTGGCCTGGCCCCGTCCTTCCGCAGCGCTGCTGCGCAACGAGGCGATGGCCGGCATCACCGTGGCGCTGATGGTCATTCCGCAGGGCGTGGCCTATGCGGCGCTGGCGGGCATGCCGCTGGTCACGGGCGTGTACGCGGCGCTGTTCCCGGCGCTGATCGCGGTGATGTTCAGTTCCTCGCAGCGGCTGTCGGTGGGGCCCACGGCGCTCACCAGCCTGCTGGTCGGCGCCTCGCTCGCGCCGCTGGCCGTGGCAGGCAGCGCCGAGTGGGTGGCGATGGCGGTGTGGCTCACGCTGATGTCGGGCGCGATCCAGATCGTGCTGGGCGCCGGACGTTTCGGCTGGCTGCTGCGGCTGGTGAATTCGCCGGTGCTCATCGGCTTCACGCAGGGCGCGGCGGTGCTGATCGCCATTTCACAGCTGCCGGCATTGCTGGGCTTCACCGGGCGGACCATTCCGCAGGTGCTGCAGGGCGGGCCGCTGCCCGACCTCGTGGCCATCGCATTCGGCCTCGGCAGCATTGCGGTGCTGTGGCTGGGCAAGCGCCTGCTGCCGCGCTTTCCGACCACCATGGCGCTGGTGGCCGGCGCGGCGGCCATCAGCTGGCTGGTCGACTACGCGCTGCGCGGCGGCGCGGTGGTGGGCACCCTGCCCTCGGGCCTGCCCTCGTTCTACTGGCCCGGCCTGCTGCCGCTGAGCACCTTCAGCGCGCTGGTGCTGCCGGCGCTGATGATCACTCTGGTGAGCTTTCTCGAGACGGCGTCCAGCGCCAAGGTCGACAACGCGCGCGCCGGCACGCTCTGGAACGAAAACCAGGACCTGATCGGCCAGGGCCTGGCCAAGCTGGCATCGGGCTTCACGGGTGCGTTTCCCACCAGCTCGTCCTTCTCGCGTTCGGCCATCACGCTGTACGCGGGCGCGCAGACCGGCTGGGCGACGCTCTTCAGCGTGGTCGTGGTGGCCGGTGCGTTGCTGTGGCTGATGCCGCTGCTCTATCACGTGCCGCAGGCGGTGCTGGCGGCAGTGGTGGTCACGGCCATCCTCGGGCTGGTGAAGCCGGCGAGCTTCACCGCGCTGTGGCGCATCTCGCGCATCGAGGCAGGCATCGCCTTCGGCACCTTCGTGCTGACCATCGCGACCGCGCCGAGCATCTACTGGGGCGTTCTCGGCGGGCTGCTTGCCGCCCTGGCGCACTACATGTACCGGCACCTGCACCCGCGCATCATCGAGGTGGGCCTGCACCCCGACGGCAGCCTGCGCGACCGCCACCTGTGGAAGCTGCCGCCGCTGGCGCCGAATCTCTATGCGCTGCGCATGGACGCCGAACTCGACTTCGCCTCCGCCTCCACGCTGGAACGCGCACTCACGGTGGCGGTGGCCGAGCAGCCCGGGCTCACCGACGTGTGCCTGTTCGCGCAGCCCATCAACCGCATCGACATCACCGGCGCCGAAGTGTTCGGCTCGATCCGCCGGATGATGGAATCCAAGGGCATCCGCCTTCACCTGAGCGGGATGAAGCTGCCCGCGATGCAGGTGCTGGAAAGCGCCGGGCTGCTGGCGCCGGGGCCGATGCTGTTCAGCTATCGCACCGACGGCGAGGCGCTCGCTGCACTGATGCCGCGCGTCGAGGTGCCTGCGGAGCATGAAGCCGCCGCCTGACACGCCAGCCCCCATGAAGACCACCATCGAAGAACTCGTCGCGTTCCGCACGGTGGTGGACACGGGCTCGATCACGGCCGCGTCGGAGCAGCTGTCGCAGACCGTCTCGGGCATCAGCCGCGCGCTGAGCCGGCTCGAGCAGAAGCTCGACACCACGCTGCTTCGCCGAACCACGCGGCGGCTCGAGCTCACGGAGGAAGGCGCGGCCTTCCTGCAGCGCACGCGCGCGATCCTCGATGCCATCGACGACGCCGAGGAGCACATGGCCGCGCGCCGCCAGCAGCCTGCGGGCCGGCTGCGCGTGAACGCGGCCTCGCCCTTCATGCTGCATGCCATCGTGCCGCTGGTGCCCGAGTTCCGCAGCCTCTATCCGCAGATCAGCCTCGAGCTCGACACCGACGACCTGCCCATCGACCTGCTGGAGCGCCGCACCGACATCGCGATCCGCATCGGCCCGCTGCGCGACTCGACGCTGCATGCGCGCCCGCTGGGCACGCACCGGCTGCGCGTGCTCGCGAGCCCGGCGTATCTCGAGGCGCACGGCAAGCCGCGCAAGGTGGCCGACCTGGCCGACCACACCCTGCTGGGCTTCACGCAACCCGAATCGCTGAACCGCTGGCCCCTGCGCGGCGTGCACGGCGACGAATGGAACATCGCGCCCACGCTGGTGGCGTCGAGCGGTGAAACGCTGCGTCAGCTGGCGCTGGCGGGCGTGGGCATCGTCTGCCTGTCGGACTTCATGACGGGCGCCGACCGCGAAAGCGGCGCGCTGGTGCAGGTGCTGGCAAAGGAGACGGCGGACGTGCGCCAGCCGGTGAATGCCGTGTACTACCGCAACACGCAGCTGTCGGCGCGCATCACGTCGTTCCTGGATTTCCTGTCTCGCCGCATGGGCGGCTGAGCACGGCCGCTCACTGCGGCTGCTTCGGCACGAAGCGCTCGACCGCGGCCGACTTGATCTCGTAGCCGCTCACGCCCATGTCCGCCGACGAGTAGCGCGCCGCCTTCAGCGTGCCGCTGACGTACACCGTGTCCATCGCGTGCAGGCCCTTCACGGTCGAGGCCGCGACCACGCGCACGATCTGGTTGGCGGGCGGCGGCGGGGTATGGATGCAGGCGCCGAAGTACGGCACCAGCAGGAATTCGCGGATGCCCTCCTGCGTGTTGTCCAGCGGGACGACGAAACCGGCGAGCTTGGCCGCCTTGCCGTCGAGCGCGACGTTGACCGGCGCGTTGTCCCAGACGGCGCGCATCTCGTCGAGCATCTGGATCGCGCGCGGATCGTTGTCGCGCAGGGCTTCGAGGCTGATGTTGCGGTAGCGCCTGGTGGGGTCCCAGCTCTTGGGGATCAGCTCTTCCCACTTGAGCTCGGGCGCCGCGGCGGTGCTCTGCACCGGCCCGGCCACGCCCGGGCCACAGGCGCTCAGCAGCACGGCCAGCGGCACCAAAAGGAGCGCTGCAGCAAGCCTCGCACGCGGAAAGAGAACTCTTCTCATGAATACGATTGTGCTTGGGAGATGTTTCAGACCCGTAAAGCAGGGCCTTTGGCACTCAATTCATCCCAGATTCGGCAAATTTGAAACAAAGCGCCAGAATGCCGCACCACGATCACGAGGAGGTCCGCATGGCACCGACAGGATGGCTGGGGCTCACGTCCCTGGGTATCGTTCACACCGCGATCAGCCTGATCGCCGTCGTCGCGGGGCTCCTGGCCCTGTTCCGCTACAAGGAAATCACGATGCGCACCGGGCTGGGCCGG
This sequence comes from Variovorax sp. NFACC27, assembly GCF_048301545.1. NCBI lineage: Bacteria > Pseudomonadati > Pseudomonadota > Betaproteobacteria > Burkholderiales > Comamonadaceae > Variovorax > Variovorax sp. NFACC27. Next base: position 5,638,966 of record NZ_CP157613.1, read on the forward strand.
CTCTTCGTGTGGACCACCGTGCTGACCTGCCTCACGGGCTTCGGCATCTTCCAGCACGGCGGCTTCGGCAAGCCGCATGCGCTGGGCATCATCACGCTGCTCGCGCTGGCCGTGGGCGCGCTCGCCGGGCGTGGCGTGCTCTTCGGCAAGTGGGCGCGCTACGTGGAGGCCATCGCGTTCTCGGCGAGCTTCCTGTTCCACTGGATCCCGGCCTTCACCGAAACGCTCACGCGCCTGCCGCTCGGCGCCCCGCTGCTGCCGAATGCCGACGCGCCGGAGCTCAAGGCGATCACGGGCGTGCTGTTCGTGCTGTACCTGATCGGCGTCGGCCTGCAGATTCGCCGGCTGCGCGGCGGTGCCGGAACGCTCAGTCCCGAACCGGCCCGCGCAGGCTCTTGATCTGCGAGCGCTGGCTCTTGCCTTCGAGCCGGCGCTGCTTCGAGCCGTAGGTGGGCTTGGTCACGCGCCGCACGCGAGGAGCGACGGCCACGCTGTCGACCACCGCCTGCAGGCGCGCGAGCGCGTCGGCACGGTTCATCTCCTGCGTGCGGTGCTGCTGCGCCTTGAGCACGAACACGCCTTCCTGCGTGATGCGGCTGTCGCGCAGCGCGAGCAGCCGTTCCTTCACGTCGGCCGGCAATGAGCTGGCATGGATGTCGTAGCGCAGGTGCACCGCGCTCGACACCTTGTTGACGTTCTGCCCGCCCGCGCCCTGCGCCCGGATGGCGCTGAAGTCGACCTCGTCAGGGTCGATCAGGACGAGCGGACGGAGCATGCGGCTCAGACGCGTTCGAAGACGGCCGCGATGCCCTGCCCGCCGCCGATGCACATCGTGACCAGCGCATAGCGACCGCCAGTGCGCTGCAGCTCGGCGATCGCCTTCGTCGTGATGATCGCGCCGGTCGCGCCCACAGGATGGCCCAGCGAAATGCCCGAGCCGTTCGGATTGACCTTGGCCGGATCGAAGCCCAGTTCCTTGATGACCGCGCAGGCCTGCGCCGCGAAGGCTTCGTTCGACTCGATCACGTCGAAGTCGCTCACCTTCAGGCCGGTGCGCTCCAGCACCTTGCGCGTGGCCGGCACCGGGCCGATGCCCATGTACGCGGGCTCGACGCCGGCGTGCGCATAGCCGACAAGGCGCGCCAGCGGCTTCAGCCCGCGCGCCTTGACGCTCTCGCCGCTGGCCAACACCACTGCGGCCGCGCCGTCGTTGATGCCCGAGGCGTTGCCGGCGGTGACGAGGCCGTCCTTCTTGAACGCGGGCTTCATCTTCGACAGCGTCTCGACGGTGGTGTCGGCGCGCACGTGCTCGTCGGTGTCGAAGAGCACGACACCCTTGCGCGTCTTCACCTCGACCGGAACGATCTGCTCCTTGAAGCGGCCCGCCGCGATGGCGGCCGCCGCGCGCTGCTGGCTGCTCACCGCCAGTTCGTCCATCTGATCGCGCGTGATGCCATAGCGCGCGGCCACGTTCTCGGCCGTGATGCCCATGTGGATCTTCTCCCACGGGTCGTGGAGGATGCCGAGCATGTAGTCGACCAGCACCGCATCGCCCATGCGCGCGCCGTAGCGTGCCGAGGTGTCGAAATACGGACCGCGGCTCATCGACTCCGAGCCGCCGCCGATGGCGATGTCGCAGTCGCCCAATGCGATGGCCTGCGCGGCCGACACGATGGCCTGCAGGCCCGAGCCGCAGAGGCGGTTGACGTTGAAGGCCGGCGTCTCGATGGGGCAGCCCGCGTCGATGGCCGCCACGCGGCTCAGGTAGGCGTCTTTCACGTCGGTGGGGATCACGTTGCCCATGACCACGTGGCCGATGGCATCGGCTGCGACGCCGCTGCGCTCGATGGCTGCCTTGACGGCGGTGGTGGCAAGCTGGGTGTTGGGCACGTCCTTCAGCGAGCCGCCGAAGGTGCCGATGGCGGTGCGGGCGATGCCGACCACGAAGATGTCGCGCGAAGTCATTGGGTGTCTCTCCTGGATGAAAGCAAAAAGCCGCGGCTGGCGAGCCGCGGCTCCAGGAGGACGATTCTGACGGCGAACGGCGCGACCGGCTGTCGCGCTCGAAATAGCGCCGGATGCCGGCCGGTCAGCCGCGCGGAGAAACCGACTTGGGCGAAACGTCGGTCACGTCGCTGGCGCTGCCTCGGATGCGCACCGGGCGCTCCACCGATTCGCCGCGTGCCCGGGCGTTGGCAACGTCGGCAGCGGTCGGTTCGGCCGGCTGTGCCGCATTGCGAAATCGGTCGAAGCCCGAGCGGGGATTGAAGCGCCCGCCCATCGAAGCCATCCAGGGCGTCACGGGCTTGCCCGTGAGGCGCCCCCAGGCGTAGCGAACGCCCCAGACGGCCGCCAGCAGCATGACCGCAACAGCCAGGCTGGCCGCGAAAACCAGCCCCAGGAGCAGAAGAATGACGCGTATTACGAAGTTCATCATCCGACTTTAGGCCGAAGCGACCGCCGTTGGTTCCCCCGCCTTTCGGAAGGCGAACTGGCCGGGCGACTGGATCGGGTCGGTCGTGACCTCGATCGTGTCCTTCGGCCCGAAGCTTCCGTCGAGCAGCAGCTTCGACAGCGGGTTCTCGATGCGCTGCTGGATCGCGCGCTTCAGCGGACGCGCGCCGAACACCGGATCGAAGCCGACCTTGGCGATCTCCGCCAGCGCCGCCGGCGACACCTCCAGGCCCAGGTCCATCTTCGCGAGCCGCGCCTGCAGCACCTTGAGCTGGATCGCAGCGATCGATTCGATGTTCTTCGCGTCGAGCGCATGGAACACGACCGTCTCGTCGATGCGGTTCAGGAACTCGGGGCGGAAGTAGTTCTTCAGCTCGTCCCACACCGCTTCCTTGATCTCTTCCGAGGGCTTGCCCACCATGGCCTGGATGATGGGCGAGCCGATGTTGCTCGTCATCACGATCACGGTGTTCTTGAAGTCCACGGTACGGCCCTGGCCGTCCGTGAGGCGGCCATCGTCGAGCACCTGCAGCAGCACGTTGAACACGTCGGGGTGGGCCTTCTCGACCTCGTCGAGCAGCACCACGCTGTAGGGCTTGCGGCGCACGGCTTCCGTGAGGTAGCCGCCCTCCTCGTAGCCCACGTAGCCCGGCGGCGCGCCGATCAGGCGTGCGACCGAATGCTTCTCCATGAACTCGCTCATGTCGATGCGGATCAGGTGGTCTTCGCTGTCGAACAGGAAGCCCGCGAGCGCCTTGCACAGCTCGGTCTTGCCCACGCCCGTGGGGCCGAGGAACAGGAACGAGCCGGTCGGGCGGTTCGGATCGGAGAGGCCCGAGCGCGAGCGGCGGATCGCGTTGGCGACCGCGCCGATGGCCTCGTCCTGGCCGACCACGCGCTCGTGCAGCTTGTCTTCCATCACGAGCAGCTTGTCGCGCTCGCCCTGCATCAGCTTGGCGACCGGAATGCCGGTGGCACGAGCCACGACCTCGGCGATTTCTTCCGAACCGACCTGCGTGCGCAGCAACGTGGGCGCGCTGGACTTGCCCTTGGTGGCCTCGCTGGCCTCGGCTTCCTTCAGGCGCTTCTCGAGCGCCGGCAGCTGGCCGTACTGGAGCTCGGCGACCTTGTTGAAGTCGCCCTTGCGCTTCCATTCCTCGATCTGGAACTTGATCTTGTCCACGTCTTCGCGCACCTGCGCGCTGCCCTGGGCCTGGGCCTTCTCGGCCTGCCAGATCTCGTCGTAGTCGGCGATCTCCTTCTGCAGCTTCTCGATCTCGTCCTCGATCAGGCCGAGGCGCTTCTGCGAGGCCTCGTCCTTCTCGCGGCGCACGGCTTCGCGCTCGATCTGCAGCTGGATCAGCCGGCGGTCGAGGCGGTCCATGACCTCGGGCTTGGAGTCCATCTCGATCTTGATCTTGGCCGCGGCCTCGTCGATCAGGTCGATGGCCTTGTCGGGCAGGAAGCGGTCGGTGATGTAGCGGTCACTCAGCTCGGCCGCGGCCACGATGGCCGGGTCGGTGATCTGCACGCCGTGGTGCACTTCGTACTTCTCCTGCAGGCCGCGCAGGATGGCGATGGTGGCCTCCACGCTGGGCTCGCCCACGATGATCTTCTGGAAGCGGCGCTCCAGGGCGGCGTCTTTCTCGATGTACTTGCGGTACTCGTCGAGCGTGGTGGCGCCCACGCAGTGCAGCTCGCCGCGCGCGAGCGCCGGCTTGAGCATGTTGCCCGCGTCCATGGCGCCCTCGGCCTTGCCGGCGCCGACCATGGTGTGCAGCTCGTCGATGAAGACGATGGTCTGGCCTTCGTCCTTCGCAAGCTCGTTGAGCACGGTCTTCAGGCGCTCTTCGAATTCACCGCGGAACTTGGCACCGGCCAGCAGCGCAGCCATGTCGAGCGACAGCACGCGCTTGCCCTTGAGCGAATCGGGCACTTCGCCCGCAACGATGCGCTGCGCCAGGCCTTCGACGATGGCGGTCTTGCCCACGCCGGGTTCGCCGATGAGCACGGGGTTGTTCTTGGTGCGGCGCTGCAGCACCTGGATGGCGCGGCGGATTTCCTCGTCGCGGCCGATGACCGGGTCGAGCTTGCCCAGCCGGGCGCGCTCGGTGAGGTCGAGGGTGTATTTCTTGAGGGCTTCGCGCTGGCCTTCGGCGTCGGCGCTGTTCACGCCCTGCCCGCCGCGCACGGCGTCGATGGCGGCCTCGAGCGACTTGCGGCTCAGGCCGTTTTCCTTGGCGATCTTGCCGATGTCAGCCTTGCTGTCGGCCAGCGCCAGCAGGAAGAGTTCGCCGGCGATGAACTGGTCATTGCGCTTGATGGCTTCCTTCTCGGTGGCCTGCAGCAGCTTGCCGAGCTCGGGGCCGACCTGCACGATGTCGTGGCCCTGCACCTGCGGCAGCTTCTTGATGGCGGCCTCGGCCGCCTGCGTCAGGCCCGGGACGTTGACGCCGGCACGCTCCAGCAGGGCGCGCGGGCCGTCGTCCTGGCGCAGCATCGCGACCAGCAGGTGGGCTGGTTCGATGTAGGCGTTGTCGTTGCCCAGTGCGAGCGACTGCGCGTCGCCCAGTGCTTCCTGAAATTTGGTGGTGAGTTTGTCTTGTCGCATGGCTTGATTCCTGCATTCAAAATAGGGACGTCGGCCGTCCCTTCAAGTGCGAAAACGCTTGCGGGGCTTTTTCTTGTTCTTTCCACTTCTGCTGTTTTTGGAGTCCATCATGTCCTTTTCAAGGCGCAATGTCGTGTCGCTCGGGGTGCAAATGCTGCTGGCGCTGGGTCTGTCGGGTGCCGCGCTGGCACCGGCCCAGGCGCAGAGCGGCACGCCGATCCGCCTGCTGGTGGGCTTCCCCGCCGGTGCCGGCACCGACGCCATTGCACGCACGCTGGGCGAAAAACTCAAGGACGTGCTGGGCGTGCCGGTGGTGGTCGAGAACCGCGCCGGCGCGGGCGGCCAGATCGCGGCGACGGTGCTGAAGTCTTCGCCGGCCGACGGCCACACGCTGTTCCTGTCGCACGACCACACCATCTCGATCCTGCCGCAGGTGGTGAAGAACCCGGGCTTCAACCCCGCCACCGACTTCGTGCCCGTGGCCGGCTTCGCCACCTTCGCCAACGTGCTGGCGGTGTCGGGCGGCACGCCGGCCAAGAGCATCGACGAGTACGTGAAATGGGTCCGCACGCAGAAGGGCGGCAAGGAAACCATCGGCATCCCGGCGCCGGCCTCGATTCCGGAGTTCCTGGTGAAGATGATCTCGGACAAGTACAAGATCGACGTGCAGCCCGCGCCCTACCGCGGCAGCGCGCCCATGACGGCCGACATGCTGGGCAACCAGATCACCGCGGGCATCGCCTCGGTGCCGGACTTCATCGAGAACCACAAGGCGGGCAAGGTGCGCATCGTGGCCTCCATCGGTTCCAAGCGGCAGGCCGTGATCCCGAACGTGCCGACCTTCACCGAGCTGGGCTTCTCGAACCTGGAAGACCTGCCCTACTACGGCATCTTCGCGCCCGTGGGCACGCCGCAACCGATCATCGACAAGTACGGCGACGCGCTGCAGAAGGTGCTGGCCATGCCCGACGTGAAGCAGAAGCTCACGACCATGGGCCTGACGGTGGGCTACGAGCCGCAGGGCCAGTTCGCGGGGCGCGTGCGCACGTACACGCAGACCTGGGAAAAGATCATTCAATCGAGCGGCTTCAAGCCACTCTGAACAGGGTTCTCAGGCGTTCGGGGCGCTGATGCCCCAGCGCGCCAGGGCCGCGTCGTCGGCTACGCGCGCATCGACCCAGCGGGCGCCTTCGGGCGTCTGCTCCTTCTTCCAGAAGGGCGCCTGGGTCTTGAGGTAGTCCATCAGGAACTCGCAGGCCTCGAAGCTCTGGCCGCGATGGGCCGAGACCACCGCCACCATCATGATCTGGTCCTCGGGCTGCAGCAGCCCGACGCGATGGATCACGCGCGCCCCCAGGATGTCGAAGCGGCGATGGGCCTCGTCGATCATGGCCTCGATGGCCTTCTCGGTCATGCCGGGGTAGTGCTCCAGCTCCATCGACGAGACGCTGCTGCCGTCGTTGCGGTCGCGCACCGTGCCGACGAAGCTGCAGACGGCGCCCACGCGTTTGTCGCCGTCGCGCAACGTGGCGACCTCCCGCGAGAGGTCGAAATCGTTCGTCTGGATCGAAACACGCGCAACGCTCATGTCCGAATTGTGGCATCGCGATAGACTGCGCCGATGCCCTGCCTCGCCACGCCCACGCTCTTCCCGGTGCCTTCGCACCCCGAAGGCCGCCGCGCAGGCCAAGGCAGCAGCAACAAAGCCAAAAAACCAAAGCTCGTCTGACCGGAGCCGAGGTTCCGTCGTCGGATGAGCGACGGAACCTGCAGAAGGCTTTGGCCCCTCCTGGGTTGCGCGCGCATCGGACGGTGGTTCTTTCCATCGGTCGATTCCTGAAAGGAAGCCCGCGTGCCTCAACAACAACCAAGCCCCGACACCCCCGACTTTTCCGGTTTCTGGGTGGCCCTCGTCACTCCGTTCCGCGACGGCGCGGTCGACCACACCGCCCTCGCCTCGCTGGTCCGGCGCCTTGCCGACGACGGCGTGACCGGCTTCGTGCCCTGCGGCTCCACCGGCGAGGCCGCCGCGCTCGACGAGACCGAGCAGCTGGCCGTGCTCGACACGGTGCTGGGCGCGGCCGGCGGCCTGCCGGTCGTGATGGGGATCTCCGGCTATCACCTGGGCAAGGCCACGGCCTGGGCACGCAGGCTCTCCGAACGCCCGCTGGCGGGCCTTCTGGTGGCCGCGCCGCACTATGTTCGCCCCTCGCAGGCCGGTCTGCTCGAATGGTTCCATGCCATCGCCGACGCCAGCTCGGTGCCCGTGCTGGTCTATGACATTCCCTACCGCACCGGCGTCAGCATCGCCCGCGAGACACTGCTGGCGCTGGCCGAGCATCCCCGCATCCGCGGTATCAAGGACTGCGGCGGCGACATGGCCAAGACGCGCGCGGTGATCGCCGACGGCCGTCTGCAGGTGCTGACGGGCGAGGACCACCAGATCTTCGGCACCATGGCCGAAGGCGGCGTGGGCGCCATAGCGGCCAGCGGCAATGTGCAGACACGGCGCTTCGTGCGGCTGGTGAAGCTGCTGGCGGACAACCGGCTGGCGGAGGCCCGCGCTGAATGGCAGGCGCTGCAGCCGCTGGTGGAACTGCTGTTTGCCGAGCCGAATCCCGGTCCGGTGAAGGCGCTTCTGGCCCACGCCGGCGAAATGCGCGACGAACTGCGCTCGCCGATGACCCGTGCGTCCGACAGCCTGCGCGAGCGCCTCGTGGCGCTGGACGCCCGGCTCAACCGCCCGTAACGGGCGGGAAGAAGGCGACCTCGCAGCCTTCTCGCAGGGCCGCGGCTTCGTCGCTCATGACCTGGTCGAGCGCCATGCGCACCGCCTTGCCGCGAGCAAGCGCGGTGGCGTAGGCGCCGCCCCTGCCGATGAACTCGTCGCGCAGGGCCGAAAGCGTTTCGGCTCGCGTCTCGACGGCTTCGCCGCTGCTGGAAAGCGCCTCGCGCACCGAGGCGAAATAACGGACCTGGACTTTCATGCGATTCAGCCCAGCAGCGATGCGAAGGGAATGAAGTCGACGATGTCGCCCGACTTGATCGTCCTGCCCGCCGGGTTGTCGACCACGCCGTCGCCCCAGACCATCGAGGTGAGCACGCCCGAACTCTGGTTGCCGAACAGATCGAGGCCGCCGGCCGCATTGCGCCGCACGCGCAGGAACTCGCGGCGCTTGTCGGCGCGCGGCCAGTCGAAATCGGCGCGGATCTTCACCGACTCGGGCGCAACGCGCGTGGCGCCCTGAAGCGTCAGCAGGAAGGGCCTCACCAGCATCAGGAAGGTGAGGAAGCTCGACACCGGGTTGCCCGGCAGCCCCGTCACATGGCAGGCGCCCTGCCCGCTGCTGCGCGCGATGGAGCCGTAGGCGAAGGGCTTGCCGGGCTTCATCGACAGCGACCACAGCTGCAGCTCGCCCAGCGACTGCAGCGCCGCGCGGATGTGGTCTTCCTCGCCGACGGAAACACCGCCGGTCGTGATGATCAGGTCGCTCGCCTCGGCCGCGTCGCGCAGCGCCACGATGGTGGCTTCGCGGTTGTCGGGCACGATGCCCAGGTCGTTCACCTCGCAGCCCAACCTGTGCAGCAGGGCCCGCATGAAGAAGCGGTTGGAGTTGTAGATGGCGCCGGGCTTCATCGCGCCGGGGGCGACCTCGCCGGGCATCACCAGCTCGTCGCCGGTGGAGAGCATGGCCACGCGCGGCTTGCGCGCGACCTGCAGGCGGTCGAAACCGACGCTGGCCGCAAGGCCCAGCGCCGCGGGGGTCAGGCGCTCGCCCTTCTTGAGCACGACGTCGCCGGAGGCCACGTCCTCGCCCGCGCGGCGAATCCACTGGCCGGCTGCCGGGACGATGGCGATGCGCACCGAACCCAGGCCGCCTTCCTGCGGCGTGGCGGCGGTGTCTTCCTGCATCACGACGGCGTCGGCGCCCTCGGGGATCTGCGCGCCAGTGAAGATGCGCGCCGCGGTGCCGGCCACGAGCGGCGCGCCCACGGTGCCGGCGGGAATGCGCTGGGCCACCTTCAGCTCCGCGCCCGGCGCGGCGCAGTCGGCCACGCGCACGGCGTAGCCGTCCATCGCGCTGTTGTCGCGCGGCGGCACCGTGAGGCCGGAAACGAGATCCTGCGCCAGCACGCGGCCATCGGCGTCGAAGGTGCCGACGCTTTCGGAGGGCAGCACCGGCGTCGCCTTCGCGAGCAGCGTCGCGATCGCCTCGTCGAGAGGCATCAGCGGCGGGCGCGAGGACGAAGCGGCGAAGGGAACGGGTGAATCAGCCATGGTGATCGGGGTTGTATTCGAAGCGGTCGCCGCTGTCGATCAACCACTTCGCAATGGCCTCGGCATCGTTGAGGTCGAAGAGCGGCCGCTCGGTGGGCTGCGGCAGGCCGGCGGGCGCATCGGTGGCCACGGCGACGACGAAGGGATCGTCGGGATACAGCACGGGGCGCAAAGCCTCGCCCGCCCCCGGCTCGCGCCAGATCTCGATCTTGGGCAGGTCGCTGTGCCGGAAACCCTCGACCAGCACCCAGTCGGCGGCCGGATGCGCCTCGGCCAGCAGCTGGTGCACGCTGAGCTCGACGGGAACCTCGAACTCGCGCATCACCGCCAGCCGCTTGTCGGAAGCGACGACCACCTCGAAGGCACCGGCCTCGCGATGGCGGTACGTGTCCTTGCCGGGATGGTCGATGTCGAACTTGTGGTGCGCGTGCTTGACCACCGACACGCGCTGGCCGAGCCGCTTGAGCGCGGGAATGAGGCGCTCGAGCAGCGTGGTCTTGCCCGCGCCCGAGTAGCCGGCGAAACCGACGACCTTCATGCCGGAGAGCCGCCGCCGTCAGTCACAGTTTTCTGCGATGAAAGCCTTCACGGCTTCCGCGTCGGCCGGCAGCTTGACGACGCGCTTGGGCAGCGCCTCGATGCCCTCGAACTTCTTCGGACGCGCGGGCTCCTCGCCAAGCGCTTCGACCAGCGTGGCGGCGAACTTGATAGGCAGCGCGGTTTCGAGCACCACCATCGGCACGCCGGGGGTGAGTTGCTCGCGAGCGGCCTTGAGGCCGTCGGCCGTGTGCGGATCGACCAGCGTGGCGAAGCGCTTGTCGGTGTCGCGGATGGTGGCCAGACGGTCGGCATGCGTGCTGCGGCCGCTGCGGAAGCCGAAGCGCCCGGCGGCCTGCGCGAACGCCGGATCGGCGCTCAGGTCGAAGCTGCCGTTCAGGCCCAGGTCGTCCACGAACAGCTTGCGCAGCTTGGCGGGATCGCGGCCGACCAGGTCGAACACGAAGCGTTCGAAGTTGCTGGCCTTGCTGATGTCCATCGACGGGCTGGAGGTCTCGTGCGTGTCGACCGCGGCGCGCACGCGGTAGACGCCGGTGCGGAAGAACTCGTCGAGCACGTCGTTCTCGTTGGTGGCGACCACCAGCGTGTGGATCGGCAGGCCCATCGAGCGGGCCACGTGGCCCGCGCAGACGTTGCCGAAGTTGCCCGAGGGCACGGTGAAGCTCACCGGCTTGTCGTTGCTCGCGGTGGCCTGGAAGTAGCCGGCGAAGTAATAGACGACCTGCGCCAGCAGCCGCGCCCAGTTGATCGAGTTGACCGTGCCGATGCGGTACTTGCGCTTGAAGGCCAGGTCGTTCGACACCGCCTTGACGATGTCCTGGCAGTCGTCGAACACGCCGGTGATGGCGATGTTGTGGATGTTCGCGTCCTGCAGGCTGAACATCTGCGCCTGCTGGAACGGGCTCATGCGGCCGTCGGGCGAGGTCATGAAGACGCGCACGCCCTTCTTGCCGCGCATGGCGTACTCGGCCGCGCTGCCGGTGTCGCCGCTGGTGGCGCCCAGGATGTTGAGCTCGGCGCCGCGGCGGGCCAGCTCGTACTCGAACAGGTTGCCCAGCAGCTGCATCGCCATGTCCTTGAAGGCCAGCGTGGGGCCGTTGGACAGGGCTTCGAGGTACACGCCGTCTTCCAGCTCGCGCAGCGGAACGATCTCGTCCGTGCCGAACACCTCGGCGGTGTAGGTCTTCGCGCAGATCGCCTTCAGGTCGGCCGACGGAATGTCGTCGATGTAGAGCGAGAGGATCTCGAAGGCCAGCTCGGCGTACGGCAGCTTGCGCCATTTGGCGAGCGTGGCGGTGTCGATCTGCGGGTACTGCTCGGGCAGGTAGAGGCCGCCATCGGGCGCGAGGCCTTCGAGGAGGATTTCGCAGAAGCGCTTGCGGTCGGGGTGACCGCGGGTGCTCAGGTAGTTCACGGGATGTTCCTAGAGGCCAATTCCATAGTGGCGCAGATCAAGCCAGAAGCGGGAGCCGATCAGCGCCAGCATGCCGAAGAAAAGAATGAAGTAGTGCGGGACGCGGTACTCGACGTTGTCGGTCGCATCGAGCGCCGAGAAATACGCCCAGGCCGCGAGAAAGCTGCCCGCGCCGTTGAGCACGAGCTGCCGCCAGCCGAGGCTGGCGAACAAGGCCAGCACGACCAGCACCGCGAACCCAAACGCCAGGTGCCAGCGCGGCATGTCCACGTGCGCGAAGCGGAGCAATCCGACCAGCGCGAATGTGGCGATGAGCGTGGGCACGACGGCATTCCATGGCGACGATCAGCTCAGGACAGCTCTTCCTTGCGGATGCGCACGATCGGCTCCAGCACGGTCGGCAGCGCCTGCAGCTCGGCCAGCACGTCGTTGACTGTGCCTTCGCGCGCGTCGTGCGTGAGAATGATCAGGTCGGTCTGGGTCGAGCCTTCGCCGCCCACTTCATCGGCTTCGCGCTGCAGCACGGCGTCGATGCTGATGCCGGCGGTGGCGAGCAGGCCCGTGACCTTCGCGAGCACGCCGGCCTGGTCGGCCACGCGCAGGCGCAGGTAGTAGCTGGTGACGACTTCCGACATCGGCAGCACCTTCAGGTCGCTCATCGCATCGGGGTGGAAGGCCAGGTGCGGCACGCGGTGCGCGGCGTCTGCCGTGTGCAGGCGGGTGATGTCGACCAGGTCGGCGATCACGGCGCTGGCGGTGGGTTCGCTGCCTGCGCCCTTGCCGTAGTAGAGCGTGGTGCCAACGGCGTCGCCGTGCACCACCACCGCGTTCATCGCGCCTTCGACGTTGGCCAGCAGACGCTTCGACGGCACCAGCGAGGGATGCACGCGCAGCTCGATGCCCTTGGCGGTGCGCTTGGTCACGCCCAGCAGCTTGATGCGGTAGCCCAGCTGCTCGGCGTACCTGATGTCCTGCGCGGCGAGCTTGGTGATGCCCTCGATGTGCGCCTTGTCGAACTGCACCGGGATGCCGAAGGCGATGGCGCTCATCAGCGTGACCTTGTGGCCCGCGTCCACGCCCTCGATGTCGAAGGTCGGGTCGGCTTCGGCGTAGCCCAGGCGCTGCGCTTCCTTGAGCACGGTCGCGAAGTCCAGGCCCTTGTCGCGCATCTCCGAGAGGATGAAGTTGGTGGTGCCGTTGATGATGCCGGCCAGCCACTGGATGCTGTTGGCCGTGAGGCCCTCGCGCAGCGCCTTGATGATCGGGATGCCGCCGGCCACCGCGGCCTCGAAGGCCACCATCACGCCCTTGGCGTGCGCGGCCGCGAAGATCTCGGTGCCGTGCACCGCGAGCAGCGCCTTGTTGGCCGTGACCACGTGCTTGCCGGCCGCAATGGCCTCGAGCACCAGCTGCTTGGCGATGCCGTAGCCGCCGATGAGCTCGATGACGATGTCGATCTCGGGGTTGGCGATGACTTCGCGCGCATCGCTGACCACCTTCACGCCCTCGCCTGCCACTTCGCGGGCGCGGGCGGTGTCGAGGTCGGCCACCATGGTGATCTCGATGCCGCGGCCGGCGCGGCGCTTGATTTCTTCCTGGTTGCGCTGGAGCACCTTGAAGGTGCCGCTGCCGACCGTGCCTGCACCGAGCAGGCCTACTTGGATGGGTTTCATTGGGAGGATCGCACTCATGGCGTTCATGGTTTGGATGGGGTGGCGGACGGCTCGGAAAGCTCCACGCGGGTGACATAGCGCGGCAGGCTCCAGGCACCGCCCGCGAAGCCGCGGCACATGCCGTCGCCCGCGGCGGCGGTGCGCACGAAGTCCTTGCCGTTGAAGCTCCAGGTCTCGCTCGACCAGCAGTCGCCGATGCCGCGGCCCTTCATCGAGGAGGTGACGCTGCCGTCCTTCTCGTCGAAGTCGCCGTTGGCCTCGATGGCGACGGGCGCATAGGGCGGCTTGTCGTTGGCGATCCAGAGCAGGCTGGAGTAGTTGTAGGCGCCCATGCCGCAGCCGAAGGACAGCAGCACCTTGCGATCGGTCAGGCGCGAGACGTTCAGCGACTTGGCGTTGAAGTCGTCGTGGTTGTTGCAACCGTCCTTGGCATCGGACTGCTTCAGCGAGGGGAAGATGCGCGCGGCCAGGCCGTCATCGCCGGGGCGCGCCTTCGGCGGCACGACCACGTGCACGACGGGCGCTGGCACCGGCGGCAGCACCGTGGATTCGGGCTTGCTGCCGCGGCGCACGAGCGCGCCCGGCGTACCGACACGGCCCTGGACCTCGTCCATCTTCAGCAGCACGGCATTGAGGCCGGAGAGCGAGAGAACCCACTTCTGTCCGCCGCGGTCCATGAGCGTGGCATCGTCGTTCTTGAGCAACTCGGGGAGCACCGCGCGGACCTGATCCTGGTCGAGGCTGGTGGAGCTGTCCTTGAGGCTGGACAAGGTGGCCTTGCCGACCTTGAAGCGCACCGGGCCCTTGGTTGCCTTCTCGCCGCCGGTCTGGAGTTCGATTTCGATGGATGTGCCCGGGCCCGCTTTGCGCGTGATGAGCATCGACACCGGTTCCGTGATGTCCGCGCCTTCGGACTGGTAGCCGGCGGCACGGCAGGTACGGGTGTTGTCGCAGGCCAGCTCCCAGTCGTTGTGCGAGAACGAGACGCCGTCCTTGCCGGCGGCGCCGGCGGACAGTGCGGCGAACGACAGCGCCGCTGCGGCAGCGATGCGGGCAGGGATCATTGGCGCGACTTGCGGCGCAAGCGGTACTGCTCCAGGAACTTCGCGATGCGGTTGATGGCCTCGCGCAGGTCGTCCTCATGGGGCAGGAACACGATGCGGAAGTGGTCGGGCGTGGCCCAGTTGAAGCCGGTGCCCTGCACCAGCATCACGCGGGTTTCCTTCAGCAGCTCGAGGAAGAACTGGCGGTCGTCCTCGATCGGATAGACCTCCGGGTCGAGCTTGGGGAACATGTAGAGCGCGGCGGTCGGCTTGACGCAGCTCACGCCCGGGATGGCGGTGATCAGCTCGTAGGCCAGGTCGCGCTGGCGGCGCAGGCGGCCGCCATCGCAGACGAGGTCGTTGATGCTCTGGTAGCCGCCGAGCGCTGTCTGGATGGCCCACTGGCCAGGCACGTTGGCGCACAGGCGCATGTTCGAGAGCATGTTCAGGCCCTCGATGTAGTCCTGCGCGCTGCGCTTGTCGCCCGACACCACGAGCCAGCCGGCGCGGTAGCCGCAGGAGCGGTAGCTCTTGGAAAGCGAGTTGAAGGTGAGCGTGAGCACGTCGGTCGACAGGCTGGCGATGGCCGTGTGCTTCGCGCCGTCGTAGAGCACCTTGTCGTAGACCTCGTCGGCGAAGATCACGAGGCCGTGCTCGCGCGCGATGTCGACGATGCTCTTGAGCAGCGCGTCGGAGTACAGCGCGCCAGTCGGGTTGTTCGGGTTGATGACCACGATGCCCTTGGTGCGCGGCGTGATCTTGGCGCGGATGTCGTCGAGGTTGGGCATCCAGCCGTTGGCCTCGTCGCACAGATAGTGCACCGGCGTGCCGCCGGACAGGCTGGTGGAGGCGGTCCACAGCGGGTAGTCGGGGGCCGGCAGAAGCAGCTCGTCGCCGTCGTTGAGCAGCGCGTTGGTGGACATGGCGATCAGCTCGCTGGCGCCGTTGCCCAGGTAGATGTCGTCGAGGGTGACGCCCGCGATGCCCTGCTTCTGCGTCTCATGCATCACCGCCTTGCGTGCCGCGAAGACGCCCTTGCTGTCGGAGTAACCGGCCGAGGTGGGCAGGTTGCGGATCATGTCCTGCTGGATTTCCTCCGGAGCATCGAAACCGAACACGGCAAGGTTGCCGATGTTGAGCTTGATGATCTTCTGGCCGTCCTCTTCCATCTGCTTGGCCGCGTCCATGATGGGACCGCGGATGTCATAGAGGACGTTGGCCAGCTTGGCCGATTTCTTGAGCTGCTTCAAAGGGCCCTCCCGGGCGCGGGTTAGAGTTTGCTTACGCGGAATCAAAGGCCCTTGCGAGCCCCGTGGCACTAGGGAAAACCTATAATTTGACCACAGTTCCCAGCGCCCAGATGAAGCTCCAGCCCGACAAATCCGACGCTCAATCGCTCACCGCACACGGCCCAGGCTGGGTGGCGATCAACAACGAAAAAGTAGAAGGCAGCGTAGTGGTTGGCTCGCGCGGCGAGCGCTTCGAGTGGAATTGTTCGAGCTTCGACCAGCTCGGCGCCGAACATTTCGCGCAATTGGCGACCCTGGGCGCCGAATTGATCATTTTCGGCAGCGGAAACCGCATCCGCTTCCCCCAGCCCGCCTGGCTGAAGCCGCTGATGGCCCAGCGCACCGGCGTGGAGACCATGGATACGGCGGCAGCCTGCCGGACCTACAACATCCTGGCCGGAGAAGGCCGGCACGTGATCGCCGCCCTGCTGGTCGAGAGCCCGGCGGGTGGCTGATAGAGGTGTTTTCGGGGTAAAATACCGGGTTGCGAACAGGCCGGCTACCCCAAAGTTAGCAACGACCAATCCTCCATTCCTTGAGCAAGCCCTGGGCGAAACAGGGCGAGAGGGCTCGGGAACGGAATCTAACGGAGAAAACAAGTTTCATGGCGATCGTTGTCAACAAACCCATTCCTGAATTCGACGCCAACGCCACGGGCGGCATCAAGGTCTCGAACACCTCGCATCTCGGCCACGTGCTGGTCATGTATTTTTACCCGAAAGATAACACTCCGGGGTGCACCACCGAAGCGATGCAGTTCCGCGATCGTTACAAGGACTTCGAAAAGGCCGGCGCCACCGTGTTCGGCGTGTCGCGCGACAACATGAAGTCGCACGACGAATTCAAGGCCAAGCTCGAGCTGCCCTTCGAGCTCATCGCCGACACCGAAGAAAAAATGTGCCACATGTTCGGCGTGGTCAAGAACAAGATCATGTACGGCAAGAAGGTCAAGGGCATCGAGCGCAGCACCTTCCTGATCGGCGCCGACGGCATCCTGAAGGCCGAATGGCGCGGGCTCAAGGTTCCCGGCCATGTCGACGACGTGCTCAAGGCCGTCAAGGCACTCAAGAAGGCCGCCTGACCGCCGTCCGGCAAGCCGGTCGTGCGCTTTTCCGCTTCCGCGTGGGAATTGCCCAACGCGGCGCGTAAAGAGCCTCCGGCGCGTCATCCGCGGTGTGCATAATGGCCTCATGCCGTTGAGCTCCACGACCGCATCCTCCGAACAAAGCCGCCTTGGTCTTCAGGCGGCTTTTTCGTTTTCTGGTTCCCACTTTCTGCGAGCGATCTGACACATGCCACTGCCTCCCGCACCCACGAAACGCGCTGCACTGCTCTCGCCGGACGCACTCGACGCGCCCGCCCGATCCTCGCACCGCGGCTCGCGACGCTCCGGTGATTCGCGCGCTGACGAAGCCGTGGCGCGCAGTCCTCAGCCACTGGAATTGTTCGACAGCCTAGGCACCGAAGGCGCTGGCGGCGGCGAAGGCGTGCGCCCGGCGCGCCGGGCCAAATCGTCGAAATCCACGCCCGCACCCGTGAGCGCACCGCAGCCGCAGGCGCTCGTGCAGGTCGAAACCAAGGTGCCCGCCGCAGAGCCCGTCTCGGCTCCCGCTGCAGCGCCGCAGCCTCCGGCGCGCGCCAAGCGCAGCAAATCGACCGGTCCGGCCAAGCTGTTCGTGCTCGACACCAACGTGCTGCTGCACGACCCGATGTGCCTGTTCCGCTTCGAGGAACACGACATCTTCCTGCCGATGATCGTGCTGGAGGAGCTCGACGGCCACAAGAAGGGCACCACCGAAGTCGCCCGCAACGGCCGCCAGACCAGCCGCACGCTCGACGCTCTGGCCGCCGCCCAGGACGCCGACATCGACAAGGGCCTGAAGCTCGACACCACCGGCCACCGCGAGGCCGGCGGCCGGCTGTTCTTCCAGACCGCCCCGCTCGACTACTCCCTGCCGATCAGCCTGCCCCAGGGCAAGGCCGACAACCAGATCCTCGGCGTGGTGCACGCGCTGCGCGACGAATACGCCAAGGACCGCCCCGGCCGGCCGAAGCAGGAAGTGGTGCTGGTGTCGAAGGACATCAACATGCGCGTCAAGGCGCGCGCGCTGGGCCTGGCCGCCGACGACTACCAGAACGACAAGACGCTGGAAGACGGCGACCTGCTCTACGCGGGTTCGCTGGCGCTGCCGGCCGACTTCTGGACCCGCCAGAGCAAGACCATCGAAAGCTGGCAGAGCGGCAGCAACACCTTCTACCGGATCACCGGCCCGCTGGTGCCCAACCTGTTCATCAACCAGTTCGTGTACTTCGAGGCGCCCGGCGAGCCGAGCATGTATGCCCGCGTCACCGAGATCCGCGACAAGACGGCGGTGCTCAAGACGCTCAAGGACTACAGCTCGGGCAAGAACGCCGTGTGGGGCGTGAACACCCGCAACCGCGAGCAGAACTTCGCGATGAACCTGCTGATGGACCCGGAGATCGACTTCGTCACGCTGACCGGCACCGCCGGCACCGGCAAGACCCTGATGGCGCTGGCCTCGGGCCTCACGCAGGTGCTGGACGACCGCCGCTACACCGAGATCATCATGACCCGCGCCACCGTGAGCGTGGGCGAGGACATCGGCTTCCTGCCCGGCACCGAAGAGGAAAAGATGGGCCCCTGGATGGGCGCGCTCGACGACAACCTCGAGTTCCTGGCCAAGGGTGACGGCGGCGGCGCCGGCGAATGGGGCCGCGCGGCCACCAACGAGCTGATCCGCAGCCGCATCAAGGTCAAGAGCATGAACTTCATGCGCGGGCGCACCTTCCTCAACAAGTACGTGATCATCGACGAGGCGCAGAACCTCACGCCCAAGCAGATGAAGACGCTGATCACCCGCGCCGGCCCCGGCACGAAGATCATCTGCATGGGCAACCTCGCGCAGATCGACACGCCGTACCTCACGGAAGGCTCCTCGGGCCTGACCTTCGCGGTCGACAAGTTCAAGGGCTGGCCGCATGGCGGGCACATCACGCTGGCGCGCGGCGAACGCTCGCGACTGGCCGATTTCGCCAGCGACGTCCTCTGATCCCCCGGGGCACCGCCCCACACGAGCCCGCGCCTGCTCTCCCCGAGCAGCGCGGGCTTTTTTCATCCGTGGTGACAGGCTACTGACAAGACGCTGTCAGTAGGCCGGCAGCACCATCCGGGCTCCTTCCAACGCAACGAAAGAAAGAGAGCCTCGAAATGCAGAACGCCATCACCTGGTTCGAGATCCCGGTCACCGACATCGACCGCGCCCAGGCCTTCTACGAGACAGTGCTCGCGCGCAAGCTGCGCCGCGAGGACTTCGGCGGCGAGACGCTGGCCATCTTCCCCCACGACAAGCCCGCCACAGGCGGCGCGCTGCAGGCCGGCGCCAATGGCAGCGCACGCGCCGGCACGGGCATCCGCATCTATCTCGACTGCAACCCCAGCATCGACGCCGTGCTGGCACGCGTCGAGGCGGCCGGCGGGCAGATCGTGGCGCCCAAGTCCGCCCTGCCGCCCGGCCTGGGCTTCATCGCCCACCTGCGCGACACCGAGGGCAACGAAGTCGGCCTGCACGCGCAGGAGTGATCCACCGTGGCACAGCGCAACTGGATCGCTGTGGCCAGCGCCGAGCATGCACGGCGCGGCCGCGACCACCGGCCGCTCGGCTACATGCAGGTCGGCCACGGCAAGCACGCGCCGCTCAAGCGGCTCTCGGCGGGCGACCGCGTGGCCTACTACTCGCCGGCCTCGGTGTTCGGAGGCACGGACAAGCTGCAAAGCTTCGTGTCGATCGGCATCGTGCAGCCGGGCGAGCCGTACGAATTCGACATGGGCAACGGCTTCGTGCCGTGGCGGCGCGACATGGTCTACGCTGCCGGGCACGAGACGCCGATCGCCCCGCTGATCGAGCGGCTGGCCTTCATCGAGAACCCAAAGCAGTGGGGCTACAAGTTCCGCTTCGGCATGTTCGACGTCACCGATGCCGACATGAAACTGATCGCCCAGGCCATGAAGGCCGACCTGAAAACACTATCGCTCTGAGGAAAAACCAAATGGAACCAGTTCGCCAGCACCATGACGCGTTCCGCGTCGCGGGCCTCACCATCCGCACCACCAACCGCGAGGAGAGCGACCCGGCCACGGCACGCATCGGAAAGCTGTGGGGCCGCTTCTTCGGCGAGGAAACCTATGCATCGACGCCGGACCGCACCGGCGACGCCCGCATCTTCAGCGTCTACTCGGCCTACGAATCGGACGCCCACGGCGCCTTCGACGTGACGGCGGGCGTCGCCGTCTCCGGCGGCGATGGCAGCCTTCCCGTGGAGGCCGGCGACTATCTGGTCTTCAACGGCCAGGGCCAGATGCCGCAGATGGTGATCGCCACCTGGGAGCGCATCTGGCAGTATTTCGAGGCGCACCCCGAGGTTGCCCGCCGGTATCGCAGCGACTTCGAAGCCTATGAAGGGCCGGACAAGGTGGCGATCCACATCGGAGTTTCATGAGCACCACGAAGAAGAGCTGGCGCGACCGACTGGCCAGCTACCCCCACCTGCCGAGCGTCAAGGAGATTCCCGCCGCCATGCGCTCCCGGCACGGCGAGGGAACCATCGCCACGCCATCGCCGCAGGAAGTAGAGGCAGCGATGCGCAACATTCCCGAGGGCCGACTCGCGACGGTGATGGGCATCGGCGAAGACATCGCGCTGCGCCACCAGGCGACCATCGGCTGCACCGTGACCACGGCGATCTTCGCGCACATGGTCGCGCACGCCGCCGAGGAAACACCGAAGACGGAAAGCGCAGCGCCCTGGTGGCGCACCCTCAAGATCGGCGGCGAGCTCAACCCCAAGTACCCCGGCGGCATCGAAGCACAGATGTCGAGGCTCGAGGCCGAGGGCCACACGGTCGTGCAGCGCGGCAAGCGCTATTTCGTCGAAGACTTCGCAAAGAAGCTCAACGGAGCCCGCTGATGCGCCGCGCCGACCGCCTCTTCCAGCTCGTGCAGCTCATCCGCGGCCGCCGGCTGACTACGGCCGCATTCCTTGCGCAGCGCCTCGAGGTGTCGGAGCGCACGGTGTATCGCGACATCGCCGACCTGCAGCACCAGGGCGTGCCCATCGAGGGCGAGGCCGGCGTGGGCTACCGGCTGGGCGCGGGCTTCGAGCTGCCGCCGCTGATGTTCACGCAGGACGAGGCCGCGGCGCTCGTGGCCGCGGCGCGGCTCGCGCAGAGCTGGGTCGATCCGGCACTGGCGCGCGACATCGAGACCGGGCTGGGCAAGATCCTGTCGGTGCTGCCGCCCGCGGCGCGCGTCTCGGCCGAGGCGCTGGCGCTCTATGCCCCGGGACTGGGCCTGGACGACACCCTGCGCGCGCGGCTGCAGACGCTGCGCGAGGCGACGCAGTCGCACAACAAGCTGCGGCTGCACTACCGCGACGTATCGGGCGACGCCAGCGAGCGCACGGTGCGTCCGCTGGGCTGCTTCTATTGGGGCAAGGTCTGGACGCTCTCGACATGGTGCGAGCTGCGCGACGACTTCCGGGGCTTCCGCCTGGACCGCATGGATGCGATCGAAGTGCTGCCCGATCGATTTCGCGACGAAGCAGGCAAGACGCTGGCCGACCTGCTGCGGCAGGTCAACGCCGAGACGGCGCAAGGCAAGGTGGTGCCGCAGAAGCCGGGCACGCCGCCGCCGTGGAACAACGGCAGCGGCAAGAACGGCAACACGGGCTGACGGCCCTCTTCTTCTTCAACGCCTTGGCGGCGCCGGATCAGTACTCGTCGTTGTTGCTGTAGCCGACCAGGTTCTCGAACTTGGTGAGCGGCTTCAGGAAGGCCAGCTTGACGGTGCCGGTCGGGCCGTTACGGTGCTTGCTGATGATCACCTCGGCCACGCCCGGCTCCTTCGACTCCTTGTTGTAGTAGTCGTCGCGGTAGATGAACATGATGATGTCCGCGTCCTGCTCGATGGCGCCGGATTCGCGCAAGTCGCTCATCATGGGACGCTTGTCGGTACGACTCTCCACGCCGCGGCTGAGCTGCGACAGCGCGATCACCGGGCACTTCAGCTCCTTCGCAAGCATCTTCAGGCCGCGCGAGATTTCGCCCACGGCAGTGGCGCGGTTCTCGTCGCCCGAGCTGCTGGTCGACATGAGCTGCAGGTAGTCGACCACGATCAGGCCCAGGCGCCCGTACTGGCGCGCCAGGCGGCGTGCGTTGGCGCGCAGCTCGCTGGTCGAGAGGCCCGGCGTCTCGTCGATGTGCAGCGACACGGTGCGCAGCTTCTCGATGGCTTCGGTGAGCCGCGGCCATTCCTCGTCGGTGAGCTTGCCGGTGCGCAGGTGACCCTGGTCGATGCGGCCGATGGAGCCCACGATACGCACCGCCAGCTGGGCGGCGCCCATTTCCATGGAGAACACGGCCACCGGCAGGCCTTCGTCGAGCGCCACATGCTCGGCGATGTTGATCGCGAGCGAGGTCTTGCCCATCGAGGGGCGCGCGGCCAGCACGATCATGTCGCCCGGCTGCAGGCCCGAAGTCATCTTGTCGAAGTCGTTGAAGCCGGTCCGAACGCCCGTGATGTCGTTCGGGTTCTCGGCCATCTCCGTCACGCGGTCGAGCAGGTCGACCACCAGGGCATCCATGCTCTGGAAGCCCTGCTTCATCCGCGTGCCTTCCTCGCCGATGTTGAAGATCTTCTGCTCGGCCTCGTCGAGGATCTTGTCCACCGCCTTGCCTTGCGGATTGAAGGCGTTGGTGGCGATCTCGTCGCTGGCGGAAACCAGTTTGCGAAGAATGGAGCGCTCGCGCACGATCTCGGCATAGCGGCGAATGTTGCTCGCGCTGGGCACGTACTGCGCGAGCGAATTCAGGTAGACCAGCCCGCCGATCTCGTCGGCCTTGCCGAGGTTCTGCAGCTGCTCGTAGACGGTGATCACGTCGGCCGGCTTGCTGGCGTTGATCAGCCCGCCGATGGCCGCGTAGATCAGCTTGTGCTCATGGCGGTAGAAGTCGCCGTCGACCAGCAGGTCGCCCATGCGGTCCCAGGCGCCGTTGTCGAGCAGCAGGCCGCCGAGCACGCTCGATTCGGCCTCGATGGAGTGAGGCGGAATGCGCAGTTGAGCGACTTGGCGGTCTGCCGACGGATCGTTGTCGGCATAGGAGAAAACGGCGGACATGGACTTCCCTTGCAACCCTGCATGCTAAGCCGCGCAGGTCGATGCGCGTGTGGACAAGGTTGTGAATAAACGGTGATCTTCCAGTGCAATCGGCTGGAAAAGACGGGACAACTCGCTCCCAGAAAAACAAAAGCCGCCCGAAGGCGGCTTTTGTGCAGCGCACGAGGCGCTGTGGAAGATCAGGCGGTTTCGCCGTAGACCGTCACGGTGATGTCGACCACCACGTCGGTGTGCAGGGCAACGCTCACGGTGCTGTCGCCAACGATCTTGATCGGACCGTTGGGCAGGCGCACTTGCGCCTTGGCAACCTTGTAGCCTTGCTTGCCCAGTTCTTCGGCGATGTCGCCGTTGGTGACCGAGCCGAACAGACGGCCGTCGACGCCAGCCTTTTGCGTCAGCTTGATGGTCGTGCCACCGAGCTTTTCGCCTTGGGCTTGCGATTCGGCCAGCTTGGCGGCCGCAGCCTTTTCGAGTTCGGCGCGCTTGGCTTCGAATTCGGCCTTGTTGGCGGCGGTAGCGCGGCGAGCGCGACCCGACGGGATCAGGAAGTTACGTGCGTAGCCGTCCTTGACCTTGACGATGTCGCCCAGGGCGCCGACGTTGACAACCTTGTCCAGAAGAATGATTTGCATGGTGTCGGCTCCTTAGACGCGGTGCTGGTCGCTGTACGGCACCATGGCCAGGAAGCGCGCGCGCTTGATGGCGGTGTTCAGCTGGCGCTGGTAGATCGCGCGCGTGCCGGTCAGGCGTGCGGGGATGATCTTGCCGTTTTCGCTGATGAAGTCACGCAGCGTGTCGATGTCCTTGTAGTCGATTTCCTCGACGCCAGCGACGGTGAAGCGGCAGAAGCGCTTGCGCTTGAACAGCAGCGACTGGGTGTTGCGCTTCGGGCGCTTGTCTTTGTTGAATTTCTTGAACGTGGCCATTTCGGGACCTCTTGTCGAAAATTAATCTTGCTGAAAATCCTGGATGTGCAGGACCGGATGCTTGCCGTTGCCCGGTGTCGCGAGGAAGCCCTGAAAACGCCAGAGACTTCCCATCGACTGTCTTGCGAGCCGTTCGGCGATGGCGCCGAAGGCAACGGCCTTGAGGGCCGTCTTCACCTGCCTGGGCTTTCCTGCCTCCTGGAGCGTCGACTCGTGTTCGAGCTTCAGATCTATGGCTGGCAAGCCGGCTGGCGTGAATCGCAGGGTTCCGAGTTCGGCAACGGAGGCGGTCAGCAGAAGCTGGTTGACCCCGGTTGCCGCAGCGGCGGCAGTCACGCCATCAGTTGTTGTTGGCGGCGTACTCGGCCTGCTGGGCCTTGCGGGCCTCTTCGCGCTCGACCGTCTTCATCATCGACGAAGGACCAGTTTCGGCCTTCTTCTTCTGGACGGTCAGGTGACGCAGAACGGCGTCGTTGAACTTGAACGCGTGTTCCAGTTCGCCCATCACGGTTTGCTCAGCTTCGATGTTGACGCACAGGTAGTGGGCCTTGTTGAGCTTGTTGATCTGGTAGGCCAGCTGACGGCGGCCCCAGTCTTCAACGCGGTGGACCTTGCCGCCGCCGGCCGTGATCAGGCCCTTGTAGCGCTCCAGCATGGCCGGAACTTGTTCGCTCTGATCCGGGTGGATCAGCAAAATGATTTCGTAGTGACGCATGGCACTCCTTGTGGATTCTTCCGAGGAAGAGGAAAAGCCACCTGCAGCGTCGGGCGCAGTGTGGCAAGGCAAAGCCGGCAATTATAGCCCTGCCGGAAGCGATCCGGCAAGTTGCTCAGTCGTTGAGCGCCTTGTCGAGCGGCGCGGCCTTCTCGGCGCCGACGGCCGCGCGGATCTTCGGCGCCAGCGCCAGCAGGTCGTCGTAGCCCGTCGCGGCCTCGACCTGGAGGTTGAGCCGGAAGCCCTTCAGCCCCAGGCCGCCGGTCAGCTGGGTCGCGATGGGATAGGCATCCTTATAGCGCTGCTGCTTGCTGCGACCGGAAGAGCCCTGGACAGGCGCGGCACTCTCCGCAGAAGGCGTCGCGCTTCCCGCCACCGGCTCCAGCACACCCAGAGCGACCATCTGGTCGATGTCTTCGCGGACGATGCCCATGCCGGCAGCCAGCACGTCATCGACCGAGCGCTTGCCGTCGAACAGGATGAACGCCGAGCGCTGGCGTGGCGAAAGCGGGACCGAGCGGTCCTTCAGTGCCTGGTGGCCGGCTTCTGTCTTGACGAGGATCATGGTGGTCTTCCCTTCCGGGATACGCCCGTGAGTCCCGCCAGTCTGGCATCAAATACGCAATTTGTTTCAATCGCACTCCCGGGTCGCGGGAATCCCCCCATGGGGATTACCGCAATCCAGGAGCTTCGGCCTTCGACCTGCTTGCTCAGCGCTTGGCGAGCTGCTGCCAGGTGTCGATCACGCTGTCGGGGTTCAGCGAGATCGATTCGATCCCCTGCTCCGCCAGCCACAGCGCGAAGTCGGGATGGTCGCTGGGGCCCTGGCCGCAGATGCCGACGTACTTGCCCTGCGACTTGCAGGCCTTGATGGCGCGGCTCAGCATGGCCTTGACGGCCGGATCGCGCTCGTCGAAGTCGGCGGCCAGCAGCTCGAGGCCCGAGTCGCGGTCCAAGCCCAGCGTGAGCTGGGTCAGGTCGTTCGAGCCGATCGAGAAGCCATCGAAGTACTCCAGGAACTCGTCGGCCAGCACGGCGTTGCTCGGCACCTCGCACATCATGATCAGCTTGAGCTCGTTCTCGCCGCGCTTCAGGCCGTGCTCGGCCAGCAGGCCGGTCACGCGCTCGGCCTGGCCCAGGGTGCGCACGAAGGGCACCATGATCTGCACGTTGGTCAGGCCCATGTCGTTGCGCACGCGCTTGAGCGCCTCGCATTCCATGGCGAAGGCCTCGCCGAAGTCGGCGCTCAGGTAGCGCGCGGCGCCGCGGAAGCCCAGCATCGGGTTCTCTTCCTCCGGCTCGTAGCGGCTGCCGCCGATCAGCTTGCGGTACTCGTTCGACTTGAAGTCCGACAGGCGCACGATGACCTTCTTCGGCCAGAAGGCCGCGGCGATGGTCGCGATGCCCTCGGCCACCTTGTCGACGTAGAAGGCGCGCGGCGAGGCATGGCCTCGGGCCACCGACTCAACGGCCTTCTTCAGGTCGTTGTCGACGTTCGGGTAGTCGAGGATCGCCTTCGGGTGCACGCCGATGTTGTTGTTGATGATGAACTCGAGCCGCGCCAGACCCACGCCGTGGTTCGGCAGCTGCGCGAAGTCGAAGGCGAGCTGGGGGTTGCCCACGTTCATCATCAGCTGGATGTCGATCTCGGGCATCACGCCGCGCTGCACCTCGGTCACTTCGGTCTCGAGCAGGCCGTCGTAGATGAGGCCGGTGTCGCCCTCGGCGCAGCTCACCGTGACCAGCGTGCCGTCCTTCAGCAGGTCGGTGGCGTCGCCACAGCCGACCACGGCCGGAATGCCCAGCTCGCGCGCGATGATGGCCGCGTGGCAGGTGCGCCCGCCGCGGTTGGTGACGATGGCAGAGGCACGCTTCATCACCGGTTCCCAGTTGGGGTCGGTCATGTCGGTGACGAGCACGTCGCCGGCCTGCACCTGGTCCATTTCGCTGATGCTGTGCACGAGCCGCACGGGGCCGGTGCCGATCTTCTGGCCGATGGCACGGCCTTCGGCCAGCACCGCGCCCTTGCCGAGCAGCTTGTAGCGCTGCTCGGCCTTGCCCTGCTGCTGGCTCTTCACCGTCTCGGGACGGGCCTGCAGGATGTAGAGCTGGCCGTCGGTGCCGTCCTTGCCCCACTCGATGTCCATCGGGCGGCCGTAGTGCTGCTCGATCACCAGTGCGTACTTGGCCAGTTGCTCGACCTCGGAGTCGGTCAGCGAATAGCGGTTGCGCTGCTCGGCCTTGACGTCGGTGGTCTTCACCAGCTTGCCGGTCGCCTTCTTTTCTTCAGGCGTGGCGAACTCCATCTGGATCAGCTTGGAACCGAGGTTGCGGCGGATGACGGCCTTCTTGCCGGCCTTCAGGGTCGGCTTGTGCACGTAGAACTCGTCGGGGTTCACCGCGCCCTGCACCACCGTCTCGCCCAGGCCGTAGCTGGAGGTGATGAATACCACGTCCTCGAAGCCCGACTCGGTGTCGATGGTGAACATCACGCCCGCGGCGCCGAGGTCGGAGCGCACCATGCGCTGCACGCCGGCAGACAGCGCGACCACGTCGTGCTCGAAGCCCTTGTGCACGCGGTAGCTGATGGCGCGGTCGTTGTAGAGGGAGGCGAACACCTCCTTCATCTTGTGCAGCACGTCGTCGATGCCGACCACGTTCAGGAAGGTTTCCTGCTGGCCAGCGAAGGAGGCGTCGGGCAGGTCTTCAGCGGTGGCCGAGGAACGCACGGCGAACGATGCCGACGGATTGCCGGCGCTCAGCGTGGCGAAAGCCGCGGTGATGGCCTTCTGCAGATCGGCCGGGAACGGCTGGGCCTCGACCATGCCGCGGATCTCGGCGCCGGCGGCGGCAAGAGCACGCACGTCTTCGACGTTCAGGGCGGCCAGGCGCTTGCTGATCTTGTCGGCCAGGCCGTCATGGGCCAGGAACTGGCGAAATGCGTGCGCCGTGGTCGCGAAACCGGTGGGCACCCGCACGCCTTGTGGCAGCTGCGAGATCATTTCGCCGAGGCTGGCGTTCTTGCCGCCAACCGCCTCGACGTCGGTCATTCTCAGGTTTTCAAACGGTACGACCAGGGCGGTCGCGTCGAATAGTGCAGACATGGGAAAGCTCCAGAAGTTGAAACCTGTGCCGCATGCAGACGGCGCGGCACGATCGTTCTCGTTGCTTTGGGTGCGGGCGCGGTGTGCATGGAGAGAATTGGGGTTGGGAAAGCGGATTCCCGATAATGGCCCTGATTGTAGGCGGGGCAAGGTTGTCCCTGCCGCAGGACAAGGCCGCATGACCATGCATTCACGCACTGTTTTCTTTGTTTCAGACGGCACCGGCATCACCGCCGAGACCTTCGGCAACGCCGTTCTGGCCCAGTTCGAGATGAAGCCGCGCCACGTGCGGCTGCCTTTCACAGACACGGTCGACAAGGCCCACCAGGCGGTGAGGCAAATAAACCACACCGCCGAAATCGAGGGCGTCCGGCCCATCGTCTTCACCACGCTGGCCAACATGGACGTGCTGGAAGTGATCGAAACCGGCTGCAAGGGCATGCTGCTGGACATGTTCGGCACCTTCGTGCGCCCCCTCGAGATCGAACTGGCCATGAAGTCGAACCACCGCATCGGCCGCTTCAGCGACGTCAGCAAGAGCAAGGAATACAACGACCGCATCGCCGCGATCGACTTCAGCCTGCAGCACGACGACGGCCAGAGCAACCGCGATCTCGAGGGCGCCGACGTGATCCTGGTGGGCGTGAGCCGTAGCGGCAAGACGCCCACCTCGCTCTACCTGGCGATGCAGCACGGCCTGAAGGCGGCCAACTACCCGCTGATTCCGGAAGATTTCGACCGCCGCCAGCTTCCGCCGGCCCTGATTCCGCATCGCAAGAAGATCTTCGGCCTGACCATCCAGCCCGAGCGGCTCAGCGAGATCCGCAACGAGCGGCGGCCCAATTCGCGCTACGCCAGCATCGAGAACTGCCGCCACGAGGTGGCCGAGGCCGAGGCGATGATGCGGCGCGCGGGCATCCGCTGGCTCTCGACCACCACCAAGTCGATCGAGGAAATCGCCACCACGATCCTGCAGGAGCTGCGGCCGGAGCGGCTGGTCTACTGAGCTCGCTATCTTTCAAATAGCAAACGGCATCCGGCGGCCCTAGCCGAAGAGATACTGGACCGTGCCGTCCGTGCTGGTTACGGGCTGGCATGGCGTGCCCCACACGGCTTCGATCAGCCCCGGCTGCAGCACCTCGGCCGCCGCGCCCTGCACCAGCCCACCCGAGGCTCCGCCGAGCACCACCACCTCGTCGGCATAGCGCCGCGCCAGGTTCAGGTCGTGCAGCACGGCCACCACGCCCACGCCGCGAGCGGCCCAGTCGCGCAGCAGGCGCATCGCCGAGTGCTGATGGGCGAGATCCAGCGCCGCCGTGGGCTCGTCGAGCAGCAGCCAGCGGCTCGCGCCGTCGTGCCTCGGATGCCACAGCTGGGCCAGCGCCCGCGCCATGTGCGCCCTCGCCTTCTCGCCGCCCGACAGGGTGTTGAGGATGCGTGGCGCCAGCGCCGACACGTCGGTCAGCGACATCGCCTCGTCGACGATCGCGTCCTCGTCCAGCCCCGGCGCGCGGCGATGCGGGTAACGGCCCAGCGCCACGATCTCCTGCGCGGTGAAGTCGAAGGCGACCGCGCTCTCCTGCGGCATCAGCGCCCGGCGCAGCGCCAGTTCGGGCATGCCGTGTTCCGCGAGCGGGCGGCCGTCGAGCGACACGCTGCCCCGGGTCGGTGCGCGCTGGCCGGCCAGCACCGAAAGCAGCGTCGACTTGCCCGCGCCGTTGGGCCCGAGGATGGCGGTCACCCTGCCCGGCGCGAGATGGACCGAGGCGCCGGCCAGCAGCGTCTTGCCGCCCACCTGGACCTCCACGTCGGAGCAGCACAAGGCCATCGGATCGCGTTGCACCGCAGTCATATGCGCCCCCTGAAGCGCCGCAGCATCCAGAGGAACATCGGCACGCCGATGAAGGCCGTGAGCACGCCCAGCGGCAGCTCGGCCGGTGCCATCGCCGTGCGCGCCACGGTATCGGCGGCCAGCACCAGCGCAGCACCGAGCAGCGCCGACGCCGGCAGCACCACACGGTGATCCGGCCCCGCCACCATGCGCACCCAGTGCGGCGCGATCAGGCCGATGAAGCCGATGATCCCGGTCGTCGCCGTCACCGCGCCCACGGCCACTGCCGTGACGAGGATGGCGCGCCGCTTGACGCGCTCCACGTCCACGCCGAGCAACGCCGCCTGCGCCTCGCCCAGCGCGATGGCATTGAGCGGTGCCACCAGCGATCGCGCCGCCACGCACGCAAGCAGCACCGCCGCGCCGACCAGCAGCACGGCGCTCCAGCGCGCGCCGCCCAGGCTGCCCAGCAGCCAGAACTGCAGGCTGCGCAACTGCTCGTCGGTCGCCATCACGCTGAGAAAACCGAGCCCCGCGCTCGCCAGCGCATTCACCGCAATGCCAGCGAGCAGCATCAGCGCCATGCGCGTGCCGCCCTCGCTGCGCGACAGGGTGTAGATCAGCAGGGTCACCGACAGCCCGCCGCCGAAGGCCATGAGCACCAGAGTCCAGCTGCCGAGCGTGCGCGGCAGCACCGGCCAGAACCACGCGCCGAGGATGATCGTCATGCCCGCCGCAAGCGCCGCGCCGCTGCTGATGCCCACCAGCCCCGGATCGGCCAGCGGGTTGCGGAACAGCCCCTGCATCAGCGTGCCCGCCATGCCGAGGCCCGCGCCGGCCGCCACGCCGAGCACGAGGCGCGGCAGGCGGATGTTGAGGAACACGAGGTGCTCGGGCGACTTGTCGGCGCCCTGCCCCAGCGTCGCCAGCACATTCCAGAGCTGCGGCAGGCTGATGGCATAGGCGCCCGACACCGCCCCCACCACGAGGGCCGCGACGAGCAGCAGCGCGCTGCCGCCCAGCACAGCCCGGGCCGTGAAGCGCTGCGTCATGCCAGCGCGGCCAGGAATTTCTCGTGCAGCTCCGCAACGGCCGACGGCATGCGCGGGCCGAAGCCCAGCAGGAGCAGCGCGTCCTGCGTGATGAGGCTGCGCTTCCTGAACGCCGGCGTGAGCGCGAGCTCGGGCCGCTCCCAGAACCTGTCGACGCCGCCGTGGGCCTCGATGCTCTGCGTACTGGTGAGGATGATGTCCGGCGCGGCGCTGGCCATGGCCTCGGCCGTCATCGGCCTGTAGCCCTGGAAGCCGCCGAGCGCATTGACGCCGCCGGCGAAGCCGATCACCGAATGCGCGGCGGTCTTTTCGCCCGAGACCTGCGGGCTCGCGCTGTGCGAGAGCACGAACAGCACGCGCGGCTTGCGCCCCTTTCCAGCGGCGGCGGCCACTCGCTGCTGCACCTGGTTCCACTCGGCATCGAGCCGTGCCTGCAGTTCGCGCGCCTGCGCCTCGCGCGCAGCGGCGCGGCCGACGGCCTGCACCTTGCGCTGCACCTCGCCCCAGCTGTGGTCGGCCTCGATGATCTCGACCTTCACGCCCGCGCTGCGGACCTGGTCGAGCACCACGGCCGGACCCGACTCGTTGGTGGCGATGATCGCGTCGGGCTTGAGCGACAGCAGGCCCTCGGCCGAGAGCTGGCGCATGTAGCCTACCTTGGGCGTGGAGCGCGCGGCCGCGGGATAGAGGCTGGTCGTGTCGGTGCCGACGAGCTGGGCCTGCGCGCCCAGCAGGTACACGACTTCGGTGATCGCGCCGCTGACGGTCACGAGCTTCGGCAGTTTCGCATCCTGCGCGAACAGCGGCAGTACGGTGGTGCTGAGCGACGATGCGCCGAGCAGGCGCAGCACGTCGCGGCGCTGGGGAAGGCGGTGGGACATTTCGTCGAAGCCGGTCATTGGTTCTGTGCCGTAGGTTGAAGACGCGGAAGCTCGCGCACGATGCGCCGCCATTCTTCGCGCTCCGGCACGCCGGGCTTGCGCGCGCCGAAGAACATCGCCATCAGCTCGCCATGCTGGTCGAAGGCCTCGACCGAGGTCACCACGCCGTCGCTGGTCGGCTTCTCGACGATCCACACGCTGGCGATGCGGTCTTCGCGCAGGTGCAGGTTGAAGCCCGGGTCGAGCACGTTGAGCCAGCGGATTGGCGGAGCGTTCTCGTCGGGGTTCTTCATCTCCATCGGCTCGATGCGGATCACCGGGCCGGTATGGATCTGGATGCAGCCAGGGCTGCCGACGAACACCATGATCGGCGTGCCGTCGAACGCGGCCTCGTGCAGCAGTCCGCGAATGGCACTCGCATCGGCGCGCTGCGTGAATTCGCCCTCGGTGAGACGAAAGCTCTGCTGGCGCTCGACGTCGAACTTCTTCAGCAAGCCGAAGAACTCGTGCGTATCCTGCATGCCGCGCCAGGCTTCGGAGAGGCCGCCGGCGTCGATGGCGCCGTCCTCGCGCGGTGCAGCCTTGTCCTCCGCTGCGGCAAAGGCGACAGGCTCGTCGGGTGTTGCAGTGAAGCTGTCGACGACCGACTGGAACGCATCCCGGTCGGTGGCTTCGCGCACGAAGATCTTGTGCACGGCCACGCCCTCCGGATTGAAGAATTGCAGGCTCAGCGAAGGCAGCACGCCGGGGTTCGCGGCGGCCTCGCTCACCGCGAAGCCCGCATGCCAGCGGCTGAAGAACAGGCGCAGGTCGATGGCCTCGCCCAGCGCGAGCCCCATCGCCTCGCTGCCCGACACCTTCTCGTAGACGCCGGTCTTCTCGTGCACGGTAGTCTCGTTGCGCGTGAGCGCGAGCAAGGGCCCGCACAGCTCCAGCGCCTGCAGCAGCTCCACCCAGGGACCGCGCAGGCGCGTGGCGCGCAGGGCCTTGTCGTGCGCGCCGGTGTGCGCGGCCACCGCCGCGCCTTCAGACAGGCTCATGGCCGCGGCAGCGTCCTTGTGGCGCATGCCCTTGGCACGCAGCGCGGCGAAACGATCTCGGATGTCTTCGGCATTCATCATCGGGTTTCCTTTCCTTGTTCGGGGACGGCGGCGGGGTCGATCAGAAGTCCGCCACCAGCGACACGTTGAAGCTGCGCCCCGGCTGGGTGTAGGCGTCGCGGATGTTCGACGTCGAGGTCAGGCCGCGCACGTCGCTCCACATCCAGTAGCGCTTGTTGGTGAGGTTGGTGATCGATGCGTTCAGGCGCAGGTCCTTGCGGATTCGCCACTGCGCGCTCAGGTCGAAGGTGGTGGCAGCGGGTGTCTGGAACTGGGTACCGGTCGTGACCTCGGTGCCGTCGATGTCGGACCACTTCTTGCGCGCGTGGTTCACGGCGTCGAGGCGCACGCTCCACACCGGCGCCTGGTACTTGATGCCGACGCTGGCCTTGCTCGGGTCGATCGAATTGAGCGGCCGGTTGTTGGTGCGGTCGCGGCCGCGCGTCTGTCCGTAGGCGAAGGGCACGGAGAAGCCGTTGCCGTCGTTGGTGAAATCGAGCTCGCCCTTGATCTCGAAGCCGCTGATGCGTGCGCGCCCGATGTTGACCGACTGGAAGGTGGCCGGGTTGGTGCGCGAGCCGAACACGCCGCCGACCTGGCGGTCGTTCTCGATCAGGTCCTTGTAGTCGCCGGTGAAGGCGGCCACGTCGAAGCTCAGGATGCCGGTGCGCCCGCGCAGGCCGAGTTCGATGTTCTGGCTCTTCTCGGGCTTGAGGTTCGGGTTGGGAATGGTCCTGTAGCCCGAGATCACGTTCTCGAAGAAGTTGTTGACCTGAAAGGCGTTGGGAGCCTTGAAGCCCGAGGCGTAGTTGCCGTACACGCTCCACTGCGGCGTAGCACGGAACAGCACGCCCAGCTTGGGCGAAACGGCCGAACCCGAGAGCGACACGGCCTGCGCATTGAAGCCGGCCTGCTTGGCGTCGAGCGAGAAGCGGTCGAAGCGGATGCCGGGCGTGATGCTCCAGCGGTCGTGGATGAACTCGTCCTGCACGTAGAACGCCGACGAGGTCTCGCGCGTGTCGGGGAAGCGCTTGAGCGGGTAGCTCTCGCCGGTCGGCGGCACCAGGCCGGTCTGCAGGTTCTCGACGTTGGTGCGGGTGTAGTCGAAGCCGTAGGTGATCTTCTGCGCCCAGTCACCCATGCGGATGGTCTTGTCGGCCTGCAGGCCGAGCTGCCAGGTGCTCTCGTCGTAGGTGACGTCGCGCGTGCGGTCGGCGGCGGTGTAGCGGTCTTCGTAGATGAACTCTCGCGACTTCGCCTTCTGGTAGCTCACCACGGCGAGCAGGTTGTCGGCCACGGCGGCGTTCAGGCGCAGGCGGCCGTCGTAGGTGAAGCGGTCGCGCTGCAGGTCGGTCTTCGCGTTGAGGCCGATAACCGACGTGGACGCAAAGGGCGGCTTGGAGGCGCCCGAGAGCAGGTCGTAGCGGCTGGTCTTGTCGATGTGCTCGAAGGTGAAGCCGTGGCGCTGGTCGGCGTTGGGCGTGAGGATGACCTTGGCGAGCAGCGCCTTGTTGCGGTCGCGCTGCGGGTTGGGCGTGGTGCGGTCGACGTTGGCTGCGTTGTTGGTGCCCATGTTCTCCAGCGCGCTGGAGCGGCCCACGTTGGCCGAGATGAGCCACTGCAGCGTGTCGTTGGCCTTGCCTGCGAGCGTGACGCCGCCGCGCGTGCCGTTGTCGTCGCCGCTGTAGCCGATGCTGGCGCTGCCGCCGAAGCTCTTGCCGTCGCGCAGGTAGGACGAAGGGTCGCGCGTGATGAAGTTCACCAGGCCCGCGAGGCCGTCGGAGCCGTAGAGCGCGGAGGCCGGGCCCTTGATGATCTCGATGCGCTCGACGAGGCCGATGTCGAAGTAGTCGCGCCCGAATGCGTTGGCGCTGAAAACATAGCTGCGCGGCGTGCGGATGCCGTCGGTCAGCAGCAGTACGCGGTTGCCGTCGAGGCCGCGGATGTTGAAGCCGGCGTTGCCGTCGCGGCCGGTGTTGCCCTGCGCGAGGCCGAAGCGCGCGGGAGAGCGCTTGACCGACACGTTCGGCAGGTCGCGCACGGCATCGCGGATGTCGGTGATCTGCTTCGATTCGATGTCGTCGCGGCCGATGACCTCGGTGCTCACCGCGAGGTCGTCCCTCGCCTGCTCGGAGCGCGAACCGCTCACCACCACTTCGTTGAGCGCCGCGACGCGCTGCTGTGCCCACGAGGGCGCGGCAAGGCCGAGCCCGGAGGCGATCAGGCAAGGCAGAAGAGCAACGCGAGGGGCAAGGCGATGGGAAGGACGGAGCTTGGTTTGGGCGGCCACGAAAAAGGTCCAGAAAACAGTTAAGAAACTGCTCGCTGGACCTCTTGGCGCAGGCGGCTGCGCATGGTGACCTGGCTGGCATTGAAGGGCCCCGACACTGCGGGGCCCGAGCCGGTCATTTTATGAGAATAATTCTCAACTAAACAACCAAATGCTTACTTATGCTGGGGCCGATGTGCGGATCAGATGGTCGAACGCACCCAGTGCAGCCTTCGCGCCGTCGCCGGCAGCGATGATGATCTGCTTGAACGGCACCGTGGTCGCATCGCCCGCCGCGAACACGCCCGGCACGGAGGTCTGGCCGCGCGCGTCGACGATGATCTCGCCGTGCCTCGACAGCTCGACCGTGCCCTTGAGCCAGTCGGTGTTGGGCACCAGGCCGATCTGGATGAACACGCCCTCGAGCTCGACCGTCTTCGACTCGCCCGTCGCGCGGTCCTTGTAGATCAGGCCGTTGACCTTCTGGTCGCCGGTGATCTCGGTGGTCTGCGCGTTGGTGAACACGTCGACGTTCTTCAGGCTCCTGAGCTTGCGCTGCAGGACCGCGTCGGCGCGAAGCTGCGTGTCGAACTCGATCAGAGTGACGTGGCCCACGATGCCGGCGAGGTCGATCGCCGCCTCGACGCCCGAGTTGCCGCCGCCGATCACCGCGACGCGCTTGCCCTTGAACAGCGGGCCGTCGCAGTGCGGGCAGTAGGCCACGCCCTTGTTCTTGAACTCGTGCTCGCCGGGCACGTTGATGTTGCGCCAGCGCGCGCCGGTCGAGATGATGACCGACTTGCTCTTGAGCGAGGCACCGCTCTCGAGCTGCACTTCGATGAGGCCGTTGCCCGGCACCAGCGCCTTGGCGCGCTGCAGGTTCATGATGTCGACGTCGTAGTCGCGCACATGCTCCTCGAGCGCGTGAGCGAACTTCGGTCCTTCGGTTTCCTTGATCGAGATGAAGTTCTCGATGCCCATAGTGTCGAGCACCTGGCCGCCGAAACGCTCGGAGGCGACGCCGGTGCGAATGCCCTTGCGCGCGGCGTACACGGCAGCCGCGGCGCCCGCGGGGCCGCCGCCGACGATCAGCACGTCGAACGGGTCCTTGCCGGCGATCTTCTTCGCTTCGCGCTCGACGCCGCTGGTGTCGATCTTGGCGAGGATTTCCTCCAGGCTCATGCGGCCCTGGCCGAACTCGGTGCCGTTGAGGAACACGGTCGGCACGGCCATGATCTGGCGTTCCTTGACTTCGTCCTGGAAGGTGCCGCCTTCGATCATCGTGGTGCGGATGCGCGGGTTCTGCACGGCCATCAGGTTCAGTGCCTGGACCACGTCGGGGCAGTTGTGACAGGTGAGCGAGACGTAGATCTCGAACTCGAAGTCGCCGTCGAGCGCCTTGATCTGGTCGAGCACGGCCTGCTCGACCTTCGGGGGATAGCCGCCGATCTGCAGCAGGGCAAGGATCAGCGACGTGAATTCGTGGCCCATCGGCAGGCCGGCAAAGCGCGGGCCATGGTTTTCGCTCGGGCGGTTGACCGAGAACGAGGGCTTGCGGTGGTTGTCGTCGCGGCTTTCGGTCAGCCTGACCAGCGGGGACGACTCGGCGACGTCCTTCAGCAGCGACAGCATCTCGCCCGAGGCCTTGCTGTCGTCGAGCGAGGCGACGATCTCGATCGGCTGTGTGGCGCGTTCGAGGTAACTCTTCAATTGGGCTTTGGTGCTTGCGTCGAGCATGAGGGACTCTCTTTCGATAACTGGAAACTATCAACTGGGGACAAAAAAGCCCGGGGCCTCGTGAGCGCCCGGGCTTTCGCGCGGGAGGCGCTTAGATCTTGCCGACGAGGTCGAACGAGGGCTTCAGCGTTTCGGCGCCTTCGGTCCACTTGGCGGGGCAGACTTCACCGGGGTGAGCGGCGACGTACTGGGCAGCCTTCACGCGGCGCAGCAGTTCGGCGGCGTCACGGCCGATGCCGTTGTCGTGCACTTCGATGGTCTTGATCTTGCCTTCGGGGTCGATCACGAAGGTGCCACGGTAGGCCAGGCCGGCGTCTTCGCCTTCTTCGATCAGCACCTGGAAAGCACGGGCCAGTTGCTGGCTCGGGTCGCCGATCAGCGGGTACTTGACCTTGCCGATGGTGTCCGAGGTGTCGTGCCATGCCTTGTGGGTGAAGTGGGTGTCGGTCGACACGCCATAGATCTCGACGCCCAGCTTCTGGAATTCGGCGTAGTGATCGGCCAGGTCGCCGAGTTCGGTGGGACACACGAACGTAAAGTCAGCCGGGTAGAACACCACGACCGACCACTTGCCCTTGAAGTTCTCGTTGCTGACGGGCACGAACTTGCCGTTGTGATAAGCGGTGGCCTTGAAGGGGATGATTTCGGTATTGATCAGGGACATTGATGCTTCCTTGTGATGGCTGATGAAAAGGGCGAGCCATCAGTATAACTACCAATCAGATAATTTTGATAGTTGATATCTATTAAAAGTATTGCAAGTCGCTATGTTCACGATGGCTTCGGAACACCCTCGCAGCCGCCTCAATACGAACGTGTATCACCATCACACGCATGCAGACCGGCGCAGCATGGGTTTGCTTGCAAACGCTCCTTTTCGCCTCTGACAATCACCGCTTTCAGAACAAGGAAAAAATCATGAAGGGCGACCCCAAAGTCATCGAACACCTGCAGGCGCAGCTCAAGAACGAGCTGACCGCGATCAACCAGTACTTCCTGCACTACCGCATGCTCAAGCACTGGGGCCTGGACAAGCTGGCGAAGAAGGAATATGAGGAATCCATCGGCGAGATGAAGCACGCCGACAAGCTGATGGACCGCATCTTCATGCTCGACGGCCTGCCGAACCTGCAGGACCTGGGCAAGCTGAACATCGGCGAGGACGTGCCCGAGCTGCTGCGCTGCGACCTCGGCGCCGAGACCGGCGCGCAGGCCACCATCAAGGACGGCATCGCGCATTGCGAATCGGTGCGCGACTATGTCTCGCGCGACCTGCTCCAGGAGATCCTGGACGACACCGAGGAACACATCGACTTCCTCGAGACCCAGATCGACCTGATCGACAGGGTCGGGCTGCAGAACTACCTGCAGTCGCAGATGGGCGAACTCGAATAAGGCGGGGCCTGCCTCTCACCAATCGACGGGACTTCGGTCCCGTTTTTTATTGCTTTACGTAACTTAACCGCCCACGAATAACAGTCATTCTCATTCGCACGGATAAAATCCGCGCCTTCGATGACTGCCGCCACTCGCCCCGACAACCGCCGCCGTGCCTATTGGCTCAAGACCCTGCACGAATGGCACTGGGTGAGTTCGGCGATCTGCCTCATCGGCATGATCCTGTTCAGCGTGACGGGCTTCACCCTTAATCACGCGAGCCAGATCGAGGCCAAGCCCGTCGTCACCAAGCTGAACGGCACGATCGACGAAGCCCTGCGCGCCCAGCTCGAAAAGCAGCTGCCCGCCGCCAAGGCCCTCAAGGGCAAGGCCCCTCTTCCCACCGAACTCCAGGCCTGGGTGCAGAAGCACTGGGACATCGGCACCTCCGGCCGCGAGGCCGAGTGGTCCGACGACGAGATCTACCTTTCGCTCCCCCGCCCCGGCGGCGACGCCTGGCTGCGCCTGAGCCTGTCCGACGGCGAGATCGAATACGAGCGCACCGACCGCGGCTGGCTCTCCTACCTCAACGACCTCCACAAGGGCCGCAACACCGGCGCCGCGTGGAGCTGGTTCATCGACATCTTCGCGGGCGCCGCCCTGGTCTTCTCGATCACGGGCCTCTTCATTCTCAAGATGCATGCGGGCAACCGGCCTTTCACCTGGCCGATGGTCGGCATGGGGCTGGTCGTGCCGGTGCTGCTCGCGCTGCTGTTCATTCACTGATTTCGTTCATCAATCCATCCAGATCCAGGAAAGAGGTTTCCCGTGCACGTTCGCTACTCACTCGCGCCGCTGGCCATGTCGGCGCTGTTCGCGGCTCCGGCCTTCGCGTCGGGGCTGGCCGTCAACATCGAAATTCCCCGGCTGAACGTCTCCGAGTACCACCGCCCCTACGTGGCGACCTGGATCGAGCGCGCGGACAACACCGTCGCCGGCACGCTGGCCGTCTGGTACGACGTGCGCACCAAGACCAACAACCCCGAGGGCGAAGGCACGAAGTGGCTGAAGGACATGCGCCAGTGGTGGCGCCGCGGCGGCCGCGAACTCTCGGTTCCGGTCGACGGCGTGACGGGCGCGACCAAGCCCGCAGGCAAGCACCAGCTGAGCTTCACCGAAGGCACGGCACCGATGCCCAAGCTCGCGCCGGGCGCCTACAAGCTCATGGTCGAGGCTGCGCGCGAAGTCGGCGGCCGCGAGGTCGTGAGCATTCCCTTCCAGTGGCCTCCGACGGCGGCGGCGCAGCCGACCGCCACGGGCAAGGAAGAGCTCGGCGAGATCAAGCTCGAACTCAAGCCCTGATCAGTACCCGCCCCAGCACCGCACGGCCCTTTCACCGCCGGCCCTCCACACACAAGGAACTGCCATGACCCGATTCATCAACCTGCGCGTTGCCTCCCTCGCCATCGCCCTGTCGGCCGCCGCATCGCTCGCCCAGGCGCACAACGCCTGGCTGCTGCCCTCCTCCACCGTGTTCTCCAAGGCCGACACCGTGACGGTCGACGCTGCCGTGTCGAACGACCTGTTCGTCGCCAACCATGCGCCGCTGCGCCTCGACGGCCTGCAGATCACCGCGCCCGACGGCAGCATCGTCAAGCCCGAGACCGAAGCCAAGCTCAAGCTGCGCAACGTGTTCGACGTGAGCGTGGCACAGGCCGGCACCTACCGCATCGCGGTGATCAACGCCGGTGCCTTCGCGAGCTGGAAGGACAAGGCCACGGGCCAGACCAAGCGCGCGCGCGGCACGGCCGAAACCATCGGCAAGGAAATTCCGGCCGACGCGCAGGACGTGACGGTCACCCAGTCGTCCGGCCGCATCGAGACCTTCGTGACGGTCGGCAAGCCTTCCGCGCTCAAGCCGATCGGCCAGGGCCTGGAGCTCATCGCCGCCGGCAGCCCGACCGACCTGGTCAAGGGCGAGAAGGCGACCTTCACGCTGAACCTCGACGGCCAGCCCGCCAAGGGACTCGAAGTGACGGTGACGGCGGGCAACACGCAGTACCGCGACAAGCTCGAGGAAATCAAGCTCAAGACCGACGACAAGGGCCAGTTCAGCGTGACCTGGCCAACCGCCGGCATGTACTGGCTCGACGCCAGCACCAAGGACAACAAGACCACGGTGCCGCAGGCCAAGGAACGCCGCCTGAACTACGCGGCCACCCTCGAAGTGATGCCCTGAAGCCCTGAGGCTTCCTGCGCGACTGCAGACGGACCACCTTGGGCCTTTCGTTCAGTAGTACCTGGCGCGCCGGCGGCTACGCCAATGCGGCCGTGCCGCGCCCCGCCGATCCCGCCACCCTGCAGCAGCTGGGCGCCGAGACCATGGGCACCACCTGGTCGCTGCGCTTCGACAACCCGCGGATGCAGCCGCTGGCGGAGGTGCGCGCGGCTGTCGAATCGGCTCTCGGCCGCGTGATTGCGCAGATGAGCCACTGGGAGCCCGAATCGGACATCAGCCGGTTCAACCGCGCCCAGGCCGGGTCGCGCCACATCCTGCCGGCCGAGTTCGCCACGGTGATGCGATGCGCGTCCCGGTGGTCGACGGCCAGCGGCGGAGCGATCGATCCGACCGTCGGCCCGCTGGTCGCCTGCTGGGGCTTCGGCCCTGAAGCCGGGGCTGAAAACGCCCTGCCCACCACGGATGCGCTGGCCGGGGCACGAGAGCGCGTCGGCTGGTCGCGGCTGGCATTCGATGCCGCCGGTGGCTCGTTGCTGCAGCCCGGGGGCGCCACGCTGGATCTCTCGGGTATTGCCAAGGGCTTCGCGGTTGATCAGGGCATCGAGGCCTTGCGTGCACTGGGCATCGCGAACGCGCTTCTCGAGATCGGCGGAGAACTGCGGGGCATGGGCAAGCGCCCCGGTGGGCAACCGTGGCAGGTGCTAGTCGACGGCGATCCGGCCGGGGCAAGGCGCGTGGCGCTTGCCGACATGGCCATCGCCACCTCGGGCGACCGGTGGCACCAGCGCTCGCACGAAGGGCGCCGCTGGTCGCACACCATCGATCCGCGAACGGGCGAGCCGGTCGCGCATGCGCTGGCCAGCGTCACCGTGCTGCACGCCGAATGCATGCAGGCCGATGCGCTGGCCACGGTGCTGACGGTGCTGGGCCCGGATGAAGGATTCGACTTTGCGCGGCAACACGGCATTGCCGCGCTGTTCGTGAGCCATGGCGTTCCTTCGCCCGCTGCAAAGGCCACGCCCGCATGGCCTGCGCCGGCCGGGACATGAACGACTTCGGCTGGCGCGCGCTCGGCGCGGGTTCCACCCTTGCGGCATATGCGGCGCTCTGTGCGTCGATCTACCTGCGCGAGCACAGGCGAAAAGCCGCGGCCGCGCGCGATTCGGCGGCCCTCTCAGGAAGCAGCGACGAGCCCCCGGTGCTCGTGCTGTTCGCCAGCCAGACCGGCCAGGCCGAAGCCATCGCGTGGCAGACAGCCCGGCAGCTGGGCGCTGCGGGCATCCCGGCGCGCGTCATGGAACTGAACGCACTGGATGCCCCCACGCTGGCCGCAACGCGCCGCGCGCTCTTCATCGCCAGCACCTACGGCGAAGGCGATGCACCCGATGGCGCCAGCGTGTTCGTCGAGCGCACGATGATGGCGAGTTCGCCACCTGCGCTGCCTTCGCTGAGCTACTCGGTGCTGGCCCTGGGCGACCGGCAGTACGCCAATTTCTGCGGCTTCGGCCGCGCGCTCGACGAGTGGCTGCAGGCCGCAGGCGCCAGGCGCGAATTCGATCGCATCGAGGTCGACAACAGCGACCCGGCCGCGCTGGCTACGTGGCAGGCGCAATGGGGCGAAGTGCCGGAACCCGGCATTGGCGATGCGGCCGCCGACAGCTTCGCCCAATGGCGGCTCGTTGCGCGCGAGCGCCTCAATCCGGGTAGCGCGGGCGGGCCGGTCTTCCACCTCGGGCTGGTGCCGCAATCGGGCCCGATGCCGCCCTGGGCCTCGGGCGACCTCGCCCAGGTGGCCGTGGCGAGCGATCCGACTCGGCCGCGCGACTATTCCATCGCCTCGGTGCACGCCGATGGCGAGCTGCAGCTGCTGGTGCGGCAAGAGCAGCATCCGGACGGCACGCTCGGCGCCGCATCGGGCCTGCTCACATCCACGCTCAGCATCGGCGACACGGTGGCCCTGCGCGTGCGGCCGCACCAGGGCTTCCGGCTGGAAGGCAACGAGACGCGGCCCTTGATCCTCGTCGGCAACGGAACCGGAATCGCGGGCCTGCGCGCGCATCTTCGGGCACGGGCAGTCGCGGGCAGGCACGACAACTGGCTGGTGTTCGGCGAGCGCCAGGCAGCCCATGACTTCCTCTATCGCGAAGAAATCGAAGCGTGGCAGGCCGATGGCGTGCTGAAGCGGCTCGACATGGTCTTCTCGCGCGATCAGGCCGAGCGCTTCTACGTCCAGCACCGGCTGCTGCAGTCGGCCGACGCCCTGCTGCACTGGCTGGACGACGGGGCGGCCATCTACGTCTGCGGGAGCCTGCAAGGCATGGCGTCTGGCGTGGATGCCGCTCTGCGGCAGGTCGCGGGCGACACGCTGGTCAGCGAGCTGACGGCCAGCGGACGCTACCGCCGCGACGTCTACTGAACCGGCCGCGGCGGTCCCATCAGTTGCGTGACAGCAACGATCTGGCACAACTTTTGGATTAATTTAGTTCGACTGCGTATTTTTGGTATTGAGAACCAATATCATTCGCGGCGATTTACGACGCTTCGTGAATCGACTCACCCAGCCAGTCCCCCTCGTTTCTCCAACCAAGGAACGCAGGCCGTCCGGACATCGCCAGTCGAGTCCTGCCGCCCGCCTCTTTCGGAGAAAACTTCATGGCCTACATCAAGAGCCGCAAACACACCGTTGCGCGCGCCGTTCCTCATCTCTCAGGCGCTGCCGCCGCCACGCTGATGGCCATTGCGGCACCCGGCGCCCTGGCCCAGTCGGGAGGCGCCCTTCCCGAAGTCCGCGTGCAGGACACCACCGCCGCCGACTACAAGACCGACAACTCGTCGAATCCCAAGTTCACGGCCCCGCTGGTCAACACGCCCCAGACCATCCAAGTCATCAAGGAACAGATCATTCGCGACCAGGGCGCGACCACGCTGACCGAAGCTCTGCGCAACACGCCCGGCGTGGGCACCTTCTTCCTCGGCGAGAACGGCAACACCAACACGGGCGACGCCGTCTTCATGCGCGGCTTCGACAGCTCGAGCGCCATCTTCGTCGACGGCATCCGCGACCTGGGCTCGGTGTCGCGCGACGTGTTCAACATCGAACAGGTCGAGGTCGTGAAGGGTCCGTCGGGCACCGACGTGGGCCGCACCTCGCCGACCGGCTACATCAACCTCGTTACCAAGAAGCCCAAGCTCGAAGACAGCTTCATGGGCTCGCTGAGCTACGGCAGCGCCGACTTCAAGCGCGGCAGCGTCGACTGGAACAAGTCGCTGAGCAGCGCCAACGGCATCGGCGCGGCCTTCCGCCTGAATGCGGTGAGCGAAGACGGCGGCGTTGCCGGCCGCGACTTCGTCAAGAACAAGCGCTGGGCGATCGCACCGTCGCTGGCCCTCGGCCTGAACAGCCCGACGCGCATCTTCCTCGACTACCTGCACGTCAAGCAGAACAACATTCCCGACGGCGGCGTGCCCACCATCGGCCTGCCGGGCTACACCACGCCGGACGCCACCGCGATCACCCGCGGCCTGGCCCGCCGCACCTACCTGAACTACGCACAGCGCGTCGATTCGAGCAACTTCTACGGCACGAGCTCCGACTTCGACAACGTCACGGCCGACATGTTCACCGCTCGCATCGAGCACGACCTGACGCCGGACATCACCATCCGCAACACCACGCGCTACGGCAAGACCTCGCAGGACTACATGCTGACGTCGTTCATGGGCGGCGGCCTGACGTCGACGAACGGCGTCGGCACCCTGCCCGCCGTGACGGCCGGCTTCCTGAACACCGTGATCCCGACGATCCCGGCAAGCTGGACGATCACGCGCAACCTGCCCACCAACAAGGACCAGGAAAACACGATCTTCACCAACCAGACGAGCGTGTCGGCCAAGTTCAACACGGGCAGCATCAGCCACTCGTTCAACGGCGGCATCGAGTTCATCCGCGAGAAGCAGACCGCCAA
The DNA here is from genome assembly GCF_048301545.1 of Variovorax sp. NFACC27. Lineage (NCBI taxonomy): Bacteria > Pseudomonadati > Pseudomonadota > Betaproteobacteria > Burkholderiales > Comamonadaceae > Variovorax > Variovorax sp. NFACC27. The sequence goes on from NZ_CP157613.1 coordinate 5,682,676, forward strand.
CAACTTCTACGCGCCGGGCTACGCAAGCGTGGGCACCACGCTGGCCGCCGCCGGTTCGTGGCCTGCGGCCAACCTGTACAACCCGAATCCGTACGTGAGCGGCTACAACCGCATCGCCAACGGCACCGGCTCGGACGGCAGCACCGACACCATCGGCCTCTACGCCTTCGACACGCTGAAGTTCAACGAGCAATGGCAGCTGACCGCCGGCCTGCGCTACGACCACTACTCGACCACGTACAACGCCACCGCGCTGACGCTGGCTCGCACCGGCAACGGCCCGCAGACCTCGACGATCACGCCGACCAACCTGAAGCTGTCGGACAACCTGCTCTCCGGCAAGATCGGCCTGGTCTACAAGCCGACCGAGAACAGCAGCGTTTACGCGGCCTACGGCACCGCCGCCCAGCCGCCGGGCGGCGCCAACTTCCAGCTGGCCGCCGGCGGCACCGGCAACAGCGCCGCGCGCACCGACTTCCTGCCGCAGAAGGCCAAGACCTACGAGGTCGGCACCAAGTGGGACGTGCTGAACAAGCGCGTGGCCCTGACGGCAGCCCTGTATCGCACCGACGTGAGCAACGAGGTGGTGCAGGACTCGGTCACGCAGCAGTACTTCCAGACCGGCAAGAAGCGCGTGCAGGGCGTCGAACTCGGCGTGTCGGGCGCACTGACCGACAACTGGGGCGTGAGCTCGGGCTTCACCACCATGAACACCCGCGTGCTGAGCGGCCCCTCGGTGCTGGCGGATGGCTCGACCGCCCTCGCCTACACACCGAAGAAGGCCTTCACGCTCTGGACCACCTACCAGTTCCCGTTCGGCCTGACGCTCGGCGGCGGCGCCCGCTACAACGGCAAGCTGCAGCGCGGTACCGACGGCGCGGTGGGCACGCCGGCGTACGTCGACTCGTACTGGGTGTTCGATGCGATGGCCTCCTACCGCATCAACAAGAACATCGACATCCAGCTGAACGTGTACAACCTGTTCAACAAGGACTACGTGGCGGCCATCAACAAGAGCGGCTACCGCTACACGCCGGGTACCCCGCGCTCGGCCAAGATCACCGCGAACTTCGCGTTCTGACGGTTTCCTGCGCGCACCGGCCCCGGCCGGTGCGGTGCGACACTCGAGCCCCGGCCCGCGCCGGGGCTTTTCTCATTGCGGAGTTCCCGAAAAATGATGCTGCATGTGCCCGAAGTGCTGAGCCCCGACCAGGTGCGCGAGATGCGCGCCGCGCTCGACGCCACGCAATGGACCGACGGACGCGAGACGGTCGGCGCGCAGGGAGCGCAGGTCAAGCGCAATCGACAGCTACCGGAGCATTCGCCGGTCGGCAAGGAGCTCGGCAACATCGTGCTCGCCGCGCTGGCGCGCAACGCGCTGTTCTTCTCGGCGGCGCTTCCGTCGCGCTTCGTACCGCCGCTTTTCAATCGCTATGAGGGTGGCGAGCACTACGGCGTTCATGTCGACGGGGCGGTGCGGGCTTTGCCTGGCAGTGGGCAGCAACTGCGCACGGACCTGTCATGCACCCTTTTCCTGTGCGATCCGGAAGATTACGAGGGCGGCGAGCTGGAGGTGATCGACACCTACGGCTCGCATGAGGTGAAGCTGCCGGCCGGCGACCTCATTCTTTACCCGGCGAGCAGCCTTCACCGCGTTCATCCCGTGACGCAGGGGGCGCGGGTCTGCTCGTTCTTCTGGCTGCAGAGCATGGTGCGCAGCGATCAGCAGCGGGGCGTGCTTTTCGAGCTGGACCAGAACATCCAGAAGCTGCGCGCACGCCTGGGCGAGTGCGAGGAGACGGTGGCGCTGACCGGGCATTACCACAACCTGCTGCGGCTCTGGTCGGAAGTCTGATTTCAGGCGCCCGGGTGTCGCATGAATCAGTAACACATAGTTATTGTGAATGCGATGGATTCTTATTTATAATCATCGCATCCAACAGCCAGCCAACTGCCGCTTTCACCGCCATGATCGTTTGTGTCTGCCGCCGAGTCTCCGACCGAGAAATCGCACGTCACGTGCGGGCCGGCATGACTTTCGACGAAGTCCAGTTCGAACTTGGCGTAGCCACCCAGTGTGGTCAATGTGAAGGCTGTGCGCGCGATATCGTCGCGCAGTGCAGCGCTTCGCACCCGGTCGCCGCCTTGAATTGCGAATCGGGTCCGAGAGCGATCCAGCTTGCCAACTCCATCAAGGAAAGCAAAGCATGGAACTCGTCTCGGCCCTCGGCGGCAGCCTGATCCTCGTCGCGGGTTCGGTCTGGTGGATCTTTCGCAAGTAGCGCCATTGGCGTCTTCGTAGCGGTTTTGCTGCAATCGGGGCACCTTTGGCGGTGCCCGCATTCGAATGGTTGATCGTGTCTGACCGCTTCGCCCCCCCTCCTTCCCTCTTCGGCCTTTCGCGCAATGTCGTCATTGCGGGCGGCGTCGTCCTGTTTCATGCCGCTGCGCTGTGGGCGCTCCAGAGCGGTCTGCTGCGCCGCGCCGCCGAAGTGGTGGTTCCCGTCGAAATACTGAGCCAGTTCGTCGAACCGCCCAAGCCGAAGGCCGATCCGCCTCCTCCGCCCCCTCCCCCGCCTCAACCCAAGGCCAAGGCACCGCCTCCGCCGCGGCCCCAGGCCATTCGCGAGCCGAAGCCCACCCCGGCTCCCCAGGCGCCCGTCGGGACCACAGAGCCGCCGCCACCGGCCACGCCTCCTGCGCCCCCCGCTCCACCGGCCCCACCCGCTCCGCCGCCGGCACCACCGGCACCGCCCGCGGTGCAACTGCCGTCGAGCAACGCCGACTACCTGCAAAACCCGAAGCCCACCTACCCCGCCATGAGCAAGCGGCTCGGCGAACAGGGCAAGGTGATCGTGCGCGTGCTCGTGGGCGTCGACGGCCTGCCGAAGAGCGCGGAGGTCAAGAAATCCAGCGGCTTCGATCGCCTCGACGAGGCCGCGGTGGAATTCATCATGAAATGCCGGTTCGTTCCCGGCAAGGTCAACGGCGTGGTGCAGGCCATGTCCTATGACGCCCCCGTCAACTACGTCCTGAACTAATTTTTCTCTGGAGCAACTTCGTATGGATTCCCATTTTGGCTTGATGAACGTCTGGAATCAGGGCGACTTCGTCACCAAGGCCGTGGCGGTGCTGCTGATCGGCATGTCGCTCGCGTCGTGGATCGTGATCATCGTCAAGGCACTCGACGTCATCCGCTACAAGCGCCTCGCCAAGCACTCGCAGGACTTCTGGCACAGCGAAGACTTCGCCACCGCGCTGAACAAGCTGGGTCAGGACGACAGCAACCCATTCCGGGCATTGGCCCTCGAAGGCCGCGAAGCGGCAGCGCACCACCGCAACACCAAGGCTCATCTGCACGATGCACTGGATGTGAGCGACTGGATCACGCGCGCACTGCGCAACGGCATCGACGCCTTCACCGCCCGCCTGCAGACCGGCCTCGCGATCCTGGCTTCGGTCGGCTCGACGGCTCCGTTCATCGGTCTGTTCGGCACCGTCTGGGGCATCTACCACGCCCTCATGAGCATCGGCTCGGCCGGCCAGGCGACCATCGACAAGGTGGCAGGCCCGATCGGTGAAGCGCTGATCATGACGGCGCTCGGCCTGGCCGTCGCCATTCCCGCGGTGCTGGGCTACAACGCACTGGTGCGCGGCAACAAGTTCGTGCTGACCAAGCTCAACGCCTTTGCCCACGACCTGCACGCCTACTTCGTGACCGGTGCCCGCGTCCAGAGCGGCAGCGGCGACGCCATCGTGGTTCCGCTCAAGAAGGGCTGAGCATCATGGCCTTCGGAACACAAGACGAACCCGATGAGGTGATGAACGAGATCAACATGACGCCGCTGGTCGACGTCATGCTGGTGCTGCTCATCATCTTCATCATCACCGTGCCGGTGATGAAGCACGCGGTCAACATCGACCTTCCGCGCGCCACGAGCGAGCCCGAGCAGCCCAAGCCGCAGAACATCCTGTTCAGCGTGACGGCCGACGGCGCCTACTACTGGAACGAGCAGAAGATCGACGACAGCGAGCTGCCCGGCCGCCTCGCCGCGGAAGCCGCCAAGGAACCGCAGCCCGAACTGCACATCCGCGGCGACAAGGCCGTCCGCTACGAGCGCGTGGCCAAGGCGATGTCGGAAGCCCGGGAAGCCGGCGTGCGCAAGATCGGTTTCATCACCGAACCCGACGCGAAGTGATCTGAAGGAAAAGGCACAAGGAAAAAAAGTTGATCGCGGCGATTGACTTCTTGTTGCGAATCATTATCATTCACTCATCGCTTCGATAAGGGAACTCCAGATGCCAGCCACACCGAATGCCTTCTCTGTCCTGAACCATCCTTCGCTCGACCAATCGGGTGGCGGCCATGCGTCCATCCAGGCAACGCGTCCGGTGCCGATGCTCGAAAGCACGGAGCTTCTGAAAGGAAGCAAGACCGTGGGCATCATGCACAACGGCTCCCTCTATCGGCTCCAGGCCACCAAACTCGGCAAGCTGATCCTGACCAAGTAAGTCATCCAGCCCGCCCTTCGCGCAAGTTTCATCGTGGGGCGACTCAAGGAGATTCATCTCCGAAGGGTCGTTTTTTGCTAGCCAACGGTTCGCCGACTAGCCAAGCTTTTTTTCCACGCTGAAGCAGCCCAAACGAAAACGCCGACCTCGAAGTCGGCGTTTTGCTTTGCGCGAAAGAAAAGAATCAGAGGCCGAGAGCCGCGATGCCAGCCTTGGCGATCTGCGCGTCTTCGTTCGACTTCACACCGCTCACGCCGACCGCGCCGATCACGTGGCCGTCCTTGACGATCGGCACGCCGCCTTCGAGCAGGCCCTGCACTTCGGGCGCCGTCAGGAAAGCCGTCCGGCCGCCGTTGATGATGTCTTCGTAGACCTTGCTCTCGCGGCGGCCCATGGCAGCCGTATGCGCCTTGGCGGGAGCGATGTGCGAGGACAGCGCGGCGGCGCCGTCCAGGCGCTGCAGCCAGAGCAGGTTGCCGGCGTCGTCCGAGATCGCGATGGTCACCGCCCAGTTGTTCTTGAGGGCTTCGGCCTCGGCCGCTGCTGCGATGGCCTTGACGTCGGCGAGTTCGAGAAAGGATTTGGTCTTCATGATGGATGAGCTCTGCTTGCTGAAAACCCAAGAGCATAACGGCCATGCCGCCGCCATCCCGGCAAGGCGGCTTCAGAGCTTGGGAACACCCCGCATACGGTCTTTTCGATACCCCCTCTTGCAGCCCCCTAGAATGCGCCCAACTGCATCCATGCAGCAACCACAGGAGCTCCGGCCATGAACGACCGCGTCACCACCCTAGACACTTCCTCCGGCTACGGACAGCCATTGGCTCAAGCCGAACGCCAGCGCGTGCTGCGCAACACCTACTGGCTGCTCGCGCTGAGCCTGCTGCCCACCGTGCTGGGCGCCTGGGTCGGCGTCAGCACCGGCATCACCCGCTCGCTTACGGGCGGCCTCGGCCTCATCGTCTTCCTCGGCGGCGCCTTCGGTTTCATGTTCGCCATCGAGAAAACCAAGAACTCGGCCGCCGGCGTGCCGGTGCTGCTGGCCTTCACCTTCTTCATGGGCCTGATGCTGTCGCGCCTGATCGCGATGGTGCTCGGCTTCAAGAACGGCTCCGAGCTGATCATGACGGCCTTCGGCGGTACCGCCGGCGTGTTCTTCGTGATGGCTTCGCTGGCCACCGTCATCAAGCGCGACCTGTCGGGCATGGGCAAGTTCCTGTTCGTCGGCGCGCTGGTGCTGATGGTCGGCGCGATCATCAACGTGTTCGTCGGCTCGACCACCGGCATGCTGGTCATCTCGGTTGCCGCCATCGGCATCTTCTCGGCCTACATGCTCTATGACCTGAAGCAGATCATGGACGGCGGCGAAACCAACTACATCAGCGCCACGCTCGCCCTTTACCTCGACCTGTTCAACGTGTTCCAGAGCCTGCTGGCGCTGCTGGGCATCTTCGGCGGCGAACGCGACTGAGCGAGCGGATCAACCGCACCAACAGCAAGGGCCCCGAGGGGCCCTTTTTCATTCCAGCTCGAATACCGCGATCGACTCGACGTGCGCCGTGTGCGGGAACATGTTGACCACTCCCGCATAGGTGCAGCGATAACCCGCCTGATGCACCAGCAGGCCGGCATCGCGCGCAAGCGTCGACGGATTGCAGCTGACGTACACGATGCGTTTCGGCGGCGTCCAGCCGTCGGTGCGCAGTTCGGGCTGCTGATGGAGATCGGCGATGGCCTTCGCCAGCGCGAACGCCCCTTCGCGCGGCGGATCGACCAGCCACTTGTCGGCGCTGCCGTCGGCCACCAGCATCTCCGGCGTCATCTCGAACAGGTTGCGCGCCACGAACGTCGCGGAAGACAGCTCACGGCGAGCCGAAGTGGCCGGCTGATTCCTCTTGAAGTTGTCGGTCGCGCGCGCCACCAGGGTGTCGCTGCCCTCGATGCCCAGCACCTCGCGCGCCTGACTTGCCAGCGGCAGCGTGAAGTTGCCGAGGCCGCAGAACCAGTCGATCACGCGCTCGTCGGACTGAACATCGAGCAGGCGCAACGCCTTGCCCACCAGCGCCCGGTTGATGTGCGGGTTGACCTGCGTGAAATCGGTGGGCTTGAACGGCATCGTGACGCCGAACTCCGGCAGCCTGTACGCCAGCGGCGTGCTGCCTTCTTCCAGCAGCTTCACGGTGTCCGGGCCCTTGGGCTGCAGCCACCACTGGACGCCTTCGTTCTTCGCGGCAAAGGCCTTCAGGCGGTCGATGTCGGCACGCGAGAGCGGCTCGAGGTGGCGCAGCACCAGGGCGATCGTGCCGAGCCGCGTCGAATCGGGCGCGTCGCCGCAGGCCAGTTCGATCTGGGGGCAGGTGTCGCGCGCGTCCATCGAGCCGATCAGCTCGCGCAGCGGCATCAGCATTTCGCTCACCTGCTTCGGCAGCACCGGGCACACCTGCATGTCAGCCAGGTAGCGGCTCTTGCGCTCGTGAAAACCGATCAGCACCGTGCCCTTCTTGACCACGTGGCGCACCGAAAGGCGCGCGCGGTAGCGGTAGTGCCAGGCCGGACCTTCGAGCGGCCGCAGCAGGTTTTCGGGCTTGACCTTGCCGAGGTGCCAGAGGTTGTCTTCCAGCGCACGCTGCTTCACGGCCACCTGGGCGGCCGCATCGAGGTGCTGCATCTTGCAACCGCCGCATGCGCCCGTATGCAGGCCGAAATGCGGGCAGCCCGGGCGCACCCGCTGCGACGATTCGCGGCGGATGGTGGTGACCGTGCCCTGCTCCCAGTTGTTCTTTCGGCGGTGGACGTTGAACTGCACTTCCTCGAAAGGCAGCGCGCCTTCGATGAACACGACCATGCCGTCGGCCTTGTGCGCCACGCCTTGCGCGTCGAGGTCGAGGGACTCGACTTTCAGCCACTCTTCACCGGGATTCGCGGGGACTTTCTTTTCTTCGATGGATTCCGTCATCCCCCGATTGTCTCAGCGTGGCCGGATGGCCCTAGAACAGCGCGTCGCGCCCCACGCCGGAACGGGCCAGCTGGCGACGCATCTTTGCCAGCGCCTCGTTCTGGATCTGCCGTACGCGCTCCCGCGTGAGCCCCAGCCGCACGCTCAGCACCTCCAGCGTTTCGGGCTCACGGTCGTGCAGGCCGTAGCGCCCCTCCAGCACCTCGCGCTCGCGCGCGTCGAGGGCATGCACCCATTGGTCGAGCAGGCGCTCCACCTCGCGCGTGTGCGCCACGTCGGTCGGGCTGCCCTGCTCGTCCTCGGAGGCCACGGTGTCGGCCAGCGTGAAGCCCTCGTCTCCCCGGGAATCGCCCGCGTCGAGTGAGCGCGGGGCCTCGGAGAGAGCCAGCAGATCGGCCACCGCCTGAACGTCGCGGCCCAGCAGCGCGGCGATGTCTTCCACGCGCACGCCGTCCGGCCTGTGCGCGACGAATTCGGCATCACCCTCGAGAGTGCGGCGAGCCTTCAGCACCTGCTGCAGTTCGCGCACCACGTGCACCGGCAGCCGGATGGCGCGCGCCTGCGTCATGACCGCGCGCTCGACGGACTGGCGGATCCACCAGGTCGCATACGTGGAAAAGCGAAAGCCGCGTTCGGGCTCGAACTTGGTGATCGCGTGCATCAGTCCGAGATTGCCTTCCTCGATGAGGTCAGACAGCGGCACGCCCCTCCCCAGGTAGCCCTTGGCGATATTGACCACCAGCCGCAGGTTGTGCTCGATCATCGACTGCCGCGCGGCGAAGTCGCCCGCGCGTGCGGCGCATGCGGTCTGGTATTCCTCGGCAGGCGTGAAGAGCTCGGTGCGCCGGACCTGGCGCAGGTAGATGGTCAGCGCATCGGCACCCTCGCCTCCGACCATCTCGCCCACGGCACCGTTGGCGGGCAGCGGAGCATCCGCCGTCGGCGAATCTACGTCTTCTTCAGGAGGATGCGCGCTCTCGCCGTCAAATTCGGACTGGCCGTTGCCCGACGGCATGCTGCCCCTGCCCGCCGACCCGCGCACAGGCAGCAGCGTGCGGCGGGAGCGGGAGGCAGCCATGGCATCACCGGTTGGGCAGGTAGCGCGAAGGATCGACGGGCTTGCCCTGGCGGCGGATCTCGAAATGCAGCTTCACGCGATCGGCGTCGCTGTTGCCCATTTCGGCGATCTTCTGGCCCTTCTGAACCGACTGGTCTTCCTTCACGAGCAGCGTCTGGTTGTGCGCGTATGCCGTGAGGTAGGTGTTGTTGTGCTTCAGGATGATCAGGTTGCCGTAGCCACGCAGGCCCGCGCCCGCATAGACCACGCGACCATCGGCGGCAGCCAGCACCGGATCGCCCGCCTTGCCGCTGATGTCGTAGCCCTTGTTCTTGGCCTCGTCGAAGCCTGCGATCAGCGAACCGCTCGCGGGCCAGATCCACCCGAGGTCTTCGTCACCCGAACCGCCGCTGCCGGGGCTGGCCGGTGAAGCCGTGACCGGAGCCGTCGGCTTGGTCGCGCCGCTGGATGGCGTTGTAGGCACCACCACGGGCTGCGGCGTCACCGGCTTCGTGACGACGCCGTCGGGGGAAGCAGCGCCAGGCGGCGACGTCACGGGAGCCGTCGCAACGACCGTTCCCGAACCGGCGGGCGGAATCACGCGCAGCACCTGGCCGACTTCGATCAGGTCCGGGTTGTCGAGATTGTTCCAGCGGACGAGATCCTGCCAGCGCTGGCCGGTCTCGATACCGATGCGGCGAATGGTGTCGCCCGGACGCACGGCGTAGTAGCCGGGCTTGCCATAGTTCTCGATGCCGGCGAGCGGCTTGCCGTTGGCGTCGGTCGTGATGGGTGGGCCGCCGGGCACGGTCGCGGCTGGAGCGCGCGTCATCGTGCCGCGGTCTTCGACTGGAGCCGGCCCGCGAGGTGTGGAACAGCCCGCGATCACGAGCACAAAGGCCAACGTGACGCCAGCGAACCAACTCCGATTGCCAAAACCCTGCATTTGTTATTCCTTCAAGCAATACCAGATTTTAGGGGGACAAAGTGAACCGCCTCAAGAATGAGACGCTCCAGTCCCCGGGGGGTCTTGTCGATGACGACAAGGGCTTGGCCACCCTTCACGGAGTGGGTCGGCGCGACGATGCGCCCACCCACCGCAAGCTGTTCGATCCATGCCTCCGGCACCGCCTCGCCGCCTGCCGCGGCGATGATGCCGGCATAGGGCGCGCCCTTGGCGTAGCCGATCATCCCGTCACCCAACATCAGGTGCACGGTCGCGAGCCGGAAGTGCCTCAGATTGGCCCGTGCGCGCTCGTGCAAGCCGCGCAGACGCTCGATGCTGTAGACCTCGGTCGCCACGTGATTCAGCACCGCTGCCTGGTAACCGCAGCCCGTACCGATCTCGAGCACCCGGCCCAGCTTGGCGTCGGGCTTTCCCGCGAGGGCGGGAGCGCCCATCAGCAGCTCGATCATGCGAGCCACCACGTTGGGCTTCGAAATGGTCTGCCCCAGTCCGATCGGCAGGCTGGTGTCTTCATAGGCCTGGTTGACCAGGGCGCTGTCGACGAAGCGATGCCGCTCCACGGTGCCCATCGCACGCAGCACGCGCGCGTCGGAAATGCCCTGCGCGGCGAGCTTCTGCACCATGCGCGCGCGCACGGCGTCGGAGGCCATCGAGGGCGTGGACGGCACCACGGGCTTGACCGGCGCGGCGGGCATGCGCCCGCGCGTGGCGGCCGAGGCGGTGGGTGTCAGGCGGACGGGGAAGCTGGGCCGCTGTGTGGCCATGTCAGTTGCCGAGACGGGCCACCGTCTCGCGCCATTGGCCAAGGTTGGCGTGGTCGGTCAGGTCGATCTGCAATGGCGTCAGCGCGATGTGGCCGGCCGCGGTGGCGTGGAAGTCGGTGCCTTCGCCACTGTCCTTGGCGCCGCCAGCACCGGCGATCCAGTACATGGTCTCGCCGCGCGGGCTGTCCTGCGTGATCACTTTTTCCGCCGCGTGGCGCCGGCCGAGCCGGCAGACCTTGACGGGCTTCAGCTCGTCGAAAGGCAGGTTCGGCACGTTCACGTTGAGCAGGAAGGCGCCGCCTTCGAGCATGCGCTCGCGCTCGATCTGCTGCACCAGCCGCCGCGCCACCTGCGCGGCCGCGTCCACGTGCGCCCAGCCCTTCTCGATCTGCGAGAAGGCAATGGCCGGAATGCCGAACAGGTAGGCCTCCATCGCCGCGCCGACGGTGCCCGAATAGATGGTGTCGTCACCCATGTTGGCGCCGTTGTTGATGCCGGAAACCACCAGGTCGGGCCGGTAGTCGAGCAAGCCCTTGAGCGCGATGTGCACGCAGTCGGCCGGCGTGCCGGTCACGTAGCGAAAGCCGTTGTGCGCCTCGCGCACATACAGCGGAGCCGCCAGGGTCAACGCATTCGACTTGGCGCTGTTGTTGTGCTCCGGAGCGACCACCTCGACTTCGGCGATGTCCTTGAGTGCTTCGTGCAGTGCGACGATGCCCGGCGCCTGGAAGCCGTCGTCGTTGGAAATAAGTATCTTCATGGTGCTTCTGGATGCACCGGATTGTAGGCTTCGGGTGCGTCGCAGCAGGGACAAGGCCACCCCGCCGCGGCACCTATCATCGCCCGCTTCATTGCCCCAACATTACTTGTCTGAAGGAGACCCTGGCATGCACGCATGGCTTTGCGAGAACCCCGTTGGCGTCGACGCGCTGACCTGGAAGGAATTGCCCACCCCCACCCCGGGGCCGGGCCAGGTGCTCATCGAGATCAAGGCGGCCAGCCTGAATTTCCCCGATCTGCTGATCGTGCAGAACAAATATCAGATGAAACCGCCGCTGCCCTTCGTGCCCGGCTCCGAGTACGCGGGCGTCATCCAGGCGGTCGGCGAAGGCGTGACGCACCTCAAGGTGGGGCAGAACGTGGCCTGCCTCTCCGGTACCGGCGGCTTCGGCACCCATACGCTGGCGCCCGCGGCGCTGTGCATGCCGCTGCCGGAAGGCTTCGGTCATGTCGACGCGGCGGCCTTCATCATGATCTACGCCACCTCGTGGCATGCACTGATGGATCGCGCGCAGCTCAAGGCCGGCGAGACCGTGCTGGTGCTCGGTGCAGCAGGCGGCGTGGGCACCGCGGCCATCCAGATCGCCAAGGCCGCCGGGGCCAAGGTGATCGCTGCAGCCTCCACCGACGAGAAATGCGAGCTCTGCCGCTCTATTGGCGCCGACGCGACGATCAACTACACGACCCATGCACTGCCCAACGGTTTTCGCGACGCCATCAAGGCAGCCACCGACGGCAAAGGACCCGATGTCATTTACGACCCGGTAGGCGGCGATTTTGCAGAGCCTGCGTTTCGCTCCATCGGATGGCGCGGTCGTTATTTGGTGGTCGGTTTTGCATCCGGCCCGATTCCGTCGCTGCCATTGAATCTGACGCTGCTGAAAGGCGCCTCTCTCGTCGGCGTGTTCTGGGGCGATTTCGCGAAACGCGAGCCCAAGGCCAATGCGCAGATGATGGCGGAATTGGCACAGTGGTACGGCCAGGGAAAGATCAAACCGGTGATCGACAGCACGATGCCGATGGCGGAATTGAAGGCCGCATACGCTCACATGGGTTCGCGCGGCGTCAAAGGAAAACTGGTGATGGTGAACTGAGCGCGCCGCGCCTCTTCATCTTCGACGCCCAATAAAAAAGCCCGCATGAGCGGGCTTTTTTATTGGGCACCTGCCCAGGGAAAACAGGGGCACTTACTTGATCTCGTAATCGGAAAGCGACTTGCCCGCGGCCAGTGCCTCGGTCACCCAGCGCGGCTTGCGGCCACGGCCACCGGACCAGGTTTCGCCGGTCGGGCTGCGATATTTGGCGGCTGCCTTGGCCGGCGCGGCGCCTGCGCTGCGTTTGGCGGAGCCCGCACGACCAGCCAGCTTCAGGTCGGAAGCCGTCAAACCGTATTCGGCAATCTTCCTGCGCAACTCCTCGACCACACCGGCGCGCTCCTGGTTGCGCAGGTCTTCGGCCTGCTTGCGCAATTGCGCAATCTGCTCGTCATGCTTCTTGATCTGGGAATTGATATCGGCGAGGGTCGAAGCCATTGTTGGACTCCTGGAATTGAAAACGGGGCGATTTTAATTCAGTTTACATTTGCCACAAGTGCCTTACCGGGCGAAAAAAACGGCGGCGCATTGCATTAGTGCAACAACTCGCAACGTAAAGTGCACGCCGCAGTTGACGTCTTATATGCAGGCAGGATGGGAAAAAGAGTCTTCGGCACGCAGGCAGTGGAGATGCGGCGACCGGAAAAGACAACGCCGGGACAAGCCCGGCGTCGAGATCCTTTGAATGCCGCTATTGCGCAATAGCGGCAAGGAGATATTTTTTGGGGTGGCTGATGGGACTCGAACCCACGACGACCAGAATCACAATCTGTGGTCACAACCCAACATCTACGCAGGCTGCAGCGATGTTCGTGGGAATTTTAGCAGCATTTCAGCGGTGCTCTGGCGCGGTCCGCGGGTTCTCGGTTCCCACGCGCAGGCGGCAGTCTAGCGCCCGGTTTTTGCGCCGTAGGCCCTTTCCAGTTCCACGAGCATGCCCTGCACTTTCTTCATCCACTCGCGATCGAGCTCGCGCTTCTTTTGAAAATCCTTCGCGAGCTTTTTGCCTTCGGCAAAAGTGAGAGTGAGCGTTGGTGTGGTGAGTCCGTCTAGGCCGAGGGAGACTTCAAAACCGCCTTCAGTGTCCTTGATGGATACAGAAGGAAAGCCACGAAAGGCATGGCCGTTCACGTGCAGGTCCCGCACCACGGCTACAGCAATCGCGCCGGAGACATCGTTGGTGCTGAAATCGTCTTTCACGTAGTTGGTGCTCATCGTCGTCCTCAAAGTTTTTAGATGAGCGCGGATTTTGCCCGTCGCCTGAAGTCGAAAGCTGTATATTCATACAGTGTCGTTCCGAATTCTTTACGAGGTGTTCCGCACCCGATTTGAAGGCAGCAAGCTGCCCTCTCCGGAGGCAGTCAAGCACACGCGCGCCGTCGGCGATTTGGTCTACATAGAGCGGGTGCCAGGCGCCCGGCCGGGACGCGGGGTGTGGGCCGCGATGCTGCTGCGCGATGACCGCGAGACCTACATCATTCCGGTGCTGGACCGCGCTCGCCTTCGAAAGATCAGTGGAGGCATTCTCATCAGCGGCATCGAGATCGTGCCGCGCGGCCGCGGCATGAAGAACATCCGCTCCGACAACTACCCGCAGACCTGGTGGTGCCGCCCAGTCGCGATGACGAACAGCGGCTTCGAGCACGACGAGATCCCTCGACCATCACCGGCCGAGTCACGCCGCCAAGCCAGGGAGTTCGAGCACTCGGCTGAAGCGGTGCGCATCGCGGAGGCGATCAACCGCCGGCCGACCCGCAGGATGCCCTACAACCCGGAGACGGCCTCGGGAAACAGCCCAGGCTATTTCTGAGGCCCCTGCCCTATCCTCCGCCCATGTGCAGCAACTACGAAGCTGTTTCCCGCAAGGACCGCCTGCTGTCGTTCTTCGGGGTCATCCGAGAGGACGATGACCGTCCGGTGCTCACCTGGCCAACGGGCATGGCTCCGTTCATCCGACTTGCCGAAGACGGGTCCGGCAACCGCCGCGTCGATGACGGTGCTTTCGGCCTGCTGCCCGGGTTCGCCAAGGAGCTCGTCTACGGCAAGAAGACCTACAACGCCAAGGCCGAAACCATCGCCACGCTGCCGAGCTTCCGGAGCGCCTGGCGCACGGGCCAACGCTGCGTGATTCCTGCTGAAGCGATCTTCGAGCCCTACTACGAAACGGACGAGTCGAAGTCCGTGCGCTATCGCATCCAACAGCCTGGCGAGGTACCCATGGGCCTCGCCGGGATCTGGGAAAAGTGGACGACCCCGGAAACCGGCGAAGAGCTTTTCAGCTTCGCGATGATCACGATCAACGCTGATGGCCATCCGGTAATGTCGCGCTTCCACCGGCCCGGCGAAGAGAAGCGCATGGTCGTGATCCTTGATCCTGAGGACTACGACGACTGGCTGAGCTGCCCCGTGCACGAGGCCCCGCGCTTCCTCCAGCAATGGATGGGACAGCTGGAAACCCACGAGGCGCCGCTGGCCCCGCGGTTGAAGAAAGAGCGCCCCACTGGCGAGCGAGCTCCGAAGCGCGCAGCCAAGGGAACACCGACACCACCTCCTCCGCAGTTGGACCTCTTTTAGACCCTCTACGATCGCGCCATGACGACTCGCCCACGCATCTACCTTGCCGGCCCTGATGTTTTTCGGCCGAACGCGGCCGAGCACTTCGCCGTGCTGACGGCGGTATGCGACTGCCTCGGCCTGGAGGCATTGGTGCCGTTCGACGATCAGGTAACCGCAGCGACCTCGCCGCAAGCAATCTACGAGGCGAATATGCAGAAGCTGCGAGCGGCACAGGGCGTGGTGGCCAACCTTGAGCCCTTCCGCGGCGCTGAGCCGGATTCAGGCACCGTGTTCGAGGTGGGCGTGGCGGTGATGCTCGGGCTTCCAGTTGTCGCCTACGGTGTGCCGCCAGGCGATTACGTAAACCGCGTTGGCGAGCGTGCACCGCTGCACCGCGACGCTGGCGGAGTGCTCCGAGATCCGGACGGGATGGAAGTTGAGGACTTCGGCCTTCGGCTGAACCTGATGCTCTCGCACTCAGTCACCCAGGCCGCTGACGCCGAGGACGCGCTGAAGCAGCTTGCCGAACTGCTGAAGGCCTCGGCTTAGGGCTCAGTCAACGCGTCGGCGTATCGCTCGCAGATGGTGCCGGCGCCGTGGGAAGCGTCAGCGAATCGCCCCAGCTCCCGAAGAGCCGCTCCACTCCCGCCGAGCAGCTCGGTAAGCAGATCGAGGGCGGCTTCGGCTGGCGGGCTTCCACCGGCAACGAGGGGCGCAGCGCTGGCTGCACGGACGGCGGCGCGGAAGGCGTCGAGTTGTGCGCGCACCCGGAGCTCAGCACCAGCAGCGGAAGCAGCATCAGCACGAGCTGCGGCAATTTTTTGTTGGCCATCTTGAGTCACTCCGTCGACGCGAGCGCGCCAGGTCTGTTCTTGGGTGCGCTGCGCGCGCTCCGCGAAGCGTGCGGACTCTGCGGCTACGGCGCGGTAGTCGGCGAACTCCTTCTGCGCCGCGGCGGCATCGGTGCGAGCGTCGGCCGCGCGCGTGCGCTCGACGCATCCAACGCCCCACCCAGCGACCGCGACGGCCGCCAACAGCCATATCGCAATGTTGCGCAGATCCGGCATGTCAAGCGACCTGCAGTGCGGCCACGATGTCGGCGGCCGTGCTGGCGGCCGTGAGCGTGCCGATGGCGGTGATTGCGCCGGCACTGAGCCTGGGCGTGTTGCCGGCCAACGCTGTGCCAGCGGCGGTGCCCACTGCCAAGTTCGAGGTGCCGGCGCCGATGGCGGTTCGCGCCGCGGCCGCATCCGCTCCCGCAGCAATGACGGCAGGCTTGCTGGTCACCTCGCTCCACGCGGGCGCATAGTTGCCCGCCTTGGCCGTGGCCGCTGTAGTCCCGATCGCTAGGCTGCTGGTGCCTGCGCCGATAGCCGAGCGTACGGCAGCGGCATCGGCCGACGTCAGGACCGATCTTCCGATCGCGCTCGCATCGGTGATGTCGTCGGACGTGACCGTCGACGGGCCGCCGGAACCTCCATCCGGCGTACCCTTGATAACGACTTGCACCACTTCGTCGGGATAGAGGGCGACAGCGAACGGCGGGCCGAAGGGCTGGAAGCCTTCGGCGATGCGGGCCGCCATGATCGTGTCGATCTGGTTCATCGGCGCGTGAACGAGCCGGTATTCGGTGATTGCCATAGAAGCTGTCCTTTCTGAATTGATCTACTGGGCAGCCACGCAGGCACGGTGTCGCGCCTGCTGGCGCAACCACACGCCCTTGCAGCCCTTCGGTCCCCAGTTCTGCGGCAACGCGCAGTCGCGGCCGGCCTGGAAGCGGTAGCGCGGAAGTGCATCGCAGGCGGCGCGCGGCCGCCCGGCCAGCAGCTCGCGGCGCATGCTCGAATCCGTCCAGTTGCGCATGCCGTACTGCCCCACGAAGTCGAGATAGAGATCGAACTCCTCCTGGGTCAGCTTCACGCCCGGCAAGGATGCGGCGAAGCGTTGCTCTTCCGCCCGGTTCAGGTTGCGCGCGAGCTCCTCGGCGCGCTGGCGCGTGATCGGAGGATCCGCGAGCGTTACACGCTGGCCATCTTCATAGCGGGTCGAGCCGTGCCCTATGGTCGGCACGTCGCCTTGCGTCGGGACATAGGGGTGTAGCACCTCCACACCATCTTCCCGCACCGTCACCGGCCCATCGCCCTCCTGCGCCTTCCAGGCGCCGAAGCCCGCTGCCGACAGCGTGAGAACCGCGACCGCGATGCGTACACGGCTGGGGGCGGCCATCAGTCTGTCTCCGTCGGGCGCAGAGCTGCCCATTCGCTGGGCGTGAGCACCAGGCGCGGCTTGGGTTTGATCCAGCCGATTCGCTCGAAGAAGGGGCGCCAGAACTTCTTCCAGCAGAACTCCGCGAGCAGCGCCACGGTGTAGATGGCGGCGGCTGCCGACGCGATGTTCGGCCAGTTCAGCACGAGCAGGTCGGAAAACATCGACGTCGCCTTGCTCGCGCTCTCCACGACCTGCGCCCCGGCGGCGGATGCGATCGCGGCCCCGGCCTTCACGGCGGGTGCGCTGATGGTGGTGGGGTCTTCGTTCATGCCCGAATGATTCCGGGCATGCGTTGCGAAGCGAAACCCTACAGGGGCCTCCTACACCTCCGCCCGCGCTCGCGCCGCCTCCTCGCGCATCTGGGCGCGCATGGCGCGCGGTGCCGTGTCGGCGATCCGCTGGTCCTTCGACTTCTGCATTTCCCGCACACGACGCATGACGTCGGGGATGCGGATCAGCATCGGCTGCTCGGGATTCTTGGCGTTCCAGTCGGCCACAGCCGCGCGCGCATCGCGCACCTTCGTCTCGTCCTTTTCGAAGATGCCCGCGGCCCACTGCGCGCGGATCTCCTGCGCCCGCATGTTGTAGAAGCCCTTGGCCTGCTGGTTGATGCTGTTGGCCTCCTGGATCGTGGCCACGCTCTGCGGCTGGAATCCGATCGCCTTCAGCGCCGCCTCAAGCTGGGTCGTCTCCAAGACCTTGTACCCCTTGGCGTCGCGGTACATGCCCGTTGCAGCCATGTCCACGCCCTTCGCAGCGTTGCGCACGGCCGTGGGGGCGATCTCCATCGCGCCCGCTCCAACGTTGCCTTGCGCGACCTTCAAAGCGCCGGAGAAGATGCGGCTGACGAAGTCGCCCGCGGGCCCGGCGATCTCGAGCACGTCTCGCGTGTGGTTGGTCTTCTGCTGCAGCAGGCCAGTGCCCGGGATCAGGTTGCCCATGCCCAAGCGGCCCGAGACGTCAAGCGGCGCGCCAGGCAGGCCGCTCACGCCCTTGTCGAGGAAGTCCGCGATGCCCTTCGGCAGCATGGCTTCCAGCGCTTCCTGGCGCGCCTTCTTCGCCGAGAAGTTGTAGCCCAGCAGCTGGGCCAGCCCGTCGACCGCGTCCTCGATGTCTTCCGCGAACGGCAAGCCGCCCGAGCCTCCCATCATCATCAGGGTGCCCAGCGCCAACAGCGCGGCGCGCTTCCCTTCCGGTCCACCCTGCGTGTACATGCGGTGCAGGAGCTCGAGATAGGCGATGGAGTAGGTCTTGAACGTCATCAGCGTGCCGCCGACGGCGCCGCGCCCCCACTGCATCTTCGAGGCCTTCGAATAGACGAACTGCGTCTCCTTCACGGCCCGGCTGGCGAACGCGGCAGGATCCGCCTCGCCGCGATCGCGCGCCACGCGGTATGCCGCTATGAAAGTGATGCGGCGGTTGACCTGCTCGGCCGCGCCGAAGACCTTGCCCCAGGCGAGCGAGAGGCGGGACAGCGCATTCTGTCCGGCAGCGCGCGCCTCGCCCAACCGCGTGCCGTCGCCGGCCCGCAGCGAGCCCGAGCCGCGGGCCTGGGCCATCAGCTGGTGCACCTCTTGCGGGCTGACGACGCCGTCCTCCTCGGCAGCCTTCAAGGCCTTCGCGAGATCCGGCTCGTACTGAAAGCCCTTCGTGGCCATGTCCTTGGCGGCGCCGCCCAGCGCCGCGGCCGCCTTGCGCGCTCCACCGAACTGACTGAGCCACGGGAAGGTCACCGCCACGGGTTGGGTCATGTTCACGAACGCCGACGCGATCGAACCGCCCAGGTACTGCGCGAAGAGCAGGCCGCGCACGGCCTGGGCCTCCTCCTGCGGGTTCTTCACATACTCGGCCAAGCGGACCGCCACGTCCTTCAGCTCGCCCTGCTCCTTCGGGATCGCCGTGACCGCTTCGCCCAGGTCGCCCATGTTCAGGCCGGCGGCGGTCTGCCGCGCGTTGGAGTAGATGAAGCTGGCCAGCACGCGGCCCACGTCCTCGCTGAAGCCGGCGATGCCCTTGCGGTGGATCAGGCGCCGCATCGCGCTGCGGTTGGTCTTCGTGAGCTTCAGGTACTCCTGGAAGGCCTGGTCCTGTGCGCGATCGCCGGTGGAGTCGAGGCCCAGCGCGTTGCCAAACAGCTCGAGTGTTTCCGGTGTCACGCCGGCGAACATCTTGAAGGCCTCCTCGGACAGCGTGCCCTGCCCCACGGCGTCCTCCCCGAACTCGGCGCGCATGCGCGCCGCCATCGTGTTGGCCTCGCGCGCGGTCTCGAACAAGCCGAAGTACTGCCGGTCGCCCTTCGCGTCCACGACGTCGACCGTGTAGCGGCCGAAGCGCGACAGAGGCGCGTAGCCGCGCGCCTGCAGGTCGCGCACCTTGTCGGCCCGGTCGATGATGCCGTTGGCGGTGTTCATCAGCATCGTGGAGCGGTCGGGCTGGTCGGTGGCCAGCTGCGCAAGGTGATCGCGGATCAGCACTGCGGCCGCCTGCGCGTCCGGCGCATCCATCACCATCGTGCGCAGGCCCTTCGCATCATCGCCGGCGAAGCGCAGCATGTCGGCGCGCGCCATGGTGTCGAGGCTGCGGTTCGTCGCGTCTCGGAACTCTCGGTACAGCGCGACCTGGTCATCGTTCAGCTGGAACATGCTGCGCAGCTCGGCGTCGCTCCAGACGACCCCGGGCTGCAGCATGCGCGATTCGTAGCGTGAGGCCACCGCCTTCTCGTAGGACTCGAGTGGCATGCCCTGCCAGGCCTTGAGCATGCGCTCGTCGATCATGCCGTTGCGCAGCAGGCGCTGCGCCTTCTGCTCGGCGGTGAACCCGGCCGCGGCATCGATCAGTTCCTGCACCTGCACAGGCTTGCCCTGCTCGTCTCGCGCCCAGGTCAGCGTTCCCTCGAAGACGGGCTTGGCCACTGCCGTGTTGGCGGCGGCGGAGATCGGCGACTTCTTTATGTCGCGCCACGTTTCGAGCTTCGGCAGCAGCTTGGGCGCCAGCTCAGCCGCGTCGGTCGCGTAGTGGCTCACGTCGTCGACGAAGCCCTGGGCAGCATCGAACACCGGCTTGAAGGCCGGCGAGCGCTCTGCCAGGTTGTACATGGTGCCGATAGTCTTGTGCCACCAGCTGAGCCGGCCTGGCGCGGAGAATGTCTTGTTGAGCTCGGCCGCAGCGGTGCGCGCGTACTCGCCCACGGTCGACCGGCTGAACATGATGTCCGGGTTCGACTCATCGAAGGTGCCAGCGTTGCGGTTCGCACTCTTGATCTGCGTCGGCTGGAAGGCAACGAACTCGCGCTCGCCGCCCTTGTGGTTCACGATGATGCCGTCGTAGCCACGGCTGGCGAGCTCTTGTCGGACGTAGTCCGCGTCCATTTCGGCCCCGGGCTGCTCCATCACCTCGTTGACCACGTCCATCGGGGCGGGGTTCTTGATCGACAGGTAGACCTCGAGCGTTCGACCTTCGTCTCCCTGCGCATAGCCGTCCGCCGCCTGCTTCGAGTCAGTGAAGTAGAAGCCATTGCCCCAATCGGTGTTGCCGTTGCCCTCGCCGATGAAATCGTCATCGAAGGCCGTGAAGGCTTGGTCGGTGCCGTGATAGACAACGAGTGGTTTGCCCGCGTCGTCCACCACCTTGCTGTCCCCAAACCACGCGCGGAATGCGGGCTCGTCGGTCTGGTCCGCGCCGGCGGCCGCCTCGGCCGTCGGGTTGACGCTGTAGATGCGATCGAGGACACTACGGATTGCTCCGGCACCCGCTCTGGCCTGCACCCCAGCTTCCGCTGCATCTGCACCAGTTTTGAAGGCGGTCTGCCGGAGTTTTTCTTTCAGGACTACCTCGTGCACGTACATGCGCTTGGCATTCGAGTCCGCCCTCACCAGCACTACCTCCACCATGTCGCGATCGCCAATGCGTACCGGCGCGGCCACGTGGTAGACCATGCCAGCGTCGCGCGAGCCTTCCATCGCCTCGGCGTGGATGATCTTGCCGTTCTTCAACACGTCGGGCACCGCGGCAAAGGCGGTTGCCTTGTCGCGGCCGATGCCGTGGAACAGGCTGCTCTTCACGGCCTGCCGGTCTAGCGACACCAGCCCGATACCCGGCACGTCGACCTGCGCGTTGCCCGTGCTCTCGTAGAACTGGGTCACCTTCTCGGTCAGCGGCACGCCGTCGGCCGCGAATTCTTTCCCGGTCATTGCCGCCACCGGCGCGCCTTCCAGGAACTCGCGGCTGTCGGCGTCAGCATCGGCGCCCTCTGCGCGGCTGAAGGCCAGCCGGGCGCCCGACTTGGCAGCGCCGGCACCGCGTTCCACGAACTGGCGCGCCGGCAAGATGAAGTTGCGGATGATCTCGTCGTCGGTCAAGCGCAGGCCTCGGAAGCCCGGGACGTGCTCGCGCAACCAGGTGCGGATCGCTGCCACCGCGCGCCGCACGAAGTGCAGCTCCGGAGTGTTCTGCGCCATCTCCGCCAGCACCTCTTCGGCCGCCGCCCGGCGGTCGAGCTTGCTGACGCCTCGCAGGCCGTACTCGCGGATCTTCGCGTCCACGTCCGCGCGCCGCATCGTGGCGATCTGGTTGAGCACGTCGTCGAGCTGCTTGCCGAACGCGCCGCGCAGGCCGTGGTGGCCGAGCACCTCGTGGTACAGCACACGCGCCGCATCCTCTTGGCTGGCCAGCCGTGATGCCATCAGGTAGGCCTTGCCGCGGTAGTAGAACCCCTCCGGTGCGCCGCGGGCTCCGCCGCTGCGCTGGCGCAGGTCGGCGCGGCGGGCCGCCTCGGGGACGACCGCATCGTTCATGTCGAAGGCCACCACGATCTCCGGGGCATTCCCCCAGGCGCGGCGGATGGCGTCGACCGTCTTCTGCACGCTGTGCACTGCCTGAATGCGCGCGCGCGGCGAGTACGGCATGCGGCTCAGCAGGCGCATTGCTTCAGCGGCAGCCGGCGTCATGCTTGAGAGACCGTCATCTGAGCGGCGGAACAGAGCCACGTTGCCGCCATCGCCTTCGCGCGTCTGGATCACACCGACCAGCTTGTCCAACGCCTGGTTGATGGCAATGCGCTCCGCTCCATGCGGGAAGGGGCGCTTGACGCCCCAGGGCGTCATGATGGCGGCGTTCTCCGGCCCATAGTTCAGGAATGGACTCACGCCGCCGCGCTCTGCAACCTTGTCCTCAACGTAGCCCTGGAAGGCGCGGGCCGCCATCTCGTGCGGCGAGGTCCAGTAGTCCTGTCCCCGCCCCTGGTCCAGTTCACGCGCGTCCATGGCGAAACTGGTTGGCACGGAACGGATCTTCTCGGTGCTCTGCTGCGCGTCCGCCAGCATCTTCAAACGCTGGCTGTAGCGCTGCATGTCGCCGCGCAAGGTATCGAGCGTGCCCCTCTGGTCCGCACTGAAGCCGCCTTGGCCGCGCACAGCCTTGAGAATGCCGCTCATCTTCTCCAGCACGTCATTCGTCCACCGGTAACCGGCCAGGCGCGCGGCAGCCGACGGGTTCTTGGATTGGATGCGAAGCTCCAGCGCCTCACCGTTGATGATCTGCTGGGCCAGCGTGTCGAACTCGGCCAGCTGCGCGGCCGTTGCCGGCTTGTTGTTGCGCTTGAAATAGTCGGGCAGCTTCTCCGAAAGGTTCTTCCGGATGCCTGCCAGTCGGTCCTCCACGTCCTTGCGCGACGCGCCCACGAACCTGTCGGCCTTCGCGGTGTCCTCAATGTACTGCTCGGCCTTGCGCGTCATGGTGTTCATCAGGTCGCGATAGGCCTCCTGAACCTCGGCGCACATGCCCGACCGCTCGCCCCGCGTGCCGCCGCTGGCAGCGTTGCGCTCGAAGTCGTTGTTGATCTTCAGCGATCGCGTTCCGTCCTTGTCGGTCACCCATTCGGTGGGCGCCTTGCCGTCCTGACGGCCGAAGTAGTGGTCAAGGGCATGGAACCACTCGTGCGCCAGCGACCCCGCGCCGTTCATCTTCGTCAGGTTGATGACCGCCTTCGCCGGCTCATAGTGCGCGCGCGCGCCGCTCAGTCCGCTGCCGCGGGCGCCGAAGGCCAGCGCCAGTTCGCCATTGAGGCTGATCGCGCGGGGCGGAATGCCCATCACGTCGGCCAGGTCCAGCAGGCCATCGTAGGCATCGTTCAGCAGTTGCTGCCGATCTGCCTGGTTGTTCCAGTTGCCGAACTCCACTCCGCGGAAGCCGAAGGTGCTGGTGAAGTCGTTGTCCTTCACGTCGGACTCGCGCCGCGCCGGCCCTATGCGCTGCTCGGCGGCCGGGCGGGGTAGGTCCGCCTCGCCGAAGGTCGTGTTGGTCTCGATGATCGCCTGCGCGTTTTGGAGCATGTAGCGAAGAGCATCCTCGCGCGTCTCGAAGGACTGCTCTACCACCTTCACGCGCTTGCGATCGGTCACATCGCGCCAGATCTCGAAATTGCCATCGCGCGTGGAAGTCACGCGGTGCTTCATGGCGACGGCCGCCAGCGGAATCGCCGCCTCTGCCTCCTCGCGGGTCGCGTAGGAATCGCGCCCCACCTGCCGCGGCTGCTTGAAGGCATCGAGCGAGCGGGCATCGCGAATTACCCAGCGGCCTTCCTCACTCGCATTGCGGCTCTTCGCGATCTGCGACACCTCGAACCGGCGCGCCCACGCTGGACGGCCATCCTTCGGCGCGGCCGACGCGCGCGTGCCCGATTTCTCGGCGCGGTCTTTCCGAGCGCCGCCGATCTTCTCGCCGAAGTCCACGATCTTGCCGTCGTCCGGGTCGGATTCAGACGGTGCTGCGACTGGCGTCTGCACCTCCGAGGGCGTAGCCAAGCGCGCTGCCGGCCCAACCCGCAGTTCGCGCTCGCTCGGCTGCGTACTGTGCGTGCGCTCGCGCTCGCCCGGAACGGGCTCGAACTGCGCCGGGCCGACCTTGCGCGCGGCGCGCACCGTGACCGACCAATTGCCCTCTTGGTCGGCTGGCTTGTAGCTGATAACTTGATCAAAACCTTGGCCGTAGCTGCGCACCACGTTGCCCGGCGTGAAGTACGAGGCACGGGCTTCCTCCGCCTCGCGGGCGATACGGTCGGCCTTCAGTTCCCGCTTGGCTTTGACCTCCCGAACCTTGGCAACAACACCTCGTGCAGGCTTCGCGGGTGCATCGCTTTCGCCACTGGTCTTCTCGGGCTCGGCAGCGGGCGCGGCGCTAGCCACCGCAGCCGACCGCGCCGGGGCGCTCGCGCTCGACACGTCGGTTGTGGAGCTGGGAAACTCGTGAGCAGCCGTGAGCAGGTCGTCGATGGGTGCATCCAACCGGATGACGCGGACATCGCCGCCCCGGTCACGCGCAGCGAGCCATTGGTGGTGGCCATCGAGCACATGCCCGTCGCGCGACACCAGGATGGCGCGATCGCCCCCTTGGAATTCTTTCGCCTGCTGCACGCGCGCCGGGCTGAACTCGGCCTGCGTGGGCTTGAGACTTGCCGCTGGCACGGTCTCTTCGGCGTGCGCAATTCCGCGCGCGTTCATGAAGTTGGTCATGGCGCCGCGGTGTTCGGCTTTGATTTGCGGCATCTGAGCCCGTGGCACGCCCTTGGTGCCCGAGTCGTTCGCGAACGTCGCCCACTCCCCGTTCGAGGTCTTGCGATTTGGTTCAACAGGCGGCGGCGCTACAGCGGGAGCCGCGGCAACCGGGTCGGCAGACTTCAGCTGCACCACGAACCGGCGGTTGTCGGGCACCACCTGGTGCGTGTCGCTCAGACCCGAATCGTTTACGAAGGCGTCCGCCTTCTCCTGCGACAGGAACCACGCCTTCCCTTGCTCCACACGCTGCGCCGCCTTCTCGCGCTTTGCCGCGGGCACTCCGCCGGCGGCAACCACACCGGCAGGCGCCACAGCTGGCGCTGCTGCCGACGGCTGCTCAGTGCGGCGGCCGCGCGCGCGCGAAATGCCTTCCTGCAGGCTGGCCGGTGCCGGTGCCGGCGCTGCAGTCGCGGGGGCCGTGGCCGCAGCCGGTGCGGCTACTGCTTGCGTGGGCTGGGCTTGTCCTTGCTCGATCGGAGCTGCAGCAGCAACCGGTCGCGCGCCTTCGGCGACATCTGGCGCAGTCGCAACAGGGCCGCCAGTACGTTCTTCCGGGCCTGCGGCTCGGCGGGTAGTTTGAAGGGCATCTGCAATCTCCTGTTCGTTTGCGCCGAGGGCGCGGAGGAATTGGTCATCGGTGACGTTGCGGTCGCCGAAGTCAGGCACGTCGTCCTCGAGCGCCGCGGCCATGTGGCCCTCGGTCGCGCGGTCCAGCGTGCGGAAGTAGTCGTCATAAAGCGATCGGTCGCGCTCGTCCAGGTCGGAGTAGTCGAGGACGGGCGGGGCGGCTCGGTTCGCCGCCGCGACCTGTTCCTGCTCGGCGAGCGCGGCCGCATCGGCTTGCTGCTGCGCATCCTGCAGCACCTGGCCGTGCACACCGGAATCGACGGCAATCGCCGCGCCGGCGGACAGCGGGCCTGCTGCGGGGTCAATGCCCATGGCTTCCGACGGTCGGACCGGTGCTGCACGCTCCGCCAACGCCAGGCCGCCAGTATCGAATTCGCGCTGCGCCGCGTTCGGGCTGGCCTCGAACGGCACTCCGTCCGTCGGTACCGTCGGCATCACCTCCAGCGGCGGCCGGCTGCCGGGGTCACGCGGATCGAAGGTGCGCTGAATGCTGGCCCCTCCGCCTTCCACGCTAGGCAGCGCATCACCGGGCGCCGCGGGCGCGGGCTGCTGCTCGGTCGGCGAGAGCGCCATTCCGTCGGGAGCGCCAAGCGCGGCCTGCGCTGTCGCAGGCTCCCCGCGCGCACCCACGCCGTGCACGAGTGCCGCGCCGCCGCCCATCGCACCGCCAGCGAGCAGGCCCTGCGCTGCCGCTGCACCGACGCCCTCGCCCACGGGCTTATCGAGCGCGAGGTTCTGCAGCGCCTGCTCGGCCACGGATTGCGGCACCTCCTCCAGCAGGCCTTCGGCCAGTGCACCGGACGCGACCTGGCGCGCGAGCGAACGCTGCGACGCAGGGCCGGGCCCGTGGATCGAACCTTGCGCGAGCATCGTCTCCGCATCGCTGATGCCCAGGCGCTGCGCCAGCTTGCCGCCGGCGGCGCCGAAGGCTGCCGTCGTGGCGCCCGTTGCCGCCGCCAGTGCTGCCTGCGCCGGCGTGAGCAACCCATCCTTGGTCTCGCCCCGGATCTGCTCGGCCTGCGAGCCAGCTCCGATCACGCCCTCGCCGGCGGCGCCCGCGACGGCGGCGCCGATCTTCGGCACGACCTTCAGCAGGCCGCGGGCGACACCCGCGCCGCCCAGCATCTGCGGGATCGACTCGCCGATGCTGGTGGCAATCGTGCTCGGGTTCTCGAGCATTGCCTGGGTCGTACCAACGAATCCGTCCGCAGCCGCGACCTTCCTGTTCGCGGCCTTCTGCGCATCGGAGTACTGGTCGCCGAGAAATTCCTGGGTGTCCTTGAACCGGATGCCCGCGTCGTCGAGCGCCTTGCCGACACGGCCGCCTGTCGGAATGTCTGCAAGACCCACGACCGCCTGCGGCAGCCCGACGGCGCCCTTCAGTGCTGTGATGCCGACGTCCTTCGCGACATCGAGAGCGGAGCGCTTTGGGTTCTCTGGAGGGTCGAGCTCACCCGAGAACGGCTTGAGGCTCTGTGGCGGGGCGTCGAGTTGCCCATCGAAGGGTTTGAGGTCGGAACTGGCCATTGCGCCAGTCTTCCGAGGATGTCCCTGAGCGTCGAACCCTACGGGGGGCGCCAGCTACACTCGTTGTCAGGAGACGAGGATCGAGTGAAAAGAAAGCAGACGATTCAAATCGCGGGCAATCCGGTGTACGCAAAGAAGCCCAGCCGCGCGACACCGATCAACAATCCATTGACCGGGACAGCCAGTTTCGGCACGTTTCCAGCTATCAGTGTGCCGGGTGCAGAGTTCGAAGCTGGCCCAATTTATCTTCGCTATGGCGAGCACTTCGGTCCAAATCGAGGGTGGGGTCTGGAGCATATTTGGCAGGCTCACTTCGCGTCTGTTCCGACAGCCGACGATGCGACCCCATTGGTCGCCAATCTGCTCAACACTGTTCTGGTGCCAGGAGCCACCATCTACTACGAATACGGCTTGGGCAGCGCGGGCGAGCGCTCCACCGTCTTTCGCGGCCCGAACGGCGTGGTCGTTGTCGAGCGCAAGTTCGATGGCCGGAACAACGTTTTCTATAGCATCGTGACGGCGTTTTCCACGTCGCGAGTGCATGGAGCCATCATCGGTACGCTGTAATGAAAAAAGCGGCCCAAAAGGCCGCTTTTCAGAAGAATGGTTGGGTCCAAGGTAGGTAGATGCCTCTCCTTAGCTACCGTTGCCGGTGGTTCGGAGCTCCTGAGATTTCTCCCAGCCTCTACTGTCGACGATGTCAGCTACGCCGCTGCCCGTAGTGTGAAGGCCAAATAACTGACCAAGCCCTCACCAAATGCTCTTGCAGAGACCCAACACCCCCATGATAACAAATGTCGCCATATTTGGCCAGTGACGACCTCGGCTGCCCAGCTACCCTCCCACGAAGCGCTTGCCTTGCGCGTCCTCGTAGACCGGCTTGCCGCCCGAGGTGCCGACCTGCTTCGTCATGCCCGGCGGCAGGCCTGCTCGGGCTGGCTGAGCCTGGTCCACGAACTGGCCGGTCTGGTTATTGAACACCCGCGCCGGGCGCGTCGTGAGCTGCTGCGTAGTCGGGTCGACTTCCTGGCCGCCGGCCACCACAGTGAAGCGATTCGGGTGCTCCTTGCCAGTGACAGTCCGGATTTGCTCTGCGATCGCTGCGCGGTCTTCTGGCTTGGCCTTCTCATATTGCGAAAACAGATCCTCGGCGCGCCGTGCCGCGCGCGTCTGAAAGCCTTGAGACTCCTGACGCAGCGCGAGCTCGCCGCGCTGGACGTCATTGGTCGCGCTGGCGCGCGCGTTCGCGCCCACCTCGCTGGTCAGCGTGCGACCGGTCGCGCCGGCCTGCTGCACCATTTCTCGTTGCAAAGCTGCTGCGTCGCGCGCCGCGGACTCTCTAGACTGCGCGCCGATGCGCACCTGCTCCCTGGCATCAGCACGATCCTCGCGTTCTCCTCGCAGGGCTCGAACTGCGCCGATGGCGGCGTCACCTCGCCCGGGCAGCCCGAAGTTGGTAGAGCCGACTGAAGCGTTGCGCGCATCGCGGCGACCCGCATCGCCGTCGGCGATGACCGCCACGCCTCCAGGCTGAAATCCAGCTGCGATGCCAGCACCCGCGGCGCGCTCGCCTGCGCGCTCGGCAATGCCGCGAGCCTCGAGCGCATCAGCCGCGGCCAAGTTCTGCGCGCTGGGCCCCGAGCGCGGCGCGAATCCCGCCGCGGCTGCCGCAGGCGAATCGCCGTAGCTGTTGCCCTGCCGGAACACTCCGGGCATGACCTGCGCTGCTGCGGTGCCGACCTGGCCATCCGCAGCGCCGGGGGCCGGCGCGTCTGCTGGCGCTGCTACTGGGGCGGGTGTTGCAGGCCGCGCACCCGCCGCCACCGGCACCGCAGTCGCGGCGGATCCGGCGCCGCCATGGCCCCAACCTTCGCCGACGCCCGCGAAACCGCGACTGGTTGGCGCGGTGCTCGCAGCCGCATCGCCCTTGTACAGGAGGGATCGTGGGTCGTTGAAGGCATCGAGGCGCCCGGGACCGTCTTGCACCTTGGCTGGCTCGAACGTGGCCGGGCCGGTGGCGACGTAGGGCTGCATCATGCCGCCGCGCGTACCTGCAGTCGGTTCACGGCGAAACACGCCGAACGCAGCACCTTGCGTCTGCGCGAGCGGATTCGTCTCGGCGCGCGGTGCAGGCACGGCCGCGGGTGCCGGGAGCGCCTGCGGGCTCGGCGCCATGGATGCAGTCAGCATCGGAAGCGGCGCCGGGATGCTGGCGCTGACGTCCGTCCCTCCTCTGGGAGCGCCAGTCGCCCTGCGGCGCGACTCATCGTCGACCAGGCCGCCATCGGCAAAGAAGAGCTCCTGGTCTTCGTCGCCCGGGCGGAAGCCACCCGACGCGTCCGCCGGCGCGTGCGTCGCGTCCTTGATTGCATCAAGTGCCTGCACGCCGACGGCATGCACCTGCTCGGGGGGCAACTGGTACTCGCCGTTGCTCAGGTTCACCGGGACCTTGGCGGGACTGAATCCGAGGGCGGCCACGCCGTCCTCTCCAATCTGCTCGGTGGAGTCGGCCGGCATGATGTAGCTGCCAGGACGCGCCTCCGTCTCGATGCTGTCCGACGTGCCGGTGCCGGGCCCGCGCACCGGCCCGCCGTCCTTGAGGCCCGCGGCCTTCATACGCCGCTCGGTCGCGCTCATACCGGCGTACTGCGTCAGGGCGCGTTCGGGCGCGGGTGCCGGCGCGGGCGCCGCCACGGGCGCAGGCGCTACTGCAGGTGCCGGCGCGCCTACGTCCACCGGTTCGGGAATTCCCATCACTCGCCGCACGAGACCACGCACGAGGCCTCCCTCGGCAAGGTGCTGCGCCGGAACGCGCTTGGGGGCGGAAATGAAGCCGTGCATGGTCTACCTCTCGATCTCGATGCGCGCCATTGTTCGAAGGCGGGGCCCTTACGTCGAACCCCACGGGGGTACGAGTAACATTTCGCAAAACTCGGAGGTGGGTGACATGAAACGGTTCGTCTTTCTGGTCCTGGTGCTGGCCTCATGCTGCGCGTCAGCGCAGGTCACGAAATGCACTCTTCCGAACGGAAAGATCACATACAGTGACGGGCCCTGCCCAGCGGGCGCGGCAGATTCGCGCGTCAACACCACCGCCAACGTGCTCGATGGCTCTGGTGACCGCGCCGCTGCAGCACGGATGCGCACCGACAACCATCCTGTCGAGGATTCAACGAGCGCCACCGGACGCAGCCAAGGCTCCGTCCAACCTGTGGACGATCAAGCCTGTCGCGCGGCGCGGCGCGACCTGGACATGGCGAGTAGCCGCATGCGCACGGAGGTCTCAAGGGGCGGCCATCCTGGCAAGTTCGGCGTCGCCGTGAAGGATGCGGAGTACCGCGTCGACGCTGCGTGCGGCACGAACATGGCGGGCGCCCGAGCAGCTGACGCAGCGCGTCGACGGGAAGCCCGCGCCAACACGCCTCGATTCATCACTAACTGCAATGAGTCGGTCTGCTTCGACAACGTCGGGGGCGTCTACAACAAGGGCGCTGGCAACACCGTATTCGGCACCTCCGGCGAAATTTGCCAGAACGTCCCCGGCTCTCTTCAATGCTCCGGTGGGCGATGACTAGGCCGGGAAGCTGTAGTTGTAGTTCGTGCTCGTACCGTTGGATTCCGTCGAAGTGGCCGACCCGGTTCCGGTGATCCCTGCCGACACGTGCATTGCGGACATCGCGCCGGCCGCGAGCTGGGCCGAGAACTGCCCCAGCGCCTTGGCCGCCTCCAGCGCGACTTGCGCCTGCTGCACCGCGTTCTGGATCTTCGCCTGGTACTCGCTGATCTGCATCTGCGCGTAGGCGATGTTGGTCCGGGTGTTCATGTCGGCGAAGCGCGACTGCATCTCGGCATCCGCCACCACCGCGTTGGTCTTCGCGCGCCAGCCCTCCACCTGCGCCTGGTAGACCTGCGTGCTGTAGAGCACCTCGCGCATGCCGGCGTCGATGCGCGCCTTGAACCCGTCAACGTCGGCCAGGAACTTTGAGACCTTGGTGCGCGCGGCCTCCATCTTGATCTGCGCGCCCTTGACCTTGATCTCGGCCTTGTTGGTCACCGCCTGTACCGTGGCAGCGTAGGCGCGCGACTGGGACTCCAGCACCCCCGCTTTCGCCGCTTCGCCCTTCACGCGGGACTCGTAGGCATCGAACTTCGCCTTCTCGGCACCCACCTGCTCGGCGAAGGCCTGCACGTCGGCGCGGTAGGCGTCGAACTGGTTCTTGATGACGTCCGCGCGCACCTGGGCGCCACGCATGAGCGAGGTGAAGACCTCCACCGTGGACTGCACGCCGGCGAGCTTCGCCTTGAACACCTCGACGCGCTGCTGGTTGATCTGGCCCAGCGCCACCTGGCCGTCGACGGCCGTCTTGTAGGCCGTCAGCTTGGCCAGCGCCGCGTCCAGGCGCGTGCGGAAGACCTGCGCCAGCGTGGCGAAAGCCGCGTTCTGCGCGTTGAAGAGGCTCACGCGCGCGTTGAACACGTTGATCTGGCTCTCGGCGCCGAAGCGGGCGACCTCGAACAGGCGCTTGGCCATGTTCTCGTAGAGGTTCTGGGTCAGCTGCTCGAGCGCCATGCCCTGCTGCACCGCGAAGCGGATGTTCTCGATTTCCCACTGGGCTGCCTGAATCAGGATGTCCCGGTTCAGCTCGGCCGCCTTCAGGCGGCCCTGCTCGCGAATCACTGCGCTCTGCTTCGCCAGCATGCCCGGCGGCATGGAGAACCCGCGCGCGGCCCACGTATCGACCGCCTCCTGCACCGCGCGCGTTGTCTCGGCGCTATCGCGCTCCCGGGCGCGGGCGAAGAGCGCCTCCTCGATCGGCGCGGGCAGCCCGGTACCGCCCGCCATCATGGCCTTCACCTTGGCCTGCAGGTCGCCCAGCACCTCGGACTCGTAGGCCGGCTCGGCCCAGTTGATGAAGACGTCGGGCACGGCGATGCCGTCGGCGTTTGGCGGCGCGGCGTCGAAGGTCGGCAACTGCGGGAATTCGAAGGCCGGCAACGTGAGGCGCTCGAGCGCCTCCATTTCCGGCATGACGATCGCCGGCGCCGCGGGCAGTTCGACATCGGTGTCGATCTGGGGGCGTTGCGGCGCTGCCAGGTCGGCCATCCCCGGCGCGTCGGGGATGTTGATCGGGATGGCCGTCGGCGGCTCCGGCAGGTCGCCCAGGTCTCCGAGCTCCAGGTCATTCAGCAGCGCGTCGATGTTGATGTCGTCGGGCGCCGACGGCAGGACCAGATTCGGCGGGCTGAACGTAGGCACGTCGCCGAGATTGACCGCTGGCGGGTTCGCGACTGGCGCGGCCGGCCGCGTCGGCGCCGGCACCTCCGCCACCTTCACCTCGCCGATCTGCGCCAGCGCGCTGCTCAGCATGGCGTTGTAGCGGTTCGCCAAGACCTCTATCTCGGCCATCTTCTCGGTGACGGTCTCGACCGCCACGCCCAGAATGCTGTCAGGTGCGATGCCCATCACACTCTCCTTTTCGTTGGCGCCACGCTGACGCTCAGGTCGTTGATGTGTCCGCGCTTGCCGTTCAGCTTGAGCGCGAAGGTGAAATGCCGGCCGCGCAGGCCGCGCCCGAAGATGAAGCGGCCGTTCGTCAGCCGCTTGGCCAGTTCGGCCTGCAGCGCGTAGGCATAGGTCTGGGCCTCCCCCGACTGGGTGGTTGTGACCTCCATGCTGGCGGCGCCCTCCTCCAGCTCGTATTCGAGGAACGCCTGCAGCGGGTGCACGAGCACGCCCTGGCCGACGTCGACCGGTGCGGTGCGCAGCACTGCGGCTTGCGCCGTTGGCGTGTCCAGCGCGAACACGCCGTCTTCGGCCAGCCCGTACAGCGCGCCGTCGATGACCACCAGCGCGGTGAACGGCACTGGGTCGTGCCGCGACATCGCCCAGGAATCGGTGTTTGCCGTCCAGACTTGCGCGCGCACTGGCTCGCCGACCATCTGGTCGTCGGCCATCGCGCCGTCGCGCACCAGGTCGACGGCATGCAACTGGTCGATCACCGCGTCCGCCGCGTGCGCCAACTCGGTGACCGGCGCGCCGGTCTGGCGAGCATCGATCACATCGTCCGCCGCGGCTGCAGCCGCGACCACCAGGTCGACCGCGTGCGCCCTGCCCGTGGTGAAGTCCTGGGCTTGCGCGA
This sequence comes from Variovorax sp. NFACC27, assembly GCF_048301545.1. NCBI lineage: Bacteria > Pseudomonadati > Pseudomonadota > Betaproteobacteria > Burkholderiales > Comamonadaceae > Variovorax > Variovorax sp. NFACC27. The sequence continues at coordinate 5,715,474 of NZ_CP157613.1, forward strand.
CCTCCTGCACCAGCATCGAGGCAAAGCTCGGCGCCGAGTCGGCGATTCGCGCCGACTCGAGCACTTCGCTGGCCACCCTGCGCTGCGCAAGCACCGCATCGCTCGCCACCGCCGACTCGACAACTAGCGAACCGGTGCGCTCGATCACCTGGTCGCCGATCTGGGCGCCATCCGCATGAAGGACGCGCAGGCGGCCCAGCGCCTGATCGCTCGCGGCGGCGCGCTCCGCAATCACCTCGCGGCTTGCTCGTGCGTCGATCACCTGGTCGCTGATCGTCGCGTACTCGATGACGATACCGCCGGGCCGGTCGATCACCGCATCGGAGAGCTGGGCCGCATCAGCGTGCAGCACCAGGAGCCCGAACAGCAGCGCGCTCGACGCGCGCGCGATCTCCTCGGTCACGCTGGCCAGCCCGAGCCAGACAGAGCTGCTGGCAACAGCGGTTTCTTGAACGTCGTCTCGGTAGCTACTCATTGATGACCCCGATGAAGTGGTGCGCGCTGCGGCTGTCGGCCAGCGCCGTGTACCCCCAGCGCCGGCGCAGCCCGTTCTGGTCCTGCTCGTAGATGCTCGCGTAGCTGCTGTCGCCGATGGCCACGTGCACGGCGTCGCGATAGAAGTAGGTCTGGTCTTCCGGCGAGAAGCCGAAGTACCAGGAGTGCGGAATGTCTCGATGCGCGATGACAGAGCCGGCACCCTTCATCGACACGCTCAGCCGCCCCGATTGCTCGGCGGGGAACAGCTTCTCGCTGGAGAATGGCTCGAAGCCCGGCGCCTCGCCGCCGATGACGACGCCGTTGGCGTGCTGGGTGCCGGACGAGCGCGATGTGTAGGGCCCGCAGATGGCCGTCACGTCGAGAAAACCGCCGGGCGGCAGGTTGTACCAGTTGCCGCTGTCCGCGTAGTCGCTCACCTCGGTGGGCGAATACACCAGCGTGTCGATGTAGACGGGCACGCCGTCTTTCGAGGGCGGGTCCCCCTTGTTGTGGTTGTCGGTCTGCCCCATCCAGTGGAACAGGTTGTCGTAGCACCACAGCTGGTAGGAGGTCGGGTCCGCAATCGCGAACTGCTCGGTCTTCTCCGACTCGGCTCGGCCCGAGGTGCTGTCCGTGTAGGGGTAGAGGATGCAGTCGCGCTCGAACACTGGCACGCACGCGGCCACGTCGATGCCGAAGCCGGATGTGCTCTTCACCTTCGTCCGGTGGTAGTAGTAGCGAGCCCGGGAGAGCGAGCCCACACAGTACAGGATCGGCGGCGTCGCGAAAGCGGGCTGGCCATAGCCCATGTCGATCCCGGTGATGTGCGTGGTCGTGCTAACCGGCGGCGCCACCTGGCGATCGTCGAATGCCGAGGTGTAGAAGTAGCCCATCAGGCCGGAGTAGCCGGTCGTGACGGTCTTCTCCCATTGCCCGACGATCATGTTCTTCTCGAAGGTGCTCTGCTCCTCCTCCTGAAACTTCCGCTCGTCGTAGAAGTACTTGACCACCTGCAGCTCGTCATCGACGTAGCAGCCGAAAACGATGGTGTCGCACTTCACCGCCGGGCCCGCATAGTCCTCCGACACCATCACGAAGGACTCGCAGCCCTGCCCGCGGAGCTCCGGAAACTTCAGCCGTCCCATCGACTTCGGGTTCTTGCCGGGCCAGTACATCGGGCCGGTACCGACCCGCGCGACGTTGCCCTGATGCGTGGCGATCGGCTCCAGCTCGAGGGCGTCCCAGTAGTCCTTGTCGGGCCCGTTCGACACCCCGGCGCGCGCCAGGATCTGGCCCGCGGTCGCGCGCCGCACCTTGTAGGCGATCGCGCGGGACCGGTGCGAACTGTCGCGCAACTGCTCGAACAGCCGGATCAGGTAGCCCTGCGCGCGCGCCGTCTCGTCCTCGCTGTCGAACTGCCATGCGGCCTTCAAGCGCCCACCGTTTTCAGCGGCGCCCAGCTGCAGCTTCATCTTGTAGGCGTGCGCACGCAGCAGGCCCGCGCCGTCGCGATCCCAACAGGTATTGAAGCCCTCGCGGCCGCGGCTGTTGAAGGACCAGCCGCCGGCGGCATAGAAGGCCTGCCGCGAATAGAAGTCCGCGCAGTCGCACACCTTGATGAACACGCCGGCGCGCCTCCACGCCTCGAAGTCGTGCTCGTCGTCTGGGAACGTCTCGCCCGACGGCAGGCCGCCGAAGCGATCGAGCACCTTCAGCAGTTCGGCATCGCCGACCTCTTCGATGTAGTCGCGGAAGGCCGCGGCCGTGGTGGCCGGCACCAGCGGCAGGGGCATCGCGAACACGCCGCGGGCGTTGACGCGCAGCAACCACGGCTTGCCGCTGCTGTCGAAGGAGACGGCATGCCCCTCCCCGTGCTGGTAGGCGTACTGGAACTGGCCCTCGCGATCCGGGAAGCCGGTGTAGCCCGGCAGCCGCAGGCCCGCGACCTCGCGCCGGATCTCGCGCATGTAGCGCTCGGGCACGCGCATCCGGGCCCGCTCGATGGGGTCGTCCGGCAGGTCGGCCAGTACCTGCCGGCCGTACCCGCCCACCACCTGCGCAACCTCGGCCATGGCGCCGCTGTACCAGGTCGGCCGATGCTTCACGTACTGCGTGAACGTGTAGATGCCGCTGTACTCCGGCCGGAAGTAGGCGAATCGATCGTGGTAGTCGATGCGGAAGCGCTGCAGCGCAACGTCCTTCGGCGGCAGGTCCACGTCGTCACGATAGCCAACGAGCCGTCGGCGCGTTTCCTCGGTCAACTTGATGCCCACGCCCTCTCCCTCGAGCACCTGCGCGCGGGTGATGACGCCTGAGAACAGCATCGGCACGTTCGTCTCGGCCAGCCCGGTGAGCTCGTGCTCTGGGTTCTCGTGCCGCTCCAGCACCAGGATCCTGAACACGCCGCCCATGTCGATCGCCACCGCCTGCCGGCCGCTGGGCAGGTCCGCGACGCGCTTCAGGCTGTCCAGGCCGGACAACTGCTTGAAGTTCGTCACAGACCTGGCCAGCCGCTCGACAGCGGCGGAATCTTCCTGGGACAGCTCCGCCTGCTCGGCAAAGCGCCCGTAGGGGCGCGGCGCGTGCATGGGTCAGACGGTGAGGCTCAGTCGGTAGCCCACGTCGTAGGTGTCGGCGTTCTGGAACACGCGCGCCGCGGCGTACTTCGTCGCCGAGACCAGCGTACCGGTGGTGCCGCCCTTCGTGTTGTTCGTGAGCAGCGCAGCGCCCGTCACGTTCAGCTGGCCAGCGGTGGCAATCGTGAGCGTGGCCACGGCCGCCATGTTGTCGATGCTGTTGCCGGCCGTGTCGACCGGCGTCCAGACCGGGCGCGTCGGGCTCGTGTAGCCCTCCGTCAGGCTGACGATCTCGGAGGCGACGGCTGCGAAGCTCGCCGCGGTCCAGTTCGGTGCCGGCGCAGCAGCGCCGCTGAACAGCGCCAAGTAGGCGCCCGCCGGCTTTGCCTTGCCGCCCAGAGCCACGTTCAGGATGTGCGCGAGGCCCTCGGTCACGATCAGGTTGGGCGTGCGCTGCCACGCGCCGCCGTTGACGCGGTCGAAGTACTCGCCCGCGGCGTGCACGCCCAAGGTCGGAAAGGCGAGCCCGGCGTCGGTGACGTCGAAAATCTCGCGATCGAGGGCTCGAACGAGCGCGCGGGCCAGTTTGTTGCGCAGGGTCATAGGAAGCTCCAGTGGTCCTATGCCGCACTCCTGCGCAGCTGAATGGGCCCGACAGCACGCCGGGCAAGAAAACCTCAGGCTACCGCGGTCAGCAGTCGGCGACCAAACACTACAGAGGTCCCGGACCGCGCGGCGATGCCCTTCATCACGCCCGCCTGCAACTCGACCAGCGCGCCGGCGGCAGTGCCCACCACGTAGCCGTTGTCCGCCAGCCAGATTGCGGCCTCGGTCCCGCCAGCGGTGAGGTCGCCGCCCAGCGTGTCCGGCGGCGCCAGCACGGCGCTACCCGGCACCGGCGCGCGGCCGCCCTTCCGCTCCACCGAGAACTCCTCCGGGGCGCTGCCGCGCAGGAACACCACGTGGTCGACCTGCCCGACCCATATCCCGGCATCGACTGGCTGCACGAACGTGATGCGCTGAGGCATCTGCACGAAGCCGTGCCGCTCGTCGTGCAGATGGTAGGCCAGGGCCTCGGACCATCGAAGCACGTTGCCGCGAGCGGTGAGCAGCCGACCGCGCCACTGTGCAAAAAAACGGCCCGTGGGCATCGGCGCCAGGTGGCGGAACTGCGCGGGCGCGCCCAACTGCGGCAGCAGCGGCAAATGAATGGTCGCAGTACCGGCCGGCCAGTCGCCGGCGCGCAGCAGCTCGCCGCCGTCCCGCCTCGTCAGGTACAGGCGCACTCCGGTGAGCGTCGGATCCAGCCAGATCGGCAGCGCGACCTCGAGCGCGCCGGCGGCGCCCACTTCAGCGGTTGCCAGCTCGGAGGTGGCGGACTCCTGCGCGCCGCGCAGCCAAGCGAGCGCCGCGCCGTAGGTGCCCGGCTCCAGCGAGCCCGCGCCTGCGGTCAGCAGCGGTGCCGCCGGCGTCTCGATGGTGAGGCGCTGCGCCACATTGCCGTCGAAGGTGAAAAGGCCTGCCGGTCCTGCAACGCAGACCAGGCTGTTGAGCACCACGTGTCCTGCGCCCTCTCCGACGTTCGCCAGCGACTCATGCGTCCAGCTCCTCGGGTCGATCTTGACCCACTGCCCCTCCAGCGTGCCAAAGGTGTCGCGGTGCAGCGGGCTCTGCCACACGTCGCGGTACCGGACCGTGGACACGCGCCGTTCCCCCGTGCGCACGCTCGCCCGGCCCGCCGCCGTGATGTCCACGTTCAGCGCATCGCGCAGGTAGACCCGCGCCGAGTCGCCGCCGCGCTTCATCGCCTCGTCCTCGGCCACGTTGTTGATGCCGGCCAGCGGCATGAGGGAAATGTCGTCCATCAGAAGGCTCCTTTTCGGTACTGGTCCGCGTTGCCGTCGGGGCGGATGAAGTGCACAGCGGGCTTGGCATTGGGCACGCCCATGGCGGACAGATCCACACCCACAGGCCCCACAGTGCGCGCGGCCGGGCCCGGAGGCACGAAGGCGTTGCGCACGCGCATGCGCGCGTTGAAGTGCTCGGGGTCGTACTCGCTGGCGAAGGCCTCGAAGCCCGGCGGCTCCAGCCCGCGAATGCGCAGCGAGATCCATGCGGAGCCAAAGCCGGCCGCGTCGAAGCCGGGAGGCTTCGTTGGCATCAGAGGACCAACGTGCAGGGACTGCCACTGGTATGGAGGCTCCCCGCGCGAGCCGCCCATTGCGAGGGCGTTGAAGCCGGCGAGCTGGAAGGTGCGGTGAAGCAGCGAGGCCCAGGTAACCCCAAACCCCGCCGGCGCCAATCCCACCGGCCGCACCGTCTGCGGTCCAAGGAAGGGGCCGCGAGCGACCGACGACTGCCCGAACAGCTGCATGTCGGCGCCGCCGAACTGCTTCACGACCTGCGTGCCGTCCCCGAGGATCACCCAACCCATGCGATAGGCCTGGATTCCGGCCGGTTCCAGGTAGCGTCGGTGCAGCTGCACAGACGCGGCGCCGACCTGTGCAGTGTTCCCCAACGAATAGGGCTCCAGGACACCTCGGTAGGTGCGGACCGAATGCCGCCCGAAACGTGCTCCCGGCCCGTACTCCAGCGTCTGGCCAACGTAGTGCAGGTTGTTCGCCCCGTGGTTGCGAATGGCCTGCGCCGGCGCCTCGACCACGGCCCAGATCGTGTGCGGCGTGATGCGCGCAGGGGAAGGTTCGAACACCTCGGCGCCCGGCCACTCCTGAACGGTGAGCACGCGCCTCTTGAGGCCCACGGTCGGCACGCCGTAGCCGTCCACCTTGATGCCAGCATCGACCATGATTCCGTTGCTGCGCACCGTGGCGTCACCGACCTTCAGCGCGTCGATGCCGAAGGGATACAGGACGTATTGGTTCAGCCCCGGCTTGCCGAACACGCTCAACGAGTCCACCGGCTCGCCGTCCTGGATGATCCACTGCGGCGAGTACGGCGGCGCACCGGTCCGGGTCACCACCAGCTTGTCGCCGATGCGCATGAAATTGTTGCCCGGCACCGCGATGCTCTGCTTCCGGTCCGCGATCTTGGCCTGGCCGAACAGCTGCATGCTGTTGCCGTCGGGCGCCACCGGCCGGAACTGCAAGCGCACGAAGGCGTCCCCGAATTCCTCTGCGTTCCAACCGTAGCCGCGCATCTCCGGGGTCACGTTGTGCACACGCGGCTCGCCGAAGATGTCCCGGTGCGCCCACTTCGGCGCCACGATGTTGAAGTGAATCGTCAGCGCGGCCAGGCCGACGCGCGCCATGTCGTCACCCTTCGAGTCGACGTACCGGGTGTACAGCTTGACCTCGGGCAGCGGAACGTCGGGCGGCTGGATTGCGTAGCGAGGCTCGAGCGCGAGCGTGCGGATGGCGAAGTCGATGAAGGGCACGCCATAGACGGCCGAGTCGATGTCGCCGATGCGCTGGTAGTAGCGGCGGGTGTTCTCCAGCGCGGCCAGGCCGAAGGCCTTCGCGTCTTCGCCCGCCGGCGCGATCACGCGCGCAGCGTTGTAGACCGCCGTCCAGCGGAGCACGGGCGGCGGCTCTATCCCATCCATCGGCAGTTGCCGCACGCCATAGGCGACCAAGCCCGACGGCGTGGTGCCTGGGTAGCCTGGCGGCGTCATGCCGGCCGGGGCGATGACGCGCGCATTGTTGAAGACGAGCGGCTCGCCGGGCCGCGGCGGCGCGGTGCTGAAAGTCGCGACCGTCTTGTTTCGGTTCTCGACGGCGGTCCACTGCGACCATGCGGGCGGGTTCAACCCGTCGTTCGGGTCGTACTGCTGCAGCACGATCTGGCGAAGGTTGTAGGCCTGCGCGCGACCCCACCGGAATTGCTCCTGCACGTTCGTCTCGAAGCCCGGCGGCAGCACGAAGGACAGGTAGTTCTTGATCGTCGTCGCGCCCCACACCTCGCGGAAGCCTTGCGGTGCCACCGTCTGCGAGACCGGGATGATGCGCGTGCCGAAGGCCGACGAGTCCCACCCCGGCGGCGAGAGGAAGCGCGTGCCACCCACGTTCGGCCGGGCCACCGCATCGAGGAAAGCGCCCGCCGGCGCCAGCATGCGCGTGCCCTGGCTGATCCAGGCCGTGCCGAAGCCCGGCGTCGGGATGCCCGCGGTGAGCTGCGCGTACTGCCGGTCGTGGCTGACGCGGTTCGTGTTGGCAATGCTGGTGGCCACCAGCCCGGTCGGCAGCAGGTAGCGCGTGTAGAGCCAGACTGTCGAGTTCGTGCCCAACGCTGGCGGCACGATGTTCCCGGCCGCGATGTAGCGGTTGCGGTTGATGATGGTCGGGTTGCCGCCGGCCATCGCGTCGAAGCCGCCCGGCACCACCGGACGGTGTTTCAGCTGTGCGTTGGTTGCACCGAACGCCGAAGCGTTGAACCCAGCCACGACAACGTAGGTGTGATACCTCCATGCGGTGGCAACACCGAACGCCTGAAGCGCAGAGCCGGTCGGCCGAACGAACTCACGTCCATTGCGCACGACAGGCACACCAGCCGGCGCCTCGGCGACGGACGCGGGAAACAGGTACTGGGTATCCCCGCCCGCGCCTTCGTCCTGAACAAACTCAAGGCCGACAACCTTGCCCGCGGGCGGCAGGTAGCCCGATGGCCCGAAGTCGAGTGCGACGTTCTTGCCGAGCGGCGGCTGATACGGCGGGCGGTCGACGAGGTTGAACGCGGCCGCCGCGCCATCCGGTGCGACATACCCCGGTCCCACGAAATTGAACGTGAGTGCGTCCGACGCTGGCGGGATATAGGGCATGCGCTATTCGGTCACGCAGCCTTCGCCGAGACGTTGGCCAAGATCATGTCGTTGTAACCAGCATGGCGGCACACAACGTCAAACCGCAGGGCCGTGCTCAACCCGTCGATGCGCCAGGTGCCATCAACGCCGGACATCACCGACCCCACCAGCATCCCGTCGCCCAACGCGCCCGTGGCCGTCCGAAGCAGTACTCGGACCTCCGCCGGACCGGGCACGCCTTCGATCTTCGTGATGCCTCCAGGATAGGTTCCGGCCAGATACCCAGTGCCCGCAACGTAGGCATCGGCGCCAGGCACATCGGCATTGACCAGATTCGCCGCTGGCGCCACATAGCCGGCTGTGAGCATCCGGCCGGCACGCAATCCGGTGGGTGGTCCGTACCCCATGGGTCAGACCTCCGCGGGGGTGATCGGGCCGTCGGCGATTGGGCGATACCCGGACGGCCCCAGATGAGTGACCAGCACCTGGTCGAGGCTAGGCGCTGGCCACGACCAGGTGCCATTAGCCGCGGGCGTCAGGGACGCCAATAGAGCGCCAGTGCTCCAGTTTTGAATCAGCACACGGCTTGCTGCCACGCCGCCTTCCAGGCGCGACGTTCCGCGCACCTGCGTCCAGATGGCGCTCGTCTTCGTGGTCGGACCGCCAGAGACCATGAAGTCCACGAATGCGACGATGGTTGTCCAAGCACTCCCATCGTTGGAGCCTTGCAGCTCGAAGTCGCGCGGATACTCCAGTGGCTGCGCGGTCGAGACCAGTCGCATGGACCGCACGACCACGGCAGCAGGCAGTTCCACGCTCAGCATCGATGGCGTGCCCGCCGTCACTCGGTTGTCAGATTCCCAGTAGGTGGCTGCATTTCCATCGTTTGCATTGGCGGGGACGAACGACTCGTAGACCCCGTTCGCTGACATCGTGCCACTGCGCATCACGTCCAGCCCGCTCGCGTCCGCCGCCTCAAACATCGCCCATTCGGCCACGCAGTAGTAGCGCAGGTCGCCGCTGGAGTTCTTCGTGAACTTCAGCCTGTAGAACTTGAAAGCAGTCGCCATGCTGCGCTCCTAGATGCTTGGCGAGACGTTCGCGACGATCACGTCGTTGTGACCGTTCTTGCGCCCCACGACATCGAACTTCAGCGCGAGATTGAGCCCGTCCACTCGCCAGGTGCCGTCCGCAGCCGATACCACCTCGGCGACAACGACTCCATCACCGGGTGCTGCACTGGCGGGACGGTAGAGGATGCGCACAACGGCGCTTTGAGGCACGCCTTGAACGCTGGTAATGCCATCCGGGAATTCGCCAGCGAGATAGCCCGTACCGCTAGGTGGGAGGTTTCGCACCGCCGGGCGCACGCCGTGCCCGCCGGCGATGATGCGGCGCGAGTCGTAGGGTGTCGCCAGGATGTATTGGGCCATGCCCTACTCCCACAGCATGGCGACTGCAGCGCGCACGGAAGTCCCGTTGAAGACATCGCCGGGCCACACGGGATTCATCGCCATGAAGTTCCGTGTCTGCGTGCCCACTGCCGCGGCAGTGAATTCATCGTTCCCGACCGCTCCGGGCCCGCGTCGAACACAGAGCAACTGCGCGAGGCGCTTCGGCGCCGGCGTCATCGTATGGAAGTTGTAGATCGGGATCTTGCCGTCCACCGTCGCAACGTTCTCCGCACCGAGCGCAAGTGCGCAGCGACTTGAAACAGTCACCACGCCTGTCTTGCTCAGGTAGGCAGCAATTGGCGCATCGCCGAAGTAGCCGTTATAGGTTCCACCAGGCGCGACCACGATCAACGAAGCGCCCTCGGCCGTTGGCTCACCGGAGTCGTTCGTGTCACGACAAATGAAGAAGGACGCCAGCGGTGGCGAATCTGCGACTGCGGCGGAGGGCCCATAGGACGTGCTCGGATCGATAGCCAACTGCTTGAAGGACACCCCCAGGAATCCCGGCAAGACACAGATGTATGACTGAAGTGCCTGGCCAAAGGTCGCATTGCGCTGATACTGCCCGCTCGACTGATTGGCGCCCGCGACATATTCGGGCGTAGCACTTGTGAGGGTTCCAGCTCCGTTCGTTCCCAAGCCAATCGACAGGTAAAAGGACCACAAAAGCCGGGTTGTTGTGGTCTGCGCCGGTGTGACGAAGCGAATTTTCAGGAAGATGGGCAACGTGTTGCCGTCGTTCAGCTTGTAGATGCGATAGCCGTAGTTCGTATTGGAAGTCAGCGTCGTGATCGCGCTGAAATCGAGCTGCCCTGTATCGGTTCCCGCAACAAGGCCGGCTTCCAGAAGCTTGTCATGCAGCTCTTGGCACACGCGCTTGAAGTCATCGACCGTGGAGGCCGACGCCGAGGTGACTAAGAGGGTATTGAACGCCACTTTGGTCATGCGCCGTCCTTTAGCACCCCGAACGGCGTCTCGTTGGCCCAGTAGCCCTTGTCCTCGTGCCAGGCCCCGTACTCCACCAGCAGCGCGTCATCGCCGCGCTGGGCGGCGTAGCGGAGCGCGTAGTCGATAGCCCACTGCTGGGAGTCGCGCTCGGGCGGGCACGGTGCCAGCTCGTGCACGAACATCTGGAACGGTGGCAGCGCGCCGACCTTGCGCCAGTCGACGACGATAGGCGGCGCCGGCGTCAGCTCGATGGGCTTCGGGGCGATGCCCTCCACGCCGACGCGCTGCGGCGCTGGCTTCTGCGGCTCGGCCGCGGCAGATTGGGTGTTTTGCACTCCTGCGCTCCCGGTGTTCAGACTTTGAAGATCTTGTTGGTGCCGTTGTCCCAGGTGACGATGATGTCGCCGCCGTTGGGCGTGATGGGCAGCCCTGTGGCCGTGTCGATGTAGGCGATCAGCGGCGAGGTGGACTCGGTCCCCGTGTCGCGATAGATCACGATGGCCTCGATGCTGGCGCCCGACACAGCAGTGAAGGTCACGTCTGCGCCGTCTGCCGCGCCGCCCGTGGTGGTCTTCGCTGTCAGCGTCACAGGCCCGGCGATGCGCGCCGAGGTCGGGATGTCGGACAGGTACTGGTGAATGGCCGTCTGCGGCGTGTACGCGCCGGTGTCCACCAGGATGATCTTGATGGTGTCGGTCAGCCAGTTGAACTGGCCTTCGAGGAAGCGCTGCCGCGCAGCGTCATACAGGGTGTTTGCCATTTGCGGCCTCTTCAGGAGAAGAGGCGCACTCCTGCGCGCCGGTGTGGATGCGCCCGCCTGGGCGCACGATCGGGGTCTTGGGGTCAGCGCAGATCGCGAGGCGTGCGCGCTGGCCCGACTTGTGGGTGAGAGTGACCAGAGCGTCGCCAATGCGGACGGTTTCCCCCGCCCGGAGCTCGATGTGGTGCAGCGTGCTGGCCATTACGGATGTACCACGGTGACGTGGTCGGTGTCGTCGCGCGTGCTGCGCCTCAGGTCCGAATCCGGCAACGGACCGAAGTAGGCGGTGAACGCGGCTTCGGCGGCCGCCGAGCGGGCGGGGTCAAAGCTCTCGGTGTCAGGGATCGAGAACCCACGGTGCAGCGCCCACTGCACCAGGTGCTCATGGTGGGCCGCGTGGATCTCGGGCGTGTCGTTGTCATCCGCCATCGGTACGAGCGGGAGCCTGTAGCCCTCGAGGCGAAGGATGCCGGCGCGCACAGGAGTGCTCACGAGCCTGATGGTCGTTTCCCCCTGAATAGCGAACAGGATCTCGCCGGCTTGCAGGTGCTCACCCGCACGCCAGCCAGGCACCTTGCGATCGAGCCATTCCCGCGTCACCAACTTCGGCGTCGTCGTCTCGAACTGGGCGCCTTCGACCTGCAGGTGCACCAGCTCGTACAACGTCGCATGAAGCGGATAGGTGTGCTGGCCGGCCTGGATGGCGATCTCGCAGATTTCTGGCTTGGCATCCTCGAGCAGGAGTCGACCTCGCACCGCCGCCTGCGCCTGGGCGTCGTTGAGCCAGTCGCGCACGTCGGCATCCGGCCAGAAAGGCGGAATCGCCAGGTCGAATGCCAGCGTGCGAAAGCGGCGGATGAGGTCCTTCAGCGTCATGGATCAAGGCACGCCGTATTGGTCGATCATTTCGACGATGCGCGCGCGCATGTTCTCGACCGACAGGTTCTTAGGCACCTTCTGGGAGAACTTCTCCATGCCCCAGTCCTGCAGCGCGTCCTTGTCCATCGAGTCCAGGGTCTGCACCAGGTCCAGGCGGTTCTGATCGGCGCGCTGGCGGTCCGCCTCAGTCTTGTTGGCTTCCGCCAGCCGATCCTCGGTGTCGTCCGCAGGCTCCTCGGCCGACTCGCCCTCGGGTTTGGAATCGCCGGTGGGCGCGACAGGCGACTGCCCGTCGGATGTGCTCCCGCCCTCGCCCGAACTGCCACCTTCGGCGCCAGTGCTCTCGCCGCCCAGCGTGCCGGTCTCGCCAGAGGGTGGCACCGGTGCAGGTGCGGGAGCGGGTGCAGGGGCCGACACGGGCGCGACAGGTGCCACGACATCGCGCTCGAAGCAGTCGGAATGTCGCAGAAACTTGGCGACCAGATCGAGGTCGGGGATGGTGCGTGTCTGCCCGGGCACGAACGAGAGATTCGAGCCGTAAAGGCGGTCGTAGAACGGGTCTTCGCGCCCGATGTACTTGACGGGCACGCCGGCGGTCTTGGAGGTCATGGTGGTTCCTTCAGAACGGGGAAAGGACGGGGGAAGGCGATCGCCCTCCCCCGCTCGCATCACTTCGCGCCCAGGCGTTCGCCGTGGACGATGAAGTCGACGCGGCTGGCCTTGGCGTTCGCCGCGCCGGCGAGCGTCAGCACCAGGAAGGCCTCCTTCGCCAGCGTGACCGGCGCCTTCGACGAGGTCGTGCGCAGGCGAGCAGCCGCGTTGAGCACGAGGCCCGTACCGAAGTACGCGAGGTCCTGCGGCACGTCGGCGCTGTCCACGCCATCGGCGTACTCGAAGCCCAGCGAGCCGGTAACGGCCGCGGTCATGGCGGTGGACACGATCAGCTGCAGGTCTTCCAGGCGGAAGCCCGCCGGCAGGCTTTGCAGGTAGACCTTGTCGCCGACGCCGAGAGGCGTGGTTGCGTTGGCTCGCACTGCTGCGCCCGTCGCGTCGGTTTCGAGCACCGCGCGCAGCGTTGTGACGTTGCCGTAGGCGGCCATGCCGCCGAACTGGTTGATGCCCAGTCCCTTGAGTTTGATGTTGGCCATTGGTGGCTCCTTGATTGGGTGAAGGGAGAGGCCGGGTTGCCCCGGCCCTGGGTCATCAGCCGCGCGGCTTGATGATCGGCACCACGGTGTCAAGCACCGTCACGCCGTGGTCGGTGAACTGCACCTCGTCGCCGTGGTCCACCGCGAAGCGGATCTTCGACAGGCCCTGGATGACCCCGATCAGGATTTCCAGTTTGTCGCCGTGGTCGTCGTCCTCCTCGCTCCAGAAGAACGGCATGCCGCTGTGCTCCGAAGCGGCGAATGCCTGGCCGAGGGCCTGCCCACCCAGCAGGATGGCGCGGTCGATGGCGAACTTCGTGGTGAAGCTGGCCGGCACAACAGCTTGGCTCTCGGTCTCGGCGTCGTAAGCCGCGCAGTAGCGGATCACATCGTTGGCGTAGAAACGAATCGGCTTCGGCATCTTGACCATCAGGATGCCGTTCCACAGGCCTGCGTCACCGAGGAACAGCGGATGGTCCTTGATGAGGCGTGCGCGCGCCACGGCGGCGGCCTGGAAGTTGCGAAACGCCGGATCGGTCGCGAAGCCGCTGTACTGCGCGGGCGAAAGCAGCATCACCCGGATCGGGCTGTCGGTGGCAGCCTGGTCGCCATCGAACTGCACTGGCGGAGGCGGCAGCGCGATCTGATCGATGTAGGCGCGCACGGCGTCGACCGTGCCCATCTTCAGCAGGTCAGTCGAAGCGATGTCCACCTCACCCGCGTTGACCGTGAACTGGTCGATGACACCTGCCTTCGCCATGAAGTGGCGGTTCTTGGTAGGCGCCTTCACGGGATTGACCAGGATTTCCTGGAAATCGGGGTGCGTCTCGACGGGCACGCGCCATTCGATGTTGTCGTGGAAACCACGAGCGCCGCCCATGTGGACCAGGATGGACTGGTCCAGGTAGTCGTTCGCCTTCTGCTGCGCCAGCGGCCGACCGACACGACGCAGGTCCACCGGGCTGCGGATCTGCGACATGACATCGCCCATGTCGATCGGGAAGCGCGCCTGGTTCACGCGCAGCCGGTCTTCGGACAGCTTCACACCCACGCCCTTGCCCTTGGCGTACTTGCTGCCCATGATCGGGTAGCCACCGCTCGGGTTGATGAGGTTGAACTTCACCTCGTCGCCGCGGCCCTTGCCCAGGTCCTGCACCTGCACGATGGGCATGTGGTTGCTGGACTGCTTCTTGATCGTGGCGATCGCGCCTTCGAGCTTCGGCATCTTGCCGACGAGGCGGTTGATGGTGGTGTTGCGCTGCTGGCTGACGGCGAAGACGCCAGCTGCTTGCTGGACCATCGCTTTCGGGTCGCCATACGCGGTTTGCGTCTTGGTTGCGGTCATTTGACCTCCTTGTGTTGTGGTGCTGCGTGTGCCTGACGGCTCACAGGGATCGGTTCAGGAACGCATCGATCTGCTCGGGCGACATGCCTTGCATCGCCTCCGCCATCGATGCGGGGTCCATGGCTGCCAATCGCTCGTGCGGCGACAGGGCGTCTGCCCGCCCGCCCGGGATGTCCGAGAGGGAGGACGGAACGGCCTGCGCCGCCGCAGCGATGACGGCTTGCGCAGCGGCCTTGGGATCGGCTGCCGCGGCTTGGCTTGCTCCAGCGGCCGGTGCCGCAGCCGGAGCTGCGGTGGCCTTCTTGAAATCGTTGAACAGCTCGACCACCTGCGCCGAGGTGCCCTTCTCCAACACGCCGCGCAGCGTGGGCTGCACGTAGCTGGGTTGGGCCCCGATCCACCGCTGCAGCTCCGCGCTCTCCGCCATGGAGTCCGCATCGGGGTGCGCCTTGTAGATGGCGTCGTAATGGGCCTCGCGAGCGCTGAGCTGGTGCTGCTGCTGGTACGGAGCCATGGCCTTGCCAACTTGGGCCTGGACCTGCTCCTGCACCTGCTGCGCCACCAGCGTCTGGATGCCCTTGGCCAGCGCCTCTTCGGAGAAGTCTCCGAAGATGGCCGGATCGACGCCCTTGTCGATGGCCGCTTGCGCGGCCGCCACCTGGTTGTCGGTCTGGGTCGGCGCTTGCCCTGCATCGGCGCGCTGCTGCGCCCGAGCCTGCAACTCGGTGAGCTGCCGTTGGGCCGTCTCCGCCTGCGCCCGCCAGTGCTGCTCACCCTCGCGGGCCTGCACCAGCTTCTCGTAGGGGATGGTGTGCTTTCCATCCTTCGCGAGCACGACAGCGTTGGACGCATCGGGCTCGGCGGAAGCTGCTGCAGGCGCCGCGGCGGGCGTTGCTGCTGGGGCGGGCGCAGGGGCAGGAGACGCGGCCGGAGCCGGCGCAGCTGCGCTGCTGTTCGTATCGGCGCTGCCTGCCGCAGCGGGTGCGGAAGCGGGAGCTGCTGCAGCAGTGGTGGACGCGGGCGCGCCACCGTCATCCAGCCCAAAGCTGGTGTCGCCCGATGCCGCGATCTCGAGGAGCTCGGCGGCCTGCTGCGGCGTCAGTGCGCCGTTGATTTCGTTGGTCTGGAAAAAGTCGTTGGATGTCGTCATGCCTGTCCCGCCACATATCGCCGTGGCCGCAAAGGGGCCAGCAATCCGGTGCGAACCACGAGGGCCCGCGCCATCTGCCTTGAATCCACGGCGTTGCCGCCGTGACATCGCCCCAACGCTCGCGCGCGGTGCTTGAAGGCAGTGTCAAGAACGGGAAGGCAAAGCCGAAACCCTACAGGGGGCACGGACGAAAAAGCCGCCTTTACGGCGGCTTGTCGTGGGTGCTGGGCCCTCCTCAGGCGCCGGCAAGCCGGCTGCGTAGCTCGTAGCCCAGCAGCGGCCACACCTGGTCGACGGCATGTTCGCGCGCATATGTGCGGCCGATCTCGGCATCGAAGTTCTCCTGCGAAACCGGCCCGGTGTTCACGCCGACGATCTTGATTCCGTTGCGCAGCACCAGCACGCAGAAGGTCAGCAAGCTCAAGGCCTGGAAGGGCGTCGTTGCGGGCGGCCTCTGGGTCAGCGTGTCGTAGTCGTGGTGTTGTTGGTGGAGCTCCAGCTTCGCCATCGCGCCGTCGACACCGTGCTGAGCGGTGAAGTAGTGCTCGCTGGCGATGGCCGCTTCGATGTCTGCGAGCGACACGCGCGGGGCGACGGCCTTGGCGGCCAGTTCCTGCTCGGTCACGGCGGAGACCGCATCGGTTGCAACGGCGATCGGCGGCTCCTCGCGGTGATGGTCGCGCACGGGCAAATGGACCAGTCCTGGCTCAGACCCGGGACTGGAATCGCGGAGACCCAGCGCCGACGCTGGTGCGGGCACCTCGCTCCAGAACGCGCCGTGCAGGTAGTTCCATGCGCGGTTGACGTGGTCGTTGAAGCCTGGATGCAGAGCCGACAGCTCTTCCATTGCATTGCGAATCGCCGGGTAGAGCACGCGCGAGGCATGGGTCTCGCCGGCCGGCTCCGCGGCTTTGGCGCCGTAGTTCACCAGGGCATCGAGTGCCTGCCGAACCTCGTGGCCGATGCGTGTACCGTTGCCTCCCAGCTCGGACACGCGCGCGGCGATCGCGTGCGCAGCGGACTGTTCGAGCTCGTCGCGGTGACTGCGGATGCGCGGCCCGCTGTTCGCTTCCTTTGCCTGCATGTCCTGCTTCGCGGCCTGGCCGCGCTGGAAGGGCATCCACCCGCAGAAAGCGCTGTCCGGTGCAGCTTCATCGCCTTGCACCAGGTGAACGCTGGTCCTGCTGTGCGGCGCGCCGTTCGCGTCGAACACGCACAGGTTGACCATGTTGTCGTTCCAGACGCGGGCAACGACGGCTGCGTAGGGGCCGCCGCTCTCATTGCAGGCGAAGCCGGCCTCGCCGCTCTTCGGCGCCGGGTAGAACCAGACGACGCGGCCGACGGTCGGAATGATGATGGGGCTGATGTTGCTCATGAGGCTCCTGAGAAGACAAAAAGCCCTGTGCTCTGGCATCCCCGGTAGCGGCCGTCCTCCTCGCGGAGGTGGGATGCCAGAGCACAGGGCTCTGGGTTGGTTGTCTTGGCCGCTACCCGTTGACGAGGTCATCGTCGTTGGCGGGGCGGTCTCACGCGAACCCTACAGGGGGCCGCGTCGTGGGCGTCAGAACGGCACGTCGTCGTTGGGTGGAGTCATGGCCGGCGCGACCGGCGGCCGGCGCCGACGGACCTGCTGCTCGATCAGTGGCTTCATCTGCTTGATGAACTTTGGCAACGCCTCTGCGACCTTGCGAAAGTCCACGCCTTTGCCCTCGGCTGCATCGGTGTACAACATTCGAACTGGCGGCGGCTCGGGGCAGCCTGCTTCTGCATCACCTGAGGCAACCCATATCCCGATGACCGCAAGCGACAGTTCCTCAGATGTCACTTGCGGTAGACGACGCGCGGCCATCTCCTCCAAGAAGGTCTCGCAATCAGCAAGATACTCGGGGACGCAGTCGAGAAATTCCTCCGGATCGGAGTCCGCCCAATCCGAGCGTCCTTTGGTTGCCATGCTGCCGTCTCCGCCTGTTGTCGCAGAGCCGATTCTGACGCGCTCGGCAACCCACTATGCAAGCTCTTGCTCGATGTTGTCGGTGGTGCGTGCCGTCTCGATACCGTCCATGCCGCTGCCGCCCGCGCCTGCCCGAGCTGGGAACGTCGGGCTGGTGTTCTCGCGAACCGGCGGCGCGGCGCCCGCCTCTTCCTGTGCCGCGGGCGCGACGGTCGCGGCGCCCTGCCCCTGGATGTACGGGCTCTTGATGTTCATGGCCGCCGTCTGCGTCGGCGTCGGGAAGTTCGGATCGTCGCCGCCCGGGCTGGGCCGCGTATAGCCCGCCCCCTGCATGATGGCATCGGCGATCGGCGCGATCATCGGCATTTGCGCCACCTGCGCGCCGCCCTGCATCGCAGCGAAGGCGGCCTGCACCCCGGTCTGCACGGCCTGGGCCATCAGCTGCTTGATCTGTGCGTCGGTCAGCCGCTCCTTCATGTCGAGTTCGCGAGCCTTCAGGTCGTGGCCGGCCATCTTGACCTCCTGCGCCACTCGCTCCTGGACCTGCCGCTCGATCTCCTCCGGCGATGCCTGCTGGCCAGCCGCGCGCAGTGCCTGCACCAGGTCGCGCTTGAACGGCACGTCCATGAGGCTGGCCAGGAACGGCATGGCCGCGGCCTGGTACTGCGCCGGCAGGCTCTTGACCGCCTCGCTCATCGCGTTGAGCTGCTGGCCGCGGTAGCTCGAGCTGCTCGGCACGTCTTCCAGCGCGACCTTCAGGCGCGTCCGCTGCAGGTCGTTGCTCAGGTAGGCCACGCCGGTCGTTGGATCGGTCTCGGGCTTGTTGATGAAGACTGTGCGGTCGGGCGTGATGGCGTCGCCCTCGATGACGATGGTGTGTGGCTCCTTGCCCATGTCCTCCACGATCATGGCCAGCAGCAGCTCGCCCACCTGGGTGCGCGCTGCCCTGAAGTTATCCATGAGGTGGGCCAGGCCCTGGTTCGCCTGTTCGACCTGCGTCTCCTCTTGGACGCCGCTGGTGGCCGTGCCGCGCCGGCCCGAGAACGCGGCGGCCGCGGCCGGCGCGACGCGCTCGAGCGCCATGCGCGCGTCGTTGAGCATCTGCAGCTGCTGGTCGGTGAGCTGCACGTCGCGCTTCACCTCGAACCGCGCGCCCGGCTGTGCCATCTGCGCCGGGTCCAGCACGATGTCGGCATTGCGGCGCCCGACCTGGCGGCGCAGCTGCTCGTCAGTCATGGCCACTGCGCCCTTGGTCCGCTCCACGCGATAGGCGCTCATGCCCCACGTCATCGTGGCAGTGCCGCTGTTCAATCGATCCTGCTGGAAGATCATGCCGCGCACCAGGCCATAGGGCACGCGCGTGCCGTCCTCGCGGTAGCCCCAGAACGGCACGTAGGGGAAGTGCCGGTGGGTGTACGGGCTGGGCCCGTCGTGCAGGCGGTGCGGCCCGAGCCAGAAGCTGCGACGCACACGCGGGATGACGGCGTGCTGCGGCCGCACGAGCCCGCGGGCCAGCGAGTAGTTGTGCACCGGATTCTCGGCGTCGTACTCCACCACGCGGCCGTCGGGCGAGCGCAGCACCGTCGCCTCCGCCCAGCGCCGGTACCAGACCTCGGCCAGGCACATGTCCTTGCTGACCGGGTCATACCAGTTGTGCTCGGCCACCGTCCAACCCCGCGCCGCATCCCAGGCGCCAGTCGTCAGCCCGGTCGAGCCGCCGCCATCCAGTGCTTCAGGAGACAGGTTCACCCACCAGGATTGGCCGTGCCGACCGCATTCGAGGATGAGCTCGCGATGCTTCGGGAACACCTTCGCGATGCGGCTCGGGGGCAACCAGCGCTCACGGCGCAGGTAGCGCGCATCGCTCAGGTCGTCTTCCTTGGCGTAGAAGTCCCAGTGGATCTCGTTGCGATGCACGGCGGTGCAGCGGTAGGAATACTTGAAGGGGTCGGACTCGCGCGAGACCTCCACCCAACCGAGGCCTACCGCCGCCTGCGGGCGGAAGGCCTTCGAGCATGCCTGGTCGGCCTTGGAGTGGCGCTCGGCCTCATTGAGGCGGAAGTTCAGCGCCTCTGCGACGTCCTGGCCGTCCGGCTGCCCGTTGGGCGTGACGCGCCAGTCGGTGCGCACCGTGGCCTCGTACCCCTGAATGGCCAGGAGGGCCGGCCCGATCAGGTCTTCCTTCGCCGGCGGGATGCCCAGTTCCTTCTGCGCGCGCAGCAACTCGGTGTCCAGCTGATTGCCGTCGGCATAGTCGAGCTCCTTGTCGGCTACGGCGCGCCACGGCGGCTGCTGTTCGATCTCGTAGACGAACTGACGGTACTCCTCGAGCGTGAGCGCGCCGTCGGCGTCGATCTCGTCCTCGATGCTGGGGGTGGTGGTGCTGTTGTTCATGTTCATTTGGTGCTCCTACGCGCGCCAGTCGCCGACTGGTGCTTCGACATAGGCGGTGTTCTCGGTGAGGTTGGCCAGCATTCCCAGCTCCTTGGCCTGGGCCCACTGGCGCAGCGCGTCCGCACCTTCGGTGCAGCCATTGCTCTTGTCGGGCTGGTCGAGGTAGCGGTTCTCGGACGTGCTGTACTTTTTCTTGTAGCCCTGGATGCGCTCGATGCCCTGCTTCGTGCCGTCGACGTCGAAGAAGGCGCCCTTGATGTGCTTGCGCACGGCGTAGATGCCTGTCATCAGCTCGGTGACGCGCGGCACGACGAAGAAAGAATGGCCGGGCATCAGCTGCTGTAACTGCTCGCGCGTGCTCTTGTTGTAGTCGCCGAGCCGCTTGTGGTCGGCGTCGTGCGGCAGGAAGTGGCCGCCGTACAGGTAGCCCCGTTCCTGAAGGATGCGGGCGTAATGGCGCAGATCCTCGCCGTGCTCCTCGTAGTAGCCGATGAAGCGGTCCTCGCTGCGCAGGATCTGCATGAACCAGATGGCCGTGCCGTCGCTGTTGCCGATGTCCCAGAACGTGAACACCGGCAGGTCCAGTAGCGGCACCTGGCAGATGGCGCCGCGCTTGCGCAGCAGCGCCATGTCCTTCGCGTAGTAGTGGCCCGCCGTGGACTGCTGGAATGCCTCCTCGGGCGTCGAGGGGTACTCCTGCCACATGCGCTCCTCTTTGCCCGAGAAGTCGTTGCGCAGCTTCTCCACGTACCAGGCGCGCTGGCCGAGATCGATCTTGGCGTCGATCTTCGTTTCGAGCTCGTCGAAGTAGTCGTGCTGCTCGGGCGTGATGGGCACGCCGGCCGGGTCGATCGAGTAGGCCGGGTCCTGCCACCAGGCGTAGAAGTGGAAACGGTACTGGCTCGCCGTCAGCTTGCGCGCGCCCGCCACCATCGCCTGGGCCCGCTGGCAGATCTCGTAGAACTCACCCTCGGTACCTTCGGCCGTGCTCTCGATGACCAGGATGCCCGACTGCGGCACGGCCTGGAACGAGCCGGTCACCACTTCGTTGGCCTTCGCGGGGAACTTGGCGCAGATCTTCCCGAACTCGGAGACGTGCAGGCGGTGGATGGTGCCGCCGCGCACGCTGGTCGCCACGCGGATGCTGCTGTTGTTGTGGCCGAATAGCAGCTCCTTCGTACTGGCTCGCGCGAGCGGGAAGCGCTGCCGGATCTCCTCAGGCAGATGGTCGTAGGCGAACACCACCTTGTCGCGGAAGATGGCCTCGGCCGTCTCGCGGTCTTGGGCGATCATGCCGCAGCGCTGGTTACCGTTGAACAGCGCGTGGTCGAGCCACAGGATGGCAACCAGTGTGGTGAAGCCCAGCTGCCGCGCCTTGAGGATGGCGTTGCGGTGCCAGAGCCGGGTGATGAAGCGCCGCTGGGCCCGGTTGGGCTTGAAGGGCATGACGAAGGATTCGCCCTCGTCGATCAGCTCGCCCTGCTCGTTCTTGACGGGCTCGCCCTTGACGATGATCTGGTACAGGCACCCGCTGAACAGGCGCCATTCCGGATTCCGCAGGCAGCGCTCGAGCTCCTCGGCATTGGTGGGGAGCTGGTCGGCGTGCTTGGCGATGTGCGGCCCGCGCTTGGGCCGGCGGCGGTTGTCCCACCGATGCCCCAGCTGCGCGTCGACCGCGCGGCCGGGCTCCACCGTCAGCACGGTGTCGTCTTCATCCAGCGTGCCCGGGTCAGCCAGGTGCGCCGCCGCCTTAGCCTGGGCTGCCATCGTCCGGATCCTGGCGGGGCATCAGGCTGTTCGTGCCGGCCTCGGGCGCGGCAGGCGCCTCCGGATCGTCGGCCACGGGACGGAAGCCGTTGCTGTTGCCGTTGGCGATGCTGTGCAGCAGCGCGGCCAGCGGGTCGGTCTTCTGCTGGTTGTCCTTCTCGTAGAGGCCGAGGTGCCGGAACAGCTTCTCCATCGCCGCGCCCTTGTCGTGCATGGCGATCTCGATGCCGTACTTCGTCATCTTCGCGCCGGCGTACAGAGACAGCGCCCGCGGCGACAGCCGGCGCGTGTCGGCCAGCACGGCGCGCGGATAGCCATCACCGCCACAGTCCGGGCAGGACGGGTGCGGCGCCTTGAGCGGATCGAAGCCGATGCCACCCTTCTCGTCGAAGTCAGCCAGGTTGCCAGCCTTCAGGGCGTGCTGCTCGCGGTCGTGGTTGAACTCTCCCACGGTGCGCTGGAACTTGAAGCCCTCGCCCCAGCAGTGCCGGCAGCATCCAACCTTCACCTGCACCAGCTCGCGCGGGTCGGCCAGCATGATGTTCCACGCCTCGGTCACCACGCGATCGGCATCCACCTGGGTGCGTTCCTGCTGCGCCTTCCTGGCGTCCGCGATGGCAGCCTGGATGTACGGTTTTGACAGGTTCTCGGAGGCCATCTGCCGCGCCGTGGTGGCGCTGTAGCCGGCTCGGATGGCAGCCTGAGTGCCGTTCAGGTCCACCAAGTACTCATCCACGAAGCGCTGCTGCAGGTCGGTAAGTCCGAGCTGTGCGGGTTCAGGCTTGGGTGCTGGTGCTGGTCGAGCTGCCCGGGTAGGCTTCTTCGCCTTCGCCTTCGCCTTCGCCTTCGCCGGCGGAGGCTTCTTGCGCGCAGATGCGCCCGCGGCCTTCTTGGCGGCTGCGGGCTTGGTGGTGGTCTTCTTCGGTGCGGGTGCCTGCTTCTTGGCAGGCTTGCGTGGTGCCATGCGCGCGAGTGTTCCGCGCGCTCCCGAGTCGGTCGAACCCTACAGGGTGGCGTCTACCCAGGCAGGGCGCTCAGAATTGTGGCGATGGATGCGCCAATCTCCAGGGCCTTGGGCAACCCATTCAGCAACGAGCGAACCACTGACCGCTTCGGCGCACCCGACGCGAACTGGCTTTTCACCTCTTCTACAGCCTCAACCGCTTCAGCCTTCTCTTCGTTCGACAGGTTTGCCGTGCGGATGGCAGCCATGATCGTTTCGATCTGCTCCGCAACATCGGATTGGACATGCACCACGTTGATCGAGTTGTCCACCGAGTTGACGTTGACGCGTGCATTGTTGCCGGTCACCGTGTACGTGATGTGCTGCACCGCTGAACGTGCCTCGGGGATGCCCAGCTTCTTGACCTTGATCTGGTAGTGAGGCCCGATTCCAACCGTACCCTTGTAGAACACTGGATCGATGACCTGGTAGGTCTCTTCCGCACCATTCGGGATGGCCCTAAAGATCAAGTCCCCCGGGTCAACGCGATGGTCGGCCTTCATATAGACCATGGAGCTGTCGACGGTGCAAGGAATGCCGCTGACGCGCGTGCCATCCTGCTTCAGAAGGTCTACGGTATCTCGGTTGAACAGCATTTGAGCAGGCCTTTCGCGATCGCGTTGGGAAAGATGAGAAACGCCGAGTCTATGACTGAGAATGAAAAAAGCCCGCTCGGGCGAACCCGGCGGGCGAATCACCCGCAAGGTAGCAGGCGAGGAGACAACTGTCCGGCGAAAGCGCCGGGGGTTCGGTCCATCTGACTACGCACGCAATGCGCGCTGGACCGTGCGGTTCTCGTCCCACCCTGCATCCCCTGGGACAAGCAGGGGGAAATATCCGGAGTGGCTTACCCCCCACTCCAACGTCAGGGCTGACGCCGTGTTCGGGGTCCGTGATCGGCGAGGGGAATGTTCTCGCGCCTTGCCGACTCAGCGAACCCCTACAGGGGGGCGACCGATCAGGTGGCGGTGAGTTCCAGCCCAAAGCGGGCGGCAACGATCGCGCGGCCGACGGCAATGCGCGGCGTGGGGCCCTCAAGCCATGGTCCACCGGGAATGTTCGTGCCCGGCCTGCCAACGACAACAGCGCACCACTGAAGGCCCTTGCCTGGCATCGGAGAGGATTGGATGGCGTAGCGCTCGATGAGCTGCTCGAAGTCGGGCCAGATGCTGGCGAAGGCCTGGGCGCCGAGGGCCTTGGCTACCCAGGATTCCAGCTCTTTGCCGGCGAGTTCGGAGGTCTTGATGTTCACCAGGCCATTTTCGCTGGTGGTGTGAGAGTGGTGGCCGGTGCTGATCTCCGGCTCAAGGTGGCGCGCCTGTTTTCATAGCAGCCGGGAAACCGGCCTAGGAGGTCTGTCCACGCTGGTTCGCGCCCATGCGCCGCGCATCAGCCTGCGCATTCACCATCATCGAAGCGGGCCGGGATTGAAACCGGCTCTTGCAGTCTCACGTCGCCCATCGAGGTGTACAGGGCGCAGGATGCAGGAGGGCACCACCCCTCCGCGTTTTTAACGTCGCAAGCCGTAGCTATTGCCGCTTCGATGATGGCCCCGCTTCCGGGCATCCATGGGGCCGGCGCCTGCTCGCCTCGGCTTTCCCAATCCCTTCCTCCGTCCCTTCACCCGTTGCCCGGGTCGAATGCAGGTAGGTCCGGCAGTCACGCTTCACAAATGTCTGGTTGCGATGGGCAGATTTGAACTGCCGACCACTGGGTTATGAGCCCTGTGCTCTACCAGGCTGAGCTACACCGCGATCGAACTTTGCCCCGTTCGCCGCCGGCGCGCCCGCCCTACAGGGGGTGGCGAACAGCTGGCCCTGGTTCGGATCGATGCGCGCCTCGAGTGCGGTCACCTTGCGGCGCAGTTGCTTCACCTCCTCGCCGAGCTCGGCCGCCAGGATGGCTGCGTTGCGGCCGGTCTCGATCGCGGCGGCCTGGGCAGCGGCGCCGGCCATGAGGTTGGCCAGGGCGCGGTCCTCGCGCGGCGTGAGCGTGAGCACCTCGTCGCCGATCTCGATCTTCACCATGCCATCGGGCATCACCGTCTTCGACATCGGGCGCGCCGCGGGATGCTGGACGGCCGGGACGTAGACGCCGCGCTGCACGCGCAGCAACATGCCGTCGTCGGTCAGCGTGCCCAGCCGGTCGTCGATGACGGTGAGCTTCAGACCCGTGAGCTCGGCGAGCGTCTCCCGAGTCACGATCTGCTCTTGGTTGTGCAGGTCCTGCACGGCTTCGAGCACCAGGGCGGTTGTGGATTTGCGGGCATCGGGCATCGATTGTTCTCCTCGTTAAATTGCATTGGCACTGCTCAAATGAGCGACAGGACCAGCTTGTAGACCGCGATGGTCGCGGCCGCGACGGCAAACAGGGCCGGCCACATGAGGGACATCGATTCCTTCGAATTGATCATCGTGTGTGCCCTTGCTCGCCAGATAAGCGCGCGTTGCCGGGGCACGTCGATGTAGACGCTTCCCTGAATGGTGTTTCCGTGGGATCCGGAGCCCTTGTCATTCCAGTCAGCGCTGGCTTCCACGTTCTCGTTCCCGTTGGACGGGTTTGCGGTACCGCGAACCTTGATCGATACGGCATCAGGGCGACGCCCCAACTGCTCGAAGAGGATCTGGGGTACCACCTGGTTGTAAAGGACGGCCATCTGCGGGTGGGCGCTCTTCGGGTAGGCGCCATCACGGAACCACTTGGCGACCTCGCGAAGGTAGACACGCTGGAAGAGCACCCCGTATCGGGCAATGACGGTGCCCTGAAAAAGCGCCCTGGCCTTCTCGACCTCCTCCGACCAGCGATAGCGCCATGCCATGTAGGTCAGCATCGCCAGCGCAGCGACCCAGACTTTCCAGTCGGACACCTGCACTGCCTGGGCGCCTGCCGCGCTCTTGATCGAGAAGAGTCGCTCGAGCACATCTGGCAGCGACACGTTGAACCACGCAACGCCGATGATGACGGCGCTCGTGACAATGAGATTGCGGCGGATTTTGTCGTCGTCGTCCATGTAGGTCTCCTTCTCCGGGTGGTGCTTTATACGATGTGCTGGACACGAGCAAGCGCCCATTCGGCGGCGCGGCGCTCGCGAGGCGTGGCCGGCTGCATGCCCGCGACGATGTCCTGCCAGATGGCCACCATCCAACGGTGGGCGGCCGCGAAACGCTCGATCTTCTCCGCCGCCGGCGCCGGGCCTTGGTCCAGCCATCGATGGCATGGCGCGCAGCCGTACACGTGCCACTGGTCATCAGCCTTGCGCGCGCCGGCCTTGCCATGCACCGACTGGTTGCTATGGCATGCCACCGTGGTGGCCGGGTCTGGCCGGCAGATGCCGGGCACCGACAGCAGGCAGCGCTGGCCGCGCGCCATCGACAGCAGCGCCGGGTTGCGCTGTGCTTCGGTCTTCGGCGCGCCGCCCCGGAAGTCCGCATCGTTGATCGCAGCCATGCGAACGATGCGGCCTGACACCTGCTGCACGCGGACCAGCACCGTGATGTCCGGGCCCGCGGCCAGGTCCACGCCGATGACCTTGGGCCGTGGGCGCTTGAACGCGGTTCGCTTCAGGGGCGCGCTGCGCTTCATGGCATGACCCGATCACACCAATGGCGCCAGAGGTCGGAAAAGATTGCGCCGCCGAGGAGCTGGCACACGGACTCGTAAGGAACGCTCATGACGTGCGCGATGGTTGGCGCGGCCTGCCTTTGCTCGCAGAAGCGGCGAAACACCTCGGCCGCCTGCTCGTGGGTAATGCCTCCTTCCAGCTGCGCCGCGGCCGGGCTCGGGAACAGAACGACCGTCACGGGCAAACCGCTCCGACGATTTCGCCCGTATCCGGGTCGACCTGCATCCGCTCCCACTGTTCGAAGCTGGCGGGGAACGTCACGCCGAGCTCGGTGGCGGCGAACGCGCTCACTCGGTCAATGAACCGGCTGTAGCCCTTCACGCCGAGGTCCTCGGAGCTGACGCGCACGCGCCGGCGCACCTTCTTGCCCGTGAGAGGGTTCTTGGTCGTGACGGTCTTGTAGCCCAAGTACTCCTCGCGGAAGTGCTCCTTCCAGACCTTGAGTGTGAACTGGGCCCCGTTCGGTCGCGCCTGCGCCGCGATCGTCTTCAGCACCACCCCGTGGTAGTACTTCCGCTGCCGATCGGTCTTTGCATCTTCATGCAGGCGAATCTCGATTTCGAGGCGACGGCCCGCTGCCCACTGCTCCTTGCACCACGGCGCAACGCGCTCGAGGAAGCTGGAGCGGGCCCGCTCCTGGTCGGGCCAAACAACAGTGAGGGCAAGGTCGGTCATCGAGCGGTTCTCCGGTAGGGCCACGCCACCATGGCGGCGTCGCGTTCGTGTTGATTGCTGCGCGTGGCCCAGCGGGTCACGAGCTCGAAGGCTGCCGCGTCCAGCTTGGCGCCCTTGGCGGTCGGGCTGATGCCGTGGGCGGGGATGCCCAGGTCAGCGCACACCGCGGTGATGAGGCTGCACCAGGCATCGACCTGGCCAAGCGAGCGGGCCGTGGCCAGCGCGGCGCCGTAGTCCTTCTTAGACCGGGCGTTCCAGACGCGCCGCTCCAGCCGGCTGTCCTCGAACACCACGCGCGCCGGCATGTAGTGGCGCAGGTTGTGCTCGATGGAGTGCGGCTCGATGGTCTTCAGGAACGTGATGACGCCGCCGTCGAAAGCGGCGAGGCCGGTGCTGGCACCCGGATCGATGCCGAGGATGTGGACCGTCACAGCAGGGCTCCTTGGGGCGAGGTGCGCAGCGCTTCCATACGGGCGGCCGCGGTCTTGACGGCCTCGTGGCCGACCTTCCAGTCCTTGCCCCAGATGGTGCGCAGGGCGGTCTTGTATTCGTCGCGCAGCGTCCCGTCCTGGCGCGAGCGCCAGTACTCCGGCCCGTTGGCGATGCCTCGGGCGAGGCATTCCCGGCAGTTGGCCGTGTAGCCCGGCCAGTCGGCGCGGATGGCTGCCTTTTCGCAGTTCGGGCACGTCATGCTGCGATGCCCTCCAGCAGAGACTCGAAGGAGGCCCAGTCGAGGTGTCCGGTCTTCAGCTTGAGCTCCAGGTCGCATGCGGCATCGATCAGCGACTTGCGCTGCAGGCCGTCGACGAGACGGTCACAGGCCTCCAACCCCGAGCGAAGCGAAGCCCGGCGCGTCGGGTCGATGACCGGCACCCCCGCCTGCTCGTACAGGGCGTTGCATGCACCGCGCACGATGCGCACGTCCGGCAGGTCGTGGTCAATGTCTTCGGCCATGAGCGCGCCCAGCACCACGAACAACACTCGGCCGGCCGCGGCCACGAACTGGTCGCTGTCGTCGCCCAGGATGGCGTGGATCTGCGCGCGCACGGCTGTCGCATGCCACTGTTTCTCGATGAGGGCCCGGGCGATCAACCCGAGCGTGGTGGTACGGCGGCGGGCCATCAGACAGCACCTCCCAACATGCCCAGGCCCATCGGGGCGCGGCGCGATCCGGACCGGATGTGCGCGGAGGTGCCGATGCCGAGTCCCCAGCGCCGATCGAACTCGACCGCGGGAACGGAGCTGCTTCGGATCTCCTGAACCATGTCCTCAGTGATCGGCGACAGCCGGCGTTGTGCCGTCGCAATGCGACGCGATGCCAGCAGCGACTTCGGTTGCCCCTTCTGCAGCTTCGACTGGTGGACCGCGATCAGGCAGTCGGGGTGAACGCATAGTTCGCAGTCGCACTTCACCGTGACCACGCGATCAGCGCGGATGCTGCCGCGCGTCAGCACCCACAGCACCCGACGGACGTTGTAGGCCCGGCCCTTGGCGCCGCCAAGGCGGATCTGCGGGCTGCGGCCGAGGTTGGCGTGGCCCGTCCAGGCGAGGCATTCGCCTTCGGGCTCGGTGTGCTTCAGCAGGCGCGCGAGCGTCAGCTGCTCGAACACCTCGATCTCGGCATCCCAGGGATTGATCGACGGAATCATGCGTGCTCCGGGCTCTGTTCGAAAGCGAGGTCGTTGGCGGGCTGCAGCGCGGCGAAGTGCTCGGCACACGCATCGAGGCGGGCACGTTCGACGGCTCGGTACGGGCGCAGGGCGGCCGCCGCTGCCGGTGCGGCGCGCTGATGCAGCGAGCGCTCGTACACGGCGATCTGATGGAGGTTGCGCTGAGCGGACACCGCCACCTGGGCGATGGTGAATGCAGTGGTCATGCTGGAATTCCTTGTCGTTGCTCCACGGCCCGGCGGACGCGGGCAGTGAATTGGGGGAACGTCTCGCGGTCGACGCTCAGGTCGTGCTCGTTCCACCGACCCAGGCCGAGCTCTACGGCCTTGGCTTCGATGGTCGAACGGTTCTCGTCCCACGGCTTCTCGGGCATCCCGACGCCGGCGGCGATCTGCGCGGCCTCGCCGAGCTGACGCTTGACGATGCCCAGCAGGTAGTTGAAGCCCTTGGGCGGGACCGACTTCGCGCAGATGTCCGCCGCAGCTTGGAAGGTCTCGATGGGCACGCCCTTGGCGATGAGCGCAAGCAGCTCCGGGCTCGACGGGTTGACGTCAGCGACCTTCCGGTCCTTGATCGCGCGGCACACCTCCCCCGCCTTCGTCGGGCTTTGCCCCTCACCCCCCACCGATGCGGCCGTAGTTCGGGCGTGGTGGTGGTTTTCTTCTTTACCAGTACTGGTTCCGGTTCCGGTTCCGGTTCCGGTTCCGGTGCCGTCTCTCCCGGTGTCGCTCCGGGTGTCGTCCTGCTGGCGTCCATCGTCTGTCCCATGGGACAGACCAGTCCTTTCCGCCTCTTTCCGTTGGCGGTACTCGGCCTTCCGGCGGCGCTCCGCCTCGCGGGCGGCCAGCATTTCCAGCACACGCTTCGTCACTGTGTCGTGGTACAGGCGGCCGTCCTCGGCCTCCCACCAGCCGCGCATGAGCTTGGAGCGCACCTTGGCGAAGGTCTTCATCGGCATGCCGATGCGCACGGCGATCAGCTCATCTTCGTTGGGCAGCGAGCCGCAGGGCTCCTGCCTCCATGCGGACAGCCACAGCATCAGGAGCCAAGGCTTCACGTCCGCTGGCGCCAGCGCCCACGTGTCTGATTGCTCGATACGCTCGTGGTCCAGCTCGAAGCGCCAGCCCTTCGCCCGAGTTTCTGCAGGGTATGGAACTGGACGTGTCACGCGGCCTTCCTCTCCTGCTCGTGGCCGTAGTCGCTGTAGTTGGCGGCGACCAGAAGCCTCATGGGCAGCGGACTCACCGAATTGCCGCACATGCGCACCTGCGCCGTCTTCGTCAGCAGCTTGCCGCTGGCCGTGCGGTCGATCGTGTAGGTGGGCGGGAAGTCCTGGGCGTTGTAGAGCTCTCGCGGCGTGAGCATGCGCAGGCAGATGTCCACGATGACCCACGGCTCGCCCTTGAGCCACACGGTGACCAGCGCCAGGCGGTCGTGCGTGGTGATGGTGGTGGCCGGGTCGCGGAGGTCGGCCCACTGGCCGCCCGAGGCGTGATAGCGCATGAGGAAGGCGGCGCAGCGCAGTGCGCCCTCCTCGTGCTCCTTGCCCAGGTGGTACTCGACCAGCGCCTGATGCTCGCCGGCGGCCGCGATCGTGGTCAGCGGATCTCGGGCATCGCGGCCCTCGCTGTTGCGGCGCAACGTGGTCAGGTGCGCTGTGATGAGCTGCTGCTGGCTGCCGCTCGCCGTCACGGCCGAAACCGGCTCGCGGACATCGCGTGCATGCGTAGTGTTGAAGCCGCCGTTCGCCTGCACCATGAATGCCGTCGTCAGGCCATGCTTCTTCCCGCCCGCGGTGACGGTGCCCAGCGCCTTCTGAAGGTCAAGAACTCGCGGCGCCTGGCCATCGCGCTCGCCGTATCCCATCTGCACCAGCACTGCAGCCGCCAGCGCCGTCTCGCCCCCTTTGGCGGTGGTGATGGTGCGCTGCGGCTCCCGCACATCGAAGGCGACGTCCCGCGTGTGCGTCACCGGCACCAGCGTGGGTGCCAGAAGCATCTTGTGGCCGCCCGTCAGCACGGGGCCGATGGGGTCGGACACCGGCCGCGGCACGTTGTTCGCCATGTTGTTGACGATGAACGGCTCCGGGCAGTCCAGTACGAACTTGCGCATGCCGTGCGCGATGCGGCGCATCGTCGCGTCGGCCAGCGGCTTCTTCCGGTTGAAGATGCTCTGGCCCTGGATGCTCCAGTTGATGCATTCGGCTGCCGGCCGGTGGGCCTTCAACTTGCCTGTCGGCCTCTTGGCGTGCGTCTTCTCCGGCCACACGATCGGCAGGCCGTCGCAGCGCGCCACCATGTACAGCCGCGTCCGGGTGCTGTGCGCGCCCAGGTCTGCATTGCAGATCACGCGCCACTGCACCACGTAGCCCATGGCCCGCAGGCCCTCCACGAAGTGCCCCCAGTTGCGGCCGAGCTTCTTCTTGTCAGCCACCAGGAACTGGCGGTGCCGCGGCACATGCTCGCCGGCCTCGGCCACGCGGAACGACTTGCGTTTCGTGACCGGGTCGACGACCTCGTCCAGGGTCACCACGCGCCCGGTCTTCGGGTCGCGCTTGGCGATCAGTGGCGACCATTGCAACATCTGCTCGACGTTCTCGAGCGTGATGACGTCGGGGCGCACCTTTCCCGCCCAGCGATGCACCACCCAGGCTAGCGCGCGAATCTTCTTCGAGCGCGGCTGCCCGCCCTTGGCTTGGCTATGGTCGGTACAGTCGGGCGAAGCATGCAGCAGGCCGACCTGCTGGCCGCGCACGACGGCGAGCGGATCGACCTCCCAGACATCGGCGCGGAAGTGCCGGGTCTGGGGATGATTCTTCTCGTGCATGCCGATCGCATCGGCGTCGTGGTTGACGGCGATGTCGACATGGCGACCGATCGCCTTCTCGATGCCGGTGCTTGCACCGCCGCCGCCGGCGAACAGGTCGATCACCAGCTTGGCGGACAGCGCGAGGATGAACTGAGGGGTCAGCAAGGGCGGGTCTCCGGGAAAAGTTGGGCCTGATCGGGCTGCGGAATGCGCAGCAGCTTCTGGCGCTTGTTGGTGTGGGGGTCGATGCGGAAGCCGCGCTCCTCGAGGTGACCGGCGGCAAGTAGGGAGTCCACGCGGCCGCACACGCCATTGATGGGCATGCGGGCCTTCTGGCTGATCTGTTGGCGGCTGAGCGAGACGCCCGGCCGCTGGAACAAGCGCATGACCTGTTCTTCCTTCGGCGACAGGTAGAACCGCGGCGACAGGGAATGAAAGGCTTCGGCAGAGGTTTCGGCAACGGTCATTCGGCCACCTTCCCGTGCAGCTCGCGCAGCGTTTCGAGCGCTTGCTCGACATTCCGTACAGCAGCTGGCAGCCCGCGCCACGAGGTCATCGGGTCGGCCTTCAGCGCGAACTTGATCGCGTGCACCTGGCTTTCTTCCGGCTGCCACTCGAGCAGGTCGATGCCTGTGGCGTCCTTGAGCTTCGCCAGCTTGTCGACCAGCTCCTGGTGCTTCTCGCCGCGGCGGCGCATTTCTTTGGCGATGCGCTCCTCGACGGTCTTGTCGACCTTCGACAGCGCTTCCTCGGTGGCGCGCTTGACCATGCCCTCCACGTCGCGCACGGGCTTGCGCAGCAGCGCGCCGAGGAAGGTCTTGGACAGCGCGATCGGCTCCAGCTTGGGCGCCGGCTTCAAGTACTTCAGCCTGGCGCCATCGAACTCGATGAAGCCCCAGTTGGTCGGGATCTCGTCCAGCTTCGCTACGCCGGGCGCGGCCAGCAGGAACCAGCGGTCCATGTACTGCATCACCGGCCAGGCTTTCGCCGGCAGCTTCATTTCGCGCTGCCAGTCCGACCGCGAGGTCTTGACCTCGTAGCCGACCAAGTCCATTCCGCGGGACGGCCACAGATTCATCACCACGATGTCGGCGAAGGTCCGCGCGTTCGAGCCCGTGCCGCTCGCCACTTCGAAGAGGCATGCGTAACCGTTGGCCTCGCCGAAGGTGGCAGCCATGTGCTGGTTCACCATGGCCGTGGTGACCTTCCCGCGTGCCGGCGCGTCCGCGCCTACGTCGTCAAGCTGCAGCTGGCTCATGCGGCCTCCTCGCGTGTCGGATCGTTGGCAGCTGTGCGGCGCCGCGGCTCCTGCTCCATGAAGTCGAAAAGGCTGGGGGTCAGTGCGTCGCGCTCGGCCTCGCACAAGTAGTGCACCTGGTCTCGGAAATAGCCTGCGTTGAGCTCGCTTCCGCCGGCGCGGCGCCCGAGCTTGATCGACCGCACGCCCACCGTGCCCAAGCCATGGAACGGGTCGTAGACCAGGTCACCGCGGTTGCTGTAGCGCTCGATCAGACGGTCGACCGTGTCGAACTGCAGCGGGCAGACGTGCTTCTCGACGTTGCGGCTCGACTGCTCGCCGTTGAGGGTTCGCATGCGCACGATGTCGTGCCAGATCCAGGGCGAGTTGCTGCCCGGCGCCAGACACATGAACTTGCGCGGCAGCGCGCCACGCTCATCGAGCTTCTCGCCAATGGCGACGTGGTCCTCGAAGTCGTAGATCCTGCGCAGGCTGTCTTCGGTGAAGTACTTGGCCAGCTTCGCCGGCCCCATCGCCGCCAGCTCCTCCACGGTCAGCAGCCGGTTGCCGCTCGAACGCCAGTGCGCATGCGCATCGATCTGCCAGCGCGCCAGGCTGTAGTCGTCCTTGGACTTCGCCACCGGCTCGTCGGCGTAGCCGCGGGTCAGGTCGGTCTGCGGCTTGAACAGCAGCACGACGTACTCCGGGCAGCCGACGCCCATCTTCGTGCCGTCCTTGCACATTTCGGTGTAGCTCAGGCGATAGGTCTGGTTGTTCTCCGCGACGACATCGGTGTCGATCTGGATCAGACCCAGCTTGTGGAAACCGTGCTTGCGGAAGTGGAAGACCGTCTCCTCGTGGAAGCAGTCCATCGTCGGGCGCCCCAGGCCGGTGACGCTGCCGAAAAGCACGCGGTCCTTGACGTGGATTGCCGCGATTCGCCCGGGCTTCAGGATCCGGTACAGCTGCGGCGTCAGGAAGTCCATCTGCTGCCAGAAGTGATCGTTGCCGTCCGTATGGCCGAAGTCGTTGTAGCTCGCGCAGTACTCGTAGTGGTTGCCGAACGGGATCGAGGTGACGATCAGGTCGACGGAGTTGTCCGGCCGCTCCATCGCTTCGAGGACGGCGTCGTTGTGCGCCACCTCGAAGCACTCACCTTTCACCACGCGGCGCTCGACGCCGATGGTCCTGGCCAGCTGCTCGTGCATGGAGAGGTGGTCCAGCCCGAAGGTGCGCACGAGGTCGGCCATCCGGTGCTGCTGCTCGTCGTGCCGCTGCCATTTCGCCTTCAGGCTAGCAACGACCTCGCGCTCGGCTTCCGTGTGGATGATGTCGATGCGCGCCGGCACCTCGAGCGATCCGCCGAAGCGGTAGACGCGGTGAATGGCCTGGATGAAGTCGTTGAACTTGTGGCCGATGCCCGCAAAGATCTCGCGGTGGCAGTGCCGCTGGAAGTTGCAACCGCTGCCCGCGATGATCGGCTTCGTGGACAGGATCCGGAATTCGCCATCGCTGAAGCCGACGATGCGGCTCTCACGCTCCTCCAGGTCCTGGGTCCCCCACACGCTGACGGCCTCGGGGATAGCCTCTTGCAGCGCATGTCGCTCATCCTCGAGGTCGTGCCAGATGACGAAGTGGTCCGCCGGCGCCTCATTGATCAACTCCTGCACCTTCGCCACGCGCTCGGGGATGGTCGTACGCTTCTCGTTCGCGGTCGCCGACAGGCTCAGCGAGGTGTTCTGGATCAGCAGGCCCTGCCCGACCTTGTCCGTGCCCGCGGCCGAGTAGTCGCTCGGAATCTCGTGCCAGCGGACATCCAGCGCCGGCAGGATGTAGCCGTCGTCGCTGTGGCCGAGGTCGCTGGGCTTCGTGATAACCACGGCCCAGCTGGCCACCCACATCCAGAACTCCCGCTCCTTGTGCGGGTAGAGAGTGAGGTTGCCGGCCTTCTCGCTATCGCGCTGGAAAAAGCGAGTGAGGGCCTGGCCAGAATCCATGATGCCGAGGTAGGCGGCGTAGTGGATCAGCTCCTTGAAGCGGTTCGGGTCCGGCGTGGCGGTGAAGACCGACTTGAACTCGACGGGCGCGAAGGCTGGCAGGAACTCCTGATAGGTCTTGCTGCCATAGCTGCGCAGGACGCTGGCTTCGTCCAGGCCGGTTGCGCGGAAGCGCGCCGGCGTGATGTTGCCCTCGCGCACAGCCTCGTAGTTCGTCAGGTAGATCGTCGCCGGGTCATCGATCTCGCTGTCGCGGCGGATGAAGCGCAGGTCGATTGCGCAGTCGCCGAGGAAGCGCTGCTCGGCCTCGCGGAAGAACTCCTGGCGCACGCCCAGCGGGATGACGCCGAGCCGATAGGCGTCGGGGAAGCGGCTGCCCACCTGGCGAAGTAGCTCCAGCAGCGTGGCTGTCTTGTGGAGCCCGAAGCTGGCAAAGCACGCGCGACTGCCGCCCTTGGCCATCCACTGCACGATGTCGCCGGTGTGCGGCCTCAGAGCAGGGTTGATGGCTTCGCGCGCCACCTCGAAGCCGTTGGCCGGGGCGAGCTTGATCTTGTCGCGAAGGAAGTCGATGTAGCCCATCAGGCGTGACCTCCCCGCTGCGCGAATTCGGGGCCCTCAAAAGGCCCTGTCAGTTTGCGCATCGCGTCGGTACGCTCCCCGTCATGAATCAACTTCTCCGCAACCATTTGTCGCCACGTCTTGCCGTAGCAGGTCAGGTAAATGAAGTCGCGCAGCAGCGTGGCGGTGTCGGTGTTGCTCAGAGCGCAGTGACGACGGAATACCTCGTCAGTCGTCTGGTCAACCTTGGTCTTCAGGTCCTCGGTCAGCTTTCCGAGTGGCCCGGCGATGCCGCGGGCGAAGGCCGGCTCTTGGTCTTGGTCGATGGTGGACATCTCGAACTCGTGGTGGGGGTGAAGTGGTCAGCCGATCGGCTGCAGGTCGGCGACGCGGGCAGCGAACACGTCGCGGAAGACGGTGTGGCGCCAACTGCCTTCGGGGAACGGGTTCGCCAGGGCGAGCTCTTCGCCCCGCTCGGCAGCCTGCGCGGCGATGTCGGCGACCTCTTCGTGGCTCAGTGAGGAGAGAGGCTTGACGTGCATCACGCGGCCTCCTTCGACTGAGCAGCTGGCAATTGCTGCGCGAGTGCCGCCAACTTGAGAGCCTCTTCGGCACCTGCCGCCACCTTCCCTGCTTCCCAGCGCGAAATCTTGGATTGCGCGATGCCGGTGCGCCTGGCAATTTCGGACTGCGACAGCGTGGCGCGAAGCTGTCGGATCACCGCTTGAATTTGGGTCATGCAGTGATTATGCACTTCTGCATTGCTATTTCAAGCAGTATTGCATTAAGTATTTCTGCATAGTCGAGGCATGGACGGAGTCACCCTCTTCAACAAGCTCCTGGCGAAACGTGGACTAAACCCGACGTCGCTGGCCGCCGCTATCAAGCGCCCGACTGCTCAGTCGGGCTTCGACCGCTTCAAGAAGGGCGACATAAAGCAACCTCGGCGAACAGAAAGTTTCGACCTGGCCGCGCGCTTCCTGGGCGTCGATGCGCTCGCCTTCTATGACGAGGACTTGGCGGAGCGCGAGTGGGCGCGCGTCGAAGGAAATGCTCCGGAAGAAGGACTTCCCAGCGCCCCACCTGCATCTGCGCCGCACGCTGATGCAGGGGAAGTTGTGATCGTCCAGTACGAGGTCAGCGGCGGCATGGACACGCGAGGAAAGCTGCTGCTCGAAGCCGAACCGCCAGGCATCATCAAGAGCTGGAGAGTGGATCGCGAATGGCTGCAGCTCAATGTTCGCTCGTACACCAGCCTAGCGAACCTCTGCATCGTCACGGGGTTCGGTCCCTCGATGAAGGGGATGTTTAACCCGGGCGACCCGCTGCTGATGGACCGCGGCGTGAATCGCGTCGACCACGAAGGCGTGTACTTCTTCCGAGTGGGCGATGAGGGCTACATCAAGATCCTGCAGCGCGTCCCCGAGTTCAATGGGCCCGGCTTTGTGTTGCGCGTGATCTCGAAGAACAAGGACGATTTCCCCCCCTACGACATCTCGCCCAAGAACCCGCACCTTCACATCATTGGCAAGATCCTCACCGTCTGGAAGAGCGAGCAGTACTGACTTCTGCCCCCGGTCACAAGGCCCGCCGCGAGCGGGCTTTTTTACGCGCCACGCAACAGGGGCGACCGATTCCCCGGAAAAACAATGCACAAGTGCATTGACACTTCAATGCAGTTCTGCATAATGCACTTCGCGGCCACCGAACGGCACGCGAGGAGCGCAAATGCAAAACAACCCCGGGCGAACCGCCCACGCCAAGCCGGCCGCCGTAGCGCCGCCCGGCGCCGACTTCACTGAAGAGCAGCTGATCGCCTTCGACCGCGCCTATGCGGTCGCCAAGGACACGGGCGCCCTGGACCAGATGCGGGTCGCGGCCGCCGTGAGCCTGGATCTCTCCCACAACCGCTCGGCGAGGCTGGCATGAAGGCGGTCCTGCAAGCCCAGCTGCTGGAAATTCAGCGCCAGATTGCCGCCATGCGGCGCCGCTACGCCGAGGTGCGCCGCGAGCGCTCCATGGCACCACTCGAGTGGTGCGCGGCATGAGCACGCAGCACACGCCGCAGACGAAGCTCGTCTCGATGAACCTCGGCGGCAATCTTCACGACGTCGCCCGGTATCTCACGAAGTTCGGTCTGTCCGACTTCTTCGTGCAGGCGGAAACCAGTGGGTTCAACGCCACGATCCTGCTCCGCTTGCCGATCGACTGGCCCCTGGACGGGCATGGCCCCCTGCCGGCCTCGGGGAGCACCAGCCATGGCTAAGAAATCCGCCGCCAAGCGCATCGCGCGCCTCGAATCCGTCTGCATCGGCGCCGGGTTCCTGCTGCGTCAGCTGCAGGCCCGCTACGGCGCCGACTTCAGCCACGGCATGCACACGCAGGTCGGCCAGTGCCTTCGCGACTGCCAGCAGATCGAAGCTGCACGCACCGAGCGGGAGGCCCGCGCGGCCGCTGCCGCGGCGCCGGAGGTCGCAGGATGAGCACCACACCGAAGCTCGGCATCGTGCTGACCATGAAGCTCCGCACGGGCGGAATGGTGATGGACTACAAGGGCGGCATCGCTGACGGCCTTGAGCTGGCGTTCTCGGCGCTTCACGACAAGCCGAAAACGCGAGCCAAGCTGCTCGCGAGCCTGACGCAGCAGCACCAGCGGATGCTCGGCAGCGAAGCCCAGGTTGCCGGTCCCGAGGAAGGGACCCCGTCGTGAGCATCACGCGCCGCACCCTCATGCAGCACGCAGTCGACTGGGCGCTGGGCACCCTCGCCTGCTTCGGCCTGCTGATGCTCATGGCATGGATGGACTGCAGAAAGGCGGAGGCCGACGCGCTGCGCCTGTCCATCGCCGAGTCCAACGACCGAGCCGCCCAGCTCGCGACCGCGAAAGGTCCGCGATGAATCGCGCCCGGCTCCGCCTCGCCCTCGCCGACCCGCACATGGTGGTCACCGCCGCCTGCGCGCTGGCCGGCCTTTTCGTCATCGCCCTCCTCATCTACGAAAGGATCGCATCGTGAGCGTTCGCCTTGTCCATCCGCCGCGCCCGCAGGCCGGCACCAGCGCCGCACCGAACGGCTTCCCGCCAGCAGCCAACGACGATTCCATCGGCGGCCTCTGGTTTCCGTCCACCAGCCGCGACAACCTGATCGTCGCCGGCCTGGTCCTGCTGCTCATCCTCGCCGCGGTGCTGCTCGCCCTGTACGGAGACGGTGCGAAGGGCTCCTGGCTCGCTCTCTGGGGAGCCACGAAGTGACTGCCGTGCTCGCCCAAGAAGACCAGCCGGCCTTCGCGTCGCGCCCCTCGGTCGTCCTGCCGCCACGCAACGAGATTGCGACTGTGCTGCACGCGATCACCGCCGCTGCCCACGACCCCAGTGTCGACATCGACAAGATGGAGCGGCTGTTGAGCATGCACGAGCGCATGCACGCCCGCGCCAACGAGCAGAAGTTCAACGCGGCGATGACCAAGGCCCAGGCCGCGATGGGCCCGATCTCGGCCGACGCGGTCAATCCGCAGACCCGCAGCACCTACGCCAGCTACGCGCAGCTGAACCGCGCGCTGCGTCCGATCTACACGAAGAACGGCTTCGCGCTCAGCTTCGACACCGACGACAGCCCGAAGGAGAACCACATCCGCGTGCTCTGCTACGTGTCGCACGCGGCCGGGCACATGCGCACCTACAAGTGCGACATGCCGGCGGACGGCAAGGGCGCAAAGGGCGGCGACGTCATGACGAAGACCCACGCCCAGGGCTCGGCGATGACGTACTCCCAGCGCTACCTGCTGAAGCTGATATTCAACGTC
This sequence comes from Variovorax sp. NFACC27, assembly GCF_048301545.1. Classification (NCBI taxonomy): domain Bacteria; kingdom Pseudomonadati; phylum Pseudomonadota; class Betaproteobacteria; order Burkholderiales; family Comamonadaceae; genus Variovorax; species Variovorax sp. NFACC27. The sequence goes on from NZ_CP157613.1 coordinate 5,754,453, forward strand.
GCCATCGGCGAGACCGACGACGACGGCAACGGCGCGGGCCGCACCCCGGGCGCAGACGACATTCGGCAGGCAACCGAAGCCGACCGGCTCGCAGACGGACTGTTCCAGCGCCTCCAGCAGACCAAGACCGACGCCCAGGCCGCAGCCCTGTGGGCGGAGGGTTGCGTCGCGCTGGCGGAGACGAAGCGCCGCGACCTCTACGACGAGTTCAAGGAGTCGGTGATCACCCACCGCCGGAAGCTGAAGGCAGGAGGTCGCTCGTGATCCTGCTGAACCATCCTCAGGGAAGCGAAGACTGGCTACGCGCGCGCTGCGGCGTGGCCACGGCCTCGCGCTTCAGTGAGGCTCGCGAGAAAGTCGGCGGCCTGACCGAGCAGCAGCGCCTGTATGTCGATGCCCTGATGGCCGGCATGGCCGAGCCCGATGCTTGCGCGAAGGCCGGCTACAAGAAGAAGCCCAGCGCAACCGCCGTCACGAAGGCACTCAACGGCGAGCCCATCGAAGAGCCAGGCGCTGCGGCGATCAAGTACGCATGGCTCGTTGCCATCGAGACCATTAGCCGCGAGCCGCTCGACGACACGTTCGTCACCTACGCGATGCGCCGCGGGCGGGATCTCGAACCGCGTGCGCGCATGGTCTACGAGAAGCGTACCGGCGCGCTGGTCGAAGAGGTCAGCTTGATCCTGACCGACGACGAGCGATTCGGCTATTCGTCGGACGGACTGATCGACGACGACGGCATGGTCGAAATCAAGTGCCCCCTCGCCTGCGACAAGCTGGGGCAGGTCTGGGCCAGTCCGGAGACCGCGCACCTCGAATACATCGACCAGATCAACGGCGGTCTCTGGATCACCGGGCGCCAGTGGTGCGACCTGGTCGTGTATTGCCCCTGGCTGGAGCCTGTCGGCAAGGACCTGTTCGTCAAGCGCATCTACCGCAACGAGGACGCCATAGCCGCTCTCGAAGCGGACTTGATCGGCTTCATGCGGCTGGTGGACAGCCACCTCGAGGTGCTGCGCACACCCACCAAGATGTCCGGTGCCCCCAAGGTCGCCCCGACCGACGCGCCCGCGCCAGCGAGCGCCCCCGCCCCCTCCCCTACAGCGGCACCTGCTGCCGCCGCCGAACTTCCCCTGTTCCCCGATCCCGCCACGCCCCCGCGCGGCGGCCACGCCGTTGTCGACAACCCGTTCTGAGAGGTCCCATGTCCGAACTGAGCACCCCCACTTCCACTGAAGTCAGCACCCAGCCCACGACGATCGCCCAGGCGGCGCTCGCCCTGTTCTCGCCGCTGGAGAACGACATGCAGGTCCTGGCCACACGCCATCGCGACGTCGTCTTCGACATGAGCACGCCGAAGGGCTTCAAGGCCGCCAAGGATGCGCGCCTCGAGCTCCGCGAGTCCGGCCGCTTCGCAATCCAGCGTCTGCGCGACAAGACGAAGGACCAGCTCAACGACTGCAAGAAGGTCATCGACGGCGAGGCCACGCGTCTGATCGCCATCGTGGAGCCGGTGGAAACCTTCGTCGACGAGCAGATCAAGGTGCACGAGAAGAAGCTCGCCGACGAAAAGGCTGAGCGCGAACGCATCGAAGCCGAGCGCACGCAGAAGCACCTGGACGCGATCGAAAAGATCGAAGGCTACATCGCCAAGGCCGAAGGTTTGCCGATCGCACGCATTGAAATCGGCCTGGCCTACGTGCGCGAGATCGACGTCAGCGAGGCTGTGTTCGAGGACTTCGCGCCGCGGGCTGCCGCGCAGAAGGAAGCGACCATCCGAGCGCTGGAGAAGAAGATCACCGAAGCGCGCGAGCGCGCCGCCGCCGAGGAGCAACGTCTGGAGAACGAGCGGCTTCGCGCCCAGCTCGCCGACCTGCAGCGCCAGCAGGCCGCCGCCCCTGCCGCCGCGCCGGAACCGGCGCCTGCTGCCGCCGTTCAAGACCCCGCGGCCGAGCGACAAGATGCCCCAGAACCGGCTTGCCCGGCCCCTGCGGTCGCGCCACGCCCTGCCGGCCGCGTGACCGCTGCCACGGATCCTGCACCGGCCACCGCGCCGGTCCGTCAGTTCGAGGTGGGCGCGATCGCTGCCAACGACGCGGGCACGGCCAGCACGCCCACGCTGCGCATCGGCGACATCGCCGCGCGTCTCGGCTGGACCATGACCGCCGAGCAGCTGCGCAGCCTGGGCATCGAGCCTGCGGCCCGCGAGCGCGGCGCCACGCTGTACCACGAGCACCAGTTCCCCGAGATCTGCGCAGCCATCGCGAACCGCGCCAACGAAGCCGCCGCTGCCCACGCGCAGCGCCTGGCCGCCTGAACTCCGACCACTCCGAGGAGCAACCATGCCCATGACGAAAGACTCTCTCGCAGCCCTGTTGAATGGGCGCGAGTACTGCAAAGAAATCACCGCCGAGGAAGAAGCCGAAGCGAAGGCCAACGGCCTGCTGGTCATCTTCGGCGCCAGCGATGACCTGACGGAGTTGCGCGGCGCGCTGCACGACGAAGCCGGCACCTACGGGAGCGCCACCCTCCGGATCGACGCCAAAGGCTTCGTGCCGGACTGGGACAGCGTCGACCACGACGACGAGGACGCATGCGCCGACTACTTCGCCCGCAAAAACGGCGGCTTCGAGATCAACGCCAAATGGGCCGAAGGCGACTACTCCTGGGTCATCGAGACGTCCGCACCGTGCGCCACCTTCGACATCTTGGATGACGGCGAGAAGTACTGCCGCGGCATCGTCATTGACCTGGCCGAGATCGCCTCCTGACTGCACCACTACCAGGAGCACCTGTGTCCAAGACCCACACCCCAGCCGAAGACGGCGCCGAGCTGATCGTCATCGCGATGAAGCCCGTTCAGTCGCAGCAGATCGCTTCCATCGGCTACGACGCCGACAGCAGGACCCTCGCCGCGACGTTCACGCGCGGGCCCGGCACCGTCTACCAGTACCCGAACGTGGACGCGAAGGTGTTTGCCGACCTCATGACTGCCGACTCCCTCGGCTCCTACTTCGGCAAACACATCAGGCCGCTGGCCTGCAAGAAGTTCGCGCCGCCGGCGGCCGACTGATCAATTTTCGGGCGACTCGCCAGTCGGTTCACCTCCTCCCTCCCTCCTCCATTCCCGACTGGCCCGCGTGAGCGGCGCCCTCTTTTCTTCACTCCACACGAGCGAAACAATATGAGCGAGAACACCAAGATCGAGTGGGCCACCCACACCTTCAACCCCTGGGAAGGCTGCCAGAAGGTCGGCCCCGGCTGCGACAACTGCTACGCCGAGACGCGCAACGCGCGGTTCGCCGGCGGCCAGGCCATCAACTGGGGCCCGGGCGCGCCGCGGCGCCGCACCAGCGCCACCACCTGGAACCTGCCCCTGCGGTGGAACGCGCAGCACAGCTCCTTTTTCATGCAGCACGGGCATCGCCAGCGCGTGTTCTGCGCGAGCCTGGCCGATTGGCTCGACAACGCCGTCGACATCGAATGGCTGGTCGACCTGCTGGGCCTGATTCGCCGCACGCCGGATCTCGACTGGCTGCTGCTGTCGAAGCGGATCGGCAACTGGCGTGGCCGGCTGGAGGCAGCGGCGGAATGGCTCCGCGAGGGGCTGGCCACCGCCTCGGAAGAATCCGTCGCGCTGCTGCGCTGGATCGAGCGCTGGCTGGCAGGTGATGCCCCGACGAACGTCTGGCTCGGGTCCACCATCGTGAACCCGGTGGAAGCCGACCGCGACGTCCCCAAGTTGCTGGCGACGCCGGCGCGCGTGCGGTTTCTGAGCATGGAGCCGCTCCTCGGGATGGTGAACCTGACCGTCATCGACGTGGGCGGGCACGGCGAGATTTACCCGCTGCACGGCACCACCGGCTGCGAAGACGACGATGGCAACCCGATGCCCGACCTGCCGCGCATCGACTGGGTGATCGTCGGCGGCGAAAGCGGCCCGGGAGCGCGCCCCATGAACCCTGACTGGGCCCGCAGCCTGCGCCACCAATGCAACGCAGCGGGCGTGCCCTTCCTGTTCAAGCAATGGGGCGAGTGGGGGGAGGAGAGCTCCATCGAGCAGACTGGGCGTGCTCAGCATGGTTGGTGGGAGGCGGATCGGGCGGATGGCGGCGTGCCGCGGCATGAGTGGCCTGGCCCGATTCAGCGCGGCGTGGAGCTGGCATCGCTGCGGCCTGAGGTCTTCCGGGTCGGCAAGAAGGCCGCCGGCCGCCTGCTGGACGGCCGCGAATGGAACGAGGTGCCCCATGGCGCCGCCTGAATTCGTGCGCGCCACCCCGCTGCGCGTGCACCGCGTATCGCCTGTAGCCGATGTCGCGCAGAAATCGCCTCAGGGCGATACGCGCGAGCTGCCGATCCTGTTCTCCGCGCCCATGGTGCGCGCGCTGCTCGACGGCACGAAGACGCAGACGCGGCGCGTGATGAAGCGTCAGAAACAGCATGCGTTTACCGATTACACGCTTTTCGGGCAGCGTGGGCATCCGGACGACGAGGCCGCGCGCCGCGGCGGATGGGCGCAACCGTGGGTAGCCATCGAGCATGCGCCCGATTGGCCGGACGGCAAACAAGACCAATGCCATTGCCCCTACGCACGAAAACGAGGCGACCGGCTGTGGGTACGCGAGACGCACTTCGCGTTCGGCCGCTGGGAGACGCGCTACAGCGCAAAGAAGCGCCGAGACGAATGGCACTTCGTGGACATGACCGTCGAGTGCGGCAAGACCTACCTGTACGGCGCCGACCATCCACACCCGCAGCCGCTTGCAGGCAAGCGCGATGGCGGGGTCACGCCCAAGTGGTGGAAGCGGCCGGCGATCTTCATGCCGCGCGCGGCCAGCCGCATCGACCTCGAAATCACGGACCTGCGAGTCCAACGCCTGCAGGACATCAGCGAAGAGGACGCTATCGCCGAAGGCGCCCAACTCCACGACGGGCTAGGCGTCGGCCACACCGGGTATCGCCACGACGGCCACGATGGCTTCGTGTGGGCCACGGCCAAGGCGTCGTACATGCGCCTGTGGGAGCAGATTAACGGCCCCGACAGCTGGACCTTGAACCCTTGGGTATGGGCCGTGACCTTCCGGCGCGTGTTCGCCGGGGACTCTTCTTCCATCACCACGAAGGAGAACACATGAAGCGCACCGCTCACCTTTCGGCTTGCGGCACCTACCGCTGGACCCTCACCCGCACCTGGGACGAGCGCCCGGTCCTGCTGGTGTGCATGTTCAACCCCAGCGACGCGGACCACGAGATCGACGATCCGACCATCACGCTGGTCTGCCACATTGCCAGCCACAACGGCTTCGGCGGCGTGGTGGTCGTGAACATGTGCCCGCTGCGCAGCTCTGCGCCCGGCCGCGCCTTCGACATGCTCGACCGCTCGCAGGTCGACGGCGACCTCGAACTCCGCGCCATTCTGTGGAGAAACCTCGCGCTCATCGAAAAGGAAATGGACGCCGCTAGCGCCGTGTTGCTGGCCTGGGGCGCGATGGGCCACCGCGCTGGCGACTGGTGCTCGGCCACGCTCGGAGCCGTGCGCGACCACTGCCAGCACAAACCGGTCTACGTGATCGGCAAGTGCGCCAACGGGCATCCGAAGCACCCGTTGGCCCGCGGCAAGCACAAGGTCCCGAAAAACGCCCCACTTCTGGCTTGGAGCGATGCCCTATGACATTCGATCTCTTTTCGGAACCGGGGCCGCCCGCAACAGTGCCGACGCCTGCTCCCGCGGCGGCGCCGTGCAACGAGCGGATTGCCTATCCCATGGAGCCCATCGGCCTGAACCGCTGGAGCTACAGGGGCGAGGTCATCGTGTTCGACAGCCGTCGCGCCGAGGGCTCCCCGCTGGGCCGGTGGCGCACCGTCGAAGGCATCGGCCTGCCGGTGCTGCACAGCGACGACCGGGCGGCCGTGTGCCGCGGAATCGACGCGCGCCTCGATGCGGGGTGCTCGCCTTGAGCTGCCGGGACATCCTCATCGCGGCAATGCCGGGAACCCAGGCGCAGCTGGCCCAGCGCGCCCAGCGCAGCATCAAGACCGTGAGCGTTGAGCTCGCCGCCCTGGTGCTGCTCGGGCGCGAGGCCCATATCGGCGACTGGCTTCGCCAGCCGCGCGGCGGCAAACCGATCGCGATCTACGTCGCGGGCCCAGGCGCCAATGCGCCGCGGCCCCCGCTCACGCCCGGAGCGCTCTACACGAAGCGATCCCGGGTTCGCAGCGGCTTCGAGTCGTCGGGAGGCTTGGCTCGAGCATGACCCGCACGTACAAGGTGAAGGGCGAGGATGCGTTCGGCGTTGAGCTGGAGCGCACGGGCGACCTGGTCCACCTGCGCACCCACACGCCCGGTTGGCCCTTTCCATCGGAGCGCACGCTGCCGCGCGAGGCGCTGGTGTGGATGTGCGGCGACCCTGAGCCAGCGCCCGTGCCGGCGGCGCAGGAGGCTAGCGCCCCATGACCTCAATCCTCCTCGAGGTCGAACTCCATCTGCGCCTGCCTGATGACGCGGGCAATGTCTGGACGGTGCTGGTCGCGATCGCGAAGGATCGGCACCGTCCACGTCGGGCCGCCTTCGCCCCCATCCATCCACCGCACGCCGCCGACATGCACGTCGGTGACCTCACCTGCCAAGCCTGGCAGCGCCTCAATGCGCTCAATCAGGATCTGCTGCAGCTGGCGGGCGGTTCGACCTGTCTTTTTCATTATTCGAGTATTGCATCGTGAGCACCGACCCCAATCGCCCGGACATGAGCGACGAAGAAATCGATGGGCTCTGCGAAGGGCTCACCCAGAACGCCGCCAAGGTGCGGCACCTGCGCCGCCTCGGGCTGCGGGTCGACCGCCGCCCGAACGGGCGCCCGCTGGTGGCGCGCGTCGAATGGGCCCGCCTTTACGGGCCGAAGGCGACGGAAGCGCCGCCGGCAGCCAGCAATGGCCCGCGCTGGAAAACACCAGCGGGAGGTCGCTGATGGCCAGAACGCGCGACCGCGCCTCGGCGGCCGGCCTGCTTCCAAGGATGGAGGCCCGCCCCTGGTCCGACGGCAAGACGATCACTTACCGATTCCATCCGGTGGGGGGCAAGCCGATCAGCCTGGGCACAGACCTTTCGGTGGCGCTGCGCAAGGTGCTCGACATGAACGGCGGCGCGCCGGGCGACGGCATGGGCACGCTGAAATGGGTCTGGCAGCGCTTTCAGGAGTCGCCCCGTTGGAAAAAACTGACACAGGGGACCCGCAACGACTACGCGCTGGCTTGGAAGCAGATCAACGACCGGCTCGGCCACATGCACATGACCGAGATCAGCACCACCGTGGTCGCGCGCTATATCCACATCGAGCGCGCGGGCTCTCCCAGGCGCGCCGACATCGAGAAGAGCCTGCTGTCGCGTCTTTTTGGCCACGCCATCAAGCTGGGTGTGTGCACGATCAACAGCACGATCGGCGTGGAGCCGCACGGCAGCGAGGCCCGCACCGAGGCGCCGGATACGGCCGTGCTGGCCAGATTCCTTAAATGGCTGGCCGAGCAGACCCCGCAGCGCCGCATCATCGGCATGGCCGCGGAATATGCCAGCTTGGCCGGAAACCGGAAAATCGAATTCCTGCCGCTCACGTGGCCGCAGGTCGACCGCGTGGCGGGAGAAATTCGCGTCTTCCGGGCAAAGCAGCGCGGCAAAAAGCGCGAGCGGATCGTGGAAATAATTGCGATCACGCCGGCACTTGGGGCCCTGCTGGACCGCCTACAGGAATTGCACAAGCAGCGCGGCGTGGACTGCCTTTATGTGTTTCCCACCCGCGATAACAATGCCTACACTGCGCGCGGATTTAAAACGCTCTGGCAGCGCTGCGTAATTCTGGCAATTGAAAAAAAGGTGTTGGCGGAAAGCGACCGATTCACCTTCCACGACCTGCGCGCCTACTACGCGACGCTGCACAAGCAGGTGCACGGCGAATTGCCCGATTTGCACACCAACCCCGCGACGACCGCAAAGGTTTATGACCGCAATAGAGAGGTGAAGCGCTCGGCGCTGTGACAGGGGCCGGCGGATATTCCCACGGTGGGAATAAAACGAGAAAGGCGCTACAACTTTGATAGCTGTAGCGCCTTGAATTTCTTGGGGTGGCTGATGGGACTCGAACCCACGACGACCAGAATCACAATCTGGGACTCTACCAGCTGAGCTACAGCCACCGCAGAGCCTACGATTGTAGCGTTAAAAATCGCCGTTTTGGCCGGCGCCATCGATCAAACAGCTCGAAAGCCACATTTCGCCCTGCAAACACAGGTCTGCCCAGGCTCGCCGGCACCAGATTTGTAGGACGCCGCGCAACGCACGCGCCGCGAAGTCAGGCACAAATTCCCACGCGCCCGCTCGATGTTCGCTGCCTTCGCTGGTACACACATCGCTCCGCTATCATGAATGCGCCCCGCGCAGACAGGCGTGGCTTCCGGCCAACGCCCCCTTCACCACAACCAAAGGAATTCTTCATGAGCATCGTCTGGACCATCCTGATCGGGTTCGTCGTAGGTCTTGTGGCACGGGCGGTCAAGCCGGGCGACGACTCGGCAGGCTTCATCGTCACAACCCTCATCGGCATCGCAGGCTCGCTGATCGTCACGTACGTCGGCCAGTCGCTGGGCTGGTACACCGCCGGCCAAGGTGCGGGCTTCATTGCCTCGGTGCTGGGTGCGATCGTGCTGCTCTTCATCTACGGCCTGATCAAGCGCAAGAGCTGATCAAGACAAGTAAAAGGCCGTGTCGCTCCGCGCGCACGGCCGCCACTGTGATGCCCCGCAAGGCGCGCGCCAAGCATCATGTCTATGTGGTCGAGCTGGACGACCGCGTATGGAACAACGGCCGCTTCAGGCGCGCCAACCCCGACTACCAACTCGGCAAGCCTTTCGTCTACGTCGGCATGACCGGCCTGGACCCCGACATCCGTTTCGACAAGCACAAGGCCGGCATCCAGGCCAACAGCTTCGTGCAGGAGTTCGGCCTGCGACTGCTGCCCGCACTCTACGAACGCTACAACCCCATGACCTACGAGGACGCTCGCCTGATGGAAGTCGACCTCGGCATCGCACTGCGCAAGGCCGGCTACGGCGTCTGGCAGGCCTGACGCCGGATGCCGCAGCCCGTCTTCAGGAGTAGGTGATCCAGTCTTCGTACGCCGGACCATCGAGGTGCGGCAGCGTGTTGTACGTCACGAGCATGTGCCGCTTGGGCGTGAAGGCGAACTCGGTCACCGATGTGTTGCGGATGCGCAGGTTGAGTTCGATCGTTGTCTCGGCACTCGTACCCAGCACATGCCCCACTGCCGTGCTGATCGGCCCTCCGCTCGACACCACCAGAACCTTCGCGCCGTGATGCCTGTCTCGCACATGGTCGAGTGCCGTCGTCACTCCGGCGAGAAAGTCGACATAGCTCGGCATTCCCACCGGCGCCGTCTTCCCCTGCATCCACGCGCCCAACCCCTCACGCAGCAGGCGGAAGTGGTGCCTGTACATCTCGGGTGAATCCGGCTTCTCCAGCTTGCCTTCGTGGATGGTGGCGATGACCGCCTCGCTGTCGTACTCGTTGAGGCCGGGCCACGGAAGCACGTCGTCGCGTTCGAGACCGAGCCCCTTGGCGATGCCTTCCCAGGTCTGGCGATGGCGCTTCAGAGTGCCGGTGATGACGGCATCGAACTTCACGCCGCGCTCGCGCCAGTACTCACCGAGGCGCACGGACTGACGGTGTCCGAGTTCGCTCAGGTTGTCATAGTCGGCAGCACCGAAGCTGGCCTGTCCGTGGCGCACGAGGTAGAGGGTTCCCATGGGCGGGATTCTGGCAAGAAGCCAACGCGCAAGTTGTCCCTCGTGCGACCTGCCTGCGCCCCATGAAAAAAGCCCGAGCCATTGGCTCGGGCCTTGTGTCTGGTGGCGTACCGCGCGTGCGTATCAGCGCGCGGCGGGCGGCAGCGTCTCCGCCGGCTTCGACACCAGGATCTCCGCCTTGAAGCGGTCCTTCAGGAGGTTGTAGTAGGCGGCATCCTCGGCGGCAGCAATCGACTGACCGACCTGCGACTGCTCCTGCTTGGCGAGTTCGGCCGGAGGCGGCGTGCGCGGCACGACCTTGGTCACGCGCACCACCGTGTAGCCCTGCGCACCCAGGTCCACGCCGACGAGCACGGGCAGCTTGGAGGGGTCGGCACGCAGCGCGGCGTCGATGACCGGCAGCGGCTGCGATTGCACGTCGCGACGCGACACCGTCACGGGCGCGCCGAAGGTTGCGCCATCGGCCTTCGCGGTCCAGGCAGCGAGCTTTGCTTCGCCTTCGGTCTTGGCCAGCACGGCGGCACGTTCGGCGACGAGCTGGGCGCGGATCTTGTCCTTCACGTCGGCCAGCGGCACCGGATGCGCCGGCGAGTACTTCGTCACGCGGCCCGACGCGAGCTGGCTGGGGCCGACTTCGATCGCTTCGGTGTTCTGCTTGCGCTCGAGCGAGTCGGCGGCGAACAGCGCGTTCAGGAAGTTGCGGTTGGCCAGCGGTCCGGTTGCGCCGGGTGCCGCGGTACGCGCGACGTTGTCGGCCGTCTTGATCGTGAGCTTGAGCTTCTCGGCCGCGGGCTTGAGGCTGTCGGGCGTCTGGTAGACCGCGTCGGTGAAGGTCTCCGCGGCCTTCGCGAATTCCTGCGTTGCCTGCTGCGAGCGCATGTCGTTCTCGATGGTTGCGCGCACCTGCTCGAAGGGAGGCACCACGGCCGGCTTGATGTCGGTCAGGTGAATGATGTGATAGCCGAACTCGGTCTCGACGACGTTGCTGATCTCGCCCTTCTTCAGCGCGAACATCGCATCCTCGAAAGGCTTGACCATCGCGCCCTTGGTCACGAAGTCGAGGTCGCCGCCCTTCTCCGCCGAGCCCGGGTCCTGCGAATTCTTGCGTGCCACTTCGGCGAAGGTGTTGGGAGCCTTCTTCACGTCGGCCAGCAGTTGCTCAGCCTTGGCCTTGGCCTTCTCGCGGTCGGCGGCAGACGCGCTGGCCGGCGCGGTGATCAGGATGTGGCTCGCGCGGCGCTCTTCCTTGGAGCCGAAGCGCGAGGCGTTCTGCTCGTAGTAGGTCTTGAGGTCGGCCTCGTTCACGACGACGTTCTTCTTCGCCGCATCGAGGTCGAGCACCAGGTATTCGATGCTGGCCTGCTCGGGCGCCTGGAACTGTGCCGTGTGGTCCTTGTAGTAGGCCTCGACGTCGGCATCGCTCACCGTCACCTTCGAGGCAAAGCTGTCGGGGGTGAAGCGGGCGACCTGGATCTCGCGCGTGTCGTAGAACGCGTTGATGGTGGTGGCCGCCAAGGCCGGCGGCGTGAAGGCCGTGCTCGAGATGCCCAGCAGCACCTGCTGCGTCGCCAGATCGGAACGAACGGAGGCCTCGTACTGCTCCGGCGTGCGGCCGGTCACGCGCTGGAAGGCCTCGCGGTCGAACTTGCCGTCGGGCGTGCGGAAGCTGGCCAGGCCCTGGTCCTGCGCGAAGATGCGCGACAGGCGGTCTTCGGACACCGTCATGTTGGCCTTGGCAGCCGCTGCGGCCAGCACGCGATCGCGCACCATGCGCTCCAGCGTGGCATAGCGCAATGCGTCGGACTCCAGGAGCGTCGGGTCGACGTTGGGCGACTGCTGGCGGATGCGGTCCGTCTCGACGCGGTGCTGCTGATCCCACTCGGGCTTCGTGATGTCATGCCCTTCGACGCGTGCGACCTTCTCGTCGCGGCCGAACCCCTGATAGCGCTCGACACCGAAGAACACGAACGAGGGAATGATCAGCAAGAACAAGAAAATCATCACGACTTTGTTGTACTTGCGGAAGGTATCAAACATGCTTGAACACTCTTTTTCGACGGCTGTCGGACGGCAACAAAAAAGGCGAACTTGTGGTTCGCCTTTGCATCGGGTGGTGGTGGGTGCTGAGGGGCTCGAACCCCCGACCTACGCCTTGTAAGGGCGCCGCTCTACCAACTGAGCTAAGCACCCCACCGGAAATACTCCCCGAGTCTAACGCCTCAGTTCAGCGCGTCTTTCAGCGCCTTGCCGGGACGGAACTTCGGGATCTTGGCGGCCTTGATTTTAATAGCGTCGCCGGTACGGGGATTACGGCCGGTGCGGGCCGCGCGTTTGCCTACTGCGAAAGTGCCGAAACCGACGAGCGAAACAGAGCCGCCCTTTTTGAGCGTGGTACGAATGGCGCCGATGGTGGATTCGAGCGCGCGGGTCGCTGCGGCTTTGGAAATATCGGCGTTCTTTGCGATGTGCTCAATCAGTTCGGTCTTGTTCACAAGGGCCCCTTGTAGAAAAAAAGTTGGTCGGCTTTCGTCAGCTGCGACCTGGCCGCAAACGGTGCGACACAAGAACCTGGCAGGCCTGACGCCTCGGCAGCGCGCTGCCAGCGAGGATTACAACCACTGGTCTGCAGGGTGTCAATAAGACACGAGGCCATGCCGAGCAGCGGAGCGCGCGATTTTAGGGGCGTTTCGTGAAGTCCTTTTTCGTGGCGGCTCAAAGCACATCGGCGATGGCCTTGCCCAGGTCGGAAGTGCTGGCCTTGCCGCCGATGTCGGGGGTGCGCGGTGCTCCGCTTTGGGGCGCGAGCACCTTCTCGATGGTCGACAGGATGGCGTCGTGCGCCTGCTTGTGGCCCAGGAACTCCAGCATCATCGCGCCGCACCAGATCTGGCCGATCGGGTTGGCGATGCCCTTGCCAGCGATGTCGGGAGCCGAGCCGTGCACCGGCTCGAACAGCGACGGCATGGTGCGGTCGGGGTTGAGATTGGCGCTGGGCGCGATGCCGATGGTGCCCGTGCAGGCCGGCCCCAGGTCCGACAGGATGTCGCCGAACAGGTTGCTCGCCACCACCACGTCGAAGAAGTCGGGCCGTTGCACGAAGTGGGCGGTGAGGATGTCGATGTGGAACTTGTCGAGCCTGATGTCGGGGTAGCTCTTGCCCATCTCGGCCACGCGCTCGTCCCAGTACGGCATGGTGATCGAGATGCCGTTCGACTTGGTGGCGCTCGTCAGGTGCTTCTTCGGCCGCGACTGCGCGAGCTCGAACGCGAACTTCAACACCCGGTCGACGCCCACGCGCGACATTACCGTTTCCTGCACCACGATCTCGCGCGGCGTGCCCTGGTACATGCGCCCGCCGATGCTGGAGTACTCGCCTTCGGTGTTCTCGCGCACGATGTACATGTCGATCTCGCCGGGCTCGCGCGGCGTGCCGTCGCGCCGCACCACGGGCGCGATGATGCCGGGCATCAGGCGCGCGGGACGCAGGTTGATGTACTGGTCGAACTCGCGGCGGAACATCAGCAACGATCCCCACAGCGACACGTGGTCGGGAATCTTCTCGGGCCAGCCCACCGCGCCGAAGAAGATGGCGTCATGCCCGCCGATCTGGTCCTTCCAGTTGTCGGGCAGCATCTGGCCGTGCTTCTCGTAGTAATCCCAGCTCGAGAAGTCGAAGTAGTCGAACTTCAGGTCGATGCCGAACTTGCGCGCCGCAGCATCGAGCACACGCACACCCTCGGGCATGGTTTCCTTGCCGATGCCGTCGCCGGCGATGACTGCGATTCTGTGGGTGCTCATGGATTGGCTCCTGCGTGTGCTTGTTGCAAAGGTGAAAAGAAGGCCAGGGCTTCGGCGAGCAGCTCGTCCGGAGCCTCTTCGGGAACATAGTGGCCGCACGGCAGCGCGCGGCCCGACACATCGGCGGCGCGCTCGCGCCACAGCGCGAGCACGTCGAAGGCCTTGCCCACGGCGCCATGCTCGCCCCACAGCACGCGCAGCGGCAGCGCAAGCTGCCGGCCCGCGGCGATGTCGGCGCGGTCGTGCTCGAGGTCGATGGTGGCGGAGGCGCGGTAGTCCTCGCAGATCGATTCAGCCGTGCCTGCGATGGCGGCGCAGCGCTCGTACTCGGCCAGCACCTCGGGCGCGAAGGGAGCGAGGCCGGCGTGCCGCCCGCCCATCACGCTGCGCACGTAGCGCACGGGGTCGGACGCGATCAGCGCCTCGGGCAACGGCGGCGGCTGGATGAGAAAGAACCAGTGCCAGTAGGCCTTCGCGAAGGCTTCGGATGTCTGCTCGTACATCGCGAGCGTGGGCGCGATGTCGAGCAGCAGCATGCGCTCGACGGCCACGGGATGGTCCATCGCGAGCCGGTGCGCGACGCGTGCTCCGCGGTCATGCGCCAGCACGCCGAAGCGGTCGAAGCCGTGGTGCCGCATGGCGGCGAGCGCGTCGAGCGCCATCTCGCGCTTGCTGTAGACAGCATGTTCGGCATCGGCCGCCGGCCGGCCCGAGTCGCCGTAGCCGCGCAGGTCGAGCGCCACCACCGTGAACTTCTCGGCCAGGGCGGGTGCCACGCGATGCCAGATCGCATGCGTCTGCGGATGGCCGTGCAGCAGCAACAGGGGAGCCCCCTGCCCGCCGATGCGCCCGCGAATGCGCACGCCGTCTCGCTCGATGTCGAAGGTGGGGAGGGAAAGGAAAGAGGCCGTCACGGCGACGATTGTGCGTTGCGCCCTGCCGGCCATCAAGCAACAATCAGCCAATTCATACTTTCCAATCTGGCATGAATCCACCATCGATGGACCGCGGCGACCTGGCACTGGTGCTGGCGATCCGCGACCAGGGCAGCCTGGCGGGCGCGGCAGCCACGCTCGACGTCGTGCCCTCCGTCGTCACCAAGCGGCTCGGTGCGCTGGAGGCGCGCCTGGGGCAGCGCCTGTTCGAGCGCACAACCCGCCGCCTCAACGCCACGGCCGAGGGCGAAGCGGTCTGCCTGCACGCACGGGCACTGCTCGACGGCTTCGTCGCGCTCGAGAACGAACTCGGCGAGCGACAGAACGAGCTGACCGGCACGATCCGCCTGGCCGCCACCTTCGGCTTCGGCCGGCGCTGGCTCGGGCCGGCGGTGGCCGCCTTCCAGGCGCGGCACCCGGCGCTGCAGATCGAACTGATGCTGACCGAGCAACTGCCCGACCTCGGCGCCGAGGGCTACGACGGCGCAGTCTGGCTCTGGGCCGTGCAGCAGCGCCATGCGGCCGACTGGATCTCGCGGCGCATCGCGCGCAACCAGCGCGTGCTCGCCGCCTCGCCCGACTACCTGAAGCGCCGCGGCACGCCGGCCACGGTCGAGGCGCTGGCCTCGCACGACTGCCTGGTCGCGCGCGAGAACGGCGACGCCAGCCAGCGCCAGCACGCCGTGTGGACCCTGCGCCACGCGCGCGACGGCAGCACGGCGCGCGTGCGCGTGCAGGGCGCGCTGGCCAGCAACTCGGGCGAGATGGTGCGCGACTGGTGCCTGGCCGGACACGGGATCATGCTGCGCAGTCTTTGGGATATCGCGCCGCAACTCGCCAGCGGCGAGCTCGTGCGCCTGCTGCCGCAATACGCGATGGCGGAAGCCGACATCCACTGGATCGCGCCCTGGCGCCCGAAGACGCCGCGCCGCGTACGCCTGCTGGTCGATCACCTCGTCGAGCAGTTTCGCGGCGAGCCCTGGAAGCCGGGCAAGGCCGGCGGGCGCTAGAAAAGAAGGATCGGACCGCTCAGCGTCCGTTGCGCACCACGAGGCTCACGCCCACAGCGGTAAGCCCGATGCCCAGCACCGTCACCAGCGTGATCGGCTCGGAGAAAAGCAGCCACGCCATCACCGCCGTGCAGGGTGGCACCAGATAGAGCAGGCTGGTGACGGCGGTGGCCGTGCCGCGCTGGATCAGCATGTAGAGCAGCGAGCTGCCGCCCAGCGACAGCGCCAGCACCGACCACGCCATCGCCCCGCCCGAATGCAGGTTCCAATGGATGTTGTCGGACTCCAGCGCCGCGAACGGCAGGGTGACCAGCACGGCAGCCGCCATCTGCACGGCGCTCGCACTGCGCACGTCGCAAGGCGCGACGAAGCGCTTCTGGTAGAGCGTGCCCGCAGTGATCGACACCAGCGCCATCAGCGCGAGCGCCATCGTCTGCACGCTGACCTCGCCGCCCTGCCCCAGCTTGCGCAGCACCACCAGCACAAGGCCCGCGAAGCCCAGCCCCAGTCCGGCCCATTGGCGCCCCGTAATGCGCCCGCCGGTGAAAGACAGCCAGACGGCCGTCAGCACAGGCTGGATGCCGACCAGCAGCGCCACCAGCCCCGCGCCCATGCCCTCGCGCACCGCGGCCCAGACGCCGCCGAGGTAGCCCGCCTGCATCAGGATGCCGGTGACGGCCAGGTGCCCCCACTGGGCGCGCTGCTTCGGCCACTCGACCCGCGCCAGCGCGACCCATGCGGCGAAGCACGCGAGCGACAGCGCGAAGCGAACGGCCAGGAACTTGAGGGGCGGCGCATACGGCATGCCGTAGCGCGCGACGATGAAGCCCGTGCTCCAGATCAGCACGAAGATCGCCGGCATCGCCCGCAGCCAGCCTGCGCCGCGGCCCGCGGCTGCCGGCGTCATTTGGTACGGGCCCGGATTTCCGGAATGGCCTTCTGCAGGTAGTACACCATCGACCAGATGGTGAGCACGGCAGAGATCCAGATCAGCCACTGGCCCCAGACACCGGTGTCGATCACGCCGAACAGGCGCCCGTCATAGAGCAGGAAGGGAATGGCGATCATCTGCACGGTCGTCTTGACCTTGCCGATCATGTGCACCGCCACGCTCTTGCTGGCGCCGATCTGCGCCATCCATTCGCGCAGCGCCGAAATGGCGATCTCGCGGCCGATGATGATGAGCGCCACGAACACATCGGCCCGGTTCAGGTGCACCAGCACCAACAGCGAGGCGCACACCAGGAACTTGTCGGCCACCGGATCGAGAAAGGCCCCGAAGGCCGAGGTCTGGTTGAGCCGGCGTGCCAGGAAGCCGTCGAGCCAGTCGGTCGCGGCGAAGACGATGAACATGACCGTGGCGATCAGGTTGCGCATCGGCTCGGCCATCGGCAGGTAGAACACGCCGACGATCAAAGGGATCGCGACGATGCGCGTCCAGGTCATGATGGTCGGTAGCGTCCAGAACATCGCTTGATTGTGTCATGGCGGCGTTAACCCCCTGCGGGGGTCGCGCGATCAGTGCAACGCCTTGTAGATTTCTTCCGCCAGGTCGGCGGCGATGCCCTCGACCGAGGCGATGTCCTCGACGCTCGCAGCCGCCACGCCCCGGATGCCGCCGAAGCGCTGCAGCAGCCGCGCGCGCCGCTTGGGCCCGATGCCCGGAATGTCCTCGAGCTGGCTGCCGCCCACCCGCACCTTGGCGCGCTTGGCCCGCATGCCGGTGATGGCGAAGCGGTGCGCCTCGTCGCGGATCTGGGCCACCAGCATCAGCGCGGCCGAGTCCTTGCCCAGGTAGACCTTCTCGCGGCCGTCGGCGAACACGAGCTCCTCGAGCCCGACCTTGCGGCCCTCGCCCTTCTCGACCCCGACGATCAGCGACAGCGGCAGGCCCAGCTCGCCGAACACCTCGCGCGCCATCGACACCTGCCCCTTGCCGCCGTCGACCAGCACCAGGTCGGGCATGCGCGCGGTGGTCCGGGTCTTCGCGGGCGCCTCGCTGCCGTCGCTCTCGGCGTCGCCCGGGGGCAAGGCATCGGTCTCGGCCGCCATCGCCTCGGCCAGCTTGCCATAGCGTCGGTGCAGCACCTGGCGCATGGCCGCGTAGTCATCGCCGGGCGTGATGCCTTCGATGTTGTAGCGGCGGTACTCCTTGTTCTGCATGGCGTGGTGTTCGAACACCACGCACGAAGCCTGCGTCGCCTCGCCCGCGGTATGCGAGATGTCGAAGCATTCGACGCGGAAGTTGTCGAGGTCGTCCGAGGCCAGCTCCAGCGCATCGGCCAGCGCGCGCGTGCGCGCCTGCTGCGAGCCCTCCTCGGCCAGCAGCCGGGCCAGCTGCAACTTGGCGTTGGTCTCGGCCATCTCGAGCCAGTGCCGGCGCTGCTCGCGCGGCTGGAACACCGCCGTCACACGCGAGCCGGCCTGCTGCGAGATCGCCTCGATCAGCTCGCGGCTCACCTGCTCGCTCAGCACCAGCGTGGCGGGCACGGGCACGTCGATGTAGTGCTGGGCGATGAAGGCCTCGAGCACCTGCACCTCGACCGGGACTGCGACGGCGGGCGGAGCGCCCTCCTCGTCGTCGAGCTCGCCGTGATGGATCTGCGCCGCGTCTTCCACGTGCACCGGAAAGTACGGCCGGTCGCCCAGGTGCCGACCACCGCGCACCATGGCCAGGTTCACGCAGGCCTTGCCGCCCTGCACCTTCACGGCAAGGATGTCCACGTCCTTGTCGGACGCGATCTCGATGGACTGCTGGTGCAGCACGCGCGAAATCGCCGACATCTGGTTGCGCAGCTCGGCCGCCTGCTCGAACTCGAGCTTCTCGGCATGCGCCGTCATGCGCTGCTCGAGCTTGGAGAGCACGAGCTGGGTGTCGCCCATCAGGAAGGCCTCGGCGCTGGCCACGTCCTGCGCGTAGGCCTCGGGCGCGATGTGGCCCACGCACGGACCGCTGCAACGCTTGATCTGGTAGAGCAGGCAGGGCCGCGTGCGGTTGGCATACACCGTGTCCTCGCAGGTGCGCAGGCGGAACACCTTCTGCAGCAGCTGGATCGACTCCTTCACCGCCCAGGCGCTGGGGTACGGCCCGAAGTAGCGATGCTTCTTGTCGACCGCGCCGCGGTAATAGGCCAGCCGCGGAAACTGGTGCGAGGCAATCTTGAGATAGGGGTAGCTCTTGTCGTCGCGAAACAGGATGTTGTAGCGCGGCTTGAGCGTCTTGATGAGATTGTTCTCGAGCAGCAGCGCCTCGGCCTCCGAGCGCACCACGGTGGTCTCCATGCGCACGATCTTCGAGATCATGTGACCGATGCGGGTGCCGCCGTGGTTCTTCTGGAAGTAGTTGGCGACCCGCTTCTTCAGGTTGCGCGCCTTGCCCACGTAGAGCACCGCGCCGGCCGCGTCGAAATAGCGGTACACGCCAGGCAGTTGCGGCAGGGCCGCCACTTCGCTGAGCAGTTGTTCGGAATGCACGTCTGACATGGCGGCTATTGTGGCGCGCGGCATGGGGCCCGGCGGCCGTCTGAGCGCAAACCCCGACGCGGCTGGAACGAAATGTGCTGAAGATGAGGCACGGGCGCGAGGAGCGCCCGTGTTTTTTCTAAAAACCTACTCGGGACTCTCCATGAAGAAAAGCAACAACAGACGCGTCTGGTGGGCGCTGACGCCTGTCGCGCTCTCGCTGAGCCTCACGGCCTGCGGCGGCGGCTCCAACAACGACGCCCAGAACACGGCAGCCACGCTTGCGGCCATCGCCGCGATCAACGCGGCGAACCAGCCGGCACCGGCCGCGCCCGATACCGGCTGCCTGACCCCGAGCGGCGGCTCTTCGGTGGTGGTCGGCTCGGGCGACGCAGGCGATCCGGCAGCGCCCGAACCTGCCTCGGGCTACGTGCCTGGCCACAAGCTGGTGTACGCGAAGAACTACATGGTGGTCGCCAACCACCCGCTGGCCACGCGCGCCGGCTGCGACATCCTCAAGGCCGGCGGCAGCGCGGTCGATGCGGCCGTGGCGGTACAGGCGGTGCTCGGGCTGGTCGAGCCGCAATCGAGCGGGCTGGGCGGCGGAGCCTTCATGCTCTACTACGACGCGGCCACGAAGAAGGTGCAGGCCTATGACGGCCGCGAGACCGCTCCGGCCGCGGCCAACGAGAACTACCTGCGCTACATCGACCCGACCGGCGCCGACACCACGGCGCCCAAGCCCGGCGGGGCTCGCGCCAGCGGACGCTCCATCGGCACGCCGGGAGCGGTGCGCATGCTCGACATCGCTTACCAGGACCACGGCAAGCTGCCGTGGAAGGATCTCTTCGGCTACGGCATCACTTTGGCCTCCGACGGCTTCTCGATCGGCGGGCGCATGGCCGCCGCCATCTCCTCGTCGGCCACCAGCCTCAAGCGCGACGCCGAAGCCACGGCGTACTTCCTCAATGCGGACGGCTCGCCCAAGGCGCTGGGGACGAAGCTGAAAAACCCGGCGTATGCGAAAACGCTGAACGCCATCGCCACGCAGGGTGCCAGCGCCTTCTACACAGGCGACATCGCGCAGGGCATCGTCGACAAGATCGGCATCACGACCGCGGCGAACGACGGCTCGGCCATCACGCCCGGCATGACCACGATGGCCGACCTGGCCAACTACAAGGCCAAGCGGCGCGATCCGGTCTGCGGCACCTATCGCGACTACTACGTCTGCAGCATGTCACCGCCCTCCTCCGGCGGCATTGCCGTGGTGGCCAGCCTGGGCATCCTCGAGACCTTCAACCTGGGTCTGTACAAGCCGACTGCCATCGACATCGAGGGCGGCAGGCCGACCGTGATGGGCGTGCACCTGGTGAGCGAGGCCGAGCGCCTGGCCTACGCCGACCGCGACAAGTACGTGGCCGACACCGATTTCGTGCCGCTGCCGGGCGGTTCGGTCGACACCATGATCAACAAGCCCTACCTGCAGAGCCGGGCCAGCCTCATCAGCCTGACGAAGAGCATGGGCGTCGCCCAGGCCGGCAACCTCGGCTCGGTGCCGCTGGGCATCGACAAGACTGAGGAGCACGGCACCACGCACTTCACCATCGTCGACAAGCAGGGCAACGTGGTCTCGATGACCACCACGGTGGAGTCCACGCTCGGCTCGTATCACATGACGCAGGGCTTCATGCTGAACAACCAGCTGACCGACTTTGCGTCCAACCCCGACGACACCAGCGTGACTCCGAGCGTCAAGGTAGCCAACCGCGTCGCCCCCGGCAAGCGTCCGCGCAGCACGATGGCGCCGACGCTGGTGTTCAGGAAGAACGCCGACGGCAGCATGGGCGAGTTCGTCATGGGCACCGGCTCGCCGGGCGGCGGCACCATCATCCAGTACGTCGTGAAGACGCTGGTCGGCGCGCTCGACTGGGGACTCGATGCGCAGCAGGCCACGTCGCTGGTCGACTTCGGCGCGTCCAACAGCGTCAACACCAACGTGGGCGGCGAGCATCCGAACGTGGACACCAGCAACAGCGGCAACAACGACGCGCTGATCACCGGCCTGCGCGCACTGGGTCACACGGTGGTGACGTCGGCCCAATCCAGCGGCATCAGCACCATCATCCGCACCAACGTCGGCGGCAAGCCGGTGCTGAGCGGTGGCGCCGACCCGCGGCGCGAAGGCATCGTGCTGGGCGACACCTTCACGCCCTGAGAACCCGCAGGGCCCTCGCGGCCCTGAGGTGCCCTGTGCTGCCTACTTCGCGAGCTCGCTGACCAGCCGGTACAGGAACTCGCGCCCGTCGTACAGGCGCTGGATCTCGATGCGCTCGTCCAGCCCGTGCGCGCGCGCGTCGGACGGCTCCAGGAACATGCCGGTCACGCCGTACATCGGGATGCCGGCATTGCGCATGAAGCGGCTGTCGGTGGCGCCGGTGCTCATCGCGGGCACCACGGGCACGCCGGGCCACATCTGCTGCGTGATCGACTCCACAGTCTTCACGAGATCACCGTTCAGCGGCGAGGCCGGGCTGCGCAGCGGCTTGCCCATGTTGCGCACCACGATCTTGTCGTTGCCGATGGCCTGGGTCAGCAGGCGCTCCACTTCGTCGGGGTCGTCGTGCGGCAGGATGCGGCAGTTGACCGTGGCCTTGGCCGACTGCGGCAATGCGTTCTCGGCGTGGCCGGCCTGCACCATCGTCGCCACGCAGGTGGTGCGGAACTGGGCGCTGTAGGCCGGGTTGGCCGACATGCGCTCGATCACCGCCGGGTCGGGGTTGCCGTTGCCGACGGCGCGCATGTCCTCGGCGAGCTGGCCGGTGGCGAACGGTGCGCTGCGCGCGAAGTAGGTCCTGGTGACATCGGCGAGCTTCACCGGAAAGCTGTAGTTGCCCAGCCGCTCCAGGCCGGCCGACAGCGCGTAGATCGGGTTGCTCTTCGTCGGCACCGAGCTGTGGCCGCCCACGTCGCGCGCCTCCAGCATGTAGGTGGTGTACATCTTCTCGGCCACCTGCATCCGGTGCAGGTTGGGCTTGCCGCCGCGCAGTTCGCCGCCGCCGCCTTCGTTGATGCCGAACTCGGCCTGCAGCAGCTCGGGCTTGTTGTTGATGAGCCAGAAGGCGCCGTTGCTCAGCGCGTCACCGCGTTCCTCGTCGGCGGTCAACGCCAGGATCAGGTCGCGCTTGGGCTTGAAGCCTTCCTGCTTCAGCTGACCCACTACCGAGACCAGCGCCGCGGCCATGGCTTTGTCGTCGATGGCGCCGCGCGCGGTGAAGTAGCCGCCGGTTTCCTGCAGCTTGAAGGGATCGGTCTTCCAGTCCTCGCGGCGGGCCTCGACCACGTCGATGTGGGCCAGCAGGAGCAGCGGCTTCTTGCTCCCGTCGCCCTTGAAGCGAAGCACCAGGTTGCCCTTCTTCGGGAAGGGCTCGAAGATCTGGATGTCACCCGGAGCGAAGCCCGCTTCGACCAGACGCTTTTCCATGGCCCGCGCCGCCGCGGTGTTGTCACCCACCGAATGGGTGGTGTTGATCTCGATCAGCTCCTTGTAGATGTCGTGGAAACGCTGCTGCTGCGGCGTGAGCGACGGCGGAGTCTGCGTCTGCGCCACGGCGGCGGCCATGCCGCAAAGCGCCAGGGAGACGGCGAGCACGGTTTTCGCGGCACGGAAGGTCTTCATCCTCATGGGTTCTCTCTCCGGTGGTGGTTGTCCGGACAGCATAGCAAGCACCACCCGCGAACGCGGGCACACTCGCGACCATGCAATCCATGCGATGGGACATCTTCTGCAAGGTCATCGACAACCACGGCGACCTCGGCGTGTGCTGGCGGCTGGCCTCCCAGCTGGCCGGGCTCGGCGAACGGGTGCGACTATGGGTCGACGACACCTCGGCCCTGGGCTGGATGGCGCCCTCGGGCCATGACGGCGTGGAAGTGATCGACTGGCTCGACCCCACAGCACTGCGGGCGGCCGTGGCGCAGCCGGCGCCCGACGTGCTGATCGAGGGCTTCGGCTGCGAGCCGGCACCGGAGCTGATCGCCCGTTTCGCCGAGCGGCCGGGCATTGCCTGGATCAACCTCGAATACCTGTCCGCGGAGCCGTACGTCGAGCGGCTGCACGGGTTGCCCTCGCCGGTGTTCAAGGGCCCCGGCGCCGGCTTGACCAAGCGCTTCTTCTATCCCGGCTTCACGACCGCCACCGGCGGACTGCTGCGCGAGCCCGGCTTGATGGAGCGCAGGGCAGGCTTCGATCGCGCATCCTGGCTGGCGGCGCGGCAGATCCCCTGGCAGGAAAACGAGCGCCTCGTCTCCCTTTTCTGCTACGAGCCCCCGGCGCTTGCCGGCCTGCTGGCTCGCCTCGCCGAAAGCGACCAGCCCACGCGACTGCTGGTGACGGCGGGGCGCGCCGCACAAGCGGTTCAGGCTCTTTTCGCCGACGCCCCCTTGCCCCACGGCCGCGGCGCGCTATCAATTTCATACCTGCCCTATCTCGCGCAGCCCGATTTCGACCACTTGCTGTGGGCCTGCGACCTGAACTTCGTGCGCGGCGAGGATTCGCTGGTGCGTGCCCTCTGGGCCGGGACGCCGCTGGTCTGGCAGATCTACCCCCAGGACGACGACGCCCACCACGTCAAGCTGAACGCCTGGCTCGACTGGCTCGGTGCGCCGCCCTCGCTGAGGCTTTTTCACCACGCGTGGAACGGCTTCGGCAACGGCGCCCTGCCCGAGCCGGAAATGCAGGGCCTGTGGCTGGAAACAGCCCGGGACGCCCGCGCGCGGCTGCTCGCGCAGGAAGACCTGGTCACCCAACTGCGGAAATTCATCGCCCAAAAAAGCTAAAATAGCGGGCTTTGCGGATTCCGGCCCGGATCTCACCGATCCGGGGTGCCCTTCCGCTAAACCTGCCGCGGGACATGTACCGCGGGGCCAGACATCCCGGCGAACGTCGAAACACACATCGAGACGGCAGCCGAAGGCCCCGCGCACCGAGCGGCCAACATCCAGAGACCCTGATATGAAAATCGCTCAAGAAATCCGCGCCGGCAACGTCATCATGCACGGCAAGGACCCGATGGTCGTCCTCAAGACCGAATACAGCCGCGGCGGCCGCAACTCCGCCACCGTGCGCATGAAGATGAAGAGCCTGATCGCCAACTTCAACACCGAAGTGGTCTTCAAGGCCGACGACAAGATCGACCAGATCGTGCTCGACAAGAAGGAGTGCACCTACTCCTACTTCGCAGACCCCATGTACGTCTGCATGGACACCGAATACAACCAGTACGAAGTCGAAGCCGAGAACATGGGCGACGCCCTGAACTACCTCGAAGACGGCATGGCCGTCGAAGTGGTGTTCTACGAAGGTAAGGCCATCTCGGTCGAACTGCCCACCAGCGTCGAGCGCGAAATCACCTGGACCGAGCCGGCCGTCAAGGGCGACACCTCGGGCAAGGTCATGAAGCCCGCCAAGATCGCCACCGGCTTCGAAATCGGCGTGCCGCTGTTCGTGTCGCAAGGCGACAAGATCGAAATCGACACGCGCACCGGCGAATACCGCAAGCGCGTCTGAGTCCCGGTTCCACCGGCTGACCACCACCCCGAAAAAAGGCTCCGCAAGGAGCCTTTTTCGTTTCCGGGACATCTGCCGCGCGTTGGGCACGATGGTTGCGACGCTGCACAATCACCTTGGTCAACCTGTCCGCTTTCTCCATGAACAACACGCACAACCTTCACGACAAGCGCCTGGCCGATGCCTGGGCCACGCTCCAGACCCATGCGGACCAAGGCCTTCCGCTCGATCCCGATCCTTCGCGCCTCGCCTTCGCCGACCCCGAGTTCCTGCTGCGCCGCGAGACGCGCGGCATCCGCATGCAGCTCGAGCTGATGAAGCCCGACATCGAGCAGCGAGCCCACGGCATCGAGAACACCGTGGTGGTGTTCGGCAGCGCGCGCTTCCGCAGCGAGGAAGACGCCGCAGCCATGATCGCGCAGGCCGAGCTCGGCGGCGACACCACGGCGTCCGAGCGCTGGCGCCGGCTGGCGCGCAACTCGCACTACTACGAGAAGGCGCGCGCCTTCGGCAAGCTGGTGGCCGAGTACAGCAACGGCAAGGAGCCGCAGGACAAGCTCTTCATCTGCACCGGCGGCGGCCCCGGCATCATGCAGGCGGCCAATCGCGGCGCGCACGAGGGCGGCGGCCTGTCGGTCGGCCTGGCGATCGCGCTGCCGATGGAAGAAGAAGCCAACCCCTACGTTACGCCGGCGCTGAGCTTCAAGTTCCACTACTTCGCCATCCGCAAGATGCATTTCATGATGCGTGCGAAGGCGCTGGTGGCGTTCCCGGGCGGCTTCGGCACGCTCGACGAGCTCTTCGAGGTGATCACGCTGGTGCAGACGAAGAAGTCGAAGCCGGTGCCGATCGTGCTGTTCGGCTCGGACTACTGGAAGCGGCTGATCGACTTCGACTTCCTGGTCGACGAAGGCGTGATCTCGCCGGGCGACGTGAAGCTCTTCGAGTACGTCGACGCGCCGGAAGACGCGTGGAACGCGATCAAGCGCTTCTACAAGCTCTGATCCGCTCCTGAGCCGCTCCTGATCCGCCCGGTCAGTCGGCGCTGTCGTCCTCGGCGGGATGCAGCGCCTGCTCCAGGAACTTCGTGAGCGCCCGCGCGCGGCGCTTGCGCTCCGCCGCGCCGGTCTGGCCCATCGCCACCGAGTCGTCGGCCACGCCGTGCAGCGCATTGAAGAGGATCACGGCCGTGAGGGTCGGATCCTCCACGTCCCAGAAGCCGGCGCCGTCGCCCTGCTTCAGCAGCGTGACCAGCTGCGTGATGACCGCGTTGTCGTTGCGCATGCGGCGGTCTTCTGGCCTGTATTCGTGGAACACCACGTCGTGCAGCGCGACGTTGTCGAGGTAGGTCTCCAGGCCCGTTTCCACCCAGGCCTTCAGGCGCGCGTGGTAGTTGTCTGGCCGATGGCGATCCATGGCCTCCTGCAGCCGCGCGCAGAAGCTGTCGACGAAGCGCTGCTGCAGCGCGCCGAGCAGCGCCTCCTTCGACGGAAAGTACAGATAGAAGGTGCCCTTGGCCACCTGCGCACCGGCCGCGATCTCGTCGATGCTGGTGGTGGCGATGCCCTTCTCGATGAAGAGGCGCTCGGCGGCATCCATCAGCGCGCCGGCGCGTGTCTCGGGGGCCTTGGTGCGACGGCGCGGCGCAGCCTCGCCTTCGGGGGACGTGGGAGTCGTGGCAGTGCCGTCGCTCTTCGCCATCTGCAGCCTCAGGAAGCAGCCGTCACGGCCGCGCGGGCCGAGCGGATCGCCGCGCGCACGGCGGCAAGGTCGAAACGCAGGCCACGCGGCTCCATCACGCGCTCGCCGAGCCACACGAGTGCATCGTCGGCATCGGCGAAGGTGCTGGCGGGCACGCCGAAGAGTTTCTCGACATTCATCTTGCGCATTTTCTCGTACTGGTCGGCGGGCACCACGCTCGCCATGCCCATCATATGGCTGCGGATGTCGGCCCCGCGCTCCTGCAGCCACTGCTTGGCGCTCTGGGCGCTGCCCTCGGGATGGACCAGCGCGTCGGCGTCCGCGAACACCCGCAGGGACGCGAAGGGTTCGCCGCGGTCGAGCCAGCGGTTCCAGTCGTCGGTGAAGGCGCGCATGCCGTCGAGTGTCTGAAGCCCCGCTGAAACGCTGATGACGAGAGGCCATTGACTGAGTTCGTGATGGATCATGGAAAGCTCCTTGGAAAAAACCGAACGAAGGCGCGCGCGGAAGCGCACCACCGGCACACGGGCGGCGGGCATGGCGGAACGGAGCCTCAGGTCGTGCGGACGGGCAAGGCGGCGGCGCGAGGCCGCACGCTGACAAGCAGCCCTGCGGCCAGCAGGCCGACGAGGCCGGCGCAGGCCATGGCGGCATGGAAGCCGCCGGCCAGCGCTGCGGCCAGGAGATCGCGAGCGGTGGTTGCATCGAGCGAGGCCAGCGCACCCAGGTCGTGCCGTCCGACCGCGGCAACCGCCGCCTGCCGGGCGTCGTGAAGCCCGGCCTGCGCCAGCGCGTCGGCCAGCAGCGAGGTGGCGCGCGTGCTCATCAGCGTGCCGAGCAGCGCGATGCCGATCAGCATGCCGGCCTGGCGCAGCGCGTTCATCGTGGCCGAGGCCATGCCGGAGCGCTGCGCCGGCACCAGCGCCATCACGGCAGTGCTCGTCGCCGGCACGGCCAGGCCGGTGCCCGCGCCGAGGAACACGAACAGCAACGCCAGGAAGACGTAGGGCGTGCCGGCGGAGAACAGCGTCAGCAGCAGCATCGCGCCGCCGATGAGGCCGTAGCCGGCGATCATCAGCGCGTGCACGTCGAAGCGTCTCGCCAGGCGGCCGAACTGCGAGGCCACGATGCCGGTCGCGACGAACTGCGGCACCAGCCGCCAGCCGGTGTCGCTGGGCGACCAGCCCTGCACCTGCTGCAGGAACAGCGAGAAGAAGAACAGGCTGGCATACGCCGAGAACCCGAGCACGAACGAAGCGAAGTTGGCGGCCGAGAAGCGCGCGTCGCGGAACAGCCCCAGGGGCAGCAGCGGCCGCGCCACGCGCGCCTCCACCATCAGGAACAGCACCAGGCCGACGGCCGCCGCAACCAGCGCGCTCGCCGCATGCAACGAGCCCCATCCATGCTCGCCGGCGGCGATCAACCCGTAGGTCAGCGCCCCCAGCCACAGCACGCTGAGCACCTGCCCGACCGGGTCGAGCGCCGCATGCTCGGGGTGCGACGTCTCCCGGATGCCCCAGAGGCCCAGCCCCACCGTCAGCACGCCGATCGGGATGTTGATGAGGAAGATGCTCTGCCAGCCCGCGTGGTCCACCAGCAGCCCGCCGAGCAGCGGCCCGAGGATCAGCGACAGCGCCGTGAAGGACGACCACCCGCCGATGACCCGCGCCCGCTCGGCCGGGTCCGGAAACGCATGCGCCAGCAGCGACAGCGCACCCGGGATCATCAGCGCGCCGGCCACTCCCTGCACCGCCCTGCCCGCCAGCAGCGTCGGCAGGCTGCCGGCCATCGCGCACATCGCCGAGCCGAGGGTAAACACGGCCACGCCGGCCAGCCATGCGCGCTTGCGGCCGTAGCGATCGCCCAGCGGCCCGGCCGACAGCATGAAGGCCGAGAGGCACAGCGCATAGATGTCGATCACCCACTGCAGGCCGGCGAGGTCGGTGGACAACGCGCGCTGCAGCGTGGGCAGCGCGACGTTGACGATGCTCACGTCGAGCGTGGCGATGAAGCTGCCGAGATACACCGCGGCAACCAGCGCCAGGCGGCGGCGCGGGTCGGCCGCTGCCTGGGCCTGAACAAGGGAGTCCATGGACGCCTTCAAGGTCGTTGAGGAAGGCGCCGATACTGACTTTGAGTCAGTAAATTGTCAATCAAATGAGAATTACTCTTATTTGAAACGTGGATTTCACGCTCCGGTCAAACCTTCAGCCCCCAGGTCGCCCTCGCCCCGAGAGCCACGACGCCCCCCACTACCCAGAACACGCCGGCGATGCCGATCAGCGCGCCGAGCGAGCCGAACAGCATCGGCATCGCCACGCTCGACGCGTTGATGGTCATCAGCCGCAGGCCCAGCGCCTCGCCGTGCCGCGTATGCGGCGTGATCTGGTGCAGCATGCTCATCACCATCGGCTGCACCGCGCCCAGCGCGAAGCCGAGCACCACCGAGCAGATGCCCATGGTCCAGGCCGAGTCCAGCAGCGGATAGACCGCGAACACCAGCGCCGTGACCGCCGTCGAGATCAGGATCACGTTGCGCTCCGAAGCGCGCGAGGCGATCACCGGCAGGATCACGCGGATCACCGCCGCCGCGATGGCGAAGGCGCCGAGGATCGAGCCGATCACCGAAGCGCTGATGCCCCGGTCGTGCCCGAGGATGGGCAGCACGAAGGCGTGCACGTCCCAGCTCGACGACTGCAGCCAGTTCACGAAGAGCAGCCGGCGGAACATCGGCTCGCGCAGCAGTTCCCAGGCGCGCGTCGGCTTGGCGCCCGCCACGGGCGGAGCGGGCGGCGACTCGTGCGCGCCGCGCGCGAGCATCCAGCAAAGAATGGGCAGCGCCGCCATCACGCCGAAGGAAATACGGAACGCGAGCATGTCGGCGGGCGTGCGGCCCGCGTGGTCGATCAGCATCCCCGCCAGGAACGGCCCGACGAAGTTGGCCACGGCCGGCGCGATGGCGAGCCAGCTGAACACGCGCTTGAGCTGCGTCGCGTTGGTGGCCGAGCGGCCCACGTGCCGCTGCAGCGCGATCACCGTCGCGCCGGTTGCGCCGCCGGTCAGCAGCGCCGCGAGGCACATCACCGGGAACACCGGGAAGATCACCACCAGCCCGGCGCCGACGACCGCAGCGATCACCGAAAGCCAGAGCGGCCGCTTGAAGCCATACCGGTCGGCAAAGCGCCCGGCCGGCAAAGCGAGGAAAACCTGGGTCAGCGCGAACAATGAGATCAGCACGCCCACCGCGGCCGCGCTGTACCCCTGTTGAAGTGCCAGCAGCGGCGTGGCGAGCCGCATGCCGGCCATGGTCGCGTGCAGGCACACCTGGGCGCCGATGACACGCAGCAGTTCGGAACCTTTCACGGGGAGTTTTCGCCCTCTTCTTTCTCGTTGTTGTCGGCTTCGGTGCCGGAGGTGGTGGGCGGCAGCAGCGCCTGGACCTGCGCCTCGGGCAGTGCCTCGACCTTGCGCAGCGCCAGGCGCATCTGTCGGGCGCGCGTGTCGGCCTTGTCGATGGTGTCGGAAGCCTTGGCCACCTGTTCCTTGATGCGGGCGACCCATTCGCCGTAGCGCTCGAATTCGGTCTTCACCGCGCCCAGCACCTTCCAGACCTCGGAGGCCTGGCGCTCCAGCGCCAGCGTGCGGAAGCCCATGTGCAGGCTGTTGAGCATCGCGAGCAAGGTGGTCGGGCCGGCCAGCGTCACGCGGTGCTGGCGCTGCAGCGCGTCCATCAGGCCGGGCCGGCGCAGCACTTCCGCATAGAGGCTTTCCACCGGCAGGAACAGGATCGCGAAATCGGTCGTGTGCGGCGCCGCGAGGTAGTTGTCGGCGATCGACTTGGCCTCGGTGCGGATGCGCGCTTCGAGCGCCTTGGCGGCCAGATCGGCGCCCGCGGCGTCGGCGCGTTCGTGCGCGTCGATGAGTCGCTCGTAGTCGTCGCGCGGAAACTTGGCGTCGATGGGCAGCCACACCGGCGCGCCGTCGTCGCCGCGGCCCGGGAAGCGGATGGCGAAATCCACGCGCTGCCCGCTGCGCGGCTTGGTCTCGATCTGCCGGGCGTACTGCTCGGGCGTGAGCACCTGCTCGAGCAGCGCCTCGAGCTGCACTTCGCCGAACATGCCGCGCGTCTTCACGTTGGTCAGCACGCGCTGCAGGCTGCCGACGCCCACGGCCAGCGTCTGCATCTCGCCCAGGCCCTTGTGCACCTGCTCCAGCCGGTCGGCCACCTGCCGGAAGCTCTCGCCCAGGCGGGCCTCGAGGGTGCTCTGCAGCTTCTCGTCGACGGTCTTGCGCATCTCGTCGAGCTTGGCGGCATTGGTCTGCTGCAGCTGCGCGAGCTGTGCCTCCATGGTGGCGCGCACTTCCGACAGGCGTCGCGCGTTCGCTTCGCTGAGGCCCTGCAGCTGGTTGTTGAGCGTGTCGGCCAGCGTCTTCTGCAGCGATGCGAGCTGCAGCGCGAAGGCGTCGAGCTGGGCGTTCTGCGTGCGCGTGGCTTCGGCGCCCTGCTGCACCAGCGCCTGCTGGAAAGTGGCGAAGGCCTGCGAGGTCTCCTGCCGGGCGCCGCGCGAGCTTTCAGCGATCTCGCGACGCAGTTCGCGCTCGGTGCGCTCGTTGGCCGCGCCCAGCGTGGCCAGCATGCGCGACACCTCGCTGAGGTCGGGCGGAGGCTGCCGGCGGGCCAGCAGCCAGATCACCAGCACGAGCTGGATGGCCGCGAGCACGGCCAGTCCGACGAGGATCAGCGAGGCGTCCAAGGTTGCGGTGCTGCCTCTCTGCTTACTTGCTGGCCGCCGGAACCGGTGTCACGGGCGTCAGCGGGCCCTTGCCGCCGAAGTACGCGATGAGGTTGTCGGCCGCGAGGTCGGCCATGGCGCGGCGCGTGGGCACGGTGGCGCTGGCGATGTGCGGCGTCAGCACCACGTTGGGCACGGTCAGCAGGTCGGGATGTACCTTGGGCTCGCCCTCGAACACGTCCAGGCCGGCGGCGGCGATGCGCTTCTCGCGCAGAGCCACGGCCAGCGCCGCGTCGTCGACGATGCCGCCGCGCGCGATGTTGATGAGCGTGGCGGTCGGCTTCATCAGCGCGATCTCGGCCGCGCCGATGGTGTGGTGCGAGGCCGGCGAGTAAGGCACCACCAGCACCACGTGGTCGGCCGTCTTCAGCAGCTCTTCCTTGCCCACGTAGCTGGCCTTGCATTCGGCCTCGAGCGCGGCGTCGAGCCTGGAGCGGTTGTGATAGACCACCTTCATGCCGAAGCCGTGCGCGCCGCGCCTGGCGATGCCCTGCCCGATGCGGCCCATGCCGATGATGCCGAGCGTGGAACCGTGGATGTCGGAGCCCGCGAACATGTCGAAGCTCCACTTCTGCCACTTGCCCGCGCGCAGGAAGTGTTCGCTCTCGGCGATGCGGCGGGCCGTGGCCATCAGCAGCGCGAAGCCGAAATCGGCCGTGGTCTCGGTCAGCACGTCGGGCGCGTTGGTGCCCAGCACGCCGCGCGCGGCCATCGCGTCGACGTCGAAATTGTTGTAGCCCACGGCCATGTTGGCGCAGATCTTCAGGTCGGGGCAGGCGTCGAGCACCGCGGCGTCGATGCGCTCGCTGCCGGTGGTGAAGGCGCCCTGCTTGCCCTGCAGCTTCGCGATCAGCTGCTCCTTGCTCCAGCTCTCGTCCGACTGGTTCGACTCGACCTCGAACTGCTGCGACAGGCGCTCGATGGTCTCGGGAAAGATCGCGCGCGCGACCAGGATCTTGGGCTTGCTCATGATTTGTCTCTCAGCGGAAGAAGAGGAAGGTGGAAAGGACGAACAGCGGAACCAGGATGACGACGGACCACGCCATGTAGCCGAAGAAGCTCGGCATGCGCACGCCGCGGCTTTCGGCGATGGCCTTGACCATGAGGTTGGGCGCGTTGCCGATGTAGGTGTTGGCGCCCATGAACACGGCGCCGGCCGAGATGGCGGCCAGCGTGCTCGCGTAGGTGGTCATCAGCGCCGCCGGGTCGCCGCCCGCGGTATTGAAGAACACCAGGTAGGTCGGCGCGTTGTCCAGGAAGGAGCTCAGCACGCCGGTGGCCCAGAAGTACATCGCCGGGTCGGGCTGGCCATCGGCGCGCGTCACGGCCGAGACGATGGCGCCGAACGGCCCCTGCGTGCCCGCCTTGAGCATCGCGATCACCGGGATGATGGTCAGGAAGATGCCCGCGAACAGCTTGGCCACCTCGGCCATCGGGCCCCATTCGAACTGGTTGTCGGCATGCACCTTGGGCGAAGTGA
Organism: Variovorax sp. NFACC27; assembly: GCF_048301545.1. Classification (NCBI taxonomy): domain Bacteria; kingdom Pseudomonadati; phylum Pseudomonadota; class Betaproteobacteria; order Burkholderiales; family Comamonadaceae; genus Variovorax; species Variovorax sp. NFACC27. Next base: position 5,787,011 of record NZ_CP157613.1, read on the forward strand.
GCTTGTACGAGACCACAGCGATCACCGCCAGCCCCACGTCACGCACCAGCCCCGGCAGGCCGACCTCGGTACCGAACACATCGAAGACCACGGGCGACTTCCAGAAGCCGCTGAGCAGCACCAGCGCGACCACCCCGCCCAGCAGCCAGAAGTTGGCGGCGCCGTCGAAGCCGATGCCCGGCGTGTCGGGCGTGGGGTCGAAGGGCAGCACGCCTTCCTTGCGGTAGTAGTGGCGGTCGACCGCGTAGAAGAGCGCGAGCAGCACGGCCAGGATGAAGAGCGTTTCGAACAGGATGTTCTGCGCGGTCCAGAAGAAGCCCACGCCCTTCAGGAAGCCGAGGAACAGCGGCGGATCGCCCAGCGGCGTGAGCGCGCCGCCCGCGTTCGACACGATGAAGATGAAGAACACGATCACGTGCACCTTGTGCACGCGGTTGTCGTTGGCGCGGATCAGCGGCCGGATCAGCAGCATCGACGCACCAGTGGTGCCCATGAAGCTCGCGAGCACCGCGCCGATGGCGAGGATCGCCGTGTTCAGCCCCGGCGCGCCGCGCAGGTTGCCGCGGATGTGGATGCCGCCCGCCACCGTGAAGAGCGCGGTCAGCAGGATGATGAACGGGATGTATTCGGCCACCAGCGCGTGCACGAACTGCACGCCGGCGAACCGCACGCCGAAGGCCGCCGCGAAGGGCACCAGGAAGGCCAGCGCCCAGGCGGCTGAGACCTTGCCGTAGTGGTGGTGCCAGAACGCCGGCGCCAGCAGCGGCAGCAGCGCGATCGACAGCAGGATGCCCGCGAACGGCACGCCCCACAGCGGAGAGAGGCTGGCGCCGTCGAACTCGGCGGCCGAAGCCAGGGCGGGGAACAGGAACAGCAACGGCAGCGCGGCCGCCTTCGGTCGGGTCTTTTTTTGCATGGGGAGGCCGTACCGTACCAGACAGGTCAGTACAGCCTTCACGCCGGGGGTTGTTCGATCTCGAAGACCTGGCGCAGGTAGGCCAGGTATTTCTCGTCCTCGCACATGTTCTTGGACGGCGTGTCCGACAGCTTGGCCACCGGCTGGCCGTTGCACTCGATCATCTTGATGACGATCTGCAGCGGCTCGTAGCCCAGGTCGTTGGTGAGATTGGTGCCGATGCCGAAGGCCAGCTGGCAGCGGCCGCGGAACTGCTGGTAGAGCTCGATGGTGCGCGGCACCGTGAGGCCGTCGCTGAAGATCAGCGTCTTGGTGCGCGGATCGACCCGGTTGGCGATGTAGTGCGCCAGCATGCGCTCGCCCCAGACGAAGGGGTCTCCGCTGTCGTGGCGGGCGCCGTCGAAGAGCTTGCAGAAGTACAGGTCGAAGTCGCGCAGGAAGGCGCTCATGCCGTACACGTCGGACAGCGCGATGCCCAGGTCGCCGCGGTACTCGCGAGCCCAGCTCTCGAAACCGAAGATCTGGCTGTCGCGCAGCCGCGGGCCGAGCGCCTGGCAGGCCTGCAGGTACTCGTGCGCCATGGTGCCCAGCGGGATCATGCCGAGCTTCATGGCGTACAGCACGTTGCTGGTGCCCGCCAGCTGCGGCAGCCGGGCGCCGGGCGGCGCCTGCACCGGCGGCGAGGTGACGGCGCCGAGGCGGGCGGCCGCGGTGCGCAGCACTTCCTCGTGCCAGTCCTTGGAGAAGCGGCGGCGCGTGCCGTAGTCGGCGATCTTCAGGTCGCCGAGGCCGGCTTCCTGCAGCTGGGCGATCTTGGTCTCGAGCCGGCGGCGGCCTTCCTGGAAGTTGGGGTTCTTCTGCGTGTTGCGGAAATAGACCTCGTTGACGATGGCCAGCACCGGGATCTCGAACAGGATGGTGTGCAGCCACGGCCCCTTGATGCGGATCTCGAGCTCGCCCGAGGGCTGGGGAATGATGTTGATGTACTTCTCGTTGAGCCGGAAGAGCCCCAGGAAGTCGACGAAGTCGCTCTTGATGAAGCGCATGGAGCGCAGGTAGGCCAGTTCGGCGTCGCGGAACTGCAGCGAACACAGGCCCCGCACCTCTTCGCGGATCTGCCCGGCGAACTGGGCGAGGTCGACACCCGGGTTGCGGCACTTGAAGCGGTACTCGACCCTGGCGCCCGGGAAGTGATGCAGGACCACCTGCATCATCGTGAACTTGTAGAGGTCGGTGTCGAGCAGGCTGTGAATGATCATGGTGCTGGGCGCGTTGTCTCAATCTTTCGGCGGCCGTTCGATTATCACGGCGCGCGTCGGCCTCTGCCTACGGGGGCCGGACAGCACGTCCTACCGGCAGGGCGAATACCCCGGGCGACAGTGATTTCACGGCGGCGGACGAAGCCCCGCCGAGTCAACAGCCTCAAAGGAGATTCGCATGAACAAGGACACCATCGAAGGCAACTGGAAGCAGCTCAAGGGCAAGGTCAAGGAGCAGTGGGGGAAGCTGACCGACGACGACTTCGACGTCATCGCCGGCAAGCGCGACCAGCTGCTCGGCCGCATCCAGGAGCGCCACGGCATCAGCCGCGACGAAGCCGAGAAGCAGGTCAAGGACTGGGAATCGCGCGACGGCCGCTCGCCGGACGCGCTCTGGTTCGAGCGCTACTGAGCGCCGCCGGACTTCTCCCCTGCCGAATCCGATCCGATCCATCCAATCCCCCGAAGGAGAACATCCCATGAAAAAGCACCTTCTCATGCTGGCCCTCGCCTCCACCTGTTTCATCGCGACGCAGGCCAGTGCCATGACCAAGGACGAATACAAGGTCGCCAAGGAAAAGATCGAGGCCGACTACAAGGTCGCCAAGACCCAGTGCGGCACCATGAAGGACAACGCCAAGGACGTCTGCATGAAGGAAGCCAAGGGCAAGGAAGATGTCGCCAAGGCCGAACTCGAGCAGCAATACCAGCCCAGCGACAGCCACGCCCGCAAGGTGGCCGAGGAAAAGGTGAAGGCCACCTATGAAGTCGCGAAGGAAAAGTGCGACGACCAGAAGGGTGAAGCCAAGACCGCTTGCGAGAAGCAGGCCAAGGCTGACGAAGCCCAGGGCAAGGCCGAGATCAAGGCCATGAAGAAGACCATGTAACGGTCTTCCGGGCATTCGCAGCATCGACGGCGCCCTCGGGCGCCGTCTTTCGTTGGAGCCCGGAAACGGGCGGGCGGCCCGATCAGGCCTTAAGCGAATCGACCACCTGCTGCAGCGCCTCGGGCAGCTGCACCGGGCGCTGCGTGGCGCGGTCCACGTAGACGTGGATGAAGTGGCCCTGGGCCGCGGCGGTATCGGAGCCCTCGGCGAAGAGCGCGATTTCGTACCTGACGCTCGACCGCCCCGCCTGGGCGACCCGCACGCCCGCCTCCACCGTCTGCGGGAACGCGATCGGCGCGAAGTAGTTGCACTGCGTCTCCACCACGAAGCCGATGGTCTGGCCCTGGTGGATGTCGAGCGCGCCGCGCTCGATCAGCAGCGCATTCACCGCCGTGTCGAACCAGCTGTAGTAGACGACGTTGTTGACGTGGCCGTACATGTCGTTGTCGGCCCAGCGCGTCGGAATGCTGCGGAATGCGCGATAGCCGCTGCGCGCATGGGGGGTGGGTTTGGTGGTCGGGGCGCTCATCGCGCGGCATTTTGCCAGCGGCTCCCGAGGTGGAAAGCCACCTTGGAGACCGGCCCGGCAGCCGAATTTAGATGACGGCTTCTAAATTGCTGCGGAGCAACAAAAACCCCTTGATCGCAAAACCCAGCTGCCTATACTTGAGCCCATGCTGCACCGCAACATTGACGGCGAGACAGCGCAACGTGAACCGACCACCCACCATCCCTTCTTGGAGATCTCAAATGGCCCTGACCGCTGACCAAATCCTCGCCGCTCAAAAAGCAAACCTCGAAACCCTCTTCGGCCTGACCACCAAGGCTTTCGAAGGCGTCGAGAAGCTCGTCGAACTGAACGTGACCGCCTCGAAGGCCGCCCTGGCCGAAGCCCAGAACACCGCCCAGGCCGCCCTGAGCGTGAAGGACGCGCAAGAACTGCTGACGCTGCAAGCCAGCCTGTTCCAGCCCCTGGCCGAGAAGACCGCCGCCTACAGCCGTCACCTGTACGACATCGCCCAAGGCACCGGCGCCGAATTCACCAAGGCCTTCGAAGCCAAGGCGACCGAAGCCCAGCAAGCCTTCGTCGGCCTGGTCGACAGCGCTTCCAAGAACGCTCCCGCCGGTTCGGAAACCGCCGTTGCCGTCCTGAAGAGCGCCGTGGCTGCCGCCAACAACGCTTTCGAATCGGTCCAGAAGGCCGTCAAGCAAGCGTCGGACGTCGCCGAAGCCAACTTCAACGCCGTGTCGACCCAAGCCGTCGCCGCTGCGAAGACCGCTACCGCTTCGCGCAAGCGCTAAGCAACCGACCACCACCAGTTGTCTCCTTGGGTCCTCACGGATCCAATTCAGGGCCTCATCCTCGGATGAGGCCTTTTTTTTGCCTTCGCGCGTCTTCGATAATGCGGCGTTCATTCAGGAGACTTCAATGCAGATCGATGGCAAGGTTTTTATCGTGACCGGCGGCGCTTCGGGCCTCGGCGAAGGCACGGCGCGCATGCTGGCGGCCAACGGCGGCAAGGTGGTGATCGCCGACATGCAGGCTGAAAAGGGCGAAGCCGTTGCCAAGGAAATCGGCGGCGTGTTCGTCAAGTGCGACGTGAGCCAGGAAGCCGACGGCCAGGCCGTCGTGGCGGCGGCGCTCAAGCTCGGCAAGCTGGTCGGCCTCGTCAACTGCGCCGGCATCGCGCCCGCCGAGAAAACCGTGGGCAAGAACGGCCCTCACGCGCTGGCCACCTTCAGCAAGACCGTCACGGTCAACCTGATCGGCAGTTTCAACATGATCCGCCTGGCGTCCGACGCCATGGGCAAGAACGAACCCGAATCCACCGGCGAGCGCGGCGTGCTGATTTCCACCGCCTCCGTAGCCGCCTACGACGGCCAGATCGGGCAGGCTGCCTACAGCGCCTCGAAGGGCGGCGTGGTCGGCATGACCCTGCCTATCGCCCGCGACCTCGCGCGCAGCGGCATCCGCAACATGACCATCGCCCCCGGCATCTTCGGCACGCCCATGCTCTTCGGCATGCCGCAGGAAGTGCAGGACGCGCTGGCCGCCAGCGTGCCCTTCCCTTCGCGCCTTGGCACGCCCGAGGACTACGCCAAGCTCGCCAAGCACATCATCGAGAACGACATGCTCAACGGCGAGGTGATCCGCCTGGACGGAGCGATTCGACTGGCTCCCCGCTGACCCTTTCGGATTCCGGCAGCTTCGTGCTGCCGGTGCGGTCAAGGCGCTCGTACTGCGCGATCACCTGGGCCCCGAGCAGCACGAGCGTGGCGGCGATCTCCAGGCTCAGCAGCACGACGATGGCCGTGGTGAGCGAGCCGTAGACCACGTTCACCTGCGACAGCGTCGAGAAATACCAGATCAGCACGCGCCGCGTGGCCTCCCACAGCAGCGCGGCCGTCACGCCGCCCAGCAACGCATGGCGCAGCGACATGCGCCCAGCCGGCATCACGAGGTACAGCGAGGTCAGCATGAAGATCTCGCCGCCCAGCCCCAGCAGGTAAAGCAGCAGCCCCGAAATGCCCGAAAGCGACCAGCTGCGCCCCAGCAGGTCGACGCTTTCCTGTCCCACCAGTTGCAGCGCCCCCGACACCAGCGTGACCAGCAGCAGCCCCACGCACAGGCACAGGATGTAGACGTAGGGCATGGCCACCGACACCAGGAAGTGCCGCTTGTGGTCGGCCTTGCGGTGGTGAAAGATCACCGCCATCGCGCTTTCGAGCACGCTGAAGGCCAGCGAGCTGAAGAAGATCATCGTCACCAGCAGCACCGGGCCGAGCACGTCGCGGTGGTCCAGGAAGCTCGACAGTTCCGCCACGATGGCCTTCGACTGCCCCGGCAGCAGCCATTCGAGGTACCGCCCGATGGTGCGCAGCAGCTCGGCCTGCTCGATGACATGAGACAGCGCGATCACGCTCACGATCAGCAGCGGCACGATGGACAGCAACGCGTAGTACGCCACCGCGCCCGCGAGCAGCAGGCCCTGGTTGGCGCGGAATTCCTTGAGGGCGTCCCAGAAGAATCTGAGGGGATGGCGCAGCAGCGGCGCGACGTGTTGCAGCGGTTTGGGCGTCGTCATGCGTGGATTCCGGTCGCTTTCAGTATGCCGCCCGGCGGTGAACCTTCGGCTGCTTGCGTATGATTTGCCGCTCTTCGCCTACATGACCATCCCCGCTTCATTCATCCAGGAACTCATCGCGCGCGCCGATGTGGTCGAGATCGTCGGCCGCTATGTGCAGCTCAAGAAGGCCGGCGCCAATTTCATGGGGCTGTGCCCGTTCCACGGCGAGAAATCGCCCTCTTTCTCCGTCAGCCCGACCAAGCAGTTCTATCACTGCTTCGGCTGCGGAGTGCATGGCAACGCCATCGGCTTCCTGATGGAACACGCGGGCATGGGTTTCGTCGAGGCGGTCCACGACCTCGCCGGCCAATACGGCATGCAGGTGCCCGAGGACGACGTCTCCCCCGCCGAGCGCGCCCGCGCCGCCAGCCAGCGTCAGAAGCAGGCCACGCTGACCGACGTGCTCGAGAAGGCCGGCGACGCCTATCGCAAGCACCTGCGGCAGGCCCCCGGCGCCATCGAATACCTGAAGGGCCGCGGCGTCTCGGGCGAGGTGGCCAAGCAGTTCGGCATCGGCTATGCGCCGGCCGGCTGGCGCGCCCTGGCGAGCGTGTTTCCCGACTACGACGACCCGCTTCTCGCCGAGAGCGGCCTGGTGATCGTCAACAACGAGGAAGGCAAGCTCAGCGAGGAAGAAGCCAAGCGCTACGACCGCTTCCGCGACCGCGTGATGTTCCCCATCCGCAACGTGAAGGGCGAATGCATCGGCTTCGGCGGCCGCGTGCTGGGCGACGAGAAGCCCAAGTACCTGAATTCGCCCGAGACGCCGGTGTTCAGCAAGGGCCGCGAGCTCTACGGCCTCTACGAAGCCCGCTCGGCCTTCCGCGACCGGGGCTATGCGCTCGTCACCGAGGGCTACATGGACGTGGTGGCGCTGGCGCAGCTGGGCTTTCCGAACGCCGTGGCCACGCTCGGTACGGCCTGCACGACGGAGCACGTGCAGAAGCTCTTCCGCTTCACCGAATCGGTGGTGTTCAGCTTCGACGGCGACGCCGCCGGCCGCCGCGCCGCCCGCAAGGCACTCGACGGCGCGCTGCCCTATGCCACCGACGTGCGCAGCATCAAGTTCCTGTTCCTCCCGACGGAGCACGACCCCGACAGCTTCATCCGCGAGCACGGCGCCGAGGCCTTCGCCCGCTTCGTCAACGAAGCCACGCCGTTGTCGCGCTTCATGATCGAAGCCGCCCGCGAAGGCTGCGACCTGACCACCGCCGAAGGCCGCGCCCACATGACGAGCAACGTGCGCCCGCTCTGGGGCGCGATGCCCGACGGCGCGCTGAAACGACAGCTGCTGAGCGAGATCGCGACGCTGGTGCAGCTCGACGCATCCGCGCTGTCGGAGCTGTGGGCCTCCACGCCCGGTCCGCGCAAGGCCGGCGGCGCTCCCGCGCAGCAGCGGCGCCACGACGAGCCCCCGAGCTACGGCGACGCAGGCGGAGACGACTACTACCCGGACATGCCTCCGCCGCAGGACTATGAGCCGCCCCGCTATGAAAGCGATAGCAAGCCCAAGTTCCAGCAGCGCAAGTTCACGGGCAAGGGCGGCAAGCGCTGGGGCGGGAAGTTCGAGGAGCCCATCGAGCCGCTGCGAGGCCGTGGCGCACCGCCGAGCCGTCCTGACGTGGCGGTGCGACTGCTGCTGTCGAACATGGCCCAGTGGGAAGCGCTGTCGCACGAACTCCACGTGATGCTGTGCGACCTGCCCGGCCAGCACGGCGCCCTCTTCACCTGGCTCGACAGCCAGCTGCACGAGCACGGCGTCCAGCCCTGGGCGGCTTTGCGCGAAGGCCTGCGCGGGCTCGAGTTCGAGCCCCTGGCCGAACGGCTGATGTCCGTCGCCGAAGCCGGCCCCATTCCCGAGGGCGAGGAAGCGCAGCACCTGGCCGACGCCGCCCGGGAGCTCGCCAGCGTGCTCGATTTCATGCTCGAGGAGCTCTTGAAAAAGCAGGAGAACGAGGCAATTGCAGCTTTCGGGAAAGACCCCGATGCACCCGATCGTTTCAGGGCAATCCAGGCGCGGCGGCTCGAATTGCGAGCCCGATTGCGCGCGTCGGGATCAGAAACTGCTTGAAATTTGCGCAACACGCTATAATGTAGGGCTTCGCAACTGGCGAAATTAGGCAAGAGCGACAGCAGCACCTCCGGGCCGGCCCCTAGCGCAACGCACTCCAACGGTAGATTCCGGCGGAAAGGGCCAATAACCGCAAGGACTGCATACCAAATGTTCGCCCGACATCTTGCCTGTTGAGGAATTAATTCCTCTTTCCCAATTGTTTCCAGTCCATGCCTGTGCATGGGCTCGGTGGCGCTGTCCGCGTGACGGTGCGCCTGTGATTCCGCTTGTCTTTTCTTGCCGTAACGAGGTCGTATGCCCAGTTCAAAGAAGCCTGCTCCTTCACTTGCCAAAAGCGTCGCCACCAAGCCCGCAACAGAAAAACCGTTGAAAGCCAGCGCAAAGCCGGCAACCAAGACGGCTGCCGCCGCATCCAAATCGGCCGCCGCTACGAAAGTGAAAACCGTGCCCACGAAATCGACCTCCCTCGAAGATCCCAAGAAAGCAGCCGCTCCGGCAGCCAAGAAGGTCGGCCGCCCGCCCAAGGCCGCCGGCGCCGCCTCGACCACCACCGGCGCCAAGCGCGGCCGCAAGCCCAAGGCCGACAAGGAAGCCCCCGAGAGCGACGTCGACCTGTCGGACATCGAGGACGATCTGGCGGGTGACGAGCCCGCGGCCGCTGCGACCGAGGAAAAGGTCAAGCCGCTTCGCATGAAGATCAGCAAGGCGAAGGAACGCGCCTTGATGAAGGAGTTCGGCCTCGACGAGACCGTGCTCTCCGAAGAAGACCTGGCCAAGCGCCGCTCGCGCCTGAAGACCCTGATCACGCTGGGCAAGACGCGCGGCTACCTGACGCACGGCGAAATCTCCGACCACCTTCCCGACAAGCTGGTCGACGCCGAGACCATGGAAGTCGTGGTCACCATGCTCAACGACATGGGCGTGGCGGTGTACGAGCAGACGCCCGACGCCGAAACCCTGCTGCTGAACAACACCGCGCCCACCGCCACCACGGTGGAAGAAGCCGAGGAAGAAGCCGAAGCCGCGCTCTCCACGGTGGACAGCGAATTCGGCCGCACCACCGACCCGGTGCGCATGTACATGCGCGAGATGGGCACGGTCGAGCTGCTGACGCGCGAAGGCGAAATCGAGATCGCCAAGCGCATCGAAGGCGGCCTGATGGCCATGATGGAAGCCATTTCGGCCTCCCCCGCCACCATCGCCGAGATCCTGCGCCTGGCCGGCGAGATCCGTGAAGGCAAGGTCGTCATCTCGACCATCGTCGACGGCTTCTCCAACCCCAACGAGGCCGACGACTACGTGGCCGAGGAAGACTTCGACGAATTCGACGAGGAAGACGACGACGACGGCAAGGGCGGCTCCAAGGCCCTGACCAAGAAGCTCGAGGAACTCAAGAACGAGGCCCTCTCGCGCTTCGACCGCATCGCCGAGCTGTTCGAGAAGATCCACAAGATCTACGAGAAGGAAGGCTACGGCACGTCGGCGTACGCCAAGGCCCAGCAGGCCGTGTCCGACGAGCTGATGACCATCCGCTTCACCGCCCGCACCATCGAGAAGCTGTGCGACCTGGTGCGCACGCAGGTGGACGACGTTCGCAAGAAGGAACGCGAGCTGCGCCGCATCATCGTGGACAAGTGCGGCTTCCCGCAGGACGAGTTCATCCGCGACTTCAGCGGCTACGACAAGAACGGCAACCGCATCGCCTCCAACCTGCTGAACCTGAAGTGGGTCGAGAAGCAGGCCGCCGCCGGCAAGCCCTGGAGCATGGTGCTGTCGCGCAACATCCCGCCGGTGCAGGAACTGCAGCAAAAGCTCGCCGACATCCAGTCGCGCGTGGTGGTGCCGCTGTCGGAGCTGAAGGACATCAACAAGCGCATGAACGAGGGCGAATCGTCCTCGCGCGACGCCAAGAAGGAAATGATCGAGGCCAACCTGCGCCTCGTGATCTCCATCGCCAAGAAGTACACGAACCGCGGCCTGCAGTTCCTCGACCTGATCCAGGAAGGCAACATCGGTCTGATGAAGGCGGTCGACAAGTTCGAATACCGTCGCGGCTACAAGTTCTCGACCTACGCGACGTGGTGGATCCGCCAGGCCATCACCCGCTCGATCGCCGACCAGGCGCGCACCATCCGCATCCCGGTGCACATGATCGAGACGATCAACAAGATGAACCGCATCTCGCGCCAGCATCTGCAGGAGTTCGGCTTCGAGCCCGACGCCGGCATCCTGGCCGCGAAGATGGAGATCCCGGAAGACAAGATCCGCAAGATCATGAAGATCGCGAAGGAGCCGATCTCGATGGAAACCCCCATCGGCGACGACGACGATTCGCACCTGGGTGACTTCATCGAGGACAGCAGCAACACGGCTCCCATCGAAGCCGCGATGCAGGCCGGCCTGCGCGACGTGGTCAAGGACATCCTCGACAGCCTCACGCCGCGCGAAGCCAAGGTGCTGCGCATGCGCTTCGGCATCGAGATGAGCACGGACCACACGCTGGAAGAAGTCGGCAAGCAGTTCGACGTGACCCGCGAGCGCATCCGCCAGATCGAGGCGAAGGCCCTGCGCAAGCTCAAGCATCCGTCGCGTTCGGACAAGCTGCGCAGCTTTATTGATACGCTCTGATCCGGTCTCCCGGTATTTCCCCGACGAGGAGGCGCCCGCAAGGGCGCTTTCTTTTTTGGTACTCGCAAGACTCGCATAAGAAGAATGGAGCAAACCTCACCATGAATCCCGATGCAGACAAACTCTGGCAGGCCCCGCGCTGGGCGCTTGCCGTGCTGCTCGCGGTGCTCGGCATGCTCGGGCCCTTCTCCATCGACACCTACATCCCGGCCTTCTCGGGCATCGCGCAATCCATCGGCGCAACGCCGGCCGAGATGCAGCAGACGCTCTCGGCCTACCTCTTCGGCTTCGCGTTCATGAACCTGTTCCACGGTGCGCTGTCCGACAGCTTCGGTCGCCGCCCCGTGGTGCTGTGGGGCCTGGCGGTATTCACGCTGGCATCGCTGGGCTGCGCGCTCTCGCAGAACATCACGCAACTGGTGCTGTTCCGCGGCCTGCAGGGGCTGTCGACCGGCGCCGGCATCGTGGTCTCGCGCGCGGTGATCCGCGACATGTTCCCGCCCGCCGAGGCGCAGCGGGTGATGAGCCAAGTCACGATCTACTTCGGCGTGGCTCCGGCCATCGCGCCCATCGTGGGTGGCTTTCTCTTCGTGCACGCGGGCTGGCACGCGGTGTTCTGGTTCCTTGTGGCAGTGGGCGTGGTGCTGTTCGCGGCCAACTACAAGCTGCTGCCCGAGACGCTGCACAAGGACCATCGCCAGCCTTTCCAGGTGCGGCACCTGATGCGCGGCTACTGGGACCTGTGCTCCGACCCGCGCTTCCTGCTGCTGGCCTTCGCCAGCGGCGTGCCCTTCAACGGCATGTTCCTCTACGTGCTGGCCGCGCCCGCCTTCCTCGGCGACCACCTCGCGCTGCAGCCGCAGCAGTTCTTCTGGTTCTTCCTGCTGACCATCGGCGGCATCATGCTCGGCGCGCGCGCCAGCGGCCGCATGGCCGGCAAGGTGGCGCCCAAGCGGCAGATCCGCGACGGCTTCGTCATCATGCTGGTCACCTCGGTGGTCAACGTGGTGGCCAACACCTTCTTCCAGGCGCACGTGGCATGGGCGCTGTGGCCGCTGGCGGTGTTCGCCTTCGGCTGGGCGCTGATGGTGCCGGTGGTCACGCTGCTGGTGCTCGACCTGCACCCCGAGCGCCGCGGCATGGCCTCGTCGCTGCAGGCCGTGATCGGCTCCACCGCCAACGGCATCGTGGCCGGCGCGGTGGCGCCGCTGGTGATGCACTCCACGCTCGCGCTGGCGCTCACCTCCATGGGCATGCTCGGCATCGGGCTGGTCGCCTGGGTGTGGCTGCACGACCGCTGGCCCGACATCGGGCGCAAGGTGGCGCACGAAGGCTGAGGCAGGCATGGCGATGCGCTTCCCGGCAATCCTGACCCATGCGCGCGCCTGGCTGCCGGCGCGCACCACCGTCGATGCCCGTGAGCGGCTGCGCGCCGTCATGGGTGCGGGCATCGGCCTGCTGTTCACCGCGCTGCTGTGCCGGTGGCTGGCCGGTCCGCTGGCCGCCTCGGTCTGGCTGATCGCGCCGCTGGGGGCCAGCGCGGTGCTGGTGTTCGCGGTGCCGGCCAGTCCGCTGGCGCAGCCGTGGTCGGTCATCGGCGGCAACACGCTGTCGGCGGTGGTCGGCATCGCGGCCGCCAACTGGATTCCCGATCCGGCGCTGGCCGCCGCCGTCGCGGTGGCTGGCGCAATCGGCCTGATGTTCAGCGCGCGCTGCCTGCATCCGCCCGGCGGCGCCGCGGCACTGCTCGCGGTGCTGACGCACACCACGCATTTCTCGTCGGCCCTCTTCCCCTTCTTCACCAATTCGCTGCTGCTGGTGCTGGCGGGCGTGGCCTACAACACGCTCACGGGTCGCCGCTATCCGCACGTGCAGGTGGCGCAGCGACCGCCCGGCTCGGACGCACGCTTCAGCCAGGCCGACATCGACGCGGTGCTGGCCCGCTACAACCAGGTGCTCGACATCAGCCGCGACGACCTCGAGTCGCTGATCCGCGAGACCGAGCTCGAGTCGTACAAGCGCCGCCTCGGCACGCTGAGCTGCGCGGACATCATGTCCAGGGTGCCGATCTCGGTGGAGTTCGGCACGCCGCTGCAGGAAGCCTGGGCGCTGATGCACGAGCGCCGCATCAAGGCCCTGCCCATTACCGACCGCACGCGCCGCGTGGTGGGCATCGTCACGCAGGCCGACTTCTTCCGCCAGCTCGACCTGCAGCACCACGAGGGCATCGCGGCCAAGCTGCGCGACCTGATCCGCGCGACCCGCACGGTGATGTCGAACAAGCCCGAGGTGGTGGGCCAGATCATGACGCGCCAGGTGCGCGTGGCCAGCGCCGACCGGCCCGTGGTCGACCTGGTGCCGCTGTTCTCCGAGGGCGGCCACCACCATATCCCCATCATCGACGCTGAAAAGCGGCTGGCCGGCATGATCACCCAGTCGGATTTCGTGCGCGCCCTCTACCGTGCCGTGCGGCCGGAAAGCTAGAGAGTCCCTTTCATCCAAGGAGAAGGAGCGCACATGGCGTGGATCGTGTTGTTCATCGCAGGCCTGCTCGAGATGGGCTGGGCCATCGGCCTCAAGTACACCGAAGGCTTCACCAGGCTCTGGCCGTCGGTCGGCACCGCGATCTCGATGGTGCTCAGCGTGGTGCTGCTGGGCTGGGCGATGCGCACGCTGCCGGTGGGCACGGCCTACGCGGTGTGGACCGGCATCGGCGCGGTCGGCACCGTGGCGCTGGGCATCGTGCTGTTCAACGAGCCTGCGAACGCCGCGCGGCTGGTGTGCGTGGGGCTGATCATCGCGGGCATCCTGGGGCTCAAGTTCACGAGCGCGGCCTGAGCCTGCGCTATTCCAGCGTCACGTTCGCCTTCTTCACCAGCGCGGCATAGCGCGCTGCCTCGCTGCGGAAGAAGCTCGCGGCCTGCTCCGGCGTCGTGGGCCTGATGACATTGCCCTGCCTGTCCATCGCCTCGCGCACCTCCGCGCTGCCGAACGCAGCAACCACGGCGCCGTGCACGCGCTGGACATCGGTCGGCTGCATCTTCGCCGGCCCGATCACCGCGAACCAGCCCTCGACCGCGTAGTTGGGCAGCCCCTGCTCGGCGATGGTCGGGATGTCGGGCGCGGCCGGCGAGCGTTGCGCGCCGCACAGGCCGATGGCGCGCAGCGCGCCGCTCTTGATGTGCTGCTGCACGGCCGGCAGCGCGATCACGCCCATCTCGACCTGCCCGCCGATCATGTCGGTCATCATCGGCCCGGTGCCCTTGTAGGGAATGTGCCGCGCCTTCACGCCCGCCTCGTCCAGGAACATCTCGTCGGCCAGGTGCAGGATGGTGCCGTTGCCCGACGAGGCGTAGTTGTAGCCGCCCGGCTTCGCGCGCAGCAGAGCGATCAGTTCCTGGACGTTCTTCGCGGGCAGCTTCGGGTTGGCCACCAGCACCAGCGGCGTGGCGCCGATCACGCTGATCGGCGTGACGTCGTTGATCGCATCGAAGGGCATCTTCCTGAACACCGCCGGATTGATGACGTGGTTGTTCGACACCATGCCCAGCGTGAGGCCGTCCGGCGCGGCCTTGACGATGGCCGCCGCACCGGTGATGCCGCCTGCGCCCGGCAGGTTCTCGATCACCACCGGCTGGCCGAAGGCCTTGCCGAGCGCCGGCGCGGCCGCGCGCACGATGGCGTCGACGCCCGAGCCCGCGCTGATCGGCAGGATGAAGCGGATGGGCTTGTCCGAGCCCTGCGCGAGCGCGGGGCATGCGGCCACCGCGGCGGCGCATGCGCCGAGGCCGAGCAGTGCGCGGCGGTTCATCTTCAGGGGAAGTGCGTTCGTCATGGTCTTGTCTCTCTTCTTTATGGTTCTGGGAAATAAGTGCGTCGCTCAGGCCACGGCCGATCCGGCGTGCAGCGCATCGATCTCCTCGTGCGCATAGCCCAGCCCGGCCAGCAGCTCGCGGGTGTGCTCGCCCAGCATCGGCGGATGCAGCCTCACGCCGAGGCGCTCGCCGTCGAGCGTGATCGGGAACAGCGTCGTCTGCGCCATCTCGCCGGCACGCTCGCCGTCGGGCAGGCGAATGTCGGCGAGCCCGCCCGTGGCCTTCAGGTGCGGATCGGCATACAGGTCCTCGGGCCGCGTGATGGGCGCGAACGGCAGTCCGCTGGCCTCGAAGATCGCCGACAGCTCCGCCGCCGAGCGCTGCGCGAGGCGCTCGCGCAAATCGGCCAGCAGCGTGGGCCGCAGGCGCACCCTGTCGTTGTTGGTGCGCAGGGCCGGGTCGGCCTTCAGGTCATCGAAGCCCAGCGCCTCGCAGAAGGTCTTCCACTGCGCATCGCTCACGGCAGCGAGGAAGATCTGCTCGCCGTCCTTCACGGTGAACACGTCGTACAGCGCCCAGGCCGAGATGCGCTCGGGCATCGGCGCCGCCGCCTCTCCGGTGATCGCGTACTGCAGCATGTGCTGGCCGACCAGGAACACGTTGTTCTCGAACAGCGCCGACTTCACCTCCTGGCCCTTGCCGGTCTCGGTGCGCTGCATGAGCGCGGCGATCGCGCCGATGGCGCCGAACATGCCGCCCATGATGTCGTTCACGCTGGTGCCCGCGCGCAGCGGATCGCCCGGGCGGCCCGTCATGTAGGCCAGCCCGCCCATCATCTGCACCACCTCGTCGAGCGCGGTGCGGTGCTCGTAGGGGCCGGGCAGGAAGCCCGTGTGGTTCACGTACACGAGCCGTGGGTTGAGCTTGCCCAGCGCGGCGTAGCCCAGGCCGTACTTGTCCATGGTGCCGGGCTTGAAGTTCTGCGCCACCACGTCGGCGGTGACGCACAGCCGCAGCGCGGCCTCCACGCCTTGCGGATGCCGCAGGTCGAGCGCGATGCTCTTCTTGTTGCGGTTGAACATCGGGAAGAAGCCCGCGCCCGCGCCCAGCAGGTGCCGCGTGCGGTCACCCTCGATGGGCTCGACCTTGATGACTTCCGCACCCAGGTCCGCCAGAACCATGCCGCAGGTCGGCCCCATCACCATGTGCGTGAACTCGACCACGCGGATGCCGGCGAGCGGCAGGCGCTTTTCTTCGGTGCCTGCCGTGCTCATGCCGCGACGCCTTCCATGGCCGTAAAGGTCTTCGGAAAGCCCGCGCGCCACACCGTGCCCTGCAGGGTCTCGCCCTCGAGCCAGCCCGCCACGCGGCGGCGCAGGTCGAGCAGCTTCGGCAGGTCGACGCCGGTGGCGACACCCATGCTCTCCAGCATGAAGACCAGATCTTCGGTGTCGACATTGCCGCTGGCGCCCGGCGCATGCGGACAGCCGCCGATGCCGGCCAGGCATGCGTCGAAGCGCGTGATGCCGACTTCGAGCGCCGCATACGCATTCGCGAGCCCCATGCCGCGCGTGTCGTGGAAATGGCCGCACCACAGCCGGTCGCCCGCGATGCGCAGCGCGCGCTCGAACAGGCTGCGCACCATCGCCGGATCGGCGTAGCCGACAGTGTCGGCAAGGCTCACCCGGTCGGCGCCTGCGTCGAGCAGCGCCTGCATCAGCCGCAGCACCTCTTCGGCCTCGACGTGACCCTGCAGCGTGCAGCCGAAGGCGGTGCCCACGCCGCCGTCGATCAGCGTCTTCGAGCCCGCGGCGTCGCGCGCGGCGCGGATACGCCCGACCTCGGCCACCACCTCATCGGGCGTCTTGCGCAGGTTGGCGAGGCTGTGCGCGTGACTCGCCGAGAGCGGCACGATCATCAGGTCGGCCCCGCCGGCGATGGCCCGCTCGGCCCCCTTGAGGTTGGGCACCAGCACCGAGGCGAAAAGCCCCGGCAGCGTCTTCGCATAGGCCAGCAGCTCGGCCGTGTCGGCCAACTGCGGCAGCAGGTGCGCGGGCACGAAGGAGCCGACCTCGATCTCGCGCTGCCCGGCGGCGTGCGCGTCGCGGATCCATTCGAGCTTGCGTTCGGTGGGCAGCACGCGCGCGATGCTCTGGAGGCCGTCGCGCAGGCCCACTTCGCGGACGACCGCGCGCGGCGGCAGGAAAGCGTGAATCAAGTCTTGTCTCCATCGTGAGTGAAAGTACCCGACGGATGGTAGAAGTTCCGAATCGATCCAGAAGCTATATTTTGGAAGTCATCTGATTCCAGAACGGAACACCATGAGAGACCTCGACCTGACCACCCTGCGCCTCTTCGTCGCCGTCTGCGAAACGCGCAGCATCGCGCGCGCCGGCGAGCAGGCCAGCATCGTCGGCTCGGCCATCAGCAAGCGGCTGGCCCAGCTGGAAGAAACCGTCGGCACGCCGCTGCTGCTGCGCAAGCGCCGGGGCGTGGTGCCCACGCCCGCCGGCGAAACCCTGCTGGAGCACGCCCGCGCGATGCTCGGCAGCGTGAACCGCATCGAGCGCGACATGGCGGCCTACGCCGGCGGCGTGCGCGGGCACGTGCGCATCCTGGCCTCGGCTTCGGTCATGGCCGAGTCGCTGGCCGAGGACGTGGCCGACTTCCTGCAGGACCCGGCGCACCGCAACATCCGCGTCGACATGGAGGAGCGCGTGAGCCCGGAGATCGTGCGCGGTATCCGCGAGGGCACCGCCTCCATCGGCCTGTGCTGGGACGCGGCCGACCTCGAAGGCCTGGAGCGGCGCGACTACCGCAGCGACCATCTCGCCATCGTGGCGCATCCGTCCCACCCGGTGGCGCAGTGCGAGAGCGTGCGCTTCGAGCAGGTGCTCGACCACGAATTCGTCGGCATGCCTGCGCTGAGCGCGGTGCAGCTCATGCTCGCGCGCGAGGCGGCCGTGGCGGGCAAGCCGCTGGTGTACCGGGTGCTGGTGTCCAACTTCGACGCGGCGCTGCGCGTGGTGCGCGCCGGGCTGGCGATCAGCGTGGTGCCTGCCGAGGTGGCCCGGCCCTTCGCCGAGGCCTTCGGGCTGCGGCTGATGCCGCTGACCGACCCGTGGGCGCGGCGGCGGTTCGCGATCTGCTTTCGGGGCGACACGGAGCTGTCGCCCTCGGCGCAGCTGCTGGTGGCGCATCTGGAGCGGCGTGCCAGCGACTGATTCGTCCAGATTCGTCCGGATTTGGAAACTATCCGTTGTGGATCGTCGGGTTTTTGTTTCGATTCGCGCAACCTAATATTCGAGGCATTCAGCGCTGTCACCCATCCACCCCGAATCGAATCACGCACAGAAAGATCGCCGCCATGTTCCGCAGAGCCCTCCTCTCCTCCGCCCTCGTTGTCAGCTTCGGCCTCGTCGCACCGCTCGCTGCCCAGGCCGCGCAGCCGCTCAAGCTCGACGTGTACAACCCCGGCGCGAAGTCGATGTTCCCGGTCTCCTCGGAGATCGTCACCGGCCAGACCGATGCCGTGCTGATCGACGCCCAGTTCCAGCGCAACGACGCCGAGGCGCTGGTGCAGAAGATCAAGGCCACGGGCAAGAAGCTCACCACGGTCTACATCAGCCACAGCGACCCCGACTACTACTTCGGCCTCGACGTGATCCAGGCCGCATTCCCCGACGCGAAGATCGTCGCCACGCCGCAGACCGTGGCCGCCATCCAGGCCTCGAAGGACGGCAAGCTCGCGCACTGGGGTCCGATCCTGAAGGACAACGCGCCCAAGGCGCTGGTGGTGCCGCAGCCGCTGGCCGGCGACAGCATCGAGCTCGAGGGCCGCAAGATCCAGGTCGTCGGCCTCGACGGCCCCACGCCCGAGCGCAGCTTCGCGTGGATTCCCTCGCTGAAGGCGGTGGTCGGCGGCATCCCGGTGTCGGCCAACATCCACGTGTGGGTGGCCGACACGCAGACGCCCGAATCGCGCCTCGACTGGATCAGGACATTGGGCCGCATCGAAGCACTGCATCCCAAGACCGTGGTGCCCGGCCACTACCTGCCGAACGCGAACGGCAGCGCGCCCTACTCGCTCGCGTCGGTGAAGTTCACGCGCGACTACCTCAAGGCCTTCGAGGTGGAAGCCGCCAGGGCCAAGGACTCCACTGCGCTCATCGCCGCGATGAAGAAGCGCTACCCGAAGCTGGAAGACGCCTCGTCGCTGGAACTCGGCGCCAAGGTCATCAAGGGAGAGATGAAATGGCCGCAATGAACGACGCCGTGAGCAACGGCGCCACGCTGCACTACATCTTCGATCCGCTGTGCGGCTGGTGCTACGCGGCCGCGCCGCTGGTCGACGCGGCGCGCGAAGTGCCGGGCCTGAAGGTCGAGTTCCACGGCGGCGGCATGATGACCGGCGCCAACCGCCGCTCGATCACGCCGCAATGGCGCGACTACGTGATGCCGCACGACCACCGCATCGCCGAGATGACGGGCCAGCCCTTCGGCGAGCGCTACTTCGAGGGATTGCTGCGCGACACCGGCGCGGTGATGGATTCCGAACCGCCGACCACCGCCATCCTCGCGGCCGACTCGCTGCGCACCGGCGGCGGGCTGGACATGATTCATCGCCTGCAGCAGGCGCACTACGTCGAGGGCCGCCGCATCGCCGACGTGGAAGTGCTGAAGGCGATCGCCGCCGAACTCGGCTTCGATGCCACGGCCTTCGCATCGGCCTTCGATAGCCAGTCGGGGGAAGCGACCGCGCGGCACATCGCGCAGAGCCGCCGTCTGCTGCAGCAGGCGGGCGGCCAGGGCTTTCCGACCTTCGTGCTCGCGCAACCCGACGGCAGCGCGAGCCGCGTCGACATCGGCCCATGGCTCGGCCGCGCGAACGAGTGGAAGGCGCAACTCGGCGCGTTCGTCGCGCCGCCGCAGTCGCCCTCCGCGGAGCCGAACGCGTGCGGGCCGGACGGCTGCGCGATCTGACCAGTCAGAAGCTTCGCGCTACCTGCTGCACTGGAAGCTCGCCGCCTGCGAAGCGTCGCCGCTCACGTAGCGCGGCCACATCGGCCACTCGCACAGCGGACGCGCACGCGTGACCTTGAACGGCGGCTGCACTTCCTGCTCCACCAACTGCAGGCCGCCAGGCGCCTTTCCGCGCTCGACCCAGTCGGCCAGCGCGCCGAGCATGTCGACATTGGCCGGAGCGCCGCTTCCCACGTGGTCGACGCCGGGCGCGGTGTACAGGCGCATGAAGCGGTCCACGTTGTCGCGGCCCAGGCGCGCGACCACCGACTCGTAGTAGCGGATGCCGGCGAACGGGCTCTGCGCGTAGTCGGCCATGTGCTCCAGCATCAGCAGCTTACCGCCGCGGGCGTTGAATGCGCTCAGGTCGGGGTTGGTCGAGTCCATGAGCTGCGACACCGTGGCGATGCGCGCGGCATAGTCTTCAGCGCGGTAGTTGCGCACGTCGAGCGAAGGATTGCGTGCATAGAAATACTGCAGCGCGCCGCTGCCGTAGAACCATGCGATGCCGTTGCTGGGCTGCGGCGGCACGGTCGGCGCGGCGGTGCCGGTCCACCATGCGTTCCAGCCCCCCATGGAGGCGAAGGCCGGCGTCGCCTCGCCGCCGATGCCCCAGCCGGGGTACTCGTTGATGCCGTTGGCCAGCGGCACCGGCGCGCGCCACGGCGTACGCAGCGTGCGCACCGCCTGCACCTGCGCATCGTTGAGGCAGTTGTCGCCGCTCGTGCCCGCCGCGCAGCGCAGCGCGGCCGGATCGAAGCGCTGCAGGCAGGCCACCGGGTTCGACACGATGCGGTCGGCTACGCCGTCCGCCGCGTCGCACGACGCGAGCACCGCGTCGTGCACCAGCTGCACCTGCGCCGGCCGCAGCCAGCCCTCGCCGAAGGTGGCGATGCCGTTGCGCGTGCCGGCGTGCTGCAGTCCCGTCCAGTTGATCACCGGCACGCGGCTGAAGATGCCGTCGAAGTCCTGCGGATAGCGCTGCGCCATCGTGAGCGCCTCGCGTCCGCCTTCGGAGCTGCCCATGAAGTACAGCTTCTGCGGCGCCTGCCCGTAGGCGCGCTGCATCAGAGCCACGGCCACGTCGCGCACCTTCTTGTACGAGGCGTGCGCGAAGTTGGCCAGTGCCTCGTCGTTGAGCGCGAAGGCCTGCGGCGGCTGGCCGGCCACGGTCTGGTGACCTGAGTCGGTGCCGTAGGTCACGTAGCCCTGCGCCAGCGGCGTGGGCAGGTCGAAGCGCGCGGCCGGCACCAGCGAGAGGCCGGTGATCAGCACGCCGTTGAAGCCGCCCCCGCCGTACTGCACGCTGCGCCCGTTCCACGCGAGCGGCAGGTTGACCTGGAACAGGATGGGCGGGGCGCTGGCATCGACAGGCGCGATGCGGCCCAGCACCTTGCAGTACGAGGGCATCGCCGGCGTGATGCGTGCCGCGGGGCTGGGCCCGCGCTCGGCCACCGCGAGCGCGGAGGCCGGCACCAGCGTCGCGGAATCGATGGTCGCCGCGCCGCTCGGCAGGCCTATCGCCGACGCAGCGACCGGCGCGACCAGCGCCGCGCAGGCCGTCGCCGGATTGCCGCCGAGCGAGAGGCTCTTCGGGCCGGTGGTGGTGCCGCACGCGGCGAGCAACAACGCGGCGGTCGCCAGCATGGCGCCCCCGCTGAACACTGTCTTCGGGGTCGCCATCTGTCTGTCTCCTTTTTTGGTTTGTCGTGTCTGCCTGCTACCGCGCCACGCCCAGCAGCCGGTCGAGCACCTGCGGCTGGCTGCGCAGCGCCGCGGCGCTGTCGGTGTGGACGATGGTGCCGTGATCGAGCACCACCGCCTCGTCGGAGATCGCGAGGATCGCCTGCGGGTGCTGCTCCACGATGATCGCGGCCAGCCCTTCGTCCTGCGTGATGCGGCGAATGGCGCGCAGCAGTTCTTCCACGATGATGGGCGCGAGGCCCTCGAGCGGCTCGTCGAGCAGCAGCAGCTTCGGGTTGAGCACCAGCGCGCGGCCCACGGCCAGCATCTGCTGTTCGCCGCCCGAGAGCTGCGTGCCGAGGTTGGTCTTGCGCTCGGCAAGGCGCGGGAACATCTCGTACACGCGCTGCGGATTCCACTTGCCGGGCCGCTCCACCGCGGTGAGGTTCTCATGCACCGTGAGCGACTTGAAGATGTTGCGCTCCTGCGGCACCCAGCCGATGCCGGCCGCCGCGCGCAGGTGCGGCGCAAGCTTGTGCAGGGCCTGGCCGCCCAGCGCGATGCTGCCGCCGTGCTGGCGCGTCGCGCCCGCGAGCGTGTTGATCAACGTGGTCTTGCCCGTGCCGTTGCGCCCCAGCAGCGCGAGCGTCTGTCCCTCTCCGAGCGAGAAGGCCACGTCGTGCAGCACCACGGCCTCGCCGTAGCCGGCACTCAGGTTCTCGA
Organism: Variovorax sp. NFACC27; assembly: GCF_048301545.1. Taxonomy (NCBI): domain Bacteria; kingdom Pseudomonadati; phylum Pseudomonadota; class Betaproteobacteria; order Burkholderiales; family Comamonadaceae; genus Variovorax; species Variovorax sp. NFACC27. The sequence continues at coordinate 5,809,146 of NZ_CP157613.1, forward strand.
TGCGCAGGAGTTCAGACATGCGCGCTCTCCCCGTGGCCCAGATAGACCTCCTTCACCTTCGGATCGTTGGCGATGGCCTCAGGGTCGCCTTCGGTCAGCAAGGTGCCGTTGACCAGCACCGTCATGCGGTCGGCGAAGCTGAACACCAGGTCCATGTCGTGCTCGATCAGCAGCACCGACACGTCGGCCGGCAGCGCGGCCACGGTCTGCAGCAGTTCCTCGCGCTCGCCGGCGGGCACGCCCGCCACCGGTTCGTCGAGCAGCAGCACGCGCGGCTCGCAGGCCAGCGCGATGGCGATTTCAAGCAGGCGGCGCTTGCCGTAGGCCAGGTGCTTCACCTGCTGTTGCGCCACGTCACTGAGGTGGAACTGCTCCAGCAACTGCGCCGCACGCTCGGCAATGGCCTTGCTCGAACCCAGCGGCTTCCACCACTGCGCGCCGATGCCCTGGTGCTGCGACACCACGAGCGCCAGCGTTTCGAGCGGCGTCATCGAGTCGAACAGCTGGTTGATCTGGAAGGTGCGCACCAGCCCGCGCGCCACGCGCTTGTGCGGTGCGAGCGAGGTGATGTCCTCGCCCATCAGCGTGATGCGACCCTCGGTGGGCGTGAGCACGCCGGTGAGCTGGTTGATCAGCGTGGTCTTGCCGGCGCCGTTCGGGCCGATGAGCGCATGGCGTGCGCCACGCCTGAGCTCCATCGTCACGTTGTTGGTGGCCGTGATGCCGCCGAAGCGCATCACGAGGCCGTGGGTGGAAAGCACGGTGTCGGTCATGCCGCACCGCCCTTCTTGCCCTTGCTTGCGCCGAACCACGCCCACGGCTTGAGCAGGCGGTCGCGCCCGACGAGCACCAGCAGCACGAGGATCAGGCCGATCCAGAACATCCAGTACTGCGGCGTCACGACCGACAGCCAGGTCTGCAGCAGCTTGAAGACGATGGCGCCCGCCACACCGCCGTAGAGCCAGCCCACGCCGCCGATGACCAGCATCAGCAGCACGTCGGCCGAGCGATCGAAGGCCAGCACGTCGAGCGAGGCGAAGCCGGTGGTCTGCGCCAGCAGCGCACCGGCAGCGCCGGCGATGCCCGCCGCCACCGTGTAGATCACCACCAGACGCGACACCACCGGGATGCCGATGGCCATGGCGCGCAGCCGGTTGTCGCGAATGGCCTTGAGCGTGGCTCCGAAGGGCGAATGCACGAGGCGGCGCATCACGAGGAACAGCACCAGCATCACCGCCAGCGAATACCAGGCTGCCGTGCGGCCGTACAGGTCGAACTCGAACATGCCGAGCACCGGCCCCATCACCACGCCCTGCAGGCCGTCGGCGCCGCCGGTGAGCCAGTCGAGCTTGTTGGCGAGTTCGAGCAGCAACAGCGCCGTGCCCAGCGTGACCATCAGCCGCGTGAGGTCGCTGCCGCGCAGGATCGTCACGCTGGCCACCAGGCCCAGCAGCGCGGCCAGCACGGTCGCGAACAGCAGGCCCACGGTCGGGTCGGGCATCACGAGCTTGGCGAAGAGTGCCGCCGCATAAGCACCGAAGCCGAAGAAGGCCGCATGGCCCAGCGACACGATGCCGGTGTAGCCCAGGATCAGGTCCAGCGACATCGCGAACAGCGCGACGATGGCGATCTCGTTGACCAGCAGCGAGTGCGACGGCATCACCAGCGGCAGCGCGAAGGCCGCGGCCCAGACGACGAACTCGAGCGGACGCCAGCGCGCCTTGCGCAGCAGGGCCGACTGGAAATCGGCAACGACGGGAGGCGTGCTCATTCAGCGGCCCCCTTTGCGCGTGAACAGGCCCTGCGGGCGCCACATCAGGATCAGGATCATCAGCAGGTAGACGGTGAACGCGCCCATCTTCGGAATGAAGTACTTGCCCGCCACGTCGGCGATGCCCAGCAGCAGCGCCGCCGCAAGCGGCCCGGTGATCGACGAGGTGCCGCCGACCGAGACCACGATCAGGAAATAGATCATGTACTTGAGCGGGAAGGTCGGATCGAGCCCGAGAATCTCCGCGCCCAGCGCACCGCCCAGCCCCGCGAGCCCCGAGCCCACGGCGAAGGTCAGCAGGAACACGACGTTCACGTTGATGCCCAGCCCCGCCGCCACGCGCGGGTCGTCGACCGCGGCGCGCAGCCGGCTGCCGAAGCGCGTCTTCGAGAGGATGAGTTGCAGCACCACCGTGAGCACCGCGCACACGCCGATGATGAAGAGCCGGTAGTGCCCCATGCCCAGCAGCAGCGCGCCGTCACCGATCTCGGTGCGACCGCGCAGCCATTCGGGCAGCTGCACGTTCTGCTGCGACGAGCCCACGAAGTAGTCGACGGCAGCCACGGCCATGAAGGCCAGGCCGATGGAAAAGAGCACCTGGTCGAGGTGCGGCTTGCCGTACATCGGTCGGTAGAGCGTTCGCTCCAGCAGCGCGCCGGCCAGCGCGACGACGATGAACGCGAGCGGCAGGCAAGCCAGGAACGGCACGCCCAGCTTCTGCATCGCGAACACCGTGAGATAGCCGCCCGCCATGGCGAAGGCGCCGTGCGCGAGGTTGATGAAGTTCATCAGCCCCAGCGTCACGGCCAGCCCGACGGCGAGCACGAAGAGCAGCATGCCGTAGGCGATGCCGTCGAAAAGGATGGTCAACATATGAGCGACTCAGCAGCTTGCCGCACGGCGCGACTCCTTCGGGAACACCCAGGAACCGGCTTTGCCGGGCCTGCGGTGTTGCCCCCGGTAGGGGGTTGGCGAAGCGACACGAAGTGCGCGCAGCCTGGGGGCGAGCCTTTATTTTGCTTTGCCCGGGTCCTTCACGCCCTTGATCACGTCGAACTCGACGTTGTAGAGCTGCCCGTCCTTCTTCTCGACCTTGCGCAGGTACACGTCCTGCACGATGTCGCGCGTCTGCGCGTCGATCAGCACCTGGCCGCGCGGGCTCTCGAAGACCTGGCCCTTCATGGCCGCCAGCAGCGCCTCGCCGCCGCCCTGGCCCTTGGTGGCCTTGAGCGCCTCGTAGATCACGCGCATGCCGTCATAGCCGCCCACGGCCATGAAGTTGGGGCGCATCTTGGGGTTGGCCTTCTCGAAGGCCTCGACGAACTTCTTGTTCATCGCCGAGGGGTGCGCCGCCGAGTAGTGGTGCGAGGTGACCACGCCGAGCGCGCCGTCGCCCATGTCGTTGAGCTGGTCGTCGTCGGTCACGTCGCCGGTGGCGATCATGCGGATGCCGGCCTTGTCCATGCCGCGCTCCAGGAACTGCTTCATCACCGCCGCGCCCGCGCCGGAGGGCACGAAGACGAAGAGCGCATCGGGCTTCACGTCGCGCACCTTCTGCAGGAAGGGAGCGAAGTCGGGGTTGCGCAGCGGCACGCGCAGCTTGTCGAGCACCTTGCCGCCGTTGAGCTGGAAGCGCTCGGTGAAGAACTTCTCGGCGTCGTTGCCCGGGCCGTAGTCGGCCACCAGCGTCACGACCGTCTTCACGCCGTTCTTCGGCGCCCAGTCGCCCATGGCCACCGACACCTGCGGCAGCGTGAAGCTCGAGCGGATGATGTAGGGCGATGCCTCGGTGATGCTCGACGTGGCTGCGGCCATCACCACCTCGGGCGTCTTCGACTGGGTGGCGATGGGCGCCACCGCGAGGGCCAGCGGCGTCAGGCCGAAGCCGGCCAGCACGTTGACCTTGTCGTTCACCACCAGCTCCTGCGCGAGGCGCTTGGTCACGTCGGGCAGGCCGGTGTCGTCCTTGACGATGAGTTCCACCTTCTTGCCGGCCACGGTGTCGCCGTTCTGGGCCATGTACAGGCGCGCGGCGGCTTCGATCTGGCGGCCCGTGGAGGCCGACTGGCCCGTCATCGGAAGGATCAGGCCGATCTTGAACTTGTTGTCCTGGGCGCTGGCCAGCGACATCGAAAGCGCAAGAGCCGACAGGGCGGCGGTCTGGATGAGATGGCGTCTTTGCATGTTTTTTCCTTTGAGGGGCTGAACGCGAACCGGGGCTATTTTGAACACTTTGCAACATCCGGCGGGGCAGGCAATCACCTAGCCGGTCGCCGTCGCCGGCCTTTGTTGCGCGATTGACAAATTAACTGCGCGATCATCGCGCAGGGTGTATTCCGGGGGAGCCGGTCAGCTGTCGGCGCGGTACGCGGAGTCGAGCGTGAGCGTACCCACGGCACGTGACACGCAGGCGCAGATGCGCGTGACCGACTTCTTCTCGTGCTCGCTGAGGAACACGTCGCGATGGTCGATCTCGCCGTCGACGGAGATCACGTCCATGGCGCACAGGCCGCATTCGCCGCGCTTGCAGTCGGAAAGCGTCTGCACACCCGCCGCGTCGAGCGCCTCGAGCAGCGTGCAGTCGGCCGGCACGGTGATGGCCAGGTCGTGCCGTGGAATGCGCACCTGGAAGGGCTGCGTGGCTAGGCGGCCGCTGCTGCCGAAGGTCTCGAAGCGCAGGTCCTCGATGGCACGCCCGGCAGCGTGCCACGCGCGCTTGACGGCTTCGAGCATCGGCACCGGGCCGCAGGTGTAGAGCTGGCCGCCTGGCGGCAGCGCGGCGATGGCGGCGGCGAAGTCGATCGGCGTCGCGCCTTCGTGGGCTTCGACACCGCTCTCGCCCAGCGCCTCGCGCAGGTGCGGCAGGTAGCCGAACTCGCCCGCATTGCGCGCGCCATAGAGCATCTTCACCGGCACGCCGGTGCGCTTCGCGTGCGCGCCCAGCCGCTGCGCCATCAGCACCAGCGGCGTGATGCCGATGCCGCCGGCCACCAGCAAATAGCCCGGCGCGGAGAGGTCGAGCGGAAAGTGGTTCTGCGGCGCGCTCACCTGCAGGCGATCACCCACCGCGAGCCGCCACATCGCGAGCGAGCCGCCGCGGCCGTCGTCGAGCCGCTTGACGGCGATGCGCCAGCACTTGCCGTCGCCCTCGCCTACCAGCGAGTACGAGCGGGTCTGCACGCGCCCCTGCGCCGTCATCACCTGCACCTGCAGATGGGCGCCGGGTTCATGGGCGGCGGCGAATCCGCCATCGGGGCGCAGCTCGAACTCGCGCACGGTGGGCGTCACGTCGCGCAGCGCGACGACCTGCGCCTGCATCCATTGAAGATCGCTTTTCATCGGGGAACAACAGGAAGGAGAAATGGGAGAAAGATGGAATCAGCCGCGCCTGCGGATCAGCTGCACGCCCGGCAGCGGACGCTGTTCCGCCGTGGGCGTGCCATGCAGCGCCTCGCGCAGGTTGCGTCGCGCGATGCGGCTGTGCTCACGCATCAGCGCCTCGGCGCGCGAGCCTTCGCCGGACTCGATGGCGTCGAGCACCTGCACGTGCTGGTCCTGCGCGACCACGAGCATGTCGCGCGCGGCCGGCGAGTTGGCCTGCACCACGACGAAGCCCGAGGGCGAGGCGAACGGCAGGTTGACCACGCGCTCCAGCTGCTGCGCGATGACGGGGCTGCCCGCCATCTCGCACAGCAGCGCATGGAAGCGCTCGTTGTGCGTCACGTAGCGCGAGAAGGCCGCGTCGTCGAGCGCGGGCTCGCGCAGCAGTTCATCGATGCGCTGCAGGCAGGCGCGCGCCTCGCGCAGCACCACCGGCGCCGCGCCGCGCTCGGCTGCGAGCCGGGCCACCAGGCCTTCGAGCGTGCCGCGCAGCTCGATGGCATCGGCCACGTCGCGCTCGGAGAAAGTGCGCACTGCATAGCCGCCGTTGGGCAGCGCCTCGAGCAGGCCTTCCTGTTCCAGCCGCATGAGCGCGGTGCGCACCGGCGTGCGCGACACGCCGAGCTGCTCGGAGATCGCCACCTCGGCAATGCGCGCACCGCCGGGCAGCTCGCCCGCGAGGATCATCTCGCGCAGCCTCAGCTGCGCCTTCACGGCCTGCGAACTGCCGCTGTCGCCAGGCTCGGCGGCGTTGGACACTGCCGCGACCTTCACGCGGTTCACGCGGCCTCCTTCTCTACCGGCCGGATCGGGATCGCCGCGCGCGCGGGCTTCTCCTTCTCGACCATGCGGTCGATCAGCTTGCGCGCCCACATCGAGCCTGCGTCGATGTTGAGGTTGTAGAACTGGTGGTCGGGGTGCTCGTCGATGGCCTTCTGCTGCGCCTCGAGCACGAGCTCGTCCTCGCGGAAGATGCCCGACACGCCCTCGCGCAGCTCGTGCGTGAGGCGCTGTTCGCCCAGGCAGTAGTTGCGCGCGAAAGCCCAGAAGTAGAGACACGTCTTGTCGGTCTCGGGCGTGATGGTGTTGAGCACGTAGCCGTTCACGCCCTTGCTGCGGTCGCCAGGGTTGCCGTTGCCCGGCACCGCGCCGCTGCCGGCCTCGGCCACGCCGACGTCGATGTTCACTGTGCACGGGCCTTCGAAGCGGATGATCTGCCAGCGGTCGACCTTGCCGGTGTAGCCACGCGCATGGCGGATCTGGCTGCCCCAGAACGGCGGCGGATCGATGTTCTCCATCCAGCGCGTGACGGTGGCCGAGCGGTCGCCGTGCGTGGCGACGAAGGGGGCCTCGGCGACTTCGCGGTTGCCGATGGAGGAGCCGTGCACGAAGGTCTCGTGCGTCAGGTCCATGAGGTTGTCGACCACGAGGCGGTAGTCGCAGTTGACGCGGATCATCTTGCCGTCGCCGGCCCAGGCGGGGTCGTCGTTCCAGTGCATGTCGGGAATGAGCGCCGGGTCGGCCTTGGCCGGGTCGCCGGGCCAGATCCACACGAAGCGGTGCTTCTCCGCCACCGGAAAGCTGCGCACGCAGGCCGAGGGGTTCAGCGTTTCCTGGCTGGGCATGTGCGTACAGCGGCCCTGGCTGTTGTAGACGAGGCCGTGATAGCCGCAGACCAGTTCGTCGCCCTCCAGGCGGCCGAGCGACAGCGGCATCAGCCTGTGCCAGCAGGCGTCCTCGAGCACGGCGACCTGCCCGTCGGTACGGCGGAACAGCACCACTTTCTGGTTGCAGATGGTGCGAGGCAGCAGTGCATGGCGCACTTCGACGTCGTAGGCGGCTGCGTACCAGGCGTTCAGGGGAAAGGCGGTCGTGGGCGTTTTCATGAATACTCAATGTATACAGAAAACAGGAAATTTCCAGCCTTTCGAGGTATTTCGAGGGTAAACACCGAGATATCTGTATACAGCAATCACCTTTTCGAAGGCGATACGATGTTCCGCTCATTCCCCAAAGAATCCCGACGGAGTCATCCATGACACAGCACGCCGCCTTGCCTGCCCGCTACGACCACGTGGGCAGTTTCCTGCGTCCCAAGTACCTGCTCGAAGCCCGCGAGCAGAAGGCCAAGGGCGAGATCACGCCCGAGCAGCTTCGCCTCGTCGAGGACAAGGCGATCACCGAGATCGTCCGGTTCCAGGAAGACATCGGCCTGAAAAGCATCACCGACGGCGAGTTCCGCCGCACGTACTTCCACATCGACTTCCTCGACCAGCTCGGCGGCGTGAAGACCGACATTCCGGTCACCATCCGCAAGCCTGACGGCACCGAGGAGCTCGCGCCGCCCGCGATGCGCGTGATCGACAAGGTCCGCCACGTCAAGGACATCCAGCTTGCCGACTTCCGGTACCTCAAGAGCCAGGTCTCGGCCGGCCGTACGCCGAAGGTGACGATTCCCTCGCCGACCATGCTGCACTTCCGCGGCGGCCGCGCCGGCATCAGCAAGGACGCCTACCCCGAGCTCGACCCCACGTTCTACGACGACGTGGCCAAGGCCTACGGCGACGAGCTGCGCTCGCTGGCCGCCGCCGGCTGCACCTACGTGCAGATGGACGACACCAACCTCGCCTACCTGTGCGACGAGCACATGCGCGAAGCCGCCCGCAAGCGCGGCGACGATCCGAACGAACTGCCGCACCGCTACGCCGCCTTCATCAACAAGGTGGTGGCGCAGAAGCCGCCGGGCATGCTGCTGGCCATGCACCTGTGCCGCGGCAACTTCAAGAGCACGCACGCCGCCGCCGGCAACTACGAGCCCGTGGCCGAGGCGCTGCTCAAGGAGATGGACCTCGACGCCTACTTCATGGAATACGACGACGCCCGCTCGGGCGACTTCAAGCCGCTGCGCTACCTGCCCAAGGGCAAGACCGTGGTGCTCGGCCTCGTGACCACCAAGTTCGGCGAGATGGAAGACAAGGACGAGCTCAAGCGCCGCATCGAGGACGCGAGCAAGTACGCCTCGCTCGACCAGCTCGCGCTGTCGCCGCAGTGCGGCTTCTCCAGCACCGTGCACGGCAACAACATCGCGGTGGAAGCGCAGCGCAACAAGCTGCGCCTGGTGGTCGAGACGGCGCAGGAGGTCTGGGGCTCGACCTGAAGCCCGGTTTCTGTTGAAGTCGGGGACCATGACGACTCACATCTATTCCGGTCCCCTCAGCATGTTCGGCGCCAAGGTCGAGATCGCGGCACGCGAGAAAGGCGTGCCCTTCGAGCTGGTCATGGTGCCCTTCATCGAAGGCGACCACTACGAGCCCAAGCACCCCGAGGTGCTTCGGGTCAATCCCGTCAAGCAGCAGGTTCCGGTGCTGGTCGACGACGAGGTGTCGCTCTTCGACTCGACGCAGATCTTCGAGTACCTGGAAGACCGCTATCCCAGCCCCGCGCTGTGGCCCGAGGGCATTGCCGAGCGGGCCCGCGCGCGGCAGCTGGAACAGAAGTCGGACGAGGTCTTCTTCCCCAACGTCATCAAGCTCTTCGGCCTGCAGGAGGCCATGCAGAGCGCTCCGGCGATCGCGGCCTGCGCCGGCTGCGCGCGCTTCTACGAGGAGATGGAAGGCCTGCTCGCCACGCGCGAGTACATCGCCGGCCCCTACTCCTTCGCCGACATCGCCTTCTACATGGCCTGCATCTTCGCCGACCGCAAGGGCGCGGGCATGACCGGCGCCACGCCCCGCCTGCTGGCCTGGCGCACGCGCGTGGGCGACCGGCCCGCGGTGCGCGCGGTGGTCGAGCCGATGATGCGGTTCCTCGCCTCGGAAGGACGTGAGGTGCCCGCCTTCCTGCAACGCTGAAGGGACACTGAAGGCACGGCAGACGACGCTGAGGCATCATCGATCCATGCCGACCAAAGAGTTCGACTGGCTGCCCTCTCCCTCGCAGCATTTCCTCGTCGTCACTTTCGCGCTGCTGGTCTACGTGCTGACCACGCGAGCGCGCCGCGAGCAGCGCGCTCCCACCACCGCCATCGCCTGGGTCATGGGGCTGGTGCTGATGCCCTACTTCATCCTTCCGATGTACCTGCTGTTCGGCCAGCGCAAGCTGCGCCCGGCGGGCTCGCCCCGGCCGCCGCGCTCGGTGCCGCCGGGCCACTGGGCGGCCGACCTGATCGAGAGCTTCGGCCTCGCGCCGCCGGGGCGCTGCGCGATCCGCATGCATGCCGACGGCGAGGCCGCGCGCGACGCGCTGTGGGAGGTGATCGACGGTGCGCGCGAGCGCATCGACGTGTGCACCTTCATCATCGGCGACGACGCCCTCGGTCACGCGGTGCTCGACCGGCTGGCCCGGCGGGCGCGCGAAGGCATCAAGGTGCGGGTGCTGCTCGACGGCTTCGGCGCGCTCTCGCTGCCGCGCCATCATTTCGACCGGCTGCGCGCGGCGGGCGGCGAGGTGGCGGTGTTCCGCCCCTTCTTCAGCCTGCGCCGCATCGGCCCGCGCAACCTGCGCAACCACCGCAAGTTCACCATCGCCGACGACCGCTGGCTATGGTCGGGCGGACGCAACCTCGCGGGCGAATACTTCACCGGCAACGACAAGCATCCCGAGGCCTGGCGCGACCTTTCGTTCGACCTGCGCGGCAGCGTGGCGGCCGCGGCGGCGCGGCAGTTCGACCACGACTGGGCCTCGGTGCGCAGCCGCAAGGCGCGCGCCATCACCGCTCCCGATGCCGCAGGCCCGGACACGGCCATGGCGCAGTTCCTGCCGAGCGGCCCCGACCAGACGGAGGACACGGCGCACGCGCTGCTGATCGACGCCTGCTTCCGTGCCGAGCACCGCATCCTGGCGATCACGCCCTACTTCGTGCCCGGCGACGGCCTGCGCGACGCACTACGGCTGGCTGCGCGACGCGGTGTGCAGGTGACCATCGCGATGCCCGCGCAATCCAACCACCGGCTGGCCGACTTCGTGCGCGCACGCGCCATGCGCGACCTGGCGCGCGCAGGCGTGAGCTTTCGCATGCTGCCCTTCATGGCGCACGCCAAGGCGGTGGTGGTGGACGAGGAGCTCGCGATGTGCGGATCGATCAACCTCGACCTGCGCAGCCTGCTGCTGAACCACGAGGCTGCCGTGGTGTTCTACGGCCACGACCACATCGAGTGGCTGGCCGAGTGGATCGAGACCACCGCTTCGGCCGGCGAGCCTTATCGCGCGCGCAGGCCGGGGCTGGTGCGCGACGTGGCAGAAGGCCTGCTGCTCACCGTCGCTTTCCAGCTTTAGGCGGCGGCTCGGCGGCCTTTGCCACCGCGTCGAGCCCTGCAAGCACGTAGCGCACGACTTCGTCGGCCAGGGCCTGCGTGTCCTTCAGCGCCGGCAGCACCTTGCTGCTCAGATCCTTGGGCGCCACCGTCATCACCAGGCAAGGGAGCACCGTGAGCAGCAGGCTGCGCTGCACCGAGGGATGGTCGTCGGGCAGGCCCATGATCTCGCCGACGATGCCGCGCAGCAGCTTGGCCTTAGGGAGCACAGCGCGCTGGATCAGCGCCGGCATGGCCGGCGACGGCGACAGCGCCTCGCGCAGCACCACGCGAAAGCCCCAGGGCGCCTTCGGCTGCGCGCTCATCTCGACCATGTGCGCGAGAAAGGCGCGCAGCTTCTGGCGCGGATCGCTCGACTCCACCGACAGCGCCATCAGCTCGTCGAGGCTCACCAGTTGCCTGTGCGCATCGATCAGCACCGCCTCGTAGAGGCCGTCTCGGCCGCCGAAGTGGTAGTTGATGGCCGCCATGTTGGTGCCGGCGCGGGTGCAGATTTCCTTGCTGGTGCTTTCCGCGAAGCCTTGCGCCGCGAACAGCTGTCCGGCGGTTTCGAGGATGTGCAGGCGCGTTGCGTTGCCGTCGGTGCGCGGAGTGCGGGTTGCCATGCCCCGAGGCTAACCCAAACAAAAAAATACTTCAAATTCAAATTTCAATTTGATAACATCGCGCCGACTCCCGGGCAGCAGCCCCGCCAGGAAACACGCCATGAACAGGAAACCCCTCATCGCCGTCGCCGTCGTGGCCATCGCCACCGCGGCGGGCGGCTGGTGGTACGCGAACCGCTCCGCCACGCCCTCCGACCAGCTCGTGCTGTACGGCAACGTCGACCTGCGACAGGTCTCGCTGGCCTTCAACGCCAACGACCGCATCGCCGAGCTGACGGTGCGCGAGGGCGACCGCGTGCGCGCCGGGCAGGTGCTGGGCCGGCTCGACACCCGCTCGCTGGTGCTGCGCGTGGCGCAGTCGCAGGCGCGCATCGGCGTGCAGGAACAGGCCCTGCTGCGCCTGAAGACCGGCAGCCGTCCCGAGGAAGTGGCGCAGGCACGCGCACAGGTGGCCGCCGCGCAGGCCGACGCCGAACTGGCGCAGCAGCAGCTCGCTCGCCTGCAGGCCATCGGCACCACCACCGCCGGCCGGGCAGTGAGCCAGCAGGATCTCGACAGCGCGCAGGCCCGGCGCAAGGTGGCGCTGGCGCAGCTCGACAACGCACGCAAGGCGCAGCAGCTGGTGGTGACCGGCCCGCGCAAGGAAGACATCGGACAGGCGCAGGCCCAGCTCGCATCGGCCCGCGCCGAACTCGCGCTCATGAACCACCAGTTGACCGAGGCCGAGCTCAAGGCGCCGATCGACGCCATCGTGCGCGCCCGCCTGCTCGAACCCGGCGACATGGCCTCTCCGCAGCGCCCGGCCTTCACGCTCGCCATCACCGATCCCAAGTGGGTGCGGACCTACGTGGCTGAACCAGACCTCGGCCGCGTGCGCGCTGGGCAGGAAGCCCGCGTGAGCACCGACAGCCAGCCCGGCGAGACCATCGCGGGCAAGGTCGGCTACATCTCGTCGGTGGCCGAGTTCACGCCCAAGACCGTGCAGACCGAGGAGCTGCGCAGCAGCCTGGTCTACGAAGTCCGCGTGATGGTCGACGACCCGCAGGACCGGCTTCGCCTCGGCATGCCGGCCACCGTGCGGCTGCAGCTGTCGCCACCGCCCTCTTCCGGTTCTTCCTCCACTGCCACCGGCAAGCCCTGATGACCGCCACCGGGCCGGCCGTGGCCGGACGCTCGCTGCACAAGCGCTTCGTGCCGAAGCCGCCGGCCGCGGCCGTGCATGCGCTCGACGACGTGTCGCTCGAAATTCCCGCCGGCACGCTCACCGCGCTGGTCGGCCCCGACGGCGCCGGCAAGACCACGCTGCTGCGCCTCATGGCCGGCCTGATGCGCGCCGATTCGGGCGAACTGCGCGTGCTCGGCATCGACGTGTCGGCCGATCCGCAGTCGGTGCAGGACCGCATCAGCTACATGCCGCAGCGCTTCGGCCTCTACGACGACCTGAGCGTGCAGGAGAACCTCGACCTCTACGCCGACCTGCACGGCGTGCCCCGCGACAGGCGGCGCGAGCGCTACGCGCGGCTGATGGAGATGATCGACCTCGGCCGCTTCACCGACCGCCCGGCAGGCAAGCTCTCGGGCGGCATGAAGCAGAAGCTCGGGCTGGCCTGCACGCTGGTGCGTTCGCCCGACCTCCTGCTGCTCGACGAGCCGACCGTGGGCGTCGACCCGCTCTCGCGGCGCGAGCTGTGGGAGATCGTGCAGCAGCTGGTGGACGAGGAAAAGCTCTCCGTCATCGTCAGCACCGCCTACCTCGACGAGGCCGAGCGCTGCAGCCATGTGTTCGTGCTGCACGGCGGCAAGCTGCTGGCGCAGGGAGCGCCGGCCGAGTTGCGCGACCGTGCGGACGGCCTGTGCTTCGTCGCCACGCCGCCCGGCGACGAGCCGCCGCGGCTGCTGCAGGCCCGCCTGCTCGATGCGCGGCAGGAGATCGTCGATGCGGTGCCCCAGGGCGGCGAGGTGCGATTCATCCGTCGCGAGGCAACGGGCGAAGCGCGGCTCGACGAACTGCTGGAAGGCGCACACGCCGAGCCCGTCGCGCCGCGCCTCGAAGACGGCTTCATGACGCTGCTGCGCACCCAGGCCTCGCATGAAGACACCACGCCGGCGGCCATGCCAGCCACGCCGCGGCAAGACGCCGGCCAGCCCGGCGAAGTGGTCATCGAAGTGAAGGACCTCGTGCGCCGCTTCGGCGATTTCGTCGCGGTGGCCAGCACCAGCTTCTCGGTGCGTCGCGGCGAGATCTTCGGCCTGCTCGGCCCCAACGGCGCGGGCAAGACGACCACCTTCCGCATGCTGTGCGGCCTGCTGCCGGCCAGCGGCGGGCAACTGCGCGTGGCCGGCGTCGACCTTCGGCATGCCCGTGCGCAGGCGCGCCAGCGCATCGGCTATGTCTCGCAGAAGTTCGCGCTCTACGGCAACCTCACGGTGCGCGAGAACCTCTCGTTCTTCGGCGGCGCCTACGGCCTGCGCGGAGCGAAGCTGCGCGAGCGCATGGACACGGTGCTGCGCCAGTTCGACCTCGCCCACTCGCTCGACTCGCCCAGCGGCCAGCTGCCCGGCGGCTACAAGCAGCGCCTGGCCATGGCCACGGGCCTGCTGCACGAGCCCGAGATCCTGTTCCTCGACGAGCCCACCAGCGGTGCCGACCCGCTCGCGCGCCGCGAGTTCTGGCGGCGCATCACCGCGCTGGCCGAAGGCGGCACCACGGTCGTCATCACCACGCACTTCATGGAGGAGGCCGAGTACTGCGACCGCATCGTGATCCAGGACGTGGGCAAGGTGCTGGCCATCGGCACGCCGCAGGAGGTGCGCGCGCAGGCACTCGGCGACGACAAGGAAAAGCGCATCGACATGGAACAGGCCTTCATCGGCATCGTCGAGAAGGCGCGGCGCAAGGTCCGCGCAGAGGTACCGGCATGAGCGGCTTCTGGTCCCGCCTGCTCTCCCTCACGCGCAAGGAGTTCCGCCAGCTGCTGCGCGACCGCAGCAACCTGGCCATCGGCATCCTGCTGCCGATGGTGCTGATCCTGATCTTCGGCTACGGCATGTCGCTCGACGTGAAGAACGCGCCCGTGGCGGTGGTGATGGAAGACGCCTCACCCGCGGCGCACGAGGCCATCGCCGGGCTGGAGCTCTCGCCCACCATCGCGCCGGTGCTGCTGGGCTCGATGCACGACGCCGAGGAGCTCATGCGCGAGCGCAAGGTCGACGGCATCGTGCGCGTGCCCTCCGACTTCTCGCGCTCGCTCGCCGCGGGCAATGCGCGCGTGCAGCTCATCGTGCACGGCTCCGACGCGGGGCGCGCGAGCATCATCCAGGCCTACGTGACGGGTGCGCTCATGCAGTCGTCGGTGCGGCGGCTCGACCGGGGCGGCAACAGCACCGGCGCCGACGCACCGCCCACCGGCAGCGTCACGGTCGAGCAGCGCATGTGGTTCAACGCGGCGAACACCAGCACCTGGTACCTGGTGCCGGGGCTCATCGTGCTCATCATGACGCTGGTGGGCGCCTTCCTCACCGCGCTGGTGATGGCGCGCGAGTGGGAGCGCGGCACGCTGGAGGCGCTCTTCGTCACGCCGGTGCGGCCGGTGGAGATCCTGCTGGCGAAGATCATTCCGTACTTCGCGGTCGGCATGCTCGGCCTCGCACTGTGCCTGCTGTCGGCGCGCTACCTGTTCGCGGTGCCGATGTACGGCTCGCTCATCGTGGTGGTGTTCGCCTCGATGCTCTACCTGATCGTGGCGGTGAGCCTGGGCCTGGTGATCTCCTCGGTCACGCGCAACCAGTTCCTCGCGAGCCAGGTGGCACTGATCGCGACCTTCATGCCCTCGATGATGCTGTCGGGCTTTCTCTTCGACCTGCGCAACGTGCCCACCGCTGTGTGGGTGATCGGCCACCTGCTGCCGGCGACCTATTTCATGGACCTCATCAAGACGCTGTTCCTCGCGGGCGACGTCTGGCCGCTGGTGTGGCGCAACTGCGCGATCCTGCTGGCGTACGCCGTGGGCCTGCTGCTGGTGGCCCGTGCGGTGACGCGAAAGAGCCTCGACTGAAAGCACGGCCATGAACGCCCTCATCGACTTCTTTCTTCGCGTGGCCAACCTCTGCCGCAAGGAGCTTCTGACCATCCTCAAGGACCCTGCCACGCGCGCCATCCTGGTGGCGCCGGCGATCATGCAGAGCCTGGTCTTCGGCTACGGCGCCACCTACGACCTCAACGACGTGCCCTATGCGCTGCTCGACCAGAGCCGCAACGGCGCATCGTCGGAACTGATCGCACACCTCGACAGCACGGGCGTGTTCCACCGCGTGGCCACGCTGCGCTCGCAGGCCGACATCCGCGAAGTGATCGATACCGAGAAGGCGCTGCTCGTCATCCAGATTCCGGCGAACTTCGAGCAACAGCTCAGCTCGGGGCAGACGGCGCCCATCCAGCTCATCCTGGATGCG
The DNA here is from genome assembly GCF_048301545.1 of Variovorax sp. NFACC27. Classification (NCBI taxonomy): domain Bacteria; kingdom Pseudomonadati; phylum Pseudomonadota; class Betaproteobacteria; order Burkholderiales; family Comamonadaceae; genus Variovorax; species Variovorax sp. NFACC27. Next base: position 5,824,667 of record NZ_CP157613.1, read on the forward strand.
CGCAACTCCAACACCGCGGGCTCGGCGGCGGGCTACGTGAGCGCGGTGGTCGAGCGCTACAACGCCGAGCTGCGCATGCGCGCGGGCGCGCCGCCGCCTTCGCTGACCGTCGAATCGCGCGCATGGTTCAACCCGAACCTGGAGACGCGCTGGAACCTGCTGCCGGGCATGATCGCCGCGCTCAGCATGCTGCAAACGCTGCTGCTCACGGCGCTGTCGGTGGCACGCGAACGCGAGCAAGGCACCTTCGACCAGCTGCTGGTGACGCCGATGTCGCCGCTCGAAATCATGATCGGCAAAGCGCTGCCGCCGGTGCTCGTGGGGCTGGTGCAGTCCTCGCTGATCCTGCTGGTGGCGCTCTTCTGGTTCCGCATTCCGATGGCGGGCTCGCTCGTCACGCTCTACACGGGGCTCTTGTTCTTCACGGTGGCGAGCGTGGGCATCGGCCTGTCGATCTCCGCCGTGTCGGCCAACATGCAGCAGGCCATGCTCTACGCCTTCGTGCTGCTGATGCCGTTGATGCTGCTGTCGGGCCTGACCACGCCGGTGCGCAACATGCCGCACGCGCTGCAGGTGGCGACGCTGGCCAATCCGCTGCGCTTCGCCATCGACCTGGTGCAGCGCGTGTACCTCGAAGGCGTCGGGCTGGCCACGGTCTGGCACAACCTGATTCCGCTGGCCGTCATCGCCGCCGTCACGCTGCCGCTGGCGGCGTGGCTGTTCCGCAATCGCCTTGTCTGAAAACGGGAGCACGCCATGTCCCATCCTCTTTCTTCCCTTGCCTGCGCCGCTGCATCGCTCTCGCTCGCCCTCGCTCTTGCCGGCTGCGCCGTGGGGCCCGATCACCAGTCGCCAAAGACCGATGCGCCCGCCGACTGGTCCACATGGCATGGCGGTTCGCCCACGCTGCTCGGCGCGGAACGGCAGAGCGCCGCGGGCACCGGCATCGCATCGGGCGACTGGAAGGCCTTCGGCGATCCGGTGCTGGACCGCCTCGAAGCCATGGTGCTCGCCAGCAACCCCGATCTGCAGACGGCCGCGCTGCGCTTCGCGCAAAGCCGCGTGCAGCGCACCACCACAGCGGCGCAACAAGGGCCGCAGCTCAATGCCAGCGCGGGCGTCACCCGGCAGCGCCAGAGCGAGACCGGCGCCGCCACGCGGATGATCGACGCGCTGGGCTCGTCGGTCTCCAACCGCGACCAGCTCATCCGCACGCTCAGCGAGCCCTACAACCTCTACCAGGCCGGCTTCGATGCCTCGTGGGAAATCGACCTGTGGGGCCGCGTGCGCCGCTCCATCGAGGCCGCCGATGCCGACGCAGGCGCCTCGGCCGCGCTGCTGCGGCAGGCCCGGCTCAGCGTGCAGGCCGAGCTGGCGCGCAACTACTTCGAGCTGCGTGGCACGCAGCGCGAGTTGCGCATTGCGCGCGCCGACAACGCGGCGGCCGCCGAATCGCTCGAGCTGGTTCAGGCGCGCGCCGACGGCGGCCTCGTGACCGACCTGGACCCGGCGCGCCAGCGCGCGCTGCTCGCCGAACTTCGCGCACGCATTCCCGCGCTGCTGCAGCAAGAGGCCGACGCGATGAACCGCATCACGCTGCTGGCCGGCGCCGCGCCGGGCACGCTGAACGCCGAACTGGCCGACACCGCAGCCGGCGACGCACTCGATACCCCCACGCTGCCCGCGCTCGCGCTGGGCCAGCCGGGCGAACTCGCGCGCCGCCGCCCCGACATCGCGGCCGCCGAGGCGCAACTGCACGCGGCCACAGCCCGCGTCGGCGTGGCGGTGGCCGACCTCTATCCGCGCGTGACGCTGGGCGCCGGCTTCGGCTACGAATCGGTGGGCAGCGAGCGCTTCGGCGAATGGGGCAGCAGGCAATGGCACGTGGGGCCGTCGATCAGTCTGCCGATCTTCGACGGCGGCCGTCGCCGCGGCACCGTCGAGCTGCGCGAGCTGCAGCAGCAGGAAGCGGCCGTGGCGTTCCAGCAGACCGTGCTCAAGGCCTGGCACGAGATCGACTCGGCCCTCACCGCCTACGCCGCCGAGCGGCAACGGCAAGCCGAACTGGCCGAGCGCGAGCGCCGCAGCCGCGACGCGCTGGTGCTAGCGTCGGCGCGCTACAAGGGCGGGCTCACCGACTTCGGCGTGGAGCTCGACGCGCGCCGCACCCTGCTGCAGGCGAGGCGCGACCAGGCACAAAGCTCCAGCCGGCTGGCGGTGGGGCTGGTGGCGGTCTACAAGGCACTGGGCGGCGAAGCTGTGGCGCCGGAAGCACAAATGCAACACAATTGAAACCAATTGAACATGCAGACTAAAATACCTACCGGTTTCGGGGATTGACAGGCTTGCCCAGCCACCGGTTCGCCATCGGAAGGGCTCGAACGGATCTCCCTGCACCCCCTGCGTAGCGGGGTAGCCCGCTTGGGCACGGCCTCCCGCGGGGCCGACCGAAGCGCCGTCCGTCCGAGTCCTGCGCCCCGGCCTCCGGGGAAAACCGATGCGAGCTTTCTTCTCGCTGCGCACCCTGGCCAATCTGGCGTTTGCTGCCATACCAACGGTATTCGCACTGTCTGGAATCGCGACGCCCGCCTTCGCCGCCATGGACGAGGTCGGCCGGGCCGCCCCCAGCACTCATCGCCTGAAGTTCATCGTCGACCCCGAGCTCGCCGCCGACATCGGCCCCGCCGAAGCCGGCCGCCGGCTCGCCCAGTACGTGGCCGACGTCAACACCGTGTTCACGCGCGAGACGGTGCGCAGCTTCGCCTTCGACCCCGCTGCCGACCTGCAGCTGCTCGCGCCCGCGAACGCGCCGCAGTGCAGCTACAACGGGCTGGTCAACGGCGAGGTGGTGGTGTGCGTCTCGAAGTCCACGCGCGGCTACAGCCACGGCGGGCTGTCGATGAGCTGGACCTTTCCGCAGAAGGGCGTGGCTTGGAACCTGAACTGGATCGCCATCCACGACCCGCTGCGCCTCTCGCGCGCGCCCACGCCGGGCGCCCCCGAATCCACCGAGAAGGACTACCTGGGCCGCCAGCTCAAGACGCTGATGCACGAGCTGGAGCATGTGTTCGGCGCCGGCGCGGGCGAGTACTACAACGGCATCGCCGTCGCCGACACCACCGGCGTCGCGCCAGTCACCGATCTGGCGCTGGCCAACGATGCCGACCGCTACTGGTGGCCCCGTCAGCACTGGCGGCTCGACCCCCTTCTGGGCACCGTCTTCGAGCAGCGCCGCGATCCGGCGGCCAACCGCGTCGCCACGCTCGAGCTGATCCGCTTCACCGAAGGCACCAAGGCCAACATCAACACCGACTGGACCGACTGGCCCAAGCTCGGCAGCTCGAAGTTCATGGCCGGCACCAACGCCACCCAGGTGCGCGTGACCGATCGCGACACCGGCACCGCCCTGCCCGGCGCGCAGGTCTCGGTGTGGCGCAACCCGGGCGCCGGCAAGCCGCTGACGATGCTGGTGACCGGCGTGGCCGACGCCTCCGGCCGTTTCGTGTTCGACTGGGACTGCGGCTTCAGCTGCTTCGCCACCGGCAAGACGACGCTGCTGGTCAAGGCCCGCGCCGCCAACCGCGCGCCCGGCGCGAGCTGGTTCACCATCTTCGATGCCTTCGAGCAGAAGGCGGTGCAGGGCCAGCAGATGTTCACCATCGACCTGGCGCTCGGCGGTGCCGACACCGCGCCGCCCACCGTGTCGGTGGCCGCGCCCTCCATGGCCACCGTCGGGCAGCTCACGGTCATCGCGCCGGCCGTGGTGGACAACGCCGGCGTGTGGGGCGTCAAGGTGCTGGGCAGGGACAGCATCCCGATCTGCACCTTCACCGCCCCGCCCTACACCTGCAGCTGGACACCGAGCGCGCCAGGCGTGCAGACGATCCGCGTGGTCGCCGTCGACGCGGCGGGCAACTCGGCCGTGGCCTCGGCCAACGTGATCGTCAATCCGCCCTCGGACACGGTGCCGCCCACCGTGGCGCTCTCCGCGCCCGCGAGCGTCGCGACCGGCATTGCGGCAAGGCTCACCGCCACTGCTTCCGACAACGTGGCCGTGGCCGAGCTGAAGTTCATCGTCGACGGCAAGACCGCGTGCACGCTGCGCGCCGCGCCGTACGTGTGCGCGTGGACGCCGAAGAGACCCGGCGCCGTGAACATCGAGGCGCGCGCCATGGATGCGGCCGGCAACGTCGCTTCCAGCTCGGCCGGCATGCGCATCGAAGGCCTACGGCCAGAAGACCTCTGACCCGGTCAGTCCCTGTTGGTAAAGCTCGCGTTGCCGAGCCCCGTGCCGATGGTCAGCACGCCCCAGTGCCTCACGTCGCGCATGAAAGGCAGCTCGCTCAGGCCCTGCACCACCGCGTCGTTGTGCATCAGCACCAGCGTCGGGCCGGAGCCCATCATCGGCATGCGGCGCCACAGCTGGCTGGGCAGGTGGAAGGCGTGGCCCTCCCAGTCGCCCGGCAGGTTCTGCGCGCCGCGCGCGATGGAGCCGTCGGGCCGGATCAGCCCCGGGCAGCCGATGCCGACAAAGGGCGCGAGCCGGATCTTCTTGCGCTCGCTGTAGCGCACCATCTCCTCGAGCATGCCGGCGATGTGGTCGACCATGCCGCCTCGGTTCGGGCCTTCGTCCGCGTGGCGCCACTTCTCGCGGCGCACCACCTTCGCCAGCGAGAAGTCGGGCGCCTTGCGGTGGCGCGTCTTCACGATGCCGCAGCGCACGTTGGTGCCGCCTATGTCCACGGCGAGGATCGCGTCGTGGCCCTTCAGCATGGCGGGCGGCACGAGGTGCGCCCAGCCGATCAGGCCGCCATCGTCCACGTCGTGCGACAGGCGGGCGATCTGCACGTGCAGGCCAAGCTCCTCGAGGATGGCGGCGGTCTGCAGGATGGCGCGCTCGCCCACGTCGCTCTCGGGAAAGCCGCCGCCGATCACGATGCGCTCGACCTTCTTCCACGAGGGCTGGCGCATGAAGCGCTGGATCACGGAGGCCAGTTCCTGCGCGAACTCCTCGATGGCCACATGCATCAGGTCGGTGGCTTCGGACGCCTTCTTCTCCTGCAGCACGCGGTCGAGCTCCTTCTTGGCGAGGTCGCGCGAATGCGATTTGCCCAGCGGATCCTTGCCCTTCCTGCGGCGGCGCTTGCGCCAGTGTTCGAGCAGTTCGCGAAATGCGGTCTGGCTGGCCTGGTCGCCGACGAAGCCGTCCTTGTCGCGCAACTGCAGGCTGTAGCCGTCGACCTGCAGGCCTGGCAGTTCGCGCAGGCCGTGGACGTCGGGGCCGGGAAGGTCGACTTCTTCTTTCGCGGGCTTGGTCTTCTTCATCGCACCCGACTGTGAGCCTCGCCGGCCGCCCGCCCCATCGGCTCGGCGCACCATGGCGTGTAGGAGATTGGCGGGTACGCCGAACGGGGCGTTGTCTATACACTGGCCCGGATGCACCTGCCCCGCAGCTTCCTGCGCGCCGCCCTGCTCTTCGCCCTCGCCTGGCTTGCCGTCTGCGGCATCGCGCGGGCGGCGGACGAGACGCTGCGCGTCGGCTCCAAGCGCTTCACCGAGTCGTACATCCTGGCCGAGCTGCTGGCGCAGACGGCGGCACCGCACACGGCCACGCCGCCCGTCGTGCGGCAGGGGCTGGGCAACACGGCCATCGTGTACGAGGCGCTGCGCTCGGGCGCCATCGACCTGTACGCCGAATACACCGGCACCATCGCGCTCGAGATTCTCAAGGGCGCACCGGCCGACACGCGCGAAGCAATGAACGCCGCGCTCGCGCCGATGGGCCTGGGCGTGGCGATCCCGCTGGGCTTCAACGACGGCTATGCGCTCGCGGTGCGCGCCGCCGACGCCGAGCGGCTGGGCCTCCGAACGCTGAGCGACCTGGCGAAGCACCCCGAGCTGAAGTTCGGCCTGTCCAACGAATTCATCGGCCGCGCCGACGGCTGGAAGGGCCTGGCCGGACGCTACGGCTTCACGCAGACGCCCACCGGCCTCGACCACGGGCTGGCCTACGACGCGGTGGCCGCGAAGCAGATCGACGTGATCGACATCTACACCACCGACGCCAAGATCGACCACCTCGGCCTGCGCGTGCTGGAGGACGACAGGAAGTACTTTCCGCGCTACGACGCCGTGGTGCTCTACAAGCTCGACCTGCCCACCCGGCTGCCCAAGGCCTGGGCCGCGCTGAAGACGCTGGAAGGCAAGGTCGACGAGCACGCGATGATCGCGATGAATGCGCGGGCCGAGCTGCAGGGCGTGCCCTTCGATGCGATCGCGCGCGACTTCATTGCGAGCACAGGCAAGGGTGCAAGTGCACAGCCGCAGGAAGAACGCCGCGGCTTCACAGCCAAGCTGTTCGGGCCCGATCTGTGGAAGCTCGCGCGCCAGCACCTGCTGCTGGTGGCGCTGTCGGTGGGCATCGCCATCCTCGTCGGCGTGCCGATCGCGATCCTGGTGTTCCCTCATGTGCGGCTGCGCGCGGTGGTGCTGGGCTTCGCGAGCCTGCTGCAGACCGTGCCCTCGCTGGCGCTGCTGGCCGTGCTGATCTCGATGCTGGGAGCCATCGGCGCGCTGCCGGCGCTGATCGCGCTCACGCTCTATTCGCTGCTGCCGATCATGCGTAACACGGTGACGGGGCTGACCGAAGTGCCTAACGGCCTGCGCTTGGCAGGCACGGCACTTGGCATGACGCCGCCGCAGAGCCTCCGGCTGGTGCTGCTGCCGCTCGCGCTGCCCACGCTGCTGGCGGGCGTGCGCACGGCCACGGCGATCGCCATCGGCACGGCGACCATCGCGGCCTTCATCGGCGCTGGCGGATTCGGCGAGCGCATCGTGACGGGGCTGGCGCTCAACGACCGCGAGCTGCTGGTGGCGGGCGCGCTGCCTGCAGCCGCGCTGGCACTGCTGAGCGAAGGCGTGTTCGAGCTCGTCGAATACATCATGCGAAGACGCCGCCGCGCGCCGCCGTCTTCGCTTCCGCCCGCCTGAATATCGATCAGGCCAGCGTGTAGGCCGTCTTCACCGTCGTGAAGAACTCCTGGGCGTAGCGACCCTGCTCGCGCGGGCCGTAGCTGCTGCCCTTGCGACCGCCGAAAGGCACGTGGTAGTCGACACCCGCCGTCGGCAGGTTGACCATCACCATGCCGGCCTGGCTGTGGCGCTTGAAGTGCGTGGCGTACTTAAGCGAGGTGGTGGCGATGCCGGCCGAGAGCCCGAACTCGGTGTCGTTGGCCGTGGCCAGTGCTTCCTCGTAGTTCTTCACGCGGATCACGCTGGCCACCGGGCCGAAGATCTCTTCCTTGTTGATGCGCATCGCGGCCGACGATTCGCTGAAGAGTGCGGGAGACATGTAGTAGCCGTCGGTCTCCAGCTTCAGCAGCTCGCCGCCAGCGGCCAGCGTGGCGCCCTCGCCCTTGCCGATGGCGACGTATTCCATGTCCTGGTCGAGCTGCGACTTCGACGAGACCGGGCCCATGTCGGTGCCCTGCGCGAGCGCGTCGCCCACCTTGATCTTCGCCATGCGTTCCTTCATGGCGTCGATGAACTTCGGATAGATGCCTTCGGTGACGATGAGCCGGCTCGACGCAGTGCAACGCTGGCCGGTCGAGTAGAACGCGCTCTGCACGCTGAGCTCCACGGCCTGCGCGAGGTCGGCGTCGTCGAGCACCACCTGCGGGTTCTTGCCGCCCATCTCGAGCTGCACCTTCTTGTGGTTGGTGACGCACTGCACCGCGATGTTGCGCCCCACGCCCACCGAGCCGGTGAAGCTGATCGCGTGGATGCCGGGGTGGTTGACCAGCGCATTGCCGATCACGCTGCCGCGCCCCATCACGAGGTTGAACACGCCCGCCGGAATGCCCGAGCGGCTGATGATTTCCGCGATCGCCCAGGCGCAGCCCGGCACGAGGTCGGCGGGCTTCAGCACCACGCAATTGCCGAAGGCCAGTGCAGGCGCGATCTTCCAGGCCGGAATGGCAATCGGAAAGTTCCATGGCGTGATGAGGCCAACCACGCCGACAGGCTCGCGCGTGATCTCCACGCCGATGTTGGGCCGCACCGAAGGCAGCACCTCGCCCGACAGGCGCAGGCACTCGCCCGCGAAGAACTTGAAGATGTAGCCCGCGCGCGCGGCCTCGCCGATGCCTTCGGCCTTGGTCTTGCCTTCTTCGCGAGCGAGCAGCGTGCCCAGCTCTTCCTTGCGCGCGAGGATCTCGTTGCCGATCTTGTCGAGCGCGTCGGAGCGCGCCTGCACGCTGCCCGTGGCCCAGGCCGGGAAGGCCGCGGTGGCGGCGGCCACTGCCGCGTCGACGTGCGAGGCATCGCCCTGTGTGTACTGGCCGATCACGTCCGACAGGTTGCTCGGATTGACGTTCGGGCCGTAGCCCGCGCCGGCACGCCATTCGCCGCCGATGAGGTTGTCGAAGTTCTGCATGTTGGGTTCCTTGCTGCTCGATGGATGAAAAGAAAGAAGCCGGAGCGAGGGCTCCGGCTGCGGGAATGATGAGAAACGGAGACTACGCCTTTACCTGACCATGCAGGGCTTCTTGTTGTCGAAGGTCCAGTTGGGAATCAGGTACTGCATCGCCTGCGCATCGTTGCGTGCGCCGAGGCCGTGCTTCAGATAGAGCTGGTGCGCCTTCTCGACTTCGTCCATGTCGAGCTCCACGCCCAGGCCGCCGCGCGTGGGCACCTTCACGAAGCCTTCCTCGATCTGCAGCGGTGCCTTGGTCAGGCGCTGGCCGTCCTGCCAGATCCAGTGCGTGTCGATGGCGGTCACCTTGCCCGGCGCCGCTGCGGCCACGTGCGTGAACATCGCGAGCGACACGTCGAAGTGGTTGTTCGAGTGCGAGCCCCAGGTCAGGCCCCAGGCCTGGCACAGCTGCGCCACGCGCACCGAGCCCTGCATGGTCCAGAAATGCGGATCGGCCAGCGGGATGTCGACAGACTGCAGCGAGAGGCTGTGCACCATCTCGCGCCAGTCGGTGGCGACCATGTTGGTCGCGGTCGGCAGCCCGGTGGCGCGGCGGAACTCGGCCATGACCTCGCGGCCCGAGAACACGCCCTCGGCGCCGCACGGGTCTTCGGCATAGGCCATCACGCCGTGCAGGTCGCGGCACAGGCGGATCGCGTCCTGCAGCAGCCAGCCGCCGTTGGGGTCGAGCGTGACGCGGGCATTCGGAAAGCGCTCGTGCAGCGCACGGATCGCCTCGACTTCTTCCTCGCCGCGCAGCACGCCGCCCTTGAGCTTGAAGTCGGTGAAACCGTAGCGCGCATGCGTGGCCTCGGCCAGGCGCACGATGGCCTCGGGCGTCATGGCTTCCTCGTGGCGCAAGCGGAACCAGTCGTTGTCGGCGCCGGGGGCGCTCTCGTAAGGCAGATCGGTCTTCTTGCGGTCGCCCACGTAGAAGAGATAGCCGAGCATCTGCACCGCGTCGCGCTGCTGGCCTTCGCCGAGCAGGGCCGCCACAGGCACTTCGAGGAACTGGCCCAGCAGGTCGAGCAGCGCGGCTTCGACGGCGGTGACCGCATGGATGGTCACGCGCAGGTCGAAGGTCTGCAGGCCGCGCCCGCCGCTGTCGCGGCCGGCAAAAGCGCTGCGCATGCTGTTGAGGATCGCGTTGTGGCGGCCGATGGGCTGGCCGACGATGAGATCGCGCGCGTCTTCCAGCGTCTGGCGGATCTTCTCGCCGCCGGGCACTTCGCCCACGCCGGTGTGGCCGGCGCTGTCGGTCAGGATCAGCAGGTTGCGCGTGAAGAACGGGCCGTGCGCGCCACTCAGGTTCATCAGCATGCTGTCGTGGCCCGCGACGGGTACCACGCGCATGCCGGTGACGACGGGGGCGCCTGTCACGGCGTTGGAAACAACGGATTCAGGGCTTGTCATCTTCGGGCTGCGTGCTTCAGTCTGCGGTGATGTGGCGGGTGTCGATCAATGTCTTCCAACGCGTCCATTCGCGCAACTGGAAGGCGGTGAATTCATCGGGGGTGCTGGCGACGATTTCCAGGCCCTGGTCGAGCATGCGTTTCTTCGTCTCAGGGTCTTGCATGGCGGCGATGACCGCGTCGCTCAGCTTCTTCTTCACGGCGGGCGGCAGGCCCTTGGGCGCAGCCATGCCCTGCCACGAATAGACCTCGGCCCCCTTCACGCCGGCCTCGGCCAGCGTGGGCACGTCTGGCAGCACGGGCGAGCGCTTGTCGCCAGTGACGGCAATGGCGCGCAGCTTGCCGGCACGGATGTGCGGCAGCACGGCATTGACGTTCTGGAACGAGAAGTCGACCTGGTTGCCCAGCAGGTCGTTGACCGCCGGCGCCCCGCCCTTGTAGGGCACGTGCACGCCTTCGGTCTTCGTCTGCTGCCAGAAGAGCTCGGCCGAGAGATGGTCGGACGAGCCGTTGCCCGAGCTCGCGAACGAGACCTTGCCCGGCGTCTTGCGCAGCAGCGTCAGCACGTCGGCCACCGTGTGCTCGGGCCGCGCCACATTCGCGACGAGCACGTTGGGCGCCTGCACGGGCACGCTGATGTAGTCGAAGTCTTTCGTCGCGTCGTAGGGCACGCTCTTCTGCAGATGCGGCGTGACAACGAAGGCGCCGAGCGAGGACACCAGCAGCGTGTAGCCGTCGGGTGCCGCGCGCTTGACCTGGCCGGTGCCGATGGTGCCGGTGGCGCCGGGCCGGTTGTCGACGACGAAGCTGCCGCCAAGCCTGGTCTGCAGCTGCAGCGCGATGGCGCGCGCGACCATGTCGGTGGAGCCGCCGGCCGGGAACGGCACGACGATGGTCACCGGCTTCTGCTGCGGCCATGCGTCGGACTGCGCCGAGGCGACCCGGGGCAGCAGCACCGCCGAGGCAGCCGCGAGGGCCGCCCCAAGAAGGACTCTCTTCTTCATTCGACCTAGATCCTCACAGCCTGCCGCGCGAGCAGCTTCCAGCTGCCGCCCTGCTTCTGCCAGACGCCCAGGATCTTCAGCGCCACCTTGCCGGGCTTGCCCGAGTCGTTGGTGTCCGCCGTGAGGGTGTGGCGCACGATGGCGGTGTTGCCGTCGACCACCTTGACGGTCTGGTCGGTGATGGCGATGGTCACGAAGTCGGACTTGCCGTCGAGCAGGTCGGCGATGAAGCTGGTCTTGGTGTCGACCTTGCCGCCGGAGTGGCCGTAGCTGAGGTCGTCGGCCACCAGCGCGCCCAATGCGGGAGCGGTGGGGTCGATCATCGCGATGCGCAGGCGCTCGGCGGCGGCGGCCACTTCGGGCGCGGCCGACGCGGCATTGCCCGAGGGCATCACCGAGCAGGCCGAGAACAGGGCGGCCGAGGCGGCGACCAGGAAGAGCTTCTTGAGGAACATGTTGTCTTGTCTCCGTTGTTGTGGTTTCGTCTTCAGGCTGGCGCGGCTTACTGCGGGCCGAGCGAGTCGATCAGCGCCTTGAGCTGCTCCATCTCGGCGGGCTTCAGGTCGGTGAGGGGCGCGCGCACGGGGCCGGCGTCGTGGCCGACGATCTTCGCGCCGGCCTTCACGATGCTCACGGCGTAGCCGGGCACGCGGTTGCGCAGCTCGAGATAGGGCATGAAGAAGTTCTTCAGCAGGCGGTGCTGCGTCGGCAGGTCGTCGGCGGCGACGGCCCTGTAGAAGTCCATGGCGGTCTTCGGAATGAAGTTGAAGACGGCCGACGAATACACCGGCGTGCCCATTGCCTTGTAGGCGGCGGCGTAGACCTCGGCGGTGGGCAGGCCGCCCAGGTAGGCGAAGCGGTCACCCATCTTCTGGTAGATGGCGACCATGGCCTCGATGTCGCCCACGCCGTCCTTGAAGCCGACGAGGTTGGGGTTGCGCTCGGCCAGCGCGGCCAGCGTGTCGGGCTTGAGGCGGCTGGTGGCGCGGTTGTAGACGATCACGCCGAACTTCACGCTCTTGCACACGGCCTCGACGTGCGCAGCCAGGCCTTCCTGGCCGGCTTCGGTGAGGTAGTGCGGCAGCAGCAGGATGCCGTGCGCGCCGGCCTTCTCGGCGGCTTGCGCGCACTGGATGGCGAAGCGCGTGGGGCCACCCGCGCCCGCGATGATCGGCACCACGCCGCGGCAGGTGTCGACCGCGGTCTTGATGATGCCGGGGTACTCGTCGCCGGTGAGCGAGAAGAACTCGCCGGTGCCGCCGGCCGCGAACAGCGCGCTCGCGCCGTAGGGGGCGAGCCATTCGAGGCGCTGCTCGTAGCCCTTCTTGTTGAAGTCGCCGTTGCTGTCGAAGTCGGTCAGCGGGAACGAGAGCAGGCCGGAGCCCATGATGGTCTTGAGTTCTTGCGGATTCATCGGGAACGTCCAGTGAAGATTCGAAAAATGAAAAAGAGGGGATGAGGAAACCGGTCAGTCGAGCCTGACGTTGGCCTCCTTGACGACTTGCGCCCAGCGCGCGCGCTCCTTGGCGAAGAACTGGTCCTGCTCGGCTGGAGTCATGGTCACGACCTCGGCGCCCTGCCCCGCGAGGCGGGCCCGGATGTCGGCGGTGCGGATGATGCGGACCAGCTCGCGGTTGAAGCGCGCGACCACCGCGTCGGGCACGCCGCGCGCCGCGACCATGCCCTGCCAGGTGCCCGACTCGTAGCCGGGAGCGCCCTGCTCCGCGATGGTCGGCACGTTGCCGATCAGCGGCATGCGCGTGGCCTTGGAAACCGCGATCAGCTTGAGCTTGCCGGCCTGCACCTGCGGGTAGGTGGCGAGCATGCCGTTCATGAGCACCTGCGTCTGGCCCGCGACGGTGTCGAGCACCGCCTGCACGCCGCCCTTGTAGGGCACGTATTCCCACTTGGCGCCGACCCGGCGCTGCAGCTCGATGCCCGCGAGGTGCGCGGTGCTGCCGCTGGCGGTGACGGCGAAATTGAGGTCGCTCTTCTTCGAGAACTCGACGAGCTCCTTCAGCGTGTTCGCCTGCACCGAGGGATGCACCACCAGCAGGTGCGGCGAGTAGGCCAGCATGGCCACGCTGCGCAGGTCCTTCGACGGATCGAAAGGCAGCTTGGGGTAGAGCGACGGGCTGATGGCCAGCGCGCCGAGGTCGCACAGCATCAGCGTGTAGCCGTCGGCCGGCGCCTTGGCCAGCAGGTCGGCGCCGAGGTTGCCGTTGGCGCCCGCGCGGTTGTCGATGATGACCGACTGGCCCAGCGCCTCCGACAGAGGCTGGCTGATGGCGCGCGCAATGATGTCGGACGAACCGCCCGGCGGGTACGGAACGATGATGCGGATCGGCTTCGAAGGCCAGTTGCCGGTGCCGCCCTGCGCGCCTTGGGCTCCCTGGGCGAGGGAGCGCATCGGCAGGCTGGCGGCCAGCGTCGTGGCCAGGGCGGCGCCCAATGCGCCGCGTCGGTTGATGGTCATGCTGCCTCCTGTTGTTCGATGGTCGTCATGGCTCGCACGACTGATGACTGATCGCACAAGTTATCAGTCATCGTACAACTAGAAAGATGACTTGTCCAGCATGGCGGACAAGAAAAATCAGCGGAGGATCAGTGCGAGGGGGTGCCGTCGGACGACGGCGCGGGCGCATCGGCCCCGGCGGAGGCATCAGCCTTCGCCTTCTGCTGCGCGGCTTCCTGAGCCATGCGCAGCCGCTCGCGGCTGTTGGTCAGATGGATGCGCATGGCGGCGCGCGCCGACTCGGGGTCGCGCCGAGCGATGGCCGCGTAGATCTCTTCGTGCTCGCGGTTGACGCGGCTCAGGTAAGGCGCCCCGCCCTCGTGCGTGCGGATGGCGCTGATGCGGGTACGCGGAATGAGCGTGGTGCCCAGGTGCCGCATGATGTCCGCGAAATAGGGGTTGCCGGTCGACTCGGCGATCTGCAGGTGGAAGCGGAAGTCCGGCCCCACCGTGTCGCCCGCCACGACCACGTTGCGCTCGAAGTCGTCGAGCGCCTGGCGCATTGCGACGAGTTGCTCGTCGGTGCGGCGGCTGGCGGCGAGGCCGGCCGATTCGGTCTCCAGGCTGATGCGCAGCTCCAGCACGGCCAGCACGTCGACCGAGGCGGCGATCTCGCCCGGATCGAGGCGGAACACCCCGCCCGTGCGCGGCTGCAGCACGAAGGTGCCCACGCCGTGCAGCGTCTCGACGAGCCCGGCGGCCTGCAGCTTCGACAGCGCCTCGCGCACCACGGTGCGGCTCACGCCGTAGGCCTGCATGATGGCCGACTCGGTCGGGAGCTTGTCTCCCGGCCGCAGCGACTGGTTGCGGATCTTCTCGCCGAGGTCTTCCACCAGCCCATGGGCCAGCCCCCGCGCGCGCTGGCGCGGACGCCCCACGAAAGAAGGAGCAGCGGAAGCCGTTTCCACCTGCACCTCCGCCACCAAGGGATTACCCGCAGTCGACTGAACCATGGCCACGATGATAATCTCCAAACTAGTTGTACGACAACAGATAACTTATCACTCAACTCCCAGGAGTCGCAGGCCGATGCGCCGGCGGTTTTCCGGTCTTCACGACACCGACATGCAGCGCCCCTTCGACTTCGCTCCGTCGGCATCGTACCGGCCGCTTCAGGAAGTCCGCCGTGACGGCAGCCCCTCGAAAACCATGACTCCCGCGCGCAAGGACGGGCAACCATGACAGACAACAACAAGATGAACCGCCTCCTGCTGACCGGCGCGGCCGGCGGGCTCGGCAAGGTGCTGCGCGAGCGGCTCAAGCCTTTTGCGAACGTGCTGCGGCTGTCGGACATCGCCGCGCTTTCGCCGACCGCGGGTGCGCACGAGGAAGTCGTGCCCTGCGATCTCTCGGACAAGGCCGCGGTGCACGCGCTGGTCGAGGGCTGTGACGCCATCGTCCACCTGGGCGGCGTATCGGTCGAGCGGCCGTTCGAGGAAATCCTCGAGGCCAACATCAAGGGCGTGTTCCACATCTACGAGGCAGCGCGCCGCCACGGCGTGAAGCGCGTCGTGTTCGCGAGTTCGAACCACGTGATCGGCTTCTACAAGCAGAGCGAGCACATCGACGCCCATGCCGCGCGCCGGCCCGACGGCTACTACGGCCTGTCGAAGTCCTTCGGCGAGGACGTGGCCCAGTTCTATTTCGACCGCTGGGGCATCGAGACGGTGAGCATCCGCATCGGCTCCTCGTTCCCCGAGCCGGCCAACCGCCGGATGATGAGCACCTGGCTCAGCTACCGCGACCTGACTTCGCTGATCGAGAAGTCGCTCTTCACGCCCGACGTGAAGCACACGGTGGTCTACGGCATGTCGAGCAACCGCGACGTGTGGTGGGACAACAGCGCCGCCGCGCACCTGGGCTTCATGCCGCAGGACAGCTCCGAAGTATTCCGCGACAAGGTCGAGCAGCAGCCTCCCGTGGCGCCGACCGACCCGAACGCCATCTACCAGGGCGGCGCATTCACCGCACAGGGCCCATTCGGCGATTGAGGCGATGCAAGCTGAACTGGTTCTCGACGCGCGCAACGGCACCGGCGAAAGCCCGGTGTGGCATGCCGCGCAACAGGCGCTGTACTGGGTCGACATTCCGGCACGCACGCTGAACCGCTGGCATGCGAGCGAAGGCCATGCGCAGTGGAAGGCCGACGAAATGATCGCCTGCATCGCGCCGCGCGCCGACGCGCCCGGCGAGTGGATCGCCGGCATGGAAAGCGGCCTCTTCTCGGTGAAGCCGCAGGCCGACGGCACGCTGGCCGCCGCCTCGCTCGCCCGCGTCGAGCACGCGGCACCCGCCATGCGTTTCAACGACGGCCGCTGCGATCGCCAGGGCCGCTTCTGGGCCGGCACCATGCTGCTCGACATGGCCGCCGGCTCGCGCGTCGGCCGCCTCTACAGCTACGGCGAGGGCGACAGCAACGCCACCTTGCGCCTCGACGACTTCATCGTGCCCAACGGCCTGGCCTTCAGCCCCGACGGCCGCACGATGTACCTCTCGGATTCGCACCCCACCGTGCAGGCCGTCTGGGCCTTCGACTACGACACGGAAACCGGCACGCCCGGCAACCGCCGCCTGTTCGTCGACATGAAGCCCCTGCCCGGCCGCCCCGACGGCGCCGCCATGGACACCGACGGCTGCTACTGGATCTGCGGCAACGACGCCGGCCTGGTGCACCGCTTCACGCCCGACGGCCGGCTCGACCGCTCGCTCGAAGTGCCGGTGAAGAAGCCCGCCATGTGCGCCTTCGGCGGCGCAGGGCTCGACACCCTGTTCGTCACCTCGATCCGCCCCGGCGGCATCGACCTGAGCGACCAGCCGCTGGCCGGCGGCGTCTTCGCACTGCGGCCGGGCGCGCAGGGCGTTCCGGAACCGGCCTTCGGCAGCTGAACCTTTTTTCAACAACCACCAAGCAAGAGGACGAGACAAATGAAATTCGCCAAGAAGACCCTGATCGCAATTTCCGCGTGCGCAGCAGCCGCGCTGACCACCATGGCTGCACACGCCACCGAGTTCCGTTCGGCCGACATCCACCCCGACGACTACCCCACCGTGACCGCGGTGAAGTTCATGAGCGAGCGCCTGAAGGCGCTGTCGGGCGGCAAGCACAGCATCAAGGTGTTCAACAACAGTGCGCTCGGCAGCGAGAAGGACACGATCGAGCAGACCAAGATCGGCGCGCTGCAGATGGTGCGCGTGAACATCGCGCCGATGAACAACATCTGCCCCGAGACGCAGGTGCCGACCATGCCCTTCCTGTTCCGCTCGGTCGACCACCTGCACAAGGTGCTCGACGGCCCGATCGGCGAGGAGATCCTGAAGTCGTGCGAGAAGCAGGGCTTCGTGGGCCTGGCCTACTACGACAGCGGCGCGCGCTCGATGTTCACGGCCAAGAAGCCGGTGCGCAGCTTCGCCGACATGAAGGGCCTGAAGGTTCGCGTGCAGCAGTCCGACCTGTGGGTGTCGATGCTGGAAGCCATGGGCGCCAACGCCACGCCGATGCCCATGGGCGAGGTCTACACCGGCCTGAAGACCGGGCTGATCGACGCCGCCGAGAACAACTACCCCACGTACGAAAGCGCGCGCGCCTTCGAAGTGGCCAAGTACTACAGCAAGACCGAGCACTCGATGGCGCCCGAGATGCTGCTGTTCTCCAAGCGCGCGTGGGACAAGCTCTCCGCCGAGGAGCAGGGCTGGATCCGCCAGGCCGCCAAGGAGTCGGTGCCCTACATGCGCAAGCAGTGGGAAGAGCGCGAAGTGAAGTCGCTGGCCACGGTGAAGGCCGGCGGTGCCGAGATCATCGAAGTGGACAAGGCTCCGTTCCAGGCGGCGATGAAGCCGGTGTACGACAAGTTCATCACTGACGCCAAGCTCAAGGACCTGGTCAAGCGCGTGCAAGACACGAAATAGGGCTCGCCCCCAGGCTTGCTCACTTCGTGTAGCCGCCACCCCCTACCGGGGGCAACACCTGAGGCCCGGCGAAGCCGGTTCCTCGGTGTTTCACGAATGGGCAGTCCCCCACCATCTCTTGCGCTGGAAAATATGTACACCAAACTTTGCCGCACCCTCGCGCGTGCATGCATGTGGTTGGGCATCCTGGGCCTCGTCGCGGTGATCTGCGCCGTGAGCTGGCAGGTGTTCGGCCGCTACGTGCTCAACAACACCCCCACCTGGGCCGAAAGCCTCGCGCTGCTGCTGGTGCTCTACGTCACCATGCTCGGCGTGGCCGTGGGCGTGCGCGACGCGGGCCACATCGGACTCGAATCCTTCCTCGTCCTCGCGCCCGACTGGCTGCGGCTGAAGATGGAATACCTCATCCACGCGCTGATCCTGGTGTTCGGCCTGGCCATGGCCTGGAACTGCGCCGAGCTGGCCGGTTCGGTCTGGGAATACCGCCTGCCCACGCTGTGGATCTCCGAAGGCTGGAAGTACGTGCCGGCCTCCGTCTCGGGCGTGCTGATCGTCCTCTTCTCCATTGAACACATCATCGCCTTGGCCCAAGGCCGCGAAGTAGAACCCGCCTGGGGATAACGAATGCACACCCCCAGGCTTCGCGCACTTCGTGTCGCTTCTCCAACCCCCTTGCAGGGGGCAATGCCTGCTGCCCGGCAAAGCCGGTTCCGCGGCATTCCCCGAACAGTCCATAGCGCCCCCATTCAAGGCGAGGCGGCCAGATCATGACCATTCCTCTGTTGATTCTCTGCCTCTCGTTCACGCTCTTCCTCCTGCTGGGCGTGCCGGTGGCTTTCTCCATCGGCCTTTCGGCCCTGGCCACGCTGCTCTATGAAGGCCTGCCGCTGGCGGTCGGCTTCCAGCAGATGACCTCGGGCATGGGCATCTTCTCGTTCCTCGCCATCCCGTTCTTCATCTTCGCCGGCGAGCTGATGCTCTACGGCGGCATCGCGGACCGCATCGTCAACCTGGCGCGCGACCTGGTGGGCCACGTGCGCGGCGGCCTGGGCATGTCGAACGTGGTGGCCTGCACGCTGTTCGGCGGCGTCTCGGGCTCGCCCGTGGCGGACGTCTCGGCCATGGGCGCCGTGATGATCCCGATGATGAAGAAGGAGGGCTATCACGCCGACTACGCGGTCAACGTGACGACCCACGCGGCGCTGGTGGGCGCGCTGATGCCGACCAGCCACAACCTCATCATCTATTCGCTGGCTGCCGGCGGAAAGGTGTCTATCGCGGCGCTGATCCTCGCGGCGCTGCTGCCTGCGGCGGTGCTCACCATCAGCAACCTCGTGGCCGCCTACCTGGTGGCGGTGAAGCGCGGCTACCCCGCCGGAACCTTCCCCGGCTGGGCCATCGTGGGACGCTCGTTCGCCGCGGCGCTGCCGGGCCTGTTCGTGGTGCTGCTGATCCTGGGCGGCATCCTGTCGGGCATCTTCACCGCGACCGAATCGGCGGCGGTGGCCGTGCTCTACGCGCTGGGCCTCACGATCTTCGTGTACCGCACGCTGAAGTGGGAGCACTTCGTCAAGGCGGCCTCGAAGGCGGTGCGCACCACCGGCGTGATCCTGCTGCTGATCGGCATCTCCAGCACCTTCGGCTACCTCATCAGCCTGTACGGCGTGGCCGAGCTCACCGGGCAGATGCTGTCGCAGGTGACGAGCACGCCGTGGGTGATCTTCCTGCTCATCAACATCATCCTGTTCGTGCTGGGCACCTTCCTGGACATGGCGGCCACCATCCTGCTGTGCACGCCCATCTTCCTGCCCATCGCACAGCAGTACGGCATGACCTCGGTGCAGTTCGGCATCGTGATGCTCATCAACTGCGCGCTGGGCCTGAACACGCCGCCCGTGGGCACGACGCAGTTCGTCGGCTGCGCGATCGGCGGGGTGTCGGTGGGAACGGTGATGCGCACCATCTGGCCGTTCTACGGCGCGCTGATCTTCGCACTGGGGGTGGTCACCTTCGTGCCCGCGTTCTCCACATGGCTTCCCAGCATGTTCATGGTAGTGAAGTAAGCAAGGCAAGGAAGATCCCGCGATGACCGAGACCACCCGCCCACCGCTCTACATCCGCATCCATGCGGCCGACAACGTCGCCATCGTCGCCAACGACGGCGGGCTGAAGGCCGGCGCGGAGTTCGCCGACGGCCTGCGGCTGGTGGACAACGTGCCGCAGGGCCACAAGGTCGCGCTGGTCGACCTGGCCGAAGGCGACGCCATCCGCCGCTACGACGTGGTGATCGGCTACGCGCTGAAGGCGCTGCCGCGCGGAAGCTGGGTGCACGAGCGCGTGATGCGCATGCCGACCGCGCCCGAGCTCGACGGCCTGCCCATCGCCACGGTCAAGCCCCCTGCCCTCGCGCCGCTGGAGGGCTACACCTTCGAGGGCTATCGCAATGCCGACGGCTCGGTGGGCACGCGCAACATCCTGGCCATCACGCAGACGGTGCAGTGCGTGGCGGGGGTCACCGAGTTCGCGGTGCAGCGCATCAAGACCGAGCTGCTGCCGAAGTACCCCAACGTCGACGACGTGGTGGCGCTGGAGCACACCTACGGCTGTGGCGTGGCCATCGACGCGCCCGACGCCATCGTGCCGATCCGCACGCTGCGCAACATCAGCCTCAACCCCAACTTCGGCGGCGAGGTGATGGTGGTGAGCCTGGGCTGCGAGAAGCTGCAGCCCGAGCGGCTGCTGCCGCCGGGGAGCATTCCCATCGTCGACAAGCGCGGAGAGGCCGAGGGCGACGCCGAACTCGACGTGGTCTGCCTGCAGGACGATGCGCACGTCGGCTTCATGTCGATGATCGATTCGGTCATGCGCCAGGCCGAGGAGCACCTTGCCCGCCTCAACGCACGCAGGCGCGAGACCGTGCCCGCCAGCGAGCTGGTGGTGGGCGTGCAGTGCGGCGGCAGCGATGCCTTCTCGGGCGTCACCGCGAATCCGGCCGTGGGCTTCTGCACCGACCTGCTGGTGCGCGCGGGCGCCACCGTGATGTTCTCCGAGACCACCGAGGTGCGCGACGGCATCGACCAGCTCACCTCGCGCGCATCCACGCCCGAGGTGGCCGAGGCCATGATCCGCGAGATGGCCTGGTACGACGCCTACCTGAAGAAGGGCCTCGTCGACCGCAGCGCCAATACCACGCCGGGCAACAAGAAGGGCGGGCTCTCGAACATCGTCGAGAAGGCGATGGGCTCCATCGTCAAGTCGGGCTCGGCGCCGATCACCGGCGTGCTCGCGCCCGGCGAGAAGGCCGCGCAGAAGGGCCTGATCTACACCGCCACACCGGCCAGCGACTTCATCTGCGGCACGCTGCAGCTGGCCGCCGGCATCAACCTGCATGTGTTCACCACCGGACGCGGCACGCCCTACGGGCTGGCCGAGGTGCCGGTGATCAAGGTCGCCACGCGCAGCGACCTCGCGCGCCGCTGGCACGACCTGATGGACGTGAACGCGGGGCGCATCGCCGACGGCGAGGCCAGCATCGAGGACGTGGGCTGGGAGCTCTTCCGGCTGATGCTCGACGTGGCCAGCGGCCGCAGGAAGACATGGGCCGAGCACTGGAAGCTGCACAACGCGCTCGTGCTCTTCAACCCCGCGCCCGTGACCTGAGGAGGCACGCTCGGCCGCAGCGGAGCAAGCGGCCGCGGGGGAAAGTCATTCTGGAAAGTCCGGCTGGGGAGCCGGGCCTGGTTTTTTCTACAACAGAAGGAGACAGAGGATGCAGAAACCCAAGCTGGTGTCGAGTGCGATCGCGGGCGCCGTCCTGCTTGCCGCGTGCGGCGGGGGCGGCGATGGAGGCACGTTCTTCCCGACGCCCGTGGCCACCAACCCGCCCGCGCCGGCACCGGCACCATCTGCCGAAGCGCCCGTGGACCCCGAGGTGCTCGCCGCGCAGCCGAAGCTTTCGAACACGCCGATGGACGAGATCGTGCGCAACAACCTGCTGCCGACGATCGAGCGGCTGTTCCAGCAGGTGCGCACGCAGAAGCTCGACACCGAACTGCTCGGCGTGAAGGTCTTCGCGTCGAACAGCGGCGACAAGTTCCTGCCCGGCAAGGTGGCCATCGGTTTCTCGTACCTGCTGCTGAACGCCTCGCCGTCCGATCCCAAATACAAGGAGTACCTCGACGGCTACCGCGAGATCGCGGCGATGACCACCGGAGTCACCAACGAGAGCTGGGGCATCTACTACTACGTCTCCGCGCTCTGGAAGCTCAAGAAGGCAGGCCTGCTCGACGGCCCCGATGCCGCGGTGGACGGCGCCACGCTCGCCACGCTGCGCACCAAGCTCGACTGGCGCACCTTCGTCAACGAGGCCGACTACTCGCTCATCGGCCTGCCGACCAACTACTACGGTGTGGCCTTCAGCGTGGCCCGCCTGCGCTACCTGCTGGGCTGGGAAGGCCCGGAGGCCAGCGAGGCGCTGCTGCAGAAGATGATCAACCACTACAAGACCTTCTCGGCCTTCGGCTTCTCCGACGAGACCGACGGCAGCGGCCGCTTCGACCGCTACAGCATCCTGCTGATCGGCGAGATCATGCAGCGGCTGATCGAGACCGGCATGACGGTGTCGGCGCAGGACGAGGCCTCGCTCAAGGGCTGGCTGCGCCAGTCGGTCGACGTGATCAAGCTGCGGCTGAACCCGGCCGGCAACGGCGTCGACTTCGGCCGCAGCCTCGCGGGCTATGCCGACACCGCGTTCGCCGAGGTGCTCTCGGCCGCAGAGCACATGAACGTGCTGAGCGCGGAGGAAAAGGACATCGCCTACGCATTCGCCACGCGCGTGACGGCCAAGTACGTCGAGTTCTGGTACGACTCGGAGACCGGCTCGCTCAACATGTGGGACAAGGGCCGCCGCACCGACAGCTACCGCGGCAAGGCGCGCATCCTCGGCGAGAACCTGAGCCTGTCGCACCAGCTCATCTACACCAACAACCTGTGGAAGTCCGCCGGCTATGCGCAGAAGGCGCCGGTCTCGACGCAGACGTTCCTGGCCTACCTCGACAAGCTGCCGCGTTCGACGCTGACGAAGTTCGCGGGCTTCGACGGCCAGGCCGCCACCTACGACCGCGGCCTCGTCACCTACCGCGATGGCCTGCGCGTGATCAGCCTGCCGGTGGTGAACGGCGCACAGACCTATCACCGCACCAACCCGTACTTCGCGATCCCGCATTCGTACAACATGCTCTCCAGCGTGGCCGACACGCAATGGCCGCAGCTGCAGCCGAAGTTCACGGTCGCGACTTCTTCCGACCCGCTGATTCCCGCGTCGTACCAGAAGAACCTGCAGATCGCGGAGGCCGGCAAGGTGCTCACGGTGAGCTACACGCAGGACGCGATGGACAAGGCCACCGGCGGCGCGCCCGTGAAGGACACGCGCATCACCTCGGCCACCACCTACACCTTCGAGCCGGGCCGGATCACGCGCGTGGACACCTACACGCCCGCCGCCGCGCTCGACATCGCCAAGGTCGAGCTGGAGTTCGGCACGTATTCCAGCGGCGCCACGGCCACCGGCACCAACAAGTTCAGCTTCGCCACCGGCGACGTGCAGGGCTTCGAGGTCGAAGGCCTGCAGAACTGCGCGCCTGTCGACGTGAGCGCGGACACCAACTACAACACGCCGAACGGCGCGTTCAAGACCAGCATCCGCTGCGACTCGCCAGCCTTCAACTTCGCCTCGCCGCTCACCGTCAAGTGGGTGCTGAAGTACCGCTCGCCCAGCGTGGCATCCATCGCGCCGCGTTGATCCTTCGAACTCATCAACGGAACCCCTCATGGAAGACCTCAAGGACAGGACAGCCCTCGTCACCGGCGCCAGCACCGGCATCGGCGCGGCGGTGGCCATCGCCTTCGCCGCACGCGGCATGCGCGTGGCGGTGCACTACAACAGCTCCGCCGACGCCGCGAACCAGGTGGTCGACACCATCCGCGCGGCCGGCGGCACCGCCTTCGCGCTGAAGGCCGACGTGCGCGACACGGGCGCGATCCGCGAATGCGTGAAGCAGGCCTCGGCACAGTTCGGCGGCCGCATCGACGTGCTGGTGAACAACGCGGGCAGCCTGGTCAAGCGCGTGCCGATCGCCGAGTTCGACGATGCCCTCTTCGACGAGGTGCTGCACATCAACGCGCGCTCGGTGCTCGCGTTCTGCCGCGAGGTGGTTCCGCTGATGCGCAAGAACGGCGGCGGCAACATCATCAACGTGACCTCGGTCGCGGCGCGCACCGGCGGCGGGCCTTCCGCCTACCTGTACGCAGGCTCGAAGGGCTTCGTGAGCACGGCGACGCACGGCCTGGCGAAGGAGCTGGTGGGCGACCGCATCCGCGTGAACGCGGTGGCGCCGGGCGTCATCCAGACGCCCTTCCAGGACCGCTTCTCGACGCCTGCGATGCTGGAGAACTTCCGCGCCAGCATTCCGATGGGCCGCATCGGCGAGCCCGAGGAATGCGTGGGCGCGTTCCTCTACCTCGCATCGGAACAGCTCTCGGGCTACGTCACCGGGCAGGTGATCGAGGTGAACGGCGGGCAGTACATGCCCTGACGCGCACCCACGCTTTTCAACACTCACCCACAACAACGGAGACAAGGACATCATGAAACGCAAGCAGTTCATTCGCGGCATCGCCGCCCTCTCGGCCACGGCCGCGCTCTCGCTCGGCCTGACGGCACCGGCCGCCGCACAGGCCGATTTTCCGAACCGCACCATCGAGCTATTGGTGCCCTACCAGCCCGGCGGCGGCACCGACGGCCTGGCGCGCGCCTTCTCGGAGGCGAGCCGCAAGCACATCTCGCAGAGCATCGTGATCGTCAACCGTCCCGGCGCGGGCGGCGCCATCGGCTGGACGGAAGTGATCAACGCCAAGCCCGACGGCTACAAGCTCGCGGTGCTCACGGTCGAGCTGCTGACGCTGCCGCACCTGGGGCTGGCCAAGTTCAACTACGACGACTTCCAGCCCATCGCGCAGCTCAACGCCGACCCGGCCGCGATCACGGTGAAGGCCGACGCGCCGTGGAACACCATCGAGGAGTTCCTGGCCGCCGCGAAGAAGTCGCCGGAGAGCGTGCGCGTGGGCAACTCGGGCAACGGCTCGATCTGGCACCTTGCCGCCGCCGCGCTGGAAGACAAGACCGGCGCCAAGTTCGGCCACATCCCGTTCCAGGGCGCGGCGCCCGCGGTGCTGGCGCTGCTGGGCGGCCACATCGAAGCCGTGGCGGTGAGCCCGGCCGAGGTGACGACGCACGTGCAGGGCGGCAAGCTCAAGGTGCTGATGGTGATGGCCGACAAGCGCGTGAAGGGCTTCGAGAAGGTGCCCACCGCCAAGGAGCGCGGCATCGACCTGTCGATCGGCACCTGGCGCGGCCTGGGCGCACCGAAGAACACGCCACCCGAAGTGATGGCGAAGCTGCGCGAGATCACCGCGAAGACCGCCGCCGAACCGCTGATGCACGAGGTGATGGACAAGCAGAACCTGGGCTATGTCTATACCGACGGCGCGGTGTTCAAGGAGACGCTGGCGAAGGACAACGTGTACTTCAAGCAGCTCATCACCAAACTCAACATCAAACCCTGAGCGAGCCGGCAGCCATGAAGAAGACGACCATCGCATCGCTGCTGTGGCTGGCCGCGGCGGTACCCGCATCGGCCGCCACCTGGGTCTACGTGTCGAACGCCGACAGCCAGGAAATCTCGGTGCTCGAGCTCGACCGCAGCCAGGGCGCGCTCAAGCCGGTGCAGACGCTGAACGTGGGCGGCACGGTGATGCCGATGGTGGTGAGCCGCGACAAGCGCGTGCTGTACGCCGCGCTTCGCTCGCAGCCGTTTCGCGTGACGGCGCTATCCATCGACGGCGCCAGCGGAAAGCTGCAGAAGCTGGCCGAGGCGCCGCTGGCCGACAGCATGGCCAACATCGACCTCGACGCGAGCGGCAGGTGGCTGTTCGCGGCTTCGTACCAGGGCGGGAAGATCACGGTCAACGGCATCGGCAAGGACGGTGCCGTGGGGCCCATCCACCAGCTGATCCAGACCGAGCCCAACGCCCACGCCATCCACGCGGACGCGAGCAACCGCTTCGTGCTCGCCACCAGCCTGGGCGGCGACAACGTGTCGAGCTGGCGCTTCGACGCGGAGAAGGGGCAGCTCTCGCCCAACGATCCACCGCTGACCCGCACCACGGCGAAGTCGGGCCCGCGTCACTTCGTGTGGGACAAGGCGCAGCGCCATGTCTACCTGCTCGACGAACTCGACGCCGCGCTGCACGTGTTCGCATGGGACGCCGCGCGCGGCACGCTGAAGCTCGAGCAAAGCACCACCACCCTGCCCGCAGGTTTCACCGGCAAGCCCTGGGCCGCCGACCTGCACCTGACGCCTGACGGGCGCTTTCTCTACGCCTCGGAGCGCACCACTAGCACGCTCTCGGCATTCAAGGTCGATGCCGCCACCGGGCAGCTGCAGCCGCTGGGCCAGACGCCGACCGAGAAGGGTCCGCGCGGCTTCGCCATCGATTCCACCGGCCGCTACCTGATCGCGGCGGGACAGGAATCGAACGGCATCTCGCTCTACGCCATCGACAACGCCACCGGCGCGCTGGGCAAACCCCAGCACCTGGACGTGGGCAAGAACCCGAACTGGATCGAGATCGTCGACATGCCCTGAGAGGCCGGCGCATCACGACCACGTCCAGCCACCCGACAACCCAAGGAGACTTTCACATGCAACGCCGCACACTCATCCGCACCGCCCTCGCCTCTTCGCTCGCCACCGCGCTTCCGGTGGCCTTCGCGCAGGGCGGCGGCACCTGGCCCACGGGCAAGCCCATCACGTACCTCGTGCCGTTCCCGGCGGGCGGCACGACCGACGTGCTGGGCCGTCTGATCGGGCAGAAGCTCGGCCCGGTGCTGGGTACCACCGTGATCATCGACAACAAGGGCGGCGCCGGCGGCAGCGTGGGCTCGGAGATAGGCGCGCGCGCCGCGCCCGACGGCTTCACGCTGGTGGGCGGCACGATCAGCTCGCACGCGATCAACGTCAGCCTGTATCCGAAGCTGGGCTACGACCCGCAGAAGTCGTTCGCGCCGGTGACGCTGATCGGCACCAACCCGGTGGTGCTGGTGGTGAACCAGGCGAGCCCGTACAAGACGCTGAAGGACGTGATCGCGGCCAGCAAGGGCAAGGCGGGCGGGCTCTCGTCGGCCTCGGCCGGCACGGGCACCTCGCAGCACCTGGCGCTGGAACTGCTGGCCTACAAGTCGGGCGTGAAGTTCACGCACATTCCGTACAAGGGCAGCGGCCCGGCGATCCAGGACGTGATCGGCGGACAGGTCGACATGATGTTCGACACCACCGTGGTGGCCGGCCCGCACATCCAGAGCGGCAAGCTGCGCGCGATCGCCGTCACCTCGGCGAAGCGGCTGGCCTCGATGCCCGACGTGCCGACGGTGGCCGAATCGGGCGTGCCGGGGCTGCAGGACTTCGAGGTGGTGTCGTGGCAGGCGATCTTCGTGCCGGCGAACACGCCCGCGCCGGTGGTAGACCGGCTGCACACCGAGATCCGCAAGATCCTCGCGACGCCCGAGATGCAGGACAAGCTCAAGGGCTTCGGCATGGAGCCGGCCGACCTGAGCACCGCGCAGATCGCGGCCTTCCAGAAGGCCGAGGTGGAGAAGTGGGCCCAGGTGATCAAGGCGGCGGGGATCAAGGCGGACTGACGGGCCCGCCGATGGAAGGCGGGCCGAACCAAGGGAAGCTTCCTACGTCCCGGGCGAAAAGCCCTTTATAGAATGCCCCTCCGATCCGCTTTCCAGATCCTTCCCACGTGTCCGACCGCTCTGCCGTACTGCCCCAATACCTGTTTCCCAAACAGGCCCTGACCAATTTCGCCGGCTGGGTCGCGGGCAAGGAGCGGGGGGCGGTGACGACCTGGATCATCCGCCGCTTCGTGGCCAAGTACGGCGTGGACATGGGCGAGGCGCTCGAGTCGGACATCAGCCACTACAAGAGCTTCAACCAGTTCTTCACGCGCGAACTCAAGCCCGGCGCCCGGCCCATCGCGCAGGCCGACCTGATCTGCCCGGTGGACGGCGCGATCAGCCAGTTCGGCGCAATTCAAGGCGACCAGATCTTCCAGGCCAAGGGCCACAACTACACGACCACAGCGCTGGTGGGCGGCGACGCCACGCTGGCCGCGAAGTTCGCGCACGGCAGCTTCGCCACGCTCTACCTGAGCCCGAAGGACTACCACCGCATCCACATGCCCTGCGACGGGCGGCTGGTGCGCATGATCCACGTGCCGGGCGACCTGTTCTCGGTGAATCCGACGACGGCGCGCGGCGTGCCCGGCCTCTTCGCTCGCAACGAACGCGTGGTGTGCGTCTTCGAGTCGGCGCGCGGCCCCTTCGTGCTGGTGCTCGTGGGCGCCACCATCGTCGGCAGCATGGCCACCGTGTGGCATGGCGTGGTCAACCCGCCGCGCGTGGGCGAGCTGCGCGAGTGGCACTACGCCGACCAGCAGATCGACATCCGCAAGGGCGACGAGATGGGCCGATTCTTGCTGGGCTCCACCGTCGTCATGCTCTTCCCGGCGCCCGCGCTGGGCTTCAACCCGCAGTGGTCGCCAGGCCGCGCGATCCGGTTGGGCGAAGCCATGGCCGAATACACCAATTTGTGAGGCTTTGTCTCACAACCCGCATCCAGATTGCCTTGACAGCTACAAAACTAGTAGCATCCTCATCGATTGAGCTATAGTCGCCGGCCAACGAGACGGTTCATACCAACCACAAGAACGCGAAGCGTCGCCCTGCCCCACAGGCCGACGGCCCGCCCAGCTTCGAGGAGATGATGTCGATGAGTACCAAGGAAAACGCAGCCGTCAGCCAGTTGCTCGCCCTGCTCGAAGCCCGCTATGCACTGCGCGTGCTCTGGGCACTGCGCGACGGACACGCGCAGACCTTCCGGCTGCTGCAGGACAGCGTCGGCGGCATCACTCCCAACACGCTCAACACCCGCATCAAGGAACTGCGCGAAGCCGGCCTCGTCGGCCACGGCAGCGACGGCTACAGCCTCACGCTCAGCGGGCAGGATCTGCTCAAGCGCCTGTCCGACCTGCAGGCCTTCGCCGGCAAGTGGCAGCTCGGCCAGATGAAGAAGGCTGCCGCAACCGCGCCTGCCGCCGCCGCACCGACCACCTCGGCCGCCCCCGCCGCAACCCCGGTTCCGCCTGCGGCGGCCCCCTCTCCCGAGCCCCTCGCGGCGCCTGCGCCTACGCCCGCGGCGCCCGGCGACGACACCAGCCACGGCTGACGGACCGCAGGGCCGCCTGCCGGGCCTCGGTAAACTCCGCGCCTTCGATCCACGGATCTCACATCGACGCAAGGAGCGTTTCCCATGCCCACCACTCCCTCCGGCCTGCAATACGAAGACACCGAAGTCGGCACCGGCGCCGAAGCCAAGGCCGGCCACCACGTGCACGTGCACTACACCGGCTGGCTCTACAACGACGGCGTGCAAGGCGCCAAGTTCGACTCGAGCCGCGACCGCAACGACCCCTTCGCCTTCTCGCTGGGCGCGGGCCAGGTCATCAAGGGCTGGGACGAAGGCGTGGCCGGCATGAAGATCGGCGGCAAGCGCACGCTGATCATTCCCGCATCGCTGGGCTATGGCGCCCGCGGCGCCGGCGGCGTGATCCCCCCGAACGCCACCCTGAAGTTCGACGTCGAACTGCTCGACGCCCACTGACCGAAGCTCGCCCCCAGGCTTCGCGCACTTCGTGTCGCTTCGCCAACCCCCTACCGGGGGCAACACCTGCGGCCCGGCAAAGCCGGTTCCGCGGTGTTCCCGGCTGAATTGCCTGAGTTTCAGTGCTCCTGCGGCCCATTTGGCCGCATTTTTTCGCTTGAAATGCCTCTGACCAGCCCCATGTGGCTGGCTGTTGTTTGTTTTCCGGCCCGTACCGGTTCTTTGAAAAATGTCTGACCCGCAACAATCCGCGAAGAATTCTCAAATGCTGCAAGGCGAGCCGAGCCCCGAAGAACTGGAGGCTGCACAATTCGCCAATGAAGCCGAGGCGCTCGACGCGCTGGCCGTGGCCCAGGGCGAACTCGCCGCGCTGCAGACCAAGAACGCCGAGCTTGCCGATCAGTACCTGCGCGCCCAGGCCGATGTGCAGAACGCCCGTCGCCGCGCCGACGAGGAAGTCAGCAAGGCCCGCAAGTTCGCCGTCGAGGCCTTTGCCGAAAGCCTGCTGCCCGTGACCGACAGCCTGGAAGCCGGCCTGGCCGCCAAGGACGCCACGCCCGAGCAGATCCGCGAAGGCGCCGAGGCCACGCTGCGCCAGCTCAAGAGCGCGCTGGAGCGCAACAAGGTGGTCGAAGTGGCCCCCGCACCCGGCACGAAGTTCGACCCGCACCTGCACCAGGCCATTTCGATGGTGCCCGCCGACCAGGAACCCAACACCGTGGTGAGCGTGCTGCAGAAGGGCTACACCATCAACGACCGCGTGCTGCGCCCGGCGCTGGTCACGGTCAGCGCGCCGAAGTAACCGGCACACGGCGGCTCACAACGGCACACACGATTCCCACAGGAAATCCCCGCGTCATACCTTGAATCGCGACGGGTTATCCACAAGTTCATAACAACATATTTTTCAGGCTTTCAGGAGTAAGAACATGGCAAAGATCATCGGCATCGACCTCGGCACCACCAACTCGTGCGTGTCGATCATGGAAGGCAACACCACGCGTGTGATCGAGAACTCGGAAGGTGCGCGCACCACGCCGTCGATCGTCGCGTACCAGGAAGACGGTGAAGTGCTGGTCGGTGCCTCGGCCAAGCGCCAGGCCGTCACCAACCCCAAGAACACGCTGTACGCGATCAAGCGCCTGATCGGCCGCAAGTTCGAGGAAAAGGAAGTCCAGAAGGACATCGACCTGATGCCCTACACCATCGCCAAGGCCGACAACGGCGACGCATGGGTGGAAGTGCGCGGCAAGAAGATGGCCCCGCAGCAGGTCAGCGCCGACATCCTGCGCAAGATGAAGAAGACCGCCGAAGACTATCTCGGCGAAACCGTGACCGAAGCCGTGATCACGGTGCCGGCCTACTTCAACGACGCCCAGCGCCAGGCCACCAAGGACGCCGGCCGCATCGCCGGCCTCGACGTGAAGCGCATCATCAACGAGCCCACCGCTGCCGCCCTGGCCTTCGGCCTCGACAAGCAGGACAAGGCCGACCGCAAGATCGCCGTGTATGACCTCGGCGGCGGTACCTTCGACGTGTCGATCATCGAGATCGCCGACGTCGACGGCGAGAAGCAGTTCGAAGTGCTGTCGACCAACGGCGACACCTTCCTGGGCGGCGAAGACTTCGACCAGCGCATCATCGACTACATCATCGGCGAGTTCAAAAAGGAACAGGGCGTCGACCTGAGCAAGGACGTGCTCGCTCTGCAGCGTCTGAAGGAAGCCGCCGAGAAGGCCAAGATCGAACTGTCGAACAGCGCGCAGACCGACATCAACCTGCCGTACATCACGGCCGATGCCTCGGGTCCGAAGCACCTGAACATCAAGCTCACCCGCGCCAAGCTCGAGAGCCTGGTCGACGAGCTGATCGAGCGCACCATCGCTCCCTGCCGCCTGGCCATCAAGGACGCCGGCATCAGCGTGGGCGACATCAACGACGTGATCCTGGTCGGCGGCATGACCCGCATGCCCAAGGTGCAGGAAAAGGTGAAGGCCTTCTTCGGCAAGGATCCGCGCAAGGACGTGAACCCCGACGAGGCCGTGGCCGTCGGCGCCGCCATCCAGGGCCAGGTGCTCTCGGGCGACCGCAAGGACGTGCTGCTGCTGGACGTGACCCCGCTGTCGCTGGGCATCGAGACCATGGGCGGCGTCATGACGAAGATGATCGCCAAGAACACCACGATCCCGACGAAGTTCGCGCAGACCTTCTCGACCGCGGAAGACAACCAGCCGGCCGTGACCATCAAGGTGTTCCAGGGCGAGCGCGACATCGCCGCGGGCAACAAGCTGCTGGGCGAATTCAACCTCGAAGGCATTCCGCCGGCATCGCGCGGCACGCCGCAGATCGAGGTGAGCTTCGACATCGACGCCAACGGCATCCTGCACGTCGGCGCGAAGGACAAGGGCACCGGCAAGGAAAACAAGATCACCATCAAGGCGAGCTCGGGCCTCTCGGAGGACGAGATCCAGAAGATGGTGAAGGACGCCGAGCTGAACGCGGCCGACGACAAGAAGAAGCTCGAGATCGTGCAGGCGCGCAACCAGGGCGAGGCCATGGTGCACAGCGTGAAGAAGTCGCTGGGCGAGCATGGCGCGAGCCTCGAAGCCGCCGAGAAGGACGCGATCGAAGCCGCGATCAAGGACCTCGAGGAAGCCCTCAAGGGTGAAGACAAGGCCGCGATCGAGGACAAGACCAACACGCTGATGACCGCGAGCCAGAAGCTCGGCGAGAAGATGTATGCCGAATCGCAGGCCGCCGCGGCGGGTGCATCGGCAGCCTCCGGCGCCGGTGGCGCGGAAGCTTCCGCACACGCGCAGGCCGACGACAACGTGGTCGACGCCGAAGTGAAGGAAGTCAAGAAGGGCTGATCTTCAGTTCCCTGGACAAGGCTGGAACACCTGAAAAGGTGCTCCAGCCTTTCTCGCTTCAAGTTACCCGAGTTCCCGCTGCTCCCCTGATCTCCCGATCGACCTGTCATGGCCACCAAACGCGACTACTACGAAACCCTCGGCGTCCCCAAGAACGCGAGCGAGGAAGAAATCAAGAAGGCTTATCGCAAGCTCGCGATGAAGCACCATCCTGACCGCAACCACGGCGATACCTCGAAGGAGGCCGAGGCCAAGTTCAAGGAGGTGAAGGAAGCCTACGAAATGCTGTCCGACGGGCAGAAGCGCGCGGCCTACGACCAGTACGGCCATGCCGGCGTCGACCCCAACATGCGCGGCGGCCCGGGCGCGGAAGGCTTCGGCGGCTTCGCCGAGGCCTTCGGCGACATCTTCGGCGACGTGTTCGGCGGCGGCCGTGGCCGAGGGGGCGGCGGCCGCCAGGTCTTCCGCGGCAGCGACCTGAGCTACGCGATGGAGATCACGCTCGAGGAAGCGGCGGAGGGCAAGACCACCGAGATCCGCATCCCCACCTGGGACGAATGCGAGACCTGCCACGGCTCGGGCGCGAAGCCCGGTACCAAGCCCATCACCTGCACCACCTGCCACGGCGCGGGCGCGGTGCAGATGCGCCAGGGCTTCTTCAGCGTGCAACAGACCTGTCCCACCTGCCACGGCAGCGGCAAGATCATTCCCGAGCCCTGCACCGCGTGCCATGGCCAGGGCAAGATCAAGCGCAACAAGACGCTCGAGGTGAAGATCCGCGCCGGCATCGACGACGGCCAGCGCATGCGCGTGACCGGCAGCGGCGAGCCGGGCGTCAACGGCGGCCCGCCGGGCGACCTGTACATCGAGATCCGGCTCAAGAAGCACGACATCTTCGAGCGCGACGGCGACAACCTGCACTGCGTGGTGCCCGTGAGCGTGACCACGGCTGCGCTCGGGGGCGAGATCAACGTGCCCACGCTGAAGGGTGCGGCTGCCATCGACATTCCAGAAGGCACGCAGAGCGGCAAGCAGTTCCGCCTGCGCGGCAAGGGCATCAAGGGAGTGAACTCGAGCTATCCGGGCGACCTGTACTGCCACGTGCGCGTCGAGACGCCGGTGAAGCTCACGGAGTTCCAGCGCAAGCTGCTCAAGGAGCTCGACGAGTCGCTCAAGAAGGGCGGCGAGAAGCACAGCCCGACCGACAAGGGCTGGTTCGACAAGGCGAAGGAATTCTTCAGCTGACGGATCGGAAGGCACCAAAGATGTGCAAGGAGGGGCAGCCCGAGGGCTGTTCCCGCGTGCCATCCGGTGCCGGCGCAACGCGTCGATCCTCCTCCCCTTCGGAGATGTAACACCGGGGACTTCACTCCCCAGGGACACATCCCCCTCCAGCAAGGGCCGCACTGCGGCCCTTTGCCGTTTCAGGGCCTTCATGTTGGTGCATGCGGGCCTTCCCGCCTCATGGCGAGCACGTCTTCAGTGCGTTTCGCACCTTCGCGAAGCATGCCGGATCTCTCCCGAGCCAGCCTCCCACGCCAGTTCGCGCAGGCCGCCCACCCAAAAGTGGCGCGAGGATTGCTTTTATATTTTTTTGGGCTGAGCAATAAACCGAACGGCAGATCGCGCGTTATTGCAGCAGGAGACGCCTCTTTTTTGAGCCTCGAAGCTCAATAGGCGATTTTTTCCCGGAGAAAAGCCAAAGACGGACGATGGCCATTCGGCATAGGTGTTTTCACCCGGAGAGAATTAGGAAAGCGAGCCTTTGAATTTACCTGAAATCCGGAAATTTGTTCCTTGTTTTTTGTTGAACTTTACTTGCCGGCGTGGTTCTGAATTAACAAATGATTTGCCGGGTTCAATCTTTGCTTTATGCTGATTGTTAGCAGATTGTTGTAAGGGAGTTTTCCGCGGCATGCAGCCATGGGCAGGCACACCTTTTAATGTTGCGCAACGCCTTTGCTGCACGCCATCGGGCACAAAGCCCATCGACCTGAAGGAGGCGTGACCATGGATGTGATCAGCAACTTTGCCGCCCGCTACGAGCGCACCCGCGAGGAAGTCATCTCGCTGCAGGACTACCTGGACATCTGCAAGCGCGATCCGATGGCTTACGCCACGGCCTCCGAGCGCATGCTCAAGGCCATCGGGGAGCCCCAGCTGGTCGACACCCGCAACGATCCCCGGCTTTCGCGGATCTTCGCCAACAAGGTCATCAAGATCTACCCGGCGTTCAAGGAGTTCTATGGCATGGAAGACGCCATAGAGCAGGTGGTGTCCTATTTCCGCCACGCCGCGCAGGGGCTGGAAGAAAAGAAGCAAATCCTTTACCTCCTGGGCCCGGTGGGCGGCGGCAAGAGCTCGATCGCCGAACGCCTGAAGCAGCTCATGGAGCACGTGCCCTTCTACGCCATCCAGGGCTCGCCGGTGAACGAATCCCCGCTCGGCCTCTTCGACACGGTCGAGGACGGCGAGATCCTTGAAAAGGAATACGGCATCCCGAGCCGCTACCTGAATCGAATTCTCTCGCCCTGGGCCGTCAAGCGGCTCGAGGAGTACGGCGGCGACATCCGCCAGTTCAAGGTCGTCAAGCGCTACCCGTCGGTGCTGCGGCAGATCGCGGTGGCCAAGACCGAGCCGGGCGACGAGAACAACCAGGACATCTCCTCGCTGGTCGGCAAGGTCGACATCCGCAAGCTCGAGACCTTCGCCCAGGACGATCCCGATGCCTACTCCTACTCCGGCGGCCTGTGCCTGGCAAACCAGGGCCTGCTGGAGTTCGTGGAAATGTTCAAGGCGCCCATCAAGGTGCTGCACCCGCTGCTGACCGCCACGCAGGAAAGCAACTTCAAGGGCACAGAAGGCTTCGGCGCCATCCCCTTCGACGGCATCGTGCTCGCGCACAGCAACGAGAGCGAGTGGAAGGCCTTCCGCAACAACAAGAACAACGAGGCCTTCCTCGACCGGATCTACATCGTCAAGGTGCCCTACTGCCTGCGCGCCTCGGAGGAAATCAAGATCTACGAGAAGCTGGTGCGCAACTCGTCCCTGGCGAAGGCGCCCTGCGCCCCCGGAACGCTGCGCATGATGGCCCAGCTCTCGGTGCTCACCCGCCTGAAGGAGCCGGAGAACTCCAGCACCTTCAGCAAGATGCAGGTATACGACGGCGAGAACCTCAAGGACACCGACCCCAAGGCCAAGTCGATCCAGGAGTACCGCGACTACGCGGGCGTCGACGAAGGCATGAGCGGCGTCTCCACGCGCTTCGCCTTC
Organism: Variovorax sp. NFACC27; assembly: GCF_048301545.1. Lineage (NCBI taxonomy): Bacteria > Pseudomonadati > Pseudomonadota > Betaproteobacteria > Burkholderiales > Comamonadaceae > Variovorax > Variovorax sp. NFACC27. The sequence continues at coordinate 5,859,903 of NZ_CP157613.1, forward strand.
AAGATCATCTCGAAGGTGTTCAACTTCGACAGCTCCGAGGTGGCCGCCAACCCGGTGCACCTGATGTATGTGCTCGAACAGCAGATCGAGCGCGAGCAGTTCCCGCCGGAGGTCGAGCAGAAGTACATCAGCTACATCAAGGAGTTGCTGGCGCCGCGCTATGCCGAGTTCATCGGCAAGGAGATCCAGACCGCCTACCTGGAGAGCTACAGCGAGTACGGCCAGAACATCTTCGACCGCTATGTCACCTACGCCGACTACTGGATCCAGGACCAGGAGTTCCGCGACGTCGACACCGGTGAAGTCTTCGACCGCGCCTCGCTCAACGCCGAACTCGAGAAGATCGAACGGCCCGCCGGCATCGGCAACCCGAAGGACTTCCGCAACGAGATCGTCAACTTCGTGCTGCGCGCGCGGGCCGGCAACGCAGGGCGCAACCCGGCGTGGACCAGCTACGAGAAGCTGCGCTCGGTGATCGAGAAGAAGATGTTCTCCAACACCGAAGAGCTCCTGCCGGTGATCAGCTTCAACACCAAGAGCAGTGCCGACGAGCAGAAGAAGCACGAGGACTTCGTGACCCGCATGGTCGAGAAGGGCTACACGGCCAAGCAGGTTCGCCTGCTCTGCGAGTGGTATCTGCGGGTGCGCAAGAGTTCATAGAAAAAGCGTCGTCCCGTTCGTTTTCTCTTTGCAAGGAGCGTTGACAACATCGTGGCCATCCTGCAGCAGATCATCGACCGCCGGCTATCGGGCAAGAACAAGTCCATTGGCAACCGTGAGCGTTTCCTCAGGCGCTACAAGGGGCAGATCCAGGAAGCGGTGAGGCGCGCCGTCAGCGGCCGCAACATCCGCGAACTGGAACAAGGCGAAGATGTGACCCTGCCGCGCCACGACGTGTCCGAGCCCGTGTTCGGCCACGCCCGGGGCGGCGACCGCGAGTACGTGCACCCGGGCAACCAGGAGTACCTGAAGGGCGACCGCATCAAGCGCCCCGAGGGCGGCGGCAACGGCGGCTCGGGCAGCGGCGAGGCCAGCGACAGCGGCGAAGGCGAGGACGACTTCGTCTTCCGCCTCACGCGCGAGGAGTTCATGCGCGTCTTCTTCGACGACCTTGCGCTGCCGCACCTCATCCGCACGCAGATCGCCGACGTGCCCGAGTGGAAGAGCCACCGAGCCGGCTTCACCAGCGACGGCTCGCCCAACAACCTGCACGTGGTGCGCTCGATGCGCGGCGCTCTCGCCCGCCGCATCGCGCTGGGCGGCGAACCGCGCAAGGAGCTCAAGCGCCTGGAGGCGCACCTCGAAAGCCTGCAGCGGCATCCGCAGGTCGAGCAGCCCTTCATCCAGAAGGAAATCCGCGAGACGGAAGAACGCATCGCCGAGCTGCGCCGCACCATGCGGCACGTGCCCTACATCGACCCCATCGACCTGCGCTACCGCAACCGCGTGAAGACGCCGGTGCCCAGCGCCAAGGCCGTGATGTTCTGCCTGATGGACGTCTCGGGCTCCATGGACGAGGCGCGCAAGGACATGGCCAAGCGCTTCTTCATGCTGCTGTACATGTTCCTCACGCGGCACTACGAGAAGATCGACCTGGTCTTCCTGCGCCACCACACGCAGGCGCAGGAAGTGACGGAGGAAGAGTTCTTCCACGCCACCGAGACCGGCGGCACGGTGGTGTCGAGCGCGCTGGTGCTGATGGACGAGATCATCAAGGCGCGCTACCCGAGCGGCGAATGGAACGTGTACGGCGCGCAGGCCAGCGATGGCGACAACTGGCACCAGGACAGCGGCCGCTGCCGCGAGCTGCTGGTCGAGAACATCCTGCCGGTGGTGCGCTACTACGCCTACGTTCAGGTGGCGGAGACCGAGCAGAACCTGTGGCAGGAATACCAGCAGCTCGAGGGCGTGGAGCCCAACTTCGCGATGCGCAAGGTGTCCGACGCACAGGACATCTACCCGGTCTTCCGCGACCTGTTCAAGAAGGAAGGGGTCACGTCATGAACATCGCCATCTCCGCTCCCCCGCCTGCCACCAGCCTGCCGCGGCTGGAGCGCTTGCCCAGCCCTTCCGACTGGACCTTCGAGCTCATCGAGACCTATCACTCCGAGATCGCGAAGACCGCCAGGGGCTACGGCCTCGACGTGTACGCGAACCAGCTCGAAGTCATCACGGCCGAGCAGATGATGGATGCCTACGCGAGCGTGGGCATGCCCATGATCTATCGCCACTGGTCGTACGGAAAGCAGTTCATCTCGACCGAGAAGAACTACAAGCGCGGCCACATGGGGCTGGCCTACGAGATCGTCATCAATTCCGATCCGTGCATCGCCTACCTGATGGAGGAGAACACCATGGCCATGCAGGCCCTGGTGATCGCGCATGCGGCCTACGGCCACAACAGCTTCTTCAAGGGCAACTATCTGTTCCGGATGTGGACGGATGCCTCGTCCATCATCGACTACCTGGTCTATGCGCGGCACTACATCGCCGAGTGCGAGGAGCGCCACGGCCTCGACGCGGTGGAAGAGCTTCTCGATTCATGCCACGCGCTGATGAATTACGGCGTCGACCGCTATCGCCGTCCGCAGAAGCGCTCGCTGGCACAGGAAAGCGCGCAGCGCGCCGAGCGCGAGCGCCACATGCAGCAGCAGGTCAACGACCTCTGGCGCACGCTGCCGCGCAAGAGCGAGCAGGCGGCCGAAGCCGATGCCGCCAAGCGCTTTCCCTCGGAGCCGCAGGAGAACCTGCTCTACTTCATCGAGAAGAACGCCGCGCTGCTGGAGCCGTGGCAGCGCGAGGTGGTACGCATCGTGCGCAAGATCGCGCAGTACTTCTACCCGCAGCGCCAGACCCAGGTCATGAACGAGGGCTGGGCCACCTTCTGGCACTACACGCTGCTCAACACCATGTACGACCGCGGCCAGTTGGCCGATGGCTTCATGATGGAGTGGCTCAGCTCGCACACCGGCGTGATCTTCCAGCCGCCGGTGGGCCACCGCGCCTACAGCGGCATCAACCCCTATGCGCTGGGCTTCGCGATGTACACCGACCTGCGCCGCATCTGCGAGAAGCCGACCGAGGAAGACCGTCGCTGGTTCCCCGACTTCGCCGGCACCGACTGGCTGCGCACGCTCGACTACGCGATGCGCAACTTCAAGGACGAGAGCTTCATCGGCCAGTTCCTGAGCCCGAAGACGATGCGCGACTTCCGCCTCTTCGCGATACGCGACTTCCAGAGCGAATCGGAACTCGAGGTGTCGGCCATCCACGACGACAGCGGCTATCACGCGCTGCGCGAATCGCTGTCACGCCAGTACGACATGGGCAGCCGCGAGCCCGACATCCAGGTCTGGAACGTGGCCATGCGCGGCGACCGCTCGCTGACGCTGCGCCACACGCAGCGCAACAACCTGCCGCTGCACGACACGGCCGAAGAAGTGCTCAAGCACGTCGCGCGGCTCTGGGGCTTCGACGTGCACCTGGAAAGCATCGACAGCCAGGGCCGCATCAGCCGCAGCTGGAAGGCCTCGGCGCCGAAGCAACTCTATTGATCGATCGAAGGCGAAGGGTCAGGTCGCCAGCGCCGTGATGGCGAGGATGTAGCCCTTCACGCCCAGCCCCACGATGATGCCCTTCGCCGCCGGCGAGATGTACGAGTGGTGGCGGAATTCCTCCCGCGCATGCACGTTCGAGATGTGCAGCTCGATCAGCGGCACGCTCGCGCCCTTGATGGCGTCGTGCAACGCGATCGAGGTGTGGGTGTAGGCGCCGGGGTTCATCACCACGCCGATCATGTTGCCCGCCGCCACCTCGCGGCCGGCTTCCTGGATCCAGTCGATCAGCACGCCCTCGTGGTTCGACTGGCGGCATTCGATCTCCACGCCGTGCTTCGCGCCGGTTTCCTTGCACAGCCGTTCGACGTCGGCCAGCGTGTCGCGACCGTACTGTTCGGGCTCGCGCGTGCCGAGCAGGTTGAGGTTGGGGCCGTTGAGGACGAGGATCTTCTTCATGATGGTTGTCGGAGTCTGGCAAACGGAGGCCAATTATGTTCTCGCGGCCGTCCTGCGCCTGCGCGCGGCGGTCGAGCCGACGTAGTAGTTGTACGAATCGATGTCGACCACGCAGCGCGCCATCAGGTCGACGAAGGAGCGCAGCTTCTGCCCCATGTAACGCTGCCGCTGGTAGGCGCAGTAGATGCGCCGCGGCTCCGGCTGCCACTGCGGCAGCACCGGCACCAGCACGCCCTGCTCCAGCTCGGGCCGCACGAAGAAGGCCGGCAGCAGCGCGATGCCCAGACCGTCGATGCAGAAGGTCTTCATCACCCAGTGGTCGTTGGTCTCGAAGGCCGGCTCGGGCCTGAAGGCGAAGCTCGCCGCGCCCGACACCAGCAGCACCTGCGAGCGCTCCGAAGGCTCCTTCATCACGATCGACTGGTGCGCTGCCAGCTCGCTTGGCGACGACGGCGTGCCGTGCCGCGCCAGGTACTGCGGGCTCGCGTACAGCCCGTAGTTCAGCCGCCCCAGCAGCCTGGCCACGAGATTCGGCGCGTCGGGCGGCTCGGAACACACGTAGCAATCGACATCGGCGATGCGCGGCGCATGGAAGCCGTTCGCCACGTCGAGCTGGCAGCGCACGTCGGGATGGGCCTCCAGGAACAGCTTGACCACGTGGCAGACGAAGGAGGTGCTGAACTGCGTGTCCGACAGCAGCGAGAGGCTGCCCGACACGCCCGTGGTCAGCGCATGGATCTCGGTGCTGGCCTCTTCCAGCCGGCCCTTCACTTCGTCGAGCAGCCCTTCGCCGCGCGCGAGAAAGGCGTGGCCGGCCTCGGTCAACGAGATTCGGCGAGGGCTGCGCAAAAGCAGTTGCGCGCCCAGCAGTTCCTCCAGCCGCGTGAGCTGGCGGCTCAAGGTGGCCTTGGAAACGCCGGAGAGGCTTTCGGCCTTCGTGAGGCTGCCGCTGCGGGCGATCAGCACGAAAGCCTCGACCAGGGCGAGATCGATGCGGCTCATGCGGCCCAGCGTTGCAGGAATGAAAAGCAGCGTCTCTTCATGTGACTTTCATCGGTGCGGCGGAAACGGTACGGTATCACCGGCGAACAGCCGCCCTTTCGGCGCATTCCCACGATCCATGAACACTCCTGAAAACACAGCCCCGTGGCACCCCGTCGCGCGCTCGGCCGACCTGCGCCCGGGCGCCAACATCGTCGCCGGCTTCGCCGAAGGCCAGGAACTCGCGCTCTGGCGCGCCGCCGACGGCACCGCCCAGGCCTGGGAGAACCGCTGCCCCCACCGCAGCGTGCGCTTCACGCTGGGCCAGGTCATCGACAACCGCCTGGCCTGCGCGTACCACGGCTGGCAATACGAGGCCGGCAGCGGGCAATGCGCCAGCATTCCGGCGCATCCGGCCATGCAGGCACCTCGCAACGTCTGCGCGAAGACCTTCGGCACGGCGGAGGCGGCAGGAATGCTCTGGGTGCATCTCTCGCCCGAGGCTCCGCCCGCGCCCGATACGCTGGGTGGCGCCGTTCCCGCCGGCTGGCACTTCTGCCGCACGCTGACAGTCCGCGCGTCCGCCGGCACTGCACGGGAAGCGCTGGCACGCAATGGCCTAGCCGAAGGGCCGGCCGCTCCCGGCTGGCGCGGCCGGCTCGGCGGCACGGAAACCGTCGCCCTCGTCCTCGATGCCCAGCCCGGGCTCGCCTTCATCCACCTGTGGACTGAAGCAGCCCCCGGCTCGGCCGCCATGAAGGCCTTGCACGCAGCAGCCCGCCAGCTGCGCACCGAAATCGAAGCCCTGCCCCAAGGCTGAAAGAAGAACCCATGCCCTTCGTCACCGACGATCCCAACATGCTCGACGACTGGCTGGTCGTCGGCCCGGCGCCAGCGCCATCGGCCTCGCGCGCCACCCGCCTGCTCGGCGAGGCAGTGCTGCTGTCGACCGACGCCGACGGCATGCCCCACTGCAGCCTCGGCAGCACACAGCTCGCCGTGCAGCCGCGCTACGGCTACCTCTGGGTCTGCCCCAGCGGCCGCCCTGCCCGTCCGCTCTTCGACTTTCCCGAATACGGCGAGCCCGGCCGCCGCCTCGTCGACTGCGGCGGCATCGGCGTCGCGGTGTCGGGGCTGCGCGTGATCGAGAACTTCCTCGACATGGCGCACTTTCCCTTCGTGCATGCCGACTACCTCGGCAAGGTTCCGCACACCGAGGTGGCGCAGTACCAGGTGCAGGTGGAGCCGGCCACCGGCGAGATCTGGGCCACCGACTGCCGCTTCTGGCAGCCGCGCGCTTCCGCAGCCCACGACGCTTCGGGCAGCGAAGTGCTCTACAAGTACCGCGTGATGCAGCCCTTCTCGGCCATGCTCTACAAGTCGAGCTTCCGCGCGGGCGAGCTCGACGCGATCGGCATCTTCCTGCAGCCGGTCGACGACGAGCATGTCATCGCCCACACCCTGCTCGCCTGCTACGACGACGGCTCCACCGACGCGGAGCTCATCGCCTTCCAGCACACCATCTTCGGGCAGGACAAGCCCATCCTGGAGAACCACGCTTTCAAGCGCATGCCTCTCGAAGGCCGCGCCGAGACGCCGACGCGCGGCGACACATCCTCCGTCACCTACCGGCGGTGGCTCCGCGAGCGCGGCATGCGCTTCGGCGTGAGGGCCGCTGCATGACGACGCTGAAGCTCTACGACTACCCGCTCTCGGGCAACTGCTTCAAGGTGCGGCAGATGCTGGCTTGGCTGGGCGTTGCGTACCAAACGGTTCCGGTCGACTTCTTTCCCGGCCGCGAGCACAAGTCGGCCGCGTTCCTCGCCAACGTCAACCCGCTGGGCCAACTCCCGGTGATCGACGACGACGGCTTCGTGCTGCGCGACGCACAGGCCATCCTGGTCTACCTCGCGAGCCGCCACGACGCGGAGGGCCGCTGGTATCCCGCCGACCCGAAGCTGCGCGGCGAAGTCGCCCAGTGGCTCGCCACCGCCGACGAGATCACGCGCACCGCGTCGGCCGCGCGACTGCACGACGCGCTCGGCTATCACCACCTCGACATCGAGGCCTGCCGCAGCGGCGCGCGCGCCGTGTTCCGGGTGCTCGACGACCATCTCGCCGAGCGGGCCGCCGAGGGCCTGCGCTGGCTCGCGTCGTCGCTCGGGCCCACCGTTGCCGACCTCGCCTGCTTTCCCTACGTCGCGCTCGCGGGAGAAGGAGGCATTTCGCTCGACGAGTTTCCCGCGCTGCGAAACTGGGTCTGGGATTTCCGCCACTTGCCCGGGTTCATCGGCATGTCGGGTATCTTCCCTGCTGGCCCTGCCTGAGAATCCTCCCCCATCCCCCGCTTTCGAGACCGAACATCATGAAAACCAAAGCCGCCGTCGCCTGGAAATCCGGAGCCCCGCTCACCATCGAAACCGTGGACCTCGAAGGCCCGAAGTTCGGCGAAGTGCTCGTCGAGATCAAGGCCACCGGCATCTGCCACACCGACTACTACACCCTCTCGGGCGCCGACCCCGAAGGCATCTTCCCCGCCATCCTGGGCCATGAAGGCGCGGGCATCGTGGTCGACGTCGGCCCCGGCGTCACCACCCTGAAGAAGGGCGACCACGTCATTCCGCTGTACACCCCCGAATGCCGCCAGTGCAAGTTCTGCCTGAGCCGCAAGACCAACCTGTGCCAGCTCATCCGCGGCACCCAGGGCAAGGGCCTGATGCCCGACGGCACCAGCCGCTTCAGCCTCGACGGCAAGCCCATCGCCCACTACATGGGTACCAGCACCTTCAGCAACTACACGGTGGCGCCCGAGATCTCCCTGGCCAAGATCCGCGAGGACGCCCCCTTCGACAAGGTCTGCTACATCGGCTGCGGCGTGACCACCGGCATCGGCGCGGTGATCTTCACGGCCAAGGTGGAAGCCGGCGCGAACGTGGTCGTCTTCGGCCTCGGCGGCATCGGCCTGAACGTGATCCAGGGCGCGAAGATGGTGGGCGCCGACAAGATCATCGGCGTGGACCTGAACCCCGAGCGCGAGGCCATGGCCCGCAAGTTCGGCATGACGCACTTCATCAACCCCAAGGACACCGAGAACGTGGTGGATGCCATCGTTCAGCTGACCGACGGCGGCGCGGACTACAGCTTCGAGTGCATCGGCAACACGAAGGTGATGCGCCAGGCGCTGGAGTGCACGCACAAGGGCTGGGGGCGCAGCATCATCATCGGCGTGGCGGAGGCTGGTGCGGAGATCAGCACGCGGCCGTTCCAGCTGGTCACGGGCCGCAAGTGGGAGGGCTCGGCCTTCGGCGGCGCACGCGGGCGCACGGACGTGCCGAAGATCGTGGACTGGTACATGGAAGGCAAGATCGACATCGACAGCCTGATCACGCACACCATGCCGCTGGAGAAGATCAATGAAGGCTTCGACCTGATGAAGCGCGGCGAGTCGATCCGCGGCGTGGTGGTCTACTAACCCCCAGGCTTCGCGCACTTCGTGTCGCTTCGCCACCCCCTTGCAGGGGGCAACACCTGCGGCCCGGCAAAGCCGGTTCCGCGGTGTTTCTGGAAAAGACATCGGCTCACTCCCTGGAGATGACCTCGTGATGGAAAGAATGGAACCCCTGCGCAGGATCGAGGCGAGCGTCCTCGAAGTCGCCTACTACGAAGCAGGCCCCGCCGACGGCCCGCCCGTGCTGCTGATGCACGGATTTCCGTACGACATCCACACGTACGCCGAAGTCGCGCCCATGCTGGCCGACGCGGGCTGCCGCGTGATCGTGCCGTACCTGCGCGGCTACGGCGCCACGCGCTTCCTGAGCAAGGCCACGCCGCGCTCGGGCGAGCAGGCCGCGCTGGGCGCCGACCTGCTCGCGCTGCTCGACGCACTGGAGATCGACCGCGCCGTGCTGGCCGGCTACGACTGGGGCGGTCGCGCCGCCTGCGTGGTGGCGGCGCTGTGGCCCGAGCGCTGCGCGGGGCTGGTGTCCCTCAACAGCTACAACATCCAGAACATCGCGAAAGCGATGGAGCCCGACACGCCCGACAACGAGCACAGCCTCTGGTACCAGTACTACTTCCACAGCGAGCGCGGACGCGCCGGCCTGCAGAAGGACCGCAACGCGTTCACGAAGCTGCTGTGGAAGCTCTGGTCGCCCACGTGGAAGTTCGACGACGCCACCTTCGAACGCAGCGCCGCGGCCTTCGACCATCCCGATTTCGTGGACGTGGTGATCCAGTCGTACCGCCATCGCTTCGGCCTCGTGCCGGGCGACCCGGCCTATGCCGACATCGAGCGCCGCCTCGCGGCCCAGCCCACGATCACCGTGCCCGCCATCACCTTCGACGGCATCGACGACGGCGTGCGCCCGCCCGCCGACGCGTCCGCCCACGCGCACCGTTTCGGCGGTCCGCGCTCGCACCGGCTCGTGCCTGGCGCCGGCCACAACCTGCCGCAGGAAGCACCGCGCGCCTTTGCCAACGCCGTGCTCGAACTCGTGCCCGCCCTGCGCGGCAAGAAAACCCCGCAATGACCGACAACACACCGAAAACCCTTTCCGAGCACCGAGCCTTCGGCGGCACGCAGCGCTTCCTCGAGCACCGTTCGCTCGAGATCGGCCTGCCGATGCGCTTCTCGATCTACCTGCCGCCGCAGGTCGCGCACGAGCGCGTGCCCGCCCTGCTCTATCTCGCGGGCCTGACCTGCAACGAGGAAACCTTCGCCATCAAGGCCGGCGCGCAACGCATGGCGGCCAGCCTGGGCATCGCGCTGATCGCGCCCGACACCAGCCCGCGCGGCCCGGAGGCGGAAGGCATTCCGGGCGCCAAGGACAACTGGGACTTCGGCATCGGCGCCGGCTTCTACCTAGACGCGCTGGCCGAGCCCTGGGCCACGCACTGGCGCATGGAAAGCTGGATCGTGCACGAGCTGCTGCCGCTGGTGACCAGGCACTTTCCCGTCGACGGCGAGCGCATCGGCATCTTCGGCCACTCGATGGGCGGCCACGGCGCGCTCACGCTGGCGCTGCGGCATCCGGGTCGCTTCAAGTCGCTGTCGGCCTTCGCGCCGATCTGCGCGCCCACGCAATGCCCATGGGGCGAGAAAGCCTTCTCCGGCTACCTTGGCCAGCCCGGCGCCGACCGCGCGCAATGGCTGGTGCACGATGCCAGCGCGCTCATGAAGTCGCAGGTCACGGCGCCCTATCCGCAGGGCATCCTTGTCGACCAGGGGCTGGACGACAAATTCCTGGCCGAGCAGCTGCACCCCGAAGTCTTCGAGGCCGCCTGCTTCGCCGCCGGCCAGCCGCTCACGCTGCGCCGGCACGCGGGCTACGACCACGGCTACTACTTCATCCAGAGCTTCATGGCGGACCACATCGCGCACCACGCCCAGACCCTGCGCGCATAGGGGTGTAAGGCCTCATCGACCGCGGCGGTTCCGCGCCGTATCATGAACCGCATGTCCGCCGCCCAAATTCCGGCCTTTCATCTGCGGTCGCGCGAAGGCACGGCCGAAGAGAACATGGTGCTGGCCGGCATCTGGCGACGGGCGTGGATCTCGGCCAACCGCGATGTGCCGCACGTGGAGCCCATCGACCATTGGCTGCACCGCGTGTACACCGAGTTCGGCCCGCCCGCCGACGTGGTGCTGGCAGAACGCGAAGGCCAGGTGCTGGCGTTCATGGTGCTGCACGCGCGGCGCGAATACGTGGCCCAGCTCTTCGTCGAGCCCCACCTGCGCAACCAGGGCCTGGGCAAGGCGCTGCTCGACGAGGCCTGCGTGCGCATCCCCACGGGCTGGCGGCTGCACGTGGCCGCGAGCAACACGTCGGCGCAGCGCTTCTACGAGCGCTATGGCCTCGAACGCGGCGCGACCGACTTCCATCCCACGAGCGGACGCGAACGCATCGCCTACCATTGGTCGCCCTCGCGCCCGCCGTGGCGCATCGGCTGAACACCCCTCTCCCATCTTTCGCTGCCCCATGCGCATCGACCACATCGCACTCTGGACCACCGATCTCGAACGCTGCAAGCGCTTCTACGTCGACTACTTCGGCGCCACCGCAGGCGCGGGCTACGTCAACCCGGCCAAGGGCTTCACCTCCTGCTTCCTGAGCCTGGGCGATGGCGCGCGCATCGAGGCCATGACCACCAGCACGCTGTCGCCCGTGCCGGCCGAGGCCGGCGCGCAGCGCATGGGCTGGACGCACCTCGCGATCAGCGTGGGCTCCGACGCGGCGGTGGACGAACTCACGCAACGCCTGAAGGCCGACGGCTATCCGCTGCTCGACGGCCCGCGCCGCACCGGCGACGGCTACTACGAGAGCGTGGTGCTCGACCCGGACGGCAACCGCATCGAGATCACTGCCTGAGCGCGCCGCGCGGCCATCTTTTCCAGGAACTCCTCGTGCACTACCTGCTGATCTACGAAACCGCTCCCGACTACCTCGAACGCCGCGGCGAGTTCCGCGACGCGCACCTGGCGCTTGCCTGGCAGGCCGTGGAACGCGGCGAACTGCTGCTCGGCGGTGCCACGGGCAACCCGCCCGACGGTGCGCTGCTGCTGTTCGAAGCCTACTCGCCCGACGTGCCCGCCGCCTTCGCAAAGCTCGACCCGTACGTGCTCAACGGCATCGTCACCGGCTGGCAGGTGAAGGCCTGGAACACGGTGGTCGGCGCGCAGGCGTCGACGCCCGTGCGCCCTGCGGCGAATGCAGCGAGTCCGGCCCGATGAGCGTGTTCGTCCAAAGCCTGCACGAAGTCTTCGAACGCCTGGGTCGCATCGAGACGAAACGCATGTTCGGCGGCCACGGCGTCTGGCACGAGGGCCGCATGATCGCGCTGGTCGCCAACGACACGCTCTACCTCAAGTCCGACACCGAAAGCGCCGCGCACTTCGACAAGCTGAACCTGCCGCCCTTCACCTACGTGCGCCAGGGCAAGTCGATGCCGATGTCGTACCGGCTCGCACCGGCCGATCTCTTCGAGGACCGCCACGAAGCCGCCCTATGGGGCCGGCTCGCCTACGAAGCGGCGCTGCGTTCGGGCCAGCCGCCGAGGCCGAAGAAGGCGCCGGCAACAAAGAAAGCTGCGGCAAAGAAAACCGCTGCGAAGAAAGCACCCGTGAAGAAAACCTCCATGAAGAAGAAGCCGACAGCGAAAGCGGCCTCCCGGTGAACGAGCGCCGCAACAACCCCACGCTCCTTCCACTGCCCGAGCGCGAACAGATCGCGCTGCTCGACCCCTTCGAAAGCCTCGGCACCGCAAGCATCGTGGTCGTCTCCACGCTGCAGGAAGCCGAACGCGCCGCCGCCACGCTGCTGGCGGCCGGCATCGCGGGCTTCGACACCGAGTCCAAGCCCACCTTCGCAAAGAACGAGGTGTCGGGCGGCCCGCACGTGGTGCAGTTCGCCACGCGCGACACGGCCTGGCTGTTCCAGCTGCACCGCACCGAGTGCAACCCGGTGGTGGCCGCGCTGATCGCCTCGACCGAGCTGCGCAAGGTCGGCTTCGGCCTCTCGAGCGATCTCACGCTGATCCGCAATCGGCTGAACATCGAGCCGAAGGCCGTGTTCGACATCGACGACGAGTTCCGACGCCGCGGCTACCGCAGGTCAGTGGGCGTGAAGGCGGCGGTGGCGCTGGTGTTCGACCGCCGCTTCGTCAAGTCGCGCAAGGCGACCACCTCGAACTGGGCCAACAGGCAGCTCACCGAAGCGCAGGTCCGCTACGCGGCGAACGACGCCTGGGCGTCGATCCGCGTTTACGACGCGCTCTTCGGCGGAGGCATCTGAACAACCGGCGGGCTCAGTCCCGTCCGGCTTCGATGATGGCCTGCGCGAGCCGCTGCGGGTTCGAGAAGAACATCTCGTGGCTGCCCGGGCACTCCACCAGGCGGAACAGGCCCAGCCGCTCCGACAGGCGCGGATGCCACGGCATGCCGTGCGGCATCGCGATGTCCTGCTGGCAGTTGAGATAGGACTTGCCCAGCGCCAGCGCGGCCAGCGGCTGCTTCAGGCTGATCTTGTCGGTGAAGGTGCTGTACGGATGCGGGTTGAGCTTCGCGTAGGCGGCCTCGGCCGTCGCGAAGTCGGCGTCGTTGATGAAGGCGTCGCGCCAGATCTCGAAAGGCAGCGTCACGGCGTTGCCGTTGGCGGCAGCCACGGCGTCGAACATCGTCACGTAGTGCGGCGGCACCATGTCGTTGAGCGACTCGCCGTCCAGCGGCACGAAGGCGTTGATGTAGACCAGCCGCTTGAGCCTGTGCGCGATGCGATCCGCCACGCCCGAGATCACCATGCCGCCGTAGCTGTGGCCCGCGAGGCGGACCTGCGTGAGATTCTTTTCCTCGATGTAGCGCACGATGGACGCGATGGCGTCCTCCAGGCCGATGCGCGAGCGGTCGTCGTCCGGGTTGTTGCCAGCCACCGTCGGGCAGTACACGGTGTGCCCCGCGGCGCGCACGTGATCGGCGACGGCTTCGATTTCAGCGCCGGTGTGCCAGGCGCCATGGACGAGAACATAGGTGTCGGACATTGGTTTGTCTCCGTGGTTGTGACGGTGGACGACTGTAAGGAATAACGGTGCTTTGCGGATGGCCGATGTCGGCCAGGGCGATGGCCGGTTCGTGCCAGCCCGCTTGCCTCGATTCAATAATTCAACGATACTTGAAACATGGAAGAGAATGATGTCGTCCGATCCCTCGCCGCGCTCGCGCAACCCGTCCGCCTGCGGGTGTTTCGCGCACTGGTGGTGGCAGGCCCGGCCGGCCTGACGCCCAGCGCCCTGACGGAAGCGCTCGAGGTATCGGCCACGAGCCTGTCCTTCCATCTCAAGGAGCTCATGCATTCCGCGCTGGTCTCGCAGGAGCGGCAGGGCCGCAACCTCATCTACCGCGCAGCGTTCGACCGGATGAACGGCCTGCTCGCCTACCTCACCGAGAACTGCTGCCAGGGCGAGGCCTGCCTCACCGAAGGCGGCGCTGCCTGCGACTGCTGACGGAGAAACCCATGAAGCGCTTCCACGTTCACCTGCACGTCGATGACCTCGCCAGGAGCATCGCCTTCTACTCGAAGCTGTTTGCGGCGCCGCCAGCGCGTGTCGAGACCGACTATGCGAAATGGATGCTCGACGACCCGCGCGTCAACTTCGCGATCTCCACGGTCGGACAAGGCAGAGGCATCGACCACCTGGGCATCCAGGCCGAGGACGAGGCGGAACTCGCCGAGCTGAAGACTCGCGGCCAGGCCGCCGACCGCACCCTGTTCGACGAGGGGCAGACCGTGTGCTGCTACGCACGCAGCGAGAAGCACTGGGTCACAGATCCGCAGGGCATCGCGTGGGAGCACTTCCAGACCATGGACGGCGCCGTGCCGGTCTACGGTCAATCCAGGTCCGCAGCCAAGGCCGAGTCCGCCTGCTGCGATACCGGCACCTGCTGCTGAGGGTTGCCCGCCCCATCCACGGCGATCCGCATGTTCGAAGAAATCACACCGCTCCTCTCCACCGAGACACACCGTCATGGCTGAAAGAACCTACAACGTGCTGTTCATCTGCACGGGCAATTCCGCGCGCTCCATCATGGCCGAGGGCCTGCTCAACCACCTGGGCAAAGGGCGGTTCAAGGCCTATTCCGCTGGCAGCCATCCAGTCGGCAAGGTCAACGCCTATGCATTGCTCACGCTGGACAGGATGCATCTTCCAGCCACCGGCTATCGCAGCAAGAACTGGAACGAGTTCGCGAAGCCGGACGCGCCCGAGATGGATTTCGTTCTGACCGTCTGCGACAAGGCAGCCGGCGAGGTCTGCCCGGTATGGCCCGGCCAGCCCGTGACCGCGCACTGGGGCGTGGCGGACCCCGCGGCTTTCGCGGGCACGGAAGAAGCCTCGGAGCGCCAGTTCATGGACACGGCCCTCACGCTCAAGCGCCGGATCGAGCTGATGCTGGCCCTGCCGCTGGCCCGGCTCGACACGATGGCCATCCAGCGCGAGGTCCGCGATATCGGCAAGGTTCAGAAAGCTCCGCAATGACTCTCAACGTGCTCATCCTCTGCACCCACAACTCGGCCCGCAGCGTGCTGGCCGAAGGCATGCTCGACCACTGGGCCCGCAAGCTCGGCAAGGACGTGAAGGCGTTCAGCGCCGGCAGCGCGCCCAGCGGACGAATCAACCCTTTTGCCATCGAGGTGCTGCAGGCCGCTGGCGTGAACACCGAAGGCTTTCGCAGCAAGAGCTGGGACGAGTTCGACACGCCGCCCATGCACGTGGTGATCACGGTGTGCGACAGCGCGGCGCAGGAGGCCTGCCCTTACTGGCCCGGTACGCGCGTCAAGGTGCATTGGGGCTACCCCGATCCGTCGAACACCGAGGGCGGCGACGCCGCCAGGCGCCAGGCCTTCGAGCTGACGCGCCAGGCGATCTCGTATCGCATGCTGCAGCTGCTCGCGATCGAAAACCCGGAAGCAATGAGCGATGCCGAGCTGCAGGAGCAGCTGAAGCGCATCTCGGCGAACTGACTCCATGAGCGCAGTCATCGAAAGCCCGCGCACCGGCGCGGCCCCCATGAGCGTGTTCGAGCGCTACCTGACGGTGTGGGTGTTCCTCTGCATCGTCGTCGGCATCGCGCTGGGGCAACTGTTCCCGTCGGCGTTCCAGGCGGTGGGACGCCTGGAGGTCGCCAGGGTCAACATCCCGGTGGGCGTGCTGATCTGGGTGATGATCATCCCGATGCTGCTGCGCGTCAACTTCGCGGCGCTGGCCCAGGTGAAGAACCACTGGCGCGGCATCGGCGTGACGCTGTTCATCAACTGGGCGGTGAAGCCGTTCTCCATGGCCTTCCTGGCTTGGCTCTTCGTGCGGCAGGTCTTCGCCGGCTCACTGCCCGCCGACCAGCTCGACAGCTACGTGGCCGGCCTGATCCTGCTGGCCGCAGCACCCTGCACGGCGATGGTCTTCGTCTGGAGCCGGCTGACCGGCGGCGATCCTGTCTTCACGCTGTCGCAGGTCGCGCTGAACGACGCCATCATGGTGTTCGCCTTCGCGCCCATCGTCGGCCTGCTGCTGGGGCTTTCGGCCATCACGGTGCCGTGGGACACGCTCATCACCTCGGTGGGGCTGTACATCGTGTTGCCGGTGATCTTCGCGCAGCTGCTGCGCAAGCGGCTGCTGAAGGACGGGCCCGCCGCGTTCGAGCAGGCTATGCATCGCGTCGGGCCCTGGTCGATCGCCGCGCTGCTGCTGACGCTCGTGCTGCTGTTCGCATTCCAGGGCGAGGCCATCATCAGGCAACCGCTGGTGATCGCGATGCTCGCGGTGCCGATCCTGATCCAGGTGGTGCTGAACTCAGGCCTCGCCTACTGGCTCAACCGCAGGCTCGGCGAGAAACACAGCATCGCCTGCCCCTCCGCGCTGATCGGCGCATCCAATTTCTTCGAGCTGGCGGTGGCCGCGGCCATCAGCCTCTTCGGCTTCCACTCGGGTGCTGCGCTGGCCACCGTGGTCGGCGTGCTGATCGAAGTGCCGATCATGCTGGCGGTGGTCAAGGTCGTGAACTCGTCGAGGGGCTGGTATGAGTCGTGAACTGCCGAACGTCGACGCTGCCCTGTTCGAACAGGCCGATCCGGAACGGCTCTTTCCGGTGGAGCGCTCCACGCATGCGCCGCGCATCCTGCTGCTGTACGGCTCGGTCCGCGAGCGCTCCTACAGCCGCCTGCTGACCGAGGAGGCTGCACGGCTTCTTCGCGCGCTCGGCGCCGAGACACGAGTCTTCGACCCGCGAGGCCTGCCGCTGCCCGACGCGGAGCCCGAGGACCACCCCAAGGTGGCGGAGTTGCGCGAACTCGTCCAGTGGTCCGAGGGCATGGTCTGGACCTCGCCCGAACGCCACGGCGCCATGACCGGCATCATGAAGGCGCAGATCGACTGGATCCCGCTTTCCATCGGCTCGGTGCGACCCACGCAGGGCAAGACGCTCGCGGTGATGGAGGTGTCGGGCGGCTCGCAGTCCTTCAACGCCGTGAACCAGATGCGCGTGCTCGGCCGCTGGATGCGCATGCTCACCATCCCCAACCAGTCGTCGGTGGCCAAGGCCTTCACGGAGTTCGACGAAGCCGGGCGCATGAAGCCCTCGCCCTACTACGAGCGGGTGGTCGACGTGATGGAGGAGCTGGTCAAGTTCACGCTGCTCACGCGCGACTGCGCGGACTACCTCGTGGACCGCTACAGCGAGCGGCGCGAGAGCGCCGAAGCGCTGTCGAAGCGCGTGAACCTGCGCAGCATCTGAGGAGCGCAGGTTCAGCCGCGCCGGCGCCGGAGCTCGCCGGGCGTGGCGCCCAGGTGCCTGCGGCACAGGCGCACGAAGTGCGAGGCGTCGGCGAGCCCCACCCTGAAGCCGATCTCCGCGATGGCCAGGCGATCGAATCGCGCATCGGCGAGCATGCGCCGCGCCACCTGCATCCGGAAGCCGGTGAGCGCGGTGGCGAAGGTGGTGCCGCCCTCGCCGAGGCAGCGGTGCAGGCTGCGCTCCGAGATGCCCAGCGTGCGCGCCACGCCCGCGGCCGTGAGCCCCGGCTCCGCATGGCGTTCGCGCGTGGCGTCGAGCACGCGCCGGCGCAGCGCCGTGCGGCCCTTGTCGGGCTCGTCGGCCGGAGCACTGCCGGTGGCCAGCGCCAGCAGGCTGCCGAGCTGGTCCCCCAGCAGCTCGGCGGGCATCGGCGGCTTCACTGCCATCTGCGGCGACAGCTGCCGCACGAAGCTGCACAGCACGCCGCCCCAGCCCGCCTGCCCGTCGATGCGCCGCGCCACCTGGTCGCCGGCATCGGGAATCCACGAGTCGACCCAGGCCGTGGGCAGCTCGAGCGAGATGGTGTCGGCCGACTGCAGCAGATGGAATTCGTAGCGCCGGCGCGAGTCGACCAGCACCGCGTCGCCCGGCAGCAGCCGCGCGGAGCGGCCGTCCTGCACCGCCACCCAGGCCGAATCGGTCTTGCACAGCAGGTAGAAGTAGTTGTGGCTGCTGTGGGCGATGGCGCGGCGCGTGCGGTACACGTCCTGCGCGCTGCCGCGCACCTGGTTGACGACGATGGGGCCCAGCGCCGCCGATTCGAGCGTGGCGCCGAAGCCGGCCGCCGCGGGGCTGGTCACGTCCATCTCCAGGAAGCCCTCGCAGACGGCGCCCACCCAGTAGTCGAGCCGCTGCGCGGGAGGCACGGCGTCGGTGGACCAGCGGTGGATGGCGGCATTGCTCATTGGGTCGGCTTTCGTCCTGCAACCTTCGTGCCCCGCGGCGCGGGCAGCGCGTTCGCAGACGCCCCGGCGTCGCGAGAGCGCAGAAAGATACCCAAGCCATGCCCGCTTGCCAATCGGGTATAGACCGCCTCCGACGCCCCCGCGCGCCCGACACCGGCAAAATGGTTCTCGAACCAAACCGGTGCGCGGGGCCGCCCTGCGCACGCACATGAAAGAAGGGCAAGACTGGCCATGAGCAACAAAAGCGATTTCGGACTGATCGGCCTGGCCGTGATGGGCCAGAACCTCGTGCTGAACGTGGAAAGCCGCGGCTTCCAGGTCAGCGTCTACAACCGCACCGAGGCCACCACCGAGGCCTTCATTGCCGCCAACCCGGGCAAGAAGCTGGTCGGCGCGAAGACGCTGGAAGAATTCGTCCAGAGCCTGGCCAAACCCCGCAAGATCCAGATCATGGTCAAGGCCGGCGCGCCGGTCGACCAGGTGATCGAGCAGCTCATTCCCCTGCTGGACAAGGACGACATCGTCATCGATGGCGGCAACAGCCTCTACACCGACACCGAACGCCGCGACACCTACCTGAGCAGCAAAGGCCTGCGCTTCATCGGCGCGGGCGTGTCGGGCGGCGAGGAAGGCGCGCGCAAGGGGCCGTCGATCATGCCGGGCGGGCCGCTTTCCACCTGGGAAGTGATGAAGCCGATCTTCGAGAGCATCTCGGCCAAGGTGGACGGCGAACCCTGCGTCATCCACATCGGCCCCGGCGGCGCGGGCCACTACGTGAAGATGGTGCACAACGGCATCGAGTACGGCGACATGCAGCTCATCTGCGAGGCCTACAGCCTGTTCAAGGCGGCCGGCTTCACCACCGACGAGATGGCCGCCATCTTCAACGAGTGGAACGACGGCGAACTGCAGAGCTACCTGATCCAGATCACCGCCAAGGCGCTGGAGCAGAAAGATCCGGAAACCGGCAAGCCGATCGTCGACGTCATCCTCGACAAGGCCGGCCAGAAGGGCACGGGCCAGTGGACGCTGATCAACGCGGCCGAGAACGCGGTGGTCATCAGCACCATCAACGCCGCCGTGGAGGCGCGCGTGCTCTCGTCGCAGAAGAAGGCGCGCGTGGCCGCGAGCAAGCAACTGCAGGGGCCGAAGATCGAACTGTCGGTGGAGAAGAAGGCGCTGGTGGCCAAGGTGCACGACGCGCTCTACGCCTCGAAGGTCATCAGCTACACGCAGGGCTTCGACCTCATCAAGACCATGGGCGACAAGAAGGGCTGGGGCCTCGACCTGGGCGGCATCGCCTCCATCTGGCGCGGCGGCTGCATCATCCGCGCACGCTTCCTCAACCGCATCACCGACGCCTTCCGCACCGACCCGGCCCTGGCCAACCTGATGCTCGACCCGTTCTTCAAGGACCTGCTGAACCGCGCGCAGCAGAACTGGCGCGAAGTGGTGGCGCTGGCGGTGAGCAACGGCATCCCGGTGCCGGCCTTCAGCGCCTCGCTGGCCTACTACGACAGCTACCGCACCGAGCGCCTGCCCGCGAACCTGCTGCAAGCGCAGCGCGACTTCTTCGGCGCCCACACCTACGAGCGCGTGGACAAGCCCGAAGGCCAGTTCTTCCACACCGACTGGCCGGAAGTCATCGGCTGAG
The DNA here is from genome assembly GCF_048301545.1 of Variovorax sp. NFACC27. Taxonomy (NCBI): domain Bacteria; kingdom Pseudomonadati; phylum Pseudomonadota; class Betaproteobacteria; order Burkholderiales; family Comamonadaceae; genus Variovorax; species Variovorax sp. NFACC27. Next base: position 5,879,793 of record NZ_CP157613.1, read on the forward strand.
CCACCACCGGCCCATGCCATGCCGCTCCTCGACTACCCCAGCCACCTGGTCGAGGACTGGCAGCTGAGCGACGGCACGCCCGTGCGCATCCGCCCGATCCGCGCGGAAGACCTGGCGATGCACACGGCCTTCGTGGGCGGCCTGTCGAAGGAAACGGGTTACCGCCGCCTGCTGTCGCCGCGAACGCCGCAGCCCGACGAGCTGTGGCGCATGACGCACATCGACTACGACCGCGAGCTCGCGCTCATCGCCACCACCATGGTCGACGGCTCGGAGCAGCAGATGGGCGTGGTGCGCTACGTGCGGGGCGACACGCCCGAAACGGCACGGGTCGCCGAATTCGCCATCGTCATCGCCGATGCCTGGCAGCACCACGGCCTGGCCCGCAAGCTCATGAGCAAGCTGATCGATGCCGCCGCGGCGGCCGGCGTCAGGCAGCTGGCGGACATCACGCTCTACGACAACACCGCCATGCTGGCGCTGGCGCGCAAGCTGGGCTTCAAGGTGCAGCGCGATCCTGGCAACCCGAACGTGACGTGGCTGCGGCTGGCGCTCGACGCGCCTGCCGGAGAGCGCTGAGCCTTACCAGGCCGTGCTCATCACGCCCTGCTCGGCCGCGATCCAGTCGCGCACCGGCAGCGGCAGCGCATGCGCTGGCGGCACCAGCCCCATGGCCGCATACGACTCCAGGTTCGGTACCAGCCCGCCGCGACCCACGGCAGCGCCCTTCATATAGCCGGCCGCGCAGACCTTGTCGCCCCGCACGAACTCGAAGCGCATGTAGTTCCAGTGCTGGTCGGTGGCGTCGAGCCGGAAGCGCAGCGTGTACACCTGAAAGGGATTGAGCCCGCGCCGGTAGCTGATGAGCGATCCGCCGGACATCGGCCTCCAACCCTGGCGCAGCATGCCGGTTGCAAAGCCGGTGCGCACGAAGTATTCGACCAGCATCAGATCGACGACCGTGAGGTAACGGCCGTTGTTCATGTGGCCGTTGATGTCGAGGTCGTTCGGCAGCACGCGCAGTTGCCGCTCCAGCGTGTCTCCCGGCGCGAGGCGCGGTGCGCGCCAGGCCCGCAGCAGAGTCATCAGCAGGCGCAGGTAGAGGTTCATGAAAAGCCTAGAATTGGTTCAATTCAGAACATTCTAGTTCAACACTGAACCATTTCGATGCCCGCTGCAAAGTCCCCAAAGCCCCGCACAACCGACCGCGCGCCCTCCTCGCCCCACGGCACGGCGGCCTGGCTGGCGGTGGTGCGGGCCTACAACCTCTGCGATGCGGTGATGACCGCGCGGCTCGCCGCCATCGGCCTGCGCGTGGGCGAGCACGAGGTACTGGCCACCATCGCGACCACGCCGGGCATCACGCAGCAGGCGCTGGCCGCGCGCTGCTTCGTGGCGAAGAGCGGCGTCAGCATGCTGCTCACGCAGATGGAGGCAAGGGGCTGGGTGCGGCGCGACAGCGACGGTGCCGACGCGCGCGTGCGTCGCCTCACGCTCACCGACGACGGCATGGCCATGGCGCAGAAATGCCTGGCGGTTCAGGCGGAGATGGTGACCGCGATGGTCGCGCCGGCCACGCGCGACGAACTGGACCTGGTCGCCGACGTGATGGGCCGCGTGGCCATCACGCTCGAAGGCATGCGCGCCGAACTCAAGGGCTGACCAGCCACGCCTTCACGGCGCCCACCGAGCGCTCCTGCGGCGCGATCGCGTCCACCGCCAGCACGCCCGCCTCGCCCACAGGCGACTCCAGCGTGGCGAACTGATTGGCCACGAGGCTGGCCGGAAAGGTGTGCTCGCCCGCGGCGGCCCGCGCAGCCACCCGCCGCTGCGCCTCGGCCTGCTCGATCTGCATGAACACGAAGCGCAGCCCCGGCGCGGCCGCGCGCAGCTGGTCGCGATAGCTGCGCTTGAGCGCCGAGCAGGTCAGCACCGCTCCCTGCGGCGCCGCCGCCAGCGCACGCCCCAGCGTGGCAAGCCAGCCGGCGCGATCGGCGTCTGTCAGGGCGATGCCGCGGCTCATCTTCTCGACATTGGCCGGCGGGTGGTGGTCGTCGCCTTCGATGAGCGGCAGCCCGAAGGCCGTGGCCAGCGCCGCGCCCAGGCTCGACTTGCCGCACCCCGAGACGCCCATCACTACCACCCGGACCCCGTCCATATGCACCCTTTTGGTAAAGCGCCACACCCTCATTCAACAGCGCCTGCAAACCTAAATCTACTTCCTTATGATGCAAAACCTTTTTTCGCCGGAAGCAGAGAGCCTTCGCCATGGTCCAGCTCGCGTTGCGTCGTCCGTACACCTTCATCGTCATGGCGATGCTGATCGTGCTGGCCACGCCCTTCGTGCTGGCGCGAATGGCGACCGACATCTTCCCGGAAATCAACATCCCGGTGGTCAGCGTCATCTGGAACTACACCGGCCTGCCGGCCCAGGAGATGGGCCAGCGCATCTCGGGCCAGGTCGAGCGCGGGCTGACCACCACGGTGAGCGACATCGAGCACATCGAGTCGCAGTCGCTGGCGGGCGTGTCGATCATCAAGGTGTTCTTCCAGCCCACGGCCAACATCGAGATGGCCATCTCGCAGGTGGTGGCCTCCATGCAGGCACAGGTGCGGCAGCTGCCGCCGGGCATCACGCCGCCGCTGGTCATCAAGTACTCGGCCTCCAGCGTGCCGGTGATCCAGCTGGCGCTGTCGAGCCCCACGCGCTCCGAGAACTCGCTCTTCGACGCCACCGTCAACCAGCTGCGGCCGCAGCTCATCACGGTGCCGGGCGCGGCCATTCCCTTTCCCTACGGCGGCAAGAACCGGCTGATCTCGGTCGACCTCGACACCCAGGCGCTGCAGGCGCGCGGCCTCTCGCCGGCCGACGTGGTGAACGCGGTGAACACGCAGAACCTGATCCTGCCCTCGGGCACGGCCAAGTTCGGCGCCACCGAATACAACGTGCGCATGAACGGCTCGCCCGACGCCATCGCGGGCCTGAACGACCTGCCCATCCGCACGGTGAACGGCGCCACCACCTACCTGCGCGACGTGGCCTACGTGCGGGACGGCTTCTCGCCGCAGACCAACGTGGTGCGCCAGGACGGCGTGCGCGGCGTGCTGCTGTCGGTGCTGAAGAACGGCGGCGCCTCCACGCTGGACATCGTCTCCAACATCCGCGCCATGTTGCCCATCGCCGCCCAGACGATGCCGGAAGACATCAAGATCACGCCGCTGTTCGACCAGTCGGTGTTCGTCAAGGCAGCCGTCAAGGGCGTGGTGTTCGAGGCCATCCTGGCCGCGGCGCTGACGGCCGCGATGGTGCTGCTCTTCCTGGGCAACTGGCGCAGCACGCTCATCATCGGGCTGACCATTCCGCTGTCGATCCTGGCTTCCATCCTGGTGCTCTACTCGCTCGGCGAGACGCTCAACCTCATGACGCTGGGCGGCCTCGCGCTCTCGGTGGGCATCCTGGTCGACCAGGCGATCGTGACCATCGAGAACATCGAGCGGCACCTGCACATGGGCACGCCGCTGAAGGAGGCCATCGAAGTCGGCGCGGGCGAGATCGGCTCGGCCGCCTTCGTCTCCACGCTGTGCATCTGCATCGTGTTCGTGCCGATGTTCTTCCTCTCGGGCGTGGCGCGCTTCCTGTTCGTGCCGCTGGCCGAAGCCGTGGTGTTCGCCATGATCGCCTCGTACCTGCTGTCTCGCACGCTGGTGCCGACGCTGGTGATGCTGCTGATGGGCGGCTCGCATGCGGCGCACCAGGCTCCCGTCGAGGGTGCGAAGCAAAGCGCCCTGCAGCGCCTGTATCGTGCCTTCGACCGCCGCTTCGAGCGCGTGCGCCGCGCCTACACGCTGGTGCTGTCGGCGGTGCTTTCCAAGCGCGCCGGCTTCATCGGCCTCTTCCTCGGCTTCTGCCTGCTGTCCTGCCTGCTCTACCCCGCGCTGGGCCGCGACTTCTTCCCCACGGTCGATGCCGGCCAGATCCGCCTGCACCTGCGCGCGCCCACCGGCACGCGCATCGAGGAAACCGCGCGCCTCACCGACCAGGTGGAAGCAGCCATCCGCGAGCTGGTGCCGCCCGACCAGCTCGAGACCATCCTCGACAACCTCGGCGTGCCCAACAGCGGCATCAACCTGTCGTACAGCAACGCCGGCACCATCGGCACCTTCGACGGCGAACTGCTGCTGTCGCTGAAGGAAGGCCACAAGCCCACCGAGCACTTCGTGTCGCTGCTGCGGGCCGAGCTGCCCAGGCGCTTTCCGGGCACGGAGTTCTTCTTCCAGCCGGCGGACATCGTCACGCAGATCCTGAACTTCGGCCTGCCTGCGGCCATAGACGTGCAGTTCAGCGGCAACGACATGGCCGGCAACGCCGCGCGCGCGGCCGAACTGACCAAGGCGATCCGCCAGATTCCCGGCGCGGTCGACGCCCACGTGCACCAGCGCCTGGACGGCCCCGCGCTGAGCCTGCAGATGGACCGCACGCGGCTGCAGCAGTACGGCCTGACCGCCTCCAACGTGGGGCAGAACGTGCTCATCGCGCTGTCGGGGAGTTCGCAGACGGCACCGGCCTTCTGGCTGAACCCGGCCAACGGCGTGGTCTACAGCATCGCCGTGCAGTCGCCGCAGTACGTGGTCGACTCGCTCGATTCGCTGCTCGGCATCCCGGTGGGCGCGGGCACCGCCGGCGGCAGCGGCGGCAACACCGGGTCTCAGCAGCTGCTGGGCAACCTGGTGGACGCGCAGGCGGCGCGCCAGCCGGCGGTGATGTCGCGCTACAACATCGCGCCGGTGATCGACGTGTACGTGAGCGTGCAGGGCACCGACCTCGCCAGCGTGGCCGCCAAGGTGCAGAAGCTGGTCGACGAGATGCGCCCCACGCTCTCGCGCGGCAGCCGGGTCGAGGTCCGCGGGCAGGTGCAGACCATGCAGTCGTCGTTCATCGGCCTGGGCGTGGGCCTCGCGATGGCCATCGTGCTGGTGTACCTGCTGATCGTGGTCACCTTCCAGTCGTGGCTCGACGCCGCAATCATCATCACCGCGCTGCCTGCCGCGCTGGCGGGCATCGCGTGGATGCTGTTCGTCACCGGCACCACGCTGAGCGTGCCGGCTCTCACCGGCGCGATCATGACCATGGGCGTGGCGACGGCCAACTCCATCCTGCTGGTGTCGTTCGCGCGCGAGCGGCTGGCCGCGGGCATTCCGCCGCTGTCGGCCGCGCTGGAGGCCGGCGCCACCCGCATCCGGCCGGTGCTGATGACGGCGCTGGCGATGATCATCGGCATGATCCCCATGGCGCTGGGCCTGGGCGAAGGCGCCGAGCAGAACGCCCCGCTGGGCCGCGCGGTGATCGGCGGCCTGGTCTTCGCCACGGTGTCGACGTTGTTTTTCGTGCCCGCCGTGTTCGCGGGGGTGCACAGTCGGCTTGCGCATCGCAGGGCCGCGCGCGAAGCATCACAGCATCAACCGCCAGCGGGCGCAGCCCCCCAGGAGAACTGATTCCATGACGGAGCAACGCCATTCGGCATTGGCCATCCACCCCATCGCCGTGGAAGAAGGCGACGGCGAGCTGCTGCGCCGCCGGCAGATCGTGCGGCGCGCACGCTGGCTGGTGCTGATCGTCCTCGTGCTGCTGGCGCTGGGCGCGGCGCGCACGGTGTTCGTGCGCATCGCCAACGCCCGCGCGCTGGAGGCCGGCACCGCCGAGCGCGCGAAGCAGTACGTGCAGACCGCCCTGCCCCGCCTGCCCACCACCGGCCAGACGCTCTCGCTGCCCGGTACGCTGCAGGGCTTCGTGCAGTCGCCCATCGCGGCGCGCGCCAGCGGCTACCTCAAGCGCTGGACCAAGGACATCGGCAGCCGCGTCGAGAAGGGCGAGCTGCTCGCCGAGATCGAGACGCCCGAGATCGACCAGCAGCTCTCGCAGGCCGTGGCAGCGCGCGCGCAGGCCGCCTCGGGGCTGGAGCTGGCGCGCAGCACCGCCGAGCGCTGGGAGGCGCTGCGCAAGAAGGACGTGGTCTCGCAGCAGGACCTGGACGAGCGCCGCAGCGCCGTCGCGCAGGCCACCTCGAACGTGGCCGCCGCCGACGCCAACGTGCAGCGGCTGAAGCAGACCGAGGGCTTCAAGCGCGTGGTGGCGCCGTTCGCGGGCGTGATCACGCGGCGCAACGTGGACGTGGGCGACCTGATCGACGCGGGCGCGGGCGGCGGCGCCGGACGCGCGCTGTTCCTGCTCGCGCAGACCGATCCGCTGCGCGTGTACATCAACGTGCCGCAGGCCTACGCGCAGCTGGTGAAGCCTGGCCAGCCGGTGGTCGTCACGCAGGCCGAGCTGCGCGGCCAGAGCTTCAAGGGCGAGGTGGCGCACACGGCGGGCTCCATCGACACGACCACGCGCATGATGCAGGTCGAGGTGTCGCTGCCCAACAAGGACGGCGCGCTGCTGCCGGGCGCCTACGTGCAGGTGTCGCTGCCGCTGGCGGCGAGCCGTACGCTCACCGTGCCGTCGAACGCGCTGCTGTTCCGCGCCGAGGGCACGCGCATCGCGGTGGTCGATGCGCGGGGCCGCGTCGCCCTGCGCGCCGTGACGCTGGGGCGCAACTATGGTGAGAACGTCGAGGTGATCGACGGGCTCGAAGGCACCGACCGCATGGTGCTGAACCCCTCCGACTCGCTCGCGGAAGGCGACATGGTGGCCGTTGCTCCCGAAGCGCAGAAGCAGCAGCAACCGCAGCCGGACGCCACGAAGGCGGCGACGCCGTCGGCCCCTGCTGCGCTGCCGAAGAAGGAGCCGGCGTGAGGCTGCGACCGCCGGCCATCGGCGCTGCCGCCGCTGCCGTTTTGCTCGCGCTGGTCGCTGGCTGCGCCGTCGGCCCCGACTACAAAACGCCCGATACGCCCCTGCCCGTCAGCTGGAAGCTCGAGGAGCCCTGGCGCGTGAGCTCGCCTAGCGACAGCGCCGACAAGGGCCCCTGGTGGAAGCGCTTCGACGACGCCACGCTCGACACGCTGCAGGCACAGGCCCTGGCCGGCAGCCCGACGCTGGCGATCGCCAACGCGCGGCTGGCGCAGGCCCGCGCCACGCTGGCAGGCACCTCGGCCAGCCAGTACCCGCAGCTGGGCCTGGGCACGCGTGCCTCGCGCCTGAAGATCTCCGCCAACCGGCCGCTCACCAACTACGCCACCGCCAATGCATCGACGGTGCAGAACGACTTCGCCGTCTCGCTGAACGCGAGCTACGAGCTCGACCTGGCGGGCCGCGTGCAGCGCAGCGTCGAGGGCGCTGCAGCCTCCGCCGAGCAGTCTGCAGCCGACCTCGCCAACACCAGGCTGCTGCTGAGCGCCGATGTCGCCAGCAACTACTTCAACCTGCGCTCCACCGACATCGAGCTCGACGTGCTCTCGCGCTCCATCGGCCTGCAGCGCCGCGCGCTGGAGCTGGTCACGGCCCGCCACGACCTGGGCGCGGTGTCGGGCCTCGACGTGGCGCAGCAGCAGGCGCTGCTGGAGACAACGCTCACGCAGGTCGACGTGCTGAAGAAGCAGCGCGCGCAGTACGAGCACGCGCTGGCCACGCTCACCGGCACGCCCGCGCCGAACTTCGCGCTGCCGGTGGACCTGCGCGAGATCAGGCCGCCCGCGGTGCCGCTGGGCGTGCCGTCGGAAATCCTGCAGCGCCGCCCCGACGTGGCCTCGGCCGAGCGCGCGATGGCCGCGGCCAATGCCCAGATCGGCGTGGCCACTGCGGCCTTCTACCCGAGCTTCGTCATCTCGCCGACGGTGGGCGTGGACAGCCGCATGATCGAGACGCTGTTCAACGGCCCCAGCCTCCTGTGGTCGGTGGGCGTGTCGGCCACGCAGGTGCTGTTCGACGGCGGGCGCGTCCGCGCCAACGTCGACTTCGCGAAGGCGGGCTACGACGCCACCGTCGGCAACTACCGCCGCACCGTGCTGACCGCGATGCAGGAAGTGGAGGACGGCATCACCGGCCTGTCTGCGCTCGACAGCGCCAACACGCAGGCCCAGTCGGCCGTGACGGCGGCGCGGCGCGTGCTCGACATGGCGACCAGCCGCTACGAGGGCGGTGCATCGACCTACCTCGACGTGATCACCGCGCAGCAGTCGCTGCTGACGGTGGAGCGGCAGGCCGCGCAGCTGCAGGGGCAGCGGCTGCTGACGACGGTGTTCCTCGTGAAGGCGCTGGGCGGCGACTGGTGCGGTGCGGGCATGCCGGCCGCGACCGGCAAGGCATCGGGGGCGTCGTGCCCAGCCCCTGGAGACGAGCGAACCGCCAAGGCGGGCTGAGCAGCAGCGCCACAGCCCTCAATCGGCGCTAACGGTCCTCTTCCAGCCGGCGGATTCCGTACACGGATGCCGGCGGCAAGTTCGCCCACGTGCTGCCGACGAGGCTCGCCTGCAGCCTGAGCGCATCCAGCGTCTGCTCGCCGACCGGGCTGCGGCATGCGTAGGTGAACTGGAAGAACTTCCCGTTACGGTGAAGATGCTCGAACGAGCCCCGCAATATCGACGACACCGTCGACACGGGCATGCTCAACAGCGGGAGGCCGCTGACGACCGCTCCCACGGAAGCGCCGCGCCTGAAGTCCACCCCGCCGACATTGGCGGCGCTCGTGCAGATCACCCTGGCCCTGGGAAAGCGCCGCCGCAGGCGGTGCGCGAACTCCTCGTCGAACTCGATCAGCGTCAGGTCCTGCTCGCGGACGCCGCGCGAAAGAAGGCTTCTCGTGAATACGCCGGTACCGGGGCCGAGTTCGACGACGTGGCCTGTCGCCGGACCGATGCCGCGCGTCATCATCCGCGCCAGCGCCTTGCCCGACGGCGCGATCGCGCCTACTTTCAGCGGAGAGGCCAGCCACGAGCGCAGGAAGACGGCCATGTCGCTTCGCATGGTCCGGCCTCAGGCAGCGACGATCTGGCGCATGGAACTGCACCGGGCGGCGGCGCAGGCGATGAACCGGATCTTTCCAGCCATTGCTCTTCCCTCCTGCCTCTCAGGAACTGCTCGAAGCAGCCTGGCGGGAGATGCCGGTCGCCATGCGCATGAAGCCGTCGAAAGTACGGTCCGACATCAGGCGGCGCAGGAAGATCATCGGCTTCGCGCCGAACCCGACGGCATAGCGCGTCTTCGGCCGCCTGGTGTTCACCGCCTTCGCGATCGTGTCGGCAATCAGCTGCGGGGGTGACTGGCGCTTGCGGCTCGCCTCCCCGACCATCGACAGCGCCATGGCCTTGGCCTGCCCTGCGTATGCGCCCTTGCCCGACACGTCGCGAAGCTTGTCGGCGGCGATGTCGGCCCACTCGGTCCTGATGCCGCCGGGCTCGATCACGACCACGTCGATGCCGAAGGGCTGGACCTCCATGCGCAGGCAGTCGCTGATCGCTTCGAGCGCGAACTTGGTGCCGTGATACCAGGCGCCCAGCGGCGTATGGATCTTGCCGCCCATCGAGGTGATGTTCACGATGGTTCCCGAGCGCTGCCAGCGCATGTAGGGCAGCACCAGCTGGGTCAGGCGCACGGCGCCGAACACGTTGACGTCGAACTGCGCGCGGGCCTCTTCGAGCGGGACGTCTTCCACCGCGCCGTAGGAGCCGTAGCCGGCGTTGTTGACGAGCACGTCGATCCTGCCGGAGCGCGCGATGATTTCCAGGACGGCGTTGCGCATCGAGGCGTCGTCGGTCACGTCCATCTGCAGGACGCGAATGCCGACGTCGGCCAGGGGGCGCATCCGGTCGAGGCGGCGCGCGGCGGCATACACCGTGTAGCCGAGCGCGTAGAGCTTGAGGGCCGTCGCCTCGCCGATGCCGGAAGAGGCGCCGGTCACCAGGGCAACTTTTGATGATTCCATGTCGATTCGTCCTTTGCTGGAGCTTGTGTTCGACGTGCCGTGTGCGGCACGCCTGCGATGGAATCGACTGTACGAACGGCCCGGTGCCGGCGATCTAGCGATCGGCGCCACCGGACTCGCAAGACGCGACAGCGATGCCTCTGCCGGGCTCGAGCCGTCGACGCCCGGTTTCAGTTGGACGCCTGCAGATAGCCTCTCAATGCCTTCAGCGTCTCGAACGGCGTATCGACCGCCGCCCGATCGGCCAGCCACTGCGGAATGGCGCCTCCGGGAGATGCATGAATCTGGTACGACACGCTGACACCGCCCGCGGTCGGCGCCAACTTCCACTGGCCATCGGCCCTGGGTACGCGCACCTTTCCTTCGCGCTGCGGCACGTAGTCCGGAACGGCCTCGACCTTGACGGTGGTGACCTCCGCCGCCGCACTCCCGGAGCGCGAGTAAGTGAAGCGGTAGACGCCGTCGCGCGGAGACACGGGCCAGGGAGCCTTGTTCTCCAGGTAGTGGTATTGCTCGGTGCCCGAGGATTTCAGGAGATTGGACACCACCACGTCGGGCATCCACTTGCGGAAGGCGGTGGCGTCCTTCAGGGTCTGCACGACGCTGTCGGCACCGGTCTTCAACTCGACCTCGCCACGGAACTCGCGCAGGGAAGAGCCGGGCACCTCGCGCACGTAGACCTTGATGCCGTCCGCTTCCTTCGCAAGCGACCAGCCCTCCTGCGCAAGGGATGCGTGACTGGCCAGAAGGCCGATGACCGTTGTCGCGATCAGCACACTGCTTTTCATGTTCATTTCGGATTTACCTCGTTCGGTTGGAAGAGATCCAACCTTAGGAGGCAGGCCGAACATGGCCACCGGCAGAACGCGCCATTGCGAATGCCGACGGCGCCAGCGGTATCGACGGCGTCGACGGCATCCAGGCGATGTGTCTCGCCCCTGCTCGCCCTCAGTTCAAACGCATGGCATGGCGCGCGGCATCCGCCGTCTGCCCCGTCCGTTCCTGGAAGGCCCGGTAGAAGGAATTCGGATCCTCGAACCCGAGCAGAAAGGCGATCTCTCCGCCCGACATGGAGGTGTTGGTCAGGTAGTGGCGCGCCAGCTGCTCGCGCGTGCTGCTGACCAGCATCCGGAAGTTCTCTCCCTCGTCTTCCAGGCGGCGCTGCAGCGTCCGCTTGCTCACCGCCAGTCGATCCGCGACCACGTCGACGGTCGCCGCATTGCTCGGCAGCAGTTCGAGCAGCAGCGCCTTCACGCGCTCCGCCGTGGTCGCCGTCGCGTCGAGTTCGCTGAGCCTCCTGCGCAGGTCGGGCTCGAAGACGCGCCACATGCCCTCGTTGAGCGTGAGGAACGGCCGCAGCGCGTCGGTCGCGGCGAAAGTGACCGACGCATGCTGGCCGCGCTTCACCGGCGCACCGAAATACTCCTCGTACCGCCTGCCGTGCGCCGAAGCCGGGAGCACCGGCAATGCCACGCGCTTCGCGTCGACCGCCTCGCGCGTCGCGAGCCGCGCCAGCCGGGCGAAGAACGCGAGCTCCGCGATCTGCAGCGACTGGGGCACGTCGGTCCGAGCCAGCAGCCATCGCGGCGACAGCGTCAGGTCGCCGTTCTTCGCGACCTCGACCTCCAGGGACATCGGCGCCACCAGCTGCTTGTATTTCGCTAGGCGCTGCACCGCCTGCATGAGGTTGGCACTGCACAGCGCTGCGAAGACGGGCGGATCGAAGGATTCGGCCGACACCGTCTCGACGATGCGCAGCGCGAAGACCGGGTCCCCGGCCTCCGCCTCGAGAGCCGTCCAGAAGCGGAAATACTCCTGCGTGGAAAGGCTCTTTTCCTTGCGGAAGAAGAGATCCTCGGGCAGGCCCGCACGGCGCAGCACGAGTTCCGGCCGCAGGTTCAGGTCGTTCAGCAACGCCCGCCACCCGGTGTTCAGGGAGAAGTCTTGTGCGATTGCCATCCGGGCCGTCACTCCTGGTTCGCGAGCGGGGCGTGGGCTGCCCACGCTTCGATTGAAACTTCCGAAAGTGTAGGCAGTCGCCCGCGTCAATGGACCGGCAAAAGACGCCAATCGGCCTGCGACATGCGCCAGCAGGCCGCCGAGAACGCTCGCACTCAGGCGGCCGCGCCGCCGAACGAAGGCGCCCAGTCCTGCTTGCCGAGCTTTTCCATCGCCATCTCGACGAAGGTCGACACCGCGTGCGGAACGTGCTGGCGGCTCGCGTAGATGACGCTCAGGCCGCGGCCCGCCCGCATGTACTGCGGCAGCACCGGCACCAGCCTGCCGGCGGCCACGTCGGATGCCGTGAGGATCGACGGCAGCGCGGCGATGCCGAGGCCGGCGCAGGCGGCCTTCAGGAGCGCGCTCTGCACGTTGCTGATGAAGCGCCCCCTCACCCGCACGTCCTGCTCCACGCCGTCGGGGCCCTGCAGGCGCCAGGTGGACAGGTTGCCGGTGTCCGGCGGCTGCGTCACGCAGTCGTGCTCGAGGAGCTCCTGCAGGCTGGCCGGCGCGCCGCGTTCCGCCAGGTAGGCGGGGCTGGCGAGAAGGCCGCCGTAGCTCGCGAAGATCCTGCGGGCCACGTAGCTGGAATCGCGCAGCGGCCCTCCGCGAAAGGCGACGTCGATGCGATCGGCAATGAGGTCGGCCACGACGTCGTCGAGAACGAAGTCGAGCCGCACCCGGGGATGCGCGGCCAGGAAGTCGGCCACCCAATCCATTTCGAAGAACTCGAAGAAGCTGGCCGGCGCCGCCACCCTTACCAGGCCGCTCGGCTCCTGGCCGCCCGCGACCTGCAGCCGCCCGGCGCGTATCAGCGCCTCGACGGCCGGACCGCATCTTTCTTGGAAGGATTCGCCCGCGCTGGTCAGCGCCAGCTTGCGCGTGGAGCGCTGCAGCAGCCTGGTGCCCAGGTGCGCCTCGAGTTGCCGGATGCGCCGGCTCACGGTCGCGGACGGCACGCGCAACTGCCGCGCGGCTTCCGCGAAGCTGCCGAGGCGCGCGACGTGCACGAACATCGCGACTTCGTTCAGGTCGAGCACGGGGATTCTTTTCCTTCCGCTGATCTTTCCGTCGGTGTTTCCGCGGGTCTTTCCGCCGCCCTCAGAAATCCATCTCCTTGTCCACGTCCTGCGTCTTGCGGCGCGCCAGGGCGAGGTTGGCGCGCTGCTTGTCGAGCACGACGTAGAGGAAGACGCCGTCCTTCGACGCCGAGGGGCGGATGATGTGGTACTGCCTGCCGAGGGTGATGAGCACGTCCTCGATGACGTCGTTCAGGCCCAGCGCGCGCATGGTCTTGAGCTTGGCGCGCACGACTTCCGTGTTGCCCGCGGCGGCCACCTCCATGTCCACGCCCGAGCCCGACGTGCCGAGGATCATGCCGCTGCCCGAGTCGACAACGGCCGCGCACATGGCGCCGTCGATGGTGAGGATGTCGTCGAGCGTCTGCTTGATGGAAGCCAAGTTTTTCTCCTGTAGTGGATTCATTGAAAGGTTGCTGCGTACCGGAACGAGCCCGCGCGCCACGCAAACACGCGCGGGAAGATCTCTGCCCTCAGGCCTCCGCGAGGGTCCTGGCAAGCTGGGCCGCCCGCCAGGCCACCATCGCCGGGACGGCGCTGGCACGGGCAAGCACGTTGATGACGAGCTGGATGTCGCGGCGGTGCACGCTCTGGAACACCGCGAAGCCCGAATCCGTCAGCACCATCACGCTCTCGCGGCGCCCGAGCGAGGCCTCTTCGCCGACGACGCCGCCGATCGCCGCGATGGAGCTGCCCATGGCGGCCACGCGCGCCGGATCCGTGTCGCCGGTGGTCGCGGAGGCCACGTCGAAGCCGTCGACGGTGGCAACCACGGCGGCCGTCACGCCGGTCAGTTCGTCGACCAGCCTCTGCACTTCGCGTTGCGCGTGTGCCAGGGCCGTCCTGGACAGGCCATGCATGGAACTCACCCTCTATCCCCCCGCATATCGGCTTCGAGCTGCAGCAGCAGCGTGTCGATCAGAAGGACCACGTCGGCCCTGTTGCGCACGTCCACCTCGAGAATCGGAATCACCCGGCCCGTGGCCGCGAGTCTTTCCGCGTAGTCGTCGAGGGTCGGCACCGGATGGGCCTGCAGCCGCCCCACCCCGACGACGCAAGGCAGCGTCAGCAGCGACTCGGCAAAGCCCCGCATGTAGAGCGACAGGTCGGCCAGCGGGTCGGGCCGCGAGTTGTCCGTGAGGACGATCAGCCCGAGCGCGTTCCTGGCGAGGATCTTCCAGAGGAAGTCGAACCGCGCCTGCCCTGGCGTTCCGAACAGGCGCACGCGATCCCCGTTGTCCAGCGTGAGCTGGCCGAAGTCCAGGCCCACGGTGGTGCACTGCTTGTCGATGGACGCGTCGGAGTTGGGCACGTCGGTCATGACCGGCGCCGTTTCGCTCACGCACCCGATGGCGGTGGTCTTGCCCGCGCCGACGCTGCCGGTGATGAGGATCTTGTGCTCCCGCATGGCGCTCACAGGCCCAGCCGGCGCCGGATGCCGTTGATGAGACTGCGCGCGAAGTCGCCGCGCGCATTGGCTTCGCTCCGCGGCACCGGCGGCAGCATGGGCGGCTCCACGTGCAGCTCCAGCACGCCGGCCTTCTTCAGCGCGTGCAGGAACGCGACGCACTGGTCGAACGGGAGCTGGCTGATGTCGGCCAGCTCGCTGGCGTTCAATGCGCGCCGCGCCAGCAGGCTCGCCATGCGGATGTTGTCGAGGTCGTTTCGCAGCAGCATGGCCGGTGGCCAGTGACGCAGCATGAATCGCTCGGCGTCGGAAACCTCCATCTCCAGCGCCGTCTGCTCGTGCAGCGTGAGGCCGCCGGGCTGGGCCTCGCGCAGCGCGTGCTCGATGCTCCTGAGCCACTGCTGCAGCCTGTCGGCGCGTATGGGCCGCTCCATGGTGCCGGGCTGCACGCCGCCCGCATTCATGCGCGTGAGCCGGAGCACGGCGGCGGCCATGCCGACCACCCTGGAGTACTCGTGCTCCACGGCCGGCCCGTCGACCAGCAGCGCGTCGTACGGCGGCACGTCGACCAGCTGCCAGGCAAAGCCGGCATCGTTCGCCGAGAGCCTCACGATCGTCCGGACCAGGATGACCTCGGCGATCGGCAATTTGTAGACACCGAGCCTCAGCAAGACGAGCTCCCTTGCGCCATGCTCATGTCAGTTCATCGCCGGCACTTCGCGCCAGTTCAGCAGGCGCAGCGAGATGCCGCTCGCCAGGTCGGCATCGACCTTCTTGGTCTCGCCTTTCGTGGTGCCGGCGACGATGCGGGTGGTGCCGTCCACGCTGACGAAGCGCAGGTCGATGACCGAGCTGGAGACGGCCACGAACCCGGTGCTCGACGGCAGCAGCACCGACCTGCCCGTGCCGTAGTTGACGGCATAGACCCGGCTCTGCCCCGAGGGGCTGCAAGCGTCGCCCGTGGTCAGCAGGCTGGAGAAGCCCACGATGCCGTTGAACGCGACCGGGTTGATCACCATGCGCCAGCCGACGCCGCCAGTGGTGCCCAGGTCGAAATACCAGCCCTTGGACGTGTTCGACAGCGTGATGCCCGCCGTCACGTCGGTCACCTGCGTGAGCTGGCTTCGCGTGACTGGCGTGCTCACGGCGCTGAAGGCCCCTGCCGTGCCGTCGAGGATGGCGTAGAAGGTCTGCGCGGCGGTCGAGCTCACGTCGGACGAGTCGAGCAGCCTGCCGGTGCCCAGCAGCACGAAGCGCTTGCGCGAGACGGGGTGGATCTCGATCAGCGGCGCGGTGGTGACGGGCTGCGCGTTGGTGGAGGCGTCGGTCAGCGTGGCCAGCAGCGTGGGCGCCGGATAGGAGGCGGTGCTGCCCTTTTCGGCCGTGAGGTCGAAGCGCCAGAGCTGGCCGTCCAGATCGCCCGCGTACACCGAGTCGGTCGTGTTGTCGCCGAAGTCCGCGACGTAGGCCGAGGCCTGCGTCAGCCCGTTGGACGAAGTGGGCGTGGCGATCTTCTCGATCAGCGCGCCGGTCTTCGGATTGACGAGATACAGGTAGCCCTTGCCGTCGCTGTTGCCGTAGCCCGAGGTCAGCATCACGACCCAGCCGTACTTCTTCGTCTTCACGACGATGGGGGCGCCGTAGCTGTAGCCCATGGTGGTGTCGGTGAACTCCCACTTCACCTGGCCCGCGACGGCGGCCTCGGCGCTCATGCTGGCGGGGTCGGTCACGTCGATGGCGTAGTAGCCCTTGCCGCCCTTGCCGAGGCCGCCGACCAGCAGCGTGTGCCAGTCGGCGCCGGTGCCGTCGCTCTTGGTGGTGAACGTGCCGCCGGCGCTGCCGAAGTCGATGTCGAAGGCCAGCGGCGTCGCGTCCACGTAGTAGTGGTGGGCATAGCTCGGATTGCCGAGCTGCGCCAGGCCATCGACCTGCGGTGTGCCGTTCGGCCCCTGGAACAGGGCGCTCGGCACGTAGGCGAACTGTTCGGTGCCGGCCGTGCTTCCGGTGAGCGCGCCGTTGAAGGCGTGCAGCATGCCGTCGTTGGCGCCGACGTAGACCATGGTGGGACGCGCGTTCCACTTCGTCTTGAAGGCTGCATAGCCGGGGTTGCTGTTTTCGGCATAGGTCGAGCCGGGCGGTCCGACGGGCGTCACCTTGGCGTCGACGATGTCGCCCAGCAGCAGGTTGCGGCTGCGCAGCGCCTTGGTGCTGCCGGTGGCTGTCGAGGTGCTTTCGTTCGTGCGGTCGCCGCGCAGGTAGTTGAGGTAGTCGGTGGCGGTGTTGCTCTTGGCGTAGGAAGGCGCCAGCGCGGCCAGCTGGGTCGAGCTCAGGCTGCCGGCGCGGAACGCGACGCCCTTGCTGCCGTTCCAGGTGGCGACGCGGCGCGCGGTGTCCCAGCCGCCGCTGGCCAGCTGCGCTTCGAGCGTAGTGCTGCTCGTCCATGCGGTAGCGGTGGACGGCGTGCCGTCGCTGGCGAAGCTGATGGTGCTGGCCGTGAGCACGCCGGTCCAGCCCTTGGAGTCGTACTGCGAGGCGTAGGAGGCACTGCCGGCCGAGGAGACCTGCGCGCTGGAAAGCGAGAACGACGTGGTGAAGGCCTGGATGGCATTCGCGATGTCGATGAACGCGGCCTTCAGCCCGCTGACCATCTGCCCCGCGTTGCCGGCCAGGAAGTAGTTGTCGGGCCGCAGGCGGGAGGTGCCGTTCATGTTGATGCTGTCGCCCGACGAGTTCCACCAGCTCTGCGTGAGCGGCGTCTTGGTGTTGGCCGGGTCGTAGCTCGAAGGAACGCTGAACCCGCCGTACTTGGCCGCCAGGTAGTACGGGTTCAGGTCCTCCGCCCGCTGGTATTCCATGACGTCCATCCAGTAGGTGGAGATGTTCTGGACGCCGATGAGGTCGGGCCGGATGTCGTTGACGTGCACGCCGTAGGCCAGGCCCGCGATGTAGTAGGTCGAATCCGTGCCGCCGGTGCGCCACCACGGCGTGGTGGTCGAGAAGCCTTCGAGCGTCTGCAGGTTCTTCGTCCAGGTGTCGGCCTTGTTGAACGTGTCCGCCGTGACGGCCGAGGGCGCGGCCCGACCGCTCTTTGTGATCGAGCTGCCGCCCACGTTGTAGTCGTAGTGGGTGTGGTCGTCGCCGATGCCCAGGATGAAGTTCTTCTGGCACGAGTAGGCGATGGGGTCCTTGCCGCTCCAGTCGATCACCGCGGGAAAGCCGTCGAGCTTCGCGTCCCTGCCCGACACGCCCGTGGCCACTGAATTGGTCCACTCGGGCACGTTGCCGAGGTTCTCGAAGTAGCGCACCGTCGCGTAGTAGAGCTCGCTGACGTTGTCGTACGTCATGTAGGTCTTGGCGGCCTGCCCGAACTTGTTGAGGTAGTTCATCACCCCGCTCTGCGAGACGCCGCTCGCGGTGGCGGAAGCGGTGTCGGGGTTGGTATTCATGATGCCGGTGGTGGCATCCCATTCGCCCCGGGTGTTGGTGGTGACCGAGGTGGAGAGCGGCTGCGGATAGGTCGGCCCGATGAAGCCCATCGGCGCGCGCATCACGCCGCCCTGCTGCGTGTTGCCGCCGGCGTTCAGGTAGGAAAAGGCGCCGTAGCGGATCTTGTTGGCGTTCTGCTGCAGCAGGCCCTCGGGCTTGTAGTTGGTTCCGTACTTCACGCAGTTGGCCTCCACGCCGCCTGCCGCCGCGGACGAGTCGCAGACCTTCACGCGCACGTAGACCTGGTAGACCGATTTCGCGCCGTTTTTCTTGTTGGCGGAATCCAGGTCGCTCAGGTCGGTGCCTGTGCTGGTGGAGTCGCCGGAGCCGGTGAACACCATGGTGTTGCCGCGCGACCAGATGCTCGAATTGAACTGGCTCCAGTTGTCGAACGGCGTGACGGACGAGACCAGCGTCGCGGGCAGCTTGTGCCCCGTGCCCTGGTCCGTTCCCCGCAACGGGAAGTTGGTCAGGTTGCCCTGCGCGGAGCCCCAGGCCTTCTCGAGGATGGTCTGCGTGGTGGTGTCGACGCTGCGGTAGCCGCCCGACAGCGCCCAGCGGAACGGGTCGATGGTCTGCATCGTCGCCCAGTTCATGAAGTTGCCGCTCCACTGGCCCGAGCAACCGTGCTTGTTGGCGCCGGTCGACGCGCCCGCGGGCTGGAAGTAGCTGTCGGACGCGGGGTTGGTCGACACGGCCGGCGCGACGTACTGGTACGTGTAGCACTTCTTCGGATCGAAGTAGCCGAGGTACTCGGTGGCATCGGCGTAGTCGCCGAGGTTGGCCACGCTGATCGCGGTGGGGTACTCGACCGACAGCGCCAGCGCCAGGTTTCCCGGCACGTCGGAAGTGGCGAACACCGGCTGGTCGGCCAGCTTGGTGGCGGCCGCGGCGGTCATGCAATGCAGCAACAGCAGTCCGAGGACGGCTGTCGAGACGGGAAGCGGCGAGCGACGAAGAACGCGTTTCATGGCGATGCGGTGCTTTCTCAGTCCGGCTTGGTGAAGGTCGATTGCAGGAACACCTGCGTGTCGCGCGGGCCGCTGACCCGCATGCTCAGCCGGTAGACGGTGGCCGTCGGTGGAGGCGGAGGCGGCACTGGGCCCGCGGTACCGCCGCTCGGCGCGGCGGACGACTGCACGCAGCCTGTGCTGGTGGCCGTGCCGCTTGCAGTGCAGAGGCGGTCGATCACGTAGCGGATGCTCACCTGCGCGGTGGTGTCCACGATGTCGTTGGAGGTCTTGCCCACGGTGGCGAAGGCCGTGTCGTCGAAGAGCACGGTGGGCATGCCCTGCGCGTTGGTGTCGAGCCTGCTCGCCTTGAAGTTCTCGGCCGGCACGTCGTCCGTCGCGGTGGCCAGCGTGCCCGTGGCGGCGAACTTGGCGAGCACCGCCGAGACCGCCCGCTCGCCCTGGTTCACGAGATCGCGCCTGAAGGCCAGGTTGCCAGCGGAGGCCAGCGAGGAATGCATGGAGCGCACCACCGCGACACCGCCCGCCAGCAGGATCACGAGCACGATGAGGCAGAACAGCAGGACGACGCCGCGCTCGCGCTTCGCCGCCCCCGGGAGCATGGGCAACTTCGTCTTCATGGCAGCAGGAGCATGTTTCGCAGCGGGACGGTGAAGTCAACGACGCGATAGCGGTAGTTCTGATCGTCCGTGCCGTTCAGGCTGACGGTCTGCGCGAGCGATTTCTTCGCGGCGTCCACGGCATCGCCGAACAGGGTGAGCGAAGCAGATGACACCGGGTCCCTTTCCTTGCTCGCGCTGCGCATGACGAGCGCGACGCGGACCGCCACGATCTGACGCAGCGTGGCGGTCGTCGTCATGACGGTGGCGATGTCGTAGCCCGTCGCGCCCGGGTCGGCCCAGGCGTCGAGGATGCCGTCGCCGTTGGTGTCCAGGCCATAGAGGGCGCGCATCTGGATCACGCCGTCGGCCAGCGCCTGCGCGGTGGTGGTTCCCCCGCCCTGCAGCAGGTCGTAGCCGTAGAGCGTGCTGTTGTCGCCCACGCCGAAGAGCTGGAACTGGACGTTGCCGTTCGCCGGGTTGCCCAGCGGCGTGACGTAGGTCGAGGTGCTGGCGGCCAGCGTCTGCAGCGAGGTGGTCTTGCCGGCCGTGTAGTAGGTGCCGCCAACGGTCAGCACCTTGGTCGACGTGCCCGTCACCTGCTCGAGCAGGCAGTCGGCGGTGCCGTTCTGGCTCACCAGCACGAGGTCGTCGGTGGAGATGCCGACGGTGTTGTCCATCGAGAGCGTGTTGGCGCTGCCGGGGTCGGTCAGGCCGCGCGGCACGCCGCCGGCCACCGCGTCGCCGCCCATGACCACCAGCACGTCGGAGCCGGCGTCGGACTGGCTCTTGGCGATGAGCACGGGTGCGACGCGCAGGTCGCTCGCGGCCTTGAAGTTCTTCGCGAAAGGCGCAGGGAACGCGCTGGCCGGCAGCAGCGACGCCACGTTGAGCCTGCAGCCGAACACGCCCCGGTCGGTCGGCTGCGTGGACTGGGTCAGGCTCGAACCGGCGCTGCGCACCGCGCGGTCGAGCAGGTAGGCGGCGTAGGCACCGGTCTGGTCCATGTCGTTGGTGGAAGTGGTGGTGCGCCTCTTTCCTTCCCCGACCGTGATGACGCTGGTGACGGCCAGCGTCACGATCAGCCCGATGACCATGGCCACGAGCAGTTCGATCAGCGAGAGGCCGCGCTGCCGCAGCGGCAGCGCCGTGGAGAGGGCGCCCCTCATGGCAGCGTCACCCGCGTGGTGAAGGAACTGCCCGATTCATTGAGGTGTGAAGGCGCCTTCCAAGTGATGACGATGTCGGCCCCGTTGGTGCCAACCGGAGTCACCGTGATGCCGCCATTCGGAAGTCCGCCCTGGTCCTGCGCGCTGGCGCGCTTCTGCCAAGCCGAGCCTGCGCTGGTGTCCACTGCAGAGACCGATTTGCCCAGCCACATCGCGCTGGCGATGTCGTTGGCCAGCAAGGCGGCGCGATTGCGGTCTTCCGCATCGGTCGACAGCGAGATGGCGCGGGCCTGCAGGCCGACGAGGCCGAGCACGCCGAACGAGAAGATCAGGATGGAAACCAGCACTTCGAGCAGGGCGAAGCCCGACTGCCGAGGGGCACCGGAAGAAGCGGAAAGAGGGAGCCTTCGTTTCATGGACAGCCGTCGGGGGATTCGCTGAGCTTGCGGGCCGGGTCGCACATGCGGATCTGGCCGCCGAGGGTCAGAAGCACGCGCAAGGGGCGGTCGGCGCCCGGAGCCAGGGAGATGTCGTAGGTCTGCAAAGGGTGATCGGTGTCGCAGGTGGCACCGTTCACGTCGGTGTCGGCGTTCGCGACCACCCGCCCCATGGCGTTGAAGCAGACGGCCGCGGGGCCGCTGATCTGCACGCCGGACGCGACGTCGGAGAGCACGCCTGCCTGCACGAACGCGCTCTTCGCGTCCAGGCTCGACTTGGCAACGTTGATCGACCACCCGCTGCCGTTGACGACGGCCGTCAGGCTGGTCTGCGGCGCCGGGCTGTTGGTCAGCGAGAACACCATGGGCCGGCTGCGGCGCAGCGCCTCGGACTGCGCGAAGCGCAGCCCGTTCTGCAGCGAATCGCTCACGGTGCGGACCTTGTTGTTGTTGATCCAGGTGGTGAACGAAGGCATGGCCAGCATCGCCAGGACGCTCAGCAGCACGATCGTCACCATCAGCTCGATGAGGGTGAAGCCCGACGGTGCATGGTGCGCGCGGCGGTCTTTCATGTCGGGCACGCCTGGCCTCGCCGCGTTACCCAGGCCTTGTCGCAGCCGGTCCATCCCGATACGCCGGTGATCGTCGTGGACTGCACGCCGAGCTGGTCGACCATGAAGGTGAAGCCGGCGGTCGGGCCGCTGCCCACGGCCTGCAGCGTGTAGGTCGTCGATGTCGCCGCGGGGCTCGTCGTGCACGACAACGTGAAGTAGCCGGCGACGTTGGTCTTGCTGCAGGGAGGCACGAACGTGCCGGTCTTGAGGTAGCTCCGGTTGTCCTGGTAGAAGCGCTCCATGTCCGCGCGCAGGGCCGCCAGGCCGTTGGTGCCGTCGACGAGCTGGCCCCGCAGCACGTAGTCGCGATAGCTGGGCAGCGCGACCGCCGCGAGGATGGCCACGATGGCCACCGTGACCATGACCTCGATCAGCGTGAAGCCGGCGGCGCGGCGCATCCGCCGTTCGCCTCCAGGTTGCTTCGCCGCGCTCATGGACCGTGTCCGCATCTGCTCCCCTTTCCTGTGGCCAAGAAAATCCATCCATTCCCGAGAGTGCGGGAAACGATGAAAATGAATGAATTGGCCAGCGCTGAAAAACTCGTCCAATTCGGGGCAATCCAGTCGACGCTCTTGCGAGACGGAATTGAATTGCCGATACATGTGTCTGCCCAGAGACATCATGTGACAATTGTTTACGATCTTTGTGGCTTTCTACTAGCGCACAAAATGAGATTCAGCTGCTCAACTTTCGATGTAATCGGCGCAGCGAGGCTTGGCAATGCGCACCAAAACAATGCCAATTGCCCCAATATGGCTCACACCGGAAGGCCGTGAATTAGGCCAATTTTTTGGTCAATTGGATAAAAAATTGCCGCGCCCTGCGCTCACGGCATCGAAGCGCCCGACGACGGCGTCCACTCCCGCAGGCTGAGCTTTTCCACCGCCATGTCGACGAAGGCCGAGACGGCCAGCGGCCGCTGCTGGCGGCTGGGATAGACCACACTCAGCCCGCGCCCCGCCCGCATGTACCCGGGCAGCACCGGCACCAGCCGGCCCGCGGCCACCTCCGACGCGGTCAGGATCGTCGGCAGCGCGACGATGCCCAGTCCGGCGCATGCCGCCTCGCGCAGCGCCACCTGCACGTTGCTGGTGAAGCGGCCGCGCACGCGCACTTCTTCTTCCGCCCCGTCGGGCCCCTGCAGGCGCCAGATGGCGAAATTGCCGGTTTCCGGCGGCTGCGTCACGCATTCGTGCTCGGCCAGCTCGCCCAGGTCCGCGGGCGCTCCGTGCGCCGCCAGGTAGGCCGGGCTGGCGAGAAGCCCGCCGTAGCTCGCGAAGATCCTGCGCGCCACGTAGCTCGAGTCTTCCAGCGGGCCGATGCGGAACGCGACGTCGATGCGGTCGGCGATGAGGTCGGCCGGAAGGTCGCTGAGCACGAAATCGAGCTGCACCAGCGGATGCGCGGCGAGGAAGGCCGACACCCACGCCATGTCGAAGTACTCGAAGAAGCTCGCCGAGGCTGCCACCCGTATCGCGCCGCTCGGCTCCTGGCTGCCCGCGACGTGCGACTGCCCGGCCTCGATCAGCTCTTCGACCGCCGGCCCGCAGCGCTCGTGGAAGGCCTGGCCCGCGCTGGTCAGCGTGAGCTTGCGGGTCGAGCGCTGCATCAGCCGGGTGCCCAGGCGCGTCTCGAGTTGCTGGATGCGCCGGCTCACGGTGGCCGAGGGCATGCGCAGATGCCTCGCCGCCTCGGCAAAGCTGCCCAGGCGCGCCACTTGC
The DNA here is from genome assembly GCF_048301545.1 of Variovorax sp. NFACC27. NCBI lineage: Bacteria > Pseudomonadati > Pseudomonadota > Betaproteobacteria > Burkholderiales > Comamonadaceae > Variovorax > Variovorax sp. NFACC27. The sequence goes on from NZ_CP157613.1 coordinate 5,903,138, forward strand.
ACGAACATGGCGACTTCGTTGAGATCGAGCACGGAATCCTTCCTTGATTGAATGATTGGCTGCAATGCATTTGCCGCCTCATCAATTCCTCGATTGCTATCGATCGATCACCGATTTGCAATCACTCCATTCAGAAGAAGGAGACAAAACAGCCTTATTTCCAGAGGAAATTCGAATTCAAACTGAGCAGCGGCTGACTTGATGGAATTAACGGGAAACCGGATAAACAATCCGCAAACCGCCTCGCCGTTGCGGCAATATCCATCGCTGCGACTGGTTATAGATAGTAACCAGTAATTAATCTAATCCATTACCCACTGCCGAGGTGGGTCGGACCTCTTTCCTCTATTCGCCCGGATTCCCATGCAAGCCTTTCCCGATGCGGCCGCATTGCGCGCGCCACGCTCCCTGGACGACCTGCTCCTGTACCGGCTGTCCCGCGCCGTGCGCGCCGGCAGCGGCATGGCAACCCGCCTCGTCGAAGGCGGCTTCGGCATCACGCACCGCGAGTGGGGAATGATCGGCATGCTCGCGCAGATCGGCGAGATCACCTCCTCCGCATTCGCCGAGCGCCTGCAGCTAGACCGCGTACGCACCTCGCGCGGCCTGCGCAGCCTTTCCGAGAAGAAGCTGGTGGAGCGGCGGCGCGACGCCGACGACGGCCGCGAAGTGCACGTGCGGCTGAGCGCCACCGGGCGCGAGCTGTGCGATGCGCTCTTCCCCCGGATCGCCCGCCTCAACATGGACCTGCTGGAGGGCATCGACGAGGAGCACCTCGACATCTTTCTCGAATGCCTGCGCCGGCTCGAGCTGCGCGGCAGGGAGCTGAGCGCGATGGGCATCGTGCAGGAAAAGGCCGACCGCCGCTCGGGCGGCACGCGCCACAGGTGGCGTTGAATGCCGGCGGTGCCTGTATCACGGCGTCATCGAAGTCCGTCGCAAATTTGACAGTCTCGATGCAGCCCGATGCCTAGCATCCGGCACCACATGAACACCGACCACCTCGACGAAGCGCGCCCCGCCCTGCACCGCAGACGCATCCTGCTGGCCGGCGGCGCGCTGCTGGCGGGCACTGTCGCCGCCGGGGCCGGATACGTCGTCACCAACTCCGACCAACCGATTGCCATGGCCGATTTCTCCGACCTTGCCCACGCGATGCGCACGCTCGAGCGCCTGCGCGAGACACCGCTGCACACCCGCTCGGGCTGGGACCTGCCCCAGGTGCTGCACCACGCCGCGCAGAGCGTCGAATACTCGCTCGACGGCTTTCCGCAGCCGAAGCCCGCCTGGTTTCGCGCCTCGCTGGGCACCGTGGCATTCGCGGTGTTCTCCGCGCGCGGCCGCATGAGCCATGGGCTCGAAGAGCCCATCCCCGGCGCACCGGCCATCGCTTCGGGCCAGCCGCTGAACGCCGCGGTGGACCACCTGATGACCGCGCTGAACCGCTTCGAGCGACACACCGCGACACTCGCACCGCACTTCGCGTACGGCGCACTGAGCAAGCCGGAGTACACCCGCGCCCATCTCATGCACCTGGCGAACCACTGGGAGCTGGTGGACGCCAGCTGACGCGCGCCGCACACATCGCGCAGCAGCTGCCCATGCAACGGGCAGCTGCTGCGCGGACCCTCGCTGCGCTCAGCGCGGCGTGTAGGTGATCTTCGTCGTGACGAAGGTCGTGGTCGTATCGCCGGTACGCGCGGCGAACCTGAGCAGCTGTCCGCGATAGGGCCCTTCGGCCGCGATCCAGTTGTCCTGGTACTCGGTGCGGTCCGATCCGTCGACCTGCCGGAAGCGGACGATCCCCGAGAACTTGCAGGCGTTGATCGCGCCCATGGGCGTTTCGAGAGCTTCCCGCCCGACGTAGGTGTCGGTGCCCGTGACGACCTGCTCGCCGCGGACCTCGCCGTTCGGCCCCTCCACGCTCTTGACCGTGTAGTTCATGTCGACCGTCTGGCCGGGCGACATCGTGGGCGTGACCACCGGCGGGTCGTTGTACGCATAGTCCTGCGATCCCGCGTCCTCGCCGCCATTGCGCACGCCGTACCTCACGATCTTGCCGTCGATGTAGTCCAGGTACTGCCTGTCGGTCGCGGCTCCGCCGGTGCCGTAGTACTGGGTGCGCAGCCGGCGCACGGGGTTCACGTCCCTGAAGGACTCGCGCCCGCGGGTGATCGTGACCGTGCGCAGCTTCACGGTGTCGTTGCCGTTGACGATGTCCTGCTCGAGCTCCACCGTGGTGCCTTCGCGCAGGTCGGCTTCGTTGAAGCACGCGGCGGAGGAGTTCTCCGGCGGAGGCGGCGGTGGGGGCGGAGGAGGAGGCGGCGGTGGCGGGGGAGGCGGCGGGGGTGGAGGAATGAACCCGATGCCGCCTCCATCGCCACCGCCTCCGCCGCCACCTCCTCCACACGCGGCCAATGTCGCGACCGCGATCGCAGTCAGCAGGTGTTTCGCATTCATGATTCCATCCTCCATTCGTCCCGTTCAGTTCAGATAAGGCGCCCCGATGCCGTGGCGTTCTGCCTCGGCTTCTCTCTGGCGCGGGGGGACTGTGCGGGAGGCGGGTCGGACGCAACTAGTGCACAAAGTCATGCATGCGCGGATGCCGGCGGCACCGCCGGGTATCCTCCCGAGCCATCGAAGACCCGACGGAGACAAGGCGGTGGACATCTACATGGAACAAGGCGGCGAAGGCCCCGACCTGCTTCTCATGCTGCACGGCATGGGCGCGACCGGCGCGGTGTGGTCCCCCCTGTGCGCGGACATGCGCGCCGGTGCCGGCACCCGATGGCAAGGCCGCTGGCTCGCGCCCGACCTACCCGGCCACGGCCGCTCCGCCGCACAGGACTCCTATGTCATCGGCCAGCACGCAGCGAGCGTGGCACGTGCGGTGCTGCCGCACATCCAGCCCGGGGGAAGACTCATGGTGCTCGGGCATTCGCTCGGCGGCGTGATCGGTCTCGCGCTCGCCACCGGCTGGTTCGGCGTGATGCCGCACCGCGTGTTCGCGGCCGGCATCAAGATCGCGTGGAGCGACGAGGAGCTTCGCCGCATGGAGACGCTGGCGCTCCAGCCCGCGAAGCTGTTCCCGACGGAAGCGGAAGCGCAGGAGCGCTACCTGAAGGTTTCGGGCCTCGCTGCAGTCGCCGGCACAGCGGCATCGGTGGCCGCGCGAGGCGTCGCGCGCGACGGCGACGGCTGGCGCCTGGCGATGGACCCTCGCGCCAATGCGGTCGGCAAGCCGCCGCTGTCCGAACTGATGACGCTGGCGCGCTGCCCCGTGCATCTCGGACGCGGAGGCAACGACGCGATGGTGACGCTGGAGCAGACCCGCTCGCTCGATCCCGATGCGCTGGACCTCGGCCCGCACGGCCACAACGTGATGGTCGAGGCGCCCGCGCAGGTCCGCGACTGGATGGCCTCCTTCGCATGAGGCAGGCGGCCCGAAAGGCCGCTTCTTTTTCTCAGCGCACCACTTCGATCCTGCGGATCAGTACCCCCGCCTCGGCGGCACGCGCCCTCAGCTGGCCGCATCCGCCGTCGACGTCCTGCCCTGCCGAGTGACGCAGCTTCGTCAGGATGCCGCGCTCATGCAGCGTGCGGGCCATCTGCTCGCAGCGCTCCAGCGACGGGCGGCTGAAGTCCACGCCGTCCACTGCGTTGAAGGGAATCATGTTCAGCACGCCCCACTTGCCCGAGAGCAGCCGCACGATGCCATCGATCTCGTCCTGCCCGTCGTTCACGCCCTCCAGCAGCGTCCACTGGTACTGGATGGGGTAGCCGCTGGCGCGCGCATAACGTTCGCCCGCCTCGACCAGCTCTTCGGGCGTCATGCCGGGCGCGCGCGGAAGCAGCTTCCGGCGCAGCTCTGCCTTGGTGGTGTGCAGCGAGAGCGCCAGCGCGGGCCTCACGCGTTCCTGCATGAGCCGCTCGAACACGCGCGGATCGCCCACGGTGGAGAACACCAGGTTCTTGTGGCCGACATTGCCGACAGTGCCCAGCAGCTCGATCGCCTCCAGCACGTTGTCCATGTTGTGGGCCGGCTCGCCCATGCCCATGAACACCACCTTGCGCACCGGCCTGCGCATGCGCGCGAGCGCGACCTGCGCAATGATCTCGGCGCTTCCCACCTGCCGCAGCAGGCCGTCGCGACCCGTCATGCAGAACTGGCAGCCGACGGCGCAGCCCACCTGCGAGGAGACGCACAAACCGTCTCGCGGCAGCAGCACGCTCTCCACGGTCTGGCCGTCGGCGAGGGCCACCAGCAGCCGCTCGGAGCCGTCGGCGCCGGGATGCGCCGCGACGACGCGCGCGAGCCCGGCCAGCTCGGCCTCGATGGACGGAAGTTCCTCCATCAGCGAGGCGGGAAAGAAGCTCGCGGGCAGCCGCCTGCCGCTGTTCCTGGGCAGCGCGTGGGACCACAGCCGCAGGATGCGCTGCTCGTGGCTGGGGCCGGCTCCGGCTTTTCGCAGCCGCTGTTTCAGTTCGTGGATTCGCATGTGCCGCCTGGGGCAGGAAAGCTCCCGCATGCGTGCGGGACGGTGATCGACTAGCGCCAGATTGTGCACGGCGCCGAGCGCCTCACTCCTGCGACTGCAGCCGCACGGCCTGCCGGCGGCTGTTGGCGATCATGGCCGAGCCGGCAAGGCACAGCAACGCCAGCAGGGCCAGCGCGGTACTGGCGCCCCGGGTGAAGACCGCCACGTCGGGGTCGGAAAGCCCCGCTCCGGCGCTTCCGAGAACCATGCGCTGCGATCCCGGCGCAAGCCGCGCGAGCGCCACGCTCAGCGCCAGCGCGGTTCCCACCATGATCCCGGTGTTCTGCAGCGTCGAGCGCACGCCGTTGGCGATGCCCCGCCGCCGGGGCTGCACGTTCTGCAGGATCGACGCGTTGTTCGGCGTCACGAAGCTGCCGATGCCGAGCCCGAGCACCCAGAGGCAGGCGGACAGCTGTGCCGCGCCGATCTCCGGCCGCAGCAGCGCGGCCAGCGCCGCGAGCGCGCATCCCGCGAGCAGCATTCCGCACACGCAGACGGATTCGGGGCTGAAGCGCCGGATCAACATGCCCGCCACCGGCGCGGCCATCAGCATGCCGAATGCGACCGGCGCGACCCGCAGGCCAGCCTGCGAAGGCTCCAGGCCCGCGCAGGCCTGCAGGTACAAGGCCACCAGCACCAGCGGAGCGGCCTGCGTCATCGACAGCAGCAGGATGCCCGCATACGCGGTGCGGCGCGCCGGATCGGCGAACAGCGACGGGTCGACCAGCGGGCTCGCCGATCGCAGCTGCAGCTTCACGAACAGCGCCACGGCACAGAGCCCCGCGAGCATGAACGCCGACACCGGCGTGCTCGTCCATCCATGCGTTCCCGCCATCGAGAGCGCGTAGGTCACGCCGCCGATGCCGGCGAAGGAAAGCACCGCGCCCGCGATGTCGAAGCGCTCGGCCCCTGCTCCCGGCGCCGCGCTCGCGGGCAGGACCTTCCACGACCATGCAAGCACGCAAAGCCCCAGCGGCACGTTGAGCATGAAGAGAACGCGCCAGCCCCACCACGACACGACGAAGCCGCCGGCCAGCGGCCCCCCCACCTGGGCCAGCGCCGCGACCATCGCGAGGATGCCCAGCGCGAGCCCCATCCTGCGACGACCGAATGCGTCGCCCACCAGCGCGCTCGAATTGGCCATGACGCCCGCCGCGCCCACGGCCTGGCACACGCGCGCCGCCAGCATCAGCTCCGCGGTGGGAGCGAACGCGCAGGCCGCGCAGGCGACGATGAAGAGCGAAAGCCCCGAGAGAAAAAGCCTGCGCCGTCCCCAGAGATCGGCCAACCGCCCGAAGCTGAGGATGCAGACGGTGCTGACCAGCATGTAGGACAGCAGGATCCAGCTCGCCTGCGCGGGCGAGGCGTGCAGGCTGCGCGCCACCGCGGGCAGCGCGACATTGAGCGCGCTGAGATTGAGAAAGCACAGCAGCGCCCCCGCGCTGGCGGCGACGAGCACCGCCCAGCCCGCCCTGTCCGCGTCGTCGGTCATCGCCCGCTCAGTCCTCGCTCTTGAACCCCGAGGCCTCGACGATGGGGCGCCAGTAGGCGCGGTCCTCGGCCATGATCCGCTTCACGTCCGCGCCGGGCAGCCCCGTGGGCTCCAGGCCCATGCGATCGACCTGCGCGCGCACCTGCGGGCTGCGCATCGCGGCGAGGAATGCCGACTCCAGCTTCGCGACCACGTCCTTCGGCGTGCCGGCCGGCACGAAAGCGGCGTAGGCGGCATTGGCGCGGTCGAAGGCGTCGTAGCCCGACTCCTTGATCGTCGGCACGTCGGGCAGCCAGCTCAGGCGTTTGGTGCCCGCGACACCCAGTATCCGCAGCTTGCCCGAGCGGTGCAGTTCGAGCTGGCTGGCCAGCGCGTCGGCGCCAAGCGGCACGTGCGAGCCGATGATGTCGGTCGCCAGCGGCGCGCCGCCCCTGTAGCTGACCGGCGCGAGCGGCACGCCGATGGCCTTGGATAGCTGCAGCACGCTGAAATGCAGCCCGCCGCCGAGATTGGTCATGCCCACGCTGCCCGCGGAAGGATTCTTCCGGACCCACGCGACGTACTCGGGGATCGTCCTGAACGGCTGGTTGGCGCCGGCCGAGACGACGCTGGGCACGTTCGCCAGGTGCGCGACGGGAATGAAGTCCTTGTCGACGTCGTAGTTCAACCGCGCATAGGTCATCGGAAAGAGCACGAAGGGCGGCGTGCCGCCGACCAGGATCGTCCGGCCGTCGGGCTTCGCCGCCTTGACCGTCTCGATGGAGATGCGGGTCGAGGCGCCGGGCCGGTTCTCCACCAGCACGGGCTCCTTCAGCGTGGTGCGCAGCTCCTCCGCCAGCGAGCGCGCGAGGCTGTCGAGAGCACCGCCCGGCGGGAATCCGATGATCAGACGGATGGGCATGTTGTTGTCGGCATGCGCGGCCGCGCCGATCAGGGCGATCGACGCGCCGAGAAGAAGTGTCTTGAGGAACGAGGCCATGGTGGAGTACCTGCGGAGTTGGAAAAACGGACTCAGAAGGGCAGCACGGGCAGCGCGTTGGCCGGCCGGTGCGCGGCCTCGAAGGCGGCGGCGGCCTGCAGCAGCTGCTGGTCTTCGCGGAAACGGCCGACGAGCTGCATGCCGATGGGAAGCCCGTCGCTGCCCGCGCCGCACGGCAGGCTGATGGCGGGATGGCCCGTGAGGTTGAAGGGCATCGTCCACGGGAACCAGTTAGGCCGCAGCTCGGCGAAGGACTCTTCGTCGATCTCGATGCTGCCGAACAGGTCCTGGTCGATAGGCAGGGCCGTGCGCGAGAGCGTCGGCGTGAAGATGAAGTCGTGCGTCTCGAGCTGGGCCTGCACCGTGCGGAAGAGCGCGGTCCTCGCGAACATGGCCTGCTGGAAGGCGACGCCGTCGACATGCTCCGCGAGCGCGAGCTGCTTCAGCAGCGACGGGCTCAGCTGGTCGGCATGCGCGGCCGCCAGCGGCGCGAAGCGTCCGCGCCAGCTGGTGTGGTTGATGACCCGCCACACGGGCTCGACGTCGTAGCCCTCGCCCGACATCTGCTCGAGCTCAGCGCCCATCGAGTGCAGCGTTTCGAGCGCGGCCTCGAAGGCGGCGACGACGTCGGCGGAAACCGGCCGCCCCTTCGGCGTCGCGCAGTACAGGACCCGCTTGCCGCGCAGATCTCCGCCGGGCCGAAGCGCGTCGAAGTACGGCTGGGCGGGCATGCCGAGCGACCACGGATCGCTGCCGTGGGCACCGGTCATCGCCTGCAGCATGAGCGCCGTGTCGGCCACGTCGCGCGTGGTGGGCGTCACGTAGGTGTAGTTGCCGAAGGCGTCCTGCACCTGGCTGTGGGGAACCACGCCCAGGCTCTGCTTCAGGCCGACCACGCCGTTGCAGGCGGCGGGAATGCGGGTGGAGCCGCCGCCGTCGGTGGCGATGGCCAGCGGCGCCACACCCGCCGCGATGGACGCCGCGGCGCCGCCGCTGGAGCCGCCGCTGGTGCGCGTCGAGTCCCATGCGTTGCGCGTGCTGCCGAAGAGCGGCGCGTCGGTCAGGCACTTGGCGCCGAATTCCGACGAGGTCGTCTTGCCGATGAGGATGGCGCCCGCCCGCCGCATGCGAGCGACGGCCACCGCATCGCGTTCGGGAACATGGTCGCGATGCAGCATGGAGCCGTAGGTCGTCCGCACGCCCTGCGTGTCGACGATGTCCTTCACCGTGAACGGCAGGCCGTGCAGCAACCCCGACGCCTCGCCCTTCATGAGCGCCGCTTCCGCGCTCCTGGCCTGCTCCATCGCCTGCTCATGGCAGAGGGTGACGAAGCAGTTCAGCAGCGGCTGCACCGCGTCGGCCCTGCGCAGCACCTCGCCGACGATCTCCACCGGCGAGAGCTTGCGCTGCGCGACGAGGGTGCGCAGCGTTGCGGCGGACATCTCGCAGATTTCGGACTTCGGCAGCGCGGGGAACGAGTGGCGGGACGGAGAAAACTTTTGCATGCGCAAATGATTGATTCGCCGCATTCGCGAGTCCAATACTGTTTTCTCGAAAAGGCATATGGGCAGCGTATGGCTACACCGGACTTCAGAACGCTCCGCTACTTCGTGGCGGTCGCCGAGGAACGCAGCGTGGGCAAGGCGGCGCGCCGGCTCAACATGGCGCAGCCGCCGCTGTCGGTCCATATCAGGAACCTGGAGGAGTCGGTGGGCACGCCGCTGTTTCGCAGGACGGCGCGGGGCATGGAGATCACCGACGCGGGCAACGCTCTCTTCAGGCGCGCCAAGGAGGCGCTGCTGCTCGCCAACGAGGGATTCGACGCCGCCCGCGCCATCGGCTCGGGCAGCAGGGGCAGGCTCACGGTCGGGACCATGATCGCCCTCTCCTACCTGGTGCTGCCCCGCCTGGAGAACGCGCTTCGCGCGAAGTTGCCGGACGTGGAGATCCAGTACGTGGAGCTGAACGCCGTCAACAACGTCCCGGCGCTGATCGAGTCGGAGGTGTCGGTGGCGATCTGCATTCCGCCGATCGCGCAGCCGGGCATCGCGGTGGAGCGCATCGGCACCCAGCCGCTGATGCTGGCCGTGCGCACGGACTCGGCCCTTGCCCGCATGGCCAGCGTTCCGCTGGACCGGCTCGAGGGCGTACCTCTCATCGGCCTGCCGGTGCCGGAAGGCGACGTGGACAAATCGGTCGTCGCGTCGCTGCTGCGGCGGCACGACGTCAGCATGCCGGTCGCGCAGCGGGTCGAGACCATGGTGTCGGCGCTGGCGCTCGTGCTCGCGGGCAGGGGCGTGGCGATCCTTCCCGCGTGCGCGCGCATCGGCCGACCGCCGGGCGTGGTGTTCAGGCCCCTGCGCAACGCCAACGCGAAGATGGACGTCGCGGCCTGCTGGCGCAGCGACTGGGAAAGCCCGCTGATCGAACCTTTCCTGGCCTGCGCGCGCGCATCGCTGCGGCAGGCGGGCTGACGAAGGCCGGCGGCCTCAGCTCACCTGGCGGGAGCGGCCAGCAGCGTCTCGATCCAGGCGGGCGGAATCGCGCCCGGCACACGGGTGCCGTCGTCGAAGATCAGCGTCGGCGTGCCTTCGACCTTGTAGCGGCGGCCGAGCTCGATGCCGCGTTGCAGGCCGGCGGTGTCGCAGCCCTGCGCCGCGCCGGCGGGCGGGGTGCCGCTCTCGATCCAGTCGGACCAGGTCTTCTGCCTGTCTCTGCTGCACCAGACGCCGCGCGCCTTGGCAAGCGAATCGTCGCCGAGCACGGGGTACAGGAACATGTAGACCGTCACATTGCCGATGGCCTTGAGGTCCTTGTCGATGCGCTTGCAGTGGCCGCAGTTCGGATCGGAGAAGACGGTCAGCCTGCGCTTGCCGCTGCCGTGCACGATCCTGATCGCGTCGCTCAAGGGGAGCTTGTCGAAGACGAAGCCATCGATCTTCTTGAAGCGCCCTTCCGGCGAGCTGCTCTTGCCCTGGGCATGGCTGGCGCCTGCGAATGCGAGTGCTCCGAGGGTGCAACCCATCAGCAGGGTGCGGCGCGTGGAATTCATGGTCTCCATGTGGATCTGGGCAGATGGTTTGTCGAAGGCGTTCAATGCACTGCGGCGCCCGACTCTTCGGCAACGCGTGCAGGCCACAGCGCGAGGCCGCCCGAAAGGCTCCATGCCTGCGCATGGCCGAGGCGACGAAGCGCCTTGGCGGCCTGCGCGCTGCGATTGCCGCTTCGACAGTAGAACAGCACCGGGGTCGCGGCCGGCAGCGCCAGCCACGCGGGCAACGCATTGAGCAGCCCCGACAGCGGAACGGCCTCGCAATGCGCGTCGGCGCCGAAGGGAAGCGATTCGCTCAGGCGCTGCTCGTAGGGCTCGCGCACGTCCACCAGCAGCAGGCCCGGGTTTTCGCGCAGCAGCCGCCGCGCCTCGGCGGCGCTCATCTCGTGGCCCGTGCCGGCGCAGCCGGTGTCGACGCGTGCGCCGCATGCCAGGGTCTGGTACTCGGTCAGCGCGAGGCCTTCTTCGAGTTCGGCCTTCGCCGCCGCGAAGTGTTGCGCGTCGATGCCGTCGGCGAGCACCTGCGCGAGCAGCGGCTGGGCGGCGCATTCGCGGGCCAGGGTGCTCGCGAAGCGGTCGTCGTAGTCGTGCGCCGGAAGCAGCAGCGTGCGCGGGCCCGCTGCCTGCTGCAGCTTCTTCAGCGAGGAGCCGAATGCCAGCGGCGCGCTCTGCGCGAAGTCGCTCCGGCCCAATGCGCCGGGCATCACGGTGTCGCCCACGAAAGCCAGGCGGATGTTCATCTGCGCATCGTGCAACAGGTAGGCGGTGGAGTCGGCGGTGTGCCCGGGGGTCGCGAGCCGGGTCAGCATCTGCGCCCCGAGGCAGATCGCATCGATGCCCAGCGGCCAGCCGAGCGCATCGAACCCGCCCTGCGCCAGGAGCCGCGCGGGAAGCACCGCGCGCAGCTCACCGCCCGAGGAGACGTGATCGCCGTGGCTGTGCGTGTCGAGCGCGGCGACCAGCGTGTATTCCTGGCAGCGAAGCAGCTGCGAGATGCGCCCGGTCAGCTCGGGCAGCGGGTCGATGACGACGCAACGCCGGCTGTCGGCGTCGGCCACGAGGTAGCAGCACGCACCGCCCACCACGAACCGGGTCAGGCCGTCGAGCGCGTTGCCCGGGCGCGGCGCTTCTTCCGAGGTACTTAGGCAACTGGCGCGCAGCGAAGCGCCGCAGGAGCCGATGCGCGCGCAGGCTTCGTCGATGAAGGCCGGGTCGCTGGCCGGGCCGAACGACAGGCGCACGGCCGATGCCGCCTGCCAGGCGGGCAGCCCCATCGCCTCCAGCACATGGCTCGGCAGCGCCTTGGCCGCGCCGCAGGCCGAGCCCCCGCTCACCCGCACGTCGGCTGCGTCGAACAGGTCCTGCAGCAGCTTGGAATCAAGGCCGGGCACCGAGAAATTGAGGGTCGTCGGCAGGCTCAGCTCGAAGGGTGCGTTGAACACCACGCCGGGGAACGCGCTCTTCAGCGCGGCGGCGATGCGTTCGCGGTACGCCTCCAGCGTGCGCCTGCCCATGAAGGTCTGGCCGTCCTCGAGCGCCTCCAGCACGGTGCCGAGCGCGGCAATGCCGGACATGTTCTCGGTTCCGGAGCGCAGCGCGCCTTCCTGGCCGCCGCCCGCCATCAGCGGCGTGAACGGCGCGCCTTCGCGCACGTAGAGCATGCCGATGCCCTTGGGGGCGTAGAGCTTGTGGCCCGAGAACGGCGCGTAGTCGATGCGGTGGGCCGCGAGCCGCAGTTCGAGCTTGCCCAGCGCCTGCACGCTGTCCACCATCCACAGGGCCGGGCTGCCGGCCAATGCCTGCTCGATGCCGTCGAGGTCGCTGATGACGCCGGTCTCGTTGTTGGCGGCCATGGTGCAGACCAGGCCGGCCCGCCCGGCATGCGCGCGCAGCCATTGCAGGTCGTGGCGGCCGTCGCGGCCGACCGGAATGGGCAGCACGCGCAGGTCCAGGCCCAGCAGCCTGTTCCAGTGCCTGATCGCCTCCGGCACCGCCTTGTGCTCGGTCGCGCCGTACAGGATGCAGTCGACGTCCGTGCGGCCGCGCAGGGAGCTCAGCGCCGACAGCACCGCCGTCTGGATGCCTTCGGTGGCGCCGCTCAAGAAGAGCAGGTCGCCCGTGGGGGCGCCGAGCAGGCGGCGCGCGCGGGCGCGCACCGAATCCATCAGCGCGCGCGCCTTCAGCCCGGTGCTGTGGACGCTGCTTGGATTGCCGAAGTCGTCGGCCATGGCTGCGAGTGCCGCGGCCCGCGCGCGGGGCAGCACGGGCGTGGTGGCGTTGGCGTCGAGGTAGATGTCCATTGAGGTGATTCCAGCGAAAGGGGTTGCGGGGCGGGGTGCCGCGCTCCTGAAGGAGTCTGCCGGCCGGGCCCGGGAAGCGGCTTGCCTTTTGCGCTGTTGATATCTATAAGATTGGAATCCAATGCTCTTTTTTGAATAGTTCGTGAAACTGGATTCCATAGACATCAGGATTCTTGATCTCCTGCAGCGAGACGCCGAGCTGCAGGTGGCCCAGATCGCCGAGCAGGTCGGCCTCTCCGCCACGCCGTGCTGGCGGCGCATCCAGCGCCTGAAGGAGGCCGGAGTCATCACGCGTTCGGTGGCCCTGCTCGATCCGCGCAAGGTCAACGTGGCGGTGACGGTGTTCGTGTCGGTGCGCACCAGCACGCACTCGCAGGAGTGGTTCGACCGCTTCACGGCCACGGTGCATGCCATTCCGGAAGTGGTCGAGTTCTATCGGATGAGCGGCGACGTCGACTACCTGCTGCGCGTGGTGGTGCCCGACATCGCGGCCTACGACGCGGTCTACAAGCGCCTCATCACGGGAACGAACCTGCACGACGTCAGCTCGAGCTTCGCCATGCAGGAACTGAAACAGACCACGGCCCTGCCGCTGAGCTACGTCTAGAAAGAAGAAAAGAAGAAGAAGAGGAAGAAGGCTCGCCGGCCCGCGGCCCGTCAGAACAGGCTGCCCTGCCCCGCCGCGCCCGGCGGACGGAACGCCGACACATCGAGCGGAATGCGCTCGCGGTTGTAGCCCAGTCGGCTGGTCGCCTTCTGGAAGCGCTGGTGGATCAGGTCTGCCCACAGGCCGGAGCCCTTCATGCGCGTGGCGAAGTCGGCGTCGTAGTCCTTGCCGCCGCGCATCTCGTGGATGCGCGCCATGATGCGGTCGGCGCGCTGCGGGTAGTGCAGCGCGAGCCATTCCTTGAAGAGCGGCGCCACCTCCCACGGCAGCCGCACCACCGTGTAGAAGGCGCTGCGCGCGCCGGCCTCCCACGCGGCCTCGAGCACCTGCTCCATGTCTTCGGTCACGAAGGGAATCTGCGGCGCCACGCTCACGCCGACCGGCACGCCGGCTTCGGTGAGCGTGCGGATGGTGCGCAGCCGACGATGCGGCGCGGCCGCGCGCGGCTCCAGCTTGCGGGCGAGATCGCCGTCGAGCGTGGTCACGGTCACGTACACGGCCGCGAGGTGCTCGGCCGCCATGGGCGCGATCACGTCCAGGTCGCGCTCGATGGCGCTCGACTTGGTGACCAGCGCGAACGGATGCCGCGCTTCCCGCAGCAGCTCGATGACCGAGCGCGTGAGGCGCAGTTCGCGCTCGATGGGCTGGTAGCAGTCGGTGGCGGTGCCGATGGCGATGTAGCTCGGCCGGTAGCTCCTGCGCCCGAGCTCGGTGCGCAGCACCTCGGCGATGTTGCGCTTGGCGATCAGCTTGGTCTCGAAGTCGAGCCCCGGCGACAGGTTGAGATAGCTGTGCGTGGGCCGCGCGAAGCAGTAGATGCAGCCGTGCTCGCAGCCGCGGTACGGATTGAGCGAGCGGTCGAAGGAGATGTCGGGCGACTCGTTCTCGTTGAGCACCGACTTCACGTCCTCGAAGCGCACTTCGGTGGCGAGGGGCTGCAGTTCTTCCGCCTCGGCCGCGCCTTCTTCGAGCGTGCCCCAGCCGTCGTCGAAGGCATTGCGCTCGTCCTTCGAGAAACGGTGCGCGATGTGCGTGGCCGCGCCGCGGCCCTTGATGGCATGGATGGGGATGCGGGCGGCTGGCATGGCGGCGACTCCTTCGCAACTCGATTTACTGTTTATTCATACAGTATTCCACCGATTCACCATCGTCGCCAGTTTTTTAATTTCTCTATTGACAGAAATTTCGTAAATCCTAAACTCGGCGCCATGGAACTCACCGACATCCAACGCAAGTTCGTCCTGCACTGGGGCGAAATGGGCTCGCTGTGGGGCGTGAACCGCACCGTCTCGCAGATCCACGCCCTGCTCTTCGCATACGGCAAGCCCATGAACGCCGAAGAGCTGTGCGACACACTCGGCGTGGCCCGCTCCAACATCAGCAACAGCCTGAAGGAGCTGCAGGCCTGGAACCTCGTGCGCATCACCCACACGCTGGGCGACCGGCGCGACTACTTCGAGACCAGCGTCGACGTGTGGGAGCTGTTCCGCACCGTGGTGCGCGAGCGCAAGGAGCGCGAGTTCGATCCCACCGTGCGCGTGCTGCGCGAGCTGGTCTCCAGCCCCGAATTCCAGAAGGAGCCGGCCGATGCGCAGGACCGCATCCGCTCCACCATGGAGCTCATGGAAAAGCTCGCCACCTGGGCCGACGAAATGCTGCGGCTTTCGCCCGGCACGCTCGACAAGGTGATGACGCTGGGCGCGAGCGTGCAGCGCTTCGTGCGCGGCGATTCGGCCCAGCCGGGCACGGGCGGCAAGGGCGACGACCCCGATGCGCACCACGCCAGCCTTCCCATGATCTGAGCCGATCTCTTTTTTTGCCCAATAATTTCTGTTTCAACAGAAATATCGAGAACAAAGAACATCATGAGCAACACCAGCACCCCCGCCTACCCTCTCACCGTCTATTTCGACGCAAGCTGCGCGATCTGCTCGGCCGAGATGGGCAGCCTCAAGGCGCGCGACAAGGCTGGCCGGCTTCAGATGGTCGACTGCTCCCCGGCCGCGTTCAACGGCGGCCCGGCGCCGCGCGAGGCGCTGATGGCGGCCATCCACGTGTCGGACGCCGAAGGCCGCGTGCACGTCGGCGTGCCAGCCATCCGCATCTGCCGCTCGGCGGTGGGGCTTTCCAGCGGCAGCTTCCTGCTCGACCTGCCGGTCGTCGCTCCGCTGGCCGACCGCGCCTATGCGCTGCTGGCGCGCAACCGCTACCGCATTCCACGCTGGCTGGCCACGAGGCTCGCCGGGCGCGTCGCGCCTTCATGCGACGACAACTGCCGCATCTGACCTGAAAAGAAACCCGACGAACAACCACACGAGGGAACAGAGCCATGCCCACCGTCTTCCAGCCCGACTTCCGCATGCCGGGCGAAACACCGGCCCGCCCGCGCACCGACCATGCCGGCCTCCCCATCACGCCGGGGGACACGCAGGACTACTTCACCGAGGTCGCGACCGACTACAGCGCCTGGAGCCCCAGCTACAACATGCACTTCGGCTTCTGGCGCGCGGGCCTGAACCCGCTGCGGCGCGAAGGCATGCTGGTGGAGATGAACCGCGTGGTCGGCCGCGCGCTGCGCCTCGGCGATGCGCCCCAGGGCAACGACACGCGCCGCTGCGTGATCGACATGGGCTGCGGCGCCGGTGCCACCGCGCGCACGCTGGTCGGCGACGACGCATCGCTCTACGCCGTCACCGTGACCAACGTCGCCGTGCAGAACCGCATCGCCGCGAAGCTCGACGCCGCCGCCGGCGTGGCCGACCGCATGGCGCACATCGAAGCCGACTACACCCGCACCGGCCTGCCCGCCGCGCAGGCCGATGGCGCGTGGGCCGTGGAAAGCGCCTGCTATGCCGGCGGCACCGACAAGGCCGACTTCGTCCGCGAAGCCGCCCGGCTGCTGAAGTCCGGCGCGCGGCTGGCGGTGGTCGACGGCTTCCTGCTGCGGCGCCAGCCCGGCCGCCTCGCAGGCTGGCTGCACCGCCTGTGGGCCGACAGCTGGGCCGTGCCCACGCTGGCCGTGCGCGACGATTTCGTCGCGGCGCTGCAGGCACATGGCTTCGAAGACGCGGAAGTGAAGTCGCTGCGCTGGCGCGTCGCGCCCAGCGCGCTGCACATCCCCGTGCTCGCAACCCGCTTCACGCTGGCCGAACTCTGGAAGGCGCGCGGCAGGCTCAGCCCGTGGCGGCGCAAGCACATCGTGGCCAGCTACTGCGCTCTGGCGCTGGGCATGTTCTGGCGCGACTTCGACTACTGCATGGTCACCGCGACACGCCGTTGCGACTGAACAGGCAGGCCCCGAAAACGACACAACGAGGAGAAGAAGAGGTTCCCGCATGCAAAACGACTCCCAAGAAGGCAGGCTTTCCGAACTCGCCCCCATCGAACCACCCAAGCCCGTTCGCGGCATGCCCTTCGGCTGGTTCTGGCCGATGGCGTCCGGCGCCGCGATTGCGCTCGTGCTGCGCATCGTCTTCAGCAGCGCCCCCGGCAATCCCTACTCGGCCATGCTCGGCTCCTTCGTCTATTTCGTGCCCGCGGCGTGCGGCGCGGTCACGGTCTACATGGCCGAGCGCATCGAACGGCGCAGCTGGGGCTACTACATCTGGGCGCCGTGGGTGGCGACTTCGCTCTTCGTCGGCGGCACGCTGCTGGTGTTCATCGAAGGGCTTATCTGCGCCATCGTCATCGTGCCGCTGTTCGCCACCATGGGCAGCGTCGGCGGGCTCGCGATGGGCATCGTGTGCCGCATCACCAACTGGCCGAAGCAGGCCGTCTACAGCTTCGCGATGCTGCCGCTGGTGCTGGGTGCCATCGAGCCGCAGCTGCCCAACCCCGACCGCTACTCCGACACCTCGCGCACGCTCTTCATCGCGGCGCCAGCCGAGCGCGTGTGGCACGAACTCAACGCCGCGTACGACATCCGTCCCGCCGAAGTCGGCGACGCCTGGGCCTACCGCATCGGCGTGCCGATGCCGGTGTCGGGCGTCACGGTCGACACGCCGGAAGGCCGTGTGCGCAAGGTGCAATGGCAGAAGAACGTGCACTTCGAGGAAGTCATCACCGAGTGGCAGCCCAACCGCCTGCTGAAGTGGCGCTTCCGCTTCTCGCCCGACTCCTTCCCTGCCGGCGCGCTCGACGACCACGTGATGATCGGCGGCCAGTACTTCGACCTGCGCGACGCCACCTACACGCTGACGCCGCGCGACGGCGGCACCGAGCTGCGCGTGGCCGTTTCGTGGCGCATGAGCACCAGCTTCAACTGGTATGCCGACCGTGTCATGCATCTCATGCTGGCGGACGCCTCGCAGAACATCCTGCGCTTCTACAAGGCACGCGCCGAAGCCACGGCAACCGCGGCGGCCCGATGACGATGCAGCCCGTCTTCCAGCAGGCGCTCGGCCCCGCATGGGAAAGGCTGGGCGACGTCATCCGCCGCCACTACACGATGCGGCCGTTCTCCGACGACCACGTCTGCGTGCGCGGCACCATGAGCGAGGTCTGGCACGCCCCTTGGGCCGCGCTGCTGATGCCCTTCGGCCGGCTGTTCGGCGCGCTCGTGCCGCACCAGGGCAAGGAGGTTCCGATCGAAGTGCACTACCGCTGCCGCCCCGACAACGCCACGCTCTACTGGGACCGCATCTTCCATTTCCCGGGCAGGCCGCCCTTCCATTTCCGCTCGCACATGGAGCTTGCGGAAAACCAGGCCGGCGAGGTGATCGAATACGTGCGCTTCGGCATCGGCATGCGCCTGGCGGTGAGTGCGGAAGAAGGCGCGGTGGTGTTCCGCGACCGGGGCTATGTCTGGCGCATTGTGGGGCTGCGCATTCCGCTGCCGCTGGGCCTCTTCATGGGCACGGCCTACGTGGAGGAGCGCCCCGACCCGGCCGATGCCGACCGTTTCACCATGAAGATGCTGCTGCGCCACCGCCTGTTCGGCGACGTGTTCCGCTACAGCGGCCGCTTCCACCTCGGGCCGCGAACAGGATCACAATGAGCGCACCATGCCGCGCCGACCAGAAAACCTCTACGCCCAGTACCACGCCCACGTCTATTTCGGGCCCGACACGCTCGCGCAGGCCCGCGCCCTCTGCGAACGCGCGGGCCACGAACTGATGGTGGTGGTCGGCCGGGTGCACGAGCGGCTGGTGGGCCCGCATCCGCACTGGAGCTGCCAGCTCGCCTTCGACGCCGCCGAGTTCGACCAGGTCATCGGCTGGCTCGAAGCCAACCGCGACGGGCTCGACGTATTCGTGCACGGCGTGACCGGCGACGACCTCGCCGACCACACGACACACGCCATGTGGCTGGGCGAGGAAAGCGAACTCGACCTGCGGATGTTCCGCCGCTAGACCGTTTCCTCCTCCTGGCCGGCGCCGTGCACCTTGAAGAAGGTGGCGCCTTCCACCTTCTGGCCGATGGCCTTTTCGTAAGCCGCGCGCACATCCTCCGGCTGCCCGGCCTGTCCGAAGAAGTCCTTCAGATACGGCCCCAGCAGCGGATGCGCCGCCAGCTCCTTGCGCGGCAGGCCGTTGATCATTTCGTCGCGACACGCCGAGGGCAGGAACACGTCGCGGTTCTTCTCAGGGTCGCGGATCAGCCCCTTCGGCTCGTGCGCCGGGTCGGCCTGCATCGCCTCCAGTTCCTCGAAGAAGCGACGGCGCATCATCACGATGCCCTTGTCGCTCTGGCCCAGCTTCTCGCGCGTGCGGTCGGTGATGGCGCCCTGCCCCACCCACACCACGAAGTCCTGGTTGGCGACGTGGCTGGTGATCCAGCGGCCCGTCACCGGGTCCTTGATCGGCCCGTACCACGAGGGAATGCGCTCCTGCACGTAGGGCTCCTGTTCGTTCGGCACGCGGCTCAGCACCCACAGCACGCTCAGCGTGTTGTGGTCGTCGATGGGCACGCGCCATTCGAAGTGATGGCCCAGGAAGAAGCCGTTGGGCCACAGGGTGACGCGGCCGGTGGTCCACATCACGTTGTCCTCGCGCTCGCCGCCGCGCAGGCGCTTGTAGACGAAGCCGTGCTCGAATTCCTCGAAGGCCAGCTTCAGGTGCGTGGGCACGTAGGGCCCTTCGTCGCCCTGCAGGCGCGTGGTCCAGTTGTTGTGGGTCCACTCGAAGTGCACAGGGTCGATGGAGTTCTCCTGGCACTGGAACCAGTTGCACGGGATCTCGGCGAACACCGCCTGCGCGAAGCCGTTCGCGCAGTTGAAGAGCTCCCAGTCGGGCAGGAGCGGCGCGGGCTGCGGGCCCATGTAGGCCCACAGCAGGCCTGCCTTCTCCTGCACCGGGTAGGCCTTGATCTTCGTGTTCCTGCGCATGCGTGCGCCGGGGTCCAGCGTTTCCTCGAAAGGCTGGTGCACGCACTGGCCGCTCTGGTCGTACTGCCAGCCGTGGTAGCTGCAGCGCAGGCCGCACTGCTCGACGTAGCCGTAGGACATGTCGGCGTTGCGATGCGGGCAGCGGCGGTCGACCAGGCCGTAGTTGCCGCTCAGGTCCTTGTAGAGCACCAGGTCCTCGCCCAGGATGCGCAGCGGCTTCACAGCCTTGTCGTCGAACTCGCTCGCGCCCGCGATAGGGTGCCAGTAGCGACGCAGGTAGTCGCCCATCGGCTTGCCTGGGCCCACTTCGGTCAGCAGGCGGTTCTTTTCTTCGCTCAACATGCGGAGTCTCCTTGTTCCTTGTCGCTTGTGTTCTTCAATCGGCGCGGATGCCGAACTCGCGCACCAGCCTGCCGAAGCGCTGGTCGTCGTCCGCGATCTGCTGCGCCAGTACCGAGGGCGCGCCGCCCACGGGTTCGATGCCGAGCGCGGCCATCTTTGCCTGCACGTCGGGCATCTTCAGGATCTCGTTGAAATGCCTGTTGAGCGCCTGCACCACATCGGGCGGCATCGCCTTCGGGCCGAGCAGGCCCATCCATGCGCTCACGTCCACGTCCTTGAAACCCAGCTCGATGAAGGTGGGCACGTCGGGCATCAGCTTCGTGCGCTGGCGCTCCGCGACGCCGAGCGGCACCAGCTTGCCGGCGGCGATGTGGCTCGCTACCGCGCCCGGCGTGATCCAGCCCACGCCGACATGGCCGCCCAGCACGTCGTTGACCACCGGCGCCACGCCTCGGTACGGCGCGTGCGTGGCTGCGATGCCGGCGTCCTTGTTGAAGAGCTCGCCCGCGATGTGCATCGGCGAACCCGCGCCCGGCGTGCCGTAGCTCAGCGCCTTGCCGGCCTTGGCTCCGGCCACGAGCTGCGCGACGCTGCGGATGCCCGTCACCGGCGCGGTCACCAGCAGCAGCGGGATGTTGCCGGTCTTGACGATGGGGGTGAAGTCCTTCACCACGTCGTGCGCCACGCCGGGGCCGGCCTTCAGCACGTGCTGCGCGATGGGAAAGGTGCTGGGCGTGAAGAGCAGCGTGTAGCCGTCGGCCGGCGCCTTCGCGACCCAGACGTTGCCGATCATCCCGCTCGCGCCGGGCCGGTTGTCGATCAGCACCGGCTGGCCGGTGCGCTGCGACAGCTTCTCGGCATAGGTGCGCGCGATGGCGTCAGTGTCGCCGCCGGCCGGATAGGCCACGACGATGGTGATCGGCTTCGATGGCCAGGACTGCGCCATGGCCGCGGTGACGGCGCATAGCGAAAGAACGGCTGCTGCAGCGGCACGGGCCGCGTTTCGCGGGTGAAACAACATGCTCTTTTCCTTCTCGGTGGGACGACGTTGGTGTCGTCCGCACTGTAGGAACGGGGCTGCGAAGCCAGAAGATATAGTTTCACGCAGTGAACCTTTTTCCGGAGACCGGCATGTCGGACACCACGGGCGCGCAGAGCGTGAAATCCATCGACGCATTGCGCCGCGGGCTCGACGTGATGCTGGCCATCCAGCGCTCCTCGGCCGTCACGCTGCAGGAGCTGCACCGGCAGACCGGCCTGTCGAAGGCGACGCTGCTGCGCATCCTCAAGACGCTGCAGCAGGCGGGCTGGGCAGAGCGCAGCGAGCACGACCGGCGCTACGTGCCCACCTCGGCCACCGGGCAGTCGGGGCCGGCGGCGGCGTGGCGCACGCGGCTGTCGGCATTGGCTGCGCCCGCGCGCGCCACGCTGCAGCGCGTGGTGCCATGGCCCATCGACCTGGGCGTGCGCGACGGCACGGCCATGCTCATCCTCGACACCGACAGGCCGCGCAACGGACTGGCCGTCAACTACCGCGCTCTGGGCTTTCGTCCGCCGATGCTGCTGTCCTCGCTGGGGCGCTGCTATCTCTCGTTCTGCCCGGAAGACGAGCGCCGCGAGATCCTCGCCGCGCTGGCGCGCTCGCCCAACGACTTCGACCGCAGCGCGCGGCGCCCCGAGAACATCCGCCGGATGGTGGCCCATGCGCGCGACCTCGGCTACGTGACGCGCGACCCGACCTCGACCAGCATGGATTCGCCCGACCGCTTCGGCGCGATCTCGGTGCCGCTGCGCCAGGGCGAACGTGTGGTGGGCTGCCTCAGCTGCGCCTGGCTGCCGGCGGTGAAGAACGAACGCGAGATCGTGTCGGCCCACCTGGGCGACCTGCAGCAGGCGGCGCAGAACATCGAGCGCAAGCTGGCGCAGGCCGGCTTCGAATCGCCACCTGCATCTGCCTGACTCAGAACTCCGCGTCGAGCTCGTCGATCTCGTCCGGCTCCTGCTTGGCGGCCGCCACCCATTCCTTCATGGCCGGCAGCTCCATCACGCGCTTGCAGTAGGCGGCGCACACGGCATCGAGCGCCACGTCGTAGCTCAGGAAGCGCGTGACCACCGGGGCGTACATCGCGTCGGCCATGCTCGGCTGCTTGCCGAACAGGAAGGGGCCGCCGTAGGCCTTCAGGCATTCGCGCCAGATGGCGACGATGCGGTCGATATCCGCCTGCGCGCGCGACCAAACCTTGAAGTTCTTGAAATGGGCCTTGATGTTCATCGGCAGCGCGCCGCGCATCGAGGCGAAACCCGAATGCATCTCGCCGCAGATGGCACGGCAATGGGCCCGGGCGGCGATGTCGTCGGGCAGCAGGCCTGCCTTGGGCTTGATCTCGTTGAGGTACTCGCCGATGGCCAGGGTGTCCCACACCTTCACGCTGCCGTGCTGCAGCGAGGGCACCAGCATCGAGGACGACAGCAGCAGCATCTCGGCCTTCATGGCCGGATCGTCGGGCGGAATCACCTTCTCGCTGAAGTCCAGCCCCGCCAGCCTGCACATCAGCCAGCCGCGCAGCGCCCACGCGCCGTAGTTCTTGCTGCTGATGGTGAGAACGGGTTTGGCCATCTCGGAGCTCTCCTTGGGCGTTGCGCCTTTGCCCTTGCCGCGTGCAAGCCCCATGCCATGCGGCTGGCCCACAACTTGCCTGCGCCGGGTTCATGCTGTACCGGGCCTACCAGAACCAAGCCGACCTGCTCTCCCCGGCGCGGCTCGCGGCGCAGTACCTGGCCAAGGCGCTCTGGAAGGAAGGTACCGAGCGCACCATGATGCGGCGCATGGCGGCCCAGTTCGAGGTGTTCTCGCGCATGCGGCTGACCCACACCCGGCCCGACTACGGCATCCACAGCGTGGTGTCCGACGGCTCGGAGGTGGCCGTGCACGAGGAGAAGACCCTCGTCTCGCCCTTCGGCACCCTGCTGCATTTCCGCAAGAACACCGATGCGGTGCATCCGCCCGTGCTGCTGGCCGCACCGTTGTCGGGCCATTTCTCCACGCTGCTGCGCGAAACGGTGCGCACCCTGCTGCGCGACCACGATGTGTACCTGACCGACTGGCACAACGCGCGCGACGTGCCCCTGTGGCATGGCGGCTTCGGCCTGGACGACTACACGCTGCAGCTCATCCGCTTCCTGGAGGCCGTGGGCCCGGGCGTGCACATGGTGGCGGTGTGCCAGCCCTGCGTGGCCGCGCTGGCCGCCACCGCGCTGATGGCCGAGGACGACAACCCCGCCACGCCGCGCAGCCTGACGCTGATGGCGGGCCCGGTCGACTGCCGCATCAACCCGACCGCCGTCAACAAGCTCGCCACCGACCGCCCCATCGACTGGTTCCGGCGCAACCTCATCAGCCACGTGCCCTGGCCGCACGCCGGCATGATGCGGCGCGTGTACCCGGGCTTCCTGCAGCTCTCGGCCTTCATGAGCATGAACCCCGAACGGCACAAGAAGCAGTTCGAGGACATGTATAGCCATCTGGTCGAGGGCGACATCGAGAAGGCCCGCACCATCGGCACCTTCTACGACGAGTACCTGGCCGTGAACGACCTGCCGGCCGAGTTCTACCTGGAGACGGTGGAGCGCGTGTTCCAGACCTACGACCTGCCGCTGGGCAGGCTCACCGTGGGCGAGCGCACCGTGAACCCCGCCGCCATCCGCCGCACCGCGCTGCTCACGGTGGAAGGCGAGCGCGACGACATCTGCTCCGTGGGCCAGACAGTGGCGGCGCAGGACCTCTGCACGGGCATCCGGCCCTACATGAAGGCGCACCACCTGCAGGCCGGCGTGGGGCACTACGGTGTGTTCAGCGGCAGCAAATGGAACGCGCAGATCTATCCGCGCGTGCGCGAAACCATTCATGCCGCAGCCGAGCTGAACGGCTGAGGGGCGCCTTCCAATCTGGCAAAGGCCGTGAGGCCATTGTTTGCCCTTGCGCGCGGGGCTTCCTACACTCGGCCGCCATGCAACGCCAGCCCGTCATCCGCAGCACGCCGCGCGCAGTCTTCACTGCGCGGACGGCCGCAGGGTCGCACCAGACCCTCGCAGATCTCTGAGCCCGGCGGTCAGCCTCCTCTCCCCTTCTTCAGCACCTTTCATCGACCGCCGGGCCCAAGCCCCGCGCGGTAGCGCGCCCGCACGGGCGCGCCGCGCCTTCCCCAGCTGAATCCCCTGCCCGTCGCCAGCCGCTTCGCCAAAGCCGGCGGCCGGCTTTGCCATGCGGAAAGAGCACTGACGATGAGCAACATCCAATCGATCCTGGCGGTGACGGACCTGTCGGCGCACGGCCTGCGCACCGTCATGCGCGCGGCCTCCACCGCGGCGGCGCACGGCGCGCTGCTGAAGATCATGTACGCGCCCGCGGCGTTCGCGGGCCCTGCGGATGCCGATGCGGCAGGCGGCCTGGGCGCCGTGTGCCTCGAGGTGGCCGAGCGTTTCGGCATCCTGGTCAAGAAGATCGACGACACGCACGGGCTGATCGAAGACGCCGCGCGCGAGGCACGCTGGTGCGACCTCGTGGTGATAGGCGACGAGCCCGACCGCTCGCTCGCCGCCTTCTTCCGGGGCCAGCCAGCCGAACGGCTGCTGCGGGCGGCGCAACGGCCCGTGCTGGTGACGCGGCTGCACGCACGGGCCGGCGGCTACGCGCGCATCCTCGTCGCCATCGACCTCGTCGAGGAATCGCGCGCCCTGGTCGACCAGGCCTGCGATTTCGACGGCCAGGCCGACATCGAGCTGTTCCATGCCTTCACGCCCATGCACGAAGGCAAGCTGCGCTACGCGGACGTGTCGGCGCAGGTGATAGACGCCTACCGCCACGCCTGCGCCCGCCATGCACGCGAGCGCATGCTGTGGCTCTCGGACGCATCGAACGCGCGCCGCAACCGCGTGGTGTCGTCGATCGGTCGCGGCGACCCGGCGCGGCAGGCAGCCGTCCAGCAGCAGTACACCGGAGCCGACCTGCTGGTGGTCGGCAAGCGCAGGCACGCGGCGCTGACGGACTTCCTGCTGGGCAGCGTGGCGCTGCGCGTGCTGCGATGGTCCACGAGCGACGTGCTCGTGGTGCCGCATGGCGTGCAGGCGCGGCACTCCGCGGCACTGGTGCAAAGGGGCACGGCATGACGTCGCTGGCGCTGCCATTTCCGTTTCTTCCCCTGCTGCCGTGCTGGCGCTTCAGGCCGGCCGAACTGCGCATCGACGTCGATCCGGGCAAGGCCAGTCCCGAGGACACGCTCGCGCCCGTGCACGAACGCATGCGCGCCATGCACGACCGCCTGCAGGAAATGCCGGGCCTCGGGCTCGGCACCCCCGACCTGCGCGCACGTTTTCGCAAGGCCGACGGCGAGCTCTACGTCTACATCGAGGACACGCGCCACGACATGCTCGTGGGCTACACCGTGTTCAACCGGCTGATCGAGCTGAGCCGCAGGGCCGACCGCCACATCCGCGCACCGCATTCGCAATACCACCCGGCCTGGCAGCGGCGCGGGCTGGCCTCCGCCGTCTATCGCTGGGCGCTGGATCGGGGCATCTGTCTCATGAGCGGCGCGCGGCAGTCTCCGGGCGCGCATGCGCTCTGGCAGCGCCTGTCGCGCCGCTACGAGGCCGGCTTCGCCGACCTGCGATGCAAGCAGCTGAACTATATGGGCCGCGAGGTCGCTGACGCCACGCTCGACGCGCTGCACACGCGCATGTTCCTGCTCGGCGAAGGCTGGACGCTGGAGCGCTTCCGCTGCGAGACGCAGATGGGCTAGGGCCTCAGCGCCGCGTCCGCGCGCCCTTGCCGCTCACGCGCCGCACCGTCGCCTCGCCGGCCTGCGGCAGCCGCTCGCGCAGGAAGGCGATGAGCTCCTGGGCCACCACGTTGCGCATGGGCCCCGGCAGGTAGGCCAGCACCACGCGGCGCTCGACGCGTGGCTTCAGCAGCGACACGACGGCCAGTTCGGGATCGCGCAGCGACGAGGTGTAGAGACGTGGCATGAGGCCCAGAGCCTGCCCGCCGCGCACCAGCGCATAGAGCGTCTCGGAGTAGCTCACGCGATACGGCTGCGGCCCCTGGGCGAACTGCGCGCGCGCCGGATTGCCCAGTGCCGGCATGCTGCCGCTTTCGAAGAGCACCAGCCGCTCCTTGCCGATGGCCTCCCAGGTGGCGTCACCGGCCGCCGCCAGCGGGTGGTCGCGCCGCACCACGAGCACCAGCGGGTCGCGGAACAGGTCGATGCAGGTCAGCCCGCCCGGCGGCTCGGTGATGGCGGCCACCGCCATGTCGATCTGGCCGCTGCGCAGTTCGGCCAACAGGGCGTTCGACGGGGCATCGCGCCAGGACAGCTCCACCTCGCGATGGCCGCCTTGCAGGAATTCGCTGGCGGCGGCCGCCACCCGCGCGCTGGCCGAGGGGATCACGCCGATGCGCACGTAGGCCCGGCCGCGCTGCACGGTGCTCTCGATGTCGCGCAGCGCCACCTCGAAGGTGTTGACCAGGAAGTCGGTGCGCGCGAGCACCTCGGCGCCGACGGGCGTGAGCTCGAGCCGGTGGGTGGAGCGGGTGAGCAGCTCGGCGCCGAGCAGCTTCTCCATCTGCTTGATGGCGTTGCTCAGGGCCGGCTGCGTGATGGCCAGCCGTCGCGCGGCCCTGCCGAACTGGCCCTCTTCCACCAACACCGAGAAGAACTGCAGCTGGCGCAGCGTGAGCGCGCGCAGGGGCAAGGCGGCCATGGCGAATCCTTGGTTATTGATTCAGTGAATCAAATTATAGAAATTCAAAATTTTCCTTATGGGCGAGCCGTTACTAGACTGCCGCCATGATCAGCCCCACCCACGCGCCCCTCACGCTGGAGGCGATGCTGCATGCGATGCCCAAGGCCGAGCTGCACTGCCACCTGTTCGGCACGGTGCGCCACGAGACCTTCAAGCAACTCAATCGCCGTGCCGGCTCTCCGCTGGCCGACGACGAGATCGAGGGCTTCTACACGCGCGGCGAGAAGCCGGTCGGCGTGCTGCGGGTGCTGCGCGCGCTCGACGCCCAGCTGGTACGCAGCGCCGGCGACATTTACCAGCTCACGCTCGAGTACCTGCAGGACGCGGCCTCGCACAACGTGCGCCACGCGGAGTTCTTCTGGAACCCGACCGGCACGGTGCATGAATCGGGCATTGCCTACCCACTCGCGCAGGGCGCCATCGTGCGCGCCATACACGACGCGAAGCAGGAATTCGGCATCGACGGCCGCCTCATCGCCGCCATCGACCGCGAGGCCAGCCCCGAGGCGGCTGTGGAGATGGTCGAATGGGTCAAGGCCCACCGTTGCGACGAGGTGATCGGCATCGGCATCGACTACCGCGAGGTCGACCGTCCGCCCGAGATGTTCGCCCGGGCCTATGCCGAGGCGAAGAAGGCCGGCCTGAAGACCACCGCGCACGCCGGCGAGTTCGGCATGCCCTGGACCAACGTGCGCACCGCGCTCGACGAGCTGAAGGTCGACCGCATCGACCACGGCTACACGGTGGTCGACCAGCCCGACTACGCCCGGCAATGCGCCGAGCGCGGCGTGATCTTCACCGTGGTGCCCACCAACTCCTACTACCTGCGCACCCTGCCGCCCGAGCGCTGGGCCCTGGACCACCCCATCCGCCGCATGCCCGGCCTGGGCCTGCGCATCCACCCCAACACCGACGACCCGACGCTGCACAAGGTCACGCCCACGCGGGCCTGGCTGATGATGGTGCGCGACTTCGGCTTCGGCCTGGACGACCTGCGCGGCTTCATGCTCAACGGCCTCGACGGCGCCTGGATCGACGATGCCCAGCGCCTCGAATGGCGCACGCAATGGAGCGCCGAGTTCGACGCGCTGCGCGCACGGCTCGACACCGAACCCGCCCCCACCAACCACGAATGACCCACGCCATGAACACGCCCCGCCGCCTGCTCCTCGCTGCCGCGCTTTGCGCCGCCCTGCCCACCGCCGCCCTCGCGCAGGCGGCATGGCCCGCCGCCAAGCCCATCACGCTGATCGTTCCCTTCACCGCCGGCGGCAGCGTGGACGTGAACGCGCGCCTCGTGGCCCAGCGCCTCGGCGAGCGGCTCAAGCAGTCGGTGGTGGTCGAGAACGTGGCCGGCGCGGGCGGTGCCATCGGCGTGGCCAAGGCCGTGAATGCGGCGCCCGATGGCTACACGCTGGTGGCGGGCCCCGACAGCGCCATCGCCATCGGCAAGCTGGTGAACCCTTCCGCCTTCCGCTTCGATCCGCTGAAGGACCTGGCACCGGTGGGCATGCTCAACACCGCGCCGATGGTGCTGGTGGCACGGCCCGGCCTCGAGGCCCAGACCTTCTCCGACTTCGTGAAGCTGGCCAAGGCCAAGCCCGGCAAGTACAACTATGCGACCTCCGGCGTGGGCACCGTGCTGCAGCTGGCCATGGAGCTGCTGAAGGAGCGCAGCGGCATCTTCGTCACGCACGTGCCCTACCGCGGCGGCGCGCAGATCGCCACCGACGTGATCGGCGAGCAGGTCGACCTGGCGATGTTGGTGAGCACCAGCGCCATCCCGCACGTGAACGGCAAGCGGCTGAAGGCGCTGGGCATCACCGGCACCAAGCGGCTGGCCGCGCTGCCCAACGTGCCCACCTTCGACGAGATGCCCGGCCTCAAGGGCTTCGACATGGTGAGCTGGACCGGCATCTTCGCGCCCGCGAAGACGCCGCCGGCCGTGGTCGCGCAGATCAACCAGGAGCTCAATGCCGTGCTGCAGGAAGAAGGCGTGCGCAGCAAGCTCGTGGAGCAAGGCGCGCTGCCGGGCAGCGGCACGCCCGAGTCCTTCGCGAAGTTCGTGCAGGCCGAGTACGCGCGCAACCAGAAGATCGTGCAGACCGCCAACATCAAGGAGTGAGCCTGTGAAGAAGACCCTGCCCATGCTGTCCCGCCGTGCCCTGCTGGGCGCATCCGCCGCCGGCCTCGCGGGCATGGCCTTCGCACAGAGCCCGAGCCCCAATCCCAGCCCCACCCCTGCCGAACTGGCACAGGCGCTCGCCGGCACGCCCGCCACCCGGCTGCCTCCCGTAGTGGGCAAGCGCCAGGTCATCATCGACACCGACCCCGGCCAGGACGACGCCATCGCCCTGCTGATGGCCATGGCCGCCACCGACCGGCTCGACATCAAGGCGCTGACCGTGAGCGTGGGCAACCTGCCGCTCACGGTGACCGAGAAGAACGCGCGCATCGTGCGCGACTGGGCCAACCGGCCCGAGATTCCGGTCTACGCCGGCTATCCGCGCCCGCTGGTGCGCGAACCCATCTTCGCCGACGACGTGCACGGCAAGACCGGCATGGAAGGCCCGACGCTGCACGAGCCACGCGGCCCGCTGGAGCCGAAGCACGCGGTGCAGTACATCATCGAGACGCTGCGCGCCGCCCAGCCGAAGAGCATCACGCTCGTGGGCCTGGGGCCGCTCACCAACTTCGCGGCCGCGCTCAACTCGGCGCCCGACATCAAGCCGGCCATTGCCGAGATCGTGGTGATGGACGGCTCCTGGGGCGTGGGCGGCAACATCACGCCGGCAGCCACCTTCAACGTGTATGCGGACCCCGAAGCCGCGTCGATCGTGTTCCGCAGCGGCGTGCCGGTGACGGCCATGTCGCACGACGCGGCGCGGCGCGTGCTGCTGACGCCCGAGCGCATCGGGCCCTTCCGCGCCATGCGCAACAGCGCCGGCAAGGTGGTGGCGGACATCTTCGACTCGATGATGGCCTACGGCCTGCGCCGCCGGGGCGTGGCGGTCGGGCCGATCTACGACCCGTGCGTGATCGCGTACCTGCTGAAGCCCGAGCTATTCAAGGGCGCGAAGGTGAGCGTGGATGTGGAGACGAAGGGCGAGTTCACGACCGGCGCGACGGTGGTCGACTTTCGCGGCTACAACCGCCGCACGCCCAATACGCTGTGGATCAGCGAGGCCGATACCGAGGGCTTCTACGCGCTATTGCAGGCGCAGATCGCGCGGCTGCCCTGATCGGGGCCCGCCGCGCAAAGGGAGGCCGGCAGGTCAGCCGGCCTTTTCGTCTTCTTCCGGCCAGTCGCGGATGTAGGCCTTGAGCATCTTGTTCTCGAAGTTCTGGCTGTCCACAACGGCCTTGGCCACGTCGTAGAAGCTGATCACGCCCATCAGCATGCGCTTGTCCATCACGGGCATGTAGCGCGCGTGGCGCTCCAGCATGATGCGGCGGATCTCGTCGAGGTCGGTTTCCAGCGTGCAGGTGACGGGGGCGTCGTCCATGGCCTTGCGGACCTGCGTGGTGCCGACCTGGCCGCCGTTGGCGACGATGGTGACGATCACTTCGCGGAAGGTGAGCATGCCGACGAGGTCGCCGTGTTCCATGACCACCAGCGAACCGATGTCCTTTTCCGCCATCGTCTTGGCGGCTTCTGCCAGCAGGTCGTCTGGCGTGATGGTGAAGAGCGTATTGCCCTTGACGCGAAGGATGTCGCTGACTTTCATCGTGTGCTCCTCTCGAACTCGATCCCGGCTATCTGGGCGGGGGTTACGTTTTTGAATATAGCCCACAATCGACGCCGACCTGAGCGCCCCTGTCGCGCGTGCTGAATTGCAGACGTAACGGGGCTTTGCCAGGAGACAACAGCTCAGACACGAGAAAGGCCCTCATGCCCGGATATTCCGACCCCGGTTTCGACACCCTCGCGCTGCACGCCGGCGCCGCGCCCGACCCCGCCACCGGCGCGCGGGCGGTGCCGATCCACCTGACCACCTCCTTCGTCTTCGAGTCGAGCGACCACGCCGCCGCCCTCTTCAACCTGGAGCGCGCTGGCCACGTGTACTCGCGCATCAGCAACCCGACCAACGCGGTGCTGGAGCAGCGCGTGTCGGCGCTCGAAGGCGGCATCGGCGCCATCGCCACCGCCAGCGGGCAGGCGGCGCTGCACCTGTCGGTGGCCACGCTGATGGGCGCGGGCTCGCACATCGTGGCCAGCACGGCCCTGTACGGCGGCTCGCAGAACCTGCTGCACTACACGATGCGCCGCTTCGGCATCGAGACCACCTTCGTGAAGCCCGGCGACCTCGACGGCTGGCGCGCCGCGGTACGCCCCGAGACCAAGCTCTTCTTCGGCGAGACCGTGGGCAACCCCGGGCTCGACGTGCTCGACATCCCGGCCGTGGCCGACATCGCCCACGAGGCCGGCGTGCCTCTGCTGGTCGACTCCACGCTCACCTCGCCCTACCTGATCAAGCCCTTCGACTGGGGCGCCGACCTGGTCTACCACTCGGCCACCAAGTTCCTGTCGGGCCACGGCACCGTCATCGGCGGCGTGGTGGTCGACGGCGGCAGCTTCGACTGGGAGAAATCCGGCAAGTTCGCCGAGCTGACCCAGGCCTACGACGGCTTCCACAACATGGTCTTCAGCGAGGAAAGCACGGTGGGTGCCTTCCTCCTGCGCGCCCGCCGCGAGGGCCTGCGCGACTTCGGCGCCTCGATGAGCCCGCACACGGCATGGCTCATATTGCAGGGCATCGAGACGCTGCCGCTGCGCATGGAGCGCCACATCGACAGCACGCAGAAGGTGGTCGAGTTCCTCGCGAGCCACCCCTTCGTGTCTCGCGTGGGACACCCGCTGATCGAATCGCACCCGAGCCATGCGCTCGCGCAGAAGCTGCTGCGCCATGGCGCGCGCGGCGCCGGCGCGGTGTTCAGCTTCGACATCAAGGGCAGCCGCGCGCAGGGCAAGGCCTTCATCGAGACGCTGAAGATCTTCAGCCACCTGGCCAACGTGGGCGACTGCCGCAGCCTGGTGATCCACCCCGCGAGCACCACGCACTTCCGCATGACCGACGAGGCGCTGGCGGGCGCGGGCATCTCGCAGGGCACGATCCGCCTGTCGATCGGCCTCGAAGACCCGGCCGACCTGATCGACGACCTCAAGCGCGCCCTGAAGGCCGCGGAAAAGGCGGGTGCCTGACATGAACTACACCGTCAACGGCCACGCCACCTACTGCTACACCGGCGGCAAGCCCTTCGATGCGGCGAAGCCCACGGTCGTCTTCGTCCACGGCGTGCTCAACGACCACAGCGTGTGGATCCTGCAGAGCCGCTGGTTCGCCAACCACGGCTGGAACGTGCTCGCGGTCGACCTGCCCGGCCATTGCAAGAGCGAGGGCCCGCCGCCGGCCAGCGTGGAAGAGGCGGCGCAATTCGTCATCGCGCTGCTCGACGCGGCCGGCGTGCGCAAGGCCGCGCTGGTCGGCCACAGCTTCGGCTCGCTGATCGCGCTCGAAACGGCTTCGCGCGCCCCCGACCGCATCACGCACCTCGCGATGGTCGGCACGGCCTATCCGATGGCGGTGTCGCCCGCGCTGCTCGAGAGCTCGGTGAGCGACCCGCAACGCGCCATCGCGATGGTCAACACCTTCTCGCACTCGCTGCTGGCGCCGCCGCCCTCCTCGCTCGGCCCCGGCACCTGGCTCTACGGCAGCTCGCGCGCGCTGATGCGCCGCGTGCTCGCGAGCAACCGCGAGGCGAACGTGTTCCACATCGGCTTCAAGGCCTGCAACGACTACGCCAACGGCGAAGCCGCGATGGAGAAGGTGCAGTGCCCGGTGCTCTTCCTGCTGGGCGACGCCGACCAGATGACGCCGCCGCGCGCCACCAAGGCGCTCGTCGGCAAGGCGCGCAACGCCAAGGTGGTGACGGTGCACGCCGGTCACGCGCTGATGAGCGAGGCGCCCGACGCGGTGCTGTTCGCGCTGCGCGACTTCGTGACGGCCGCCTGAGCGCCTACTCCGCCGCGATGCCCGCCCGGTGGGCGAGCGCGCGGTAGCGCGAGATCTCGCCTTCCATCTGCGCGCGGAACGCCGCCGCGCCGATGGCCACCGGCTCCATGCCCTGCGTGCGAAGCTGCGCCTGCAGCGCCGGGTTGCCCATGGTCGCCACCACCGTGCGGGCGAGCTTATCGATCACCGGAGCCGGCGTGCGTGCCGGCGCGGCGAAGCCGTACCAGGCATCGAAGGTGGCGTCGGGCAGGCCCTGCTCGGCCAGCGTGCGCACCTCGGGCAGCATGCTGGAACGCGTCGCGCCCACGATGCCGAGCGCGCGCAGCTTGCCCGATCGCACGTGCGGCGCCACGGAAGCCACGGTGTCGATGCCGACCTCGATCTCGCCGCCGATCACCGCCATCGCTCCCTGGCTGCTGCCCTTGTACGGAATGTCCTGCAGCTGGATGCCCGCGGCCAGCGCGAACAGCTCGCCCGCCAGGTGCGGCCCCGAACCCGAGCCGAATGTGGCGTAGCGGATGCTCTTCGGCTTCGCCCTGGCCGCCGCGATGAGCTCGGGCAGCGACTGCCACGGCGTGCCCTTGCCCACCACCAGCACCAGCGGCGTGCGCGCCACGATGGCGATGGGCGCGAGGTCGCGCACCGTGTCGTAGGGCAGCTTCGCGCGCAGGGCCGGGTTCACGCTGAAGCTGGTGGAGCCCGACAGCAGCAGCGTGTAGCCGTCCGGCGCGGCCTTGGCGACCGCGTCGGTGCCGATGATGGTGGAGGCACCGGGCTTGTTGTCGATCACGATGGGCTGGCCCAGGTGCTCCGACAGCGTCTGCCCCATCGCGCGCGCCACGAGGTCGGTACCGCCGCCCGGCGGGAACGGCACGACCAGCCTGATCGGGCGGTCGGGCCACGCCCCCTGGGCGAAAGCGGGCGCATGGGTGCCCAGCACGGCGGAGGCGGAAAGCAGCAGGCCGAATCGGCGGCGGGAAATGGCGAGGCTCATGGTGCGTGTCAGGAAAGGGAGGAAACGGATTGCGGCAGCCGACCGGCGGCCCACGGTGCGAGGCCCGGCTCGCCCAGGTCCCAGTAGAGGCCGGCCATGATCTGCAGGCCCTCGCGCGCCAACGGCGCGAGCAGGTGCTCGTTGGGCGCGTGCTGCGCGCAGGCGGGGTACGAATGCGGCACCCACAGCGTGGGCAGCCCCAGCAGGTCGGCGAAGACGTCGTTGGGCAGCGAGCCGGCGAGGTTTGGCAGCAGGTCCAGGCGCTGGCCGCTGCTCTGCTCGATGGACCGGCGCGCCCAGCCCACCCAGGGGTTCTCGACGTCGAGCCGCGTCGCGGCACCGGTCAGCGTGACCTGCACCTCGACCTGCTCGAAACCATGCGCGTCGAGATGCTCGCGCACGATCTTCTCCAGGTCCTGCCACGGCGTGCCGACCACGAAGCGCAATTGGCAGTGCGCCACGGCCTCCGAGGGAATCGCGTTGACGGGCCGCTGCGGCGAGCCCGCGCCGAGCGCCAGTACCTCGATGGTGTTCCAGGCCACCAGCCGCTCGGCCGCACTCAGGCCGGGCTCGCCCCAGCCCTCGTCGACCTCGGGATCGTCCGCGCCGCCGCCGATGGCGATGCCGGCCAGCGCGTCGCGCACGGCCTGCGTGACCGGCGGCGGGCGCAGCGCCTCGACGAGGATGCGCCCGCGCGCATCCACCAGCGAGGCCACCGCATGGCTGACGACCGTGCCCGGGTTGACAAGCACGCCGCCCCAGTTGCCCGAGTGATAGCCGCGCGGCCGGGCGCGCAGCCGCAGGCTGAAGTTGACCGCGCCCCGCGAGCCGAGGAACAGCGTGGGCCGCGCCGCGCTCACGCGCGGGCCGTCGCTGGCGATGAACAGGTCGGCGCGCAGCTTGCCGCGCTGCTGCGCACACACCGCGTGCAGGCCGGGCGAGGCAGCCTCCTCGCCCATTTCGACGAGCCATGTCACGTTGTAGCCAAGCCGCCCACCGCGCGCCTCCAGCGCCGCAGCGAGGCCGCCGATGTTGATGCTGTGCTGGCCCTTGTTGTCGGCCGCGCCGCGCCCGTACCAGCGCTCGCCGCGCACGGTCAGCGCCCACGGGGCGAGGCCTTCCTGCCACTGCGCGTCCTGCCCGCTGACCACGTCGCCGTGGCCGTAGGTCATCACAGTGGGCAGGGACGGGTCTTCGATGCGGCGCGCGATGAGGAAGGGGCCGCCGCCGGGCACCGGGTTGGCGATCACCTCGCAGGCGAAGCCGAGCGCCGCGAGCGGCGGGATCATTTCCTCACGCAGGTAGGCCTCCAGCGCGGGCGTTGCGGCGCCGGTGTCGCTCTCGGTGCGGAAGGCGACTCGGCGCCGGAGGTCGGCGAAGAAGCCGCCTCCATCGAAGTAGGCGGCTGCAGCGGCGAGGCTGTCCGTGCGTTGCATGAAGGGGTTCCTTGTCTTTCTGTCCGTCGGGAGAGCAAGTACAAGGCCTGCGGGCCGATGCTTCCAGCATCGTTTTGGCAAGCTACCATTGCCTTGAAGGCAATACTCCAGACGCTTCGCTCCCTGTCATGACGCTTCCGCTCCTCAGCATCCCGATGCGGCACTTCCTCGAAGTGGCGCGCAGCGGCTCGGTCAACCAGGCTGCCGCCCGGCTGTTCGTAGCCTCGTCGGCGGTGAGCCGGCAGATCGCCAAACTGGAAGACAGCCTGGGCACGCCCCTCTTCGAGCGGCACGCGCGCGGCATGGCGCTCACGGCCGCCGGCGAGCGGCTGGCCGCGCACCTGCGCAATGCGCAGCTCGACATCGAGCAGGTGATCGAGCAGGTGCGCGACCTCGGCGGGCAGGGCGCGCGGCGAATCCGCATGGCCTGCACCGAAGGCTTCGCGGGGCACTTCATGCCGCTGGTGATGCGCAGCTTCGAGTCGGCCAACCCGGGCTGCCAGCTCGAGCTGCACGTGGGCTCGCCCGACAGCGTGAGCGCACTGCTGGCGCGCGGCGAGACCGACATCGCGCTCAAGTACGTGGTCGCGCCCGAGTCCGGCCTGAAGATCGAGCACTCGGCCACAGCACCGGTGTACGCGGTGCTGCGGCCCGACCATCCGCTGGCGCGCCAGCGCGTGGTGTCGGTGGCAGACGCGGTGCGCTACCCGCTGGCCGTGGGCGACAAGGGCGTGACCGCGCGCCAGCTCTTCGACCAGGCCTGCAGCCTGCAGGGGCTGCAGTACCACGCGCTCTTCGTGAGCAACTTCTCGTCGGTGCTGCTGCCACTGCTGCGCACGCCTGACGTGATGCTGTCGGGCCTGCTCACGGTGATGCACCTGATCGACGCGGGCACGGTGGTGGCACGGCCTTTCGCGGAAGCGCCGCTGCAGCAGCGCCAGCTGCAGGTGCTGGCGCTCGAGGGCCGCACCCTGCCGCCGCTGGCGCAGGACTTCGTGCGGCACCTGGTCGCGGCGATCGCCAGCGCGGGCCGGCGCAAGCTGGGGCGCGCGCAGGCTTCCGGCGCAATGAAGAAAGAGATCAGCCCAGGGCGTTGATGTCCACTGGGTCGAGGATCGGCTTCGGCGCACCGTTGCGCGCCACCGCCAACATCGCACGGCCCACCTTCTCGGTGGTCGTCACCCGGTTCGGCCAGAGGCGGAAGGCCAGCCCGAGCACGGGCCTGAGCACGACGATCGCCGCGTCGTACAGCGGCGTCTTCGAGCGGATGCCGTGCAGCGGCTGGATCATGCCGGGGCGGAACATGTAGGCGGCCTTGAACGGCAGGCGCAGCAGCGCGTTCTCGGTCGCGCCCTTCACGCGCGCCCACATGCTGCTGCCGCGCTCGCTGCTGTCGGTGCCGGCACCCGTCACGTAGGTGAAGGTCATGCCCGGGTTGAGCCGGGCGAGCACGGTGGCGGCGGCCAGCGTCAGGTCGTAGGTGATGCGCTTGTACTCGGGCTCCTTCATGCCCACTGACGACACGCCGAGGCAGAAGAAGCAGGCGCCGAAGCCCTGCAGCTGCGATTCGATGGCGCCGTAGTCGTACATGTCCTTGTGGACCAGGTCGCGCAGCTTCGGGTCCTGCTGCCCCGTGGGGTTTCGGCCGACCGCGACGACACTTTCCACGTCGGGTGCCAGCAGACACTCGCGCAGCACGCCCTGCCCCACCATGCCGGTGGCGCCGAAGATCAGGACTTTCATGGGAGAGGCTCCGGTCAGACCGTGAAGACGGTGGGCTTCTTGTTCAGCACGGCCAGCAGCAGGTCGACGTCGAGGCTCGAGGGCTTCGGCGGCTGCAGCGCGGAGAGCATTCGCGAGAGCGTCTCGGCATGCGGCAGCAGCGGGCCCAGGAAGCGCGTGCCGTCCGCGCCCGCGACCAGCAGGGTTGGGAAGGTCTCGACATCGAAGGCATCGGCGATGTCGGCGTGGTCCTCGATGTCGACCCAGGCGAAGCGGAACTGCGGGTTCGCGCGAGCCACTTCTTCGAGCAGCGGCCGGTAGTCACGACAGGTGCCGCACCATTCGGCGCAGAGGCAGACGACCCACGGCGCATCGCTGCCGGCCGGATCGACGGATTCGGGGGTGCTGGGTAGGGCGCTCAAGGCTGATGCGTCAGTGGTGTGATCGGAAGGCCGGATGGTGCGGCCGGAAGGTCGTGGCTATTATGGACAAAGCCCCCATTCCACGAGATCCGGGGGATACAGGAGACCCTCGATGAACACCACGACTGCCTCGGGATCTGCCGTCGATCCGCGCCAATTCAAGAGCTTTGCGGAGTTCTATCCCTTCTACCTGACCGAGCACGCCAACATCACCTGCAGGCGGCTGCACTTCGCGGGCTCGACGATCTCGCTGCTGTGCCTGGTGGCGCTGGTGGTCACGCTCAACCCGCTGTGGCTGCTGGCCGGGCTGGTGGCGGGCTACGGTTTCGCCTGGGTCGGGCACTTCGGCTTCGAGAAGAACAAGCCGGCCTCGTTCAAGCGGCCGCTCTATTCCTTCATGGGCGACTGGGCCATGTATCGCGACATCTGGCTCGGCAGGGTAAAGATCTAGATCAGGAGCACGTCGCCAAGCCTCAGCGAGCGCAGCGGCCCCTTCTGCCACAGGTCCTCAAGCGGCTCGGCCTGCGGCATCAGCAACTCTTTCAGCAAGGGCTCGATGGGCGTCGACGGGTCTGCGAGCAGCACGTAACGCGGGTCCTCGTTGGCGGGCTCCTCCGCCAGCGGTGCGATCCAGTCGAGCGCCACCAGCGTCTCGAGCACCGGCGCGAGCTGCAGCGCATCGACGCGCATGCGCGTCACCAGTTCGGTCGCGCCCATGCCCTTGGCCGGCGTGGCCTGTGCGCGGGCCAGGTGCTGCAGCGTTTCCATCGCCAATTGCAGCGGCCAGCCGGCTGTGCCGCCGCGCCGAGCGACGCCCGTCAGCAGGCTCGGCAGGTAGGCCGCGATGACCGCGCCCAGCAGCACGATCACCCAGGCCACGTAGATCCACACCAGAAGAATAGGCACCGTGGCGAACGCGCCATACAGCACGGAGTAGGTCGGCACCAGGCTCAGGTAGTAGCCCAGCACGCGCTTGGCGATCTCGATGGCCGCCGCCACGAAGATGCCTCCGGCCCAGGCGTGCGACCAGCGCACGTTGGTGTTGGGCACGTAGTGGTACAGCGACGCCATGCCGACTGCCAGCAGCGCGAACTCGAAGGTATCGAAGAACAGCTTCACCATGCCGCGCCCCACCACGTCGCTGGTGGCCGAGACCACGTAGGAAGTGGTCGAGAGGCTCACCGCGAGGATGATCGGCCCCAGCGTGATCGCGGCCCAGTAGATCAGCACCCGCTGCGCGAACGGCCGCGGCGAGCGCACGCGCCAGATGTTGTTGAGCGTCTTGTCGATGGTCAGGATCAGCGCGATGGCGGTGATCAGCAGCACGATCAGGCCCGCGATGCCCAGCCCGCTGGCCTTGCTCGCGAACTGGTTCAGGTAGCCCAGCACCTGACGCGCGATGTTGTCGGGAATCAGGCTCTCGATGAGCCAGCGCTGCAGGCGGCCCTGCATCTTCGCGAACATCGGGAACACGGTGAAGAGGGCCAGCGCCACCGTGAAGAAGGGCACCATCGCGATGGTGGTGGTGAAGGTCAGGCTGCTGGCCGTGAGGCCGAGCCGATCCTCGCGGAAACGCTCGCCCAGCACCGCCGCGGTGTTGCGCCACGGAAAGCGCGAAAGATCCCTCCAGAGCTGCCGTCGATTCATGGCCGGTATCATGCCATCCGCCCTTTTCGCAGCGCCCGCCGCCCACCGTGTCCGACACCCCGCTTCCTCCATCTTCCGTTCGCGCCACCCGCTGGGCCGCCGTGGGCAGCCTGCTCGGCCTCATCGTGCTGGGCCTTGCCTGGGAACTCTGGCTCGCGCCGCTGCGTCCGGGCGGCTCGCTGATGGCGCTGAAGGTGCTGCCGCTCGTCATTCCGCTCGCGGGGCTCTGGAAGAACCGCATGTACACCTACCGCTGGGTCAGCCTGATGATCTGGCTCTATTTCACCGAGGGCGTGGTGCGCGCCTGGAGCGACACCAACGGCGTTGGCCAGGTGCTCGCGCTGATCGAGGTGCTGCTGTGCCTCGTGCTCTTCGCCGCCTGCGCATGGCATGTGCGGCTGCGCCTGCGCCACGCCAAGAACGCTGCCCGCCAACTGGAGGCTTCCGCCCAATGAACACAACCGCTGCTTCTGCTTCTTCCGCTTCCCTGATCGAACAACTGCGCGCCATCGTCGGCGCGTCGCATGTGCTCAACGAGGGCGACCTCACCGCCTACGAGCAGGACTGGCGCAAGCGCTCGCGCGGCAAGTCGCTGGCCGTGGTGCGGCCGGCCAACACGCAGCAGGTGGCCGACGTGGTCAAGGCCTGCGCCGCGGCCGGCACGGCCGTGATTCCGCAGGGCGGCAACACCGGCCTCGCGGTCGGCTCCATTCCCGACGACAGCGGCACGCAGGTGGTTCTGAGCCTGCAGCGCCTGAACGCGATCCGCACGATCGACGCCGCCAACCTCACGATGACGGTCGAAGCCGGCTGCATCCTGCAGACCCTGCAGGAAACCGCCGAGAAGCAGGGCTACCTGTTCCCGCTGAGCCTTGCGGCCGAGGGCAGCTGCACCATCGGCGGCAACCTGGCCACCAACGCGGGCGGCACGCAGGTCGTGCGCTACGGCAACACGCGCGAGCTGTGCCTGGGCCTGGAAGTGGTCACGCCGCAGGGCGAGATCTGGGAAGGCACCAGCGGCCTGCGCAAGGACAACACCGGCTACGACCTGCGCGACCTGTTCGTCGGCAGCGAGGGCACGCTGGGCATCATCACCGCGGCGACCATGAAGCTCTATCCGCTGCCCGCCGCGCAGCTCACGGCCTGGGCCGCGGTGCCTTCGCTCGACCACGCGGTGACGCTGCTTGGTCTCGCCCACAAGCACCTGGGCCCGGGGCTCACCGGCTTCGAGGTGATGGGCAAGTTCGCGCTGAGCCTGGTCGACAAGCACATGCCCCAGCTGCGCGTGCCCTTCATCGACGACGATGCCGTGCCCTACTGCGTGCTACTCGAGAACTCCGACAGCGAGTCCGAAGACCATGCCCGCGCGCGCTTCGAGGCGCTGCTCGAAACCGCCTTCGAGGACGGCTGCGTGACCGATGCCGTGGTGGCCGAGAACCTCACGCAGGCGCACCAGCTGTGGCACATCCGCGAGAGCATTCCGCTCGCGCAGGCCGAGGAAGGCCTGAACATCAAGCACGACATCTCGATCCCCGTCTCGCGCATCCCGGCCTTCGTGCAGGAGACCGACGCGCTGCTCGCACGCGAGATCGCCGGCGTGCGGCTGGTCAACTTCGGCCACCTGGGCGACGGCAACCTGCACTACAACGTGCAGGCGCCGGAGAACGTCGATACCAAGGCCTTCCTGAAGAACGAGGAAGAGCGCATCAACACGCTGGTGTACGACGCGGTCGAGAAGTTCGGCGGCTCGTTCTCGGCCGAGCACGGCGTGGGTTCGCTCAAGGTCGACAAGCTCGAGAAGCACAAGTCGCCGGTGGCGCTGGAGATGATGCGGGCGATCAAGCGCGGGCTCGATCCGAAGAATATCCTGAATCCGGGGCGCGTGATCCGGGTCTAGGCTGACCTGCGGACCGCGTTCGCCCAGGCCCGCTCTTTCCCGGCGCCGAGCGGCCGGGCGATCCGTGACGCGCCGCAGTCATGTCTTGTGCTAACAATTCGGTGATACACTCCAATAAGAATAGTTCTTATTCACTCACCCCGGGATCTTCAAAGCCAAGCACCTGCACGGCCCGCCCGCCTCTTCCCATGCGGAAGTCGGGGCAGTCTTGTCGATGCGTTCGGGCAAGCAGCCCCGGGATCCATCGTCGATGCTTGCGAGAAGGCGGCCGGATGCGCGACCTCGTCCAGGAACTTGTAGCTCACTATGCGGACTTGCGCCGGCAGCTCACTCGCGACCTGAGAGATCCGCACTACGCGGCCGACATCGCGCAATCGAGCTTCGAGCGGGTCTACACGGCAGCCCTGAAGGCGCGCGGCGGCAATCGCGGCGATGCCCTGCCCGACCTGCAGGACGCCAATGCCAACGCCATCGAATCGCCTCGTGCCCTGTTGTTTCGCGTGGCGCGCAACCTGTGCGTCGACGACGCCCGCCGGCGCAAGGTCGCCCAGGAGTGGGCCGGCACGCACGCGGGCATCGGCACGCAGCAGACGGCACAGTCCAGCGAATACGTCGTGGCCCAGCAACGGGTTCTGGCACGGGTGGTCGAAACCATGGAACAACTGCCGCCGCGCCGACGCGAAGTCTTCCTGCTGTTTCGCGCCTACGGCCACACGCGCAGTGAAATAGCGCAGCGGCTGAACATCACCGAGATGGCCGTGGCCAAGCATCTGCTGCGCGCCACCATCGACTGCTCG
Source organism: Variovorax sp. NFACC27 (assembly GCF_048301545.1). NCBI lineage: Bacteria > Pseudomonadati > Pseudomonadota > Betaproteobacteria > Burkholderiales > Comamonadaceae > Variovorax > Variovorax sp. NFACC27. The sequence continues at coordinate 5,944,563 of NZ_CP157613.1, forward strand.
CGCGCATTCGCCGAACTGCGCTCGGAGCTGATCGAACCCCAGGTCGTGCTGAGCCGGCCGGGCTTCGACGCGGCACTGGCAGAAGACTTCTCGTGAACGGCGGCAGCATGGCGGTCGGCGCTCCTCCGCGCGAACGGCTGATCGAGCGCGCGCTCGCGCTGATCGTCGAAGGCGAGATCGCCCCCGGCGAGGCCGCGGGCCGCGCCCGCGCGTTGCTCGACCAGTGGCGCAGCAAATCGGCGGAACACGCGGCGGCCGTGCAGGAGGCGCACGAGCGCTGGGATGCGCTCGGCGGCATGGCGAGCGACCTGCGCGCGCACTTCGACGAACCCGAAGCCGCTCTGATGGCCAATGCGGCAGCCGCCGCCACGGCGTCGACGCACCGCCAGCAGCGCCGCAAGATGCTGCTTTCGGTCGCAGCCTTCCTGGGCACCGGCCTGGTCGCGGGCCGGGGCGTGCAGTGGTACTGGCAGCAACCCGTGTTTCGCGCAGCCTACGAAACCCGGACCGCGCAGATGCTGAAGGTGACGCTGACCGACGGCCGCGGCGATGCGCCCGGCAGCCAACTCGACCTGGCGCCGCAGAGCGCGATCGACGTGACGCTCTATCGACAGCGCCGCACCGTCGACATGGCGCACGGCGAAGTGCGCTTCGAGGTCGCGCGCGACACGGGCCGCCCCTTTCATGTCCGCACGCGCGGTGCCAGCATCGAAGTGGTCGGCACCGCATTCACGGTGCGCGACCGCGGCGGCCCACTCACCGTAGGCGTCGAGCATGGCCATGTGCGCGTGCGCGTATCGCCGCGGGACGGCTCCGCCGGCACGGAAGCGGAAGTGATCGACCTGCGCATGGGCGAGCTGCTGGAAATCCAGGACGGCCACGCAGCCGCCGTGCGGCAGACGGACACGGCCGCCCTGTCCGCCTGGCGCAGCGGCTGGCTGGTCTTCGAGAACACGCCGCTCGGCGACGCCCTGGCCGCGGTCAACAGCTATCGCGCACAGCCCATCGTCAGCACGAACTCGCGCATCGACGCGATGCGACTGTCGGGCCGCTTTCGCACCAACGATTCCGACGGCCTCGTTGCCGTGCTGCCGACGATCCTGCCCCTTGCCACCGAACCGCGGCCGGATGGCAGCGTGGCCCTGCGAGTGCGCTGAGTCGATCGGTCCTTCGCCGCGTGCCTGCTTCTCAGGCGCCGGGCACGTTCCCGACGGGGTGACCGGACTGCGCCAGGCCCCACTCCGCAAGCGCGATGTCGAGCGCACGCAGATGGCGCGGGTCCTTTCCCAACCACTGGGCCAGCTGCTCGGTGTTCTGCAAGGTCGGCGACGCATGCACGCAGGCAAAGAGCGACGCCGCGGTGCGGATGCATTCGTCGGGCACGAGGGTGCGCATGACCGGCCCCTCGCGCGTCATTCGAGCCCGCCCGTGGGCGGATGAAAATTCCTGCGGCGACTGACGACCAGCGCGGCACCCGCGAGCGCCCAGAGGCGCAGGGCACGGTCGAATGCGCGCGGATGCGCCTGGTCTTCCCGCAGCCAGTGCGTCAGCTTCAACGCGCCCGTGCGGCATGGGTTCTCTCTGAGGTCCATGTAGAGACGCCATGCGGTTTCCTCGGCGCACTGCGCCTCCGGATGGTTTTGCGGGGCCACGGCTACTCCAGGCGCTGTGTTGTTGATTCGGGATGACGACCGTCGAGGCCGATGCGGGCCCGGGAATGCCGGCGCGCAAAGGCGTCTCTTGAAAATGACGTTTCGAAGACCGGAATGTTCAGCCGGGCGTTTCCGCACTCGTCGCGGGTGGCAGCACGAGAGGCCCTGTGACCTGCTGTTGCTGTTGCTGCTCCCGGGATTTCAGGTACGCCTTGCGCTTGCGCAGCCAGATCACGACGCCGGTCACGCTCAGCATGGCCACCACCAGGCCCATCACGGAAATCAGGATGCGCCCCGGCAGCCCGAGGATGCGGCCCGAGTGCACCGGGAACTGTGCCTGCACGAATATGTCGGCGGCCGTGCCCTTCCAGGGCTCACGGATGCCGACGAAGCGCCCGTCAACGCCATCGACATACAGGATCCGATGCCCGACGCCGCCTGACCCATGCTCGTCTTCCGGCGCATAGAACTGCGCGCCGTAGATGCCGAAGAGCTCGGCATAGAAGAGCTCCCCCACGGGCTCCTGCCAACCGAGACGCTGCGCCTCCTGCGTTACCTTGCCGAGCACGTCTGCATAGCCGAGCCGGGGGATCACCGGTTTTTCCTCGGGCGCGGGCTGGCGTTGCTCGAAGGGCGTGGGCGTCACGTCGGACACCAGCGACATCGCAGGAAAGAACACCTCGCGGTACAGGTTCAGCGAGAAGGCGGTGAAAGCCACGATGAACAACAGCGCCCAGGTCCACAGGCTGCCGGCGCGGTGCAGGTCGAAATTCAGCTTGTATGAACCACCACCCCAGCGGACCTTCCACGCGGGCTTCCAGCGTTGCCACCAGGCCTTGGCTCCGTCGGCTGCGCGCGCCTCGCCCGCCGCGGGCTTCTTCGGCCGGCGCATCGGCAGCGTCAGGTAGAAGCCGGTGAAGCAGTCGATGGTCCAGACGAGCGCGATCGCGCCCATCAGCCATACGCCCCAGCGGTCGATGCCCCAGAACTTGGGCAGGTGCAGGCTGTAGTGCAGCACGTAGAGAAAGGAGACGAAGTTCTCCTTGCTGATCGGCCAGACCGCACCCCATTCGCGCCGCCCGAGTTCTTCGCCGGAAGCCGGATCGATGAAGACCTGGTTGAAGCCGGGCTTGAACAGCTGGCCGGTGGCGGGATCGACGCGCGCCTGCACGCCGAAGGCCAGCGAATGCCCCGGCTCGGCAGCCATCGGCAGCGCCGACACCTGCACCTGCGGATGCCGCGCCTCGATCTGCCGGGCCAGCTCCAGCGACGGCAAGGCAGGCCCGGTCGTGCGGGCATCCGTGAGATGCGGATTGAGCCATTCGTCGATTTCGTGGTCCCACGAAATAACGGCGCCAGTCAGGCCGGCGACGAACAGAAATGCGGCCATCAGGAGGCCGGCCCAGCGATGCAGGGCCACGAGCATCAAACGCATTCGGTATGTCCTTCATCGGCGGCGGGCGCGACACCCGTGCACCGGGGCTCCTGCCATCCACCGCCCATTGCACGGTAGAGCGAGACCCGAGCCTGCAGACGCGCCATGCGCAGCTGCACCGCAAGATCCTGCGCGACGTAGAGGGTGCGCTGCGCATCGAGCAGCGCGAGCAGGGTCTCGGCGCCCGCGCGATAGCGGGCTTCGGACAATTCTGCCGCACGGCGCGCCTCGGCCAACTCGGCTGCTTGCGCCGCGGCCTGCGCATCGATCGCCGATACACCATTCAGCGCGGTCTCCGCATCCGCGAACGCACCGACGATCACGGCCCGGTAGTCGGCCAGCAGTTCTTCGCGCTTCGCCTCGGCCAGTTGCCGATTGCCGGCCAGGCGCCCTCCATCGAAGACCGGCGCGGCCAGACCGGCAGCCAGGCTGTAGATCGGGTTGTCGAAGAGCCTGCCGAAACGGCTTTCTCCGGTGCCCACCGTCGCGCTCAGGGAAACGGTCGGCAGCAGCGCGGCGCGTGCCGCCAGCACGTTGGCGTCGGCGGCGGCCAACCGGGCTTCCGCGCGCGCGATGTCCGGGCGCCGCACCAGCAAGGCAGAAGGCGCGCCCACGACGATGACGGGAACCTGAAGCGCATCGAGCTGCGGCCCTTGCAGTTCGAACGCTGGTGCCGTGGTGCCCAGCAACAGCGCCAGTGCGGTTTTCGCGTCGCTGGCCTGCTGACGCAATGCTGCGTGTGCACGTTGCTGTGCGGCCACCAGTCCACGCTGCTGTGCGAGGTCCAGCGGCGACACGGCGCCGGCGCGACTGCGCGCCTCCACCAGCGCCAGCACGCGGCGCGCGTTGTCGAGATTGCGCGCGGCGATCTCGGTGCGCTCACGCAGGGCCAGCGCCAGCAGCCAGGTGCCGGCGACGTCTGCCGTCACCGTGAGCCGCACCGTGTCGCGGTCGAAGGTGCTGGCACGCGAGCCTTGCAGCGCCTCGTCGCGCAACGCGGCGCTTCGGCCCCACAGGTCGAGTTCATAGGTGGCGGCAAAACCAGCGGCATAGGTACTGCCGGCGACCGTGGCAGCACCGCCCAGGCGCCCCTCGCGGCTGATGCCGAGACTGGCCGTGACTTGGGGCTGCAGTGCCGCGCCGGCGATGCGCGTCCGCGCATCGGCCTGCCGCACCCGCGCGACAGCCGCGGCCAGATCGTTGCTTTGCGACCGGGCGCGCGCAATCACCGCGTCGAGCTCCGTGCTGCCGAAGCTGCGCCACCACTGCGCATCGATCGGGCCCGTGGTGTCGTCGACCTGCGCGTGGCGCCACACGGAGGGAAGCTCCACCGCGCGCTCGGCACGGTCGCCGTGCAGCGCACAGCCGGACGACAACGCCGCGCACAGCAGGGCCGTCCAACAGGCAACGTAAACGGAGCGCGTCCTGGGCACGGTCACTCTCCCGCCAGCGCCACCACAGGGTCGAGCCGCGCGGCATTGCGCGCCGGCATGAACCCGAAGATCACGCCCGTCAGCACCGCGCAGCCGAATGCCCCCACGCTCGCCGCCAGCGAGAACAGCACCGGCACGCCGGCCAGCATCAGCCCCACGACGATGCCCAGCCCTGCGACGACGCCCACGGTGCCGCCCACAGAAGTCACCAGCACCGCCTCGGTCATGAACTGCCGGAGGATGTCGCGCTGGCGCGCGCCCGTCGCCATGCGGATGCCGATCTCGCGCGTGCGCTCGCGCACCGTCATGAGCATCACGTTCATCACGCCGATGCCACCGACGATCAGCGACACGATGGCGATCAGCCCCAGCATCAGCGTCATCGCGCGCGCCGTCTCGGTCTGCACGCGCAGCGCCTCGACGCGGTTCCAGATGCGTACTTCGCGGCCGGCCTGCTGGCGCGCCAGCTGCGCCTCGATGGCCTCAGCCGTCTCCTGCGCCCGCTCGATGTCGCGCACCTGCACGGCGATCCACGTCGGATGCGGGTGGCCGTAGATCCGCGTCGTCGCCGCGGACAGCGGCACCACCACACGGTCGTCCTGGTCCTCGCCGTCGTTGGCGCCCTTGGCGGCCAGCACCCCGACGATCTGGAACGGCACCTTGTCCACCAGGATGTCCTGGCCGACGGGGCTTTGCCCGTCCGCGAAGAGCAGCTTGCGCACCGTCTGGCCGATCACGGCGACCTTGGCGACGCGCAGCTCGTCGTCCGCATCGAACATCACGCCTTCGGCCACGCCCCATCCGAGCACCGGAGAGAAATCGATCGTGGCGCCGCCGCCTTCGGTCAGGTGGTCGATGTTGCCGCGCCGCACCACCACCTTGTCTTCGATGTAGGGCGCCACGCCCTCGACGTTGGGCAGCATGCGGATGGCGTCCGCGTCGGCCAGCGTCAGCGGTGCGCCGGGATTGCGGGTGCTCGCGACCTGGGCCGAGACGAACATGGTCCGCGTGCCGAAGGTCTCGAACTGCGCCATCACCTTCTTCTGCGAGCCGCCCCCGACCGCGAGCATCACGATGACCGACGCCACGCCGATGACGATACCCAGCAGCGTGAGCCCGGTGCGAAAGCGGTTGCTCCACATCACGCGCCACGCCGTGCGCGTGGCCTCGCGCATGTCGGCCGCCATGGAGGCTCCGCCGCGCGACGCCTGCGGGTCGGGCATCTCGATGTCGACCGCAACGGCCGATGGCTCCATGCCGCCCGAGTCCTCGACGATGCGTCCGTCGCGGATCTCGATGATGCGCCGCGCCTGCGCCGCCACCGAGCGGTCGTGGGTGATGAGGATGACGGTGTGGCCCGCGTCCGCCAGCTCGTGCAGCAGCGCCATCACTTCAGCGCCGCTCTTGCTGTCCAGGGCGCCGGTGGGCTCGTCCGCAAGGATGATCCGCCCGCCGTTCATCAGCGCACGCGCGATGGCCACGCGCTGCTGCTGGCCGCCCGAGAGCTGGTGCGGGCGGTGGTGCAGCCGCGCGCCCATGCCCAGCCGTTCGAGCAGGGCAACGGCTCGCGTATGTCGTTCGGCTTCCGGCATTCCGGCATAGAGCGCGGGAATCTCCGTGTTCTCCAGCACCGATTCGCTGGGCACCAGGTGGTAGCCCTGGAACACGAAGCCGAAAGCCTCGCGGCGCAGCCACGCGAGCGCATCGCCGTCGAAGGTGGACACGTCGCGCCCGTCGAACAGGTAGCGCCCCGCGCTGGCCCGGTCGAGGCAGCCGAGGATGTGCATGAGCGTGGACTTGCCGGACCCCGAGGCACCGACGATGGCGACGAACTCGCCCGCGTGCAGCTGCAGGGAGATGCCGTGCAGCACCGTCACGGCGGGGCTGCCGCCTTCCGCGCCGCCCTCCCCTTCGCGGCCACCGTACGACTTGCGGATGTCCTGCAACTCGATCAGGGGCCTGGGGGTCTCCCCGCGTGCGGGCTTCTGAGGTGGTGTCATTCCTTCGCCGCCTTGCCCACCACGATGCGCTCGCCGGCCTGCGCCCCTTCCAGCACCTGCGCCGCCAGGCGGTTGCGCACACCGATGCGCAGCTCGCGCCGCTCCACCTTGCCGTCGGCGCGCAACACACGGGCGGTGAAGCGGTCGGCGCTGCCGGCCACGGGCACGAGTGCAGCCAGCGGCACAGCGAGCACGTCCTTCTCGGCGTACTCGACGAACGACACTTTCGCGGTCATCTGCGGCATGAGCTCGCCGTCGGCGTTGTCGACATCGAAGAGCGCGGTATAGACCACCACCTTGCTGGCCGCGGCCGACTGGCGCGCTCCGCTGTCGCTGTTGCCGGACTTGTTCTCCGGCACCGGCGGCGCGGGCAGCAGCTGGCGCACCTTGCCTTGCCACTGGCGCCGGCTTTCGCCGAGCGTGGTGAAGTAGACCGGCATGCCCGCCTTGATGCGGCGCACGTCCGCCTCCGACACCTCGGACCATACGGTCATCGACGACAGGTCGGCGATGCGCAGCACATTCGGCGTCTGGTAGGTGGCATTCAGCGTCTGGCCTTCGCGCGCTTCGACGGACACGATGGTGCCGGCCATCGGCGCGTAGATGCGGGTGTAGCCGAGCCTAGCCTCGTCGGCCTTCAGCGTGGCCTGGGTCTGCGCGATCTGGGCTTCGAGATTGCGTACGCGCGCGGCGGCGGAAGCCAGCGTGGCCTCGGCGCCCTGCACGTCTTCTTCGCGCGTCGCGCCGTCGGCCGCCATCTGGCGTTGCCGCGCGTGTTGCTGCTGCGCGAGGCGGTGCTGCGCCTGCTGGTCGGCCAGCTGCGCCCGCTGGCCCGCGAGCGACGCCCGGCCAGCATCGACCGTGGCCTGCTGCACGCTCGGATCGATCTCGACCAGCAGCTGCCCCTTGGCGACGATGTCGCCGGGCTGCACCCGCAGCTTGAGGATCTGGCCCGAGACCTGCGCGCCCACGTCCACATAGTGCCGCGGCTGCAGCACGCCGAGCGCGGTGACGCTCGATTCGATGGTGGTGCGCGCCACTGGCACCGACTCGACCTCGGCGGCGGAGCCGCGCCCCCAGAGCATGCCGGCGCCCGCCACGGCCGCCAGCGACACGAGCGACAGAGCCACCGCATAGCGACGACCGGCGCCCTTCGCGGCACCGCTGCTGACACCACTGTTCAACCCGCCACCCCGCTAGGCTGAAAGGCGCTGTGTGCGCGGCCGGGAATGAAAGCCGGCCAGCGGCAGCATTCCGGCGCCATGGCTGCCCGGCTCTTCGGACTGCGGCTCATACGAACCCTGTGGCGTCGCGCCCTGGTTCCGACACGTCGAACAGGGGCCGTGGATCTGCACGTCGAACGCACCGGCCGACGGCAACCCCCGGCTCAGCGCCACGCGCATGAGCACCTCGCGCAGATCGCGGTCATGAACCTCTGCGACGGCTCCGCAGCCGCCGCAGCGCATGCGCACGCCGCAGGGCTCGGCGTCCGGCATCTTGTAGCGGAACACCGCCAGGGCACCGCCGCGGCTTCGCACCCATTCGCGCATGATCAGGCCGCTCTGCTCGAACTCCTTGAGGATGCGGTAGACCGTCGTCAGGCTCACCGAGGTGCCGCGCAGCAGCATGCGGCGGAAAACTTCTTCGCCTCGCTGCCACTCCTCCCCGGCATCCGCGAGGGTCTGGAGCACGCAGACGCGCACCACGGACGGCCGCAGGTTGGCCGCCCGCAGCTGAGCCAGGAAGGCGGGACGCGGTTGCTGCTGCAGGGCTTTATGTGCTTGCGGCTGGTCGTTCACGCGGCGAGGCTTTCGAGTCGGGGCCGGGCGCGGTCTTCCGCGATGCGCCCCGCGCGCATGGTGATCACGCGGTCGGCCAGGTGGAAGTAGCGGTCGTCGTGCGAGATCACGACCAGCAGGTGCCCCTTGGCACGCAGTTCGGGCAGCAGCTCGGTGTAGAACAGGTGACGGAAGGTCGGGTCCTGGTCGGCCGCCCATTCGTCGAACACCAGCACCGGCCGCCCTTCGAGGTACGCATGCACCAGCGCCAGGCGCTTGCGCTGGCCGGTGGAAAGATCGGTGGTGGTGAAGGAACCATCCTTCACGGAGACCTTGTGCGCGATCTCCAGACGCTCGAGGTACGGCAACGCGGCCTCGGGCAGGCCCGCGGGGGACGCGCCGCCGGAGCCGTCCGCCACCAGGTCCTCGAACAGATAGAAATCGGAGAACACGGTGGTGAAGAGCTGCCGGTAGTCGTCCCGGGCCTCGGGCGTGACGGCCTTGCCGTCGACGAGTATCTCCCCGCCTTGCGGCGCGTAGAGGCCCAGCAGCAGCTTGATCATGGTGGTCTTGCCGGAGCCGTTGTCACCGACCACGAAGACCAGCTCGCCCTTGTTCAACCGCAGGTCGACGGGCCCCAGCACGAACGCGTCGCTGCCCTCCGCTGCGTCGAAGGCATAGCGCACGCCGCGCAACTCGATGGCATTGCCCAGGCGCACTTCGCTGGGCGCGCGGTCCAGGTGCAGGTGCGGCTCGGGGCTGGCGAAGCGCGTCGACAGGTCGGCGATGCGCTGGAACGCGACCTTGGCGCGGCCCACGCCCGGCAGCGCGCCTGCGATCTGGTCCATCGGCCCCTTGAGGAACAGCAGCACGAGCACGAAGCCGCTCAGCACCACGGGATCGGTGTTGCGGAAGGCCGCCCAGCCCAGGATCAGCGCGATCAGCAGGAAGAACAGCGCCGAGCCGAAGGCCGTGGCGATCACGTAGGTGTTGATCGCCCGGCTGTTGACGGTGCGGATGCTGTCGACGATGCGTTCGATCTGCCCGCCGAACACCAGCGCGCGGCGCGAGCGATGCATGCGCAGCTCCTTCGCACCCTCGCTGATGCCGCGGTAGGCCTTGTGCAGTTGCTCTTCGTAGTCGCGCGCCTTCCAGAAACCGGCCACGCCGCGGGTTTGCGCCACCACCTGTATGGAGATGCCGATCACCAGCGCCACCGTCAGCACGCAGAACAACGGAAAGGACAGCACCGCCAGATAGGTCAGGCATCCCAGGGCAATGGCCAGCGAGATCAGCGTCGCGGAGAAAGCGAAGGCCACGTCGCTGATCATGTCCACGTCCTGCGACAGCACGGGCATCAGCCGGTGCGTGCGATAGCGCTCCAGCGCGTCGATCGGCGCCGACAGGATCTTCTGGGCCAGGCTCTTGCGGATCTGCGAGACCAGTCGCTGCCCGACGAGATTGGTCGAGACGTCCGAGACCACGCGACCGATCAGCGACACCGCGCACAGCGCGACGAAAGTCAGCAGCAGCCCGCCGGCGAGGCCGCCGGACGTGTTCAGCACCTTGTTGATCGTGGCCAGCAGCAGCACGGTGGCCACGCCGGCGGCGATGCCGGTGATCGACGACAACGCCATCCATGGGAGAAAAGGCTTCAGCAGGCGCCTGATTTCGGCGGCATCGCCATTCGAAGATGTCATGCGAAAGTCTTTCCGCCCCTCGGGCGACAACGACCCGGCAGCGTGGACCTCCCAGCGACCGGACGGGTAACGAATGAAAGACGACCGGGCGGATGGCCAAGGTCGCCGGCAGCTCGGAGCCGCTCCCCCATTCAACGGGCGACGCTCCGAAATGTTCATGCGGCCGCGGCGTGAACACCGGAGCCCTCTGTCCGTCCTAGCTGCATGCACGCCGAATTCCATTTGCCTTCCGGGTCCCGGAACGGGCCATGATTGCGCTGCTGGAGCCCCTGTTCCAGGGAGAGCACGCGAGGCATGGAGAGGCCCTCCAGTGCGCGCCGCAGCCGCCCGCCAATGCCATCGGGGTGGCCGATCTGCTGCGCGACCCCGCCCTGCTGACCGACCTGCTGCATCGCCAGGCCCGGCATCTCGGCACCGATGCCCGCGATCTGCGGGCAGTTGCCTCCGCATGGAGCCTGGAGTACCTGGGCATGTGGCTGCCGCCGATGGTGGCTGCCGCCAGCGTGCTGCAACATGCCTTTCCGGCCGCGCCGGAACAGGTCTGGGTGAGCTTCGACGAAGCCGGCGATCCGCTCAGCTTCCACATTCGCGACCTGGGCCGGCCGATGCCGGGCGCCAGCACTGCGCAGCGCTATGCGCCGATGTTCTGGCAGCACCTGGAGCCCTTGTTCGCGGCCATCGGCCGCCTGACGAAGCTCGCGCCGAAGATTCTCTGGAGCAACACGGCGCGGCACATCGAAACCATCCTGAACGAAGCACTGGCCCTTACCGGCGGCGCGGCGCCGATCAGGCAGGACCGGGACCGGCTGCTGCGCGACGCGACATGGCCGCAGGCGCACGTCCATCCCCTGTACGCGCCCCGGCGGGAGGTGCGCAGGCTCGAGGCCGGTCGCTGCGAAACCCTGACGCTGTACCGGCACTGCTGCCTGAACCACCTGCTGCCCGGCGAGACGCACTGCGGCCCCTGCCCGCTCGCACCTGCGTATCGCAGGGACCGGGCCGAAGCGGAAGAACGGGACGCCTGAGCGGCGCGCGCGCCCTCGCACATGAACAGATTCACGGCTGCCTCGTCTTTCTCAGGCGGCGGCACATCAGCCACCACTTCAGACCAGACCAACACCGAACGCCCATGTCCAAAGCCAAACTCGTCTACATCCTGTCCCTGAGAAATGCCGCGGCCGATCAGGCCGGCCAGTTCATCGACTACAAGGGCGAGCGGCGCTACATGAAGTCGCCGCTCGAATACCTCGCCGAGGCGCTGGACGGCACGCCGCTGGGCGACGCCTATTCGCTCGAGGGGATCATCTACGACGACGACCAGACTTCGCCGCGCGACCGCAAGTCGCTGCAGGACTACGGCTTCGCCTGCGAGCCGGGCAAGAAATGGATCTTCCCCGCGGACCTGCGCACGCAAGGCAAGCGGCTGAACGACATGCTGCACCCGATCGCGTCGACCTACCGGCAACTACCTCTCGACGCCCCCGACCGCGCCAAGGGAAAGAGCGACTTCGAGCGCCGCCTGTACGACAAGCTGGTGGAACTCGAGGCCGACGTCGTCGTGCTCGACGGGCTGCTGGTGATCCTCGACGAACTGGTGCGCCCGGGCGCGCCGTTTCACCGGCGGATCGCGAACATCCATCCCGGCATCACGCGCATCGAGTCGCCCTATGAGCGCCGCGGCGCCCATGCCACGCTCGACGCGCTGTACGGCGCGCAGGGCAAGCGGGTGGTCGACTGGAACACCCTCGAGAAAATCGATGTCGCGCCGGTCACCATGACCGGCGCGTCGTTCCACTACGTCGACAACGGCATCGACTCCGGCGAGGTCATCTTCGACGTGCTCGACACGAAGATCGAGCCCGGAGAAACGATCCTGGAGCTGCGCTGGAACAACTTCAACAACAGCCTGTTTCCCGCGCTGCACCAGGGCCTGGCACTGCTGGCCGAGACCACCGCGGCCCCGGTTGCCGCGTGAACACCCGAGCGCACCCGGCGTCATGTCCAGCAATGTCCCGGGCGAATGCCTCACTCGCGCACGCGAGCCCTCTTCAAACACAGGAGTCGATCTTCAATGCAACACGTCCATGATCTGATCGGGATCGGGTTCGGCCCGTCCAACATCGCGCTGGCCATCGCGCTCGAGGAAAAGCGCCATGCGGGCCGCCCGTTCGACGCCCTGTTCATCGAAAAGCAGCTGAGCTTCGCCTGGCACCCGCACATGCTGCTGGACCATGCGCACATGCAGATCTCGTTCCTGAAGGACCTGGCGACGCTGCGCAACCCGACCAGCCGCTTCACCTTCATCAACTACCTGCACGAAAAAGGCCGCCTGACGGACTTCGTCAACCTCAAGAGCTTCTTTCCGAGTCGCCACGAGTTCAACGACTACCTGTCGTGGGCCGCGGAGCAGTTCGACGACGCCTGCGCCTACGGCGAGGAGGCGTTCGAGGTGCTGCCCGAGGAAAAAGGCGGCGAAGTGGCCCTGCTGCGCGTGCGCTCGCGCAACCACGCGGGCAAGCTCGTCGAGCGGCTGACGCGCAACCTGGTGGTCAGCATCGGCGGCATGGCCAACATTCCCGACAGCTTTCGCACCCTGCGGAACGACTCGCGCGTGTTTCATTCCAGCACCTACCTGCAGGACATCGCACAGATCGGCGACCCGCGGCGGGTGGCCGTGGTGGGCGCGGGGCAAAGTGCAGCCGAGATCTTCATGGACCTGCAGGGCCGCCCCGGCGCGCCGCAGGTCGATCTCATCACGCGTGCCCGCTCGATCCGCCCGGCGGACGACAGCCCCTTCGTGAACGAGATCTTCAACGCCGAGTTCACCGACTACACCTTCAGCCGCTCGGAGGACGAGCGCGCGGCACTGCTCGACGAGTTCTGGCACACCAACTACGCCGTGGCCGACCTCGAGCTGATCCAGCAGATCTTCAAGTCGTTCTACCAGCAGCGGGTGGTCGGCGGAAACCGGCTGCGCCTCCTGCGTCGGCACGACATTCGCGGCGTGGCCGCCGACGGCCAAGGCGTGCACCTCACGCTGTGGGACCAGAACGCGATGCGCGAGAGCACCGTCCGGTACGACGCAGTCGTGCTCGCCACGGGTTATGCAAGGGAGCATCACAAGACACTGCTGTCGCCGCTGGACCCGTACCTGGGGGACTACTCGGTCGACCGGCACTACCGGCTGCAGGGCACGCCGGACTTCCGCCCGGCTATCTACCTGCAGGGTGCCTGCGAGGATTCGCACGGCCTCAGCGACACCCTGCTGTCGGTCACGTCGGTGCGCACCGGAGAGATCGGCAGCGCCCTGCTCGCAACGCCGGCCGGCCCTGCCGTCCACGTGCACCAGGAGCGCGAAGCGATCGGAACCTGAGTTTTTTCGGGCATCGGACCCCGGGGCGAAAAAAAGTTGCGACGGTGTGTCTCTGTTTTATGAGTTCGAACGTCTTACTCATAGAAGCGCCAGAGACCGGAAATCGGGCCGGCATCCGCGCCCGAAGGTAAATACGTCTTACTTTTAATTGAAACCCTGGAGTTCTTGACTTATGCGTCCCTTGCCTCGTCAACATCTACTGAATGCCGCGCTTGCTGCCGCCTTCGGAACTGCCCTCGGCTTGCTGAGCCCCGTTGCCGTGGCTCAGACACCGGGCCAGGCGACCGTGCAGGTGTTCGAGGTCAAGGTGCCGGCGCAGCCGGTGGCAACAGCGCTGAACGAACTCTCGCGGCAGACCGGCGTTCAGGTCTTCGCCGCAGGCGACGTGGTGGCCGGCGTCGGCTCCCAACCGGTGTCGGGCAGGCTCACCGTGGCGCAGGCACTGGAAACCATGCTCGCGGGCACCGCCCTGCGCGCCACCCGGACTGAAAACGGCGGCTACGCCGTCCGTCGCGCCGCGGACTTGCCGGCCTCTTCCTCCTCGACGCTCCCCACCGTCACCGTTCTCGCTGAAGGCGAGGCCGAAACGGCTTCGGGCCCGCTCAAGGGCTATGTCGCCAAGCGCAATGCCGTCGGTACGAAGACCGACACGCCGATCATCGAAACGCCCCAGTCGATCTCGGTCGTCACGTCCGATTTCATCGAGGCGACCGGCGCGCTGCGCCTGAAGGATGCGCTGGCCTACACGCCCGGCATCAACGTGTCGCCGTGGGGCGCGGACTCGCGCTTCGACTGGACCATCATCCGCGGCTTCGACGCGCAGACGCCCGGCTACTACCTGGATGGCCTGCAGCTGCGCAACAACAACGGCTGGGCCGTCTGGCAGACCGAGAACTACGGCACCGAGCGCATCGAGGTCCTGCGCGGCCCGTCGTCGGTGCTGTACGGGCAGACCGGCCCCGGCGGCATGATCAACGTGGTCAGCAAGCGCCCGACCGAGGAGCCGCTGCGCGAACTGCAGGTGCAGCTCGGCGACAACTCCCGCCGCCAGGTCGCGGGCGACTTCTCGGGCCCGCTCGACGAGCAGGGCAAGGTGCTGTACCGCATCACCGGGCTGGTGCGCGACGCCAAGCTGGACGCCAGCGGCCTGCCGAACGACCGCACGTACATCGCGCCGTCGCTCACCTGGAAGCCGTCGAGCGACACCTCGCTCACGCTGCTGTCGCACTACCTGCGCATCCGTGACGGCAGCTCCTACGGCAGCTTCCCCGAAGTCGGCACGCTGCTGCCCAACCCGAACGGCAAGTTCTCGCCGAAGACCTACGTGGGCGAGCCCGGCTTCGACCACTTCAACCAGGACCAGTGGATGGTGGGCTACATGCTCGACCACCGCGTGAACGACACCTGGACGCTGCGCCAGAATGTGCGCTACGGTTCCATCAAGGTCGACTACCGGCAGGTCTACAACGCGAGCAACTTCGTGACCGTCAACCCCGACGTGCCTTCGGATCCGGCCAACTTCCGCACGCTGAGCCGCTTCCCCTTCGGCAGCAAGGAGAGCGCGCGGCTCTTCACCATCGACAACCAGGCGCAGGCCAAGGTCAAGCTCGGCGACTGGCAGCACACCTTCCTGTTCGGCGTCGACTACCAGCGCTCGCGCAACTACCAGCGCACCTACAACGCCGGCACGGTCTCGAACATCGACGGCTACAACCCGGTGTACACGAACGACGTCGTCCCCCTGGACCCGTGGTTCGACGCCAAGACCAGCCTTGAGCAGACCGGCTTCTACCTGCAGGACCAGATCAAGTGGGGCAACTGGGTCGCCACGCTGGGTGGCCGCTATGACACCGCGACCGCCCGCCTGAACAACTACCTCGACGGATCGACGACGCGCATCACGGACCACAAGTTCACGAGCCGCGCGGGCCTGGTCTACCTGCATCCGAGCGGCTGGGCGCCGTACATCAGCTATTCCGAATCGTTCTCGCCGACGGTGACGATCGACCCCGAGACGAGCAAGCCGCTGAAGCCAGAGACCGGACGCCAGTACGAAGCCGGCGTGCGCTACCAGCCCCTGGACGGCAAGAGCAAGTACAGCGCCGCGATCTTCGACCTGCGCCGCCAGAACTACATCACCTACAACTCGACCTACCAGCCGAAGCAGACCGGCGAGATCCTGGTGCGCGGCCTCGAGCTGGAAGCAGCCTTCCAGCCGGTCAAGAACATGAACGTGATCGCGGCCTACACCTACACGCCGAAGGCGGTGGTCACGGCCAGCAGCACGGCGAGCGAAATCGGCAAGCAGATGCAGGCCGTGTCGCGCAACCAGCTGTCGGTGTGGACGGACTACCGTTTCGATTCCGGCATCAAGGTGGGCCTTGGCGCGCGCTTCATGGGCTCCAACCACGGCTACCAGGAGTCCGCGGCAGCCAAGGTGCCGTCGTACACGCTGATCGACGCACTCGTCGGCTACGACTTCCAGCGCTGGAGCCTTGCGCTGAACGTGCGCAACCTGACCAACAAGACCTACATCAGCAACTGCAGCTCGGGCAGCTGCCGCTACGGCGAGCTGCGCAAGGTCGTCGCGACGGCAACATACCGCTTCTGACGACGACACGCCGGCCGGGAGGGCGTCAGCTCCCGGCGATCCCTTCTCCTCCTGTCTTCTCGAGACAAGAAAACGGCCTTCATTTCTGAAGGCCGTTTTTCTTTTCACTTTCCTCTTTTCACTTCCCGTTTGTTTGTTTGCTTGCGTGCGTGCGGGCCGTGACCCGCACGCCATCGCGCTACGCCAGCACCTCCGTCCGTGCCAGGTGCTGTCTCAGGCTGGCAAGCATCTGCGGGTGTCGGATGATGCTCAGATGATCGGCGTCGGGCACGATCTCGGACGACAGCACCGGGGCGCTGTCCGACCAGTTCCTCAGCACGCCGCGTTCCTGCAGCGACGCATCCGCGAGGAAGACGTGCATGGGCACGTCGATGCGGTCGTAGGCGTATTGCTCTGCCCGCAGGCGCTTGTCGAGCCGGATCCACATTTCGCATTCCAGCGATTCTTCGCCCGGCCCGTCGAGGGGGAACTCGCGGCCGGCAAACAGCATTTCCTCCAGCACGTATGCACGCTCGGAGCCGCCCATCCGCGCCAGCAGTTCATGCCAGCGGTCGGCCATCTGCGAACGTGACAGCCAGGCAGCCAGTGCCTCCTCGGCCTGCCGGCGCTGCACGTCCGTGAGGGTGCGCGTGGCCCGCAGGGCGGTGTTCTCGAAGACGTCGACCATGCCCACGAAATCGATCTCGACGCGACCCTGCAGCTGGCGCACCACCTCGAACGCAAGATCGCCACCCGACGACCAGCCGAGCAGCGCGCAGCGCCCCTGCAAGGCAGTCGCCGCAATGAAGTCCGCGTACTCCGCGGCAATGGCCTGGACATCGAAGCCGCGCCAACGCTTTCGCGTGAAGACATGGCAAGCGAAACCGTAGACCGGCCGGTCGTCCTGCAGTGCCTGCGCCAGCGGCAGGAACTCGCGCGAGTTGACCATCAGGCCCGGCAGGCAATAGAGCGGTGTTCCGCTGCCGGTTGCGTTGAAGCAGACGGCGTTGTGCTCCTGCTCGAACTTCTGGCGCAGGCGAGCCGCGAGATCCCTCAACGAGCCGCTTTGCATCACGTCGATCAGGGACAGCCAGCTTCCGCCAGGAACGCTCTCGCGGATGCGTGCGATGAGCTTGAGGCTGATGATGGAGTCGCCTCCGAGTTCGAAGAAGTTGTCGTTGCGGCCCACACGGCTCACGCCCAGGACCTCGGCCCAGATCGATGCCAGGGTCTGCTCGACCTCGCCCTGCGGCGCCTCGTACGCCCTGTCGCTCGTGAACTCCGGCGCAGGCAGCGCCTTGCGATCCACCTTCCCGTTCGCGTTCAGCGGCAACGCCTCCAGCTCCACGATCACGCTCGGAACCATGTAGTCCGGCAGCGCCTCGCCCAGCTTCTGCTTCAGGGCTGCCGTGTCGATCACCTGGCCCGCGTTGCCCGAGACATAGGCAACGAGCCTCGTGCCCGCTGGACCTTCGTTCGCCACCACGACTGCTTCTCTGACCTCCGGCTGCCCCTGCAGCCCCGCCTCGATCTCCCCCAGCTCGATGCGGAAGCCCCGCACCTTCACCTGATGATCGATCCGACCCAGGTATTCCAGCTGGCCCTCGTTGTTCCATCGCACCAGGTCTCCCGTGCGGTACAGGCGCTGCCCCTTCTCTGTCGCGATGAAGCGCTCCGCGGTCAAGGCAGCTCGCTTCAGGTACCCCCGAGCCAACCCCTCCCCACTGACATACAGCTCCCCCGCCACCCCCTGCGGCACAGGCCCCAGCTGTCCGTCCAGCACCTGCATCCCCAGGTCCGGGATCGCCACACCCACCGGGCTGCGCTGCTGACCCAGGTCCGCCCGCGTGATGCGCCGGTAGGTCACGTGCACCGTCGTCTCGGTGATGCCGTACATGTTGATCAGCTGCGGGCCGCCGTCCCCGTAGCGCTCGATCCAGGGCCTCAGCCGCTGCGGGTCCAGCGCCTCGCCTCCGAAGATCACCGCGCGCAGCGCCAATCCTCCCTCCAGCGCCTGCGGCAGGGCCACCAGCTGCCCGAAGGCCGACGGCGTCTGGTTCAGGATGCTCACGCGCTGCTCGCGCAGCAGCTGCAGGAAGTCCTCCGGCGAGCGGCTCACCCAGAACGGCACGACCACCAGCTTGCCCCCGGTGCACAGCGCTCCGAAGATCTCCCACACCGAGAAGTCGAAGGCGTAGGAGTGGAACATCGTCCAGACATCCTGCGGCGAGAAGCCGAACCAGGGCTGCGTGGCGTCCAGCAGTCGCGTCACGTTGCGGTGGCACAGCTGCGCGCCCTTGGGGCGGCCGGTGGAGCCCGATGTGTAGATGACGTAGGCCAGGTTCTCGCCGTGCAGCGCGACCTGCGGGTTGCTGTCGGGCTCGGACGCGGTATCGAGCGTGTCGAGCACCAGCACCTGGAGTGATTCCGCGCCCGGCAGTGCGCCCAGGTGGCTCTGGGTCAGCAGCAGCTCGATGCCGCTGTCTTGCACCATGTAGGACAGCCGGTCCGCCGGGTACTCGGGGTCCAGGGGCACGTAGGCACCGCCGGCCTTGAGCACCGCCAGGATGCCCACCACCATCTCCACCGAGCGCTCCACCGCGATGCCCACCCGGCTCTCGGGCTTCACGCCCAGGGCGATCAGGCGGTGGGCCAGGCGATTCGCCCTTGCGTTGAGTTCGCCGTAGCTCAGGGACTCATCGCCGAAGACCAGTGCAGTGGCATCCGGATGCTGCGCCACCTCGCGCTCTATACGGCTGTGGATCGGGTCGCCGACTGAGACTTCGCCTTGCTGGTGTTGGGCTCCCCATGTCGCCAGCTGACTGCGCTCGGCATCGGAGATCACATCCAGTTCGCGAATGGGCTGCGCAGGATGCTTCTCCAGTGCAGCCACGATCCCGTCGATGGCCATGCGCATGAAGCCGCAGATACGCTGTGCACTCACTGCTTCGTGAATCTGCGCCACCAGCTCGAAGTCCTTGCCTAGGTCATCCACCGACATGCCGAAGGGATAGTTGGTGCGCTCCTGGCCACCAAGATCGTCCATGCCTTCCCACATGGGCACCGCATCCCGGCCTTCGACCGCCTCCGGCTCAGGGCTGTACCGGTAGTTCAGCAGCGCCGAGAACAACGGCGTTCCCCCCGGCAGCGCACTGCAGCGCTGCGCCAGCGACAGGTTCGCGTGCTCGTGGTGCAGCAGCTGCGTGAGCGCATCGTGCGTCTCCTTCACGCACGCCAGCACACCCTTCGCCCCCAGCCTCACCCTCAGCGGCAGCGTGTTGATGAACAACCCCAGCGCCCTCTGCGCCCCCTCCCCGCCCTGCATCCGACCGAACAGCACCGTCCCGAACACCACGTCGTCCTTGCCCGTGGCCTTGCCCAGCACCAGCGCCCACGCCAGGTGGAACAGCGTCGCCGCGCTCACCCCGTGGCGCTGTGCTTCTCTCCGGATCTGTTGGGCCAGCTCCGGCTCCAGCCTCAATCTGGCTTCCTCCACACGCGTGCCGTCCCCCTGCACGTCCAGCAGGTTGAACGGCGCCGTCGGCTCGTCCACGTCTGCCAGCATCTGCCGGAAGAACGCCTCGTGCTCGTCCTGGCTCACCCCCAGCCTTGCCTGCGCCACGTAGTTCCGGAAGGGAACAGGAGCCGGCAGCTCAGCCTGCCTGTCCTGCTGAATCAGCGCGATCTCCTGCACCAGGAAGTCCAGCGTCGTGTGGTCCAGCACCATGTGGTGGCTGGGCAGCTGCAGCAGCCAGCGATCCTGGGCTGGGTCGTGCGCTGCGATCGCGTGGATCATCGGGGCGCGCTGCACGTCGATGCGGTAGTGCGCGGGATCGACGTAGGCCTTGAGCTGGGCGGGGACATCGGATGCTCCAGCCTCCAGCCATTGCAGCTTGAGTTCCGCATGCCGCTGCACCACCTGCACCGGCTCCTTCAGCCCCTCCCACAGCACCGCCGTGCGCAGGATGTCGTGCCGCTCGATCACTCGGTTGAAGCTTTGCACGAACCGCTCCAGCCTCTGACGGCTGTCGAACCCCAGCGCGTGCGAGGTGATGTACGCATCTCCCTCGGTCTGCAGCAGGTGGTGGAACAGCATCCCCTCCTGCAGCGGCGCCAGCGGGTAGATGTCCTGGATGTTCAGGGCTCCCCCCGAGACCTTCGCCTCGATGCGCCTGATCTGTGCTTCGTCGAGCTCGATCAGCGTGAGCATCTCCGGGCGGATCGCCTCGCAGTCGGCAGGAATACCGTTCTCTGGCACCACCACCTCCACCCGACCCTGCTCCTGCTGCAGCGCCTGCGCGAAGGCGCCCAGCTGCGGGTGCTGGAACAGCGTGCGCACCTGCACGCTCCAGCCACGCTCGCGCACGCTCTCCAGCAGCCTCAGCGCCAGGAGGGAATGGCCTCCGAGTTCGAAGAAGTTGTCGTTGCGGCCCACACGGGTCACGCCCAGCACTTCTGCCCAGATCGATGCCAGGGTCTGCTCGACCTCGCCCTGCGGCGCCTCGTACGCCCTGTCGCTCGTGAACTCCGGCGCAGGCAGCGCCTTGCGATCCACCTTCCCGTTCGCGTTCAGCGGCAACGCCTCCAGCTCCACGATCACGCTCGGAACCATGTAGTCCGGCAGCGCCTCGCCCAGCTTCTGCTTCAGGGCTGTCGTGTCGATCACCTGGCCCGCGTTGCCCGAGACATAGGCCACCAGCCGGGTCCCGGCCGGGCCCTCGTTCGCAACGACGACCGCTTCACGCACTTCAGGCTGGGCCTGCAGCCCCGCCTCGATCTCCCCCAGCTCGATGCGGAACCCCCGCACCTTCACCTGGTGGTCGATCCGCCCCAGGTATTCCAGCTGGCCATCGTTGTTCCACCGCACAAGGTCTCCCGTGCGGTACAGCCTGCTTCCGTTGTCGGTTGCAATGAACCTCTCGGCTGTGAGCCCTGCTCGCTTCAGGTACCCCCGCGCCAGATTGATGCCCCCCAGGTACAGCTCTCCCGCCACACCCGCAGGCACCTCGTTCAGGCTCCCGTCCAGCACGTACGCCTGCGTCTGGCTGATCGGACGTCCGATCGGAACCTGGCTGCTTCCATCATCCCGGCACGTCCACTGCGTCACGTGGATCGTCGTCTCCGTCGGCCCGTACAGGTTCTGCAGCGTCGCTCCGCTCAGCCTCTGCAGCGCCTCCCTCTGCGTGGCCGCGGGCATCGCCTCTCCCCCGCAGATGATGTGCTTGAGCTTCGTCGTCTTCTCTATCCCCTCGTACGCCAGGAACGCCTGCAGCATCGAGGGCACGAAGTTCAGCGTCGTGATCTGGTGTCTCTGGATCAACTCGACCAGCCGCACCGGGTCCCGGTGGTCTCCCGGATTGGCGATGACCAGCCGCGCTCCCGAGGTCAGCGGCCAGAACATCTCCCACACCGACACGTCGAAGCCGAAGGGCGCCTTGTGCAGCACCGTGTCCGCTCCAGCGAGGGTGTAGAACTCCTGCATCCACGCCATGCAGCTGAAGAGAGCCTCATGCCGGATGGCCGCTCCCTTGGGACGACCCGTGGAGCCGGACGTGTAGATCACGTAGGCCAGGTGTTCGCCGTGCAAAGAGACTTGGGGATCGGACGCGGGCTCGGCAGAGGTGTCGAGGGTGTCGAGCTCCAGCACTTGAAGGGAGTCGGCACCCGGGATCAGGCTGCGCAGGTGGCTCTGGGTCAGCAGCAGCTCGATGCCGCTGTCTTGCACCATGTAGGACAGGCGGTCTGCGGGGTACTCGGGGTCCAGGGGCACGTAGGCGCCGCCGGCCTTGAGCACCGCCAGGATGCCCACCATCATCTCGACGGAGCGTTCCACGCAGAGGCCCACCAGCACGTCCGGGCCCACGCCCGAGGCGATCAGGCGATGCGCCAGGCGGTTCGCGCGGGCATTGAGTTCGCCGTAGCTCAGGGCTTCGTCGCCGAAGACCAAAGCAGATGCCGAAGGCTTGAGCCTTGCATGAGACTCGATCTGGCGGTGCACCGGTTGGGCATCCTCGTGGCAGCGCGGGTTCTCGCTCCACGCCGTCAGTTGCTGCATCTCCTGCGCGGAAACGATCCCGATCTCGCACGCAGGCTGTTGCGGCCGCTGCACCAGCGCCGTCACCACGCCCTGGACGGCAGCCAGCATGTAGCCACATACGCGCTGCGCATCGACGCTGTCATGCACCTGTGCCACCAGCTCGAAGCCCTTGCCCAGGTCGTCCACCGACATGCCGAAGGGGTAGTTGCTGCGCTCGGCACCGCCGAGCGTGTCGATGCCGGCCCAGGCGAGATCCGGTGCGGCCTGCTGCTTCGTCTGCTCTTCTTCTGGCGTGTACCGGTAGTTCAGCAGTGCCGAGAACAGCGGCGTGCCCCCCGGCAGCGCACTGCAGCGCTGTGCCAGCGACAGGTTCGCGTGCTCGTGGTGCAGCAGCTGCGTGAGCGCATCGTGCGTCTCCTTCACGCACGCCAGCACACCCTTCGCCCCCAGCCTCACCCTCAGCGGCAGCGTGTTGATGAACAACCCCAGCGCCCTCTGCGCCCCCTCCCCGCCCTGCATCCGACCGAACAGCACCGTCCCGAACACCACGTCGTCCTTGCCCGTGGCCTTGCCCAGCACCAGCGCCCACGCCAGGTGGAACAGCGTCGCCGCGCTCACCCCGTGGCGCTGTGCTTCTCTCCGGATCTGTTGGGCCAGCTCCGGCTCCAGCCTCAATCTGGCTTCCTCCACACGCGTGCCGTCCCCCTGCACGTCCAGCAGGTTGAACGGCGCCGTCGGCTCGTCCACGTCTGCCAGCATCTGCCGGAAGAACGCCTCGTGCTCGTCCTGGCTCACCCCCAGCCTTGCCTGCGCCACGTAGTTCCGGAAGGGAACAGGAGCCGGCAGCTCAGCCTGCCTGTCCTGCTGAATCAGCGCGATCTCCTGCACCAGGAAGTCCAGCGTCGTGTGGTCCAGCACCATGTGGTGGCTGGGCAGCTGCAGCAGCCAGCGGCCCTGGGCGGGGTCGTGGGCTGCGATCGCGTGGATCATCGGGGCACGCTGCACGTCGATGCGGTAGTGCGCGGGGTCGACGTGGGCCTTGAGCTGGGCAGGGGCATCGGATGCGTCGGCATCCAGCCACTGCAGCTCGAGCTCGGCATGCCGCTGCACCACCTGCACCGGCTCCTTCAACCCCTCCCACAGCACCGCCGTGCGCAGGATGTCGTGCCGCTCGATCACTCGGTTGAAGCTTTGCACGAACCGCTCCAGCCTCTGACGGCTGTCGAACCCCAGCGCGTGCGAGGTGATGTACGCATCTCCCTCGGTCTGCAGCAGGTGGTGGAACAGCATCCCCTCCTGCAGCGGCGCCAGCGGGTAGATGTCCTGGATGTTCAGGGCTCCCCCCGAGACCTTCGCCTCGATGCGCCTGATCTGTGCTTCGTCGAGCTCGATCAGCGTGAGCATCTCCGGGCGGATCGCCTCGCAGTCGGCAGGAATACCGTTCTCTGGCACCACCACCTCCACCCGACCCTGCTCCTGCTGCAGCGCCTGCGCGAAGGCGCCCAGCTGCGGGTGCTGGAACAGCGTACGCACCTGCACGCTCCAGCCACGCTCGCGCACGCTCTCCAGCAGCCTCAGCGCCAGGAGGGAATGGCCGCCCAGTTCGAAGAAGTTGTCGCTGCGGCCCACGCGGGTCACTCCGAGGACTTCTGCCCAGATCGATGCGAGAGCCTCTTCGACCTCGCCCTCGGGCGCCTCGTACGCCCTGTCGCTCGTGAACTCCGGTGCGGGGAGCGCCTTGCGGTCCACCTTCCCGTTCGCGTTCAGCGGCAACGCCTCCAACTCCACGATCACGCTCGGAACCATGTAGTCCGGCAGCGCCTCGCCCAGCTTCTGCTTGAGCACTGCCGTGTCGATCACCTGGCCCGCGTTGCCCGAGACGTAGGCCACCAGCCGGGTTCCCGCTGGACCCTCGTTCGCGACGACCACCGCTTCACGCACTTCAGGCTGGCCCTGCAGCCCCGCCTCGATCTCCCCCAGTTCGATGCGGAAGCCCCGCACCTTCACCTGATGGTCGACCCGCCCCAGGTATTCCAGCTGGCCCTCGTTGTTCCACCGCACCAGGTCTCCCGTGCGGTACAGCCTGCTTCCGTTGTCGGTTGCAATGAACCTCTCGGCTGTGAGCCCTGCTCGCTTCAGGTACCCCCGCGCCAGATTGATGCCCCCCAGGTACAGCTCCCCCGCCACCCCCGCCGGAACCTCGTTCAGGCTCCCGTCCAGCACGTACGCCTGCGTCTGGCTGATCGGACGTCCGATCGGAACCTGGCTGCTTCCATCGTCCCGGCACGTCCAGTGCGTCACGTCGATCGCCGCCTCCGTCGGGCCGTACAGGTTGTACAGCTTCGCCTGCGGCAGCCTTGCGAACACCTTGTCCCTGGCTTCCGCCGGCAGTGCCTCTCCGCTGCACACGATGCGCTTCAGGCTCGTGCACGTCTTCGCCCCTTCGTACGCCAGGAACGCCTGCAGCATCGAAGGAACGAAGTGCAGCGTGTTGACCTGGTGCTGCCCGATCAGCTCCACCAATCGGGCCGGGTCCCGGTGATCCCCGGGGTTGGCCACCACCAGCTTCGCCCCGTACATCAGCGGCCAGAAGAACTCCCACACCGACACGTCGAAGCTGAACGGCGTCTTCTGCAAGACTGTGTCCGTCGCACCCAATTCATAGGCCTGCTGCATCCACGCCAGCCGGTTGTGCAGCGAGCGGTGGCGGTTCGCCGCGCCCTTCGGACGGCCCGTCGAGCCGGACGTGTAGATCACGTAGGCCAGGTGTTCGCCGTGAAGGTCGACTTCCGGATTGCTGTCGGGCTCGGACGAGGTATCGAGCGTGTCGAGTTCCAGCACCTGAATCGATTCGATCCCCGGCAGTGCCTGAAGGTGGCTCTGGGTCAAGAGCATCCCGATGCCGCTGTCCTCGACCATGTACGCCAGCCGGTCCGCCGGGTACTCCGGGTCCAGCGGCACATACGCACCTCCCGCCTTCACGATCCCCAGGATCCCCACCACCATCTCCACGGAGCGCTCCACCGCGATGCCCACCAGCACCTCGGGGCCCACGCCCTGCGCCATCAGGTGATGGGCGAGGCGGTTCGCCCTCGCGTTGAGTTCGCCGTAGCTCAGGGTCTCTTCGCCGAACACCAGTGCGGGTGCTTCAGGGTGCTGCATCGCCTGGCGCTCGATCAGAGGGTGAACGGGTTCCACTCCCTCGAAGCGATGACCGTTCTCGCTCCACGCCTTCAGCTGTTCTCGCTCGGTCTGCGACATCACCTCCAGCTCGCGGATCGCCCGCGCAGGCTGCTGCCCCAGCACCTGCACCAGTCCACCGATGGCCATGTGCATGAAGTTGCAGATGCGCTGCGCATCCACGCTCTCCACGATCTGCGCCACCAGCGCGAAGCCGTCCCCGAGGTCGTCCACCGACATCACGAACGGGTAGTTCGTGCGCTCCTCCGCGGACAGCACTTCCATGCCCTCCCAGGGGCGCACGGGCTCCCCTGCTGCCACGGCTGCGCCGTGGCGGTAGTTCAGCAGTGCCGAGAACAACGGCGTGCCCCCCGGCAGCGCACTGCAGCGCTGTGCCAGCGACAGGTTCGCGTGCTCGTGGTGCAGCAGCTGCGTGAGCGCATCGTGCGTCTCCTTCACGCACGCCAGCACACCCTTCGCCCCCAGCCTCACCCTCAGCGGCAGCGTGTTGATGAACAACCCCAGCGCCCTCTGCGCCCCCTCCCCGCCCTGCATCCGACCGAACAGCACCGTCCCGAACACCACGTCGTCCTTGCCCGTGGCCTTGCCCAGCACCAGCGCCCACGCCAGGTGGAACAGCGTCGCCGCGCTCACCCCGTGGCGCTGTGCTTCTCTCCGGATCTGTTGGGCCAGCTCCGGCTCCAGCCTCAATCTGGCTTCCTCCACACGCGTGCCGTCCCCCTGCACGTCCAGCAGGTTGAACGGCGCCGTCGGCTCGTCCACGTCTGCCAGCATCTGCCGGAAGAACGCCTCGTGCTCGTCCTGGCTCACCCCCAGCCTTGCCTGCGCCACGTAGTTCCGGAAGGGAACAGGAGCCGGCAGCTCAGCCTGCCTGTCCTGCTGAATCAGCGCGATCTCCTGCACCAGGAAGTCCAGCGTCGTGTGGTCCAGCACCATGTGGTGGCTGGGCAGCTGCAGCAGCCAGCGGCCCTGGGCGGGGTCGTGGGCTGCGATCGCGTGGATCATCGGGGCACGCTGCACGTCGATGCGGTAGTGCGCGGGGTCGACGTGGGCCTTGAGCTGGGCAGGGGCATCGGATGCGTCGGCATCCAGCCACTGCAGCTCGAGCTCGGCATGCCGCTGCACCACCTGCACCGGCTCCTTCAACCCCTCCCACAGCACCGCCGTGCGCAGGATGTCGTGCCGCTCGATCACTCGGTTGAAGCTTTGCACGAACCGCTCCAGCCTCTGACGGCTGTCGAACCCCAGCGCGTGCGAGGTGATGTACGCATCTCCCTCGGTCTGCAGCAGGTGGTGGAACAGCATCCCCTCCTGCAGCGGCGCCAGCGGGTAGATGTCCTGGATGTTCAGGGCTCCCCCCGAGACCTTCGCCTCGATGCGCCTGATCTGTGCTTCGTCGAGCTCGATCAGCGTGAGCATCTCCGGGCGGATCGCCTCGCAGTCGGCAGGAATACCGTTCTCTGGCACCACCACCTCCACCCGACCCTGCTCCTGCTGCAGCGCCTGCGCGAAGGCGCCCAGCTGCGGGTGCTGGAACAGCGTACGCACCTGCACGCTCCAGCCACGCTCGCGCACGCTCTCCAGCAGCCTCAGCGCCAGGAGGGAATGGCCGCCCAGTTCGAAGAAGTTGTCGCTGCGGCCCACGCGGGTCACTCCGAGGACTTCTGCCCAGATCGATGCGAGAGCCTCTTCGACCTCGCCCTCGGGCGCCTCGTACGCCCTGTCGCTCGTGAACTCCGGTGCGGGGAGCGCCTTGCGGTCCACCTTCCCGTTCGCGTTCAGCGGCAACGCCTCCAACTCCACGATCACGCTCGGAACCATGTAGTCCGGCAGCGCCTCGCCCAGCTTCTGCTTGAGCACTGCCGTGTCGATCACCTGGCCCGCGTTGCCCGAGACGTAGGCCACCAGCCGGGTTCCCGCTGGACCCTCGTTCGCGACGACCACCGCCTCACGCACTTCAGGCTGCCCCTGTAGCCCCGCCTCGATCTCCCCCAGCTCGATGCGGAAGCCCCGCACCTTCACCTGATGGTCGATCCGCCCCAGGTATTCCAGCTGGCCCTCGTTGTTCCACCGCACCAGGTCTCCCGTGCGGTACAGGCGCTGTCCCTTCTCTGTCGCGATGAACCTCTCGGCCGTCAGCCCTGATCGCTTCAGGTACCCCCGAGCCAACCCCTCCCCACTGACATACAGCTCCCCCGCCACCCCCTGCGGCACAGGCCCCAGCTGTCCGTCCAGCACCTGCATCCCCAGGTCCGGGATCGCCACACCCACCGGGCTGCGCTGCTGACCCAGGTCCGCCCGCGTGATGCGCCGGTAGGTCACGTGCACCGTCGTCTCGGTGATGCCGTACATGTTGATCAGCTGCGGGCCGCCGTCCCCGTAGCGCTCGATCCAGGGCCTCAGCCGCTGCGGGTCCAGCGCCTCGCCTCCGAAGATCACCGCGCGCAGCGCCAATCCTCCCTCCAGCGCCTGCGGCAGGGCCACCAGCTGCCCGAAGGCCGACGGCGTCTGGTTCAGGATGCTCACGCGCTGCTCGCGCAGCAGCTGCAGGAAGTCCTCCGGCGAGCGGCTCACCCAGAACGGCACGACCACCAGCTTGCCCCCGGTGCACAGCGCTCCGAAGATCTCCCACACCGAGAAGTCGAAGGCGTAGGAGTGGAACATCGTCCAGACATCCTGCGGCGAGAAGCCGAACCAGGGCTGCGTGGCGTCCAGCAGTCGCGTCACGTTGCGGTGGCACAGCTGCGCGCCCTTGGGGCGGCCGGTGGAGCCCGATGTGTAGATGACGTAGGCCAGGTTCTCGCCGTGCAGCGCGACCTGCGGGTTGCTGTCGGGCTCGGACGCGGTATCGAGCGTGTCGAGCACCAGCACCTGGAGTGATTCCGCGCCCGGCAGTGCGCCCAGGTGGCTCTGGGTCAGCAGCAGCTCGATGCCGCTGTCTTGCACCATGTAGGACAGCCGGTCCGCCGGGTACTCGGGGTCCAGGGGCACGTAGGCACCGCCGGCCTTGAGCACCGCCAGGATGCCCACCACCATCTCCACCGAGCGCTCCACCGCGATGCCCACCCGGCTCTCGGGCTTCACGCCCAGGGCGATCAGGCGGTGGGCCAGGCGATTCGCCCTTGCGTTGAGTTCGCCGTAGCTCAGGGACTCATCGCCGAAGACCAGTGCAGTGGCATCCGGATGCTGCGCCACCTCGCGCTCTATCCGACTGTGGATCGGGTCGCCGACTGAGACTTCGCCTTGCTGGTGTTGGGATCCCCACTGCTGCAGCTGCAGCAGTTCCGCCTCGTCCAACAGCTTCACGTCACCCACAGTCTGCTCGGGTCGCTCGGCCAATGCCTCCAGCAAAGCCAGGTAATGCCCCGCCATGCGCTCGACGGTCTGCGGCTCGAACAGCTCCGCCGCATATTTGAAGCTCGCCCGCACGCGACCGTCGGCGTCTTCGCTGGTGTCCAGCGTCAGTTCGAACTGCGCGGCCTGCGTGCCCAGGTCGTACTCGGTCATCGTGAGACCCGACAGGCTGTCGAGTGCCTTGAAATCCCCACGCTGGTGATTGAACATGACCTGGAACAGCGGGCTGGTGCTCAGGCTGCGTTCTGGCTGCAATGCCTCCACCAGTTGCTCGAACGGCAGGTCCTGGTGGGCCTGCGCGCCCAGCGCGGCCTCCTTCGCGCGCGCCAGCACCTGCGTGAGGCTCTCGCGGCTGTCCAGCACGCTGCGCAACAGCTGCGTGTTGACGAAGAAGCCGACGACGCCTTCCGTCTCCACCCGGTGACGGTTGGCGATCGGTACGCCCACGCGAATGTCGGACTGGCCGGTGTAACGGTTCAAGAGCACCTGGAAGCCCGCGAGCAAGGTCATGAACAGGGTCGCACCCTGGCCCTGCGCGCGCTTCTGCAGCCCCTTGACCAGTGCCTCCGGCAATTCGAAGGCGTGGCGCGCGGCGTTGTAGCGTCCGTCTGCGCGCCTGGCGTGATCGGCCGGCAACTGCAGCACAGGCTGGTCGGTACCGACGTGCGATGTCCAATAGCCGAGCTGGCGTTCGCGCTCGCCGGCCTCGAGCCAGTTGCGCTGCCACACGGCGTAGTCCGCGTACTGGACAGGCAGCGGCTGCAGGTCCGCGTCTTCCGCAGCGCCCTGCACGCGCGCGCGATATTGCGCGACGAACTCGTCCACGATGATCTGCATCGACCAGCCGTCGGACACGATGTGATGCATCACCACGACGAGCATGTGCTCCTCGGGCGCAAGGCGGATCAGGCCGACCCGCAGCAACGGGCCGGTGGTCAGGTCGAAGGGGGTGTCGCTCAGGCGGTGCGCTTCTTCCCGCAGGCGGATTTCTCGCGCGTCGCTCGCGGCAATGGCGCCAAGGTCGACGACGGCGATGTCGAACTCGACACTCTCGTGAATCACCTGTTCGGCAAGGCCGCCAGCCTGGGCCCGGAACGTGGTGCGCAGCGACTCGTGGCGCTGTACCAGCGCATCGAAGCTCGCGCGCACGGCCGCGACATCCAGCGCACCGGCGAGCCTGAGCGCACCGCTGATGTGGTACGCCGTGCTTCGGGGATCGAGCTGCCACAGGAACCACTGGCGCAACTGTGCGTAGGAAAGATGGCAATGATCCGGCGACGACGTGTCGCGCGCCAGGATCGGGAACTGCCCGAGCGTGAGACCCTCGGCGCGAATCTTCTGGTAGACCGTGCGCCGCTGTTCAGGCGTCAGTCGCGAGAAGCGCTCCGCGATGCGACGGGTTGCAAGGGTTTCCATCAAACAGCCTCCATGCTGTCAAGCAGTGAATCGATTTCCGAAAGGGCCTGGGTGGCCGGTTTCATCAGGTTCTTGTCGGCGATGAGAGTCGCCATTTCCGTGAGTACGGGGTGCAGGAAGACATCCCTGATCGCGAGGTCCATCTGCATGGCGCTCTGGACTCGGGCGACTGTCTGGGCGGCGAGCAACGAGTGACCGCCGAGTTCGAAGAAGTTGTCGTTGCGGCCCACACGGGTCACTCCGAGGACCTCGGCCCAGATCGCTGCAAGGGTCTGCTCGACCTCGCCCTGCGGCGCCTCGTACGCCCTGTCGCTCGTGAACTCCGGCGCAGGCAGCGCCTTGCGATCCACCTTCCCGTTCGCGTTCAGCGGCAACGCCTCCAGCTCCACGATCACGCTCGGAACCATGTAGTCCGGCAGCGCCTCGCCCAGCTTCTGCTTCAGGGCTGTCGTGTCGATCACCTGGCCCGCGTTGCCCGAGACGTAGGCCACCAGCCTCGTACCCGCTGGACCTTCGTTCGCCACCACGACTGCTTCTCTGACCTCCGGCTGCCCCTGTAGCCCCGCCTCGATCTCCCCCAGCTCGATGCGGAAGCCCCGCACCTTCACCTGATGGTCGATCCGACCCAGGTACTCCAGCTGACCCTCGTTGTTCCACCGCACAAGGTCTCCCGTGCGGTACAGCCTGCTTCCGTTGGCCGCTGCGATGAAGCGTTCGGCCGTCAATGCGGCTCGCTTCAGGTACCCCCGAGCGAGGTTGACCCCGCCCAGGTACAGCTCCCCCGCCACACCCGCCGGAACCTCGTTCAGGCTCCCGTCCAGCACGTACGCCTGCGTCTGGCTGATCGGACGTCCGATCGGAACCTGGCTGCTGCCGTCATCCCGGCACGTCCAGTGCGTCACGTCGATCGCCGCTTCCGTCGGCCCGTACAGGTTGTACAGCTTCGCCTGCGGCAGCCTTGCGAACACCTTGTCCCGGGCTTCCGCCGGCAGTGCCTCTCCGCTGCACACGATGCGCTTCAGGCTCGTGCACGTCTTCGCCCCCTCGTACGCCAGGAACGCCTGCAGCATCGAGGGCACGAAGTGCAGCGTGTTGACCTGGTGCTCACCGATCAGCTCCACCAGCCGCTGCGGATCCCGATGGTCCCCGGGGTTGGCCACCACCAGCTTCGCCCCGTACATCAGCGGCCAGAAGAACTCCCACACCGACACGTCGAAGCTGAACGGGGTCTTCTGCAGCACCGTGTCCGTCGCACCCAGTTCATAGGCCTGCTGCATCCAGGCCAGCCGGTTGTGCAGCGAGCGGTGGCGGTTCGCTGCGCCCTTGGGACGACCTGTCGAACCTGACGTGTAGATCACGTAGGCAAGGTGTTCGCCGTGCAGGTCGACTTGCGGATTGCCGTCAGGCTCGGACGAGGTATCGAGCGTGTCGAGTTCCAGCACCTGGATCGATTCGATCCCCGGCAGTGCCTGAAGGTGGCTCTGGGTCAAGAGCATCCCGATGCCGCTGTCCTCGACCATGTACGCCAGCCGGTCCGCCGGGTACTCCGGGTCCAGCGGCACATACGCACCTCCCGCCTTCACGATCCCCAGGATCCCCACCACCATCTCCACGGAGCGCTCCACCGCGATGCCCACCAGCACCTCGGGGCCCACGCCCTGCGCCATCAGGTGATGGGCGAGGCGGTTCGCCCTCGCGTTGAGTTCGCCGTAGCTCAGGGTCTCTTCGCCGAACACCAGTGCAGTTGCTCCGGGGTACTGCTTCGCATAGCGCTCGATCAGGCGATAAACAGGCTCCACGCCTTCATGACGCTGCGGGTTCTCGCTCCACGCCTGCAGTTGTGAGAGTTCCCGTCCGGAAATTACTTCGATGTCAACCGCTGGTTGCTCCGAACGCGTCGTCAAGGCCTCGACGACGCCCTTCAGAGCCAAGTGCATGAACCCACACACACGCTGCGCATCGACAGCCTCGTGCACCTGCGCCACCAGTTCGAAGTCCTTGCCCAAGTCATCCACCGACATGCCGAAGGGATAGTTGGTCCGCTCTTCCCCTCCCAGCACCTCCATGCCTTCCCAGGCGACGGCTGCCTCCTTGTCTTCGCCGGTCTCCGGCTCGGGGCTGTACCGGTAGTTCAGCAGCGCCGAGAACAACGGCGTTCCCCCCGGCAGCGCACTGCAGCGCTGCGCCAGCGACAGGTTCGCGTGCTCGTGGTGCAGCAGCTGCGTGAGCGCATCGTGCGTCTCCTTCACGCACGCCAGCACACCCTTCGCCCCCAGCCTCACCCTCAGCGGCAGCGTGTTGATGAACAACCCCAGCGCCCTCTGCGCCCCCTCCCCGCCCTGCATCCGACCGAACAGCACCGTCCCGAACACCACGTCGTCCTTGCCCGTGGCCTTGCCCAGCACCAGCGCCCACGCCAGGTGGAACAGCGTCGCCGCGCTCACCCCGTGGCGCTGTGCTTCTCTCCGGATCTGTTGGGCCAGCTCCGGCTCCAGCCTCAATCTGGCTTCCTCCACACGCGTGCCGTCCCCCTGCACGTCCAGCAGGTTGAACGGCGCCGTCGGCTCGTCCACGTCTGCCAGCATCTGCCGGAAGAACGCCTCGTGCTCGTCCTGGCTCACCCCCAGCCTTGCCTGCGCCACGTAGTTCCGGAAGGGAACAGGAGCCGGCAGCTCAGCCTGCCTGTCCTGCTGAATCAGCGCGATCTCCTGCACCAGGAAGTCCAGCGTCGTGTGGTCCAGCACCATGTGGTGGCTGGGCAGCTGCAGCAGCCAGCGGCCCTGGGCGGGGTCGTGGGCTGCGATCGCGTGGATCATCGGGGCACGCTGCACGTCGATGCGGTAGTGCGCGGGGTCGACGTGGGCCTTGAGCTGGGCAGGGGCATCGGATGCGTCGGCATCCAGCCACTGCAGCTCGAGCTCGGCATGCCGCTGCACCACCTGCACCGGCTCCTTCAGCCCCTCCCACAGCACCGCCGTGCGCAGGATGTCGTGCCGCTCGATCACTCGGTTGAAGCTTTGCACGAACCGCTCCAGCCTCTGACGGCTGTCGAACCCCAGCGCGTGCGAGGTGATGTACGCATCTCCCTCGGTCTGCAGCAGGTGGTGGAACAGCATCCCCTCCTGCAGCGGCGCCAGCGGGTAGATGTCCTGGATGTTCAGGGCTCCCCCCGAGACCTTCGCCTCGATGCGCCTGATCTGTGCTTCGTCGAGCTCGATCAGCGTGAGCATCTCCGGGCGGATCGCCTCGCAGTCGGCAGGAATACCGTTCTCTGGCACCACCACCTCCACCCGACCCTGCTCCTGCTGCAGCGCCTGCGCGAAGGCGCCCAGCTGCGGGTGCTGGAACAGCGTACGCACCTGCACGCTCCAGCCACGCTCGCGCACGCTCTCCAGCAGCCTCAGCGCCAGGAGGGAATGGCCGCCCAGTTCGAAGAAGTTGTCGCTGCGGCCCACGCGGGTCACTCCGAGGACTTCTGCCCAGATCGATGCGAGAGCCTCTTCGACCTCGCCCTCGGGCGCCTCGTACGCCCTGTCGCTCGTGAACTCCGGTGCGGGGAGCGCCTTGCGGTCCACCTTCCCGTTCGCGTTCAGCGGCAACGCCTCCAACTCCACGATCACGCTCGGAACCATGTAGTCCGGCAGCGCCTCGCCCAGCTTCTGCTTGAGCACTGCCGTGTCGATCACCTGGCCCGCGTTGCCCGAGACGTAGGCCACCAGCCGGGTTCCCGCTGGACCCTCGTTCGCGACGACCACCGCTTCACGCACTTCAGGCTGGCCCTGCAGCCCCGCCTCGATCTCCCCCAGTTCGATGCGGAAGCCCCGCACCTTCACCTGATGGTCGACCCGCCCCAGGTATTCCAGCTGGCCCTCGTTGTTCCACCGCACCAGGTCTCCCGTGCGGTACAGCCTGCTTCCGTTGTCGGTTGCAATGAACCTCTCGGCTGTGAGCCCTGCTCGCTTCAGGTACCCCCGCGCCAGATTGATGCCCCCCAGGTACAGCTCCCCCGCCACCCCCGCCGGAACCTCGTTCAGGCTCCCGTCCAGCACGTACGCCTGCGTCTGGCTGATCGGACGTCCGATCGGAACCTGGCTGCTTCCATCGTCCCGGCACGTCCAGTGCGTCACGTCGATCGCCGCCTCCGTCGGGCCGTACAGGTTGTACAGCTTCGCCTGCGGCAGCCTTGCGAACACCTTGTCCCTGGCTTCCGCCGGCAGTGCCTCTCCGCTGCACACGATGCGCTTCAGGCTCGTGCACGTCTTCGCCCCTTCGTACGCCAGGAACGCCTGCAGCATCGAAGGAACGAAGTGCAGCGTGTTGACCTGGTGCTGCCCGATCAGCTCCACCAATCGGGCCGGGTCCCGGTGATCCCCGGGGTTGGCCACCACCAGCTTCGCCCCGTACATCAGCGGCCAGAAGAACTCCCACACCGACACGTCGAAGCTGAACGGCGTCTTCTGCAAGACTGTGTCCGTCGCACCCAATTCATAGGCCTGCTGCATCCACGCCAGCCGGTTGTGCAGCGAGCGGTGGCGGTTCGCCGCGCCCTTCGGACGGCCCGTCGAGCCGGACGTGTAGATCACGTAGGCCAGGTGTTCGCCGTGAAGGTCGACTTCCGGATTGCTGTCGGGCTCGGACGAGGTATCGAGCGTGTCGAGTTCCAGCACCTGAATCGATTCGATCCCCGGCAGTGCCTGAAGGTGGCTCTGGGTCAAGAGCATCCCGATGCCGCTGTCCTCGACCATGTACGCCAGCCGGTCCGCCGGGTACTCCGGGTCCAGCGGCACATACGCACCTCCCGCCTTCACGATCCCCAGGATCCCCACCACCATCTCCACGGAGCGCTCCACCGCGATGCCCACCAGCACCTCGGGGCCCACGCCCTGCGCCATCAGGTGATGGGCGAGGCGGTTCGCCCTCGCGTTGAGTTCGCCGTAGCTCAGGGTCTCTTCGCCGAACACCAGTGCGGGTGCTTCAGGGTGCTGCATCGCCTGGCGCTCGATCAGAGGGTGAACGGGTTCCACTCCCTCGAAGCGATGACCGTTCTCGCTCCACGCCTTCAGCTGTTCTCGCTCGGTCTGCGACATCACCTCCAGCTCGCGGATCGCCCGCGCAGGCTGCTGCCCCAGCACCTGCACCAGTCCACCGATGGCCATGTGCATGAAGTTGCAGATGCGCTGCGCATCCACGCTCTCCACGATCTGCGCCACCAGCGCGAAGCCGTCCCCGAGGTCGTCCACCGACATCACGAACGGGTAGTTCGTGCGCTCCTCCGCGGACAGCACTTCCATGCCCTCCCAGGGGCGCACGGGCTCCCCTGCTGCCACGGCTGCGCCGTGGCGGTAGTTCAGCAGTGCCGAGAACAACGGCGTGCCCCCCGGCAGCGCACTGCAGCGCTGTGCCAGCGACAGGTTCGCGTGCTCGTGGTGCAGCAGCTGCGTGAGCGCATCGTGCGTCTCCTTCACGCACGCCAGCACACCCTTCGCCCCCAGCCTCACCCTCAGCGGCAGCGTGTTGATGAACAACCCCAGCGCCCTCTGCGCCCCCTCCCCGCCCTGCATCCGACCGAACAGCACCGTCCCGAACACCACGTCGTCCTTGCCCGTGGCCTTGCCCAGCACCAGCGCCCACGCCAGGTGGAACAGCGTCGCCGCGCTCACCCCGTGGCGCTGTGCTTCTCTCCGGATCTGTTGGGCCAGCTCCGGCTCCAGCCTCAATCTGGCTTCCTCCACACGCGTGCCGTCCCCCTGCACGTCCAGCAGGTTGAACGGCGCCGTCGGCTCGTCCACGTCTGCCAGCATCTGCCGGAAGAACGCCTCGTGCTCGTCCTGGCTCACCCCCAGCCTTGCCTGCGCCACGTAGTTCCGGAAGGGAACAGGAGCCGGCAGCTCAGCCTGCCTGTCCTGCTGAATCAGCGCGATCTCCTGCACCAGGAAGTCCAGCGTCGTGTGGTCCAGCACCATGTGGTGGCTGGGCAGCTGCAGCAGCCAGCGGCCCTGGGCGGGGTCGTGGGCTGCGATCGCGTGGATCATCGGGGCACGCTGCACGTCGATGCGGTAGTGCGCGGGGTCGACGTGGGCCTTGAGCTGGGCAGGGGCATCGGATGCGTCGGCATCCAGCCACTGCAGCTCGAGCTCGGCATGCCGCTGCACCACCTGCACCGGCTCCTTCAACCCCTCCCACAGCACCGCCGTGCGCAGGATGTCGTGCCGCTCGATCACTCGGTTGAAGCTTTGCACGAACCGCTCCAGCCTCTGACGGCTGTCGAACCCCAGCGCGTGCGAGGTGATGTACGCATCTCCCTCGGTCTGCAGCAGGTGGTGGAACAGCATCCCCTCCTGCAGCGGCGCCAGCGGGTAGATGTCCTGGATGTTCAGGGCTCCCCCCGAGACCTTCGCCTCGATGCGCCTGATCTGTGCTTCGTCGAGCTCGATCAGCGTGAGCATCTCCGGGCGGATCGCCTCGCAGTCGGCAGGAATACCGTTCTCTGGCACCACCACCTCCACCCGACCCTGCTCCTGCTGCAGCGCCTGCGCGAAGGCGCCCAGCTGCGGGTGCTGGAACAGCGTACGCACCTGCACGCTCCAGCCACGCTCGCGCACGCTCTCCAGCAGCCTCAGCGCCAGGAGGGAATGGCCGCCCAGTTCGAAGAAGTTGTCGCTGCGGCCCACGCGGGTCACTCCGAGGACTTCTGCCCAGATCGATGCGAGAGCCTCTTCGACCTCGCCCTCGGGCGCCTCGTACGCCCTGTCGCTCGTGAACTCCGGTGCGGGGAGCGCCTTGCGGTCCACCTTCCCGTTCGCGTTCAGCGGCAACGCCTCCAACTCCACGATCACGCTCGGAACCATGTAGTCCGGCAGCGCCTCGCCCAGCTTCTGCTTGAGCACTGCCGTGTCGATCACCTGGCCCGCGTTGCCCGAGACGTAGGCCACCAGCCGGGTTCCCGCTGGACCCTCGTTCGCGACGACCACCGCTTCACGCACTTCAGGCTGGCCCTGCAGCCCCGCCTCGATCTCCCCCAGTTCGATGCGGAAGCCCCGCACCTTCACCTGATGGTCGACCCGCCCCAGGTATTCCAGCTGGCCCTCGTTGTTCCACCGCACCAGGTCTCCCGTGCGGTACAGCCTGCTTCCGTTGTCGGTTGCAATGAACCTCTCGGCTGTGAGCCCTGCTCGCTTCAGGTACCCCCGCGCCAGATTGATGCCCCCCAGGTACAGCTCCCCCGCCACCCCCGCCGGAACCTCGTTCAGGCTCCCGTCCAGCACGTACGCCTGCGTCTGGCTGATCGGACGTCCGATCGGAACCTGGCTGCTTCCATCGTCCCGGCACGTCCAGTGCGTCACGTCGATCGCCGCCTCCGTCGGGCCGTACAGGTTGTACAGCTTCGCCTGCGGCAGCCTTGCGAACACCTTGTCCCTGGCTTCCGCCGGCAGTGCCTCTCCGCTGCACACGATGCGCTTCAGGCTCGTGCACGTCTTCGCCCCTTCGTACGCCAGGAACGCCTGCAGCATCGAAGGAACGAAGTGCAGCGTGTTGACCTGGTGCTGCCCGATCAGCTCCACCAATCGGGCCGGGTCCCGGTGATCCCCGGGGTTGGCCACCACCAGCTTCGCCCCGTACATCAGCGGCCAGAAGAACTCCCACACCGACACGTCGAAGCTGAACGGCGTCTTCTGCAAGACTGTGTCCGTCGCACCCAATTCATAGGCCTGCTGCATCCACGCCAGCCGGTTGTGCAGCGAGCGGTGGCGGTTCGCCGCGCCCTTCGGACGGCCCGTCGAGCCGGACGTGTAGATCACGTAGGCCAGGTGTTCGCCGTGAAGGTCGACTTCCGGATTGCTGTCGGGCTCGGACGAGGTATCGAGCGTGTCGAGTTCCAGCACCTGAATCGATTCGATCCCCGGCAGTGCCTGAAGGTGGCTCTGGGTCAAGAGCATCCCGATGCCGCTGTCCTCGACCATGTACGCCAGCCGGTCCGCCGGGTACTCCGGGTCCAGCGGCACATACGCACCTCCCGCCTTCACGATCCCCAGGATCCCCACCACCATCTCCACGGAGCGCTCCACCGCGATGCCCACCAGCACCTCGGGGCCCACGCCCTGCGCCATCAGGTGATGGGCGAGGCGGTTCGCCCTCGCGTTGAGTTCGCCGTAGCTCAGGGTCTCTTCGCCGAACACCAGTGCGGGTGCTTCAGGGTGCTGCATCGCCTGGCGCTCGATCAGAGGGTGAACGGGCTCCACACCCTCGAAGCTATGACTGTTCTCGCTCCACACCCTCAGCTGCTCTCGCTCAGACACCCCGAGCAACGCCACATCGCCCATCGACTGTTGCGGCCGTTCCGCCAGTGCCTCCAGCAAAGCCAGGTAATGCCCCGCCATGCGCTCGATGGTCTGCGGCGCGAACAGTTCTTCGGCATAGCTGAAGCTCGCCCGCACACGGCCGTCGGCACTCTCGCTGGTTTCCAGCGTCAACTCGAACTGCGCGGCCTGCGCACCCAGGTCGCACTCGGTCAGCGTGAGCTCCGGCAGGTCCTGCAGCGCCTTCAGATCGCCACGTTGGTGGTTGAACATGACCTGGAACAGCGGGCTGGTGCTCAGGCTACGCTCGGGCTGCAATGCCTCCACCAGTTGCTCGAACGGCAGGTCCTGGTGGGCCTGCGCGCCCAGCGCGGCCTCCTTCGCGCGCGCCAGCACCTGCGTCAGGCTCTCGCGGCTGTCCAGCACGCTGCGCAGCACTTGCGTGTTGACGAAGAAGCCGATCACGCTCTCGGTCTCGGCGCGGTGCCGGTTGGCGACCGGAACGCCCACGCGAATGTCCAGTTCGCCGGTGTAGCGGCTGAGCAGCACCTGGAAACCTGCGAGCAATCCCATGAACAGCGTCGCGCCATGGCCTTGCAGGCGCCGGTGCAACCGCTGCACGAGGTCCCCCGGCAGTTCGAAGCCATGCCGCACGGCGCTGTAGCGGCCATCGGCTCTTCTGGCGTGATCGGTGGGCAGTTGCAGTGGCGGCTGGTCGGTGCCGAGGTGTTGCGTCCAGTAAGCCAGCTGGCGCTCGCGCTCGCCGGCTTCGAGCCAATCGCGCTGCCATGCGGCGTAGTCCGCGTACTGGATCGGCAGCGACGACAGCGTTGCCTCCGTGCCTTGCACGCGCGCGCTGTAGTGCGCCACGAATTCGTCGACGATGACCTGCATCGACCAGCCGTCGGACACGATGTGGTGCATCACCACGACGAGCATGTGCTCCTCGGGCGCCAGGCGGATCAGGCCGACCCGCAGCAGCGGGCCTTCGGCCAGATCGAAGGGAGTGTGGCTCAGGCGCAGGGCTTCTTCCCTGCTGCGCGTTTCACGCTCCTGCGGGGTGCGCAGTGCCACGAGGTCGACCATGGCGATGTCGACCGGCCCGGCTTCGCGGATCAGTTGCCGGGCCAGGCCTTGTGCGTCGGTGCGGAACACGGTGCGCAGCGATTCGTGACGCAGCACCAGTGCATTGAAGCTCGCGCGCACGGCTTCCACGTCGAGCCTGCCTTCCAGCTTCAGCGCGCCGCTGATGTGATACGCGGTGCTCGACGGATCGAGCTGCCACAGGAACCACTGGCGCATCTGTGCGTGGGACAGCGCCAGGGTGCCGGCACGCTGTTCAGCCGTCAGCACGGGAATGGTCGGCGTCGGTGAAGACTGGCCGGCGCCCATGGCCTGGGCGATGCGCGACAGGCTCTGGTGCTCGAACACCTGCCGGGGATTCAGCTGCACGCCGGCCCTGGCGGCTCGTGCCGTGACCTTGAGGCTGAGGATGGAGTCGCCGCCGAGTTCGAAGAAGTTGTCGTTGCGGCCCACACGGGTCACGCCCAGCACTTCTGCCCAGATCGATGCCAGGGTCTGCTCGACCTCGCCCTGCGGCGCCTCGTACGCCCTGTCGCTCGTGAACTCCGGCGCAGGCAGCGCCTTGCGATCCACCTTCCCGTTCGCGTTCAGCGGCAACGCCTCCAGCTCCACGATCACGCTCGGAACCATGTAGTCCGGCAGCGCCTCGCCCAGCTTCTGCTTCAGGGCTGTCGTGTCGATCACCTGGCCCGCGTTGCCCGAGACATAGGCCACCAGCCGGGTCCCGGCCGGGCCCTCGTTCGCAACGACGACCGCTTCACGCACTTCAGGCTGGGCCTGCAGCCCCGCCTCGATCTCCCCCAGCTCGATGCGGAACCCCCGCACCTTCACCTGGTGGTCGATCCGCCCCAGGTATTCCAGCTGGCCATCGTTGTTCCACCGCACAAGGTCTCCCGTGCGGTACAGCCTGCTTCCGTTGTCGGTTGCAATGAACCTCTCGGCTGTGAGCCCTGCTCGCTTCAGGTACCCCCGCGCCAGATTGATGCCCCCCAGGTACAGCTCTCCCGCCACACCCGCAGGCACCTCGTTCAGGCTCCCGTCCAGCACGTACGCCTGCGTCTGGCTGATCGGACGTCCGATCGGAACCTGGCTGCTTCCATCATCCCGGCACGTCCACTGCGTCACGTGGATCGTCGTCTCCGTCGGCCCGTACAGGTTCTGCAGCGTCGCTCCGCTCAGCCTCTGCAGCGCCTCCCTCTGCGTGGCCGCGGGCATCGCCTCTCCCCCGCAGATGATGTGCTTGAGCTTCGTCGTCTTCTCTATCCCCTCGTACGCCAGGAACGCCTGCAGCATCGAGGGCACGAAGTTCAGCGTCGTGATCTGGTGTCTCTGGATCAACTCGACCAGCCGCACCGGGTCCCGGTGGTCTCCCGGATTGGCGATGACCAGCCGCGCTCCCGAGGTCAGCGGCCAGAACATCTCCCACACCGACACGTCGAAGCCGAAGGGCGCCTTGTGCAGCACCGTGTCCGCTCCAGCGAGGGTGTAGAACTCCTGCATCCACGCCATGCAGCTGAAGAGAGCCTCATGCCGGATGGCCGCTCCCTTGGGACGACCCGTGGAGCCGGACGTGTAGATCACGTAGGCCAGGTGTTCGCCGTGCAAAGAGACTTGGGGATCGGACGCGGGCTCGGCAGAGGTGTCGAGGGTGTCGAGCTCCAGCACTTGAAGGGAGTCGGCACCCGGGATCAGGCTGCGCAGGTGGCTCTGGGTCAGCAGCAGCTCGATGCCGCTGTCTTGCACCATGTAGGACAGGCGGTCTGCGGGGTACTCGGGGTCCAGGGGCACGTAGGCGCCGCCGGCCTTGAGCACCGCCAGGATGCCCACCATCATCTCGACGGAGCGTTCCACGCAGAGGCCCACCAGCACGTCCGGGCCCACGCCCGAGGCGATCAGGCGATGCGCCAGGCGGTTCGCGCGGGCATTGAGTTCGCCGTAGCTCAGGGCTTCGTCGCCGAAGACCAAAGCAGATGCCGAAGGCTTGAGCCTTGCATGAGACTCGATCTGGCGGTGCACCGGTTGGGCATCCTCGTGGCAGCGCGGGTTCTCGCTCCACGCCGCAAGCTGCGCGCGCTCGGCTTCGCCCACCAGCACCACATCCCCCACCGCCTGCTGCGGCTGCTCGACCAACGCCTGCAGCACCGACAGGTAGTGACCTGCCATCCGCTCCACCGTCTCCCGGTCGAACAGCTCCGATGCATAGAGAAGCGTCGCCTCCACGCTGCCGTCCTCGAGTTCCAGCGTCTGCAGCGTCAGCTCGAACTGCGCGTCCTCTTCCTCGAAGTCAAGCCGCTGCACAGACACGCCCGGCCATTCGGCCAGCGAGCGATGGTCGCGCCGCACATGGTTGAACATCACCTGGAACAACGGATTCGCGCTGAGGCTGCGCTCGGGCCGCAGCGCGCCGACCAATTGCTCGAACGGCAGATCCTGGTGGGTCTGCGCTCCGATCGCCGTGTCGCGCGTCTGCACGAACAGCTCCTCCAGCGTCATCCGCGCATCGATACGCGCACGCAGCACCTGCGTATTGACGAAGAAGCCCACGACGCCCGCCGTCTCCGCCCGGTTGCGGTTGGCAATGGGCACGCCGACGCGCGCATCGGCCTGCCCCGTGTGCCGGAACAGCAGCGCATTGAAGCCCGCAAGCAGTGCCATGAACAGCGTCGCGCCCTGCCCCTGGGCCCGCTGGCGCAGGCGTGCGACGGTATCGGCCGGCAACGCGACCGTGACGCGCGCCGAGCCGTAGCGGCCATCGGCGTTGCGCGGCCGGTCGGTGTGCAGCGAGATCACCGGCTGCTCGGTGCCCAGGTGATCGCGCCACCACGCGAGCTGGCGCTCGCCCTCTCCGCCTTCGAGCCACCGGTTCTGCCAGACGGCGTAGTCGGCGTACTGCACAGGCAGCGCGGGCTGCGCCATCGAACGCCCCTGCACACGTGCTGCGTATTGCGCAGCCAGTTCGTCCAGCGTGAGCTGCACGGACCAGCCGTCGGACACGATGTGGTGCATCACGACCAGCAACCGATGCGCCTGGGCATCGGTCTTCAACAGCACGGTGCGCATCAGCGGGCCGCGCGTGAGGTCGAAGGGCTCGGTGCGAATGCCGCGCACTTCATGCTCGATGGCGGCCTCGCGGGCCCCGGCTTCCAGCGTGCTCAGGTCGATGCACGGCAGCGCGACCGGCAGGGTCTCCAGAATGACTTGCTCCACCTCGCCATCGCCTTCCTCGCGGAAGACGGTGCGCAGCGACTCGTGGCGGTCGACCAGCGCCTGCACGCTCGCGCGCAGGGCTTCGACATCCAGATGCCCCGAGAGCACGAGACCGCCGCTCAGGTGATAGGCCGTGCGGGCCGGGTCCAGCTTCCACAGGAACCACTGGCGGCGCTGGGCGAAGGACAGCGGTGCCCGGTCTTTCTGCGGACGCGGGGGAATGGCGCTTTCGGTTTCGCGCGTGCCGGCCACGTTCGCGCCGCGCAGCCGCTCTTTCAGCCTGGCGCGTTGTTCGGCGCTCAGGCTGGCGCGGCGTGCGGAGATATCCTGGATTTCGGGCATGACGGTGCTTGTTTCAGACGGTGGCGGCATCGGCCGGGTCTTTGTTCTCGCTGCTTTCGCCGTTCTCGATCTCTTCGATCAGGCGGGTCTCGACCAGCAGGGCCAGGTCGGCGATGGTTGGCGCCTTGAAGAAGGCGGCCGGGTGGAGTTCGATCTCGTAGGCCTTGCGCACGCGCGCCAGGATCTGGATGGCGAGCAGCGAGTCGCCGCCCAGTTCGAACAGGTTGTCGTGGATGCCGACGGCGGTGATGCCCAGCATGTCCTGCCAGACCGCCGCGAGGCCGGTTTCGAGGTCGCCATCGGGCGCAACGTAGGGCGTGTCGAGTGCAGGGCGTGGATGGTTGCGGCGGCCGGCGCGTGCCGCATGGGCCAGGGGGCCGGACTCGATCAGCTCGAGCATGCCGCTGTCGAGTTCACCGAGGCGCTGCTCCAAATCGGTCGTGGAGATCACGACCTGCGAGAAGGCTGGTCCGTTGACGATGCGCTCGAGCGCCAGCGCGCCTTCGGGGCCGTCCATGCCGACGCCTTCGGGCAGCACCATGCCCGCGGCCATGCCGAGGTCGCGCCAGGCGTCCCAGTTGACCGAGAAGACGGCGTGGCGGGCGCTGCGCTGCACCTGCGCGGCCAATGCATCGAGATACGCGTTGGCCGCGGCGTAGTCGCTCATGCCGAGGCCGCCGGCCATGCTGGAGATGGACGAGCAGAAGAGCACGAAATCGAGTGCGTCTTCGCGCACCGCTTCGAGCAGTGCCTGCGTACCGCGCAGCTTGGGCGCGAACACGGCGTCGACCATGGCACGGTTGCGCTGGCCGATCATCCCGCTGTTGGCATGGCCTGCCGCGTGGATCACGCCGTGGATGGCGTCGAAACGCGCCCGGGCCTGTGCGGCGGCTGCCTGCATCTGCGCCGCATCGGCCACATCCGCCGACAGCACGAGCACTTCGCCGCCCAGCGCTTCGAGTTCCAGCAGCTGCAGCAGCTTCTGGCGCAATGCTGCCGGCTGCTCGGGCGATGCGGCCAGCGCTTCCCATCTGCTGCGCTCGGGCAGCGGGGTGCGTCCGAACAGCACCAGCTTCGCCTGCCACGACCTGGCAAGGTGCCGCGCCACGGAAAGCCCGACACCGCCGAGACCACCGGTGATCAGGTAGACGCCGTGGGTGCGCAGCCGCTGCTGCGGCCCGGCGCCCGGTGCCGGCAGGGCCAGCGGCTCATAGGCCTTCACCCAGCGATGCGGCCCGCGATATGCCACCACCGGCTCGTCATGACGCGCCGACACATCGGCCGCAAGCTGCTTCACCAGCCATGCCTCCGCGTCGCTGCCGGGCACGGGCAACACAACGTCGGTCACGCGGCAGTCGATGTGCGGATATTCCTGTCCGATCACCTTGGCCAGGCTGAACAACGTGGCCTTCTCGGGGCACAGGGGCTCCAGCCCGCTGACGTCTTCCATCTGGTTGGCGACGACCTGGATCGCCAGCTTGCGTTCGCTGCCGGCCGATACGGCGTCCAGCGCCTGCGCGAGGGCCAGCAGGCTGAAGAAACCGCGCTCCAGCATCTGGTCCGACTGCGAAGGCGCCGCGAGTTCGTCGTCAACGCTCCACAAGTGATGAATCTTCGAGACCGGCCCCAGCTCGGCCTGCACCTTGCGCAGCACCTGCTCGTGGTCGGACCGCTCGCCCGGACGCACCGCGTAGTGGCGCGGGCTGATCTCCACGAAGGCAGGCCCCTGCTCCACCCAGACCACGGGGTGCGTATCGGCATCATGGTGCAGGTGACGGATCAGGCTGTCCGTGAGGCTGCGTGTCTCGCCGAACACCAGCGTGCACGTGCCAGCCGGCGCAGGGGTCTGCACGGGCAACAGCGGTTCGGTGCGCTTCCAGGTGGGCACGTAGAAAACGTCGGTCGCCGCGCCTGTCGCGCCGGCCTTGGCGCCGCCCTCGAAACTGCCCGCCTCGACCCAGTACGACTGGCGCTGGAACGGATAGGTCGGCAGCGGCACTTGCCGACGCGGCTGGCCTGCGC
Organism: Variovorax sp. NFACC27; assembly: GCF_048301545.1. Taxonomy (NCBI): domain Bacteria; kingdom Pseudomonadati; phylum Pseudomonadota; class Betaproteobacteria; order Burkholderiales; family Comamonadaceae; genus Variovorax; species Variovorax sp. NFACC27. Next base: position 5,989,483 of record NZ_CP157613.1, read on the forward strand.
GGCAGGCGGCCCAGTCGATCTGCACGCCGGCGCACCAGAGCGCGCCGGTGACGCTGGCCAGTTGCCGCTCGTTGCGGGCCTGCTGCTGCGGATGTGCCTGGCTAGCCCAGATGCCTGCAGCCGACGCGGCCAGCGGATGCTGCCGCGCGAGCCCGGCCAGCGTTTCGCCCGGGCCCACTTCGAGCACGACACGCCCGGCCACACCGAGCAGCACGGCCAACCCGTCGGCGAAGCGCACGGTACTGCGCAGATGGCTTGCCCAGTAGGCCGGATCCACCGCCTGCTCGGGCGTGATGGGCTTGCCGGTGACGTTGGAGATGAACGGGATGCGCGGCGCATGGCGCGGCACCGAGGCGACCACCTGCTGCAGCTCCGCCACGATGGACTCGGTCATGGCCGAGTGCGACGCAATGGCGACATGCAGGCGGCGCGGCAGCAGGCTGCGGGCGGACAGCTGCGTCTCGGCCGCCTCGATGGCCTGCAACGGCCCCGCGAGCACGCACAGCTGCTCGCCGTTGATCGCCGCGATGTCGCAGCCGGCCTGGAGGAAAGGTGCGAGTTCGGCCTCGGTCAGCGCGATGGCCGTCATCGCGCCAGCGGGCATCGACTGCATCAGGCGGCCGCGCGCGGTGACGATGCGCAGCGCGTCTTCCAGGCTGAACACGCCGGCCAGACAGGCCGCCACGTATTCGCCGAGGCTGTGGCCCAGCATCACGGCGGGCTGTACGCCGCGTGCCATCCAGGCGCGGGCCATCGCGTACTCGACGATGAACAGCACCGGCTGCGTGTATTCGATGCACGACAGCTTGTGGTCGGCTGCGGCTTCGGCACCGGCCGCCGGGTACAACAGCTGGCGCAGGTCCATGCCCATCGCGTCATTCAACAGGGCACAGCAGCGGTCGACTTCGCCGCGGAACACCGGGTCGTCGCGGTACAGCGCCGCGCCCATGTTGGCGTGCTGCGTGCCGCCGCCGGGGAAAAGGAAGGCGACCTCGGGCGCGGTGGCCGGCGCGCGCATCACCTGCTCGAAACCGCCCTCGGGCGACAGCAGCGTCTGCGCGGCCATGGCATTGCCGTTGGCGACGATGGCCGCGCGCAGCGGCTGCGCGCGACGGCCGCTCTGCAGCGTGTGCGCGATGTCGGCAAGCGACTGGTCGCTCGACGCTTCGAGGTGGCGGCCCAGTTGCCGGCCGGCTTGCTGCAGCGCGGCGGCATTCTGGGCCGACAGCGGCAGCACCTGCCAGCTGGACGATGTTTCGGCCGATTTCACGGCCGGCGCCTCTTCGAGCACCACATGCACATTGGTACCGCCGATGCCGAACGAGCTGACCCCCGCCCGACGCGGCGTGGCGCCCGTGGGCCATGCCTTGGTCGCTGCATTGACGTAGAACGGGCTCGCCGCGAAGTCGATCTGCGGATTGGGCCGCTCGAAATGCAGGCTCGCCGGCAGCGTCTTGTGCTTCAGCGCCATCACGGTCTTGATGAGGCCGGTGACGCCGGCCGCCGCGTCGAGGTGGCCCACGTTGGTCTTGACGGAGCCGATGGCGCAATAGCCGGTGCGTCCCGAATGGGCCTGGAAGGCTTGCGTCAGTGCGGCCAGCTCGATGGGATCGCCGAGCACCGTGCCGGTGCCGTGCGCCTCGATGTAGCCCACGGATTCGGCGGGCACACCGGCGATCAGCTGGGCCGCGCGGATGGCCTCGGCCTGCCCGTTGACGCTGGGCGCGGTGAAGCCGACCTTGTCGGCACCGTCGTTGTTGGCGGCGGAGCCCTTGATGACGGCGTGGATGGTGTCGCCGTCGCGCAGCGCGTCGTCCAGTCGCTTGAGCACCACGATGCCCGCGCCGCTGCCGATCACCGTGCCCGCGGCCTTCTCGTCGAAGGCGCGGCAATGGCCATCGGGCGACAGGATGGCTCCGGCCTGGTAGAGGTATCCGTTGTCCTGCAGCAGGTTGAGCCACACGCCGCCGGCAAGTGCCATGTCGCAGTCGTAGCCCAGCAGCGACTGGCAGGCTGTGTGCACCGCGGCCAGCGAGGTCGAGCACGCCGTCTGCACCGTGACGGCCGGGCCACGCAGGTTGAGCTTGTAGGCCACGCGGGTGCACAGCGATCCGCCGGAGTTGCCGCTCATGAGGCCCAGCAGGTCGGCAATGCCGCGTCCGTCGCCCAGGCCGAACGCTGGCAGCAGGTGCCGCATGAGGTACAGGTTGGGGCCTTCGCCCGCGTAGACGCCGATCTTGCCCGGCCAGCTGTGCGCGTCGCAGCCGGCGTGCTCCAGCGCGGCCCACGCGCACTCCAGGAAGATGCGCTGCTGCGGATCGAGGTACTCGGCCTCGCGCGGCGAGTAGCCGAAGAAGCCGGCATCGAACTGGTCGAAGCCCTTGAACTGGACGCCCGCCTTCACATAGGCCGGATCGTCGAGCAGCTCCTGCGAAACGCCTCGGGCGCGCAGCTGCTCGTCGGTGAAGCCAGCGACGGACTCCACGCCGTCGCGGATGTTGCGCCAGAACACGTCGACATCGTCGGCGCCCGGAAAGCGCCCCGCCATGCCGACGATGGCGATCTCGATGCCGGTGGTGGCGGCCGCATCGGGCTGCCCGGCCTGTTCGTTGGGGGTGTTCATCAGTTGACTCTTTCCGCGAATTTGCGACGTTGAAGCAAGGCGGCGCGCTGGCGCAGCGCACGGTCGTCGCCGGCCGTGGGCGACGACGCCGTGGGTGCGGCGGCGCCGCGCTCCATCCACTGGGCCAGCGAACCGACCGTGGGGTACTTGAAAAGCTGGACCAGGGCGACGGAAGTGCGCAGCCTGTCTTCGAGCAGGCGGTGCACGCGGACCAGCAGCAGCGAGTGCCCGCCGAGGTCGAAGAAGTTGTCGTGAATGCCGACCTTCTCCATCTGCAGCACTTCGGCCCAGATGGCGGCGATGGTTTCGGCGATGGGGCCTTGCGGGGCCTCGTAGGGTTTGTCGCTGGTGATGGCGGGGATGGGGAGCGCCTTGCGATCGACCTTCCCGTTCGCGTTCAGCGGCAACGCCTCCAGCTCCACGATCACGCTCGGAACCATGTAGTCCGGCAGCGCCTCGCCCAGCTTCTGCTTCAGGGCTGCCGTGTCGATCACCTGGCCCGCGTTGCCCGAGACATAGGCCACCAGCCGGGTCCCGGCCGGGCCCTCGTTCGCAACGACGACCGCTTCACGCACTTCAGGCTGGGCCTGCAGCCCCGCCTCGATCTCCCCCAGCTCGATGCGGAACCCCCGCACCTTCACCTGGTGGTCGATCCGCCCCAGGTATTCCAGCTGGCCATCGTTGTTCCACCGCACAAGGTCTCCCGTGCGGTACAGCCTGCTTCCGTTGTCGGTTGCAATGAACCTCTCGGCTGTGAGCCCTGCTCGCTTCAGGTACCCCCGCGCCAGATTGATGCCCCCCAGGTACAGCTCTCCCGCCACACCCGCAGGCACCTCGTTCAGGCTCCCGTCCAGCACGTACGCCTGCGTCTGGCTGATCGGACGTCCGATCGGAACCTGGCTGCTTCCATCATCCCGGCACGTCCACTGCGTCACGTGGATCGTCGTCTCCGTCGGCCCGTACAGGTTCTGCAGCGTCGCTCCGCTCAGCCTCTGCAGCGCCTCCCTCTGCGTGGCCGCGGGCATCGCCTCTCCCCCGCAGATGATGTGCTTGAGCTTCGTCGTCTTCTCTATCCCCTCGTACGCCAGGAACGCCTGCAGCATCGAGGGCACGAAGTTCAGCGTCGTGATCTGGTGTCTCTGGATCAACTCGACCAGCCGCACCGGGTCCCGGTGGTCTCCCGGATTGGCGATGACCAGCCGCGCTCCCGAGGTCAGCGGCCAGAACATCTCCCACACCGACACGTCGAAGCCGAAGGGCGCCTTGTGCAGCACCGTGTCCGCTCCAGCGAGGGTGTAGAACTCCTGCATCCACGCCATGCAGCTGAAGAGAGCCTCATGCCGGATGGCCGCTCCCTTGGGACGACCCGTGGAGCCGGACGTGTAGATCACGTAGGCCAGGTGTTCGCCGTGCAAAGAGACTTGGGGATCGGACGCGGGCTCGGCAGAGGTGTCGAGGGTGTCGAGCTCCAGCACTTGAAGGGAGTCGGCACCCGGGATCAGGCTGCGCAGGTGGCTCTGGGTCAGCAGCAGCTCGATGCCGCTGTCTTGCACCATGTAGGACAGGCGGTCTGCGGGGTACTCGGGGTCCAGGGGCACGTAGGCGCCGCCGGCCTTGAGCACCGCCAGGATGCCCACCATCATCTCGACGGAGCGTTCCACGCAGAGGCCCACCAGCACGTCCGGGCCCACGCCCGAGGCGATCAGGCGATGCGCCAGGCGGTTCGCGCGGGCATTGAGTTCGCCGTAGCTCAGGGCTTCGTCGCCGAAGACCAAAGCAGATGCCGAAGGCTTGAGCCTTGCATGAGACTCGATCTGGCGGTGCACCGGTTGGGCATCCTCGTGGCAGCGCGGGTTCTCGCTCCACGCCGCAAGCTGTGCGCGCTCGGCTTCGCCCACCAGCACCACATCCCCCACCGCCTGCTGCGGCTGCTCGACCAGCGCCCGCAGCACCGACAGGTAATGCCCTGCCATCCGCTCCACCGTCTCTCGATCGAACAGCTCCGAGGCGTAGACCAGGCTCAGCGTCAACCGGTCATCGGGCGTCTCGCGTGCTTCCAGCACGAGCTCGAATTGCGCCTCTCCATCTGGCAGCGCGTGGTGCGCCACCTCGAGTCCCGGCAGCCGTGCCAGCGCCCGGTAGTCTTCGATCAGGTGGTTGAACATCACCTGGAACAGCGGGCTCTGGCTCAGGCTGCGCTGCGGTTGCAGTGCCTCGACCAGTTGCTCGAACGGCAGGTCCTGGTGCGTCTGCGCGCCCAGCACCGCCTCTTTCGCCTGTGCCACGACATCCGACAGGCGCATGCGGGCGCCGATACGGTTGCGCAGCACGAGGGTGTTGACGAAGAAGCCGATGATGTTCTCCGCCTCGACCCCGCGCCGATTCGCCACCGGCGCGCCGACGCGAATGTCTTCCTGCCCGCTGTATCGGTGCAGCAGCACCTGGAAACCGGCAAGCAGCACCATGAACAGCGTGGCCCCTTCGCCTGCCGCCGCCCGGCGCAAGCCAGCCAGCAACTCTCCAGGCACTTCGACGCCATGGCGTGCCGCGCGGTATCCGATCCGCGCCGTGCGCGGATGGTCGGTCGGCAGCGCCAGCACCGGATGCTCTTCGCCGAGCTGCGAGCGCCACCAGTCCAGCTGCCGCCCGGCCTCGCCCTCGGCCAGCCAGCCGCGCTGCCACGCCGCATGATCGACATACTGGATGCGTGCCGCAGCGCGTCGCGAAGGCGTGCCGCCCTTCAGCCTTTCGGCATAACCGGCAGCCAGCTCATCGAGCAGCACCTGCATCGACGCACTGTCGGAAATGATGTGATGCATCACCACCACCAGAAAGTGCGACGTGTCTGAAAGGCGGATCAACGCAACGCGCAGCAATGGTCCCTGCGTCAGATCGAACGGCGTGGCGTGCAGGCGCTGCACCTCCTCTGCTGCACGCGCTTCGCGCTCGGCGGTGGTCGCGAGGTGGCGCAGGTCGATCAGGTTCAGGATCGGCGCCCAAGACGGGCTGATCAGTTGCTCGGCCGTTCCGTCTGCTCCTGCCAGGAACACCGTGCGCAGCGACTCGTGGCGCGCGGCGATGTCCTCGAATGCCGCATGCATCGCGACGGCATCCAGCACGCCCGACAGGCGCAGGGCGCCGCTCATGTGGTACGCAGTGCTCTGCGGCGCGAGCTTCCACAGGAACCACTGGCGCTCTTGCGCGTGCGACAGCGGCAAGGGCTGCAGCCGGCGCTCGGCGGACAGCGGCTCGACGGCCGCCACGCCCGACATGCGGCCCGGGCTGTCCTTGCGGTCGCGCACGATGGCCGCGCAGGCGGTCAGCCGGGGATGCTCGAAGAGATCGCGCAGTTCGAACCCGATGCCCCAATGCCGGGCAATACGCGCGCAAGCTTGAACCGCTGCAAGCGAATTGCCGCCCGAGGTGAAGAAATGCGCGTCGTGCGCGAGTTCGCGATCCTCGGGCCACCTGAGCACGTCCTTCCAGATGGCCGAGACCGCCAGCCCGATTTCATCGAGCACCGGCGCCTCCGGCTGGGTGGAAGGCCCGCTGCCGCCATGCGTGAAGACACCGCGTTCGTGGATCGCATAGGCATCGAGGCTGCGCGCCGCAAGCCCCGCGCGGCACGCCTGGCGTTGCAGCTTGCCGCTCGACGTCTTGGGCAGCGCGCCCGGATTGAGCAGCACCACGGCGGCAGGCGCCTCGCCGAACACCTCGCTGACGGCAGCACCCAACGCATCGACCAGCACGTGCGGCGGCACGAGCTTCTGCATGCTGCGCGAAACCTCCGCGGCCACCCCGATGCCTTCGCCATCGGGCCCCGACACCGCGAAGGCGGCGACGCGCCCCTTGCGCACGGCATCGATCTCGGCCTCGACCGTGCGCTCGATGTCCTGCGGGTAGATGTTGTGCCCGCGCACGATGATCAGGTCCTTGATGCGGCCCGTGACGTAGAGCTGGCCGTCGTGCATGAAGCCGAGGTCGCCCGTGCGCAACCAGCGTCGCCCCTCGTGCATGGCGAAGGTCTCGCGGGCCTCGCGCTCCTTGCCCCAGTAGCCTGCGCAGATGCTCGGGCCACCGGCCCAGATTTCACCGACGCGGCCCGCTTCGAGCGCAGCGAGCGAATCGGGGTCGGTGATGCGCACCTCATGGCGATCCGGCGCGGCACCGCAGCCGACCAGCATCGTGCCCTGGGCGCTTTCAGCACCTTCGCCCCTGGCCAGTGCATCGGCGGAGAAAGTGCGCGCGACCAGTCCGGCACCGCGCCGGCCGCCGGTGACGAACAGGGTCGCTTCCGCGAGTCCGTAGCAGGCATATACGGCATCGGGACCGAAGCCCGCGGGCGCGAATCGCTCGATGAATTCGGTTTCGGTGTCGGCGCGTACGGGTTCGGCGCCCGTGTAGGCGACACGCCATGTTGAAAGATCCAACCCCGCCAGGCGCGAACCTTTCACGCGGTCGAGACAGAGGCGGTAGGCGAAGTCGGGGCCACCGCTGAGGGTGGCGCGATGACGCGAGATCAGCTCGAGCCAGCGAACCGGGCTTTCGAGAAAGTAGCGCGGCGAGGTCAGCACCAGCGGAATGCCGCTGTAGAGCGGCTGCATGAGGCCGCCGATCAGGCCCATGTCGTGATAGAGCGGCGCCCACGACACGAACTTGTCGTCCGGGCCGATGCCCATGCCGTCGCGGATGGCGCGCTCGTTGGCGATGAGGTTGCCATGGGTCACGATCACGCCCTTGGGGGCAGAGGTCGAGCCGGAGGTGTATTGCAGGAACGCGGCATCGTCCGCCGCGGGCGAGAACGGCGTCCACGCATCGGCAAGGGCGAGGTCCACCTCGCTGACGGCGACGATCTCGGCCTGCGCGAACGCATCAGGTGCGCCGGTCATCGCGGCACGCATCGCCGCCGAGGTGAGCACGCAGCGCGCCTGCGAATCCTCTGCAATGCCCGTCAGCCGCGCGAGATGCTGCGGCCTCATGGATTCGGGCGGAAACACCGGCACCGCGATCACGCCGGCATAGAAGCACGCCAGCATGCTCACTGCGTAGTGGTCGTCGTTGTCGAGCATGACCAGGGCACGCTCGCCCTTGGCGAACTGCCGTTGCAGGCGGGCCGCCAGCGCACGAACGCGCGCCTCGAAGACGGCGTAGGTGATCGGCTTCTCGAAGTAGGCGCCATCCGCTTCGCCCGCCACCGTGAGCCAGACATCGTCCGGCCGGCCTTGCGCCAATGCCCGCAGGTGTTCCACGAAATTCGCGGACATCGGGTGATGCCCCAGATTCAGCGTCGTTGCCGCCGTGCGTGCCATCTCGCTCACTCCAGAAAATTAGAAAGGGCGCTGCCGGCGCCGGGCCGGCAGCGTTCACTCATGCCGGCGTGCTGGCGCACCACGGGGCGGCATCCGGGCGACAGGCCTCGATGCCTGCTGGCAATGCGTCACGCAACCGCATGAGATGCATGCCGCCCTCCAGCCACGGACAGCCCCAGGCGACGCGCCAGTGCAGCCAGGACTGCCGCCTCGTGCTGGCGGATGAAGAAGTGGCCACCATCGAACCAGTCGAGCGAGAACGCGCCACCGGCGTGCGCCGACCAGGCCTCGACGCGCGCAGCGTCGATGTCGTCCTGCCGGCCCGCGAAGACATGCAGGGGCATGGGCAGGGGCATGTCCGCCGACACATATTCGAAGCTCTGACAGACGCGGTAGTCCGCGCCCAACGTGTCGAGGGTGATGCGCATCAGCTCGGCACTGGCGAAGACCTCCTCGGGCGTGCCGCCCTGCTTGCGCAGATCGGCGATCAGCGCGTCCTCGTCATGCGTGTCAGGGAGGCGATCCGGATCGCGCTGCGACGGCGCCGAACTGCCCGACGCAAAAAGCGCCAGCGGCAACGGCCGACCGAGCGAGCGCAGTCGCTGCACGACACCGTAGGCCAGCAACGCGCCCATGCTGTGACCGAAGATCGCGAAGCTGCCCTGCATCGCGGCCGCCTGCTCCGTGCAGATCCCCTCGACCAATGCGTCGTAGGTCTCGACGAAGCGCTCGCCCATGCGCATGCCCCGGCCCGGCAGTTCGACGGGCACGACCTCGATCCAGCGCGGCAGCAGTTGCCGCCAGCGCAGATACATCGTTGCGCTGGCTCCCGCACAGGGCAGGCACAGCAGCGAAACCCTCGCCGGCCCGGCCATCAGCTTGCGGCAGCTTCCACGGAAGGCGCGCGATCCTGCGCAGCCATCCAGTCGCGCAGCGACCTGGGACGCATGTCGGTCCAGTTCTTCTCGACGAACTCGAGCGCAGCCTTCTTGTCGCCCTTCACGCCATCGACAGCCTTCCAGCCGCTGGGGACGGCCTTCCAGTGGGGCCAGATGGAATATTGGTCTTCCTCGTTGATCAGAACGATGAAGGTTTCGTCTTCGCGATCGAAGCAGCTGGTAGACATGGGTGGTCCTTGTGCGGTTGATGGAGGAAGCTCGCGGGCAAGCGGACCGGCAGGCGGTCGATTGCTGCGCTTCTGATCAACATGACGATTCGGGACCGAATCTGTTCACCCCGGGCTCCGGGGGTGGCGGGAGGGAGACCGGCCGGCGGCGATCAGGCGTCGCGGTCGGGTTCCGAGTCTTCGGAGGTGGCCCGGCCCTGGCTCTTCTTCCACGCATCGACGTCGATGGTGGGCGGCACGAGGCCGGCGAGCAGCCAGAGCCGGGCGGCCTTGTGGTAGGCCTTGCGGTGGGCGGGGTCGGCGAGCAGCCATGCCACCAGTTCGACACGCGAGCCCTCGCCGAAATTCTCGCGATCATGCTCGCGCCGCACCCAGTCCCATGCGGTGCGCCAGATGAGGTCGTCTTGCTCTTGTGCCATGCGTGTACGGTTTTACCTTACACCAGCCGGCACCGGAGCTCGCTCGCGCAAGTCAATCCTTGATCAGGTGGCGCATTGCGCCGATGACTTCGTCCGCTTCGGCGATCAGGCGGTTCACGAGCCCGAGCGCGCAGCCCATCTGCACTGCGATGTCGCGCTGCGTGAGTCCTTCGAGCCGGTAGAGCTGGAAGGCCACGCGCGTCCTCGGGGACAAGGCCGACAGCGCCTGCTCGATCAGGCCGACCACCTGCCTGTCCCTCATCACGCGGTCGGGCGATGGCGGGCCCGGGACATCCAGCGTCTCCACGTCCACATCGAAGGTGCGGTAGGTGGCTTCGAGCGACTGGCGGCGGCAGTGGTCGAGCGCCAGATTGCGCACCACCTGACAGCAGTAGCCCATGGGCTTGTCGACCTTGCGGTCACAGGCACCGTCGGCGATCCGGAGATAGGCGTCCTGCACGACGTCATCGGCAAGGTCCGCGGTACGAACGATCCTGCGGGCCACGTGGAGGAGTTGGGCCCGGTTGGCGACAAAAACATCCCCCAGAGAAGACTCGGACGAGAGTGACAGCATTTTTTGAACAACTCCAGATTGGGCCAGGCATCGAATCTCGAAACAGCGCACGTCGGGCGCCTTGGCGTGGCTGCAGCCCGCTCAGTTCGGGCGTCCAGCTCACACATTTAAATAAGAATCATTAATATTTACAAAAGGATGACAGCGCAAATTTGCGAATGTGTCCTTACTCCTATAGACGTTTGGACGCACCAAACAGAGACATCCCACCAGCGCACCAAAAAGCCGAAAGCCGGGCCCATCTAAAATCCCGCCCCTTTGCCCCGCTCCGTTTCCTGCCCCCTCATGAACATCGTCGTCAACGAAGAACTCAAGGCTTACATCGACCCCATGACACCGGAGGAACACGAGGCGCTGGAGCGGAGCATCCTCGCCGAGGGTTGCCGCGACGCGCTCGTACTGTGGGGCGACGTGCTGGTGGACGGCCACAACCGCTACGGCATCTGCCAGAAACATGGCCTGCCGTTCAAGACCGTGCAGAACCCGCGCTTCAAGACCATCGAGGACGTGCACCTCTGGATGATCGACCAGCACCTGGGCCGGCGCAGCATTTCGGACTATCTGCGCGGCGTCCTCGCGCTGAGGAAGAAGGACATCGTCGACCAGCAGCGCAGCCGTTCCGCAATGGCACCGGCGGAGTCGGCCCCCTTCTCGTCGGACGCGCCGTTCGACGTCGATCCGCCCGCCGACGCGACGCCGGAAGACGATGCGGCTGCGGCGTCCCTGCCGCCGCCCGCGCCGCTCAACAGTCGCGAGGCCATCGCCAAGGCTGCGCGCCTGAGCAGCAGTCAGGTCGTGATGATCGAGAAGATCCAGAAGCAGGCTGCGCCGGAACTGGTGGCGGCCGTGAAATCGGGTGTGATCTCGATCAACACCGCGGCGGCCGTGGCCACGCTGCCGGCCGAAGAGCAGGTCTCGGCCGCGAACGCGGGCAAGGACGAACTCAAGCAGGCAGCCAAGCGCGTGCGCGAGTCGAAGAAGAAGCCGCGCGCGGAATCCGCCGAAGCGTCTTCAGAGGACGAAGGCAGCGCGGACACGCTTCAGGCGCTGCAGCAGCGCGTGGCGGACCTCACTGCCGAGAACGAATCGCTGCGTAGGCAAGTCGCCGAGCTGCAGGCGCAGCTCGGGCATTGAACTCGCCGCCGGTCCGCTCAGGACCGGCGGGTTTCTTTTCTACCGGAACTGACTAGGGCTGGATCGCGCTGATCTTCGCACCCGACAGCGAAACGCCGGCCTCAAGCCCCACGTTGGTCATCACGAATCCCACCACGGGCTGGCGAAGGGTGTTCGTGTCGATGCTGCCGTTGGCCCCGATGGTTGCGAGTGCCACGGTGGCATCCGCACCGGCCGTCCAGCCCTTGCTGTTACGGAACTGGTCAAGCGCCGCCTGGGTGGTGAAGACATAGATCACCGCCTTCGACTGCGCACCGGCCTGGAATCCCACGGAGCCGGCGGTCGTGCTGTAGTAGGACTGCGTGCGCCCGTTCACGCGCAGGGCGCCCCGCCCGTACTCGGCGCCCACGCCCATGCTGGCCCCCACCACGGCGGGGAACACCAGCACGCCGCTCGACCTGGCTACCAGCTCACGCGAGCCCTTCACGGAGTCGTACAGCTTGGAGAGCGATGCATCGACCTGAGCGTCGATGGAAGTGCGCGAAGACGCGCTGCTGGCCTGGTCCTGCGGCCGCGTGGTGGTGCACCCGACGAATGCCAGGCTGCACGCCGCCACGATGGACGAGAACGCCAGCGTTCGGAAGTTCATGGCTTTCATGACGGAATCCTTTCCTTGTTGAGAACATGGATCGGCAATGAACGAGAACTCTGCCTGCGATGGCAGATCGGCTCATGCTAAGTCCGCGAAAACCGGGCAAATCCGGTTGAAGGCATCGGCCTACGCAAGGTCACGGCGTCGATGAACCGATGGCCGCTCGTCCTACCGAATCAGGCGCAATGTTCGTGCAATGCGGGTTCGTAGCATCGCGGCTCTGGTGCGGGCGGCTGCACAAGGCCGTCCGCGATCTGGCATCGAACCGACTTCGCGCACTCCCATGACACTCGATCTCGCAAGGTTTCCGCGCCACTCTCGCTCCGGCAGCGCCCGCCGCCTCGCACTGCCGGACGCACTGCGCGGCTTCGCGCTACTGTGCGCGCCTGTGCTCAATCTGTTCAGTGCTTCGGCGCTCGAGTTCGCCGCAACGTCTGCCGCCCTCCTCGCGCTGCTCTTCGGCGTGAGCTTCGCGACGCGGGTCGGCCGGCCCGGCGAGAAGACTGGGGCCGTGCGCCTGCTCTCGCAACGCATGCTGAAGGAGTCGGTTGCATACCAGCACCTGTGGGCTCGCCTGCTGCAGGCTGCACTTGCCGTCAGCCTTGTCGCGATCGCGCTGCCGCAAGGCATGGCACCGATCGCGCCGGCCCTGTTCGCGTTCTGCATCGCGGCATTCGTGCTGGTGTTCCAGCAGCCGCGCTTGCGCCGACGGCTGTGCAAGCTCGCCCCCATGGGACGCATGGCATCGGCGAACTACCTCGTGCAAGTGCTGTTCTTGCTTGGCCTTTTCCATGCGCTGGAGCCGCGCTTCGGGCTCCTGCTGGGGGTTGCCTTGCCCTGTGTCGCGATTGCCTTGCTGCAGGCCGTGTTCAGCTGCCTATGGCTCGCGCGGTCTCGCTCAAGGTCCGTGAGGTGGGCACACCCTGAGGGGCAGGCTGTCTGAACACAGCCTGCCCCCTCGTTCACCGCTTGCTCAGGGCAAGACTGAGATGCGGTTGGGCGTCGGAGGCGCCAGCGGGCTGTTCGCCTTGATGTAGGCCTCCAGGGCATCCACGTCCTGGTCGCCGCCGAGCGCGTCGGTGCCCTGGTTGAAGGCGGTGAAGTTGTCGCCGCCGGTGGCCAGGAAGCTATTCATCGTCACGCGGTAGCTGGTGCCGTCGGCCATCGCGGTGCCGTTGAGCGACATGTTGGTGATGCGTGAACCAGCGGGTGCCGAAAGGTTGAAGCTGTATTTGAAGCTTGCGGAAGGCAGCAGCACCTTGGGCGAAGTCGTGGTGTTGGAGCCGCTGTTGAACTGCTGCTCCAGCACTGCCTTGATCTGCGCGCCGGTCATGGTCTTCACCACGAGGCTGTTGCCGAAGGGCTGCACGGCGAAGATCTGACCGTAGGTCACGCTGCCGTCGCCGGCGGGCGCGAGGTCGGCGCGCACGCCGCCCGGGTTCATGAAGGCGATCTGCGCAGCTCCCTTGCCGGCCGGACTGGTTGCGGCCAGTTGCGCATCGGCGATCAGGTCTCCCAGCACGCTTTCCTTGGTCTGCGGGTCCTGCGCGCGCGTAGCCGTCGTAGTGAGCGAGCCCACCACACGCTGCACCAGCGGCCCCGCAATCGCGAGGTACTGGCTGATGAGCGCAGCCACTTCCTGGTTCTTGCCGAAGACGGGGTACTGGTCGGTCAGCGCTACGGTGGTGGCGCCGCTGGTGTAGGCCTCGCCCTGCACGATCACGTTGTCGGCGGTCTTGGCCGTCACCTTGCGCGTCTTCGTGTCGATGGTGAGGTTGATGTCGGTCAGCAGCGTGCCGTACTGGCCCGCGCTGGTCAGCAGGAAAGGCTTGGCCGGGTTCGTTTTGCCGTAGTCGCACACGTAGGAGCGGTGCGTGTGGCCCGAGATCACGACGTCGACCGCGGAGTCGAGCTTGTTGAGGATCGGCAGGATGTCGCCGCTCAGGCCCGTGCAGCTCTTGTCGTTGTAGCCCACGGTGGTGGTGCCGCCTTCGTGGATGACGACGACGATGGCGTCCGCGCCCTGCGACTTCAGCTGCGGAATCAGCGCGTTGGCCGTGTCGGCTTCGTCCTTGAAAGTGAGGCCCGCAACGCCGGCCGGCGTCACGATGTTCGGCGTGCCTTTCAGCGTCATGCCGATGAAGGCCACCTTCACCGTGGCGCCGTCCTTCGTGAAGGTCTTCATGCCGGTTGCGGGAAACAGCGTGTTGCCGTCGCCCTTCACGGTGTTGGCCGCGAGGAAGCCGAAGTTGGCGCCCGGGAAGCTCTTGTTCACGCGGCAGGGCTCGAGCGCGGTGTTCTTCGCGCAGCCGCCGTTCTTCATGCGCAGCAACTCGGTCTGGCCCTTGTCGAACTCGTGGTTGCCGACCGCGTTGAAGTCGATCTTCATCGCGTTGACGGCTTCGATGGTCGATTCGTCGAGGAAGAGCGCTGAGACCAGCGGCGACGCGCCGATCATGTCGCCGGCCGAGACAACGGCGTTGTTGGGGTTCTGCGCCTTCAGCGAAGCGATGGCCGAGGCCATGTAGGCCGCGCCGCCGGCAGGCACAGGCACCGTGCCACCGCTCTTGGCGGGCGCGGTGATCGACAGCTTCGGCGGCTCGAGGTTGCCGTGCAGGTCGTTGAAGGCGATGAGCTTCACGTCCATGCTGCCGGGAACGGCGGGCGCAGGCGCCGGAGGATTGCCGGCCGTGGGTGGCGGCACGAAAGGAATGAAATTGTTCGAATTGCCGCTGCCGCCGCAGGCAGTCAGCGAAGCCACCACCACGCCGGCGAGGGCGAAGTGCTTCAACGATGGGTGCATGGGAACCTCTCTCCTCGGTTTTTGGAAATGCCGCAGCGGATGCTGGACACGACTCATGACGAGGCCATGAAGGCCCCATGACGGGGCGAGAAGATCCAAAGAGGCGTCGTCGCCGCTCAGGGCAACTGCACGAGGCGGATCGCGATGCCGGGACCGAATGCAGCCTGCAGGAGCGCTTTTGCCTGCATGCTGCGCTCGTCGGTCGGCGACTGCACCGCGAGCAAGCCTTCGGTCGACCGACGCTGCAGGTGCCAGCCCTCCTGTCCGAGGAGGATGACCTTGGCGAGCGCCGCCGCGTCTGCCACCGGCGGCGCGGTGGGCGTGATGTCGAGCCAGTCGGTCACCTGGTCGCTCTCGCCGCCCAGGCGCGCGGCCGCGCCTTCCGCTAGGGAGCGCTGGGTGGCGACGTCCTGCACCGTTCCCTGCAGAACGATGCCTCCGCCGTGCCATCGGATTTCGAGCGACGGAGCTGCGTCGGCCACGCGGACCTCGGTGGCACTGCCACAGGCCAGATGCCATCCGACGACCGCCGCCAGGATCGCGAGGCAGGCAATCGACAGCGCAAGAAATCTTCGGATCGGCTTCGTCATTCGAGGCGCGAGCGTGCCACGCGGCACGTGACGCCGGTATGACGCGCCATCGCCCGGCGGACAGCCATTCGATCTGCACGGATAAGCGCACGCCAAAGCACCCGCAGGACACCGGATTCCTATACGCTTGGGTTCCGTCCCCCGCATTCCCCAACATCCCGAGGAACGAAGCCATGGCAGCCAATGCGAAAGTCACAGGAAATGTCGAATATCGGGCTGGCGACGGCCCCCTGATCCTCATTCCCCAGGGCCCCATCGAGATTCAACTGGCGCCTGACAGCGCCGTGCTGAGCTGGGGCGACGCCGGCAACATGCAGACGACGGCGATTCCGATCGCCGAGTACGAACGCTATCTGAGCGAGGGCGTGATCCAACCCGACTGAGGAAGAACCAGCGCATCGACAGGCAAGGTGCGCCGCCCATGAAAAAACGGCCCTTTCGGGCCGTTTTTCGTTTCTGCGTTCGCAGCGCATGGCCGCGACGCTTTCGTCACTGCCTCTTACTTCTTCTTGGCAGCGGCGGCCTTCTTGGCGGGCGCGGCAGCCTTCTTCGCGGCGGGCTTGGCGGCCACAGCCTTGCTGTCGGCCTTGCGCTTTGCAGCCTTCGGGTCCACGGCGGCCTTGAAGGCTGCGCCCGGCACGAACTTCGGCACCTTCTGTGCGGCGATCTTGATCTTGGTGCCGGCGCTGGGGTTGAAGCCCGAGCGAGCGGCGCGCGCCACTTGCTTGAAAGTGCCGAAGCCGACGATCTGGACGGGGTCGTCCTTCTTCACGGCGGCGACGATCGAGCTGGTGATGGTCTCGAGAACGCGCGCGGCTTCTGCCTTGCTGAGGTTGTGGGCGGCGGCGATTTTTTCGACGAGTTCGATGCGGTTCAACTGAGTTTCCTGATAGGTTTAATTTCGCCATGTTGCCTATGGCGGCGCAGCACGAATACAAGCTGCAAGCGGGGCGGAGTTTATTCGACTGCGAGAGCCCGGATGTAACGCGGTCGCTTCAAACCTTCATCTATCGATCTTCGATCAGTGCTTCTGCCTGCATTGCTGCATGTACAGCGGGGCGTTTCGCGACCGACTTCATGTAGCGGACGATCGCCGGCCACGGCGAGAAATCGAGTCCTGCATGACGGCCGAGACGCAGGATCGGATAGAGGTACGCATCCGCGATGGTGAAGCATTCGCCGAGGATGTACGGCCCCGGCTGCACCAGCGATGCGACGCGTTCGAAGGCCCGGGTGTCTGCGATGAGGCTCTGCTTGTAGCTTGCCGGCACGTCGGGATCGAACATGGGCGCGAAGCCCTTGTGCAGCTCGGTCGCGACGAAGCTCAGGGCCTCGGCCAAACGATGACGCGCCATGGTGCCGGCCGTCGGTGCAAGCTGCGACGCCGGAGCGAGATCGGCGAGGTACTGCAGCACGGCAATGCCTTCGGTCAGCACCTCGCCGTCGTCGAGCTCGAGCGCGGGCACCTTGCCCATGGGGTTGATCGGCAGATAGCTCTGCCCGGTGGAAGGCAGCGTCTTGGTTTCGAGGTCGACACGGATCATCTCCGCGCTCAGGCCGGCCTCGTGCAGCACGATGTGCGGGGACAATGAAGAAGCACCGGGGCTGTAGAAGAGTTTCATGATCGGCTCCTGTTGATGGTCAGACGGGCTGTGTCGATGTGATCGATGTGCACGCCACGAATGGTGGCCGCGAGGAGCTTCATGAAAAAGCAGGCTGAAGGCACAAGACTGATGAGCCGGACTCACGAGTTGCCCATATCGGAAGCCGATGCACGCGTATTCGTGACGGTGGCCAATGCGGGCAGCTTCACCGCTGCCGCGGCGCTGCACGCGATGACGCCGTCGGCCGTGAGCAAAGCCATCGGTCGACTCGAGAGCGACCTCGGCGTGCAGCTACTGACGCGCACGACGCGGGCGCTGCATCTGACCGAGGAAGGCATGGCGTTTCACGAACGTTGTGCGCGAGCCTTCGAACTGCTGGCGGAAGCGGTGGAAGAAGCTGGGGCGGGCGCGCATGCGGTGTCCGGCACCGTGCGCGTGGGATTGCCGCCACTCTTCGGCACATTCGTCGTCGCGCCTATGCTGCCGGCGCTGCTCGCGCGACATCCGAAACTGCGCATCGAGATCGTGTCGACCATGCTGCTGTCGGACATCTTCGATCTGGGGCTGGATGTCGCGATCGCCGTGGGCGCCCTGCCCGATTCGAGCCTCGTGGCACGTCCGTTGGGATACGGGCAGTTCGTCACCGTCGCGGCACCTGCGTGTTTCGGAGGGAGGTCGCGGCCATCACGACCTGAAGAACTCCTCGCGCACCAGTGCCTGGCCTATACGCGGCCGGATGGTCGGGAGGAGTCATGGAACTTCAAGACACCGGAAGGGCCGCTGCAGATCGAGACGCGCGCCGATGTGCGCTCGGACGACATGCATCACCTTGCGGCGATGACGGTGACAGGACTGGGCATCGCGCATCTGCCGATGTTCGTCGTGAACGAGCACATCGCCAGCGGTCGATTGGACAGGCTGCTGCAGGACTTCGAGCCTGCGCCAAAGCTTGCATCGCTGGTCTATCCGGCGAGTCGCTCGATGCCACGCCGCGTGCGTGCCTTCATCGACTTCCTGCTGTCGGGCAAACAGCAACTCGCGGGCGTGATGCGCCCGAGTCCGCTGATCGAATAGAGGGAAGAAGAGAAGAGGCCAGAAAGTGAAAAGCCCTTGCAACTCATTGAGCTGCAAGGGCTTCTGACTGGCGGAGTGGACGGGACTCGAACCCGCGACCCCCGGCGTGACAGGCCGGTATTCTAACCAACTGAACTACCACTCCTGGTAGACAACGTTCGCTCCTTGCGGAACCGAGTGTTGACGACTCATGCCTGCTTCACTGAAGTGAAACTGGCGACCCTACGGGGATTCGAACCCCGGTAGCCACCGTGAAAGGGTGGTGTCCTAGGCCTCTAGACGATAGGGTCAAAACCTTGGACGTGCTGCGATCAGCATCTCTAACCATCTCGACACACTGGTGGAGGTAAGCGGGATCGAACCGCTGACCTCTTGCATGCCATGCAAGCGCTCTCCCAGCTGAGCTATACCCCCGTGTGGGTGTCGAGCCTCAGATTATAGCCCGAATTTCAGGCCTTTCTCAATCGTTCGATAACTTTTTCGCGGGAAAAAATTTCGAGGACTGAATCCAAGGACGGTGTTTGCGGTGTTCCCATCACAAGCACTCGTACTGGCATCGCTAACACCGGCATCTTCAATGCGTGTGTCGCGAGGACTTCCTTGATCATAACTGCGATCGAGGCCTTATCCCACGCGACCGTCATCATTTTTTCAGCGAGCGTTGCGATTGCGGGCTTCACTGCATCAGTGATGTGTTGCGCACGATCGGCTTCGGTCACGTTGATGTCCGCATAGAACGCAGCAGCCCAGTCGGCGAGCGCAACCGTGGTCTCGCAACGGTCCTTGAACAGCGCGCAGATCGCAGGCAAGCGCTCGTCCGCAACGATGCCTCGCTTCTGCAACTGTGCTGCAACGAGCGGTGCGAGCTCATCACCACTCTTCGCCTTGATGTACTGCGCGTTGACCCACGCGAGCTTGGCCGCATCCCACTGCGCGGGGCTCTTCGACAGATGCGAACCATCGAACCAGCTCACCATCTGCTCGCGCGTGAAGAGCTCGTCGTCGCCATGACTCCAGCCAAGGCGCGCGAGGTAGTTGAGCATCGCTTCGGGCAGGTAGCCGTTGTCTTCATAGGCAGTGACGCTCACTGCGCCACGACGCTTCGAGAGCTTCTGCCCGTCGTCGCCAAGAATCACCGGCACATGGCCGAACTCGGGCAGCGATGCACCAAGCGCGCGGAAGATGTTGATCTGCCACGGCGTGTTGTTGATGTGCTCGTCGCCGCGGAACACGTGCGTGATGTTCATGTCCCAGTCGTCGACCACCACCGCGAAGTTGTAGGTCGGCACACCATCAGGCCGCAGGATGATGAGGTCGTCGATCTCGCGGTTGTTGATGGTGATCTCGCCCTTCACGAGGTCGTTCCACGTGACGTCGCCTTCGGGCGGATTGCAGAAGCGCACCACCGGCGGCACGCCTTCGGGTACGGGCGGCAGCACCTTGCCCGGCTCGGGACGCCAGCGGCGGTCGTACAGCGTCTTCTCGCCGCGCGCGCGTTGCGCCTCGCGCATCTCGTCGAGCTCGGCCGGCGTGCAGTAGCAGTAGTAGGCCGTACCGGCCGCCAGCATCTGCGCGATCACTTCGCGATAGCGCTCCAGGCGCTGCATCTGGTAGATCGGGCCTTCGTCGTATTCGAGGCCGAGCCAGTGCATCGACGCGAGGATCTGGTCCGTCGAGTCCTGCGTGGAACGGGCCACGTCGGTGTCCTCGATGCGCAGCACGAACTCGCCGCCATAGTGGCGCGCATAGGCCCACGAGTAGAGGGCCGTGCGTGCCGTGCCCAGATGAAGAAAACCCGTGGGGGATGGTGCGATGCGGGTGCGTACTTTGCCGGTCATTTCGTTATCGTGAATACAGGGTGCTCAGGCCGCGCGTGATGTCGGCCTTGATGTCTTCGGCATGCTCGAGGCCGACCGCGAGGCGGATCAGCCCCTGGCCGATGCCGGCGGCCTGGCGCTGCGCCTCGGTCAGGCGGCCGTGCGAGGTGGTGCCCGGATGCGTGATGATGGTCTTCACGTCGCCAAGGTTGGTCGCGAGGCTCACCACGCGCGTGCTGTTCATGACGTGGAAGGCATTGGCGCGCGCCGTCTCGGGCGAATCGCCGACCACGTCGAACGACACGACCGCCCCGCCCTGCCCCGACTGCTGCTGCATGGCCAGTTCGTGCTGCGCGTGCGAAGCGAGCCCGGGGTAGTACACGCGTGCAACGCCGGGCTGCTTCTCGAGCCACTGAGCGATGTCCATCGCGTTCGCGCAATGCGCCTTCATGCGAATGCCGAGCGTCTCGATGCCCTTGAGCACGACCCACGCATTGAACGGCGCCAGCGCCATGCCGGCCGTACGCACGATGGGTCCGAACACGTCGACGATGAGCTTCGAAGGACCGCAGATCGCGCCCGCCATCACGCGGCCCTGGCCGTCGAGGTGCTTGGTGCCCGAGTGGATGACGAGGTCAGCGCCCAGCGCCGCCGGACGCTGCAGGATCGGCGTGCAGAAGCAGTTGTCGACCGCCAGCAGCGCGCCCGCCGCATGCGCCACATCGGCCAGCGCTCGAATGTCGCAGACCTCGGTAAGCGGATTGGTCGGCGTCTCGGCGAACAGCAGCTTGGTGTTGGGCTTAACGGCCGCGCGCCATTCGGCGACGTCGGTCTGCGACACGAAAGTGGTCTCGACGCCGAACTTGGCGAACTCCTTGCCGAAAAGGTTCAGCGTGGAGCCGAACACCGAGCGCGAACAGACCACATGGTCGCCGGCCTTCAGCAGGCCCATGCACATCATGAGGATCGCGCCCATGCCGGTCGACGCGCCGATCGCCGCTTCGGTGCCCTCGAGCGCCGCGATGCGCTGCTCGAAGCTGGTCACGGTCGGGTTTGAGGTGCGCGAATAGGTGAAGCCCGGCTCGGTGCCCGCGAAGCGGCGCATCGAGGTCTCAGCGTCGGGCTGCACGAAGCCGCTGGTCAGGAAGAGCGCGTCGGAATGCTCGCCGTACTGGCTCGGCGCGAGGCCGGTGCGCAGCGCGAGCGTGTCGGGATGCAACCCCGGCGGCAGTGTTCGTTCGTCGTCGGTCACTTCGTCTGCTCTCACTCGCTGTGATTGGGAAGCGCGAGGCGCGAGGAATCCTCTTCGGTCTCTTCGATGCGGGGACGGTTGCCGTTCATGCGGGAGATGGCGTCGGTGTCGATGTCGCCGGTCACGTACACGCCGTCGAAGCACGATGCGTCGAAGCCGTCGAGCTTGGCGTTGAGCGAGCCGATGGCGCGCTTCATGGCGTCGACGTCCTGGTAGATCAGCGCGTCGCAGCCGATCAGTTCGCGGATTTCTTCGACAGTGCGGTCGTGCGCCACCAGCTCGTCCTTGGTCGGCATGTCGATGCCATAGACGTTGGGGTAGCGCACCGGCGGCGCGGCGCTGGCGAGGTAGACCTTGCGGGCGCCGGCATCGCGCGCCATCTGCACGATTTCGCGGCTGGTGGTGCCGCGCACGATGGAGTCGTCGACCAGCAGCACGTTGCGGCCCTTGAACTCGCTGCCGATCACGTTGAGCTTCTGGCGCACCGACTTCTTGCGCACGCCCTGCCCCGGCATGATGAAGGTGCGGCCGACGTAGCGGTTCTTCACGAAGCCTTCGCGGTACGGTACGCCCAGCAGGTGCGCGAGCTGCGTGGCGCTCGGGCGGCTCGACTCGGGAATCGGGATGATCACGTCGATCTGGTTCGGCGGCACGGTCGACACCACGCGCTTGGCCAGCGTCTCGCCCAGGTTCAGGCGCGCCTGGTAGACCGAGATGCCGTCGAGCACCGAGTCCGGACGCGCGAGGTAGACGAATTCGAAGATGCAGGGGTTGAGCGTCGGCGACTCGGCGCACTGCATCGAATGCACATTGCCCTCGAGGTCGATGAACACGGCCTCGCCGGGGTTGATGTTGCGCTCGAAGGTATGGCCCGAGCCTTCCAGTGCGACCGATTCGCTCGCCACCATCACGGTGCCGTCGGCGCTGCGGCCCATGCACAGCGGGCGGATGCCGTACGGATCGCGGAAGGCCAGCAGGCCGTGGCCGGCGATGAGCGACACCACGGCGTACGAGCCGCGCAGGCGCTTGTGCATGCTCTTGACCGCGGCGAACACCTCGGCCGGATGCAGCGGCACACCACGAGACGCGCGCTCGAGTTCGTGGGCCAGCACGTTGAGCAGCACTTCGGAGTCGCTCTCGGTATTGGTGTGGCGATGGTCGGTGGAGAACAGCTCCGAACGCAGCGCATGCGCGTTGGTCAGGTTGCCGTTGTGCACGAGCACGATGCCGAAGGGCGCGTTCACGTAGAAAGGCTGGGCCTCTTCCTCGCTGTAGGCGTTGCCGGCGGTCGGGTAGCGCACCTGGCCCAGGCCCACGCTGCCGGGCAGCGCGCGCATGTTGCGCGTGCGGAACACGTCGCGGACCATGCCCTTGGCCTTGTGCATGAAGAACTTGCGTTCCTGCAGGGTGACGATGCCTGCGGCGTCCTGACCGCGGTGCTGCAGGAGCAGCAGCGCGTCATAGAGCAGCTGATTGACGGGTGCGTTGCTGACAACGCCGACGATTCCACACATGAACTATTCCTCTCAGGGCAGGTAGCTTGCCAACTTTTCAGGCAGCGAGGGCTTGAGGCCCTGCAATGCCGCATCGAGAACAATGGCGCTGCGCGATTCGTGCCACCAGGCACTGTCGCTCAACACCAGCAAATGGACAACGACGGCGAACACGAGCAGGGCCACCACGCCCCGCGCCGCGCCGAACGCCGCTCCCAGAATCCGGTCCACCGGCCGCAGACCCACGACCGTGATCAACTTTCGCGTGAGCGCTGCCACCAGCCCCACGCCGAACACCACCGCCACGAACACCAGCACGAAGGCCAGCGGGTAGCGCCACGCCCCCTGCGGGTCGCCGAACGGCAGCCATGCCGCCACGCCCGACGCCAGCCACTGGGCTGCGATGAAGGCGGCCACCCATCCGATCAGCGAAATCACTTCGAACACCAGCCCGCGCATCAGGCCGAAAAGCATCGACACCCCGATGAGCGCGACGGCGATCCAGTCGAACAAGGCCACGGCAACGGCGACAGCGGGCGACGGCCCTTACAACGTGAGGATCGCGGCCGACAAAGACAAGCCCTTGACCTTCTCGGCAGCGCGGTCGGCCTCGGCACGCGAGCCGAAGGGGCCGACACGCACACGCGTGCGCTCACCGTCGGCTGTCTTGGCCACGTGCACATAAGTCTTGAGACCGGCCTTCTCGAGCTTCTGGCGCACTTCGCGCGCCTTGTCGGCATCGGCGAAGGCGCCGACCTGCACCACGAAGCGGCCGCCCTCGTCGGCTGCGGCAGGCTTGGCCGCGGCAGCGGTGAGGGGCTTGCCTTCGAGCAGCGCGCGGGCCCGGGCGCCGTCGTCCGCGGCGGCGGGCTTGGGTTTCGCTTCGGGCTTGGGTTCCGGCTTCGGCTTGGCCTCGGGCTTGGATTCCGGCTTGTGTTCGGGTTTCGCTTCCGGTTTCGGCTCCGGTTTGGGCTCGGGCTTCGGCTTCGGTTCGGGCTTGGGTTCCACGGCCGCGACGGGCGGCGTGGCGGGCAAGGGCTTGCCGGGGTCGATCACGGTGCCGTCGGCAGTCTCGGTGATCATGCCGCCGGAAGACGACGAGGCAACGCGCGAGCTGCCGCTGTTGTCGGGCGCGGCCGGCGAGGTGGTTGCGGCAGGCGCCGGCGTGGCGGGCACCGGCAGCGGCTTGACCTTGTTGCGATCGGGAATCTCGATGGGAATGTCGACCGACACGGGCCGCGGCTGGGTATCGAACAGCAGCGGGAAGCCGATCACGCCCAGCAGCACCAGCACCGCTGCGCCGAGCAGCCGGTGGCGCGCACGCCGACGCATGGTTTCGACACTTTCCGCCGGGACGGCTGCCGGGGCGCCTCGTCCTTCGTTGCCTTGCTGGCCGCGCGTGCGGAACTTGAAAAACGCCATGAAGTTCGATCCCTGAAGGAGTGCAGCGAGGTTGCGCCAGAAGGTGTGTGCGGCCCGACGGTCAGCCGCCCGGCGACAGGTGTTTGGCTTGCAGCCGGGGGGTGCCGTTTTCGAGCACGCCACCCACGGTGAAGAACGATCCGAAGACCACAATTCTATCAGCGGCCCCTGCCTGCCCGATGGCCGCGCCCAGCGCTTCCATGGGGCTCGCGTGCACGCTGCCCGAGGCATCGGTGCGCTTGTTCTGCGCCTGCCAGGCTGCCAGCAGATCGGCCGCCTTGGCGGCGCGCGGCGTTGGCAGGTCGGTGAAGTACCAGCGGTCGATCAGCGGGCCGATGCGCGCCAGGATGGGCGCGAGATCCTTGTCCGCCATCACGCCGAACACGCCGTGCGTGGTCGGGTAGAAGCCCATCGCGTCGAGGTTCTCGGCCAGCGCGGCCACGGCGTGCGCGTTGTGCGCCACGTCGAGCACCAGCGCCGGCTCGCCCGGCACGATCTGGAAGCGCCCCGGCAGCTCGACCATCGCGAAGCCGTTGCGCACGGCCTGCGCCGTGACCGGCAGCTGCGGCCGCAGCGCCTCGAGCGCCGCCAGCACGCCGGCCGCATTGATGAGCTGGTTGGCGCCGCGCAGGGCCGGATAGGCCAGCCCGCTGTAGCGCCGCCCGCGGCCCGACCAGCCCCACTGCTGCTTGTCGCCCGAGACGTTGAAGTCGGTTCCGAAGCGCCAGAGGTCGGCGCCGATGGCGTTGGCGTGGTCGACCACGCTCTGCGGCGGCACCGGGTCGCTCACGACCACCGGCTTGCCCGGGCGCATGATCCCGGCCTTCTCGAAGCCGATGCTCTCGCGGTCGGGGCCGAGGTATTCCATGTGGTCAAGGTCGATGCTGGTGATGACGGCGCAGTCGGTGTCGATGATGTTGACCGCGTCGAGCCGGCCGCCCAGGCCGACCTCGAGGATCGCCACGTCGGGCTTCTGCTCGATCATGCAGTGCAGGATGCCGAGCGTGGTGAATTCGAAATAGGTCAGGGGCATCTCGCCGCGCGCCTTTTCCACCACCTCGAAGCTTGCTATCAGTTTGGAAGCATCAACCGCCTCGCCCAGGAGCCGCAGCCGCTCCTCGAAGCGCACCAGGTGCGGCGAGGTGAACACCGCCGTGCGGTAGCCCGCGTGCGTCAGGATCGATTCGAGCATGGCGCAGGTCGAGCCCTTGCCGTTGGTGCCCGCCACCGTGATGACGGGGCAGCCGAAACGCAGGCCGAGGCGCTGCGCCATTTCCTTGGCGCGCTCGAGTCCGAGCTCGATGTTCTTGGGATGGAGTCGCTCGGCGCGCTCGAGCCAGTCGTTCAGGGTTTCCATGGAGGCGGGCATTGTCGCCGACCCGTCGGCCGGGGCATCATCGCGGCCATGACAACCCTCTACGGCATTCCGAATTGCGACACCGTCAAGCGCGCCCGCGCCTGGCTCGACGAACACGGCGTGGACTACGCCTTCCACGATTTCAAGAAACAGGGCGTTCCCGAGGCCGAGCTCGACCAGTGGCTCAAGAAGCCCGGCTGGGAGGCCCTGGTCAACCGCAAGGGAACCACCTGGCGCAAGCTGGACGACGCCACCCGCGAAGGCGTGGTCGACGCGGCCTCCGCCCGTGCCGTGCTGCTGGCCAACCCCAGCCTGATCAAGCGGCCGGTGGTCAACTGGGGCCCGAAAAAGCCCGTTACGACGGGATTCGACGCCGAAGCCTGGGCTGTCAACGCCGTGTAAATCCTGGAACCCCGGCCTGCCGCCCGGCGTCGAACCTCGATCCGCAGGAGAGACACACCATGAACAATCGCACTTTTCGCACTCTCGCAGGCATTTCGGTCGCCGGCATGCTGGCTGCCGGCACCGGCCTCGTTCATGCACAGCAGAACCAGGTGGTCCAGGCTCGGGTGATCTCCGCCACCCCGATCCGCGAAACGACCGGCAGCGACGTCAACTACAACGTCACGTACGAATACAACGGACGCCAGTACACCACCCGCATGAACACCCGGCCGGGCGCGACCATCCCGATCCAGGCCAGCGCTTATGGCGTGACGGGTGTGACGACCTCCCCGGTGGTGCCCCAATCGCAGCTGCAGGCGTACCCGGTCGAAGCCAACAGCGGCGGCTATGCCCCGCAGTCCGGCGGCTCGCCGTGGGACAACGTGGTGCCCGAGCCCGGCGTCGTCGTCTCCAACGCCCCGGCACCGGTCTACCAGCCGGCGCCCGTGTACGCCGCTCCCGTGTACAGCGCCCCGGTCTACGTGGAACCGGCCTACACGTACCCCTATGCCTACCCGTACGCCTACCCGCCGGTCGGCATCTCGCTGAACCTCGGGTACTCGCGCGGCTGGGGCGGCGGCTACTACCGCGGCGGCTGGGGCTATCGCGGCTGGCACCGCTGATTCGCCGGCCGGCGGCCCGAGCCGCCCGAACCCCTAAAATCGAGGACTTTTCCAACCCTTGACGGGTGCGCCGCTGGTGCGGTGCGTCCTCGATTCGCCGGCTGCCAACCCGCCGGCGCCACCCAATGACGACGACTACCGACACTCTGAACAGCGCCGCAGTGGCCACCAAGGCCAATGTGTATTTCGACGGCAAGTGCGTGAGCCACAGCCTCACCCTGGCAGACGGCACGAAGAAATCGGTCGGCGTGATCCTGCCGTCCACCCTCACCTTCAATACCGGCGCCCCCGAGATCATGGAAGGCACCGCCGGCAGCTGCGAATACCAGCTCGCGGGCTCCGACGAATGGGTCGCCTCGGGCCCCGGCCAGAAGTTCAACGTGCCCAGCAACTCGAGCTTCAAGATCCGCGTGACGGGCGAGCCCTACAGCTACATCTGCCATTTTGGGTAAACCCCCAGGCTTCGCGCACTTCGTGTCGCTTCTCCAACCCCCTTGCAGGGGGCGATACCAGTGGCCCGGCAAAGCCGGTTCCACGGTATCCACGGCACAGAGCCGCGCCACGAATGTCATGAACCATTGAACCGCGCCACCACCAACGGAACTCCCATCATGTCGACCATCCTCCAAAACGTTCCCGCCGGCCAGAAGGTCGGCATCGCCTTCTCCGGCGGCCTGGACACCAGCGCGGCGCTCCACTGGATGCGCAACAAGGGCGCCATTCCCTACGCCTACACCGCCAACCTCGGCCAGCCCGACGAGCCCGACTACGACGAGATTCCCCGCAAGGCGATGCTCTACGGCGCCGAGAACGCCCGCCTGATCGACTGCCGCGCGCAGCTGGCCAACGAAGGCATCGCCGCCCTGCAGGCCGGCGCCTTCCACGTCACCACCGCTGGCGTCACCTACTTCAACACCACGCCGCTGGGCCGCGCCGTCACCGGCACGATGCTGGTGTCGGCCATGAAGGAAGACGACGTTCACATCTGGGGCGACGGCAGCACCTACAAGGGCAACGATATCGAGCGCTTCTACCGCTACGGCCTGCTGACCAACCCCGCTCTCAAGATCTACAAGCCCTGGCTCGACCAGGTCTTCATCGACGAGCTGGGCGGCCGCGCCGAGATGTCGGCGTTCATGCAGAAGGCCGGCTTCGCCTACAAGATGTCGGCCGAGAAGGCCTACTCGACCGACTCCAACATGCTCGGCGCGACGCACGAGGCGAAGGACCTGGAGCACCTGAACAGCGGCATCACCATCGTGCAGCCGATCATGGGCGTGGCCTTCTGGAAGGACGAAGTCGAAGTCAAGCGCGAGACCGTGTCGGTGCGCTTCGAGGAAGGCGTGCCCGTCGCGCTGAACGGCGTGCGCTACTCGAACCTGGTCGACCTGATCCTCGAGGCCAACCGCATCGGCGGCCGCCACGGCCTGGGCATGAGCGACCAGATCGAGAACCGCATCATCGAGGCCAAGAGCCGCGGCATCTACGAGGCCCCCGGCCTGGCGCTGCTGTTCATCGCCTACGAGCGCCTGGTCACCGGCATCCACAACGAGGACACGATCGAGCAGTACCGCGAGAACGGTCGCAAGCTCGGCCGCCTGCTCTACCAGGGCCGCTGGTTCGACCCGCAGGCCATCATGCTGCGCGAGACGGCCCAGCGCTGGGTGGCGCGCGCCATCACCGGCGAAGTGACGGTCGAGCTGCGCCGCGGCAACGACTACTCGATCATGAACACCGAGTCGGCCAACCTCACGTACAAGCCCGAGCGCCTGAGCATGGAGAAGGTCGAAGGCGCGTTCACGCCGCTGGACCGCATCGGCCAGCTGACGATGCGCAACCTCGACATCGCCGACACGCGCGAGAAGCTGGGCATCTACACGCAGGTCGGCCTGCTGTCGCCGAACGAAGGCGCGGCGCTGCCGAAGCTGGCCAACGACGGCGACGCGAGCTGATCGACCTCCCTCTGCCTCCCGCGCGAGGCAGAAACGACAACGGGCCCCTCGGGGCCCGTTTTTCATTGCCATTGCAGGCGCACTGCGATGTCAGTCCCCGCCGCCTCCGCCGCAGCCACCGCCACATCCGCCACCGCCGTCGGACGAACCGCCATCGCTGGAGCCGCCATCGCCGCTGCTCGACGACTCGCTGCCGCCAAACCCGCCGGCATCGCCGGCGCTGCCGCCATCCGACGAAGACGACTCGCCGAAGCTGGTTCCGCAGTGGGCGTCCGAGCCGATGTGCCGCTCCACCGCACGGCAGTCGGGCACGTAGTGAAAGCCGCCAGCAATGGCGAACTTGATGTCCAGCGCGAACAGCAATGGCAGGCGCCCCGGCTTGCGCGGATCGATGCTCTCCTCCTTGCAGGCCCAGTACCAGGTGCGGCGCAGGCCGTCGTTGCGCCGGGCGTCCCTGCCCAGCACCTCGGCCGGGCTGTGGTGCAGCATGCCGCCGAAGGCCGCCTTGCACCAGTTCTGGTAGCCCTGCGTGTGCAGGATGAACTCGTGCCAGGCCGTGTCGACCACCTTCGAGGGCATCGCCACGAACTTGCGGTCGCTGCGCAGGTGCGCCATGAAGAACTGGCGCAGGCCGCGCAGCACCAGTTCGGCGTCGCGCCGGCTGAGCTGCGGATGCGCCTCGCAGAGCTTGCCGATCAGGAAGGGCGGCAGCCGGGCCTCGCGGATGAACTGGCGCCGCAGGCTGTTCTCGAGGAACTTGAGCACCGCCGCGAACAGCAGCGCGAACACGATCACCGCCACCATCGAGCCCCAGCGCCGCGTTCCGAGGAAGAGCGCCAGCAGTGCGACGAGCGGCACGGCCCGTCGGGCCCATACCAGTGCGCCAATGCGGCGGCGGAAATTCAGGTGGAGGAAGTCGAGATCCATGCTGGCGCCGGCGTCAGCTCAGACGACCACCGGCTCCGGCTCCAGCCGGATGCCGAAACGCTCGTACACGCTGGTCTGGATGGCCTTGGCAAGGGTCATCACCTCGCCGCCCGTCACCGGGTTCTCGCGGCCGCCGCGATTGACCAGCACCAGCGCCTGCCGCTCGTAGACACCGGCGTTGCCCACCGACTTGCCCTTCCAGCCGCACGCGTCGATGAGCCAGCCGGCAGCCAGCTTGATGCTGCCGTCGTCCATCGGGTAGTGAACGATCTTCGGGTCGCGCGCGATGATGTCGGCGCACTGTTCCGGCGTGACGGTCGGGTTCTTGAAGAAGCTGCCGGCATTGCCCAGCACGCGCCAGTCGGGCAGCTTGGCCCGGCGGATGGCGCAGATCCAGTCGAAGATGTCCTGCGCGCTCGGCGTGAAGTTGCCGGTTTCCTCCATCTTCCGCTCGAGATCGAGGTAACCGACCACGGGTTTCCAGGGCTTGGGCAGGCGAAAGCGCACCCGGGTGATCACCGCCCTGCCCGCCAGCCCGAAATCGTTCGGGCCGCTGCGCACGTGCTTGAAGACCGAGTCGCGGTAGCCGAAGGCGCATTGGGCGGCATCGAGGGTGAAGCTGCGGCCGGTTTCGAGGTCGAAGGCGTCGAGCGAATCGAAGCGGTCCTGCAGCTCGACCCCGTAGGCGCCGATGTTCTGCACTGGCGAGCCGCCCACCGTGCCCGGAATGAGCGCCAGGTTTTCCAGCCCCGGGTAGCCGTTGCGCACCATCCACTCGACGGCGTCGTGCCAGGTTTCGCCGGCGCCGGCTTCCACGATCCAGGCGCGCGGTGTTTCCTCGAGCAGCCGCAGGCCCTTGATCTCGACCTTCAGCACCAGCGATTTCACGTCGCCCGTCAGCACGATGTTGCTGCCGCCGCCCAGCACGAAAAGGGGCGCGTCGCGCCATGCCGGATCGGCATGCAGCGCGGCCAGGTCAGCCTCGCCGGCAATGCGCGCCAGGTTCTGCGCGCGCGCGACGATGCCGAAGCTGTTGTAGGGCTGCAGCGGGACGTTGGACTCCACGATCATGGGAGAATTGTCTCATCTGCACCCGTGAAGAATTCAGGAGAGAGTCCATGCCGTCCTTCGATACCGTCTGCGAGCCCAACCTTCCCGAGGTGAAGAACGCAGTCGAGAACACCGCCAAGGAAATCGCAACGCGCTTCGATTTCAAGGGCACGGCCGCCGCCGTCGAGCTCAAGGACAAGGAAATCACCATGATCGGCGACGCCGAGTTCCAGCTCGTCCAGGTCGAGGACATCCTTCGCAACAAGCTCACCAAGCGCAGCGTCGACGTGCGCTTCCTCGACAAGGGCGACGTCCAGAAGATGGGCGGCGACAAGGTCAAGCAGGTCATCAAGGTCAAGAGCGGCATCGAGAGCGACCAGGCCAAGAAGATCACCCGCATCGTCAAGGACAGCAAGCTCAAGGTCCAGGCCGCGATCCAGGGCGACGCGGTGCGCATCACCGGCGCCAAGCGCGACGACCTGCAGGCGGCCATGGCACTGATCAAGAAGGACGTGCCGGACATGCCCCTCACGTTCAACAACTTCAGGGATTGACGCCCCCCCCAGGCTTGCCCACTTCGTGTGGCCGCCAACCCCCTCGCCGGGGGCAATACCGGCGGCCCGGCGGAGCCGGTTCCGCGGTATTCCTGGTCTATTCACGCCGAACAACCGGCACTTGGAGTAGCAAGCCTCGTATGAAAAAACTCGTCGTCGCAGCGCAGCTCTTCATTGCCGCTGCCGTGGCGCACGCGGCCGGCTCGGTCACCCTGACCGGCAGCATCGGCAGCCGCGCGATCCTGATCGTGAACGGCAACCCGCCCAAGACGGTGGCTGTTGGCGAGAGCTACCAGGGCGTGAAGCTGGTGTCGCTGCAGGCGGACCAGGCCGTGGTCGAGCTGGAGGGCAAGCGCGTCAACCTGCGCATGGACACGCCGGTCAGCATCGGCGGCGGAGGCGGCTCTGGCGGAGGCGGAAACCGCGTGGTTCTGTCGGCCGACAGCCGCGGGCACTTCATGACGCAGGGCTCAATCAACGGCCGGCCGGTCACCTTCATGCTCGACACGGGCGCGACGGCCATCGCGCTGTCGGCCGACGACGCCCAGCGCATCGGTCTGGACTACAGCAAGGGCCAGCGCGTCCTGATGAACACCGCCAACGGCACGGCCACCGGCTACAAGCTGCGCCTGCAGTCGGTGCGCGTGGGCGACGTGGAGGTGTACGACATCGACGCCATCGTCTCGCAGCAGGCCATGCCCTTCGTGCTGCTGGGCAACAGCTTCATCAACCGCTTCTCGATGCGTCGCGACGCGGACCAGATGGTCCTCGAAAAGCGGTATTGATTGCTCGCCCCCAGGCTGCGCGCACTGCGTGCGCTTCGCCAACCCCCTACCGGGGGCGGGCCGGCCGCTTCGGGCGGCCGTGCGCAGCGGCCCTCGCGAAAAGAACCCTGTCGGATCAGGCCTGGGCGGCCGTCACCACGATCTCGATCTTGTAGGCTGCGTTGGCCATCTTGGCCTGCACGGTGGCGCGCGGCGGCGTGTTGCCGGCCGGGATCCATGCGTCCCACACTTCGTTCATCGCGGTGATGTCGTTGATGTCGGCCAGGAAGATCTGCGTCATGAGAATGCGCGACTTGTCGCTGCCGGCCTCGGCCAGCAGGCGGTCGACCATGCCGAGCACCTGCGTGGTCTGGCCGCGGATGTCCTGGGTGGTGTCGTCGGGCACCTGGCCCGCGAGGTAGATGGTGCCGTTGTGCACGGCCGTCTCCGAGAGACGCGGGCCGACGTGGTAGCGGGTGATGGAAGCCATGGACGTGTTCTTTCTTCGGTTCAGGTTGGTTTCTTCTTGGAGCCGAGCTTCGACTCCGTGCCGGCGGCGAGCCGGCGGATGTTCTCGCGGTGCCGCCAGATCAGCAGCAGACTCATGACGATGATCGCGACCAGCGCCGTGCGGTCCAGAGGCCATGCGATGCCGCCGCCGATCAGGTAGTAGGCCGGTGCGAAGAAGGCAGCCACCAGCGACGACAGCGACGAATAGCGGAAGAAGATCGCGATGATCAGCCAGGTGGCGCCGGTGGCCAGCCCGAGCCAGGGCGCGACGCCCACCAGCACGCCGGCGGCCGTGGCCACGCCCTTGCCGCCCTGGAAGCCGAAGAAGACCGGGTAGAGGTGGCCGAGGAACGCAGCCACGCCGGCCACCGCGGCAACGCCCCCGCCCAGCCCCCATTGGGCGCCGAACTGGTGGATGAGAAACACCGGCACCCAGCCCTTGAGTGCGTCGAGCAGCAGCGTGGCGAGCGCCGCGCCCTTGTTGCCGGAGCGCAGCACGTTGGTGGCGCCGGGGTTCTTGCTGCCGTAGCTGCGCGGGTCGGCCATGCCGAGCGCCTTGCTGACGATGACGGCGAAGGAAAGCGAGCCGATCAGGTACGACGCCACGATGGCAATGATGGAAGGCAAGGTGAAGCTCAAGACGGCACTCCGCGGGGATGGTTGTTGTTCTGTGTTCGGCGTATCGGGCGATCTACGCCCCGGGCGGCGATTGGATCACGACGTACTGCTTGCGGAATTCGAAGCCGCGGTCGGGCCATTGCGCCGCATAGGCGCGCAGGGCATCGGCGCCGGCGGGCCAGTCCTCGCCGTTGATGCGGCAGTCGGCCTGCACCTCGCCCTCGGCGTCGCGCGCGGCATAGAGCCGCACGCCATAGAGGCCGTCCGACTCGATCTGCGGCTTGAAGGCGTCCCAGGTGTTGGTGAACAGGCAGCAGGGGCAGAACGGATGTTCTTCCTCTTCCGTGGCTTCCTTCGCATGCTGGTGCGCCACCGGTCCGAAGAGCACGCGCCGCTCGCGAGCCGGCTGCCCCTCGCCCTCCTCCGCGCTCCAGTTCATCTGCATCGAGGTGCAGTGGCTCAGGCCGGCCGCATCGGCCGAAAGCGCGTCGAGGAACACGACCAGGTCGACCTGCGCCCAGAGATCGAAGCCCCGGGTCAGCGAGGCCGCGATGTCGGCGCCGAGGGAATGCTGGAACTCGAAGAGTCCCTGCGGCAGCAGCTCGGCATGCGCCACCTCGATCGTGCTGCTGGTGCGCACGCTGCCGTCGGAGTTGGCCCAGTAGCTGGTGATCTGCGGCCACAGCCACAGGCCGCTGTCGGGCAGCCGCAGCCAGCCTTCGCGCTCGCGCACCGGCGCGTGGCCGCGTGCTTCCAGCGTTTCGAGCAGCAGGTCGGTGAGGTCGAAGACCTCGGTCCAGTCCTTCTTGCCGTCGTTGAACTCGACCTCGAAGGACGGCCCGCCGCCCTCGTTGGCCGGACAGAGCGGAGGAAAGAAACCGGAGTTGGAAGACGGTGATGTCGCCATGGCGGCGGCTATTCTGCCAGCGCGCATTGCACGGGCTTCGCGCCCAGCAGCGCCACGCACACCTGCGGATCGATGCCGATCAGGTAGCCGCGCCGCCCGCCGTTGAGCACGATGCGCGGCAGTTCCAGGATGCTCGACTCCACGTACACCGGCATCTCGCGCCGCGTGCCGAAGGGCGAAGTGCCGCCCACCATGTAGCCGCTGTGCCGCTGCGCCACCTCGGGCTTGCAGGGCTCGACCGACTTGGCGCCGATCTGCCGCGCGAGGTTCTTGGTCGACACCGTGCGGTTGCCGTGCATCAGCACGATCAGCGGCCTGGCGTCCTGGTCCTGCATCACCAGCGTCTTGATGACGGTGAATGGGTCCAGCCCCAGCATCTCGGCGCCGCGCTGCGCGCCGCCGTGCTCGACGTACTCGTAGGGATGCTCGGTGAACGCGATCTTGTGCGCGCGCAGCAGCTGGGTGGCGGGTGTCTCGGAGGTGTGGGTGCTCTTCTTGGCCATCTCGGCGGCCGCCCGGTTGCAAGGCGGCTTCAGGAATGCTTCAGGAAATTTATTGTTTTACGATAAAAACTTGCCGTATTGCATTGAATACCGGCTCACTCATGCAGCATACGCCAGCCTCGGCCGCCACGCCCTCGTTCTACCTGAAGCGCCACGCGCAGGTCGTGCAGGCGCTCGTTCTGGCCGGGGCCGCCCTGCTGCTCGTGCAACCCGTGCTGCTGCTCGCGGCCAGCGACTGGCTCGACGTCTTCGGCATCGGCAGCTTCCTCGGCCTGCCCAGCCTGCCGACCAACGCGGCGGGCCGCTGGCGCACCGCGTCGGTCAGCCTGCTGCCGGTAGGCGGCGGCCTCTATGCGCTGCTGCATCTGTGGCGACTGTTCGGCGAATACGGCCGTGGCCGCGTCTTCGGCGCCACGGCGCAGGATGCGCTGGTCCGCTTTGCCTGGGCCGTGCTGCTGCTGGCCCTGCTGCTCCCGCTGGCGCGCGGGCTGATGACCGTCGCGCTCAGCATCGGCAATCCGCCGGGCCAGCGATTCCTGGCGATCAGCATCGCTTGGTTCGACTGCCTGCACATCCTGTTCGGCGCCGTGCTCGTGGCCATCGCCCGGGTCATGGCCGAGGCGCGCCGCCTGGCCGACGACAACGCAGGCTTCGTCTGACCCCGCCATGCCCATTGTCGTGAACCTCGATGTGATGCTCGCCCGCCGCAAGATGCGCTCGCGCGAACTGGCCGAGCGCGTCGGCATCACCGAACAGAACCTGTCGCTGCTCAAGAGCGGCAAGGTGCGCGGCGTGCGCTTCGACACGCTGGAGCGCATCTGCGAGGCGCTGCAGTGCCAGCCCGGCGACCTGCTCGAGTGGCAGCCGCCGCCCGGCGACTGATGCGCCGCCCCGCATTGCCGGCGCTCGTGCTGGCCGTGGCCGCGACGCACGCGGTCGCGCTATGGCTGCTGGTGATCGCCACCAGGCCGAACGCAAGCAGTGCCCCGCGTTCGGCCAAGCGCGTCGTGATGGAACTGGTGCAGGTCGTGCCCGAGGTGAAGATCGAACCTCCGGCAGCACGCGCTCCGACCGCGCCGTCGCCACGTGCCGGCGCTGTCCGCACGCCCAGGCCCGTGCGCAGCAACGTGATCGCCACGCCCAACGCTTCGTCGGCAGCTCCCGAATCGCCGCAGGCCACGAGCCACGCACCGCCCCCGCCGCTGATCCTCCACTCGGAAAGCACCCGCCGCGCCCTGCGCGACATCGGCCGTGAACGCTCCTTCGCCGACCGGGCCGGCCAGAACCTCAACGGCGACTCGCGCTCAGCCTTCGATTCCCGGCTGAGCGCGGGCGTCTCGGGCGCCGGTCGCGGCGATTGCATGAAGGGCCAGTTCAAGGGCAGCAACATGGGCCTGCTGAGCCTGCCCGCACTCGCCCTGGCCGCGGCGAACGGCGAATGCGCCCGCTGAATCAGGCGGCCGGGTCGCGGATTTCCCAGCGGATCTTGTCGATCTCCGCAAGAACTTCCGGCGACAACGTGGTGCCGTACGCGTCCAGGTCTTCTTCCAGCTGCGCCAGCGAGGTCACGCCGATGATCGTGCTCGCCACCTGCCACTTCGTGTAGCAGAAGGCCAACGCCAGCTGCGTCGGCGTCAGGCCGTTGTCGCGCGCGAGCTGGTTGTAGCGCTTGGCGGCGCGCAGCGAATCGGGGCGGCCCCAGCGCTGCTTGCGCACCGATTCGTAGCTCGAGATGCGCGCACCCTTCGGCGCGTCCGGGCCCTCGATGCCGCTCTGGTCGTACTTGCCGGTCAGCAGGCCGAAGGCCAGCGGCGAATACGCCAGCAGCGACACGCCCAGGCGGTGCATCGTCTCGTCCAGCCCGTTCTCGTAGCCGCGGCTGATGAGGCTGTAGACGTTCTGCACCGTCGCCACGCGCGGCAGCCCGTGCTGCTCTGCCAGCCGCACGAACTCGTGCACGCCGTAGGGCGTTTCGTTCGACAGGCCGATGGCACGCACCTTGCCCGCCTTCACCAGCTTGCCCAGCGCCTCCAGCTGCTCGTGGATCGGCGTCTTCGAGGTTTCCTTCGCCGGGTCGTAGTAGATGTTGCCGAAGAGGGGCACATGGCGCTCGGGCCAGTGGATCTGGTAGAGATCGATGACGTCGGTGCGCAGCCGCTTCAGGCTGGCGTTGCACGAGGCTTCGATGTCCGCAGCCGTCATGCCGCTGCCTTCACGCACCCAGGGCATGCCGCGCGAGGGGCCGGCCACCTTGGTCGCGACCACCAGCTTCTCGCGCGCGCCGGGATTGGCGGCGAACCAGTTGCCGATGATGGTCTCGGTGACGCTGTAGGTTTCCTTGCGCGTGGGCACCGAGTACATCTCGGCGGTGTCGATGAAGTCGACGCCCCGCTCCAGCGAGCGGCTCAGGATGGCATGGGAGGTGGGCTCGTCGACCTGTTCGCCGAAGGTCATCGTGCCGAGGCAGATCGGGGTGACGTGCAGGTCGCTTTGACCGAGTTGGATCTTTTTCATGCGCGGGATGCTACCGCCCCGGTCCGCAGCCCGCAGACGGCCCCGCCAAAACCCGAGCGCCGCGCCCCCGGGCACTGTCCTGTGCCGGACTGCGTCAGTACAAAGGCCTCCTTATCATCGACGCCCATGTACCAAGCCCTCCGCCCCTCCCGCAGCGAATTCGTGCCCGTGCGCAACCTCAGCTACCACGTGCGGCTGTGGGGCCAGCCTTCCGACGCGCGCCCGCCGCTGGTGCTGGTGCACGGCTGGATGGACGTGGCGGCGTCGTGGCAGTTCGTGGTCGACGCGATGGAGGAAGACCGCTTCATCATCGCCCCCGACTGGCGAGGCTTCGGCCTCACCGACGGCGGCGGCGTCGACAACTACTGGCTCGCCGACTACCTGGCGGACCTCGAATGGCTGCTCGACCACTACGTCGGCGAGGGCGAGAACAGCCGGCAGGTAGACCTCGTCGGCCACAGCATGGGCGGCAACGTCGCCATGCACTACGCCGGCGTGCGGCCGCAGCGCATCCGCCGCCTCGTCAACCTCGAAGGCTTCGGCATGCCCGCGCGCAAGCCCGACGAAGCCCCCGCGCGCTACGGCCAGTGGATCGACGAACTCAAGCGCCTGCACCGCGGCGAGATGGCGCTGGCCGGCTACTCGGCCGTGGACGGCGTGGCCCGCCGCCTCATGAAGACCAACCCGCGCCTCACGCCCGACAAGGCCGCCTGGCTCGCCAGCCACTGGTCGGTGAACCACGCGCAGCCCGACGGCAGCGAGCGTTGGCAGATCCTCGGCGAGGCGGCGCACAAGATCGTCAACGCACACATCTTCCGCGTCGATGAGACGCTGGCGCTCTATTCGCGCATCACCGCGCCGCTGCTGATGGTCGAAGCCTCCGACGACAGCCTGCACGGCTGGTGGAAGAACCGCTACACACTCGACGAATTCCGCGAGCGGCTGAAGTCGGTCGGCAACGCTCGCATCGAGCGGCTCGCGGATGCGGGACACATGCTTCATCACGACCAGCCACGGATCGTCGCGCGGATGATCGAAGAGTTCATCGCCTGAAGAAGCCGGCCGCGGCCCGGTACTCCCCCTACTCCCTTTTTCTTCCACGCGCGGCGCGACATCGCGGCCGGCGCGGCTGCTCGGCCTCTTGGCCTGCTACTTGCAAAGAAAGCCTCACGCCGCTTCGTTGGCACAACGATGAGGCAGACCGTGGTGCGCGTGCGCGCCCAGGCGAGCAAACGTTTCACACCTAAGTTCGCAAACACGGCCTGCAGGTGCACGCGCGGTGGTCGATGCTGGTGCAGCCGGCACGTCTTGGGTGTTCTTGAGCGAAAGGGAGTCCTCGAATGACCAGAGTCGTACGCGCCCACACGCCGCTGGGCGAAGAGCAGCTCATGTTCCGCTCCATGCGCGGCATGGAGGGGCTGTCGCAACTGTTCGAGTTCGACGTCGACCTGCTGAGCCCGAGCATGTCGATCGACATGAAGGCAGTGCTCGGCAAGCCTCTCGCGCTCGAGATACAGACGGCCGGGAAACCGCGCTTCCTCAACGGCCAGATCGTCCGCTTCACGATGATCGGCAAGGAAGGCGACACCTCGCGCCACATCGTCTACCGCGCGAGCGTGCGGCCCTGGCTCTGGTACCTCACGCGCAGCAGCGACTGCAAGATCTTCCAGAACAAGTCGGTGGTCGAGATCCTCGAGGAGGTGTTCGCCGACTACGGCTTCGCCTTCGAGAAGAGGCTCGGCGGCAGCTACCGGCAGTGGGAATACTGCGTGCAGTACCAGGAAACCGACTTCGCCTTCGTCAGTCGCCTGATGGAGCACGAAGGCATCTACTACTTCTTCGAGCATGCGAAGAACCAGCACACGCTGGTGCTGGCCGACGACATCGGCGCGCACGAGCCCCTGCCGGCCTATCCGAAGATCAGCTACCTCGCCACCGACCGCGACCTGGCCCCGTTCCAGGAAGTGATCGACCAGTGGCAGGTCACGGAAGAAATCCGCCCCGGCAGCTACGTGGTGGACGACTTCGACTTCAAAAAGCCTCGCGCCGATCTCATGAACGTGCGAAACCAGCCGCGCGGCGGCGATCACGGCCAGTACGAGATGTACGAATGGCTCGGCGGCTTCAGCGAGTCCGAGCAGGGCGAGCACTACGCGCGCATCCGCCTCGAGGAGGCGCAGGCACAGGCCGAGCGCGACATCGGCCACACCAATGTGCGCGGCATGGCGCCCGGCTACCGCTTCACCATGCAGAACTGCCCGCGCGAGGACGACAACCGCGAGTACCTCGTGGTGTCGGTCTCCTATGCGCTGCGCGAGGGAGGCTATGCGAGCGGCAGCGAACCCGGCTCCTGCAGCTTCGACTTCGCGGTACAGCCCGCCAGCTGCGCCTTTCGCGCGCCGCGCGTGACGCCGATGCCGCGCGCCAACGGCCCGCAGACAGCCACCGTGGTGGGCAAGGCAGGACAGGAGTTCTGGGTCGACCAGTACGGCCGCGTGAAGGTGCAGTTCCGCTGGGACCGCTACGGAAAGAGCGACGAGAACAGCTCGTGCTGGGTGCGCGTGTCCAGCGCCTGGGCCGGCTCGAACTACGGAGCAGTGAACCATCCGCGCCGGGGCCAGGAGGTGGTGGTCGACTTCATCGGAGGACACCCCGACCGGCCGATCATCATCGGCCGCGTCTACAACGCCGACCAGATGCCGCCGCTGGAGCTGCCGGCCAAGGTCACGGTGAGCGGCTTCGTCAGCCGCAGCAGGGACGGCTCCGCCGCCAACGCCAACGAGTTCATCCTCGACGACGCGCCGGGCTGCGAGCTGGTGCGAATCCATGCCGAGAAGGACTTCGAGATCGACGTGGAGAACGACCTGAGGATCCACGTCGAGAACGACGAGACAGAGACCATCGACGGCCACCGCAACACCCACGTCCTGAAGACCGACACCCTCACCGTCGACCGCACCCGCGACACCATCGTCAAGCAGAAGGACACCGCCGAGTACCGCAACGGCTCGAAGCTCACCGTCTCGGGCGCGCTCACCGAGCATTTCTTCGACAACCGCATCGAGACCACCACCAGGCTCGGCTCGAAGGAGACGGTGCTCAGCGGCCAGTCGGAGGTCGTCGTCAACGCGGGCCTGCGCCACGAGACCTTCGACAAGGGATTGCTGGTCGACGTGAAGGAGGGCATGGACGAGGAGATCCACACCGGCAACTCCATACTGAAGACGCTCGTCGGCAACCGGCAGGAAACCTACCAGACCGGCTGGCAGCGCAACGTCGTGGGCGGCGGCGGCAAGGACAACATCAAGGGCGGCCTGGAGGAAACCATCGAGACGGGCGACCACAACTCGACCGTTTCGTCCGGCAACTACCACGGCAAGGCGCAGAAGGTGACCATCGAGGCCACGGCGGGCGACGTCGACATCAAGGCCAGCGGCGACTTCACCTTCGAGGGCAATCACGTCAAGCGCGTGAACCGCGTGCTGCTGTGGGACTGGTCGCCCACGGCCGTGCTGGCCACCGGACTCTCGAGCGCGACCTACGGCGTGAACAACAGCAACGCCGGCCTCACGATCACGAGCAACATCAAGAAGATGGACGCCACCGCGCAGATCCTGAACATGTACGCGCACCAGGCCAACTTCGGCGCCGTGAGCTTCTCGAACGTGGTGGCCGAGGAGCACGCCGGAGGCTTCTGGGGCGCGCTCAAGGGCTTCGTGCTCTTCGGCTGAGCGCCCAGGCCGGATGCCGGATGTCTCCTTCTCGATCTGGTGGGTGCTGGCTCCGCTGCTTGCGTGGCTGGCGTTCACCCTGTGCGTCACGCTCGTGCGCGAGCGCCGCCGGCATTCCGCAAGACTCGCACGCACGCGCAAGGCCGTCGGCATCCTCGCGAACGGCACGCCTGCCATGGCGCAGGTGATCTCCCTTCACGACACGGGCCAGCGCCTCTCGGGCGAAGGCACCACCTGGGCGATCGCGAAGCTGCATCTTCGCGTGCAGGCCACGGCGAGCAACGAGGCCTTCGACGTCGACCAGACCACCGCCATCGCCCTGCCCGACCTGCCCGACCACGCGGCCGGAAAAGCCATCGCCGTGCGCTTCGACCCGGCGAGCCGTGAAGTCGTCCTCGAGCGTCGCGGCAACTCGCCGGTCCACCACGGTGCCGACAGCTCCCGGCCTCGCCCACCCGCGGAGGCTGCCGGCTGATGAAGACCGTCAAGCCCTTGCGCCTTGGCATCCTCACCCGGCCTTACCGCTGGCAGGGCGTCGACCAGCTCGGCGTGGCCGTCACGGCATTCGCCAGCCTGGAAGCAGAACCCAAGCTCATGGCCGACCAGGAGTTGTGGCAGACCGTCGGCGAGGAAATCGGCGGCATGGGCGTGTTCGACATGGGCGTGCCCAAGTGCATGCCGGAAGTGCTGGCGAGCGGCCGCGCATACACCCGCCACCAGCAGGACAAGACCGCGTGCGCCGTGCGCCTGCGCGTCGCCGGCCTGGAGAAGTCCCTGCACGTATCCGGCGACCGCTACTGGCTCGACGGCCGGCTGAGCGCGCCGCAGCCTTTCGAGGCGATGCCGCTGGACTGGGCGCATGCCTACGGCGGGCCCGACGTGCCGGAGAACCCCGCCGGCATTGGCGCGTTCGACGAGCCGGTCAACGGCGTGCGCACCCGCCGCGCGCCCAACGTGGAAGCCGTTCATGGGCGCGTGCGCTCGCGCGGGCAGGAGGTGACACCCGCCAGCTTCGGCCCGGTGCCCATCGACAGCCCCCGGCGCATGGCCCTGATGGGCAGCAGCTTCGGGCAGCACTGGCTCGAACAGCACTTCCCCGGTTTCGCCCCGGACATGGACTGGCGCTTCTTCAACGCCGCGCCCGAAGACCAGCGCTGGCCGGCCCTGCAGGAGCTGCCGCCAGGTGCTCCCTACGAGATCCTCAACATGCACCCGGACAAATCGGTGCTGGCCGGCACCCTGCCCGACTGGCGCACGCGCTGCTTCGCGAGCTTCGACAAGGAGGGCAACGGGCTGCGCGAGATCGGCCTGCGGCTGACCACCGCCTGGTTCTTTCCGCATCGCGAGCGCGTGGCGCTCGTCTGGCATGGCGTGCTGCCGGTGCGCGAGGACGACGCGGCGGACGTGCGGCACATCATGCCGGCGCTGGAGTTGCCCCAGCAGCCGCGCACGCCCGAGCACTACCAGTGCGTGCTGCTCCAGCGGCTGGACACCGCGCGAGGCGGCCTGCTCGCCTTTCGCGACAGCGACCTCGCGCCCAAGGCCATTCTCGGCAACTGGAGCGTCCTCGACGCACCCGACCCGATGGCACGGCCGCTGGTGCGCAACCTCCGCGCCGGACAGCAGCGCGACCACGAAAGCCGGCGAGCCGAACTCATCGCGCTGGGCGTGGACCCCGACAAATACCTGCCAGCGCCCCTGCCTCCAGCCGCGCCGCCGGCCTTCGACGACGTGCCCGAGTATTTCGGGCGAATGCAGGAAGAAATGATGGAAGCCCGACGCAAGCTCGAGGCAGAAGGCGCGCAGATGCGCCGCAGGCAGGAAGAAGAAATCGACCCGGTGCTGCTCGACAAGAGCCGCGGGCAGCCGCAGCGCTTCGATCCGGACGCGCTCATCCGGCAGCTCGAACAGCTTGCCGCCGCGCCAGCCACCTCGGGACCGGCCCCCGCGCTCATACCCGCCGGAACCACGCAGCGGATGACGGTGCAGATCAGGCAGGGCTACCTCCACGGTGCCCACCTCTTCGACCCCGCGCCGCCCATGCCCTCGTTCCGCTCCGCGAAGCTGCGCCGGCAGCTGGCGGCGGCGGCTCCCGGCGAGCGCGATTTCCGCGGCATGCGGCTTGTCGGCGCCGACCTCTCGGGCATGGACCTGAGCGGAGCGGATCTTTCCGGCGCCGCCCTCGAAGACGCCAACCTCGAGGGAGCCCTGCTCGCGAACGCCGACTTCAGCGGCGCGGTGCTGGCCCGCGCCAGGCTGTCGCGCGCCTCGCTGGCCAATGCGACCCTGCGCAATGCCAACCTCGGCGGCGCGCAGTGCGAGTTCTCGGATTTCTCCGGCGCCGACCTGAGCGGGGCCAACTGCGAAAAGGCGCGCTTCGAGTCATGCAACATGGCCAACACCACTTTCGACCAGACGCGCCTGGCCGAGAGCGAGATGAGCCGGTGCGACTTCCGTGGCTCCGATTGGCACCAGGTGTTCCTGACGAAGCTGCGCATGAACGGCATCGCCTTCGACGGAGCCTCCTTCCGGCAGGTGGTGTGGCTCGAATGCACGCTGGCGGACGTGCGTTTCGTCAACGCGTCACTGGTGCGCTGCGGCTTCGTCACCACCGACTGCAGCCGGTCGACCGATTTCTCCGACGCTCGGCTCGACGCCTGCAGCTTCGCGCACGGAAGCACGCTCGCCGGAGCCGTCCTGCGCCGCTGCGTGCTCAGGCATTGCGGGCTGCGCACCACGCCGCTGACGCGCGCGGACCTGGCGCAGGCGCGCCTGGACAACTGCGACTTCTCCGAATGCGCGCTGCAGGAGGCCAACCTGGAACGGATCGTCGCCGGCGAAAGCCTCTTCGTACGCGCCGACCTCACCGGCGCCACCCTGCGCGGTGCCAACCTCATCGATGCCAACTTCTCCAAGGCGGTCTTCACGCAGGCCGATCTCAGCGGAGCCAACCTGTTCCGCACCGACGTGTCGCAAAGCCTGATCGACGGCACCACCCACCTGCTCGGCGCCTACACGCAGCACGCCCGAACCTTGCCCGCGCGACGCGCCCCTTCCGCCGAATGACCCGCGATGAACTCGTCGACAAGGTCCGCCACGGCATCCAGGTCGGCAGCGCCGACTGCAGGGGATGGGACTTGAGCGGCCTCGACCTCTCGGGCGCGATGATGGACGACGTCGACTTCGGCGGCGCGAACTTCTCGCACGCCAACCTCGAGGGCAGCTCGCTCTCGCATTGCAGGCTGTCGGGCTGCGACTTCTCCTTCGCTCGCCTGAAGGAAGTGCAGTTCTTCCGCAGCCGCATGGATGCCGCGCGGTTCGAAGCCGCCATGCTGGAGGGAGCCTCTTTCGCCGAATGCCATGCGGCGCAGGCCAGCTTCGTGGAGGCAAGGCTCGACTACACCCGGTTCTTTCGCTGCGAGCTGGCGGAAAGCCGCCTCGGGTCTTCCCGGTTCGAACG
This sequence comes from Variovorax sp. NFACC27, assembly GCF_048301545.1. Lineage (NCBI taxonomy): Bacteria > Pseudomonadati > Pseudomonadota > Betaproteobacteria > Burkholderiales > Comamonadaceae > Variovorax > Variovorax sp. NFACC27. The sequence goes on from NZ_CP157613.1 coordinate 6,033,268, forward strand.
GGCGAGCTTCATGGAGTCGCAGCTCGGGCGCGCCGATTTCAGCGGCGCGGCGCTGGCCTACGTGACCTTCCACCGGCTCGACCTGAGGACGGCGGTCTTCCAGGGCGCGTCGGCCACGAACGCAATGTTCCTGGAGTGCGACCTGAGCGGCCAGCGCTTCGCCGGCCTTTCGCTGCCGATGTGCCAGTTCACCGACAGCCGCCTGGACGGCGCCGACTTCGGCGGTGCCACGCTCACCCGGGCCAACTTCAAGGGTGCGACGCTGAAGCGGGCGAACTTCTCGAACGCGGACGCGTGCCAGGCCCTGTTTCCGGAGGCCGACCTCGGTGACGCCGACTGCAGGGGCGGACGCTTCGACCAGTCGATCTGGGCGGAGGCCTTGCTGGAACGCGCCGATTTCTCGGGAGCCCGCCTGCCGCTTTGCGTGTTCCACCGCGCACGCTGTGCCGGCGCGAGCTTCCGCGATGCCGCGATGCAGGATGCCGACCTTTCGTATGCCGACCTGAGCGGCGCCGACCTCGGTGGCGCGCACTTCCTGCGCACCCGCCTGCATCGCGCGCAGCAGCAAGGCGCCCGGTTCTCCAGCCGCGCCGGAATCATCGAGAACGAGCCCGAACTCTTCAAGGCGCAGGCCTGGTCCGGCCCGCACTGAACCCCGCATCCGACAACCCGCTTTCCGAAGAAACACACCAACCAACATCGAGAAGGAATCAGCCATGAATGTCGTTCCACTGCGCCCTGCCCCCGCGACGACCGCCGCGCCGGTCCATTTCGTCGGCCGGCTGACGGCCTCGCTGCCCGATGCGAACCTCGAGGTGGAAGACGAGCACGGCGAAACCTGGCGCTGCCGCCGCGCGGCCAGCTGCCTGCTGCGGCCCGAGGCGGGCGACACCGTGCTGCTCTCCGGGCCCGACCGCAGCCGGGTGTACCTGATCGCAGTGCTCGAGCAAGCCGACGGTTCGGTCAGCCGGCTCGATGCTGCCGGCGCACTCTCGATCGAGAGCCCGGGCGGCCTGCGGCTGAGCAGCGGCGCGGAGCTGCAGATGCGGGCCGCGCAATGGAACCTCCAGGCCGACAGCGGCCAGTGCCGTGTCGACGACATGCGCTTCACCGGCCAGGCGCTCGATGCCACGGTGGGCCGGCTGCGGCTGGTCGGCCAGGTCTTCGAGTCGGTGGCGGACCGCGTGGTGCAGATGGCACGCAGGGCGCTGCGCGTGGTGGACGAGACCGAACAGGTCCGCGTCGGCCATCTCGACTGCGAAGCCGGCGGCACCGCCCGGCTGCACGCCCGCCACACTGTGGTCACGGCCAGCGACCTCGTCAAGGTCGATGCCGCGCAGATCCACATGGGCTGACCCACCCCCACCGAAAGGAGCGCCGCCATGTTCGCCAACTGCCAGCTGATGGGAATGGCCCTCGCCTTTCCCGACGTCTGCAAGACGCCGCCCGCCGCGATGGCGCCCATTCCATACCCCAACATGGCGTTCGGCCCCACGGCCGTGCCGAACGCCTGGAACATCCTCTTCATGTGCATGCCCGCGCACAACATGGCGACCACCACGCCGATCACGCTGGGCGACACCACGGGCGCGGGCGGCGGCATCGTCTCGCAGACCTTCATGAGCCAGTCGCGGCACGTGACGGGTGCGTTCACCGTGCTGGTCAAGGGCACGCCGGCCACGCGCATGACCAGCCTGAGCACGCAGAACCGGGGCAACATGGTGGGCATGCGGATCGTGCCCAGCCAGTGCAAGGTGATGATCCTGTCGCCCTGAAGCCAGGGGCGCAGCCCGGGTAGCCGGAACCGGGCCGGCCCCATATCCGGCCAGCGGATAAGGAAGCGCGCAAATCTTCGTTCGCCGCGCAGGCATCGCGGCCTAGAGTGCCCAGCTCCTTTCGCCGTTCTCCGGAGTTGTTTTCATGCCTTCCCCTTCGCGCGCGCCCTCCGCTTCGTGGCTGCGCCGCCTTGCCCTGCCGCTGGGCGGCCTCGCCCTCGGCCTGGCGCTCCAGCTTTCCGCCCACGCCGCCGACCTGCGCGTGGGCTTCATGCCCGGCCCGTACCGCGATGCCTTCACCAACGGCATCGAGCCCCAGCTGAAGAAGCTGGGCTACACCGTCAAGTACGTCGAGTTCAGCCAGGGCGTGCAGCCCAACGACGCGGTGGAGCGCGGGCAGATCGACGCCAACATCTTCCAGCACACGCTGTATCTCGAGGCCACCAACAAGCAGCAGGGCTTCGACCTGGTACCGGTGGTGCACGTGCCGACGCCGCCGATGGGCCTTTACTCGCAGCGCCACAAGTCGCTCGACACGGTGCCCGACGGCGCCACGGTCACGCTGCCTTCGGATCCGGTGAACGCGGCGCGCGCGCTCAACATCCTCGCGGGCATCGGCTGGGTCACGCTCAAGCCGGGTGTGAGCCCGATCTCGGTGTCGGAGCGCGACATCGTGGCCAATCCCAAGCGCCTGAAGCTGGTGCCGCTGGAAGCCGCGCAGGCTCCGCGCTCACTGGCTGATGCCGATATCGCCGCCGTGCAGGGCAACTTCGCGATCGCCTCGGGGCTGAAGCTGACCGAGGCACTGAAGCTGGAGAACATGACGCTGCCCTACGTGAACGTGGTGGCCGTCAAGCGCAGCAACGAGAAGGCGAAGTTCGCGCAGGACATCGCGGCCGCCTACCAGTCGGCCGAGTTCCAGCGCTTCTTCAAGGCAAACCCGGCATGGGCCGGCTACCGGCTGCCCGACTACTTCTCGCAATGAGCCTTCCGAACAAGACCCGGCCGCGGCAGCTGCACCTCAACGTCAACATCCTGCATTCGGGCTTCGTGCCCTCGGCGTGGCGCCTGCCGGAGAGCGACCCGTGGGCCTTCGCCGACATCGCGCACTACATCCGCACGGCGCAGATCGCCGAGGCGGGCAAGCTCGATGCGGTGTTCCTCGCGGACAACGCGGCCATCGTCGACCAGATCCACTTCCGGCCGATCACCGCGCTGGAGCCCACGGTGCTGCTGGCCTGCGTGGCCGCGGCCACCACGCACATCGGCCTGATCGCCACCGCCTCGACCAGCTACAACGAGCCCTTCAACATCGCCCGCCGCTTCGCCACGCTCGACCATGTGAGCGGCGGCCGCGCAGGCTGGAACGTGGTGACCACGGCCGACCTGCCCTCCGCGCGCAACTTCGGCCTCGACGCCGTGCCCGACCATGCGAAGCGCTACGCACGCGCCTCGGAGTTCACCGACATCGTGAAGGCGCTGTGGGACAGCTGGGAGGACGACGCCTTCGTCGGCGACAAGGCCACCGGCAGCTTCATCGACACGGCGAAGGTGCAAGCCATCGCGCATCGCGGCGAGCACTTCGCGGTGCAGGGGCCGTTGAACCTGCCGCGCCCGCCGCAGGGGCACCCGGTGCTGGTGCAGGCCGGAGCCTCGGCCGACGGGCGCGAACTGGCGTCGCGCCACGCGGAGGCGGTGTTCTCGGCCTCGCAGTCGTTCGAGGAATCGCTGGCCTATGCGCGCGCCCTGAAGACTCGCGCCGCCGAGCTGGGTCGCGGCCCCGACGCGGTGAAGGTGCTCGCGGGCCTGACCACCATCGTCGGCTCCACCGAGGCCGAAGCCATCCGCCGACGCGACGAGCTGGTCGACCTGATTCCGTGGGACTACAGCCTCACGCGCATCGCCGGCACGCTGGGCATCACGCCCGACCGGCTGAAGCTGGACGAGCGCCTGCCCGACAACTTGCCGCTGCCCGCCAATGGCAACGGCAACCACACCTTCTTCAACGCGGTGGTCGCTGCCGGCCGCACGCACGGCTACACGGTGCGCCAGCTGATCCGCGAGCTCGCCGGCGGCGGCGGGCACCGCGTGATCGTCGGCACGCCGGAGCAGATCGCGGACGACATCGAGCGCTGGTTCAAGGCCGGCGCGGCCGACGGCTTCAACCTGATGCCCGATGCGCTGCCGCACGGGCTGCAGGATTTCGTCGACGGGGTGGTGCCGATCCTCCAGAAGCGCGGGATCTTCCGCACCGAGTACGAGGGCCGCACGCTGCGCGACCACTTGGGGTTGGCGCGGCCTGGCGGGCGAACCGCGCAACGACTGGCTGCCTGAAGCGCGACAAACAAGGCAAAGTAAAAGGCCGCGAGAACCGCGGCCTTTTTCGTTTTCCTTTTCGTCACTCCTCGTCGGCGTCGTTGCCCGTGAGCGACAGCACTTCCTCGACGAAGGCCTCGAAGAGCGGCAGCTCCGCGGGCAGGCCCTCGATGGATTCGGCCTCGCCCGCATCGAAGAAATGCGGCTTGCCCACCGGCATCGAGGCCCATTCGCCGGCTTCCAGCAGCAGCCCCAGATAGCCGTCGGCGGTCGGCACATAGAACAGCCCCGCACTCTCGAGCACGCGCTGCCCCTTCTTCTTGCCGCGCCCCCAGCTCACGCCCTGCCCGGCCAGGTGTTCGGTGATCCAGCCGTCGCACACGTGCGTGTCGCGCCAGCTTCCCTGAGCATCGAATACGGCCAGAACGGGCATGGGGCGTCCTTTTCTGAAGGCTGAAGGAAGAGTTATTGCAGGAAGCTGGGCTTGGCGTAGCCCTGGAACTTGCTGTCGACCACCGCCTTGAACTCCTTCGAGCGGTAGGCCTCGGCGATGTCCTTGGCCCACTGGGTGTTCTTGTCGGCGGTCTTCACGGCGACCACATTCAGGTAGTAGTCGGGCGTCTTCTCGAGCACCACGGCCTCGGTGAGCTTCAGGCCCGACGAAATCGCGAAGTTGCCGTTGACGATGGCGTACTCGGTGTCGCCGAGCGAGCGCGGCAGCTGGGCGGCTTCGAGCGGAATGAACTTCAGCTTCTTCGGGTTCTCGGCCACGTCCTTTTCGGACGCGCGCAGCGGGTCGATGCCGGACTTGATGGTGATCAGCTTGTTCTGCTCCAGCAGCACCAGCGCGCGGGCCAGGTTGCTCGGGTCGTTCGGCAGCGTCACGCGGTCGCCTTCCTTCACGTCCGCCAGCGTCTTGCGCTTGGTCGAGTACACGCCCATGGGCGCGATCGGGCCCTGCACCAGTTCGGCGAGGTCGAGCTTCTGGTCGGCAGCGAACTTCTTCAGGTAGACCTGATGCTGGAAGAAGTTGGCGTCGAGCGAGCCCTGGGCCAGCGCGAGGTTGGGCTGCACGTAGTCGTTGAACTCGACCAGCTTCACCTTGTAGCCCTTCTTCTCGAGGATGGGCACGATGCCGGCCTTGAGCTGGTCGGTGTTGGAGCCGGCGGTGCCGCCGATCACCAGGTTCTTCTTGGCGGGGTCTTGCGCGTGGGCCTGCAGCGAGAGGCCGCCCAGGGAAAGGGCTGCCAGCGACAGGGCGAGAACGGAACGGCGCAGGAAAACGGTCTTCATGAGATTGGAGAAACAGTGAGAAGGGAAAGAGGGATCAGCGCTTGTCGAGCCTGCGTGCCGTGGCGTTGCCGGCGAATTGCAGGATCTGTACCAGCACCACGAGCAGTGCCACGGTGAGCACCATCACGTCGGTCTGGAAGCGGTAGTAGCCGTAGCGGATGGCCAGGTCGCCGATGCCGCCGCCGCCCACCACGCCGGCCACGGCCGAGTACGACAGGAAGCTCACGGCCAGCACCGTCAGCGCCAGCACCAGGCCCGAGCGGGCCTCGACCAGCAGCACGCGCCAAACGATCTGCAGCTCGGTCGCGCCCATGGCATGGGCCGCCTCGATCACGCCGCGCGGCACTTCGCGCAGGCACTGGTCGACCAGCCGCGCCAGGTAGGGAATGGCCGCGAACGACAGCGGCACCGCGGCCGCCAGCGGCCCGATGGAGGTGCCCGCGATCACCCGCGTGAACGGCACCAGCGCCACCAGCAGGATGATGAAGGGGAACGAGCGCACCGTGTTCACCAGCCAGTTGAGCACCAGGAACGCCGGCTTGTTCTCCAGCGACTGGCCTGGCCCCAGCAGGAACAGCAGGATGCCCAGCGGTCCGCCGATCAGCACGGCAGCCGACAGACCGATGGCCAGCATCATGAAAGTCTGGCCGGTGGCGACCCACAGCTCGGGGAGGATGGGGGCGATGTTCTCAAACATAAGCCAACTCCTGTGCGCCTACCTGAACGGATGATTGCGCGGAACGGGATTCGCGCGCCTCGCGCTCGCGACGGCGCACCAGCTCGTCGATCTCGCGGCCCAGCGCGGTCTTGCGCTCGGCGTCGCCCGCGGCGTCGACCGCGAACTGCTCCACCAGCCGGCCCTTCTCGAGGATGGCCACGTTGCGGCACAGCACCTCGACCACCGACAGCTCGTGCGTGACGATCACGATGGTCACGCCGATCTTCTGGTTGATGTCGCGCAGCGTTTCCAGCAGCGAGCGCGTGGTCTCGGAGTCGAGCGCCGAGGTGGGCTCGTCGCACAGCAGCACCTGCGGGCGCGGCGCCAGCGCGCGGGCGATCGCCACGCGCTGCTTCTGGCCGCCGGAAAGCTGGGCCGGGTAGGTGTCGATCTTCTCGGCCAGGCCGACCAGGGCCAGGCATTCGCGCACGCGGGCGTCGATCTCGGCCTTGGAGTGGCGGCCGTGGATCTTCAGCGGGAAGGCCACGTTGTCGAACACCGTGGCGTTCTGCAGCAGGTTGAACTGCTGGAAGATCATGCCGATGTTCTGGCGCGTGTCGCGCAGCTCGCTGCGCGAGAGCGTGGTGAGGTCGCGCCCGCCGACGAAGACGCGGCCCGCGTCGGGCCGCTCCAGCAGGTTGATGAGGCGCAGCAACGTCGATTTGCCGGCGCCGCTCTTGCCGATCAGGCCGAACACGTCGCCCTGCTGGATGTCGAGCGACAGCGATTGCACGGCGTCGAACACCTCGCCGTTGGGCAAGGCGAACGATTTCTGCACCGATTGGAGACGGATGACTGGCGCCGCGTGATCGCCGCGGCCCTCGTCAGGCGTAGGGTGGGTCATGGAGAAGAAGCGCGGCCCGAGCGGATGGCGCAGGTCGCGTAGGTTCGCAAAAAGGTGCCGAGTATGAAAAGAAACGCAGCGAAAGGGAACGAACAAATCGGCGCTTGCTTATGCACTGGAGCACATAAGGACACACCCTACACCGCTTTCCGTCGCCATATGGGCCATATGGATATGAGCATTGGTTCGTTCCCTTCGGCACCGGGCAATGCCACATTCGCGCCTTCATTTTTTCGATTCGCGCAACGACATGCACACCAATTTCCGCCGCCGCACCTTTGCCCTCGCCACCCTGGCTGCCGCCCTCTTCGCAGGTGGCAGCGCCTTCGCGCAGGACAAGAACTCGATCAAGGTCGGCGTCTCCGTCGGCAACGGCGAGCAGATCTTCGAGGTGGTCAAGAAGGTCGCCGCCAAGGACGGGCTGAACATCCAGGTCGTGGTGTTCAACGACTACCAGTTGCCCAACGCCGCGCTGGCCTCGGGCGACCTCGACGCCAATGCCTTCCAGCACCAGCCCTTCCTGGACAACCAGAACAAGGCGCGCGGCTTCGACATCGTGCCCGTGGGCCTGACCATCACCGCGCCGCTGGGCTTCTACTCGCGCAAGCTCAAGTCGATCGACCAGCTGCCCGACGGCGCCTCGGTCGGCATCCAGAACGACCCGTCGAACGGCAACCGCGCCCTGCTGCTGCTGCAGCAGGCCGGCCTGATCACGCTGAAGCCCGATGCTGTGAAGAACAACAACGCCACGCCGCTGGACGTGGTGACCAACCCCAAGAAGCTGAAGCTGGTGGCACTCGACGCGGCCCAGCTGCCGCGCTCGCTGGACGACCTGACCATCGCCTCCATCAACAACGACTACGCCGAGAAGGCCGGCCTGTCGCTGAACAAGGACGCGGTGATCAAGGAATCGCCGAAGAGCCCCTACGCCAACCTGATCGCCGTGCGCCGCGCCGACAAGGACAAGCCCTGGGCCAAGCGCCTCGTGGCGGCCTACCAGTCGCCCGAGGTGAAGAGCTTCATCGAGACCCAGTTCAAGGGCTCGCTGGTTCCGGCGTTCTGACACGCACCCGGTTGTCCCCCTTGCCCCCGTGCGCTCGCGCCGCGCCGGGGGCTTTTTCTTTTTACGCCTGACATGTGTCTGAAGGTATCTTTCGGGCTTCATCAACCCGGAGGGTCCTTTCCATGTTCTCTCGACGCACCTTTTCCGCCGGCCTTGGCGCCCTCGCGCTGGCCGCCGCGACCACCGCTCCGGCGCAGCTCGCACCCAGGGAAGCCGGCAACCAGGCCCTCGGCCAGATCAGCGTGAGCGGCTCGGCCGCCGTGCGCGTGGCGCCGGACGAGGTCTATCTCACGGTCGGCGTCGAGAGCCGGGACAAGAACCTGCAGGTAGCCACGACTGACAACCGGGAGCGCATCGCCAAGGCACTGGCGGTCATCAAGCGCTACGGCATCCCCGAGAAGAGCGTGCAGGTCAACTACATCGACGTCCAGCCCACGTACGACTACCAGAGCAGCTATACCGTCCCGAAGGCCTACGTGGCCCACAAGAGCATCGGCATCAAGGTCACGAAGCTCGACACCTTCGAGCCGCTGCTGACCGACCTGTACGCGGTGGGCGTGAACCAGGTCGAGAACATCGAATTCCGCAACACCGACATGCGCAAGCACCGCGACAAGGCCCGCGAGCTGGCGGTGATCGCGGCGCGCGAGAAGGCCGACGCGCTGACCTCCCAGCTGGGCGTGAAGCGCGGCCGCGCGATGCGCATCAGCGAAAGCTCGGGCTGGAACTGGGGCGGCTGGGCCGGCCGCTACCGAAACGAGGGACAGCTGATGCAGCAGAACGTGATGCAGGTGGCCCCGCGCTCCGGCGGCCAGGGCGAAGGCGGCGAAGGTGACCTGTCGGTCGGCCAGATCAGCATCACGGCCACGATCAGCGTGGACTTCCAGCTTGAATAACGCTGCTTCCGGGGTCATCTGTCACCCGTGAGAAAATGGCGGGTTCCCCCGGGACACCCTCCCCTACACAGCCAGACAGTCAGGACACCCCATGGACGCAGAACAAATCAACCAAATCGGCGCAATGCTTGCGGACCTGAGCGCCCGCACGGTCGATTTACGGAGGTATCTTTGACTACGATGCCAAAGCCGAACGCCTGAGGACGGTCAACGCATCGCTCGAAGATCCCAACGTCTGGAACGACCCGAAGAAGGCCCAGGAACTGGGCAAGGAAAAGAAGTCGCTCGACGACGTGGTCGTCACGCTCGACCGGCTCACCAGCGGCCTGTCGGACAACACCGAGCTCTACGAGATGTCGAAGGAAGACGGCGACATCGCCGGCCTGCAGGCCATCTCCGATGACGCCGAAGCGCTCGAAGCCGACATCAAGCAGCTCGAATTCCGCCGGATGTTCAGCAATCCGGCCGACCCGCTGAACGCCTTCATCGACATCCAGGCCGGCGCCGGCGGCACCGAGGCCTGCGACTGGGCCAGCATGCTGCTGCGCCAGTACACCAAGTACGCCGAGCGCAAGGGCTTCAAGGCACAGCTCGAAGACGAGACGCCCGGCGACACCGCCGGCATCAAGAGCGCCACCATCAAGGTGGAAGGCGACTACGCCTTCGGCCTGCTGCGCACCGAAACCGGCGTGCACCGCCTGGTGCGCAAGTCGCCCTTCGACTCGTCGGGCGGCCGCCACACCAGCTTCGCCAGCATCTTCGTGTATCCGGAGATCGACGACTCCATCGAGATCGAGATCAACCCGGCCGACGTGCGCACCGACACCTTCCGCGCCAGCGGCGCCGGCGGCCAGCACATCAACAAGACCGACTCGGCCGTGCGCCTGACGCACATCCCGACCGGCATCGTGGTGCAGTGCCAGGACGGCCGAAGCCAGCACAGCAACCGCGACGTGGCCTGGAAGCGCCTGCGTTCGCGCCTGTACGACCACGAGATGCGCAAGCGCCAGGAAGAACAGCAGAAGCTGGAAGACAGCAAGACCGACGTGGGCTGGGGCCACCAGATCCGCAGCTACGTGCTGGACAACAGCCGCATCAAGGACCTGCGCACCAACGTCGAAGTCTCGGCCACGCAGAAGGTGCTCGACGGCGACCTCGACGTGTTCATCGAAGCCTCTCTCAAGCAGGGCGTGTAAAACCGATGAGCCTGCAAAGCCTGAAGGGTGGCAAGGTCGAAGCCTTCATCTTCGACATGGACGGCACCATGATCGACTCCATGCCCTGGCATGCGCGGTCGTGGGTGGAGTTCGTGGCGCGCCACGGCCTCGAACTCGACGTGAGCGACATCCTCGCGCGCACCACGGGCCGCACCGGCACCGAGTGCATGCGCGAGCTGTTCGAGCGCGAACTCTCCGACGCCGAGTGCCAGGCCATGGTGCACGAGAAGGAAGAGATCTACCGCGCCATGTTCAGCGACAACTTCACCGAGGTGGCGGGCTTCACCGCATTCGCCAAGGCTGCAGTTGCGCGCGGCCTGAAGGTAGCCGTCGGCACCGCGGGCGACAAGGGCAACATCGAGTTCGCCATGTCGCGCCTGAAGATGGACCCGCTGCCGCTGGCCATCGTGGGCGGCGACGAGGGCTTCAGCGGCAAGCCCACGCCCGCCATCTTCCTAGAAGCCGCGCGCCGCATCGGCGTCGCGCCCGAGCGCTGCATCGTCTTCGAAGACGCCCCCTTCGGCATCGAGGCCGCCCGCCGCGGCGGCATGCGCGCCGTGGCCGTCTGCAGCACCCATACCGCCGCCGAGCTGGCCGGCCCCCATGTGATCGCCGCGGTTCGCGACTACGACGAACTCGCCCATTCGAACTTTCTGGAGACCCTCGATGCTGCTACGTGACGCACAAGGCCAACCCATCGCCATCCGCCGCGAAGACTACGCCGCCCCGGCGTACTGGATCGACACCGTCGACCTGACCTTCGACCTCGACCCCGCCAAGACCCGCGTGCTCAACCGCATGCAGATGCGCCGCAACCCCGAGGCGCCGGTACAGCCGCTGCGCCTGGACGGCGACGAGCTGAACCTGGCGCGCGTGCTGGTCAACGGCCAGGGCGCGTCGTTCCGCATGGAGGGCGACCAGCTCGTCATCGACGGCCTGCCCGACAGCTTCGAGCTCGAGATATTCACCACCTGCTGCCCCATCAAGAACACCAAGCTGATGGGCCTGTTCGTGAGCGAAGACACCTTCTTCACGCAGTGCGAGGCCGAGGGCTTCCGCCGCATCACCTATTTCCTCGACCGTCCGGACGTGATGGCGAGCTACACCGTTACCCTGCGAGCGGCCAAGGCCGCCTACCCGGTGCTGCTGTCGAACGGCAACCTGGTCGAGCAAGGCGAGCTGCCCGAGGGCCGCCACTTCGCCAAATGGGTCGACCCGTTCAAGAAGCCCAGCTACCTGTTCGCCCTGGTGGCGGGCAAGCTGGTGGCGCGCGAGCAGCGCATCAAGGCGCGCAGCGGCAAGGAGCATCTGCTGCAGGTGTACGTGCGCGCCGGCGACCTCGACAAGACCGAGCACGCGATGAATTCGCTCATCAACTCGGTGCTGTGGGACGAGGCCCGCTTCGGCCTGCCGCTGGACCTCGACCGCTTCATGATCGTCGCCACCAGCGACTTCAACATGGGCGCGATGGAGAACAAGGGCCTGAACATCTTCAACACGAAGTACGTTCTGGCCAACCAGGCCACCGCCACCGACGCCGACTACAGCAACATCGAAAGCGTGGTCGGCCACGAGTACTTCCACAACTGGAGCGGCGACCGCGTGACCTGCCGCGACTGGTTCCAGCTCTCGCTGAAGGAAGGCCTCACCGTCTTCCGCGACCAGGAATTCAGCCAGGACCTGTGCGCCGACGCCTCGGCCCGCGCCGTGAAGCGCATCGAGGACGTCCGCGTGCTGCGCACCGCCCAGTTCCCCGAGGACGCCGGCCCCATGGCCCACCCGGTGCGGCCCGACAGCTACATCGAGATCAGCAACTTCTACACCGTCACCATCTACGAGAAGGGTGCCGAGGTGGTTCGCATGATGCAGACGCTGGTCGGCCGCAAGGGCTTCGAGAAGGGCATCACGCTCTACTTCGAGCGCCACGACGGACAGGCCGTGACCTGCGACGACTTCGCGCAGGCCATTGCCGACGCGAACCCCGAGTCGGAACTGGCCCGCCTGCTGCCCCAGTTCAAGCGCTGGTACAGCCAGGCCGGCACACCGCGCCTTGCCGCCCACGGCGTGTACGACGCGCAGAACCGCAGCTACACCCTGAGCGTGGTGCAGAGCTGCCCGCCCACGCCGGGCCAGCCGACCAAGGAACCCTTCGTCATTCCGCTGAACATCGGCCTGCTGGACGCCAGCGGCCGCGAACTGCCGATGCAGCTCGAAGGCGAAAGCGACGTGACCCGCGGCACCCGCACCCTGGTGCTGTCGCGCGCCGGCGAGCAGATCACCTTCACGGGCCTCGACGCCGAGCCCGTGCCTTCCATATTGCGCGGCTTCAGCGCGCCGGTGATCCTCGACTTCGAGTACACCGACGCCCAGCTGCTGACCTTGCTGGCCAACGACCCCGATCCGTTCAACCGCTGGGAAGCAGGCCAGCGCCTGGGCCTGCGCGCCGCGCTGCAAGGCATCGCCGCCCTGGCCACCGACACCACGCCGGTGCTGAACGACGCCTACATCGACGCCATGCGCAGCGTGCTGCGCAACCCGCAGCTCGACGCCGCCTTCAAGGAACTGGTGCTCACGCTGCCGTCGGAAACCTACATCGCCGAGCAGCTCGACGTGGTCGACCCGCAACGCGTGCACCTCGTGCGCGAAGCCATGCGCGCCCAGCTGGCCACCGCCCTCTTCGCCGACTGGCAGTGGGCGTATGAAGAGAACCACGACACCGGCGCCTACAGCCCCGACCCGACCTCCTCGGGCCGCCGCGCGCTGGCCGGCATGGCGCTCAACTTCCTGTGCCTGGCGGCGCGCTCCTCGGGCGACGTCGTGTGGCCGGGCAAGACGCTGCAACGCTTCAAGGACGCGGGCAACATGACCGACCGCTTCAACGCCCTCAACGCGCTGGTGGCGTCGAGCCACAGCCTGGCGGCGCAGGCGCTGGCGCGCTTCCACGCCATCTTCAAGGACGAGGCGCTGGTCATCGACAAGTGGTTCTCGCTGCAGGCCGGCGCATCCGACCGCGGCGGCGACATCCTGCCGCTGGTGAAGCAGCTGATGAAGCACCCCGACTTCTCGCTGAAGAACCCGAACCGCGCGCGCAGCGTGATCTTCAGCTACTGCAGCGCCAACCCCGGCGCGTTCCACCGCCCCGACGCGGCCGGCTACGTGTTCTGGAGCGAGCGCGTGATCGAGCTCGACGCCATCAACCCGCAGGTTGCCGCCCGCCTCGCGCGCTCGCTCGACCGCTGGAGCAAGCTTGCCGAGCCGTACCGCAGCGCCGCTCGCGAGGCGATTGCCCGCGTGGCCGCCAAGCCCGACCTGAGCAAGGACACGCATGAAGTCGTGACCCGCGCCCTGGCTGGCAACTGAAGAAGCAACTCGAACCCGGAAGACACATGGCTCAAAAGATTTCCCTCACCCGCTACCTCGTCGAACAACAGCGTGCCGACGGCCTCATTCCCGGCCAGCTGCGCCTGCTGCTTGAAGTGGTCGCTCGCGCCTGCAAGAGCATCAGCCAGGCCGTCAACAAGGGTGCGCTGGGCGGCGTGCTCGGCACGGCCGAGAGCGAGAACGTGCAGGGCGAGATCCAGAAGAAGCTGGACATCATCGCCAACGAAGTGCTCATCGAGGCCAACGAATGGGGCGGCCACCTCGCGGCCATGGCCAGCGAGGAAATGGACAGCATCTACGTGGTGCCCAACCGCTACCCGCAGGGCGAATACCTGCTCATGTTCGACCCGCTCGACGGCAGCAGCAACATCGACGTGAACGTCAGCATCGGCACCATCTTCAGCGTGCTGAAGAAGCCCGACGACCACCCCGGTGTGCAGGAAAGCGACTTTCTGCAGGCAGGCACCCAACAGGTGGCCGCCGGCTACTGCATCTACGGCCCGCAGACCACGCTGGTGCTGACCGTGGGCAACGGCGTGGCCATGTTCACCCTCGACCGCGAACAGGGCAGCTTCGTGCTGACGCAGGAAGACATCCAGATTCCGCCGGACACCAAGGAATTTGCGATCAACATGAGCAACATGCGCCACTGGGACGAGCCCATGAAGCGCTACATCGACGAATGCCTGGCCGGCAAGGAAGGCCCGCGCGGCAAGGACTTCAACATGCGCTGGATCGCCAGCATGGTGGCCGACGTGCACCGCATCCTGATGCGCGGCGGCGTCTTCATGTACCCGTGGGACAAGCGCGAGCCCGAAAAGGCCGGCAAGCTGCGCCTGATGTACGAGGCCAACCCGATGAGCTGGCTGGTCGAGCAGGCCGGCGGCGCGGCCACCAACGGCAAGCAGCGCATCCTGGACCTGCAGCCCACGAAACTGCACGAGCGGGTGAGCGTGATGTTGGGTTCTAGAAACGAAGTTGAGCGTTTGACGCAGTACCACGCCGAGAAGGCGTGATTTCTTGGCTATAATCTGAGGCTTCGCCGGTGTAGCTCAGTCGGTAGAGCAGCTCATTCGTAATGAGAAGGTCGGGTGTTCGATTCATCTCTCCGGCACCAAGATTAAAAGCCCGCTATCCAAAAGGTAGCGGGCTTTTTCCGTTATGCGGAATTCAGGCAGGCCATTCGGCGAGCAATTCGCCGACGCGCTCGGGCGAGTTGTAGCCGGCTTGAATCAGTATTTCAGCAATGTCCCTGCCGCAGATGAACACGATCGGATGGCGGTCGTCGCGCACCTCCTCGTAGGCTTGTCTTGCGATCGATGACGTGGTGACCAAGATACCGAATTGCCGGTGCCTGATCCGCGAGATCAAGCGCGCAACCTCACGCACGCCAACCGTATTCGCCGCCACGCCATCGGACGCAGGCCGATAGCACTTCGCCTCTAAGGCGAACTCCGCATAAACCGGGTCGCCACTCAGCCCGAGCAGGTATCTGCCGATCGCGTCCCGCCCACCGTCAACGCTGCCCCTCGTGATCTCGTCGATGATCACGCGCCGATCTGAAAGCTGATAGATCCGTGCAGCAAAGGACTCGAACACGTGCGGCGAGTCTTTGAAATGGGTCCAGACCTGCTCCAGGATCGCTGCCTTGAGAGCGGTATCCGGGCGCTGCTCGCTTTCCGTTCGAATCACTTTCGTCGGCTCTGAGGTCAGCGGCTTATAGACCCCCGTCTCGATCCACGAGCGCCATGCGCTGGGCGCACTTGTCGGCGCTCCCTCCGAAATCGAGAGGCTATGAATCCACTCGCGAGAGACTGTCGCCGCGTTGAGAACCGTGAAAACTGAGCGGTAGTTCTGGAATCGTTCGCCAGCGGTCGTCTTCCATATGGCCACCAAATCCTCCGTCATGGGAAGACCGGAAAACCCAGGCACAGCGAGCCCTTTGAACTGGACAGACCGATTGCTCTTCGCAGTGGGGCACTTGGTGAAGACAAAGAACGGCGGCACCTCCGCCCTCTTCGCCGCGTCTCCATGCGCGCTCTCGAAGGCCGCTTTCAAAAGAAGATTGCCGCGTCGCGTGGTGTCGTGAAGATCGTGACCCGGCGTACGGTTGTCGCCGTAGTAGATGAACTGCCCAGTATTCAGGTCCAAGCGATCGGGCCAGTCGCCCTCTTCTCCGCTGGAATACAGAACGACGAATTTCTTCTTCAAGCCCGGACCCGACGCTCTGAATCCACCTTGATTGCCTGCTCCGGGGAGCAGTTTGGCGATCGGATCACTGCCGGTGTTGGCGGCACTTCCCCCTTCATAAATCGCATCCACGACAAGGTCTGCTGTCGGCAAATCGTCGAAGCTGAATATGCGGGTCATGTCGAAGCAGAGGGTTGAGGCAGACTGGTCAAAAATGCGCAGGCGACAAGCGCCCGCGCATAAATTTAACAATCTTGAAACAACCAAGCCTAACTCACGGGACCGACTCCCAGTGAAATAGGTCACTGCCACCCAACCCCGGCTACATTGGTTTCATAGCGCCTCGCCTGAAATTTACTGTCGACTTCGCGCAGCCTCCTGCCCGGTTTTCACGAGCGTGCCCACCGGTCGCGGAGGAAACGAAAGATATGGAGGGAACAACGGCTACAGCGGCGGTGCAAAGGCCGCATACCACTTTGACTTTGAACGCCCCCTTCCAGCGACTGATTTCTCGTCAAGCCTTCGGCATGTCCGCCGCATTGATTTGCTTCAGCAGTTCCTGAGAGAGCTGCGCCGCGTCATCGGCCAAATCTGCAGCGATCCACATGACGCGATCTCGATGCGCCGCCCCGATCGCGTCGAACCAATCACATCCGTCCCCGTAGCAACACTTCAGCAGCGATTGCAATTGGGACAACTTTTTCTCAAGAAGATCAGCCGCGTCGGATGAGGCGATTGCGCTGTGGGAGGTGGGCGTGTCTTGCCCGGCGATAATTTGATCAGCCATTTGATGTGCTTTCCTGCAAAGTTAGTGCACGTTGAGTGGTCAGACGGCCATGGTGTTAGCGCACCTTGGCCGTCGCCTTTTGTGCCTCACATCGACATCGCTGCGGTGTGCATCGATGTCCCGCCGTGAGGCGCGGCGGTCGTTCAAATGTATGGGAGAACCGCGCTGGTGGACGACTCCATGCAGTGAACAAATTGGGGATCGCATCGACTTTGCGCGCATGACCGCGATCGTTGCGGTGTTGGCGCTCAAACCTTGATCTGCTTACCCTTCTCACGAACGAGCGAACGGCGGTTCGCAGCTGGCCTGCTGCGCCCTACTCGTAACACCCACGCGCAAGCAACGTGACCCGGTAAATGCGATCTTCAAGAAAGCTGTAGAGCACATGAACATCGCAGAGGTCCGTGCGCCACAGCTGATAGCCATCGTCGCAATCCAGCGCTTCCTTGAATGGGCGCGCCGCGGCTTTGGACATCGTCACGTCGACGGTGTCGCTCATCTGCAAGCCCCATGGCAAGGGGCCTGCGTAGCCGCTGCTCTGAAAATCCAGATCCGTCCGGTAGCGCACGCCGCTCAGGCAGGGTTCGCTGCTTCGTGGTGCTCCCGGCACGGCATCCGCCATCTCGGCGCCTGGCTTGAAGTAGAGCTCGATGCCGAACTCCCGGGAGTAGTCGGCTTCGCCGTACTCGGCGATCTCACGAGCCTTCGCGCCCAGGAAGAAGGGAGCGAACTGGGCGTCCTCCTGCAACTCGGCCAACGGTCGGCCGAATTGCCGCGCGAACTGTTCGGGTGTGGGCATCGCGCTTGCTGATACCGGAGCCACCCGGGGCCGCGTCATCGTCACCAGCTTGAGCCGCCCCGTGTCGCGCTCGAAGCTCACGTCCACTTCGGCATCCGGCGTGGACCATCGCGCCTTGGAGACATTCAGGCCTACCCGCCACAGTTCCGCCGGCGAACCCAGTCGCCGCAGCACATCGCCGACCATGTCATCGGCGCGGAGCGCGACAGGCAATTCACCCGCGTACGGAGTCCATTGCGGGTCGAAGTGCAGCAGCAGCGAAACCCGGCTCAGTATCAGGTTGCCCTTGCTGCGAGGCTCCCCATATCGAGCCTCGTAGCTGTCCGCATCGGTGAAGAACAGGTAGATGCCTTGCGCCGGGTTCACGAGCGAGAGGCGATGGTCCGTGCGGGCTTTCTTCAGCGCCTCGTCGTCGATCCACTCCAGTTGCTCCCAGCCTTCGACCAGCGCACGCACCCGCGCGCTCTGCCAGGCGTGGCCCAGCAGATAGTTGCTCGTCTCGAAGGCGTGGGTCTGGCTGCTCATCTGCGGAACCAGGGCGCACAAGGCGTCACTTGAAGGGAACGGAGAAAGAGAGATTCCACAACGAACCATCGTCGTTGTAGGTGGCGCGCACTTGCAGCCCGTCCTTGATCCACTGGTCCCACTCGACCACGTCGTCGTCTTCCTCGGTCAGGTCCGGCGTGCCGAATTCGGCCAGCGCATCTTGCCGCTTGGCGATGGGACCGCCGCTGAACGGAACCGTCCCCTTGTAGGGCTTGAAGCTCTTGCCGCCCGGGCCATACGCAAAAACCGCCGCCAGGATCGCCTTGCCCGCGTCCTTCGGGACGCCCATTTTTCGTTCGTAGCCTTCACGCTCCCAGAATGCCAGTTCGAGCCCCAGTGACTTGAGCTCGATGGCGTCCGAGCCTTCGGCGCGGAGTGTCTTGGCCGACAGAGACTGGACGCTTGCTCCCGCGGACTTCAGGAGTTGATCGAGGTTGGCGTTCAGCTCGGAATGTCCGAGCAAGGGCAGTAGTTCGTTCAGTGTCATGCGTTGCGCTCCTGTACTTTCAAATCATTTTCTAGCCGATTTCATGGCCTGCTTCAGCCACTTCGTCCATTGATCGTGGGTCATCTTGGTGATCTCCTCGGCCGCCTCTCGGTACTTTCCCTTGCAGCCGGGGTCGTACTTGTCGATCTCCTGGAGGATCTTCTCGGTGTTCTCCTTGGCGGCTCTCTGCAGGTCTTGCGCGTCTCTCGTCGGGCGCCTGACGCCGTCGATCTTCTGATGCTGCCGGCCGCCGAACGATTCGCTGTGGTCCCGGTGCAGTTCGGTCGGCGTCGCAATGGTGGGGGCGCTGTCGACGATGGCGGTCTTCTCGGCCTTGGTGAGCGGCGCTCCCTTGATCTCGGCGGCACGCTCGAGCAGCGCCTTCTGTGACGGGATGTGATCCCAGTTCATCCCTTCATTGTCGTGTTTCAACCGATCCTTGTAGGGGCCCTTCTGTCCGCACTTCGGCTTCGGCTTGACCTTCTTCTTGACCTGGGTGTCTTTCTTCTTCGACCCACCACCCGATTCAGCCTTTGCAGCTGCGGCTTCCTTCTCGGCCTTTTTTGCCGCGGCCTCCGCTGCTTCCTTCTCGAGCTTCTCTTTCGCGATCCGCTCGGCAAGGAGCTTCTCGGCCTGCTTGATGCCGACCCGCTCGCCGCCCTTCAGCGCGCCCTTGATGGCGACCTTGCCCGCCTTGGCTGCGATGCCGCCACCCGGCACGAGGTTGGCGGCGGCCGATGCGCCGGAGATGGCGGCATTGACGTAGTCGCCCTCGGCCGCATAGATCGCCGCGTTGGCACCGTCGGCGAAGATGCCCACCACGGGAATGACGCCGCCGACGTCCAGCACGGTGTGGGTGATCGAACTGCCCCAGCTGCTCCACCAGCTCTCTTCCTTCGGCGTCTCGGGCTTGACCTCGGGGTTTGCCTTCTTGGCGGGCACCTGCGTGGACGGGGTATCGCCGACGGCGGGGCCGAGCGTGTTTCCGTTGGCGTTGGTGCCGGGCTTCCTGGGCTTGAAATCAGGAAGCTTGGTGTTGGGTGTGTCTCGCTGGAGTTTTTCGTACTCTTCCTGGCTGAGCTGAATGAACGAGGTCGGCTCGCCCTGCGGTGGGTACGTGGGGTACCGCATGATCACCACCGGCTTCGGAACATCGGCCGGAATGAAGGCAATGCCGATCGATCCGCCGTCCCCCGTCGGGACGAAGGTCGCGGAGGTCGTGAGTTCCGTCATGCCCTACTTCCCGTTCATCCAGAACAGATCGTCATGCCGCACCACGAGCTTGCCCTCGGCACGCACGGTTCCACTGTGATCCTTGGGATAGCACTTGCCCTGCACGGTCCCGCTCTTCACGCCCTTGGCAGCACCCGCCGCGTCGCCGATGGTGGTGGGCACGATGCTCATGTCGTACACCACCACCGGATGCCCGTTGGCGCGCACGCTGAGCGCCACCGACGTCGTGCTGTTCAGCTGCGCCGTCACGGGGTAAGGCACGGGCGGAATCGAGCTGCCCATGGGCGTCTTGCAGACGTCGGGGGCGAGGCTCACGACCTTCCAGCCTCCCTGCTTGCGCGCGGCGACGTTGGCGCTCATGGCGTGGGCTCCAGGGTCGCCGTCTGGCCGGGCTGTGGCGCGGAACGAACCAGCGGCGCGTGCGGGTCCGTCTCGAAGCGCGCCTCGAGCACGCGCACGGGCGCGTCCGACGGAATCCACACGCGATGCACGAGCGACAGCGTCAGGGCTTCGGCATCCACGAGCACGGTGTCGGTGACCATGGGCAGCGGCAGCAATGCGCCGTTGTCGAGCCGCAGCAGCACCAGCGCGCGGTGGCCAGGCAGGGTGACCGACAGGTGGCCGTCCGGCGCCGACGCGGGGTCGGTCAGGTTCCACAGCTCGATGCGCGCGTCGGGCGGCAAATACGGAATCTGCTGGTCGGCGGGCGCCGCGTTCCAGTAGCCGAAGTCGAAGTCGTGCGGCGGCCAGGGGTGGCGCTGCGCGAGCCATGTGTCATCGTAGGTGCCTGCGAGCGCCAGCCTGGGTGCCCAGGCCCGGCCCACGACGCCGAGCCCGGCCGGTTCGCGGCCATAGCCCTTCGCGACTTCGGCCATGGCCCGCGCATCCAGGTTCACCCCGGCGTGCTTCGCCAGCACCGGCTGTTGCATGCGCTCGTGCGCTGCTTCGATCTGGGGTGCGGGCATCCGCTCGACGGCAGGCAGCCCGGCCTGGCGCGCCAGATCGCCGGCACGCCGGTCGACCCAGCCCTGGCCCAGCGGGTTGGAGAAGCAGACCTCGTTCAGCAACGGCGGCTCATCGTCGGGCGCGTCGGGCCGGCGCAAGAGGCTGCGCCCGCCGAAGGCGTGCTCCCAGCGCATGGGCACGCTCTCGACGGGCTGCGAAACAATGCGCGCCCATTCACGGCCATTGCGCAGATAGAGCAGAGAGGGGCCACTGACGAGCAGCCGCTTGTCGAGCACCGTGCGCGGCGCGGCCAGGGCCTCGGCCCGGCGCTTCTCGTCTTCCCATGCGGCTTGCTGCTGCGGTGTCAGCCGGGCACCGGGGTGCAGCGGCTTGGGCGGCTCCGGTGGTTGCGCCCACTGCTGGCCGGCCGTCACTTTCACGCGCACTTCCCATTCGGGCGCGGGAATCCCCTCCGGGGCATGAGCGGTGGCATTCACGATCACGTCGCAGCGTGGCTTGTAGGGAGCCAGGTCGCTCTCCTCGCGCGGGCTCGATGCGCCCTCCTCGCCCCAGTAGGCGTCGGCCAGTGCCAGCGGCACCGGGTCGTCGTCGTTGACCTCGGCCTGCCAGCGGCCTTGCCTGCCGCGCACGAGCCGGTAGCCGACCTTCATGGCGACGACCCTGTACTCGCGGTCGCCCGGCGTGGCCGCGCGAAAGCACAGCGCGTCGAAGGGCGTGAGGTTGCGAAACTCCACTGCGAGGCACTCAGTTGAGGTCGATGTCCTTGCCGCTGATCTGCACCGGCCCGCTCGCGGAGAAGTCGAAGGTCGACCCGCTGATGGAGACCGCGCCATCCGAGGTCATGACCAGCGAACTCTTGCCGCACACCAGCTCGATGCGATCGCCGGCATGCAGGGTCAGCGACTTGCCCACGTCCACGCGCTTGGACTGCCCCACCTGCTCGGTCTGCATCAGCGCGACGGTGGTGTTCATGGCCGCGCCCACCGTGATCTGGTAGCCGAGGCCGATGGTCAGCGCCTTCGCGAGCCCGATCGTCTCGGCCTTGGCCAGCGCGATGGTCTCCATCTTCGCGCCGCCGATGGTCACGGTCCGGTGCTCGCCGATGTTGATCGTCTCGTTCAGGCCGACCTTCTCGGTGCGGTTCATGCCGATGCCGATGGTCTCGTTGAGGTCGACGGTCTCGGTACGGTTCTTGTGCACCGTGATGGTCTCGTCGAGGTCGACGGTTTCCGTGCGGTTCTTGTGGATGGTGATGGTCTCGTTGCCATCGACCGTCTCGGTGCGGTTGTTGTGCACCGTGATGGTTTCGTCATGGTCCACGGTCTCCGTGCGGTCGTGCTTCACGTGCACGGTCTCGTCGTGGTCGATGGTCTTCGTGCGGTCGTGGCCGACCCAGTGGGTTTCGTCCTTCTCGACCTCGATGTCCTGGTTGCGCTCGGCGTGCAACCACACCTGCTCCTGGCCCTTCTTGTCTTCGAAGCGCAATGCATTGGCGTTGGCGTCCGTCGCGCCCTCTGAACTGCGTGTGAGCAGGCCGCTTTGCGTCGCATTGGCTGGCAGCGTCCAAGGCGGCATGTTGTCGGCGTTATAGACGCGGCCCGTCACGATGGGCCGGTCTGGGTCGCCGTTCTCGAAGTCGACGATCACCTCCTGCCCGATGCGCGGGATCTGGATGCCGCCGAAATTCGTGCCGGCCCAGGGGGAAGACACGCGCACCCAGCATGAGCTGTTCTCGTCCTTGGTGCAGTAGCGGTTCCAGTGAAAGCTGAGCTTTACACGGCCGTATTCGTCGGTCCAGATCTCGCGGCCTGCCGGGCCCGTGACGATGGCGGTCTGCGGGCCCGTGGTGCGCGGCCTGGGTGCCTCCGGCTCCTGCGCACGAAACACCTTGCTGCTGGGCAAAACCTCGAAATCCACGCGGCACTCGAACTCCTGCTGCGCGCTCGCATCGCCGATGTCCTGAAGCCGCAGGTGCGCATCGGTGACAAGGTATTCGCGGTTGGATTCGTCCTGCGGATGCCGCTCCAGCGTCATCAGGCAGCCCGGCACCACCGCGCGCAGGTTGCCCGAGCCGCTGGCGCGCTCGCCCTGACTGCCGGTTTCTTCCATGCGGGTGCGCACCAGTTGCTCGCCCTCGGACTCGACGACGTAGTCGCCCGGCCAGCCATAGCGCTCCTGGCTGCCTTGCGCAGTCTTGCGCGGCATGGCGCTCACCTGCTGCAGCCGCGCCTTGGGTCGCTTGAAATCGAAATCGTCGGTGACCCACCGGCCGCTTTGCAGCGACTCGCATGCGTTGAAGCGGTCGCAGTGCTCGGCGCGCACGGTGTCGTCTGCGCCGTAGAAAGGAATCTTCTGGTAGCCCGCGTTGGCGTACGGCTGGTGAGCGGACATGTCGTCGACGACCACCATCTTGTGGCTGCCTTCGGCATGCTGGAAGTAGTAGTACAGGCCCCACTCGTGCATCAGCCGCGCGACGAAGTCGAAGTCGCTCTCGCCGTACTGCACCTGGAACTCTCGCACCGGGTAGCTGCGGGTGGCCTTCACTTCATGGGCGAAGTCGTAGTCGGAGAGGACCTCGCCGAGGATGTCGAGCACGGTCTTGTTCTGGAAGATGCGGTAGTCGCTCGTGCGCGTGGCCAGCGTGAGCCAGGGCTCGATCACCGCTTCGTACAGCGCGCGGCGGTTTTCCAGGCGCAGGAAGCGCACGCGTGTCACGAGGCCGGAGATGTGCCGCTTGCCGTCGCCCGCGCCGGGGCGGCCGTCGAGCACGATGTGCGCCGTGAGCGTTTCGCCCACGAGCTGCTTGATGTTCACGTTGGCAGCCTGCCGCTCGTTGTAGCCCGCCTGCTCGGGTGTGCCGAGCGTAAGGGTGTAGCGAAACAGCTTGCTCAGGCCTTCGTCGCCCTCCATGGCGATGGGCTCCAGTGCGGGTTGCCCGCCCATCGTGGGCATGGCGGCACAGGAAGCGGTCAGGACGCGGATGGACCGCGCTGCGCCTGTCGGCATGGCACTCTCCCTGGAATTCGGATCGACGCACGAAAGTCGGGACGACGAGCCGACTCATGCGGCTCGATGAAACGGAAGCGACCGGCTTCCGTTTCATGTTTCACTCAAGGAAGGATCAGGCTTCCTTGTTTTCCTTGATGTTCCAGGCCAGAACCGTCTCGGCGCCCTTGCCGCCCTTGTCGGTCTGTTCCCAGTACTGCTGCTTCACCTTGGCGGCCTGGAATGCGTACTGAACGAACACCGCGTCCGAGCCCTGTTCGGCCGTGTACTGCACCGAGGTCACCAGCACCTCTTCGAGCGTGACGCGGGTGTATTCGATCTGCGAGCCACCGGCCTTGCACACCGACACCTCCACCTTGCTCAGGTGCTTGCCGCTGGCGCAGTTCTTCATGACCGAAGGCGCCGCCTTGTCGATGCGCGCCAGAACCTGCAGATCATTGAAGCTGGCCTTGCCGACACCGCCGCCACCACCGCTGACCATGTTGCCGGGCTGCGTTGCGCCCCATGCAAACGACTTGATGTCCGTCCACTCCTTGTGGTTCGAGTCCTTCGATTCGCCGTTCGCGCCTTCGACGCGCATGAACATGTCTACTGCCATGATTGATCGTTCCCTCGGTTGTGGCGCCCCTCCGGGCGCCTTGAACATTTGCCGCCATTGCGGCGGGCAATATTGAAATCCGGTTGTGGCAACACGGTTGTCGTGCGCCTCCGGGGCTGGGTGAATGCGATGTTCGGATCTGACTGTGACAAATCGATTGAATTCGGACGAATTCCTTTCCTCTTCGAGTCATTTCTCACAAATCATTTTTCGAGCATCCGAAATATGAAGACCAAAGGAGTTAATCAAAATTAGCCAAAGCCCAGACCCTGAGAACCAAACAATTCATTGGCCTCGCCGAATGCAAAAAAGGGCCCGCCATCGACACGATGGCGGGCCCTTTGATTTGCAGGCATCGACCGCAGCTACGACGCCTTCTGCGCCTCGCTCAACCACTTCGCGGCCAGCGCAGGCACCAGCTCCGCCGCCCTGCCCTGCAGGAAAGTGAAGCCGTGCGGCACCTCTTCCATGTCGAGCGCCACAAGCACCTTCTGCGCACTGCGGTCTGCATACCGCACGAGCGATGCCGCCGGATAGACAGTGAGCGAAGTGCCCACCACCAGCACGCGCGCCGCCGTGGCCACGTGCTCCTCGGCTTCCTCGAAGTGCTGCACCGCTTCGCCGAACCACACGATGTCGGGGCGCAACTGGGTGCCGTCTTCGCACAACTGCCCCATGGCAATGGGACTGCCATCGATGCGATAGCGCTTCGGCTCGGGCTCCGAAGTGCCCCGCGCGTAGGCGAGTTGCCCGTGCAGGTGCACCACGTTGCTCGACCCGGCGCGCTCGTGCAGCGCATCGACGTTCTGCGTGACGATCACGACCTCATATGCAGCCTCGAGCGATGCAATGGCAGCGTGCGCGGCATTCGGCTGTGCCTGCCATGCCTTCTGCCGGCGCTCGTTGTAGAAGTCCAGCACCGCCTCCGGGTGCCTCTGCCAGCCTTCGGGGCTTGCGAGCTCCTGCCACGAGTAGCTGTTCCACAAGCCTTTGGCGTCGCGGAACGTGGGCAGGCCGCTCTCGGCGCTCACGCCGGAGCCCGAGAGCACGACGATCTTGTTCGGCTGAACCTGGAGTTTCATGCTTCGGCGCTCCTTTGGTGTTGTCGATGAATTGCTGGCTCCCCGAACACGGATCGAACGTGTGACCTGCGCATTAACAGTGCGCCGCATCTACCAGCTGAGCTACCGGGGAAAAGTGGATTGAAGAGTGTGGATGGAGGCGCGACCCGGAGTCGAACCGGGCTGGACGGATTTGCAATCCGCTGCACAGCCGCTTTGCTATCGCGCCGGAACCTGATGTTGAGATTGAAGAAAGAATGGTGGATCGTCTTCGAGTCGAACGAAGTATTCCAGAGGAGACGGGGTTACAGCCCGCTGCAGTCGCCAGTGCTGCTCACGATCCATGAAGGGACAAGCCGATGACGAATGGCGTTCCGCAGGGGAGTCGAACCCCTGGCTTCCTCCTGGACAGGGAGGCACTCTGGCCACTGAGTTAGCGGAACGAAAAGAGAAAAAGAAGAAAAGCTGGCAAGCCCTCAAGGATTCGAACCTTGGATCCCGGGATCAAAACCCGGTGCCTTGGACCACTAGGCGAAGGGCCGGTAAAAAATGGTGCCTCGTGTGGGATTCGAACCCACGATCTTCGGGATGAAACTCCGAGGTCCTGGACCGCTAGACGAACGAGACGTTGAAACAGAAATGAGGAAATGGCGCGCGCGGAAGGAGTCGAACCTTCAACCGTTGGGTTTGGAGTCCAGTGCTCTGCCAATTGAGCTACACACGCGTAAGAGAAAAAGAAGAAAGAAAAGAGATGGTCTGAGTGGCAGGATTTGAACCTGCAGCCTCCTGCTTCCAAGGCAGGCCGTCTACCAGATTGACACTACACCCAGAGAAATTGGTGCCCCAGGGGAGACTCGAACTCCCAGAATTCCGCTTCTAAGGCGGACACGTCTACCAATTGCGTCACCAGGGCTGAAAGAAAAGATGGTGCGAAGCGACGATCCGTACCGGTGGCCGGTCTCGCTTCGATGTTTGCGAATTTTTAAGGAGCGTCCACAAGGCCCGAGCCTTGTGTCATGCAGCACGATCGCTGCTCAGAAAAATGGGTTGAACGAAAAATAAAGAGGCCCGGAACCTTTCGGTGTCCGGGCCTCTGCTGGAGAGAGCTTGGGAGGTCTGCGCCTACGCGCTTCCTCCACCCGGTTGCACCTGATCCTCGTAATCGCACGACCACAGATTGGTCTGCGGCTTGAGCATCGGATACGGGAGTTGATCGAGCTGCTGCAGCACCGGCTGCAGGCCGAGAACAGCATGCGAAGCGACGCGCACAAACACGTTGCCCGATGTGGGGCAGGTGCTGTAGATGCGGATCTTTGCGGCTTTCACGATGTGTCCTGATGGCGTTGAGTGGAGCGAACTGTAAATAGTCTTTACACAATCGTCAACTGCTTGGACAAACTTTTTTTCAAGTACCGTTGCGGCAACTCATCTCGTCCCGATCATCCACAGGAGCCCGCATGGCGTCTTCGACACTCGCAACGCACCCGCACTACGACCGCCTCATCGCAACCGCGCGCGGCCTTCCTCCATTGCGTGTTGCCGTAGTGCATCCGGCCAACGCGGTGTCGCTCGAAGCGGCGCTTGCATCCGCAGCACTGGGACTCATCGCGCCGACGCTGGTGGGCCCGCGCGCGAAGATCGAAGCCGCGGCGCGCGAGATCGGCATCGACCTCTCCAGCATCGCGATCGTCGACGCGCCTCACAGCCATGCGGCGGCCGACGCAGCCGTCGCGATGGCGCTGCGCGGAGAAGTCGATGCATTGATGAAGGGCAGCCTGCACACCGACGAGCTCATGGGCGCCGTCGTGCGTCGCGAAGGCGGTCTGCGCACCTCGCGTCGCATCAGCCATTGCTTCGTGATGGACATCCCCGGCCACGCGCAGCCGCTGATCATTTCCGACGCGGCGATCAACATCGCACCGACGCTGGAGGAAAAAGTCGACATCGTGCAGAACGCCATCGACCTCGCGCATGCGCTGCTGATGCCGGCGGTGCGCGTGGCTGTGCTCTCGGCAACGGAGACGGTCAACGCCAAGGTGCCTTCCACGCTCGATGCGGCCGTGCTCTGCAAGATGGCCGACCGTGGCCAGATCACCGGCGCGGTGCTCGACGGCCCCTTGGCGATGGACAACGCCATCGACGCCGAGGCCGCGCGCATCAAGGGCATCAATTCGCCGGTGGCGGGCCGCGCCAACGTGCTCATCGTGCCCGACCTCGACGCGGGCAACATGCTCGCGAAGAGCCTGACTTTCCTCGGCGGCGCCTATGCGGCAGGCATCGTGCTGGGCACCAAGGTGCCCGTGATCCTCACGAGCCGCGCCGACTCCGAATCCGCGCGGCTCGCCTCGTGCGCCGTCGCCTCCATGCTCGCGAAGGCGGGGCGCGACAAGCTCATCAAGGCAGTGGGCTGAACCTCGGCCTCAGCGCGCGCCCGCCACGATCGCGATCCCCCTGATCTGCCCTGCTGCCGGCGTGCGCTCGGGCTTCGGATAGCGCGCCGGTGCGAAGCGGTGCAGCAGTTCCGCCTCCTGCACCTTGGCGGCTTCGAAATTCGCGAGCTTGACGTGGCCGAAGCCACGAATGGACAGCGGCAGCGCCGCAATGCGCGCGGCCGTTGCCTGGTTGTCGGCGGAAAGCTCTCCTGTCATCGCCTGGAGCAAGCCGTCGAAGTGCGCGATCAGTTCGCGCTCCATGCGCCGTTCGCCCGTACGCCCGAACGGATCGAACGCCGTGCCGCGCAGCCGCTTGCCGTGCGCCAGCCAGCGCATCGCAGGCAGCATCCAGCTTCCGATGCGGATCTTGGCGGGCGCCTTCCCGTGCGCACCGCGCGAAAGCACCGGCGGTGCCATGTGGAATTCGAGCTTCAGGTCGCCTTCGAACTGCTCCTGCAGCTTCTGCACGAACGCACCGTCGGTATAGAGCCGCGCCACTTCGTACTCGTCCTTGTAGCTCATGAGCTTGAGCAGGCTGCGCGCCGCATTGCGCGTGAACGGCAGGCTCGCATCGCCGCCCTGTAGTGCAGCCTCGCGTGCACGCAGGCCTCGGATGCGCGTCTCGAAGCGGTCTGCCCACGCAGCGTTCTGGTAGCCCGTCAGGTGGCGGCGCGCATCGGCGATCAGCACGTCGAGCGGGCGCTCGTCGGCAGAAGAAGCCTGCGCATCGACAGGCGCGGCGCGCAGCGCATCGAGCGCCTCGGGGTTGCCCGCCGCAAGCCGCCCCAGCGAGAAGGCCGACTGGTTGGCAGCCACCGCCACGCCGTTGAGTTCGATCGCATGCATCAGCGCCTCCAGGCTCAGCGGCACCAGACCGCGCTGCCATGCGTAGCCGGTCGCGACGATGTTCGCGGCCAGCGTATCGCCAAGGAACTCCTCGGCCAGGCTCTGCGCATCGAAGGTCTCGACCTGCTCTTCGCCGGCCACGAAGCGCATCTTCTCCAGCAACAGGTCGACGTGCAGGTCCGCATCCGGGTTGCGCAGTGCTTCAGCCACCGGAATCTCGTGGATGTTCGCGAGCACGCGTGTGCGCCCGTGCCGCACGGTCTGCAATGCATCGGCCGATGCGCCCACCACCACGTCGCAGGCGAGGATCGCGTCGGCCTGCTGCGTGTCGATGCGCACCTGGTGCAGGCGCTCACGCGAATCGGCCAGCCGCACGAAGCTCAGCACCGAGCCGCCCTTCTGCGCGAAGCCCATGAAGTCGAGCACGCTCGCGGCCTTGCCCTCGAGGTGCGCGGCCATGGCGATCACCGCGCCCACGGTCACCACGCCGGTGCCGCCCACGCCGGTCACGAGCAGGTCGTAGGGAGCGGCCCAGGCGTGCTCCGCCGGGTACGGCAGCGCGGCCACGCGGTGCAGGAAGGCATTGCGCCCCGCCGCCAGCGCGCCGCTCTTGCGGCGCAGCTTGCCGCCCGTCACGCCCACGAAGCTTGGGCAGAAGCCCTTGGCGCAGGAGTAGTCCTTGTTGCAGCTGGTCTGGTCGATCTTGCGCTTGCGACCCATCGGCGTCTCGTGCGGCAGCACGGCCACGCAGTTGCTCTGCACGGTGCAGTCGCCGCAGCCCTCGCACACGGCCTCGTTGATGAAGAGGCGCTTGGGCGGATCGGCCAGCTCGCCCTTCTTGCGGCGGCGGCGCTTCTCGGCGGCGCAGGTCTGCTCGTAGATGAGCACTGTCACGCCCGCCATCTCGCGCAGGCGGCGCTGCACCTCGTCGAGCGCGGCGCGGTCGTGGAACTCGGTGCCTTGCGGGAAGCGGCCCTTGATGTCGTCGTACTTGCCGATCGCATCGCTGACCACCACGACCTTGCTCACCCCCTCCGACTCCACCTGCCGCGCGATGGCGTCCACGCTGATGACGCCGTCGACCGGCTGCCCGCCCGTCATCGCCACCGCGTCGTTGAACAGGATCTTGTAGGTGAGCGTCGCCTTGGCCGCCACGGCCTGCCGGATCGCAAGGTAGCCCGAGTGATAGTAAGTGCCGTCGCCCAGGTTCTGGAAGACGTGCGGCGTCTTCGTGAACATGGCGTGCGAGATCCAGTCGACGCCCTCCCCGCCCATCTGAATGAGGCCTGCGGTGCTGCGGTCCATCCAGTTGGCCATGAAGTGGCAGCCGATGCCGGCGCGCGCCGTCGAGCCTTCAGGCACCTTGGTGCTGGTGTTGTGCGGGCAGCCCGCGCAGAAGTAAGGCAGGCGCTTGACCGCATCGCTCGCGTTGCCGAGCAGCTCGGGTGGCGTGAAGTCGCGCACGTGCTGCAGGTGGTCGCCCAGGTCGTGGTTGTCGGGGAAGTGAACGGCCAGCCAGTGGGCGACCAGCTCGATGAGCCGCGACGGGCGCAGCTCGCCCAGCGCCGACACCAGCGGCTGCCCCTCGCGGTCGTGCTTGCCCACGAGCACGGGCCGTGCATCGGCGGGCGCGTTGTAGAAGATGTCGCGCAGCTGCGTCTCGACTACCGCACCCTTCTCCTCGACGATGAGGATCTCTTCCAGCCCCTGCGCGAAGGCCTTGATGCGCGTCTGCTCCACCGGAAAGCTCAGGCCGATCTTGTAGAACCGCACGCCGGCGCGGGCCAGCTGCTCGGGCGAAAGCTCGAGCCGGCGCAGCACTTCCATCAGGTCGTGGTGCGCCTTGCCGCACGTGACGATGCCCACCTTCGCGTGCTCGCTCACGATCACGTGCCGGTCGATGCTGTTGCGCCTGGTGAATGCGGCCACGGCCGCGAGCTTGTCTTCGAGCCGCGACTCGATGCGCAGCGAAGGCAGGTCGGGCCAGCGGTAATGCAGGCCGTCCGGCGGCGCACGGTGGCCGGTGGCGGCGCTCACCGCCTCGGCGTCCTCCCAGGCATCGACGCGGGTGTTGATCGCGTCCAGGTCGACGGTGCCCGCGCTCTCCACCACTTCAGACAGCGCCGCCATGCCGACCCACGCGCCCGAGTAGCGCGAGAGCTCGTAGCCGTACAGGCCGTACTCCAGGTACTCGGCCACGCTCGAGGGCTGCATGATGGGCATGCGCCATGCCATGAAGGCGTGGTCGCTCTGGTGCGGCATCGACGACGACACGCAGCCGTGGTCGTCGCCCGCCACCACCAGCACGCCGCCGTGCGGCGACGAGCCGTAGGCATTGCCGTGCTTGAGCGCGTCGCCCGCGCGGTCCACGCCGGGGCCCTTGCCGTACCACATGGCGAACACGCCATCGACGGTGCGCTCGGGGTCCGATTCCACGCGCTGGGTGCCCAGCACCTGCGTGGCGGCCAGTTCTTCGTTGACGGCCGGCACGAAGCGGATGCCCGTCTCCTTGAAGCGCGCGCCGGCCTTCCAGATCGCCTGGTCGACCATGCCCAACGGCGAGCCGCGGTAGCCGCTGACGAAGCCCTGGGTGTGCAGGCCGCGTTGCGCATCGCGCCGGCCCTGCATCACGAGCACGCGGATCAGCGCCTGCGTACCGGTCAGGAAAACCGAGCCGGATTCGGCCCAGATGTTGTCGGAGAGTTGGTAGCCGGGCCGTCTTATCGCGGTGGCATTGAGTGGGGCATTCATGCCCGGAATTGTTCTGCCGCCCTCCGGGGAAGTGCTTCCTCAATACGCTAGGGCAGACCCTTGTTTCGAGAAAAATCCACTTCAATCAATCGGAAAAATACGATTTCCTTTCCCGATTGTCGAAATTCCGAGAAAACAAGCGCCACCAATCTCAGTCCTGCCTGCGCATCGCGAAGAAGCCGCCCGCCACCAGGATGAACGCCCCGATGATCACCTTCTGCCAGGTGCTGGGCACCCCGGCCAGGATCAGCACGTTGTTGATCAGCGTGACCAGCACCACGCCCAGCAGCGTGCCGCCCACGGTGCCGCTGCCGCCGGTGATGCGCGCGCCGCCGAGGATCACGGCAGCGATCACGTCCAGCTCGTTGCCCACCAGGTCGAAGGGGTTCGCCAGCCGCGTGCTCGACACGTGCACGATGCCCGCCAGCCCCGAGAGGAAGCCCGCGTAGGCGAACACGAAGACGTGCACCGTGCGCAGGTTGTAGCCCAGCCGCTCCGCGATCGCGAGGCTGCCGCCTATGGCGTACACCGCGCGGCCGATCAGCGTGCGGTTCAGCAGCCACCAGGTCAGCGCCGCCGCGAAGACCAGCACCAGCACGGTGGCGGGCAGCACCACGTGCAAGCCCTGCGGGGTGTCGAAGCGCCACAGCGCCAGCTTGCCGAAGGCGTCCATCGGCGCGGGCACGTTCATGAAGAACACGGTGCCCACGAAGGTCAGCAGGATGCCCCGGTACAGGTACTGCGTGCCGATGGTCACGATCAGCGACGGCGCCTTCAGCCAGTGCACCAGCAGCCCGTTGAGCACGCCCAGCAGCGCGCCGCTCGCCGCGCCGGCGATCAGCAGCAGCGCGATGGGCGCTTCCGGAAAGTAGTTCAGCACCAGCTTGGTGATGCTGTACATGGTGAGCGCCGCGATGGCCGCGAACGACACGTCGATGCCGCCGGCGGCCAGCACGATCAGCACGCCCAGCGCGAACAGGCCCAGCACCGTGCAGGCGCGCACGATGTCGAAGAGCACGGGCAGCTGGAAGAAGCTCGGGTTGATGGCGCCCACCGCCAGGCTCGCCAGCACGATCAGCGCGAGCGTGAAGACCGAGGGACGCTGCGCGAGCCAGCCGCGCAGCGAGAACCGCGCCTCGGGCGGGAGCGGAGCCGATTCCGGCGTGGCCGGCGCGGAATGCGCTTGCATGGTGGAAGCCGTCATGAGAATGCGGGGGAAGGTGTGTCGGAAACCAGCGCGTGGTAGAGGTCGCTCTCGGCGAGCCCCTGCGCTTCGAAGTCGTTGGCGATGCGGCCCTTGCGCATCAGCAGGATGCGGTCGCAGTTCTGCAGCAGCTCCTGCAGGTCGTCGCTCACCAGGATCACGCCCAGCCCCTGCTCGGCCAGCCGCTGCACGATGCGGTAGATGGTGTCCTTCGAGCCCACGTCCACGCCCACGGTGGGGCCGTGCAGTATCAGCACGCGCGGCCCGATGGCCAGCCAGCGCCCGATGAGCACGCGCTGCTGGTTGCCGCCCGAGAGCGACTGCACCGGCCGGTCGACGTCTGGCGTGGCGATCTGCAGCTCGCCCACGGTGCGCTCGGCCAGTGCCTGGCACTGCCGCATGTCGAGCGCGCCGAAGCGGCCGCGCAGGCGGTTCAGCACCGCCGTGACGATGTTGTCGCGGATCGGCTTGTCGAGGAACAGGCCCTCGCTCAGGCGGTCTTCCGGCACGTAGCCGATGCCCTGGCGGATGCCGTCGGTGGGCGTCTTCAGCACGATCTGCCTGCCGTCGAGCAGCACGCGCCCGCGGTCGGCACCCTGCACGCCGGCCAGCGCCAGCGCGAGCTCGTTGCGGCCGGAGTCGAGCAGCCCGGTCACGCCGAGGATCTCGCCCTTGCGCAGCGCGAAGCTCACGTCGCTGAACTGCGCGCCGCGGCCCAGCGATTCCACCTTCAGCAGTTCGTCGCCACCGTGCGTGCCGTGGCGGTAGCGCTCACCGTCGAGGTGCTTGCCGGTCATCCAGTGCGCGATCTGCGCCTTGGTGAAGTCGCGGATCGGTCCCTGCGCCACCTTCGTGCCGTCGCGGAACACGATGGCCTGGCCGCCCATGGCCATGCACTCGTCGAGCTTGTGGCTCACGAACAGCACGGCCACGCCCTGCTCGCGCAGCACTTCGACCACGTGCACGAGGTTGTCCACCTCCTTCTGCGTGAGCGAGGTGGTGGGCTCGTCCATGATGACCATGCGCGCACGCGTGGCCACCGCGCGCGCGATGGCCACCAACTGCCGCGTGGCGATCGGCATTTCGTCCACTCGCCGCGCGAGGAATGCCGCGTCGGTCGGCAGCTTCACCGCCTGCAGCGCCCGCGTGGCGGTGGCCGCGACCGCCTTGCGGTCGAAGCGACGCGCCAGCCGGCCGCCGGTGGCAACGAGTTGCTCGCTGAGCGCCACGTTCTCGGCCACGCTCATGTTCGGCAGCAGCGACAGGTCCTGGTAGACCGTCTCGATGCCCAGCGTGAGCGCCTGCAGCGGCGACAGCGATTCGTACGGCTGCCCGTCGATCACGATGCGCCCCTGGCTCGGCGGCTGCGCGCCCGAGATGATCTTGATCAGCGTGCTCTTGCCGCAGCCGTTCTCGCCGAGCAGGTGGTAGATCTCGCCGGCCTCGATGACGAGGTCGATGCCGCGCAGCGCGTGCACGCCCGCGAAGCGCTTGTGCACGTCCTGCACCTCGAGGAAGACCCGGCGCCCGGCCGCGCTCTCTGAGATTGCCGGGCTTGCTTGCGTGGAAGGCGCGGTAAGAGTCATGGCCGGCGGAAGCTCAGAACGAGTACTTCTTGTAGTTCTGCTTGTCGACCTCGACCCAGGCCTGGCCCGTGACGATGATGCCGACGCCCGGGCCCTTCTTCACCGAGACCTTGTTGTAGCCCGGCACGCCCATGTCGGTGCCGTCGGTGATGGTCTTGCCGTCGAGCAGCATCTTGGCGGCCTTGTTCATGACGATGCCGGCGTCCTTGGGGTCCCAGAAGGCGATGCCGCCGACCGCGCCCGACTCGAGGAACTTGGCCGCCTCGCTCGGCAGGCCGGTGCCGAAGACGCAGATCTTGCCCTGCAGGCCGGCCTCTTCCACCGCGCGGCCGATGCCCAGCACGTCGAGCGACGACGAGCCCTGGAAGCCCTTCAGGTCCGGGTGCTTGCGCAGCATTTCCTTGGCCTTGCCGTAGGCCTTCTCGGCGTCGTTGAGCGACTCGTTCTTGGCGTCGACCAGCTGCATCTTGGGGTACTTCTTCGCGTTGGCCGCGCCGCCGTCGGCCCACTGCACCTGCGACTGGCTGCCCAGCGAGCCGACCAGCGAGGTCCACTTGCCCTGCTGGCCCATGCAGGCGGCCAGGCGCTCGTTGATGCGCGCGCCGTAGGCCGTGTTGTCGAAGGCCTCGATGTCGACCATGGTGTTCTTCTGGTTGTCGGCCTCGTGCGTGACGACCTTGATGCCGCGCTCCATCGCGCGCTTGAGCACCGGCTCCAGCGTGGGCGGGTCCATCGACACCACCGCGATCGCATCGACCTTCTTGGCCACCAGGTCTTCCACCAGGCGCTGCTGCTGGGCGGCGTCCGACTGGGCCGGGCCGATCTGGCGCGTGGCCACGCCCGGCGTGCTGCTGCCGAACTCCTTCACGCCCACTTCCATGCGGTTGAACCAGCTGATGCCGGTGATCTTCACCACGGTGACGATGTCCTGCGGCTTGCCCTGCGCATGCAGCGCCGAGGCGAAGGCCACGGTGCCGAGTGCCAGCACGGTGCAGGCGATCTTGGTTTTCTTCAGCATGTTCGTTTGTCTCCTAGCCCTCGGTGGTTCTCTGCGTCGCGCCAGGAGGGGGCTGATGCGGCGGTGCGCTGGTGCGCGAAACGGAGATGAAGCTGCGCAGGTCGGCCAGGCTGAAGCGCGCCGATGCCAGGAAGAACAGCAGCAGCAGTCCCCAGGCGCAGTCGCGGAAGAAGTTGGAAATGCCCAGCAGGTTGAAGGTGCTCGACAGCAGCTGCAGCGCCACGGCCGAGAAGAACAGGCACACCATCCGCCCGTAGCCGCCCTGCGGCCGCACACCCGCCATCACGGTGATGAGGATGGCGATGAGCAGGTAGGAGTTGCCGTAGTCCGACTTCACGCTGGCCGTGCGGCCCGCGATGATCACGCCCGCCACCGCCGCCAGCACGCCGCACAGCGCATAGGTGGCGATCAGCATGCGGCCCTGCGGAATGCCCGCGTAGCGCGCCGCCTTGGCATTGGTGCCGAGCAGGAAGAGCCGGATGCCGAACGGGCTCTGCTTGAGCAACCAGCCCACGGCCAGCAGCATCGCCACGAAGATCGCGAACGGAATGGGCACGCCCAGCACGTTCTCGTTGCCGATGGCCGACAGCGGCTCCGCATTGCCCACGCGCAGGCTGGAGCCGCCGGTGAGCACCACCGCCAGGCCGGTGTAGAGCAGTTGCGTGCCCAGCGTGCAGAGAATGGGCGTGAGCCCCGCACGCGCGATCAGCACGCCGTTGAGCAGCCCGCCCGCCAGCCCCGTCGCCAGCGCGATGGCGGCGAAAGACCCGGTGTAGAGCCACGGCGAGGCATCGGCATCCACCAGCATCGGCGCCAGCGTGGCCGCGACCACGCCCGAGAGATTGGCCAGCGCCACCCCCGAGAGGTCGATGCCGCCGTTGCCGGAGATCATCGACAGCGCCACGCCCATCGCCAGCAGGCCGAGCTCGGGCAGCTGGCCGCCCATCGACTGGAAGTTGTAGACGTCGAGGAAATCACCCTTCGAGAGCACCGTGGCGACCACGAGGATCGCGACATTGATGCCGACCAGGAAGTTGAGCTCGCGGTCTGAAAACCTGAATTTCACGGAAGGCTCCTTTGCGGCTCGCGATTCAGGCCGCCACCCGGCCCAGAAGCGCATCGACCTCGGCGCGCGTGGGCATCGACGGCGCGGTGCCCGCGCGCGTGACCGAGATGGCAGCCACGGCCGATCCGAAGCGCGCGGCCTCCAGCGGCGACGCGCCCTCGGCCAGTGCGGCAGCGAAGCCGCCGTTGAAGGCATCGCCCGCGCCGGCCGTTTCCTTCACCGCGCCGGCGTGGAACACGGGCAGGTGCACCGATTCCTTCGCGCTGTGCAGCAGCGCGCCCTTCTCACCGAGCGTGATGAGCGCGCAGCCCACGCCCTTCGAAAGGAAGAAGTCGCCGGCGCGGCGCGCGTCGTCGATGGTCTCGACGGCGATGCCGCTGAGCGCCGCCGCCTCATGCTCGTTGGGCGTGATGTAGTCGCACAGCGCATACACCGCGTCGTCGAAGGGCAGCGCGGGCGCGGGGTTGAACACCGTCACCGTGCCGGCAGCGCGAGCAAGCTCCAGGCCGCGCTGCGCGGCGCCGGCCGGCTGTTCCAGCTGCGTGACGAACACGCGCGCGCCGCGGATGGCGTCGGCGGCTGCATCGACGTCAGCCGAGTCGATGAGCGCCGCCGCACCGGGCACCACGATGATCGCGTTGTCGCCCGTGACCTCGTGCACGTAGATGAAGGCTGCGCCGGTCGGCTGCGTCGCCACCTGCGGCACGCGCGGCGTGATGCCTTCCTGCGCCCACAGTGCCAGCGCATTGGCGCCGAAGGAGTCCTGCCCGAGCTTGGAGATGAAGGTCACCCGGGCGCCGGCGCGCGCCGCCGCCACCGACTGGTTCGAGCCCTTGCCGCCGGGCCCCATCGCGAAGCCGGAGCCGGCGATGGTCTGGCCCACGCCCGGGAGGTCGGCCGCGCGGAAGGCGAGGTCCGCCACGAAGATGCCGAGCACGGCCACGCCGTGCTGTCGTTGTTGCTGATGCGGAGAAGCGGCAGCCATCGCGATCACGCCTCGGAGGCGAGCACGCCCTTCTTGAACACGAAGCAGCCGTAGAAGCGACGCTCGCCGGTGGCGATCACGCAGTAGGCACGGCGCGCGGCCTCGTAGAAGGCGAAGCGCTCGATGGAGCCCATCGGCCGCGAGCGCCCTTCCGCCACGTCGATTTCGCGCTGCATCTCCTGCTGCACGGGCGGAATCTCGCTGGGCGCGCCCATGATCTCCATGCGCCGCGCCGGATCGTCCACCGCGTTGTCCAGCGGCAGCACCGAAAGAATGGCGCGCGCCGCCTCGGTAGTGCCGACGCCGTCGATGCGCAGCAGCCGGCCCAGCGAAGTCTGGCGAGCGACCGAGTCGGCCGGGAAATTGGCGTCGCACAGCACCAGCTCGTCGCCATGGCCCATGGCGCGCAGGGCGTAGAGCACGTCGGCATTGAGCAGTGGGTGGATGGACTTCAGCATGCGGTCTGTCTCCTCGAAATGAACGGCGTCGCGGTTGCGATCCTATGTAAAGAAAACGTTTGCGCAAACGTTTTCTATTTGGGGATTTCCCTTGTTTGCGATGTTGCGAACAACGGCTACGCGTTCATTCGCCATAGGGAATCCAGATGTTCTTGACCTGCGTGGCATGGCGCAGGAATGCGGCGCCCTCGGCCGAAGCCGCGTCGTACCAGTCGGTGGCCAGGCCGTGGTCGACCAGCGTGCGCTTGAGGTTGCCGACCGACAGCCGCTCGGCTTCGCGCGAGAGTTCCTTCGCGCCGAAGACCCAGAGCGCATCGACGTCGTCGTGCTCCGCCAGCGTGCGCGCGAGGCTCGCGGCCGGCCCGGTCACGAGGTTGACGACACCCGCCGGCAGGTCGGAGGTTTCGAGCACCTGGTAGAAGTCGGTGGCGACCAGCGCGTGCTTCTCGCCCGGCACGATCACCGTGCGGTTGCCCATGGCGAGCAGCGGTGCCAGCAGGCTCACGAAGGACAGCAGCGGCGCCTCGTCGGGGCACACCACGCCCACCACGCCGATCGCCTCGACCGTGGCCAGCGCCACGCCGCGCAGCGGCGGCACATGCACCGTGCCCTCGTATTTGTCGGCCCAGGCGCCATAGGCGAACAGGCGGCTCACCGATGCATCGACCTCGGCCTGCGCGGTCTTCGCGGCAACGCCGGTCAGGCTCGCGATGCGGGCGGCGAACTCGCCAGCACGGGCCGAGAGGTTTTCCGCGAGGTAGTACAGCGCCTGCGCGCGGCGGTGCGGCGTCGCGCTCGACCAGCCCGCGGCCGAGCGCGCGGCGGCGACGGCGTTGCGGATGTCCTTGCGGTTGCCCACGCCCACTTCGCCGGCAGGCTGCCCGTTGGCGGCGAAGACGGAGCGAGAGAGTTCTCCATCCGGACGCGCCTGCTTGCCGCCGATGAAGAGCTTGGCGGTGCGGTCGATGGCGGGCAAAGCGAGCGGAGACTCGTTCCTCGTGTCCGCAGCTTCGTTCGCCGCGACAGCCACGTCAGCCGAGCGCGGCTTGCGCTGCGCCCACGCACGCGGCTTCAGGTACTCGTAACAGCCTTCTCTCCCGCCCTCGCGGCCATAGCCCGATTCGCGATAGCCGCCGAAGCCCACGCCGGCGTCGAACAAGTTGGTCGCGTTGACCCACACCACGCCCGCCTGCAGTTGCGGCGCGATGCCCAGCGCGAGGCCGATGGTCTCGCTCCACACGCTGGCGGCGAGTCCGTAGCGCGTGTTGTTGGCCAGCGCGACGGCCTCGTCTGGCGTGCGGAAAGTCATCGTCACCAGCACGGGGCCGAAGATTTCCTCGGTGGCCACGGTGGATGCCGGCTGCACGCCCGTCAGCAGCGTCGGCGGAAAGAAGCTGCCGCCCGGCGGCAGTTCGCCTGGCGCCTGGTAGCAGCTCGCGCCCTCGCGCACGCCGGTGGCCACCAGCGAGCGCACGCGCTCCAGCTGCGTGGCGTCGATGAGGCTGCCCATGTCGATCGCCTTGTCCAGCGGCGCGCCCACGCGCAGGGTCTGCATGCGGCGCTTGAGCCGCGCGATGAAGTCTTCGGCGATGCCTTCCTGCAGCAGCAGCCGCGAACCGGCGCAGCACACCTGGCCCTGGTTGAACCAGATGGCGTCGACCACGCCTTCCACGGCAGCGTCGATGTCCGCATCGTCGAACACGATGAAGGGCGACTTGCCGCCCAGCTCCAGCGTGAGCGACTTGCCCGTGCCCGCCGTGGCGGTGCGGATGAGCCGCCCCACTTCGGTCGAGCCGGTGAAGGCGATCTTGTCCACGCCCTCGTGCGCGACCAGCGCCGCGCCCGTGGCGCCGTCGCCGGTCACCACGTTGAGCACGCCGCGCGGCAGGCCGGCCTGGGCCGCAAGCTCGGCGAAGAGCAAGGCGCTCAGCGGCGTGAACTCTGCGGGCTTGAGCACCACGGTGTTGCCCAGCGCGAGCGCGGGCGCGATCTTCCACGCGAGCATCAGCAGCGGGAAATTCCACGGAATGATCTGGCCGACCACGCCCAGCGGCACCTGGTCGGCGAACTCGCGCTCCTGCAGCTGCGCCCAGCCGGCGTGGTGATAGAAGTGGCGCGCGGCCAGCGGTACGTCGAGGTCGCGCGTCTCGCGGATCGGCTTGCCGTTGTCGAGAGCCTCGACCACCGCGAGCAGGCGCGCATGGCGCTGGACCATTCGTGCCAACGCATACAGATGCCGCGCGCGGCCGTGGCCGCCCAGCGCGAACCAGCCGGGCTGCACGGCGCGCGCCGCAGCCACCGCTGCATCCACATCCTTCGCGGAACCTTGGGCGATGCGGGCCAGGCGCTGGCCGGTGGCCGGCTCGGCCGTGTCGAAATGCGCACCCTCCGATGCTGGCGTGAAGCGCCCGTCGATGAAATGGCCGAAGCCTTCGGCATGGCGCGCGAGCCATTCGCGCGCGTCGGTGTCGCTCTCGGGCGCGGGGCCGTAGTCCATGGTGTCGAAGTAGCGTGCGACGTTGCTGTTGCTGCTGTTGTTGTTGCTCATCGGGCTGCTCATCCGATCGGGTGGCGGTTGTAGGCCGAGTAGCGGCCGGTGACGTGGTGCTCCAGCTGGCGCTCGATGTCGGCCAGCAGCGTGGAAGCGCCGATGCGGAACAGGTCGGGCTCGAGCCAGTCGCGGCCCAGCTCTTCCTTCATGAGCACCTGGTAGTCGAGCGCCGTCTTCGCGGTGGAGACGCCGCCCGCGGGCTTGTAGCCCACGCGGAAACCGGTGCGGGCCTCGTACTGCCGGATCATCCGCAGCATCGCGAGCGTGACCAGCGGCGTGGCGTTCACGCCCTCCTTGCCGGTGGAGGTCTTGATGAAATCGGCGCCGGCCATCATGCAGACCATCGAGGCCTTCGCGACGTTGCGCAGCGTCTTGAGTTCGCCCGTCGCAAGGATCGCCTTCACGTGCGCATCGCCTGCCGCGCGGCGGAAGTCGAGCATCTCGTCGTAGAGCTTCTTCCACTGGCCCGAGAGCACGTGCTCGCGGGTGATGACGATGTCGATCTCCGCGGCACCATCGCGCACCGAGGCTTCGATTTCCTTGAGCTTCAGCTCGTGCGGAATCAGCCCCGCCGGAAAACCCGTGGACACCGCGGCCACCGGAATGCCGGTGCCGGCCAGCGCCTCGACGGCCGTCGAGACGAAGCGGTGATACACGCACACCGCGCCGGTGTGCAGCTTGCGGTCGGCGAAGCCCAACGCGGCCAGCAAGTCGGGGCGAACCGGCATCACGGCCTTGGCGCAGAGCCGCTTCACGCGCTCGGCGGTGTCGTCGCCGCTGAGCGTGGTGAGGTCGATGCAGGTGATGGCCTTGAGCAGCCAGCCGGCCTGGGCGTCCTTCTTGACCGACCGGCGCCCGGGCAGCGTGGCCACGCGGCGCTCGGCGGCGGAGAGGTTGAAGCGGATGCCGTCGATCCAGCCGGTGTCGAAGGGCTGGGCGGTGTTGCGAGAAGCGGCGATGTGCGTCTGCGCGGGCGTCGACGTCATCGGTGCTGTTGCTGCTGCTGCGGCCGAGGCCGGCGCAGCCGGGCGCGAGCGCACCGCGCCGCTGGGGCGAACGAGGGAAGTGGAAGTCATGGATGGGCGGGCGCCGTGGCGCGCGAGGGCCGCGACTGCGGCGGGCAGGCAAGGGGCATGTCTTTTGTCTCCGGTCTGTGTCGTCTGGCGACGCAGCCGTATGTCGTTCGTGTTGGCACAAATGTTATTACAACAACATTTATCTGCGCAATATGTTTTTCAAACAACATTGAAACAGCGTGCGATGCCCGATACTCCGGCACGTGGACCTGAGGAGACCGAACATGCGAAGAACCGCCGGAGCCGAGGCCCGGGCCGTGCGCCTGGCCAGGATGCAGGAACTCGTCGAGGCCGGCGGCCCGTTGCCGATCAAGCAGGCGGCGCAGCAGCTCGACGTGACGGAGATGACCATCCGCCGCGACCTGTCGTCGGCCGAATCGCCCCTCTCCGCCCTCGGGGGCTACGTGCTCGCGACCACGCTGCCGGGCGCCGAGCGCTACTCGCTCGACGAGGCCAGCGACCAGCACGCGGCCAACAAGCGCCTGGCCTGCGAGCGCGCCGCCGGGCTGGTGCAGCCGCACGACAGCCTGTTCATCGACTGCGGCACCACCATGGTCCATTTCGCCGAGGCGTTGCCGCCCGAGATGCCGCTGAGCGTGGTGTGTTATTCCACGAACATTGCCTCGGTGCTCAGCCGCCGCCCGAACACGCAGCTGATGCTGCTGGGCGGGCTGTACCACCCCTCCTCGGCCACCTTCTTCTCGGACGAGGGCCTGCAGTACCTCAGCAGGCTGGGCGTCAACAAGGCCTTCATCTCGGCGGGCGGTGTCGACCTGGAGCGCGGCGCGAGTTGCTCCAACTTCCACGAGGTGCCGGTGAAGCAGGCTGCCATCCGCAGCGCGTCGCAGAGCTTCCTGGTGATCGACGAGAGCAAGCTGGGCACGCTGCGGCCCGCGTTCTTCAGCCCGCTCGACGCCTTCGCGCACATCGTGGTCGGCGGCTCGCCCGAGGCTTCGCTGAAGAAGCAGTTCAAGGACCTGCCGCTGGAATTCGCGCGCGCCGCCGACGCGTAGAAGGAACACCCGGCGGCGGCGGGGCACGACATTGCCCCGCCGCCTCGATCAAGGAGAATCGCGGCGACGGCCGGGATCGGCACCCGATCCCCCGAACCCCACTACCCGCGATGAATGCCGGCACCGTTTCCCTCGACGAGCACTGCCTCAAGATCCTCTCCGCACTGCAGCACGACGGCCGCCAGACCGTGCAGCAGATCTCCGAGGCCGTCGGCCTGTCGCCCACGCCCTGCTGGAAGCGCATCAAGGACATGGAAGCCGCCGGCGTCATCCGCGGCTACACCACGCTGGTCGACCCCGAACTGGTCGGCCTGCACGTCTCGGCCGTGGCCGAGGTGAACCTCGACCGCCACAGCGAGGCGATGGTGCAGCGCTTCGAGGAGGCCGTGGCCGCCAGCCCGCAGATCATCCGCTGCGTGTCGGCCACAGGCCCCGCCGACTACATCCTCAACGTGACCGTGCCCGACATGAAGCACTACGAGCGCTTCTTGCACGAGGTGCTGTTCAGCCTGCCCGGCGTGACGCACGTGCGCTCGAGCATCGTGCTGCGCGAGATCAAGTCGGAAGCAGCCTTGCCGCTCGACCACCTTCTGCCCGGCACGCCGCGCGCCTCGGGTTCGCGGCGCGGCTAGGGTCTGCATGGACTGCATGGACTGCATGGAGAATGGCCGCTCCGCAGCCATGACGACTCCACGCCCATGACCTTGCCGAAGACTTTTCCGCATCGACTCGCACTCCTCGC
Source organism: Variovorax sp. NFACC27 (assembly GCF_048301545.1). NCBI lineage: Bacteria > Pseudomonadati > Pseudomonadota > Betaproteobacteria > Burkholderiales > Comamonadaceae > Variovorax > Variovorax sp. NFACC27. The sequence continues at coordinate 6,076,172 of NZ_CP157613.1, forward strand.
CGCGTTCGTCGTCCCGATGGGCACCGCGTCCCTCGCGGCGACGCCAGCCACGCCGCCCGCCGCGGCGCAGAGCACCGCCAAGGCCGTGCCCGGCGCACCGGTACCCGCAGGTTCGCCGCAACAGGCCAGCCCCATCCACTTCCAGTTCGCCATCTACTACGCCGGCAACCCGGCAACCGATCCGATGGGCGCGCTGCGCGGCGCGCTCGGCAAGACGAGCGGCGGGCCGAAGCTCCTTGCGGCCATGCCGGCCCCCGCCTCCGTCACCGCCCCGGTGGTCTTCGCGAACTGGAACACCACCACGGTGTTGAAGGAGTACCGCGCGCCAAGCATGGAGATGCTGCAGCGTTTCGGCCGGGGCATCTCGCGCGAACAGGCGGAAGCGCTTCAGAAGGCCGACAAGGCGCTGATCCTCGACTTCGCGCATCCGGCGCAGCAGTCTTCGCTGGCCATGCAGAAGGCGCTGCAGATCACCCTGCAGGTCGCACGCGACACCAACGGCCTGCTGTGGGACGAGGAGACGCGCGAGGTCTTCACGCCCGACGAATGGCAGAAGCGCCGCATCGACACCTGGGCCGGCGGCGTGCCTGATGTGGCGCGGCACACGACCATTCACGCCTACCGCAGCGGCGACCTCGTGCGGGCCATCACGCTCGGCATGGCGAAATTCGGCCTGCCCGACGTGGTGGTGAGCGATTTCTCGTGGTCGAGCAACCGGCCGATGGGCAATCTCGTCAACGGTTTCTCGCAGGCGATGGTCGAGGGCGCCACGCTGGCGCGGCCCGGCCAGTACGACCTGGACCTGCGCGCGCTGAAGCACGCGGCGGCGCGCGACCCCATGCTCGCGAACCTGAAGCCCAACGCCGCCGCGGTGGCCCGGCTCTCGCTGGTCAACGGAACATGGGAAAACGGCGATCCGCAGAACCGGCTGTACGAGATCCGCTTCGATCGCTACAAGGGGCCCGACCGCTACGCCCAGCAGACCGCCCTGCTCACCGCCGCCTTCGGCGCCGACGAAGACGGCGTCACCCGGCTCAGGCACAACGACGAACTGCTCGCCGCCAGCAAGAAGGCTGTCGCGCAACTGCCCAGGCTACGCGACGCCTTCGCCAAGGGCCTGCAGCCGGGCGAATACATCCTCGTGAAGGCACCGTTCACCACGCGCGAGGGCGGCAACGAATGGATGTGGGTCGAGGTTGCGCGCTGGAACGGCGATGCCATCGAGGGTCTGCTGAAGAACGAACCGGTCGACGTACAGGGCTTGCATGCAGGCCAGATGGTGAAGGTCTCGCAGGCCAAGGTGTTCGACTACATGCGCCGCCACGCCGATGGCCGTGAAGAAGGCAACGAGACCTCCCGGATCATCGAGCGCATGCAGGGCGCGAAGAAATGAGCGACGTGGCGAAGAGCCTCGGCCTGCGGCGCGCCTACCTCCTGCTCGTCGCCATCCTCGTGCTGGTCGGCTGCTGGGTCGCCCCCATCGACGCGCCGGCGCGCGAGCAGGTCAACGACGGCCTGAAGCGCGCGCTGACCACCTTCGCCGCGGCGCGCGCCTTGGGCGCGGTGGTGTCGGTGGCGCAGGGCACGCAGGTCGACGCCACCCCGGGCGGGGTCGGCGTGAGCTTCGCGCCGGGGCAGGCGCTGAAGCCGCTCAACGAGCTCATCGAACAGTTCGCGGCCGTCATGCTGGCGGCCAGCGTGTCCTTCGGCATCCAGCTGGTGCTGCTGAACATCGGCGCGCATCAGCTTATGTCGTGGCTGGTCAGCATCGTGGCGCTGGTCTGGATCGCCGTGCGCTGGCGGCGCGGCAGCTCGCCGCGCTGGCTGCAGTCGGCGCTGATCGGGCTGCTGCTGGTGCGCTTCGCGGTACCGCTGAGCGCGGTGGCCAACGAGGGCATCTACCGCGTGTTCATGGCGAACGAGTACCAGGCGGCCCTCTCGGGCATCGAGAAGTCGCCCGGCGCAGTGACCGACGCCACGCGCGAGCCCCCCGCCGCGCAGGGAGAAGGCTGGCGCGAGCGCATCGAGCGCTGGCTGCCGAAGCTGCCGGACCTGAAGGCCACCTACGACCAGATCCTGAAGTCGGCCTCCGACTGGGCCGAGCGCATCGTGCGGCTGATCGCGCTGTTCGTGCTGCAGACGGTGGTGCTGCCGCTGGCCTTCCTGTTCATCGCATGGCGGCTGGCGCGGGCGGCGATACGCGAGCCCGCCGCCGGCTAGCCGACAAGCTTCTTCCTCGTCGCTTCATCCGCAGCGCGACGGACGCGCTGTCGCGGAGGCCGCCATGGAAACCGGCCCGGTCGGAATGACGACCGTGAAGGCGCACCCGCTCCCGCCCGGCGCCTGCGCGAGCCCGATGGTCCCGCCCATGCGCTGGCAGGCCTGGCGCGCGATCGAGAGGCCCAGCCCCGTGCCCTGCGCCAGGGTGCCCGAGCCGCGATGGAAGCGCTCGAACACCAGTTCATGCTCCTCGGGCGGAATGCCCGGTCCGCTGTCGACCACAGAGAGCACCAGCTCCCGCGCATCGCGCCGCAGCGTCACCACGACCTGGCCGCCGGCCTCGACGTACTTCACCGCGTTGTCCAGCAGGTTGCGCAGCACCGACTCGAAAAGCGGCACCGCCAGCTCGAAGACGAGGCTGTCCGGGGCTTCGAGGATCAGCTCCAGCCGCCGGTGGTCTGCGTCTTTCGACGCCTGCGCGAGGTGCCGTCGCGTCAGTTCGGCGACGTCGATGTACTGCGTCGCGGGACGCTCGGCACCGTCCATGGTGGCCAGCTCGAGCAGCTGCTGGATCAGGTGCGATCCGCGCGCGATGGCATGCGCCAGGTGCTGCGCCGCCTCCTGCCGCTCCTGCGGATCGGTGGAGCGCGAGAGCACGTGGGCCTGCGCGCCGATCACCGCGAGCGGCGTGCGCAGCTCGTGTGCCGCATCGTTCACGAACGAGCGCTCGCGTTCGACCTTGCCCCGCAGCTGCGCGAGCAGGTCTTCCAGTGCCTTCACCAGCGGCTTGAGCTCGGCGTACTTCGGATCGACGCCCAGCGGCGACAGGTCTTCCGCGCCGCGCATCTGGATGCGCTCGCCGAGCAGGCGCAGCGGCTTGATGCCCTGCGCCGCGGCGATCCACACCGGCGCGAGCACGAAAGGAAAAGCGATCAGGAAGGGCATGAAGAGCGAGCTGCCGAACAGGCCGATCAGCCACGGAATGCCCGAGTGCGGCTCGCCCAGCCACACCTGCCAGCGAGGGCTGCTGCCTTCGTACAGCCAGTAGCGCTGGCCGCCCAGCGTCACGTCCACCATCTTGTCGGGCTCGCCGCGCAGCGCGAAGCCCTTGATCTCGGGGGAAACGTACAGCAGCCGACCTTCGCGGTTCTTCAGCTGGAAAACCACGTTGCCCGGAAGACCGCCTTCGCTGCGGCGCAGCTCGTTGATGATCCGCCCCATCGTGTCCATCACGCCGGCGGCGACCTCCTCGTTCTCGATGTCGGCCAGCCCGGCGTTGATCTCCCGGCCGGCACGAACCACGCTGGAGTCGGTGTTCATGGTCCAGCTGAAGCTCAGGTACATGTAGACGACCAGCGCGACCCAGGCCAGCGTGAATGCGAGCAGCAGCGACAGCGCCACGCGCCGCACCAGGCTGCGACGAAACAGCCACATCATGGCGCGAGCATGTAGCCGACGCCGCGCACTGTCTTGATCCGCTCCGCGCCGATCTTGCGGCGCAGGTTCGACACATGCACCTCGATCGCGCCGAAATCCACCGGCTCGCCCAGCGGATCGAGCCGCTGCGAGAGCGTGCCCTTGGGGATCACCGCGCCGGGCTCGCGGGCGAGCTCCAGCACCAGCTGGAACTCGCGTGGAGACAGGTCGAGCGTGGCGCCGCCGAGCCGCGCCACATGGCTGCGCGGCTCGATCTCGAGCTCGCCGAAGGACCAAACGTCGCTCGCCTGGTGCGCATAGCGCCGGCGCACCGCGTGGATGCGCGCCACCAGCTCGGGCGTGGCGAAGGGCTTCACCACGTAGTCGTCGGCGCCGCCGTCGAGGCCTGCCAGCCGGTCTTCCAGCGCGGAACGCGCGGTAATGACCACGATGGGCACCGTCACGCCCGAACGGCGCCAGCGCGAGAGCAGCTGCAGGCCCGAGCCGTCGGGCAGGCTCACGTCGAGCAGCACGCAGCCGCAGGCGTCCCCCTCGAAGGAGCGCGGGGCGTCGGCGATGCGGCGCAGCCACTCGATGCTGAAGCCCTCGGCCTTCAGGGCCTGCGAGAGGGCGCGGCCCAGGTCCAGGTCGTCTTCGATGAGCAGGAGGTGCATTGCCCGGATTTTCCGGCGGGAACCTTAAGCATTGCCAAAGGTTCGGCGAAGAACAATGCTTCGCTCTTCGTTCCGAGCCCACGATTTTCCCGAGCCCCCCGAGCATTCCGGAGTCGCACAGAGTGAACATCACCCTCGCAACCATGCTCCTCGCCGCCGCATTCCTGTCGGGATGCGGCAACCACGATGCCGGCCCGCAGCCAGCAGGCCCCGGCCCGCAACAGCGTGCCGACGCGGTGACGGGCCGCGTCACGCTGGCGGACGGCGAATTCGGCGGGGCCGGTGCCAGGGCGCTGTTTCCCATCGGGGCCGACGCGAAGGCGATGACGGCCGTGATCGCCGCGCGCCTGGTCGAGCGCGGCGCGTTGCGCTGGAACACGCGCATCGCCGAGGCCCTGCCCGAGCTGCGGCGCATGATGCTTCCGGCCTACCGCAACGTGACGCTCGAAGACCTGCTCGCGCACCGCGCCGGCCTGCCGGCCTTCACCACCGAAGACGAATTCCGCCGCTTCCTGGCCGTTCTTCCCGAGGCCGTGCCAGCCGGCGCGCTGCCCACGACCGACGCCGGGCGCCGTCTCTTCTTCGCGCGCTGGCTGGTGCGGCAGCCGCCCGCGGCGGGCAACGCCGGCTTCCTGTATTCGAACGCGGGCTACGCGCTCGCGACCACGATGATGGAGCGCGCGACCGGCCTGAGCTACCGCGCGATGTTCGAGCAGGAACTGGCCCGTCCGCTCGGCATCGCCGGCGCATGGCGCGAAGCCGACGCACGCGGCCCGGCGAGCCCTCAGGCCTGGCTCGACGCGATCATGCCGGCCGGCCGCTTCACCACCACGGCGTCGAACTACGCGGGCTGGCTGCGCTGGCACCTGCACGCGTTGCAGGGCGACGAGACGCCCCTGCCCTTCGGCTACGTGGAGCGCCTGCGCGGCCTCTCGCCCGGCAGCTACGCGCTCGGATGGACGGGCGCGCTCGTCCAGGGGCGCCCGGTGCTGCGCCATGCGCGCGGCAACGCCAACGCCTCACTGGCCGAGGCGCAGTCCGACGCCATCATCGACACCGACGGCCGCAACGCGAGCTTCGCGCTGTCGCTTGCAAGCCAGGGCGGCGACGGCACGCGTGCCTCTGCCGTGCTGGACCGGCTCATGGCCGGCCTGGGCAGCGACACGCCCACCGCAAAGCCGCTCTTCGCACAACTGCGCTGCAGGCTCAGTCGCTGCAGCTTCGTGATGCGGCTGCGGCGCAGCGAGTGGCTTCAGGCGCTGCTGCGCTGACTCGGGCAAGCCGCCACGCGATGCAGCGATCTGGCGCAAACTGGAGGCCCGTCCGATCACCGAGGAGCCTCCGATGCGCATCCGCGAACTCGCCACCGGCCTGCAGTTTCCAGAAGGCCCGATCGCCATGGACGACGGCTCCGTGCTGCTGGTCGAGATCGCGCGCGGCACGCTCACCCGCGTGCGCGCCGACGGGCTCGTGCAGGTGGTCGCCGACCTTGGCGGCGGCCCGAACGGCGCGGCCATCGGCCCCGATGGCGCCGTCTACGTCTGCAACAACGGCGGCTTCAGGTGGCACACCGAGGCCGACGGCTGCCTGCGGCCCGTGGGGCAGGCCGAGGACTATTCGGGCGGGCGCATCGAACGCGTGAACCTCGCCACCGGCCGCGCCGAGCGCCTGTACGACACGATCGACGGCGGCGCGCTGTGCGGCCCCAACGACATCGTGTTCGACGCTCAGGGCGGCTTCTACTTCACCGACCTGGGCAAGGTGCGGGAGCGCGACATGGACCGCGGCGGCCTGTTCTACGGCCACGCCGACGGCAGCGCCGCCAGCGTGATCGCGCGGCCGGTGATGACGCCCAACGGCATCGCTCTTTCGCCCGACGGCGGCACGCTCTACTACGCTGAAACAGAGGGCGCCCGGGTCTGGGCCTTCGACATCGTCGCCCCGGGCCGCGTGCGCAAGGACGGCTGGCCCTCGCCGCACGGTGGCCGCATGCTCTGCGCCTCGCCGGGCGGGCACTACCAGCGCTTCGACTCGATGGCGGTCGACGCGCTGGGCAACATCTGCGTGGCGACGCTGCTGCACGGCGGCATCAGCATCGTGGCGCCCGACGGAAGCACGGTCGAGCATGTGCCGCTGCCCGACCGCTACACCACCAACATCTGCTTCGGCGGGCGCGAGCGGCGCACGGCCTACGTGACGCTCTCTGGCAGCGGGCGGCTCGTTGCCATCGACGACTGGCCGACGCCCGGCCTCGCGCTGAACTTCGAAGCCTAGGAAACGACCTGGTAGTACAGGTTCTGCGGATGCCGGGCCTGCGCGAAGAAGAACCAGCGCTCGGCCAGCAGCCCCGGCGCCTGCACCAGCGCCGCGAGCAGCCATGGAAGCACGCCCGCGCCGGCAATGCCCCACGCCAGCAACAGCATGGGCAGCACGAAGGCCAGCAGCTGGAAGCCCAACTTCATGTTCTTCAACGCCGCCAGCGACGCGCCATGGAAGAACTCGCGCGTGTTGAACGAGCCGGCCGACATGCCCATCGACTTCTGCACCAGCTTCTGCGTGCGGATGCCCGTGGCCGATTGCAGCGTCGACTTGTGGCGAATGCCTGCGTTGCGCCGAAGCGCCGTGCCGCGCGCGGCCCAGGCAGCCAGCGTGGCGATCAGCGCGCAGGGCCCGAAGACCTGCACGAAGCGCGCCTCGCCGGCCAGCGCCGCCATCGCGCAGGCCAGCACCAGCCCCGACGACAGCCCGATCAGCGTGAAGTTGACGACGGTCAGCGGGTGCGCCCATTCCTCGATGAAGCGCAGGCAGGCGTAGATCATCGCGGTGCAGTACCAGAGCGCGACGGCACCGCACAGCGCCAGCAAGGGCAGCAGCCACGACCACGGCGCGCCGGCGCCGAAGCGCAGCGACAGCCACCACACCGCCACCAGCGCGATGAAGGCCGGCAGCACGATCACCTCGCGCGACATCCACGAAGTGCGCCACATCAGCACCGCGCGCCATGCGCGCGTCTTGCGGCCCAGGTGCATGAACGACGCGGCGAGGCCCGCGACGAGCAGCACCTCGGCCACGCCCAGTGCCACGCCCAGGAAACCCGGCGCGAGTTCGAGCCCGAAGAGCACCGCCAGCGCAAGCGCGAACACCAGCCCCTGCGCGGCGCCGGCCAGCGTGGTGAAGAAAAGGATCGAGAACGCGGGATGCATGCGGCGGCTACTCCTGCGACTGCGCCTGAGTCGACGACGTGATCCGTCGCGGCAGGTAGCGGTTGGCCGGGCTGGTCTCCCACTCGGGCATGAGCTGGTAGCCGCCGCGCTCGCGGATCGCCTTCGACACTTCCGAGTCCGGGTCCTTCACGTCGCCGAAGAGCCGCGCGCCGGTCGGGCAGGCCTTCACGCAGGCGGGCTTGCGGTCTTCCTTGGGCAGCTGCTCGTCGTGGATGCGGTCCACGCAGAGCGTGCACTTGGTCATGACCTGGCGTTCCTCGTCGAGCTCGCGCGCGCCGTAGGGGCAGGCCCATGCGCAGTACTTGCAGCCGATGCACTTGTCGTAGTCGACCAGCACGATGCCGTCTTCCTTGCGCTTGTAGCTGGCGCCCGTGGGGCACACGGGTACGCATGGCGGGTCTTCGCAATGCAGGCAGCTCTTGGGGAAGTGGATGGTCTCGGTGACCGGGAACTCGCCGGCCTCGTAGGTCTGCACGCGGTTGAAGAAGGTGCCGGTGGGGTTGGCGGCGTAGGGCCGCTCGTCGGCCAGCGGGCCCGCGCTGCCGGAAGTGTTCCATTGCTTGCACGAGGTCACGCAGGCATGGCAGCCGACGCAGACGTTGAGATCGATGACCAGCGCGAGCTGCTTGGCGAGCGTCTCGCCCTGCTCGGCCCGCTGGGTAGCTGTGTTGCTCCCTCTCCCGCTTGGGGGAGAGGGTCGGGGTGAGGGTGCAACAGCCTTCATCACCCCAAGGCTGCCAACTCCAGCGCCGCCGCCCTCACCCCAGCCCTCTCCCGCAAGTGGGAGAGGGGGCAAGACCGGGGCCGACGACATCAGGTCCTTCAACCACTGCATCATTTCCGCGCCCTCCCCGCGAAGTAGGTCAACACGCTCGCCGCCTTGCCCAGCACGCCGGGCACCGCCGGCATGCTCGCCATCTGCGGATAGCTCTCTTCAGGCTCGCCCGGTTCGGCCGGCCGTATGCGCACGCGCACGTCGTACCAGCCGGCCTGTCCGGTCACGGGATCGGAGTTGCTGATGGTCCCGCTCGCGGTGCCTGCGCAGGGCAGCTCCTCGCTGATCAGGTGATTCAGCAGGAAGCCCTTGCGCGCCTCGTCCGCACCCGGCGCGAGCTGCCACGCGCCGTCGGCCTTGCCGATGGCGTTCCAGGTCCACACCGTGCCGGGCTCCACCGCCTCGCTGTGGCGCAGCATGCAGCGCACCTTGCCCCAGCGGCTCTCCACCCAGCACCAGCCACCGTCGGCGATGCCCGCGGCCTGCGCCGTCACCGGGTTCACGTGCAGGTAGTTGTGACTGTGGATCTGCCGCAGCCACGCGTTCTGCGAGTCCCACGAGTGGTACATGGCCATCGGGCGCTGCGTGAGCGCGTTGAGCGGAAACGCCTCGAGGTCGGTCGCGGCCTCTTCGAGCGGCGGGTACCAGAACGGCAGCGGATCGAAATACGTGTCGATGCGCTCGCGCAGCGCATCGGGCGGCTGCCGCCCCGGGCTCTTGCCCTGCGCCGCGAGCCTGAAGCTCTGCAGCGTGTCGGAGTACAGCGCCAGCTGAACCGGGTCGTTGCGCTGGCGCCAGCCCTTGTCCTTCGCGAAGTCGAGGTACTCCCGGTTCCAGTTGCGCATGTAGTGCATGGTCTCGGGCATGTGGTACTGGAACACGCAGTTGTTCTGCGCGTAGGCCTCCCACTGCTTCGGATTGGGCGCGCCGCGCAGGTGCTCGGTACCGTCCTTGCCGCGCCAGCCCATGAGAAAACCGATGCCCGGCTGCGGCTCGAAGTTGACGATGAAGTCGGGATACCCGCTGTACTTGCGCCCACCCTCGGGCGTGGTGAAGGCCGGAAACTTCAGCCGCGAGGCCAGCTCGATCAGCACCTCCTGGAACGGCTTGCACTGCCCCGTGGGCGGCACCACCGGGATGCGCACCGAATCCACCGGGCCGTCGAACTCCGAGATGGGCCGGTCGAGCATGCCCATCACGTCGTGCCGCTCCAGGTACGTGGTGTCGGGCAGCACGAGGTCGGCGAATGCCACTGTCTCGCTCTGGAAGGCGTCGCACACCACCAGGAAGGGGATCATGTGCTCGCCCTTCTCGTCCTTGCGGTTGAGCATCTCGCGCACCGCCATCGTGTTCATGCTGGAGTTCCATGCCATGTTGGCCATGAAGATCAGCAGCGTGTCGATCCGATACGGGTCGCCCTTCACCGCGTTGGTGATCACGTTGTGCATCAGCCCGTGCGCCGACAGAGGGTGCTCCCAGGAGAACGCGTGGTCGATGCGGATCGGCGAGCCATCGGGGTTGATCGCCAGCTCGTCGGGGCTGGCCGGAAAGCCCAGCGGCGCGGCGTTGAGCGGCGTGTTCGGCTGGATCATGCCGGGGTCGTTGAACGCGCGGTAGTTCGGCACGATGTGGCGCGGGTACGGCGCCTTGTGCCTGAAGCCGCCCGGCGCGTCGATGGTGCCGAGCACGCTCATCAGCACCGCCAGCGCACGCACCGTCTGGAAGCCGTTGGAATGCGCCGCCAGCCCGCGCATCGCGTGGAAGGCCACGGGCCGTGCCTGCGTGGTCTCGTGCTTCTTTCCCCACGCGTCGGTCCACGGGATCGGCAGCTCGAAGGCCTGCTTCAGCGCCGTCTCTCCCATCTCGCGCGCCAGCTTGCGGATGCGCGCCGCGTCGATGCCGGTGATGGCCTGCGCCCACTCGGGCGTGCAGCTCGCCACGCGCTCGCGCAGCAGCTGGAACGAAGGCGCGACGCGCGTGCCGTCGGCCAGCGTGTAGTGGCCTTCGAGCGCCGGATCGCAGCCGTCGGCAATGCCTTCGGGATACGCGGGCTTCACGCTGCCGCTGGCCTTGTCCCACACCAGCTTGTTGTGCGGATTGCGGCCGTCGCCCGGCGGGCCGCGCTCGGGATCGAAGGCGAACAGGCCCTCGCGCTCGCAGTCGTCGAGCACCACGAGCTGCGGCGCGTTGGTGAAGCGCTTGAGGAAGGCGTGATCCACCAGCTCGTTGCCGATCAGCTCGTGCAGCAGCGCCATGAACAGCGCGCCATCGGTGCCGGGCTTGATCGGAATCCACTCGTCGGCAATCGCCGAATAGCCGGTGCGCACCGGGTTGATGGAGATGAAGCGCCCGCCAGCCCGCTTGAACTTGCTGATCGCGATCTTCATCGGGTTGCTGTGATGGTCCTCGGCCGTGCCGATCATCACGAAGAGCTTGGCGCGCTCGAGGTCGGGGCCGCCGAACTCCCAGAAGCTGCCGCCGATGGTGTAGATCATTCCCGCGGCCATGTTGACCGAGCAGAAGCCGCCGTGCGCTGCGTAGTTGGGCGTGCCGAACTGTCGCGCGAAGAGGCCCGTGAGCGCCTGCATCTGGTCGCGCCCCGTGAAGAGCGCGAACTTCTTCGGATCGGTGGCGCGGATCTTCGCGAGGCGCTCAGTCAGGATGTCGTAGGCGCGCTCCCAGCTGATCGGCTCGAACTCGCCCGCGCCGCGTTCGCTGCCCGCCTTGCGCAACAGCGGCTGCGTGATGCGCGCAGGCGACACCTGCTTCATGATCCCCGAGGAGCCCTTGGCGCAGATCACGCCCTGGTTCAGCGGGTGGTTCGGGTTGCCGTCGATGTAGCGGACCTCGGGGCCCTTCTCGCCCTCGCGCAGGTGCACGCGGATGCCGCAGCGGCAGGCGCACATGTAGCAGGTGGTGGTCTTGACCGTGGTGTCGGCCGTGGGCGTGGGCGCGACCAGCGGGTCGTGCACGGGCTCGCGAGACAGGAAGCTGAACACTTGGAGGTCCTTTGTTTTCAGGCGGGGTCCGCTCGATGGTATGCAGCCTCGATCAAACGAAAAAGCAGAGAATATCGCTCACCATGACCGGAAAAACAGATCAGTCTTCCAGCCAGCGCCTGCGCCTCAACCTGCGCCAGCTCGAAGTGTTCGTCGCCACCGCCCGCGAAGGCAGCACCCGCGCCGCGGCCGACCGCATCGCGCGCTCGCAGTCGGCCGCAAGCAGCGCGCTGGCCGACCTGGAGTCTTCCGTGGGCGTACAGCTCTTCGACCGATTGGGCCGCCGGCTGGTGCTCAACGAGAACGGCCGCGCGCTGCTGCCCAAGGCGCAGGCGCTGCTCGACCAGGCTGCCGAGGTCGAGGCGCTCTTCAGCGGCGAGCATGCGGCGCCGTTGCGCGTAGCGGCCAGTTTCACCATCGGCGAATACCTACTGCCCGAGCGGGTGTCGACCTGGACCGCGCAGCATCCGCAGAGCCAGGTGCACCTGCACATCGCGAACACGCACGACGTGATCGAGGCGGTCGCGGGCTTCGATGTCGACGTGGGGTTCATCGAAGGCCCGCAGACGCACCCCGACCTCGTGGTGCGCGCCTGGCGCGAAGACGAGCTCGTGATCGTCGCCGCGCCAGGCCACGAACTGGCGGGCCGCATCGCCACGCACAAGCAGCTGTCGCAGGCGACGTGGGTACTGCGCGAGCACGGCTCGGGCACGCGGCAGGTGACGGACGCGTGGTTGATCCAGAACCTGGAGCAGGTGCACGTCGGCTTCGAGCTGGGCAGCACCGAAGCCATCAAGCGCGTGGTGGCCTCGGGCACCGGGCTCGCGTGCCTCTCGCGCTACACGGTGGCGCAGGCGCTGGAAGACGGGCATCTGGTCGAGCTGCGCACGCGGCTGCCGGCAGGAGTGCGGCGGCTCGCGACGGTGATGCATCGCGACAAGCTGCTGGGCCGCGCGACGGCCGACTTCCTGCGCCACTGCGGCGCCATCGTGCCGCGCCGCTAGGACTCTTCAGCCGGCGGCTTGCAATACGCGCGCCGTGTGCCGCGCGATCACGGCCTCTTCATCGGTGCGCAGCACCCATGCACTCACCGGGCTCTCAGCCGTGGTGAGCCGTGCGGCGCCACTTCGGTTGGCTGCGGCATCGACATTCACGCCCAGCCATTCGCAGTCTTCGAGGATGCGTTCGCGCAGCGCGGCGCCGTTCTCGCCGATGCCACCGGTGAACACGATGGCATCGACGCCGCGCAGTGCAGCCGCGAGGCTGCCCATGTGCTGCACCACCTGCTCGGCGAAATGGCCGATGGCTTCCGCCGCGGCAGGCTCGGCGGAAGCCTCCAGCACGCGCATGTCGCTGGACACGCCCGAGATGCCGAGCAGCCCCGATTCGCGGAACAGCAGCGCCTCGACCCTGTCGGCCGACATGCCCTGCGAGCGCATCAGGTACAGCACGACGGCCGCGTCGATGTGGCCGCAGCGCGTGCCCATCGTCAGGCCGTCGAGCGGAGAGAAAGTCATGGTCGTCGCGACCGATCGGCCCTGCGCGATGGCGCACATCGAAGCGCCGTTGCCCAGGTGCGCGACGATCACGCGCCGCTGCGCCAACTCGGGTGCGATGCCCGCGAACTGCGCGACGATCGACTCGTAGGAAAGGCCATGGAAGCCGTAGCGCCGCACGCCCGCATCGTGCAATGCACGCGGCAGCGCGAAGCGGCGGTTGACCTCGGGCTGCACCGCGTGGAAGGCGGTGTCGAAGCACGCCACCTGCGGCACGCCGTCGAAGGCGGCCGTCGCCGCGCGCACGCCCGCGAGATTGTGCGGCTGGTGCAGGGGCGCCAGCGGCTCCAGTTGCGCCAGCGCGTCGAGCACGGCCGCGTCGATGCGCACCGGCGCCACGAAGTCCGCACCGCCATGCACGATGCGATGGCCGACCGCCGCGATGCGCCCTCCTCCCGACTGCTTCGCATGCCAGTCGAGCAGGGCCGCGAGCGCGCCCTGGTGCGAGGCCTGCGCGCCCTCGAGCGGCGTGTCGTGCAGCGTCTGCCCTTCGGCGTCGCGCACGCGCAGCCGCGCCTTCAGGCCCGCGCCGAGCCCGTCGGCCTGCCCCGACCAGCGTGCCGCCGGCAGCGGGGCATCGCCATCGCCGGTCGCGTCGAACAACGCGACCTTGATGGAAGACGAACCCGCGTTGAGCGTCAGCAGCGAACCGGTCATGGAGTGGCTTGAGTTCAGACGTAGTCCTTGTACTTGTCGAGGAATCGTACCGGCTTCGACAGCGCATCGCGGCGGAAGGGGTCGCCCAGCTCGCGTGTGCACATGATCTCGATCACGCAGGTTTTGCCTTCGTTCATCTGCATGTCGATGGCCTTCTTCAGCGCCGGTCCCACGTCTTCCAGCCTGTCGACCACGATGCCTTCGGCGCCCATGGCCTTGGCGATGCCCGCGAAGCTCTCGCTCTCGAGTTCGCCGGCCACGAAGCGGCGGTTGTAGAAGTCGACCTGGTTCTTCTTCTCGGCGCCCCACTGGCGGTTGTGGAAGACCACCGCCGTCACCGGGATGTCGTGGCGCACCGCCGTCATGATCTCGACCATGCTCATGCCCCATGCGCCGTCGCCGGCATAGGCCACGGCCGGGCGGTCGGGCGCGGCGCACTTGGCGCCGATCATGGTGGGCAGCGAGTAGCCACAGTTGCCGAAGCTCATCGGCGCGAAGAAGCTGCGCGGCTCCTCGAAGCGCAGGTAGCTGTTGGCGATGGCGTTGATGTTGCCGATGTCGGTCGAGACCATCACGCGCGGCGGCATGGCCTTCTCGAGCTCGCGCAGCACCTGGCGCGGATGCAGGTAGCTGCCGCCGGTGGGCGTCTTCTCGCCCTTGGCTTCCTCGATGACGTCGAGGCTGAACTGGTCGCGCTCGTGGGTCCACTCGTCGAGTTCTTTCTCCCACGCGGCCTTCTCGGCCTTGATCTTCGCCGCGCGCTCGGCCTTGGTGGCGTCGCAGGCCAGCGTCTTGCCCTGCAAGCGCTTGAGCAGTTCCTTGGCGGTGGCCTTGGCATCGCCGTGGATGCCGACGGTGATCTTCTTCACCAGGCCCAGGTTGGTGTGGTCAGCCTCGACCTGGATGATCTTCGCCTCCTTCGGCCAGTAATCCATGCCGTGCTGCGGCAGCGTGCCGAAGGGCCCCATGCGCGAGCCGAGCGCGAGCACCACGTCGGCCTGCGCGATCAGCTTCATCGCGGCCTTGGAGCCCTGGTAGCCCAGCGGGCCGGCCCACAGCGGATGGCTCGCGGGGAAGGAGTCGTTGCGCAGATAGCCGTTGGCGACCGGCGCGCCCAGGCGCTCGGCGAGCGCCTTGCACTCTTCCACCGCGTCGCCCATGACCACGCCGCCACCCGAGAGGATCACCGGGAACTTGGCCGAGGCCAGCAATTCGACGGCCGCGTTCAGGCTGTTCTCGCCGCCCGCACCGCGCTCCACGCGCATCGGCTTCGGGATCTCGCACTGGATCTCGCCGTAGAAGTAGTCGCGCGGAATGTTGAGTTGCGTGGGCCCCATCTCGGAGATGGCGCGGTCGAAGCAGCGCGCCGTGTACTCGGCCATGCGCTTGGGGTTGTTCACGTGGCCCTGGTACTTGGTGAACTCCTGGAACATCGGCAGCTGGTTGGCCTCCTGGAAGCCGCCGAGGCCCATGCCCATGGTGCCGGTCTCGGGCGTGATCATCACGACCGGGCTGTGCGCCCAGTAGGCGGCCGCGACGGCCGTCACGCAGTTGCTGATGCCTGGGCCGTTCTGGCCGATGACGAGGCCGTGGCGGCCCGACACGCGCGCATAGCCGTCGGCCATGTGGGCACCGCCCTGCTCGTGCACCACCGGAATCAGGCGGATGCCGGCGGGCGCGAAGATGTCCATCGCGTCCATGAAGGCCGAGCCCATGATGCCGAAGATGTCGGTCACGCCGTTGGCGACCATGGTCTCGACGAAGGCCTCGGAGGGCGTCATCTTCTGCACGCCCTTGACGGCTTCGCGGGTGGGTGCGGCGGGTTGCTTCTGGCTCATGGAAGGCGTCTCCTGAAGGGATGTGGCTGTGGGTTGAAGCGCGAAAAGTCGGAACTTCTTGTTCCGGAATTCGTTTCGGCGGAATATAGGACGCCATCCGCCTTGCGTCAAACAATTTACAAAAATCGGAACGTCTTGTCTCTTTTTTTGTGAAACGCATATGATCCGCGCCATGAAAATCGTCAAAGGCCTCGCGCCGGAAGCACAACAGGAACCGGCCGGCACGGGTGGCGACTCGCCCACCATGCGCCTGTTCGCGCTGCTCGAAGTCATGGCCGCGAAGGACCAGCGTTACTCGCTGCAGGGCCTGGTGGAAGAAACCGGCCTGCCCAAGCCCACGCTGCACCGCATGCTCCAGCAGCTCGAAGGCGCAGGCCTGCTGCAGCGCGAGGGCGACGGCCGGCACTACGGCATCGGCACGCGGCTGCGGCGGCTGGCCGAGAACCTGCTGCTCAACGACAGCCTGCACGGCGCGCGCCACACGGTGCTGCGCCAGCTGGTGGAGGAAATCGGCGAGAGCTGCAACCTCACGGCCCTCTCGGGCAGCGAGGTCGTCTACCTCGACCGCGTGGAGACCGCCGCGCCGCTGCGCTTCTACCTGCACTCGGGCTCGCGCGTGCCGGTGCATTGCTCGGCCAGCGGCAAGATCTTTCTCTCGCAGATGAGCGCGGCGCAGCGCCGCCGGCTGCTGTCGCACGCGCCGCTGGAGCCGTACACGCAAAGGACGCTGACCGACCCCAATGCGCTGGAAAAAGAAGTACAGCGCGTGCGCAAGGACGGCTACGCCATCGACCACGAAGAGTTCCTGCCCGGCCTGCTGTGCATCGCCACGCTGGTGCCCTCGGGCGACGACGCGCCCTCCAATCTCTGCATCGCGGTGCAGGCGCCGGTGATGCGGCTGGACGCCGCCAAGGCGAAGACGCTGCTGCCCGCGCTGCAGCGCGCCGCGCAGGCACTGAGCCGCATCGACGCCGACGCGGCCTCCGACCGCGCGCTGGCCTGAATCGAACCCATATTTCCCGAGAGCCGCCATGACCGACACCGCCGACCTTCGACCCGACAGGATGCTCAGCGTGCGCGAGGTATTCGGCATCGACTCCGACCTGCGCGTGCCCGCCTTCGACGAGCGCGACGACCACGTGCCCGAGATCGATGCGGTCTACCGCTTCAACCCCGACGTGACGCTCGCCATCCTCGCCGGCTTCACGCGCGACCGGCGCGTGATGGTTCAGGGCCTGCACGGCACCGGCAAGTCGACCCACATCGAGCAGGTGGCAGCGCGGCTGAACTGGCCCTGCGTGCGCCTGAACCTCGACGGCCACATCAGCCGGCTCGACCTCGTCGGCAAGGACGCGGTGGTGCTGCGCGACGGCAAGCAGGTCACCGAGTTCCAGGAAGGCATCGTGCCCTGGGCGCTGCAGCGGCCGGTGGCGCTGATCTTCGACGAGTACGACGCAGGCCGGCCCGACGTGATGTTCGTCATCCAGCGCATCCTGGAGCGCGACGGCAAGTTCACGCTGATGGACCAGAACCGGGTGCTGCGTCCCCACCCCTTCTTCCGCCTGTTCGCCACGGCAAACACCGTGGGCCTGGGCAATCTCAACGGGCTGTACCACGGCGCGCAGCGGCTCAACCACGCGCAGATCGACCGCTGGAACATCGTGGCCTCTCTCGATTACCTGCCGGCCGCGGAAGAAATCGCCATCGTGCAGGCGCGCGTGCCCTCGCTGGCCGACGAGGCGGGCACGAAGCTCGTCGCGTCGATGGTGGCGGTGGCCGACCTCACGCGCAAGGGCTTCGCGGCTGGCGACCTCTCGACGCTGATGTCGCCGCGTACCGTCATCACCTGGGCCGAGAACGTCGAGATCTTCAAGGACCCGGCGCTGGCTTTCCGCCTGTCCTTCGTCAACAAGTGCGACGACGCGGAGCGCCCGCTGGTGGCGGAGTATTTCCAGCGCTGCTTCGACCGCGAACTGAAGGAGTCGCACCAGCTCTCGCCGGATTCGCGCGGATGAACGCCGGGCCCGCGAGCGCGATGCAGCGCCGCGTGCGGCAGGAAGAGCTGGTCGCGGAGCTTTGCGCGGGCGTGGTGCGCGCCTTCAGCGGCGAGCGCGACCTGCACTTTCGCGGACGGCGGCTGCACCGCGGCCGCGCGGCGCTGCCGTGGTTCGCGCCGCACCTGCATCCATCGCCGGAGACCGACGACTTCGCTTCCTTTCGCGGCGTGGCGGACGGCCTCGCGTTGCGGCTCACCGCATCGGACGCCGCGCTGCACGAAAGCCTGCGCCCCGAGGAGCCGGTCGAGCGCATGCTGTTCGAGATGCTGGAGCAGTTCCGCGTCGAAGCACTTGCGCCCGAGATCATGGCCGGAATGCGGCACAACCTGCGGCACCGGCACGAGCAGTGGTCTCTGGCTTTCCACCACTCGGGCCTGACCGACACCGCGCGCGGCCTGCTGCTGTATGCCGTGGCGCAGATCTGCCGTGCGCGCGTCAGCGGCGAGCAGGTGGTGGAAGAAACCGAGGACATGCTCGAAGCCACGCGCTTCGCGCTCGCGCCGCTGATCGGGCACGCATTGGCCGGCCTGCGCAAGGACCGCGCCGACCAGGCCGCATACGCCGTGCACGCCCGCGCCATCGCGCGCACGGTGGCCGCGATGCTGCACGAGGCCGGCGAGGAAGACGGCGAAGACGCGCGCGATGCGCATGTGGACGACAAGCGCAGCGTGTTCAGCCTCGTGGCCGACATGGACCAGGAGATAGTCGAGCGCTTCACCACCGCCGAGTCGGGCCGCAGCGAAGTGCTCGAGGGCGCGGGCGGCGCATACCGCGTCTTCTCCGATGCCTACGACCGCGAGCACGATGCCGCCGCGCTCGCGCGCAAGGAAGTGCTCGCGGACCATCGCGAACGTCTGGACCGTCGCATCGCCGCGCAGGGCGTGAACATCGCCCGCCTCGCGCGCGAGCTGCGCGCCCTGCTCGCCGAGCCCGAGCGCGACGGCTGGGACGGCGCGCAGGAAGAAGGCCTGGTCGACGGCCGCCGTCTCGCGCAGCTCGTGGCCTCGCCCACCGAGCGCCGGCTGTTCCGCACCGAGCGCATGGAGCCGATCGCCGACTGCGTCGTCACCTTCCTCATCGACTGCTCGGGCTCGATGAAGGAACACGCCGAATCGGTAGCGATGATGGTCGACGTGTTCGCGCGCGCGCTCGAGCAGGCCGGCGTGGCCTGCGAGGTGCTGGGCTTCACCACCGGCGCATGGAACGGCGGGCGCCCGCAGCGCGAGTGGGTGCGCGCGGGCCGGCCGCCGCATCCGGGGCGGCTCAACGAGCGATGCCACATCGTCTTCAAGGCCGCGGCCACGCCATGGCGCCGCGCGCGCCCCGCGATGGCGGCGCTGCTCAAGGCCGACCTGTTCCGCGAAGGCATCGACGGCGAAGCCATCGACTGGGCCTGCATGCGGCTGCGACAGCGCGGCGAGGCGCGCAAGCTGCTGCTGGCGATCTCCGACGGCTCGCCGATGGACAGCGCCACCCATCTCGCCAACGACGCTCACTACCTCGACCACCACCTGCGCGAGGTGATCGCGCGCCAGGAGCAGCGCGGCGACATCGCCATCGCAGGCATCGGCGTGGGCCTCGACCTGAGCCCCTACTACAGCCGAAGCCACGTGCTCGACCTGGCGACCTCCAGCGGCAACGCCATCTTTCGCGAAGTCATCGAACTCATGGCCGGGCGCCATCGGCGCTGAGCCGCTGAGCCGTCGAGTCGCTGAGGCCTTTGGAACTACATCCAAGTCCCCGATTGACAAAGGGGGCGCCGGGTTCATACATTGCGTTTCAAATTCAAGAACGCTGTTCCAATATCTGGAACACGAATGAAAGCCGAAGCCTCATGGACTCCACGCTTGCCAAGGGTCTCGCCGCCATCGAATGGATGGTGCGCCAGCAGCGCGACTGCCGCGTCACCGACCTGGCCCAGGCCTTCGGCATGGCGCGCAGCAATGCGCACCGCACGCTGCAGACGCTGGTCGAATGCGGCTGGGCCGTGCAGGACCCGGACACGAGCACCTACCGGCCGAGCCTGAGGCTCTTCGAGCTGGGCGCCATGGTCTCCGAGGCATCGGACATCGGCTCGCTGCTGCGCCCTCATCTCGCGCGACTGGCGCAGGCCACCGGCGAGACCATCCACCTCGCGGTGCTCGACGGCGCCGAGATCGTCTACCTCGACAAGTTCGACAGCCCGTTGCCCGTGGCCGCCTACTCGCGCATCGGCGGCCGCGCGGCCGCGTACTGCGTGGCCTCGGGCAAGGCGCTTCTCGCGGCGGCGGGCCTGGGCGTGCCGGCGCTGCAGGAGTGCCTCGGCACGCTGGAGGCGCACACGAAGAACAGCATCACCGACTTCGAAACCCTTTTCAACGAACTGGAGCGCTCCCGCGCCCGCGGCTACGCCGAGAACCGCGAGGAATGGCGCATCGGCGTCTGCGGCCTCGGTGTGCCCGTGCTCAATGCACGCGGCGAGGCCGTGGCGGCCGTCGGCATGAGCGTGCCCTCGATCCGCTTCGCGCGCACGCAGGCGCGCGGGCTGGCCGATCACCTGATGGCCTGCGCGCGCGATGCCAGCGTCACGCTGGGCTATCGCGTGGGCGCCGCACCGGCCGGGCCGTCGCCGATGTCGATCACAAAGAGAAGGAGACTCGAATGAAGCTGTTCTTCGCTTCCTGGCTGCGCGCCGGGTTGCTGGCCGCCACCGCACTCACCGCCCTCGCATCGCCCTTCGCCGCGCAGGCGGACAACGGCGGCGACTACCCGACGAAGCCGATCCGCCTCATCGTGCCCTACCCGCCCGGCGGCGGCACCGACGTGATCGCGCGCATCGTGCAGGAGCGCTTCTCGGCCCTGCTCGGCCAGCAGGTGCTCATCGACAACCGCGGCGGCGCGGCCGGCTCGATCGGCACCGAACTGGTGGCCAAGTCGCCGCCCGACGGCTACACGGTGCTCTTCACGCTGTCGTCGCACACCATCAACCCCGCCATCTACGCGAAGCTGGGCTTCGACACCGCGAAAGACTTCGCGCCCGTGGGCATGGTCGCGTCGCTGCCGCAGATCCTGGTGGCCAACACGCAGTTTCCGGCGAACACGGTGGCCGAGCTGGTCGCGCTGGCCAAGGCCAAGCCCGACAGCATCTCCTTTGCCTCGGTAGGCAACGGCTCGCCCGGGCACCTCGCTGGCGAGCTGCTGAAGCTGCGCACCGGCACGCAGATGACGCACGTGCCGTACCGCGGCGGCGGCCCGGCCGTGACCGACGTGATGGGCGGACAGGTGCCGCTGCTGTGGGTGTCCATTCCCGCCGCCGCGCAGTTCGTGAAGGCCGGCAAGCTCAAGGCGCTTGCGGTGTCCACCACCAAGCGCAGCGCGGCCTTCCCCGACGTGCCGACGATGCAGGAAGCCGGCATTCCCGATTTCGACGTCGACTCCTGGTACGCCGTGTTCGTGCCGGCGAAGACGCCGAAGCCCGCCATCGACAAGCTCAACCGCGTGATCAACACGGTCGTGAAGGAGCCGGAGATCCGCGACAAGCTGCTCGCACAAGGCAGCGAAGGCGTAGGCGGCACACCCGAACAATTGGGCAAGGTCGTGACCGCCGAACTCGTACGCTGGCAGAAGCTCGCCAAGGAAGCCAGCATCAAGGTGGATTGAGCCACACAGGTCCCCATGGAACATACGAACACCCCCTCCTCCCCCATCGCCGAGCTGGTGGCGCGCGCGCGCGCCGCCCAGCGCATCTACGAGACCTGGTCGCAGGCGCAGGTCGACACCGCCGTGGTCGCGGCGGGCTGGGCCATCATCGAGCCCGCGCGCAACCGCGAGCTGGCCGAGCTGGCCGTGAAGGACACCGGCGTGGGCAACGTCGAGGACAAGGTGCGCAAGAACCACCGCAAGACCTTCGGCCTGCTGCGCGACCTGCACGGCGCGCGCTCGGTCGGCGTGATCGCCGAAGACCCGGCACGCGGCATCGTCGAGATCGCGCGGCCCGTGGGCGTGGTGTGCGCCATCACGCCATCGACCAACCCGGGCGCCACGCCGGCCAACAAGATCATCAACGCGCTCAAGGGGCGCAACGCAGTCATCGTCGCGCCCTCGCCCAAGGGCTGGTCGACGGCGGCGCGGCTCATCGAATTCATCCACCAGCAGTTCGACCGCATCGGCGCGCCGCGCGACCTCGTGCAGCTGCTGCCGGCGCCGGTCAACAAGCAGTCGACCGCCGAGCTGATGCGCCTGTGCGATCTGGTGGTGGCCACCGGCTCGCAGGCCAACGTGCGCGCGGCGTACGCAAGCGGCACGCCGGCCTTCGGCGTGGGCGCGGGCAACGTGGCGGGCATCGTCGACGAGACGGCGGACGTAGGAGCCGCGGCAGACCGCATCGTGCGCTCGAAGACCTTCGACAACGCGACGAGCTGCTCGTCGGAGAACAGCCTCGTCATCGTCGACGCGGTGCGCGCGAAGATGCTTTCGGCGCTGAAGGACCGTGGCGCCGTCATGCTCGCCGACGCGCAGAAAGCCACGCTGCAGAAGCTGATGTGGCCCGAGGGCAAGCTCTCGGCCGCCGTCATCGGGCAGTCGGCGCGCGTCATCGCCGAGCGCGCGGCCGAGGTCGATGGCGCCAACCGGGCCGCGTGGCAAGCCATCGCGGAGGCCGACCCGCGCATCCTCATGGTGGCCGAGGACGGCGTGGGGCACGACCACCCCTTCTCCGGCGAGAAGCTGAGCCCCGTGCTCGCGGTGTATGCGGCGCGCGACTTCGACGAGGCCGCCGCAACCGTGGCGCGCATCTACTCCTATGAGGGCGCAGGCCATTCGGTAGGCCTGCACAGCGCCGTGCCAGAACGAGCGATGGCGCTGGGCCTCACCCTGCCGGTGT
Source organism: Variovorax sp. NFACC27 (assembly GCF_048301545.1). Lineage (NCBI taxonomy): Bacteria > Pseudomonadati > Pseudomonadota > Betaproteobacteria > Burkholderiales > Comamonadaceae > Variovorax > Variovorax sp. NFACC27. The sequence goes on from NZ_CP157613.1 coordinate 6,098,449, forward strand.
CGCGCGTGATCGTCGACCAGGCGCACTGCATCGCCACCGGCGGCAGCTTCGACAACGGGTTGCCCTTCTCGCTGTCGATGGGCTGCGGCACCTGGGGCAAGAACAACTTCTCCGACAACATGAACTACCGTCACTACCTGAACATCACGCGCGTGTCGCGGCCGATTCCCGAGGTGGTGCCGAGCGAGGAAGACATCTTCGGCGCCTTCTTCGCCAGCCACGGCGCGAAGTGAAGATGACGGCGGCCGCGACCACGGTGCATGCGCTGATCGAGCGCCAGGCACAGCAGCAGCCGCACGCGGTGTACGCGCGCGCCACGGAATCGGAACAGCACATCGCCTATGGCGAGCTCGCGCGCGGATGCCGTCGCGTCGCGGCCGTGCTGCGCGGGCTCGGCATGCAGCCGGGCGACACGGTGTCCGTCGTCATGCCCAACGGCCTGCAGACGCTGCGCCTGCTGCTGGGCGCGATGCATGGCGGCTTTCGCGTGAACCCGGTCAACCTGCTGTCGCAGCCCGAGCAGATGCACTACGTGCTCTCGCATTCCGACTGCCGCATGGTCTGCGTCGCGCCCGAATGGGAATCGCGCGTGCGCGGCATCGTCGATACCTTCGATCGGCCGGTGAAGCTGATCGTGGTCGACCCCGAGGGCGATGCGCTGCCCGGCGAGGAAGAAACCGCGGCCGAGGTGCCACCGCCCTTGCCCGATGCTGTCGCGCTGCTGATGTACACCTCGGGCACCACCGGCAACCCCAAGGGCGTGATGCTCACGCACCGCAACCTGGCGGCCAATGCGCACGCCATCAGTGCCGAGCACCAATTGCGCCCGTCCGACCGCGTGCTCGCGGTGCTGCCGCTCTATCACATCAACGCCTTCACCGTGACCATGCTCGCGCCGCTGGCGCACGGCGGCAGCCTCGCGATGCCGCCGAAGTTCTCGGCCGGCCGCTTCTGGGAACAGGCCACGCAGACGCAGTGCAGCTGGATCAACGTGGTGCCCACCATGATCTCGTACCTGCTCGAAGGCACGAGGCCGCCGCTCGCGCAGACGCTGGCCATCCGCTTCTGCCGCTCCGCTTCGGCCGCGCTGCCGCCGGAGCACCTGCGCGCCTTCGAGCAGATGTTCGGCGTCGGCATCGTCGAGACCATGGGCCTCACCGAGACGGCGGCGCCCTCGTTCTCCAACCCGATGGATCCGGCCACGCGCAAGCTCGGCTCGGTGGGCCGCGCCTCGGGCTGCATCGCCGGCGTGGTCGACGCGAAGCTCGCGGCCGTGCCCGACGGCACCACCGGCGAGATCGTCATCCGCGGGCCCAACGTGATGCTCGGCTACTACAAGAACGAGGAAGCCACCCGTGCGAGCTTCACGCCCGACGGCTGGCTGCGCACCGGCGACCTGGGCCACCGCGACGAGGACGGCTTCTTCTTCGTGACCGGCCGCATCAAGGAACTCATCATCAAGGGCGGCGAGAACATCGCGCCGCGCGAGATCGACGAGGCTTTGCTGAAGCACCCCGCCGTGCTCGAGGCTGCGTCCGTGGGCGTGCCCGACCGCCATTACGGCCAGGAGATCGGCGTGTGCATCGTGCTGCGCGAAGGCAGCGCCTGCACCGAGGAAGAGCTGCGCGACTTCGCCGCCACCGTGCTCGGCCGCTACAAGGCCCCCGGCCACTACCGCTTCGTGCAGGACCTGCCGCGCGGCCCCTCCGGAAAGGTGCAGCGACTGAAGCTGATGCCGCTCTTCGAGGCATGACGGCGGCCGAACTGCTGGTGCCGCCGCTGGCGCCGGCGACGCTGGCCTACAGCCTGTGCGTGGTGTTCGCGGCCGGTATCGTGCGCGGCTTCGCGGGCTTCGGCTTCTCGGCCATCACCGTGGCGGGCATGTCGCTGGTGGTGTCGCCCGCGCTGGTGGTGCCCGCGATCTTCATGCTGGAGATCCTCGCCAGCCTGAGCCAGCTGCGAGGCATCGCGCGCGACGTCGACATGCCCTGGCTGGGCTGGCTGATGCTGGGCAACCTGATCTGCATTCCCATCGGCGTGGCGTTGCTCGCCTGGCTGCCGGAGACGCCGCTGCGGCTGCTGATCGGCGTGCTGCTGATGGCGGCGGCCCTGCTGCTGCGCGGCGGCGCGCATGTCGCACTGGAGCCCACGCGCGGCCTGCGGCTGGTTGCCGGACTGGCCTCGGGCTTCATCAACGGCGTGGCGGCCATCGGTGGCATCGCGGTCGCGGTGCTGCTGAGCACGGCGAAGATGGCGCCTGCAGCGCTGCGGGCCACGCTGATCGCGCTGCTGCTTTTCAGCGACGTGGTGTCGCTGATCAGCGCGGCGCTGATGCCTTCGTCGGCACACGCGTCCGGCAGCCTGCTGGGGCCCGACACGCTCAAGTGGGCGCTGTGGCTCGCGCCGGCGATGCTCGCGGGCATCTGGTGGGGACAGCGCTCGTTCAAGGGCGTGTCGCCGGAGCAGTTCAGGCGGCAGGTGCTGAATCTGCTGATTGCGTTGGCGACGGTGAGCGTGGTGCGGTCGGTAGTGGGGCTGGTCTGGTGAAGGCAGTCAGGCCGGCAACGCGAGCTTGCCCGCGTCATAGGCCTCGCTGTAGGCCTCCCAATCCTCCTCGACCTGCGCCGCACACTGGTGCGCTGCATCCAGCAAATCCCTTCGCCACGACTTCACCGACGCCCCGAAGTCCACCAGCGCATCCGCAATCGCCGAACCCTGGCGCCCCGAACTGCGCAGGTGCGCCCAGGCCATCAGCTGCCCCATCTCCGCGATCGTGCCTCGGACATGGTCGAGGCCGGTGCGACGCACGTCGAGGCTCACGCGGTCTTCGCTGGGCTGCAGGCCGCGCAGCACGTAGGAAGACTTGCCGTCGACGATCGGGTGCAGGAAGGCCATCGACACAGCCTGCATGCGGCGCTGGAGCGTCACCACGCGGTGCGCGTTCGACGGCCATGCGGGCTGCCTGATCTTCGCCAGGTGCGGCACGAGCGACGACGCGGGCGCCTGCTTCAGGTCGAGCAGGTAGTTGCCGTCGGGCGAGCCCTTGCCTTCGACCAGGATCACGTAGCGCTCCACGCCCAGGCTGCCGGTGCCGGCGATGCGTCGGGCCACGTCGAGCACCTTGAAGAAGCCGGGGTTGTCCTGCGTTTCCGCGAATGCGGCGACCAGCCTCTTCGCCCTCTCCTGCCCGGCCTTGTCGGCCGGCAGTGCGTGCTCTCCGTCGCGCAGGATGCGCCTGCGACCGTTCTTCTTCCGCTCGGTGCGCTTGTCCAGGAGCTCGGGCCGGGTACGGGCCTTGAGCGTCGCGAGCAGGTCGTGGATCAGGCCGCTGGCGGTGTCGCGCTCCACCCAGCGGGCCTTGCCGAGCGCCAGCGCGCCGGCATAGCCGTCGAGAAACACCCTGCACAGGGCGTTCGCGTCGTCGCGCGTGGCGCGCAGGCTGTCGCCGGCCACCAGGATGCTCGTGAGGAAGCGCACCAGCTCCCACGTCACGGGCGCAAGGGCCGACTCGTCGAAGTCGTTGATGTCGAAGTACACGAGCCGGTTGTCGCCCTTGTAGCTGCCGAAGTTCTCCAGGTGGGCGTCACCGCACAGCCAGGCCACGGGCGCCTTCGCGAACAGCGCATCCGAGGGCAGGCGGTCGTGAAAAAGGTGGCAGGTGCCGCGCAGGAAGACGAAGGGGCTGGAACGCAGCTTCTCGTACTTCATCGCCAGGCGCTCGGGATCGCGGCCGGCATTGAAGTTGCGGATGGTCTTGACGACGTTGGCCATTGCGTTTTTCTCCCGTTGGGTGAGCGGCAGATTCTCTGTCAACGCATGCGGCGCGGTGTCGTATCGTTGCGGCTGCCCCGACTTCCGGCTCGCCGACCCGCCCGACATGCTTCTTGCAGCCCCCTCCGACAGTGCCGCGCGCGTCCCCATCGTCTCCATCGACAGGGTGGACCTCGCCGACCTGCCCCGCAGCGCGGGCTCGCCGTTCTTCGCCCGACTGCGTGCCGCGGCCGGGCAGGTCAGCCTGCGTGCGCCCGACCCGCGCCAGGCGACGCGCTGGCACCCGCACGCCATCGGCGGCGCCCGGTGGCGTCTTGCACAGCCGCTGACCTTCACGCCCTACGCATCGGTGCAGCCCTGCTCCGCGCGCTGCGGCTTCTGTTCGGAGAATCTGCGCAAGGCCGACGGTGGCGTGCCGGCCTCCCTGCTTCGGCCCGACCACGGCTATTTCGATGGCTTGTCCCGCGCGCTGCGGGCCCTGCGCGGCGTGCCGCTGTCGTGGTCTCTCTCGGGCCTGGAGACCAGCGACGACGCCGGCTGGATGCTCCGGCTTCTGGATACGCTGGCTGCCGCCGAAGCCGGCGATGGCCCGATCGTGGAAGACCGCGTGCTGTACAGCAACGGCGCCGGCTTCGCCAAGCCCGACGGCTCCGGCCTGCGACGCGCGCTGCAGGACTTCGGCCTGAGCTGGCTCGAGCTGTCCCGCCATCACCACGACGGAGCGGCCAACCAGTCCATCATGCGTTTCAGGCCCGGGCTCGCCATTGCCGACCAGGCCGTGTTCGAGCGGACCGCGCGGCAACTGGCCTCGGCCATGCCGCTGCGCATGGTGTGCATCCTCCAGCGCGACGGCATCGCGCGGCCGCCGGACGTTTCGGCCTACCTCTCGTGGGTTCGGGAGCGCTGCGGCGCCGGCACCGTCGTCTTCAGGGAGTTCTCGCGGCTCGACAGCAGCTACCGCGAGAACGCCACGGCCCGCTACCTGCAGGCACAGCGGGTGCCGATGGACGCGCTGCTGGCAGCCTGCCTCGACGACGAGGCCGTCTCCCGCGGATGGACGGTCGAGAGCCTGACCGAGGGCTACTACTTCTGGAACCTGCGCCTGCGCACCGCGGACGGCCTGGCCGTGATCTTCGAGAGCTCCGACTACGGCGCCATGCACGCACGCCACGCGAGCGGCGACATCTACAAGCTGGTCTATTTCGCCGACGGAAAACTCTGCGCTGGCTGGGAGCCGGGACGCGACGTGCTGCTCGACACCCGTTCGACACGGGAGCATGCCGATGCCTGACCACAGCTGGCTGATGCTCGACCACGAGTCACCGCGCCACCGCCTGCCCGACGACCTGCGCGCACGCGACCCGCTGGGCGCGCGCGACTGCGGCTGGGTCGAGCAGATGACGCCGTTCATACGCCGCTTCTCGCAGCCCGGCGACACGGTCTTCGATCCCTTCGCGGGCTTCGGCACGACCCTGCTCGCGGCGCGCCTCGAAGGCCGGCGGGCCGCCGGCTGCGAAGTCGACGCGGACCGGCTCGGGCTGATTCGCGAGCGGCTCGCGCGCCACGGCATCGGTGCCGATGACGACGGCGTCGCCTTGCTGCACGGCTCCTGCGACGCACTCGACGGCGCGGCACCGCAGCCCTTCGAGCTCTGCCTCACCAACGTGCCCTACTTCGGATGCCGATGGCCGGGAGCACCCGCTGCCGGCCAGCTCTACGACAGCCGCAGCTATGCGCAGCACCTGGAAGGCCTGCGCAACGTGTTCCACGCCGTTCGCACCCATCTGCGCGAAGGCGGCCATTGCATAGCGATGGCGCAGAACCTCCGCATCGGCGAACGCATGCTGCCCCTGGCCTTCGACCTCGCACGCATCCTCGGTTCGCTCTTCACCATGGAAGAAGAGCGGGTGCTGATCTACCCGCACGGCGAAGAAACAGGTGCCGACGGCGATGTCGACGCGGCCCGCACGGATCGCAGCCACGAATACGCACTGGTGTTCCGCAAGCAACGCGCGCGCATCGATCTGCAAGCCACGGCCGAACTGCTCGAGGCCTTGCGCGCGCAAGGCCATGTCTTCACCCTCGTCGGCAGCTTCGCGCGATGGCTGCAAGACCCGAAGCAGGACACGCAACCGGCCGACGCGGACATTCGCGTCGCTGCCGATCCGCAGCGGCTGGACGCGCTGCTGCGCGACTTGCGCGACCGTGGCTTCGCGCTGGCGAGCTGGGACGAACCTGTCGCCCTGCCCCTGCATTTCGAGAGCTACCGCGGGCGCTACTACTTCCGCGCGGAAAGAGTCGACAGCAGCGGCGCCATGGTGCGGCTGGACATCTGCTACGAGCAGTAGCAGTAGCCGGGCCGCCTCAGAGCAGCGCGGCCATCTTCTCGGCCGCAGCCTTCAGCGCGTCGATGCGCCGGACGGCGTCGTCCATCGACATGCGCGCCGTCGGCGCATGCACAGCCAGCGCGGCACGCACCGCGCCGGCCGCGTCGCGCACCGGTACGGCCACCGCCACCAGGCCGGCGATGAATTCCTCGTTGTCCCGCGAATAGCCCTGCTTCGCGATCGCCTTGCACTCGGTGCGCAGCGCATCGGCACTGGTGATGGTGTTGGGCGTCATGCGCTCCAGCGGCAGCCCGTCGATGAATGCATCGCGCGCCTTCGCCGGCATCTGCGCGAGGAACAGCTTGCCGCTGGCCGTGCAGTGCAGCGGCACGTGCGAGCCCACGTCGAGCGTCAGGCGCAGCGGCCATTGCGCTTCGACGCGGTCGAGGTACAGCACCTGCGCGCCGTCGAGCGTGGTGAGGTTGCAGGTCTCGCCCACCTGGCGCACCAGCGCCGACAGCACCTCGTGCCGCAGCCCGCGCACCACGCCGTGGTTCAGCGTATCGAAGGCCAGCCTGCGCAGCGCGGGGCCGACGGTGAAGGAGCGTTCGTCCACGTCGCGCGCGAGGAAGCCGGTGGCCAGCAGCTGGGTGCAGATGCGGTGCGCGGTGCCCTTGGGCAGGCCGAGCTGCGCGGCGAGTTCGGCGAGCGTGAGGGCGCGGCCTTCGTTGGCGAGCAGCGCCAGCAGGCGCAGGCTGCGCTCGGCCGAGGAGCCGGAGGCGGATGCGGGCTCCGGCTCCTCCGGGGGAATCGCTGCGGCAGATGCGCGCGCATTACGTGACATGCAGATAAACCTTATGGACGGAGAAACATTCCAGGAATCGCCGGCCGTGAACAGCCAGGCGGGGGCGATTGTTCCATTGCCGGGCTTTCGGGGCATTCCGGAAACTCCGGACAGTGAACCCGTATTCGCTGACGCATGCAGTGCTCAAAAGATCGATAAAAGCTCGCTTCGTAAACAAAAATCTGCCATTTGTTATCAAAAAAACAAAAAAGAGGAAACAAGACTTAAGAAAACAGCATTCATGGCCGAAAAGAAAAGCACGGAAACCGGCCGCCCGGAACGCGGCACTTCCGGCAATGCGTATTGCCCTTTTCTTTCCTTCTCTCCGGATTTGGACCCATGAAAACTCTCTCGACCCGCAAACTGCTCGCCGGGACCTTCACCGTACTCGCGCTGCTGGTGCTGCTCGTGAGCCTGCTCGCCCAGCGTTCGCTGAGCGCGGCCGACCATCGCTTCTCCGGATACGTCGCCGGCATCGCACATCGCCAGGCGCTGGCCACCGGCATCAGCGTCGCGGCCAGTCAGCGGGCCATCGGCGTGCGCGACATGGTGCTTCTGGACCGTCCGGCCGATCGCGAATCGGCCAAGGCGATGGCGGTCGGAAGCAACGGACAGCTGGAATCCAGCCTGAAGGACCTCAAGGCAGCGCTCGAAGCTGGAGAAGACATCACGGACGGCGAGCGAGCCATCTTTGCAAGGATCCAAAAAATCGAAAAGGAGTACCTGCCCATCGCGCTGTCCATCGTCGAACTCGCCGGTGCCGGAAAGCGTGACGAGGCCATCCAGAAGATGAACGTCGAGTGCAGGCCCTTGCTCGTGCAACTTCTCGCCGCCTCGAAGGAATACACGGACCACGGCGAAGAGACTTCCCGAAGGAACGTCGAGGCTTCCGCGGCCGCGTATTCCAGGCAGCGGACCCTGCTGCTTGCCTTGAGCATCTTTGCCGTGCTTGCTGCAGCAGCGCTGGGCGTCTTCATTGCGCGCCGTCTTTTCCTGGCTCTTGGCGACGAACCGGCCAAGCTCAGCGTGGCAGCACACAACGTCGCCGAGGGCGATCTCAGCGAAATCGACGGCGCGCACGAGGCCCCCGAGGGCAGTGTGCTGGCCTCCATGGCCACCATGCAGCGACAGTTGGTGGGGCTCATCGGCCAGGTCCGCTCTTCCGCCGACAGCATCGCCATGGCGAGCGCCGAGATCGCTCATGGCAACAACGACCTTTCCCGTCGAACGGAGTCGCAGGCGTCTTCGCTCGAAGAAACCGCGGCCTCCATGGAAGAACTCAATTCCACCGTCAGGCGCAACGCCGACAACGCCACCGAAGCGAACAGGCTCGCCGACAGCGCGAGCACCGTGGCCATGCGCGGCGGCGAGGTCGTGGTGCAGGTGGTGGAGACGATGAAGAGCATCAACGACAGCAGCAGGCGGATCGCCGACATCATCGGCGTGATCGACGGCATCGCCTTCCAGACCAACATCCTCGCGCTGAACGCGGCCGTCGAGGCCGCGCGCGCGGGCGAGCGGGGGCGAGGCTTCGCTGTGGTTGCCTCCGAAGTGCGCAGTCTCGCGAGCCGGTCGGCCGACGCCGCCAAGGAAATCAAGGCACTGATCAGCGCGAGCGTCGATCGCGTCGAAACCGGTTCGGTGCTGGTGGATCGCGCCGGAGTCACCATGTCGGAAGTCGTCGACTCCATCAGGCGGGTCGCGGACATCGTCGGCGAAATCAGCACGGCCAGCTCCGAGCAAAGCGTCGGTGTAGCGCAGGTCAGCGAGGCGGTGATGCAGCTTGACCAGGCAACGCAACAGAATGCCGCGCTGGTCCAGGAAAGCGCAGCCGCTGCCGGAAGCATGAAGTTCCAGGCCGACCGACTGGTGGAAGCCGTTTCGGTCTTCCGGATCAAGGCACCCCGTCCGGACGCCCCGCCGGCGCTGGCATCCACGCCGGTGCTTCAGATCCCGGCGTGAACCGGGGGCAGGTTTCCCACTTCCTGAGCAACACGGCTCTTCGATTGCAAAGGTTCGACGGACGCCTGGAGCAGCCCGTCTCTCGCACGCCGGCATGCGGGTAAACCTTAAAAATGGAACATTGCGTTCCGAAAATCAATGACCTAGGATTCGGTCAGGTGCTGTGCTCGCTCCTCCGCACAACGCCAGCAAGACCCACAGAACCTCCCAGGACCCCATTGCATGCCTGAAGAAGAGTTCGACTACATCGTCGTCGGCGCAGGCTCCGCCGGCTGCGTGCTCGCCGGCCGGCTCAGCGAAGATCCGGCCACCCGCGTGCTGCTGCTGGAGGCGGGGCCGGCGGACAGGTCGCTGTGGATCCACCTGCCCATCGGCTACGGCAAGACGATGTGGAGCCCCACCTACAACTGGCGCTTCGAGACCGACCCCGACCCGAACATGAACGGCCGGCGCATCTACTGGCCGCGCGGCAAGACGCTGGGCGGATCGAGCTCGATCAACGGCCTGATCTACATCCGCGGCCAGCGCGAGGACTACGACCACTGGGCCGCGCTCGGCAACGCCGGCTGGAGCTACGACGAGGTGCTGCCCTACTTCATCCGCTCCGAGGGCAACCAGCGCGGCGGCGACGCCTTCCACGGCGGCGAGGGGCCGCTGAAGGTCTCGGACATCGCGGCGAAGCACGAGCTGATCGAAGCCTTCATCGACGGTGCCGCGCAGACCGGCGTGCCGCGCACGAGCGACTTCAACGGCGCCGCGCAGGAAGGCGCCGGCTACTACCAGCTCACCACGCACAAGGGCTGGCGTTGCAGCACGGCCAAGGCCTACCTGACGCCGGCGGTGAAGCGGCGGCCCAACCTTCGCATCGAGACCGAGGCGATGGCCGAACGGCTGGTGTTCGACGGCAGGCGCGCCGCGGGCATCACCTACCGCCAGGGCGGCGAGCTGAAGACCGCGCGCTGCCGCGCGGAGGTGCTGTTGTCGGCCGGCTCGCTGCAGTCGCCGCAGCTGCTGCAGCTCTCGGGCATCGGCCCGCGCGCGCTGCTCGAGCGCTTCGGCATCGCGCCGGTGCACGAGCTGCCCGGCGTCGGCGAGAACCTGCAGGACCACCTGCAGATCCGCCTGGGCTACGAGTGCACCAAGCCCATCACCACCAACGACCAACTCAACTCCTGGTTCGGACAGATGGGCATGGGCCTCGAATGGCTGCTGCACCGCACCGGCCCGCTGGCAGTGGGCATCAACCAGGGCGGCTGCTTCATGCGCGCGCTGAAGGACGAAAGCGGCCGGCCGGTGGCGGCCACGCCCGACATCCAGTTCCACGTCGCCACGCTCTCGGCCGACATGGCGGGCGGCAAGGTGCATCCGTACTCGGGTTTCACGATGTCGGTGTGCCAGCTGCGGCCCGAGTCGCGCGGCCACGTGCGCATCCGCTCGCTCGACGCGGCCGAGCCGCCCGAGATGCAGCCCAATTACCTTTCCACCGAGCTCGACCGCGCGACCACCGTAGCCGGCGTGAAGGCCGCGCGCGCGATCGCCGAATCGCCCGCCATGCGCCCCTACGTGAAGCGCGAGGTGAAGCCCGGCCCCGGCGCGGCGAGCGACGCCGACCTGCTGGAGTTCTGCCGCAACAACGGCGCCACCATCTTCCACCCCACCGGCACCTGCCGCATGGGCAGCGACGCCCTCGCCGTGGTCGATGCGCGCCTGCGCGTGCACGGCGTGGCTGGGCTGCGCGTGATCGACTGCTCGGCGATGCCGACGCTGGTGTCGGGCAACACCAACGCACCCGCCGTGATGATGGCCGAGAAGGCCGTCGACCTGATCAGAGAGGACGCGAGAGCGGCAGCCGCCGCGCACTGATTCTTTTGCAGACCAAGGCCCGCAGAGGCCGCCACGACAAACCTCATCGGAGACAAACATGAGTGCAAGCGACGAGAAAGCGATTCGCAGGGTGGTGGTTTCGGCCCTGGTGGGCGCCACCATCGAGTGGTACGACTTCTTCCTGTACGGCGTGGTGGCCGGCATCGTGTTCAACAAGCTCTACTTCCCGGGCAGCGACCCGGTGGTGTCGACCTTGCTGGCCTACACGACCTTCGCGGTGGGCTTCGTCACGCGGCCGCTGGGCGGCGTGATCTTCGGCCACTTCGGCGACAAGATCGGCCGCAAGAGCATGCTCATCATCACGCTGATGATCATGGGCGTGGCCACCTTCCTCATCGGGCTTGTGCCCACCTACGCGCAGATCGGCATCGCGGCGCCGCTGCTGCTGTTGCTGCTGCGGGTGGCGCAGGGCATCGGGCTGGGCGGCGAATGGGGCGGCGCGGTGCTCATGGCCTACGAGTACGCGCCGAAGGAAAAGCGCGGCTTCTACGCCTCGCTGCCGCAGATCGGGCTGGCCATCGGGCTGTGCATGGCCTCGGGCGTGGTGGCGCTGCTGTCGTGGCTTCTCACCGACGAGCAGTTCCTCTCGTGGGGCTGGCGCATCGCCTTCCTGATCTCGGGCGCGATGGTGATCGTGGGCATGTATATCCGCCTGCACGTGAAGGAAACGCCGGAGTTCGCCGCGGTGAAGGCGCGCAACGCCGAGCTGCGCATTCCCTTCATGGACATGCTGCGGCGCTACCCGGGCAATGTGCTCAAGGGCATGGGCGCGCGCTACATCGACGGCGTGTTCTTCAACATCTTCGGCGTGTTCTCCATCAACTACCTCACGACCACCATCAAGATCAACCGCACCGAGGCGCTGCTGGGCGTGATGGCCGCGGCGGTGGTGATGTGCTTCGCCATCCCCTTCTTCGGGCGCATGTCCGACCGGCTGGGGCGCCCGCGCGTGTACATGTGGGGCTCGCTCATCACGGCCGTGTCGGCATTCCCGGGCTTCTGGCTGATGACGCACAGCGGAGGCAACGTGCTGCTCGTCTGGCTGTCGATCATCGTGCCCTTCGGCATCCTGTACGCCTCGGTGTACGGACCCGAGGCCGCCCTCTTCTGCGACCTGTTCGATGCGAAGGTGCGCTACACGGGCATCAGCTTCGTCTACCAGTTCTCGGGCATCTTCGCCTCGGGCATCACGCCGATCATCGCGACGGCGCTGCTGAAGTCGGGCGGCGGCGAGCCGTGGCAGATCTGCATGTACGTGCTGTTCGCGGGCATGGTGTCGGCGGTGTGCGCGTGGATGATCGGGCGCAGCGCCTCGCCCGCGGATTCGCCGGTGGCGGTGGCGTCGCGCTGAAGGCTCTCCCGGAGCTTCTCAAAGGGCGCCGCCCATGCCGAGGGCGCGCATCACGGCCGCCGTGCGCGTCTCGACGCCCAGCTTCACGTACACGTGCTCCAGGTGCTTGTGCACGGTGCGCGGGCTGATCTGAAGCAAGGCGGCGATCTCGGCATCGGTCTTTCCGCACGATAGCCAGCGCATGACGTCGCCCTCGCGGGGCGTAAGGCCGGGCGGCGGCGAGGCGGCGGGAGCCGGCGCCTCTGCGCGGCAGGCCAGCCGGTACAGCAGGGCCACCGCCACCGCATGCTCCAGCCCTGCGCGGCGGTAGTGGTCGGCCTGCATCGAGGCCCGGCGGAACTCGCGCCGTCGCGGCGCCTTCGTCGGCATGCGGCGGATTGCATGCACGCCGCGATGCCGCACGGGCGATTGTCCGGACTCGAGTTGCTCCAGCAGGCGAAGTGCGCTCGCGCAATCGCCGCGCGTGAGATGCGTCATGGCGTGCCCCTTTCATCGTGCCGCATACGCATTGCTGCGTATGGCGCCTGCCTGCAGCGGGACGGAGGATGACCACTGTCCCTCTGCCGCGAGCCCAGTATAGGCAGGCGGGGGACGCGCGAGCCGTTCGCCGGCGAAGGGGATACACATGGCTATCGACGAAACAAGGCTTAACGCGTTCATGGGTAACTTCGTCCATGACATCGGCGCCGTGATGCACGCCGCAACCATCGTCGTGGGCGACCAGCTCGGCCTGTACAAGGAGATGGCCAAGGGCCCCGGCACCGCGGAGGAACTGGCCAAACGCACCGAGACCGATCCGCGCTACCTGCGCGAATGGCTCTCGGCCCAGGCCGCCAGCGGCTACGTGGAGTACGAGCCGGCAAGCCAGCGCTTCTCGCTCACGGAAGAACAGGCCTTCGCGCTCGCCGAGGAAGGCAGCCCGGCCTTCGTGCCCGGCGCCTTCCAGATCGCGGTGGCACAGTTCAAGGCCGTGCCCAAGATGATCCAGGCCATGCGCACGGGCCTGGGCATCGGCTGGCACGAGCATGACCCTGCGCTCTTCCACGGCACCGAGCGCTTCTTCAGGCCCGGCTATGCCGCCAACCTTGTGAGCCAGTGGATTCCTGCGCTCGAAGGCGTTCCGGCCGCGCTCGAGCGCGGCGCGCGCGTGGCCGACGTGGGCTGCGGACATGGCGCGTCGACGCTGCTGATGGCGCAGGCCTATCCCGAGTCGAGCTTCGTCGGCTTCGACTATCACGCGCCGTCGATCGAGCGTGCGCGCGAGACGGCCCGCAAGGCCGGCATCGACGATCCGAAGCGGCTGAGCTTCGAGGTCGCGAGCGCGAAGGACTTTCCGGGCAAGGACTACGACCTGGTGGCCTTCTTCGACTGCCTGCACGACATGGGCGACCCCGTCGGCGCGGCGGCGCACGTGCGCGGCAGCCTCAAGCCCGGAGGCACGTGGATGCTCGTGGAACCCTTCGCCAACGACCGGCTGGAGGACAACATGAACCCCGTGGGGCGCGTGTTCTATTCGGCGTCGAACTTCATCTGCACGCCGGCCTCGCGTTCGCAGGAAGTGGGCCTGTGCCTGGGCGCGCAGGCCGGCGAGGCGCGCCTGCGCGACGTGGCCGCCAAAGGCGGCTTCGCGCACTTCCGCCGCGCCAGCGAAACGCCCTTCAACCTGATCTTCGAAGCACGTCCGTGAGGACATTCCAGGAGGCGCCGCCATGTCACGCCAATACATCGATTGCCGCGAGTACCCGAGCACGACGAACTGCAGCGTCGCGCTCAGCGCCGACAGCGAGAGCGAACTGCTCGATGCCGCCGTGCAGCACGCCGTGACCGTCCACGGCCACACCGACACGCCCGAGCTGCGCAAGCAGCTGGTGGGCCTTTTCAAGACCGGCACGCCGCCGCTGCAGGCACCCGCGCAGAAGACGCCCGCCTGACGAGCCCTTCGCGGCAACGCCTGCCACTGCATGGCGGCGATGAATACCTTCGGCTGAACGCGGGCGTTCCCCTTGCGGGGAAGCCCGCGCACGCCGCTTGAACGCTCCCTTGCCCGGCAAGCGCGATTCGCCAAGTCGCGCTATGGTTCGCTGCCACCCACGGCGAACCATACGAAGAAGGCGGGGCCCATGATCGACATCAACATCAACGGCAAGTCCGTTGCCCTCGACGCACCCGACGACATGCCCCTGCTCTGGGCATTGCGCGACATCGTCGGACTCACAGGCACCAAGTTCGGCTGCGGCATCGCGCAGTGCGGCGCCTGCACCGTGCACCTCGACGGCCAGCCCGTGCGATCGTGCGTGCTCCCGGTGGGCTCCATCGGCAAGAAGGCGGTCACCACCATCGAGGCCATAGAGCAGACGCCGGCCGGCAAGAGCATCCAGAAGGCCTGGCTCGACGTCGACGTGGTGCAGTGCGGCTACTGCCAGTCGGGCCAGATCATGTCGGCCGCCGCGCTGATACAGCGCACGCCCAACCCCAGCGACGCCGACATCGACCTGGCCATGTCGGGCAACGTCTGCCGCTGCTGCACCTACTCGCGCATCCGCGCGGCCATCAAGCAGGCGGCCACGGGCAAGGCCGAGGTGCTGCAGTCGGTGGCGGTGATGCCGGCAAGGAGCGCATCGTGAACGCGGCGGCGGGCACCATCAGCCGCCGCGCGGCCCTGCAGGCCGGCGGCCTCGCGCTGGCCTTCACCTGGATCGGCGGCGGCAAGGCCTTCGCCGCGATCAGCCCCAGGCAGCAGCCGGGCGACGCGGCCGCCGCGCTCGCCGACGGCAACCCGGCCTTCGCGCCCAATGCCTTCATCCGCATCGACGCCGACGGCGGAGTGCGCCTCGTGATGCCGATGGCCGAGATGGGCCAGGCGATCTACACCGGCTCGGCGATGCTGCTGGCCGAGGAACTCGGCGTCGACCTCGACCAGGTGCGCGTGGAGCACTCGCCGGCGAACGAGGCGCTCTACGGCATGCCGCTGCTCGGCGGCCAGATCACCGGCGGCTCGACCAGTACGCGCGGCACCTACGGCGTGCTGCGCGAGGCCGGCGCCGTGGCGCGCACGCTGCTGGTGAGCGCCGCCGCCGCGCAATGGAAGGTCGAACCCGAAAGCTGCACGGTCGCGCGCGGCGTGGTGAGCCACTCGCCCTCGGGCCGGCAGCTCGGCTTCGGCACGCTCGCCGGCGCCGCCGCGAAGCTGCCGATGCCGGCCAAGGTGGCGCTGAAGGAGCCGAAGGATTTCAGGCTCATCGGCCAGCCGCTGCGGCGCGTCGACTCGGCCGCCAAGGTCAACGGCACGACGCAGTTCGGCATCGACGTACGCGTGCCGGGCATGAAGGTCGCGACGGTCAAGGCGAGCCCCACGCTGGGCGGCGTGCTGGCCTCGGTGGACGACAAGGCCGCGCGGGCGATTCCCGGCGTGATCGCCGTGCTGCGCATCAAGGACGCGGTGGCCGTGGTCGGCGAGCATTTCTGGGCTGCGAAGCGCGGCCTCGATGCGCTGAAGGTGCAATGGACGCCGGGGCGCAACGCCGCGCTCACCACGCAGCAGCTGCGCGAAGGGCTGGCCGATGCGCTGGCGAAGGGCAAGGCCATCGTCGGCAAGGAAGCCGGCAAACGGCCCGAGGGCACGCTGGTGCAGTCCACCTACGACCTGCCCATGCTGGCGCACGCGACCATGGAGCCGCTCAACACCACCGTGCACGTGCGGCCCGACGGCTGCGACGTCTGGGTCGGCACGCAGGTGCCTGCGCGCTGCGTGAGCGTGGCCGCGAAGATCACCGGCCTGGCCGAAGACAAGGTGACGGTGCACAACCAGTACCTGGGCGGCGGCTTCGGCCGACGGCTGGAGACCGACTCGGTGGAGCAGGCCGTGGCTTTCGCGAAGCAGGTGCCCTACCCGCTCAAGGTGGTGTGGACGCGCGAGGAAGACATCCGCCACGACATCGTGCGCCCGATGTACCACGACGAGATCTCGGCCGTGGTCGACGGCGAAGGCCGCATCCAGTGGTTCGGCGACCGCATCTCGGGCGGCACGGTGCTGGGCCGCTGGGCGCCCGCCTTCATGGGCAAGGACGGCATGGACGGCGACCTGATCGAATGCGTGGCCGAGCCCTGCTACGACCTGCCGAACCTCAAGGTCGAATGGGTGCGGCACGACATGCCGCCGGGCCTGAACGTCGGCTGGTGGCGCGGCGTGGGCCCGACGCACAACCTCTTCGTGATGGAGAGCTTCATCGACGAGCTGGCGCACCGCGCCAAGAAGGACCCGGTGGCCTACCGCCGCGCGATGCTGCAGAAGAACCCGCGCACGCTCGCCGTGCTCGACCTCGCGGCCAGCAAGGCCGGCTGGGGCCAGAGCACGCTGCCGGCGCGCGTGGGGCGAGGCGTGGCCGTGGGCGATGCCTTCGGCAGCCGCGTGTGCGCGATCGTCGAGGCCGAGGTCTCGCCGCAGGGCGAGGTGCGCATGCGGCGCGCGGTGGTCGCGCTCGACTGCGGCATCGCGGTGAACACCGGCTCCATCGAGGCGCAGATACAGGGCGGGCTGCTGTTCGGGCTGAGCGCCGCGCTCTACAGCGAGATCACGCTGCGCGACGGCGCCATCGAGCAGAGCAACTTCCACGACTACCGCACGCTGCGCATCAACGAGTCGCCGCCGATCGAGGTGCACATGGTGAAGAGTGCCGAGGCGCCCGGCGGGCTCGGCGAAGTCGGCACCGCCATCGCGGCACCGGCGCTGGCCAACGCGATCTTCGCCGCGACCGGCGTGCGCCTGCGCGCGCTGCCGGTGAACCGCGCGCTGCTGGCGCAGGACAAGGAGGCGATGAAGAAGAAGATCGCCGAAGCCCCGCACGATGAAGGGAGGTCGGCATGAAGCGGCTCTTCAAGACCCTGGCGGTGCTGGTCGTCATCGGCGCGGCGCTCTACTTCTTCCTGAATCGCACCGACGGCTCGGCGGGCGAGGCACCCGTGCTGGCCGGTGCGCCCAACGATGCGGCACTGCTCGTGCGCGGCGAATACCTCACCAAGGCCGCCGACTGCATCGCCTGCCACACGGTGCCGGGCGGCAAGGGCCAGCCCTTCGCGGGCGGCCTGCCGTTCGTGCTGCCCTTCGGCACGATCTACTCGTCGAACATCACGGCGGACCCCGAGACGGGCATCGGCAAGTGGAGCGACGACCAGTTCGTGCGCGCGCTGCACGACGGCGTGCGCGCCGACGGCAAGCGCCTGTACCCGGCCTTCCCATACACCTCGTACACCTCGCTGAGCCGCGGCGACGTGCTGGCGATCAAGGCCTACCTGTTCAGCCTGCCCAAGGTGAACCAGCCGAACCGGGAAGCCGACCTCGGCTTCCCGTTCAACCAGCGCTGGGCCATGGGCTTCTGGAACGCGGCCTTCTTCAAGAGCGCTCGCTTCGAGGCCGATGCGTCGAAGCCGCTCGCGTGGAACCAGGGCAAGTACCTCGCCACCGCGCTGGGCCACTGCGCGGAATGCCACACGCCGCGCAACTTCGCCTTCGCGATGGAAAAGGGCAACGAGCTCGCGGGCGAATCCATCCAGGGCTGGCGCGCCTACAACATCACGTCGGACGCGAAGAACGGCATCGGCGCGTGGAGCGATGCCGAGATCGCCTCGTACCTGACGACCGGCCATGCCGCGGGCCGTGGCTCCGCCTCGGGCCCGATGGGCGAGGCGGTCGAGCACAGCCTGCAGTACCTGAAGCCGGAAGACGCCTCGGCGCTGGTGAGCTACCTGCGCACGGTGCCCGCCAAGGCCGGCAAGGATCCGATCGAGGTCGATGCGAAGCCGCCATGGGCCCTGGCCGCGAGCGCGGCGGCACCGGCCGCGAACACCGCCGAGGGCCACGAGCAGGGCCTGCGGCTCTTCGCGGCCGCATGCGCGAGCTGCCACCAATGGAACGGACAGGGCCAGCAGACCGCCAACGCATCGCTGCTCGGAACGCGCGGCGTGAACGACCCGAACGGCTCGAACGTGACGCAGATGATCCTGCAGGGCGTGCGCATGCACGTGCACGACCGGGAGATCTACATGCCGGCCTTCGGCAAGGCCTACACCGACACCGAGGTCGCGGCGCTGGCCAACTACGTCATCGCGCAGTTCGGCAACAAGCAGGCCACGGTGACGCCGGAGTTCGTGGCGAAGCAGCGCGCGCTGGGCCCCAACCCCTGACCCGCGGCCGGCTGGCCACCGGGTTTCGCCGCATCTAAACTGCGGCAATGAAGAGAACAGGGGAAGCACAGCGTGGCCTGCAGCCGGTGGTGGAGCTGCGGAAGGAAGCTGCGTCGTATGCCTACTCCGTTCGCGCGCCCCGCTCCAGGGGCGTGATACCTCCCAGCTCGTACCGCAACGGCGGCTTCGCCACGCTGGCCGAGTGCCTCGGCGACGTGGCGCGCGCGATGGGCGGCGACTTCGCGCGCATCTACGTTCGGCTCAACGGCCTCTGCGTCGGCGAGCGCGACATCGTGGAGCTGCGCCGGGAGCCCGAGAAGGTGGCCGCCGAACTGAAGGCCGAGCTCGAATCCGAACTGAAGAAGGCGAAGGTCGCCTGCGCGATCAAGGCCGAGAGCCTCTCTGTGCCTGGCGAAGGCTGATCGCGATCACCAGCCCCACCGCCGCCGCGCACGCGCCGGCCAGGAACACGCCGCCGTAGCCTGCCTTGTCGGCGAGCAGCCCGGCCAGCGGCCCCGTCAGGCCATAGGCGACGTCCTGGAAGGCGGAGAAACCGCCCAGCGCCGTGCCCCGCAGATGCGGCTGCACGAGATGCACCACCTCGCGCCCCATGGCCGGAAAGATCATCGAACAGCCGAGCCCCGTGAGGAACGCGCCGACAAGGGCGACCATCGGATCCGAAGCGCTCCAGATCAGCACCTGGCCGACGGTCTCCACGGCGAGCGAACCGATGGCCACGGGCAGCCCGCCCACGCGGTCCGGCAGATGACCGAAGAGCACGCGGACCAGCACGAAGCCGCCGCCGAAGACCGTCAGTCCCAGCCCGGCGAAGCGCCAGTGCTGGTCGAGGAAATGCAGCGTGAAGAACGCGCCGATCGCCGCGAAGCCGATGCCCTGCAGGCAGACGATGGTCCCGTGCGGCCAGACCTGCCCGATCACGCGCCAGAACGGCGGACGCTCGGCCCCGGGATGCGCTGGCACCCCGGTCAGGCGCCAGATCGCCAGCATGCCGATGCAGGGCAGGATCACGCCGAAGCCCATGACGCCGGCGTATCCGAAGCGCTGCTGCAGCGCGAGTCCGATCGGCCCGCCGACCGCCAGCGCGCCATAGATGGCGGCGCCGACCAGCGCCAGCACCTTTCCCGAGCGCACAGGTCCGACCAGGCCGATGCCCCAGCCGATGATGCCGACCCCGACCAGGCTTTCGCCTAGGCCGACCAGCAGCCGGCCCGCGAGCAGGACGATGAAGGCCGTCCACGGCGACTGCGATGCGAGGCCCGCAACCAGCGACATCAGCGCGCCGGCCACGTAGAAGACCAGCCCGCGCGCCACCGCGGACTTCGCCCCCTTGCGGTCGGAAAGAGCGCCGGCATGCGCCCGGCTCAGGACCGTGGAGAGAAAGGCGATGCCGACGCCGAGGCCGGCCCATACGTTGCCCAGCCCGAGCTGTCCGGTCACGAAGATCGGAACCACGGGCAGGGACATGCCCACGCAGAGATATGAGATGAAGAGGATGGCCGCCAACAGCAGCAGGCGGCCCTGCGCGGGATCGCGCGTCGATGTCGATGATGGGTTTGTCGAGCGTGTCGATTGAAGAGTCATGGTGTCGTCCAGGTTTTCTGTGTCCCTGTCGATCGGAGCGCGCACGCGAACGCACTCCGACCGGCAAGGGTCGTGGAGTGCGTTGATTGACGTCAGACGCTTACGGCCAGTGCGACTGGCACTGCGGACACCGTGGTGCGTGTCCGCGTTCGGGTTGTCTTCAGCCGGCGTAGTAGCCGGGCTGGTCGATGTCGGCCAGCAGGCCCGCGCCGGCCGGCGTCCAGCCCAGTCGTGCGCGGGTGCGCTCGCCGGATGCCGCCATGTCCGCGCCCGCGAAGTCGGCGAACCAGCCGAAGTGCTCGCGCCCGCGCGATTCGACGGGCAGGCCGAGCCGGCGGCCGATGACGGCGGCGATGTCCTTGAACGGCACGCCCTCGTCCGCGACGGCATGGAAGACGGCTTCGTCGCCGCCCTGCTCGATCGCGCGCCGGTAGAGCCGCGCGGCGTCCAGGCGATGCACGCCGGCCCAGCGGTTCAGGCCCTCGCCGAGGTAGGCGGAAACGCCCTTTTCGCGCGCCATGCGGATCAGGATCGGAACGAACCCGTGATCGCCGAGGCCGTGCACCGAAGGTGCGAGCCGCACCGTCGCGGCACGCACGCCGCGCGCGGCAAGGGCACGCGCGGTGGTTTCGGACTTGCGCACGAAGGACGGATCGGGAACATCCGCTTCGGTCGCGAGCCGCCCCGGTGCGAGCCGAGCGAGACCGGAGGTGACCAGCAGCGGTCGCCCCGAAGTCCCGAGGGCGCTTCCGAGCGTCTCGATCGCAAGCCGGTCCTGCTCGGCGTTCTCGGCGAACTTCGAGAAGTCATGGTTGAAAGCGGTGTGGACCACCGCATCCGCCGCGGAGGCGGCCTCGTGCAGTGAATCGAGGTCGTCGAGCGTGGCGCGCACGGCCTGCGCGCCCGCCGCTTCGAGTTCGGTGGCCTTGTCGGCGGAGCGGACGAGACCCGCCACGCGATGGCCCGCGCCGACCAGTTCCCTCACCACGGCCGAGCCGACCCATCCGGTCGCGCCGGTGACGAATATCTTCATTGCAGTGTTTCCTTGACGGCCGGTTTCATCCGAGCCGCATCGAGAGTTCGACGTCCGCGCCGAAGGGCGTGGACATGTAGCCCGAACCGGGCGAGCGCACGTGCGCGAGGTACTCGGGGCTGTGGTCCGCGTTGTCGGCTACGACGAATGCGCCCGGCCGGAGACGGCTCTCGACGAGGCCGAGGATCTCGGGATAGAGCGCCTTGGCGCCGTCGAGCAGCAGCAGGTCTATCGATGCGGGGAGATCGGCGGCGAGCGTCTTCAGCGCGTCTCCCTCGCGGATCTCGACCAGGTCGGCAAGGCCGCCGGCCGCGAGGTTGTGCCGGGCCCGCGCCACCTTGGAGGGCTCGAACTCGGTGGTGACGAGGCGGCCGCCGCCGTTGTCGCGCAGGGCCGCGGCCAGGTGCAGGGTCGAGATGCCGAACGAGGTGCCGAACTCGACGATGTTCCGCGCGCCGCTGCTGCGCGCCAGCATGTAGAGCAGCACGCCGGTCTCGCGAGAGACGGGAAGCGGAACGTCCTTGAGCCGAGCGTAGAGATCGAGATAGCCGGTCTTGCTGCGCATGAGCTGCGAACGCTCTTCGTCGGAGAAGCCGGCGATCGCGGCGCTCAGCGCGGGCGATGCCTCGGCGGCTTCGTCGAACAGGCGCTCCAGCAGGGGCGCCAGTGGTGTGGTGGTGAGTGTCGTCACAGGGGTCTTCGTGTTGGTGTCAGGGTGCGCTCATAATATGAAGGAACATTCACATTTCCTATTCGCGTTGCGAACCCAGCCCATGGCAGACCGAAAGAGCGCACCGATCTCCTCTAGAAGAAAGCCCAAGCAGGCCCGCTCCAACGATCTCGTCGCTGCGATCCTCGAGGCAGCCCTTCAGGTTCTGGAGAAGGAAGGCGCGCAGCGCTTCACCACCACGCGGGTGGCCGAGCGGGCCGGCGTCAGCGTCGGGTCGGTCTACCAGTACTTCCCGAACAAGGCGTCGATCCTCTTCAGGCTGCAGAGCGACGAGTGGCGGCAGACGACCGACATGCTGTGCAACATCCTCGAAGACACGCAACGGCCGCCGCTGGAGCGGCTGCGCATGCTGGTGCATGCCTTCATCCGCTCGGAGTGCGAGGAGGCCGGAATGCGCGTGGCGCTCAGTGACGCAGCGCCTCTCTACCGCGATGCGCCCGAGGCGCATGAGGCACGGGCCGCCGGCGACCGCACCGTGCGGGCCTTCATGCTGGAGGCCCTGCCCGATGCTTCCGAATCCGTGCGCGCGCTGGCCAGCGACCTGATCACGACCACGTTCAGCGCGGTGGGAAAGCAGTTCTCCGAAAGCCCGCGGACCGACGCCGAAATCGAAGCCTATGCCGACGCCATGGCCGACATGTTCTGCGCCTATCTCCAAAGCCTCGGGCACGGACAGAAGCAGGAAAAGCGCCCTCGCCGCCCGGCGCGCGGCTGACTTGTTTCCGGCCGATCCGCGCATCCGGCTTTGTATTTCGCGCGAAACACTGGTTACTTCTTGACGCAGTTCAGGGTATGCCTTCGCAGGGCCGCGCGGCGCCTGTAGCGCCTTGGTCCTCAATCTGCAGCTCCGCCACGCGCTGCACGCATCGATCGCACTACCGATCCGCCTTCACCGGGGTACCCGCTTCCGGGCATATCGCCGGGCCGTACGCGTACTTACATTTTTGACTTGTAAATCGAAAAGACGGCATGTGCTGGCGCAGGAGAACGTGCGCCCGCACGCGGGAGCCTGCCCGTTCAGGTAACGAATGAACAACTTGAAGCCATGAACAAGATTTTTCGGACCCTCTGGAATCCAGCCCGCGGCACCTGGGTCGCCGCGCCCGAAACATCGCGCGGCCATGCATGCTCGACAAGCTCGGCTGAACTCGGGGCCCTCGCCGTCGCGGTGCTGCTGCTGGGCGCCGGGCAGGCGATCGCGGCGGGTGGTGCCGGCGGCCAGCCCGTCGGCAACACGTCGTTGAATGCGGGCTCGGGCGGCAGCAACGGCAGCGGCGGCGACGGCGGCTTCAACGACACGTCGGTGAATGCGAGCGGGGGCGCCGGCGGATCGTCGACCGACGCCGGCCCCACTGCCGGCGCCAACGCCAACATCGGCACCTTCGGCGGCGCCACCGCCGGCACGGGCGGCGCAGCAGGGGCCGGCACCAACGTCGTCGGCCCCGGCGTGCTGCAAGGCGACAGCGGCGTCGCGGGCCAGTCGCAGACCGGCGACTTCGCCAACGGAAACGGCTACGGCGGCGGTGGAGGCGGCGGCTTCCAGGGCTCGACCATCGGCAGCGGCGTCACCTCCTCTTCCGACAGCTACACGGGCGGCGCCGGCGGCGCGGGCGGCGACGGCTACTGGGCTGCCGGCGGCGGCGGAGCCGGCGGCTACGGCTCCATCCTCGTCGGGCCGACCGGCAACTACACGGCATCCGGCAGTTCCACCGGCGGCGCGGGCGGCAAGGGCGGCGACGCCTTCTCGCAAGGCGGCGGCGGGGGCAGCGGCGGCGTCGGGTTCTTCCTCAACACGACGACGTCGGGCATCACCTTCACCAACAGCGGCGTCATCACGGGCGGTGTCGGCGGCGCGGGTGGCTCCGAGCTTTCGATCGCGCGCGACAACGCTTCCGGCGGCGGTGGCGGCGGCGGCGGCAACGGCATCACGCTGGCGGGCAGCGCCGTGTCGGTGATCAACTCCGGCACGGTCACCGCCGGCGCCGGCGGTGCGGGCGGGGCCGCGGGTGGCGGCGCGGGCGGCACCGGCTCGCCCGGATCGGGCGGCGATGGCGGCATCGGCCTGCAGGCGACGGGCGCCAGCACGACACTGACCAACAGCGGCACCATCAGCGGCGGAAACGGCGGCGTGGGCGGCGCCAACAGCAACGGGGGCGCGAGCGGCGCGAACGGTGCCGGCGGCGTCGGCGTGACGGGCGCCAACCTCGCCATCGTCAACAGCGGCGGCATCTCGGGCGGACTGGGCGGCGACGGCGTCACCCGCGCTGCTGCCGTCGAGTTCACGGGCGGCAGCAACAGCCTGAGGCTGAACACCGGCTCGGTGCTGACCGGCGCCGTTGCCATCGACAGCGGCGCCACCGCCAGCATCGTCGCGGGCGCCGGCGGCCTGAACCCGGGCAACGCCCTGCTGCTGGGCGGCACGGGCACCTTCGACACCAACGGCAACGACATGGGCTGGTCGGGCCCCATCTCGGGCGCAGGCAACCTGGTGAAGAGCGGCGCGGGCACGCTGACCCTGTCGGGCGCCAACGTCTACACCGGCTCGACCAACGTCGCGGCCGGCACCCTGCGCGCCGGCGCGGCCAATACCCTGAGCAGCGCCAGCGCCTTCACCGTGGGAACCGGTGCCACGCTCGACCTCGCAGGCAACAACCAGACCATCGCGTCGATGGCCAACAGCGGCACCGTCTCGCTGGTGGGCTCGGCGCCCGGCACCACGCTCACCGTCACCGGCCCCTGGGTCGGCAACGGCGGCACGCTGCGCCTGGGCACAGCGCTGGGCGACAGCAGCAGCGCGAGCGACCGGCTCGTGCTCAGCGGCAGCACCGCCATCGCCAGCGGCACGACGAACGTCCAGATCACCAACATCGGCGGCCTCGGCGCGCTGACCAGCGGCAACGGCATCGAGGTCGTCAGTGCGATCAACGGCGCGACGACCACCGCGCAGACGACGAAGAACGCCTTCGCGCTGTCGGGCGGCCATGTCGATGCGGGCGCCTACGAGTACCGGCTGTATGCCGCCGACGCCAGCGGCGCCGGCGAGAACTGGTACCTGCGCTCCACGGCCGCCGTCGTCGTGCCTCCAGCGACCGGCGGCGGCAGCGGAACCGGCAGCGGCGGCAACAGCGCCGGTGGCAGCTCAGGCGGCGGAGCCGTGGTGACCATTCCCACCTACCGCGCCGAAGTGCCGCTCTATGCCGCGCTGCCCGAGCAGTTCCGCCAGGCCAATCTCTCGATGCTGGGCAACATGCACCAGCGCATGGGCGACGACGGCGGCACCACCATCACCGCACCCGCAGCGCCGGACCAGAGCTACCGCCAGGCCTGGGCCCGCATCCTCAGCACCGACCGCACCATCTCGCAGGCCGGCACCGTCAGCCCCACGAGCAGGGGCCGCCTCACCGGCTTCCAGGCAGGCACCGACCTGTGGGCCGACGCCCACTGGCGCGCCGGCGTCTACGTCGGCGAGCTCGAAGGCGACATGAGCGTGAGCGGCTTCGCCCGCGGCATCGTGGGCTACGGCGCCGGCGCCAACAACCTGCGCAGCCAGTACCTCGGCGGCTACGCCACCTGGAAGAACGACAGCGGCCTGTACGTGGACGGCGTGCTGCAGGCCGGGCGCCACCGCTACATCGTGTCGCCCGCGCTGAGCTTCGGCAGCTCCGGCAAGGGCAGCAGCCTGCTGGCTTCCATCGAGGTGGGCCAGTCCTTCGGCATCGCCCCGGGCTGGACCATCGAGCCCCAGCTGCAACTGGTGCACCAGCGCATCAACCTCGACGACGCCAGCATCCCCGGCGCGCTGGTTCGGCAGGACAGCCACGGCGGCTGGCTCGCGCGCGCCGGCGTGCGTGTGAAGGGCGAGATCGCCACCTCCGCCGGACTGCTGCAGCCGTACGTGCGCGTCAATGTCTACCGCAGCGGCAGCGGCACCGACACCAGCCGCTTCATCGGACCGGCGGCATACACCGACATCGCCACGCGCACCGGCGGCACGAGCACCGAGCTGGCGGCGGGCGCCACGCTGCAGCTCACGCAGGGCGCGAGCATCTATGCGGAGCTGGGCAAGCTGTGGTCGTCGGGCGGCGGCGTGCGCACCCGGAGCAACGGCGTCGAAGGCAGCGTGGGCGTCAGGGTCCGCTGGTAGATAGAGATAGAGCGCCGAGCACGGCAGGACTGCAGGCTCAGCCCGGACTGGCGCCGCCGTTCGCTCGCACCGCCTCGACCACCGACAGCACCGCTTCGATCACCGCCTGCGGGTCGTCGAACTGGATGTCGTGCCCGGCCTTCGGCAGCAGGCGGTGCGTGCTTCGCGAGGACCACGCCGCCATCTCCTCGTGCATCTTTTCCCAGATGGCCTGCACCTGGACGCCCTGCCCCGGCGTGATCTGCATTCCCCGCAGCTCCGAGCCGGTGTACGGCGCCATCGCCGTGAGCACCGCCAGCGGGCGGCTGCCCAGGTCGCGGAATGCGCCGGCCTCGGCGAGCACGGCGTCGGTCGCGTCGCTCTCGGCCATCTGCGTGACCATCGACTTCGGCGCGAAGGCGCGAACCGCCCGCGCGTCGTGCTCGGTCTGGTTCGGCGCCTGCGGCAGCAGCGACGGGGCCGCCGCGCGCAGCAGTCCGGTCCACGCCAGCGACACGGCGATGCGGGAGCGCAGCGAGCGCGTTTCCGTCATGAAGGCCGCGACGCGCGCGACCTGGTCCGGATGGGAAGGATCGACGAGAACCAGCCCCGCGACCTCGGAGCCGAAGTACCTCGTGAAGGTCGTCGCATAGAGGCCGCCCAGCGACTGGCCGACCAGCACGAAAGGCCCCCGCTCGCCCGCGCGGACCAGTGCCTCGTGAAGGTCCTGCGCCACCTGCTTCGCGCTGCGGGGCGCATCGGCAGCATCGCTCCACATCAGCCCCGCGCGGCTGTACGAGCAGGCGCGCGTGCGCTGCGCGACAGCCGGCTGCACGGCCGCCCAGCTCAGCGAGCCGTCGATGCTCAGCCCGGCCTCGAACACCACGGTGGGCGAGCCGGAACCCCGGCAATCGAGCTGGATTCTTCGCCCGCCGCCGATGTCCACCATCTTCCCCGGCGCGGGGAAGTCCCGCGCCGCGCGGTAGCGGCCGAACTGCTCGTACGCCACTCCAGCGAGGACGGCCAGCGCGACGACGAGCACGCTCCAGAACACGATGCGCATCACCTTGGGTTTCAATGAAGGCTTCACTGCCCCGGATGGTGCCACCGACCACGACCTTTCATCACGACGCCTTGCGGCGGCCGTCTTTCACCGGCCCCGGAAGAAAGGCGTTTGTGCGCGCGATGTAGTCGCGATAGGCGGGCCGGCGCTCGCCGATGTCCGCCTCGAGCATTCGCACGCCCGAGACCTTCAGCAGCAGCACGGTCATGAGCACCGGCGACACGATGCTCCACGCGCCGCTCCATCCAGCGCCGCCCACGGCCACGAGCCAGATGCCCCACCAGACGCAGGCCTCGCCGAAGTAGTTCGGGTGCCGCGTGTAGCGCCACAGGCCGCGGTCCATCACCTGGCCCGCGCTCTTCGGGTCGGCCTTGAAGCGCGCCATCTGCGCGTCGCCGACGGCCTCGAAGAAGATGCCGAAGAGCGCCAGCACCGCACCCGCCACGTCGAGCGGGCCCAGCGGCCGCGCGGCGGCCATGCCGGCGAGGAAAGGCGCGGAGACGATCCACGCCAGCACCGCCTGCAGCGCGAACACGAGATACAGGCTCTTGAAGCCGTAGTTCGGCTGGTTGCGCGCGCGGATCGCCCGGTAGCGCCGGTCTTCGCCGTGGCCCCAGTTTCGCCATGTGACGTACAGGCACAGCCGCACCGACCACGCCGCGCCCAGCACCGCCATCCACAGCCCGCGCACCGTCTGCACCGGCAGGAGCGCGAAGTACACGAGGCCCGCGCCGACGATGAAGACCGACCACATGCGGTCGATCAGGCTCGCGTCATGCCGCGCGAGGCTCGCCAGCCAGGTGAGGAACGCCAGCGACGCCGTCAGCGCCAGCCCCGCCGATGCGATTCCCGCGACTCCTGTCAGCCCGCTCATCCGCGGCGCTCGAAGAGATAGTGGCTCACCCACCAGCGCTGCCCGCCGTCGAAGCCGAACAGCTCGGCCACCGACATGAAGAACAGCCGCCAGCGCGTCCACCAGACCCTGGCCTCGGCGCCGTAGGTGGCCTGGAACAGCGGGCGCAGCGCGTCGCGGCGCTCGTCCATGTTGCGCAGCCAGGCCTCTGCCGTGCGCTGGTAGTGGATGCCCTCCCAGCGCCAGCGGCGCAGCAGGCGCAGGTCGTCCTGGCAGTGCAGCGCCAGGTCGTCGCTGGGCATCATGCCGCCGGAGAAGAAATACCTGCTCATCCAGTCGCTCGGGTCGCGCACCTCGAAGGGGTACGGCGCCTCGCGGTGCGCGAACACATGCATGAAGAAGCGCCCGCCCGGCTTGAGCCAGCGCGCCACGTTGGCGAAGGCCCGGGGCCAGTTGCGCAGGTGCTCGAACATCTCGACCGACACGATCCGGTCGAAGCGCTCATCGGTGTCGAAGACGTTGATGTCCCGCGTCAGCACCCGCACGTTGCCCAGCCCCCGCCGCGCCGCCTGCGCCTCGATGTACTCGCGCTGCGAGTTCGAGTTCGACAGCGCCGTGATCCTCGTGCCCGGATAGCGCTCGGCCATCCACAGCGTGAGCGAGCCCCAGCCGCAACCCAGCTCCAGCACGTCCTGCCCGTTGGCCAGGCCGGCCCGCTCGCAGGTGGCTGCCAGCGCGGCGGACTCCGCCTCCTCCAGCGTGCGCGTGCCCTCGGGCCAGTAGCAGCTGCTGTACTTGCGGTGGTTTCCCAGCACCTCGGCGAAGAACGCGGCCGGAACCTCGTAGTGCTGCTCGTTGGCCTTCTCCGGCAGCGGCGCCAGGTTCGCCGCGCCCATGCGGGAGACGAAGGCCTGCGTCAGCTCGGCCACGGCCAGGGCGTTGCCGGCATGAAGCTCGGCGAGCCGGTCCTTCAGCAGGCGGCGGATGCCCTGGCGGACCACAGTGTCGGGCACCAGGCCCTTTTCTACCCAGCGGATGGCGAATGCGATGTCCTGCGGCATGTGCGGTTTCCTCGTTGGGGGCACGCCGGAGCGCGTGCCGTGGGTGCTTGTACGCGGCGGGATGGGTTTTGGATGAGGTTTCATCGCCATTGTGAGCGTCCGCACCTGATTCGGAGCTGCGCCACCGACGTCTACGAAGACTCGAAGGGCAACTCGAGACGATCCGCAAGCCAAGGCCGGGCCCACCGGCTACGACACTACACTGCGACGCCATGCGTGACCTCCTCTACTACTCGCTGATGCTCCTGCTCGGATTCGCCTGGTACAGGTTCGGGCAGAACCTGCTCCGAAAGGGGCGTCGTGACGAGAACGACGAACTCACCAAGGGGTTCGTCGGGCCCGTAGGCCTCCTGGTGACCGGTGGCGTGACGTGCTGCCTCCTCTTCGCGGTGCTGCGCGCGTTGGTCCGGGGCGAGGTGCCGTGCGTCGGCAAGGCGTGCTCGGGGCAGGTCTACACGCTGGCGGCACATACCGGCGAGTACTGGGCCAACATGTTCTACCTGGTGTGGCTGCTGCTCGCGCTCGGCTATGCGATGTACGTGACGCTCAAGATCTGGTTCCGCGCCTAGCGCCATCGAAGGAAAGCCGCATGAACATTCGACGTGACGGAGGTTGCCTGTGCGGATCGGTGCGCTTCGTCGCACTGGGCGAGCCCATGCGCACCCTGCAATGCCACTGCAGGTTCTGCCAGCGGATGACGGGTTCGACCTCATACGCTGAATCGATGTATCCGGTGGATGCGGTCCGGTTCTCGGGCGAGCCGATGGCGCAGTACTCGCACCGGTCGGAAAGCAGCTCGAAGCAGGTGCACGTCCACTTCTGCCCCAGGTGCGGCACCACGCTCTCCCTCACCTTCGAGCGCTGGCCCGAATACCGCGCGATCTCCCGCGGCACTTTCGACGACCCGGATTCCGTCTCGATCGGCTCGCACATCTGGACCAGCTCGGCGCAGACGGGCGTGGTGCTTCCCGCCGGCACGGACTGCTTCCAGTTTGCCCGCGCGGACCTGAGCGGCGAGCCGCAGGCCCCTGACCGGTTCGATGTGCCGCGGATGGCACGCACGAGCGACGGCTGACGCCTCCTCCGGCCTGCCTTCACCGGCAGGCGGCCACATCCATCAATGCGACGCCACCCATGCCTGCTCTCCCGGCAGCGGCGGCATGGCGAAGCTCGATTTCAGCCGCGCGATCTCGTCGCGCGGACCGAGTCCGAAGAAGCGCTTGAACTCGCGGCTGAACTGCGATGCGCTTTCGTAGCCGACTTCGATGCTCGCGGCAGACGCCGTCTTCCCGTTTCGCAGCATCAGCAGGCGCGCCTGGTGAAGCCGTACCGACTTGAGGTACTGCATCGGGGAACTCTGGGTGACGGCGCGGAAGTGAGCGTGGAACGCGGGGACGCTCATGCCAGCCACGCGGGCCAGGCTATCGACGCTGAGGCGATCGCCGTACGCGCCGTGGATGCGCCGCACGGCCTTGGCGATCTTGCCGAAATGTCCTCGGCCGGCGAGCGCCGCGCGCATCGATGCACCCTGCTCTCCGATGAGCACCCTGAAATAGATCTCGCGCACGATCGCCGGGCCGAGCAGCACGGCCTCCACGGGCGAGCTCATCGCCTCCAGGAACCGGAGGACTGTCCGTGCCAGCGACTCGTCCATCGGCGTGGAGAACATGCCGACGGGCTCGGTCGTCGAACTGCCGACGAGTTCGTCGACCTGCAGCGCAAGGCCGGCGAGCACGGCGAGATCGAGGCTGAAGTAGATCGCGAGCAGAGGCTCGTCGGCACTGGCATCGGTCTCCATGGTGAACGGCACCGGCACCGATACCGCGAGGTAGTGCTGTGCGTCGTAGAGGTAGACCTGATCCGCCCACAGGCCGCGCTTGCGGCCCTGGCAGACGATGACGATCCCGGGCTCGTAGAGCACGGGGGTCGACGCCAACGGCCGGTCGGAACGGAGGAAACGCACGTCCGGAAGCGCAGTCAGCGTGTAGCCCTCGCGAGGCGCCAGCTGCTTCAGGAGCGCCACCATCCGGGCCTGGCGGTCCTGAGGGTCCTGATGGTCCTTCCCGGCGTCGGGCTTGCGGCCGGGAGGCGATGCGCGCGATCTGCTCATCCGGCGTACTGTGCATCAAATCGGATGCGCGACGACTGCAGGCGCCCGGCGCTGATAGGAATAGGCAAACCAAACATTGCTTCAGGAATGGCTCGCGGCGCTCGCGATTCCGAGAATCGCTGCATGAAAAACACCAGAACATTCTTCATCACGGGCGTGAGCAGCGGCTTCGGTCGTGCCATCGCCAGCGCGGCGCTGCAAGCCGGTCATCGCGTCGTCGGAACCGTTCGTACGGAGCAGGCCGCCGCGGACTTCGAGGCGCAAGTCCAGCGAGATTCGCACGTGAAGCTGCTCGACGTGACGCAGTTCGACACCGTCGCCCCGCTGGCCGCCGCCGTCGAGGCGGAGTTCGGGCCGGTGGACGTGGTGATCAACAACGCGGGGTATGGCCATGAGGGCATCCTGGAGGAATCGCCGCTCGACGAGATGCGCCGCCAGTTCGACGTCAACGTCTTCGGCGCGGTGGCCGTCATCAAGGCCTTCCTGCCGTTCATGCGCCAGCGCCGGCGCGGCCACATCGTCAACATCACGTCGATGGGCGGCTACATCACGATGCCCGGCATCGGCTACTACTGCGGCAGCAAGTTCGCGCTCGAGGGGATTTCGGAGACGCTGGCGAAGGAGGTGAAGGGCTTCGGCATTGCAGTCACGGCTGTCGCCCCGGGCTCGTTCAGGACGGACTGGGCCGGCCGCTCGATGGTCCGCAGCGCGCGTTCCATCGGCGACTACGACAGCCTGTTCGACCCGATCCGGCAATCGCGCATGGACAAGAGCGGCAAGCAGCTGGGCGATCCGGACAAGGCCGCGGCGGCGATCCTCGCGCTGGTGGAGATGCCGCAACCGCCGGAGCACCTGCTGATCGGCAGCGATGCACTCTGGCTGGTGCGGGCGAAGCTCGACGCCATGCAGGCGAGCCTGGCGAACCATGAGGCACTGACGCGCTCCACCGACATTGCCTGATGCCGCGCCCCGCGCCGGCTCGTGGAAGGCTGCGTTCAGGAGTACGACTACCGGCGCTGCGTGCATCGTTGCGCGCCCGGCCAGGTCGTGGAGCATTGAACTAAAGTCCAATGCTCCAGAAAAACAAACCCGGACCGCTTCATGCCCACCGTTCTGCTGATCGACGATCACGCGATGTTCCGCGAGGGCCTGGCGCTCACGCTGCGTCAGGAAGACGCCAGCCTGGTGATCGAGACAGCCGGCTCCGGCGCGGAAGCGCTGGCGGTGCTTGCGAACATGCCATCGGCGCCGGAGCTCGTGATGACGGACTTCTACCTGCCGGACCTGGCGGGCGCCGCGCTGCTGGGCTCATTGCGGCGCTGCCGCGCCGGGCTGCGCATCCTCGTGCTGTCGGCCTCCGAAGATCCGCAGGACGTGGAAACCGCGATCGCGGAAGGCGCGCACGGCTTCGTGCACAAGTCGGCCGACAGCAGGCAGCTCATGGATGCGCTGCGCCGCGTGATGCAGGGGCAGCACGGCGTCGTTCTCGCGTCTCCGGGCGGTCCGGCGTCGATGCCGATCCTGTCGGACCGGGCGGATCCGCTGGCCCGCCTGTCCGCACGCCAGACCGAGGTGCTGCATCTTCTGTGCGAAGGACTGCGCAACGCCGACATCGCGGCCCGCCTGAGCACCACCGAGCGGACCGTGAAGGCGCACATCTCGGCCATCTTCGGGGCGCTCGAGGTCGACAGCCGCACGCAGGCCGTGATCGCGGCACGGCGCGCCGGCCTGATGGGCCGCCCCAGATAGGCGCCCCGCCGCACGCATCAACGCATGCCCCATCCTTCCGTTTCATCTTCCCCGACTTCGTCGCTCGAGAGCCAGCAGATCTTCGACGTGCAGCTCGGCGTGCTGCTGCGCAGCTTTCCGTTCGCACTGGCGGGCTCGGTCATTGCCGCCTGCGTGGTCTCGTACGCGATGCTCGCCGTGGTTCCCAGAACCCAGGTGATCGGCTGGCTCGCGATCACACTGCTCGTCGCCAGCTTCCGCCTCGGCGCCATGCTGCACTACCGCCGCGTGCGCGGCCGCCCCGGGGCCGGCAGCCGGTGGCTGCGGCAGATGGTGACCGGAAACATCGCCTCGGGCACGCTTTGGGGACTGCCGTTTGCCTACTGGACATTCTTCGTTCCGCTCGAGTACCAGCTCTTCTTCATCGTGGTCCTGTTCGGCCTCGGCACCGGGGCCATCTACTCGAACTACATGGTGCTGCCGGCCGTCTACGGATTCGTGATGCCGACCTTCGCGCCTCCGTTCATCGCACTGGCGGTTCAGCCCTCGGCCGTCAACCTGGCGCTGGTGACGGGCGGCATCGCGTACGTGGTGGCCACCATCGCCTTCATCCACCGGATGAACAGCACGCACCTGAATGCGCTGCGGCTGAGCTACGAGAACCTCGCGCTGCTGCAACAGGTGCGCCTCGAGAAGGAAGCGGCCGAACGCAGCGATCTGGAGAAGTCGCGCTTTCTCGCGGCGGCGAGCCACGACCTTCGGCAGCCGGTGCATGCGATGAGCCTCTTCCTCGGCCTGCTGGCGAACGAGAGGCTCTCGACGCACGGGCGCTATCTGGTCGAGAACATCACCAGGGCCAGCGCGGCGATGGGCCACCTGTTCGACGCCCTGCTCAACATCTCGCGGCTCGATGCGGGGGTGATACATCCGCGCCTGGAGAACATCCAGCTCGACCGGCTGCTGGACCAGATCCGCGCGGAGTACACGCCGCAGGCGCGGCAGAAGGGCCTGGCCCTGACGGTGCGCCGCAGCGCGGCGCTCGTTCACTCCGACCCCGTGCTGCTGGACCGCATCCTGCGCAACCTCGTCAGCAACGCCATCGCCCACACATCGAGCGGACGCGTGCTGGTGGGATGCCGCAGGCGCAACGGCGCCATCCGCGTCGAGGTCTGGGACACCGGCCCGGGGATTCCGCAGCGCGAGCACGAACGCATCTTCTGGGAGTTCCATCAGCTGCAGAACCCCGAGCGGGACCGCAGCAAGGGCCTGGGACTCGGCCTGTCCATCGTCC
This sequence comes from Variovorax sp. NFACC27, assembly GCF_048301545.1. NCBI lineage: Bacteria > Pseudomonadati > Pseudomonadota > Betaproteobacteria > Burkholderiales > Comamonadaceae > Variovorax > Variovorax sp. NFACC27. The sequence goes on from NZ_CP157613.1 coordinate 6,132,362, forward strand.
GCCGCACGGTGGCGCTGCTGGGGCATTCGCTCGCGCTTCGGTCGATCGAGGGAAAGGGCACGGCCTTCCTGCTGGAGGTCGAGGCGCATCGCGTGTCCGTCGCGCCCTCTCCCGCGGCGCCGGAAGAGACGCAGGCCGAAAGCCGACGACAGGCTCTCGCCATCGAGCCTGCCAAGGGGCAGCTGATACTGGTGATCGACGACGACGCGCAGAACCGCGAGGGCCTGCAGCTGCTGCTGGAAAGCTGGGGCCATCGCGTGGTGGCCGCGGCGGGCGGAGCCGAGATGGTCGAACGAATCTCCGACGTGCCCGGCAAACCGCGGCTCATCGTGAGCGACTACCGTCTGCGCGAACACGAGACGGGTATCCAGGCCATCGACCGCCTGCACGAGGAATACAACGACGAGGCCATCCCGGCGCTGCTGGTGAGCGGCGACACCGATCCGGCGCGGCTCATCGAAGCCGCGGCCCGCTCGATTCCGGTGCTGCACAAGCCCGTCGAGGTGGACACCTTGAAGAGCTGGGTCGAGAAGCGGCTTGCCGCGGGCGAAGCGCCTTGATGGCGAGGGGCATCCTGGCCGGCGCAGGCGGTCGGCATTGCTTGTCCGATCGCCTGCGCCCTGCCTGAAAGGGCTGCTCGAAGGGCTCTACCAGAGCACCTTCACGCCCACGCTGGCGTTGACGCCGCTGCTGTTGCGCGCATCGCCGCTCATGTCCCACAGCTGGCCCAGCTCGCCATACAGGCTGGTGCTGCGGCTCAATTGCCAGGAGGCGCCCACCGCCAGTTCGCCGCTGCTGCCGCCCGTGCGCGTGGCGATGTCCGCGAAGCCGGCCGGACCGGTGAAGCGCGCAACGTCGGTGCCACCGCCCGAGTGGTAGAGGTTCAGCCGCGCATAGGGCTGCAGCAGGCCCGCGCTGGTGTCGATCTCGCCCTTGACCCGCACGCCGGCACGCACGAGCCAGCCGTCGTGGCTGTCCTGGCGGATCAGCGCACCGACGATGCCGGTGTCGTCCAGGCTCACGCGCTGGTGCACCAGCTGCAGCTGCGGCTCGATGGTCCAGCCGGCAGCGATGCCGAATGGCTGGCCCACTTCGATCGACGCCAGCAGGCTGCTGCCCTTTCCGCTGCTCGCCAGTCCCAGCGTGGGCGATGCCGTGTACCGGTGGCGACCGCCCTGCAGCACGCCGTCGACATACAGGCCGCCGTCGTTCTTCCAGGTTCCATAAACGCCGAAGTACTGGTTCTTGAGGTCGTTGGTGCCCACGCCGAGGTTGAGCAGGCCGCTGGCGAAGCCGTTGACGCGCATGTCGCCGTCGAGCTGGCCGACGTAGACGCCGGCGCGCCAGTGGGCGTCGGCCCACAGGTCGGTGCCGGCCTGGAAGCCGGTGAGACGACCTTCGCTGGTGGGGCTCACGGTGCCGGTCTGGCTGGTGGTGCGATCGGTGCTGATGACGCGCCCCCACGCCTGGCGATAGCTCTGGCCGGCGATGGCGGGGCCTGCGTCGTTGGTGGCAGGACGGCCACTGTCGCCCATGCGGATGTGCAGGCTGCCCAGCATCGACAGGTTGGCCTGGCGGAACTGCTCGGGCAGCACTGCGTACAGCGGCACTTCGGCGCGATAGGCCGGCACGACCACGCCGCTTCCACCTGCGTTGACCGGCGGCACCGCCGCGACAGTCGAGCGCAGATACCAGTTTTCGCCCGCGCCGTTTGCATCGGCCGCGTACAACCGGTACTCGTAGGCGCCCGCATCGACGTGACCGCCCGACAGCGCGAAGGCATTCTTCGTCGTCTGCGCGGTGGTGGTTGCCCCGTTGATCGCGCTGATGACTTCGATGCCGTTGCCGGTCGTCAGCGCGCCGAGGCCGCCGAGGTTGGTGACCTGCACGTTGGTAGCGCCGCTGGCAATGGCGGTCGCGCCGCTGAGCACGAGCTTGTCGCTCGCGCTGCTGCTGTCGCCCAGCGCCGTGCCCAGGCGCAGCGTGCCGCCGTTGCCGACCCAGGGGCCGGTGACGGTGAGTGTGGTGCCTGGCGTCGTGCCGGCGAGGCTCACCGTGCCGCTGTTGTTCACGGATGCCAGGGTCTGGCTGCGACCCGCCAGGTCGAGCGTCGCGCCATTGCCGACGACGGTCGCACTCTTCGAGCTGAAGGTGTTCACTGCGCCGGCGCGCAAGGTGCCTTGCGTCACGGAGGTGGTGCCGCTGTAGCTGTTCGTGCCGGAGAGCGTGAGCACGCCGGCACCGGACTTGACGACGCCGCCCGTGCCCGTGATGGCGCCGGCGTAAGTGCTGTCACCGGCCTGGTCGACGGTGAGGGTCCGGGCGTTCAGCGCCACGGTGCCGCCTGTGCCGGAAAGGCTGGAGGCGGTGAGGTCCCAGGTGCCCAGGTCGAGCGTGCCGCCGTTGACCGTGTAGGCGGTGTTCTGCACGAAGGCACCCGCGCTGCCGGCCAGCAGCCGGCCGGCCTGCACGACGGTGCCGCCGGTGTAGGTGTTGGTTCCTGTCAGCGTCGTGGTGCCCGCGCCCAGCTGCTGGAGGACACCGCCGCCGCTGATGGCGCCGGCGAAGCCGAAGGCATTCGAATGGTTGATGGCCAGCGTGGCGTTGTTGACCACATTGCCGCCGATCGAGCCGGTGGTGCCGCCGTTGCCCAGTTGCAGCGTGCCTGCGGTGATGGTGGTGCCGCCGGTGTAGGTGTTGGCTCCCGTCAGCGCAGTCGTGCCGCTGCCGATCTGATTGACTGCGACAGTCCCTCCGACCGGGACCGCGAACTCATAGTTGCTCGCGTTGTGGTTGAAGTTGATCGTCGATTGGCCGGCACTGGAGGTAATGCCGCTTGCAGTCACGACACCGGGCGCGACAGGAGCGCTTCCCACTGGAGCACCGATGTTCAACGTCGCCACGCCAGTCGCCGAATTGGCCAGGAAGAGCGGGTTGGTCCCGTTGGTGCCTGACGTCAGCTTTGCCCCGTCTGCGACGGTGACCGTTGCAGTTCCTGCCCCGCCGAAACTCAGATTGTTGTTGACGCTGCCGAAAACGGTTTTGGCGCCAGTCACGGTAGCTGTGAAGACGTCGCCCGCCCTGAAACCGAGCTGCACCGTGTTGGCCCCGACGAAGCCGCCATCGGAGACCTCCAGTGTGCCGGCATGGTGGTAGTAGCCACTGGCGCCGGTGAACTGCAAGGCGGAGCCGGTGCCGCTCACCACGACGTCCGTGATGCCGCCGTTCGCGGCGCCGTTGCCCCCACCTAGGTTGGCATTGGTTCCGAGCGTGATCGTTCCGCCACCCGTCACATTGACCGTGGTATGACCTGTTCCCGAATTCAGGTTGTCCGCCGACACCGAGGCACCTGTCCCCACGTTGATGGTGGCCGAGCCCGCCCCGGTGGTCAGGTTGCCCGTGAACACCGCAGAGGCGCCCTTCAGGATGCTGATCGTGCTTTGACCTGCCCCTGTCGTCAGGGTAGTGCCAGACAGCGTGGTGCCGCTGCCCTGGGCGACCACGCTGCCGGTCGTGTTGGCGACGGTCCCCACTTGGACTGCAGCGGCTTGATAGGTCGCACCCGTCTGGAGGTCCAGCGTTGCCCCGGCAGCCGACCCGATGGTCGTGGCGAAAGTGCCGGTATTCACCGTCACTTTCGACGAGAGCTGGGGCAACGTCGTCGTGACCGTGATGGCCTTGGTGACGGTGATGGTGGAACTCAGGTCCGGGCTGGCATTGGCGTCGTTGATGGCCGTGATCAGTTCCGCCTCGCTGGCGGCGGTGAAGGTCGCAGCCTGTGCGACTCCGCCGGCGGCCAACGCGGCCAGTGCCAGGGCCGCGCTTGCGGTGGCGGTACGCCGCGAGCCGCTTGCCTTGCCGCCTCGCTTTGCAGGCACGTTCTCAGCCGCCGCCACATGGGCGCCCAGCGCCGAATTCCATACCGTTCTGTAACACAAATTCATCCGATGATCCTTGCTGTAAAACCAATTTCTCCCAATGAGAAGTGCTTGGCCTCTGCTTCTTTGTATTCATTTTCATATTACATATGAAACAAAATGCATCGCGCCGAGTCCGGCAGTTTCCTGCCGTCGCTGCGGGTCTTTCGGATCGAGGGTGGAGAAGCAGCAGCGAGGCTCGACGTGCTGCGTACAGGGGTTGAAACCGGGTCGGTTTGCGGCGCCTGCATCAGATCGATGCAGCTCGAGGCGACAGCTGCTTCCGCGAGGGCATTGCATCTGCCGGGAGTCGGTGCGCGTCGAATATCCGACTGGTCCTCGGCCACCATCGCAATACCCGGGCCTCATCGAGAATCCTCTTCGCCCGGTATCCTCGAAGACTCGTCGCAGTCGATCCGGAAGAGCTGCCCAGCGCAAGTTCAGGCCACGGACTCCTGCCACGACCAACCGTTCGCAGCACCTGTGCTGGACGGCCAAGAACAAGGCCCCTTCCCGGCCACTGCCGCGAGACACGACCCGAACATGCAATCGACCGGAACCCTGCGCGGCATCGCCGCGATGCTGTTGGCCTGTGCCTTCTTCGCCTGCATGGACGCGGTGCTCAAGAACCTGGCCGGGCACTACCCGCCGGTGCAGGTGATGGCACTGCGCGGCCTCACTGCCCTGCCCCTGGTGTGCCTGTACATCGTCTGGCGACGCGAGACGACCGGCGTCTTCAACCGTCGCCTGCGCTGGCCGCTGCACCTGCTGCGCACCGCGCTCAACATGACGATGCTCGTGCTCTTCGTCCATGGCCTGAAGACCCTGGGCATGGCCGAGGCCTATACGCTCACCTTCATCGCTCCGCTGCTGATGGTGCTGATCGCCGTGCCCATGCTGGGCGAATCGATCCAGCCGCGGCACTGGGTCGCCATCGGGCTGGGCTTCGCCGGTGTCGTGATCGCACTGCGGCCCGAACAGGGAGCCTTTCTCTCGACGGGCGCGCTGGCGATCCTGGTGGCTGCGGCCTGCTATGCGCTGTCGAACATGCTGGGCCGGCTCATCAGCCGCACCGAGCCGAGCTCCTCGCTGGTCTTCTGGACCACGTTCGGCATGGCCGTGGGCGGCAGCCTGGCATCGGCGCCGCAATGGGTGCCCATCCAGTCACAGCACATGTGGCTGCTTGCGGGCCTGGCCATCAGCGGCTTCCTGGGCCAGGTGGCCATCGCCGAGGCCTTCCGCCATGGCCAGGCCGCCGCCATCGCTCCCTTCGAATACAGCGCCCTCGCCTGGGCGCTGCTGTTCGACTGGGTGTTCTGGCAGGCCGCGCCCGATGCATGGACGCTGGGCGGCGGGGCGTTGATCGTGGCGAGCGGACTCTGGCTGGCGCGGAGCGAGGCGCCGAGGTCTGCACGCGAGAAGCGGCAGGCTGCCTGAACCGCGGCGCACCGCGGGCCACAATCGTCCTCGATCAACCACGGTCTCCCGCTCCCCGCATCTGCTCCGCAGCCATGGCCCACCTACCCGCATCCGCCACCGACGACGACCTCATCGCATTCGCCGACGAATGGGCAAGGCTGATGGAGGCCGAAGACTACGTCGCCGCCTATGAGTTCACCGCGCACGAGCCGTCCATGCAATGGACGCCGGCGCTCATCGGGCAGGTCGTCAAGTCGTACGGCGAATGCAACGCCGGCCAGAAGGTCACGCTGAACGGAAAACCCACCTACATCTCCCAGCGCAAGGAAGTCACGCGCTGGCAGGAGAACGGCCGTGGATGCATCGGCGAGATCTGGTACGACCTGAACATCGACGGGTATGCCTCCGACCTCACCGCGACCTTCGACGTTGAAGAAGGCCCTGACGGACTGACGGTGCGGCTGAACGACATACACGTGATGTAGCTCCTGTCGTCGCGGCATCCGGCCAAGGCGGGCCCTTCCGAACAAGCACCTGGCAAATGACATCCGAAGAAGTATTTCAAGCAACAGAAGAATGGAGCGGCTGCGCCATCTCGTCTCCCTTGCGGGCGATGCTGCTCGGAATCAACGGCACCTCCATCGGCGAGCTCGCGTACTTCTATGCGTTCGCCGATCTTCTCGAGCGCAACGAGACCTACGAGACCCGCGAGTACTGCCCCGGCTGGCTGACGATCGGCGACGACGGCGGAGGCAGCGCCATCGTCGTGGCTCCGGACAAGTGGCCGACGCCCGTGTACCTGGTGGGCCACGGCAGCATGTCCCGTTCAGACTTTGTCGAAGTGGCCGACGACCTCGATGAGTGGGTGCGGTCGGGCTGCAAGCTCTAGACCGACAGGCATCAAGGATCTTCGGCTCGCTCGGTGCAAACCGAAGATTCCCCGGCCCCGATCAAGGCGCCAGCGTGAGCTTGTAGATCTGATTGCCGTTGGATGCGCCCACGTAGACGGTCCCGTCGCTGGCCACCGCCACGCCGATCGGGAAGTTGAACGCGAGTGCCGTGCCGTTGCTGTCCCGCAGCGTGGTGATCTCTCCCGCAGGCGTGACCACGCGCGCCACGCCGTCCCAGGCATGGGTCAGGAACACGTTGTCATGCGCATCCACCGTCACGCCGTAGGAGTAGCCGAGCTTGGCCGGCGTGGCGGTCGTTCCGTCGATCACGCCGCCGTTGGCGCAGTCGCCCAGCAGCGTGCTCACCGTGGCGCTGGCCACGTCGATCTTGCGCAGGCACAAGCTGTCGGTGTCCGTGTCATACAGCGTGCGGCCATCGCGGCTGATCGCCAGGCCCTGCGGGCGGGCAAACTGGGCGGCCGTGCCGACCCCGTCCAGGTTAGCCTGCGTGCCATCGCCCGCGAGCGTGCTCGTGGTGCCATCGGCCGCGACCTTGCGCACGCGCTTGTTTCCCAGGTCTGCCACGAAGAGATTGCCTGCGCCGTCGAGCGCGATGCTGGCGGGGTTGCTGAACATCGGAACGGCCGGGCTGTCGGCGTACCCGCTGGTGCCGTCGCCGACCCAGGTGCTGTAGGTCGTGGCGTTGGCAGCGATCTTGTTGATGCGATGCTGGTCGCTCACATACAGAGTGCCGTCGGTTGCCAGTGCCAGGCCATACGGCGTGTTCATGGTCGTCCCCGGCGTGACTTCCGCGCCATTGCCGCTGGCCGTGTCGATCCTGTAGACAGAGCCGTTGCCGCCCATGGCCACGTAGAGGTTGGCACCGCTGGCATCGAGCACGAGCTGATAGGGATGGTTGTATGTCACCCCCGTGGTCGCCAGCACGTTGGCGACCCAGGGCTTGACTGTCAGCGTGGCGGCACGGCTGGTCACGTTGCCATCGGCGCCAGTAACGCGCACGCGCAGTTGCTGGCCGCTGTCGGCCAGTTGATTGGCGCCAGTGGTGAAGCTGTCGCCCGTGGCACCGGAGACATCGGTCCAGCTGGCACCGCCATCGCCGCTGCGCTGCCACTGGTAGGTCGTGGCATGCGCGGCCTGTACCTTCAACGTGGCGGCCACACCCTGGCCAATAGTGATATCCGATGGCTGCGTCGTGATGGAGGGCGTGGTGTCTTCCGGCGCGGGCGCGGGTGCCGGCGTTCCCTGCGAAGCAGGCGCTGGCGCAGGAGCGACAGCGAAGCCGGGGAAGCCCCCGCCTCCACCCCCACCGCCACCACAGGCCGCCAGCAGGAGATTCGTCATGAGCAGCGCGGCTGGTGTACGCCATGCACGGGAAACGGTACGAGTGGTATTCATGATGGGCCTTCCTTGTTTCAAGTGGAGTGAACGAGAAGGCTCCACGGTAGGGTCGGCTACACCAGCAATCCAGTGTCGAAGGTCATCGCAACGCGCAGAAAAAAAGATGCTCAGGCGCGCATGCGGGCGTGCGTCGCATCGTGTGTCGTCAGCGATGCAAGAGCCTGCAGGAGCCTGTCGGCGGCCACCGGCTTGAGCAGCACCTGCAAGCCGGAGTCGAGCATCTGCTGTTGTCGCTGCGGCGCGGTTTCCCCGGTGATCAGCAGCACCTGCAGGCCGGGGCCATGGCGTGAGCGCAGCCGCTGCGCCGCGGCCAGTCCGTCGGCACCGTCGGCCAGCCGCACGTCGCACAGCAGCACGTCGACAGGAGAACTTCCATGCCCGGCGCGCGCCAGCACGGCCTCGGCTTCCGCCTCTCCGGCCACCGCGTCGATGGTCACGCCGTGGGCCTGCAACAGCCCGGTGACTGCCTGCCGGATCGCGGCCTCATCGTCGATGAGCAGCACGCGCCGCGGCAGCGGCAAGGCGGCACCCGGGCATGCGGAGAGCGGCACGACACCCGAAGCCATAACCGCCGGAAGCACCAGGCGAAAGCGGCTGCCGCGATGCAGGCGGGAGCGCACCTGCAGCGGATGCGCCAGCAGGCGCGAGAGTCGTTGCACGATGGACAGGCCGATGCCCAGCCCCTTCGCCCGATCGCGCCCCGGATTACCGATCTGGTAGAACTCGTCGAAGATGCGGCCGAGGTGCTCGTCCGCGATGCCGATGCCGGTGTCGCACACGTCGATCCACACCAGCGACCCGCGTGCACGGGCGGCCACCACCACGCCGCCGCGCGACGTGTACTTCAGCGCGTTGTCCACGAGGTTGGACAACAGCCGCTGCAGCAGCTGCGGATCGCTCAGTACCCAGCAAGGCGTGGCACGCAGCCGCAGTTGAAGATCGCGGTCGGCCGCCTGCGCCACGAACACATTGTTGAGCGCGAGGAACAGCGGATTGAGCTCCACGGGTCGAATCTGCGGCGCCACCTCGCCGGCATCCAGTCGAGAGATGTCCAGCAGGATGTCGAGCGAATCACCGAGTGTTCCGACCGCATCCATCAGCCGCACCGCGTGGTCCCATTCCTGGGTGCCCTTGAGCTTCTTCTCGATGACGGCGCCGAACAGGGCGATGGCGTGAAGGGGCTGGCGCAGATCGTGGCTCGCTGCCGCAAGGAAGCGCGTCTTCTCCTCGCTGGCACGCTGGGTAGCGGCAATCTGATGGCTCAGCTGCTCGGCCAGCGCCTCCTTCTCGAAACGCATGGTCAGCGCAGCAGTCAACAGCCGATGATGCTGCAGCGCGAACATGATCATCACGCACATGTACAGCAGGCAGCCGGTGGCCAGGAACAGATGCGTGTTGTCGCCGCGCCAGGCCAGCGCCAGGGTCAGGCTCGCCATGCTGGGCACGATGAAGCGCGGAATGTTGCGCTTGAGAACCGCCAGCGACAGCGCACCGCCTGCGCAGCCGCCCATCATCATCACGATGACCATCACCCAGAGTCCCAGGTTGCGCCCCGGCGGAACGCAAAGCCAGGGCGCCAGGCCCCAGACGCAGGAGCGCAGCAGCACGTTGCGCGCATTGAAGCGCGCCCAGTACTCGGGATGGGCCGCCGCATCGGGACTGCGCTGGTAGCGCCGGTAGGCGCGACGCAGTGTCAGCGTCAGGTGCAGCGCCATCCACAGCAGGACCTGCCAGCGCCACGTCGCCACGAACAGGCCGATGCCCAGCGACTGCGCCGTGAGGAAGTCCGCGAGATAGGCAGCCGGAGCATTGGCATGGACCGCGGCCACCTGCTCGCGCAGCACGCGCTCGGCCAGCTCGGGCGGATGCGGGTCATTCATCGCAGGCATGCCGGCATCGCCACGTTCAAGGCCGCATGTCGCGCAGAGATCACTTCAGGCTGCTGATGAGCTGGGCTCGCGAGCGCATGCCGAACAGCAACAACAGGGTGGACACATGGTTCTTGACCGTGCCCTCGGTCAGGTGCGAGAGCTGCGCGATCTCCTTGTTCGACTTGCCGGACAGCAGCCAGTCGAGGATCTCGACCTGGCGCGCATTGAGCTGCGGCTGCTGCTCGTCGGCCGCCGTCGCCGTCGCCGGCATGGCGCTAACGGCGACCGGGGACGGCAGCGGGGGCGGCGATGCCGGCAGAGCGACCAGATCGTTGTCCCTCACGTAGCGCAACACCTCGCCCAGGTGGCCCGTCTTGGGCAGGAAGGCTTGCGCGCCGAGCGCCATCACCCCTTGCGTCAGCGCATGGCTGTCCTTGCCCGAGAGCACGACCACGCGCGATGAGGGAAAGGCGCGCTTGAAGCGCACCAGGGTATCCAGTCCCTGGGAATCGGGCAGGTCGAGATCGAGCAGCACCAGGAGATGCGAGGTGAGGTGGAACTCGTACAGGCGCAATGCATCGGCCAGGGAGCGTGCCTCGTGCACCGGCACGCTGCCGGTCTCCGCCAGCAGCAGCGCCCGGAGGCCCAGGCGCACCAGCTCGTGGTCGTCGACCACCAGGATGCCCCGCGCCGGTATGGAAACGCCGGCCTCGCTGCGCAACGGAGCGAGATGCGGCGGCAACGATGTGGCAGTGGCCATGGTGCGGGCATCTTAGGGCGGGCGTTCACGAACCCGAAATGACCAAAGTCATGAGATCCGCACTCCTGTTGCGTGCAGCCACTGCCATGACGACACACAAACGCTGCTCGACCTGATGAACGATCGAGTCGACCTCGCGTTGCTCACTACCGGTTCGATGCCCACTTCCACGAGGGAAAGAAGGGGTAGAAGCATCTTTCTGTCTGGCAACAGATTTCTGTCTACGATGCCGGACGCGCCCTCCCTCTCGAATTCATTTGCCGCCCAAATGGGAAGGCATACGCAAGAAGGCATATGCCTTCAGAAAGCCCCTCGCGAGGCGTGCAAGGCAACCGGCACGCGAACCGGCATGGCCGTTGAATAAAGGACCCAAGGACATGACAGTCAAGCGAATGGACAACGTCCTGATCGTCGTCGACGATCTCGAAGCAGTGAAGGCGTTCTTCATCGAACTGGGCCTCACGCTCGAGGGCCAGACCACGGTCGAAGGGGCCGCTATCGGAAGCCTCATAGGGCTGGGAGACGTCCGGGCCACTCTCGCAATGCTGCGCACTCCCGATGGGCAAGGAATCGAGCTGGACAAGTTCCACACGCCGGATGCAATCAGGTTCGGGCCCGTGGATGCGCCAGTGAATGCACTGGGCCTTCGCCGCGTCATGTTCGCCGTCGATGACATCGACTCTCTCGTTGTGCGAATGCAGGCGCACGGCGCAGAACTCATCGGGCGGATGCAGTACGGGGAGTCGTACCGGCTCGCCTACGTTCGCGGGCCCGAGGGCATCATCGTCGGGCTTGCCGAGCAGCTCGGCTAAGGGCGGGTGGCTCGCTCGCGTGCACGGCGGCCCGCGGCCACGAAACGAAAAAAGCCCCTGCCGCCCGACAAGCGGACGACAGGGGCAAGGGCTGTATCAGCCTTTCAGCCGAGCACCTCGGTCACGATGCCCGCGCCGACGGTCTTGCCGCCTTCGCGCATCGCGAACCGCATGCCGTTCTCGATGGCCACGGGCTTGTTCAGCTCGAAGCTGATCTGCGCCTGTGCGCCCGGCTCGACCATGCCGGTCTCGGTGTCGACGCTGATGACACCCGTCACGTCGGTCGTGCCGAAGAAGAACTGCGGCTGGTAGCCGGAGCCGAACGGCGTGTGGCGACCACCTTCGTCCTTGCCCAGGACGAAGATCTGCGCACGCCCCGTCCGATACGGCTTCAGCGCACCGGGCTTCACCACGACCTGGCCTCGCACGACATCGTCGCGCTTGACACCGCGCAGCAGCAGCCCGACGTTCATGCCGGCCCGAGCCTCGGCGACATCCTTGTGGAAGGACTGCACGCCGGTCACGACCACCTGGCTTTCGCCCTCCGAGCTGAGGCCGACGATCTCCAGGCTGTCACCGACCCGGATCACTCCGCGCTCGACACGGCCGCTGACCACGGTGCCGCGGCCTGTGATGGTGTGCACGCCTTCGACGGGCATCATGAACGGCGCACCGTAGTCGCGCACCGGATCGGGAATGCACGAGTCCAACGCACCCACGAGCTCGACGATGCATTGCACGTCAGAACCTTCGAGCTCGCCGCGTTCCGCGGCGGCCAAGGCCTTCAGCGCGCTGCCGAAGACGAAGCGGGCATCGCGGTATCCGTGTGCAGCGAGCAGTGCGCCGATCTCCATTTCGATCAGCTGCTCGATGTCCGCGCGATCGCTTTCCGCGACGAGGTCCATCTTGTTCACGAACACCACCATGTGGCCGACGTTCACCTGGCGCGCGAGCAGCACATGCTCGATGGTCTGCCGCGCGGCACCTTCGGTGCCGTCGACCAGCAGGATCGCGCCGTCCATCTGCGAGGCGCCGGTGATCATGTTCTTGATGTAGTCGGCGTGTCCCGGGCAGTCGATGTGCGCGTAGTGTCGGCTGTCCGACTCGTACTCGACGTGCGAGGTGTTGATCGTGATGCCGCGCTCGCGCTCTTCCTTCGCGTTGTCGATCTGTCCATAGGACAGAGCGCGGCCGCCGGTGCGTGCGGCCTGCACGAAGGTAAGAGCAGCCGTCAGCGTCGTCTTGCCGTGGTCGACGTGACCGATGGTTCCGACGTTCACATGAACCTTGTTCATCATGTTTTTCTCCAGTTTGAGATTTGAAAAGCCATCCGATTCGCTGGCCAGGCGAAACATCCGGCGGGTTGTCGGCGCGCGCGCCAGACTCGGGGTGCCCGCCATGCGGACAAGAGAAGAAAGCCTGTCGGGTGGTCCACCCGGCAGGCTTTTTTCTTTTGCCTGAAGGATGGACCTCCAGGCGCACGAGGGCCAGGAGGCTCTACACGAACCACTCCGCGAAGTCGAAGGACAGCGCTGCGCTTGCAGCGCGTGCGGCGAAAGGCAGTTCTCGTTCGGTGCTCATGTCCATATCTCCAGCGAAGCAGGTGGAAAACAAAAAACCCGGTGGCTTGAGGCCTACCGGGTCTTGTGAAACTCAGGAGGCCGAGCCTCCGGGTGCAAAGGCTCTATCTACGAAAGCGATTCGGCGCCAAGAGCGCGCAGCGAAGCCGCCGCAAAGGTGCGGGTCATCGATGCGTCTTGCGCGGTCAGGAATTGCTTCATGGGTCTCTGCTGCGGCGACTGTTGGCCGCAGTGCGATGATTGATCTACAGGGGCGCGAAGGCTAACACCGCCATCGCGATCCGGCAACAGGAGCGTTGCACGCGCGCAGCAAGGGGATTTCTTCGCCGTCTCTTCGGAGCCGCTCTTTCCATGGGCTATGCTGCGCGGCGTTTTTACTTGGAGTGAATCGATGGAAGATGTGAAGATCCTTCAGATCATGCCCGCCGAAGGGTGGGTCGCTGTCTACGACGGCGGCGACGAAGGAGAACTGGAAGAGCCGCTGGCCTGCTTTGCACTGGTGCAGGTCGACTACAAGAATGGCGACGGCATCCAGACCGAAGTGCGCGGGATGGCACCCGACGAAAAGGTCATGGGATTCGTGGAAGACGCCACCAACTTCGTGACGGTCCGTCGTGCGGAAGAAGCCGACTCGGAAGACGAAGAGGACGGTGAAACCGTCGAATAGGTTTTTCCTGGCAGCGCCGGGACCCCAAAGACAGACATCAACGGACCCCTGGGGTCCGTTTTTTCATCCAGGGCAGGCAACTGCAGGAACTGGCCGCGTCCCAGTGAAGGGTAAGCGAGCCAGATAAGATAAAGGACTGACTTTTTGCCACGCCGCACCGGACCGCGTGCCGCTGGCTCTCGATCGATCTTTCCAACCCCTGTCGCCCCGCAAATTCGCCGATGAGAAAGGCCCTGTTCCATCCTTCAATCTGGGTAGGCATCAACATGAGCCTTGCCGCGACGCTCGCCAATGCAACGGCGGGAGTGCAAGTTGAAAAGATATCGCGGGACATGCCCGCGGGCGTTGCGCTTCCGGGGCCGGAGGAAGTTCTCCCCGCAAGCGCCGCATCCAGCGCACCCGCCACAGGAGCCGCCTGGCTCACCGATCGAAGAATCAACGCCGTCCGCGCTCAATGGCCCATCGAGGACGACTCCTTGCGCCTCGTGATCATGCATTGGGGTTCCGCCGTGGGCATCGAGGTGCGCTGGGACAGCACTCGCGACTACACGATCACGCCCGAGGCGCGCGCCGGCAAGTTCAGCGGGTCCTTCAAGGATGCGTTGTTCCAGCTCGCGCAGAAGTATCAGATGCTGGATGCACCGCTGCTGCTCGAGTTCTCGGAGGACGGCACCGTGCTCCACGTGCGTGACCAGGAGAGTACCCGGTAGGTCCGTCGCCCCCGATCAATCAGGTCCGCGGATCGAATGAAGACCGCCGTCGCGCCTAGATCTCGCTGAGCACCCCGAAGTCGCTGTCGCCCTGCTGCACGGCATTCACCAGCTGCACCCGGTTGCGCGCGGCGAAGCGGCGGCGCAACTGGCGCATGTGGTAGTCCACGGTGTGCGACGACAGGTCCAGCCGGTTGGCGATTTCCTTGTCGCTGCGCCCCTGCAGCAGATGCTGCAGGATGTCCTGCTGCGTGGCCGAGATCTCGATGCGGCCCGCGCCCGGCGCACCGACGATGCGCGTATGGCGCGACACGTACTCGTGCACGCCCAGTCCCAGTATCAGCCCCTGCCCGATCACGCTGTCGCTGATCCAGTCGCTTCCTGGCCTGCGCGACAGCAGGCTGATCACCGTGTGCTGGTTCACGTGCGTGGGAGATGCCAGGCGAAACAGCAGCCCGCTGCGGATGCCGCTGGCATACAGGTCGTCGAGAAAGCGCTGCCGCTCTTCGCTCAGCTCGTCCGACGTCTCCGCCGCCAGGGCCTCGAGCTGGGCCACGTCCCACGCCAGCGGAAGGCTCGACGCGGGCACGCCCTGCTGCCTGAGATCGACGCCGCAATGGTTGTGCGCGAAGTAGCGCTTCGTCCATTCGGGGTTCGCGTAGGCGGTGAAGAAGCTCAGCGGCCACCAGTGGCCCCGCATGTACGCCACCGTGCCGTAGCCCAGCCAGTCGAAATCGAGCGCGTGGAGCATGCTGCGCACCAATGCCGTGCGGGCTTCGTTGCTGGGCGCATCCAGCAGGTCGCCGACTATGGCCGGCACGCCGCCGGCATGGGGCGGCGCGCTTCGCGGCAGGTACAGATGTTCTTCGTCATAGAACTGCGGAACCGGATTGGCGGGCTGCTGCTCCGCTTGCGACCGCGACACCGGATCGAAACCCTGCGCCTCGGACGCCGACGCAGGCGAGGCACGATGAAACAAGGTAGACAGAATCATGGAAGGCCTGATGGATGTACCGCCATGCCGGAGAGGGCGACGGACTTGGGCCAAAGTACCGCAAGGGCCTTGTCATCGCCTTGTAAATTTTTAGCTTCCAACGCATTTGCCGGCTCCAGGGTGGGTGGCGATCGGCAATGGCCCGCGGCACGCGCATCCAACTGAGTACCTTCGCCTGAACAATGCGCATCCTGCGAAGGTACGCGCCCGGCCGAGGCTTCACAGATGCCGGCGGCACTGGCATGCTGCACATCGCGCGAGGCAAACGCCCGACCTCCGCACACACCCCGGTCCTCCATGGCACTGCCTGCCTCCCAATACTGGCGAGACGCGGATCTCGCTGGTCTTCAATTCACGATCAACCGGTTTCGCCATCGCGAAGTCCGGCCGCACCGGCACGTGGGTTTCACGCTCGCGGTGGCCGACACAGAGCTCCAGGTTCGCAGCGGCACGCGCGTCACCGTGGTGCCGCCGGGCGCACTGTTTCGGATCGCGCCGCATGTCTGGCACTCGGTACAGGCGCGCTCGCATGCCTGGCGCGAAGACGCCCTCTTCTGCAGCCTTGCCGTGGCGCGCTGCATCAGCCCCGCGGACGATGCGCTGCCGCTCGCGCGCGTGGAGAACGATGCGGGTGTCTCGGTGTTCATCGACGCCGCCGCCGCGCTCGAATTCCTCGAATGCCACCGCCTGCTTTTCGTTCCCACGAGCACCGGCGACCCCGAGGACATCGCGGCCGGCCGCGCACTGCTGCGCCGGCGCCTCGCACAGTGGCTCCCCGCTCCCTCGCCCACGGAGAACGACTCCCTCGACGCGGAACGACCATTCCCCGACAGCGGCGACGAACGCCTGAACCGGCTCTATGCCCTGATCGCATCGGGCTTCCATCAACGCATGACCCTCGACAGCCTCGCCGATGCGGTCGGCTGGCATCCCGTGCACGTGCAGCGGCGCTTCAGCGCCGCCTGGGGCTTCACGCCGCACGAGATGCTGGTGGGCCACCGCATCGAGTACGCGCGCGACCTCATCGCCGGCGGCGCCCACGTCACCTACGCGGCGCATGCGGCGGGCTTCACCGACCAGAGCCATCTGCACAAGACCTTCATGAGCACCTACGCCGTGCTGCCGGGCGACTACCGCAGGCTCGCCGCGCTCGACGCGCTGCAGCCACCCTCTGCCAGGAACGGCATCGCCGGATAGTTCGCGGCCCCGGTGTCATCCGAGACCCTGCGCCCAACGCAGCAGAGTGGCCACGGGCGCATACAGCGAACGCGGAATCGGCTGGTCCACCGGAACCTCCGCATAGATGCGCTCGGCCAGCGAAGGCTCGAACTCCATCGGCACCAGGCCCTCGCCGGCAAAGCGCCGGATCTGCGCCGCGACTTCGCCCTCGCCGCGCGCGATCACGCGCGGCAGGTCGGTCTCGCCCAGGTACTGCAATGCGACGGCCGTGCGGGCCGAATGGATCACGGCCGAAGCCATGCGCACGCGATCGCCCAGGCTGGCATACACCGCCTCGAAGTGCGCGGAGCGGCGGCGCGACTGGTTGATCGGGTCGCCCTCCACTTCCTTGTATTCCTGGCGGATGTCCTCGATGGACATGCGCTGTTGCTTCATGAACTCGAAGTGCTCGTGCGCGTAGTCCACCGCGGCCATCAGCGCGAAGATCACCACCGACCACCCGAAGGTCACCAGCACCATGTGGGCCGCGGCGGTCATGATGGCCGCAGGGTTGGCATACCCCAGCTTGAGCGAGGTATCGACGAAGCCGCGCACCACCACGAACATCAGCCCGGCGAGCAGCAGCGTCTTCAGGCTCATCTTCAGCAGGTTGATGAGGTTGCGCGTGGAGAAGATGCGCTGCAGCCCCTGCGCCGGGTTCATGCGATTCACGTCGGGCTTCAGCCGCTCCCACGCCGCCACGCCCCCCACCTGGGCCAGCGAGCCCGCGATGCCGGCCACGGCCGCGATGGCCATGATGGGCAGCGTGCCCCACGCGAGTGCCTCTCCCGTGTGCAGCAGCAGCTCGACGAAGCGGTCGTCGGGCTGCGTCAGCAGGCTGGTGCTGGTGGCGTGCAGCCAGAGTTCGCGCAACAGGCTGTAGAGGGCGCCGCCTCCGAGCCACATGCAGACCACGACCACGGCGAACACGACGGTCGATGCCACGTCGCTGCTGAACACCACCTCGCCGCGCTTGCGCGCGTCGCGCAGCCGCTTGGGCGTTGGGTCCTGGTCTTTCTCAGCCATGGCGCTAGAGCGTGGCCCGCAGGAAGTCGAGAACGCCGTTCTCGGGCCGCAGGAATTCCTGCAGCGACTCGTACACGAAGAAAACGAACAGCAGCATCATCAGATGCGCCAGCAGGCTCTTGAGGGGCTGCGAGAACACGAACACGTTGAGCTGCGGCGCCACGCGGCTGACGAGGCCCACGCCCAGCTCGACCAGCAGCAGCACGAAGATCACCGGCGAGGCGAGCTTGACGATCCACAGGAACAGCGTGTCGCCCTGGCGGATCGCGAACTGCTCGATCACCAGCCCCAGGTTCGGAAAGAACGAGGCCACCGGCCAGAGCCGGTAGGAGTCGACGACCACGCCCAGCATCGCCAGCAGCCCGCCCGCCGAGACGAACAGCGTGATCACCATCCAGCCGAGGAACTCGCCCGTGGGCCCGTTCTCGTGGCCCGCCACGGGGTCGAAGAACGACGCGTTGCTGGAGCCGGTCTGGAAGTCGATCAGGTCGCCCACGCTCTGCACCGCCCAGATGAAGATGCCGAAGCCCAGGCCCAGCAGCAGGCCGATGAAAGCCTCCTTGCCGGCGATGAGCACCCAGGTGCCGATGGAGGCCACCGGCATGTCGCCCGCCACGGGCGACATGAACAGCGCGAGCATCAGCAGCAGGCCGTTGCGCACCGTGCCGGTGAGCATGCCGCCCGAAAGAAAGGGCACCACCGCGAAGATCGCGAACAGCCGCGGCAGGGTGAGCACCACCGACGAGAAGAACCTCTCGAGGCTGGCCAGTTCGATGGAAGCGTCCACGGGCAATGGGTCTCTCTCGTCGTTTCGTCGGGCGCTCTATGCCCTGCGCCGTGCGGCCCAGGCTTGCGAGGTGGCTTCCTCGGTCGCGTCGTCCAGCCGGAGCTCGCGCAGGCGCAGTTGCTCGCTGCGCGCACGCTGCAGCATCTGCTGCGCCTTCTCGACATCGCCGCTGGCGGCACGCAGCTTCTGCCGGCTCGCCTCGAGCGTGCTCTCGCGCAGCGCGTGGGCCTGTCCGGCCTGCGCGGCGAGTTGGCCGGCCTCGGCGATCCGCGCATCGAGCGCGGTGCTCCAGGCACCCGCATGCCGCAGTTGCGCAACGCTGCATTCCCCGTGCGAGAGCGCGCCGGTCGTCGCTTGCCAGTGCGCGGCCTTGTTCCGCACCTGCTGCTGCTGCCACGCCTCGGCCTGCCGGAGTTCGGCGTGGCTCTGTTCGGCGGCGGCCCTGTCGCGCGCGACCACGCCCATGGCCGCGGTCTTCTGGCGCTCCCGCACGCCCACCAGCAGTTTCCAGTCGACGCCGCTCATCGCGCGGGCTCCCCGGTCCAGCCGAACTGCCGCAGTACCTCGACCGATTGCGCATAGGGCAGGCTCGCGTCCGGCGGCTGCGACAGGAATTCGAGCATCGCCGGTCGCGCGCCGATCGCCTCGTCGGCCAGCGCGTCGGCGCCGGCCTTGTACTCGCCGATCTGCACGAGCAGCTCCATCTCCTGGTACTTGGCCAGCAGCCCGCGAAAATGCGCCGCCGCCGCGCGGTGCTCGCGCGAGGTCACCAGCGGCATCACGCGGCTGATGCTCGCGAGCACGTCGATCGCCGGATAGCGGTTGGCCGCCGCGACCTTGCGCGACAGCACGATGTGGCCGTCGAGAATGGATCGCACCTCCTCGGCGATGGGATCGCTCTCCTCGTCGCCCTCGGTGAGCACCGAGTAGACGGCCGTGATGGAGCCGGTCCTGCCCTGCCCCGCGCGCTCCAGCAACTGCGGCAGCATCGAGAAGATCGAGGGCGGATAGCTGCGCCGCGTGGGCGGCTCGCCGCTCGCGAGGCCGATCTCGCGCTGCGCGCGCGCGAAGCGCGTGAGCGAATCGACCAGCAGCAGCACCTTCTTGCCCTGGTCGCGGAAATGCTCGGCGATGGTGGTGGCCACGTAGGCCGACTTGATGCGCTCCATCGGCGGCCTGTCGGAGGTGGAGACCACCATCACCGTCTTCGCCAGCCCCTCGGCGCCGAGGTTGTGCTCGATGAACTCCTTCACCTCGCGCCCGCGCTCGCCGATCAGCGCGATCACGTTCACGTCGGCCGTCGCGCCGCGCGCGAGCATGCCCAGCAGCGTGCTCTTGCCCACGCCCGGCGGCGCGAACACGCCCACGCGCTGCCCCTCGCCGAGCGTGAGCAGGCTGTCGACCGCGCGGATGCCCGTGGGCAGCGGCGCCTCGATCATGCGGCGCGCCAGCGGGCTCACGGGTTCGCGGTGCACCGGCAGCAGCGTGCGGGTCTTCAGCGGCCCCTTCTCGTCGATGGGCTGGCCCAGCGCATCGAGCACCCGCCCGAGCAGGCCCGCGCCGACGGGACAGACATGGCCGCGCCCCGTGGGCAGCACCTCGGTCAGCGCCGAGATGCCGGTGATCGGCCCGAGCGGCGTGAGGATGGCGGTGTTGTCGCGAAAGCCCACCACCTCGGCCAGCAGCGGCGGCTCGCCCGGCGTGACCAGCTCGCACAGCTCGCCCACATGGGCCTGGATGCCCGATGCGTCGATCAGCATGCCCACCGCCTTGCTCACGCGCCCGCGGATCGTCGCCGGCGTGACGCGGCCCAGTGCCTGCTCGAGCTCGGCGACGATGCCCAGCGCCGCGTCGGACACCGGATTCACTGCTGCCCCTCCCCGGCCTCGCCGAGGCCGCTGCGCTCCACCGCGCGGCGAAAGGCCTCGAGCTGTGCATCGGCGCCGATGTCGAGCACGCCGGACGCTGTCTGCAGCACGCAGGCACCGACGGGCAGCGCCGCGTCGGCCACGAAGTGCACGGTCATGGACCAGTTGGCGTCGCTGCGCAGCCGCGCGACCACGCCGCGCATGATCGCCTCCTGCGCGGGCGCCACGCGCACGGTGATGAAGGGCTCCTGGCGGATCAGCGTATCGACGCGCAGCAGCGCCGCCTCGAACAGCGTCGCCGGGTCCGCGTCGGCAATGAACTGCCCCACGGCCTTGACCACGATCTGCGCCATGGACTCGCGCAAGGCATGGAGCTGGCGCTCGGCCGCCACGGTGTCGGTCACCAGTTGGGTCGCATATTCCGTCCTGGCCTGCCGCAGGCCCTCCTCGTAGCCCTGCCTGCGGTCGGCCTCGGCATCCTGCGTGGCCTGCTGCACGATGCGGCGCGCCTCGCGCCGCGCGGTCTCGACCACGGTCGATGCGTCGAGCAGCGCCGCGTACTCGTGTTCCTTCAGGACCTTGCGCTCGCTCAGGAGCTGCAGGTTCTCGGTCGTGATCAGAAAAGCCAATCCCATTGGGGCAGTCTTTCGGGAACGATGCACGAGAGCATCAGTTCGTTGAGTTGCAGGATCTGGCGCCGCTGCAGCGGCGGCGCGCCGAGCGCCGAGATGCGGCGCGGCAGCTTGTGTCCCAGGCGACGGCGCACCGCGTCGCCTTCGGCGGCGGCCGCCGCCAGCAGCAGGCGGTAGCCCCGGTCGACCGCGACCCGGCCCGCGGAAAGCGGCCACTGCTGCAGCGCGGCGTTGTCCATACGCAGCTCGGTGAGCTGCGGCACGCGCTCGAGCAGGAACTCCACGGCATCCGCATCGAAGCGGCGGGCCTGGCGGCGGATCTGCGCCCCCGCTCCGCCGCGCAGCCGAAACAGCGGCAGGTGCACGCAGAAGCCCAGGTAGGCCGCGAGCCGTCGCAGCGCGGCGCCGTCGAGCAGCACCACGCGCTTGAGGCGGGCGTCGAAGTTGTAGTCTGCGGCGCCGTTCGCCGGCCCCTGGCTGCGGCGCAGCTGGCCGGCAAGAACCGTGCGGCCTGCTTCCCCCAGCCGCGCCGGAATGCGATGGCGCGCCGGCCAGTCGGCTGGCAGCCAGCTCGGATGCAGGTCGATCTCGGGATGCAGGTTGAAGCGCATCACCAGTCGCACGAGGTCCATCGGGCCGGGCGCGGCCTGTGCGGTTTGGGGGCCGACGGAAGGAGCGGATGCCGGCATCGCGTGTCAGCGCCTGAGCACCTGGCGGCGCGCCCAGTTGCGCCAGTCCACGCCCTGCCTGCGCAGCAGCACCGGCAGCACCATGAGGCAGACGGCGGCCACAAGCAGCAGGCCCAGCAGCACCATCGCGGTCGAGGCCGGGAACAGGCCCAGCACCATCGGGCGCTCCCTGGCGCCGCCTGCCAGGGCGGCCGCCGACACCGCCGGCCGGCGCGCCTCGAACAGCGACAGCGACACCTGGTCGTGCGTCAGCCCCTCGATGCTGTGCGCCACCATCTCCTTCACGGCCGGCGCCAGCAGGCGGATGTCCACGTCCGGCCGGTGCTTGATGAACACCGCGGCCGACGACGGCCGCGTCTTCTCGCTGAGCGGATCGTTGGCCGGGATCACCACGTGCACGCGCGCGGACACCACGCCGTCCACGTTGCGCAGCGTCTGCGACAACTCCTGCGAGACCGCATAGATGTAGCGCATGCGCTCCTCGGAGGGCGTGGACACCAGCCCCTGCTTCTGGAACACCTCGCCCATGGTGGCGAAGCGCTCGTGAGGCAGGCCCTGGGCGCGCAGCACGTCGAGCGCGGCGCTCATGCGGCTTTCGTCGACCTCGACCTGCCAGTTGCTACCCTCCACGCGGCTCTTGGCCGCATCGATGCCTTCGGACGACAACGCGGCGACGATCTCGTTGGCCTCCTGCTCGTTGAGGTTGGAATACAGGCCGACCTTGCAGCCGCCCAATGCCATCAGCAGGGCCAGCGCCGCGAGCCAGCGGCCACGGCGCGGAATGAATGAAAGGGTGCGCGACAGCAGCTTCACGGCGTCCTCACTGCTGGTTCTTCAGCAGGGTGCCGAACAGGCTGGTGGCGGCGCTCGCCAGGCCCGTGGAAATGTGCATCTTCGCGAACATCATGTGCGCCTCCATGGCGTGGTCGGTCATCGCGAACATGGTCTTGATGGGGTCGGACATGTCGATCGACTCGAGCATGCTGCGGCGCATCTCCTCGTAGGAGCGCACGTTGCCCGAGAGCTGGGACGCGAGCGCCTTGGCGGCATCGCCCAGCGCACTCGGCGCGGCCACCGCGGACGGCGGCGCCTGCACGCCCTGCATCATGTTGGCGAACATCCGGGTCTCGCCCGGATCGAGGCGCGAAGGGGCCGCGGACTGCTGCGGCGCCGCGGGCCCGGACACGCCGGCCGGCTGCGCGCCTGCCGCGACCAGCGCGGTGGGATCGGTCATGGTTCACCTCTTTCGGGGGTCCTTGGGAAAAAGGGCCGCGCGATGCACCCCGGGGGCATCGCGCGGACCTGCTTACGAGGACTTGGCCGACTGGCGGATGTCGTTGCCGGTGGACTTGGCCACCTCGCCGCCGGCGGCGCTCGCACCGTTGACCGTGTGCGCGGTGGAGGCCGCGCCCTGGATGCTGGTGGAGGCGGCCATGCTGGCCGACATCAGCCTGGCGTTGTCCGCCGCGGCCTGGTTCATCTGCTGGATAGAGCTGTCAACTGCGCCTGCCATGTGTATCTCCTGGTCAAGAAAGGATGATTTACGAGGGTTGAAGCGCTCCGTCCCGGCGGGACGGAGCCATTCCACGCGGCGCACGGATGCGGCGCCGCATGAAATCCGGGGTGCGCGCGAGGAGGACCTTGCCGATGGCCATGCCTCACCTCCCGCGCCTGTTGTTGTTGCCGCTGTCGGGCACGCCGCCGCTCAGGACCAGCCCGTCGGCGTCGATGCGCTTGAGTTCCGCGCCGGAGCGCAGCACCGAGCCTTCGTAGTACCTGCTGCCGTTGGACAGCTGGATGTGGCGCAGGCCGTTGCCGTCCTCGGTGATGCTCACCATGCGCGCCGGCAGCACGCTCTGCCAGCCGTCCCACTGCGTGCGCAGGTCGGTCTCCTTGGGCTCGGCCGCGGGCTTCTCGCGGTACTGGACTTTGTCGGAGACCAGCACCGACGGATGCAGGTCTTCGCTGAGCCTGCGGATCTTCTGCCGCACGGCCGCGTCTTCCACCGTGCCGGTGAGCACCAGGCGGCCCTGGCCGGTGTAGGTGACCGCCACGCCGGGGTCGCCCACGTAGCGACGCGCCTGCTCGACCATGTCCTCGGCCGAATGCACATTGACGCTGACCTGGCTGCCGAAGGGCTCCATCGCCTGCTGCAGGGCCTCGCGGCGCTGCCTCGACTCGACATAGCCCTTCACGCCGAGCCGGCCGCCCTGCGCGGCCACCACTTCCACCTCGGGGAACGGCACGAGCGCCTTCTCCACCGCCGCCAGGTCCACGCGGGCGGTGCGCCGCGAACTGGCACCCGCATCGCCGAGCGACACGGCGGCCAGGCCGACGAGCGCCAGCATCGCCATCACGCCGCCCGCCCAGTAGCCCAGGCGCCGCGATCGGGCCGTCGACGGGCTCGCCTGCGCGAGCGCATCGGGCTGCGCCGCATGGTCCGGGGCGAACATGCGGTCCTCGCGCACGCGGGTCGCATAGCTGCGGTCGAGCTGGAAGTCGATCTGGCCCAGGCTCACGACATCGCCCGCCACCACGCTCCTGCGCGGCTGCCGCATGTCCTCGCCGTTGAGCCGCGCCGAGGCCGTTCCCAGGCGCTGCATCGACACCACCAGTTCACCGACGGTGAACGCCAGATGGCGCGGCAGCACGTCGCCGCCGGGCAGCATCACCTCGCAGTCGCCGCCCGAACCCAGCACGTTGAGGCCGGGCTTGAGCGCGATGGTCCGCCCCTTCACCGCGCCGCTGAGGAAGCGCAGGCACCAGCCGTCGCCGAGCGCAGCCGGAGCCGGGCCGGCCGCGGCCTGCTCTTCGCCGTCGAGGGAGATGTCGTCGTCCTGGTCGCGCACGTTCAGCCTCCCACTTCCGGCAAGGGCAGCGTCGGCACGTTCGCCGTGGCGCCGGGCAGCACCAGGCGCGGCGTCAGCAGGTAGAAGCGCTCCATGTTCGACTGCTTCTTCTCGGTCGAGCGGAAGAGTCCGCCGACGCCCGGAATGTCCTTGAGCAGCGGCACGCCCGTGACGGCATTGCTCTTCTCTTCCGACGAGTAGCCCGCGATCAGCAGGCTCGCGCCCTCCTCCACCAGCGCCTGCGTGTTGACGGTGCGGCGCCGCACGATCGGGATCTTGTCGACCGACATCGGGCTGAGGTCGCCGTCGACGATGTCGATGGACATCATCACGCCGCGGGAGGCCTTCTCGTCGATGACCAGCGGCGTCACCCGCACGGCGGTGCCGGCCGTGATGCTGAACAGGCCCGCGTCCTGGAAACCGTCCACCCGCACGTAGAACTCGCTGAGGTTCTCCAGCACCGCTTCGGTGTTGTCCAGTGTCATCACCTTGGGGCGCGCCACGAAGTTCGCGTTGCCGTTGGTGGCCAGCGCGGTCACGCGGGCCAGCAGATAGTTGCGCGCGCTGTTGCCGATGGCGGCGGTGAACATGCCGCCCAGCGGCGTGAGCGGATTGCCCGAACCGTCGGAGCTTCCGATCTGCCCGGCCTCGCTGCCCGTGCCACCCCAGGTCAGCTGCCCGCGGTCGCCGCGGCCCGTCTGGAAGTCGGCATGCCGACCATGCAGGCGCCAGTCGATGCCCAGGCTGTTGAGCGTGTCGGAGCTGATGTCCATGATGGTCACTTCGATCTCGACCAGCCGCGGGCGCACGTCCATCGACTCGATCAGCTTCGCGTACTGCGCCATCTTGTCGGGCATGTCCCGCACCAGCACCGCGTTCATGCGCGTGTCGGCCTGGAACTGGGGCAGCTCGCCGCCCGCGATGCCCGAGACGCCGCCCGGTGCGATGGCATCGCCGCCGCCGCCCCCGGCGATCTCGACCTTGGGCGCGTTGATGGTCTCGCCGCTGCGCAGCTTGATCTGCCGGTTCGGCCCCAGCGACATGCCGCCGCTCATGCCCCGCGCGCCGCCGCCGCCCGACGGGGCATTCCCGCTGGCGCGGCCATAGAGGCTGCGCAGCACGTTGGCCACGCCAGGAATGACGGTCTCCTTGCCGGAGCGGTTGATCCGGAAATCCGACGCCCACGCGTACTTGAGCGGAAACAGCCTGATCTCGGCACCCTCGGCCATCGCGCTCTTCTGGTCGGCCAGCTTCACCGCCTGGCGCACCATCTCGACGTAGCGGCGCGGCCCGGTCACGTACACGCTGGCGTCGCGCTCGCTGATGCTCAGCGGATAGCGCTCGTCGGAGATGTGCAGGCGCACCAGCGTCTCGGCGATGCGCCCCGCGTTCTCTGCCGCGATGGGCAGCACTTCGCTCTTCGCATCGGCGGCCAGGTCGATGAACAGGAAGGCGCCGTCGAAGTACCAGGTCAGCCCGTTGACCGCGCACACGCTGTTGAGCGTGGCCAGCGCGGAGCCGGCGAACTTGCCGCTGATGACGCCGGCCACCTTGGTGTCGATCACCGCCGTGACGTTCTGCGAAGACGCCAGCTCGCGCAGGAAGTCGGCCAGCGGCTTCTCGTTGGCGACAATCTGGAACGGCCGGTTGCTCCAGCGCAGCTCGGCCGCGCGCGCCGGCGGCTGCACGGCCAGCAGTGCGAGGGCGGCGCAACCCCACAGCACGAGGCTGCGCAGGCTGAAGGTTTTCAGGCGCGGTGCGGGCATGTCGAAGAAGTTCCTCACGGCAGCGAACTCAATGCCTGGATCGCGCGCTCGGCAAAGCGCATCACGTCGCGCCCCATCCAGCCCGCGGTGGCGATGATCGCGACCATCACCGCGATCATCCGGATGGACTGGCCGATGCTCTGGTCCTGCACCTGCGTCACGGCCTGCAGCACCGCCACCACGAGGGCCGTGAGCGTCGCCACAGCCACCACCGGCAGCGAGATCCACAGCACGAGGAGCAGGCCCTCGCGCGTGATGTCCAGGATGTTCTGCGGAGTCATTGCGTTGTTCTTGCGGTGCGCCTTCGAAGGCGGTGAAAAGTTCATCAGTGGGCTTGCGGATTGGTGACCCAGCCCACCGGCTGCAGGGCCACGTCTTCGTCGACTTCCTGGTAGGAGAGCACCGGCAGCAGCGGGGCCACCGGCTCGATCAGCGTCTTGATGTAGCGGCGCACGTCCGATGAGGCGATGGCCACCACGCGCGTCGCGGCCGACCCGAGGATGCGGCGCACCTGCTCGCGGATGTCCTGCGTGACCGCCGGGCTCAGCAGCAGCAGATTGCCGCGGGGCGAGCGCTCGATCGCGTTCTGCACGCGCTCCAGCAGGCTCGACTCGAACAGGATGGCCTCGAGCTGCCGGTTAGGCCCCACGTAGCGGCTGGTGATGTAGCGCCCGAGATCGATGCGCACCAGCTCGGTCAGCGCGATGGCGTCCTGCTCCTTCGGCGCCCAGGTCGCGAGGCATTCGAAGATCGCATGCAGGTTGCGGATCGGGATGCCTTCCTGCAGCAGCCGGCGCAGCACCTCGGCGATGCGCTGGCTCGAGGCCACGCGCGACACTTCTGCCGCGAGCTCGGGCGCATCGCGCTGCACCGAATGCAGCAGGCGCTGCACCTCCTGCAGGCCGATGAGCTCGCGAACGTTGCCGCGCACCGCATGGTCCAGATGCAGGCCCACCACCTCCTCGTTGTCCCAGGCCTTGAAGCCGGCAGCCTCGCCAGGCACCCAGACCACCCGTGCGAAGGGACCGAAAGGCTCGGCTACCTCGGCACCGGCCGGCGGTGCGGCCGCCTCGGCCGGATCGAGCATCAGCCACCCGGGCCTGAGCGTGCCCTCGGTCACGGCGACGTCGTGCACCAGAACCTGGTAGCCATGCTCGGCAAGGCCGTCCGCGTAGGCGAGCTGCAAACGCGGGAACACGGGGCCGAGATCGGACTCGACCGAAGTCTTGACCCGGGCCAGCTGCAGGTCGAGCGCATGGCGGTCGATGCCGCCGCGCAGGCCGCTCGACAGCCGCACCGCCAGCGGCGCTGCGATCGCGTGGTCGCCGTCGGTGTCCTCCTGGTCGGCGCCCTCACGGTGCGAGATCCAGCCCGGCGTCTGGTTCTTCTGGCGCCGCATGCGCACGGCGAAACCCAGACCCAGCAGCACCGCTGCCAGCAGGCCGAACACCCACTTCGGAAAACCCGGCACGACCAGGAAGCTCGCGACCGCGAGGCCCGCGATGATCAGCGCGCGCGGGTGTGCCATCAGCTGCTGCCCGATCTGGTTCGCGAGCTGCGTGTCGCGGCGCTCGCCGGTGCTCACGCGCGTGATGACGATGCCGGCCGCGATCGACACCAGCAGCGACGGGATCTGCGAGACCATGCCGTCGCCCACCGTGAGGATCGCGTAGCGCTGCAGCGCGCCGCCCAGGCTCATCTCGTGCATCATCGTGCCGATCGCGATGCCAGCGAGGATGTTGACCAGCGCGATCACGATGCTCGCGATCGCGTCGCCCTTGACGAACTTCATCGCGCCGTCCATGGCTCCGTGCAGCTGGCACTCCTGCTCCAGCATCTGGCGGCGCTTCTGCGCCTGCGCGGACGACAGCACGCCGGCGCGCACGTCGGCGTCGATGCTCATCTGCTTGCCCGGCATCGCATCCAGCGCGAACCGCGCGGCCACCTCGGCCACCCGCTCGGAGCCTTTCGCGATCACGATGAACTGCACGATCGCGATGATCAGGAACACCACGCCGCCGACCACCACGTTGTTGCCGACGATCAGCTTGCCGAAGGTGTCGATGATGTGGCCCGCGTGCGCATGCAGCAGGATCAGCTTGGTCGACGCGATGTTCAGCGCGAGGCGGAACAGCGTGGTGAACAGCAGCAGCGACGGAAAGGTCGAAAGCGAAAGCGCCGAAGGCACGTACATCGCCACGATCAGCAGCACCAGGCTGATGGCGAGGTTGCTCGCGATCAGCAGGTCGAGCAACGGCGTGGGCAGCGGCAGCACGAACAGCGCGACGATCACCACCAGCAGGCCCGCGAGCAGCAGGTCGTTGTAGCGGCCCGCATTGCCCAGCAGGTCGCGCACGCCGCCGCGGTAGGCAGGGAAGGATCGCGGAGAACTCGCCATGGTGTCTTTTCTTCTTGCGGGTGTTCCGAAGTGCCGTGCGATGCCGATTGCATTGCATCGCTTCGTTGTCGATCGCGGGGATTCGCGTCGCGACGGACTCTATGCGCCGCCATCCATTCACGGCAACCACGAGTTTTCGTAAACGCTCGCCGCGTGTGGCGCGCGCGGCACTACGTGTTTGCGGACTACCTTCGCGCAATGCGTCTGGCTAAGCTGCCGGTCCCGATGCGAGCCGTCTCGCGTTGCTCCGAGGCATGAAGAAGGTGACAAGAAGCACAGCCGCCAGCATCCGCATACCGACCGAAAGCACGCATGCCTGACACAGGCGCCGACGCAGTGACGGAGCTCGGCGAGGCCCGCGCATTGCCGCGTGCCGATGCAGCCAATGTGCGCGCGCTCAATCGCCTCTACGGCGCCGCGCCGCTGCCCGACATGGCGGCCGCGCGCGGCGCGCGCTACCGCATCCGCTGGCACCACGACCCGGCCTTCGGGCGCACCGCGCGCGAGAGCTTCCGCTTCAGGCTCGGCGCACATGTCGGCCATCTCTCGATGGATGCGCCCAGTCTCCAGGCGCTGCTGGGCGAGCGCCGCATCGACCTGCTGCCGCGAGACCTTCGCTACATCCTGCTTGCCGACGCGCTGCATCCGTTGATCGATGCGCTCGAGAAGGCGCTGCGGCTTCATTTCGAATGGCAGCCTTCCGAAGCGGAAGCGCGCGAAGCCCATGAGCGCAGCCCGCAGGCGGTGCCGCTCCACTGCGATCCGGAGCGCGCGGCCTTCTTCGTCGCCATGCCGCTGGAAGGCAGCGCCGTGCTGCGCGGCTTCGTGCAGTTCGAGGATTCATCCACGCTCGACGCGCTGGTGCCCGCGGGCTCCGGCCAGCGCCACAACGCCCACGCCGCCAGTGCCTTCGACGCGCTGCGCCTGCCCGTGAGCTTTCGCCTCGGCAGCACGCCGATCCGCCTGGGCGAGGTGGGCAGCATCCGGCCCGGCGACATCGTCGGCATCGAGCAATGGAGTTCTTCTGGAGCCGCCATCGTGGTCACGGCAGAACTCGGAGGCCCCGCGGGGCGGCATCTTTCCGCCTTTGCCGAAGGCTCGCGCATCACCGTTCAGCAATCGAGAGACAGTGCCATGAAGCCAGACACACCCGCCCTCGCGACCGACGCCGCGGACAACGCCAACCTGCCGATCGACCGGCTCGACGCGCTGGAGGTCACGCTGCGCTTCGAGGTCGGCGACCTCTCCGTGTCGCTGGGCGAACTCCGGAGCATCCGCGCAGGCCACGTCTTCGACCTGGGCCAGCCGCTCAATCGCAGCCCGGTGCGCATCCTTGCGCACGGCAACGTGCTGGGCAAGGGCTATCTGGTCGCGGTGGGCGACCGCCTGGGCGTGCGCGTGTCGGAATTCGCGCCGGGCGAAGTCTGAGAGGCCGCCCCTCAAGCGATCCATACCCATGCAAGGCGGACTTCCCGAACCCCTCACGCTGGTCGCGCTCATCGTCGCCTTCGGCATCGCGCCGTTCGTGGCGCTGATGGTGACGAGCTACACCAAGCTGGTCATCGTGTTCGGCCTTCTGCGCACCGCGCTGGGCCTGCAGCAGACGCCGCCCAACATGGTGCTCAACGGCATCGCGATCATCCTGTCGGTCTACATCATGGCGCCGGTGGGCATGGACATCGGCGACACGCTGCGCAGCCGCAGCTTCGGCGCCAAGGGCGAAGGGTTGAGCGACATCATGGCCGTCATCGACGCGGCCAAGGCACCGGTCAAGGAGTTCCTGCAGAAGCACACGCACGAGCGCGAGCGGCAGTTCTTCCTGAAGTCGGCCGCCAACATCTGGCCGAAGGCACGCGCCGAGCAACTGAAGGACGACGACTTCATGGTGCTGGTGCCGAGCTTCACGCTCAGCGAGCTCACGCGAGCGTTCCAGATCGGCTTCATCATCTACCTGGTGTTCGTGGTGGTCGACCTGATCGTCGCCACGGTGCTGCTGGCACTGGGCATGTCGATGATCTCGCCCACCACCATCTCCCTGCCCTTCAAGCTGCTCCTGTTCGTGATGCTCGACGGCTGGACGCGACTGGTGCACGGGCTCGTGCTGTCGTATCGATGAGCTCGCGACGGCGCATGACTCTTCGGCTGCCGCGCGCATCGCGCAGCCCCTCGAATCCACGCATTGGCGCGCGCCCGTCTACGAGAACTCGTTGTTGCCCGCGCGCGGGTATGCCACTTAGAGTTCGCGCGGCATCGGAGCCGGCCGGGCAGTTCCGCGCGCCCTTCTTTCAATCTGCAACTTCATCCGGGGTCTTATGGTTCTAGCAGTCAGCAGCGATGGGTCGGGAACGCAATCCGCCGCACAGGCAGCAATGGAGGCATTGGCGGCCGCCAGGGCTGCCGAAGAACTGCGGCGCCAGGCGGAAGCCGCGGCGAAGCGCGCGGCCGAGGAGGCACGTCGGCAAGCCGAGGAAGCGCGCAAGCAAGCCGAAGCGGCACGCCGCAAGGCGGAGGAAGCGCGCAAGGCCGCGGAAGCCGCCGAGGCCAAGGCCGAGAAAAGCAAGGCCGAGGCCGACCAGCAGGAAGCCACCAAGGCGCGCAGTGCCAGCGACGCGGCCGAGCGCGATGCGCTCAAGCAGGAAGCGGCGAGCAACCTCAAGCAGAAGCAGTCCACGCTCGCCGATGCCAAGCTCGACGACATCCAGCAGCGCCGTGCGGACAACAATCCGTCGGAAGCCACGCGCGCCGCGCAGGGTGAGGTCGACGCGGCGCAGAAGATGAATGCCATCTTCGAGCCGCCGGCCAACCAGCCCAAGGGCCAGGCCCCCGCGACCAGCCCGGGCACGCAGGACCTGCTCGAGAAGGCCCAGACCGCCGCCAAGCCGGTGTTCAAGGCGCAGGCGAACGGCGGCGACGGCACCAAGAAACAGAAGGCCGCCGTCGACACCGCCATGACGGACTGGCTGCAGGCCGCCGAGCAGGACATGCGCAAGGCCAGCCTCAAGGCGATCGCCGAAGGCAAGGACCCGAACGACGCGATCGACAAGGTGGCGGCCGACGCTCACGACGCGCTCGACAAGGGCGGCGTGTTCGACCCGAAGAGCATCGGCGAGTACATCGACAAGGCGCGCGACGGCGTGCGCGCGGACTCGCCCGAGGTGCGGCAGCTGCGCGGCGAGCAATACGACGCCGGCCAGGCCGGCAAGGCGCACGTGGCCGACGCGCGCAGCCGCGCACAGGACGCCGACGCCGCCGCGACCAAGGCCGAGAAATACGCCGCCAGCTTCGGCACCGGCGGCGGCGGCAACGACACGATCATCACCGCGCAGCAGAACGCGAAGGCCGAAGCCGAGCGCCTGCGGGCCGTGGCCAACCGTGCCAAGTCCGAACTCCAGAGCGCCGAGAAGGCTTTCGGCACCACCGATCCGTCGGACCCGCAGAACCCCAAGACGAACACCCTCGGCACGGTCGATGCCGACTACAACGCACGTGTCGCCGACGCCGAGGTCAAGGAGCTGAGCTTCAAGTACGACCAGGCGGTGGCCGGCGGCGATGCCAAGGAGATCCAGAAGGCCGACGCCGCCCTGCGCGATGCGCAGCAGGGCCAGCGCTACATGCACGCGCTGAGCGACGACCTCGACGCCAAGCTCGAGGCCAGCGACGCCGAGAACGCCAAGACCGACGCCGAGAGCGCATGGAGCGCGGCATCGTTGCAGCGCCCCGCCCGCGTCACCGTGACCGAGCACGACGGCGACAAGACCACGACGCGGAACATCGATCCCGACGGCTACGACCCCGCGTTCTGGGCCAAGCCCGGCAGCGAGGAAGGCAAGAAGGTCAAGAACATCGACGGCAAGTACTTCTACGTCGACGGCGACAAGAAGACCGAGCTCGATCCGCTGACCGCCGCGCTGTACGCCGCGAACGAAAAGCA
Source organism: Variovorax sp. NFACC27 (assembly GCF_048301545.1). NCBI lineage: Bacteria > Pseudomonadati > Pseudomonadota > Betaproteobacteria > Burkholderiales > Comamonadaceae > Variovorax > Variovorax sp. NFACC27. Next base: position 6,164,565 of record NZ_CP157613.1, read on the forward strand.
GGATGCCGCAAAGGCCCGCGGCGACCAGACCACGACCACGCTGAACGCCGTCAAGGACGACCTCTTCGGCGGCGCCGACGGCAGCCGAGCCAAGCTCGACGAGGCCGGCTATCTCGATCGCGCGGACAAGATCAACCAGGGGCTGACCGACGCCAACAACGCCGTCGCCAACGCCAAGCCGCAGGACCTGGGCCGGGCGCTCGAGCAGCAGCGCGCCGCGCAGGCCGACGCCAAGGCGCTGAAGGCCATGCAGGACCTGCGCGCGGCCGAGCGCGACCAGGCCGCGGGCAAGACCGTGGACGGCGGCAAGCTGGATGACCTGCGCGTGGCGGCGCGCGAGGCCCAGCGCCTGGCCGACGGCGCGAAGCCGAAGCTCTCGGCCGACGACGAGAAGAAGATGCGCGAGACGCAGTTGCCCGCAGCGAAGGAGGCCTACGACAAGAAGGCCGCGGAGGTGACGACGCTCACCGCGCCCGGCAGCAAGGCCACCGAGGCCGAGCAGCAGAAGGCGCTCGACGAACTCGACGCGCTCGATCTCTCCAAGCGCGACATCGAGACCCAGCTCGGACTGATCGACGCCGAGCGCGCCTGGTATGCCGCGCGCTACCAGTACGACCGCACGACCTTCGCCAAGCCGCAGCTGACGATGTTCATGGACGGCGACAAGTCGACCACCGGCGACGTCTACCCGAAGAACTACGACCCGACCTGGAACATCAAGCGCGGCGAGGACGGCAAGGTCAGCGCCGAGGGCCTGCCGCGCGGCCTCTCGCCCGACGACATCGAGGTGCACTCGGACTGCAACGGCGGCTACAACGTCACGATCAAGAAGGACTCGAAGGTCTTCGGCTGGCAGCAGTCCGACCAGGGCAAGATGGTCGACTTCTCGGTGCGCGCCGGCACCTACAAGATGAACCCCGCCACGGCCGCGCGGTGGAAGACCTCCGAGTTCGGCGATGGCGACCTGGCGAAGGCGCGCGGTGCGCGCGCCGACGTCGAGAAACGCCTTGCGCAGGCTGCGGCCGATGCGCCGCCGCAGCCCGGCGCACAGCCGGCGCCCGGGCCCGACGGCAAGCCCGCGCCCACGCTGAACTTCGGCGACGACCTCGCGCCGCGCAAGAAGACGGTGGACCAGAACCTCACGGATGCGATCAAGGCACGCGACAAGGCACAGGCCGACTACGACGCAGGCACCGGCGACCGCACCGCGCTGGGCAACGACCTCGACGACGCCAAGACGCGCGTCACCATCGCCCAGAACGAACAGCTCGCGGTCGATGCCGCGATCGCCTGGCAGGAGGCCAACCACGCGCGCCAGCGCATCGAAGCCGACAAGCGCGCGGGCCGCGCACAGCTGTGCTACGCCACCTCGCCGCAGCAGACCGCCGACGATGCGCGCGACAAGGCCGACGCCGCGCGCAAGGACTGGCTCAGCTCGGTCAACAAGTTCCACACCGACACTGCGGCGCGCGATCTCGCAGCCGCGAAGTCGGCGCACGAGAAATGGAAGAGCGCCAACCCCGGCCTGGCCGAGACCGGCAGCGACACATGGAAGAAGCTGCAGGCGGCGCAGACCCAGTCGGACACCGCCGTGCGCTACCAGGCCGCCGGCGCACGCGACAACGCCTACGCGCAGCAGCAGGAATTCACCATCCAGAACCTGCCGTTCAACCAGCGCGAGGACAAGCGCGCGCTCTACCGGCTCTTCGAGAAGAACCCGCAGGTGATGGCGCAGGCCATCATGAACGACCAGTTCGTGCAGTACGGCGGCGGCCCGATCGAGATGAAGAGCCGCACGCAGCTCGAGAACGAAATCGGCCTCGCGCTCGGCTGGAACCCCAGCCGCTCGCTCGATGCCGCGACGCCGGCCGACAGCGAGCGCATCCGGCAGAACCAGCGCCTCTTCGGCAACCTCGGCGACGCGCAGAAGGACCTGCTCTCGAAGATGGTCGACAAGGTGGTGGAAGTCGGCGGCGAGCACGCGCGCGTGACCGTGCTGCCCGTCGTCTACGCCCTCGACAGCGACGACGGCGGCATCATCAAGACGGCGATCTTCAAGGTCGAGAGCAAGGACAAGCCCGGCGAGACCAAGCTAGTCGACGAACAGGCCTGGACCTACAAGAACCTCACGGACTACCGCGCCAACAACAGCCTGCCGGTAGAGGGAGTGAAGCTCGTCACGCCCGAGGACGCCAGCTACTCGCTCGACCAGAACGGCAACGTCAAGCTCTTCGCCGGCGACGCGCGCACCGAGACCGGATGGGAGACCTTCCGGCGCGCGACCCACCTGGACATGGTGGTCGCCGGCGTGGGCCTGGTGGCCGGCGTGGCGCTGACGGTGGGCTCCTTCGGCACGCTCGCGGCGCCTGGCGTCATGCTGGCGGCCGGCGCGTTCACCGTGCTCGCGGCCGGCTACGGCGTCGCGACCTCGGTCGAAGACCTGAACAAGCTCAGCGCGCACGGCCAGAGCATCAATCCGGCGAACAGCGAGCAGGCGCGCATGGACTGGCTGAACCTCGGTCTCTCGACGGTCAGCGTGCCGGTGGTGGGCGCCTCCACGCGCGCCACCATGGCCGCGCTGCGCGCAGGCCGGGCCGCCAAGGCGGCCACGGCCGCCGAAGCCGCCGGCGACGCCGTGACGGCACAGGCACGCGCGGCCGACTTCGCGCGCTACGCGAAGACTGCCCAGGCCTGGGGCAAGCCCGCGGCGATGGCCTCCAAGCCGCTCGGCCTCGGCAGCGCCTACGCCACCGGGGAAGGCGTGCACTCGCTGGTGAAGAACTGGGACCAGATGAGCCCGGCCGAGCGCGAGCAGCAGATCATGATGCTCAGCGTCAACGCTGCGGGCTTTGCCTCGCCTATCTTCGCCAAGGGCTACGTGCGCGTGCACAACGCGATCAAGCCGCCATCCACGAACACCGCGCGGCCGGCGGTCGTGAACCGGCCGGCCGGCACGGTGGGCGACGAGGCGCGGAACACGACGCCCACCGACGCGGCCGTGCCCGCGCGGCCGGCGCAATCCGCGTCGCCCAAGCCTGTCGATGCGGTCGATGCCGCCGATACGGCCGGCACCGCAAGGCCGGCGGACGCAACGACAAAGCCCGACGCGCTCACGCCGTTCCGCGAGCCGCCGCGCATGAGCGTCGCATGGCCGACAACGCCGCGTACGGTGCCCGCCGACGTGGCCGGTCCGGCGGCGCTGCCGTCCATCGTGACCGATGTCTCGTTCAACCCGGTCATGGCCTCGGTGCGACGCGCGGGCGATACCGCCGATGCCCCGGGAGCCGCGCGCGCACCGACGGGCGCACGCAGTCCCCAGGAGAAACGCGCGGCCCCAGGCTCGAACACCGCGGAAGACGCACCGCGCGCCAACGCCCCCTTCGTGCGCTCGGCGCAACGCATCGGGCTGAAGCAGAACGCAGGCACCAAGGACCTGGTGAGCGTGAAGTCCACGCCGGCATCGCCCGCCAAGGGCGACGAGGGCAGCTTCGCCGTCTACAAGCCGGCACAGGACCCCGAGCTCGGCGGGCCCACGAGCTATCCGCTGCCGGCAACCAGCCGTCTCGGCCCGACGAACTGGTCGGATTCGCTGCTCACCGTGTTCGCCGCCGGCGGCGAAGCCGAGGGCGTGCGCTACTACATCTATCCGCGCACCGTTGACGACAACGGCTTCGTCTTCGCCGCGCATCGCGACGGATTGCCTGCCGGCACGGACAGCCCCAGTGCCGCGCAGCGCGCCAGCGCCCATGCACAGGGCGAAAACAGCGGCGACTTCTCCGGCGTCCTGCCCGCTCACTACGCCACCCTCGACGAAGCGCTCGCGACGGTGCAGCCAGAGGGCTTCGTCGCGCTGGGCGACGAGATCGCGATCGTGCACGCGGCAAGCATCGCGCCGGACGGCAGCGTCCCACCCTCGGCCGTGATGGCCACCGTGAAGGTCGAAACCACCCAAGGCGGCCCCGCGAAGGCCACGCAGGTCACCGCCCATCCGGGCAGGCCCGCCCTGCGCATCGCCTACCCCGAGGGCTATGCGCCGGGCCAGCCGCTGATCTACACCAGCGCCAACGGCCAGCGCGTCGACCTGCTCAACACGCAGTCCGGCCGCAGCGAGATGGGCATCAACGCCTTCCGCCGCCGCGTGGCCGACCTCGATATCTTCGCGCCAGGCGAGCGCGCCGTACGCAGCGACGGCAAGCCGGGCAGCGAGGCGGTCCCCATTCCCGAGGGCTACTTCGCGGTCAACGGCCACGGGCTCGAAGGCATGATGAACGACGCGAGCGGCAATCCGCTCACGGCCGAGGGGTTGGCGCGAGCCATCGTCGCGCACGAGAACTATCACGGCCAGCCGGTGCTGATGCTGTCGTGCCTCAGCGGAGACGGCGCGGTGCCGATGGCGCAGCGCCTGGCCACGCTGCTCGGCCACGACGTGTACGCGGCAACCGAGTCGGTCATGATGAACAACCGCGACGCGAACGCGCCGGGCTCCCTCTACACCCGGCGCATCTCCCTGAGCAACGAAGGCAGCTCCTACAACGGTGGCGCACTCAAGGCCGAGCCGCTGCAGTCGCTGCCCATCGTCGGAATCCGCGAGAACGGGCGTACCGTCTACGACGACATCGCGGTGCAGGGCACCCCGGTCTACGCGCGCTTTCGCCCGGGCCTGTCGATCGAGCCGGCCGGTGCGCAACCCACCGCGCCCCGCGCCGCATCCGCCATGCCGGAGCCCCCGCGCACGACAAGACCGATCGCGCCCGAGCTGCCGCGCACCGCCGGCACCGGCCGCGGCGACACCGACACGCCCTCCGTCAAGACGGCCGGCCAGCCAAGGGACCCCGCCGCCACCGGCGTGGATGCGCACGGCGCTCCCCTGCCGCCGACCACGCTCGGCAACGGGCGCAGCTGGCTGCAGATCGCGCTGCGCGGCGACAGGCTCGTCGCGTTCCACCAGCGCGCGAGCGAGCCCGGCTCGGGGCTGCGGCCGCTGCAGCCCTCGCCCGACGAGGCCGCGGTGACGGCCCGCATCACCGAGGACCCCGCCGCGGGTTCGAACGTGCGCTTCGCCGTCCATCCGATGGCGCCGGGCGAAACCATGTACGGCGGCACCGGCGTGCGCGCCAAGCGCAACAACACCTTCGGGACCTTCGCCGAGGCCTCCGCCGCGGCGCAGCAGAAGGGCGGCGCGTGGGTGTACCGCATCCATCCCGACGGCACCATGGCGCCGCTGACGAAGCGCGGCCGCGCGACGCCCGAGGAGATCATGGGTTCGGTGCACGTCGGTGCGAACGGGAAGCCGATGCCCATCGGCATTCCGAACGTGCGCTCGGCCGCATGGCGCGAAGGCGCAACCGCGCCGGCAGCACCGAGCACGGCGGCGGCCAATCACCAGGCAGGCGAATCCACCGGCCTCGCGATGGTCGAGCCCGACATGGACGCGCTGCTCGAAGGGGGCAGCGACTACACCAAGCCGCGCCCCGCCTACGCGGGTCCGGCCACGATGCGAGAACTCCAGGCGAGCAAGGCCCCGGCCACGCCCGAGGACGTCGAGCAGACGCACTACCTCGCAAGCGCCGGCTCGCCGGACGGCCATGCCGCGCGCGACGTTCCGCTGCGCACGCGCTTCATGCAATGGGCACGCGGGCAGGCGCCCTCCTTCATCGGTGCGCCGGACTACGTCGGCGGGCGCTACGTGCTGGCCCAGGACGCGGCAGGCCTCAACCAGGGCGCGCCCGACGCCACCTTCTCGCTGCTCGACCGATCGCACGTGTACTCCAGCTTCGAGACCGCGCGCGCGGCGGCGGCCGCGCATGCGAACGCCGAAGGCAGCGGCCTCGTGGGCGTGGTGCGGCTGATCGGCCCGAAAACCGAGATGGCCCAGGTCGCGGCAACCGGACGCTTCACCCAGGCGCAGGTCGACGGCATCGTGGGCGTGCGCCCCGACGGCGCGATACACCCCGTCAGCATCAGCAACCGCCAGGCCGCGCACGCGCCGAAGCCCGGCGAGGTCTTCGTCGATCCGCACAAGACGATGGAGCAGAACGATCAGGTCATGACGCCGGCGCAGAAGAGGAAGATCTTCCTCAAGTCGGTCGGCTACATGGTCGGCACTGGCGCGGCCTTCTATGGCGCCGTGCGCTTCGGCGGCGCGGCACTGGGCCTGCACATGACCAACCCGGCGCTCGGCGTCGCCGGCGCTTCGCTCGGCGGCTACGTCGGTGCGCGCGCCGTGTTCCTTCGCTACGCCTACGAAGCCTTCTTCTACCGCGGCAGCATCGCGGGCCTGAAGCAGGGCGGCAAGATCCGGCTGCAGAAGTACCTCAACCCCAAGGACCAGGACACCTTCGCGCTGATCGGCAACATCGCCGACCCGGCCAAGCGCGAGGCCTCGCTGTTCCAGCTCAAGAGCCAGCTCGACAGCTGGCACGCGGCGCGGCGCGGCATCGAGGGCCGCCACAACTATGCCAAGGCGCTGAGGATCCTGTCGAGGAACCCCGACAGCACAACCGCCCTCGACACGCTCTACAAGGGCGCGATCGAGCGCAGCGCTCGCCCGGTGATCGGCAAGCGCGGCTGGCTGAACCGGATACCGCCGGCACTTCGCAACGACTACGCCCAGGCGCTGAAGGCCTTCAACGCAAACCCCCGCGACACCCAGGCCGCGGCGCTGCTGATGACCGCGCCGGAAGTGGGACGCGGCACCCAGCATGCGGGATTCGTGCGCGGGCGCCTGCTGCGCAACGTGCCGGGCGCGGACCGCGCGCGCTACCGCGAGGCTGTGCAGACCATGGCGAACAAGAGCGGCGACGTCAACGCCGCGCTCAAGACGCTGGAGGGCATTCCGCTCGACACCGTCGCGCGCCAGACCACGGGCGCCCGCGGCGCATTCCGCGGCATTCCGAAGGCCGACCGCCAGACCATCGCGATGGCGACGGACACGCTGCGCGCCAACCCGTCGGACGAACGCTCGCGCGCCGTGCTGGACCAGAGCCCCGGCAAGCTCACCTCGCCGAACTCGCCGGTGGGCCGCGCGCTGTTCGGCGCACGCGTGCTGAGCTTCGGGCTGAGCCACTCGGCGGGCACGCGGCTGTACCTGAACCCCTTCTTCGACGCGCCGAGCCACCAGTGGACCTGGGACATCACCACGCTCGACGGCGTGCGCCAGTGGATCGGCAACGAGGGCAGCCTGCACTATGCGGTGGGCAACGCCACCGGCCTCGGCGCCAGCGTGGCGAACCGCTATGCATCGATCGCGCAGGCGCGCGGCGGGCACGTCATGAGCGAGCGCGGATCGACCGAGGCTCCGGCACCCAAGGCCGGCGAGACGCCGCCGCCCAAGGCCACCACGGCGCCGCTCGACAAGGACGGCAATCCGCTGCCGGTCTACAAGGCCACCAACGGCTACTCGTGGTTCAGGCGCGCCCTCATCGGCCTGGGCAACCCGAAGGCTGTCACGCACGACGGCGTGGCACCCGACGGCGGCCCGATGGTCAAGCGCACCTTCACGCAGCGCCTGGCGCAGTTCTCGTCGTGGGGCGACTCCAGCGGAACGATCGGCCTGACGATCTCCGACAGCATCCAGGCCTACATGTACATCCGCGCCGGCCAATGGGACCTCGCGACACCGCAGTTGATGAAGGTGGCGAGCGACATAGGCATCTTCCGCGGCACGCAGAAGGACTACATCGACGAATACCGCTCGAACCGGCAGATGGGACCGATGGTCTACCACTCGCGCCTGACCAACTACTTCAACGCCCCGCTCGGAGAGGCCAGGACGAATCCGACCGAGACCTCGCACGGCTGGATCCGCCGCGGCGCGGCGCCGCTGGTGCTGCTGGGCGTGGCCGTCGCCGCACGGGTGGCGGCCGAGGAATGGTCGATGCACGAGAAGAACAAGAAGCCGCAGCAGCCGGCTCCCACACCCACGCCGACGCCCACACCGACGCCCACTCCTTCGCAGACGACCACGCCGGTGCCCACCCCGTCCCCCACCCTGACGTTCACTCCGACACCGATACCGAGATCGACGGCAACGCCCACTCCGACGCCGAACCCGAAGCCAACTCTGACGCCGACGCCGACGCCGACACCGACGCATTCCCAGCGCGGCGGCGTGCGCTTCATCGTCGACACGATGCAGCCCACGGCCGTCGAACTCCAGGCGATGCTCGATGCGGGTACGGCGCAGGACCCGCTGCAGTCTGTCAACCCGGCGCTGTCGGGCTTCCTCAACGTCGATCCGGGCCACTCCCAGCGCACGAAGGCGGCGGAGGTACTGCTCGCCTGACGTGGACGCGCCCCGTGCGGGGCCGCGTGGGCTCGCGCGGCGTCAGTCGACGATGCCGTTCCTCGCCGCCGGCGGTTGCAGCGCATCGAGCGCCGACAGCCGCCGGTACTCGCTCGGCGCCACCGCGTAGGTGCTCATGAAGGTCTTGTGCAGGTGGCTCTGGTCGCTGAAGCCGGCCGCGTGCGCCGCATAGGTCACGCGGGCGCCGCCGGCCATGAGGTCTCGCGCGTATTCGATGCGGTGCCCCACCAGCAGCTCGTGCGGCGTGAAGCCCCATGCGTCCTTGAAGCGGCGGTGCAGATGGATCGGATGCCAGTTGACCGCCTCGGCGAGGTCGTCGAGCGTCAGGCGCTGCTGGAAGCCGCTGGCGATCAGGCCGTAGGAGCGGCGCAGGCGATCGTCCGCCTCGCCTGACTCGGTCGTCTTGCCGGCTTGCATCGGGATCCACTGCGCGAGCAGGCGGCGCACCAGCGCGCGCGCCGCGATGCCCGCGTCCTCGCGGCCCGTGTCCGCGATCTCGTGCAGCAGCCTGTGGCACTGCGCGAACTCGCGCCCCCAGGGCTCGCATGCGAACACCGAGACCGGTTCGGGCTCGGGCCCGTGCATGCCGTCGTCCGCCTCGGGCACAGGGTTCACGCAGCGCGCAACCGCCACGCTGCAGTACATCGCGTCCTCGCGCCACGGCGTGCTTCGCGCCTTGATCGAATGCCAGACCTGCGGACCGATGCGCAGCAGCGCACCAGGGGGCACCACGGTGACGCCGGTGCTGGTTCTCACATGCAACTCGGTGTCGGAAACCGACAGCGTGTAGCCGCCATGCCGGTGCGCCCGGATCTCTCGTTGAACGAACCGGTTGGCGGTGAACTGCAGGCCTGCCAACTCTTTGTCGCGCCAATAGGAAGATGCAAGAAGTTCCATGGAAGCTAAGAATCTACATGGCGGGAAAGCCGCCGCTTGCTAATGTCCCGGCATCGATTTGCGCCCACGGATCCAACGATTCAAGCGCATGAATGTGTGTCGATGGCGGGCTGGATTCTATGAATCCCGAACCGTTGCGACAACCGGAATTCCAACGGAGACAGAACCCATGAGACCGACCCTGCGTCACTGGCGCGCGCTGCTGTGCGGCGCGCTTCTCGCATGCCTTGCATGTCTTTCCCATGCGCAGGACCTGCGTATCGGGCTGAGCAGCAATCCTTCATCGGTCGATCCGCATTTCGTGAACAACGATGCGATCAGCTCGGTGGTGAGCCACGCCTACGAAACCCTCGTCGCGCTCGACGCCGACTCACGCCTGACACCCGCGCTCGCAACCTCGTGGCGCGCCATCGACGACACCACCTGGGAGTTCAAGCTGCGCGACGGCGTGAAGTTCCACGACGGCAGCCCGCTCACCGCGCAGGACGTGGTGTTCTCGCTCGAGCGTCCCGCGACCATCGTCAACAGCCCGAGCTCGTTCGCTGCCTACACGCGCGCCATCACGGGCAAGAAGGTCGTCGACCGCCTCACGCTGCAGCTGACGACCGCCACGCCGGCGCCGCTGCTGCCGAACGACCTCACGCGCATCTTCATCGTCTCGCGCAAGTCGGCCGAGAAGGCGACCAGCGACGACTTCAACCAGGCGAAGGTGCAAGCCGGCACCGGCCCCTTCAGGCTCGTGAAGTTCACGCCCGGCACCGGCGTGCAGTTCGCGCGCTTCGACGGGTACTGGGGCCCGAAGCCGGCGTGGTCCGGCGTCACGCTGCGCGCCCTGCCGGCCGAATCGGCGCGCATGTCGGCGCTGCTGTCGGGCGACGTGGACCTGGTGGAGAACGTGCAGGCCAACCTGGTCTCCCAGTTCCGCCAGAACAAGAGCCTGAGCGTATTCACCAAGGTGTCGAGCCGGGTGATGTTCCTCTACACCGACCATCGCGATACCTCGCCCTTCGTCACCGACAAGGACGGCAAGCCGCTCGATCGCAATCCGCTGAAGGACGCGCGCGTGCGCCAGGCGATCTCCAAGCTGATCGACCGCGGCGTGCTGGCCGAGCGCGTGCTCGACCAGCTCGGCGTGCCCACCGGCAACCTGGCCGCGAGCGGCATGTTCGGCTTCAACCCCGAGCTCAAGCCCGATGCCGTCGACGTGCAGGGCGCGCGGCAGCTGCTCGCCGAGGCGGGCTATCCCGCTGGCTTCGGCCTCACGCTGTTCGGGCCGAACGACCGCTACGTCAACGACAAGCAGGTCGCGCAGGCCATCGGCCAGATGCTCACCCGCGGCGGCATCGTGACCAAGGTGCAGGTCTCGCCGATGGCGACCTATGTCGGGCGCGCCTCGAAGAAGGAACTGGGCTTCGGCCTGCTCGGCTGGGGCGTGGGCGGCGGCGAGCCATCGGGCGCACTGCGCGGCCTGCTCGCCACGCCCGACAAGGAGCGCGGCATGGGCGCGACCAACTGGAGCAGCTACAGCAATCCGCAGTTCGATGCGCTGCTGAACGAAGCGCTCAACACCGTCGACGACGCGAAGCGCGAAGCCCTGTTGCGCAACGCCACCGCGCTCGCGCTGAAGAAGGACTACGCGATCATTCCGCTGTACCACCAGGTCTCGACCTGGGCCGCGCGCAAGGGCCTCACGATGGTGCCGCGCGTCGACGAGTTCACGCAGGCCCAGCAGGTCCATGCCGAGGCGGAGGACCGCAAGTGAGCGACATGTCCGACCTGCCGCATGTGCTCGACCACCTGCCCCCCGCGTTCATGGGCGCTTCGGCGCGCACGCTGCACGAGGTGCTGCCGGCACCGACGCTGATCCACCTGCCCGGTGTGCGGCCCCGGCCGGTGTTCGTCTCGGTGCTGCTGCATGGCAACGAAGACGCGGGCCTGCTGGCGCTGCAATCGGTGCTCGCGAAGTTCGGAAACCAGCCGCTGCCTCGCGCCCTCTCGATCTTCGTCGGCAACGTGGAGGCCGCGCGCGCCGGCGTGCGCCGGCTGGAAGACCAGCCGGACTACAACCGCATCTGGCCGATCGCCGCGCCGGCCACGCCGCACCAGCGCATGGCGGCACGCGTGATGGAAGCGATGCGCGAGCGCGAGGTCTTCCTGGCCATCGACCTGCACAACAACTCGGGGCGCAATCCGCTCTATTCCTGCCTGAGCTCGACCGGTGCGGAGCATCTGCGGCTCGCGCGCATGTTCTCGCCGCTCGCGGTGCTCATCCAGGCGCCGCAATCGCTGGGCGCCGCGTTCACGCCGATCTGCCCGACGGTGTGCTGCGAATGCGGGGAAATCGGCAACGCCGAGGGCGTGGCACAGGCCGCGACGCTCATCGAACGCTGCCTCGCCGACGACTTCGGGGACGGCACCGCGCACGACGACGCGAAGGCGATCGACATCTACCAGGCCTTCGCGATGCTCAAGGTCGCCGAGGGCCTCACGCTGAGCTGCGACGGCCAGGCCGCCGACCTCCAGCTGCCGCCGGAGATCGAATCCTTCAATTTCCGCGCGCTCGAGCCCGGCCACGTGATCGCCACCACGCTGTCTCACCCCGACACGGAACCGCTTCGCGCCTACCGGCTCGACGGCGAGGCGATCGCCGGCATGCTGGTTCGCAAGGGAGCCGACGTCTGCCTTTCGACGCACGCGGTCGCCGCCATGTTCACGCGCGACCTGCGCGCCATCCGACAGGACTGCCTCGGCTACCTGATGCAACGCGTGCCGGTGCTCGCGCCCTAGGGCGCACGCGCAACCCTCGATACAGGACCTTCACCTTCATGCTGGTTTATGTGATTCGCCGCCTGGCGCAGAGCGTCGGCGTGCTGCTTGCGATGTCGATGCTGGTGTTCGCCAGCGTCTACCTGATCGGCAATCCCGCCGACATCCTGATCAGCATGGACGCCGATCAGGCCGAACGCGCGCGGCTCGTGCGGGCCATGGGCCTGGACCAGGCCCTGCCGCTTCAGTACTGGAACTTCCTGCAGCACGCGCTGCGCGGTGACCTGGGCAACTCCTTCGTCCATGGCGTGCCCGCGATCTCGCTGGTGTTCGAGCGGCTTCCCGCCACGCTCGAACTGGCCTGCGTGGCGATGCTGATCGCCATCGCGCTGGGCGTGCCGCTCGGACTGTGGGCCGGCCTGCGGCCTCATTCGTGGATAGGCAGGAGCATCATGACCGGCTCGATCCTGGGCTTCTCGCTGCCGACCTTCTGGGTCGGGCTGATGCTCATCGTCGTGTTCGCGGTGCAGCTGGCCTGGCTGCCCGCGGGCGGGCGCGGGCCGACGCGCGAGGTGCTGGGGCTTTCGCTGTCGATCTTCAGCGCCGAAGGCTGGAAGCATCTGCTGCTGCCGGCGGTGAACCTCGCGCTCTTCAAGCTCGCGCTGGTGACGCGGCTCACCCGGGCCAGCACGCACGAGGCCCTGACGCAGGACTACGTCAAGTACGCCCGCGCCAAGGGCCTCTCGCCGGCGCGCGTGGTGGGCGTGCACGTGCTCAAGAACATCCTCGTGCCGATCGTGACGGTGGTGGCGCTGGAGTTCGGCGCGCTGGTCGCGTTCGCCGCAGTGACCGAGACCATCTTCGTCTGGCCCGGTGCGGGCAAGCTGATCATCGAGTCGATCGGCTCGCTCGACCGCCCGGTCATCGTCGCCTACCTGCTGGTGGTGGTGTCGATGTTCACCCTGCTCAACCTGCTCGTGGACATCGCGTACTCGAGCCTCGATCCGCGCGTGCGGCTCGACGAACAAAGCGCATGACGACCATGTTCGAAGAAGACGCCCCCCCCCTGCGCCGCCTGCTGCGGCAGTACGCCCGCTCCAGGCTCGCCGTGCTCGGCGCGGCCGTGCTGCTGGCGCTGATGCTCGCCGCGCTGTTCGCGCCCCTGCTCGCGCCGCAGAACCCGTACGACCTCGCGCAGCTCGACATCCTCGACTCGCGCCTGCCGCCGGGCTCGCACGGCGGCAACGATGCCGCCGGCCAGGGCAAGCTCTACCTGCTGGGCACCGACGACCAGGGCCGCGACATGCTCTCGGGCATGCTCTACGGGCTGCGCATCTCGCTGGGCATCGGCGTGGTGGCCACGCTCGCGGCGCTTTCGCTGGGCGCGACGCTGGGCCTGCTCGCGGCCTACGCCGGCGGCCGGCTCGATGCGCTGCTCATGCGCATCGTGGACATCCAGCTGTCGTTTCCCGCGATCCTGGTCGCGCTGGTGCTGGTCACCGTACTCAAGCCGGGCGTCGGCAATGTCGCCATCGCGCTGGTGGCGGTGCAATGGGCCTACTACGCACGCACGGTGCGTGCCGCGGCGCTCGTCGAGCGCCGCAAGGAATACATCGAAGCCGCGCAGGGCCTGGCGCTGAGCGATACGCGCATCGTCCTGCGGCACCTGCTGCCCAACTGCCTGCCGCCGGTGATCGTGGTGGCCGCGCTGCAGGTGGCCAACGCGATCTCGCTGGAGGCCACGCTGTCCTTCCTGGGGCTGGGCGTGCCGATCACCGAGCCCTCGCTCGGCCTGCTGATCGCCAACGGCCAGCAATACCTGCTGGCGGGCAAGTACTGGATGTCGCTCTACCCCGGCGTCCTGCTGCTTCTCACGATCCTCGCCATCAATCTCGTCGCCGACCAGCTGCGCGACGTGTCGAACCCGAGGCTGCAGAAACAATGACGAGCACATCTCAACCCGTGCTGCTCGTCGAGGGCCTGAAGACGCAGTTCGCCACGCGCGCCGGCATCGTCAAGGCCGTGGACGACGTGTCGTTCTCGATCGAGCGCGGCCAGATCATGGGCCTGGTCGGCGAATCGGGCTCGGGCAAGTCGATGACGGGCTACTCGCTGATCGGGCTGATCGACCCGCCGGGCCAGGTGGTGGCGGGCCGGCTGCGCCTCGCGCCGCGCAACGGCGAGGTGCTCGACCTGCGGCGCCTGTCTCCTCGCGCGCTGCAGGGCGTGCGCGGCAATCGCATCGCGATGATCTTCCAGGATCCGATGATGACGCTGAACCCGGTGCTGCGCATCGACACGCAGATGATCGAGGCGGTGCGCGCGCACCACCGGGTCAGCGAGCGCGTGGCGCGCGAACGCGCCGCCGCGGCGCTCGCCAAGGTCGGCATCCCGTCGCCGCACGAGCGGCTGCTGGCCTACCCGCACCAGTTCTCCGGCGGCATGCGCCAGCGGGTGGCGATCGCGATCGCGCTGCTCAACGAGCCCGACGTGATCATCGCGGACGAGCCGACCACGGCGCTCGACGTCACGGTGCAGGGCCAGATCCTCGCGCAGATGCAGAGCCTGTGCCGCGCCTCGGGCACCGCGCTGATCTGGATCTCGCACGACCTGTCGGTGGTGGCGGGGCTGGCCGACACGGTCTCGGTGATGTATGCCGGGCGCATCGTCGAGCAGGGCCCCGTGGCCGAGGTTCTCGACCGGCCGCGCCACCCGTACACGCGCGGGCTGGTCGCCAGCGCGCCGTCGCGCAACCCGCGCGGGCGCCCGCTGCAGCAGATCCCGGGCATGACGCCCTCGCTGCTCGCGCTGCCGCAAGGCTGCGCATTCCAGGCGCGCTGCGCCAGCGCGGACGTGGTCTGCCGCAACGAGCCGCCGCTGGTGGCGCTCGACGGCCGCAGGCTGCGCTGCTTCCACCCGGCGCCCCTGCCCTCTCCCTGTGCGATTGCGAACTGACACCATGGACACCGTCACCCCGTTGCTCGAACTGCGCGCCAGCGCCAAGCGTTTCGTCCGCAAGCCCGATGCCGCGGCGAAGATCGCGCGCCTGTTCGGTGCCCCGATGCCGTCGCGCACCGTCCACGCCGTCGACGGCGTCTCGCTCGCCGTGCGCCCCGGCGAGGTGGTGGGGCTGGTGGGCGAATCGGGCTGCGGCAAGTCGACGCTCGGGCGCATGGCCGCGGGGCTGCAGTCGCTGAGCGAGGGCGAGCGCTGGTGGCAGGGCGAGAACGCCGAGCTGCGCAAGCGTCGCCTCTCGGCGAGCGAGCACCGGCGCGACATGCTCGGCGTCCAGATGATCTTCCAGGACCCGTATGCGAGCCTCAATCCGCGCATGCGGGTGCGCCAGATCATCGGCGAGGCGCCCGTGGCGCACGGGCTGGTCGACGCCGGGGACCAGGAGGCGCACGTGGCTGCGCTGATGCAGAAGGTCGGCCTCGACCCCGGCTTCATGCGCCGCTTCCCGCACCAGTTCTCGGGCGGCCAGCGCGCGCGCATCGGCATCGCCCGCGCGCTGGCCGTGCGGCCCCGGCTGCTGATCTGCGACGAAGCCGTGGCCGCGCTCGACGTGTCCATCCAGGCGCAGGTGATCAACCTGTTCATGGCGCTGCGCGAGGAGCTCGCCCTCACCTATCTCTTCATCAGCCACGACCTCGGCGTGGTGCGGCACATCAGCGACCGCGTGGTGGTGATGTACCTCGGCCGTGTGGTCGAGTCGGCGGGCGCCGACGCGCTGTTCGAGCAGCCGCTGCATCCCTACACCGAAGGCCTGCTGGCCGAAGCGCCGAAGCTGGAGGTGCGCAAGAAGGCCTTCGTGGCGATCCAGGGCGAGATCCCCTCGCCGTTGAATCCGCCGCGCGGCTGCCACTTCCATCCGCGCTGCCCGCGCGCGACGCGACGCTGCGCCGAGGAGATACCGGCGCTCGCGCGCGTAGGTGCTGACCATTGGGTCGCCTGCCATCTGATCGAGCGGGCAGGCGGCGCATGAAGATCGTCGTCATGTGCTGGCTCGCGCGGGCATCGGTCGATGTCTTCGTCGCGCGCAACATCGTGCTGCGGCCCGATCTCGCGGCCAAGGCGCCGCAGCACGTTGCATCCGAGCTCGCAGCGCTCGCGCCCGACGTGGTGATCGCGCGCGAGTCGCAGTTCGAGCTGGTGACGGCCGTCGCGGCCGGGCTCGCCACCGATCTCCCCGCCTGCCGCTTCGTCTTCTGCGGCCTCGCGTCCTCGCGGGCCGCCATCGACACCTCGGCGCTCGCGGCACGCTGCGCCTTCGCCACCGGATCGACCTGGGAGCGCGCCGAGTACGAAGCCTTCGTGCTCGCCGAATCGCTGTGCCGGCCGCGGCCCGGGCTGCCCGCCGGCGCTTCGGCGAACGCGCCGGGCGAGGTGATGCTGGTGGGCGCAGGCGTGGTCAACCTGGTCACGGCGCTGGCGCTGTGCCGACGCGGCCATCGGGTCTCGGTGTTCGATCGCATGGCCGATCCGCGCGGGCACGGCGAACAGCATCCCGGACGCGCGGGCGCGACCTTCGGCGGAAGGGACGCGCGCATCTTCTCGTACAACGAGTCGCGCCATCACCTGGCCTGCTCGCCGCTGTACACGCCTCAGGACCTGTCGCGCTTTCGCCTCGGGATCGGGCAGGACGGATGGCTGTCGCGCAGCTACGAGTCGCTGTCGGAAACCGACCGCCGCTGGATCGGCCAGCTCGAGCAGGTGCCGCCTTGGGCGGCGCTGCTGTACGGCAACGACATCGTCGGCTTCAACCGGCAGAGCCACCGGCTGTGGCGCGAGATCTTCAGCCTCTACCCCGAACTGCTGCGCGAGACGCACCATGTCGGGCGGCTGCTGCGCATCTACCCGAGCGATGCTTCACTGCACGCGGGACGCACGGCCGAGGCCGAGATCGGCGCCCTGCTCGGCGAGGTGCCGCTTGCACGGCTGCGCGAGCGGGAGCCCGCGCTGGGCGACGCGATCGACAGCGGCGCCATCGCGGGCGCGCTCGAAGTGCAGGGCTTCTCGCTCAACATCGTCTCGTTCTGCCGCAACCTGATCGCACTGCTCGAGCGCCTTGGCGTGCGCTTCCACTGGCAGCAGGAGGTGAGCGAGGTGCGGTACGCGGATTCGGGCGCGGTGACGGGCATCGTGGTCGACGGCAAGCTGCGGCGCGCCGACCACTACGTGCTCTCGCCCGGCGCACAGGCGCGCACCCTCTCCACGAGAACCGAGGGACTGGCCGCGATCGGCGCGATGGTCGGCATGTGGGTCACGCTGCCGAACGACGGCGCCGCGCTGAACACGCCGCTGAAGGTGCGCCGGCGCGCATTCGCCAGCGGCGAGGCGGCCCAGGGCGCCAACGTCGTGCCGGGCCGCGACGCCGCTGGGCGGCCGGTGCTGCACTGCAGCTCGGGGCATGGCTTCGTCGGCGTCTCGGCCGACGACGTGCGGCTGGCCGACCTGCCCGAGCTCGCGCGCTGCGTGATGGAGACAGCGGAGGAACTGTTCGCCGACAAGTTCCGGCGTGCCCGGCAGGCCGGCATGCTCGGCGAGCGCCCCGGCTTCTGCGTGCGCCCCTGGACGCCCTCCGGCCTGGGCGTGCTGGAAGTACAGGAGAGCGACACGGGCGGCAAGCTGGTGCTCAGCGGCGGCCACAACACCGGCGGCTTCGCGCAATCGCCGGCCGTTGCCGAGGCCGTGGCCTGCGCGCTGGAGACGCGTCCGCACGCCATGCACACGCTCTACCACCCACGGCGCTTTGCCGACGTGTTCGAGGTGACGCTGTGAGCACGCGCCAGACATCGCTCACCGCGCTGTTGCGCGACGGCCTGCGCGGCGGGGCGACGACGATGTGGATCGATGCCGAAGGCTCGATGCGCCGCGACGAGTTCGCAGCGCTCGTGGTCGCGCAGGTGGCGTTGCTGCGCCGGCAGGGCATGAAGACCGGCGACCGCGTGGTGCTGCATGGCGTGGCTTCGCGCGGCCTGGTGGCCATGCTCGTGGGCTGCCTGCTCGAAGGCGTGGTCGCCGTGCCGGTCGATGCGGCGCTGCCGCGCGCGCGCAAGCAGACGATGGTGGATGCGTCGGCCCCCAAGCTGGCGATCGAGTTCGCGGAGCAGGCACCGCTCGACGCAGCCGGCATCAGATGCGTCGTGGGCGTGCCGATGCCGCAAGCAGGCTGGACGCTGGACGACCTGGGCCTGCCCGAGGTCGCGCCCGACGCCGGCTGCTACATCTTCTTCACCTCCGGCACGACCGGCAGGCCCAAGGGCATCCTCGGGCGGCGCGGCGGGCTCGCGCACTTCCTGGCGTGGGAGGCCGGCATGCTCGGCCTGCAGCCCGGCGACCGCGTTGGCGTTCTCACCCGCCTGTCGTTCGACGTGGTGCTGCGCGACCTGCTGCTGCCCATCGTGGCGGGCGTGACCGGTTGCCTGCCACCGGCTGATTCACCGATGACGCCGGCCGAGATGCCCAACTGGCTGGCCGCGATGGCCGTCAGCGTGCTCCACACGGTGCCTTCGCTGGCTCAGGCTTGCCTGGCGGGCCTGCCCTCTGGTACCTGCAACGGCACGCTGCGCCACACGCTGTTCGCGGGCGAGCCGCTGGGTGGTGCCTTGGTGGGACGCTGGCGCGCGGCATTCCCGGCGAGCGCGGTCTACAACCTGTACGGCCCCACCGAGACCACGCTCGCGAAGTTCTGCGCCCGCGTGCCCGACCCCGCGCCCGAGGGCATCCAGTGCTGCGGCCTGCCGCTGCCCGAGGTGGGCGTGAGCATCCTCGACGAGGCATTGCAGCCACTCGACACGGGCCGCGTCGGCGAGGTCGCCATCCGCACGGTGCATGGCTCGCTCGGCTACCTGGACCCTGCGGAGCCCTCGTCGACGCGCTTCATCGAGCTCGACGGGCTGCCGGCCTACCTGAGCGGCGATCTCGGCTTCCTCGACGAGAGCGGCGCGCTGCACCTGCGCGGCCGCAAGGACCACCAGGTCAAGATCCTCGGCACCCGCATCGAGCCCGCGGGCATCGCGGCGGTGCTGCAGTCGCACGAAGCGGTGATCGACGCCGCGGTCGTGTGCATGCAGAACGAGGAAGGCGAAGCACAGCTCGTGGGCTACTTCTGCACGCGGTCCGATGCGCAGGCCGTGCGCCGGCGCCTGCGGCCCTTTCTCGCCGAGCGCCTGCCGGCGGCGGCGGTGCCGGGCCACCTGATCGCGCTCGATGCCCTGCCACTCACGCCCAACGGCAAGCTGGATCGCGTACGCCTGCCCATGCCGCCGTCGCGCACCGCGGCCACCACCACCGAAGCGGACGCCGACGAACTCGCGCTCGGCGTGGCCGCAGCGATCGCGCGCGTGCTGCAACAGCCGCAGGTCGGCGTCGACGACGATTTCTTCGCGCTCGGCGGCGACTCGCTCGCGGCGATGCGGCTGTGCGCCGAGCTCGAAGCACAGCTCGGCGTGCATGCGCAACCGCTGCTGCTGATGCATGCGCCCACCGCGCGCGAGCTGGCACAGCAGCTGCAGGCGGCCGGCTCCTTCGCGCCGGCGCCGATCCCGCCCGCGCCGCGCACCCGCTGGTTCGCGCTGAGCCCGCAGCAGCGGCGCTACTTCCGCACCTTCTGCGCCGGCGGCAACCGCAACTGGTGCAACATGGTGGCGCTGTTCGAGCTGCCCGACGGCGTCGATGCCTATGCGGTGGGCCGTGCGCTGACCGAGATCGCGCTGCGCCACGACAGCCTGTGCCTGCGCTTCGGCCATGACGAGGAAGGCACCGTGCGCCAGACGATCGTGGCGACGGCGGATGTCCAGGTGGCGCAATGCGACCTGGGCGCGCTCGACGCGGCGGCACTCGCGCAGCGCATCGACGCGATGCGGGTGGCCGAGGGCGAGGCGGAGATCGCGCTCTTCGCCGATGCGCCGCTTTTTCGCGCCACCATGCTCGCCCTGCCCGGCCAGCGGCGCCGGCTGCTGTGGACCGTTCATCACCTCGTCAGCGACGGTACCAGCCAGGGCCTGCTCGCGCGCGAACTGGCCGACCGCCTCGCCGGCCGGCCCTGGGCCACGGATGCCCCGCCGTCGATACGCGACATCGCAGCCTGGGCCGGCGCGCGCAACGATTCGGCGCACGCCGCGCGCGCGCACCTGCGCGCATCGTTCGGCGCGCCCTACCGCCACCGCTACCTGCCGGACAGGCTGCGCTGCGATGATCCGCAACGCTGCCACGCGATGGAGGCCGCCCTGCACGGCACGCTGCGCGACGCGGTCCGCGCGGCGGCGCGGCGCCTGAAGTGCACGCCCTACGTGCTGTACGTGGCCGCGTATTTCCGCTGGCTCGCAACGCTGACCGAATGCGACGACCTGGTGGTCGTGACGCCGCTGGCCGGCCGCGCCCATCCGCAGGTCGCGCAGACCATCGGCGATTTCATCAACCTGGTGCCGCTGCGCGTCGAGCGCCTGGGCGCGCTGCCGGCACGCCAGCTGGTCGAGAGCGTGCACGACGGCATCGCGCTCGCCGCGCGCAACCAGGAACTGCAGTTCGACCAGATCCTCGACGAGCTCGGCGTGCCCTTCGATGCGGATCGCAACCCGCTGACCGGCTTCTCGCTCAACTTCATGCCGCAGGCGACGGGCGATGCACCCGCTCTCGCGACCGTGCGGCACGCGGACCGCGGCTACCGGCTGAAGTACGACCTGCTCATGCTGATCCGCGGATGGCACGACGCCACGCACATCGAGATCCAGTACCGCGCCGGCCTGTTCACGCCGGCCACGGTCGAGGAGTGCTTCACCGACTACTGCACGCACCTGGAGGCCTTGAGCCATGCCTGAGAAGCCGACCATGAACCCTGCGCCGATGGGCGAATACCTGTTGCTGGTGCTGCTGTCGATCCTCTGGGGCGGCTCCTTCACGCTGATCAAGGTCGCGGTGGCCGACTTTCCGCCGGCCACGCTGGCCGCGGTGCGCATCCTGCTCGGCGGCGCGCTGCTGGGCGTGGTGGCCTTGGCCAGGGGCCTCGCGTTCCCGACGCGCGCCGGCCGCTGGGGAGCGCTCTGGGTGCAGGGGCTGCTGCAGGGCGCGCTGCCGTTCACGCTGATCGGCTGGGGCGAGCTGCACATCGCGAGCGGGCTCGCGGGCGTGCTCAACGCGACCGTGCCGCTGTTCGCCTTCCTGCTTGCCGTGTTCGTCGTCGGCTCGGCGCCCTTCGTCTTCACGAAGTTCCTGGGCGTCCTGCTCGGGCTCGCGGGCGTCGCCGGGATCGTCGGGCACGGTTCCTCCATCGCCGCGCTGGGCCAGAGCGACTTCCTGGCGTCCATGGCGGTGCTGGGCGCGAGTGCGTCGTACGCGTGTGGCGCGGTGTTCGGCCATCGTTTCGGCGATCAGCCCGCCGTGGTCACCGCGGCCGGCTCGCTGCTGTGCGGCGGGGCCACGATGCTGCCGTTCAGCCTCGCGCTCGACCGGCCCTGGACGCTCGCGCCCAGCCTCGAGGCCACGCTGGCGCTGCTGGCCCTCGCGCTGCTGTCGACCGCGCTGGCCAGCGTGGTCTTCTTCCGGCTGATCCGCACGCTGGGCCCGGTCACTACCACCAGCAACGCCTATCTGCGGGCGCTGGTGAGCGTGGCGTTCGGCGTGGTCTTTCTTGCCGAGCCCCTGAGCTGGAGCCTGCTGGCCGCGAGCGCGCTGATCGTCGCCGGCGTGGTGCTTGTCACGCGGCCGGGCAGGCCGGGCCGGGAGCTGCGCCGTGCGGGCTGAGATCGCGATCGTCGGCGTCGGCCCCTGGGGCCTGGCGGTGCTCGACCGGCTGGTTACCGCCGCGCGCCGGCAGCCGCGGCTCGCGCTCACGGTGCACCTGATCGACCCCGACGAGCCGGGACCGGGCCTGCACAAGCCGCAGCAGGAAGACTTCCTGCTGCTCAACACCGTCACCGGCCAGCTCGACAGCTTCAGCGCGCGCCACTTCGGCGAACCGCCGCTCACGGGCGCCATGCCGTTCATCGACTGGCTGCGCGAGGCGCGCGACATCGAGGCCGATGCCAACGGCTTCCTGCCGCGCGCCCTCTTCGGCGACTACCTGCGCCACGTGCACGCGGTGCTGTGCGACAACGCGCCGTCGCACATGGGGATCTTGCAGGTGCGCCAGCGGGCACTCGACGTCTCGCTCGCGGCCGGCGCGAAGGCGCGCGTTCGCCTGGGCGACGGCTCGGCGCTCACCGTGGACCATGTCTTCCTCTGCACGGGCCACGGGCTGGCGCATGCCGCCGGCGGGCAGGCTCCGTCGCCGGCAAAGCCGATCGATCCGTACCCGCTGGCGCCGCTCCAGGCGCGCATCGAAGCCGGCTCGGCGGTGGGCATCTCGGGCACCGGGCTGGCGGCGGTCGACGTGGTCGCCGCGCTCACCGTGGGCCGCGGCGGACGCTTCGTGCGCGAGGAAGACGGCATGCTGCACTACCTGCCGGGCGGGCGCGAGCCGGTGATGTTCGTGCACTCCCGCAGCGGCACGCCGTTCGCATGCCGGCCCGCGCAATCGCTCGACCTGTCGGGCAGCTTCGCGCCGATCTTCTGCACCGAGGCCTACCTGGCCTTGCGGCGGGCGGCCCGTGGACCCGCGGGCCTGCAGCTCGACGAAGACCTGCTGGCGGTGCTCGCGGCCGAGATGCGCGCCGCCTACCTGATGCGTGCGCTGACGCTGTCGCAAGGGGCCTACGCGGCCGCAGCCTGCAGGCGTGCGCTCGCAGTGCTCGCACCGGCCGAGGTCAAGGATTTCTGCGAAGCGGCCCTGCCGTCGATGGCGGAGTTCTCGCCCGAGACGCTGCTCGCGCCCGCGCCCTCGCCTTCATTTCCCGGCGCGGCGGACTTCAACGCCGCCTTCGCGGCGCGCCTGCGCTTCGACGTGGAGGAGGCGCGCAAGGGCGAGGCGCACAGCCCGTACAAGTACGCGGTGGAGCTTCTGCGCGTGCTGCGCGGCTTCATCCGCCAGGCGGTGGAGTTCGACGCGCTCGCGCCAGCGTCTCGCCATCGCTTCTTCGACATGGTGGCGCCACGGATCTCCCAGCTGGTCGTGGGCCCGCCGATAGCGCGCGGGCTCGAATGGCTGGCGCTGATGCGCGCCGGCCTGCTGCGCGCCGATCTCGGCCCGGCGCCCATGCTCGAGCGCGATGCGGCGCTCGGTGTCTGGCGGGCTCGCTCGAGCGCCTTCGAAACGCCCTTCGCGGCCTGTCTCGACCACCTGGTGCATGGCCGCGCGGGGCACGGCGCGATCGACATCGCGGACGACTCCCTGCTCGCCGCGCTCTACCGCTCGGGCCTTTGCGCCGGTACGGCACCGGTGCCCCCTGAGGACACGCGAAGGCGGGTGCCGCGCACCGACACCATCGGGCATCCGCTCGATGCGACAGGCTTGCCGGTGCACCAGCTCACGCTGCTCGGCGTGCCCACCGAAGGACTGCGCTACTTCAACCACTACCTGCCTTCGCCCAAGAGCCGGTCGCGGGTCTTCGACAGCGTGCAGTCCGCGCTCGACGCCCTGTGGGAGCGGCTCGCATCCGCGCACCGCGAGGGCGCGCGGACAACCGGCACGCCGGCGCTCGAGCGCGACTGACCTTGCTCCGAAGGAGCCGTACGGCGCGCACCGACGACGCTTCGGGATCTTCGAGAAGCCCCACTCGCGGCGGCGGACGACGTGGCAACGATGCCGCTTCGGTCAACTTGCGGGGCAGGAGATTTCAGCCATGGACCGCCTCTTCGCCCATTTCGCCAACAGGATCGCGCACGTCGCGGGAAGCCCCGCCACCTTCCTGGCCTGCGTGCTGCTCGTCATCGCGTGGGCCGCGGCCGGGCCCGTCTTCCACTTCTCGGAGAACTGGCAGCTGGTCATCAACACCGGCACCACCATCGTGACCTTCCTGATGGTGTTCCTGATCCAGAACACCCAGAACCGCGACGGCGCGGCATTGCAGACCAAGCTCGACGAACTCATCCGTTCATCGGCCGCGCACAACGAGTTCATGGGCATCGAGAAACTCACCGACGAGGAGCTGAGCGCGCTGCACGCGCAATGCGAGGCCGCGGCCAGGAAGAGCCAGGCGACGCTCGAACGCACCCGCGCCGAACGCCGCCGGCGCGGACACACGCAGCCTGGGCCGCAGGCGCATTGAAGGGGCTGGCGCACGAGTGGCTCGAGCGCGCTCTGCCCGAACGGGCCCTAGGCGCACTCGGGCGCGACGGTGTCCAACACCCTCGCGAGGTGCTCGACGAGCCGCGCGGAGTAGGCCTGCGCAGGATGGAGGATGTCCGCCATTTCGGTGGGTTGCACCGGCACGCTGCCCCAGTCGGCAAAGGGCACTGCCATGTCCCTGGCCACGCGCCGCACGACCGCGTCGCCCTGCGCACGGACCTGCGCCCCGGTCAGCGTGCGCGACAGGCCGGTCAGCACCACGTGACGGCCCTCCGCCCTCGCCTTCACGATCATGGCGCGCAGCGCCGCATCCAGGGGCAGCCCCTGCATGGCATCGTTGAGCCCGTGCTCGATGACCACGATGCGGCCGGAGCGCTCCTCGCCCGCGAACGAAGCCGACCGGGCACTCGCCGTCTCGCCGTTGACCGACCGATCGACCACCTTGTATCGCGGGCGCAGCCTGCGCAGCGCGGCCGCCGGCGGCTCCTGCAGGCGCTTGTCGCCCAGGTAGCCGCCATGAAGGATCGAGTCGCCGTACAGCTCGACGCTGCAGACGGCTTCGGGCTTCGCGGCGGGCATGCCTGCGGGTCCGTTCCCCGGCGCAGCCGCGGCCGGCACCGCGAGGGCGCGGTTTTCCAGCGGCGCGACACGGGATGGCGAACAGCCGGCGGCGAGCACAGCGCCCAGGACCGCGGCGATGGCGATCTGACGCCGTCTCGCCCGGCGGAGCGGAATACGGGGGGAAAGTCGGGTGGGATGAGGCACCCACCGACATTAGGGAGCAATCGAGGGGAAATTGTGGAGATGGCCTCGAGGCTGGCGGGAACGATCAGCCTTTCCCGGAAGCAAGGCCTCGAGCGCCCCGCCTGCTCTCCCGGAACAGGACGATCAGCCCCGAAATCAGGAAGTACACGGCCCCGACCGCCGCATACCCCCCGATCGTTTGAAGCACAGGCGCACTTCCGCCCTGCTGCGCCACGAAGAACCCGCCGGCCAGCGCCGACTGCGCGCCGCTCAGCATCATCACCCACTGCCCCCCGTTGTCCCTGCGGCGACGCACGGCCGTCGCCAGCTGCAGCAGGCCTGCGACGATGGCCCAGACTCCGAAGATCGCCAGCACGATCTTCAGCTCGAACACGAAGGCGCCCGCCACCGCGAGCGTGACCAGCGCGCTGATCCAGATGTTGATCAACTGCGTGGCATTGGCCTTGACGCCGCCCGTCATCCTTACGTCCAGCAGGTTCGCAAGGGCATCCCAGGCGGGGTAGACGATCAGCAGCACGGCCGCCAGGGCGGGCGACTGCCTGGCGACGGTGAAGACCGCCGCGACCCACGCGAAGGAGAAGGCGGCACGAACGAGGTAGTAATTGCGCAGCCAGGCGGCTCGCTGGGATTCGGTTTTCAAGGCGTCGGACATGGCAGGAAGGGCGGCAAGAGCCGCGAGTTGAGAAGGTTGCCGCTCATTGAGGAGCAAACGGTGCAACGATTCTTCTGCGCCGTCGCCTCACGCGGTATCCGTCGGATGACCGACAGGAGCACAAGCCGAACTGTGCGATGCTGCGTGCCCGCCGCAGCGATCCACGCCCCATGTCCGACGACACGACGACCATCACCGTTTTCGACGCGGTCCGCGCGCTGGCCTTCATCGGCGACCTGAGCATGGGCCAGCCGACCGACCATTCGCTGCGCACGGCCTGGCTGGCCGGGAAGATCGCAACCGAAGCCGGCTGCGACGCGGCCCAGGTCGAGGCCGTGCGGCATGTCGCGCTCTTGCGCTGGTCGGGCTGCACCGCCAATGCCCAGGAGTTCGCCGACTTCCTCGAAGACGACGTGCAGGGCCGGCGCGCCCTGCTCGCGTCGCCGGCACCCCGCATGCGCCAGCCGCACATCAGCGGGCCGGTGCCCGACGCCGTGCTGGCCATGGCCGACATCCATTGCGAGATCGCGGGCGACATCGCCAATACGCTGGGGTTGAGCCACGAGACCGAAGCGGCTCTGCGCGCGGTGTTCGAGGCCTACGACGGCAGCGGCATCCCCGGCGTGCTGCAGGGCAACGAGGTTCCGCTCGCGACCTACGTCGTGGCGCTGGCGAGCGATCTTGAGATCTTCGGCCGCCTCTATGGAATCGACGAAGCGCTCACGCTCGCTTGCGGGCGCGCGGACAGCCTCTACCCGGCCTTTCTCGTCGACGCGAGCTCGCCCCGTGCACCGGCATGGATGAAGGAGCTGGATTCCCCCGTTGCGCCATGGACCGAGCCCGCGGAGCAGCCCGCCTCGATGCTCCGGCGCATGGGCCTGGAGCTCGTCGGCGACGTGATCGACCTCAAGCTGCCCTGGATGACGGGCTACTCGCGCCGCGTGGCCCGGCTGGCACGGGACTGCGGCGCGCACCTGGGCCTCGACGAAGCCGCGTGCCACCGCACTTACAAGGCCGGCCTGATCCACGGCATCGGGCGGGCGGCGGTTCCCAACGCCATCTGGAATGCGCCCGAGCCGCTGCCGGCTTCGTCGCTGGAGCGTGTGCGGCTCGTGCCGTACTGGACCTCCCGCGCCGCGGGGCAGATCGACGGCCTCGCGGCGGAAGCGGAGATCGCGTCCTTCGCCTTCGAGCGGCGTGATGGCTCCGGCCACTTCCGCGGTCGTTCGGGCTCGGCGATGCCGCTGGAGGGACAGATCGTCGCGGCGGCCCAGCAGTGGCAATCGCATCGCACCCGTCGTCCGTGGCGGCCTGAACTCACGGAGGCGCAGGCGCTCGACTGCATGAAGGAAGACGCCAAGGCGGGCCGCTTCGACGAGGAAGTCGTCACGGCGCTGCTCGCATGCGTCCTGCCGGGCGCCTCATCATCAAAGCCCGTTGCGCCGCCACAAGGCGACGCGTCTCTTTCACAGCGCGAACTCGAAGTGCTGCGCAGCATCAGCCAGGGGCACAACACGAAGGAAGTCGCCCGTGCGTTGGGCATCAGCCCGAGCACTGTGCGTACTCATGTCGAGCGCCTGTTCCAGAAGCTAGGGTGCACGACCCGCGCGGCCGCGACGCTGAAGGCCGCGACCAGGGGGCTCATCTAGCCGCCACGGCGGCACGCAACGACTGCAGCGTGCCCTCGGCCGCCTCGATGCGCCGACGCAGTTCCTCGTTGACGACGCGCACCAGCGCGCTGAGTTCGGAGCGGCTGGAGCAGACCTCCTCCGTCTCGTTCACACGCTGCGGACCGATGAGCCTTTCGAGACCGGCATACGCGTGCCGCACCTCGTGAAGGCTCTCGACGTCGTCGCAAGCCTGCAGGGCGAGCGATTCGACACCTGCGGCTTCGGAAGAAGAAGATTCGGGAAATGAAGAGACAGGCGCGGACGCGCGAGCGGATGCAGCCATGAACGGCCTCCAAGGGTTTCGGTTTGCTGAAACCGACGCACCCGAGTCCAAGCGGGGGCGGCGGCTCGACGGGTTGGACTACCGGGAAACCACTTGCGTGAAACCGGCCGGGCTTGCGCCCGCCCATCGAGCCGCCAAAACTGGAAGCACGAACGACAAAGCCGCATACCCTGCGGGGTGACTGCGGCTTGCGTCGCAGCGATTTCAACGGGAGTCCAAGCCCGATCACGCCTCTTTTTGACGTGACGGCGCGCAGTATAGCTACGGAGGTATTCATCGATCGCCCCCCAATCGGCGATGCCCCTACACCCGACGGCCTCATCCCGGAAGCTGGAACAATCCAGCCACCATGGACGGTCTGGACCTCATCAAAACATTCCGCGAAGTCGCCTTCAGGCGAAGCTTTTCCCGCGCAGCGATCTCGCTGGGCATGTCCAAGGCCACGGTGAGCCGCTACGTGGCCGAACTCGAAACCCGAAGCGGCGTGCGGTTGCTCAATCGTTCCACCCGATCCCTGAGCCTGACGGACGCAGGCCAGGTGCTGCTGGAACGCAGCACGCAGCTGGTGACGATGGCCGAGAACACGCTGAACGACCTGCAGGCGCATGGCTCGCATCCGCGCGGGCGGCTGCGCATGAGTGCGCCGCACGGGCTGATCGCCGGCTGGCTCTCCGACGTGATCGCGGGCTTCATCAAGCGCTACCCCGACGTGTACGTGAGCCTTGTGTTCACCAACGACGACCTCGACCTGATCGAGGAAGGCATCGACATCCACCTGACCGGCGGGCGCATCGACGACATGAACCTGATCGTGCGCCGCCTCGTGCAGTTCGACATGGTGGTGTGCGCCGCGCCCTCGTACTGGGCGCAGCGCGGCATGCCGCAGGTGCCCGAGGACCTGGGCCGCCACGACGTGCTGAGCTTCTCGGCCAAGCAGACCACCAACCTGCCCTTCGAGACCGACGGCGAGCCCTACGAGGTGCCGGTACACAGCCGCATGGAGGCCAACGACGCCGTCGCGCTCATCGAGCTGGCGCTGCGCGGCGTGGGCGTGGCCTACGTGCCGGAGCCGCTGGCACAGTCGCACCTGGAACGCGGGGCATTGGTGCCGGTGCTGCGCGACCACATGCCGCGCGAGCACTGGTTGTACGCGGCCTACTCGCAGCGCCGCCACAACAGCGCCGCGATGCGCGCGATGCTCGACTACCTCGAGCAGTCGATGGAAGCGCTCACCGAAGGCCCGGCCCTGCCGCCGCCGGTGCCCGTGACGGTGGCACCGCCGCCACCCGTTACATGCGCCCTTTCCAAGGCACAAGGCGCCGCTCGAGCCACCGCATCAGCAGGTCGAAAAGATAAGCCACCACGCCAATGACGACGATGCCCATGATGACGATGTCTGTACGCAGGAAGTTCGACGCGTTCAGCACCATCTGACCCAGCCCCATGTTGGCCGCCACCATCTCGGCGGCCACCAGCGTGGTCCAGCCGAAGCCGATGGCGATGCGCATGCCCACCAGGATGTCGGGCAGCGCCGACGGCAATATCACGTGGCGGATCACCTGCATGTAGCTCGCGCCCATCGAGTACGCAGCGTTGATCTGCTCCTGCGACGCGCTGCGCATGCCCGAGCGCGCGGCCAGTGCCAGCGGCGCGAAGCAGCTCAGGAAGATCAGCAGCACCTTCGGCAGCTCGTCGATGCCGAACCAGATGATGATGAGCGGCAGGTATGCCAGCGGCGGCAGCGGCCGGTAGAACTCCAGCGGCGGATCGAAGATGCCGCGCCAGAAGCGGCTCATGCCCATCGCGATGCCCACCGGAATGGCCGTGACGCAGGCCAGCAGGAAGGCCGAGAACACGCGGAACATGCTCGCCAGGAAGTGCTGCCACAGCGGCTTGTCGTTGGCCTGGCCGGTGAGGTATTCGTAGAACTGCTGGAACACCGCCTGCGGCGTCGGCAGGAAGAGCGGCTTGACCCAGCCCATGTTGGTGACGACGAACCACAGCGCCACCAGCGCGATCACCGTGACGATGCTGATCGTCAGGCTCGAGCCTTCGCCCGGCACCTTGAAGGAGCTGGTCTTGAGCTTGGCGCCTGCCGCTGGCGTCGCGGGTGCGGGCGATGCGGCGGGCTTGGAAGGCGATGGCGTCATGGCGACGGGGGATGCGATCGACACCTCAGGCATGGGCAACCTCGCGATGATGAATGATCGACAAGACCTCCTCGCGCATGCGGATGAAATCGGGCTCCGACTTCACCTTGCGCGAATCGCCGTGCGAGAGGTACTGGCGCGAGAACGGAACGTCGTCGTAGACGTGCGAGATGCGCCCCGGGCTCGGGCTCATCACGATCAGCCGCGTGGCCAGGAAGAGAGCCTCTTCCACCGAGTGGGTGATGAAGAACACCATCTTGTTCGACTTGGACCAGGCCTGCAGAAGAATCTCCTGCACCTGCTCGCGCGTGAACGCATCGAGCGCGCCCATGGGCTCGTCCATGAGCAGCACGGCAGGATCGCTGGCGAGTGCGCGCGCAATGCCCACGCGCTGCTGCATGCCGCCCGAGAGCTCGTACACGGCGCGGTCGGCGTACTTCTGCAGCCCGACGAGGCCGAGCTTTTCTTCCGCGATGCGGTCGCGCTCGGCCCTGCCCATGCCGCCGAGCCGCAAGCCCAGCGCCACGTTGTCGCGCACGTTGAGCCATGGCATCAGCGCGTGCTTCTGGAACACCACGCCACGGTCGGCGCCGGGGCCGGCCACCGGCTTGCCGTCGAGCAGGATCTCGCCGGTCGACGGCGGAAGAAAGCCCGCAATGCTGTTGAGCAGCGTGGTCTTGCCGCAGCCCGAGGCGCCGAGCGCGACGACGAAGTCGCCGTCGTGCATCGTGAGGTTCACGGGCGCCAGCGCCTGCAGCGTGCCGCCCTTGACCGCGTAGTTGACCGTCAGGTCGCGAATGTCGAGCGTGGGCATCTCGTCTTGCCCTTCGTCACTTGCCCATGGCCTTGTCGACGTACACCGTCGTCACGTAGGCGCTGTAGTCGGGCTTCACTTCCTGCACCCGGCCCTGCTCCTTGAGGAAGACGGCCGTGTTCGCCATCGCCTTGGCGGCGCCGCCGCCCAGCCATGTGGGCGAGACCTGCTCGGCCATGGTCGGGAAGGTGTAGAGCGCCATCGCCGGGCCCACGTCCTTCGGGTCGGCCTTTGTCCACTTGGCCATCGCTTTCGTCTGCGGCGAATCGGGCGTCCAGCTCTTGCCCGTTGCCTTGTATTCCTCGTTCGCGCGGTTGAGCGCCTTCACGAAGGCGACCATGAAGGCCTCGTTGGCGGCGGCCCATTTCGCGTTGACCACGATGCCCTCGAAGGTCGGTGCGCCGCGCTTGCCGATGCTGCCCGAGGTGGCGATGGTCTTGCCCGTGGACTTGATCTTGGAAAGCACCGGGTCCCAGATGAAGGTGGCGTCGATGTCGCCGCGCTCCCATG
Organism: Variovorax sp. NFACC27; assembly: GCF_048301545.1. Classification (NCBI taxonomy): domain Bacteria; kingdom Pseudomonadati; phylum Pseudomonadota; class Betaproteobacteria; order Burkholderiales; family Comamonadaceae; genus Variovorax; species Variovorax sp. NFACC27. Next base: position 6,195,543 of record NZ_CP157613.1, read on the forward strand.
CGGCCGCGATCTCAGGCGGGCGCATGTTCATCACGTTCACGCTCTTGGCGTCGACCCCGTCCATCTTCATGCCGGCCATGAGCTGGTAGTGCGCGGTCGACACGAAGGGCGTGGCCACCTTCTTGCCGGCCAGGTCCTTCATGCTGTTGATGCCCGAGGCGTTGCGCGCGATGAGCGCTTCGGCGTTCGCGATGTCGGCGGAGATCCAGAACAGTTTGATGTCCTGCCCCTGGCTGGCCGCGGCCGTCAGCGGGCTGGAGCCGGTTTCACCCATCTGCACGTCGCCTGAAGCCATCGCGCGAATCACGTCGCCGCCGCCGGAGAACATGCGCCAGTTGATCTTGTAGCCGGTGGCTTTTTCTACCTCGCCGGATTCCATGACCAGGCGAAGGGGGACCAGCATGTCCTGGTGGGCGAAGGTGACTTCCTTGGCTTGCTGGGCGGAAGCCGTGCCGCACAGGGCTGCGAGCGTGGTTGCCAGGATGGCGAACTGGAGGGGGAGACGGCGGGACATGGTCATCTGGTTTCTCCGGGTGGGTGAATCTCGCCGCGACTTTGCACCCATCGGGAGCAGCCAGGAAGTACCAGCGACTGTGTCGGCATGGAGCCAGTCGGTGAGTGAATACCCTTGTTGTGGTGCGTTCTGCACGGGGGCGGTGCATCTTGTCTTGGGGAGTTTGCTTCCCGGAGCCGGGTCTCGCCCCGGCAGGCGACCTACTTTTCTTTGCTTCGCCAAAGAAAAGTAGGCAAAAGAAAGGCGACCCCACTGTCTGTGTCCCTCCGCTTCGCTGCGGGCAACCTGCGGTGCTCGACGTAGGAGGGGGTCCGCAGAACTCGCTCCACTGCGTTGCGCTCAAACAGCTGCGGCCCTTATCCCTCAAACGCTGCGCTCCTCGGCGCAGCCAGAGGGGAGCGAACCGAGCCATCGCTACGCTCGGCTACCGAACTGCCTGGACTGGCCTTCGCTTCGCTCGGCCGAGCATTGAGGCCCCGCGGCTTCGCCAAACCCGACTCCCCATTCCAAGCACAGCAAGCGCAAAGCGCTTGCTGTGCCTTGGGGGCCGAGCGAAGCAAAGGCCCGGGTGTTCCAACTCCCTTCTGGCTGTGCCGAGGAGCGCAGACGTAGGAGGGATAAGGGCCGCAGCTGTTTGAGCGAAGCGAGTTCTGCGGACCCCGCGAAACGCGAGCACCGCAGGTTGCCCGCAGCGAAGCGGAGGGACACAGACAGTAGGGTCGCCTTTCTTTTGCCTACGTTTCTTTGGCGAAGCAAAGAAAAGTAGGTCGCCTGCCGGGGCGAGACCCGGCCCCGGAAAGAAAAACAACTCAGTGCATCCGCCGCCCGGCGACCCGAGACTCCCCCCGAGCCAAAGCCAACTCTTCTACTGCCATCCCCAAAGCCCGAATCCCGGCAGGAATCTGAGTAGCAGCAATAGAAGACAACCTCAACCGAAAAAACGGACAAGGATAAGGAGGCCGAGCAAAAAACACATCCCCCGCCTCAATCAACACCCCATGGCTGCGAGCCATCAACGCCAACTCAGTCGCATCCACCCAGGTAGGCGCCTGCACCCATATCGAAGCCCCTCCGGAAGGCAACCGAAACTCAAAGTCCGGCAAATGATCCCGCAGTGCCTGCGCCGCAATAGCCAACCTCTCCTGCATCGCATGATTAACCCGCCGAGCATGCGACTCGTGATGCCCCAACGAGAGAAACAGCGCATACGCATGTTGCAGAAAAGCACTCGGATGCCGCACCATCGCATGCCGAATCACCCTCAGCTCCTTGATCAACGCCCGCGGCGCCACGATGAACCCCAGCCGCAGCGCAGGCGAAAGGCTCTTCGACACAGAGCCCACATAGATCACCCGCCCCGTCTTGTCCAGGCTCTTGAGCGCCGGCATCGGCGTGCCTTCATACAGGTTCTCCGCCTCGTAGTCGTCCTCGATGATCACGAAGTCCTGCAGTTCGGCCTTGCGCAGCAGCCACTGCCGCCGCTCCAGGCTCAGCGTCGCAGTCGTGGGGCTCTGGTGCGAGGGAGTAACGAACAGGTAGTCCGCAGCAGGCAGCGCATCGACCACCAGCCCATCTTCATCGACATCCACCTCCACCCACTTCGGCTGCCGCAGCGAAAAACTGTTGCGCGCATGCGGATGCCCCGGCTCCTCCAGCCCCACGCGGGTCTGCTCGTCAAACAGCGCCTCGGCCAGCAGGTAATAAGCATGCTGCGCGCCCATGGTCACGAGGATCTCTTCCTTCAGCGCGAACACGCCGCGCTTGGGTAGCAAGCGCGTGCGGATCTGCTCGATCAGGTCGGGCACGTCGTCGGTCTCGAAGTCCGGTGTCCAGTGCGGCAGCTGCGAGCGCGCCAGGCTGCGCGCGCAGCATTCGCGGAAGTCTTCGGTAGGAAACAGCTGCGGGTCGTAGTTGCCGTAGACGAAAGGGTACGGATAGTCGCGCCACTGGTCGGGCTTCGACAGCGTGGGCTTGTCGACCAGCGAGCGCAGCACGCGCCCCGACCAGTCCGGCGGCTGGGTCGCCTGCCCGCTGCGGCCCACCAGCGGCTCGGCATGCACAGCCGAGAGGGGGCGAGCGCCGTGCGCCACGAAGACGCCGCTGCGCGGACGCGCTTCCAGGAAGCCTTCGTCGATGAGCTGCAGGTAAGCCGAGGTGACGGTGTTGCGGCTCAGGCCGAGCAGCGCTGCAAGTTCGCGCGATGAAGGCAACGAGGCGCCCGGCACCAGGTGCTCTTCGAGGATGGCCTGCACCACGGCGGCCCGCAGGCGGGCCTGAAGCGGCAGCGCCGGTTGATCGGGCAGCGCGAAGAGCTGCGCCCACTGGATGGCTCGCGGATTCGGGGGCATGGTGCGCCGCAGTTTAGGGCAGCGCGTGCAATCCGTGGCGCATCCGTGGCGCTCTGGCTCGGTCGAATCCCACCAACTGGCCCTATCGCGCGGGCAGGCCGCTGCCTACGCTTGCCTCATCGAATTCCCGAGCCTTCGTGCAGCAAACGCCATGTCTTCTTCTAGTACCGCCACAGTGACCACCGACACCCTCGCCGCCTTCAGCGACGCCTGGAACCGCCACGACATCGAGGCGCTGATGAGCTTCATGACGCCCGACTGCATCTTCCAGACCGCCGCCGGCCCCGACGCCTGCGGCACGCGCCACGTCGGCACCGAAGCGGTGCGCAAGGCCTTCGCCGCCGCATGGGCCACGGTGCCCGACGCGCAATGGAACAACGGCGTGCACTTCGTGCATGGCGACTTCGGCACATCGCAGTGGACCTTCACCGGCACCGCGGCCGACGGCAGCCGCATCGAGACCGACGGCATCGACGTCTTCACCTTCAAGGACGGAAAGATCCACCTGAAGAACGTGTTCCGCAAGGCACGGCCGAACCTGCCCACCGCTAAGTAGGCCCCCGTTCTTCCTCTCCTGGAGCCCTTCATGACCATGACAGGCACCGTGCGCCTCGTCGCCGCCAATGCCACCGCCAGCGCGACCATCGAAGACAGCGTGATCGAACAGCAGCAATCGCCGCCGCAGGCGCCCTTCCGCCCCTACGACCCGCAGTACGACCCGCTGCGCGCCCCCGACCCCGGCGCCGGCCGCGCCTATGCGCCCACCTGGTGGGTCGCCAGCGCCGGCACGCCGCCGGAGGACGACGGCCCGCTGCTGCGCGACATCGATGTCGACGTGGCCATCATCGGCTCGGGGGCCACCGGCATGTCGACCGCGCTGTACCTGGCACAGGAACACGGCATCCAGGCCACGGTGCTCGAGGCCAACCAGGCGGCATGGGGCTGCTCCAGCCGCAGCGGCGGCCAGGGCCAGAACGCCAGCGGACGGCTCAAGCGCTCGCAGTGGATCGAGCGCTGGGGCCTCGACACCGCGAAGAAGCTCGACGCCGAGATACGCGGCGGCTTCGAGAACTTCCGCCACCTCACCACGCAGATCGACTGCGATGCGCACGACGGCGGCCACCTCTATCTCGCGCACCGCGCGGAGAAGCTGCCCATCCTCGATGCCGAGGCGCGGCTGATGCGCGAGAAGTTCGGCTATGCCACCCGCATGATGAGCGCGGAGGAAGTGCGCCGCGACTACTGCGACGAGCGCGAGACGGTCGGCGCAATGTACGAGGCCGAGGGGATCGGCATCCATCCGCTGAAGTTCACCTTCGGCCTGATGCGCCGCGCCCGCGCGCTGGGCGTGAAGGTACACACATCGAGCCCTGTGCAGGGTTGGCACACCATCGACGGCGTGCACCACCTGCAGACGCCCGCCGGCGTGGTGCGCGCGCGCCGCGTGGCGGTGTGCACCGGCGGCTACACGGGGCAGGCGCTCAACCCGATGCTGAAGAACCGGATCATGCCGATCCTGTCGAACTCGGTGGTCACGCGCCCGCTCAGCGACGCGGAACTGCAGGCCACCAACTTCCGCTCGAAGACCTTCCTGACCGACACGCGCACGCTGCGCTTCTACTACCGGCTGCTCGACGGCAACCGGCTGCAGATCGGCAGCCGCAGCGCGGTGACCGGCGCCGACGCCGAGGGCCCGATGCATCTGAAGCTGCTCACCGACGCCATCGCGCGCAAGTTCCCGCCGCTGGCAGGCATCCGCATCGACTACTCGTGGTGGGGCTGGGTGGACATGAGCCACGACATGATGCCGCGCATCACGCAGCCCGACGCGAGCAAGAAGATCTGGTACGCGGTGGGCTACGGCGGCAACGGCGTGTCGTTCTCGACCTGGGCCGGCAAGCGGCTGGCCGAGCGCGTGGCCGGCAAGGACGCGGGCAAGGAGGTGTTCGAGCTTCCCATCTACGGCTCGCAGCTGCCCTTTCCCAATGTGCTGGGGGTTGTAGAGTCGCGTGCGTTCGCGCCCTTCCGGCGCATCGGGCAGCGCATGCTCTACAAGTGGTACTGGCTGCGCGACGAGAAATAGCGAGCTTCGACGGGGAGCGCGACGCACCGCCTGCGCGCATTCCCCGAAGTGGCGCATGCCCCGCCGCACAACGGGGCAAACCCGCCCCTTCTGGCCCTGCGAGTCGTGCCGGGTTGGCTCTTCGCCGGCATGCACCCAGCGCCTATCTTCGACACAAGGTCCTTGCCTTGATGAGGACCGAGTCCCGATTGCCTGTGTCGAACTCTCCGAGGTCCTGTCATGCAGCTCCCGCTCCCTCCTCTTCCTCCCCTGCTCACGCGCCGCACCACCCTGCTCTCCGCCACGCTGCTGGCCGCGAGCATCCTGCTTCCGCTGCCCGCTTCCGCGGCCGAGGAGCCCAAGCGCGGCGGCACGCTGGTGATCGGCAGCACGCAGACGCCGCGGCACCTCAACGGCGCGGTGCAGTCGGGCATTGCCACGGCCATGCCTTCCACGCAGATCTTCGCGAGCCCGCTGCGCTTCGACGACAAGTGGAACCCGCAGCCCTACCTGGCCGAATCGTGGAAGCTGGCTGACGACGGCAAGTCGCTCACGCTGAAACTGCGCAAGGACGCGGTGTTCCACGACGGCAAGCCCGTGACCTCGGCCGACGTGGCCTTCTCGATCATGGCCATCAAGGCCAACCACCCGTTCACGACGATGATGGGGCCGGTCGAAAAGGTCGAGACGCCCGACGCTTACACCGCCGTCATCCGCATGAGCGTGCCGCACCCGGCCATCGTGCTCGCGATGTCACCCGCGCTGTGCCCCATTCTTCCCAAGCACATCTACGGCGACGGGCAGGATTTGAAGAACCACCCGCGCAACACCACCGACGTGGTGGGCTCGGGCCCGTTCCGCGTGACGGAGTTCAAGCCCGCGCAGCGCATCGTGCTGGAACGCTTCGACAAGTTCTTCCTGCCCAACAGGCCCTACCTCGACAAGGTGATCGTCAACGTCACGCCCGACATGGCGAGCCTGGTGCTCGGCCTGGAGCGCGGCGACATCCAGATGCTGCCCTTCGCCACGCTGCCCACGGACCTGAAGCGCTTCGCGAACGACCCGAGGGTGTCGCTCACGCCGAAGGGCTACGACGGCATCGGCGCACTCAACTGGCTGGCCTTCAACACGGCGAAGAAGCCGCTTTCGGACGTGCAGGTGCGCAAGGCCATCGCCACGGCCATCGACAAGAACTTCATCGCCAAGGCGCTGATGGGCGGCTTCGCGACCGTCTCCGACGGGCCGCTGGTGGCCAGCAGCCCCTTCGCCGTGCCCGACCTGGTGCGCTACCCGCTCGACCTGAAGAAGGCCGGCGAGATGCTCGACGCCGCCGGCTACAAGGCCGGCGCGGGCGGCGAGCGCTTCAAGCTCACCATCGACTACCTGCCGGGCGCGGACGACCAGCAAAAGAACGTGGCCGAGTACATCCGCGGCCAGCTCAAGAAGGTAGGCATCACGGTGGAGGTGCGCGCCTCGGCCGACTTCCCGGCCTGGGCCAAGCGGCTGGCCTCGCACGACTTCGACCTGTCGATGGACACGGTGTTCAACTGGGGCGACCCGATCATCGGCGTGCACCGCACCTACCTGTCGACCAACATCAAGCCCATCGTCTGGACCAACACCCAGTCGTATGCCAACCCGAAGGTCGATGAACTGCTCAACACCGCCGGCGGCCTGATCGACCCGACGCAGCGCAAGGCCTACTACGCGACCTTCCAGAAGATCGTGACCGACGAGCTGCCCATCGAGTTCATCAACCAGGTGCCGTACCACACCATCACCAGCAAGAAGGTGGCGAATGTGCCGGTCACGATCTGGGGGCCGCTGTCGCCGCTCGACGAGGTGTACCTGAAGTAAGCGGGCGGCAACATCATGGGCACGCTTCGCTACGCCGCCTCGCGGCTGCTCCAGGCCCTGGGCCTGGTGCTGGCCGTGGTGGTGCTCAATTTCGTGCTGGTGCACGCGGCGCCGGGCGACCCGGTGGAAACCATCGCGGGCGCCAGCGGCGGCATGTCGCCCGAACTGATGGCGCAGCTGCGCACGCAGTACGGACTCGACCGCTCGCTGCCGGTGCAGCTGGGCGTGTACCTCGGCAAGGTGGCGCAGGGCGACCTGGGCTACTCGTACTTCTTCAACCTGCCGGTGACGAGCATGATCGCCGAGCGCGTACCCGCCACGCTGCTGCTGGTGCTTAGCGCGGTGCTGCTGGCCTTCTTCGTGGGTACCGCGCTGGGCGTACTGTCTTCGCGCAGGCCGAATGGACTGCTCTCTCAGTTCATCACCGTGTTGTCGCTGGTAGGGTTCGCGGCGCCGGTGTTCTGGCTGGGGATCATGCTGGTGATCCTGCTGGCCTCGGTGTTTCCCGTGCTGCCAGTGGCTGGCATGCGTTCCATCGACTCGACGGGCGGCGGTGGCTTCGCGGACATGCTCGACGTGGCGCATCACCTGGTGCTGCCCACGCTCACGCTGAGCCTGGTGTATCTCGCGCAGTACAGCCGGCTCGCGCGCTCGTCGATGCTCGACGTGCTGGGCTCCGACTTCATCCGCACCGCGCGCGCCAAGGGCCTGGCCGACCGGGTGGTGCTCTACAAGCACGCGCTGCGCAACGCGCTGCTGCCGGTGGTGACGGTGCTGGGCCTGCAGTTCGGCAACGTGCTGGCGGGCGCGATCCTGGTGGAGACGGTGTTCAACTGGCCCGGCCTCGGCCGGCTGGCCTTCGAGTCGGTGCTGCGGCGCGACTACCCGACCATCCTCGGCGTGCTGCTCTTCTCCTCCATCGTGGTGGTGGTGATGAACCAGCTCACCGACCTGTGCTATCGCTTCATCGATCCGCGGATCAAGGCCTCATGAGCAAGGTGATTCCAATGCCCACCGCTGCTGCTACCGCCGCCGCATCCCCCAGGCCCGTCGTGCGCGTCGAGCACCCGGGCATGGAGGCGATGCGCATGTTCCTGCGCAACCCGGCGGCCATCGCCGGCATGGCGATGCTGATCGTCGTGCTGCTGGTGGCCAGCCTCGGGCCGTGGCTCTACCCGGCCGACCCGTTCGAGATCAAGGCCGCGCCGCTCACGCCGCCCTTCAGCGAAGACGCGTGGTTGGGCTCCGACTACCTCGGCCGCGACGTGCTCACCGCGCTGATCTACGGCGGGCGCGCCACGCTGCTGGTGGGCGCGGTGGCCGCGCTGCTGTCGGTGCTGATCGGCATCACGCTCGGTGCCTTCGCAGGCTACTACGGCGGCAAGGTCGATGCCGCGCTGATGAAGCTCACCGAGTTCTTCCAGGTGCTGCCGGCGCTGCTGTTCGCGATGGTGGTGGTGACGCTGTTCTCGCCCACGCTGGTGACGGTGACGCTGGCCATCGGCATCGTGAGCTGGACCGGCACCGCGCGGCTCACGCGCGCCGAGTTCATGAAGTACCGCGGCCTGGAGTTCGTGCGGGCCGAGCGGGCCATCGGCGCGCGCGACGCGCGCATCATCTGGAAGGTGATCCTGCCGAACGCGCTGCCGCCGCTGGTGGTGTCGGCCACGCTGGCCATCGGCGCGGCGATCTTGTTCGAGGCAGGACTCTCCTTCCTCGGCCTGGGCGATCCGAACCAGATGAGCTGGGGGCTGATGATCGGCTCCAGCCGCCAGTACGTGCTGTCGTGCTGGTGGGCCGTGGCCTTCCCCGGCGCCGCGATCTTCATTACCGTGCTTGCCGTGAGCCTCATCGGCGACGGCCTGAACGACGCCCTCAACCCGAAACTGAGGGAGCGCTGATGCCCCACCACGACGAAGACACACTGCTGCGCGTGCAGGACCTGCACGTCGAGTTCAGCACGCGGCGCGGCAAGGCGCTGGTGCTCAACGGGGTCGACTTCGAGATCCGCGCCGGCGAGACGCTGTGCGTGGTCGGCGAGTCGGGCTGCGGCAAGAGCATGACGGCGCTGGCGCTGCTGCGGCTCATTCCATCGCCGCCGGGGCGCATCCACGGCGGCCGGGTGCTGTTCCAGGGCGAAGACCTGGTGCAGGCCACCGACGCCCGCATGCGCGAGGTGCGGGGCAATCGCATCTCGATGATCTTCCAGGAGCCGATGACATCGCTGAACCCGGTGTTCACCGTGGGCGACCAGATCGGCGAATCGCTGCAGCTGCATGCCGGCATGAACACGCACGCGGCGCGGCAGCGCGCCATCGAGATGCTGCGGCAGGTAGGTATTCCGGCGCCGGAGCGGCGCGTGGACGAGTATCCGCACCAGCTCTCCGGCGGCATGCGCCAGCGCGTGATGATCGCGATGGCGCTGGCCTGCCGGCCCGACATATTGATTGCCGACGAGCCCACCACCGCGCTCGACGTGACGGTGCAGGCGCAGATCTTCGACCTGCTGCGCGAGCTGCAGCGCGAGAAGGGAACGACCATCATGCTCATCACGCACGACATGGGCGCGGTGGCCGAGATGGCCGACCGCGTGATGGTGATGTACGCGGGCCGAGTCATCGAGCAGGGCACCACCGAGCAGGTGCTGTCGGAGCCCGGCCACCCCTACACGCGCGGACTGATCGACTGCCTGCCCGAACTCGGCAGCAGCGCGGCATACGGCGACGGCGAGCGCGAAGACCTGGCCGAGATCGCCGGCGTGGTGCCCTCGATCTGGGAGCTGGGCACCGGCTGCGCCTTTCGCGAGCGCTGCCCGCGCGCGATGCCGCGCTGCGCGGCCGAGGTGCCGCCGATGTTCGCGGTGCATGGCGAAGTGGCTGCCGGCGTGCCGCACGGCGCCGCCTGCTGGCTGCATGCAGAGGCTGCGGCAGTCCAACCCGAAAGAGAGGCCGCATGACGTTCATCGGCAAGACCGACACGCTGCTTTCGGTCGACGACCTGAAGGTGCACTTTCCGCGCGGCAAGGCCGGCTGGGGCCGCACGCCCGAGGTGGTGAAGGCGGTGGACGGCGTTTCCTTCTCGGTGCGGCGCGGCAGCACGCTCGCGGTGGTCGGCGAATCGGGCTCGGGCAAGACCACGACCGCGCTGGCGGTGATGCGGCTCGCGCCGGTCACCTCGGGGCGCATGCAGCTGGGCGACACCGACCTGGGCGCGCTGCAGGGCGAGGCGTTGCGGCAGGCGCGCACGCGCATGCAGATCATCTTCCAGGACCCGTTCTCCTCGCTGAATCCGCGCGAGCGCGCGGGCGCCGCCGTGCGCGCGCCGCTCGACCTGATGCGGGTGGGCACGCCCGAGGAGCGCACGCGCCGCGTGGCCGAGCTCTTCGAGGCGGTGGGCCTGCGGCCGGAGCAGCAGCATCTGTTTCCGCACCAGTTCTCGGGCGGGCAGCGCCAGCGCATCAACATCGCACGGGCGCTGGCCACCAACCCGGAGCTGGTGGTGTGCGACGAGCCGGTGTCCGCGCTCGACATCGCCATCCGCGCGCAGATATTGAACCTGCTGGCGCGGCTGCAGCGCGAGCTGGGGCTGACCTACCTCTTCATCTCGCACGACATGGCGGTGGTGGAGCACATCTGCGACGACATCGCCGTGATGTACCTCGGCCAGATCGTCGAGCGCGCGCCGCGCCGCAGCTTCTTCGCGCGGCCGCTGCATCCGTACAGCGTGGCGCTGATGTCAGCGGTGCCCACGGTGAGCGGCGGGCGGCGGCGCGCGGCCAACCGCATCAAGCTGAGCGGAGACCCGCCCAGCCCCATCGACCCGCCCAAGGGCTGCCGCTTCGCAGGCCGCTGCCCGGTGGCGGAAGCGGCCTGCACGGCGGAACTGCCTCCGCTGCGCGAGGTCGCGCCCGATCACTGGGTACGCTGCAGGCGCGTCGACGTCGTCGACGGGCTGCCGCACCCTCCTCTTTCGATTCCCGAATCGCCATGAATGCCATGAGCCAAGCGAACAACACGACCACCATCTACGCCGCCCGCAAGATCATCACCATGAACCCGATGCAGCCGCACGCCACCCACGTGGCGGTGCGCGACGGCCGCGTGCTGGCCGTCGGCGCGCTCGCGGACATGCAGGGCTGGGGCCCCTTCACGCTCGACGAGCGCTTCGCCGGCAAGGTGCTGATGCCCGGTCTCATCGAAGGCCACTGCCACCTGAAGGAAGGCAGCATGTGGGACTGGACGTACCTCGGCTGGTTCGACCGTCGCGACCCCGAGGGCAAGGTGTGGAGCGGCCTTCGCTCGATGGACGAGGTGGTCTCGCGGCTGAGCGAAGTCGCCGCGAAGATGACGGCCGACGGCATTCCCGACAGCGAGCCGCTCGTCGCCTGGGGGTTCGATCCGATCTACTTCGGCGGCGAGCGCATGACGGTGCGCCACGTCGACCGCGCGAGCGGCACGCGGCCCATCGTCATCGGCCACGCCAACGGCCACCTGATGAACGTCAACAGCACGATGCTGCGCATTGCCGAGATCACGCGCGACAACGAGGTGGAAGGGGTGGTCAAGTTCGCGGATGGCGAGAGCGAAGGCGAGCCCACCGGCGAGCTGCAGGAGCCGGCCGCGATGTTTCTGGTGCTGCGCAAGATCGGCAACGCCGGCCTGCTCGCACCGATGACGGAGGCCGGCGTGCGCTCCTTCGCGCGGCTGGCCTGCCTGCAGGGCGTGACCACCGCGACCGACCTGGTCAACAAGCTCACGCCCGAGGACTGCGGCGTTCTGGAAAAGGCCACGGGCGACGACGGCTTCGGCGTGCGCATCCTGCCCGCGTTCCAGGCTTTCCACGGCACGCACGGGGCCGCGCAGGGTGCGGAGCACGTGAAGTCGCTGGTGCCGCGCAACACCGACCGGCTGCGATACGGCCTGGTGAAGATGATGCTCGACGGATCGATCCAGGGCTTCTCGGCGCGGCTGCGCTGGCCGGGCCACTTCAACGGCGCGCCCAACGGGATCTGGGTGACCGCGCCCGCGCAGTACGAGGCGGACTTCGAGACCTACCACCGCGCGGGCCTCACGATCCACACGCACACCAACGGCGACGAGGCCAGCGAGGTGGCCATCGATGCCATCGAGCGCGTGCTGGCGCGCGCGCCGCGCCCCGACCACCGCCACACGCTGCAGCACGGCCAGATGATCGACGCGCCGCTGTTCCGCCGCATGGCATCGCTGGGCCTTTGCGCCAACCTGTTCGCCAACCACATCTGGTACTGGGGCGACCAGCATTACGAGATGACCATGGGCCCGGACCGCGCCAACCGGCTCGACGCCTGCGGCAGCGCGCTGGCGGCCGGCGTGCCGCTGGCCATTCATTCCGACGCGCCGGTGACGCCGCTCGGGCCGCTCTTCACCGCGTGGTGCGCCGTGAACCGCATCACGCCCAAGGGCCGGCTGCTGGGCGAGGCCGAGCGCATCACCGTGCCGCAGGCGCTTCGCGCCATCACGCTCGGCGCGGCATGGACGCTGAAGCTCGACGGCGAGATCGGCAGCATCGAATGCGGCAAACGCGCCGACTTCTGCGTGCTGGAAGACGACCCGCTGGAGATGGACCCGGTGGCGCTGAAGGATGCGCGCGTATGGGGCACGGTGCTTTCGGGCCGCGTGTTCGAGGCGCAGAGGGGTCAGGGGGGTCAGGGGGGCCAGGGCGCGTGATGCCGGCAAGGCGACTTCCGTTCACCGTCATCGGCGGTTTTCTCGGCGCGGGCAAGACCACGCTGCTCAACCGCTGGCTGCGCGAGGCGAAGGGCCTGCGCATGGCGGTGCTGGTGAACGACTTCGGCGCGCTCAACATCGACGCCGACCTGATCGCCGCCACGCACGGCGACACCACCGCGCTGACCAACGGCTGCGTGTGCTGCCAGATCGGCGACGACCTGGGCCGCGCGCTGGTGGAGGTGATCGAAGCGAAGACGCCTTTCGACGCTGTGGTGATCGAGGCCAGCGGCGTGTCGGACCCGTGGCGCATCGCGCAGATCGGCATGGCGGCGCCGGAGCTGAGCCTCGAAGGCGTGATCGTGCTGGTGGATGCGAGCGTGGCCGCGCGACAGTCGACGGACCCGCTGCTGGCCGACACGCTGGCGCGGCAGCTGAAATCGGCCGACCTGGTGGTGCTGAACAAGGCCGACATCGCATCGGCCGACGCTCTGGCCGCGGCGAAGGCCTGGGTGGAAGCCAGCGCGCCCGGCACGCCGTGCATCGAGACCACGGAGGCTGCGGTGCCGCTGGCGCTGCTGTCGGGGTTGCCGCAATCCGCCCTCGCGCCACATGCATGCGGCCCGGATTGCGACCACGATCACGATCACGACCATGGGTCGCCCGACCACGGCGCGATCTTCCAGACCTGGAGCGCGCAGCCCGGGGCGATGATCCCGGCCGCCACGCTGCGCGCCTGGCTGCGCGAGATGCCGCCGGGCGTGCTTCGGCTCAAGGGCCTGCTGCGCACCGGACATGGCGCCGGCGGCGACGAGTGGTCCGAAGTCCAGTACGCGGGTCGCCATGGTTCGCTGCGCAAGGCCGCACCGCCTTCGGGGCTGGCCAGCGCCGGCGTCGTCGCCATCGGCCTGCAAGGGCAGTTGCCTGAAAAGATGCTGAAGGAATTCTTCGCGGCCTGAGCGCCGCCGCGCCCGTCGTGTTGCAATCGCACGTTTTCCAACGTGCAGGCCACCGACGACATGAGTTCCTCCCTACTGATCCGCCCACCGACGCCCGACGACTACGCGGCATGGAAGCCGCTCTGGGACGGCTACAACGCCTTCTACGGCCGCGAGGGCCCGACTGCCCTCGCCGACGAGATCACGCAGGCCACCTGGCAGCGCTTCTTCGACGCCTACGAGCCGGTGCACGCGCTGGTCGCCGAGCGCGACGGGCAGCTGGTCGGGCTCACGCACTACCTCTTTCACCGCAGCACCACCCGGCTGGAGCCGACCTGCTACCTGCAGGATCTGTTCACGCTGCCTTCGGAACGCGGCAGGGGCGTCGGCCGGCAGCTGATCAACGGTGTGTACGAACGCGTGAAGCTCGCGGGCGGCCACCGCGTGTACTGGCAGACGCACGTGACCAACACGGCGGGCCGCACGCTCTACGACAAGGTCGCGACGCACGACGGCTTCATCGTCTACGGCACGCTGGTCTGAGAACGCGGCCGGTCAGGCGCGGTCCTTCGCGTACAGGAATGCGCCGCCTGCGATGACCAGCAGCACCAGCGCCACCACGTCGACCGCGAAGACCCTGGCGAGCTGCGCGTTGTACCCGCCCACCATCACCGCCAGCAGCAGGAACGACGCGACGCTCGCGAGCCCCGCGATCAGCGCCATTGCCTGATGAGCCGGCCGGAACGCGGCCTGGCAGAGGAACAGACCGAGCAGCCCGAAGAGCACCGCGCGATGCCGCAGCAGGATCTCGAGGTTCGGCTCCTCTACGCCGATGCCGTACAGGCCGTGCAGCCGCGCCACGCCCAGTACGCCGGCAAGCGGGAGGACGTGGATGAGGCCGACGAGAAAGAGAGCGACAGGGACGATGTAGCGCATGCCCCGTTTCTATGCGGGCACCCGTCGTCGCGCCATGACCTGCGAGGTCATGAAGCCGCATGCGCGGTCTTCGGTGTTTCTCAGTACTTGATGGTCACTCCGGCCTTGACGCCGTTGTTGGCCTTGCCGTCCGACTTCACGCCGCCCGAGAACGACACGTTGCCCCCGGTGCTCGCGCCCAGCGAGTACGTTGGCCTCGGCGTGGAGGTGTCTGTGCCGATGTAGGTGCCGCTGCCGTCGGGGCGCTGCACGCCGACGGTGGTGCCGTTGACGGTGGCCGAGGTCTCGGTCGGGTTTACGTTTGGCGCGATGTAGACGGAGCCCTTCTCGTCGCTGTCGACGGGCACCTTGATGGGCTCCGCCCGCGCTGCAAGGCCGAGCACGCCGAACCCCAAGGTTGTCGCAAGAATCATCAGTTGACGCATTGTTTACATCCTTGGGCAAGCGGCGATCAACGCGCGTAGGACGGGAGGAAATTCAGCATTGAGAACTTGCGTACTCAATGACAAAACGAATGGCAAGCGACTCGATCAGGCTCTACGATGCGTGCCGGAAACCAGACAGGAAGGAGAACGCACCGATGTCCAACAACGAAGTCGTCATGCCCGAGCAATTGCTCAGCGCGCTCGCAGCCCAGAGCCGCACGCCCATCGCGCGCATCGGCGAGGCGCTCATCGCGCTGGACATGATCACGCAGGCGCAGCTTCGCGAAGGACTCGAGCGGCAGAAGCTCGAGCCGACGGTGCCGCTGGGCGAGACGCTGGTGCGCATGGGCGTGGTGAACCGCAGCCAGCTGCAGACGGCGCTGGTGCGCAAGATGGGCTATCCGCTGGTCAACCTGCACCTGTTTCCCGCGACGGCCGACGCGCTGCGCAAGCTGCCGCATGCGGTGGCCAAGCGGCTGCAGCTCATGCCGCTGATGGTGCACGAGGGGCGCCTAGTCGTCGCCGTCGACGACCCGACGGGCCGGCACACGGCGCTCGACGAGGTGGAGTTCATGGCGCAGATGAAGGTCACGCCGGTCGTCGGGCACTGCCTGGACCTCGACGGCGTGCTGCTCGGCGCCTACGAGAAGATCGGCGAGTCCACGGCGAGCACGGTGCCCGGCGCCTTCCAGATCGACACCGACCCGTCGCGCCCCCTGGACTTCGACATGGCCGGCACCAGCGAGCTGCTGCAGACGCTGGAGAAGGAAGGCACGGTGGCCGCGCCGCCGAGCGAGGCGCCCATCGAGCAGTCGGACAACTCGCTGGTGCGCATGATCAACAGCATGATCATCGAGGCGCACCGCGAGGGCGTCTCCGACATCCACATCGAGAGCTATCCCGGCCAGGAGAAGACGCGCATCCGCTTCCGGCGCGACGGCCTGCTCTACACCTATCTCGAGCTGCCGCCGAGCTACCGCAACGCCATCGTCGCGCGCGTGAAGATCATGTGCGACCTGGACATCAGCGAGAAGCGCAACCCGCAGGACGGCAAGATCAACTTCACCAGGTATTCGCCGCAGCACCGCATCGAGCTGCGCGTGGCGACCATTCCCACCAACAACGGGCTCGAGGACGTGGTGATGCGCATCCTGGCCTCGGCCAAGCCCATTCCGATGGACCGGCTGGGCCTCTCGCCCGACAACCTCGCGCAGCTGACGAAGGCGGTCGAGCGCCCCTACGGCATGGTGCTGTGCGTGGGCCCCACGGGCTCGGGCAAGACGACCACGCTGCATTCGGCGCTGATGCACATCAACACGCCCGAGCGCAAGATCTGGACCGCCGAAGACCCGGTGGAAATCACGCAGACCGGGCTGCGGCAGGTGCAGATCAACCCTCGCATCGACTGGACCTTCGCCAAGGCGCTGCGCGCCTTCGTGCGCGCCGACCCGGACGTGATCATGGTCGGCGAGATCCGCGACGAGGAAACGGCCAAGACCGCCATCGAGGCATCGCTGACCGGCCACCTCGTGCTCTCGACCCTGCACACCAACAGCGCGCCCGAGACCGTCACCCGCCTGCTGGACATGGGCATGGACCCGTTCAACTTCGCCGACTCGCTGCTGGCCGTGCTCGCGCAGCGGCTGGTGCGGCGCCTGTGCACGCAGTGCACCACCAGCACGCCCGCGAGCCCCGAGACGGTCGAGGAACTGCTGAACGACTACATGCACGCCTTCGGCGGCGCGCAGCAGCACGACCCGGGCCAGCGCAAGGCGGTGCTGGCCGGCTGGGTGCAGCGCCACGGCCGCGACGGGCGGCTGCACACGTACACGAGCAAGGGCTGCAAGCATTGCGGCGACACCGGCTTCAAGGGGCGCGTGGGCATCCACGAGCTGATGGGAATGTCGAAGTCGCTGCGTCGCCTGGTGCAGACCGGCGCGCGCGCCGAAGAGCTCCAGCAGGCCGCCCTGCAGGAAGGCATGCGCACGCTGCGGCAGGACGGCATCGAGAAGGTGCTGGCCGGGCAGACCACCATCGAGGAAGTGCGCGCGACCAGCAACGCCTGAGAGCGCGCGGCCGCGGCCCCTGCCGCCGGCCTACAGCAGGCTCAGCGGAATGAACGGCGCGACCAGCCGCAGCTTGAGCCGCTGCCACGCCGTGGTCTCGGGCGGCACGTCGTAGGCCGTTTCCTTGCCGTCGTCGTCCTGCTCCACCCACTCGATGCCCCGGCCCGTGGCATCGAGCCGCAGCCGGTAGGCGCTGCCCGCGTCGGCGAAGCTGTCGAGCTGCCGCGCCATGTCGGGGCTGTCGATGATCAGGCCCAGTTCGGTGTTGAGATGGGCCGAGCGCGGATCGAGGTTCATCGAGCCGAGGAACACCTGCTTGCTGTCCACGATGCCGTTCTTCATGTGGAGCGCGCCCGTGCGGCGGCCGAAGATGCCCAGCTTGCCGCGCTTCACGCTCAGCGTGGGGCTCAGCTCGTAGATGGCCACGCCCGACTGCAGCAGCTTGTGGATGTGCGGCCAGTAGCCCACGTACACCCAGGGCTCGTCGGTGGAGGCCAGCGAGTTGGTGACGAGCTCGATCCGGATGCCGGCGGCCTGCGCCTGCGCGAGGTTGGCCACGGCCGCGTCCGAGGGCACGAAGTACGGCGACACCATCTTGATGCTGGAGTGCGAGGTGCGGAACCACTGGATCACGCCCTCGGTCACGGTGCCCTTGATGGAGTTCTCGCGCTCGTTGAGGCCCTCGGTCTTGGTGAGCGGATCGAACAGCACCTGCGCATGCGCCCACAGCAGCGGGCTGAGCCGGTCCTCGGCCAGCTCGAAGGGCAGGTTGAGCATGGGCAGCATTTCCAGCGGCAGGCTGTGCGGCTCGCCGTCGACCGGGTTGGCGATCCTGCCGTCCGGCGGGATGCGGGGCGCCTCGGGCGGCTTCACGGCGGCCGTGAGCCTGTCGAAATTCTGCCGCAGTTGCCCGGGCGTGAGCGCGCTGCTGGCGATGCGGCCCACGGGGTAGACGACCTCGCTGTTCCAGTAGTGGTCGAACTCGTCCGAGAGCTGCCGCACCACCGGACCGGCCGCGAAGACATCCATGTCGATGAAGTTGCTGCCGGAGGCATTCATCACGTACTCGTCGGCCATGTTGCGCCCGCCCGCCACGGCCGCGACGTTGTCGGCCACGAAGAGCTTGTTGTGCATGCGCCGGTTGATGCGACCGAACTCCAGCCCCGAGCTGATGAAGCGCGTCAGGTCGCTGCCGCGCCCGCCGGGGAAGGGGTTGAACAGGCGGACCTGCACGTTGGGGTAGCTGGCGAGCGCGAGCAGCAGTTCGTCTTCGCCGGTGGTGTAGAGGTCGTCCACCAGCAGCCGCACGCGCACGCCGCGCTGCGCCGCGTCGCGCAGCTCGCGCATCAGGGCGCGGCCGGTGTTGTCGGCGGCCAGCAGGTAGTACTGCACGTCGAGGCTGCGGGTGGCGAGCTTCGCGAGCTCGATGCGGGTGGCGAACGAGGTCGGGCCGTAGGGCAGCAGCTGGAAGCCGGAGCGGTCGTCCGCCTGCTCGTTCCCGGGCAGGACCTTCCGCGTGATCGCATCGAGCGGCGTGGAGCGGAAGTCGGCGATGGCGGCGACCGGCCGCTCCGACACCCGCGGAGGCAGGCTGGAGCATGCGCCCATCAACATCGAGAAGACGAGCGCGAGCGCGGCAAGGGGCGCGCGCCAGCATGTGGTTGTCATTTCTTCTGCTCCCGGCTCTTCGGTTGGACCATCGTCCCGGCCCCTGGGGAGAGGGACGATCCGGCCGAGAGTATGACGCGGCCCGGTGCGCGTCAGCCGGGGCAGGCGGCGGCGCCCCGTGTCGGGTATTCCATCTCCTGCATCACCCATTCGCGCCGGGCGTCGCCATGGCGGCCGGCGATCTCGCACAGCGTACGGTCGAGCTGCGGCACCGGCTTGAGCGCGGCCGTCAGAAGCGGCCGTGGCGCGTCACCGGCAGTGGCAGGCCGGGCCAGCAGCACCAGGCCGCTGCGCAGCCTGACCGGGCCCGAGGCCGACACGGCCTCGACCCGCACGCGCCCGGTGCGCTCCCATGCGTCGACAGCCAGCGCGAGGGAGACGTCGTCCATGCCGTCGCGCACCTCGACGCTCCAGCGCTCGACGCGCCAGAACGCGGCCTTGTTGAGCAGGTAGGCGACGCGCTTGCCGGCGTCGAGGCCGAAGGGCGAGCTGTCGTGCACCGGGCTCCACGAGGCCACGCCCAGTTCGCCCGCGAGCGTGGAGGCCTTCTCGCGCCCGCCGATGGCTTCCACCAGCGCCAGCATCGTGGGCACCGACGCGGTGATGCCGGTGGTGGTGGCCACGCCCCGGTCCACCAGGTAGCGCCGGTGCGGCAGGTGCGTGGAGCCCGCGTGGCGCTCGAGCAGCTTGCCGCGGTCGAACCAGTGGCCCGCGAAGCGCCGGCCGTCGAGCAGGCCGGCCTGCCCCACCACCAGCGCGCCGGAGCACACGCCGATCACCCGCGCGCCCTGCTGCGACTGCCGCCGCAGCCAGGCGGTGATCTCGGGTGCGTCTTCTTTCAGCATCGCGGGGACGATCACGTAGTCGGCGCCCGCGGGATGCGCGCGGTCGAAGCCGACGAAGTCCTGCGCGCCGTCCACCTGCAGCGCGGGAAACAGGTCGACGCGGCCGGCGCGCGGTGCCACGATGCGCACCTCGGCGATGTCGGCGCGGCTGAGCACCGCGTACGGCAGCAGCAGGTCGGTCATTTCGGTGCCGTCGTTGGACGCGAGCACGGCGATCACCGGCCGGCTGCCGCCCGGGTTGCGCGGCTTCATCGCATCGACGAAGGCCTGCTGGTCGCGCTGGAGCGCGGCCGTGTCGTCGCGCGCCGGTGACGGCAGCGGCGCGCCGGCGGAGCATCCCGCGAAAACGAGCACCGCCATACCGGCGGCAGCCAGCGCGCGTGAAAATGACCCGGTGAACATCGACGTTTCTCCATGACTGCAGGCAATGCCCCGAGAGTACGAATGCCCACCCTGCCCCACAAGGACGAAGAAACCGCGGTTCCTGCCAGCCATGGCGCCGCCGGCGTGGTGGTGCTGGTCGCGTTCGACGGCGTCGAGGCCATCGACATTGCCGGCCCGGCCAGCGTCTTCAGCAAGGCCGAGCAGATGCGCCCCGGCACCTACCGCCTGCACATCGCGTCGCCGGCCGGCGGCAGCGTACTCACCAACGGGGGACTGAGCTTCGCCGGCACGCTGGCGCTGCGTCAGTTGCCGGCGGAGATCGACACACTGATCGTGGCCGGCGGCGACGAGCCTTCCGTGCGCTTCGCCATCCTCGAGCAGAACGTGAGCGCGTGGATCGCCGAAGTCGCGCCGCGCGTGCGACGCGTGGGCAGCGTGTGCACCGGCGCCTTCGCGCTGGCCGCCGCCGGCCTGCTCGACGGCCGCGAGGCCACCACCCACTGGAGCGCCTGCGACATGCTGCAGCAGCTGCGCCCGCAGGTGCGCGTGCAGCGCGAGCGCATCTACGTGCAGGACGGTCCCATGTGGACCTCGGCCGGCGTCACCACCGGCATCGAACTCGCGCTGGCCCTGGTGGAAGACGACCTGGGCCACGCCGTGTCGATGGACATCGCCCGCACGCTGGCGCTGCCGATGCTGCGCGGCGGCGAGCAGCCGCAGCTGAGCCAGGCGCTCGAGGCGCAGGCCACGGCCAGCCACCGGCTGCGCGAGCTGGTCGCGTGGATAGGCACGCATCCGCAGGAAGACCTGTCGGTCGAGGCGATAGCCGCGCGCGCGGGGATGAGCCCGCGCAACTTCGCGCGCGCCTTCGCGGCCCAGACCGGCTGCACGCCGGCGCGCTTCGTCGAGCAGACCCGCGTGGCCGCCGCCGCGCAGCTGCTGCGGCAGACGGGCTGGACGCAGCAGAAGATCGCGGGCCTCAGCGGCTTCCGCTCGGTGGACGCGCTGCAGCGCGCGTTCGCGAGGCAGCACGGGCAGACGCCGCAGGCCTATCGCGACGAAGGCGGTTCCGCCCGCCGGTGAACGGGCCGACGCCCCTGATCGTCAGGCCGCGGCCACTGCCGCCGACAGCGCCTTGTGCGTCGCGATGCCCGCGTCCACCTCGTTCCTGAAGAAGGCGTAGCAGTACCAGCGGTAGGAGTCGGTGTTGTAGATGGTGGCGTTCTTGTGCCGCTCGGCGAGGCGCTTCACCTGCTTCGATCCGATGAAATGCCCCCTTCCCGAAGCGGCCAGCGGCCCGTGCGCGTTGTTGCCGGTGCACTGCGGAATGTCGGCATCGGCGCGAGGCGTGTAGTGCGCCGCATCCAGCAGCAGCCGGTGCTGCTGGCACTCGCCGCAGACGTCGGCGAGCCCGAGGTTGTGGCCCACCTCGTGGATCAGCACGCCGGCATGGAAGTGGCCGGCGGTTCCCTTCGGAAATGACGGCCCGATCGCCATGAGATAGCCGCCTCGCCCGCCCTTCAAGGCGGCGGCGTCGCCTCTCTCGTTGCTGTCGTAGAGCATCCAGCGCGGGTCCCTCAGGTCGGCCTCCATCTGGCCGAGCTTTTCCCGCACGTACTTCGATCGCGACATGAATCCTGATTCGGCCGCCGCATTGCCGGCGGCAATGCCCGCCTTGCGGGTCGCGCTGCTGCCGTGCCACGCACGCGAGCCGAAGATGGTTTCGTAGTTCGTCTTGCCCGGCCACGTGTGCAGGCCTACATCGGCCCTGGCCTTGCGCAGCATCACCAGCGCGATGTCGAGACAGGCGCCGAGCTCGTCGACCCGCTCCTGGTTGAATCCGACGAAGCGCACATGGCGATGGCCGCCGCCGGCGGGCTTCAGCACCACCTTGTCGACGATACCCCGGCATTCACCCTCGGACAGCTCCTGGCTCATCAGGCCGAGGCCCAGCCCATCCCCGAACTGGATCGCATGGCGGACCTTGGCGCGCTGCAGATCGATGGGGAAGTTCTGGCGGACGTAGTCGACGAGTTTGGGCATGCGCTGAACCTTGGAAGCGGGAGGCGCCGAGTCTGCGTCGGATGAATACTTTTTGCCTCTCATGAATTGGTCACGCGTTCCGCTGGCGCGCACCGGCGGAACGAGCGCCGCGCCTATGCCGGCAGGCCCGATTTACTTGTTTTCGGGTATGGATGCGCTGGAAACGAAACGACACACTCGCCCGCGTCCGGCGCGTTCGCCGCTGTCTTGTCGTTCTCGTTCTTCATCACAGGAAACACCATGTTCACTCAGGCCGATGCCAGCGGCGCCCCCATCGAAGCCACCGGAGGCCGCCAGCGGCCACGGCGGCGGCTGCGGCGCGCGCTCCGGTACTGGCCCGCCATCGCCCTGCTCGCCGCGGGCGGCGCCTTCGCCGACGGCTTCGTCGGAGGAACGGCCGGGAGCACGGGCGTGGCGGACTCCGGCGGAACGGGCGGAGCCGGTGGCGCCGCGCCGACCGTCACGGCGGACGGCGGAACCGCGGTGGGTGCCGGCGGCAGCGGCGGCACCTCCAACTCCGGCGCGACCGGCGGCGTGGGCGGCGCGGGCGCCAGCGCCACCGCGGGCGGCGCGACCGCCATCGGCGGCGGCGGTACCGGCGGCTACGGAACGGCCGGCGGCACCGGCGGTACCGGCGGCACCGGGGCCAGCGCCTCGGCCAGTGGCGCCATCGCCGTCGGCGCCGGGGGCACGGGCGGCAACGGCTGCTGCGGCTTCACCGGCCAGACCGGCGGCAGCGGCGCGCAGGCATCGGGCGTTTCGGCGATCGCCATCGGCAGCGCCTCGGGCACCACCCGGGGCGCGGTGGCATCGGGCGATGGCAGCACGGCGATCGGCGGCGCCTACAACGGATCCGCCGGCGCATCGGCGCTGGCCGCCAGCAGCGTGGCCATCGGCTCGGGCAGCCAGGTCGCGAGCGGCGCGACCAACAGCGTCGCCATCGGCGCCAACTCGGTCGCCACCACGGCGAACACGGTCTCCTTCGGCTCGGCGGGCCAGACGCGCACCCTCGTCAACGTGAGCGCGGGCACGGTGAGCGCCACCAGCACCGACGCCGTCAACGGCAGCCAGCTCTACACCGTGCAGCAGACCTCCAACACGGCCCTGGGCCTCGCGCAGAACTCGGCGCAGTACGGCGCGGGCGGCACCACGCTGCAGCTCAACGCCAACGGCGGCACCGGCACCACCATCAACAACGTGGCCGCCGGCCAGGCGAGCACCGACGCAGCCAACGTCGGCCAGGTGCAGCAGGCGCAGCAGACGGCCATCACCACCGCGAACAACTTCACCGTGCAGCAGGTCAATGCGCTGCAGTCGCTGATGAACCAGGCCCTGTCGAGCGGCGTATGCGCCGTGAGCGCGAGCGGCTCCGTGGCCTGCGGCACGGGCGCCGGCGCCAGCGGCGCGGGCAGCACCTCGATGGGCACCAATGCGCAGGCCAACGGCGAGAACACCGTGGCCATCGGCAACGGCGCGCAGGCCGACCACGCGGGCTCGGTCGCCATCGGCGCGGGCGCGAAGGCGCTGGCCGACCCCACCACGGCGGTGGGCAACAACGCCGTGGCCACCGGCAACAACGCCGTCGCGCTGGGCGCCAACACGCTGGCGAGCGGCAGCAACTCGGTGGCGCTGGGCCAGGGCTCCGTGGCAGATCGCGACAACACCGTGTCGGTGGGCAATGCAGCCACCAACCAGTTGCGCGGCATCACGAATGTCGCGCCCGGCGTGCTGCCCACCGACGCCGTCAACCTCGGCCAGCTGCAGCAGGCCGTGGCCAACGCGACGAGCCAGGCGAACGCTTTCGCCGCGCAAGGCGTCGCGGCGGCACTGGCCATGCCGTCGATGCCGACGCTGCCGGCAGGCAGGAAATGGATGGGCGCCGCCGTCGGCAGCTACGCGGGCGCGTCGGGAGTGGGTGTCGCCTTCGGCTACCAGGTCAACGACAACCTGAACCTGGGCGTGGGGCTTTCGACCGCGACCAGCAGCGGGAGCGGCAGCCGGGTGGCGGCTCGGGTGCAGGCGGGGTATGCGTGGTGAGAGAGGGACACCGCGAAACGCCAGCTTGGAGCCCCACCGCCCCTGCCTACCCGCAGTAGGCTCGAACGATCTTGCCCGTCTTCGGATCCGTCTCGATCGTCACGCGCTCGCGTCGGTAGTCCATCGTCACGGGCTGTCCGGGCTGGACCTGGCGAACGATGGAGGCGCCGGTCATCTGCCGCGCTTCGGCGTCGCTGACGCCGTTCTTGCCCGCCAGGGCGGCGGCAGCGTCAGGCCGGCAGGCCCCGGCCGGGGCGTCGTCCTTCGCCTTCGGTGTCCCGCAGGCGGTCATCGACAGGACTGTCAGCGCCAGGGCTGCGCCCGGAATCAGTTTCGAATCGAGCTTCAAGGCAGGTCCTTTCCTGGAAATACGAGGAGTCCTTGCGGCATTCCAACCTGACCGGGCTGATCGGTCAACCCGTCGCCCGCGACTCCTTCTCGCCGTCATGAATGATCTGGTGCAGGGTCCGCAGCAGCACTTCGGGCTGGACCGGCTTGAACATCACCACCAGGCCGCTGGCGTAGGCGGCGCGCACGCGCTCCGGATCGGTGTCTCCGGTGACCAGGATCGTGGGCACGTGGCGCCCGGCCAGCTTGCGCAGCTCCGCCGTCGCCTGGATGCCGTCCTGCGGGTCGGCCAGCCGGAAATCGATGATGAAGGCGTCGAAGCCTTCCGGCGTCGCCCGCACCTTCGCGCCGGCATCGGCCAGCCGGGACGTGATCTCGATGCGTTCGCAATAAGGCGCCAGCCACATGCGCACCGCCTCGCCCACCGGCTGTTCGTCGTCGAGCAGCAGCACGCGGGGCGGCACCAGCGGCGATTCGTTCGCTTCGGCACTGGCGGGCGCAGGTGTCGTTGTGGGCGCGAGGACCAGGCCCGCGGGCGCCGGCGGCCGGCGCGGCAGGTCGACCCAGAACACGCTGCCGCGGCCGCGCCGCGAGCGCACGCCGATCTCGCCGCCGAGCAGGTCGACCAGGCGCTTGACGATGGCCAGCCCGATGCCCAGCCCGCGCGCCACGTCGCGCTGCGGGTTGTCGACCTGGTAGAACTCGTCGAACACATGGGGCAGGTGCTCGGGCGCGATGCCCAGGCCGGTGTCCCACACGGCCAGGCGCAGGCGGTCGCCGCGCGGTCTCGCGCTCACGAGGATGCCGCCGCGTCGCGTGTACTTGAGGGCGTTGTCGACGAAGTTGGTCAGCACGCGCAGCAGCAGGTCGGCATCGGTCTGCAGCCATTCGGGCGCGGTGTGGAAGCGCAGCGACAGCCCCGCCTCCTGGGCCCTCGGCTCGAAGAGCTGCGCCAGCCGCAGGAACAGCGGGTCCACCGCGATCTCCACGGGCTGGGGCACCACGGTGCCCGCGTCGATCTTGGAGATGTCGAGCATCGCGTTGAGCAGGCCGCTCACGGCGTCGGTCGCCTGCACCACGCGGCCCGCCACCGGCGCCAGCGGGTGGTCCGCGAGGTCGCGCTCCAGCGAGCGCGAGAACAGCGCGAGCGCATGCACCGGCTGGCGCAGGTCGTGGCTGGCCGAGGCGAAGAAGCGGCTGCGCTCGCGGTTGAGCCGCTGCAGCTCGAAGGACTGGCGCATCAGCTGCTCGCTCAGCAGCTCCTTGTCGATCTGGTCGGAGAGGCTTCGCCGGATGAGCTGGTGCTGCGACAGCGCGTAGCGCGCCATCGAGCCGCCGAACAGCAGGCCGACCACGCAGGCGAACCAGCCGTCCGTGCCGCCCATCCACGCGAAGCGCGTCACCACGCCCAGCGTGAGCGGGATGGTGACCACCGGGACCATCGCGCGCCAGGTGGCGATCACCGGCACCGAGCCCATGAGCACGGCGAACATGCCCAGCAGCAGGATAAGGATGCGCATGGGCGACTCGGTGCCCGGCGGCATGAGCGCCCAGGGCGCCAGCGTCCACATCGACATGTAGGCGCCCAGCGGCAGCATGAAGCGCCATGCGCCGTCGGGCTGGCGCAGAGTGAATTCCGGCTCGGGATACAGGCGTGCGTTCCAGCGCATGAACACCAGCCGCAGGCCGAGCAGCGTGCAGATCACGATGCCCCACGCCAGTGCGCCGAGGCCGCGGGTCATCCAGAAGAACACGCCCGCCATCGCGATGGCCGCTGCAAGCGCCGTCAGCACGGTGGGCGGGCCCATCACGAACATGCGGCGCAGGAGGCGCTGGCGAACGAGCTGGGCGTGGGAGTCGGCGGGGCCGGGCACGGCTTCCGCGCCTGCGACCGCGTCGTTCGACGCGGAGGAAGTTGGGCCCTGCGCACGCATGGGCGGCAGTGTAAGGGAGGCTGCGTCGTCGTCAGGCTTTTGGAATCTGCGCCTCGATCTCCCTGATGACTGCCTCCTTCTCGCGGTTGTAGATCTGCGGATCGGCAGGGTCCACGGCGTGGGCGCGGTCCTTGGCCTCCTCGTACCTGCGGCGCAGGTCGGGCCGGCGCTCGAGGATGTCGATGAAGGCAAGCGAATCCTTGTGCACCGGATCGCCGCGATGGCAGATGTGGATGTTGACGTTGAAGCGCCGCCCGCCATGCAGCACGGAGCCGCAGACATAGGGCTTCTCGTCCTTGTCCACCCACACCGGCCTGCGGTGGAAGCCGGCCTGCTCGAAGATCTTCTGCTCCTCGCGCAGGTTCTCGCGCGCGGTGATGGCCGTGATGTCGACCATGGGCTTGCCACGCAGACCGACCACCGCCGTGCTGCCGATGTGCACGAGCTCGACGCCTTCGATGCACCCTCGCGCGTACTCCTGCACGAGGGAGAAGACTTCGGCATAGGCGGGGTCGTACGGCACGATGTGCCGGTGCTGGAGCCCTTCGTCGAATGGGTCGATCGTCATCTCGGGACTTTCAGGTGTGGCGGACATTCTGCAGCGACGCCGGCTCGTGCCCCGGCGTCAGAGCCTGTCCCAAACCTGAAGCAGGCCCACGAGGTGGACGACGCCGTACACGAGGCAGATCAGCGAGCTCCACACCCAGAAGGCCGTCAGCCGCCGCCTGTCGAACAGGAAGAGCACGACGACGACAAGCCCCCGCAGCAGGTACACGGCAGTGATCGCCGGCAGTGCAAAAGCCAGCAGCGGCAAGGGCTGCAGCACCCCTGCCCCGGAGAGCGCGTACGCGGCCCACGTGGCCAGCACGCTTGCGATCAGCAGCGTGACCAGCGCCGGATACAGGTGCCCGGCCGCCGCGCCGGCGGCCATGCGCTCCCCCGCGCCGAAGAAGCGGTACCACGCCGGTCCGCCGAAGATCACGCAGACGTGCAGCAGCGCGGCAATGGCGCTGAGCACGGCACCGGCGACCAGGGGGATGTTGTAGTCCACGGAATTTCTTTCACGAACGATCAGGGCAGATGCTTGCGCGCGCGCACGGCTTCGCGCGTCGGCCCGAATGCGCCGAAGCGAACAGGCAGGCCGCCGAGCGCTTCGGCATGCTCCACCCATGCGTGCGGCGTGGCGATGAGGTGCGGCTCGTAGATGGGCTCGGCGCCCTGCAGCAGCTGCGTCAACGCCTGCTGGTGATCGAGGTCCCGCACGCCGCCGAGCGGCAGCGACGAGAGGCGGCCCTCGTCGACGGTGCGATAGCCCGCGCACCACCGCAGCTGCGCGCGCCCGATGGCATCGAGGTGGCTCACCACCAGCCCGTCGAGCGCCCCGACCGCGTCGAGCGCATACCGCAGCAGCACCGCGTCGGGATGCCCCCTGCGGAACACGCCCTGCCAGCCGTCGTCCGAGTTGTGCGGCTCTGCGAGCCGGGCATCGAGCGTGCGATCGTGCGTGGGCAACGGGCCGGGGCCGTGGCGCGTGAGATAGCTGCGCAGCACGCCGAGGTGCTGCACGGTGGCGTCGATGCCCGCGTCACGCAGTACGGCCTCGACCGCCGCGGCCGAAATCGTGCTCCAGGTGGTGTGCGGATGGAAGCCGCGCCACTCGTCGAGCAGCACGCCCTGCGCGCCCTCGAAGACAACGGCGCCGGGGCGCGCGAGGCGCTCGGCGATGCGGTCCGCGCTCGCGGGCGGCGACTGCGCGAGGCAAGGCGCCACGGCGCCGAGCCAGCGACGGGCGAGCGTGTTGTCGCGGAGCATGGCGAGTTCCTGTGCCTCATCGGCATGCGAGGGGACCGCGAGCGAGGCGAACTCGCCCAACAAGGCGTTGCGCAGTGCCTCGATCTTCTCGAGCGCCGACGCGGGCCGGGTCAGGTCGCCGTAGAACAAAGCCTCGCCGGGCGAGGCCAACGCATGCCGCACGGTTTCGCCAACCCCCACGCCGCAGCTGCCGTGCGCGCCCTCCTCCCCGCGCGCCCACTCGCGCAGGCGGCCGGACGCCTGGTGGAACGGCGTGGTCACGCGGCAGCGCGCGTCGACCAGCAGGCGCGAGAACGCATCGGCCACGCCCGCGCGCCGCAATGCCTCTTCCTCGACGCGCAGCGCGGTGGGGTGCACCACCACCGGGCTAGCGAGCACCGTGCCCACGCCCGCATGGAAACTGCCGGCGCCGAATTGCGAGAAGGTGTGGTGCCGCCCGTCGGCCAACACCACGTTGTGCCCGGCCTGGGCACCGCCGTTGAAGCGCACCACCGTGTGGGCCTGCAGCTCGCCGCACAGGTGGTCGGTGAAGAGCCCCTTGCCGCAGTCGCCGAAGCCGAGGCCCAGCAGCGAGACGTAGCGCGTGGGCGTTGCCGGGTCGGTGGCGGTCACGCGGCAGCCGTCGATGCCGTCAACCGAAGAGCCGCTTCCACCACGACGAGCGCGGCCCGGAGGCCGCGGCGGCCACGGCCGGATGCGCACGGCGCGATGCCGACGGATCGAGCAGCGCCGCATAGCCGTCGAGCGCGTGCAGCACGCCGCCGACGCGCTCCTTTTCCATGCCGGTGGCGCTCATCACGCCGGCCAGCGCCTCGAGGCTGGGCACGGCCTTCTCGGTGAGGGCGACGATGCCGGCGGCCACGGCGCAGGCGTCGTCGGGCGAGTCCATGCAGATGACGTGATCGCCCAGCAGCTCGCGCCAGCGCGGCTCGCAGCGGCGGCGGCGCTGCGCGTCGGGAATCAGGAAGAACAGGTTCGTGGTCTCGGCCGCGGCGGCGATGACTTCCTCGATGGGAATGTCCTCGTCGAGCTTCTCGCCGACGAGGCCTTCGATCTGGTGGCGCGAGACGGCCGGGTACGGCAGCTCGTCGCCGGTGACGAACAGGTAGCCGCGCTTCCTGCGCTTGACCCAGCAGTCCATGTCGGTGTGCTGCGCCATGACGTAGAAGGCCAGCTCGTAGCTCTCCTCGCCGGTGCCGCCGCCACCGCCTTCGAGGTAGCTCCAGGTGAGCCACTGGTCCATGAGGTTGGCGGTCGACTCGAACTGGCCCACCTGCAGGGGCGCATGGTCGGAGTTGGCGTCGCCGATGGCCATGAACATGAGCTGCGGGTCCGCCACGCCGCAGTCGGTCAGCAGCTTCATGAAGGTGGGCAGCTCGCGGCGCGCCAGGGTCTGCGGGATGTCGCCCATGGAGCCGGTCACGTCGAGCGCGAAGACGATGCCCAGCGAATTCGGGTGGTCGGCGTTGTCGCGCGACTCGCGCACCTTGAGCCCGTGCGGATTCATCAGCGGGTGGGTGGTGCGCTGCGTGAAGACCTCCGCGCCGGACCGGCTGGCGCGGTCGGCGATGAGTGCCGTGTGGGCGGCGTGCGAGTAGTTTCCGTAGCCCATGGGTTCTGCTCCTCTGTGACTGTCGTGCGTGTTGCGTTGATTCAGGCGCCGGCGCGCGGTGCGGGCGCCGGATCGAAATGGACGAACCTCGGTGCGCCGAAGGCTTCGCGCGACGCGGCCGAAAGAGCCTGCTCGATGCCCTGCGCGCCGAGGCGCCGGCAGGCGGCGGCGTCTTCGCTGCACTCGCGCAGCAAGGCGGCGAGCGGCGCGGGTGTATGGGCGCCGAGGCCGGGCTCGCCCGCCGCGCCGCCATGCAGCACGGCGCGCACGGTCCATGCGGCCTGCATGAGATCGCGCGCCGCAGCGGCATCGTGAGCCGCGCCGGTGGCGTGCTGCGCGCGCGACCAGCCGATGAGCAGCACGCCATGGTCGCGCGGATGCACGAGCGCATGGGCCGGGGAAAGATCGCGATGCGTCCAGCCCGCGCCGTGCACGAAGGCCAGCACCTCGAGCATGCGCCGCCAGATCCAGACCGCATGACGCGGATCGATGCCTTGCAGGTTGGCCTGCTGCACGTCCTGCAGGCTGCCCCAGAAGCCGGTCGGGTGGCGCAGTACCAGCGCCTGCCGGGAGCCATCGCCGAGGGCGCTCGCCAGCCCCGCGGCCACGCCCGTGCCCAGCGGCTGCGGCAGGCGGCGGGTGAAGTAGGCCGCACCGGGCACGGAAAGGTCCTGCAGGGCCTGCAGCACGACGCCTTCGCGCTGCAGCACGCCGTCGGCGGAGCTGTCGCGCGCGAGCTTGAAGGTGACGCGTTCGGGCAGCGCGCCCAGGCGTTCTGCCAGCAGCACTTCGCCGTGCTCCCCCGTGGCCAGCGGCGCCAGCACGCGGTAGCGCGCGCCGCGCCACACGAGCACCCGGCCGCCGGGCACGTCCGCATTGGCCCTGCGCAGCGCGGCGCGGAAGCTCTCGCGCTCGACGATCTCCTCGCCGCGCACCACGGCGGTGCCGCAGTAGCTGCAGTTCACAGTGCGCCAACGGGCGGCGCGCGGCAGCGGCGCGGAGCATTGGGGGCAGCTCAGGGCCTGCAGCGACAGCATGGCCCGCGCCCTACTCTTCCTTCGGCGGCGCCGTCGGGTCGGGCGAGGCCAGCACGCGGTCGATGCGGCGGCCCTCCAGCGCGACGATCTCGAAGCACCAGCCGGCGCAGTCGATGTGCTCGCCCACCTCCGGCAGGTGGCCCGACACGGCCATCAGCAGGCCGGCCATGGTGTTGTAGAGGCCGCGCTCCTCGTCGGGCAGCTCGCGGATGCCCAGGCGCGCGCGCAGTTCCGACACGGGCATGAGCCCGTCGAGCTCCCACAGCCCGTCGGGCCGCTGGTGGGCCCAGGCATCGGTCTGCATGCCGGGCTGCAGCTCGCCGGTGATGGCCTCGAGCAGGTCGCGCGGGGTCATGAGGCCCTGCACCACGCCGTATTCGTCGACCACGAACACGAGGCGGCCGGCACGGGCGCGGAACTGCTCCAGCAGTTCCATGCCGGTGAGGGTCTCGGGCACGAACACCGCGGGCGTGGCCTCCTGGCCCAGCACGCCGGAATGCGCGGGGCCCAGGCGCAGCAGATGCGCCACGCTGATCACGCCGACCACGTCGTCGAGCGAATTGCGGCACACCGGATACCAGGAATGCACGAGGTTGAGCGCACCCGCGTCGGCCACCTTCTGCAGCGCCTGCTGCACGGTGAAGGAGGCGTCGAGCCATTCGATGTCGGCGCGCGGGATCATCAGCGACGACAGCCGCCTGTCGTCGAGATGGAACACGTTGCGCACCATCTGGTGCTCGTGCTGCTCGATGACGCCGGCGTCCACGCCTTCCTCGAGGCTGGCGGAGATTTCCTCCTCGGTCACCGAGCGGGCCGCATTGGCGTCGATGCGAAGCACCTTCAGCGTGGTGGCCGTGGCGCCCGCCAGCAGCCACACGAAGGGCTTGGCCGCCTTGGCCAGTCCGCGCATGGGGCGCGACACCCAGCGCGCCACCGGCTCGGGGTACAGCTGGCCGATGCGCTTGGGCACCAGCTCGCCGAAGATGATCGTGAAGAAGGTGATGCAGCTCACCACCACGGCGGTGGAGGCGATGCTCGCGGTGCCGCGGCCCATGCCGACGCTTTCCATCCAGACCGCGAGCGGCTCGGCGAAGGCCGCCTCGCCCACGATGCCGCTGAGCATGCCGATGGAGGTGATGCCGATCTGCACCGTCGAGAGGAACTGCGTGGGCGCCTCCATCAGCTTCAGCGCGGCCACCGCGCCGGTGTCCCCCGTTTCGGCCAAGGCCGCGAGACGAGCACGCCGGCTGGTGGAAAGGGCCATTTCGGACATTGCGAACAACGCGTTGAGCGTGGTCAGCAAGGCCAGGAGGAAGACATCCATGAACTGCGGGAGAGAATGGGGGAATGGCACTTTACTTGATTGGCGACCTGCAGGGCTGCGACGCCCCCCTCGGGCGCCTGCTGCAGAAGATCGATTTCTCCCCCAGCCGCGACACCATCGTGCTGCTGGGCGACCTGGTGAACCGGGGCCCCGACTCGCTTGCCGTGCTGCGCCGCATACGGGGCTACGGCGCCTCCGCCCTGAGCCTTCTGGGCAACCACGACCTGCACCTGCTGGGCGTGGCACACGGCGCGCGCAAGCCCGGGCGCAAGGACACGCTGGGCGAGCTCCTGGCCGCGCCCGACGCCGAGGAGCTGCTCGAATGGCTGCGCAACCAGCACATGGCGCTGCACATGCGCATAGGCAGCGGCGACCTGCTGATGGTGCACGCGGGCGTACTGCCGCAATGGACGGTGGGCGAGACGCTGGTGCTGGCCTCCGAGGTCGAATCGGTGCTGCGCGGGCCGGCGCTGGGCGAATTCATGATGTCGATGTACGGCAACGAGCCGGCCCAGTGGCAGGACACGCTCACGGGCAACGCCCGGCTGCGCGCCATCGTCAACGCGCTCACGCGGCTGCGCTTCTGCACGGCCGGCGGCGTGATGGACTTCGAGGTCACGGACAGCGCCTCCAACGCGCCCGAGGGCTACATGCCCTGGTTCGACGTGCCCGGGCGCAAGACGGCGAATGCGACGCTCGCCTTCGGCCACTGGTCGACGCTGGGCTGGCTCTCGCGGCCCGACCTGCTTTCCACCGACACCGGCTGCGTGTGGGGCGGCTGCCTGAGCGCGGTGCGCATCGGCGCGACGCTGGACGAGCGCGAGCTGATCCAGGTCGAGTGCGAGCAGGCCCAGAAGCCCGGCAAGTAGCGCCGGCCCGTTCCGGCGGCGGCCGCGTCAGGAAGGCAGCCGGAACTTGTCGAGCGACATGCGCTGGCCGCCCTTCTCGTCGAAGTTGCCGGGCGCCAGCCAGCGCTCGAAGGCCGTGCGCAGCGCCGGCCACTCGCCGTCGATGATCGAGAACCACGCCGTGTCGCGCGTGCGGCCCTTGTAGATCACGGCCTGGCGAAAGAGCCCCTCGTACCTGAAGCCCAGCCGCAGGGCCGCGCGCTTGGAGGGCTCGTTGAAGTCGTCGCACTTCCACTCATGGCGGCGGTAGCCCAGTTCGTCGAACACCAGCTTCATCAGCAGGTACTGCGCCTCGGTGGACATCGGCGTGTTCTTGAGCAGCGGCGAGAAATTGACGGTGCCGACCTCGATGACCCCGTTGGCAGGGTCGATGCGCATCAGCGCCAGCGAACCGACGGCGCGGCCGCTTTTCCTGTCGACGACGGCGAAATGCATCGGATCGGCGCTCTTCGCGATGCGCTCCACATAGGCCCGGGTGCCGTCGAGGTCGGCGGGCCGCTCGACACCCAGGTAGGTCCAGTCGCGCCCGTCAGGGGCCTGTGCGTACGCGGCGTGCAGGTCGTCGGCGTGCCTGAAGGCATCGATCGGTTCGAGCCGGCAGAAGCGTCCTTCGAGGGTGCGGCGCGGCGGCAGGGAGCGCGGGGTCCATTCGGGCAGGTCGGGGCCGATGGATTGGCCGAACTCGTTGTGTCGGACTGGCATGAGCGGGGACTCTTTCGGAAGGAAGCAGGAAACGGAAAACGCTAACGTACCCGCTTCGTGGCGCCACGAAAAGTGCCACCACGGCCCGATCTCATGGGGCCACGGCGCCTCTCAGCTAGCCCCGCGACCCCACCACGTGGTCGCGCCTGAAGTTGCGCGGCGTGGTCCCCACCACCTGCCTGAAACGCCGGTTGAAGTAAGCCTCGTCGGTGAAGCCGCACTGGTGCGCGATCTCCCGCACCAGCAGCGAGGTGGAAGACAGCAGCTCCTTCGCGCGCTCGATGCGCCGCTCGGTCACGAGGTCGGTGAAGGTGCGGTCGGTTTCCTTGCGCAGCAGGTTGGCGAGGTAGTTGGGCGAGAGGAAGGCGGCGGCGGCCGCGTCGGTGAGCGAGAGCGGCTTGTCGAGGTTGTCGCGCACGTAGCGCACCACGCGCTGCAATGCGTCGTGCTGCGAGGTCTTGCCGTCGTGCTGGAGCGAAAGCCGCATCAGCGCCTGCTCCTGCCGCATGCAGGCCAGCCCGATGATCTGCTGCAGGATGCCGCGCATGGCCGTCTTGGCACCGAAGCTGCGGCTGGCGTTCAGCGCATGCAGCTCGTCGAGCCAGCCGCGGATGCGCCCGAAGTCGGCCTCGTCGAAGGCGAAGTCGACGTATTCCTGGAAGAGGAAAGGCGCGAGCTCGGGATGGCGCGCGAGCGACACGTCCTCGAGGTCGAGCGCGTCGACGTCGAGCTCGGGCCACAGGAAGCGCTGGTCGAAGTTGACGATGCAGTACAGCGCGTCGGGCGGATGCGGGATCACGTGCACCCGGTACGGCAGCACGAAGCTCAGGTGGCGCGGTCCGAAGGGGCGCACCTCGCCGCCGATGGACTGCTGCGAGCTGCCCTCGATGCCGACCTGGATCTGGAAATACGCATGCCGGTGCGGCAGCGTGAGCTCGTTGCGCGCACCCTGGAAGCGGATGTCGAAGTCGAGATGGTCGGCACGCTCGTGCATGCCGTAGGTTCGGACCGACGTGGGTGTGGAGGGGCGCATCGGGGCAGGCGTCTTCGTCTTTCGCCTGCGAGGGTACGCCAACTTGCGGGCCGGCGAACCGGCCACGCCCAGCAGATCCGATGCGCGCGCGGTCTTCAGTGTCAGACGACCGCGACCTCGAACACGCCCACGCCCGCCACGCTGCCGCGCATGCGGTCGCCGCGCTGCACGGCCGCCACGCCGGCCGGGGTGCCCGTGAAGATCAGGTCGCCGGGCTGCAGCGTGAACAGGGTCGAAAGGTAGGCGATGGTGTCGGGCACGTTCCAGATCATGTCGGCGAGGTCGCCGACCTGGCGTTGCGCGCCGTTCACATCGAGGCGGATCTCGCCCTTGGCCGGGTGGCCGGCCTTGGCCACCGGCACCAGCTCGCCGCAGGGTGCCGAGCCGTCGAAGGCCTTGCCGGTGTCCCAGGGGCGGCCCATCTTCTTGGCTTCGGCCTGCAGGTCGCGGCGGGTCATGTCGAGGCCGACGGCATAGCCGTACACGTGGCCGAGCGCGTCCGCCGCGGCGATGTTCGATCCGCCGGTCTTGAGCGCGACCACCAGCTCGATCTCGTGGTGCACATCGCTCGACAGCGTCGGGTAGGCGAACTCGCCGCCGTCGGCCACGATGGCCGAGGCCGGCTTCATGAAGAAGAACGGCGGCTCGCGATCGGGGTTGTGGCCCATCTCGCGGGCGTGCTCGGAGTAGTTGCGGCCCACGCAGAAGATGCGGTTGACCGGGAAGCGGGCCTGCTCGCCCTGGATGGGCAGCGAATGAACGGGTGCGGGGGAAATGGCGTAGGAAGTCATGGGACGACTCTAGCCAGCGCAGCCCCGCGCCCCGGGGACGCATCTACGCGAGTCTTGGACTCAGCTACGGTCCTGCGCTCCTCGTTCAGCCGGCCACGCCGAAGCCGGTGTCGAAGGTGCCCTTGACGTCCAGCGGCTGCTTGATGAGCCCCACCTGGCGGTAGAAATCCGCCGTGCCCTGCTGGTCGGCGATGACCTGCGCATCGATGGCCACCCACTTCTGCTGGCGGCGCTCGAACTGCAGCTTCGCCGCCTCGGGCGGAATGCCGATGATGCGCGCCAGCGCGGCCGAATAGGCATCGACGTTGCGGTACGACCAGAGCTGCGCCTTCACCACGCGCTGCAGGAAGTCCTGCAGCACTGGCCGCTTGGCCGCAATGGCGCTGTCGGTGGCCGCGAGATAGCTCAGCCCCGGCAGCAGCCCGCGCCCGCTGACGAGCACGCGCGCATGGTTGCTGACCTCGGCCAGCGCGGTGTAGGGCTCCCAGGTGGCCCAGGCATCGACCGAGCCCTGCGTGAGCGCGAGCTTGGCGTCCGCCGGCGCCAGGAAGCGCAGGTTCACGTCCTCGGGCTTGAGGCCGGCCGAGGTGATGGCCTTGAGCGTGACGTAGTGGCCGATGGAGCCGCGGTTGGTCGCGACGCTCTTTCCCTTGAGGTCGGCGGCGGTCTTCAGCGGCGAATCGGGCCGCACGAGCACCGCCGTGCCGTAGGAGTCGGAGCGGTTCGCGCCGATGGCCTTCACGCGCGTGCCTGCAGCCAGGGCAAAGATCAGCGGCGCGTCGCCGATCGGCCCCGAGTCGACCGCGGCGGCATTGAGCGCCTCGGCCAGCGGCGCGGCGGCCGGGAACTCCGACCACTGGATGTCGTAGCCCAGCCCCTCGAGCCCGCCGGCCGCCTCGAGCAGCGCGCGCAGCCCGCCCTTCTGGTCGCCGGCCTTGAGCACCGGGCGGCCCTGCGCGGAAACCGCGCCGGGCAATGCGATGGCGGCGGCAACGGCCGTGCCTTGAACGAGAAACTGACGACGGGAACTGTGGTTCATGCGGATGCGGCTGCTGTTCATGCCAGGGGATCGAAGGAAACGTGCTCGGCGAAGCGGGCCGGGTCGGTGGTCTTCTTGAGCACGCCCACGCCCCGGAAGTCGCGCGCGTAGAACTCGACCTCGTCGCGCAGGTTGCGGCCCACCGGGTGGTGCTTGTGCGTGAGCGTGCCCAGCAGTGCGCGCAGGTCTTCCACCGCGACCTTGGGCGAGTACTTGGCGAAGAGCTTGGCCGACTCGTTCGGGTTCTCGGCCACGTAGTCCGACGCCTGCACGATGGAGCGCACCAGCGAAGCGACGGTCCCCTTGTCCTTGCGCACGAGCTCGCCGCGCGCGCCGACGATGCAGCAGACCTTGTCCTTGTATTCGCCCGAGAGGTTGCTCGCCACCTCGACGTAGGCACCCTGGTTGCGCTTCTCGATCAGGTAGATGTTGGGGTCGCCGTCGGCAATGGCCTGGATCTCGCCCTTCTTCACCGCGATGTCGAGCAGGTCGGCCGGGTACTGGCGCCACACGACGTCCTTCTCGGCGTCGATGCCGTTCTTCGCGAGCAGGATCGAGAAGAAGTTCTTGCCCGGGCTCGCGATGTCCGACACGCCGATGGTCTTGCCCTTCAGGCTCGCGAGATCGGTGATGCCCGCGCTCTTCGCGCCCACCAGCCGCACGCAGCCGCCGTGCGAGCTGCCGACGATCTTCACGTCGAAGCCCGATTCGAGCGGCTTGAGCCAGCGGTGGATCATGCCCACGGCCGCGTCGGCCTTGGCGGTGGCGAGCGACTCCAGCAGCTGGTCGGTGGAGCCGGTGTAGTTGATGAGATCGACCTGCAGGCCGTTGCGCTCGAAGTAGCCGCGCTCCTGCGCCACCACCACGGGCGAAAGGCAGAAGGCCGAGGCGTTCCAGGCGAAGGTGAGCTTGCGGGATTGCTGCGAGAAGGCCTGCGAGGCGATCAGGCCGCCGGAGGCGACCACGGCGGCGGCGCCGCCGGCGCGCAGCACGCCGCGGCGGGAGAGAGTGAGGTTCATCGTCGTGGGACTCGGGTCAGAGAAGCAGTTCGGGTTCGGCCTCGACCAGGCCTTCATAGAGGCTGTCGAAGGAGTGGATGGCGCCTTCGGGCCCGCCGATCTGGCTGTGCGTGTGGCGCGCGGTGGCCTCGTCGATGGGCTGGGGCTTGCCCGCGGCCTCGGCCAGCAGCTGCGTGTGGCAG
Source organism: Variovorax sp. NFACC27 (assembly GCF_048301545.1). NCBI lineage: Bacteria > Pseudomonadati > Pseudomonadota > Betaproteobacteria > Burkholderiales > Comamonadaceae > Variovorax > Variovorax sp. NFACC27. The sequence continues at coordinate 6,233,112 of NZ_CP157613.1, forward strand.
GCGTTGTCGAGCGCGATGTACCACCACGCGGCGGCTTCCACCGTGGGGCCGGCTGTCAGGATGCCGTGGTTCTTGAGGATGGCGCCCTTCTTGTCGCCCAGCGCATGGGCGATGCGGTCGCCTTCGCTGGTGTCGACCACCATGCCGGTGAAGTCGTCGAACAGCGCCACGTCGTCGTGGAACACGCAGCTGTCCTGCGTGATCGTGTCGAGCTTGCGGCCCAGCGTGGACCAGGCCTTGCCGTAGGTCGAGTGCGTGTGGGCGGCGGCGATGATCTTCGGGTTGTGCTCGTGGATGGCCGCATGGATCGCGAAGGCGGCCTTGTTCAGCGGCCTGTCGCCGATGACGGTCTCGCCCTTCGAGTTGACGAGCAGCAGGTCGGACACCTTGATGCGCGAGAAATGGATGCCCAGCGGATTGACCCAGAAGTGGTCGGTGAGCTCCGGGTCGCGCGCCGTGATGTGGCCGGCCAGCCCCTGCGCGAAGCCGAAGCGCGCGAAGAGGCGGAAGGCACCTGCCAGGCGTTCCTGCCGGTGGCGGCGCTCGGCCTGCACGGTGGTGCGCGGCGGAACGGGGTCGAACCAGTACTTCTGCTGCGGGTTCGGGTTGAGCTTCAGCGGTTGCTGGGCCGCGTTGCGGTCGATGGAGAGAACTGCGCTCATTGGTTTTCCTGGGTGTTCTGTTTTTGCTCCTTCCCCCTCTGGGGGAAGGTCGGGATGGGGGCGTGACGGCTTCAACGCCGTGACGCTGTCCGAGGCCGCTTGCCCCCACCCCTGCCCTCCCCCAGAGGGGGAGGGAGTAACTCATCGGGTCAGGCGGCTTTGCGGACGGAAGCTGCGCGCTGCGCCACCAGTTCGCGCGTGCGCGGGATCAGCTCGCGCCCGTAGTCCAGTGCGTCTTCCAGCGGGTCGAAGCCGCGGATCAGGAAGGTGGTCACACCCAGGTCGTAGTAGTCGAGCAGCGCATCGGCCACCTGCTCGGGCGTGCCGACCAGCGCGGTGCTGTTGGAGCGCCCGCCGATCTCCTGCGCGACCGCCGTCCACAGCCGCTTGTCGAGCCGCGAGCCCTTTTCTGCAGCGGCCAGCAGGCGCTTCGCGCCTTCGCTCTGCTGCGGGCCACCACGGTTGTAGCCCTGCACCACGCGCAGTCGCTTGGTCTCGGCGAGGATGTTCTCGGCGCGCGCCCATGCGGCCTCCTCGGTCTCGGCCAGGATCGGACGGAACGACACCGAGAAGCGCACGCTGCGCCCGTGCTTCGCTGCTTCCGCGCGCACGCGGGTCGTCAGCTCGCGCGCCTGGTCGAGCGACTCGCCCCACAGCGCGTAGACGTCGGCATACTTGCCCGCCACCGGAATGGCGGCCTCGGATGCGCCGCCGAAATACACCGGCACGTGCGGCTTGCCGTTGCGCGTCTGCACCGGCCTCACCTCGGAAAAAGCGTTCTGGAAGCGGTAGTGCGCGCCTTCGTGGTCGAAGGGCTTCTCCGCCGTCCACACCTTGTGCAGCACCTCGAGGTACTCGTCGGTGCGGGCGTAGCGCTGGTCGTGGTCGAGCCAGTCGCCGTCGCGGCGTTGTTCCTCGTCGGAGCCGCCCGAGATGTAGTGCACGCCGAGCCGGCCGCCGCTGAACTGGTCGAGCGAGGCGAACTGCCGCGCAGCCAGCGTGGGTGCGACGAAGCCGGGGCGGTGCGCCAGCATGAAGTGGATGCGCTCGGTGACCGAGGCCGCATAGGCCACGGTGAGCGTGGCGTCGGGGCTGGTCGAGTGGTGCGGCACCAGCACGCGGTCGAAGCCGGCGGTCTCGTGGGCCTGCGCGAAGGCGCGCACGTAGTCGCGGTCGAGCGAGGGGCCCTTGGCCGCGTGGATCTCCGAGACCTTCTGGCCCTGGATCATTCCGATGAATTCGACGACGCCGTCTTGCTGTGGCTGGCTCATGGTGCTGTCCTTGTTTGAATTTGCATGGGAGGTGGTTGTCAGGCGGCGGGCAGGCGCAGCACGCTCTCGAAGCTGCGGTCCCACAGGGGCTTCACATCGGCCGGGCCGTCGAGCACGCCGATCTTCAGGAAGGTGTCGGCCACGTCCTGGTGGCTGCGCACCACCGCATCGCTCACGGGGCCGAGGCTGTAGTCGCCGCTGCGGCGGTTGAAGAGCTCGACGATGTCGCCCACGGGCACGCGCGTCTCGGCCGATTGCGCGCGGGCGTAGGCCAGGAAGTTGCCGTTGATCCACGCGAACGAGCGCTGCAGGCGCTGCAGCAGGTCGGCCAGCGCGGCGCGGCGAAGCTGGTCGTCGAGCGCGCGCGGATTGGCGTAGATCGGGAAGTTGCCCGAGAGGTACCCAACGCCGGTCTTGATGACGCGCGCGCCGTACTGGGTGCGCGCGAGCTGGCCGTTGTAGCCGTAGATGGCCCAGGCATCGAGATCGCCGCGCGCGAAGGCCGAGAGGCCGTCGGAAGGCGTGAGGCTCACGGCCTGGATGTCGCTGAACGAGAGGCCCGCCTCGGCCAGCTGCTTGGCCAGGTAGTAGTGCGAAGTGGTGGCGCGCACGTAGCCCACGCGCTTGCCCTTGAAGTCGGCGATGCTGCGGATCGGCGCATCCTTGCGTGCCAGCGTGGCCTGGTTGTTCAGGTCCTCGTGCGTGACGGCCACCAGCTTCACGCTGGACTTCTGGCGCGCCGCGAACACCGGCGGAATCTCGCTGCCCGAGCCCAGGTCGAGCGCGTCGCCGTTGATGGCCTCGATGTGCAGCACGCCGTTGTTGAGTTCGCGCCAGTCGATCTTGTAGGGCGTGTCGGCCTGGCCCGAGGCGGTGAGCAGCGGCCGCCAGAGGCCCTTGTAGGTGCCCACGCGCAGCGTGATGCCGGAAAGATCGCGCGACGGTGCGGCGGCTTGCGCCCAGCCGGCGGAGCCGGTCGCGGCCAGCGCCGCGGCGGCCTGCAGCAGGCGGCGCCGGTCCAGGGGAAAGTCTGATTTCATGCACCCTGACCGTAACCAGACGCTGCATGGAAGCGAACGCAGAAAAACGAGTTTGCATATGCGGGAAGCGTCGTTTTCGCTCGGCAGGTGGCCCGCTACCGTGGGAGAACCATGAGTGCACTCCCCTTGCGCCGCCCGCCGGGCGCGCCTGAACATCCCGCCCCCGCCGCCATCGCCACCCTCGATACAGCCGTGCTGGCCCGCCTCACCGCCCAGTTCGCGGCCACGGCGGCCGACCACGACCTGAGCGGCGCGTTTCCCCGCGAGAACTTCACTGCCCTGCAGGCACACGGGCTGATCGGGCTGGTCGCGCCTGCCGAGCACGGCGGAGGCGGCGCCACCCTGGCTGCGGCGCGGCGCGCGATCTCGGCCGTGGCGCGCGGCGAGCCGGCCACGGCGCTGATCCTCACGATGACCTATCTGCAGCACCACGCGCTGGCGCGCTCCGACAGCCGCTGGCCCGCGCACCTGCGCGAGCGCGTGGCGCGCGACGCGGTGACGAACGGCGCGCTCATCAACGCCCTGCGCGTGGAGCCCGCCCTGGGCTCGCCGGCCCGCGGCGGCCTGCCAGGCACGGTTGCCCGGCGCGACGGCGACGGCTGGAAGATCGACGGCCACAAGCTCTACACCACCGGCATCGAGGGCCTGAGCTGGCTCGCGGTGTGGGCCCGAACGGATGAGCCCGACCCGCGCACCGGCGTGTTCCTGGTGCCGCGCGACGCGCCCGGCGTGCGCGTGATCGCGAGCTGGGACCACCTGGGCCTGCGTGCCTCCGGCAGCCACGAGGTGGTGTTCGAGAACGTCGCCATCGACGCCGACCATGCGGTCGACCTGCGCCGGCCGGCCGACTGGGCACCTGATGCAGGCAGCCAGACCGACATCGACGCCCATGCCACCCAGCAGGCATGGATGACCGTGCTGCTCGGCAGCCTCTACGACGCCGTGGCCCATGCCGCGCGCGACTGGCTGGTCGGCTTCCTGAACCGACGCGCGCCCGGCAGCCTCGGCTCGCCACTGGCCAGCCTGCCGCGCGTGCAGGAGCACGTGGGCGAGATCGAGGCGCTGCTGCGCACCAACCGCGTGCTGCTCGACGAAGCCACCGCCGCGGTCGACGGCGGCCACGCGCAACCAGCCGCCGACAGCGGACTACTCAAGTACACGGTGACGGGCAATGCGATCCGCGTGGTCGAGCTGGCCCTGCAGTTGAGCGGCAACCACGGCCTCACGCGGCAGAACCCGCTGGAACGGCACTATCGCGACGTGCTGTGCAGCCGCATCCACACGCCGCAGAACGACGCGATCCTGGTCGCGGCTGGCAAGCGCGCGCTGCTGTCTGCGGGAGCTGCAGCATGACGTCTGCCCTCTTCTTCCCCAAGGCCTCGCGGCGCGGCTGGCTGAAACAGGGCGCAGCGCTGTCGCTGGCCGCCACCGGCTCGCTGCGTGCCTTTGCACAAGCCCAGACTTCGCTGGTGCTCGGCGACCAGGCCGGCGGCCTGCGCTCGCTGTTCGAGGCCTCGCGCGCCCTCGAGGGCGCGCCCTTCGCCTACCGCTGGGCCAACTTCCAGGGCGCCGCGCCGCTCTTCGAGGCGCAGCGTGGCGCGGCGGTCGATACCGCCATGGCCGGCGACCTGCCCGTGCTCGCCGCAGCCGTGGGCAAGACGCCGCTGAAGATCGTCGCCACGCGCGTCGGCAAGGCCGATTCGCTGGGCATCGTGGTGCAGCCCGATTCGCCGCTGCGCAGCGTGGCGGACCTGCGCGGCAAGACGGTGATCGTGTCGTCGGCGCGCGGCAGCATCTCGCAGTACCAGCTCTACGGTGCGCTCGAAGAGGCCGGCGTGAAGCGCGAGGAGGTGACGGTGAAGTTCGTGCTGCCCACAGACGCGGCCGCGGCCTTCGCCTCCAAGCAGATCGACGCGTGGGCCATCTTCGACCCCTACTACACCATCGCCCTGCAGCAGGGCGGGCGCATCCTGCGCGACGGGCGCGGCATCAACACCGCGCTGGGCTTCATCACGGCCACCGAATCGTCGCTGGCCGATCCGGCAAAGCGCACGGCCATCGTGCAGTTCCTCGACAGGCTGGCCCGCGCGGGCGACTGGGCGCTGGCCAACCCCGAGGCCTATGCGCAGGCCTACAGCCAGCTCACGCGGCTGCCCATCGAGTCGTCGCGCATCATCACCGCGCGCGCCTCGGTGGCGGGCCGGCCTGTGAGCGAGGCCGACATCGCCGCGCTGCAGACCGTGGCCGACCGCTCGGCGCGCGACGGCATCCTGCCGGTGCGGGTGGACGTGCGCGCAATCACCGACACTGGCGTCTGGAAACGCCCCGCATGACAACAACCTCCCTGACACCTCTTCGCGAATTCGTCGGCGCCTTCGGCCGGCTGCTCGACAGCGCGCCCGACGAGCCGCGCATTCTTTCGGAAGGCGGCGCGCTGCTGCGCACGCTGGTATCGCGTGACGACTGGCTGCCCGAGGCCTTCGCTCAGCCGGACCCCGTGTACTACCGGCAGTTCCTGCTGCACGCGGACAGCACCGAGCGCTTCTCGGTCGTGAGCTTCGTGTGGGGACCGGGGCAGGCCACGCCGGTGCACGACCACACGGTGTGGGGGCTGATCGGCATGCTGCGCGGCTCGGAGTACAGCCAGGGCTATGCGCTGGGCGCCGACGGGAACGCCCGGCCGCATGGCGAGGCGGTGCGGCTCGACGCCGGCCAGGTGGAGGCGGTGTCGCCCACCGTCGGCGACCTGCACCGCGTGCACAACGCGCACGCCGACCGGGTCTCGATCAGCATCCACGTGTACGGCGCGAACATCGGCGCCGTGCGGCGGCATACTTACCCGGCGGAGGGCGGCCGCAAGCCCTTCGTCTCCGGATACTCCAACACGCTGCTGCCCAACCTGTGGGACCGCAGCGCAGAACTCAGAGCCTCGACAGACGCATGACGACGACCGCCACCAGCTTTCCCGTTCTTTCCTTCGCCGCCGTGCGCGAGCGGCTCATCGCCCGCGACGAGACCGCGTTGCTCGACGTGCGCGAGGAAGACCCGTTCGCACAGGAACACCCGCTCTGGGCCGCGAACCTGCCGCTGTCGCGCATCGAGATCGAGGCCTGGCGGCGCATTCCGCGGCGCGACACGCTCATCGTGCTGTACGGCGAGCACGGCGGCACCGACCTCGCGCCGCAGGCCGCGCGCACCTTCGCCGCGCTGGGCTACACGAACGTGCATCTGCTCGAGGGCGGCCTCGAAGGCTGGCGCAAGGCGGGCGGCGAGCTGTTCCGCGACGTGAACGTGCCGAGCAAGTCCTTCGGCGAACTGGTCGAGCATGAACGGCACACGCCGTCGCTCTCCGCCCAAGAGGTGAAGGCGCTGGTCGATGCCAAGGCCGATGTGGTGGTGCTCGATGCGCGCCGCTTCGATGAATACCAGACGATGAGCATCCCCTCGGCCACCAGCGTGCCGGGCGCGGAGCTGGTGCTGCGCGTGCGCGAGCTGGCGCCCGATCCGGCGACACGGGTGATCGTGAACTGCGCGGGTCGCACGCGCAGCATCATCGGCACGCAGTCGCTGGTGAACGCGGGCATTCCGAACCCGGTGGCGGCGCTGCGCAACGGCACCATCGGCTGGAAGCTCGCGGGGCAGGTGCTCGACCATGGCGCGAGCCGGCAGGCGCCTGCCGCCGTGTCGCAGGCACATCGCGCGCAGGCACAGGTCGATGCGCGGCGCGTGGCCGATCTGGCCGGCGTGCGCCGCATCGCGCTGGGCGCGCTGCAGACGCTGGAAACGCCGGGTCGCACCGTGTACCGCTTCGACGTGCGCACGCCCGAGGAATATGCGGCAGGCCATCTGCCCGGCTTCGCGAATGCGCCCGGCGGGCAGCTGGTGCAGGAAACGGATCACCAGGTGCCCGTGCGCGGCGCGCGCATCGTGCTGGCGGACGACGATGGCGTGCGCGCATCGATGAGTGCTTCGTGGCTCGCGCAGATGGGCTGGGAGGTCTACGTGCCGGACGTGGTACCCACGGCGGCGGACCTGGTCGAGACGACCGCTCCCACGAGCGCATATCCGCCGGTCGCCGCCACGGTGGGCGAGATCGCGCCCGGGGAACTCGCGGCACTGTTGAAGAAGCAGTCCGGCACGGCGGTGATCGACGTGACCACCAGCGCGAACTACGTGAAGCGCCACATTCCGGGCGCCTGGTATGCGATCCGCGCGCAGCTGGCGCAGGCACTGGACACCACCGTCCCGGCCTCGCAGCGCTACGTGCTGACCTGCGGCAGCAGCCTTCTCGCACGCTACGCGGCCGCCGACCTGCGCGCGCTGCTCGACGCGCGCGGCCAGGGCGATGCCGAAGTGCTGGTGCTGGCCGGCGGCAACGCGGCATGGTTCGCTGCAGGCCTCGAAGCGGAAAGCGGTGAGACCCGCCTCGCGACCGCGCGCACCGACCGCTATCGCCGCCCCTACGAGGGCACCGATGCGCCCGCCGAGGCAATGCAGGCCTACCTGGATTGGGAGTTCGGTTTGGTGGAGCAGCTGGGGCGCGATGGCACGCACCATTTCGCTGTGATCTGAAGACTGGTACCGGCGAAAGGAATCTGAAAGGAAGACGACACGCCGGTCACAGTGTGTAGCCCGGGTAAAGGCCGTCATCCGGCGATACGTGGCGACGTTGGAGGTTCACACCGACAACAACTCGTCCAGGAGCTTCGCCATGAGATTCACTCCTCTTCTTGCAGTATCCGCCACCGCCGTGCTGGCGGCCACGCTCACCGGCTGTGTGGTCGCGCCTGCCGCACCTGCCCCCGTGTACGCGGCGCCTCCTGGCGTGGCCTACGTGGCACCGACCTACGTGTCGCCCGGCATCGGCTTCGTGTGGGCCTACCACCCGCGCTATGGCTGGGGCTGGCACCATCCGCAATACGGCTGGCATCGCGGCTGGAGGTGATTGGCTCTCCCCCAGGCTCCGCGCACTTCGTGTCGCTTCGCCAACCCCCTACCGGGGGCAACACCTGAGGCCCGGAGCACTAGGCTCTCCCCCAGGCTCCGCGCACTCCGTGTCGCTGCTCCACCCCCTTCCGGGGGCAACACCTGAGGCCCGGCAGAGCCGGTTCCTCGGTGTTTCGCGAAGGGGGATCACTACCTGAGGCCCACGCAGCATGGGGGCCTCGGTTCGACTCAACTCAGCTCGGCTCGGCGCTCTTGAACAGGGCGGCGACCTTGCGCTTGGGCTTGATGTTGCTGGAGATGCCGCGCGTGGGCGTTGCGGCCTTGGCGGCGGCTTCCCATGCGGGCGTCGCGTCGGGCTGGCCCGGCTCGTAGGGCTTGTCGAAGAAGGGGTCGCGCGGCGCCGAAGGAGCGCGGTGCGGGCGCCCGCCGCCGCGGCGGCTGTCGGCGTCGCGGCGTTCGCGAGGCTGATCGAGCACGTCGCGTGCATCGCCCGACTCGCCTTCCTCGCGCCAGTGACGGCGCCCGTCGTTGATGCGACCGCGCGGGCGGTCTTCCTCGAACTCCACCGGCTCGAGTTCGATCTTCTTCTTGATCAGCTTCTCGATGTCGGCCACCAGGCGGGCATCGTTGCCGCCGCTGGCGAAACTCACGGCCAGGCCCGATGCGCCGGCGCGACCCGTGCGGCCGATGCGGTGCACGTAGTCTTCCGCGTTGAACGGAATGTCGAAGTTGAAGACCGCGGGCACATCCTTGATGTCGAGACCGCGGGCCGCGACGTCGGTGCACACCAGCAGGTCGACCTCGCCGGCCTTGAAGGCGGCGAGCGACTTCAGGCGCTCGTCCTGGCTCTTGTCGCCGTGCAGCGCCGAGGTGCGAAGACCGTCGCGCTCGAGCGATCGCGCGAGGCGCGCGCAGCCGAGCTTGCTGTTGACGAACACGAAGGCCTGCGTGATGCCGCGCTGGCGAACGATCTGCTTGAGCGCGCGGCGCTTGTCGTCGTCGGCCACGCTGTAGAAGTGCTGCTCGACGGTGGAGGCCGTTTCGTTCGGCCGGGCCACTTCGATGGTGACGGGGTTCTGCAGGTAGCTGCCGGCCAGTCGCTTGATTTCGGGCGAGAAGGTGGCCGAGAAGAGCAGCGTGGTGCGCTGCTTGGGCAGGTAGCTCAGGATGCGCTGCAGGTCGGGCAGGAAGCCGATGTCGAGCATGCGGTCGGCTTCGTCGAGCACGACGTACTCGACCTGGTTGAGCACCGCGTTCTTCGCTTCGATGTGATCGAGCAGGCGGCCCGGCGTGGCCACCAGCACTTCGACGCCCTTCTTCAGTTCCAGCGTCTGCGGCTTCATGTCGATGCCGCCGAACACCACCGTGCTGCGCAGGTTGGTGTACTTGGCGTACAGCTTGATCTGCTGCGCGACCTGGTCGGCCAGCTCGCGCGTCGGCAGCAGCACCAGGGCCCGGACCGGATGCCGCGCGGGCGAGGTCGAGGCGTTTTCATGCTTGAGCATGCGCTGCAGCAGCGGGAGCGAGAACGCCGCCGTCTTGCCGGTGCCGGTCTGCGCGGCGCCCATCACGTCCTGGCCCGCGAGCACGACCGGAATGGCCTGCTCCTGGATCGGTGTCATGGTCTCGTAGCCCATTTCGGCCACGGCGCGCGCCAGCGGTTCCGCCAGCAGTAGATTGGAGAAGGAGCTTGTCATTGAGCCCGCTATTGTCGCATTGCCGCAAAAAACGGCAGTGACTGCGGCATGACAACGCCCGCGCGAGCGGAATTGCTATTTATTCGATAGCAATCAAATCAGCAACTGCAACACCTGCGGAAGACCGCGGCCTAGAGGCTGCGTGCGTTGAAGGTGTCGCAGGCCTTGATGTCGCCGCTTTGATAACCCGCGCCGAACCAGCGCTGGCGCTGCGCGCTGGAGCCGTGGGTGAAGCTGTCGGGCACCACCGCGCGGCCCGCGGAGCGCTGCAGGGCGTCGTCGCCGATCTTCTGCGCGGCATTCATGGCGGCCTCGATGTCGCCCGGGTCGAGCCACTTCTTCGACTCCTGCGAATGGTGGGCCCACACGCCCGCGAAGCAGTCGGCCTGCAGCTCGACGCGAACGCTCATCGCATTGTTCTGGGTCTGGCTCAGGCGGCTGCGCATGCCGTCGACCTTGGCGGTGATGCCGAGCTCGTCCTGCACGTGATGGCCGACTTCGTGCGCGATGACATACGCCTGCGCGAACTCGCCCGGCGCGCCGAGCTGGTTCTTGAGCGTGTCGTAGAAACCGAGGTCGATGTAGACCTTCTGGTCGCCCGGGCAGTAGAACGGGCCCATGGCCGACTGGCCGGTACCGCAGGCCGTGGGCGTCGCGTTGCGGAACAGCACGAGGCGCGGCGGATGGTAGGTGCCACCGTTCTGGCGGAAGATGTTCGTCCAGACCACTTCGGTGTTCTTCAGCACGGTGGAGACGAAGGCCGCCTCGCGGTCGTTCGACGGCGGCTTGGGCGCTGGTCCCTGCTGCTGTTGCACCTGGGCGGGGCCACCGCCGCCGCTGAGCAGGCTCAGCACCGTGAGCGGGTTGATGCCGAAGACCCAGCCGGCGATCAGCGCGACCGCGATGGTCCCGATGCCGATGCCACGGCCGCCGATGAAGCCGCCGCCACCGCCTCCGCCGCCTTCACCACGGCGATCCTCGACGTTGTCCGATTGTTCGTTGCCTTCCCATCTCATCGCGCTCTCCTTGCCGGCCTTTGCAGGAGTAGTTGCCGGCGGTCGCAGGATGGTACTTCGGAAGCCGCCCGCCCCTGTAAGCGGGTATGCCAGGAATACCGCGAAAGCGCTCAGGTCTTCGGCAGGGTGACGCCGCGCTGGCCCTGGTACTTGCCGCCGCGGTCCTTGTAGCTGGTCTCGCAGACCTCGTCGCTCTCGAAGAACAGCACCTGCGCGCAGCCTTCGCCCGCGTAGATCTTGGCGGGCAGCGGCGTGGTGTTGCTGAATTCGAGCGTCACGTAGCCTTCCCACTCGGGCTCGAAGGGCGTCACGTTGACGATGATGCCGCAGCGCGCATAGGTGCTCTTGCCCAGGCAGATGGTCAGCACGTTGCGCGGGATGCGGAAGTACTCGACGGTGCGCGCCAGCGCGAAGCTGTTGGGCGGGATGATGCAGTAGTCGCCGTGCATGTCGACGAAGCTCTTCTCGTCGAAGTTCTTCGGGTCGACGACCGTGCTGTGGATGTTGGTGAAGACCTTGAATTCAGGCGCGCACCGGATGTCGTAGCCGTAGCTCGAGGTGCCGTAGCTGATGATCTTGTGGCCGGAGGCCTCGCGCACCTGGCCCGGCTCGAAGGGGTCGATCATTCCTTCGTTCTCGGCCATGCGCCGGATCCATTTGTCGCTCTTGATGCTCATATGCGCTCGCTGCTGCTGCGGGGAAATCGGGGGCGAATTGTGGCACGCGCGGCCACCCCGCCCGCCGCCGCGGGGGCTACAGCGCCTGCGAGATCACCGCGCGCTCGACCAGCCGGTCGTCGCCCAGCACGATCATCGCGAAGAGCATTTCCTCCAGCGAGTTCGCCTGCTTCGTCTTGCGCGCCAGCAGCGGCGTGGCCGCGGGGTTCAGCACCAGGAAGTCGGCCTCGCAGCCCGGCTGCAGGTTGCCGACGACGCCGTCGAGCCCCAGCGCGCGCGCCGCGCCGCCGGTGTGGCGCCACCAGAGTTCCGATGGCGCGATGCTCAGGCCGGCCTTGGTCTGCCCTTCGCGGCCGACGTAGTAGGCGGCCATCATGGTGTGGAAGGGGCTGAAGCTGGTACCGCCGCCCACGTCGCTGGCCAGCCCGTAGGGGTAGTCCATGCGGTCGGCCGCGCCGAAGTCGAAGAAGCCGCTACCCAGGAACAGGTTGCTCGTGGGGCTCACGGCCGCCGCCGTCTTCGTCTCGCGCAGCAGGGCGCGGTCGGCGTCGTCGAGGTAGATGCAGTGGGCGTACACGGCACGTTCGCGCATCAGGCCGAAGCCTGCATACACGTCGAGATACGAGCGCGCCTTCGGGTAGAGCTCGCGCACCCATTTCACTTCGTCGCGGTTCTCGGCCACGTGCGACTGGATCCAGGTGTCGGCGTACTTCGCGGCCAGTTCGCTCGCGCCGTGCATCTGCGCATCGGTGCTTGCAGGCGCGAAGCGCGGCGTGATCGCATAGCCCAGCCGGTCGACGTTGTGCCACTTGCGGATCAGCGCCTCGGTGTCGACCAGGCTCTGCTCGGTCTGGTCGCGCACGCCGTCGGGCGAGTTGCGGTCCTGCAGCACCTTGCCGGTGATCAGGCGCAGGCCGCGGCGCTGTGCGCCCTCGAAGAGCGCATCGACCGAGGCCACGTGCGAGGTCGCGAAGGTCAGCGAGGTGGTGACGCCGTTGCGCAGCAGTTCGTCGAGGAAAAACTCGGCCACTTCCTTCGAATGCGCGGGGTCGGCGAACCTGCTTTCCGCGGGAAAGGTGTAGTTCTCGAGCCAGGGCAACAGCCCCGGCGAGGGCGAACCGATGATGTCGGTCTGCGGATAGTGGATGTGCATGTCCACGAAGCCCGGCGCGAGGATGCGCCCCGGCAGGTGGGTCGTGTGCGCGCCCGGGTGGCGCGCGGCGACGTCGGCATGGCTGCCTGCGTCGAGCACGCGCTGGCGGCCGGTGGCATCGGGGGCGACGACCAGCAGGCCGTCCTCATCGAAAACGGGCTTGCCGGAGGCGTCGAATCGCAGGAGGGAGGCGCGGTAGGCTTTTTTCATCGTGGGTGCGGAGGGTAATCCACCCCCGCCCCGCCGCAATTTCCATGCGCATATGAGTGCTATATGCGCAGCGCACTCACCTCGGCGACACAGGCAACGCGCGCGACTGGATGTCGAAGGGCACGCCCGTCGGCACCGGCCCATCTCCGTCCTTGCGCTTCGTGAGCAGCGAATACTTCGACTCGATGAAGTAGACGCGGTTGCCCCACACCGCCCCAGAGGACGGATCGTTGAGCCCCGCCACCACCGTCCGCAGGCCGAGCTTCGCGCCTTCGATGCGTGCCACGGTGATCTGCCCGCCGTAGGGCCTTTCGCCGAAGGCATTGCTTTCGAACAGCACGAGCCTCCCGGGCTTCCATGCGCGGATCGCGTCCACGTTCTTCAGCTCGCGCGGCGCCTCGATGCGCGTGACCTCGCCAGCCTTGCCGTCCGCGCCGAGGCCGATGCGCAGCAGGTACGAAGCGGCCGCCACGAGGCTCACGTAAACCTCGCGCCCGCCGTCGATGGCGATGCCGTTCAGGCCCTTGTACGGCCCCGGGCCGGCCAGCGCCGGATCCTCCTTCCACACCGCGAGCGAATCGGCGCCCGGCGCGAGCTTCAGCACGCGCGGGTGGTAGGAGTCGGTCACGTAGAGATTGCCGCGCGCGTCCTGCGCGAGGTCGTTGCAGTAGCCGTCGTCGGGCATCGCGTAGCTCGCACGCGGTGCGCCCGTGGCGAGGTCGTAGCGCTTGAGCGCGCTCGGCGTCGACGGCACAGTGGTGAAGCCGATGTTGCCCGAGCAGATCCACAAGTCCCCATGCCCGGCATCGACCAGCACGCCCTGCCCGTTCGCCAGGCCGTTGGCGCCCGGCTTGACCAGCACCTCGGCCTTCGGCGCCGTGCCCGGCTTCAGCCGCGCGACCGCGCCCTGCCGCCAGCTGCCGACGTAGAAGGCGCCGTCGGGCCCGATGGCCACGCTTTCCGGATACCAGTCTTCGGGCAGCGCCTGCACCACGGGCGGGGCAGCGACGGCCGCCGTCGTCGAGAGCGCAAGCAGCGCGCCTGCAAGCCGTGAACGCCCGCTCCTCATTGCCATACGCGAAAGACGCGCCCCGTCAGAGGACCTTCGACGCTGCGCACATAGGCCAGGGCCACGCGCGCGGCTGGTACGGTCTCGACGCCCGGAAAGAGCGCGCCGTATGCCGCCACCGATTCGGTCAGCAGCGTCGGGCTCACCGCGTTGATGCGCTGACCGCGCGCCAGCTCGATCGCCGCGCCCTTCACGAAGCCCTCGACCGCCGCATTCACGGCGGCCGCGTTGCCTCCGCCGCGAACCGGATCGTCGGCCGCGACGCCCGTGGTCAGCGTGATGGAGCCGCCATCGCGCAGCACATGCTGGCCCAGCAGCGCGAGCCGCACCTGGCCCAGCAGCTTGTCCTGCAGGCCGACGTTGAAGTCGGCCGGCCGCATTTCAGACAGCGGCCCGAAGAAGAGCCCGCCCGCCGTCGAGACGATCGCATCGACGCGCCCCACCGCCGCATACAGCGCCTCGACGCTGGCATCGCTGGTGATGTCGACCTGATGGTCGCCGCGCGTGCGACCCGCGCGAATCACCTCGTGGCCTCGCGCATCCAGCGCCTGCGCCACCGCGCTGCCAACCGCGCCCGTCGCGCCCACAACTAGAACCTTCATGGAAAACCTCGCCAGAGTGAATCAACAAGCGGCGATTGTTTTGCGAACCATCCATTTGATAAATTGCCTTCCGGTTCGATCATTCGAAATCAGGAGTTCGTAATATGGACAAGCTCCGCGCCATGGAAGTCTTCGTCGCGACAGTAGACGCGGGCAGCTTCGCCGCCGCCGCCGAGGCGCTCGACCTTTCGGCCGTGATGGTCGGCAAGCACATCCGTGCGCTCGAGGACCAGCTGGGCGCCCGCCTGCTCGAGCGCACCACGCGCCGCCATTCCCTCACGGAGATCGGCGCCGCGTATCTCGAACGCTGCCGCGACGTGCTGGCCAGCGTGCACACGGCCGACGGCGTGGCCGAGTCGCTGCGCGCCATGCCGCAGGGCGTGCTGCGCGTCACCGCGCCCGTGGCCTACGGCGCGCACCGCCTCACGCCGGTGATCGGCGAATACATCGCCGCCTACCCGCAGGTGAAGGTGGACCTGAGCCTCAACGACCGCGTGGTCGACCTGGCCGAGGAAGGCTTCGACTGCGGCATCCGCTCGGGCGCGGCCATCGACGAGCGGCTCATCGCAAGACCGCTCGCGCTGGCGCGCATGTACGCGGTGGCGAGCCCGGCATGGGTCGCGCGCCACGGGCAGCCGAAGCACCCGTCAGAGCTGGAGGCCTTCCCACTGTTGGGCTTCGCGGCCTGGGGGCCGAACCATTCATGGCGCTTCACGCGCAACGGCCAGACGGTGCACGTGCCGGTGCGCGGGCCGCTCACCACCAACAACGGCCAGGCATTGCTGGCCGCGGCGATGGCCGGCGTGGGAGTGATCGTGCAGGCCGATGCGCTGCTGGGGCCCGCGCTCGCATCGGGCCAGGTGGTGCAGTTGCTGCCCGACTGGGAGCTGCCCACGCGGCAGGTGCACATCATACGGCTGCCCGAAGCGCGCCCGAGTGCCAAGCTGCGGACCTTCGTCGACTTCGTGGTCGAGCGGCTGGGCTGAAGAAACGAGAAACATGCATCCAGAGCCGACTGGGGTTCAGGCTGGTGGCATTCAGGGCATTCAATGCCTCTCATTGTGGACAAATACCCAAAACTGTCTAATATGAGATACATCGTGCCCTCCACCTCTCCACCAACAAGCGCCGCAACAGACAAACGCCTCGCAGCGTTCGGCCGCCGTATTCATGCGCGTCGCAAGGCTCTGAAGGTCAGCGCCACCACCGCTGCAGAGGCGGCGGGCATGTCCCGCATGACATTGCACAGAATCGAGCGCGGCGAACCCTCGGTCACGATGGGCGCCTACATGAATGCGCTGGGGGCCTTGGGTCTCGATGTCGATGTGGTGATGTCCACGGAGCCGCCCGACCTCGCACCGCTCCCGGGAGGTATTCGAATTGCCGATTACCCCCAGTTGCGCCGGCTTGCCTGGCAATTGGCTCCAGCCACCGAACTCACGCCTGAAGAGGCATGGGGAACCTACGAGCGCAACTGGCGCCACGTCGACACATCCATGCTGGATGCGAAAGAACGCCAACTGCTGCAAGACCTTGCGCGCATCCTCGGCAGAAAGCCATTGAATGTTTGAACGGCCACACCATCAACGCGTCGCTCAAGTGCTTGCTTCGCTCGACGCAAACCTGCTCGCCCAGAACCGTTGCCTCTTCGGCGGAGGCACCGCCATTGCGCTTCGCCATGGCGAGTACCGCGAGTCCGTAGACATCGACTTTCTCGTATCCGATATCGATGGCTATCGCCACCTGCGCCAGTTGATCACGGGAACTCAAGGTCTCGGAGCGCTCGCCCGACGCGGCTGCGAGATCCGGCAGTCGGCTGAACTACGCGCTGACCAGTACGGCATCCGGTCGTCGGTTCTCGTGAGCGACATCGAGATCAAGTTCGAGATCGCCCTCGAGGCGCGCATCGAACTTGAGTTGCCGGGCGCAGAGGACCGTATCGACGACATTGCAACCCTCACGCCGCTCGACATGGCAGCGAGCAAGCTGCTCGCAAACTCTGACCGTTGGGCCGACGACAGCGTCTTCAGCCGCGACATCATCGATCTGGCCATGATGAAACCCGGCGCGTCGCTTTTGCGCCAGGCGAAGATCAAGGCCGGTCGCGCCTATGGCGACAGCATCGATGCCGATCTCACAAAGGCCGCCGAGGCGCTGCTTACTCGGCCGGGTCGCATGGACCGATGCATGGCCGTGCTGCAGATGACGCCGTCCACCACGCCCGCGCTGCTTCGTCAGCGCATCAAGGCCCTGTTGCCTCGTACTCCGCGCGCCGGTCGGCTGGGTTAGCGCGTCACGCGCCCCTGCACGCCCTCCACCAGCCAGTTCATCTTCAGGATCTGCTCGTCGCTCAGCTGCGTGCCCTTGGCGATCACCGTGCGGCCCTCGTTGTCGCGCACGTCGGCCGCGGCGGCGCGGAACGGCTGCAGCTTGCCCGCGGCGATGTCCTTCTGCCGCGCCAGCACCTCGTCCTGCACAGCCCTGGGCACCTTCGTGCCGAAGTCGCCGACGCGGATCATTCCCTCCTTCACGCCGCCCCAGAGGTTGCCGCTCTTCCAGCTGCCGTCGAGCACCGCCTTCGCGCGCTGCGTGTAGTAGCCGCCCCATTGGTGCGTGACCGCGACGATCTGCGCGTCGGGCGCGATCTTGCGCATGTCGGAGTGATAGGCCACGGCCAGCTTGCCGCGCTCCTGCGCCGCCGCCATCACCGCGGTGGAGCCGGTATGGAAGGCGACCACGTCGGCGTTCTGGTTGAACAGCGCCATCGCCGCGTCGCGTTCCTTCGGCGGATCGAACCACTCGTTGAGCCACACCACGCGCACCTGCGCGGCCGGGTTCACCGAGCGCATGCCGAGGGTGAAGGCGTTGATGCCCTGCAGCACCTCCGGAATCGGAAAGCCCGCGACGTAGCCTGCGATGCCGGTCTTCGTCATGCGCCCCGCCGCGATGCCCGCCAGGTAGCGGCCCTCGTAGTAGCGTGCATTGGCGGTCGCGACGTTGGGCGCGGTCTTGTAGCCGGTGATCGATTCGAACTTCACGTCGGGGAAGTCCTTCGCCACCTTCATCGTCGGCTCCATGTAGCCGAAGCTGGGCGTGAAGATGAGCGTGTTGCCCTGCTGCGCGAGATCGCGAATCACGCGCTCGGCATCGGCGCCTTCGGCCACGTTCTCGACATAGGTGGTCTTGACCTTCGCCCCCAGCGCCGCGTCGACGGCCTTGCGGCCTTCCTCGTGCTGGCGTACCCAGCCGGCATCGGTGACGGGCGTGACGTAGACGAAGCCGATCTTCAGCGGCGTCTTCGGCTGCTGCGGCTGTTGTGTCTGCGAAAAGGCGGGAGATAAAAAACAGGCGGCTGCCAGCGCCAGAACGGCGCGGCCCGCGAGGTTTTTGTACATGGTGTTCCTCTACATGGCCCCGGAAATGCAAAACCCCGCAGCAGGCCGGGACGCCCTGCTGCGGGGTGAAGATTTTAGTGCCGCGGTCTCAGGCCGGCACTTAGCTGGCAACGCCGTAGCGAGATGCCGGATGCGTCGCCGACAACCGGCTCGACATCGCGCGCCGCGCCGCGTCGAAGACATCCCACTCCGCGAGATCCGGCAGCGCGGGAATCGTGACCTGCTCACCCTGGTCGAGCCCCGCGAGGGCCGCGTCGACCATGTTTTCCGCAGTCATGACGATCTCCTTGGGCAGGTGCTCCATCGGCACGCCCGCGACACCCCAGAACTCGGTGGCCGTCGCGCCGGGCAGCACCGCCTGCACGCGCACGCCCTTGTCCTTCAGCTCATGCTGCAGCGACTGGCTCAGCGCGAGCACGAAGGCCTTGCTGCCGCCGTACACGCCGTTGAGCGTCTCGGGCGAGATCGCCACGATGGAGGCGATGTTCACCAGCGTGCCGGCACCTCGCTCGACGAAGCCGGGCACGGCCGCGTAGGTGAGCCGCGTGAGCACGCTCACGTTGAGCTCGATCATTTCCGCCATCTTCTCGATGTCCGAGCCGAGCAGCGGCGCGGCGGCGCCGAAGCCGGCGTTGTTCACCAGCATGGTGATGTCGCCGCGGGTGCGCAGCGCGGCCTCGACGAGCGCGATGTCCTTCCGGTCGGTGAGGTCGGCTGGCAGGACTTCGACCTTGCGGCCGGTCTCGCGCGTGAGTTTCGCGGCCAGTGCCTCGAGGCGCCCGCGATTGCGTGCGACCAGGATCAGGTCGAAGCCGCGCCGCGCGAGGCGATCCGCGTACACGGCGCCGATGCCCGACGACGCGCCGGTGACGAGGGCCGTGCCCTTGCCGGGATTTGCTGAAGTTGCAGTGGTCATGAAGCTTCCTTTGTTTCGCCGCGCGGTATGCGCGGCCATGGGGGAAGTCTCTTCCGGCAGGGCTATGGCGTAAATGTCATATAAGCCACTTTTCAGGACATCAGGCGCTCAGGCCACGGCGGCTTCCCGCCGGGCCACCCGGCGCACGCTCTGGGGCGGCTGCCCCAGCGTGCGCAGGAAGGCGCGGCGCATGCGCTCGGGATCACCGAAGCCCGTCTCGCGAGCGACCACGGCGAGCGCGAGGCTGCCCTCGTCGATCAGCGCACGTGCCGCCTCCACGCGCAGGTTCTCCACGGCGTGCGCGGGCGTCTGGCCGGTCTCGGCCTTGAAGGCGCGGCTGAACTGGCGCGGGCTCAGGTGCGCGACCTCGGCCAGTTCCTCCACCGACAGCGTCTCGCGCAGGTTGGCCCGCGCGTGCGCCAGCGCCTGCTGGATGCGATCGGACTTGGGCTCCAGCTCGAGCAGCGCGGAATACTGCGACTGCCCGCCCGCGCGGCGGTGGTAGACGACCAGCTTCCGCGCCGCGAAGCGCGCCGCCTCCACGCCGAGATCTTCTTCCACCAGCGCCAGCACGAGGTCGATGCCCGCCGTCATGCCGGCCGAGGTCCACACCGGTCCGTCGTTGATGAAGATGCGGTCGGGCTGCACCTTGACCGCGGGATGGCGCTTCTGCAGCTCGCCCGCGAAGGACCAGTGCGTGGTCGCCCGGCGCCCGTCGAGCAAGCCCGCATCGGCCAGCCCGAAGGCACCGGTGCAGATGCTGGTCACGCGGCGCGCGTTGCGCAGCCCCGCGCGCAGGAAGCGGCACATCTTCTCGGAAGTGGGCGTGATGAAGAGCGCGCCGCTCATGATGAGCGTATCGAACTTCGCCGTGCCGAAGCGCTTGCTGTCCGTGCTCACGCCCGACGAGCTGACCACGGGGCCGCCCTCTTCCGACAACAGCTCGACCTGGTAGACAGGCTTGCCCGCATGGATGTTCGCGAGCTCGAAGGCTGCGATGGCGGCGAGGTCGAGGATCTGGAAACCGGGGAAGACGAGCACGCCGATGCGTTTCATGGCGATGTCCTGAAAAGAGGTTTTGGGCGATGAAGGACGTGAGCTTAGGTGACTCGCACCGACCGCGCGTGCGGAAGGGAGACCTCACACGCAAAGACCGCCCGTTACCGCAGCGCTGCATGGCCGAAACCTCCGCGGCACTCTCTGCCTGCTTTGATTCGTGAAAAATTTCACAAAACCCATTCCCCATTTCGGTGCACGAGCCCGCAACAGGAAACTCTCTGCTGACATTTTGATACGCAAGGTTACGATTGTGCGGTCAGGTTCCGGTCAGTTCGGTCGCCTGGCCCAACAAGCACAACAAACGGAGTTCTCGTGATCGCTTTCGACAGCGCCTTGCCGCGCCAAATTGGAGATTTACTCAACCAGCAAGGCGCGGTCTCACGCAAGACCTGCTGCTTCGTCGCACTCGCCGTTCTCGTCAGCGGCTGCTCCACGGCGAACATCTCGTACACGCCCCGCCCCGGCAAGGATGTGCCGCAGACGCTGAAGTACACCGATGGCGTCGGCACGCTGTCCGAAAAAGATGAAACGCGCGAACTCTTCGTCTACTCGCGCTTCAAGATGCAAGGGCCGACGCAGCCGACCTTCACCATCGGCTATGCCAACAACACCGCCGAGCCGGTGAATTTCAGCACCGACAACATCAAGGCGTACTTCCGCGGCGCCCCGGTGCAGATCTACACGTACAACGAGCGGATCGCGGAAATCCAGTCGGAGAAGCAGGCCAAGCAGGTCGCGCTGGCGATCATCGGCGGGCTGGCCGCGGGCGCTGCCGCCTACGGCGCCTCGCGCCAGACTTATCGCTCGAACTACTCCGGCTCGGTGGTCGGCCGCCGCGGCGTGACCAGCTTTGCCGGCTCGAACACCGTGCGCGTGTACGACCCCGTCGCCGGCATGCTGGCCGGTGCGGCAGTGGGTGGTGCCACCGTGCTGGGCATCAGGCAGATCGAATACAACGCCGAGAATCAGGAGCAGTCGGCCAACTCCATCCTGCAGCTGAACACCGTGGAGCCGCTGCAGATGGTGACCGGCGACCTCATCCTGAAGAACTGCTGCGATCCCCAGCCCCAGGCCAACGACCTGATCCGGCTCGAGGTGACGGCCAGCGGGAAGACCTCGGTGTTCGAGTTCGCCCGCACGCAAGTGAAGAACCGCTGAAGGGGTGCCTCGGGGGCCGTGCGGGCCCCTGCCCCCGCTTCGCACGATGGGTGCCCCCACCAATCGGCAAGCGCCATCCCTCATGCGTCGTCCCACAATGGGCGTTCCCCATGACGCATCCGACGACGACCACGACAACAGGCGCACCGCCAGCCGAGACGGGCGCCAACGCACACTGGCAGCGCAACCTCGCCGTCTGCATGTTCGGCTCCTTCACGACCATCATCGCGATGACGCTGCTGCTGCCCTTCCTGCCGCTGTATGTCGAGCAGCTGGGCGTGAAGGACCATGCGGCCATCGTGCAGTGGTCGGGCGCGGCGTACGGCGCCACCTTCCTGAGCGCCGCGCTGGTGGCGCCGCTGTGGGGTCGGCTGGCCGACCGCTACGGGCGCAAGCCGATGCTGATCCGCGCGAGCCTGGGCATGGCGGTGGCGATGGCGCTGATCGGGCTCGCGGCGAACGTGTGGCAGCTCGTGGGTCTGCGGCTGCTGGCGGGGCTGCTCGGCGGCTATGCCTCGGGCTCGATGGTGCTTGTCGCCACGCAGACGCCCAAGGACCGCACCGGCTGGGCGCTGGGCACGATGTCGTCGGCGATCATGGCGGGCAACCTCGTGGGGCCGCTGATCGGTGGCGCGCTGCCGCCGCTGGTCGGTATCCGCAACACCTTCTTCGCGGCGGGCGCGATCATCTTCGTGGCCTTTCTCGCAACGGCCTTCCTGATCCGCGAGGAGCGAAAGACGCCTTCCGCCCGAAGGCAGCAGGGCGACGCCTCCGGGCAGACCGGCTGGGCCGCCGTACCCGACAAGCGCCCGCTGGCGGCGATGCTCTTCACCGGCATGCTGCTGATGCTCGCGAACATGTCGATCGAGCCGATCATCACCGTCTACGTGGCCACGCTGCTCGAAGACCCGGACCGCGTGACGATGATGGCCGGCCTGGTGATGTCGGCGGCGGCGCTCGGCAGCATTCTCTCGGCCTCGCGGCTGGGCAAGCTGGCCGACCGCGTGGGCCACTGGAACGTGATCGTCGGCTGCCTCGGTGTGTCGGCGCTGCTGCTGGTGCCGCAGGCCTTCGTCACGTCGGGCTGGCAGCTGGTGGTGCTGCGCTTCCTGATGGGGCTGTCGCTCGGCGGCCTGCTGCCGTGCATCGCGAGCGTGATCCGCCACAACGTGCCCGAGCGGGTGGCCGGCAACATGCTGGGCTATTCGACCTCGGCGCAGTACGCAGGCCAGGTGGCGGGCCCTCTGCTGGGCGGCTTCGTGGGCGGCCATGTCGGCATGCGCGCGGTGTTCCTTGGCACCAGCGTGCTGATGGCAGCCGGCGCCGCATGGAACTGGCTGGCGAAGCGGCGCTGAGGAAGCCTCGCCAGCTTCCGTGTCGCCTCACTCGCGGATGGTCAGACTGCTGTAGCCGGCATCGGCCTTGATCTCCGCCTCCGAGAACGGCATGCGCAGCCACTTGCCGGCGCTGTAGGCCCGCGTGTAGTCGGCATGGTGCGGCGACGCCGGATCGTCCGACAGCGAGAAGGTGAGGAAGGTATGCGCCTCCACGCCTGCGGCCGGGAACCGCACGATCTGCATGTAGCTGTTGCCGTTGGGGTTCTCGTCCATGGCGTAGCCGCCCTTGTCGAGGCGGTTCTCCGAGCACATGACCGTGAAGTAGCCCTGGGTGTCGCAGCCGCCGGACAACGGGATCCTGCGGCCGTTGCGCGTGACGAACAGGGTTTCCCCGCGCGGCGCGTCTAGCGCGTAGCCGCTGGCCTGCACGCGCAGCACTGCCGCACCGAAGGCCTGCCGCAGCTCGTCGGCCGCAGAGGGCTTGAGGCCGCGCGGCGTGCCGATCGGGTCGGCGGCGTCGAAGGGCACCGCATAGAGCCTGTCGGCGGGCAGGCGCGAGGCGCGCGCCCAGAACTCGTCCCACACATGGGCGCCGCGCGCCGTGGCGGCGCCGGTGTTGTTCCAGGCCTTCAGCACCGCGCAGGCGGAAGCGGTGTCGACGCCGCGCGGCGGCGAGAACGCCTCGCCGGTCTGCGCGTCGCCCTTCACCTCGATGCGGGGCACGCCGCACACCATGTCGAGCGCGGGGCCCTTGAACAGTTCGGCGGTGTAGGCGCGGCTGTCGAGCGTGATGCGCTCGACGGCATTTACCGTCGCGCCCTTGCCCGCCCCTTGCGCGATGAGGTGGCCCAGCCGTGTGCGGAAGGTCTGCGCATCGCTGCCCGCCGGGCCGAAGATGGCCGGATAGCCCTTGAGCGGCGCCTTCGGATTGGCGAGCCAGTAGCTGTCGTTCATGTTGGCGACGTAGTCCTCGCGCAGCAGGCTCGGCATGCGCGAGGCGCCGACTGCTCCCTTCTGCACGGAATCGGCATCGCTTTGCCAGTCGCATGCGCTGCGCGAGCCGTCGAACACCGGCACGCGCGGCAGCACCGCCGCCATGGCCTTGCCGGCGGGCGTGGTGCAGTTCGCGGCCTGCTCGGGCGAGACGTTGGGCACGGCGCCGATGTCCGCATACCAGGCCTTTGCGCTGCCGCGGCCCACGGCCACGGTGTTGACCCAGGGAATCGCAGCTTCTTCGCGCTGGGCGGCGATGAGTTCGTCTAGCGATTTCGCCTGCGCCCAGCGCAGCCACGTGCGGAAGGTGCGGAAGTTGCCCGCGTTGATGTCGCGGATGGCGAAGGCGGTGTTGCGGCTCCAGGCCAGCGCCGGATCGATGGCGCCGAGGTTCACCAGCGGGCCGTACTCCGAGGCGTAGAGCGTGCGCGTGAGCTGGGTCAGCGTGCCGTCGGCGCCCTTCACCTTCACTGTGATGGTCGAGGGCCTCATCTTCACGGCGGTGCCGTCGCGCATGTAGCTGGTGGCGTCGCCGGGCGCGAGCTGCAGCTGGTAGATGCCGAAGCGCCGCGCGGCGGACACCGTATGGCTCCACGCGACGTCGTTGTTGAAGCCGATGAGGATCACCGGCACGCCGAGGAACGAGGTGCCGCTCACATCGAGCCTGCCCGGGATGGTGAGCTGCGCCTGGTAGAAGCGGTCGGGACCGCGCCAGTACCAATGCGGATTGCCGAACAGCAGCGGGCTCGCGTCGCCAGTGGCGGCCGTGCCGAAGCCGATCACGTTGCTGCCCACGCCCGCCGTGCCGCCGACCTGCAGCGCCAGCGGCTGCAGTTGCGCGCCGTGCGCTCCGTTCGAGGACACCCCTGCGGCGGGAGGCGCCGCGTTCGCGATGTTCGAGAGGAAGTTGCTGTAGCCCGCCGCCAGGTTGGTGGCGTACATGCGGCGGTAGATGTCGGTGGCGCTCACCGGACGCACCCAGGCCTCGTTGCGGCAGGCCGCGTGGGCGCTGCCGGCGGCCCCGGACTTCAGGTCGCGCAGGTAGCGGTTGTAGCCCGCCGCGAAACCTTCGACCATGCGCTGGATGGCGGGCGGCTGCGCGCGGGCCATGGCATCGACCACCTCGGCGCCGATCACCTGCCTGTGGAAGAAATCGGAGTCGATGTTCGTCGGCCGGCCGATGGTGCTGGCAGCCGGCAGGCGGGCCTCGGCGCCGAAGAATTCGGAGCGCTCGCCGCGGTAGGTGAGAAAGCCGTCGGCCATGGTGCACAGGTCGTCCTGTGCCTGTGCGTAGCCGTAGCCGTAGCCCGCGCCGGCCCAGTCGTCGGCCTTGATGTGCGGCACGCCCATGGCGGTGCGGCGGATCTCGGCCTGGTAGCCGGTGCGGGACGGGGAATCCTGGAGAGAAATTGAAGAAGAAGAAGATGATGACGACGAAGGTGCCGACCGGTCGGCAATGCCGGTACAGGCCGCGAGGGCCATGACGACGGGCACGAGAAGAAGCGGCCCGAGGCCGCCTTGAAGTTTCGGGCGCATGCAGTGTTCCTGTTGTGAATGAGGAACGCAGCTGCGTGGGCGACGAAGGGCGTGCGTGGCGCGTTCACCGCCGATCTTAAGAGCGGTGGCGGGTGAGCGCCACGCGCGCCCCCTTCTCCCTGCTTCTTCAGGTCTTCATCGTCATTCGGCGATCGACTTGCTGGTGTAGCTCGCGTCGGCCTTGATCTCCGCCTCGGAGAACGGCACCTTGAGCCACTTGCCTTCGCTGTAGGCGCGCGTGTAGTCGCCGTTGTGCGCCGAGGCC
The DNA here is from genome assembly GCF_048301545.1 of Variovorax sp. NFACC27. Taxonomy (NCBI): domain Bacteria; kingdom Pseudomonadati; phylum Pseudomonadota; class Betaproteobacteria; order Burkholderiales; family Comamonadaceae; genus Variovorax; species Variovorax sp. NFACC27. Next base: position 6,258,115 of record NZ_CP157613.1, read on the forward strand.
GGGTCGTCCGAGAGCGAGAAGGTCAGGAAGGTGTGGGCCTCCACGCCGCCGTCGGGGAAGCGCACGACCTGCATGTAGCTGTTGCCGTTCGGATTGCCGTCCATGGTGTAGCCGCCCTTGTCGAGCCGGTTCTCCGAGCAGGCGATGGTGAAGTAGCCCGGGCCGCCGCAGCCGCCGTACAGCGGGATCTTCTTGCCGCCGCGCGTGGCGAACAGGTAGTCGCCGCGCGGTGCGTCCACCGCGTAGCCGCTGGCCTGCACGCGCGCCACGGCTGCACCGAAGGCCTCGCGCAGCTGCGTGGCGGCAGCGACGTTCAGGCCGCGCGGCGTGGTGATCGGATCGGCCGGATCGAAGGCCACGGTGTAGAGCGAGGCGGCCGGAATCTTCGACGCACGGCTCCAGAACTCGTCCCACAGGTGCGCACCCTTCGCGCCGCTCACGCCGGTGCCGTTCCATGCGGAGAGCGCGGTGCAGGCGGCACCCACGTCGATGCTCGGGCCGATGGCTTCGTTGGTCAGCGGATCCTTGCTGACGGCGATGGGCGAGCCGTCGCACACCACAGGCAGCACGTCGGCCTTGAACAGCTCGGCCGTGAGTACGCGGCTGTCGAGCACCATGCGCTTCACGGTGTCGGGCGTCGCGCCCTTGGCGCCGTAGCTGTCGCTGCCGTCGATGCGGCCCTGCGCGAGCAGATTGCCCATGCGGGTGCGGAAGCTCACGGCCTCGGTGCCCGCCGGGCCCATGATGGCCGGATAGCCGGTCATCGGGGCCTTCGGGTTGGCGAGCCAGTAGCTGTCGTTCATGTTGGCGACGTAGTCGTCGCGCTGCAGGTTCGGCATGCGCGAGGCGCCGATGGCGCCCTTCTGCGCCGAGTCGGCGTCGGTCTGCCAGTCGCAGGCGCTGCGCGAGCCGTCGAAGATCGGCACGCGCGGCAGGGTCGCCTGCATCGACGCGCCCGCCGGCGTGGTGCAGTCGGTGACTTGTGCCGGCGACACGTTGGGCACCGCGCCGATGTCGGCATACCAGGCCTTGGCGCTGCCGCGGCCCACTGCCACGGTGTTGACCCACGGAATGGCGGTTTCTTCGCGCTGGATGGCGATGAACTCGTCGAGCGACTTCGCCTGGTTCCAGCGCAGCCAGTTGCGGAAGGTGCGGTAGTTCTCGCCGTTGATGTCGCGGATGGCGAAGGCCATGGTCTGGCTCCACGCGAGGCCCGCGTTCATCGGCGCCAGGTTGACCATCGGACCGTACTCGCTCTTGTAGAGCGTGCGCGTGACCTGCGTCGTCGCGCCGTCCGTGCCTTTGACCTTCACCGTGATGGTCGAGGGCTGCATCTTCACGGCCGCGCCATCGCGCATGTAGCTGGTCGGGTCGCCCGATGCCAGCTGCAGCTGGTAGAAGCCGAAGCGCCGCGCGGTCGACACGGTGTGGCTCCACGCGATGTTGTCGTTGAAGCCGATGAGGATCACCGGAATGCCCAGGAACGAGGTGCCACTGATGTTCAGCTGCCCCGGAATGGTGAGCTGCGCCTGGTAGAAGCGGTCGGGCCCGCGCCAGTACCAGTGCGGATTGCCGAAGAGCAGCGGGCTCGCGTCGCCTGTGGCTGCCGTGCCGAAGCCGATCATGTTGCTGCCCACGCCCTCGTGGCCGCCCACCTGCAGCTCGGGCGTCTTGTAGTCGAGCGCCGCGACGTGCACCGCCGGCGCCTTCCTGCCATGGCCGCGCGCGGAGACCTTGGTCGGCCCGGTGGCCGCGGGCGCCGTCGCACTGGAGATGTTCGCCAGGAAGTTGCTGTAGCCGCCCGCGAGGTTGGCCGCGTACATGCGGCGGTAGATGTCGTCGGTGGTGATGGGCTGCACCCACGCCTCGTTGCGGCAGGCCGCATGCGCGGTGCCGCCTGCCTTCACGTCGCGCACGTAGCGGTTGTAGCCGGCGGTGAAGCCCTCGACCAGCTTCTTCAGGTTGTCGGGTTGCGCGTCGATCATCTTCTTCAGCACGTCGGCCGAGATGACATGCCGATGGAAGAAGTCGGATTCGATGTTCGCCGGCTGGCCGATGGTGCTGCTGGCCACCAGCTTCGCGTCGGCGCCCAGGTACTGCGAGCGCTCGCCGCGGTAGGTGAGGAACGAGTCGGCCATGGTGCACAGGTCGTCCTCCGCCTGCGCGTAGCCGTATCCGTAGCCCACGCCGGGCCAGTCGTCGGCCTTGATGTGCGGCACGCCCATCGCGGTACGGCGGATCTCGGCCTTGTAGGCGCCCTCGGCCGGCGGGTTCGTCGGCGTGGATGGCGAAGAGGGAAAGAACAGGAAGCCGCTGCCTCCGCCACCACCGCCTCCACAGGCTGTGAGGGCGGCCGCGGCGGCGAGCGCGAGCAACGACAGCGGCACGACGCCGCGACGGATCGAAAGTCTCATGATGTCTCCAGTTGATGCTCTCTTGGCGGAGCGTCCCAGAGCTTAGGCAGCCTCGCGGCCCGCGGCTTGTACGCAGCCGCTGCATTGCTTAAGGCTTCCTTTAGGTTTAGGGGACCTCAGTGCAGCGGCGCGTTCTGGCCCCAGGCGTGCGACGCATGCTCGTCCGCCGTCACGCGCACGCGGCTCGCGAGGAACGACGGCGGCAGGCCGAAGTAGCGCTGGAAGGTGCGGCTCATGTGCGCCGCGTCGGTGAAGCCGCTGATCAGCGCCACGTCGGTCAGCGAACGCTGCCCGGTGAACTGCTGCACCGTGCGGCGCACCTTGGTCCACAGCGCATAGCGCTTGACCGACACGCCCACCTGCTCGGCGAACAGATGCGTGAGGCGGTCGGGCGAGAGGCAGGCCACGGCCGCGAGATCGCGCAGCGCGATCTGCCCCGCGTGCGCGCGGATGGACTGCAGCACGCGGTCGATGCGCGGATCGAGCGGCACCGCGAGCTCGGCGCTCTCGGTGATGGCCTCGACCATCTTCGCGCTGAGCGCCTGCAGCCGCTCGCTGGGCAGCACGCCATGCTGCGCCGGCTCGAACTCGTCGCGCAACCCGCCGAAGCGGCGCGCGTCGATGGGCTGGATGCCGTGGCCGCCCATGCGCCTGGCGAGCATGCGGTAGGCGCTCGAGGCGGGGTCGAGGTTCAGCGAAAGCAGTCCACAGCCGTCGACGTCGAGCCGCCGCGACACATGCGGCGCCACCAGCGCAGCGGTGCAGTGCACGCGCGTGCCGTCGACCGCCTCGAGCATGAAGGGATGCCCGCTGACCGATGCCAGCAGCGTGGCCGACGAGCGGGCCGTCAGGCCCGACTGGATGGCCGGTGTGATGTAGAGGAACCTGTCATCCCACAGGTGCAGGAAGTTTTGCGTTGCCATGCCGTATCACTTTTGTTCTTGTCTCCAGCGGCGGATTCTCACGCATCGGCAGGCCGGCAGGTTGCACCTGCCGGCGAACGGCCTCCAGCAGCAGCGCGGCCAGGCGGCTCGCGGGTGCTTCCGGATGGGCCTGCGCGCGATACAGCACGAGCGATATCTGCGGCAGCGCAGGCAGCGACAGCACCGAGCGGTCGAGAACGCTCACGTGCGAGGGCAAGCCGAAGGGCGTGCGCACCGTGAGGCCCAGCCCGGCCGAGGCGGCGGCCCACAGCGCCGACAGGCTGGCGCTGCCGAAGGCGCGGCGCCAGGGCACGCCGGCGCGGTCGAGCGCGGCGATGACGATCTCGCGCAGCGGGCACGGCGCGTCGAGCATGATGAGCGGCAGCGGCTCCTTGCTCCTGGCCTGGCGCGCGGCGCCGCGATGCTCGCGCTCCGTCCACCACGGTGCATCGACGCGCTCGGGCACCCTCGGGCCGATCCACAGCAGCGGCATGCGCGCCACGCGCTCGGCATACGGCGACAGAGGCTGGTCGCCCGCGTCCCACGCCAATGCCAGGTCGAGCTGGCCGAGCTCGAGCCGCTCGCGCAGCTCCGCGCTGCGTGCCACGCAGGCCTCGATGCGCACCTTCGGATGCGCGCGCGCGAAGCGGCCGAGAACGGCGGGCAGCAGCGTCTCGCCGAAGTCTTCCTGCAGCCCTAGCCGCACCGCCCCTTGCAGGTCGACACCGCGCATGGCGGCGCTGGCCTCGTCGTTGAGCTCGAGCAGGCGATGCGCGTACGCCAAAAGCGTCTCTCCGGCGTCGGTGAGCTCCAGGCCCCGGCCGGCCTTTCGGAACAACGCGGTGCCGGCCTGCGATTCGAGCTTCTTCAGCTGCGCGCTCACCGCGGAGGTCGAGCGGCCCAGCTTGTCGGCGGCGCGCGCGAAGCTGCCGAGCGCGACGCCGGTGGAGAAGGTGCGCAGCACGTCGAGATCGAACATCACCTGGCTCATTTCGGGTCCTTCCGGTGGTTGCCTTGATCGTCCATATTTTCAGGACGGTTCGCGCATTATTTTCTGATTTTCAAAACCTTTGCGGCGGCGGAAACTGCGCCGCAACATGACGCAATCCCTCCCCTCCTCCTCTTCCTCGTTCTCGCCGCGCCACCGCTGGAAGGTGCTGGCGGCGGGCGTCGCCGCCAACGCGGCTTTCTCGGTGGCCTTCAGCGGCATCCCGATGACGGCAGTGCTGATGCGCACCGGCTACCAGCTCGACAACACCACGCTCGGGCTGGTACTCGGCCTCATGGGCCTGGGCATCGCGGTGAGCGAACTGCCCTGGGGCCTGCTGACCGACCGCTGGGGCGACCGGCCGGTGCTGCTGACGGGCCTGGGCAGCACCGCCGTCGCGCTCGTTGCGATGGCGCTGTGGGCCGCACCCGATGGCGCGCACATTCCGGGGCTGGGCTTGCTGGGCGGCGGACTGCTGCTGGTCGGCCTGCTCGGCGGCAGCGTCAACGGCGCCAGCGGCCGCGCGGTGATGACGTGGTTCGATGCAGGCGAGCGCGGCCTTGCAATGAGCATCCGCCAGACCGCCGTGCCGATGGGCGGCGGCATCGGCGCGCTGGTGCTGCCCTTCGTGGCACTGCATTTCGGCTTCGCGGCGCTGTACGGCCTGCTGGCGCTGCTGTGCGCGCTGAGCGCGGCGATGAGCTGGGCGTGGGTGCACGAGCCGCCGATTGCGCCGCGCGGCAGCAGCAAGGCCGTGGAAGCAACGGCCGCCCCGAAAACCGGCCCGCTGCGCGACGCTCGCGTGTGGCGCATCGTGGCCGGCATCGGCATCCTCTGCGCGCCGCAGTTCGCAGTGCTCTCCTTCGGCACGGTGTTCCTGCACGACTTCGGCCACGCGGGCCTCGCGACGATCACCGCGACGATGGTGTTCGTGCAGGTCGGCGCGATGGTCATGCGCGTGTGGAGCGGCCGCTGGACCGACCGCAACAGGAACCGGCCGGCCTACCTGCGCGTCTGCAGCGCACTCACCGTGCTGCTGTTCGCGGGCCTCGCAGCGCTGGCGCTGGCCACCGGCACGCACGCCGCCGATTCAGCGGCGCTGCGCATCGCACTGGTCGTGCTGCTGGGCGTGAGCGGCGTGTGCGTGTCGGCCTGGCACGGCGTGGCCTACACCGAGCTGGCCACGCTGGCGGGCGCGGCGCGTGCCGGCACCGCGCTGGGCATGGCGAACACCAGCGTGTTCCTGGTGTGCTTCGTCACGCCCTTCTCCATTCCGCACCTGCTGGCGCTGCAGGGCTGGCCGCTGGTGTGGCTGGCGGCCAGCGCCTGCGCGCTGGTGGCGATGCCGCTGCTGGTGGCGCGGCCCGCCGCGGCCGATCAGAAGCTCGCGAAGACGGCGTTGAGCCGGTCGGCGTAGGCGCGCTTGGCGGCCGCGTCGATGAAGCTGCCCTCGAAGCTGTTCGCCGCGAGCTGCCAGGCCTGCTGCACGCTCAGGCCGGTGGCCGAGAAGGTCTCGGTGAAGTTCTGGTTCATGTAGCCGCCGAAGTAGGCCGGGTCGTCCGAGTTGACGGTGGCCACCAGCCCCGCGTCGAGCAGCGCGCCGAGGTTGTGCTTCGACAGGTCGGGGAACACGCAGAGCTTGAGGTTCGACAGCGGGCACACGGTGAGCGGAATGCGGTCCTGCGCGAGCCGCTTCATCAGCTCGGGGTCCTTGGTGCTCTGCACGCCGTGGTCGACGCGCTCGACCTTGAGCACGTCGAGCGCGCTCCACACGTAGGCCGGCGGACCTTCCTCGCCCGCGTGCGCGACGAGGTGGAAGCCCAGCTCGCGGCAGCGCGCGAACACGCGCGCGAACTTCTCCGGCGGATGGCCGACTTCGCTCGAGTCGAGCCCCACGCCGATGAACTTGTCGCGGTAGGGCAGCGCCTGCTCCAGCGTCTCGAAAGCTTCTTCCTCGCTCAGGTGGCGCAGGAAGCACAGGATGAGCGCCGCGCTCACGCCCAGCTTCGCCTGCGCATCGGCGCACGCGCGGTGCAGGCCGTTGACCACCGTTTCCATCGACACGCCACGCGCGGTGTGCGTCTGCGGGTCGAAGAACATCTCGGTGCGCACCACGTTGTCGGCGGCGGCGCGCTCCAGGTAGGCCCAGGCCATGTCGTAGAAGTCCTGCTCCTTGAGCAGCACGCTGGCGCCGGCGTAGTAGATGTCGAGAAAGCTCTGCAGGTTGGTGAAGGCGTAGGCCTTGCGCAGTTCCTCGACGCTCGCGTAGGGAATGGACACGGCGTTGCGCTGGGCCAGCGCGAAGATGAGCTCGGGTTCGAGCGAGCCCTCGATGTGCATGTGCAGCTCGGCCTTGGGCATGGCGCGCAGCAGCGCGGGCAGGCGGTCGGCTGCGATGCGGTCGAAGCTCTTGTCGTAGATGGGGCGGAAATCGGTCATGGTGGGTGGGGCTGCTGCCGCGTTGTGATCCCGCAAAGCATAAAGCCAGCCACCGACCGCGCGATGTACGAAAACGTATAGGCCTCAGTCGATGCTGCGCGCCGAACTGGTGAGCGAGCGAGCGCACAGCAGCAGCGTGGGTGCCAGCCTGCGCACGGCCTCCTCCATGGTCCAGCGGCTCGTCGGCGCCACCACGTGCACCGACGCCACCGGGCGGCCCTGGGCGCCCAGCACGGGCGCAGCGATGGTCATGTCGCCAAGGAACAGTTCTTCCGCATTGGTCGCGAAGCCCTGCTGGCGCGCCTCGCGCAGCGCCTCGAGGATCTCGTCCACGCCGGTGCGGGTGTGCATGGTGTGGGCCACTCGGTCGGACGCCTCGATGAGCGAGCGCGCCTCTTCCTCGGGCAGCGCGCTCAGGAAGGCGCGCCCGGAAGCGGTGCAGTACATGGGAATGCGGCTGCCGATGGGCATGTGCACCGGCACGAACTGCGCGCTGACGAAGCGCGCCACGTAGACCATGTCCAGCCCGTCGGGCTCGGTGAGGCAGGAGGTTTCGGTCGTCACCTTGGTCAGCTCCGACAGGAAGGGGTTGGCCACGTCGATCAGCGAATGGGCCGCGAGGTAGTTGAAGCCGATCTCCATGACGCGCGGCGTGAGCTGGTAGCGCCGCGTCTTCGGGTGCTTGCGCACGTAGCCCAGCTTCTCGAGCGTGAAGACCATGCGCTGGGCCGAGCTCTTGGTGATGTCGGTGGCCTCGGCCACGTCCGCCAGCGTCATGGTGCGGCGCCGGGCGCTGAAGGCGCGCAGCACGGCCAGACCCTTCTCCAGCGACTGGTTGAAAAGCAGGCTCTGGCTGTCTTCGGCGGCTGTGTCGGGTGTGGCGTCCATGGCTGCGAAGTATAGCCACAGTCCTTTGAAATATCGAATATCGATTCTTTAGATTCGACTAGTGGTTTTCATTTATTGATTAGAGATTCAAAAGAATCGAATATTGGCATGCATGTTGCATCGCGGATGCCGAACTTTTTCGCTCACCTCCACTTTCCTTTTCCTTCAACTTTCCTTCCTTCGAGGAGTGCTTCCATGAACCGCATCGTTCGCCGCCTTCATCGCCTGGCCCTGGGTCTTTGCATCGCCGGCGCCGCCTCGCTGGCGGCCGCGCAGGGCACCGCGCCGACCTACAACGTGGGCGCCACGGCCACTGGCGTGCCCTTCACCTTCCTCGACGTGAAGACCAACAGCATCCAGGGAATGATGGTCGACACCGTCACCGCCGTGGGCAAGGCGGGCGGCTTCGGCGTGAACGTGCAGCAGACGGTTTTCTCGGCGCTGATTCCCTCGCTCACGGCACGCAAGATCGACATCGTCTCGGCCGCCATGCTCAAGACGCCGGCGCGCCAGGAGGTGGTCGACTTCAGCGACCCGGTGTACTCGTACGGCGAGGGCCTGATCGTCAAGGCCGACGACGCCCGTGCGTATGTCTCGCTCGACGAGCTCAAGGGCGAGGTGGTGGGTGCGCAGGTCGGCACCGTGTTCCTCGACATGCTGAACAAGAAGGGCATCTTCAAGGAGGTGCGCAGCTACGACTCGGTGGCCGACATGACGCGCGACCTCTCGCTCGGACGCATCAAGGCCGGCCTCGGCGACCAGCCCATCATGGCCTACCAGATCCGCCAGAACACCTTCCCGGGCGTGAAGCTGGTCGACAGCTACAAGCCGGTGAACGTGGGCGACGTGTGCCTGGTGGTGCGCAAGGGCGACACCGAGACGCTGGCGCGCATCAACAAGGCGATCGCGTCGATCAAGGCCGACGGCACCCTGGCAAAGATCGTCCAGAAGTGGGGCATCTGAAGGCGCGCTGACCGATGGCTGCCCCCACCTTCCTCCAGCACGCGCAGGACTTCCTGCCGATCCTCCTGCAGGGCGCGGTGGTCACCGTGCAGGTGACCGTGCTCTCCTTCCTGCTGAGCAGCCTGCTCGGCCTGGCCCTGGCGCTGATGAAGCTCTCGCCGGTGCGCGCCCTGTCCTGGGCCGCCACGGTGGTCATCAACGTGATCCGCGGGCTGCCGATCATCGTGCAGCTCTTCTACATCTACTTCGTGCTGCCGGAGTTCGGCGTGCAGCTCACGGCCTTCCAGGCCGGCGTGATCGGCCTGGGCATCGCCTACTCGGCCTACCAGGCGGAGAACTTCCGCGCGGGCATCGAGGCGGTCGATCCGGGCCAGCGCGAGGCCGCGCAGGCCATGGGCATGCGCTCGGCGCTGATCATGCGGCGCGTGATATTGCCGCAGGCCTTCCGCATCGCGCTGCCGCCCTACGGCAACACGCTGGTGATGATGCTGAAGGACTCCTCGCTGGTCTCGACCATCACCGTGGCCGAGATGACGCGCGCCGGCCAGCTCATCGCCTCGTCGACCTTCCAGAACATGACCGTCTACACGCTGGTCGCCCTGCTCTACCTGCTCATGAGCCTGCCGCTGGTGTACGGCCTGCGCCGGCTCGAGAAGCGCTTCGCCGCCGGGAGGAAACAACCATGATCCACGTCGAGGGACTCGAAAAGCGCTTCGGCGCGCACCGCGTGCTGCAGGGCGTGAGCCTGCACGTGGACAAGGGCGAGGTGGTGTGCCTGATCGGCCCTTCGGGCTCGGGCAAGTCGACCGTGCTTCGGTGCATCAACGCGCTGGAGTCGTACGAGGGCGGCGAGATCCGCGCCTTCGGCGAGCGCGTGGACCGCAACGCGCCGAACATCCACCGGCTGCGCAGCCGCATGGGCATGGTGTTCCAGCGCTTCAACCTGTTCCCGCACCGCACGGTGCTGGAGAACGTGATGGAAGGCCCGGTCTACGTGCTGCGCCAGAGCGCGGCGCAGGCGCGCGAGGAAGCTCTGGCGCTGCTGGCCAAGGTGGGCCTGGCCGAGAAGGCGCAGGCATACCCGGCGCAGCTCTCGGGCGGGCAGCAGCAGCGCGTGGCCATCGCCCGCGCCCTTGCGATGAAGCCCGAGGCCATGCTGTTCGACGAGCCCACTTCGGCGCTCGACCCGGAACTGGTCGGCGACGTGCTCGGCGTGATGCGCGCGCTGGCCGACGAGGGCATGACCATGATCGTGGTCACGCACGAGATGGGCTTCGCGCGCGAGGTGGCCGATCGCGTGTGCTTCCTGCACAGCGGCAGCATCGTCGAGGAAGGCCCCGCCGCGCAGGTGCTGGGTGCGCCGCGCCAGGCTCGCACGCAAGACTTTTTGCGGCGCGTGCTGCATCCATCTGGTGCCGTTGCGTCCGCGGAGGTGCGCGCATGAGCGTTCGCGCGCTGCCTCCTTCTCTCTGGGCCGATACCGCTCCCCCTGCCCCGCCGGCACCGCCGCTGGCCGAATCGCGCAAGGTCGACGTGCTGATCGTGGGCGGCGGCTTCACGGGCCTTTCGGCCGCGCTGCATCTGGCGGAAGCGGGCGTGCAGGCCTGCGTGCTGGAGGCGCACGAGCCCGGCTGGGGTGCCTCGGGGCGCAACGGCGGGCAGGTGAATCCTTCGCTCAAGCACGACCCCGAAGACCTGGTCCGCATCTACGGCCCGGAGCGGGCCGAGCCCTTGATCGATGCGGTCTCGCGCTCGGCCGATCTCGTGTTCGAGCTGATCGCGCGCCACGGCATCGACTGCCAGCCGGTGCGCAACGGCTGGCTGCAGGTGGCCTATTCGCCGAAGGACGTCGCCGGCCTGCATGCGCGCGCCAGGCAGTGGGCGAAGCTCGGCGTCCGCACGGAGCAGCTCGACCACGCCGCGGTCAGCGCACGGCTCGGCACCGAGGCTTTCGCGGGCGGCTGGCTCGACGGCCGCGCCGGCAGCATCCAGCCGCTGGCCTACACGCGCGGGCTGGTGTGCGCCGCGCAAGCGGCGGGCGCGTCGGTGCACGGCGGCACCGAAGTCACGGCACTGGAGCGTCGCGGCTCGCACTGGCACGCGAGCACCTCGACCGGCGCCAGCGTCACGGCCGAGCAGGTGCTGATCGCCACCAACGGCTACACCGGCGCGCTGTGGCCGAAGCTGCAGCGCACCGTGCTGGCCGCCAACAGCTTCATCGTCGCGACCGAGCCGCTGAAAGGCGCCGCGGCCGACGCCATCCTGCCGGGTGGGGAAACCGCCTCGACCTCGCAACGCCTGCTGCTGTACTTCCGCAAGGACGCGCAGGGCCGGCTGCTGATGGGGGGGCGCGGCCATTTCGCCGACCCGGCGGGGCCGGCCGATTTCGCGCACCTCGAGCGCTCGCTCGAACTGCTGTTTCCCCAGCTCGGGCCGCTGCGCTACGAATACCGCTGGGCCGGCCGCATCGCGGTCACGCGCGACTTCATGCCGCACGTGCACACGCCCGCGCCGGGCGTGACGGTGGCGCTGGGCTACAACGGGCGCGGCATCGCGCTGGCGACGAGCATGGGCAGGCACGTGGCGGCACGGATCGCGGGCTCGCGGGACGGCTTTCCCTATCCGGTTACTCCCATCCAACCGATCCCGCTGCACGGCCTGCAGCGCTTCTACATCGCCGGCGGCGTGGCCTGGTACAGCCTGCTCGACCGGCTGGCCTGAAGAGTCGCCTAGGCGCGCGCGACGCCTTGCCATGCGGCGCGCGCGTGCGTCAAATGGCGGGCATCGACCACAACAGCCTCAGGAGACCCATGCCGATCGACACCCTCGCCACCTGGCACCGGCTCGTCAAGGAACGCGACGTGGCGGGGCTCGATGCCCTGCTCGACGACAACGCCGTCTTTCATTCGCCGGTGGTGCACACACCCCAGGCCGGCAAGGGCATCACGAAGAAATACCTGGCGGCCGCCTTCCAGGTCTTCTTCAACGAGAGCTTCCGCTACGTGCGCGAGCTCCGGTCCGAACGCGACGCGGTGCTCGAATTCGCGCTCGAGCTGGATGGCATCCAGATCAACGGCGTCGACATGATGAAGTGGAACGACGAGGGAAAGATCACCGAGTTCAAGGTGATGCTGCGTCCGCTGAAGGCGGTGAACCTGATCCACCAGAAGATGGGGGCGCAGCTGCAGGCAGCCGGCTCCTAGTCTCGCCCGGCTCTCCCGCACGCCCCCATTCGCGGGACACCGCGGAACCGGCTTCGCCGGGCCGCCGGTGTCGCCCCCCGGCGAGGGGGTTGGCGCAGCGACACGAAGTGCGCGAAGCCTGGGGGGAGAGCCTATTTATTCTGCGATTACCTGCAGCGTGCCCTGCACGCTGTACGCGCGCACGCACATGCGGGTCAGCTGCACGAGAAACTGGAACACGGCCGGCTCGCCCAGGCAGTCGGGCGTGATCGCCATGATGTCCTTGCGCAGTTCCATCAGCCGGTTGCCAGACATCGCCATCTCGGCGGAGGCGCCGTAGTAGTTCTTCCAGAAGTCCTGCAGCAGGCCGCGCTTGACCTCGTCGATCACGAGCGTGTAGCCGCGCTCCCAGACCGCTTCGGCCATGGGCAGGCAGTCGACGTCCGGATCCTCCAGGCGCGCGCCCGGGGGCACCATGAACACGCGCCGCATCGCGACCCGTTCAACCGCGGCTTGCTGCGGGCACATGGCCGGACTCCGCAAGTTCGCTGGCAACAACCGACGCGGCGCGAGAAATGGGGAAATGATGGTTTGCAGCATGGCGTGTTGGTCTCATGGTCGTCGTCCTCAACGGAACCGGGAGGTGTGACAGCAGTAATTTCAGGCCGCGAGCAGTCGCAGGCGGCTCGCGTTCGAATGGGCCAGGCTCTCCGGCTGGTCCCAGGTGTCGTCCGCGTTCAGCGTCGTGGTCAGTGCGTAGACGCCGGGCGGGTAGCGCAGCTCCAGCGGGTTGTTGATCGAGCTCGCGTCGATCACGTCGCCTTCCTGGTAGTCCCCGTAGGCGAGGAAGTACTTCGGATGCGGCGCGATGACCAGATTCTGGTTGGGACGCGCCTGCACCGCGTACACCGTGCTGCCTCCCATGGTCACGCCCACGGCGGCCGCCGACCGGGCCGGGATGCCCGCCGACTGCGCCAGATAGAAGCGCGACTGCTCGGGCCCCTGCGTGGCGTTCATGAACCGGTAAGTGCGATTGCAGTCGAGCGTGATCTTGTTGTTCGGGCCGCTCGGCACGTAGGTCTCGGTGGGCGTGAACTGGGCGCCGGGCTGCAGCTCGCCGGTTTCGGCCCAGGAGAAGCCGGTGTCGACGCTCCACTGGAACTTGACGCGGGAGTTCGGGCCCGGGTTCGAGTACCTGACGAACCAGGCCAGCGACAGCGCGTTCGGCGCCAACTGCGTCGGGTCGTTCTGGAACACCATGAAGCAGCCCGGATGGCTCGCATGGTTGTTGACCGCGACGGAGTAGATCATTCCCATGGCAACTTCCCACAAGCAAGTGATTGACAGTCCGGGCCACGATGGCTCCGGAGTGCTGTCACTCTAGGGAGTGCAGGGGATGAACGGAATTACAGAAGATTACAGAGGTTGCGCCCCGCCACGTATCTCGAAAGGGTAGTTACCGAGGCGCACGTTGCCGCGGCGCCGCTCGACCAGCGGCGGCTCCGCCAGGTGCGGCGGCAGCGCATTCAGGATCTGGTGCTTGGCGCGAAAGATCTGGATGTTCACGTAGGAGGGCTCCACGCCCAGCATGCGCGACAGCTCGTCCAGCCCGATCCAGCCCTGGCTCTGCGGCGCGAGGCCTCTCTGGGCGTCCTTCTGGCGCAGGCGCGCCAGCGTGACGAGGGTGTAGTGATGGATGCGCTCGCCCAGCGGCACCGACTTGCCCTCGGCCACCAGGTTCAGGCTCGTGTGCTCCTCGTTCTGGCTGACGTCGAAGTGCAGCGCCACGTCCGCCGCCGCCGGCGCCGGGGCGGCGATCGGGTTCTCGGATGTAAAGGCCAGGTCGTCGCACAGCACGAACTCCCAGGTGCTGCCCGAGGTGCGGACCATGGCGCCGTCGCCCAGGTGCTCGATGCCGTCGATGTGCTCCAGCATCCACTTGCCGTCCTGAAAGTAGACGTTCGCCTCGGGCTGCTGGTCGTCCGGCAGCAGGTTCTCGCGCAGGCTCAGCGACACCATGGCGCCGGCGCCCTCGACGGGAAAGAGGCAGGTGGCCGGCGGAGCCAGATCGTCGGCGATCCAGACCGACTCGTCGCCCACGCCCATGCGGATCTCGGCGCCCGCGGACAGCGCGGTCCAACGGCCGCTGGCGAGGCGCTCGCCGTTCATCGTGGTGCCGTTGCGGCTCTGGTCGACGATTTCCCAGGTGTGCCTGTTCCAGCGCACGAGCGCGTGGACCTGAGACACGTCCGGCGCCTGCAGCACCGTCTGGCACACCGAGGCGCGGCGACCGAAGGCATGCACCGGCCGCAGCACGGTGGGTCGCCGGTCGAGCTTGTTCCTGAAGATGGCCATCTTTTCTTCTCCTTCGCGATATCAGACGTAAAGCGCCTGCGGATTCAGGTCGGCTTCACGCACCGGAGTGTCGCGCCATCCAAGGTCGACCGGCACGCGGTACAGGCGCGGATTGCCAAGCTCCGGCCAGATATGGCAAAGCCCCGGCACCACCACCTTCACCGTGCACAGGGGCACGTCGGGGCGGGTGTGGTCCAGGACGATGGTTTCCAGGCCGAGCGAGGCGGCGATGCCCACGCACCGGAGGATCTCGGCGGCGATGTCCGTCCTCTCCCCAGGCGCGGCAGACTCGAAGGTCGCGGCTCCGGCCGTGCCCGCCGGCATGAGGAAGGCCGGCGGCGCGCCCTCCTCCGCGCCTTCGTCGGCCTGAACCGCAAGAGTCTTGCCGGCCGCGATCAGCTGGCTCATTTCGGTGAGCGCGCGCTCGCAGGCCAGCGAGCGATCGGGGCTGCAGCCGAAGCCGATGGCCCAGGCGCCCGTGTCGAGGTGCCGGCCGACGGCGACCACCACCGGAATGCCGAAGTCGTGCGTGATGTCGAGCACCCAGCGCTCCCAGCGCGGGCCGCAGGTGCGTTCGATGCGCTGCCGGATCTCGTCCGGCAGGCCGCCAAGGTCGACCGCCGGCCTGGGCACCCGGCCGTACCACCAGACGGCGGCGGCGTCGCGCTCCACCAGCTCCAGGAAGCCCTGGAGGATGGCTTCCTCGCGCGTGTTGCCCGCCGCGCAGCCGTTCGAAGTCCAGCTCACGTGGAACTGGCTTTGCGCCGGCGCGTTGGCGAAGCAGAAGGACAGCGGCAGGTAGCGGCGCTCATCGGCCGTCAGCGACCAGGCCGGGGTCCACCAGGAAGGCAGCTGTTGCTGCTGCCGGGCAGCGGACGGGGCCACGGCGTGCGGCGGCTTGCGGATATCGAACCCGGCGCGCTGCCGCTCGCTGAAGACGGCCAGCGCCTGCGGCTCGATGCAGCGCGCGTCGAGTTCCGACGCAGGCGCGATCACCCACGCCTCGTCACCCTGGAAGAAGGCGGCATGCCGCTCGGCCGCCTCGCACAGCGCGCTGGCGCGGGACTGGGCCATCGACATGCCCTTGCCCAGGCACACCTGGGTCAGCACACCGGGAAGCTCGTCGTCGCCGGTCGGCGGCGTCCTGGAGATCTCGCTGCGATAGACCGTCAGCGCGCCCTCGGCCTCCGCATTGAGCGGCACGATGCGCGCGATCACGCCGCTCAGCGGGCTGACGTGGCGCATGAGCCGCTCCACCGTGACCGGGGCCGGCACCGTGCGCCAGCCGCCGTCGTGGCTGGCGGTGGGCAGGCCCGGCGCCAGCACGACGCGCTCGCGCTGCCGCCGCGCGACCATCCCCGGCGTTCCGCAGTGCGGGCATTGCGGACGGGTGGCTACGGGGTGCGGCTGCGGCGAATCGAGCACCTCGACCTGCGCCTCGTCCGCGTGGGCGACGATGCGCAGCGCGGCGGGCAGCAGCCGGTCGAGCCGCTCGCCGACCAGCCCGGCATCTGCCCGTACCGGGAGTCCGATGTCGGGGCTGCCGTGCCGAGCCTGCCACCAGGCGCGCGCCGGACGGTTCCTGAGCCAGCGGTGAGCGAGGCAATGCCAGCACGGGCCGGGCTGCGTCGCGCCCGGCCTGAAGACGGGGCCGACCATCGCCTGCTCGCCCGTCGGCTTGACCAGCAGCCAGGCGCGACCGGAGGCGCGCTGCTGCGCATCGATGGTGCCGAGCCTGGGGTCGAGGTAGTCGTCGCAGAATACGAGCGTGAGGCCGGTGCCGCCGGGCAGCCCTTGCGACAGGGCCTGTCCCCAGCGGCTCGCCGCCTCGCCGCTCACCGCGCCCGACAGCACGACGACGTCCACGTCGCCGGAAAGCGCCGTGCGCGCATGCTCCTTCGAATAATCGGGCACGAAATGGAAGTCGGCACCGTCCGTCGCCGCGGGCCGCACGAGCCCCTGGCGCGCCAGTGCCTCCAGCGCATGCAGCATCTGCGCGAGGGGCGCGGCCGCCCCCTCGGCACGGCAATGCGCCTCGAGGCTCATGCCTTCGCGCAGCACGCGCTCGACGGCCATCACGCCCGGCGAGCCGAGCACCAGCAGGTCGTTCTCGCTCGCCAGCAGCACGCGGTCCCGCAGCACCACGGGCGGCAGGAACCTGTCGTGCCAGCGGAAGACGTTGCCGAAGAAATCGGGCGGGGCGCCCTTGCCCGGGCCCTCACTCATCGCCTTCATCGCCTTCGTCGTCTTGCGGACCCAGCCCGAGACGCACCACGCCGTAGGGCCAGGCCCCCGTCGTGGCCCGGAACGCCGCTTCGAACAGGCTGTGGCGTTCCGAGAACTGCGCGTAGATGTGGTCTTCGGACAGCACCCGCATCGACGGATGCAGGCCGGCGATCTGCGCCGCGTTCTCGAAGCCCGACACCACCGGCAGCCGCATGCCGCCCACGGCCATGGACTGGCGCGCGAGCACCGGATGGACGTGGTCGAGCACGAGGACGCACGGGGTCTTCGCATGCTCGAAGCGCCCGGCGAGGCTGCGCAGCAGGGCCTCCAGCGGGGCCTGCGGCAGGTAGGGGCACACGCCCTCCAGCATCGCGAGCACCGGGCGTTCGCCGGGCAGGCCGGCGGCGTCGAGCCAGCTCGGGTCGAGCACCGAGCATGCGAGCTCGCTCTCGCCTTCGGCGCGCGCGATGTGGCGCTGCCGCAGCTCGACGGCATCCGGCAGATCAATGTCGAGCCAGCTCGAGCGCGCCACCAGGGCTGCGTCGAGACGGCTGCGCCGCGTGCAGAGGCCGGCGCCCAGCGAGATGCACAGGGCGTCCGGATGGGCGGAAAGGAATTCGGCCGCGAAACGGTCGAACAAGGCGGCGCGCAGGACGATGCTCCTGACGAAGGCCTCGTCCGCCGCGTAGCCCGAGATGTCGAAAGGCAGCGACGCCGCGATGCGCCGCGCCTCGGGATCGGAAAACACCGAAGCATCGGCCACGCTGCCCGAACGGGCGCGCGCGGCCAGGGTCAGCAGGAGCGTGGCCATCGCGCCCTGCAGCGCGCTCCCCGCCCCTGCTTCTTCTACCGGCCCTTGGTGGCCGGCCGCTGACTCAGCAGGTGAACGGATAGGCGTCGCCCGTGTTGTTGTACGAGGTCAGCGCGATCGGACGCAGGTTCTCTTCCACCGGCGCGGTCGGGTAGTTGAGGACGATGCTGTTCTTGATCAGCGTGCCGTTGGCGTTCTTCAGGTTCCATACACCCGTGGCCGCATCCCAGGTGAAGGCCGAATTGGTCGTGAACAGGATCTTGAAGTTGAACGGGTTGTTGTAGCCCAGCCATTGGCTGATCACGGGCGCCTTGTCGGCATCGGGGTTGCGCGTGAGGTCGAAAAAGAACTCGGGCGACTGCCATGCGAGTGCGATCGCGCGCAGCACCACGCCGCCGAAGGCCAGCAGCGAACCATCGCCGCCGCCGGGAATGCCCAGGCCGGTGGGCAGCGCGCCACCCAGGAGGCCGGAGGGCGGCTCGAAGCCGGCGGCGGGGCCCATGAAGTTCGGGAATAGCTGGTAGTAGGCGGCCAGCGCTTCCGTGGCAAGCGAGGACGGCGCCTGCGGCAGCACGATGACGAAGGAATCGTCGGGGCCGACCCAACCGGCCGTCAGCATCGGCTTCCATTCGGCGCGCTGGTCCGGATCGGGGCTCTGGAAGAGCTTCACGTCGAGCATCGGCCACTGCGTCGGCAGGGCGAAGTCCTCGTGCAGCAGCGGCTGGATGTCCTGCGCATCGAGCAAGGTGCGACGGTAGGCGTCGTCCTGCCACGATTTGGCAATGGCCCGCAGGTAGGCAAGGCGGAATTCGAGCAACGGTTCGCCGGCTTGGCTTTGAAAGGTCATGGTGACTTCATCCTTGGTTCAAGAAGAAATTGGCGCATGCACGGGCATGCGCGCGGGCAATTCCGGCCGCAGCGCGGCCAGATCCTTCAGGCGCGCGGCAACGTCGGGCGCGGCGGAATCCGCCAGTGCCTGCAACGCCGCCAGGGCCTCGTATTCGGTTCTGTGCTTGGCGCCTTCGCGCGCCACTTCGGCAGCCTTCGCGAAGCACGCAGCCACGGCCTCACGATCGCCGCCGGCTGCCTGCAGGTAGCGGGCCTTCTGCAGGTGCAGCTCGGAGCGGTAGAGCCCTTCCTTGAGCTCGTCGGTCAGGCGCAGGGATTCGTCGATGCGCTCCAGCGCCTCGTTCCAGCGGCCGTTGGCGGCCAGCGTGTCGGCGGCGAAGGCGCGGTAGTAGGTCTGGCAATAGCGGCAGCCCATGCCCCACAGCGCCTGGATCCAGCCGTCGGCCTGCGCGATGCTGTCGACGTCGCCGGTGGCCCAGCAGCGGATGATTTCCGCGTAGCCCTGGAACGCCGGCAGGCCGTAGCGCTGCGTGATGCCCAGCAGCTCGCCCGTGCTCACCAGCGCGCGCGCCTTGTCGTTGCGGGCCTGGTGGCCCAGGCTCTGGTACAGCAGCGCCATGCTCAGCGACGGGATGTGCGACATCTCGCGGGCCCAGCGCACGGAGTTCGTCGCGTCGGCGCGCGCGGCCGCGTCGTGGCCGGCGAACCAGCGCACCAGGGCGCGCCCGGTGGTCGCCCACACGCGGGTGTCGAAGCCGAAGTCGGCGGCGTGGTGCGCGTGGGCCTCGGGGTTGTAGCCCTCGATGGCGTCGCTCAGCGACTGCTCGGCGCGCTCGAAGTAGCCGTCGGAATAGTGCGCGAGCCCGAGGTAGGTCTGCGCCGCGACGAACACGCCCTGGTCCTGCTGCTGCGTGGCGTGGTCGAGCAGCCGGTTGCTCAGCTGCTGCACCTCGGCGCGGTTGCTCGCCACGTGGTGGAAGGTGATCAGCGTCCACAGGTGCTGCACCTGCTTCTCGCGGGGCACCTCGTCGGACAGGAGCTCCTGCGACAGCGCGATGCGATCGACCACCTGCGCGTGCGCCCAGCCGTACTTGTTCATCATCGCCTGCGTGACGTAGCTGTTCACGTCGAGCCGCGCCTCGCGCTGCGCCTCGCCTTCCAGGTGCGCCATCCAGCTGTCGATGTGCTGGGCGTAGGAAATCGTTTCGTCGTTGAGCGAGCGGTGCTGCGTGATGCGCAGCTGCCGCACCGCCAGCGCCACGGCCTGCGCATGCTCGCCCGCGTCGGCCCAGTGCTGGGCCACGCTGCCCGGCTCGCTCGCCACGTGCTGCGGCTGGCTGTCCATCAGCGTCTGCGCGACGTTGCGATGAAGCTGCCGGCGCTGCGCGACCAGCATGCTTTCGTAGGCGGTGTCGCGAATCAGCGCGTGGCGGAAGATGAAGCTGCCCGGCAGGCCGGCCGGCGCGACGAGGCCGGCGTCGAGCAGCACGGCCATGTCCCGGTCCATGGTCTCGGCGGTCTTGCCCGAGCAGGCGCACAGCAGCTCGGCCTCGAACTGGCGCCCGATGGTGGCCGCCAGCTGCAGCAGGCCCTTGACGGGGCCCAGGCGGTCGAAGCGGCTGACCAGCGAGTCCCGTAGCGTGACCGGAATGGCGGCCGGCTGCGCGGTGTCCTTGAAGACCCAGACGTGGTCCTTCTCGACCAGGTAGGCGTCGAGCATCATGCGCGCCATCTCCTGGATGAACAGCGGCACACCGTCGGTGCGCGCGACCACGTTGTCGATGACCTGCGGCGCGACGACCCTGGGCGCCAGCGCCTGGCGCGCCAGCTCGGCGGCCTGGGTGTCTTCGAGCCGCCGCACCTCGATGCATTCGGCCTGCACGGCGTCGGGCTTCACCCACTCGGGGCGGGCGGTCAGCACCAGCAGCACGCGCCGCTGCGGCAGCTGCGCGATCAGCTGCTCGACGAACTCGATGGTCGTGGGGTCGGCCCAGTGCACGTCTTCAAGCAGCAGCAGGAGCGGCGCCGACTCGGCCATGTGCAGCAGCCACTGCGCGGTGGACTGCAGCAGCAGCGCCTTCTGCATCGGCGGCGACATCTGGCTCGGCGCGCGGTCGCCCAGCGGGAGCGAAAGCCACGCGCAGAAGATCGGCAGCACCGCCTCGCCGTCGCAGCCGGCGGCGTGCAGGGCTTCGCGCAGGTACTCGCGCCGCGCATCGGGCGAGGCGGCGTCGGGGGCTGCGTCGAGTCGCTGGCGCAGCAGCGCGAGGAACGGCGTGAGCGCGTTGTTCTGGTTCTCGGGCTGGCACTGCGCAATGACGGTCTGCAGGCCTTCCTTCGCGACCTGATCGCGCAGCACGTCGGCGAGGCACGACTTGCCGATGCCCGGCTCGCCGCGGATCCACACCGCGCCGCCTTGGCCCTCGCGGGCCTGGGCCCAGGCCGAGCGCAGCTGCTGCAGCTCGGGCTCGCGGCCGATGCAGGCCTTGTGCAGCGCCTGCTCGGCGAAACCGTCGGACGCCGGTGCCTGCTGTTCGCCGCCGAGGCGGTAGGTCTGGACGCCGCCGGACTGCCCCGGCAGCGTGACGGTGCCGGCCTTGTCGAAGCGCGCGTGGCGGCTCAGCAGCCGGTAGCTGCTCTCGCTCGCGAGCAGCGTGCCGGTGTCGGCCACGCCTTCGAGCCGCACCGCGACGTTGACGGCATGGCCCGACGGGATCTCGCCGGCGGCGACGATCGCCATGCCGGTGTGCATGCCCATGCGGATACCGAGGTGCACGCCGTGCTCCTGCTCGATGGCGGCCGAGCGCTGGCGGCTCAGCGCGATCAGCTCCATGGCCGTCCTGCCGGCCTGCCGCGCGTCGGTGTCGCTGGCGTGCGGGTAGCCGAAGAGCACGATCATCCGGTCGCCCAGCGTGCCCGCGAGCAGGCCGCCGCGGCGCGTGGCGGTCTCGGAGAACAGCGCCAGCTCGTTGCGCTGGAGCAGCTCGAGGTTCTCGATGTCGGAAGGCAAGGCGTCGTCGGCGCTCTCGTCGTCGGCCGCGTCGGGCCACACCGAGACGCTGCAGCACAGCACGGTGAGCTGGCGCTTCTCGGAGAAGCCGCGCGTGGTGATGACGGTCTGCGCCAGTGCGTCGTCCTGAGCCTGCTTGGCCGAGCGCAGCACGCCGACGAGGTCGTCCAGCCGCAGGCGGCCGAGTTCGGCCAGCAGCGTGGCGGCCGAATCGCAACGGTCGGCGGCCTTCTTCCTCAGGGCCTGGCGCAGCACGGAAGCCACCGGATGGCCGGCGATCTCGGCGGGCAGCTGCACCTCCTGCGGGCTCAGCTGCTGGTGAAGGATCTCGGCCGCAGAGGCGCCGCGGATGGCGGGCGCACCGGTGAGGCACTCGATGAACATCAGGCCCCACGCGTAGAGGTCGGACTTCACGCCGGGCGGCTCGCCGCGCAGCTGCTCGGGCGCGCTGTAGGCCGGCGTGCCCAGGGCCTCGTCGGTCATCGTGAGCGTGGGGAACTCGTCGCCCCTGTTCGAGGGAATGACGGTGCCGATGCCGAAGTCGAGCACCTTCGCGTGCGGGACTGCGCCGGTGAACGTGACCATCACGTTGTCGGGCTTCAGGTCGCGGTGCACGATGCCCGCGCTGTGCGCGCAGTCCAGCGCGTCGAGCACCTCGGCCATCAGGTGGCCGGTTTCGGTGGCCGTCAGCGAGCCCTTGCGGCGGATCAGGCTGGTGAGCGTTTCTCCCGGCACGTATTCGAAGACGCCGTAGACGCTGGGGCCCTGCTCGCCCTTGTCGAGCAATTGCACGATGTGCGGGTGGTGCAGCGAGGCGCAGAGCTTGGTCTCGCGATGGAAGCGCGCCACGCGCTGGCTGCCGACCTGCAGCTTCACGACCTTGATCGCGACCACGGTGCCCGTGCTCTTCTGCAGCGCGCGATACACGGTGCCGTAGCCGCCCGCGCCCAGCTCCTCCAGCAACTCGTAGCCCGGGATCTCCAGCGAATCGGACAAGTTCGGCTGCGACGCCGCGTGCGTGGGATTGGTGACTGCGTCCTGCATTTCAGTCTCGTCGTGATGGAGCGTTGATGGTCCTCCGGGACTTGCCTCGGGCTGCGTTCCGCCCTGCGACGGTACGCAATAGTGACACTAATTGTTACTTTAGCGGAGGCTGGGAGGTTTCAGGTAGGTAACCCCTTAAAAAAAGAAAACCCGCAACACGTGCGGGCTGTTAGAACTTTTCGGTGTATACGCGCAGCGATACAGGCGGCGCGCCGGTCACGGGCGACGGCGCACCCTCTGCGCCCGGCACTGTTTTTCGAGGGGCCCGTCCTCCGAACCGGCGTCGAGGCCAGCGTAAACACCGCAGGGCCAGACGAGGCCCCCGTATAGGCTGTCGAGATACCAGTAGGGAGGTTCGCTGGCACAGATGTCGATGTGCCTGACTTTCCATGCACCCGCGGATTTCTTCAGGACCACCCACAGCATCTTGTCCAGGGCCGGATGGCATTGCCCGGCCTTCTCCCAATCGGGCGAGCCGCCCGACGGCGAGACCAGTTCGCCGACCAGCACTGCCCAGCCGGTATCCACGTTCAGGACATCGACCTTGATCTTCACCGGCTGCCCGGCATCGCGCGCCGCCACCGGGCGCGCCGCGTCGAGTATCGAGCGCCGCTCGGCGGCATCCATTCCCCACGCCGCGCCAGCCATGCCGGCCGCGACAAGCAGCGCGCCGAGACGCGCCGCGCACCGTCGAAAGACCCCCCCCACTGCAGAAGCCATTTTTTCTTTCCCTCCCATTCCTTCGGGCAAAAAAAAGCCATCACGGCGTTACCCATGATGGCCCGGGGCGCAGAGCGCCCTGTCCGTTGCGATTACTTCTTGTCGCCGCCCGGCACCTTGCCTTCCACGCCCTTGACGTAGAAGTTCACGCCCGAGAGGAACTTGTCGTCGGCCACCGCGTCCTTGGCGACCACTTCCTTGCCGTCCTGGCCGAGGATCGGGCCCTTCCAGATCACGAAGCTGCCGTCCTTCAGGCCCTTCTTCACTTCCTCGACCTTGGCCTTGGTCTCGGCCGGCACGTCCTCGGCGATGGAGACGAGGTCGATCGCGCCTTCCTTCACGCCCCACCAGGCCTGGCCGGTGGCCCACTTGCCGTCCAGGGCTTCCTGGGTGGCCTTGATGTAGTACGGAGCCCAGTTGATGGTGGCCGACGCCAGGTGGGCCTTGGGACCGTAGGCGGTCATGTCCGAGTCCCAGCCGAAGGCGCGCTTGCCCTTTTCCTGCGCGGTCTTGAGCACGGCCGGCGAGTCGGTGTTCTGGAACAGCACGTCGGCGCCGCCGTTGATGAGGGCGGTAGCTGCCTCGGTTTCCTTCGGCGGGCTGAACCACTCGTTCACCCAAACGACCTTGGTCGTGATCTTCGGGTTCACCGACTGCGCGCCCAGCGTGAAGCTGTTGATGTTGCGCAGCACTTCGGGGATCGGCACCGAGCCGACCACGCCCAGCGTGTTGCTCTTGGTCATGGAGCCGGCAATGATGCCGGCCATGTACGCGCCCTCGTACGTGCGGCTGTCGTAGGTGCGCATGTTGTCCGAGGTCTTGTAGCCGGTGGCGTGCTCGAACTTCACTTCCTTGTTGTCGGCCGCGACCTTCAGCATGGGCTCCATGTAGCCGAAGGTGGTGCCGAAGATCAGCTTGTTGCCCTGGCCGACCATGTCGCGGAACACGCGCTCTGCGTCGGCGCCCTCGGGCACGCTCTCGACGAAGGTGGTCTTGATCTTGTCGCCGAATTCCTTCTCGAGCGCCTTGCGTGCGTTGTCGTGCGCGAAGGTCCAGCCGCCGTCGCCAACCGGGCCGACGTATGCGAATGCGATGTTCAGCGGCGCTGCCGGGGCCGGAGCCGCAGCGGCGGGTGCCGGGGCCGGCGCGGGTGCCGCGGCCGGTGCTGCCGCTTCTTCTTTCTTGCCGCAGCCGATCAGGGCCGCCGAAGCGACCGCCGTGAGGGCGGCCAGCTTGAGCAGGGAGCGCTTGTTCAGATCATTCATTGTCGGAAATCCTCAAAAGGACAGGTTGGCGGGAAAACGAAAAACGCGATTATGAGCCGGGGTAGAACGGTTTCCCGATGGAAGCCGGCATGTTGGCGCGGATGAATGCCGGGTTGCGCGAGATCAGCGCCAGCACCACGATCGGCGCGATGTACTGCAGCATGCTGAGGAACTGCGCCGGCACGTCGACGCCGCTGCTCTGCAGGTGGAAGCCCAGCATCGACACCCCGCCGAACAAGTAGGCCCCCAGAAGCACGCGCACCGGCCGCCAGGTGGCGAAGGTGGTGAGCGCCAGCGCGATCCAGCCGCGGCCGGCCACCATGCCCTCGACCCACAGCGGCGTGTAGACGGTCGAGAGGTACGCGCCCGCCAGCCCGCACAGCGCGCCGCCCGCGATCACCGCCATGAAGCGGATGCGCCGCACCGGATAGCCCAGCGCATGCGCCGACTCGGGCGATTCGCCCACCGAGCGCAGCACCAGGCCGGCGCGCGTGCGGTAGAGAAACCAGATCAGCGCGAAGGTCAGCACCACCGCGAAATACACCATCGGGTGATGGCGGAACAGCGCCGGCCCGACCAGCGGAAGGTCGCCCAGAACGGGAATGGCATACGAGGCGCTTTCCGGCAGCTTGGCCTGCACGAAGCTGATGCCGGCGAAGGCCGAGAAGCCCACGCCGAAGAGGCTCAGCGCGAGGCCCGTCGCGTACTGGTTGGTGTTGAGCCAGATCACCAGCACGCCGAAGAAGGCCGCGAGCAGCGCGCCCGCCGCCATGCCGGCGAGAAAGCCCAGCCAGGGGTTGTGCGTGACGACGACCGTCGCGAAGCCCGCGATGGCGGCGCACAGCATCATGCCCTCGGCGCCGAGGTTGACGATGCCGGCCTTCTCGTTGATGAGCAGGCCCAGCGCCGCGATGGCGAGCACGGTGCCCGCGCTCAGGGTCGAGCCCAGCAGGAGTGCGTAGCTTTCCATGGTCAGTTGCTCCCTTCGGTGGCACGCGCGACGGGTGCGGTAATGGGCGTGCTCGCCTGCAGCGAGGCGGTGGTCATGGAGGAAGCAGCCTTCGCAGCCGCCTTGCGCTTGATACGGTAGGCGATCAGCGTGTCGCAGGCCAGCAGCGTGAACAGCAGCAACCCCTGGAACACGCCGGTCAGCGACTTCGGCAGGCCGAGCCGCGACTGCGCGAGCTCGCCGCCGATGTAGAACATGCTCATCAGGATGGCCGAGAAGATCATGCCCACCGGATGCAGCCGCCCGACGAAGGCCACGATGATGGCCGCGAAGCCGTAGCCCGCCGGCACGTAGGGCGTGAGCTG
Organism: Variovorax sp. NFACC27; assembly: GCF_048301545.1. Taxonomy (NCBI): domain Bacteria; kingdom Pseudomonadati; phylum Pseudomonadota; class Betaproteobacteria; order Burkholderiales; family Comamonadaceae; genus Variovorax; species Variovorax sp. NFACC27. The sequence goes on from NZ_CP157613.1 coordinate 6,283,506, forward strand.
GCCGAGCGGCCCGGCCACTTCGAGCGCACCGGCCAGGCCGGCCGCCGCGCCCGAGGTCAGCAGCGCGATCCACACCGCGCGCCGCGCCGAGAAGCCGGCATAGCGCGAGGCCGCCGGCGCCAGTCCGCCGACCTGCTGCGCGAAGCCCGCGCGCGTGCGGAACAGGAAAACCCACAGCGCCCCCGCCCCCACCAGCGCGATCACCAGGCCGATGCTCACGCGCGAGCCCTTGAACAGGCGCGGAATCTGCGTGACCGCCTCGAAGGTCTTGGTCTGCGGGAAGTTGTAGCCGTGCGGGTCCTTCCACGGCCCGTAGACCATGTAGCCCAGCAGCAGCGTGGCCACGTAGACCAGCATCAGGCTCACCAGGATCTCGTTGGCGTTGCACTTGTCGCGCAGCAGCGCCACGATGCCCGCCCACACCATGCCGCCGAGGATGCCCGCCAGCAGGATGGCCACGACGATCCACTGCCCCGTGTTCTTGTCGGCCAGCAGGGCCACGCCGCCCGCCGCGATGGCGCCGAACACGAACTGCCCCTCGGCGCCGATGTTCCAAACGTTGGAGCGGAAGCACACCGCCAGCCCCAGCGCGATGATGAGCAGCGGCGTCGCCTTCACCATCAGTTCTCCGATGGCGTAGCCGTTCTTGATGGGCTCGTAGAAGAACACCAGCAGGCCCTTGACCGGGTCCTTGCCGAGCGCGGCGAACAGCGCCACGCCGATCAGCACGGTGATCAGCAGCGCCAGGATCGGCGAGGCATAGCTCCAGAAGCGGGAAAGCTCCGGACGCGGTTCGAGCTTAAGCATGGGCCGCCTCCGTGGTCTTGCCGGCGCCTTGCGCGCCCTGCCACAAGCCACTCATCCACTCGCCGATCTGCGGCAGCGTGGCAGCCGCCCGGTCGATCGAAGGCGACAGGCGCCCCTTGGCGATCACGTGCAGCCGGTCGCTGATGTTGAACAGCTCGTCGAGCTCCTCGCTGATCACCAGCACGGCGCAGCCCGCGTCGCGCAGCGCGAGGATCTCGGCATGGATCAGCGCGGCCGCGCCCACGTCCACGCCCCAGGTCGGCTGCGAGACGATGAAGAGCTTCGGGTTCGCGTCGATCTCGCGCCCGACGATGAATTTCTGCAGGTTGCCTCCCGAGAGCGAGCGCGCCGCCGCCTTCGGCCCGCCAGCCTTGACCTTGAAGCGCTCGATGATGGCCTTGGCCTGCCGCTCGAGCGCGCCGGTGCTGATCCACCCGCCCCGGCCCACGGCCTCGCCGCGCGTGAGCAGCAGGTTGTGCGCGAGTCCCAGCGTGGGCACCGCGCCGCGGCCCAGCCGCTCCTCGGGCACGAAATGCAGGCCCAGCGCACGGCGGGCGCGCGGACGCAGCCGGCCGGCGGGCTTGTCGAACACGCGGACCATCGGCGCCTCGGCGCGCACGTCCTCGCCCGACAGCGCGTAGAGCAATTCCTTCTGGCCGTTGCCCGACACGCCGGCGATGCCGACGACCTCGCCCGCACGCACCTCGAAGGAGATGCCGTCAAGGTCGACACCGAACTGGTCCTCGCGCGCCAGCGACAGCCTGTCGACGCGCAGCGCCACCGCGCCCGCGTGCACCGGCCGGTGCTGCAGCGGCGGCGGTTCGCTGCCGATCATCAGCCGCGACAGCGACTGCGTGCTCTCGTTCTGCGGATTGCACACCCCCGTCACCTTGCCGCCGCGCAGCACGGTGCAGGCGCTGCACAGCTCCTGGATCTCGTGCAGCTTGTGGCTGATGTAGAGGATGCTGCAGCCCTCGGACGAGAGCTTCTTCAGCACGGCGAAGAGCTTGATCACCGCCTGCGGCGTGAGCACCGAGGTCGGCTCGTCGAGGATCAGCAGCTTGGGGTTGGTGAGCAGCGCGCGGATGATCTCCACCCGCTGCATCTCGCCCACCGACAGCGTGTGCACAGGCCGCGCCGGGTCGATGTCGAGGCCGTACTCGCTTGCCTTGGCGGTGATGCTGCGCGTGACCTCGGCCAGCTGCAGCGACTTGTCGAGGCCCAGCCAGACGTTCTCGGCCACGGTGAGCGTGTCGAACAGGCTGAAGTGCTGGAACACCATGCTGATGCCCAACGCCCTCGCCTGCTGCGGGTTGCGCAGGTTGACGGCGTGGCCGTCGAACATCACCGTGCCTTCGTCGGGCTTCACCGAGCCGTAGATGATCTTCATCAGGGTCGACTTGCCGGCGCCGTTCTCGCCGAGCACGGCATGGATTTCGCCGGGCGCGACGCTCAAGGAGATGTCGCTGTTCGCCACCACCGCGGGATACCGCTTGGTGATGTTCGCGAGCTGGAGTCTGGGGGTTGTCATGCCGGGTTTCGTGGATTTGTCTCGTTCATCAGCAACAAAGCGGGAACAGCTATCAGTTTAATAGCGTGTCCCCGCACCCTCGGCGCCCGACGGCGCTCCGCTCAGCTCACTGCTTCAATGCCCGCCGATGTAGGCGAACTTGAAGAGGAACACGGCTGCGATGACCCAGACCATCGCATGCACTTCCCGTGCCCGCCCGGTGCACAGCTTCAGCACGGCGTACGTGATGAAGCCGAAGGCCAGGCCATTGGCGATCGAGTAGGTGAAAGGCATCGCCAGCGCGGTCACCGCGGCCGGGATCACCTCGGTGGTGTCTTCCCAGTCGAGCTCGACCAGGTCGCGCAGCATCAGGCAGCCCACGAAGAGCAGCGCCGGAGCCGTGGCGTAGGCCGGCACCGAGCCCGCCAGCGGCGAGATCATCAGGCAGGCCAGGAACAGCAGCGCCACCACCACGGCCGTGAGGCCGGTGCGGCCGCCCGCCTGCACGCCGGCAGCGCTTTCCACGTAGGCCGTGGTGCTCGAGGTGCCGAGCAGCGAGCCCGCGAAGATCGCGCCGCTGTCGGCCAGCAGCGCCTTGTTCATGCGCTCCATCTTGCCCGGCACCAGCAGGCCGGCGCGCTTGGCCACGCCCATCAGCGTGCCGGTGGCGTCGAACATCTCGACCAGGAAGAACACCAGCACCACGTTCAGGATGCCGCCCTTCAACGCGCCCAGGATGTCCAGCTGCATGAAGGTGGGAGCGATGGACGGCGGCGCGTCGAACACGCCGTGGAACTTGTTGCCGCCGAAGAAGAACGACAGCACCGTCACGGTGATGATGCCGATCAGGATCGCGCCTCGCACCCTGAGCTTGTCCAGCGCCACGATGATGAGGAAGCCCAGCGTCGCCAGGATCACCGGCGCCGAATGCAGGTCGCCCAGCGTGACGAAGGTGGCGGGCGAAGCGGCCACCACGCCCGCGCTCTTCAGTGCGATGAGCGCCAGGAACATGCCGATGCCCACCGTGATCGCGGTTCGCAGCGACTGCGGTATGCCCTGTATGAAAAGCTCCCGCAGCCCCGTGACCGTGACGATCAGGAACAGGCAGCCCGAGATGAAGACCGCGCCCAGCGCCACCTGCCATGTGTAGCCCATGCCCAGCACCACCACGTAGGAGAAGTAGGCGTTCAGGCCCATGCCCGGCGCCATCGCGATCGGGTAGTTGGCGTACAGGCCCATGATGAGCGTGCCCAGCGCCGCAATGAGGCAGGTGGCCACGAAGACCGCGCCCTTCGGCATGCCCGCGTCGCCGAGGATCGACGGGTTCACGAAGATGATGTAGGCCATCGTCAGGAAGGTGGTGAGCCCCGCGATGACTTCGGTGCGCACCGTGGTGTTGTGCGCGTCGAGCTTGAACAGGCGTTCAAGCAGACCCGAGCCGCTTGCGCTGCCCACAGCCGCACGCGGGCGCGCGGACTCGACATGCCCCGGCGCGCGGGGCTCGGCGCCTTTCGGCGCCTGTTCAAACGTACTCATTCGCTTGTCTCCAGCTGTTGTAGTGGCGGTTTCATCGTTGACCCCGCTCACGACGCCGGCGCGAACGGGGATTTCTCAGGGATCCGAGGTTTCAGGTGCGGCGGGCGGACGCGCGACGGCGTCGGATAGACCCGGTATGGCGGAAACCGGAGGCCGCAGCGACGCCGCCACCTCCTTGATGCATTCGCGCAGCCAGCGCGCCGAGCTCGACGAATGGGTGCGTTCGTGCCAGAGCTGGTAGTACATGAGCCGCGGCAGCGCCACCGGGCATTCGAGAATCTTCAGCGGCAGCCGCGAGGCGAAGCGCTCGCAGTACTGGCGCCCGGTGGTCAGCACCAGCAGGCTGGAGGCCACCATGTCGGGAATCAGGCCGAAGTGCGCGCAGCGCGCCGTGATGTTTCGCTGCCGCCCCAGCTCGTCGAGCATCTGGTCGATGATGCCGCGCCCGCCCGGATGCATGGGCGTGGGCGCGATGTGCTCGGCGGCCAGCCAGGTCTCCAGGTCCCAGCCGCGGCGCACCGCCGGATGGTCCTTGTTGACCAGCGAGACCACGTCGTCCCCGAAGAGCCGCGCCATGTGCAGGTCTTCCGGCGGCTTGAGCCAGTTGCCGATCACCAGGTCGACCTGGCCGAGCGCCAGGTGCCCGTGGTAGTCGGAGTCGGGCGAAAGCGCATGGATCTCGATCTGGCACAGCGGTGCGTCGCGCTTGACCTGTGCCACCAGCATGGGCAGGAAGAGCGGGTCCATGTAGTCGCTGGCCGCGATGCGGAAGGTGGTGGCCGCCGACTGCGGATCGAAGCCGCGCGCATCCGAGAACAGCATTTCCGCCGCGCGCAGGATGCTGGCCGCCGGCTCGATCATGCGCAGCCCCGCGTCGGTCGGCACCATGCCCGAGCCCGAGCGCACCAGCAGCGGATCGCCCGAGAGCTCGCGCAGCCGCTTCAGCGCCGCCGACACCGCCGGCTGGTACATGCCCAGCCGGATGGCCGCCCGCGACACGCTGCGGTCGGTCAGCACGGTGTGAAGCACCCTGATGAGGTGCAGATCGATCTTGTCGAAAAGAGCCTGGTCTCTCATGGCTGTTCACACCTTTCCTGTCTGTGCGAACAGTTATACAGCGCGGCATTTGGCGAGACTCGGTAGGGGAGTGAAGCTCGGACCGTGCGAGCACGGCCCGCGGTCATTCGGCCGATGCCGCCTGCACCACCGTGATGGCGCGAAGAATCGACTCGCTCGTGGCCGGTGCCTTCAGCGGCGGATCGACCTTGTGGTCGCCCGCGGCCGACACCGCATCGCGGATCGCGAAGAACACCGAGAACGGCAGCAAGAGCGGCGGCTCGCCCACCGCCTTGCTGCGGTGAATGGAATCCTCGAAGTTCTGGCCCTCGAACAGGCGCACGTTGAACACCGGCGGACAGTCGTTGGCCGTCGGGATCTTGTAGGTGCTGGGCGCGTGCGTGGTGAGCTTGCCGCTTTGCGGATGCCACACCAGCTCCTCGGTGGTGAGCCAGCCCATGCCCTGGATGAAGGCGCCCTCGACCTGGCCGATGTCCACCGCCGGGTTCAGCGACTTGCCCGCGTCGTGCAGGATGTCGGCGCGCAGCAGCTTCCATTCGCCGGTGAGCGTGTCCACGATCACCTCGCTCACCGCCGCGCCGTAGGCGTAGTAGTAGAACGGGCGGCCCTGCATCTTGTCCTTGTCCCAGCTCAGGCCGGGCGTGGCGTAGAAGCCGTCGGACCACAGCTGCTTGCGGTCGAGGTACGCCTCGCCCACCACGGTGCTGAAGGCCAGCGAGCGGCCGTTGACCTCGACCTTGTCGTTGGCGAAGCGCACTTCGCTCGCCTTGCCGCCGTGGCGCTCGGCCGCGCAATCGGCCAGGCGCTCGCGGATCTGGCGGGCCGCGTCCTGCGCGGCCTTGCCGTTCAGGTCGGCGCCGGTCGATGCGGCCGTGGCCGAGGTGTTCGCCACCTTGGTGGTGTCGGTCGCCGTGACGCGCACGCGCTCGAAGCTCACGCCCAGTTCGTGTGCCACCACCTGTGCCACCTTGGTGTTCAGGCCCTGCCCCATCTCGGTGCCGCCGTGGTTCACGAGGATCGAGCCGTCGGTGTACACGTGCACCAGCGCGCCGGCCTGGTTGAAGTGCTTCACGTTGAAAGAGATGCCGAACTTCAGCGGCGCCAGCGCCAGGCCGCGCTTGAGCACCGTGCTCTTCTTGTTGAAGGCGGCGATGTCCTCGCGCCGCGCACGGTAGTCGCTGCTTTGCTCCAGCTCGGCCACGAGTTCGTGGACGATGTTGTCGGTCACGGTCTGGCGGTACGGCGTGACGTTGTTCTCCGTCTTGCCGTAGAAGTTGACGCGCCGCACGTCGACAGGGTCGCACTTCAGTTCGCGGGCCACCGAGTCCATGATGTTTTCGATGGCGATCGCGCCCTGCGGGCCGCCGAAGCCGCGGAAGGCCGTGTTGCTCTGCGTGTTGGTCTTGCCCGAGAAGCCGTGCATGGCCACGTTGGGCAGCCAGTAGGCGTTGTCGAAGTGGCACAGCGCGCGCGTCATCACCGGGCCCGAGAGGTCCGCCGAGTGGCCGGCGCGCGAGACCATCGTGATCTCCGCGCCGAGGATGCGGCCTTCGTCGTCGAAACCGACTTCGTACTCGTACCAGAAGCAGTGGCGCCGGCCCGTGACCATGAAGTCGTCGTCGCGGTCCAGCCGCAGCTTCACCGGGCGCTGCAGCTGACGCGCGGCGACGGCCGCCACGCAGGCGAACAGCGCCGACTGCGACTCCTTGCCGCCGAAGCCGCCGCCCATGCGCCGGCATTCGACATGCACCTCGTTCGACTGCAGGTGCAGCGCATGCGCCACCAGGTGCTGCATCTCGCTCGGGTGCTGCGTGGAGCAGTGGATGTGCAGCGCGCCGCCTTCCTTCGGAATGGCGTAGCTGATCTGGCCTTCGAGGTAGAACTGCTCCTGCCCGCCCACGTCGAGCGTGGACTTGATGCGGCGCGGCGCCTTGGCGATGGCCGCGCGCACCGCCGCCTCGTCGCCCTCGTTGGCGGCACCGCCGCTGCGCACGATGTGCATCGGCGGCACCACGTACTGTCCGCGCTCGTGCGCGGCCTGCGGCGTGAGCACGGGCGGCTGCGCCTCGATGGTCAGCGCGTCCTTGGCCTTCGCGGCGGCGCGGCGGGCGGCGTCGCGTGTCTCGGCGATCACGGCGAACACCGGCTGGCCGAGGTAGCGGATCTCGCCGCCGTCGTTCACCGGCAGCAGGATCGGGTCGTCGTGGATGATCGAACCGCAGTCGTTGGTGCCCGGAATGTCGTCGGCGGTGATGACCGCGACCACGCCCGGCATCGCGCGGATGGCGTCCAGCGAGATCGCCGTGACGCGCCCGTTGGCGGCCGGCGACAGCCCCAGCGCGCAATGCAGCGTGCCCGTGAGTTCGGGAATGTCGTCGATGTAAGTGGCCTCGCCGGCCACGTGCAGGTGCGCCGACTCGTGCGGGCGGCTGATGCCCACGCGCATGCCGCGCTCGTGCGCCAGCGCTTCGGCGCCCACGTCGATGCGCGCGGCGGTGTTGGTCAGGTAGTCGGCAAAGGCCTCGGCGGGCTGCAGGAGACGGGCGTCGATGGGTTTGTTCATGGTCAGACTCCTTCCGCAGTCGCATTGACGGCATGGGGCATCACGCTCCAGACGCTGGTTTCCTCGATGGACAGCGCCTCCTCCGCCCGCGTTTCGAGCCACAGGCGCTGGATCAGGTTCTGCGCCACCAGCAGCCGGTAGTCGGCCGATGCGCGCATGTCGGACAGCGGCTTGAAGTCCTGCGCCAGCGCGATCTTGGCGGTGGCTACGCTGGCCTGCGTCCACGGCTTGCCGACCAGCGCGGCCTCGGCGTTCGCGGCGCGCTTGACCGTCGCGGCCATGCCGCCGAAGGCCAGTCGCACGGCCTTCACCGTGTCGCTGCCGGCCTCGAGCTCGATGGCGAATCCCGCGCACAGCGCCGAGATGTCGCAGTCGAATCGCTTGCTGATCTTGTAGGCGCGCACCTGGCGCTTCATCGCGGCGTGCGGAATGGCCAGGCCCTGGACGAACTCGCCCGGCTGCAGCTGGTTCTTCATGTAGTCCAGGTAGAACTCGGGCAGCGGCATGCGGCGCACGACCTCGCCGCGGCGCAGCTCGATCTGCGCGTCCAGCGACATCAGCACCGGCGGCGAATCGCCGATGGGCGAGCCGTTGGCCACGTTGCCGCCCATGGTGCCGGCATGGCGGATCGGCGGCGAGGCGAAGCGCAGCCACACCTCGGCCAGGCTGGGCACGCGCTCGACCAGCGCGGCGAAGGCGGATTCGAGCGAGGCGCCGGCGCCGATGTAGAGCTCGCCTGCGTTGTCCTTGCGGTCCTCGATGGTCTTCATTTCGGCCACGTCGCCCACGTAGATGATGTCGCCCAGGTCGCGGAACTGCTTGTTGACCCACAGGCCCACGTCGGTGGAGCCGGCCAGCAGCTGCGCCCGCGGCTTCTGCTCGCGCAGCGCGGCGAGCTGGGCCAGCGTCTTCGGGGCATGGAAATGGTCGATGCGGGCGCCCAGCGCGGCGGCGTAGTCGAGGCCGTCGTTCTTCAGGGCAGTGAGCGCGTCGACCACGGGCTTCGTGTCGAGGCGCACCGAAGGCAGGTCGAACATGCGCTGGCCGGCATCGAGGATCGGGCGGTAGCCGGTGCAGCGGCACAGGTTGCCGGAGAGGTCGTCGGCCAGCTGCTGGCGGGTGGGCTGCGTGCCCTCGGCCTGATGGTGCTCGTAGGTGGCCCACAGCGACATCACGAAGCCGGGCGTGCAGAAGCCGCACTGGGAGCCGTGGCAGTCGACCATGGCCTGCTGCACCGGATGCAGCGTGTGAACCGGGTGCGCCTTCTTCTCGGTGGTCTTCTCGGTGGCCTTCTCGACCTTGCACTGGCCCTTCAGGTCCTCGACCGTGAACAGCGCCTTGCCGTGCAGCGTGGGAAGAAACTGGATGCAGGCGTTGACGGTCTGCAGGCTCAGCCCGTCGACGGTGCCGGGAGCATGGGGGTCGGCGGCCAGTTCGCCGATGACGACGGTGCAGGCGCCGCAATCGCCTTCATTGCAGCCTTCCTTGGTGCCGGTGCAGCGCGCGTCCTCGCGCAGCCAGTCGAGCACGGAACGGGTCGGGTGGACGCCGGTGACGTCGACGATCTTTCCGCGATGGAAAAAGCGGATCGGTTGAATCTTGCTGCTGCTGTCGGTGCTCATGCTTCTTGGGCTCGTGGGGGACCCGTCATGGGTCAGTCATGGACGTTAGCGGCTTGTCCGGCCTCTTGCATACGCAGGTGCCCATAACGCGTATGTGGGGGCCGGTATGCCACGTACGGGGAAACCCTTGCGTGGAGGTTGCAATTCCCGGGCCACGCGGCGATTTTCCGGGCGGCCCCGGGGGCAGCCGTCAGCCGCTCGCGATGGCCACCCAGGCCGTGGCGATCAGCGTCGAACCCGCCGCCGCCAGCAGGCCGCCGACCAGCCATTTCAGCGTGCGCGGCTTCAGCTTGTTGGGCAGGCGGTGATGCAGCCGCGTCACGCCGTAGACGACCGGCATCGCGCATCCGGCCAGCAGCGCCGAGCGCATCGAGAAGTGGCCTGTGGGCACCACGATCACCAGCCGCACGAGCGAGTTGAAGGCGAACATCAGCAGCAGCGCGCGGCGCACCAGCTCGCGGTCCAGCGGCTGGCGGTACATGTGGAAGACGATGGGCGGCCCCGAGCTGGAGAACAGCCCGCCCAGCACGCCCGACAGCCCGCCGATGAGGGCGAAGCTGGCGCGGCCCGACACCACCGGCAGCGGCTTGCCCTGCATCACCAGCAGCACGGCACAGCCCAGGATCGACACGCCCAGCAGGCCGCGCAGCCAGTCGACCGCGCCGCCGCTGAGCCAGGTGAGCAGCATGAGGCCCACGATCACGCCCACCGTGCTGCCGTTGAGCGCCGGCTTCATCAGCTGCCAGGGCACGACGCCGGGCCGGGCGCGGAAGTAGGTCCATGCGTTGATGAGGCTCAGCACCGTGGCGGCGTTGGCCGTGTCGCCCACGCTCGCGACGTGGAGCACCGACACAAGGCCAAGCAGGATCAGACTGAATGCAAAGCCCGTGAGGTTCTGCGCGTAGGTGGCCAGCGCCACGCAGGCCATGAAGACCAGCACGGGGCCGGCCTGGGAAAGGATCGCTTGCACCGGCGGCCCCTTGTCAGGGCGCGTCGGGAAACACGAGGCGGGAGGGAGTTTCGGGGGGAACGGGAGACGGGACGGGAAGCATTCGAGGCAATCGGAACAGCGGCAGGCGCTACCGAGAATAACCCCGCCCCGCTTCACATCATGGTTTCTCCGAGAACAGCTCGGTGATGACTTGCCGCAGCCACCGGTTGCCCGGATCGGCCTCGAAGCGCTTGCTCCAGTGCAGCGACACGGTGAAGTCGCGCAGCGGAAACGATGGCTCGACGATGGCGTAGCCGCCCTCTTCCGCGAAGCCGCGCGCGATGTTGCGCGGCATCACCACCGCCAGGTCGGTGGCGCGCACGATGGCCGGCAGCACCATGAAGTGCTCGGTCGTCAGGCGCACCCGGTCCTCGAGGTTCAGCAGCTGCAGGATGCGCAGGGTGTCGGCGTGCGTGCGCACCGCCACGTAGTCGAGCTCCTGCAGCGCCTCGAGCAGGGCCTGGCCGCTGCGCCGGCGCTTCACGAAGGGATGGTCGCGGCGCAGCAGCACGATGTAGCGGTCGCGCAGCAGCTGGGCGCGCTGGGTGTCCTTCACGCGGGGCAGGAAGCCGAAGGCGAAGTCGACCTTGCCGCTGTCGAGCGCGGTGGCGATGTCGCCCACCGCCAGGGGCATGGTCTCGACCCGCACGCCCGGCGACAGCTCGCGCAGCCGCGCCATCAGCGCCGGCAGGAAGCGCCCTTCGCCGATGTCGCTCATGTGGATGCGGAAGGTCTTGCGCGACACCTGGGGCTCGAAGCGGTCGGGCTCGTGCAGCGCCTCTTCCAGCGTGGCTAGCGCGGCCTGCACCGCCACCGCCAGGCGGTCGGCGCGCGGCGTGGGGGCCACGCCGCCGGGGGCGCGCGTGAAGAGCGCGTCCGCCAGCAGCAGCCGCAGCCGGCCCAGGCCGTGGCTGGCGGCCGGTTGGGTGAGGCCCAGCGATTCGGCCGCGCGGCTCACGTTGCGCTCGCGGTAGACCGCGTCGAAGAGACGCAGCAGATTGAGGTCAAGCGCTTCCATATGCATGCCATTCATATTGCTTAGCTCGATCATTTTATTGAGCGCGGGGCCCCCGCCACGCACACTGGCGGGCGTTGTCCGGTTCGCCCTCGTCCTTTTCCAGGCTGGCGAACGGCCGGCACCCCACGACAAGAAGGAGACGAGACATGGCCCCGATTCGTGCACCCCGCGCGTTCCGCGCGCATGCGGCGTTCGCCGCCCTCCTCTGTGCCGCAGTCACCGCATGGGCCCAGCAGCCGCCCGCCGAGGAGCCGGGCTGGGCCAAGGGCCGGCCGAAGAGCGAGGCCGCCACGCGCATGGCGCCCGTGCCCGCCTTCCCGATTCCGACCGCGCCCGACCAGTTGCCCACTTCCAAGTTCAAGCTCCCGCCGGGCTTCAAGGTCGAGACCTGGGCCTCGGGCGTGCTCGATGCGCGCGAACTGCGCCAGGGCGCCAAGGGCACGGTGTTCGTGAGCACGCTCTTCGTGGGCAACAAGGTCTACGCCATCGCCGAGAAGGGCGACCGCAAGCCGAAGACCATCATCGACAAGACCGAGTTCGCCACCGGCATCGAGTTCGACAAGGGCTCGCTCTACCTCGCAACGCACAAGCAGATCGTTCGCTACGACGGCATCGAGGACAAGCTCGACAACCCCGGCGCGCCCGTGGTGCTCAACGACAAGCTGCCCGGTGGACAGGACCACAGCTGGCGTTACCTGCGCATGCACGGCGGCAAGCTCTACTACGCCGTCGGCGCGCCCTGCAACCTGTGCGAGCCCGACGACGCGCACGCGCGCATCTTCCGCATGAACCCCGACGGCAGCGGCATCGAGACCGTGGCGCGCGGCGTGCGCAACACGGTGGGCTTCGACTTCGACCCGAAGACCGGCAACCTCTGGTTCACCGACAACGGCCGCGACTGGCTCAGCGAAGACCTGCCCAACGACGAGCTGAACGTGGTCACCAAGGCCGACCAGCACTTCGGCTATCCGTACTGCCACCAGGGCAACATCCTCGATTCCGAGTTCGGCTGGGGCAAGAGCTGCAACGACTACCAGAAGCCCGCCGCCCTGCTCGGCCCGCACGCCGCGGCGCTGGGCCTCGCCTTCTACAACGGGAAGATGTTCCCGGCCAAGTACCGCGGCGCCATGTTCATCGCGCGCCACGGCCCGTGGAACCGCACCGTCAAGTACGCCGATGTCGCTGTCGCCTGGCCCGACGGCAAGGGCGGCGCGAAGGTCGAGCCCTTCATGACCGGCTTCGTCGAGAACAACAACTACCTCGGCCGTCCGGTGGACTTCCTGGTGCTGAAGGATGGCTCGATGCTCGTGAGCGACGACCACGCCGGCGCCATCTACCGCATCAGCTACGGCGGCCGATGACACCTGCGAGCCTTCTCTTCCGATACGCGATGGCGGCAATGATCGTGATGGCAGCAGCATCGCCGGCTGGTGCGCAAGGCACGAAGGGCGCACAAGGCGCGCCGGGCACGAAAGTCAGCCCCTACGCCCAGCGCTACGCCGAACTCTGCGCCTCGTGCCATGGCGCCAACGGCCGCAGCGACATGGCCGGAACACCGGTGCTCGCCGGGCAGCATTCGTTCTACGCGATCACGCAGCTCTACCTGTTCCGCGAAGGCCGCCGCGACAACCCGGCGATGACGGCGGTTGCGAAAACCATGAAGGACGAAGACCTGCGCGGCTTCTCCGACTTCATCGCCACCCTGCCCGCCGTGCCCGCACCACCACCGGCCACACCGCCCGACGCGGCGCGCATGGCGCGCGGCCAGGCGCTCGCGCAGGAAAACCGCTGCCTGCTCTGCCACGGCGCCGACCTGAGCGGCGGCCAGCAGGTGCCGCGCATCGCACAGCAGCACGAGGACTACCTGCAGCTCACCCTGCAGGGCTTCCGCACGGGCAAGCGCCCGGGCTACACGCAGGCCATGGGCGAGGCGGTGGGTCGCATGTCGCCGGAGGACCTGGACACCCTTGCCTACTACGTGGCGCGCTTCCCGGGCGCCACGGCAAAGCCTTCCTCCACGCCCCCCAGATAAACGCCATCTCCCGACGTGCTGCACCAGCAAGAAGAAGCGCGGTGCGGGCACTGCTCACCCCAAATCCTGCAAACCCCACCAACATCGGAGCCGAATCTCTTGGAAGTTTCATTCAGCAAGGAAGTGGAAATGCTGCGCCTCGGCGCAGGCGACACCTTTCACGGCGAGGGCATCCTCGCGATCACCAAGGGCCTGCTGCAGTCGGGCGTGGCGTATGTCGGCGGCTACCAGGGCGCGCCGGTGTCGCACCTGCTCGACGTGATGGTCCAGGGCAAGGCCTACATGGACGAGCTGGGCGTGCACGTCGAGGCCTGCTCCAACGAAGCCTCGGCCGCGGCGATGCTCGGCGCCTCCATCCACTACCCGCTGCGCGGCGCGGTGACCTGGAAGTCCATCGTCGGCACCAACGTGGCGGCCGATGCGCTGTCGAACCTGTCCTCGCCCGGCGTGACCGGCGGCGTGCTCATCGTGGTGGGCGAGGACTACGGCGAAGGCGCCAGCGTGATCCAGGAGCGCACGCATGCCTACGCCCTCAAGTCGAGCATGTGCCTGCTCGATCCGCGCCCCGACCTCGGCGTGATGGTGCGCATGGTGGAGGAAGGCTTCCGCCTGTCGGAAAGCTCGAACATGCCCTGCCTGATGGAACTGCGCATCCGCACCTGCCACGTGCGCGGCAGCTTCGAGTGCAAGGACAACATCCAGCCTGCCGTGTCCACCCGCTCGCTGATGGACGAACCCGCCGGCTTCGACTACATGCGCCTTGCCCATCCGCCCGTCACCTTCAGGCACGAGAAGCTCAAGGGCGAGGCGCGCATTCCGGCCGCGCGCAGCTACATCGCCGAGCACGGCCTCAACGAGCTGATGCCCGGGCGGCGCCATGCCGACCTCGGCATCGTGGTGCAGGGCGGGCTCTACAACGCGTTGATCCGCAGCCTGCAGCAGCAGGGCCTGGCCGATGCCTTCGGCGAGACGGACATCCCGATCCTCGTGCTCAACGTGACCTACCCGCTCGTGCCCGATCAGGTCGCCGACTTCTGCGTGGGCAAGCGCGCGGTGCTGGTGGTGGAAGAAGGCCAGCCGGAGTACATCGAGCAGGACATCGCCACGCTGCTGCGCCGGCGCGACATCCAGACGCCGCTGCACGGCAAGGACATGCTGCCGCTGGCGGGCGAGTACGGCGTGGAAGTGCTGGCGGGCGGCATCGGCGCCTTCGCCGCCAAATACATCGAGGCGGACGAGGCATCGTCATCGGCCGAGGCCTGGCTGGCGGGCAACCGCGAGCGCCGCGAGGCCGTCGCGCGCCGGCTGGGCACGCCGCTGCCCAACCGTCCGCCGAGCTTCTGCGTCGGCTGCCCCGAGCGGCCGGTGTTCTCGGCGCTCAAGCTGGCGCAGCAGGAGACCGGGCCGGTGCACGTGGCGGCCGACATCGGCTGCCACGCCTTCGGCACCTTCGAGCCCTTCTCGATGGGCCACTCCATCCTCGGCTACGGCATGAGCCTCGCGAGCCGCGCGGGCGTGGCGCCGATGATGAACCGGCGCACCCTGTCGATCATGGGCGACGGCGGCTTCTGGCACAACGGGCTGCTCACCGGCGTGCAGAGCGCGCTCTTCAACGGCGACGACGCAGTGCTGCTGATCTTCAAGAACGGCTACACCTCGGCCACCGGCACGCAGGACATCATCTCGACGCCCGACGACGAGATCAAGGAACGCGCCGAGGACAAGCAGCAGAGCCTGGTCGACAAGAACCAGACCATCGAGGCCACGCTCAAGGGCCTCGGCGTGCAGTGGATGCGCACCGTGACCACCTACGACGTCGAGCGCATGCGCAAGACGCTGACCGAGGCGCTCACCAGCGACTTCAACGGCCTGAAGGTGGTGATTGCCGAAGGCGAGTGCCAGCTGGAACGCCAGCGCCGCATCAAGCCGTGGATCGCCGGCCTGCTGAAGAGGGGCGAGCGCGTGGTGCGCGTGAAGTACGGCGTGGACGAGGACGTGTGCAACGGCGATCACGCCTGCATCCGCCTGTCGGGCTGCCCCACGCTCACGCTGCGCGACAACCCCGACCCGCTGAAGGTGGACCCTGTGGCCACGGTGATCGACGGCTGCGTGGGCTGCGGCCTGTGCGGCGCGAACGCACATGCGGCCACGCTGTGCCCGAGCTTCTACCGGGCCGAGGTGGTGCAGAACCCGAAGTGGCACGAGCGGCTGCTGCACGGACTGCGCGGCGCGGTCGTTCGCGCATTGCAACCGGCATGAGAGGCGAGGAAACCATGGAACAGAACCGCCCCATCACATTGCTCGTCTGCGCCCTCGGCGGCGAAGGCGGCGGCGTGCTCACCGAATGGCTTGTCGACACCGCGCGCCATGCCGGCTACGCGGCGCAGAGCACGTCGATTCCCGGCGTGGCGCAGCGCACCGGCGCCACCACCTACTACATCGAAGTCTTTCCGGTGCCGCTCGCACAGCTCGGCGGACGCCGGCCGGTGTTCAGCCTGAGCCCGGTGCCGGGCGCGCTCAACGCCATCGTCTCCTCGGAGCTGCTGGAAACCGCGCGCCAGGTCGGCAACGGCATGAGCGCGCCGCAGCGCACGCTGGTCATCAGCTCGTCGGCGCGCATCTTCACGACGGCCGAGCGCATGCAGCTCGGCGACGGCCGCGCCGACGCGCAGCGGCTGCTCGACGTGGTGAAGGCATTCAGCCGCGAGCACCATGTGTTCGACATGAACGCCATCGCGCGCGAAAGCGGCACGGTGGTCAGCGCCGTGATGCTGGGTGCCATCGCGGGCAGCGGGCTGTTTCCGTTCCCGCGCGAGGCCTACGAGCACGTGGTGCGCGGCGGCGACACCAGCGCGCCCGAGAAGCTCAGCAAGATGGCAGCCGCCAGCCTGCGCGGCTTTGCATCGGCCTTCGACGCGGTGAACGCTCCACGCGCGCAGGCCGCCTTCGTGAGCAGCGTAATGGCCGGCGAGGGGAACGATGCGCCGCCGCAGGCCGCGCCGCTGCCCGCCGAACTGGCCAGCCGCTTTCCGCCGGCCGTGCACGACATGCTCGCTCTCGGCCACGCCCGAGTGCTCGATTACCAGGATGCCGCCTACGGCGAGCTCTACGCGCGACGTCTCGGCCGCGTGCTCGACGCCGAGCGCGCCGCCGATCCGGCCGGCGCGCGGGGCTTCGCCATCACCCGCGAGGCCGCGCGCTGGCTCGCGCTGTGGATGGCCTTCGACGACATCGTGCGCGTGGCCGCCCTCAAGGGCCGCGCCAGCCGTGCGCAGCGCGTGCGGCGCGAGGTGCGCGCCGGCGAAGAAGACCTCGTGAAGGTCTACGACCACTTCAAACCCGGCGCGGCCGAGTTCGCGGCGCTGCTGCCGCCGTCGTTCGCCCGCCGCGTCACGGCATGGGACCGTGGCCGGCAGGCACGCGGCCTCGCGCCGTGGGCCTTGCCGTTGAAGGTGGGCAGCCATTCGGTGTTCGGCATGGCCTCGCTGCGGCTGCTGGCTTCTCTGCGCTGGCTGCGCCGGCGCGGCAGCCGCTTCGCCGAGGAGCAGGCGCTCATCGAACGCTGGCTCACCGCCGTGGAGGCCGGCACGCGCGAGACCTGGGCGCTGGGACATGAAGTCGCGCTGTGCGGACGGCTCATCAAGGGCTACGGCAGCACCAACGAACGCGGCAAGCACAACCTGCTGCACGTGACCGGCGAGCTCGCGGGCCGCACCGCCCTGCCCGCCACGGCGCGGGCTACGGCCATCGCGGCGGCGCGCGAAGCGGCGCTGGCCGACGAAGGCGGCAAGGCGCTCGATGCAGCGCTGACTGCGCACGGCGCGGCGCCACGGCCGGTGCAGGCACAGCCGATCCGGTGGATGAAGCGGCCGCCTTCGGTCAAGGCCTGAAACGACAGTAAAGAAAAAGACAAGGAGACATTCGATGACACACCCCACCCTCCCCTTGCGGCGATGCCTGCTCTGGCTCGCCGCCGCCGCCCTCGTGGCCCCCGCGCATGCGAACAACACGAACAACTGGCCGGCCAAGCCGATCAAGGTGATCGTCAACTTCCCCGCGGGCGGCGCCGCCGACCAGATCGCGCGCGCCATCTCGCAGCCGCTGCAGGAGTCGCTGAAGCAGCCGGTGGTGATCGAGAACCGCGCAGGCGCCAACGGCAACGTCGGCGGCGAGGCCGTGGCACGCGCGCCGGCCGACGGCTACACGCTGCTGATGAGCTCGGGCGGCATGGTGTCGGTGAACCCGCACCTCTATTCGCGCATGAGCTTCGACCCCGCGAAGGACCTCGTGCCGGTGGCTGCCGCCGCGCGCGTGCTGGTGTTCCTGGTCACGCGGCCTTCGCTGCCGCCGGCGAACGTGAAGGAGTTCATCTCGTACGTGAAGGCCAACCCGGGCAAGCTGACGTACGGCTCGCCGGGCAGCGGCAGCTCGCCGCACCTGGCGGGCGAGATGTTCAAGACACAGGCCAATCTCTTCGCGCTGCACGTGCCTTACCGCGGTGCCGCGCCCGCGCTGCAGGACCTGCTCGCCGGCCAGATCGACTACGCCTTCGACCCCGGCATCGCGCTGACGCAGGTGCGCGCGGGCAAGCTGCGGCTGCTGGCCGTGGGGAGCCCGAAGCGCTCACCGCTCTTCCCTGACGTGCCCACGCTCGACGAGGCCGGACTGCGCGGCTTCGACGCGGATACCGTGTTCGGCTTCTACGCCCCGGTGGGCACGCCGCCGGAAGTGGTGGCGCAGCTCAACACGCAGATCAACCGCGCGCTCGCGCTGCCCGCCGTGCAGGAACGCATCGCGTCCATCGGTGGCGAGGCGCAGCCGGGCTCGCCCGCGGCATTCCAGCAGCGCGCGGCTGCCGATTCGCAGCGCTTCGGCGCGCTGATCCGCGAGCGCCGGATCGTGGCGGACTGAGCGATGGCATTGCTGCTCAACGTGGAGGACTACCGGCGCCAGGCGCGCCGTGCGCTGCCGCGACTGGTGTTCGACTACATCGATGGCGGCGCGGAAGACGAGCGCTGCCTGCGGCGCAACCGCGACGCGCTCGAAGCGCTGCCGCTGATTCCCGAATGCCTGCGCGACACCAGCAAGGTGGACATCGGCACCGAACTCTTCGGCCGCCGCTGGCGCGCGCCTTTCGCCATCGCGCCCATCGGCCTGGCCGGCCTCGTGAGGCCGCGCGCCGACGCCCTGCTGGCCGGCGCCGCGCAGGCTGCGGGCGTGCCCTTCATCCTTTCCACCGCCTCCAACACGCGCATCGAGGACGTGCGCAACGCGGCCCCCGACGCTGCGCTGTGGATGCAGCTCTACGTGATGGGCGAGCGCGCCATCGCCGAGCGCATCGTGCGCCGCGCGCGCAACGAGGGTTTCGAGGCGCTGGTGCTCACCGTGGACGTGCCCGTCAGCGGCCTGCGCGAACGCGACCTGCGGCACGGCTTTCGCGTGCCCATGCGCCTCACGCCGGGCACGGTGCTCGACATGGCGCGTCACCCCGCATGGCTGCTGCGGCTGGCCGGCGGCGGCATGCCGCAGTTCGCGAACCTGCTGCCGGACGAAGACGACGGCGCGCCGGTCTCCGCTCAGACACAGGCCGCGCTGCTCTCGCGCGCCATGGACCGCACGCTCACCTGGGAGAGCCTGGGCTGGCTGCGCAAGCTCTGGAGCGGGCCTCTGCTCGTGAAAGGCCTGCTCGGTGCGGAAGACGCGCGCCGTGCGCTGCGACACGGCGCCGACGGCATCGTGGTCTCCAACCACGGCGGCCGCCAGCTCGATGCGGCGCCGGCCACCATCGCCGCGCTGCCGGCCATGCTCGATGCGGTGGGTAGCCGCATCCCGGTGCTGGTGGACAGCGGCATGCGGCGCGGCAGCGACATCGTCAAGGCACTCGCGCTCGGAGCCAGCGCAGCGCTCGTCGGCCGCACGCCGGTCTACGGCCTCGCATGCGACGGCGAACGGGGCGCGCTCTCGGTGATGCAACTGCTCGCGCAGGAAACCGAACGCACGATGACCTTGCTGGGCGCCACGCGAGTCGGCGAGCTCGGCCGCAGGCACGTCGAAATGCATGTACCGCGTTCGCACACCGAACACGTCGTGCATGCACCCGTACCGGCGCACGGGAAAGCCTCCATTTACCCCGCGCATGCCGCTGCCTAGATTGCGTATTCACTCGTAGACACACACACAACACAACGAAGGAGACCATGAAAGCCACTCGCCAACCCCGTCCGTCCCGTCGCCTGGCCTCGGCCCTCGCAACGGCCACCGCAGCCCTCGTGCTTGCCGCTCCCGCCGTGCAGGCGCAGGACAAGCCGGTGCAGCTCAAGCTGTCGAGCTGGGTGCCCGCGCAGCATCCGCTCAACCCCGCGCTGCAGGCGTGGGCCGACGACATCAAGAAGGAATCGGGCGGCACCATCACCGCGATCCTTTTCCCGTCGGAGCAGCTGGGCAAGGCCTTCGACCACTACGACATGGCGCGCGACGGCATCGCCGACTTCTCGTACGTGAATCCCGGCTACCAGCCGGGCCGCTTCCCGGTGATGGCAGGCGCGTCGCTGCCCTTCCTGTTCGCCAACGGCAAGGAGGGCTCGGCCGCCATCGACGCCTGGTACCGCAACTACGCAGCCAAGGAAATGAAGGACGTGAAGTACTGCTTCGCGTTCGTGCACGACCCCGGCACCTTCCACTCGCGCAAGAAGATCACCGTGCCCGGTGACGTCAAGGGCATGAAGGTGCGCCCGGCCACCAGCACCGTGGGCCAGCTCATCACCTCGCTGGGCGGCACCAACGTGCAGGCCTCGGCGCCCGAGTCGCGCGACATGCTGGAGCGCGGCGTGGCCGACGCCATCACCTTCCCGTGGGGTTCGATCGGCCTCTTCGGCATCGACAAGGTCGTGAAGTACCACATGGACGTTCCGCTGTACGTCACGCCTTTCGTGTGGGTGATGAACAAGGGCAAGTACGACGCGATGTCCGTCGCGCAGAAGAAGGTGATCGACGACCACTGCACCAGCGAATGGGCGCAGAAGGTGGCGGGGCCATGGGCCGACTTCGAGTTCGCGGGGCACGCCAAGATGGCGGCGCTCTCGGGTCACGAGATCTACAAGCTCACGCCCGAGCAACTGGATGCATGGCGCAAGGCAGCGGCGCCCGCCGAAGCGCAATGGGCCGAGGGCGTGAAGAAGGCCGGCGAAGACCCGAAGACGGTGATGGACGCCCTGAAGGCCAGCCTCGCCAAGTACAAATCGGCGCTCTGAGCGATGGCTACACGGTCCGCCAGCTACATGGACCGCGCGATCAACACGATCGAATGGCTCGCCGCCATCTTCGTGGGGATCGTCGCGCTCAACATCTTCGTGGCCGTGGTGCTGCGCAAGTTCTTCGACACCTCGATTCCCGACGCCTACGACTTCGGCCGCATGCTGCTGGGCATCCTGATCTTCTGGGGCATCGCGGCCACCAGCTACCGCGGCGGCCACATCACGGTCGACCTGGTGTGGACGGCGGCGGGCCCGCGCATGAAGCGCGTGATCGACGTGTTCGCCACGCTGGTGCTGCTGTTCGTGGTGGCGGTGCAGACCATCATGCTGTTCGACAAGGTGCGCGGCACGTATGTCGACAACGTGCAGACCTACGACCTCAACATCCCGACCTGGCCCTTCTACGCCGTGGCCTGGGCCGGCGACGTGTGCGCCGTGCTGCTCATCGCCATCCGCACCTACAGGCTGATCTTCCATCCGGAGCAGCTCGAGGAAGTCCACGCAGAACAGAAAGCCGACGAATGAGCGCCGCGCCGGGCCGCCCCAAGCAAGCTCGCACCGCAGTGCGAAGCACGGAGGTTTTTCAATGAATCCGGACGCAGTTGCCATCCTGGGCTTTGTCGCCCTCTTTGCATTGATGCTGTTGCGCGTGCCGGTGGGCATGGCGATGGGGCTGGTGGGCGTGGTGGGCTACAGCTACCTCGTCGGGCCCGGCCCGGCGCTGAAGCTGGTCGGCCAGACCTCCATGCGCACCGTGACCGACTACACCTTCGGCGTGATCCCGATGTTCATGCTGATGGGCGCGCTGGTGTCGGTGTCGGGCGTGAGCCGCGAGCTCTTCAAGGCCGCGAACTCGATGATCGGCCACCTGCGCGGCGGGCTCGGCGTGGCCACCGTGGTGGCATGCGGCGGCTTCGCCGCTATCTGCGGCTCGTCGGTTGCCACGGCCGCGACCTTCTCGGCGGTGGCGTATCCGGAGATGCGGCGCTTCAACTATCCGCAGTCGTTCTCCACCGGCGTGATCGCCGCGGGCGGCACGCTGGGCGCGATACTGCCGCCCTCGACCGTGCTCGCGGTGTACGCGATCCTCACGCAGCAGGACATCGGCAAGCTCTTCATGGCGGGCATCGTGCCGGGCATCCTCGCGATGGCCATGTACGTGCTGACCATCGCGGTCATCGTGAAGACGCGGCCCGGCTGGCTGCCCGGCGGCGAGGTCAAGCCGTGGTCGGAACGCCTGAAGGATCTGAAGAACGTGTGGGCGCCGCTGGTGCTCTTCGTGTTCGTCATCGGCGGCCTCTACGGCGGCTTCTTCACGCCGACCGAGGCGGGCGGCGTGGGCGCGAGCGGCGCGTTCATCCTCGGGCTGGTGCGGCGCAAGCTCGACGGCCCGAAGATCCGCGAGGCGCTGCTGTCGGCCACGCGCACGGCGGCGGCTGTGTTCACGGTGCTGATCGGCGCGCTGCTGTTCGGCTACTTTCTCACCATCGCGCAGAGCCCGCAGAAGCTCACCGAATTCCTCACCGGGCTGGGCATCGGCCGCTATGGCGTGCTCGCGCTCATCATGCTCATGTACCTGGTGCTGGGCTGCCTGATGGACGCGATGGCGATGATCATCCTCACGGTGCCCATCATCTATCCGGTGATCGTGCACCTGGGCTTCGACCCCATCTGGTTCGGCGTGATCATCGTGATGACCGTGGAGCTCGGGCTGATCCATCCGCCGGTGGGCATGAACGTGTTCGTCATCAAGAGCGTGGTGAAGGACGTGAGCTTCACCACCATCTTCAAGGGCGTGCTGCCGTTCATCGTGACCGACATCGTGCGGCTGGTGATCCTCATCGCGTTCCCCATCATTGCCTTGTGGCTGCCGACGAGAATGGGCTGATGAGCAATACGAGCACAACCGCAAACAAGGAAGTCGTCTACACGGTACGCGTCGAGTTCGGCGACTGCGACCCCGCCGGCATCGTCTGGTTTCCCAATTTCTTCCGCTGGATCGACGCGGCATCGCGCCACTTCTTCGCGGAGTGCGGCGTGCCGCGCTGGGAAGAGACCACGCAGACGCTGGGCGTGATCGGCACGCCGCTGGTCGACACGCACACGCGCTTCGTGAAGTCCGCGAGCTACGGCGACACGCTGCAGATCGCGGTGCGCATCACCGAGTGGCGCGAGAAGAGCTTCGTGCAGACCTACCGCGTGACGCGCGGGGACGACCTCATTCTCGAGTGCGAGGAGGTGCGCATCTTCGGCGCGAAGCGCGAAGGCGGAGGGATCCGGGCGGTGGCGATTCCGCCTTCGATACGGGTGCTCTGCGAGTAGCGGCAGAGGCTCAGCGTGCTTCGGCCCGCAGCCTTGCGAGGAGGCCGTCGACGCACCGGTCGATCAGGTCGAAGACCTCGACGAAATCCTTCTGCCCGCCGTACCACGGGTCAGGCACGTCGCCTTCGATGCCGTCGGCGTACTCGGTGAACAGGTGGATCTTGCCGGCCGCGCCGGCGGGTGCGAGCCTGCGCAGGGCGGCGCAATGCTGGGCGGTCATGCCGATGATCAGGTCGAAGCGATCGAAGTCGGACTTGCGGACCTGCCGCGCGCAATGAGCGTGCATCTCGATGCCGCGGCGCCTTGCCTCTGCCACCGAACGCGGATCGGGTGGGTTGCCGCGCTCTTCGTCGGAGATGGCTGCGCTGTCGACATCTATTTCGAAGCCGGCTGCGCGGGCCTTGTGCATGAGGAGCACGTGGGCTGTGGGGGAGCGGCAGATGTTGCCGGTGCAGATGAACAAGACTGACGGTGTCTTCATCGAATTGAATGCAGATTGAAAGGTTCGCGTCGAATGTTGCGGTCCAATCGCAACATTGAGGCAATAAGCCTCTGAATCGCATCGTAAAACACCGTCCCGCGGGTTGACGCTCCCATGCCGCGGTGCAACAATCCGGAAATCTTCATTTCGGAGCCCCGTGCGTGGACAGTGCCAGTTGGATCAGTGACAAGACGCGTGCCTCGGCAGGCGTGACACATCCGGCCCTCTAGCGCAGGCTTCCCGCGCTGCGTGCCGTCGGTGTGCACACAGCGTGACCCTCTCGCCCTTGCGGCAAGAGGCTCTCCTCCTCCCGATCCCCGTCGTTCTCGTCACTGACTATTTCAGTCAGCTTGCGTGCGTCCGTGCGCGAGGCCCTTCTGTGCGAAGGAGCCTTGTCATGCGTCACTTTCATCTTCGTCGTCAGCCGCACGAACAGCGTGTTCGTCCGTCGGCCCACGTGGTTGCGTCCGCTCCCGCAGTAGCGGCGGCGGAAGCAGCCCCCGTCGTCGATGCCGCGCTCGACCAGGCCGCGGCGCTCTGGACCACGCGCCGCATCCGCAGCTTCCTGCTGCTCCAGCCGACCTGCACGCCCCGTCGCTGAGCCGCGACCGGCAGCCCTTCTTTCTCCATCAACCTGCAAGCAACCCAGGAGCACACCATGGATCCCGCCTCTTGTTGGCGCCATAGCGCGCCCCCTTCGTCCATATCGATTCCAACAAAGACGCGGTCCGCTGCCGCGCCTCTCAAGGGGTTGCTCCCGGCAGGCTGATTGATGCGCCGGGGTTCTCCTTGGGCGGGCGGCAGTGGCGGCCGCCCCGAAGGAGAACACCATGAAGAACGTCCTCAAGTCCTTTTTCGAAAGCTTCCTGCGCAGCCGCCACATGCTGCACCACTTCGAGCGCTGGCAGACGCTGCTGGGCTCGAAGCCCGTCGGAACCGGCTCCGTGAGCATGCCGCCCGACATCGCGAAGGCGCTGAACGCAGCCTCGCGCACCGATGCCGGCGAGATGCTCGTCAGGCTCGGCAGCTCGCCGCGCGGCCTCAGCGAGGGCCATGCGCAGGTGCTGCGCAAGCGCCTTGGCGCCAACGAAGTTCGCCACGAGCAGCCGCTTCGTTGGTGGCAGCACCTCTGGCAGTGCTACCGCAATCCGTTCAACCTGCTGCTGACGGTGCTGGCGCTGGTCTCCTACGTCACCGAGGACATGAAGGCCACGCTCGTCATCGGCAGCATGGTGGTGCTGTCGACGGTGCTGCGCTTCCTGCAGGAGTCGCGCTCCAACAAGGCCGCCGACCGGCTCAAGGCGATGGTGAGCAACACCTCCACCGTGCTGCGCCCCGCGCCGGGCCACAAGGCGGGCACGGCCGGCGACGAGGGCTTCGACACCACGCACGCCGGCACGCTGCGCGTCGAGGTGCCGATGCGCGACCTGGTGCCCGGCGAAGTGATCGCGCTCTCCGCCGGCGACATGATCCCGGCCGACTGCCGGCTGATCACGGCGAAAGACCTGTTCATCAGCCAGTCGGCGCTGACGGGCGAAGCCATGCCCGTCGAGAAGTTCGTGGTCGATCGCGGCGACCATGCAGCGGGCGTGCTCGAACGCGAGAACCTGCTCTTCATGGGCACCAACGTGATCAGCGGCACCGCCACCGCGGTGATCGTGCACACGGGCGACCGCACCTTCTTCGGCGCGCTGGCGCAGCGCGTCACTGCAGCCGACCGCGGCACCAGCGCTTTCCAGGCCGGCATCAACCGCGTGAGCTGGGTGCTGATCCGCTTCATGCTGGTGATGGCGCCGCTGGTGCTGGTGATCAACGGCGTGGCCAAGGGCGACTGGTGGGAGGCGGCTCTGTTCGCGCTGTCGATCGCGGTGGGACTCACGCCCGAGATGCTGCCGATGATCGTGACCGCCACGCTGGCCAAGGGCGCGGTCGTGATGTCGCGCCAGAAGGTGATCGTGAAGCGGCTCGAGGCCATCCACAACTTCGGCGCGATGGACGTGCTGTGCACCGACAAGACCGGCACGCTGACGCAGGACCGCATCGTGCTCGAGCGCCACACCAACGCATGGGGCGAGCAGTCCGACCACGTGCTGCAGCTGGCCTACCTCAACAGCTTTCACCAGACCGGCCTGAAGAACCTGCTCGACAAGGCCGTGCTGAGCCACGCCGAGATGCAGCTCGAGACACGCCTGCAGACGGCCTATCGCAAGATCGACGAAGTGCCCTTCGACTTCTCGCGCCGCCGCATGTCGGTGGTGGTGGCCAACGGCGGCAGCGAGCACCTGCTGATCTGCAAGGGCGCGCTGGAAGAGATCCTGTCTGTGTGCACCTCGGTCGAACGCGGCGCGGAAGTGCTGTCGCTCGACGCCGACGTGCTGGCGCGCATCCACAGCGTGGCGTCGGAGCTCAACGCCCAGGGCCTGCGCGTGGTGGCCGTGGCCAGCCGTTCGCTGAAGGTCGAGGAACAGAAGCCGGCCTACGGCGTGGCCGACGAGTCGGGACTCACGCTGCTCGGCTACGTGGCCTTCCTCGATCCGCCGAAGGAATCCACCGCCCCCGCCCTGCGCGCGCTGGCCGAGCACGGCGTGGCGGTGAAGGTGCTGACCGGCGACAACGAACTGGTCACGCGCAAGGTCTGCGCCGACGTGGGCCTGGAAGTCGGCCGCATCGTCCTCGGCGGCGAGATCGAGGAGATGGTCGACGTCGACCTGCGGCTGGTGGTCGAGGCGCACCAGGTGTTCGCCAAGCTCACGCCCGCGCACAAGGAGCGCATCGTGCACGCGCTGCATGCCAACGGGCACGTGGTGGGCTTCATGGGCGACGGCATCAACGACGCGCCCGCGCTGCGCGCCGCGGACATCGGCATCTCGGTGGACAGCGCGGTGGACGTTGCCAAGGAATCGGCCGACATCATCCTGCTCGAGAAGAGCCTGATGGTGCTGGAGCAAGGCGTCATTCAAGGCCGCCGCACCTTCGCGAACATGCTCAAGTACATCAAGCTCACCGCGAGCTCGAACTTCGGCAACGTGTTCTCGGTGCTGGTGGCGAGCGCCTTCCTGCCATTCCTGCCGATGCTGCCGCTGCACCTGCTGGTGCAGAACCTGCTGTACGACGTGTCGCAGATCGCGATCCCGTTCGACAACGTGGACGACGAGTTCCTCAAGAGCCCGCAGCGCTGGAACCCGGCCGACCTGGGCCGCTTCATGGTGTTCTTCGGTCCGCTGAGCTCGGTGTTCGACATCCTCACCTTCACGGTCATGTGGTTCGTCTTCGCGGCCAACACGGTGGATCACCAGACGCTCTTCCAGTCGGGCTGGTTCGTCGAGGGCCTGCTGTCGCAGACGCTGATCGTGCACCTGATCCGCACCCGCAAGATCCCGTTCCTGCAAAGCCGCGCCGCATGGCCGCTGCTGATCATGGGCGCCGCGATCGCCACCGTGGGCATCTGGCTGCCGATGGGGCCGCTGTCGCACTACTTCAAGCTGCAGGCGCTGCCGCTGATGTACTTCCCGTGGCTGGTGGCGATGCTGCTGGGCTATGCGCTGCTGACGCAAGGCGTGAAGGGGTGGTATGCGCGGCGGTATGGGTGGCAGTGAGCGCTCGGGGTGTCGTGAACTTCATGACACGCACATGACACCCGGCGACTGCAAACTGAGGCATCACAAGAAAAAGGAATCCATCGATGCAAGCCATCCAGAACATCAACCTGCTCTCGTTGCTCGACACCTTCGTCAGCGTCGCGGCTGCGTTCATCCTCGGCTCGGTGATCGGCCTGGAGCGCCAGATACGCCAGCGCACGGCCGGCCTGCGCACCAACACATTGGTGGCCGTGGGCGCGGCGGTGTTCGTCGACATGGCCTACCGGCTCGATGGCAGCGGCGGCGCGGTGCGCGTGGTGGCCTATGTGGTGTCGGGCATCGGCTTCCTGGGCGCGGGCGCAATCATGAAGGAAGGTGCCAACGTCACGGGGCTGAACACTGCGGCAACGCTGTGGGGGTCGGCGGCGGTAGGCGCCTGCGCGGGTGCCGACCTGCTGGGCGAGGCGCTGATAGCGGCGCTCTTCGTGCTGGCCAGCAACACGCTGCTGCGGCCCGTGGTGAACCGCATCAACCGCCAGCCGATCAGCGAGGAAGCCAGCGAGGCGACGTACGTGGTGCGCGTGATCTGCTCGCGCGCGGCGCGGCCCGAGGTACTGGACCAGTTGCTGTTGCTGCTCGAGGCCGCGAACTATCCGGTGCGCGATGTCGACCAGCACCCCTTCGGGCCGGCCGACACCGAGATCGGCGCGACGCTCTATGCGACGGCGGTCGAGCCCGCGGAGCTCGACCGTGTCATCGAGGATCTGGAAGCACTCGACGGCGTACAGCAGGCCTTCTGGAATGCCACAGCCGAGGAGTGATTGAGCCCAAGCGGGCTCAGACGCCGAGGATCGAGACCGCCTTGGTGTTCAGGTAGGCCTCGAGCGCCTCGGGGCCGCCTTCCGAGCCGTAGCCCGAATCCTTCACGCCGCCGAACGGCATTTCCGGCGACGGGGTGGCGGGCTGGTTGATCCACAGCATGCCCAGTTCGAGCTTCTGGCTCAGCAGGTGGGCGTTCTTGATCGACTTGGTGAAGGCGTAGCCGGCCAGGCCGAAAGGCAGGCGGTTCGCTTCGGCGATCGCTTCATCGAGCGTGTCGAAGCCGCGGATGGCGGCGATGGGGCCGAAGGGTTCGTTGTTGAACACGTCGGCGTCCAGCGGCACGTCGGTCAGCACCGTGGGCGCGAAGAAGTTGCCGGCATCGCCGATGCGCTCGCCGCCGGTGGCGACCGTGGCGCCCTTCTTGCGGGCGTCTTCCAGCACGTAGGCCATGGCCGTGAGGCGGCGCGCATTGGCCAGCGGGCCGATGTTGGTGCCTTCTGCGAGGCCGTCGCCGAGCTTCAGGCCTTCGGCGTGCTTCACCAGCAGGCTCGCGAACTCGTTGCGCAGGCTGTTGTGCACCAGGAAGCGGGTCGGCGAGATGCAGACCTGGCCCGCGTTGCGGAACTTGGCGGCACCGGCGGCCTTGACGGCCAGCGCCACGTCGGCGTCTTCGGCGACGATCACCGGGGCATGGCCGCCGAGTTCCATCGTCACGCGCTTCATGTGCTGGCCGGCCAGCGCGGCCAGCTGCTTGCCGACCGGAGTCGAGCCCGTGAAGGTGACCTTGCGGATGATCGGGTGGGCGATCAGGTAGTTCGAGATCTCGGCGGGGTTGCCGAACACCAGGCCGACCACGCCGGGAGGGATGCCCGCGTCGACGAAGGCGCGCAGCAGCGCGGCGGGCGAGGCCGGGGTTTCCTCGGGAGCCTTCACCAGGAACGAGCAACCCGTGGCCAGCGCGGCACCGAGCTTGCGCACGATCTGGTTGATCGGGAAGTTCCAGGGCGTGAACGCGGCGACGGGGCCCAGCGGCTCCTTCAGCACCAGCTGCTGCGCGGCCAGGTTGCGCGAGGGCACGATGCGGCCGTAGACGCGGCGGCCTTCGTCGGCGAACCATTCGATGATGTCGGCGGCGGCCATCGTCTCGACCTTGGCTTCGCCCAGCGGCTTGCCCTGCTCCTGCGTGAGCAGCTTGGCGATTTCGAGAGCGCGTTCGCGGATCAGGCCCGCTGCGCGGCGCATGACGGCGGCGCGCTCGTTGGCGGGGGTGTTGCGCCAGGTCTCGAAGCCGCGTTGCGCGGCGGCCAGGGCGCGATCGAGGTCGGCGATGCTGGCATGCGCCACCTTGCCGATGGCCTTGCCGGTGGCGGGATTGACGACGTCCAGCGTCTTGCCTCCGGTGGCGTCGACCCACTCGTTGTCGATCAGCAGGCGGGTGTCGATGTAGGTCATGGCGAACTTTTCCTTCGAAGACTGGAGATTGAAAGGGGAATCTGGGTGTCCGGCGCGGCACCCCGGGGGAGTGCGCTGTCGACAAATGGCGGCCCTGGGACCGCCGGGGGCATAGATTAACCCGAGTTCGCAAACCCCGTCCGCCGGCGGCTACGGGCGGCGGCTGGGGCCGTCATGCACGCCGAACATAATCCCGCCACTCCAACACACAGAGGACGAGGGAAATCCATGCACGCGGCGCTGCGCAACAACCTGTTTTTCATCAAGGAACACGTCGGCATCTTCAAGGCCGCCAACAACTACGACATCTTCGACCCGCACTCGCAGCAGAAGATCCTGGAGTGCCGCGAGCCGGACCTCGGCTTCTTCAGCAAGCTGCTGCGCTTCACCGACTACAAGCGCTTCACGCCCTTCAACGTGGTGGTGTCGACACCCGAGGGGCAGAAGGTGCTGTCGGTCAGGCGCGGCGTTTCCATCTTCCTGTCGAAGGTGGAGGTTCTCGACGAGAGCGACCGGGTCGTCGGCTTCTTCAAGCAGAAGTTCTTCTCCATCGGCGGCAAGTTCGACGTGCTCGATGCGCAGGAGCAGGTCGCCTGCACGCTCAAGGGCAAGTGGACCAGCTGGGATTTCCGCTTCGTGCAGGGCAGCGCCGAGCTTGCCGCCGTGTCGAAGAAATGGGCGGGGCTGGGCAAGGAGCTCTTCACCTCCGCCGACAACTACATGCTGTCGATCGACCCGGGCGTGCCGGCCAACGACCAGCGCCGGCTGCTGATCGTGGCGGCCGTGATGTGCATCGACATGGTGCTGAAGGAGTAGCGGCAGCGGGAGCCCTCTCCCGCGGCCCCTTGCTTCAGAGCACCAGCAGCGCGCGGAAGTCGTTGACGTTGGTGTTCGTCGGCCCCGTCACGAACAGGTCGCCGATGGCGTCGAAGTAGCCATATGCGTCGTTGCGGTCGAGGTGGTCCGACAACTTCTTTCCCGCCGCACCGGCACGCGCCAGCGTGTCGGGCGTGACGAAGGCGCCGGCGTTGTCCTCCACGCCGTCGATGCCGTCGGTGTCCGCGGCCAGGGCCCACACCTGGGGTTGGCCCATGAGCGCGCCCGCCAGTCCCATGCAGAACTCGCCGGCCCGCCCTCCCCGGCCCTTGGCCTGGCCCGGCTGGCGCGGACGGATCGTCACCGTGGTCTCGCCACCGGAAAGAATCACGCAGGGCCGCGCGAACGGCTGGCCGCGATGCGCGGCGGCGCGAGCGAGCGCCGCGTGCACCTTGCCGACTTCGCGCGACTCGCCCTCGATCTCGTCGCTGAGGATATGCGCCTCGATGCCGGCCTCGCGCGCCGCCTTGGCCGCCGCCTCCAGCGACTGCTGCGGCGTGGCGATCATGTGCGTCTCGTGGCCCTCGAACACTGCGTCGTCGGGCTTGGGCGTTTCGAGCTCGCCGCTCTCGAGCCGGGCGCGCACCGGCGCGGGCACCTCGATGCCGTAGCGGTCGAGGATGGCCAGCGCGTCGGCGCAGGTGGTGGCGTCGGGCACCGTCGGGCCGCTGGCGATGACGGCCGGGTCGTCGCCGGGCACGTCGCTGATGGTCAGCGTCACCACGCGGGCCGGCGCGCATGCCGCGGCCAGCCGGCCGCCCTTGATGCGCGAGAGGTGCTTGCGCACGCAGTTCATCTCGCCGATGCCGGCGCCGCTTTCGAGCAGCTGCTTGTTGATGCGTTGCTTGTCGGCCAGCGTCAGCCCCTCGGCGGGCAGCACCAGCAGCGACGAGCCGCCGCCGGAAATCAGGCACAGCACGAGGTCGTCGGCGGTGAGGCCCTTCGTCAGCGCGAGGATGCGCTCGGCGGCCTGTTGGCCCGCAGCGTCGGGCACGGGGTGCGCGGCCTCGACGAGCTCGATGCGCTGCGGCACGCCTTCGGGGCGCGGCGGAATGTGGTCATAGCGCGTGACGACCAGCCCCGAGAGCGGCGCATCGGCCGGCCACAGGGCCTCCAGCGCCTGCACCATCGAGCCGCCGGCCTTGCCCGCGCCCAGCACCAGCGTGCGCCCCTTGGGCGGCGGCGGCAGATGGGGGCCCAGCGTGGACAGCGGCAGCGCGCGGTCCACCGCCACGCGGTAGAGATGTTCAAGGAAGGCGCGCGGGGCTTCGCGCGGATCGGGGGCGGGGCCGAAGGATGGGGTCGATGCGGTCGTCATTGCTGCTTTGTCTCCAATCCGGCGATTGTGCTGCGGACCGTGACCCGCCCCCTTGCCGCCGGTCAACTTCTTCTATCTGACTAGTTGGTCTTTGCGCCGGCCTGGAACCAGCGGCTGATGAGGGCCCGCTCTTCGTCGGTGATGCCCGTGGCGTTGTTCATCGGCATGATCTTGGTGACCACCACCTGCTGGTAGATCGCCTGCGCATGCGCTGTCACCTGCTCGGGCGAATCGACCCGCACGTTCTTCATCTGCACGGCGGCGCCGTGGCACATGAAGCAGCGCTGCTCCAGCACCTTCTGCACGTCCTTGTACTGCACCGCCGGCGCCGCGGCCGCCACCGCGGGGGCGGCGACGGGCTCGGGTTTCATCCAGACGATGGTCAGGCCCAGCACCACGATGCCCACCAGCGCATAGGGCAGCGGATTGCCCGCGTTGCCCAGCTTGAAGCGGTGGCGCACCACGAAGAACTGGCGGATGGCCGCGCCGCCGAGCATGATCAGCAGCAGCACGATCCAGTTGTACTTGTGCGTGTAGGCGAAGCTGTAGTGGTTGCTCAGCATCGCGAACAGCACCGGCAGCGTGAAGTAGGTGTTGTGCACGCTGCGCTGCTTGCCGCGCTGGCCGTGCACCGGGTCCACCGGCTTGCCTTCGCGCAGCGCCGCCACGTTCTTGCGCTGGCCGGGGATGATCCAGAAGAACACGTTGCCGCTCATGGTCGTGGCCATCATGGCGCCCACGAGCAGGAAGGCCGCGCGGCCCGCGAACCACTGGCAGGCCAGCCATGTCGCGAAGGCGATGAAGATCGCGATCAGCACGCCGACGATGGTGTCGCCGTGCTTGCGGCGCCCGAAGATCTGGCAGATGCCGTCGTAGACCATCCAGAACACGACGAAGAAGGCCAGCGCCACACCGATGGCGGCGCCGGGCTGCCAGTCCATCTTCGACTTGTCGATGAGGTACGTGCTCGCGTTCCACAGGTACGACATCGTGAAGAGCGTGAAACCCGTGATCCAGGTCGAATAGCTCTCCCAGTACGACCAGTGCAGGTGGTCCGGCAGCTTCTTGGGCGCCAGCGCGTACTTCTGCATGTTGTAGAAGCCGCCGCCGTGCACGGCCCATTGCTCGCCGCCCACGCCCTTGTCGAGCGATTCCTGGTCCTGCGGCTTCTCGAGGCTGTTGTCCAGCATCACGAAGTAGAAGGAGGCGCCGATCCAGGCGATGGCGGTGATGACGTGGACCCAGCGCAGCAGCAGGTTGGCCCAGTCGAGGTAATAGCTTTCCATATGCTTCTCTCTCATCAGATGTGAATGAACCTACTGCGCGTCCCGATCTCGCATCTGCGGTCCTCACCGTACCTGGGTACGGTTGCGGTCCTCGACGCGACCTCGGGTCGCTCGCTACGGTTCCTTCACATCTGCGCAACCCGCCCGGCGCGTGGGGGCGCCGGGAAAGGGTTTCAGCCTGCTCACCACCGCGGGCGCTGTAAGCAGAGAAAGTGCCGCGAACGCAGGCTCCATGGACAAATGGGCCTCGCTCCGCTGCGGCTTGTTGTGGACCGAAAGTGTATACAGTTTTGGCAAGGGACGGGGCGGTTTTTTCAGGCGCGACCGCCGGGAAAACCCTGTTCAGCCCAGCGATTGCAACAACTGTGCCGCCACCGCCACGGCGATCACTTCGGGCTCCTTGCCCGTGATGCCGGGCACCCCGATCGGACAGGTGATGCGGGCCAGCTCGTCGGCCGTGAAGCCCCGCGCCTCCAGCCGATGGCTGAAGGTGGCCCACTTGGTCTTGCTGCCGATCAGCCCGACGTAGGGCAGGTCGTTGCGCTCGCGCAGGCGCCTGAGGCAGGCGATGACGATGTCCAGGTCTTCGGCATGGCTGAAGCTCATGATGAGCACCCGGCTGCCCGGCACGAGCGCGGCCACGGCGTCCTGCACGGGCTCGGAATGCTCGGTGTCGATCTGCGCGGGCAGTTCGTCTGGAAAAACGCCATCGCGGCTGTCGATCCAGCGCACCGAGAACGGCAGCGCCGACAGCAGGCGGGCCAGCGCCGCGCCCACGTGCCCACCGCCGAAGAGTGCCACGGGCTTGAGCTGCGCGACCAGTTCACGCTGCAACGCCGGCGCATCGGCCACGGTGATGCGCTGGTACGACAGGAACATCACCCCGCCGCAACACTGCCCCAGGCTGGGCCCGAGCGGATAGCGCTGGATGCCGTCGAAGGGCTTGCGCGTTCCGGCGAGCATGTCGCGCGCTTCCTTCGTGGCCTGGAATTCGAGCTGCCCGCCGCCGATGGTGGCCGTGAGCCCGTCGGCCCACACGGCCATCCAGGTGCCGGCCTCGCGCGGCGCCGAGCCCTGCGTGGACTCGACGCGCACGAGCACGCCGTCTTCATGACGCAGACGTGCCAGCAGTTGATCGACCGCACCGCTCATTGCTCGTGACACCTTCGGTTGCCGGGCATGCAAGGACTCACGGTATAAACCCGGCCATGAATCGCCAGCTTACGCCTCGCCGCCTCGCCCTTGCAGCCTCTGTTCTTTCGGCCCTCTGGCTCGCCGGCTGCGGCTCCACCGGGTCGGTGCCCGGCCAATTGAGCGGGGCCAGCGGCGACGTCGGCGCAGGCCCCGTGCCGCGCACCTCGAATGCGTCGACCGCACGCGACTACCGCCGCGACGCGGCGCGCCACATCTACGAAACCAACCGCTCGCACATCTACAAGGGCCAGCTGCCCCCGGTGCTCTACGCCGTCGGCACCCTCGAGGTGAACATCGACGCGGGCGGCAAGGTGCGATCGATGCGCTGGCTGCGCGCACCCAAGCACGCGCCCGAAGTCATCGCCGAGATCGAGCGCATGGTGCTGAAGGCCTCGCCCTTCCCGCCGGCGACGCGCCTGGGCACCGTCACCTGGACGGACACCTGGCTGTGGGACGAGAGCGGCCGCTTCCAGCTCGACACACTGACAGAAGGCCAGCAACAAGGGGACTGACCTCAGGAGCCGCGGTACGTGGAATAGCTCCACGGGCTCACGAGCAGCGGCACGTGATAGTGCTGGTCGGTGTGCGCCACGCCGAAGTCCAGCGAGACCTTGTTCAGGAAGTTCGGCTCCGGCAGCTTGACGCCGAGGGTCTTGAAGTAGCCGGCCACGTCGAACACCAGGCGATAGGTGCCGACCTTCAGCGAGTTGTTGTCGTACAGCGGCCCCTCGCTGCGGCCGTCCGAATTCAGCGTGAAGCGCTTCACCAGCGTGGCGGCTTCGCCGTCGGTGGTGTAGAGCGCGACCTCCATGCCGGCCGCGGGGCCGCCATGCATCGTGTCCAGTACGTGAGTGCTCAGGCCCATGGGGCTCTCCTTGGAAGTCCGAAAGAGTCGGATCGGTGGGTGCGGGAAATTCCGGTGGACAAAAGTGTATACAGTTACCGGCTTTGGGTCTATCATGAAAAACATGGAGTCCTCCACCACCCGTTCGATCGTCGATGCCCTCACGAAGGCCATCGTCGAGCACAGGCTTCAGCCCGGCACCAAACTGGCCGAGCAGAAGCTGGCCGATCACTTCGGCGTCTCGCGCACGCTGGTGCGCCAAGCGCTGTTCCAGCTCTCGCAGAACAAGCTCATCCGGCTCGAGCCCGCGCGCGGCGCCTTCGTGGCCGCGCCGGCGGTCGACGAGGCCAAGCAGGTGTTCGCGGTGCGCCGCATGCTCGAGGCCGAGATGACGCGCGAGTTCGTTCGCACCGTCACGCCGGCCAAGATCAAGGCGCTGAAGGAGCACGTGGCGCTCGAGAAGTCCGCCGTGTCGGGCGAAGACATATCCGGCCGTACCGAATTGCTCGGTGACTTCCACGTGCGCATGGCCGAGCTCATGGGCAACCAGGTGCTGGCGCAGATCCTGGGCGAGCTCATCTCGCGCTGCGCCCTCATCACGCTGATGTACCAGAGCGCCAGCGCGGCCGAGCACTCCAACGACGAGCACGCCGACATCGTGAAGGCGCTGGCCGCGCGCGACGAGGAGCGCGCCGTGCGCCTCATGACCGAACACCTCGAGCACGTCGAGGCCAACCTCACCTTCGACCGCAAGGTCCCGACCAACGACATCTCGCTGGCGCTGTCCTGATCCACACAATGACCGTCTACGACTCCACCCTGCCCTACCCGCGCGACCTGATCGGCTACGGCCGCAACCCGCCCCATGCGCAATGGCCCGGCGGCGCGCGCGTCGCCGTGCAGTTCGTGCTGAACTACGAGGAAGGCGGCGAGAACGCCACGCTGCACGGCGATGCGGGCTCCGAGCAGTTCCTCTCCGAGATGTTCAACCCGGCGAGCTTTCCCGACCGGCACATCAGCATGGAAGGCATCTACGAGTACGGCTCGCGTGCCGGCGTGTGGCGCATCCTGCGCGAGTTCGAGAAGCGCGGCTTGCCGCTCACCGTGTTCGGCGTGGGGATGGCGCTGGAACGCTACCCCGAGCTGACCGCCGCCTTCAAGGAGCTGGGGCACGAGATCGCCTGCCACGGCTGGCGCTGGATCCACTACCAGAACATCGACGAAGCCACCGAGCGCGAGCACATGCGCCTTGGCATGGAAGCCATCGAGAAGCTCACCGGCGAGCGCGCGGTGGGCTGGTACACCGGCCGCGACAGCCCCCGCACCCGACGCCTCGTGGCCGACTACGGCGGCTTCGAGTACGACAGCGACTACTACGGCGACGACCTCCCCTTCTGGATGAAGGTGCAGAAGACCGACGGCACCGTGGTGCCGCAGCTCATCGTGCCCTACACGCTCGACTGCAACGACATGCGCTTCGCGCTGCCGCAGGGCTATTCGCACGCAGATCCGTTCTTCCAGTACATGAAGGACACCTTCGACGCGCTCTATGCCGAAGGCGACCCCGCCGGCGACAACAGCCCGAAGATGATGAGCATCGGCATGCACTGCCGCCTGCTCGGGCGGCCCGGACGCATCACCGCGCTGCAGCGCTTCCTCGATCACATCGCAAAGCACGACAAGGTGTGGGTCTGCCGCCGCGTCGACATCGCGCGCCACTGGAAGCAGGCGCACCCCTTCGAAGCAGGAGCCGCATCGTGAGCCTCACCATCGCCCAACTCAACGCCGCAGCACCGGCCGAAGCCGTCGCTCTGCTCGACGGCATCTACGAGCACTCGCCCTGGATCGCCGAGCGCGCCCTCGCCGCTCGCCCCTTCCGCTCGCTCGCGCACCTCAAGCACGCGCTTGTGCAGGCGCTGGCCGGTTCGTCGGCCGACGAGCAGATCGGCCTGATCCGCGCCCACCCCGAGCTCGCCGGCAAGGCCATGGTCAGCAAGACGCTGACGGCCGAATCGACCAACGAGCAGAGCAAGGCCGGCCTGACCGACTGCACGCCCGAGGAGTTCGCGAAGATCCAGCAGCTCAACGCCGACTACAACGCGAAGTTCGGCTTTCCCTTCATCCTCGCGGTGCGCGGCCCGCGCGGTACGGGGCTGGCCAAGCGCGAGATCATCGAGACCTTCGCGCGCCGGCTGCACAACCACCCCGACTTCGAACTCGGCGAGGCACTGCGCAACATCCATCGCATCGCCGAGATCCGCCTGGACGACAAGTTCGCCGCCAACATTGCGCTCGGCAACGACGTATGGGACTGGCAGGAGCAGCTCTCGGTGCACACCGACCCCGGCTATGCCGAGAAGAGCCAGCTCACCGTCACCTACCTGACCGACGCGCACCGCGCCTGCGCCGCGCAGATCTCGGGCTGGATGCGCGACGTGGGCTTCGACTCGGTGCACATCGACGCGGTCGGCAACGTGGTCGGCCGCTATGAAGCCGCAGGCTTCATCGAAGGTTCTGGCGCGACGCCCGACGCCAAGACCCTTCTCACCGGCTCGCACTACGACACCGTGCGCAACGGCGGCAAGTACGACGGCCGCCTCGGCATCTTCGTGCCGATGGCCTGCGTGCGCGAACTCAAGCGCCAGAACAAGCGCCTGCCCTTCGCCTTCGAGGTGGTGGGCTTCGCCGAGGAGGAAGGCCAGCGCTACAAGGCGACCTTCCTGGGCTCGGGCGCGCTCATCGGCCACTTCGACCAGCGCTGGCTCGACCAGAAGGACGCCGACGGCGTCACCATGCGCGAGGCCATGCAGCACGCGGGCCTGAAGCAGGAAGACATCCCGAAGATCCAGCGCGACCCGGCGCGCTACCTGGGCTTCGTCGAGGTGCACATCGAGCAGGGCCCGGTGCTCACCGAGCTCGACCTGCCGCTGGGCATCGTCACCTCCATCAACGGCAGCGTGCGCTACGTGGGCGAAGTGATCGGCATGGCCAGCCACGCCGGCACCACGCCCATGGACCGCCGCCGCGACGCGGCAGCGGCCGTGGCCGAGCTGATCCTCTACACCGAGCAGCGCGCGGCGAAGGACGGCGACTCGGTCGGCACCGTCGGCATGCTCGAAGTGCCCAGCGGCTCCATCAACGTGGTGCCGGGACGCTGCAAGTTCAGCCTCGACCTGCGCGCGCCCAACAACGCGCAGCGCGACGCGCTGGCCACCGACGTGGTCGCCGCGCTGAAGGACATCTGCGAGCGCCGCGGCGTGCGCTACGAGCTCGAGGAAACCATGCGCGCCGCCGCCGCGCCCAGCGCGCCTGCGTGGCAGCAGCGCTGGGAGAAGGCAGTCGACGCGCTGGGCATTCCGCTCTTCCGCATGCCCAGCGGCGCCGGCCACGACGCCATGAAGCTGCACGAGGTGATGCCGCAGGCGATGCTGT
Organism: Variovorax sp. NFACC27; assembly: GCF_048301545.1. Lineage (NCBI taxonomy): Bacteria > Pseudomonadati > Pseudomonadota > Betaproteobacteria > Burkholderiales > Comamonadaceae > Variovorax > Variovorax sp. NFACC27. Next base: position 6,321,520 of record NZ_CP157613.1, read on the forward strand.
TCGTGCGCGGCATCAACTCGGGCATCAGCCACAACCCGCTCGAATCGAGCACCAACGACGACATCCAGCTCGCCGTGCAGGCCTTCCAGCTCCTGCTGGACAACCTCGCCACCGAACAAGCCCACTGATTCACAGAAAAAAATCATGACCGATTACGCAAAGCTCGACGCCTGGATCGACGCCCACTTCGACGAGGAAGTGAAATTCCTGCAGCAACTGGTGCAGGTGCCCACCGACACCCCGCCCGGCAACAACGCGCCGCACGCCGAGCGCACCGCCGAGCTGCTGAACGACTTCGGCCTCGAGGCCGAGAAGCACGCCGTGCCCGCGCAGGAAGTGAAGGACTACGGCCTCGAGTCGATCACCAACCTGATCGTGCGCCGCAAGTACGGCAACGGCGGCCGCACGGTGGCGCTGAACGCACACGGCGACGTGGTGCCTCCCGGCGAAGGCTGGACGCACGCCCCTTACGGCGGCGAGATCGTCGACGGCAGCCTCTACGGCCGCGCCGCAGCCGTGAGCAAGAGCGACTTCGCCAGCTTCACCTTCGCGCTGCGCGCGCTGGAAGCAGTCGCGAAGCCCACCAAGGGCAGCATCGAACTGCACTTCACCTACGACGAGGAATTCGGCGGCATCCTGGGCCCGGGCTGGCTGCTCGAAAAGGGGCTGACCAAGCCCGACCTGATGATCGCGGCCGGCTTCAGCTACGAAGTGGTCACTGCCCACAACGGCTGCCTGCAGATGGAAGTGACGGTGCACGGCAAGATGGCCCACGCCGCCGTGCCGGCCACCGGCATCGACGCGCTGCAGGGCGCGACGAAGATCCTGAACGCGCTGTACGCGCAGAACACGCTCTACAAGCAGGTCACGTCGAAGGTCGAGGGCATCACGCACCCGTACCTCAACGTCGGCCGCATCGAGGGCGGCACCAACACCAACGTGGTTCCGGGCAAGGTGGTGTTCAAGCTCGACCGCCGCATGATCCCCGAGGAGAACCCGGTGGAAGTGGAAGCCACCATCCGCAAGGTGATCGCCGACGCGGCAGCCGAGAGCGAAGGCATCACGGTCGAGATCAAGCGCCTGCTGCTGGCCAACTCGATGAAGCCGCTGGCGGGCAACAAGCCGCTGGTCGACGCGATCCAGAAGCATGGCGGCGAACTCTTCGGCGAGCCGATCAAGGCCATGGGCACACCGCTGTACACCGACGTGCGCCTGTACGTCGAGGCCGGCATTCCGGGCGTGATCTACGGCGCGGGGCCGCGCACGGTGCTCGAATCGCACGCCAAGCGCAGCGACGAACGCGTGGTGCTCGAAGACCTGCGCCGCGCCACCAAGGTGATCGCGCGCACGCTCAGCGACCTGCTGGCCTGACCGGCCGGGGCTGGGATCCTCAGCCCACCCTGGCGTGGGCGGTCGCCGAACGCGCGGCGGCCCACGCCATCACATCGGCCAGCGGCGCAGGCCGCGCCAGGTGATAGCCCTGCACCAGCCCGCAGCCCAGGTGGCGCAGCACGTCGAGCTCGGCCTGCGTCTCCACACCCTCTGCCACCACCTGGACGCCCAGCGAGTGGCCGAGCTGGACGATGGAGTCCACCAGCACCTCGTTGCCGGGAGAGGACGAGAGGTCGAGGATGAAGCTGCGGTCGATCTTCACCTGCCGCACGTACTCGCTGCGCAGCGACGCCAGCGACGAGAAGCCCACCCCGAAGTCGTCGACCACGATCACCACGCCCGCGGCCGACAGCGCGCTCAGCCGCCCGCGCGTGGCATGGGTGTCGAGCGCCACCTCCTCGGTGATCTCGATCTGCAGCCGGCGCGGCGCGATGCCGCGCAGCTTCAGCATTCCGAGCACGATGTCGTCCACCGCGAGCTGCGCCATCTCGCGCGGCGAGACATTGATCGCCACCGGCACGCTCGCCAGGCTCGAGCCCGCCGCCTCCAGCTGGCGCATGCCCCGGCAGACCTCGTCGACCAGGTGCCGCAGCAGCGGCTCGGCCACGCCGGTGCTCGCGGCTGCGTGGATCACGTCTTCCGGGGCGATGTGGCCGTGGCGCGGGTGGTTCCAGCGCATCAGCGCCTCGAGGCTGTGCACCTCCCGACCGTCGCTGGTCATGATCGGCTGGTACCACACGCCGATGTCGCGCGCCCCGATGGCCTGGAGCAGGTCGCGCTCCACGTCCCGGCGCGTGGCCAGGCGCTGGTTGAGCGCGTTGTCGAAGACCTGGTAGCGGTTGCGTCCGGTGCGCTTGGCCTCATGCAGGGCCTCGTCGGCGAAGCTGATCATGTCGGCGAAGCCCGCCTCGCCCGAGACGGAGATGCCGATGCTCACGCCCAGGTGACCGCCGTAGTGCGACGTGGCGAAGGAGATCGAGCGGATCAGCGCCTGGGCGATCGCCGCTGGCGCCTGCCGCTCGTCGCGCAGGCAGTAGAGCACCGCGAATTCGTCGCCGCCCCAGCGGCCGAGCACGGCCTGCATGTCCGCGGTCTCGCGCTGCAGCCAGGAGGCCACGTCCTGCAGCACGCGGTCGCCGGCCTTGTGGCCGAAGGCGTCGTTCACGGCCTTGAAGCCGTCCAGGTCCAGCAGCAGCAGGCCGTGCTGGCGGCCGTCGGGCACCGTGATGTGCAGCGTCGCCGCCTCGGTGAAGCCTTCGCGGTTGAGCAGGCCGGTGAGCGAATCGTGCGAGGCGCGAAAAGCCAGCTGCTGCGCGGCGTCCAGCGACTTCGCGTGCGCCATCCGCAGCTGGGTGGCCATGGCGGTGGCTTCGTTGCGGATGCGGCTTCCTTCGCGGAAGGCCCTGTCGCTGTGCACCGCGCCGCGCACCAGCGCACCGAGATACAGCAGCACCATGGCCGCCAGGCTCAGATTGTCGAAGCCGCCCGCGAAGACGAGGCAGCCCGCCACCGACAGCAGCGCCGGCGTGATGAAGCTGATCGGCACGAACGCATAGGCGATGCCGTAGGTGACGGAGCCCGCGCAGATGCCGCACACCACCGTCAGGTAGAACACCGCCTGCGGCGAGGAGTAGCCGTCGCACAGCAGCGGGATGAGCGCCCACACGCAGCCCGACACCCCGGCCATGAAAGCGGCGGCCCGCAGATGCCATTCGACCGGGCGCCCGTCCGGTGAGGTGGCGACGCCGCTTTCGATCGCAACGCCGGGCCACGGCGCGAAAGGCCAGCGGCTGATGTAGCTGCGCACCCCGTTCAGCGCGAGCGAAAGCAGCAGCCAGATCAGCCCTTCGAAGGCGCGACCGGCGTGGAGCGCGACCAGCGCCGCGGTGCAGCTCAGCACCACGTTGATGGGAATGGCCGCCAGCACGCTGCGGCGCACCGCCACCATCTGGTCGGTGCGCACCATGCGCGACAGCATCTCATCGTCGACGGACGCGGTAAGCGAAGTTGCGGGCGCGCTGGGAATCATGGGAGGGGCACAGTTTATAGAGGGCACGCCTCCCCGGCCCGGCAAGCCCACCGACATCTCTCCGATGGGCATGAAAACAACGAACTTTCGTTCCAATTTCATGGAAGCGTCATCGCCCCCCTCCAGACTCGGCGGCTTTCCAGGACACGCGCACTTCAGGTGCGCGTCATTTTTTGACCGCCATGCCTACCCTTCCGATCGTTCGCCCGACTCCCCTCCCGTTCCGCCGCTCGCTGTTCTCCACCCTCGCCGTCGGCACGCTCATGCTGGCCGGCTGCGGTGGCGGCGGAAGCTCCAGCGGCCCGGCCTTCTTTCCCGTGGCAACCGGCACTCCGCCTGCCGTCGCGCCCGCTCCCACACCCGCCGCCGATCCCGGCCCCGCCGCACCGGCCGGCCGCTGGACCGTGGGCGACCTGCACATCCACACGATCCAATCGGACGACACGCAGCAGATCTCCACGCTCGACCAGGTGCTGGCCAAGGCCTTCGACCAGTTCGGGCTCGACTGGGCGGCGCTGTCCGATCACCTGCGCCTGTCTTCCTATGACAACGCCGGCAACAAGCTGGCGACGCAGATTCCGTTCTCGGAGGGCATGGCCAAGTACCAGGTGCCCCGCATCAAGGCGCTGCAGGCCAGCGGCAAGTACGCCGACAAGACGATCTTCGCGGCCTTCGAATGGGACATGCCGTCGCATGACCACGGCAACGTCGGCATCCTGACCGACAACCCGATGTCCGACGCCGCGCTCAAGGCCGCGAGCCAGTTCGAGTACCTCTTCACCAACCGCGACCCCGCGCTTTTCCCGGCCGCCGACGTCGCCGCCTGGGGCCCGAAGGCCGGCACCGGCTACAACACGCACGCCGAAACCATGGCCGCGATCGCCTGGCTCAAGAAGAACTACCCCGACACCAGCTACCTGCAGGTCAACCACCCGTCACGCAACCCCGGCAAGTACACGATCGCCCAGCTGCGCGAGATGAACGACCTCGCGCCGAACATCGTGTTCTCGCTCGAAGGCATGGTCGGCAACCAGATGGAGCCCGACCGCGGCGGCTACAACAGCGCCTACATCCCGGCCAACCTGCCCTCGCGCACCTACGGCGGCGTCGACTACCTCGTCGCCAAGCTCGGCGGCACCTGGGACGCTCTGCTGTCCGAAGGCCGTCGCATCTGGAACGTGGCCGACTCCGACTATCACTTCACCGTCTCGCAAGGCCAGTACAGCAGCGGCTACGCGCCGGGCGAGTACGCGAAGAACCACCTGTGGGGCGACGTCAAGGATCCGAAGTCGCTGCTCGCGGCCATGCGCTCGGGCAAGCTCTTCGCGGTGAACGGCGGCCTGATCGACGCGCTCGACTTCAAGGTGCAGAGCGCCAAGGCCTCCGGCGAGATGGGCTCGGAAGTGGCGGCCAGGACGGGCGAAGACCTGAAGATCACGATCCGCTTCAAGAGCCCCGAGCGCAACAACTTCGAGTACCAGCTCGGCAGCGGCATCTTCGCCAACGTGAAGCCGGTGGTCGACCACATCGACCTGATCGCGGGCGACGTGACCGGCCCCGAGCTGCCGGGCACGCCGGGCTATTCGCGCGACACGAACCCGTCGACCCGCGTGCTCAAGCGCTTCACCCGCAGCGACTGGAAGCTCGACGCCGACGGCTACTTCGCCGTGAGCTACACCGTGAAGGCCGGCAACAACCAGTACTTCCGCCTGCGCGGCACGAACCTGGGAACGGACGTGCCGAACGAAACTGCCGGCGGCGAGCCGCTGTTCGACGCGCAGACCACCGGCACCGACAACGTGGCGCGCTTCAACGCCATCAACGCACGCAACTACAGCGACCTCTGGTTCTATTCGAACCCGGTGTTCGTGAAGGTCGCCGCGCAGTAAGTCGCGGCCGACACCCGGGCCGGGTCGACTCGAGCCCGGGTGCCGTCGATGCCGATCAGCTCTTCGGCGCGCGCGCCTCGGGCATCGCCGACGAGTGGTGATGCGCGATCAGCCACTGCCCGTTCACCCACTCGTAGACGTAGGTGTAGCGCGCATGCACGGTGCCGCCGTCCTTGAAGCGGAAGGTGTAGGTGCCGACGTCCTGCGCCACGTTGCAGCCGATCTTGACGATGCGCTTGTCGATCTTTCCTTGCGGCTCGCTCTTGAGGAACTTGACGAAGTAGTCGCGGATTTCCGCCGGATTGGTGCGCGGCTGGTTCGACACGGTCGGCAGCAGCACGCCGTCGGGCGCGTAGTTGGCGACCACCTTGTCCGGGTCCAGCGTGCGCAGCGAGTTGTTCCAGCGGTCGAACAGCGCGCCGATCTGCGCTTCGTCTGCCGGCGCGCAGGCGGCGGTTGCGGCGCCCTGGGCCAGCGCACCGGTGGCGAGGGTCAGGGAAAGAACGCCGAGGGCGGCGCTGGCGACGAGACTTTTCTTCACGGAGATTCCTTGCTTTGAAAGTAGTTGTGGAACACCGGCATCCGCCGGTGCTGCACCGCATTCGCGAGGCAGGAATCCAGTCTCCGGCGCAAGGATGAACAACACCCGTGCGCAGCGATGAACGCGAGTTGAAGCGCAGATGAACAACGGATGAACGCCGCCCCAGGCAGGGCCGCGGCGTTCAGTCCTCCTGCGCGTCGAGCCGGTAGCCGAAGCCGCGCACGGTCTTGAGCAGTGCGAGCGGATGGCCCTCGTCGATCTTGGCCCGCAGGCGCCGCACGTAGACGTCGACCACGTTGGTCAGCGGGTCCTCGTTGGTGCCCCACACGTTCGAGAGGATGCGTTCGCGGCTGTAGACGCGTCCGGGCGCGCTCATCAGCAGCTCCAGAAAAGCCAGCTCCTTCGCCGTCAGCGCGATCGGCTGCCCGGCCCGCGTGACCTGCATGCGCTCGCGGTCCAGCACCAGGTCGGCCACCTGCAGGCTGGTGGCCTTCACGCGCTGCTCGCGTCCGCGTCGCAGCAGCGCCTCGATGCGTGCCAGCAGCTCCTCGAATGCGAAGGGCTTGGTGAGATAGTCGTCCGCCCCGAGCCGCAGCCCGTTGACCTTGTCTTCCAGCGAGCTCATCGCCGTGAGCATCAGCACCGGCACGTGGTGGCCCTCGGCGCGCATCGTCTGGCACAGCTCCAGGCCGCTGAGGCCGGGCAGCATCAGATCGAGGATGAGCAGCGCCGGCTCGCCGCCGCGCGCCATCGCCAGGCCTTCGGTGCCGGTGCGGGCCAGCTGCACGCCGTAGCCTTCGGCACGCAGGCCGCGCTGCAGGAAGTCGGCCACGCGCGGATCGTCTTCGACCACGAGGATGTTGTTCATGCGACCTCCGGCGTTTCAGCAAGAGCGGCACCATCGCCACGGGGCAGCCGGATGCGAACCGCGGTGCCGACCGACGGTTCGCTGTCGATGTCGATGCGGCCCCCGTGCGCCGCGACGATGGCCTGCGCGATCGACAAGCCGATACCGGTGCCCTCCACCCGGTGCGCCCGCGCTCGCTGACCGCGCTTGAAGCGCTGGAACACCGTGGGCAGCTCGCCGGCGTCGATGCCGATGCCCTTGTCGCGCACCGCGATCTCCACGCATCCGTCGTCGAGTTCACGGCAGCCGAGGCTGACCTCGCCGCCAGAATGCGAGTAGCGCACGGCGTTGTCGAGCACGATGACCAGCGCCTGGCGCAGCCGGTCGGCATCGGCATGGACGTGCAGCACGCCCGGCTGCGCGTCCTGCGGGGTGTCGAGGCGCACACCGACGCCGTGCAGGGCACCCAGCGCCTCGGCCTGCTCGGCGGCGTCGCCCACCAGCAGGCCGAGGTCGACCCGGCCCTTTCGCATGACGAGCTGGTCGGCCTCGGCGCGTGCGATCAGCATCAGGTCGTCGATCACACGTGCGAGCTGCTCCACGCCGCCGACGATGCGCGAGAGCGTCAGCTTGTATTCGGCCAGCGGCTTGTCGACGCCGCGCAGCGCGATCTCGGCCTCGCCGCGGATGGCTGTGGCCGGCGTGCGCAACTCGTGGCTCAGGTCGGCAAAGAGCTGGCGGCGGCGCTGGTCGATGTTCTGCAGCGTCACGTGGGCGGTCTGCAGCTCTGCCGTGCGCGCAGTCACTGCTTCTTCCAGCTTGTGCCGGGCGGCTTCCGCATCGCTCCTGCGCTGCTGCAGTTCGGCGGCCATGGCGTTGAAATGCTCCGCCACCTGTCCGAACTCGTCGCCCGAGCCGACCGGCATGCGATGGTCCATGCGGCCCGCCTGCAGGGCTTGCGTGCCGGTCAGCAGGCCGGCAATGGGCGCCTGCAGCCGCCGGTTCAGGCGAATGGCGAGCAGCACGGCGGCGACCAGCGTCAGCACGGCAAGGCCGATGGCCTGCAGGCGCAGCACTTCCAGCGCGCTTTCGGTGGCCAGGCGCGCGGCCGGCACCGCCTGCTTCTGGCGTTCGATCGCGCCGTTGACGAGCTCGCGCAGGTCGCGACCGCGCGTCACGTCGAACACCTGGTTGATCTGCTGCCACACCGAAGAAAACTCCGCGCCCGGCTCCAGCGGCGCGAGCTGCAGCAGGCGGGCCTGCACCTCGGCGATGTTGGCGTCGAGCAGGTCGATACTCGATGCCAGATGGGTCACGGCTTCGGGCACCGGCGTGCCGCGTATCGAATTCACAGTGGTCCACCAGGCCAGGTCGCGCTGCGTCAGCTCCCGCAGGCTGGCCGCGCTGGAACGCATGCCGGCCAGCCAGCGGTCGCGAGCCTCTATGGGTGCGTCGCCGTTCATCAACCGCAGCGAGGCCCAGACCCGCAACCGCTGCTTGTTGGCGGAAAGCTCCAGCAGGTCGGACTGGATGTCGCTCGCCAGCCGGCTGTGCTGGGCGTAGAAGTTGACGCGCTGGGAGCCGAGATAGATGAACACGGCCTGCACGCAGACCAGCGCGACGAGCGCCGCGAAGGCCAGCGAGAGCCGCGAGCGGAACTTGATTGAAGGCATCGGTCGGGTCGAGGCGAGCACCAGCTTTGGAGGGTGCGAAGAATAGCCCATGCCCTTCCGCCGGCCGACATTCATCGAATTTGGTGAAGCTCGTTTGACCATGGCATCGATGTTTGCGATGCTTCCCGGATGATCAACGAACTCAAGACCTTCATCGCGGTGTGCAAGCTCGGCACCTTCGCTGCCGCCGGCGACCGCATCGGTCTCACGCAGTCCGCGGTGAGCAGCCAGATGAAGCGCCTCGAGGAGGCACTGGGCTTCGAGCTCTTCGACCGCACCGGCCGCTCGGCCACGCTGAACGTCGCAGGGCAGACGACGCTGCCGCGCGCCGAAGAGATCTGCGCCCTCTTCGCCAGCCTCGGCGAGCTTCCCCAAGGCGACGCTGCGCAGGGCCTCCTGCGCGTCGGCTCGATCGCCTCGGCGCAGCCCACGCTGCTGGCGCGCGCGCTCGAGCAGATGCGCAAATCATTTCCGCTCGTGCGCGTGCACGTGTCGCCCGGTGTCTCGATGCGCCTGATGGACGACCTGGACGCCGGCAAGATAGATGCGGCCGTGATCATCCGCCCGCCCTTCGGGATGCCCGCGGACCTGACCTGGCAGCCGCTGGTGCACGAGCCCTTCGTGCTGGCAGTGCCCAGGTCCCTGCCCGCCACCAGGGACTGGCGCACGCTGATCCAGGAACAGCCCTTTCTTCGCTACGACAGGGCTTCTTTCGGGGGGCGCATGGTCGAGGCGTTCCTGCGCCGCGAGGGTCTTTCGGTCAACGACGCGATCGAGGTCGACGAGATTCCCGGGCTGATCCACATGGCTTCGCGCGGCCTCGGCGTGGCGCTGGTGCCGATGGTCGAAGCGCATCTCCCGTTGCCGGAAGGCGTGCGCGTCGTGCCGCTTGGCGAGTTCACCTTCCACCGCGAGATCGGCCTGCTGCAGCGCAAGCCCAGGGCCAGCCCGCCCATGGTGGCGCACTTCGCCCGATGCCTGAGCGATGCGGCCGCAAAGACGGCCGCAAAGGTGGCCGCAACGGCGCCCGGGAAGCGCCGCCGCTCGCCATAGGCTTGCCCGCAGTTCGCCCCGGACTCGGTCTCAGTCGCCCGGGATGCGGGGCGGGTTCAGCTCCACGCGCCGGGCGGCCTTCTTGCGCATGCGGATGTTGAGCATTTCCACGGTCAGCGAGAAGGCCATCGCGAAGTACACGTAGCCCTTGGGCACGTGATTGTCGAAACCCTCGGCGACGAGCACGACGCCCACGACCACCAGGAAGGAAAGCGCCAGCATCTTGATGGTGGGATGGGCGGAGACGAAGCGGCCGATAGGGCCGGCGAACAGCATCATCAGCAGCACCGAGGCGATCACCGCCGCGATCATGACGCGCACGTCGTCCACCATGCCCACGGCCGTGATGATCGAGTCGAGCGAGAACACCAGGTCGATGATCATGATCTGCAGGATCACCGACGCGAAGGTCGCCTTGGCGGCGCTCTGCTTCTGCTCGTGCTCGCCTTCCAGCGACTGGTGGACTTCGCTCGTGCTCTTCCAGATGAGGAACAGGCCGCCCAGGATGAGGATCAGGTCGCGGCCCGAGATCTCCTGGCTGAACACGGTGAAGAGCGGCGTCACCAGGCCGACGATCCAGGCAAGCACCAGCAGCAGGCCGATGCGCATGAACATGGCCATGAACAGGCCGATGCGCCGCGCGAACTCCCGCTGTGCCAGCGGCAGCTTGTCGACCAGGATCGAGATGAAGATGATGTTGTCGATCCCGAGGACCAGTTCCAGCGCGGTCAGGGTGGCGAAGGCAATCCAGACCTGGGGATCGGTAAGAAGTTCGAGCATGGGCGCGGCTGTGTTGCGTCAACGCGCGGTCGGCGACCGCGGCGGGCGTGCGCATCTTAAGGGCGCATACGCAACCGGCGCCAGCGTCCCCGCGGCCCATGGGCCCTTGAGCCCGTGGGTCATTGCCCCCTCGCTCAGCGGGCGAAAAGCGAGCTCAGGTCGGCGAAGGACTTCATCTCGATGGCGTTGCCCGAAGGGTCGAGGAAGAACATCGTCGCCTGTTCGCCCGGCTCGCCCTTGAAGCGGATGTACGGCTCGATGACGAACTCGGTGCCGCGCGCCACCAGCTTGTCGGCCATGGCCTGCCATTGCTCCATGGGAACGATGGCGCCGAAGTGCCGCACCGGCACGTCGTGGCCATCGACCGGGCTGCTCTGGCGATGGCCGCACTCCTCGGGCGCAAGGTGCGCCACGATCTGGTGGCCGTAGAAATCGAAGTCGACCCACTCGGGGGCGCTGCGGCCTTCGGGACATCCCAGCAGGCCGCCGTAGAAGGCACGTGCCTCGGCGATGTCGCGCACGGGGAACGCGAGGTGGAACGGGATGCGGGTGCTTGTGTTCGTGCTGCTCATGACTTTCCATCGGTTCAAGGGGATGGATGCGACTCTAGGCAGCGTCTCTCATTATCGAAAGCGATATATTTTTCTCGTGAGCTCCACGGATTTCGATGAATCCGTCAGGCGACACTTCGGGGCATCGAATCCCCGAGCCCATATCGAAGATGCCCGAGACGCCACCATCTCCTGCCGACCACGACCGCCAGCAAACGCCATCACCGATGGCCGGGCTGTGGGCAGGGCTGTCGAGGCTCTTCAGCAGGAGCGCTCCCGCACAGGCGATGCCGCGAGAAACGGGCAGCGGCAAGGCCGGCATCCACCCCTGGCTCGCCGCTGGCGAACAGGTGAACGCCGACGTGCTGATCGACGGCAAGGTCGTAGCCCGGCTGGAGCACAAGGCCGCGAGCCCCGGATTGAAGAGGCTGCCCGCGGTGGTCTTCGATCTGCCCATCGGGCTCAAGCGGATCGAGCTGCGCGGATCGCACATCGACGCGCAAGGACAAGCCACCTCGTTCAGGAAGCGCTGGACCGTGTACGACATGGCTTCCGTGTCCCATCCGCTCTACGACAGGAGCCTGCCCCTGCCCGACCGGATCCGGGCCTTCGGCAAGCAGTCCCGGCTGATCGACGTGGGCGATCCGCGCTTGCCCGACGGCATCGGCGCGGAAGCAGCCCTTGTCGAATCGGAAACGCGCCTGAACGTCCGGCTGCCCGCACCGGTGCGCGAAGTGCTGTGCGGCGCAGGCATCGGGATCGAAAATTCCTACCTCCTGCCTCCCCACGGCCTGCAGACACCCATCGATCTGCTGTCGAGCCTGGGTGGACATACCCTCAGCGGCGGCGACCACGCGCTGGACGCCCTGCTGCCTCCCTCCGTCCTTGCACGCTACCGGCGCAGCGTGGTCGTCTTCGTGGAGATCGGCGATGGCCTGGGCGCCCTTGCATGGGACCCCGAGGGCGTCGTTCCGCAGGAGCCGCCCAACACCGCGGGAGACGAAGGCAACCCCGGCGCCCGGCCCGCGACGCCGAATGAAGGCGTCTGGTACTGGCTCCACCAGGGGCACATCGCCGAGCCCGCGCTGCTGCTGGACGACGACTACAAGCCACGGGATGCCGAGGCAGCCCTGACCAGCATATTCAAGCGCCTTCCTCTGTCGGCGGCCTCGCCCGGATCCGCGGACCATCTGCTGGTGGACACCGCCCACCCGCGCAACCTGCTGCAGCTTCACTTCGACGAACCGCGCAAGCCCGGGCTGCGGCTGCGCAGCTACGACTACCACTACAGCCTCTACTGAACGCTGAGCGCCGTCCCCTCGCGGCCGCCCTGGCCACGGGCAGCTATCCCGACCCCAAAAAGGTGCACAGCCTGTACCCAAGGCTGTGCAAGCCCTCCGGGACTGGGGCCGGTTTGCGCCTGGGCGCCTGGAAATAGACCGGCGTTTCACCCGCGCGAATGCGCGACGCAACAGGGAATCTACGGATATATGATTCCTCGAATGGCCTTGATTGAGATCAATTTTTGTATACAAATAACGCATCCGAAAGTCCGGCGCGAAATTTGCGTCAAAAAAGAGTCCAAATCCAACTCCACTCGAAAGAGGAAAGACCATGAGCACAGTCGTCAGCCACGCCCCCGCCGGGGCAAGCGAAGCCGGCATTGCGCCGCACGCGGAATCGAACGCCCTCATCAAGCCCGGCTACCACCCGCGCCTGACCAATGAAGACCTCGCTCCGCTGAAGAAGCAGACCTGGGGCCAATACAACATCTTTGCCTTCTGGATGTCGGACGTGCACAGCGTGGGCGGCTACATCACGGCCGGCAGCCTGTTCGCGCTGGGCCTTTCGAGCTGGCAGGTGCTGGTGTCGCTGCTGGTGGGCATCGTGATCGTGCAGATCTTCTGCAACCTCGTGGCCAAGCCCAGCCAGGTGACGGGCGTGCCCTACCCCGTGGTGTGCCGCGCGCCCTTCGGCGTGCTGGGCGCGAACATCCCGGCCATCATCCGCGGGCTGATCGCGGTGGCCTGGTACGGCGTGCAGACCTACCTCGCTTCGGCCGCCTTCATGGTGCTGGCGCTGCACATGGCACCGGGACTGGCGCCGTATGCCGAGGTCTCGAAGTACGGCTTCGCGGGCCTGTCCGCCCTCGGCTGGGTCGCGTTCATGGTCATGTGGGTGCTGCAGGCCTTCGTGTTCTGGCACGGCATGGACGCCATCCGCAAGTTCATCGACTGGGCCGGCCCGGCGGTGTACGTGGTCATGGCCATCCTTTGCGGCTGGCTGGTGTGGAAGGCCGGCTGGAGCAAGATCGACCTGAACCTGGGCGGCATCAAGTTCCAGGGCTGGGACGCGCTGCCGGTGATGCTCTCGGCCATCGCGCTGGTGGTGAGCTACTTCAGCGGCCCGATGCTCAACTTCGGCGACTTCTCGCGCTACGGCAAGAGCTTCGACGCGGTGAAGAAGGGCAACTTCTGGGGCCTGCCGGTGAACTTCGTGTTCTTCTCGCTGCTGACGGTCATCACCACCGCCGCCACGCTGCCCGTGTTCGGCGAACTCATCACCGACCCGGTGCATACCGTGGGCAAGATCGACAGCACCACCGCCGTCATGCTGGGCGCGCTGACCTTCATGATCGCCACCATCGGCATCAACATCGTCGCCAACTTCGTCTCGCCGGCCTTCGACTTCTCCAACGTGGCGCCGCAGCACATCAGCTGGCGCACGGGCGGCATGATCGCCGCGGTGGGCTCGGTGTTCCTCACGCCGTGGAACCTCTACAACAGCCCCGAAGTCATCCACTACACGCTCGACGTGCTGGGCTCGTTCATCGGGCCGCTGTTCGGCATCCTCATTGCCGACTACTACATCGTGCGCAAGCAGCGCATCGACGTGGACGCGCTCTACAGCATGAGCCCCAAGGGCGAATACTGGTACAGCGGCGGCTACAACCCGAAGGCGATCCAGGCGCTGGTGCCGGCGGCCATCGTGCCGATCCTGTGCGTGATGGTGCCGACGCTGCGCGGCGCCGCCAACTACGCGTGGTTCATCGGCATGGGCCTGGGCTTCATCATCTACGCCGTGCTGAACCGCAACGACAAGACTTGAACTTCTAGAGAGAAAGAAAGGGACCGCGCCGTGCGCATCAAGATCATCAATCCCAACACCACCTGGAGCATGACCGAGAAGATCGGTGCATGCGCCCGCGCGGTGGCGCACGCCGGCACCGAGATCGTCGCCGTGAGCCCGGCCATGGGGCCGGTCTCCATCGAGAGCCACTACGACGAGGCCCTCGCCGTTCCGGGCCTGCTGCAGGAGATCGCGGCGGGCGAGCGCGAAGGCGTCGACGGCTACGTGATCGCCTGCTTCGGCGACCCGGGCCTGAAGGCCGCGCGCGAACTGGCACGCGGCCCCGTGGTGGGCATCGCCGAAGCGGCGATGCACCTGGCCAGCATGATCGGCAGCCGCTTCAGCGTGGTGACCACGCTGGGCCGCACCATCGGGCAGGCCTGGCACCTGGCCGAGATCTACGGCATGGAACGCTTCTGCGCCAACGTGCGCGCCTGCGAGCTGCCAGTGCTCGAGCTGGAGGAGCCCGGCTCGCGGGCGCGCGAGCGCATCGTCGAAGAGTGCCGCCGCGCGCTGGAAGAAGACGGCACCGACTGCATCGTGCTCGGCTGCGCCGGCATGACCGACCTGTGCGAGCACATCGAGGGCGTGCTGGGCGTGCCCGTGATCGACGGCGTGGCCGCAGGTACCAAGCTCATCGAGTCGCTCGTTACCCTGAAACTGCGCACCAGCAAGCGCGGTGAGCTGGCAAAGCCCCTGCCCAAGCCCATCATTGGCGCCCTCGAGGGTTTCACCCTCGAGCGGTAGGCCACAATCCGCGCATGCCCCGCGCCAGTTCCAAACCCTCCGCTTCCCCTGCTGCCGCCGCCGTTCCGGACGAGAACGGCACGGCCGCGACCGACAAGAACAGTTCCATAGAGAGCATCGCCAACGACATCGCCACCGCGATCGTCGAGAAGCGCCTGCCGCCCGGCACCTGGCTGCGCGAAGAGGCGCTGGGCCGGGTCTATTCGGTAAGCCGCACCAAGGTACGCGCCGCGCTGCTGATGCTGTCGAAGGACAAGCTCATCGAGATGATTCCCGACAAGGGCGCCTTCGTGAGCCAGCCCTCGGTGGAAGAGGCCCGCGAAGTGTTCGCCGTGCGCCGCATCCTCGAGAGCGAGGTGGTGCGCCTTTTCATCGCCTCCGCCCGGCCGCGCGACTACCAGGTGCTGGAGCAGCACATCAAGTTCGAGCGCGCCGCGCTGCGCCAGACCACCACCACCGGCACGGTGCGCGAGAAGCTGCTTGGCGACTTCCACGTGGCGCTGGCCGAGGCCACGGGCAACCGCACGCTGGCCGAGCTGGTGCGCGAACTGGTGGCGCGCAGCTCGCTGATCGCCATGCTGTACCACTCGTCGAACGACCCGCATTGCTCGTCGGACGAGCACTCCGATTTCCTGCGCCTGTGCCGCAAGGGCGACGTCGAAGCCGCCGTGACGAGCATGATCGACCACCTGGAGCGCATCGAGGCCAGCCTCGAGCTCGGCACCGACAAGCCCGACCGCCAGCTCGACCTGGTCAAGGCGCTGCTGGCCTGACAGCGAAGGAGCAGGCGGCCATGCGCAAGAACCTCGGCCTCGCGCTGCGCCAGATGCGGCTGCTGCGCGGCATCAAGCAGACGCACTTCGCGCAGCTGATGGGCGTGAACCAGGCGACGGTGTCGCGCTGGGAGCGCGGCCAGCTCGCGCTTTCCCCGGCGCAGCAGGCCATGGCGCACCGGCTGCTCGCGGCGGCGTGCGATTCGGCGCAGGACGCCGCGCTGAAGCGGCTGGTCGAATCGTCCGCGCGCAAGGTGCACCTGGTCTGCGACCGCACGCACCGGCTGCTGGCGGCCTCGCCGTCGCGCCAGGCCGAATGGCGCGCCGACGCCAGCGAATTCATGGGCCGGTCGCTGATCGGCTATGCCTCCCGCGAGATCCTCGAGGCCGAGGCCACCCTCGATCGACTGGGCTGGCACGCGGGCGAGCTCTCGTCGCTCGAAGTCGCGACCGGGGCCAACGCCGACCGGATCGTCCCGATCCTGCCCGGGCGCGTGCTCTGGGAGCGCATCGCGCTGGCCGACGGGAGCGCGGGGCGCATCGTCACCACGATCGCCTGATCCCACGGCCCCATGAGGGCCGATGCTGCTTGCTGTCACACAAGCGCGTCATGCTGTAGGCCGAATGGACTACGCGCCCGCCTTTTCCCGCGGGCGCGGCCGACGCACCACCTTCACAGCATGTCCCGGCAAATCAGGCCCAGCGCCGTCCCCACCCCGCATCCGGCGATCTCTCCGTTCTTCCAGCCCATCGTGGACCTGCGCCAGGGAACGGTCCTCGGCCACGAGGCCCTCATCCGGGGCGCGGCGGGCACCGCGCTCCACAGCCCCCAGGCGCTGTTCGCGCTGGCCGCCGCCGAATCGCGGCTGACCGGGTTCGAGCTGCACTGCGTCGAGGTCATCCTGGCTCACTGGGGCCGGCTGGCCAAGCCGGGCAGGCTCTTCGTGAACATGAGCGCCGACGCATTGATCGCCGCCATGGGATTCGCGAACGGCGCATGTCCCTTCGAGCGCATGCTCGCGCAGCACGGCATCGCGGCCCGCGACGTGACGGTGGAGCTCACCGAGCAGCGCGCGGCCGGCGATGCCGAGGCGCTGCGGCAGGCGGTCAACGCGCTGCATGCTCTGGGAGCCCGCTTGGCGCTCGACGACTTCGGCGAGGGCCACTCGAACCTGCGGCGCTGGAAGGACCTGCGGCCCGACTTCGTCAAGATCGACAAGCTGCTGACCCAAGGCGTCGCAAGCAGCCCGCTGAGCGTGGAACTGGTGCGCGCCATCGTCGGCCTGGGCATCGCGCTGGGCACCCAGCTCGTGGCCGAAGGCGTGGAAGACGCCCAGGACCTCCGCGTGCTGCGCGACCTGGGCATCGCCTACGGCCAGGGCTACCTGTTCGGCCGCCCCGCGCCGGCGCTGCAGCCCACGCTGCCCGAGCCCGCGGCGGCCGTCATCCGGGACACCCGCATCGCGGTGATGCCGCATGCATCGCAGCCTTCGCAGCCCGACGTGCTGCGCAGCCTTTCCGTCATACAGGCACCGGCGCTGCACCCGATGACGCCGATCGACGAGGTCTCCAACATCTTCCAGAAGCACCCCGACCTGCACGCGCTGGCCGTGGTCGACCAGGGGCGTCCGGTGGCGCTCATCAACCGGCAGTCGTTCATGAACGACTACGCGCGGCTGTACTTCCGCGAGGTGCACGGCCGCCGGCCCTGCATGTCCTACAGCGGCACCACCCCGCGCATCGTGGAGCGCGAGGACAACGTCGAGAACCTGCTCGGCATCCTGATGTCGGAAGACCAGCGCTACCTGAGCGAAGGCTTCATCGTGACCGAGAAGAAGCGCTACGTGGGGCTGGGCACCGGCGACCAGCTCGTGCGCGCCGTGACCGAGGCGCGCATCGAGGCCGCGCGGCACGCGAACCCGCTCACCTTTCTGCCCGGGAACATCCCCATCAACATCCACGTCGCGCGCCTGCTCGCCAGCGGCGTCGACTTCGTCGCCTGCTATGCCGACCTGAACAACTTCAAGGTCTTCAACGACCACTACGGCTACTGGCGCGGCGACGAGATGATCCTGCTGCTCGCGCGCCTCGCGATGCGACACGCGGACCCTCATCGCGACTTCGTCGGCCACATCGGCGGCGACGACTTCCTGGTGATGTTCCAGAGCCCCGACTGGCTGCAGCGATGCACGGAGCTGATCGCGGACTTCAACCGCCAGGCGCTCGAGCTCTACGACGAAGCGGCGCGCCAGGCCGGTGGCGTCGAAGGCGAGGACCGGCACGGCGTGGTCCGCTTCACGCCCTGCGCCACGCTTTCCATCGGCGCGGTGCACATCGCGCCGGGCATGTTCGATCACGCGGAGGACGTGGCCGGCGAAGCGGCCATCGCCAAGCACGATGCGAAGCTGGCCGCATCCGGCCTCACCGTGCGCGAGGCTCGCCCCCGCGCATAACGCCTGACGCACAACGCACAACGCATAACTTATGCGTGGACGGCCCCATGCACGGGCGATAGTCTTGCGGCCATGACCATCCTGATCACCGGTAGCGCCGGCCACCTCGGCGAGGCCCTGATGCGTACGCTTCGCGCCACCTCGCAAGACGCCCGCGGCATAGACATCGTTCCTTCCGAATTCACCGACCGCACCGGCACCATCGCGGACCGCGCCTTCGTGCGCGAGTGCATGAAGGGCGTGCGCACCGTCAT
Source organism: Variovorax sp. NFACC27 (assembly GCF_048301545.1). Classification (NCBI taxonomy): domain Bacteria; kingdom Pseudomonadati; phylum Pseudomonadota; class Betaproteobacteria; order Burkholderiales; family Comamonadaceae; genus Variovorax; species Variovorax sp. NFACC27. The sequence continues at coordinate 6,339,631 of NZ_CP157613.1, forward strand.
CCACGCGGCCACGCTGCACAAGCCGCACGTGGCGACGCACAGCCTGCAGGAGTTCGTCGACACCAACATCACGGGCACGCTGGCGCTGCTCGAGGAGGCGGTGGCGGCTGGAGTCGAATCCTTCGTCTTCACGAGCACGACCAGCACCTTCGGCTCCGCGCTCACGCCCGCCGAGGGCATGCCGGCCGCATGGATCACCGAGGACGTGGTGCCCGTTCCCAAGAACATCTACGGCGTGACGAAGACATCGGCGGAGAGCCTGTGCGAGCTGTTCCACCGCAGGCAGCGCCTGCCCGTGGTGGTGCTGAAGACCTCGCGCTTCTTTCCGGAAGAAGACGACGATGCCACTGCGCGCAGCCTCCATTCGCTGGACAACGCGCAGGCCAACGAGCTGCTGCACCGCCGCGCGGACATCGAGGACGTGGTCGAAGCGCATCTTCTGGCAGCCAGGCGCGCGCCGCGCATCGGCTTCGGCCGCTACATCGTGTCGGCCACCACGCCTTTCACGCGCGACGACCTGCCGATGCTGCGCGAGAGCGCGCCAGCCGTGCTGCGCCGCCTGTTCCCCGAGGCCGAAGAGCTCTATGCGAAGCGGGGCTGGACGCTGCCCGCCCGGCTGGATCGCGTCTACGTGAACGAGCTCGCGCGGCGCGATCTCGGATGGCAACCGCGCCACGACTTCGCGCACATGCTGCGCAGCCTGCGCGACGGCAGCGACTTCCGCAGCCAGCTCGCGCGCGACGTGGGCAGCAAAGGCTACCACGCGGAAACCTTCGACGAAGGGCCCTATCCCGTCGCCACCTAGGCCCTGCACCGGATTCGGGTTTTCCTGAGTCCGAATTGTTGCATAAGTTGTATACAGTTTGGCGTACACAAACAGGGGTGTGCGCATGCCGAGCCGTGTCGCCCGCCTCGCCTCGATCAATCTCTCTCTCGCCGCAGCAGGAGACACACGATGACGGCCGACAACTCCCTCTCAACAGTCCATCCCGTGGACCAGCGGCTGCCCACGGGCAAGCTCGCGGCCCTCGGCCTGCAGCACGTGCTGGTGATGTATGCAGGCGCCGTCGCGGTGCCGCTGATCGTCGGGCGCGCGCTCAAGCTCAGCCCCGACGAGGTCGCGCTGCTGATCTCGGCCGACCTGTTCTGCTGCGGCATCGCCACGCTGATCCAGGCGCTGGGCGCCACGCAGTTCTTCGGCATCAAGCTGCCGGTGATGATGGGCGTGACCTTCGCCTCCGTCGCACCGATGGTCGCCATCGCCAACGCCAACCCCGGCCAGAACGGCGCGCAGCTTCTCTTCGGCGCGATCATCGGCGCGGGCGTGGTGTCGATACTCATCGCGCCGCTTGTCAGCCGCATGCTGCGCTTCTTTCCGCCGGTGGTCACCGGCACCATCATCGCGGTCATCGGCATCAGCCTGATGCGCGTGGGCATCAACTGGATCTTCGGCAACCCCGTGGGCCCGACCGCTCCCGCGCTGGTCGACCCGGTGTATGCGAAGTGGCTCGCCGAGGTGACCTCGCCCGGCAGCTCCATTCCCGCCGTGCCCAAGGGTTTCGCGATCATGCCGACGGTGCCCAATCCCAAGTACGCGGATCTCTCGGGCTTCGGCGTGGCCGCGCTGGTGCTGGTGTCGATCCTGCTGATCGTGAAGTACGCCAAGGGCTTCGTCGCCAACATCTCGGTGCTGCTGGGCATCGTGATCGGCGCCGTCGTCGCCTCCGTCACCGGGCTCATGACCTACGAGAAGGTGGGCAAGGCCGCGTGGGTCGACATCGTGCTGCCCTTCCACTTCGGCATGCCGCAGTTCGACCCCATCCTGATCCTCACGATGACCCTCATCATGATCGTGGTGATGATCGAATCGACCGGCATGTTCCTCGCGCTCGGCGAAATGACCGACCGCAAGATCAGCCAGAAGGACCTGGCCCGCGGCCTGCGCACCGACGGCCTGGGCACGCTCATCGGCGGCGTCTTCAACACCTTCCCGTACACCAGCTTCTCGCAGAACGTGGGCCTGGTGGCCGTCACCGGCATCAAGAGTCGCTATGTCTGCGTGGCCGGCGGCATCATCCTGATCGTGCTGGGCCTGCTGCCCAAGATGGCCGCGCTGGTCGAGTCGCTGCCCACCGTGGTGCTCGGCGGCGCGGGCCTGGTGATGTTCGGCATGGTGGCCGCCACCGGCATCCGCATCCTCTCGGGCGTGGACTTCAAGAACAACCGCCACAACGCGATGATCGTCGCGGTGTCGATCGGCATCGGCATGATTCCGCTGATCGCACCCAACTTCAAGCAATGGATGCCGCACGCCATCCACTCGCTGATCGAGTCGGGCATCCTGCTGGCGTCGATCGCGGCGGTGCTGCTGAACCTGTTCCTCAACGGCGCGAAGCACGACGAGAGCGCGGTCATCGCGGCTGCGAAGCACGCGGACGCGCACTGAACAAGCTCCCCCCAGGCTTCGCGCACTTCGTCTCGCTTCTCCACCCCCTTCCGGGGGCAACACCTGCGGCCCGGCAAAGCCGGTTCCGCGGTGTTCCACGAAAAAATCCGATCTTCAGATCATCGCCAACGGCGTTTTGCGCTTCGGCGGCGGATGCAGGCGATCCAGTTCGGCCAGGATCGCCGCATCGAGCTTCAGCGCGGCGGCGGCAAAGTTCTCCTTCAGGTGCGCGCTGCGCACAGCCTTCGGAATTGCGGCCACGCCGGGGCGTGCGATCACAACGGCCAGCGCAAGCTGCGCGGCGGTCACGCCCAGCCGGGCGGCCAGATCGGCCAACCCGTCGTCTTCGGCCAGCGCGCCCTGGTCGATGGGGCTGTAGGCCATCAGGGGCATGCCGCGCTCCCGCTGCCACGGCAGCAGGCTGAACTCGGGGCCGCGCTCGCCGAGCGACAGGTACACCTGGTTGGCCGCGCAAACCGGGCCGTCGCCCGTCGCCTGCACCAGTTCCTCCATGTCGTCGGTGTCGAAGTTGCTCACGCCCCAGTGGCCGATGCGACCGTCCGCTACCAGCGAGTGCATCGCCGCCACGGTTTCGCGCAGCGGGTGGTTGCCGCGCCAGTGGAGCAGGTAGAGATCGATGACGTCGAGTCCGAGCCGCTTGAGGCTGCGCTCGCAGGCATCGCGCGTGCCGCGCCGGCTGGCGTTGTGCGGATAGACCTTGCTGACGACGAAGAGCTCTTCGCGCCGAACGTCGCCCGCGCGCAGCGCTTCGCCGATGGCCTGGCCGAGTACGGTCTCGGCGCCGCCCTCGCCGTACATCTCGGCGGTGTCGATGAGGCGATAGCCGAGCACGATGGCTTCGCGCACGGCCTTGACCTCGGCCGCGCGATGGCTTGCGTTCTCGCCCATTCGCCATGTGCCGAGGCCCAGTACCGGCATCTCTCCGCCGGAAGGAAGTTGGAGTGTTCGCATCGGGCCATCCTAAGGGGGATGCGACCACCTGTCAGCCAGCTTGTCAGCCAGCTCGTCAGCCCGCCGAGAGCGGCAGCCGCACGGTGGCGCACAGGCCGCGCCCCTCGTCGCCGTCGGCCAGCTCGATGCGGCCGCCGTGCTTCTCCAGCACCGACCTGACGATGGCCAGCCCAAGGCCGCTGCCCGACTGCGTCTGGTCCGGATTGCGGAAGAAGCGGTCGAACACACGCTCCCGCAGCGCGGGCGGGATGCCCGGGCCCTGGTCCGTCACGCGCAGCACCACCTCCGACGATTCGCGCCCCACGCGCACCTTCACGACGCCGCCGTCCGGGCTGTACTTGATGGCGTTCTCCACCAGGTTGCTCACCATCGAGATCAGGCTCTCGCGCTCGCCGTGCACCTGGAGCGCGGCGGCCTCCTCCGAAGCGAAATCCAGCGAGATGCCGCGCGCGCGGGCCAGCGCCTCTACGAACTGCACGCGCTCCCGCACCAGCGCATCGAAGGAAAGCGTCGCCGGCAAGCCGTCCTGCGGCATCTCGTCGCTGCGCATCAGCTGCTGCAGCTGCCCCACCAGCCGCGCGGCGCGGTCGTTGCTGCGCAGCACGTGAGCCATGAGCTCGCGCTGGCCCGGATCGTCGGTCTGCTCCTTCAGGGACTCCACGTTCACGCGCATCGCATCGAGCGGCGTGCGCAGTTCGTTCGCCGCGTCGGCGATCAGCCCGCGCTCGCGCGATGCCCGGTCGCGCACGCTGCGCAGCAGGCCGTTGATGCTGCTCACCAGCGGCTGCAGCTCCTTGTGCGGCGGCTCGAAGGTGAGCGGCGAAAGATCGGCCGGCCCGCGCTCGGACGTCTCCTTCGTCACCTGCCGCCACGGCCTGAGCGCGAGCATCACGGAGAGCCACGCGGGGAAGACGACGAAGGGCAGGCTGATGGCCAGCGGCAGCAGGTAGTAGCTGCGGTGCTCGATGGTGAAGTTCAGGCGCAGCACGTCCGGCTCGGCCAGCAGCACGCGCGTGTCCAGCAGCGGCGAGGTCATCGTGCGCGCTCGCCACAGGCGATCGCCGGCGCGCACGTTCTCCACCCGGCCGGGCACCGCCGTGTGCATGACCGGCGCCGTCGCCGACGAGTTGTAGATGAGCCGCCCCATCTGCCACACCTGCAGCACGGGCGCCTTGTCTTGCTCGGAGCTGAAGTCGCCCGAGGTTTCCAGCAGCGCCATGTCGAAGGCCTTCAACGTCTGCTGCTGGCGATCCGGGTGGGAGGCGAGGTTCTGCGCGCACGCGATGATGCTGTCGAAGACCTTGTCGTAGCGCACGAGGTCCGGCAGGTGGTTGGAGTCGTACAGGAAGAGCGCCAGCGTCGCGCTCCACAGGAGCCCGGCCACCGCGAGCTGCGCCAGCAGCAGGCGCCGCACGAGCGATGGCTGCAGCCATCGTCTGACGCGCCCCACAAGCGCTTTCGCGGCAACGGACAAGGGATTCATGGGCCTCCGGGCGAGCGGCTCCGGTGGAGCGCATCGCGAGCGCGCGGAGTATCCGGCACCGCTTGGCCGCCCGCTTCAGAAAGCCTTCATGAAGAGGGCGAAAGGGCCTTCGGACATCGACGCCCGCAGGCTCCTTGTCTTCTAATTTTTAGAACTCAAAGTCAGCTTCGTGACAAGAATTGATCTACCCCCAGAGTGAAACCCCTCCGCATCGCCTTCTGATTTTGTCAAGGCAAACTGGGTGCGAACCCCCTCTTCGGGCCCGTTTCTCGCTTCTAGAATTTTTCGAGAGCCCCGCGTCACGAGCGTGGGCGCCCCCGAACGAAACGAACTTGGAACAGGTTGAGTCAATGCAGAAAAAACACAGAATCGCCGTCATTCCCGGAGACGGCATCGGCGTCGAAGTCATGCCCGAAGGTTTGCGCGTGCTCGACGCGGTCGGTCGCCGTTTCGGCATCGACTTCTCCTACGACCACTTCGACTGGGGCTCCGACCACTACGTGCGCACCGGCCTGATGATGCCGGCCGACTGGGCCGACAAGATCCAGGGCCACGACGCGATCTACTTCGGTGCGGTCGGCGCGCCCGACAAGGTGCCCGACCACATCGCCGTGTGGGGTCTGCTCATCAAGATCCGCCGCGACTTCGACCAGTACGTGAACCTGCGCCCCGTGCGCCTCATGCCCGGCGTGCCCGGCCCGCTGGCGCACCGCAAGCCCGGCGACATCGACTTCCTGGTGGTGCGCGAGAACACCGAGGGCGAATACACCTCCGTGGGCGGCCGCCTGTTCGAAGGCACGCCGCGCGAGATGGCGATCCAGGAGGCGGTGTTCACCCGCACCGGCGTGGACCGCATCATCGACTACGCGTTCCAGCTCGCCAACCGCCGCAAGCGCAAGAGCCTGACGGCCGCCACCAAGTCGAACGGCATCTCGATCACCATGCCCTACTGGGACGAGCGCCTGGCCGAGATCGCCACGCGCTACCCCGACGTGGCGACGAACAAGTTCCACATCGACATCCTGTGCGCGCACTTCGTGCAGCACCCCGACTGGTTCGACGTGGTCGTGGCCTCCAACCTCTTCGGCGACATCCTGTCCGACCTGGGCCCGGCCTGCACCGGCACCATCGGCATCGCGCCCAGCGCCAACCTCAACCCCGAGCGCAAGTTCCCGTCGCTGTTCGAGCCGGTGCATGGCTCGGCGCCCGACATCGCGGGCAAGGGCATCGCCAACCCCATCGGCCAGATCTGGTCGGCCGCGCTGATGCTGGACCACCTCGGCGGTGACGACCCCGTCTACGCGCAAGCCTCGGCTGCCGTGCTCTCGGCCATCGAGACCGTACTGAGCGAAGGCCCGCGCACCCGCGACATGGGCGGCACGGCCAACACGGTGGACGTGGGCCGCGCGATCGCCGAATGCATCTCGGCAGCATGACGCCCTGCCTCCCCTGTAGCAACCTGAGGGGCTGAGATGGGCCTGTTCCTGCTGAAGCGCACGCTGACGCTGATCGGCACCCTGATCGGCGCCTCGGTCATCGTCTTCCTCGTGCTCGAGATCCTGCCCGGCAACGCCGCGCAGATGCTCATGGGCCCCGACGCCTCGCCCGAGGCCGTCGCCGCCCTGGCCACCAAGCTCGGCCTCGACCAGCCCGCCTGGACGCGCTACTGGCACTGGATCGGCGGCCTGCTCACCGGCAACCTCGGCGACAGCTACGCCTACAGCTCGCCGGTGCTCGACCTCATCCTCGAACGCCTCGCCTTGACGGTGCCCCTGGCCGTGCTGGCCATGACCTTCACGGTCGTGATCGCACTGCTGGTCGGTGTCACGGCCGCGGCCCGCCACAACAAGCTCGGCGACGTCGGCCTCATGGGCATGGCCCAGGTCGGCATCGCCATCCCGAACTTCTGGTTCGCCATCCTGCTGATCCTGGTGTTCTCGGTGCAGCTGCAGTGGTTCTCCGCCGGCGGCTTCGAGGGCTGGGGCGAAGGCATCTTCGCGGGGATCAAGTCGCTGCTGCTGCCTGCCCTTTCGCTGGCCGTGGTGCAGGCGGCGATCCTCGCTCGCATCACGCGCTCGGCCGTGCTCGAGGTGATGCGCGAGGACTTCGTGCGCACGGCGCGCGCCAAGGGCGTGTCGCAGCGCATGGTGCTTTGGACGCACGTGCTGCGCAACGCGATGATCCCGGTCATCACCGTCATGGGCATGCAGTTCTCCGAGCTGCTGGCAGGCACGATCGTGGTGGAGAACGTGTTCTATCTTCCCGGCCTGGGCCGGCTGATCTTCCAGGCCATCAGCAACCGCGACCTGATCGTGGTGCGCAACTGCGTGATGCTGCTGGCGGCCATGGTGGTCATCGTGAACTTCGTGGTCGACGTGCTCTACGCCGTCATCGACCCGCGCATCAAGGCCAGCGACATATGAGCGCCATCAATCCGACCTCCGGCGCGCTGCCCGCCGCCACCGGCGTAGCACTGAAAGCCCCCGGCTTCTGGCACCGCGCGCTGCGTCACCGCAGCTTCTGCATCGGCGGCGTGCTCGCCGCGCTGCTGGTGCTGGCCGCGCTGCTGTCCTATCTGTGGACGCCTTACTCGCCCTACGGCATGGACATGGCGAACAAGCTGCAGGCGCCCTCCGGCTCGCACTGGCTCGGCACCGATGCCTTCGGCCGCGACGTGGCCTCGCTGCTGCTCGTCGGTGCACGTGCATCCATCCTGGTCGGCGTGATCGCGGTCGGCATCGGCCTCGTGGTCGGCACTGCCCTGGGCTTGCTCGCGGCCGCCAAGCGCGGCTGGGTCGAAGAAGCGGTGATGCGGCTGTCCGACTTCACGCTGGCCTTCCCCGCCATCCTCTCGGCCATCATGATGACGGCCGTCTTCGGCGCGGGCATCGTGAATGCCATCGTGGCCATCGGCATCTACAACATCCCGACCTTCGCGCGCATCACGCGTGCGTCGGCCAATGCGATCTGGTCGCGCGAGTACGTCGCCGCCGCGCGCGCCTGCGGCAAGGGCAGCTTCTCGATCACCATGCAGCACGTACTGCCGAACATCTCGGCCGTGCTGATCGTGCAGATCACCATCCGCTTCGCCATCGCCATCCTCGCTGAAGCCGCCCTCTCCTACCTGGGCCTGGGCACGCAGCCGCCGCAACCTTCGTGGGGCCGCATGCTCAGTGAAGCGCAGACCCTCATGTTCCAGCAGCCGCTGCTGGCCGTCTTCCCCGGCATGGCCATCGCGCTCGCGGTGCTCGGCCTGAACATGCTCGGCGACGGCCTGCGCGACTTGCTCGATCCGCGCCTCGCACGCGCCCGCTAAGCGATATGCCTCTTCTCGAAGTCAACAACCTCCAGATCGGCCTGCAGACCCAGCGCGGGCCGGCGCAGGCCGTGCGCGGCATCTCGTTCTCGCTGGAACGCGGCGAGACGCTGGGCATCGTCGGCGAATCCGGCTGCGGCAAGTCGATCACCGTGATGTCGCTGATGGGCCTGCTGCCCTCCAGCGCCAAGGTCGCGGGCAGCATCAAGCTCGACGGGCAGGAGCTGGTCGGCCTTCCCGAAAAGCAGATGTGCGAGATCCGCGGCAACCGCATCGGCATGATCTTCCAGGAGCCGATGACGGCCCTGAACCCGGTGCACACCATCGCGCGCCAGGTGGGCGAGCCGCTGCGGCTGCATCGCGGCCTGACCAAGGAACAGGCCCGCAAGGAGGCGCTGAACCTGCTCGAGCGCGTGGGCATCCCCGACGCGGCCTCGCGGCTCGATGCGTACCCGCACCAGTTCTCTGGCGGCCAGCGCCAGCGCATCGGCATCGCCATGGCGCTTGCCTGCGGCCCCGACCTGCTGATCGCCGACGAGCCGACCACCGCGCTCGACGTGACCATCCAGAAGCAGGTGCTCGACCTGATCCAGGGCCTGGTCAAGGAAATGGGCATGGCGCTGATCCTGATCTCGCACGATCTCGGCGTGATCGCCAGCAGCGTGAAGCGCATGCTCGTGATGTACGGCGGCAGCGCGGTGGAAAGCGGACCGACCGACGCCGTCTTCGCCAGTCGCGCCCATCCCTACACCCGTGGCCTGTTCGCGGCACGCCCCGCCCTCGGCGCGGTGCGCGCCGGCCGGCTGCCCACCATCAGGGGCAGCGTGCCGGAGCTGGTCGACATGCCCCGCGGCTGCGCATTCGCCGGCCGCTGCGCGCACACCATCGACCTGTGCCAGAGCACGAAGCCGCGTGAGACGCTGCTGCCGAACAACCACACGGTGCGCTGCCTGCGGCTGGGCGAGATCGCCGCATCGAACGCCAGGGCCGCCGCCGCATGAGCCAGTCAGCCACCGCCCGCCAGCCGTTGCTGGCCGTGAACAACCTCTATCGCCACTACGCGCTACCGCGCGAGAAGCTCTTCGGCCCGCCGCCGACCGTGAAGGCGCTCAACGGCGTGAGCTTCGAGGTGCAGGCCGGCCAGAGCATGGGCATCGTCGGCGAATCCGGTTCGGGCAAATCGACCATCGCGCGCCTCGTGATGGCACTCGATACGCCCACCTCGGGCACCGTCTCGCTCGAAGGCCGCGACCTGCATGCACTGTCGAAGGAAGAACTGCGCGTGGCGCGGCGCGACTTCCAGATGGTGTTCCAGGACCCTTACGGCTCTCTCGATCCGCGCCAGACCGTCGCGCGCATCGTTGCCGAGCCGCTCGAGGCATTGGCCGCTACCAGCCGCTCGGAGCAGCGCGAACGCGCCTCGGAAAGCCTGGCCGCAGTAGGCCTGCGCACCACCGACCTCGACAAGTACCCGCACGAGTTCTCCGGCGGCCAGCGCCAGCGCATCGCCATCGCGCGCGCGCTCATCACGCGCCCCAAGCTCATCGTGGCCGACGAGCCCGTCAGCGCGCTCGACGTGTCGGTGCAGGCCCAGGTGCTCAACCTCATGCAGGACCTGCAGCAGCAGTTCGGCATCAGCTACCTGCTCATCAGCCACGACCTCGCGGTGGTCAACCACCTGTGCGACGAAGTCTGCGTGGTCTTCAAGGGCCGCATCGTGGAGCGCGGCCGTCCAGCCGACCTGTTCGAGCACGCGCAGCACGAGTACACGCGCACCCTGCTTTCCGCCGTCCTGCATACGCCCTCCCGCTAGCCGGGGCGGCTTTCCTTCCTTTTCCACACTCACCTCCAGGAACTATCGAATGTTGAAGCGACGCACACTCATGACTTCCGCCATGGCCGCGGCGATCCCGGGTGTCTTCCTGCCCCAGGCCCGTGCTCAGGCCGGCAAGAACACGCTGACGATCGGCATGCCGCTCGAACCGCCGGGCCTGGACCCGACGAGCGGCGCCGCATCGGCCATCGCTGAGATCACGCAGTACAACATCTTCGAAACGCTCACCAAGGTGAATGCCGACGGCTCGGTCACGCCGATGCTGGCGGAGAGCTGGTCGTCCTCGCCCGACATGAAGACCTTCGTCTTCAAGCTGCGCAAGGGCGTGCGCTTCGAGAACGGACAGCCCTTCAACGCGAACACGGTGAAGTTCTCCTTCGACCGCGCGGGCGGCGCCAAGAGCACGAACAAGGACAAGCGCTTCTTCAGCGAGATCGGCACCGTGGTGCTCGACGAGCACACGGTGGGCGTCAACAGCACGCTGTCGAACCCCGACCTGCCCTTCATGCTCGGCCAGTCGACCGCCTGCATCGTGGAGCCCAAGAGCGCCGAGACCAACGCCACCGCTCCCGTGGGCACCGGCCCCTACAAGCTGAGCGCATGGCAGCGCGGCGCCTCGTGCACGCTGGTGAAGTCGCCGACCTACCGCGACCCGAACCTCGCGAAGACCGAGAAGTTCGTCTTCCGCTTCATGTCGGACACGGCCGCGCAGACCGCCGCGCTGCTGTCGAACGACATCGACATCTTCCCGCGCGCCGGCACGCGCTCGGTGAGCCAGTTCAAGGGCAACGCGCGCTTCCAGGTGATCGAAGTGGGCACGCGCGGCAAGGTGATCCTGACCATCAACAACCGCAAGAAGCCGCTCGACGACGTGCGCGTGCGCCGCGCGATCCTGGCGGCCATCGACCGCAACGCGATCATCCAGGGCGCGGCCGACGGCTTCGGCAGGCCCATCGGCAGCCACTACGCGCTGGGCGCGCCGGGCTTCATCGACACCACCGCGATGAACCCCTTCGACGTGGAGAAGGCGAAGAAGCTGCTGGCCGAAGCCGGCGTGAAGACGCCGCTCGAGCTGCGCCTGCAACTGCCCCCGCCCTCCTACGCCCGCCAGGGCGGCGAGGTGATCGCCGCGCAGCTCGCGCAGATCGGCATCAACGTGAAGATCCAGAACGTGGAATGGGCCCAGTGGCTCAGCGGCACCTTCGGCGGTGCGCACGACTTCGACCTGACCATGGTCGCGCACGTGGAGCCCTTCGACCTGGTGAAGTACACCGAGCCCGACTACTACTGGGGCTACGACTCGAAGAAGTTCCGCGACTTGTTCGTCACCATCCAGAACGAAGAGAACAAGAAGCGCCGCGCCGACCTGCTGGCCGATGCACAGCGCATGCTTGCGACCGACGCGGTCAACGGCTTCCTCTACCAGGCGGTGTTCCCGACCATCGCGCGCAAGGAAGTGAAGGGCCTGTGGCCGAGCATGCCGATCGTGGTGAACGACCTGGCCGCGATCTCGTGGGGTTGATGCGATGAGCACGTCGACATCGAAGCCCCTGTATTCCCTGGGCGTGCAGGAGCTGCACGCGGCCTATGCCTCCAAGGAACTCTCGCCGGTGGAAGTGGCGCGCTCGGTGAACGAGCGCATCGCGGCCTACGAGCCCGAGCTGCATGCCACCTGGCTCTTCCGCCCCGAACTGGCGCTGGAACAAGCCCGCGCCTCCGAGGCACGCTGGCTGGCCGGCAAGCCGCTCGGCACGCTCGACGGCGTGCCCGTGACCATCAAGGACAACCTCGCGACCAAGGGCGATGCGATGCCGCTGGGCACCGCCGCCTACGACCTCGTGCCGATGAGCTACGACTCGCCGCCCGCCGCGCGCCTGAAGGAAGACGGCACCGTGCTGGTCGCCAAGACCACCATGCCCGACCTGGGCATGCTGTCGTCGGGGCTGTCGAGCTTTCATGAGCTCTCGCGCAATCCGTGGGACCTGTCGCGCACGCCCGGCGGTTCCAGCGCTGGCGCCGGTGCTGCTGCCGCCGCCGGCTACGGCCCGCTGCACGTGGGCACCGACATCGGCGGCTCGCTGCGCCTGCCGGCGAGCTGGTGCGGCATCTACACGCTCAAGCCCAGCTTCGGCCGCATTCCGCTGAGCTCTCCCTACATGGGCCGCTGTGCCGGCCCGATGACCCGCACCGTGGCCGATTCGGCGCTGATGATGGCTTCGGTCGCGCAGCCCGACGACCGCGACTATTCCGAACTGCCGCCGCCAGTCATCGACTGGAATGCCTTCGAGGTCGATCCGTCGTTCATCAAGGGCAAGCGCGTGGCGCTGCACATGGACGCGGGCTGCGGCCTGCCGCTGGACCCGCAGATCGCCGAAGCCGTGCGCCGCGCGGCGAAGCACATCGAGGCCGCTGGTGCGCACGTCGAGGAAATCCCGGCCTTCATGACGCCGAAGATGCTCAAGGGCATGGACCACTTCTGGCGCATGCGCTCGTGCATCGACATCCAGGCTATGGCGCCGGAGAAGCGCGCGAAGATCCTGCCGTACATCCGCGAATGGGCCGAGAGCGCGGCCGGCTTTTCGGGCGCGCACATCTTCGAGGCCTACAGCGAGTTCATCGCCACGCGCGCGGCGGCCATCGCCGCGACCAAGGCCTACGACTTCGTGATCTCGCCGGTGTCGCCCAACATGCCCGCGCCGGCCGACCACGCCTCGCCGACCAACGACCCGATGCTGCCGCTGGAGCACATCGGCTTCACCGTGCCCTACAACATGTCGGAGCAGCCCGCTGCCTCGATCAACTGCGGCTACTCGGCCGAAGGCTTGCCCATCGGCCTGCAGATTGCCGGTCGTCGCTTCGACGACCTGGGCGTGCTGCAGTTCAGCCGCGCCTTCGAGCAGATCCGCGAAACGCAGAAACCCTGGCCGGAACCCAACGCGACCCGTTGACCCGGCCCCCAGGAGACAAGACACCATGAACGCAACAGCAGCCCACTACATCGACGGACGCCGCGTGCAGTCCGAAGGCAACGCCACCATCGACGTGATCGACCCGAGCGATGGCAGCAAGTTCGGCGAGATCGCGCGCGGCACCGCCGCAGACGTGGACACCGCCGTGCGCGCCGCGCGCCAGGCCATGGGCGAGAACTTCGACGGCCCCTGGGGCGGCATGACCGCGCTGCAGCGCGGCCGCCTGCTCGCCAAGCTCGGGGCAGCCGTCATGGAGCACCACGAGGAGCTGGCCCAGCTCGAGGCGCGCGACACCGGCAAGGCGCTGCGCGTGGCGCGCAACGACGCCACCGCGCTGGCCCGCTACATGGAGTACTACGCCGGCGCCTGCGACAAGCTGCACGGCGACACCCTGCCCTACGAGCGCGGCTACACCGTGCTGACGGTGCGCGTGCCGCACGGCGTGACGGGCCACATCATTCCCTGGAACTACCCGATGCAGATCGCGGGCCGCAGCGTGGGCGCCTCGCTCGCCGCGGGCAACGCCTGCGTGGTGAAGCCGGCGGAAGATGCGAGCCTGTCGCTGCTGCGCCTGGCGGAGATCGCGACCGAAGTGGGCTTTCCGGCCGGCGCGCTCAACGTGGTGACGGGCTACGGCAAGGAAGCCGGCGCCGCGCTGTGCGCGCACCCGGGCATCGACCACATCTCTTTCACCGGCTCGACCATGACCGGCCGCAGCGTGGGCCTGGCCGCGGCCGAGCGCCACTGCCCGGTAACGCTGGAGCTGGGCGGCAAGTCGCCGCAGATCGTGTTCGCAGACGCCGATCTCGACGCGGCCGAGCCGGTGCTGCTCAACGCCATCATCCAGAACGCCGGCCAGACCTGTTCGGCGGGCAGCCGCGTGCTGGTGGAACAGTCGGTTTATGAAGAAGTGGTGCAGCGCCTCGCCAAGCGCTTCACCGCCGTACGCGCGGGCACGCCCGCCGAAGACCTGGACATGGGTCCGCTCATCAACGAAAAGCAGTTCCGCCAGGTGCGCGACATGGTCGCGACCGCCGAGGCCGCCGGCTTGAAGGTGGCGGCGCGCGGCACGGTGTCGCCCAACGCTTCGTCCACCGGCTACTACCAGGAGGCCGTGCTGTTCCGCGACGTGCCGCACGAGAGCGACATCGCGCAGCGCGAGATCTTCGGCCCGGTGCTGGCCGTGACGCCCTTCGCCGACGAGGCCGAGGCGGTGCGCCTGGCCAACGGCACGGACTTCGGCCTGGTGGCCGGCGTGTGGACCCGCGACGGCGCGCGCCAGCTGCGCATGGCGCACAAGCTGCATTGCGGCCAGGTCTTCGTCAACAATTACGGTGCGGCGGGTGGTGTAGAACTGCCTTTCGGCGGCGTGAAATCCAGCGGCTTCGGTCGCGAGAAGGGCTTCGAGGCCCTGCTCGGATTCACGACCCTCAAGACCATCGCCATCAAGCACGGATGAAGACAACACATGACAACCACCACTGAACAACAGCAAGCGCCGCGCAAGGTCGGCCTCGTCGGCGTCGGCCTCATGGGCCATGGCATCGCCAGCAACATCGTCAAGCACGGCCACCAGCTCACCGTGCTGGAGCACGCGGGCAACCAGCCCATCGACGGCCTGCTGAAGGCCGGCGCCACCTCGGTGAAGGACGTGGCCGCGCTGGCCGCGCAGGTCGACGTGCTGATCCTGTGCGTCACGGGTACCCCTCAGGTCGAGGCCGTGATGCTCGGCGACAGCGGCGCACTGACCACGCTGCGCCCCGGCACCGTGGTGATCGACTGCTCGACGGCAGTGCCCGCCTCCACCGCCAAGGTCGCGGAAGCAGTGAGCGCCAAGGGCGGCAAGTTCATCGACGCGCCCATGACCCGCACCGCGAAGGAAGCCGCAGAAGGCCGGCTGAACCTGCTGGTGGGCGGCGACGAGCAAGTGCTGGCCTCTTGCCTGCCGCTGCTGCGCTGCTTCGCCGAGAACATCACGCACGTGGGCGGCATCGGTGCCGGCCACGCGATGAAGCTGCTGCACAACTTCGTGTCGCTGGGCACCGTGGCGCTGCTGTGCGAGGCGGCCGCCTGCGCCGAGCGCGCCGGCGTGAAGCCCGACGTGTTCGTCGACGTGCTCGCCAAGGGCGGCGGCAACGGCGTGGCGCTGGAACGCGTCAAGCCCAAGCTGCTGACGGGCAGCACCGATTCGCTGAAGTTCTCGATGGCGAATGCGAAGAAGGACCTGGGGTACTACAACGACATGGCGGAGCAGTCTTCTTCGAGCCATGGCATTGCGCAGGCTGTGGATGCGCTGCTGACTCACGGGGTCGAGAAGTTCGGTGGTGACCGGATGGTGCTCGATCTGGTTGAAGCGTTGCGCTGATCTCTTGCCCGCACTTGCTCTGTGCGGGCCGCTCGCTGTTCGGGGCGCGTGCGGCTATGAAGTTCGTGGTTCGACCGCTGCGGCGGATTGCGGATGGATATGCGCGGGCGCAACACTGAACATTTGCCGGACCTCGTCCATCCCAGCTCGAACCACCCAATCTCGCACCATCACTCAAACCGTATCTCAGCCACGGTAGGCGCATTCGGCTCCCTGGTTTGGGCATTCGCAATGCCACCGTCCTTTTCGTTCCTGAACCAGTAGCGGCAGCCGGTTCGAGAGATCATCGTCACGCACATCGAGCCGTCGGGGTTGAGAACCCACTTGCCCGACGCCTTGCCGGGCCCGCTTTGATTGACAAAGTCGACGCGGCCATCCGAATAGAACTGCCAGCGCGAGACCATGCCGGTCGAAAGATTGCTTGAAACGATGGGCTTGCCGATCAAGGTGGTCTCTACCTCGGCTTTGGTCAGAAACACCCGGCCATGGATGGGTACGGACTCCTCGGAGATGGCCGGCACGGCGGCAATGCAAAGCAGGGTGCGGACGACATAGCGTGTGAACATGACATGCCTCTCTGACGTCGTGCAGTCGGCGTGCGTTCAGCCCTGCGCGTGCGTCCAAGCGCCTGGTTGGCCTGTCGGTAACGCCCGATGGCGTTACATGGCATTAACTAAAAAGCGCTACTTTTCTAAGCGCTAGATCCGGCCGGTGCACGCGAACGAGGCCTGCTTCTTCCTGCGCTCCACAGCCATGCCGGGAGGTGGTGGCCCGAGATCGAGACGAGGAAGGCGGCGTTCTTTTTCGGCGACGACACGACTTGTGCTCCGATGGCCCTCCGGCAAGGTGGCCGAAGGGCGTTGTGGGGTGGCTTGGGCGAACTCCGTAGCAACGCGCCGGCGACGGCGGAAGAGCACTATGAAGGCCACGGTGCAGTTGCTTGTATTGCGCTGTGTCGTGCGTACGGCGCTTGTAAACGGCCCGTTGATTTCCGCGCAGACGTAACCCACGTTTCCGCTGAATCTCGGCCCTTCCCACACCTCGGATCGCAGGCCTGCGGTCCAGAGCATCGGCACGCGGATATCCGATGCTGCCTGCGAGGTCGTGGCGTCGAACTGCACGGGCACGAACGCCGCCTTGGCTCGATCCCGCCGCATTTCGACAGTCGTATCGGCAGGGCCGGCGCTGGGCAACCGTTGATCGCTTTGCTCGATCGGTGGTCCAAATCAGCCTGGCCGCTTCAGCGTCACTGGATGGCGGTAGCCAGCTCAGCGCGCACTGCCGCGAACACGGCAGCGGGATTCAAGGCACGCGATATGGGTCGGCCGATGACCACGTGCGTCGCGCCAGCCCCGATTGCCTGCGTGGGAGTCGCAGCCCTCACGTGGTCATTTTGTTCATCGCCTGAGAGCTGCGTACCTGGCGTCACGATAAGGGCACCGGGCGACAAGACCTCACGAAGCAGCCTCACCTCCAATGGGGACGCTACAACGCCATGGCAACCGGCTGCGGTTGCAAGACGGCCCAGTCGTGCGACCTGCTCTGGAACCGTCGAGGCGACACCTACCTCTTTCAAATCCTGTTCACTCATGCTGGTGATGACGGTGAGCGCAAGAATCTTTAGTTGAGGGAACTGGCTCGCGGCTTGAACTGCCGAGCGAAGCACAGCGGAACCGCCTGAGGCGTGCACAGTCACCATCGAAGCACCCAGATGTCCGGCTGCCGTCACCGCGCCAGCCACTGAGCTTGGAATTTCCAGCAGCTTGAGGTCCAGGAAAACACTTTTCCCTGCATCTACAAGCTCGCGGACGACCGAAGGTCCTGCTGCCGTCAGCAGCTGCAGGCCTACCTTGTAGAACGTAGTGGCTGCGCCCAACTGCTTCACGAGGTCCGCCGCCAATGCGGCGGTAGGGAAGTCGAGCGAAACGATGATGCGGCTGTCCGTGCTCATTGACTTGTCCTCAATGTCTACACCCTGCGCTCCGAGAGAAACCGTGAACTGGGCGAACATGCGCAGCCTATCAGCTGACAGGCAGAATGCGGCCAGTTCCAGACATTCATCTCTGCGTCCCAATTGCCCTCAACGCCTGATGCAGAACGCCCTACAGCTTCTTGTCTACGCGGTTTTCGCGTTGGGGGCGACCGTGTGCGCTGGAACGGTCATCATGGCGATCATCCTTCGCAGAAGATTTCCGGAAGTCTGGGCCAGTTGGGGGCAGCCCGAAGCTTGGATATGGCTTGCCAGAACGCCCGCAAGCAGAAGCTTCTTCGAGTTCTTGGACCGACGCTCGTACCTCATGACGCATGACCGAATGTTCATTGCCTATTGCTCTGTCCTCCGGGCAGGCTGGTACTCATTCTTCGGGCTGTTTGTGGTGGCACTCATCGTGCTTGGCGCCGCACTGATTTGGCAAAGCAGAGCCTGAAGCCGGGGAAGGCAGAATGCGGCCGAGGCTGTGTGGAAACACCCTCGATGGTCACCTATATTGAGCCAACCCGTCTGAACAAGGTGGTGGCTCATGAGGCGATTCATCGAGAGCGAGGACCGGCGGCAAGTGACCTTGATGCCAGAGTGCCTGGACGACTATATCGGCGAAGACAACCCGGTGCGAGTCGTGGATGCCTTCGTCGAGGAGCTTGATCTGCACGCGTTGGGCTTCCAAGGTGTCGAGCCAGCAGCAACCGGACGACCTTCGTACCACCCATCGGTGCTGCTTAAGCTCTACATCTACGGCTATCTAAACCGCATTCAGTCGAGCCGGCGCCTGAGCGCGAAGCGCAGCGCAACGTGGAACTGATGTGGCTCACCGGCCGATTGGCGCCTGACTTCAAGACTATCGCAGACTTCCGTCGGGACAACGGCCAGGGCATCCGCAACGCGTGCCGTCAATTCATCATCCTGTGCCGCGAGCTCAAGCTGTTCACCAGCGCTGTGGTGGCCATCGATGGCAGCAAGTTCAAGGCAGTCAACAGTCGAGACCGCAACTTCACACCCGGCAAGATCGACGGGCGCCAGAAGCAGATCGAGCAGAGCATCCAGCGTTACCTAGACGCCCTGGAGACGGCCGATCGCACCCAGCCTGCCGAGGTTGAAGCCAAGACCGAGCGACTGCAGGACAAGATCAAGAAGCTGCGCAATCAGATGAAGCAGCTCGACGACACCCGAGAAGAGCTGAAGGACGAGCCCGACGGCCAACGCTCGCTCACTGACCCTGACGCGCGCTCGATGAACTCACAGGCCACGGGCTCGGGCCTGGTGGGCTACAACGTGCAGGCGGCGGTCGATGCGAAGCACCACTTGATCGTGGCGCACGAGGTGACCAACGTCGGCAACGACCGCGCGCAGCTGAGCAAGATGGCCAACGCTGCGCGCGAAGCGATGAACAAAACCAAGCTGCAAGCACTTGCTGATCGCGGCTACTTCAACGGCACGGAACTCAAGGCTTGTGAGGATGGGCATCGCGGCCTACGTGCCCAAGCCGATGACCTCCGGCGCCAAGGCGGACGGTCGCTTCGACAAGAGCGACTTCATCTACATCGCGAAGGACGACGAGTACCTATGCCCAGCAGGACAACGGGCCATCTTCAGGTTCAGCACTGTGGAGAAGAGCGGCCTGCATGCACACCTATATTGGACCAGCGCCTGCCCCAGTTGCCCGCTGAAGCCTCAGTGCACACCCAGTGCCTATCGGCGAGTGCGGCGATGGGAGCACGAAGCGGTGCTCGAGCGCGCGCAGCAGCGACTGGATCGCAAGCCTGATGCAATGACGTTACGACGGCGCACCGTCGAGCACGTCTTCGGCACGCTCAAACACTGGATGGGTTCGACCCACTTCCTCACCAAAACGCTGGCGAACGTGGGCACTGAGATGAGCCTGCACGTGCTGGCCTACAACATGAAGCGGGTGATCTCGATACTGGGCATGAGCAGAACGATGAAGGCGATGAGATTGATCCATGAGCCCCTTTGCTTGCCTTCTTGCCCCTCGGGCGTGCCACGCTGCGCGTCCAGCGGCCCACAACAACTGGATGAATCAGTCGCCGGTTCGGCATACTCGCAAGTCAGGCCGTTTCCACACAGCCTCGGCCAGAAGCCGACCTTCGTGATTGAGTCGCAACAAACCGTTGTAAGAGTGCGTGCTCGTTCCTACGCAGGCTATAACAATCAGCCATGGCCGCGCTATCGAACCAAATTGGCGGAGATGAGGACGACGTCGTTCGCCCACTTCAAGATGTCTTGAATCGCACACTGGTTCTTGGCGCTGTGGTCGCCTCGGCCTTTGGCGCACCATGTGAAGAACTCATGGATTGGCTCGCTGCAATGAGTCTTTCCGACGAGCTAACACCGAACGAGCGCGCGCAAATGACGGGTGCTGCGAGCGAGCAGATGGCCATCAATTTCTCTTGGCAATCTGAACGTTTAGTCGTTCTTCTGTGGGCCTTGCATAAGATTCCCGCGCTTCCGTTTCCGACCCCTGGCGGCAAGGTAGCATTCATCGAGAGACTTCTGCCTCCATACGGTGACGAGTCGGCGTCTGAGTTCTGTGAAACTGCTCGGCTTAGGTCTGACGGTGAACTTTTCGCTGCCGCCTACGAGCTTCAGGATCTGCATGTTGTAGCTCGACAGCGAGGTTTTTCGCACCCGGACTATCGTCCGAAGATTCCGGAACTTGATGCTGAGGTCGTGCAGGAGCGTCACCATGCGATCAATTGGCTTGTTGGCTACTGTGGCCAGTCTTGGGACCAAGTAACGACGGACACCTAGCGGCCAGAAGCAGACCTTCGATGGCATCGCAGAAATTTCGCCCGGACCATATTCTTGATTCGGCGGCGACCAGGATCAAGCATCATCGGTAGTCGTGCGATTTCTAGGGGGTGAGAGGATGGGATTTCCAAGTTATGTCTACGGCTACATCGCTGAAGCGAATCAAAACCCTTCTGGCGCTGATGTACCGTTTGAAGAGCAAGTTCTGGCTCTTCAAAAATACAACGAGATGGTGATCGATCGCTTGCCCGCCCAAGATGATTGGCCGCCCCTGAGCCGAAGAATGTTCGGACTAGTCCCTTCAGGGGAGCCCATGATCGCCTACTGGGGCAGGCCCATTCACTTTGCTGCAGGTCTGAAAGAAATTGACTCAGACATCGGAACATGGCTCGACAAATTCGAGAACCTGCTTCGGCGTCTCTACTGGGACAGGGTTCAGCTTCACATTGAGTTTGGCTTGAGTCCTGCTCGCAGCATGACTTGGGAGATCAAGCGTGGCTACGTGCACGTGTTCAAAGGCGGACCGCCTCCTCCAGTCGAATCGACTCTTCAAACTTCTATGGGAGCTGAGGAGCTTGAATATCGGTGGCCTACGCATCCAAGGGGAAGGTCCTAGTTCGGCCAGATGCCGTCACTCGCTGGTGGGCATCATTTCGCTCCGAAGCAGGCACTTGGTGCGCTCACGCCTCAACTTGGGTACTCTAGAAGTATGCTGAAAGAACACTACCCCGATTGGCTGTACGGCCCCCCAACTTCCGCAGACGTGATTGCCGACGCCGAAGCGAAACTGGGGGTGCGCTTTCCCGATGAACTTCGAGCACTCTATCTCGAGGCGGACGGAGTGAGAGAGAACCTCGGGAATGCCGCCTACTTGTTGCCGCTGTCTGTCGAAGAATCTATGGTCAGCCTTACGAAGACGCTCTGGGCGGAATGGGAAGGTTTCAGGCCAGAGTTTGACCTCAAGCCCTTTGTCTTCTTCGGCAGCTCTACTAGGGAAGGTCTGATCAAGTCGTAAATTGGCTTGATGGCGAGCGCGCGTATTTGGTCGTTGCGCTCACAGGCTCGTCTCACCGAGCATCCCATGCGTTTGAGAGGCCCTGCGGCCCTTCATGCCGTCTGCAGACGCACCTGTCCCAGCATCGCGATCAGTTTCTTCCTGGCCATCCACAGGTTCGACAGTGCAAACAGCGTGATCACATGCGCCGTGTTCTTGGCCAGCCCCCTGAACCTCACCTTCGCCAAGCCGAACTGCCGCTTGATCACCCGGAACGGATGCTCCACCTTTGCCCGGATGCTGGCCTTCTGGTATTCCTGCTTGCGCGCTCTGGCTTTGGCTCGGCCCTCGGGCATCTTCGCCATGTCGCTGGGCCTGCCTGCAATGTGCCACTGCACGCTGCGCTTCACCCGACTCTGTGCTCCGCGATAGCCCGAGTCTGCCCACACCTCGCTCTCCTTGCCGTGCAGCAGGTCGCTCACCTGCTCCACGTCTGCCTCGTTGGCGGCCGTGGTCGTCACCGTGTGCACCAGCCCCGAGTCCGCGTCCACGCCGATGTGCGCCTTCATCCCGAAGTGCCACTGGTTGCCCTTCTTCGTCTGGTGCATCTCCGGATCTCGCTCGCCGCTCTCGTTCTTTGTCGAACTGGGCGCCGCGATGATCGTGGCGTCCACGATGGAGCCTCTCTTCAGAAGCAGCCCCTTCCTGGCCAGGTGGGCGTTGACCTGCTTGAAGATGTCCTCCGCCAGATCGCTGGCCTCCAGCAAGTGGCGGAAGTTCAGGATCGTCGTCTCATCGGGAATCGACTCCATGCCCAGGCCTGCGAACGTGCGCAGCGAGGTGATCTCGTACAGGGCTTCCTCCATCGCCGGATCGCTCAACGCGAACCAGTTCTGCATCAAGTGCACACGAAGCATCGCTTCGAGCGGATACGGTCGGCGTCCTCGCCCCGCCACCGGGTAGTGTGGTTCGATGACTTTGAGTAGCGCCTTCCAAGGCACGACCAGTTCCATCTCGGCAAGGAAGACTTCCCGGCGCGTCTTCTTCCTCTTGCCTGCATGCTCGGCATCCGAAAAACTGATCTGGCTCATCGTTGGTCCTCCTTCAGCGTGCGTGTTCAACGTTCAGAGCGGCCATCCGTGGACTTGATCAGACCTTCCCTAGCGACGAGCTGTGGGGCATCAACTGGAAGCAGCCGGGTCAGGTAATCGCGTTCCACCATCACATGGAAGGCGCCTATGAGGTTGTCGGCACGAACATCGCCGATGTCTACCGAACAGATTTCACGCAGTTCAAAGACAGGCTTGCATCAAACTGAACGACTGCTATCCGCTGGCGGAAAGGTCTGCAATGGGCCCACTACGGTCCTTCGCGACATTCCGAAGCGGACTCTCAGCAACTCAGCCGCGCGACGCCTGCGCCTTTGCAAAGGCTTGCACGGAAGCTCTACCAAACAATCTTCTTCTCGTTTCCCCAGCCTTCCCGCCCCGTCTTCACGCCCCTGTGTTCTGGCGTCACTTGGATGCGGAAAACAAGGCGCCCATTCTCAGGGCCGCCTTGATGTACACGAAAGCCAATGATCTTTCCGCCGAATCTGGACGGCTTGTTCTGGCCGTCATGAAGGTAAAGGTTTCCACCCTCTGCCACGAGCCGTTCGGCGGTCGGCACTGAGACGACCCAATAGCCGCAGTCGTATTCGTGCGGGTGAGCGGCGTCTTTGACTTTGTGGGTGTTTCCGAGGCGTTCGACGAGGTGAATGGCTGGCATCCGGTCCGCTCCTGTGAGCAGCAATTGTGCAACCGGCCGCGGCAAGATCCCTCATGCGAGTGACGACGCTGATGCCGCACGACCGCTCTCGGCCGAAACTAGTCGGACGCGCTGCGCAACGCTATTCGCCAAGGACTCGTCCAAGCTCGGCGGTCAACATGGTGCCACGGTCGCCCGCCAGTTCCAAGCCGCAGCCAACTAATGCGCGAGCCAACTCTATGTGACCGAGCTTTACAGCTGCACGAGCCAGATGGAGGGTCGCGCGGGCTTTCGTCGTCCCGACGCTAAATTTGCCTAGCAATTTATCCGGACCGTCGGTCGCCAGCGCACCCCTTAAGGTCTGGGCCGCTCCAAAGAACTCGGCCTGAGCCCCCAGAATCGCAGCCTCGAGCTGGACGAAGAGTTCGTCGGGCATCTGCCGCGGCCAAGCATCGCCGACTCTCCGCCGCAACATGCAGTCGTACTCCTTCAGCCTTGACAGATCCGCGCCCCCCTCGGCTGGAATAAACACGGGATGGGCCCCGAGGTTGACGTAGAAATCCTCGCCCCACCTGCTTCCCTGGAAGTTAACGACGAAAACGAAATCTCCTTCCTGCTTCCGATAGTTCTGACCAGAGCCCCGGAAGCCGAGCGCTCGAAGGCTCGGTGCCACCTTCTTCAAGACCTCTTTCATGTCATCTCCAGTGAATCAATATCGCGTCCCCGCTGGAGCGTGCCGAGTAAGCGAGAGTCCGAACCCCGAGGGGGCGTGAGCGTAATGGCAGCGCAACCAGACCGGCCTTCGACGATCACAGCTACGCTCATGACTCGCTCCTAGTTCGAAATTTGGTTGCCAAATTGAATGACCGATTGTGGCCTTACGCACGGCCGGCGCAAAGGCCCCCAGCCAAGCGTATACCGGTGTCGGAAGCGGGCACACGTATCGATGGCAGCAAAGTTCCCCGATCAACAGGGCGAGTGAACTAGTACGCGGGAAGATTGAATGCCGCGAGGACGCAAATTGCCATCTCTGCGCAAAGTTGAGGTATGCGACGCCACCTGCGCTGTACTGCAGCAGCGATGCCGGTGATTCCCGCCGCGACAAAAGCAACGATGAAGAAGCTCGGAATGAAGTCGTAGAGCAGCCATGGCAGAAGCCAGGAAGCAGGTCCCCCCTCCAGCGATAACGGCACCTTGACCCACCAAGCAGCTATGGGCAACTCGACCAGCGCGATCAATAGGAAGGCCGTGCTGACGTTGAGCCTGAGTAGGCGAGGTGACCAGTACGATTGGGCGCGTTGCATTTACTTGAAGGATCGTTCAGAAGGACTGCTCCTGGCCGTCAGTCGACCGCTGCGATCGCCTTGGCGACTTCGAAGGATTTTCCGCATTTGGGGCAGGCGCCCACACCAAAAACGTATGGCACCCGTTGGGCGACTTCCTTCTGCGACGCTGCAAGAGCATAGTTGTGCAGTCGCCTCGCCACTTCATCCAGGTCCCCGACCCTGCTTGGCTGAAGTGGGTTCCGGGGCGCCGTTGGTTTGTTGATCCAATCTTCTGATGCAACAAATGATCCATATTGACCAACCCCGACAAGAAGACCAATTCCGCATAACGTGCATTTGCCCTCGAATTCGCCGCTGGCGAGCCTGTGCAGATGCTGCCCCCACAGCAAGTCACCTTCGAGGGCGAGTACAGCCTGCAGAAGATAGATGAAATCGGTAGACGACAGCCCGATGCTTGCTGTCGTCTCGGTCGCGAGCCTATGAAGGCCCTCAATGGTCGAGCGATGGGGCTGCAGATCGTGGTTACCTGAAACATTTGGCGAAATCACGATTGCTCCAGCCAGAGACAGCGGCGTGACGCGGGCAACTGGTGGCCACTCACGTGCGGCCGACAGTAGATACGGCAATACGGGAGCGCTGGCTGAGTAGACGGTGCCTTGATGACAGACGCGTCCCCAAAGCTCGTCCCACACGGGATCCTCTGCATTAGGCGATAGAGCGCCAAGTAACGCAGGGAGATCACCAGCACTGCCATAAGCGTGCTGCAACTTGCTCCAATTGGTCATGGTTTCATCAATGAGGATCGATACCAGGAGCACGAAAGCTCAAAAAATAGGAAGCCGCTTCGAACGACTGGTCTTGGCCGACTGTAGCCGCACGAACTGCTGGCGCAAAGGGTCCCAAACTGACCTACGCCTCTATGCTGGGAAGCGTGGCAGCTTGGCTTCCTCAACGGCCGCTCTGAACGCTGTGTCCCACGCAGTCCATTGTTCCGGTGACGCTTGACCCTCGACGGTTACGCCTGATGGCTCAAACGACGCTTCAAAGCATGGGCCACCAGAGGGATCGCAGAAGAAGCCCATTGAGCCTGGTCGTGCTCCCGGTAATCCGAGAAGTAGCCTGCCCAGCGTTGCGACCTCAGCTTCCGTCAGGCGTCCCGTGTAGAGGGTGTATGTCCCACCAATCTTCACGAACGGTCTTGCCGCCAGATCGTGCTCGTTCCAAGGCCGGAACCAACCTTCCAAGCCTTCGACATGGTCTTCAGCAGTCATGGGCGCTCTTCTACTTCCGCTTCTGGCCGAGGGGACGACTATCGGCAGCGACATTCGGTGGGCCCGTCGCGGGAGCCGGTCATGGATTTTGGATAGACCGGCACCATCTGACCTTGCTTCCGTTGGGTCGCGCAGTACGTCTGACACCTTGCCTCCAGCCGCGAACCGAGCCAGCCGGAGCCATAGCCGACCAGCACACTCGTAACGCCGAAGACGACCACCGCGCCAAGCGCAATAAGTGCAGGCGAGATACGGCGTCTCATCGTTGGTCAAAGCTTCATTTTGGCAGGCAAGATGAATGTCGGGTTCTGGCCGGCCGCAGCCGGACGCGGCGGTCATCAGTAGGCGCCACCCCTAGGTACGCAGCCATCCGTGTCATGCAACTTACCTTCAGCGAGCACGTTTTCCGTCTTGCAGACCTCGTTGAAGCGCCAGACCTCAAAGGCATCCCCCGGAATTGCATGCTGTTCCAGGTAGGCCTTAAATTCTTCGAGGTCCTCGAACGAAACGACACGTGGACAACTCGCTCCTCGATAGAACCAGTGCTGAACAATGACAGGACCTCTAGCCAACGCATTCTTGATTTTCTCAAGGCTTGCTTCGGAAAGAATCTTGGCTCCTTCTTCGGTCCAATCGTCGGGGACGTAGCGATCTGGAATTCGTTTCATACGTTATTGCGAGATGTGATTTTTTTTGAACTCGACCACTACGAGAGTAGGCCGTGTTGAGCAGCTGCTCTTGGCCGAATGCAGTTGGCCGCACCAATGTCGCGAACAGCCGTTCTCCTCACTGTCTCCACGCCCAATGAGAGATCAGGCCTCCTACTACCAACCACGGCCAAAACGAGAGAAGCCAGTTGCTGCTGACGACGTGCCCCTCAAGGAGGGGAGCACCATCAATCTCGACCTTAATTGGAAAGGAGCGGAAGCCGGCGCGGCCCCAGGACAGGGTGGCCCGATGGCGAGTTCCTTCATGCTCGAACTCGACCGAGTGCGTGCCGACAAGCTTGAACACTCCGCCTGTCTTGAGTAGGCATTTTTCGCCTAGAAACAAGTCGATGGATGCGGCTTGCCACAGCTTTCTAGCCAGAAGTGTTGAGGTCACGAAAAGCTTGGAGCCGTTCCATTCGGTTTCTTGGTTTGACATCTTTGTTGGCGTTATAGGTGCTGTCTGGGGCCACACAAGGCAAGCCAATGGTTGAAACTCCCAACGCACCTTCCTTGATGGGCGCCGGCCGATTTCTGGTGAATGTAGTCTGACTCGCTACTGGCCAGATGCCGAAGTTTGGCACGCCCCCAACAGAAAACAGCAACTGCTGCAGAGCGGCTGCTCGCAGCGTTTGCCGAGGATCGGTATGGCGCGGACGGATTTCCACCACGCAAAGACTTCGGCCGTCGTACCCCAAAGCCCCCACGGGCCGCGAAACACGCAGCCCGCAGACCAGCCGCTAGCCGCCGGTTTCAGACGCTCCGTGTCGCGCCTTCTCGCTCATCTGGAACAACTCCCCAGCCTTGCGAGCCAGTTCGGCCGCAAGCCAAAGCAGGTTGTCCAATCGTCGAGGCCCATCCCCGCTGCACCAGTCGACGTCTTGCCCGTGGCAGACCCACAGGAGAGCTTCGAGTTGAGACAGGGTGTTTTCAAGAAGATCCGCCGGGTCTTGGGCGTTGTCTTCGGAATCTACCGGCGTAGTTGGCCGGGCTATAGTCTTGGTAGCCATTTTTGTGCGTTCCTTCCAAGGTAGTGCACGAACTTGGTTAGACGGCTGGGGTGCTCGCTACATCCCGGCCGTCGCCTTTTGATACCTCGCATCTGCATCGCTGCTTTCGCACCGACGACCTGCCGCGAGGCAAGCAGCCTTCGAACATCGGTTGAGTTGGGTGGGTGGCGCCTTTCTGCTCCCCTTGGTGGGGTATCGAGTGACAGGGGCATTCACTCTAGAGAAGAAGCCGGCGAAGCAGCCGCTGCCACAGCACGAAGTCGCGGAGACTGCGAACTAATGCAGCTTCCGCAACACGCCGCGCGCAGACCTCGCGAGCCCCGCGTCGCATCACTCAGCAGCGGCTCCAAACGCACACGCCGATGGGGTGCCTTGCGCAGCGAAATAAAGGGGGAGCCCGAAGGGCGGAGGACATTCGCGGAGCAAGGTACCCGTCGGCGTGAGCGTCGCCCTGAATGACCCTGAACCCCACACACCAACATGTGCCGAGCGCGCTGGCGTCAAACCCTACGTGCTCCCAGAGGTGCTCGCAAAGGCGCGGCGTCGAAGCGTTGCGCCGAGCAAGCGCAACGTCTCCAAAACTCTCGGAGCGCCCGCATTAGGGCGCCCACTGGCCAAGCTCAGTTCACCGTGTGCGAGCCCAGGCCCGCGGAGGTGTCGATGGGGAAGCTGTCCCATTGCGTCGCCGTATCGAAAGCGATGTCCGGATTGGGATCGCCCGATTTGACGGTGGGCTTGCGGCGCAGCGTCTGGTTCAGCGTGCTTGCGCCGTTGGCGCTCTTCCACTCGGTTCCGGGGTCGAACCCGACCTGGCCGATGCGGTCGATGACCGTGCCCGACTTCTCCAGCGTCAGGGCGTCGTCGCCGTTGAAGTTGGCGACGCCGCTGTCCTGAGTGCCGGCCGGTTTGAAGGCAGCCGTGGCGCTGGCGTGCGCCAACACGATCGTGCCGCCAGGCGGCAGGGAGCCGCTCAGCGCCTGCGTGCTCGTCGGCGCAGTCACTCCGTTCGAGTACAGCTTGACGGCATAGAGGCTCAGGTCGATCGCCGAGGCGGTCGGGTTGTAGAGCTCGATCGCCTTGTTGTTCGACGAGCCTTCCACATACTCGCTGAAGAAAAGGTCCGGCGGGCCGGGCGGCAGCACCACGACCGTGGTGGTGACATTCACATTGCCCGTCTTCGTCGCGGTCTGGCCGGCGGAGTTGGTCAGCGTGACCGTCACGCTGAAGGTGCCCGCTGCCGCGTAGGTGTGCGTCACCGCGCCAGTACCGGTTGCCGTGGTGGTAGGACTGCCGTCGCCCCAGTCGACCACGAGCGAGGTCATCGTGTTGGCCCCGCCAGGAATGGCTTCCGTGATGTCCACGCTGTAGGTCTCGCCGATCTTCGCCGAGGCCGGAATCGAGGCGCTGACGATGGGCTCCACCACCGCAGCATCGGCCGCGAGGTTCAGGCCCACGAGCACCGGATCGTGGTCCGACGCGCGGAACGGCGTGGGCGCGTAGCGGTCGTCGGTCGTGAAGTCGGTGTTGTAGTCGAGCGCGGTCGGCTCGTCGGAGTTGATGTGCCACACGCTCACGCCGTTGACCTGCGAAGCCAGGGAGGCAGAGGCATAGGCGTGGTCGAGCGCACCGGTCTCGCCGCCGAACACGTAGGTGTAGCGGTCGCCAGCGGGCATGCGCTTGAGCAGACTCTCGTTGGCCGCGCCTTCAAGCACCTTGGTCGGGTCTTCCAGCAGGTAGCTGTTGAAGTCGCCCATCATCAGCACGTCGCTCTCTCCAGTCGTGCCCTTGGCCTTGAGCTTGCTCACGAAGCTGTTGAGCGCGGTGGCCTGCTGGGTGCGCGCCAGGTTCCAGCAGCCTTGGCCCTGGTCAACGTCGCCCGAGGTGGGGCAGCTGCCCTTGCTCTTGAAGTGGTTGACCACGAACCAGAAGCCACCGTTGTTGCCCGCCGCGCTGAAGCGCTGGGCCAGCGGCGGCCGGCCGCTGGCGGCGGTGTAGTCCGTCAGGTCGGTGCCGGTCGGCAGCACGACGTTGCCGACGCGCTGGACCTTCGCGGGCTTGTAGAGGATGTCGACCTTGATCGCATCCGTGCCGAACACGCCGCTGTTGACTGCCGCGTAAGTATTCGGCCCGAGCTTGGCGTTGAGGGCTGCCAGCAGGTCGTTCGTTGCGACGTCGGTGTTCTGGATCTCCATCAGGCCGATCACGTCGGCGTCGAGCCCCGCGATGGCGGCGACGATCTTGGCCTGCTGCCGCTTGAACTCGTTCAGGTTGTTCGCGCCGCGGCAGTCCGTTGCGACTCCTGTGCCGAGCAGGCAGACCTGGCCGGTCTGTCCCGTGGAGTTCGTGCCGTCCACGAAGGTGGTGAAGTAGTTGAGCACGTTGAGGCTGGCCACCTTGAGCGAGCCGCCGACCACCGGCGCCGAGGGCTGGCGCGGGTTGGCCTGCGCGAACACCGGTGCCACCGTCGGCTGGATGCGATAGGCCCCGAAGTTGTGGCTCAGGATGCCGGTGACCTTCTGCGTCGTGTCGCCCATCCGCCGAGTGCCGTCGGTGCCGGCCGCGCTCAGGTAGGGAATGGGGTTCGGGTTGGACACCGAGGCGCCGTCGTCCAGCACGATGCGCGAGAGCAGGTTCTGCGCATGGGTTGCCGTCGCGTTGCCGTTGGTCGGGTTGAACTGGCGCCCGTTGAGCGACAGCACCATCTGGCCGTAGCGGCCCAGCTCGAAGAGTTCGGTCACGGCCAGGGGCTGCGCGATCTCGACCAGCATGCCCTCGTAGCGCTCGAGCGTGGACTCGTCGGCGACCGGCAGTGTGATCTGCGTGGGTTTGACGACCACGCCGCTGCCGCAGACGCTGATGGCGAGCGGGGTCGGGGTCGTGCCGGCAATCTGCGTGATGCTGTCAGGCTTGGCCCCCACACCGGCAGTCTGGCCGAACTCGGCCACCACGCCAGTGACCTGCACGTAATCGCCGACCGCCACGCGGGTGGCGTTGTTCGGCGCATAGACGAAGACGCCTTCCGAGGTCATCGGGTCGGCATCGGGCACGAGCTGCTGTACGAAGAACCCATTCAGCTTCACCGAAGTGGTGCCGGTGTTCTGGAAATCTCCGACGACCACGCCGCGCACGGTCACGGCCTGCGAGGCCATGGGGCTGATGTTGCCCGTGCCCTGCACGGAAGAGATGGCCGCGAGCGGCGCGCCGGCCGGAATGGCCGCGGCGCATGTGGGCGGAGGCGTGACTGGCGCGGGATCTTCAGGCTGCGCCGCTGGCGGCGTGCCGCCCGAGGACGGGGGAGTCAGTGGAAAGGAAGCGTTGCCACCACCACCGCCGCCGCAAGCGGTCAGCAAGATGGCCAGTGTCAGCGCCAATGTCTTGAACGGCCACGCGGGCCTCGATCCTCGTCCTCGGTGTGTCATTTGGGGTCTCTCTTGTTGTGGGGGCCGGCAAGCGAACCGCGGCCGTTTTTATGGTTCTTGTGTGTAACCCCCGAGACACCCCAGGCACGCCTGGGTAATAGCGCAGCCGCTAGCTCATGCCGCGCGCCAGCAAGTGATCGACCAGCCGCCGCTGCGGAAAGCTCAACGCCTCCTGCCGCGTGCACAGGTACATGCGGCGCGAGGCCCACGCATCGGTGAGGTTGATGAAGCGCAGCTTCATCTCCTTGCGATAGGTCACCGCGGCGCCTTCGGGCAGGATGCCCACGCCCATGCCCGCTTCGATCATCCGGCACACGGCCTCGAAGCTCTTCACCCGCACGCGCAGGCGCAGCACCTTGCGCGCGCTCATCGCGGCGTCTTCCATGGTGCGGGAGATGGCCGAGTCGTCCTCCAAGCCGACGAAGTCGTAGTCGAGCAGTTCCTCGAACGAGACCTCGCGCCCGCGCCACGGATGCTTCTGCCGCACGATGGCCACCAGCCTGTCCGTGCGGTACGGAATGAAGTGCAGCGCCGGGTCTGCCGCCTCGCTGGTAATGACGCCCACATCCGCTTGCCGGTCGCGAATCGCCTGCACGATGTAGACACTGCGGTGCTCCTCCACGCTCACGCGAATCTCGGGGTAGCGCTGGCGGAAGCTCGCCACGTCGTCGGGCAAGAACTGGCCCATGGCCGACGCGTTGGCATGCAGCCGCACGCGGCCGGTGGCGCCTTGCGCGTAGTCGGAGAGGTCGGCGCGCATGCGGTCGACGTCGCGCAATATCTGCCGCGCATGCACGGCCAGCGATTCGCCGGCGCCGGTGGGCGTCACGCCCCTCGAGGTGCGGTTGAGCAGCGCCACGCCGAGGTGCTCTTCGAGGATGGCCAGCCGGCGGCTGGCGGCCGACAGCACCATGTGGCTCTCGGCCGCGGCCTTCGACAGGCTGCCGTGCTCAATGGCGCGCAGGAAAAGCGCCAGCGAATCGAGGTCGGGTCTCATGGGGTTCGGGGTCGGTCTGCGAGGCCGACATTGTCGGGCCAGCAGGGGCCATGGCCTCGGCCGAAATACTTTCGGCGGATCGCACCCGCAAGAGACAGATCTTCCGGAATGCGCCGTGCTTTGCCCAAACGAAGAAGCACTTTCCGTAGACAGCGCGGAAGAATCGTTGCTGTTCCGGCGTCTACCCCGCCGGAGCGTTCGGCGAGCCGGCCCTCTACCGGGGCCATGCCCGCATTCCAACGAGTCCTACCCGGAGTCTTTTTCAGTCATGGCATCCCACGAACTGGCCAGCGTTGCGCTGGACGACAAATACACGGCCACCGAAGGCCGGATCTACCTCAGCGGCATCCAGGCGCTGGTGCGCCTCATGCTCGTGCAGAAGTGGCGCGACCAGAAGGCCGGGCTGAACACCGCAGGCTTCGTCTCGGGCTACCGCGGCTCGCCGCTCGGCGGCCTCGACGAAGCACTGTGGAAGGCGCAGCCGCAGCTCGAAGCCAACGCCGTGAAGTTCCTGCCCGGCGTGAACGAAGAGCTGGCCGCCACCGCCGTCTGGGGCACGCAGCAGGTGCACCTGACGGGCGAGTCCGCCGTCGATGGCGTCTTCGCCATGTGGTACGGCAAGGCGCCGGGCGTGGACCGCTGCGGCGACGTGTTCAAGCACATGAGCCACGCGGGCACCTCGCCACACGGCGGCGTGCTTCTGGTGGCGGGCGACGACCACGGCGCGTCTTCGTCGACGCTGCCCAACCAGAGCGACCACCTGTTCGCCGCGTCGATGATCCCGATGCTCTATCCGCAGAGCGTGGAGGAGTACATCGAGCTCGGCCTGCACGGCTTCGCGATGTCGCGCTTCGCGGGCCTGCCGGTGGGCTTCAAGGCGCTGGCGGACACGGTGGAGTCTTCGGGCTCCATCCCGGCCGGTGCGCTCGACGTGCACACGCGGCTGCCTTCGGACTTCGTGTTCCCGCCCGGCGGCGTGCACGCGCGCCTGTCGACCGACACGCTCGGCGTGCAGGCCCGAAAGCAGGAAGCGCTGATGCAGGACTACAAGATCTACGCAGCCATCGCCTATGCGCGCGAGAACAAGCTGAACCGCGTGACCATCGATTCGCCGAAGGCACGCCTTGGCATCGTGGCCTCGGGCAAGTCGTACCGCGACGTGCTGGAGGCGCTGGAAGAACTGGGCATCGACGCCGACGAAGCCGCGCGCATCGGCATCAGGCTCTTCAAGGTGTCGATGCCCTGGCCGCTGGAGCCCGATTCGATCCGCGAGTTCGCCGACGGGCTCGAGGAGATCCTGGTCGTGGAAGAAAAGCGCCAGATCGTCGAATACCAGCTCAAGGAGCATCTCTACAACTGGCGCGAGGACGTGCGCCCGCGCGTGATCGGCAAATTCGACGAGCAGGGCGAATGGGGCGCGCATCCGCGCGGAAAGTGGCTGCTGCCGGCCACGGCCGACTTCTCGGTGGCACAGATCGCGCGCGTCATCGCGGGGCGCGTGGCGCGCTTTCACACCAGCGACCGCATCCGCATGCGGCTCGCCATCCTCGACGCGAAGGACGTGGTGCTCGGCAAGGCAGTCGCCACGCCCTCGCGCCCGGCCTGGTACTGCTCGGGCTGCCCGCACAACACCTCGACCAAGGTGCCCGAAGGCAGCCTCGCGCTCGCGGGCATCGGCTGCCACGTGATGGCCACCGCCATCTACCCCGAGCACAACCGCACGACCACGCACATGGGCGGCGAAGGCGCGCCGTGGCTCGGGCAGGCGTGGTTCTCCAAGCGCAGGCACGTGTTCGCGAACCTGGGCGACGGCACCTACTACCACTCGGGCTCGCTCGCCATCCGCGCCGCAGTGGCGGCGGGCGTGAACATCACCTACAAGATCCTCTACAACGACGCGGTCGCCATGACCGGCGGGCAGCCGGTGGACGGCCCCATCACCGTGCCGCGCATCGCGCACCAGATGGCGGCCGAGGGCGTGAAGCGCCTCGCGCTTGTGGCCGAAGACCCGTCGCGCTGGGCCGACCGCAGCGTGCTGCCGCCGGATCGCGAGGGCTTCGTGCTCACCGTGCACCACCGCGACAGCATGGACGCCGTGCAGCGCGAGCTGCGCGAGTTCGAGGGCGTCTCGGTGCTGATCTACGACCAGGTGTGCGCCGCCGAGAAGCGCCGCCGCCGCAAGAAAGGCGAGTTTCCGCAGGCCGCGCGGCGCGTGTTCATCAACGACGCGGTGTGCGAAGGCTGCGGCGACTGCGGCGAGCAGTCGAACTGCACCGCGCTGCTGCCGAAGCAGACAGAACTCGGCCTGAAGCGCGCCGTGGACCAGAGCGCCTGCAACGCCGACGAGTCGTGCATCAAGGGCTTCTGCCCCAGCTTCGTGACGGTGGAAGGCGTGAAGCCGCGCAAGCAAGCGCCGGTCGCCGCGAAGGCCGCAGCCGAAGAGGCACCGCTGCCCGAGCCGAAGCAGCTCGCGCTCGAGGGCATGCACAACATCCTCATCACCGGTATCGGCGGCACGGGCGTCATCACCATCGGCGCGCTGATCGGCATGGCGGCGCACCTCGAAGGCAAGGGCGTGAGCGTGCTCGACATGACGGGCATGTCGCAGAAGAACGGCTCGGTGACCTCGCACGTACGCATCGCGCGTGACGCCTCTCAGCTGAAGGCGCAGCGCATTCCCACCGGCGAGGCCGACCTGATCCTGGGCTGCGACATGCTGACGGCCGGCGCGCCCGACGCCATCGCGCGGATGCGGCCGGGCCGCACCTACGCGCTGGTCAACACCTTCGAGCAGCCCACGGGGCATTTCGCGCAGCAGCCCGACTGGCAATTCCCGGCCGCGCAGGTGCGCGCGCTGATCGAGGAATCGGTGGAAGGCCGCGCCGACTTCGTCGATGCGACGCAACTGGCCACGCGGCTCATGGGCGACGCCATCGCGGCCAACCTGTTCCTGCTGGGCTTCGCCTTCCAGAAGGGCTTCGTGCCGCTGTCGGCCGGGGCGCTGGACAAGGCCATCGAGATCAACGGCGTGGCGGTGAAGGCGAACCAGTCGGCCTTCCGCTGGGGCCGCAAGGCGGCGCTCGACCTCGCTGCGGTGACGCGCGAAGCCTCGCCGCAGAAGGTGGTCGCGCTGCAGCGGCCGCAGAGCTTCGAGGCGCTGGTGAAGAGCCGCACTGAGTTCCTCGTCTCGTACCAGAACGCCGCTTATGCGGAGCGCTATGCGGAACTGGTGGAACGCGTGCGCGAAGTCGAACAGCGCGAGCGCGGCAGCAATGTGCTGGCGAAGGCGGTCGCGTCGGGCCTCTTCAAGCTCATGGCCTACAAGGACGAGTACGAGGTTGCGCGGCTGTACACCGACAAGCGCTTCATGGAAAAGCTCGGCGAGCAGTTCGAGGGCAAGCCGGTGTTGCGCTTCCATCTCGCGCCGCCGGTGCTGGGTCGCCGCGACGCCGAGGGGCGTGCGGTGAAGACCAGCTTCGGGCCCTGGATGATGGGCGCGTTCCGCGTGCTCGCCGGATTGCGCGGCCTGCGCGGAACGGCTTTCGACGTGTTCGGGCGCACCGCCGAGCGGCGCATGGAGCGGCAGCTCGCCGAGGACTACCGTGCGATGGTCGAGGGCCTGCTCGCTCGCTTCGACACCATCGACTTCGACACGGCGCTCTCGCTGGCGCGGCTGCCCGAGCAGATCCGCGGCTTCGGGCACGTGAAGCAGGAAAGCGTGGTGTCGGCGCGGGTGCGTTGGGAGGCGCTGGCAAGGCAGCTGGACGCGACCCCGGCGCAACGTGCGCCGAGGCAGCTGCAGCCGGTCGCGGCCTGAGCGAACCGGGCAGAGGGCGAGCGGCAAGAGCTCTGTCGGGAGGATCAGGGCAAAATCCGTCCGCCGCGCCGGTCGGCCCTGTTCCCCCATGCCGCCCACCACTCCCGAAACGCCAACGCCCTCCCCGGCCGTCAGCCCGCGCCGCCGGCGCCGCAACGTGGTCGCCTGGACGGCAGCGTGCTTGCTGGCCCTGCTGCTGATCGGCCTGGCCGGCCAGTGGGCTGCGCGCCGCGAGGCGAACTTCCAGGCCGATTCGATCCGGCGCGCCATGGAAGTGCACGTGCTCGGCCTGCGCGATGCCGCCGGCAAGTACAACTACCTGCCCTTCACCACCGGCCTGCATCCGCTCGTGCTGGCCGCGCTGGACCATCCGGGCGACCCGGCCGCGAAGCAGCGCGCCAACCTCTACATCGAGGGGGTGAACCGCCGTGCCGGCTCCGACGCGCTCTACCTGATCGACATGCAGGGCCTCACGCTGGCGGCCAGCAACTGGGCGACGCCGCAGAGCTTCGTCGGCCAGTCCTACGCCAACCGGCCCTACTTCATCGACGCACGCGCGGGACGCAACGGCCTCTTCTACGGCGTGGGCCAGACGACCGGCGAGCCCGGGCTCTTCATCTCCTCGCCGGTGCGCGGCACGGACGGCGAGGTGCGCGGCGTGTTGACGGTCAAGGTGAGCCTGCGCCAGGTGCAGGAGACATGGACCTTCGTGCGCGACCCCATCCTGCTGACCGACGCGCGCGGCGTCGTGTTCCTGAGCTCGGTGCCGTCGTGGATGTACCAGTCCACGCGCCCCCTGGCAGCCGCCGAGCTCGAGGGCATGCGGCGCGACCAGCAGTACGGCACGCGCACCAGCTTCCAGGCGGTGCCGTGGAAAGTGGAACACGAGGAAGGCGCGCACAGCTATCTGGTACGCGCCAGCGTCGGCGGCCGGCCGCGCCAGTTCCTCGCGGTGGACGAGCGCCTGCCCGACCTGGGCTGGACGCTGACCGTGATGGCCGACCACGCCGACGTGGACGTCGCGCGCGAGCGCGCCTGGATGCTGGGCCTGCTGCTGGCCGTGGTTCTGCTGCTCGCCGGCCTGTACTGGCAGCTGCGCGAACGCCGCTTCGCCGAGCAGCGCGACGCGCGGCGCGACCTGGAGCTGCGCGTGCGCGAACGCACCCACGAACTCGACGAGGCCCATGCCTTCCGCAAGGCGATGGAAGACTCGCTGCTGGTGGGCATGCGCGCGCGCGACCTGGAAGGCCGCATCATCTATGTCAACCCGGCCTTCTGCGAGATGACCGGCTACGACGCCGACGAGCTGCTGGGCAAGCTGCCGCCCTACCCCTACTGGCACCCGAACGACGTGACCCAGCACTGGCGGCAGTACGACGCCATGATGAGCGGTCAGCCCGCGCGCTCGGGCTTCGAATCGCGCCTGCGGCACCGCGACGGGCACGAGGTCATCACCATGGTCTACACCGCCGCGCTGATCGATGCGGACGGCAGGCACAGCGGCTGGATGAGCTCGGTGGTGGACATCACCGAGCAGAAGCGCGCCGAGCTGCGGCAGCGCCAGAACGACGAGCAGCTGCAGCACGCCCAGCGCCTCGCGAGCCTGGGCGAGATGGCATCCACCCTGGCGCACGAACTGAACCAGCCCCTGATGGCGCTGAGCAATTTCGCGAGCGCCGCCAAGGCCTTTGCCGAGCAGGGCAACCAGCAGCTGCTGGTGAGCAGCCTCGACGAGGCCATGACGCAGGCCCGGCGCAGCGCCGAGATCGTGCGGCGCATCCGCGGCTTCGTGCGCCAGCGCACCGTCGGCACCGAAGACTGCGCGGTCGCCGCGCTGGCCGGCAACGCGCTCGCGCTGCTGCAGGGCGAGATCCGCATGCGCCAGGCACGCGCAGAACTGCGCATTCCGCAGGGGCTGCCCGACGTGCGCGGCGACCGCGTGCTGCTCGAGCAGGTGCTGCTGAACCTGCTGTCGAACAGCCTGCACGCCATGCAGGCCGTGCCGCCGGAGCAGCGGGTCGTGGAAGTCGAGGCCGGGCTGGAGGGAGGCCGCATGCACATCCGCGTTGCCGACCGCGGCCCGGGCATCGACCCGGCCGTGGCCGACCAGGTGTTCTCGCCCTTCTTCACCACCAAGACCGGCGGGCTGGGCCTGGGCCTCAACATCTGCCGCACCATCGTCGAAGCACACCGGGGGAGCCTGTACTTTGCCGACCGACCCGGCGGTGGCACAGTCTTCACACTCGAGCTGGAAATCTCTCCGCCATGAACGCCACCACCGCAGCGAGCGCTCCCGCCAACAACCTGTGCATCGTGGACGACGACGAGGCCGTGCGCCGCTCGCTGGGCCTGTTGCTGCTGTCGCGCGGGTACGCGGTGCAGACCTTCGCCTCGGGCGAGGCTTTTCTCGAAGGCACCGACCTGCAGCGCGCCGGCTGCGTGATCCTGGACCTGCGCCTGGGCGGCATGAGCGGCCTGCAGGTGTTCGACGCGCTGCGCACGCAGGAGAGCCCGCTGGTGGTGATCTTCCTGTCGGGCCACGGAGACATTCCCGTGGCCGTGGAGGCCGTGCAGAACGGCGCCTTCGGCTGGCTCGAGAAACCCTGCAACGACGAACGCCTGCTCGACACCATCGCCCGCGCCCTGCAGCAGGCCGGCGAAGTCGCCGCCCGCCGCCAGGCCCGCCAGGCCGCGCAGGCCCTGTGGGACAAGCTCACTCCGCGCGAGATGCAGATCGCCCGCCTCGTGGCCGAGGGCAAGCCCAACAAGCAGATCGCGCAGGAACTCGCGCCGCTGGAACAGCGCACGGTGGAAACGCACCGGGCGCATGTGTTCGCGAAGCTGGGGCTGGCGAACAGCCATCAGCTGGATCGGTTTCTGCGGGAGCATGCGCTGTAGGTAGCGCCGGCGCGAGCGCTCTAACGCGGATTCATGGCCTCGAAGGTGGCCTCGTAGCGACCGTCGCGCTCGGCCCATCGCCGGGCTCGATCGCGTTCGACAAGCAACTCGCCCCTGGGATGGTCCCTGCGCTCCAGCAGTTGCATCACCTCCGCGACGTACGCAGCCACGGGCATGGCGCGCGGGTCGGACGCCTGCCCCGCGCCCGTCAGTTCCGTCTGCACGTAAGGCGGCGCAAGCTCGAGGACTTCGACGGGAATCTTGCGCAGCTGATGGCGCAGCGACTGGAGCCATGAGTGCAGGAACGCCTTGCTGGCGCAGTAGGCCGGAAAGTCGGCGCGGGGCACGAAGGCGAGGTTGGAGCTGGTCGCGATGATCGTGGCGCCCGGCTGCCGCTTCAGCACCGGCAGCAGCGCCGCCGTCACGCGCAGCACGCCCAGGACGTTGGTCCGCACTATCGCCTCGGCGCCGGAAGCGTCCCAGCTGTCGGCGGTCATGTCCTCCGCCTGCGAGATCCCCGCATTGGCGACGAGCACGTTGAGCTCGGGAAAGCGCGCGCGAACCTCGTCGGCGAGGCGCGACAGCGCTGCCGGGTCGTCGATGTCGAGCGGTATCCCGAAGAAGCCGGGACGGTTCGCGGTGATCTGGTCGAGCAGGGCCTGTCGCCGCCCCGTGACGATGATGCGGTTGCCGCGCGCCAGCAGGGCTTCGGCAAGCGCGCGGCCGATGCCGCTGGTGCCGCCGGTGACGAGAATGGTGTTGCCTGTCGTGTTCATGGTTGCTGCCTTTCTTTCGTTGAGTCGGATGACTCGAAAGGCGGCGGCAGGCCTGGAACGCCGGACTCGCGAACGGCCACGGCAAGACGGCGCGTATGGGCGTCTCGATCGGGCGGTCGCGAGGCAGGAGGATGGGGGCATACCGTGGCGCCTTTCGATGCTTCGAGATTTCCCTGCTGGGACCCTCTCGACGAAGGACGCGTTGGATGACGGTAACGCCTACGGAAGCGCCATCTGGTGACGGCGGCTGCGGGCGGATTGTCGGCAAGGCGCCTTACGGCCGTCAAGCCCCTGCTCCCGATGCCCGGCCCGCCGGACCTCCAGGCCTCTCTAGGTATTTACCCTTGCGTATCGATACGTAGACGCCCCGCCCCCAGCTACGGACGACAGCGCGACCCGAGGCGGACAGACTCGGCCGAACGGCCTCCGCGTGACTTTTTTCTTAACGCGGCGGGCCCCAGCCAGAGACAAGGACCCCTTTTCATGACCGCCACCGCAAGCGCGGCCGCCGGTGCTTCCAGCGCCGACGCGGCACCCGCCACCAGCAGCAACACTCCCTATACCTTCGAGGAAAAGCGCAAGCGCATCTTCGCCATCTTCGCCGCCTCGTCCGGCAACCTCGTGGAGTGGTTCGACTTCTACGTCTACGCCTTCTGCGCCATCTATTTCGCTCCGGCGTTCTTCCCCAAGTCCGACCCCACCGTCCAGCTGCTGAACACCGCCGGCGTGTTCGCCGCCGGCTTCCTGATGCGCCCGATCGGCGGCTGGCTGTTCGGCCGCATCGCCGACCGCAAGGGCCGCAAGACCTCGATGGTGACCTCGGTCGTCATGATGTGCGTGGGTTCGCTGGTCATCGCCTGCCTGCCCACCTACGCGCAGATCGGCGCGGCCGCTCCGGCACTGCTGCTGGCCGCACGGCTGCTGCAGGGCCTGTCGGTGGGCGGCGAGTACGGCACCACCGCCACCTACATGAGCGAAGTGGCCATGCGCGGCCAGCGCGGCTTCTTCTCGTCGTTCCAGTACGTCACGCTGATCGGCGGCCAGCTGCTCGCGGTGGTCGTGGTGGTGGTGCTCCAGCAGCTGCTGGACGAGGCCGAGCTCAAGGCCTGGGGCTGGCGCATTCCCTTCGTGCTGGGTGCCGTGGCTGCTGTGGTCGCACTGCTGCTGCGCCGCACGCTGACCGAAACCGCCAGCACCAAGACCCGCGCCGCCAAGGGCGCTGGCACGATGCGCGAGCTGTTCACCCACCACAAGCGCGCCTTCTTCGTGGTGCTGGGCTACACGGCCGGCGGCTCGCTGATCTTCTACACCTTCACCACGTACATGCAAAAGTACCTGGTGAACTCGGCCGGCATGTCGATCAAGACCGCCAGCAACGTGATGACGGCCTGCCTGTTCATCTACATGTGCATGCAGCCGGTGTTCGGCGCGCTGTCGGACCGCATCGGCCGCCGCAGCAACATGCTGCTGTTCGGCGCGCTGGGCGCGCTGATGACGGTGCCGGTGCTGAGCAACCTGCAGAACGTGGGCAGCCCGCTGGCGGCCGGCCTGCTGATCACGCTGGCGCTGGCGGTGGTGAGCTTCTACACCTCGATCAGCGGCATCGTGAAGGCCGAGATGTTCCCGCCCGAGATCCGCGCGCTGGGCGTCGGCCTCTCCTACGCGGTGGGCAACGCGATCTTCGGCGGCAGCGCCGAGTACGTGGCGCTGGGGCTGAAGTCGATCGGGCACGAGTCGTACTTCTACTGGTACGTGACGGCCATGATGGTCGTGGCGTTCACCGTGAGCCTGCTGCTGCCGAAGCAGGCGAGCTATCTGCACCACGACAAGTAGCACAGGCAGGCAGACAGGGGCGCCATCGCCCCGCCGGGAGGCTTGCCACCTCCCGAAGCGATATCCCGGGAAAGCTTTTTCGAATCGATCGATCCACCAGAAAGCATGAGGGTAAAGCCATGGCGAGACGGATGGTCCACAACGCAACCATCACCTTGAAGCTGCCGTTCGACCTCGACACGGAGGCCAGGGTCAAGGCCCTTCGGGCGGCCGGTGTTCCGGTGGATGCGGAAGGCAACGCACGACAGGGCTTTCTCTTCGTGCGCTCGGGTGACGGCTACAGGAGCCGGGTCGACATCTTCCGGTGGTTTCCCGACGAGGTGAGCCCGATCTCGCGCGATGCAACCGCCATGGCGAAGCCCCTGCGCGAACAGCGCCCCGCACCGCCGCCGGGCAACACGCTCGACCACTGGCTGGCCCAGATCCTGACGCAGCCCATTCCCACCCACGACGCCGCGCTGCGCTACGAGCCGGAAGCTCCTTCGACCACGTTCGGCTGAGACTGCTCGCTCAGGGCATCGCTCAGAGCCGGATGCTCTCGAAGCTCCTGACGAGCACCAGCCCCTCGCCCACGCGCGGCTGGCCGTCGTCGGCGATGGTGTCGGCGCCCCGGACCAGTTCGCCGAAATCGAGCCCCGTCCGGGCCTCGATCTTCTCGATGGGCACGCGCCACTGGTTCACGTCCACCGAAGCCAGCGCCTGTGGCGAACCCAGGCTGCGCCGGGGTTCGGAGAGCAGCTTCGACTGATCGGCCACCAGCCCCACGGCCCTGGGACCGGCCTGCCCCTTCCAGACCACGACCTTGAAGAACGACGAGGGGATCTGCACGTCGTCCGCCCACAGGTCGATCTTGTCGTCGAAGATCGGCCCCTGGAAGACGGCCAGCCTGCGCCGCACGTCGCCCGCGAGCGTGCCGTTCTCGAGCACGTAGCGCTCCAGCCCCTGCCAGTACCTCGCGCTCTGGTTGAACCTGAAATGCTGCGGCGAACAGTTCGTGAAATGGAAGGTGTCGGCATTGGCGCGCGCGGCGTCTTCCGCCGAACCCCAGGTCGGATCGGTGCGCCGCGTGAGGTGGCCGCGGTCGAAGTAGGTCGACCATGCCGAGTAGAAGCTCTGGTCGAGCACGAAGCTCGCGCTGACGCGCGGGTCCTTGAACCAGACCTCTCCTTCGGACGCGTTGGGCTGGCCGGTCTTCCTGTCGATTTCGAGATAGGTCTCGCCGTCGATGTTGGTTGCCGTGAAGAGCGCGATGCGCTTCGACTTGTTCAGCTTCAGGCTGAAGTGCTCGTACTTCAGCTCGCCCTCGGCGGCATCGGGCTCCTCCGCCCTCAGCGGGGCGACCTGCTTCGCCAGAGCCGGCGAGGGCTGCGGCAGAGGCAACTCCAGCCCGGGAACGAACGCCGAGTCGTAGCCGTTGCGGTTGCCGTAGTCCTGGTCGACCTGCACGGCCTCGGCGCCACGGGCCAGCACCTTCGGCTGCAATGAAGTGGAAGCAAGCGAGGACCGGGAGGCGTCGTCGACGACGGGCTGCGCCT
This sequence comes from Variovorax sp. NFACC27, assembly GCF_048301545.1. Taxonomy (NCBI): domain Bacteria; kingdom Pseudomonadati; phylum Pseudomonadota; class Betaproteobacteria; order Burkholderiales; family Comamonadaceae; genus Variovorax; species Variovorax sp. NFACC27. The sequence continues at coordinate 6,382,070 of NZ_CP157613.1, forward strand.
GCACCGCCTGCCCGATGCTGATCGTCAATTCGATGGGCACGGTCAGCCGGATGGAACTGGAAGGCGATGCGCTGCTCGGGGTGTCCATGGTGTGAAGCTCCGTGGTTGGGTTCGTGATCTCGACTTCCTTGGCCTCCCGTGCCGACGGCCGGGGCGGCGATAGCCTGCGGTCGCTTCCCACGGCGGCTGCGCTGCCGGGGTCTCCGAGCGCAAGCGCATCGCGCAGCAGCGACTGCCACTGCGCCGGCAGCCCACTCAGGCGACTGGCGAGGTCGCGATAGATGGCACTGATGCGAACGCCCTCGTTCACGTTCACCGGCGCCTTGTCGCCGAGGGCATTCCGATCGATGAAGGGCTCGCCCCAGTGATGAAGCGCAACCAGTTGCCAGTCGTCGTTGAACACCGGCGAACCCGAGGAGCCCTGCTCGGTATCCGTCTCGTACAGCAGCGTGCGGTCGGTGCGCGCCGTGAGGATGTTGTTGCGCACCGTGATCATCTTGGGCCAGCCCGAGGGGTGCTGGACGATGTTCGTGTTCATCCCGAGCACATGCTTGTCCGGCTGGTCCGAGAGCGCGCAGAAGCCCAGGTCGCCGGCCTCGGCCTCGCCGGACTGCCTACGGCCCAGCGCGACGAGGGCGTAGTCGAGCTGGTCGTCGGGCGAGAACAGCGCGAAGCGGTCGGGGTCGAGCAGGAAGGTGGTCGTGGGCCTCGGCACGCCGCGCTCGTCGAGCTCGCGGAAGAAGGTCACCTGCGTGCCTCGCGCCGCGGACTCGTGCTGGATGACGTGGCGGTTGGTGATGAAGAGCGCCGGGCTGACCATGAAGCCGGTGCCGATCTCCGCCCTGGTCCCGTAGTTGACCTCGACGTAGCCCACGGCCCTGGCGCTGCGCGCTCCCTGCGACAGGAAGCTGGCCCGCTGGAAATCCTCGGTGGCGCCGGTGATGGACTCCGCGCCGCTGGACGACATGAGCGTTCGATGGCGCGTCGCATAGGCGCGCGAGCGTTCGACGTCAGGTTCTGCATCGCGCCAGCGGCCCTCGGCCACCAGCTTCCTCACCTGTTCACGCTCGGCGGCGGTACTCTGCAGGCTGGCCTTGAAGGCGTCGATCGCTTCCTCGTTCACGGCGTTCCTCCTTGTGAAGGCGCGGGACTTGGACATGAACCGCGCGACTGCGGTTCATTGAAGCGGCCGATGGCGTCATCCGGATGACAGTCCGGCCTGGTGCAGGGCCGTGCGAGGTGCGGGAAGAAAGGCGACAGCGGTCGGCATCGAGGCGGTTCCCTGAGCGGATTTTTTCTCCCTGGCCTCTACCAGCGCCGAACCGCTGTCGGGACGCAGTGTGCGCGCCGTGGGTGAATTCGCAGTGAAGTTCAGGAGGGAGTTCCGTGAAACGATACCTGCCGTCCCGCTTCGCGCGACTCCCGGGCTGAAACCCGCCGGGCAACCCGCCCCGTCCGGAAAAGAAAAAGCGCTGTCGGCGCCGACCCGGTTTCCGGGCGGTGCCGACAGCGCCGCTGGCTTGTGCGTTCGCCGCGTGCTCTCGCGCTACTCCTGCGGCTCGAGCGCCACGGGCACCGCCGGAGCGGTCTTCTTCCGCGCCTGGAGGACGAACGAAACGACCTGCCACACGACGAAGACCGCGATCAGGCTCAGCAGCGTGCCGCTGATGGGCCGGGAGACGAAGGTGCCGAAGCTGCCGCGGCTCAGCAGCATCGCGCGGCGGAAGTTCTCCTCCAGCATCGGCCCGAGGATGAAGCCGAGCATCAGCGGTGCCGCATCCAGCTCCAGGCGCATGAACATGTAGCCCATGAAGCCGAAGGCCGCCGTGATGAAGACGTCTTCCAGGTTGTTGTTCACGCTGTAGGTGCCGATGCAGCAGAAGAACAGGATCGACGGGAACAGCACGCTGTACGGGATCTTGAACACCGACAGCCAGTAGCGCACCAGCGGCACGTTGAGCACCAGCAGGAAGACGTTGCCGATCCACATGCTGGCGACCAGGCCCCAGAACAGCTCGGGGTGGCTGCCGATCATGTTCGGTCCGGGCTGGATGCCCTTGATGATGAAGGCGGCCAGCATCAGCGCCATCACGGCGTTCTCGGGGATGCCGATGCTCATCAGCGGAATGAAGCTGGTGCGCGCTGCCGCTTCGTCGGCTGCAGCCTGTCCGGCCACGCCCTCGATGCAGCCGGAGCCGATCTCGTGCTTGTACTTGCTGACCTTCTTGTCGATCGCATACGCCGCGAACTGCGCGATCGTCGGGCCGCCGCCGGGCAGGATGCCCAGGAATGAACCGACCACGCTGCCGCGCAATGCGCTGGGAATGATCCGCTTGAACTCCGCCCAGGTGGGAATCAGGTTGATCTTGCCGTTGAAGGGCGAGCGCTCTTCACGCGAGTCGAGATTCTTCGTGATCTCGGCAATGCCGAAGCAGCCCAGCGCAATGCTCACGATGCCGACGCCGTCCACCAGGAAAGGCAGGTCCAGCGTGAAGCGCTGCATGCCGCTGTTCACGTCGGTGCCGATGGTTCCGAGCAGCACGCCGATCATGCACATGGCCAGGCCGTTGAGCAGGCTGCCCGTGGTCACGAAGCTCACGCACACGAAGCCCACCAGCATCATCGAGACGTAGTCGGCGGGACCGAACAGGAAGGCCACCTCGCCGAGCACGGGCGCCAGGAACGACAGCACCAGGATGGCGACCGTGCCGCCGATGAAGCTGGAGAAGCCCGCCGTGAACAGCGCCAGACCCGTCTGCCCCTTCAATGTCATCGCGTACCCGTCTATGCAGGCCACGATGCTGCTGGCATGCGGGATCTTCATCGTGATCGCGCTCACGCTGTCGCCGTACTGCGCGCCGTAGTAGATGCCGGCCAGCATGATGAGCGCGCCGGTCGTGGGAATCGAATAGGTCAGCGGCAGCAGCAGGCTGATGGTGGCCAGCGGGCCGAGGCCGGGCAGCAGGCCGACCAGCGTGCCCACGGTGCAGCCGATGGCGCAGAACATCAGGTTCTGCCAGGTCAGGGCGTGAGAAAAGCCGAACGCCAGGTTGTTAAGGACTTCCATCGTCGTGACCTCAGTAAAGCGGCAGGTTCAGGCCGAGGAGTTTCTGGAGGGCCAGCGCCATCACGATCAGGCCGGCCGAGATCTTGATGCTGCGCACCCACGAGGGCGAGCTGCCTGCGAACGACGAGCAGAACACCATGAAGACGATGCCCGCGATCATGTTCACGTACTGCGAGATCAGAGCAAACCCGCAAAGGCTCGCGAGGATGAGCCCGATGTTCTTGAAGTTGAAGACCAGCGGCACCTGCGCGACGAAGAAGGCCCGGATCACCGTCGCCACGCCGATCACCAGCAGCATGCCGCTCACGAGGGCCGGAAAGAGCCCGGGCCCCGCGCGGCTCAGGTCTCCAATGGGGTAGCGAAGCGCCGTGAGGCCGAAGGCCAGCGCGATTGCCATGAGGAATAGTCCCCTGACAAGATTTCTGTTTCTCATACGTTCCCGATGTACTGGGTAGTTGAATGCCACCGGCGCGAGTGAATCCGCCCGGTCCCGTCTCCATCCGGATGGAAATCCGGACGATGCGATGCTCTTGGGGCTAGCTGATCGCTGTCTGACGACGGCGTGAGGGGAACTACGTACCCAGCGCCTGGGCGGGCAGCGCGCGGCGCCGGTGCCCGGGGGGGAAGGAACCGGCCGGATCGGCGGTATCCGTCCGCGCCGGCCATACGGCTTCCCATATAGCTCTTTTTTCTCAGTGACCTTCTGCACTGGCAGCCAGGGCCTGATTTGCTTAACTTCCGGGCATACGCAACAACCCAGGGAGCGATCAATCATGGCAGTAGACATGTTCATGCGCGTCGAAGGCGCGAACGGTGAATCGAAGGACTCGAACCACAAGGAGTGGACGGACATCAAGTCCTTCGCGTGGGGCGCGACGCAGCCCGGCAACATGGTCAGCGGCGGTGGCGGCGGTGTCGGCAAGGCCAGCTTCAACGACCTGCAGGTGCTCGCGCGCATCGACAAGGCGGCACCGTCGGTGCTGAAGAACTGCGCCAGCGGCAAGCACCTGAGCAAGGTGGAGGTGTCGGTGTGCAAGGCCGGTGGCTCGCAGATCGAATACACCCGCGTCACGCTCGAAGAGGTGCTGGTGACCTCGGTGCAGTACACGGCCGAACAGGGCTCGGACGCGGTGTTCGTTCAGTACGCATTCCAGGCCGCCAAGGTGAAGCAGCAGTACTGGGAACAGACCGACAAGGGCGGCAAGGGCGCCGAGACGGTTCTGGCCTGGAACATCAAGGAGAACAAGGAGACCTGATTCCCGCCGTCGGCCGAGCGTCAGGATGACCCGCAGTTTCATCGCCCACAGCTCGCTGGGCGAGCGCCTCAAGTTCCGTTCGATGACGGGACAGGAGCGCATCTCCACCCTGTTCGAGTCGCGCGTGCGGCTCGTGAGCGACATGCAGGGCATCCCGCCGAAGCAACTGCTCGGCGAGGACATGACCATCGAGATCAATCTCGCCACCGAACTGGGCGGGCCGGGCCTGCGCTTCCTCAGCGGCCAGGTCGCGCGCTTCGCCTGCGTCGGCAAGGACGACGGCGACATGTGCGTGTACGAGGCCACGCTGCGCCCGTGGCTCTGGTACGCCACGCGCCGGTCGGACTTCAGGATCTTCCAGTTCAAGACGGCGCCGCAGATCCTGCAGGAGGTGCTGGCGCCCTACGGCTTCGCCATCGACGCCAGGCTGGGCGGCAACTACCGCACCTGGGAGTACTGCGTGCAGTACGCCGAGACCGACTTCAACTTCGTCAGCCGGCTGATGGAGCAGGAAGGCATCTACTACTTCTTCTCGCACGCCAAGGGCAGCCACCAGCTGGTGCTGTGCGACGGCCCCGACTCGCACGCCGACCTGCCCGCCGGACCGCCGAAGGTGCCCTACCACGCGGGCGTGCTGGCGGCGCAGATCCTGGAGCAGGACTTCATCGACACCTGGCATCACGCCGAGGACATCGCCCCGGGCAACTTCGCGGCCGACGACTACGACTTCAGGAAGCCCAACGCCGAGATCGACACGCTGCGCCGCCAGCCCGCGGGCCACAGCCACGACAGCTTCGAGATCTACGACTGGCCCGGCGGCTACACCGAGATGGGCGACGGCGAGAACTACGCGCGGCTGCGGCTGGAGCAACTGGCCGGGCGGCGCGAGCTCGTCAGCGCCGAAGGCAACCTGCGCCACATCGCGCCCGGCTACCTGTTCGAGCTGGCGCGCCATCCGAGCGCCGAGGACAACCGGCGCTACCTGATCGAGGCCGTCACCTACGACTTCCAGGAGAACGCCCTGCGCGTGGCGGGCGCCGCCGACGCGGCCTACCGCGAATCGACCAGCAGCACCAGCTACCGCCAGGCCTTCGAGGTGCTGCCCGACAGCGCGCCCTACCGCACCGCGCGCGTCACGCCGCGCCCGCGCACCACCGGGCCGCAAACGGCCGTGGTGGTGGGCCCCGCCGGCGAGGAGATCCACACCGACGAGTACGGCCGCATCAAGGTGCAGTTCCACTGGGACCGCTACGGCAGGCGCGACGAGAACTCCTCGTGCTGGATACGCGTGTCGCAGACCTGGGCCGGCAGCAACTACGGCGCAATGCACATCCCGCGCATCGGCCAGGAAGTGATCGTCGACTTTCTCAACGGCGACCCCGACCACCCCATCGTCACCGGCTGCGTCTACAACGCCGCGCAGATGCCGCCGTGGGAGCTGCCGCGCCACAAGACCCAGACCGGCTTCCAGACCAACTGGAGCAAGGGCGGCGGCGGCAAGCACATGCTGCGATTCGAGGACAGCCGAGGCACCGAGCACATCGAGCTCTCCACCGACCACGGCAACACCCACCTGCACATGGGCTACCTGATGAACCAGGGCTCTGGCGTGCAGCGCAGCTACGGCTTCGAGCTGCGCACCAACGAGTGGGGTTCCATCCGCGCGGACAAGGGCCTGCTGCTGACCACCTACACGCAGGACTTCGCGCAGAAGACCTCGCGCGACAACCCCGACGGCCACGAGCACATGGGTGCCACGCTCGCGCAGAGCAGCGCGCTCATGCAGGCCGCGGGGCAGGCCGTGGCGGCAACCAAGTCGCTCGTGAGCGCCATGGCACAGGGCAAGAACCAGCTGCTCTCGGGGCTGGTGCAGGGCGTGCAGTCGGTGGGCGGCATCTCGCAGGCCATCACCGCGCTGGCCGCCGGCGGATCGCCCGAAACCGGCGTCTCGGACGACCCCGACCCGGCCATGGCCGATGCGCAGCAGATGCTCGACCTCTCGCGCAGGATCGACAAGCCCGTGGTCTCCATCGTGAGCCCCGAGGGCCAGACGATGATCAGCCCCCGGCCCATCGTCATGAGTTCGGGACAGAGCGTGTCGATGCGCTCCACCTCGGCGATGACCATGACCACCGGCGCCCAGCTCACGCAGCTGGCCGCCAAGGGCATGCTCACGCAGGTGAGCGAGGGCGGGCAGGTCAACGTGGTGTCCGACGGCGACATCGTCTCGCACGCCAGCGCCGGTGCGATCAACCTGGTGTCGAAGACCGACGCCTCGGTGACTTCGACCACGGCCAACGCCAACCTCACCGGCCAGAAGTCGGTGCTCGTCCAGGCGGCCGAGCAGGACGTGTTCGTCACGGCCAAGACCAGCATCTCGTTGATCTGCGGCAAGTCGTCGATCGTGCTGCTGGCGGATGGGACGGTGAAGATCAACGGGGTGAAGGGACTGGTGAACTTCACGGACAACCTGGATCAGCGGGGCGGGAAGATTTTTCTGAATTGCGAAGCGCCCATCGGCAGCCAGGCCGAAGAAGCCGTGGTGGAGGAAGCTGTGCCGGTGGCACCCGCGGCGGCGGCCACGTCGGCCGGCGCGTCCGAGAGCGCCGTACCCGCCGCCGCGCCGCCTGGCTACGTGACCACCGGTCTTGGCAAGGGCGTCGATGCCATCTCGGCGCGATCGCCCACGCTGCAGAACCAGATCAAGTTCCTGCAGGGCCAGGGATGGAAGATCGGCTATGGAGCCGCGGGCGGCGGCACATATGCCAACACCAATTCCGGCGTCAAGCGCATCGTGATCGACGGCAACGAGAAGAGCGACCCCTACAGGACCACCGCCTCGCTGTCGCACGAGGTCGGGCACGCGGTCTACTCGTACAAGTTCAAGCCCGATGTTTCCTCGAAGAGCGCCTTCGTCAACAGCATGCTCAGCTCCGAGGGCGAGGCCGCGCTGAACCAGATCCAGGTGCAGCGCGAAGTCTGGCGCGCGGCCAAGGTCGACATCCTCAAGGGAGCGAACCCGACGAACGTGGCCGCGTTCAACGATGCCTACAACGTCATGCTCAAGGGCGGTACCCGGGAGGCCGCGCGAGCCGCGGCCGGCAGCTACTACGGCACGCTCAACACCTCGACCACCGGCGAGCAATACACCCTGTACTACGGCAACTCCTACGACAAGACCCATGGCGGCAAGCACTGAACCCGTGAATCCGCAGGCCACGGCCATGACGCTCTGGCAGGCCATCGAAGCGCTGGCGGCGCAACTGCCGTTCTCCACGCAGAAGGTCGGCCGCACGCTTTCCACCACCCTGAGCGACACGCACGCGGAGGGCGGCGACGTGTTCCGCTTCTTCGAGGGCACGCCAGTGCGCCTCGGGGATGGCACCGAGCTCGCACGCATCGACCTTCGCATCAAGCGCGAAGGACCGCACCCGGGCTTCCTGGCTCTCGAACTGGGCGGGCGCTGCGTACCGATGGCCGAGGTTCGCCAGCACTACGCGAACCTGGAGATCACCGGAGTGCCGCGCGGCCGGTCGCTCGACGAGGCCACCACCCATACCGCCACGCTCGGCTGGGGCCGGCTGTCGTTCGGTTTCACGGAGCGCAACCCCGACTGCCTGGCCCACGTGGCCTTCGACCCCTCATAGGCGGCACGCCCGAAAGGCTGGGAGAAAAAAATGAACTATCACATCCAGGAAGGCCAGTTCGATGTGCCCGACGACGGCCGCATCGACCGCTCGATGAACGTCCTCGCGATGCCCGACGGCTCGGGCACCACGCTCGTCGTGAGCCGCGACGCGCTGCGAACGCAGGAAACCCTTCCGCAGTTCGTCACGCGCCAGATGAACGACCTCACGCGGCAGGTGAGCCAGCTCAAGGAACTGTCGCGCGGCGAAGTCGCCATCGGCTCGCCGATGCTGAACCTGCGCGGCATCGAGCTCGCCACGCAGTTCAGGCAGAACGGGCAGGCGCTGCACCAGCGGCAGGCCGTGTTCCTTCCGTCGGCCTCGAGCCGGAACGTGCTGATCCTCACGGCCAGCAGCCCCCTGCCCTTCGACACCGAGGGCATCGCGATCTGGCAGCGGGCACTCGCGAGCTTCCAGCCGCGAGGCTGACGCCGCCAAGCCACGCACGCAAGCGCACCATGGCCGGCCAGCCCGCAGCACGCCTGCACGACCCCATCGCCCACACGAATGCGCACGCGCGGTTCTGGGCGAAGTTCGCCGGCGGGCTGATCGGCGGCATCGCCGTGGGCTTCGCGGCGGGGCTGGCCGCGGCGGCCATCGTCGGCACCGGCGGGCTGGCGGGGCCGCTCGTGGCCGGGCTGGTGGTCGTGGGCGCGCGTGCCGCCGGCGGCTACATCGGCGCAGGGCTCGGCGAGGCTGCCGCCGATGCGCTAGTGCCCGAGACGCTCACCGTCACCGGCGCGATCACCAGCGGCTCGTCGGACGTGTTCATCGACAGCAAGGCCACCGGCGCGGCGCGCGCCTCGCCCGACGTGCCCATGGACACCGTGAGCTGCTCCAGGGACTCGCCGCAGATCCTGCTGGCCGAAGGCTCCGAGACCGTCTTCATCAACATGGGCGTGGCCTCCCGCAAGGACGACCACACCGAGTGCGGCGCCAAGATCAGCGAGGGCTCGCGCACCGTATTCATCGGCGGGCCGACCGCGCGCGTGCGCGAGGTGGCCGACGAGGTGCCGCTGATCTCGAAGGTGCTGGTGACCATCTTCAACGTGGTCATGATCTACAAGGGCCTGCGCTGCCTGCCGAAGCTCGCGCGGCAGGGCCGGAACGCCCTGCCCTGCCTGATCGAAGGCGCCGTGGGGCTGGGCATGGGCATCCACGGCATGGTGAGCTCCTTCGGCAACCCGGTGCACGCGGCGACCGGCGGCAAGTTCCTGGGCGGCGAGAGCGAGCTCGACTTCACCCTGCCGGGGCCGCTGCCCATCGAATGGCAGCGCTTCTACAGCAGCCACGACTTGCGCCGCGACGGCGCGCTGGGACAGGGCTGGAACCTGCCCTACGCGATGGAGCTGCGCCCCGGCACCGGCGCGGCGGGCGAGCCTGTGCTCACGCTCGTCGACGAACAGGGCCGGCTGCTGGAGCTGCCCGACATCGAACCCGGCACGCGGCAATACAGCCCGCGCGACGGCCTGGACTTGTGCCGCACCGAGAGCGGCCACTACTTCATCCATGTACCGGGCGGGCTGTTCTTCATCTTCCAGCCGCCGCGCGAGGACCTGCCGCGCGAACAGACACTGAAGCTCTCGCGGCTCGAAGACCGCAACGGCAACTTCATCGAACTGCGCCACGACGCGCAAGGCCGGCTGGGCGAACTGACCGACAGCACCGGGCGCCTGCTCGCGCTCGACTACGCGGGCGACGGCCGGCAGCTGCGCGCGGTCCGCCTCGCGGCAGGCGCGCCGGGCGAAACGCCCTGCCTGCTGGTGGCCTACCGGCACGACGCGGAAGGCCGGCTGCTGGAGGTGACCGACCGCAACGGCGAGGTGGTTCGCCGCTTCGGCTACGAAGCGCAGGGCAAGGTGCAGAGCGGCCTCATGAACTTCCACGTCGACGCCGCGGGGCTCGAGTGCCACTACGCGTGGACCGGAACCGGCAAGGACGCGCGCGTGCGCCGCCACTGGACCAACGACGGCGAGAGCTGGGACGTCGACTTCTCTCCGCTGCAGGGAGAAGGCCCGGAAGCCTTCGGCGAAACCCGCGCAGTCGACCAGTTCGGCCGCGTCTTCGCCTGGCGCTGGAACGCGCAGCACCGACTGCTCTCGTACACCGACGCCTCGGGCCGGCACTGGCGGGCGCACTACGACGAGCTTGACCAGCTCGTGGCGATGACGGAGCCCGGCGGTGCCGTCACCCGCTGCACCTACGACTCGCAGGGCTTCATGAGCAGCCGCACCGACGCGCTCGGCCGCACGCACAGCACCGGCTGGACCGAGCTCGGCCTGCCCTGGCGCGAAACCCTGCCCGACGGCAGCGCCTGGACCTATGCCTACAGCGACGAGGGCAACCTCGTACGCGAGACCGATCCGCTCGGCCACGTCACCGAATACAGCTACGACAGGCGCGGCCTGCCCATCGCCATCACCGATGCCAGGGGCGGCGTCAGCAAGCTGAGCTGGAACGAATGCGCCCAGCTCGTCGCGCACACCGACTGCTCCGGCAAGACCACGCGCCATGCCTACGACGACCGTGGATACCTGAAGACGCTGACCGACGCCGCGGGCCAGCAGACGCGGTTCACGCACGACGCCATGGGGCGCCTGCTCGGCGTTTCGCAACCCGACGGCAGCCACCAGGCGTTCCACCGCGACGCAGCGGGCCGGCTGCTCGCAAGCACCGACGCACTGAGCCGCACCACCCGGTTCGCACTCGGCCGCCGCGGCGAGCCGCTGTGGCGTCAGGACGCGGAGGGCAGGCACGTCGCCTGGAACTACGACAGCGCCCGCAGGCTGCAGTCGCTGGTCAACGAGAACGGCCTGCGCTTCGAGTTCGCGTACGACGACGCCGACCGCGTGGTGGAAGAGCGCCGCGTGGGCGGCACGCGCGTGCAGTTGGAGTACGGCGCCGGCGGATGGCCGGTCGCCATCACCCACCATCCCGGCATCGGCGACGAAGACCTCGCGCCCGACGCCCCGCAGGCCGGCCCGCGCCGCGCGGCGCAGCCACTGCGCACCGAGCTCGTCCGCGACGCGGTGGGCCGGCTCGTGGAGAAGCGCACGGCCACGCACCATTACCGCTATCGCTACAGCGCGCTCGACCAGCTCATCGACGCCGTCAAGCTGGAAGTGGTGAGCCCGCTGGCCGAGGGCAAATCGGTGCAGCTGCGCGCGCTGCACCGCAGCTGCTTCGCCTACGACAGGCTCGGCCGGCTGGTGGGCGAGACGGCCATCGACGAAGTCACCGGCGAGCGCCACCAGTTGCGCCACGAACACGATGCGCTCGGCAACCGCACGCGGACCCTGCTGCCCGCGCTGGCGGATCAGGCCGACGAGCTGCGCGCGCTGAACTACCTGCACTACGGCTCGGGGCACCTGCACCAGGTCAACTTCTCGCTGCAGCGCGGCGACGCGCCGGCCGTGCACCAGCTCATCAGCGACATCGAGCGCGACGACCTGCACAGGGAGATCGCGCGCAGCCAGGGCACGCTCTCCACGCGCTTCGCGCTCGACCCGCTGGGGCGCCGCGCCGCGGCCTGGAGCCGGCCGGGGTCGCTGGCTTCTTCCTTCACCACCCGGGACACCGCATGGCGCCAGGCCATGGACAGCGCGGGCACCGCCGACGCCCGCCTGCTCGACGGCCTGATGAAGGAATACAGCTACGACCCCACGGGCGAACTGCGCCAGAGCCGCCACTCGCTGCAAGGCGCGACCGGCCATCGCTACGACGCCACGGGCCGCATCGAAGAAACCGTGCGCATGCCGCTGCCCGCAGCGCAGGCCGTGCGCGACGCAGCCAACCAGGAGCGCTTTGCCTACGACCCGGCCGGCAACCTGCTCGATGCGTCGCTGGCCACAGCGCCCCGGGGCGAGATGCGCGGCGAGGTACGCGGCTATGTGCGCGACAACCTCGTGCGCGTGTTCGAGGACAAGCGCTACATCTACGACGGCCACGGCCGGCTCGCGTGCAAGAAGTCGGGCAGGCACACCGAGCAGCGCTTCGAATGGGACGACGAGAACCGCCTCGTTGCCGTGCACACCACGCGACGCCCGCACACGCATGAGGCCACCACCCAGGTCGCGCGCTTCGACTACGACGCCATGGGCCGCCGCGTGGCCAGGCACGATGCCTTCGGCACCACGCGCTTCATCTGGGAGGGGCTGCGGCTGATCGAGGAGCGCCGGGGTTCGCAGGTCGTCAGCTACGTGTACGAGCCCGACAGCCACGTGCCCATGGCGCGCGTGGACGCGAGGACGTCGCCTGCGGCGGCGGTGTCGTCAGCCTCGTTGCCCTCCGCGCAGGTCCTGCACTTCCACAACGACCCCGCCGGCATGCCGGAGGAGTTGAGCAGCGACGACGGCAACCTGTGCTGGCGCGCGAGCTACAGGACCTGGGGCGCGACCGTCGCCGAGCAATGGGAAGTCACCGCGCTCGACGGCCGCCCCGTCCGGCAGGGCGAGGAAGCGCCACGACCGGTGGAGCAGAACCTGCGCTTCCAGGGGCAGTACCTCGACCGCGACACCGGGCTGCACTACAACACCTTCCGCTTCTACGACCCGGACATCGGGCGCTTCATCAGTCCCGATCCGATCGGGCTCGCCGGGGGCTTCAACCTGCACGGCTACGCGCCCAACCCGATCCGGTGGATCGACCCGCTGGGTTGGATCTGCGGCGAGACTCTCGCGCGGCCGGTCGGCTTCAACCGGGGCAGCCGCAACTTCGTGCTCGAGCAGGGCAATGCGGCTTCGGGCTGGAAGCACATCTACGACCGGCACGTGGACCCGCTGCGATTCCCCAAGAAGTCGAAGTTCAACTCGAGCATGAGCCAGGACGACATCGCCTCGATGCTCGGCAAGACACTCAAGCACGGCAAGGAGTCGAGCTACGAGGGCAAGCCGGTCTTCGAGTCCAGGCTCAAGTACGGCGGAGAATACAAACGCTATCGGGCGACCGTGAACGAAGACGGGACCGTCCAAACCTTCCACCCGCTGGACTGACTGCATATGCTGGACATCTACTACGCGCCCTCCTCCACCAAGGCCATGCCGGAAGACCCCGGCAGCCTGGAGTTCGCCGGCTCCATCGATCTCGATGCGCATCGTTCGCTCGCCGCCCTGTTCGACAAGGGCAGGCAGGCAGGCGCCGATCTCAGGTACTCCGACGATTCGATGCTCGAGCCTGCGCAGGTGGCGACGCTGCTGAAGGTCTTCACGGTGAATGCAGGCGAGCTGTCGGGAAACCGGCAGGCGCTCGCGGCATTCGCCGCCATGCGCGAGCTTCTCGAAGCCGCGGTGGGAAAGGGCTGCGGGCTCGTGGCCTTCGGCGACTGACTTTGCGCAGGCCTCTTTCGCTCGTCACAAGGAACCTCTTGATCCACCGCATCCGCTCGGTCCTCCTCGCCTGCGCCCTCTGCACCGCTGCGCTGGCCGCATCAGCCCAGGTGAAGATCGGCTTCATCGGCACGCTCTCCGGACCTTCGGCGGCACTCGGGCAGGACCAGTACGACGGCTTCATGCTGGCCGTGGAACAGCGCAACGGAATGCTAGGCGGCGTGCCCGTGGCGGTCGTCAAGGAAGACGACCGGCAGGACCCCGAGCTCGGTGCGCAGCTGGTGGAGAACCTGGTCCAGAAGGACAAGGTCAGCTTCATCACCGGCGTGACCTCTTCCGACGTGATGATGGCAATGGCCAGGCCGCTCGCCAAATCAGGCGTGCTGTTCGTCGGCTCGAACGCCGGCCCCGCGCCGCTCGCTGGCAGGCAGTGCAACAACAGGTTCGTCTTCACCTCGTCCCAGGACGAGTACCAGGCCGGGATCGTGGGCAGGTATGCGGTCGACAAGGGCTGGTGGAAAACGCTGTTCCTGGCGCCAGACAGCCCGTCGGGCCGGGACCAGCTGCGGGGCTTCAGGCACTTCTATTCGGGCGAGGTGGTGAGCGAACTCCACGCCCGGCCCGGCCAGGCCGACTACTCGGCGGAGCTGGCGAAGATCAAGTCCGTCGCGCCGGACGCGGTGGTCGCCTTTCTTCCGGGCCAGATGGGCGTCGACTTCATCAGGCAGATGAACCGGTCGGGCCTGCTGGGCAAGACTCCCCTGCTGACCATCGGCACCGTAGACGGCACGACGCTGCCGCTGCTCGGCGATGCCGCGCTCGGCGCGCTGGCGGGCTCGGTCTGGGGCCCCGACCTGCCGAGCCCGACGAACAAGGCTTTCGTTCCGGCCTTCGAAAGGAAGTACGGGCGCATCCCGTCGCAGTACGCCGCGCAGGGTTTCGATGCGGCACTCCTCATCGACAGCGCGCTGAAGGAAACCGGAGGCTCCGTCGCCAATCGCAGCGACCTGCGCAACGCACTCAGCAGGGCCGACTTTCCGTCAGTGCGCAGCGGCTTCAAGTTCCTGCGCAACGGCTTCCCGGTCCAGGACGGCCACGTCTTCGTCGTCGCCAGGGACGCCCAGGGCCGCGCGTCGCTGAAGCGGGTCGCGACGCCGCTGGAGGCGAACGTCGACGCCTACTGGAACGACTGCAGGTAAGAAAAGGGAAGCGGCGCGGAACCGGACCAGGGTTTTCACCTATCTCCCGGCATGTCGATTCTCCTCACGCTCGCCCGACGTGCTGCTGAGGGTCATCCTCGGTTCTTCAGGAGTAATCAACCATGGCTACCAACACCAATACCGTCCGCCTGCACCGTGTCCTGCGCGCCCCGCCGGAGCGCATCTATCGCGCATTCACCCAGCCCGGCGCCTTCGAGCGCTGGCTGCCCCCGTTCGGCTACACCGGCAAGGTCCACGCGATGGAGCCGGTGGTGGGCGGCATCTGGCGCATGTCCTTCACCAACTTCGGCACCGGCCACAGCCACTCGTTCGGCGGCAAGTACCTGGAGCTCGTTCCGCACACCCGCATCGCGTACGACGCGAGCTTCGACGATCCCAACCTTCCGGGCACCATGCAGACGACCGTGAGCCTGACCGCCGTGTCCTGCGGCACGGACGTTTCCATCGTTCAGGAAGGCATTCCCGCCGTGATTCCCGCCGAGATGTGCTACCTGGGCTGGCAGGAGTCGCTGGTCTCGCTGGCCCAGCTGGTCGAGCCGAACATCCCGGGCTGAGCGCCCACGGGCTTCGCTGCGGCGAACCCGTGACCCTGCTGCCGGAACCCGCTCCGGCAGCAGGCCCCATCTCCCCAAAGGCGACTCCACGCCTTGATTCCCCCGGCCTACGCCCGGGAATACCCTCTGACGCCTCTTCGTTTGTCTTGCCTACATTTCTTGCATGCAAGAGATGGCATTGCTTGCATGCAAAACCCAGACACGACAGACAGACAGGAGACTTCATGCCCCGCTTCGCCAAATCGCTATTCGGTCAGGTGGTCATCGCGCTGGTGCTCGGCGTGCTCGCGGGGCTTCTTGCGCCCGAGTACGCCGTCAAGCTCAAGCCGCTCGGTGACGGTTTCATCAAGCTGATCAAGATGATCATCCCTGTGCTGGTGTTCTGCGTGGTGGTGCATGGCATCGCCGGCGCGGGAAACCTCAGGCGCGTGGGCCGGGTGGGCGTGAAATCGCTCATCTACTTCGAGGTGCTGACCACCATCGCGCTGGCGATGGGCCTGGTGCTGGCCTTCGTGTTCCAGCCGGGCACGGGCATGAACGTCGACCCGTCGAAGCTCGATCCGGCCGCGATGAGCGCCTATGCCTCGAACGCCGACAAGCTCACGAGCGGCGGCACGGTCGAGTTCCTGATGAAGCTCATCCCGACCACGGTGGTGAACGCCTTCGCCACCGGCGACGTGCTGCAGGTGCTGCTGTTCGCGGTGCTCTTCGGCTGCGCGCTCACGCTGCTCGGCGAGCGCGGCAAGCCGGTGGCCGTGGTGGTCGACGCGCTCTCGCTGGTGCTCTTCAAGATCATGGGCATCATCATCAAGCTGGCGCCGCTGGGTGTACTGGGCGCCATCGCGTTCACGGTGGGGCAGTACGGCATCGGCTCGCTCAAGCAGCTGGGCATGCTGGTCGCCCTCTTCTACGGCGCGGTGCTGGTCTTCGTGTTCGTGGTGCTCGGGCTGGTGATGCGCATGTCGGGCTTCAGCCTGATCAAGCTGCTGCGCTACCTGCGCGAGGAGCTCGCCATCGTGTTCGCCACCACCTCGTCGGACAGCGTGCTGCCGCAGGTCATGGCCAAGCTGCGCCGCATGGGCATCCGCGATTCGACCGTGGGCCTGGTGATTCCCACGGGCTACTCGTTCAACCTCGACGCCTTCTCGATCTACATCACGCTGGCGGCCGTGTTCATCGCGCAGGCCACCAACACGCCGATCTCGATGGCCGACCTGATGACGATCCTGGCGATCGCGCTGGTCACCTCCAAGGGCGCGCACGGCGTGCCGGGCTCGGCCATCGTGGTGCTGGCGGCAACGCTGCACGCCATTCCGGCGATCCCCGCCATCGGGCTGGTGCTGGTGCTGTCGGTCGACTGGTTCATGGGCATCGCCCGCGCGCTGGGCAACCTGATCGGCAACTGCGTGGCAACCGTGGCCATCGCCGCCTGGGAAGGCGACATCGACCGCGAACGCGCACACGCGGTGCTCGACGGCACCTATTCGCCCGACGACGAGCCGCTGGCCGAGGCCGAAGACGCAGCCGTGGTAAACACCACGGCCACCGCCTCCGCATCGAGCGCCCACTGAACAGGGAACAGAAGAGAAACATGCCCGCCGACGTCAGCCCCACCGTCATCGCCGAACGCGTCGTCGAGGCCATCCTCGCGCAGAAGCTCGCGCCGGGCGAGCGGCTGGGCGAGCAGGCGCTGGCCGAGAACTTCTCGGTGAGCCGCACGATGGTGCGCGAGGCGCTGATGCAGCTGCAGGCGCGCGGCTTCGTCGAGGTGCAGTCGCGCCGCGGCTGGTACGTGGTGGAGCCTTCGGCCGAAGAGGCGCGCGACGCCTTCTCGGCGCGGCGCATCGTGGAGGCCGGCATCCTCGAGGCCAGCGCGGGCCGGCCGCTCTCGAAGGTGATCCGCAAGCTGCGCGACCACATCGCCGACGAGCAGCGCGCCATCGAAGGCGCCGACGCCGCCACGCGCGCCTTCCTGCTGGCCGACTTCCACGTCTGCCTGGCCGAGCAGATGGGGCACCAGTTGCTGGTCGACGTGCTGCGCGATCTCACGGCCCGCACCACGCTGGCGGCCACGCTCTACCAGTCGAAGCACGAGGCGGGGCAGTCGTGCGCGGAGCACGGGGCGATCGTCG
Source organism: Variovorax sp. NFACC27 (assembly GCF_048301545.1). Classification (NCBI taxonomy): domain Bacteria; kingdom Pseudomonadati; phylum Pseudomonadota; class Betaproteobacteria; order Burkholderiales; family Comamonadaceae; genus Variovorax; species Variovorax sp. NFACC27. The sequence goes on from NZ_CP157613.1 coordinate 6,399,309, forward strand.
CGGCGCTCGAAGCCGGGGACACGGCCGGGGCGCGGCAGCTGATGCTGGAGCACATTGGCAATGTCGAGCGGGCGCTGGAGGTGGATGCGGCGGCGGAGCCGGATGCGACCAGCAGGCTCAAGGCTACGCTGGCACCGGTGGCGTTGCCGCGCGCGCGGCGGTGAGTCGCGGGGGTTTGCGCCCCGCAACGCTGGTGCGGCCGGGAACGGCGCGAGTCCCGCCCTGATACGTGGCCAGCCGAGCTATAGGCGTGCCGTGATTTGTCAGCTCCTGCGGTGTGCCCGGAAAGTTGTATTGGGGCAGAAGCGGACGCCCCGATCTGTTCTACGGCAAAAGCACAAATATGGCGAATAGCACAGGTTCGGCCCGCAACCGGCCCCAATACGCTCATCACGTCACTCTCACAGCACCGCAGAATAAGAGCTTCGACAAATTCACTTCCCCAGTTTGGTTTGCTTCAACCTCTCGATAGCAGTGTGAAGATCAGAGTGCATCGAGTCAGAAATTTTCAATTCATTTCCTGATACAAGAAAATCATCTACGCCAGCGCAAAGGGCGCTCAAAAAATCAACCTTGTCGCAAATTATTTTTACTGCCTTGCGCTGCGAAACTTCAAACTCGTTCCCTCTAGACTTAAATCTCACCGAAAAAGAGGAATCCGCTCCCACGAAACTGTAGATCCCGCGCCCACCTTGCAACCCCAGAACACCGAATATCAAATCGGGAATTGCTATATAAATCATCATCAAACTTCGAGCATCTCCTTGGGAAGAAATTTTTTTACCCTCGAATTCAATCGAAAAATCCCCCATATCAAAACCCTGAGGCTCGGAAAATGGATCAACTCTAGAAAACAAGACTTTCATACCTCATTCAGTCGGCTGCAATGACCCAAATCTCTTCATGCCTCTCGAATCGAATTCCGACATCGCGCTTTCCTGCTCGCCTGTCTAGTAGCCGCCTTGCCTCAGTTCAAGTCTTGTAGCTCACCAAGCCTCGCACCGTAAATTCTTATCAACTTCGTTAGTCCTTGCATTTTCCGACACGACCCGATGTGGTGCCGCTACGGGCTTCCAATGCATCCGGGAACAACGCTGTCAATCGAAATCCAGTCGCAATCCAGAGAAATCGAAAATCCATTTTTACAAGATACTCGTATCGACATCAGTGCATCCATCTCTTCGAATTCAAATTGATCCACGACGTTTGCACGCCCCCAATTGCTCGCAGCCATTCTCTTTACCCCAATGAATGAAAAACCCAGATAAATCACGTCGTAATTTTTAGGCCACCTGACTGGTGCATATTTGGGTTTGCTTTCTGTCATAACCTTTATTAAAGCATGAGGCTCATCGCGTCTCAACAAAAACTCAATTATTTCCGAACCACTCAAAGAAGGAAATTCCCCATAAAGAGAAAGTAGCGCCTGCGGATTTAACATCTTTCGGGGTAAATTCATTTTTTGTTCCGGCAATTAAAATAATAATGGTCATCCATCATGGCAACCTTTCCTGTCCGGGTGTTTTCCTCGGGGCGAACATTGTGATGCGATGGTTGATCGCCAACCCCATCTTCGCCGTAGTAGTGCCCAGCAGAATGATCTTGAATAACTATATTCTTTCCATTGACTTGATAAGTTAGCTCTCGGGTCACAACTGGTTTCTTGTTACTTCCCAAAATCCAGCCACCTGCTGAGTCGGTCAGCGGGATCATTTTTTGCTTTATAGGTTGCCGAGATATCGGAATGCCAAGCTGCCTGCGAATCTCCCTCAAACTAGCACGCCTCGTGGAGTGGCACGTAAACCCAAATGGGTCAACCCATTGCACTGGATTTGGCGCAAACAGATGGAGGTTTGTCCCCCCTGCCAGACCAATAGGGTCATTTGAGGCGAACCGTCCACCATGCGGGTCGTAGTACCGATGCCGGTTGTAATGCAGCCCCGTCTCTTCATCCCAATACTGCCCCTGAAACCGAATCGGATTCCGGAACCCCGCTTTCCTGCCAGCCTCGCTGATCGCCTGCCTCGCCTCACCCCAAGCCTTGTAGCTCGCCGACCAGACCACACGCCCCTCATGATCCGTCAGCTCCTGCGGTGTGCCCAGATGGTCGCACTGGTAGAAAGCGATCTCTTCCTTGACGAATGGCGCGGGCGCTCGGCTATGTTCGCCATTCCATAGCGGGTCCTGCTCGATGTCATAGCGCCCGCCGTTTTCGGCCATCAGCGCTTTCACATCCGTCGTCTTGCTCAGCGCAACCGCCTGCGCCTGCCGGATCTGCACCAGCGGCACGAACGCGCCAGGTTCATGGATGTAGTGGACGCTGTCGCCCCGCCATGTCTGTTCCTGCTGCGCCTCTGTGCTTTGCGTGCTCTCGAACGCCAGCGTGTCGCCGTCCCACCCGAACAAGGTGCTTCCATGCCGCGTGCACTTGGCGATGCGCCGGCCCAGCGGGTCGTAGCTGAAGGTCGTGGTTTCGCCGAAGGTTTCGGCGCTGCGCATGCGGTTGTAGCCGTCCCAGGTGAACACGGTCTTTTCGCCGTTGCGGCTGCGCTCGATCAGGTTGCCGCGCTCGTCCCATTTGTAGCGGGTGCCTGCGTAGTCCTTCAGCAGGTTGTCCATCAGCTTGCCGGACGTGCTGCGGCCATCACTGCCCGCGCGAACAGCGACGCGATTGGTGATGCGGCCTGCCGGCTGCGCTGTGCCTTCCGCTTCTGAAGAGGGGTTGCCGATATTCCCCGCCGGATCGAACGCGAACGTCTCCCGTCCCAATCGGCTATTGGCTTCGAGCAGCCGCCCTACCGGGTCATAGCGGTAGCTGAGGTTGCCGCGCCGGCTGTCGCTGATGGCGATCAACTGGCCGGCTTTGTCGTATTGGTAGCTGCGGCGGATGCCGGCGGATTGAAAGGCGCCGCGCCTGGTCTGGAAGATCTGCTGCTCCAGCAAACGGCCGGCCGGGTCGTAGCTCTGTTTCTGCAGGAGCCCATTGCCCTGTTCGCGCCCGATCTCGCGGTGCAGGTCGTCGCGCTCGAAACCCAGGATGTCCTGCCCGTCGACGAGCAATCCGTGCACGTGGCCGGAGCCATAGGTGAGCCACTGCGTCACGTGACCGTCCGGGCGGATGGTCGCGACGCGCTGATTGAGTTCGTTGTAGCCGTGCTGCCAGACCGCGGTGCAGGCGCCTTCCAGGTAGTGTTGGTGCTCGCGCGTTAGGTTGCCCGCGGGGTCGTAGAACCATTGCAGCTTCGCGTCGCTGTTGCTGGCTTCGACCAACCGGCCGTTCCGATCGTAGGCAAAGCTCTCGGCAACGCCGCCGGCCGTGCGCTCGATCAAGCGGCCGATCAGGTCGAATTGCAGTCGCGTGGTGTGACTACCTTCGACCACTTCCGACAGCACGCCCGTGGAGTCCTCATAGCAGAAGCGTGTGGTCTTGCGGTCGAAGCCCACTTCTTCAAGCAAACGGCCTACGAGGTCATAGCGGAAGTCGTAGCGGCTGCCGTTCTCGTTGTGCAGTTCGCTCAAACGTCCCAGCAGATCCCAGCGGTACTTGAGCGTGCGCCCCGCCGCATCGGTGCGCCGGGACACGCGGCCGGATCGCGTGTAGTCATAGCTCGTCCTGCGCCCCAGCGCGTCGGTGTGCGCGAGCAGGCGTCCCTCGGCGTCGTGCACGAAATGCTCGCTGCTGTTGTCCGGCAGGATGATCTCCTCGAGTCGGCCCGGACGGTTGGCGTTCGTCGCGGCGGTGGCCTTGCGCTCTTCCTTCGCGTCCGCGTAGCGATACCGCGTGCTCTGGCCCATGGCATCGGTAGCCTTGACCAGGCGCCCTCGCTCGTCGTACTCCCACCGCGTGGTCTTGCCCGAGCAATCGGTGTGGCTGGCAAGCTGGCCCGCCCAGGTGTAGGTCAGCGTCTTGACGCCGCCCTTCGCATCGGTGATCCGCACGGGCCGGCCAGCCTTGTCGCAGGCGTATCCGGTCTTGTGCCCCAGCGGGTCGATCTCTTCGACGAGATTGCCGTCAGCGTCGTAGTCGCGCGTCCAGACGCCACCTTCGGCGTCGCGCAGGCCCGTCATGCGTCCGCGCTGGTCGTGCGCAAAATGCACCTGGCTGCCGTCGGCCCGGGTGTGGGTCCGCAGGTTGCCGTCGGCGGCGTAGCTGAAATCGTCCGTGCTGCCGTCGGTATGGACATGACGCGTGATGTTCTTCGCTTCATCGCGAAAGAACCATTCCTGGCGCTTGTCGGGATGGATGATCCGGTAGGTGTAGCCGAGGATGTCGTAGTAGTACCAGGTCTCTGCGCCGAGCGCGTCGGTCACGTAGGTCAAGCGGATGTTCCTGTCCCACTCCAGCCTGAGGGCAAAGCTCCCGTCATCGCTCCATTCGCGAACCGCCCTGGCATCGACGCCGGTGCCGTCGTATTCGAGGTTCATGCCCCGGCCCGTGCGGTCGGTGTATCGGGTCACGAGATGGTGGCTGTAGCGGTAGTTCCAGGTTTCGCCGTTCTCGTCCTGCGCCGAGACGAGATCGCCTTCGGCGTCGTGCACATAGGTGGCAAGTTGGCGGACGACCTGGCCGTCCTTGATCTCCCACAGGCTGTTGATCAATCCGCTTCGCGCATCGGGGCGAGTGCCCACATGGGCAATCGTGCGATCGCCCTGCTTGCTGACGATGTCGCTCAAGACCTGTTCGCCAGTGGCTGCGATCACGTGGTCGTAGCGCAGGCCGATGCTGGCTTCCTTGCCGGCATGCAGCGCGACGAGACGAAAGTGCTGCCTGCCCTGCGTGGATACCTTGCGAGCCGAGGTATCCACCAGCTCGTAGACCTCGCGCCAGTCGCTGGCCTCGCCCGCCGTTGCGGCCTTGCCGAAATCCACGGTCAACAGCGTCTCGCTCAGCCGTGTGAGCGTCGCTTCTTCGATGGCATCGCGGTAGCTCTGGCCCGCGGCCAGCAGCGGGTAGGCATGGCTGCGGCCGTCGGCACCGTGATAGATCAGGCTGAGCTCGCCGGCCCGCGGACCTTGGGCCGGCGTGGCGATGTCCACGCGAGTGCTGTATGGGGTAAGCCATCTCGCGCCGAGGCTGCCCTCGTCGAAGGCGCCGAGGTTGCTCCGGTAGGTGCGTGCCCAGGTGATAGGCATCGGCGCAGCCAGCGCGAAGTCGACGTGGGTGAAGCTTTCGCAGCCGGTCGCCAGGCTGATGGCGAACCTGCTTGACGAGGGAACCTGCGCGCCGGAAAGCGGACAGTTCTTGCAACCGGGATCACCCCTGACCGGCGCCTGCACGCGGAGGTGTTCGACCCGGGTGTCGGGCCTGTTTCTTGTTGCTTCGCCACCGGCACCTGGCGGCACGATGGCTGCGCGCAGGCTCTTCTTCTGTGCCATGGCCAACAGCAGCTGGCGCAGCAGCCACATGATGCTGCCCTGCAGTTCCTGGTCGGCGAGGTCGGTCAGTTGCTTGCGGAAGTCCGCCTTCAAGGCCCCCAGGCTCTCGATCACCGCGTTGACCCTGGCCCTGACGCTTTCGGGCAGGTAAGCGGCCGCCTTCCTGGCAGCGTAGTTGGCGGCGCGCCTGGCCGTGCCCTCGGAGTACTTCACCGCCCGGCGCCACATGCCGCTCCACGTGCTTTGGGTCTTGGGGTCGTATTCGTTGATTTCCGCGGCGCCCGGTTTGGCTACGGTGAAAAGGTCCTGCCCGCCGAGCATGCGCTGAAGGATGCCGATCAGATCGTCCAGGATGCTGTCGGAGAGCTTTGCACAATCTTCCAGAATGCCCGAGAGCCTTGCGATGGCCCCATCGATGAAGGTCTCCAGCTCACCGACGATCGATGCATTGAGGTGCCCCGCCAGCATGGTGACGATGGTCCCGCCGAGATTCCTGGCCCCATGCATGAGTTCCTGCTTGAGCAGATGCAGCGTGGGTCGAAGGCTCACGCGCGCTGCGGCCATGGTGGGTGGCGCCGGGATCAGGCCGATGAGGTTGATGCCGAGGCTCGCCCAGTTCAGGAACCTGGTGACGGCATCGGTCGACTTCTTCTCGAGGATGGTGACGATGTCGAGAAACACATCCACCAGCGCCATGACGTTGCCCACGATGGGGATGCTGCCCAGCACCGTGGTCAGCCGATCGAGCGTGACGTAGCCGCCGGTGAAGGACCGCAGCCACTCGTCCACTACCTTGCTCGCGGCGGCAATGTCTTCCTTGGCGATGGTGTTCAACGGGGCGACGGCCGTCTGGGGCTCGCGCTCGGTGATCGGTGTTGGTGCGGGCTGGCCTTGATGTGTGCCCGATGGTGGCCGCTGGGGCGTGCCTGATCCCATTGTCCAGTCTCCCTGACTGCGTCTGCTTGTGTCGTGAAAATCGATTGGTAAAAAAAGAGGCTCAGTCGCGCATGCGCACGGGACCGGCTTCGTAGCCGGGCTCCCGGCTTGCGGAATTACGGCGCCTCTGCCGACGGGATCTGAATCCGGCGTGCCGGATCATGAGAGGGCCGATATATGCAGATACGGTGAGAAGCCCACGGGCAAATCCGTGGGCAAATCGTTCTGCACGAATAACAATTGCAAATTGAGCTCACGCTCACCTCCCTCTCTTATTTCTTGCAGGCAATCCTAGGACTCAGGCCGACACGAATTCGGCCATCTGAAATAAACGAGCGAGCTTTGGTGCGATTTATCTCGATATTCCCGCCCCAGGACGGCAGATCCTCGATCGATCGAGTGAGCCGCGGCCGGCGGACGGCTTCCGCCGTCGCTGTGCTCGGCTACAGTCCGAGACACTTATGAACTCACCCCAACTCCAGCGCGGCGTGTTCCTCGCCCTTCTCGCCGTCGTGACCATCGCCTTCCTCTGGGTGCTGATGCCGTTCTTCGGCGCGGTGCTGTGGGGCGTGGCGCTGGCGATCCTGTTCACGCCGCTCTACAAGCGGCTGCTGAAGAAGATGCGCGGCAGGCCCAACGCGGCGGCACTTTCCACGCTGGCCATCTGCCTGTTCATCGTGATCCTGCCGCTGGCCATGGTGGGCGTGTCGCTGGTGCAGGAGATCGCGCTGGTCACGCAGAGCATCCGTTCCGGGCAGCTCAACTTCGCGGCCTACTTCCAGCAGATCCTGGACGCCTCGCCGCAGTGGCTGCTGAACCTGGTCGAGCGCTTCAACCTCGGCGACATGGCGGCCTGGCAGGCGCGCATCTCGGCCGCCGCCGGGCAGGCCAGCCAGATCATCGCGAGCCAGGCGCTCGCCATCGGCCAGAACACCTTCGACTTCATCGTCAGCTTCTTCGTGATGCTGTACCTGCTGTACTTCCTAGTGCGCGACGGCGCGACGCTGTCGAAGACGATGCGCGACGCGGTGCCGCTGGCCAAGCCGCACACGCACTACCTGCTCAACAAGTTCACCACCGTGATCCGCGCCACCGTGAAGGGCAACGTGGCGGTGGCCGTCGCGCAGGGCGCGCTCGGCGGGCTGGCGTTCTGGTTCCTCGGCGTGCAGGGCGCGCTGCTGTGGGCGGTGCTGATGGCCTTCCTGTCGCTGCTGCCCGCCGTGGGCGCGGCGCTGATCTGGGCGCCGGTGGCCATCTACTTCCTGGCCACGGGCCATTTCTGGCAGGGCGGCGTGCTGATCTTCGTGGGCGTGTTCGTGATCGGCCTGGTCGACAACATCCTGCGCCCCGTGCTGGTGGGCAAGGACACGCAGATGCCCGACTACATCGTGCTGATGTCGACCATCGGCGGCATGGCGATCTTCGGCATCAACGGCTTCGTGATCGGGCCGGTGATCGCGGCGCTGTTCATGGCCGCGTGGAGCCTCTTCGCCGATTCGGGGCACGTGGGCAACGGCCACGAGGCGGCCGAAGGCGTGGAAGGCGCCGAGAACAGCGGCAAGAAGAAGGGCTGAGGCGGCTGAAGCAGGAGCAGGCACCCGCCCGCTCCTCCGTTCCGCCCCCTCCGCGCGCATTTCGCGCGCGCAATCCTGCGTTTCGTCACATGGCGCTGGGCACCGTGCCCGGCCTGCGAGATCGTCGGGCCTCCAACTTCCAACGAGGCCCGCCATGCAACTTCCCGCATTCATGTCCCGTCCGGCCGTGCACGCCCTGTGTGCCGCCGCGATCCTCCTGCCCGCCGGCGCCTTCGCCGCCGACCTGAGCCTGAGCGTCGCCGACGGCCCCGCCGCCAATGCCACGCTCTACGTCGCGCTGTACAACGACGCCGCCAGCTACGCCGAGAGCAAGGCCGTGGCCTCGCAGACTGCGCCGATGCAGGACGGCAAGGCCCGCCTCGTGTTCGCGGGGCTGGCGCCCGGACGCTACGCGCTGCGCGCATTCGCCGACGAGAACGGCAACGGCAAGCTCGACACCAACCTCATGGGCATGCCGATCGAGCGCTACGGCTTCTCGAACGACGCCAAGGGCAACCGCGCCGCGCCCGACTTCGAGGCCGCCGCGATCGCCGTCGACGCCGACCTGCAGACCGTCATCCACCTGCGCTGAGGAGCACGACGCCATGGAACGACGCGAACTCCTGCGCCTGCTGGCTTCGGCCGGCGCCCTGCCCCTGCTGGCACCGCTGGCGCGCGCGGCCGGCACCGACGATTGGCATACCCAGTTCGAGGCTGCCGACGCCCCCTGGAAGACCGGCTTCGCCACGCCTGCCGACGACTTTCCGCTGACCCGTGCCACGGTGCGCGGACGCTTCCCCGACGCCGTGGCGGGCACGCTGTTCCGCATCGGCCCGGCCGGCCACGACCTGGGCGGCGAGCGCTACCACCACTGGTTCGACGGCGACGGCATGGTGCATCGCTTCGTGATCGAGGGAACCGACGTGCGTCACCAGGGCCGCTATGTCGCCACGCCCAAGCGCGTGGCCGAAGTGAAGGCCGGCCGCCGCCTGTTCGAGGCCTTCGGCACCATGTCGCCGGGCGTGGAGCCGCCGACTTCCGCCGACAGCATCAACGTCGCCAACACCAGCGTGCTGCCGATGCGCGGCGAGGTCCTGGCGCTGTGGGAAGGCGGCTCGGCCACGCGCATCGACGCGCTCACGCTCGACACGCTGGGCGTGAAGACCTGGCGGGCCGATCTCGCGGGCATGCCGTTTTCGGCCCACCCCAAGGTCGATCCGGACGGCACGGTGTGGAATTTCGGCGTGAGCTCCGGCCAGGGCCTGCTGGCGCTGTACGAGATCGCGCCCGAAGGCGCGCTGCGGCGCGCGGCCGTGGTGCCGGTGGCAGACATGCCGATGGTCCACGACTTCGCCGTCACCGAGCGGCACCTGGTGTTCCTGCTGCCGCCGCTGGTCTACGACAGCAAGCGCAAGGCCGCCGGCGCGAGCTTTCTCGACGCGCACGTCTGGCGGCCGGAGCTCGGCATGCGCGCACTGGTCATCGACAAGCGGAACTGGGAAAAGCGCCAGGTGCTCGCGCTGCCGGCCGGCTTCCTGTTCCACGTCGGCAACGCCTGGGAGGAAGACACGCCGCGCGGCACGCAGATCCACATCGACTACGTGCGCTCGGACAACGCCGACTCGGTGTTCGTCACCAGCCGCGAACTGATGCGCGCCCGCCGCATGAAGACCACCGAGCCGCACCTGACCGTGGCCACGCTGAACCTGTCCACGGAGCGCGCCACGCAGAAGACGCTGGCGCAGGAAGCCGAATTCCCGCGCATCGACCCGCGCCGCGTCGGCCTGCGCCATCGCCAGGTGGTGCACGCCACGCAGATCCGGCGCGACCTGCCCGGCTTCGGCGCGATCGCGCGCACCGACGTCGAGACCGGCCGCAGCCAGCGCTACAGCTACGGCACGCAGGCCATGGTGGAAGAACACGTCTTCGTGCCCGACGGCTCGAAAGCGGGCTGGGTGCTGGGCACCGTGCTCGACTTCGGCAGGCAGACGACGGTGCTGTCGTGCTTCGCGGCCGACAACCTGGCTGCGGGACCGGTGGCGCAGGCCACGCTGCCTTACGCCCTTCCTCTAGGCCTGCACGGTGCCTTCGTGAGCGCCTGAAGAAGAAGAAGAAGAAGAAGAAGAAGAAGAAATTCAGGCCTCCCACCAGCCTTCGTCGAAGCGCCCCTGCAGGAAGGCCACGAAGCCCGACACCTTGCCCGGCACCAGCTTGGGCGACGGGAAGACGGCGTGTATCTCCTGCTCGGGCAGCGCGTGGTCGCCGAGCACCTCGCGCACCTTGCCGGCCGCCAGCGAGTCGCTGGCCACGTAGCGCGGCATCAGCGCGATGCCCAGCCCGTCGCGCGCCGCCGCCAGCACGGCCGAGAGGTTGTTCGAGCGGAAGCGGCCCGACACCGGCACCGTGACCGGCTCACCCCTGGGCGTGTGCATGCGCCAGAACTCGTCGCCCACCACGCTGCTGTAGATGAGCGCCACGTGCGCGCTCAGGTCCTGCGCGCGCTTCGGCGTGCCGTGCTTCTTCAGATAGGCGGGCGAGGCGACCATCACCCACGGATTGGCGCCCAGGTAGCGCGCGCCCAATGACGAGTCGGCCAGCTTGCCCATGCGGATGGCCACGTCGATGCCCTGCGCGATGAGATCCACGTAGCGGTCCTCGAAGCTCAGGTCGAGCTGCACCTGCGGATGCCGGCTCATGTATTCGAGCGCCAGCGGCACCACCACGCGCCGCCCGAAGGCCACCGAGGTGCCCACGCGCAGCAGCCCCTGCGCCTGGGTCTGCCGCAGCTGCACGATGCTGTCGGCCTCCTCGGCCTCGCGCACGATGGTCTTGCACTTCTCGTAGTAGAGCGCGCCCGGCTCGGTGAGGCTCACGCCACGCGTGTTGCGGTTGAGCAGGCGCACCTTCAGCCGCTCCTCGGTGGCGGCGATCTGCTTGGTCACCGTGGGCTGCGTGGTGTTGAACTCGCGCGCGGCCTTCGAGAAGCTGCCCGTCTCGACCACGCGCACGAACATTTCCATTGCCAGCAATCTGTCCATGGGCCGGATGGTAGTCACTTATTCCGCCGTGGAATAGGTTTTATGGTCCGCAGCCGTCTTCTTGGAATCCGCCCCGCTTCCTACAGTGAGCCCATCCCAAAGGAGACTCAGATGGCAAAGATGGCAGCGGTCCAGGCCGCGGTTCTGGTGATGGAAAAAGAAGGCGTCACGCAGGCCTTCGGCGTGCCCGGCGCGGCGATCAACCCGATGTACTCGGCCCTGCGCCAGCGCGGCAGCATCGCGCACATCCTCGCGCGGCACGTGGAAGGCGCCTCGCACATGGCCGAGGGCTACACCCGCGCGGTGGCAGGCAACATCGGCGTGTGCATCGGCACCTCGGGCCCGGCGGGCACGGACATGATCACGGGCCTGTACTCGGCCTGGGCCGATTCGATCCCCATCCTCTGCATCACCGGTCAGGCGCCCCGCGCGCGGCTCTACAAGGAAGACTTCCAGGCGGTGGACATCGAATCGATCTCCAAGCCCGTCACCAAGTGGTCGGTCACGGTGCGCGAGCCGGGCCAGGTGCCGCAGGTGTTCCAGCAGGCCTTCCACCTGATGCGCTCGGGCCGCCCGGGCCCGGTGCTGATCGACCTGCCCTTCGACGTGCAGATGGCGCAGATCGAGTTCGACATCGACAGCTACGAACCGCTCAAGCCGTACAAGCCGGCCGCCACGCGCGCCCAGATCGAGAAGGCCATCGGCATGCTCAACGCGGCCGAGCGCCCGCTGATCGTGGCCGGCGGCGGCATCATCAACGCCGACGCGTCCGACCTGCTGGTGCGCTTTGCCGAGGCCACCGGCGTGCCGGTGATCCCCACGCTCATGGGCTGGGGCTCCATTCCCGACAACCACCCGCTGATGGCCGGCATGTGCGGCCTGCAGACCAGCCACCGCTACGGCAACGCCACGATGCTCGCCAGCGACTTCGTGCTGGGCATCGGCAACCGCTGGGCCAACCGCCACACCGGCTCGGTCGACGTCTACACCAAGGGCCGCACCTTCGTGCACGTGGACATCGAGCCCACGCAGATCGGCCGCGTGTTCACGCCCGACTTCGGCATCGTGTCCGACGCCAAGGCCGCGCTCGAACTCTTCGTCGAGGTGGCCGAGGAAATGAAGGCCGCCGGCCGCCTGACCGACCGCCGCGAGTGGGCCAAGGCGTGCATCGAGCGCAAGAAGACCATGCTGCGCAAGACCAACTTCGACGAAGTGCCGATGAAGCCGCAGCGCGTGTACCAGTGCATGAACAACAACTTCGGCAACGACACCTGCTACGTGAGCACCATCGGTCTCTCGCAGATTGCGGCCGCGCAGTTCCTGCACGTGTACAACCCGCGCCACTGGATCAACTGCGGCCAGGCCGGCCCGCTGGGCTGGACCATTCCCGCAGCGCTGGGCGTGCGTGCAGCCGACCCCACGCGCAAGATCGTCGCGCTCTCGGGCGACTACGACTTCCAGTTCATGATCGAGGAGCTGGCCGTGGGTGCGCAGTTCAAGCTGCCGTACATCCACATCGTGGTCAACAACTCCTACCTCGGCCTGATCCGCCAGGCGCAGCGCGGCTTCGAGATGGACTACTGCGTGCAGCTCGCGTTCGACAACATCAACGCGGCGCCCGACGCGGGCATCGAGAGCAGCTACGGCGTGGACCACATGAAGGTGGTCGAGGGCCTGGGCTGCAAGGCGATCCGCGTCAACCGGCAGGAAGAGATCGCGCCGGCCATCCGCCGCGCCGAGGCCCTGATGGCCGAGTTCAGCGTGCCGGTGGTGATCGAGGTGATGCTGGAGCGCGTGACCAACATCGCGATGGGCACCGAGATCGACAACATCACCGAGTTCGAGCCGCTGGCCGAGACGCTGGCCGACGCGCCCACCGCCGTGGCAGCGCTGCTCGACTGAGACGAAGGAAGAGAAAAGACATGCCCAAGTTCGCAGCCAACCTGACGATGCTCTTCACCGAGCTGCCCTTCATGCAGCGCTTCGAGGCCGCCGCCAAGGCCGGCTTCAAGGGAGTGGAGTACCTCTTCCCCTACCCCTTCGAGAAGAAGGAACTCGCCGCCGCCCTGCGCGACAACGGCCTGCAGCAGGTGCTGCACAACCTGCCCGCCGGCGACTGGGACAAGGGCGAGCGCGGCATCGCCTGCCATCCCGACCGCACGGGCGAGTTCGCCGAAGGCATCGGCGTGGCGATCGACTACGCCACCGCTCTCGGTTGCCCGCAGGTCAACTGCCTCGTGGGAAAGGTGCCCGCGGGCGTCGACAGGGAAGCGGCCCACAAGACGGTAGTGGCCAACCTCCGCCTCGCCGCGCGCGAACTCGAAGCAGCGGGTCTGCGCCTGCTGATCGAGCCCATCAACACCTTCGACATCCCCGGCTTCTTCCTCACGCGCACCGACCAGGCGCTGGCGCTGATCGAGGAAGTCGGCTCTTCCAACCTGCGCGTGCAGTACGACATCTATCACGCGCAGCGCATGGAAGGCGAGCTGGGCAACACGCTCACGAAGCACCTCGCGCAGATCGGCCACATCCAGCTGGCCGACAACCCGGGCCGCGGCGAGCCGGGCACGGGCGAGATCAACTACCCGTGGCTCTTCAAGCACATCGACTCGCTCGGCTACGACGGCTGGATCGGCTGCGAATACAAGCCCCGCGCCACCACGGTCGAGGGCCTCGGATGGCGCCAGGCGCTCACGCAGCAATGAATGAATGACATCGGACAAGGAAACAGAGACATGACGACCCAACAACAGAAAATCGGATTCATCGGCCTCGGCATCATGGGTGCGCCCATGGCGGGCCACCTGCTCGATGCCGGCTACCAGCTGTTCGTGAACACGCACGGCAACACGCCCGAGCCTTTCGTCTCGAAGGCCACCATCTGCGCCTCGGCGGCCGAAGTGACGCGCCAGGCCGACATCGTCTTCATCATGGTGCCGGACACGCCCGACGTCGAGAAGGTGCTCTTCGGCGTGCCCGGCTCCGAAGGCGTGGCCGCCGGCCTGAAGGGCTCCAGCGGCAAGATCGTGGTCGACTGCAGCTCCATCGACCCGATCGCCACCAAGGACTTCGCGCGCCGCATCACTGCATTGGGCGCCGGCTACATCGACGCGCCGGTCTCCGGCGGCGAAGTGGGCGCCAAGGCCGCCAGCCTCACGATCATGTGCGGCGGCGACGAAGGCACCTTCGAGCGCGTGAAGCCGCTGCTCGACAAGATGGGCAAGAACGTCACGCTCGTGGGCGGCGCCGGCGACGGCCAGGTCTGCAAGGTGGCCAACCAGATCATCGTGGCGCTGAACATCGCGGCCGTGAGCGAGGCGCTGGTGTTCGCCTCGAAGGCCGGCGCCGATCCGGCCAAGGTGCGCCAGGCGCTGATGGGCGGCTTCGCGAGCTCGCGCATTCTCGAAGTGCACGGCGAGCGAATGATCAAGCGCACCTTCGCGCCGGGCTTCCGCATCGCGCTGCACCAGAAGGACCTGAACCTCGCGATGCAGAGCGCCCGTTCGCTGGGCGTGTCGCTGCCGCAGACGGCCGGCGCGGCGCAGCTCATGAACGCCTGCGCGGCGCTGGGCTACGGCCAGCTCGACCACTCGGCGCTGGTGCGCGCGCTGGAAGCGCTCGCCCAGCACACCGTCACGCCGGACTGACCAGGTACTCCCCCAGGCTTCGCGCACTTCGTGTCGCTTCTCCTTCCCCCTCGCCGGGGGCAACACCAGCGGCCCGGCAAAGCCGGTTCCGCGGTGTTCCTCGAAAAGAATCAGGTTTTTGCAGCGGTCTCCAAGGATTCCTTGAGATTGCGCCGGCGCCAGGCCCAGGTCTTCACGGCCTGCGGCAGGATGCCCAGGCACGAGGCGTAGTACGTCACCTTGAAACCCCAGAAGCGCGGCCCGATCGGCGTGTTGCGGAACAGGTCGCCGGCCAGGATGGACAGCAGCGCCTCCTGCATGCGCCAGATGTTGCGCGGGTTCATGAAGAGCCGCCGGATGGCCGGCGAGGTGATGCGGTAGATGAACCACGAGAACATCTTCGGCCCGTGCTTCATCACCTTCTCGTAGTGTCGGAAGGCCTTTTCGGCTTCCTTCGCCTCGCCCTTGAGCCAGTGGTCCGCTGCTGTGGCGGCCTCGAAGCCGCTGTTCATCGCCAGGTACACGCCCGAGGAGAACATCGGGTCGACGAAGGCGTAGGCGTCGCCCACCATCATGAAGCGGTCGCCGCGGCAGAACGCCGAGTCGTAGGCGTAGTTGCCGGTGGAGGTGGCGCCTTCCATCAGCGTGGCGTTCTTCAGGCGAGCGGCCAGCTTGGGCGCGAGCGCGATGGTTTCCATCAGGAACTCCTCGAGCGAGCCCTTGCGGCGCTTGAAGTAGGCCGGAGAAGCCACCGCGCCGACGCTCACCGTGCCGTCCTTCAGCGGGATGTACCAGAACCAGCCATGGTCGAACCAGAACAGCGTGATGTTGCCCTCGAAGCGGCCCGGCCGGCGCTCGGCGTTGGCGAAGTGGCCGAACAGCGCGGCGCTGGCGTGCTTGCGGTTGCGGCGCTTGGCGTCGAACTGGTTCGACAGCAGGGTGTCGCGCCCGCTGGCGTCGATCACGAAGCGCGGGCGCCAGGTGGTCTCGGCGCCGTCGTCGCCCTTGACCTTCACCGCCGGCCGGTTGTCGGGCGTGCCCTTGCCGGCGTCCATGTCCACGCCGGTGACGCGCTGTCCCTCGAAGGTACGCGCGCCGCGCTTGCCGGCATGGCGGAACAGCAGTTCGTCGAACTCGGAGCGGCGCACGTGCACCGCGTAGGGAAAGCTCTTGTCCATCGCCTCGGCGAAGTGGAACTGGCTGGAGTGGTCGTGCCAGGGCGAGACGAACTCGGCCCCGTGCTTGCGGATGCCGATGGCCTCGACCTCGGTGCGCACGCCCAGGCGGTCGAACAGCGGCATGTTCATCGGCAGCAGCGATTCGCCGATGTGAAAGCGCGGATGCTGCGCCTTCTCGAGCAGCACCACGTCGTGCCCCTTGTCCGCGAGCAACGCGGCCACCGTGGAGCCCGACGGGCCGCCGCCGATGACGACGACGTCAGGATCGTTGCTGTTGAAAGGTCCGGATGCCATGCGTTGTTGCCCCTCTTGTCGTGGTGTTGTCGTTGTCGGCGATACCCCGGCCCGATTCCCGGCTGGACAGCCGGTCAGTTAACCAATGGGTAACGATCTGCAGTTTAGCGAACCCGCCAGCCCGTCCGACCGCCTTTTCCGTACCTGCCCTATCGGGCCGAAGATATGGATCCAGGCGTTTTCGGCATTTCCCCAGTAAGAAGAGGCCCCGCTTTTGCGGTAGCCTCATTGCCCGTCAGAAACAAGGAGACTTTCATGGCTGCACCCCTTTCCCCCGCAGAAGAAGCACTTCGCGAGGCAGCGCGCGAATACCACCGCTCGCCCGTCAAGGGCAAGATCTCGATCACCCCGACCAAGCCCCTGCTGAACCAGCGCGACCTGTCGCTGGCCTATTCGCCCGGCGTGGCCTATCCCTGTCTCGACATCGCCGCCGACCCGGCAACGGCTTCCGAATACACCGCCCGCGGCAATCTCGTGGGCGTCGTCACCAACGGCACCGCCGTGCTCGGCCTGGGCGACATCGGCCCGCTGGCCGCCAAGCCGGTGATGGAAGGCAAGGGCTGCCTGTTCAAGAAATTCGCCGGCATCGACGTGTTCGACATCGAGCTGGCCGAGCGCGACCCCGACAAGCTGGTCGACATCATCGCGGCGCTGGAGCCCACGCTGGGCGGCATCAACCTCGAGGACATAAAGGCGCCCGAGTGCTTCTACATCGAGAAGAAGCTGCGCGAGCGAATGAACATCCCGGTGTTCCACGACGACCAGCACGGCACGGCCATCATCTCGGCCGCCGCGCTCATCAACGGCCTGGAGCTGGTGGGCAAGAAGATCGAGGACGTGAAGATCGCCGTCTCGGGCGCAGGCGCCGCAGCCATCGCCTGCCTGGACGTGATGGTCGGCCTGGGCGCCAAGCCCGCCAACATCCACGCCTGCGACTCCAAGGGCCTGATCTACATGGGCCGCGCGGGCGGTTTCGACGAATCCAAGGCACGCTACGCCCAGAAAGACACCGGCGCCCGCACCCTGGCCGACGTGGTGAAGGACGCCGATGTGTTCCTGGGCTGCTCGGCCCCCGGCGTGATGACCGCCGAGATGGTCAAGACCATGGCGAGCCAGCCCATCATCCTGGCGCTGGCCAACCCCGAGCCCGAGATCCGCCCCGAGCTGGCCAAGGCCGTGCGGCCGGACTGCATCATCGCCACCGGCCGTTCGGACTACCCGAACCAGGTCAACAACGTGCTGTGCTTCCCGTACATCTTCCGCGGCGCGCTCGACTGCGGCGCCAGCAAGATCACCGAAGAGATGAAGCTGGCCTGCGTGCGCGAGATCGCCGAGCTCACCAAGGCCGACATCAGCGAAGAGGTGGCCACCGCCTACGCCGGCCAGGAGCTGGCCTTCGGCCCCGACTACATCATTCCCAAGCCCTTCGACTCGCGCCTGATCCTGCGCATCGCGCCGGCCGTGGCAAAGGCTGCGGCCGCCTCGGGCGTGGCCACGCGCCCGATCGAGGACATGGACGCCTACCGCCAGCACCTGACGCGCTTCGTCTACCAGACCGGCATGTTCATGCGCCCGGTGTTCAGCGCCGCCAAGATCGCCACCGCCAAGCGCGTGGCGTATGCCGAGGGCGAGGACGAGCGCGTGCTGCGCGCCGCCCAGTGGGCGGTCGACGAAGGCCTGGCCAAGCCGATCCTGGTGGGCCGCCCCGCCGTGATCGACGCGCGCATCAAGAAGGCCGGCCTGCACATCCGCGCGGGCGTCGACTTCGAGATCGTCAACCCCGAGGACGATCCGCGCTTCCGCACCTACTGGGAGAGCTTCCACAAGATCATGGGGCGCCGCGGCGTGACGCCGGAGGCCGCCAAGACCATGGTGCGCCGCTCGAACACCACCATCGCCGCGCTGATGATGCACCTGGGCGATGCCGACGCCATGATCTGCGGCCTGGTCGGACGCTTCGACGTGCACCTGGAGCACATCCGCAACCTGATCGGCCTGAAGCGCGGCGCGCCGGGCTTCGCGACGCTGAACGCGCTCACGCTCGACAAGCGCACGGTGTTCATCACCGACACCAACGTGAACGAAGACCCCAGCGCCGAGCTGCTCGCCAGCATCGCGGTGATGGCCGCCGAGGAAGTGCGCCGCTTCGGCCTGCCGCCGAAGGTGGCGTTCCTCTCGCACTCGAACTACGGCACCTCCAGCCGCTCGTCGGCCCGCAAGATGCGGCTGGCGCGCGACCTGTTCGCGCAGATGGCGCCCGACATCGAATGCGACGGCGAGATGCACGGCGACGCGGCGCTGTCGGAGGAAATCCGCCGCACCGCCCTGCCCGAGACCACGCTGAGCGGCGAAGCCAACCTGCTGGTGTGCCCGAACCTCGATTCGGCGCACATCCTCTACAACGTGCTGAAGATGACCGGCGCCAACGGCATCACGGTCGGCCCGGTGCTGCTGGGCGCCGCGAGCTCGGCGCACGTGCTCACGCCTTCGTCGACGGTGCGCCGCATCATCAACATGACGGCGCTGGCGGTGGCGAAGGTCACGGTCGACAAGTAAGCAGCAGCAAGAGCCGCTCAGGCATGGAACGGTGACGCGACCGGCACGTCGTCCGGGTCGAACACCTTCCATGCCAGCAGTTCCTCTTGCTCCGGTGGCGGCTCGCAGCCGCCCACGCGGCTGGGCTTCCAGCCGAAGCGCTGTCGCGTGTCGGCCAGCGCCTCGGCACGCTTGAAGGCGGCCAGTGCCGAGTCGATGACCGGCACGCCCAGCACGTCCTGCAGCTGGCGATAGAAACCGAACTCCAGCGTGCAGCCCAGGATCAGCGCCTCGGCGCCGTCCTCCTCGATGGCGCGGCGGCCCTGCTCGATCATGCGGCGCGCGGTTTCCTCGCGGTCGCGCTGGAAGTCTTCCACCCCGAGCTGCAGCGCGCGGCACGAGGCCAGCAGGTGGCCGTGCCCGTACTCGCGCACGCGCGACTCGATGCGCGGCACCCACTTTCGTCGCCCGACGATGACCGACACCTTCTGCGCCAGGTTGGCCGCCACCTCGAACGAGGCCTGGCAGGGCGCGACCACCACCGTCTCGCCCGAGATCTCGCGCGCCTCGACCAGCACCGGGTCGTAGAAGCAGCCGAGCACCACCGCGTCGAACTTCTTCACGGCCGCGTCTCGCACCACGCGAACGATGTCGGCGCCCAGCAGCGCCTCGTAGCTCTGGTATTCGACGTGATGGCGCACCGAGGCGTTGCGCAGCGAAACCACCTCGACCTCGGTGCCGGGGTTCTTCACCTCGGCGAATTCACGGGCGAAGCGCTCGTTGTAGGTGTCGTTGCCGACCGTCCGTATCCATCGCACGCGCAGCGTCATGGCGGCTCCTCCTTGCGCGCGCTCAGGCCAGCGCTTCCTCGGCGGGCGCGAAGGCCTCGCCGAGCGACTTCTCGAGCGGCCGGTAGAGCTCGGGCATGAACATCGTGCGCGACAGCAGCAGCCGCGCGCGCGGCGCGACCAGCACGCGCAGCCGCGCGCCCTGGCGCACGTGGGCCGACACCACCGGCCTGCCGTCGTCCGAGAAGGTCATCACGAGATCGGGAAAGCGGGCGATGCGCTTTCCTTCCTGCTCCAGCAGCATGTACTCGTTGATGAAGCGCAGCGTGGTACGCGCGGCGTCGTCGAGCTCGACGATGCCCACGTCCAGCCCTTCCTGCTGTTCGCAGCGGTAGGTGCGCACCTCGCCCTCGGCCACGATGCGGCCTTCCAGCGAACGGGCCACCGCATCGACGCCGCCATCGAGGTACGTCTGGCCCAGCGCGATGGCATGGCTGATGGCGCCCGGCGCCCCGTGCCGGCGCGCATAGCCCACGCTGACCGGGTTGCGCGCCACCGCCACGAGGCCGCCTGCCTCGACGGAGGCGCGGCGCACCACGGCGGAGGTCTGCTCCAGGCGGCCCGACACCACGCCTTCGACATAACGATGCGGCTCGCCGCCCGCGTAGGCCTGCACCGAAAGGTAGTCGGGCTCGGTGTGCAGGCCCAGCGCGCCCATCACGCTCGAGGGATGCGCGCGGCCGTTGCAGGCCAGGTCGATCACGGGCAGCCCGCTCATCGCGGCATGGAACCAGCCGTTGACCGTGGTCTCCGCGCCGTTCTCGTTGGCATGCAGGCCGACCAGCTTCTGGCCCGCCGGCAGTTCGCGGCGCAGCAACTCCAGCGTGCGCAGCAGGTGCGCGGGCTGCACGTGCGGATCGGGCGCGGCCGGGGCGCCGACCAGCGCCATGGTGGCGGTGAGCGCCGAGTCGTCGAATTCGTCGATGCTCCACAGCTGCGGCGTGCCGACCTGCAGCGCGAGCTTCGCGGCGCGCTCGCCGGACTCGATCAGCCCGCCGCCACCGCCGCCGAGGATGGCGCCGCCCCAGATGGCCGCGCGGACGTCGTCGCTTGTCAGATTGCGTTTCATGGATTCGTGGTTCCTGTGTGATGAAGGGAATGAGGAAAGGCGGAGCGCGGTGCCGTGGCGCTACTTGCGCAGGCTCTTCACCGCGCCGGAGAAGAAGCTGTAGAGCGCGTCGCCGGCGATGACGCCGCCCGCGAACACTTCGAGCCGCTCGCGCGCCGAGGAGCCGAGAGCGCGATGCACGACCAGCCGGCAGGCGATGCCGGCCGCGACCATCCAGCCAGCCATCGGGCTCGCGATGAGCAGGCCGGTGGCGAACAGCACCCCGAGCTGCTGTCGCGCGCCGCCCACGATCTGCAGCAGCGCGCCGGGCAGCGCCCACAGCGCGAGATTGCGCGCCGTGTCGCCCGAGATGCCGGCCTTGATGGCCGCCACGTAGGCCGCGTTGATGGGCGCCGTCTGGTGGTTGGCGAAGAACAGCCTGTAGCTGCAGGCCACGACCACGATGGCCACGGCGAAGCCCACCATGCCCGCGATCATCTGCTCGCGCCGGCCCGCGATCTCGAAGGACGTGCCCGATGTCTCGCCGCGCAGCAGGTGCCCGGCCTTCAGGTCGTAGCCCATGTCGGCGAAGGCCGGCCCGGTGGCCGCGGAGAAGCCCGCAAGCACCACCAGCGCCTCGGGCGGAAAGCCGATCAGGATGCCGATCAGCAGCGAGATCAGCGCCACAGCGAAGGCTGGGAACCAGCCCGAGTGCATCGCCGCGATGCCCACGATCAGCTCGTGCACGAAGGCCGCGAAGGTGCCGTAGACGACGAAGCACACGAGCATGCCGGGCGACATGCCGGTGTACACGCCCGTGCCCACCGCCAGCAGCACCATGATCGCGAGATAGCCCACGCCGCCGAGACGCAGCGATCGGCCCAGCGCGGTGGCGTCGCGTGCCTCCAGCGACGCAGCTGCTCCTGTGCCGGGCGCGGCGGAGCCGTGCTTCTTCAGCACTACGCGCCCCACTTGCACCAGCGCCACGATGCCCGCGCCGATCATCATTCCGTGCGGCACGTAGCGCGCGTCGATGTCGAAGCCGAAGAGCTGTGCCGAGTAGCCCCGCAGCAGCAGGCCGATGCCGAAGGCGGTCATCGCGCCGAGTCCGCCGATCAGCGCCACGCCGAAGGCCGACATCGGCAGCTTGAACACCGCGCCCACCACGCCCGTTGCGAGCCCGCCCAACAAGAGCCAGGCCTGCTTGCCGCCGCCGTCGCCCGCCTTGATGGCCTCGGCCGCCGCGATGCCCAGCGGCCACGGGTTCTTCGCCGGGAAGGCGGGCGTGTCGAACATGCGGTAGAGCAGCCAGGCATCGAGCAGCATCGCCAGGCTCACGCCGACGAGCATGGGCACAACCATGTCGGGCAGCCCGAACAGGAAGGGAATGCCGATGGGCAGGAACAGGCTGTTGGCGGCGCCGAAGGTGGCCGACGAGATGCTGGTCTGCGCGAGGTTCTGCGCATGCACCGAGCGGAAACCCCGGAACATGGCCAGCGGCACGCGCGCCAGCGTCATCGCCGCGAGCGCGCCGATCAGCGAGGTGCTCGGCGTGATGCCCAGGCTCGCCAGCATCTGGATGCCGACGATGGCGCCGAACACGCTCAGCACCACGGTGAGGATCAGGTTGGCCGGCGCCAGTGCCTTCGGGTGCAATTCCGGTGACGGATGGGCGGCGTCGCCCTCCTGCAGCGGCATCGCCGCTGTTGCCTCGTGGTTCATGGTCATTTTTTGAAGTTCCATTTTATGGAACTCAATCCAACAAAATTGAACCAGATGATAGAACCCGCCGAAGCGCTGTCAAGGCTGGTTCACCCCGAGCCGGCGGACGCGTTGCGCGCGGAACCTATGATTCCCACCCGCCAACCCATCTGAACTATGAGCACTCTCGCCAACGCCATGGACGTCCTGAAGCTGATCGCGCGGCTGCGCCGCGACATCACGGTGACCGACGTGGTGACGGAGCTGGGCCTGCCGAAGAGCTCTGCCTCGCGCACCCTCAGCATGATGGCGAGCTACGGCTTTCTCGATCGCGACGCGGCCACGCGCGCCTACCGGCCGGGAGGCGTGATCATGGAAGCCTCGTACCACTTCCGCGCTTCGCGCAACGCCGCCTCGTTGGTGGAGGAAGCGCTCGACGCGCTGGTGGCCGAGACGCGCTTCACCGGCTACATCAACGTGCTCGACGGCGCCGACACGCTCGTGATCCAGATGCGCGCCGGCGCCGGCGCGCTGCAGATCTACACGCCGCCGGGAAGCCGCGCACCGGCCTATTCCAGCGCCATGGGCCGCGCCCTGCTCGCGCGGCAGGGCGACGCCGAAGTGACTGCCCTGCTGGGCGGCCGGCTAGACCAGGGACGCGGCGACGCACCCCGCACGCGCAAGGACCTGCTGGCGCGCCTCGCGGTGATCCGCGAAACCGGCTGGGCCCTGTCGCGCGGCGAGTACGTGACCAACGTGGCGGGCATCTCTTCCGCCGTGTTCGACCCGGCCACGCGACAGGCCTACGCCTTCGGCATCGCGCTGCCCGCGGAGCTGCTGTCGGACGCGCTGGTCGAGCGCTTCGGCGCCATCGTGCGCGATGCCGCCGCGAGCGTCGGCAAGCGCGTCGGCGATCCGTACTGGCTCGCATTCGGTGCAAGCGCCCCCTGAAACCGAAGGGATTTCCCGCCGGAGGTGCGAAATTCGGAAACGACGCACCAGTTCGATCCACAGGAAGGGTTCGCACCAATCACGTGCGGGCACCGTTTTTGCTTGAATGCAGAAGCATTCAATCCCCTTTCATCCAACGGATCGATCTCCGCATGAACAAGCGCCAACTGCTCCAGTCCTTCCTCGCCGCCTCGGCCCTCAGCTTCGGCCTCACCCCGGCCCTTGCGCAGACCTCGACGCCGATCAAGTTCCAGCTCGACTGGCGCTTCGAAGGACCGGCCGCGCTGTTCCTGCATCCCGCCGCCAAGGGCTACTTCAAGGCCGCCGGCCTCGACGTGACCATCGACGCCGGCAACGGCTCGGGCGGCACCGTCACGCGCGTGGCCTCGGGTGCCTACGACATGGGCTTCGCCGACCTCGCGGCGCTGATGGAGTTTCACGCCAACAACCCCGACAGCCCCAACAAGCCGGTCGCGGTGATGATGGTCTACAACAACACGCCGGCATCGGTCATGACGCTCAAGAAGAGCGGCATCACCAAGCCCGCAGACCTCACGGGCAAGAAGCTGGGCGCGCCGGTGTTCGACGCGGGCCGCCGCGCCTTCCCGATCTTCGCCAAGGCCAACAACATCGGCACGGTCAACTGGACCGCCATGGACCCGACGCTGCGCGAGACCATGCTGATGCGCGGCGACATCGACGCCATCACCGGCTTCACCTTCACCTCGCTGCTCAACCTCGAGGCGCGCGGCGCCAAGACGGCCGACGTGGTGATCCTCCCCTACCCCGACTACGGCGTGAAGCTCTACGGCAACGTCATCATCGCCTCGCCCAAGCTCATCAAGGAGCACCCGGAGGCGGTGAAGAAATTCCTCTCGGCCTTCGCCAAGGGCGCGAAGGAAGTCATCGCCAATCCGGCGGTGGCCATCGAGTCTGTGAAGGCGCGCGACGGCATCATCGACAGCAAGCTCGAGACGCGCCGCCTGCAGCTGGCCATCGACACCGTCATCAACAGCGCAGACGCGCGCGCCGAGGGCTTCGGCGCGGTCAACGCGGGCCGCATGTCGCTGATGGCCTCGCAGGTGTCGGACGCCTTCAACACCAAGACGCGCGTGAGCCCCGACGCGGTGTGGACCGCCGCGCTGCTGCCGCCGGCCGCCGAACTGAACATCCTGAAGAAGTGATGGCAGCCGCATCGCAGGACGCGGCCGCAGCCCCTTTCGTCGCTCCCTTCGTCGACTTCCAGGACGTCTGGCTCGCCTACAACGAGGAGCTGCTGCGCGCCAACCACTTCGCGGTCGAGGCCATCGACCTGAAGGTCAAGCGCGGCGAATTCATCGCCATCGTCGGCCCCTCGGGCTGCGGCAAGTCGACCTTCATGAAGCTCACCACCGGGCTGAAGATGCCGTCGATGGGAAAGATCCGCATCGACGGCCAGCCCGTGACCGGGCCGCTGAAGATCTCGGGCATGGCCTTCCAGGCGCCTTCGCTGCTGCCGTGGCGCACCACGGTCGACAACGTGCTGTTGCCGCTGGAGATCGTCGAGCCCTACCGCTCCAGCTTCAAGGCCAGGCGCAAGGAGTACGAGGAGCGCGCCCGCCGCCTGCTGCAGAAGGTGGGCCTCGGCGGCTACGAGGACAAGTTTCCGTGGCAGCTCTCGGGCGGCATGCAGCAGCGCGCGAGCATCTGCCGCGCGCTCATCCACGAGCCCAAGATGCTGCTGCTCGACGAGCCCTTCGGCGCGCTCGACGCGTTCACGCGCGAGGAGCTCTGGTGCATCCTGCGCGACCTCTGGACCGAGCAGCAGTTCAACGTGATCCTGGTGACGCACGACCTGCGCGAATCGGTGTTCCTCGCCGACACGGTGTACGTGATGAGCAAGAGCCCGGGCCGCTTCGTGGTGAAGCGCGAGATCGACCTGCCGCGCCCGCGCGAGCTCGAGCTCACCTACACGAAGGAGTTCACCGACATCGTGCTGGAACTGCGCGGGCACATCGGAGCCATCCGCAACACCGGCGCGAGCGCCGCCCAGTCCGCCGCGGCGGTATCTCACTGAGGGCGCGCGACACATGAAGAACACCAGGCAAATCGAACGCTGGTCGCCCTGGCTGCTGCTCGTGGCGGTGATCCTGCTGTGGCAGATCATCTGCTCGGCCTTCGAGGTTTCCGACTTCATCTTCCCGAGCCCGTGGCGCATCTGGAACCAGTTCTGGGAATTCAAGGAAGTCATCGCGGGCCACGCGTGGCGCACCTTCTGGGTCACGATGGCGGGCTTCGGCCTCGCGATCGTGGTGGGCGTGCTGCTGGGCTTCGTGATCGGCAGCTCGCGCATCGCGTACGCGGCGATCTACCCGCTGATGACGGCCTTCAACGCGCTGCCCAAGGCGGCCTTCGTGCCGATCCTGGTCGTGTGGTTCGGCATCGGCATCGGGCCGGCGATCCTCACGGCCTTCCTGATCAGCTTCTTCCCGATCATGGTCAACATCGCGACCGGCCTCGCCACGCTCGAACCCGAGCTGGAAGACGTGCTGCGCGTGCTGGGCGCCAGGCGCTGGGACGTGCTCATGAAGATCGGCCTGCCGCGCTCCATGCCCTACTTCTTCGGCTCGCTGAAGGTGGCGATCACGCTGGCCTTCGTGGGCACCACCGTCAGCGAGATGACGGCGGCCAACGAAGGCATCGGCTACCTGCTGATCTCGGCCGGCTCGGCCATGCAGATGGGCCTGGCCTTCGCGGGCCTGATGGTGGTGGGCGCGATGGCGATGCTGATGTACGAGCTCTTCAGCGTGGTCGAGAAGCACACCACCGGCTGGGCGCACCGGGGCTCGCAGAACCAGTGAGCCGCCACGTCGATGCGGGCGATGCGGGCTGCGGCTACGAGGCCGAACGCTGCAGCCGCATCGACACCGAGAACCGATCCGCGGGGTGGACCGACACCGAGACCTCGAAGGCCAGCCCCTCGGCATCGAGATAGCGGCGCACGATCTTCAGCGCCGCCGCGCCCTGCTCCACCTGCAGGGCCTTCGCCATCGCCGCGTCCCTGACGGTGTCGGCACGCACGTCCTGGTGGATCTCCACGATCTGCCGACCGTAGCGCTCGGCGATCAGTGAGCTGACGAGGGTGCCGGGCGACTCCCGCACCAGGTCGCGAACATCCGAATACGCCGGGTCGACGTACAGGTCGGTCCATCCGATGGGTCCGCTTTCTCCGCCGGTGTCGAGCCGCAGGCTGGAGATGCGCAGCCAGCGCGTGCCGGGCGCGCAATCCAGGTCCCTGGCCACCGGGGCCGCCACGGCCACCTCCTCGATCGACTGCACCTGCCGCAGGTACTCGGTGCCGAAGTGCACGAGATCGTCCACCGACGCGATCGAGGGACGGAAGGTGTCGCGCGGCTTGGTCGCCTCGACGCGGGTTCCCGCGTTCTTGCGCCGCGACACGAGGCCCAGCCGCTGGAGTTCGGCCAGCGCCGCCCTCACGGTATGGCGGCTGGTCTTGTAGTGGTCGCAGAGCTCGAGTTCCGTCGGGAGCACCGAGCCGACGGCGAAATGACCGCTGGCGATGGCTTCGGTGAGGTGGCGCGAGATGTCGCTGTGGTGAGGCTTGGATGGCGAAGACATGTTGCCCCCGAGGATCGCATTCATGGCGTCAAGGGTAAACCCCGATTCGTCGAATATGTTCGGACATATTCAACTTTAATATGTCCGAACATATTTGCGTTCGCTGCTTCCACTTTCAACGGCTCCCATGAACTTCACCCGCCCACCCATCCCGACGGCCAGCACCGTCGTCGACTCCATCCTGTTCCGCGACGCCTTCGGCACCCAGAAGATGCGGCAGCTTTTCTCCGACGGCGCGCTGGTCCAGCGCTACATCGATGCGGAGATCGCGCTTGCCAAGGCGGAAGCCCGCACCGGCGTGATCCCGGCCGAGGCGGCGGAAGTGATAGCGCGCGAATCGAGGATCGAGCGCATCGACTTCGACCACATGCGCGAGGAGACGGACATCGTCGGCTACCCCATCCTCCCGCTGGTGCACCAGCTGGTGGGGATGTGCGGCGAGGCCGGCCGCTACGTGCACTGGGGCGCGACCACGCAGGACATCATGGACACGGCAGTCGCCCTGCAGGTGCGCGACGCGCTCGACAGCATCGGCGAGGACATCCGCGAGCTGCGCGGCATCCTGGCGTCGCTCTCGAAGAAGCACCGCGACACGCCGATGGCCGGCCGCACCCACCTGCAGCAGGCGCTGCCCGTGACCTTCGGCTACAAGGTCGCGATCTGGCTCGCCATGTTCGACAGGCACCAGCAGCGCATCGCCGAGCTCCGACCTCGCGTGGCGGTGGTCGAGTTCGCCGGGGCCGCGGGCACGCTGGCCTCGCTCGGCGACAAGGGCTTCGAGGTGCAGAAGGCCATGGCCGAGGAACTGGGGCTGGGCGTGCCCGCCACCACCTGGCATGTGGCGCGCGACGGCTTCGCCGAGGCGGTGAACCTGCTCGCGCTCGTCACCGGCTCGCTGGGAAAGATCGCGCTCGACATCATGATCATGGCCTCGACGGAGTTCGCCGAGGTCTACGAGCCCTTTGTCAAGGGACGCGGTGCATCGAGCACGATGCCGCAGAAGCGCAACCCGATCTCCAGCGAGCTGATGCTGGCCGCCTCCAAGGCCGTGCGGCAGCACGCGGGGCTGATGGTCGATGCAATGGTGCAGGACTTCGAGCGGGCGACCGGCCCGTGGCACGCGGAATGGATCGCCATTCCCGAGAGCTTCATCCTCACCTCCGGCGCGCTGCACCAGGCGAAGTTCGCACTCGGCGGCCTGATCGTGGACGAGGCGCGCATGAAGCACAACCTGGGCATCAGCCGCGGCCTCATCGTGGCCGAGGCCGTGATGATGGGCATGGCGCCCCACATCGGCCGCCAGCAGGCGCACGACGTGGTCTACGACGCCTGCCGCACCGTCAACGAAAAGGGCGGCACCCTGGCTGAGGCGCTGTCGGCGCTGCCCGAGGTCACGAAGCACTTCGACCGCGCGGCCATCGATCGCATGACCGATCCGGCGAACTATCTCGGCCTCGCGCCGCTGATGGTGGACCGCGCGCTGGCCCTGTCCGCCGAAGTGGCGGCCTGAGCCGCGACGACGAACCACCAACCCCGAGGAGACAAGACAGATGATCGACATCAAGAAGCTGGCCGCGCGTGCCCTGCTGGCAGTGGCATTCGCAACCGCGGCACACGGCGCGAGCGCGCAGGCCTATCCGGCCCGCCCCGTGACCTGGATCGTTCCGTTCGCGGCGGGCGGCCCCACCGATGCGCTCGCACGGGCCGTGGCGGAGCGGGTCGCGCGCGAACTGGGCCAGCCCATCGTCATCGACAACGCACCGGGCGCAGGCGGCACCGTGGGCGCGGCGAAGGCATCGCGCGCGCCGGCCGACGGCTACACCATGCTGGTCGGGCACATGGGCTACATG
This sequence comes from Variovorax sp. NFACC27, assembly GCF_048301545.1. NCBI lineage: Bacteria > Pseudomonadati > Pseudomonadota > Betaproteobacteria > Burkholderiales > Comamonadaceae > Variovorax > Variovorax sp. NFACC27. The sequence goes on from NZ_CP157613.1 coordinate 6,427,882, forward strand.
GGCGCCGCGCCGGCGCTGTACAAGAAGCTCGCCTACGACCCGGTCAAGGACTTCGCGCCGGTGTTCCGCTTCCCCGACACGCCGCTGGTGCTGATGGTGCGCAAGGAGCATCCGGCGAAGGACATCAAGGCACTGGTCGACTTCGGCAAGGCCAACCCCGACAAGCTCTTCATCAGCAACGCCGGCGTGGGCTCCAGCTCGCACCTCATCGCGGCCCTGTTCGCCGCCTCGGCGGGCATCAGGATCTCGCAGGTTCCGTACAAGGGCGCGGGGCCGGCGCTGATCGACGTGATCGGCGGCCAGGTCGACGGCATCTTCGACCAGACCAACACCGCCCTGCCGCAGATCAAGGAAGCGAAGGTCCGCGCGCTGGCCGTCACCTCGAAGGTGCGGCTGCCGCAGCTCAAGGACGTGCCCACGCTCGCCGAGACGGTGCTGCCCGGCTTCGAGGCCTCGACCTGGTACGGCATCTACGCGCCCAAGGGCACGCCGCAGCCGGTGCTCGACAAGGTGCAGCAGGCCTACCTGAAGGTGATGGGCGACAAGGCCTTCACCGACCGCCTGGCCGAGCAGGCGATCCAGATGCTGCCGCCGGAGCAGTACACCGGCGCCGCGCTGGGCAGGCACACCGAAGCGGAAGTGGCCCGCTGGAGGGCCGTTGCGGCCAAGGCCAGCATCTCGCTGGACTGACGCGATGACGGCCACGCGCATCGAGCACGATGCCTTCGGGCCGGTGGAGATTCCGGCCGGCCGGTACTGGGGAGCGCAGACACAACGCGCGCTGGGCGTGTTCGACGTGGGAACCGAGCGCTTCCCCGTATGCCTGCTGCACGCCTTCGGGCTGCAGAAGATCGCGGCGGCAAGAGCCAATGCCCGCTGCGCCGCGCTCGACGCGGCACTGGCGGAAAGCATTGCCACGGCCGCCGGGGAACTTTCACGCGGCCTGTTCGACGACCACTTCCCGCTCACGATCTGGCAGACCGGTTCGGGAACCCAGACGAACATGAACGCCAACGAGGTGATCGCGAACCGGGCCAACGAACTGCTCGGGCAGCCGCTGGGCACGAAGTCGCCGGTGCATCCCAACGACCATGTGAACGCATCGCAGTCGTCGAACGACAGCTTTCCGACGGTGATGCACATCGCGGCCGCGATGGAGCTGACGCAGCGGCTGGTCCCCTCGCTCACCGTGCTGAGGGACGCGCTCGAAGACCGCGCACGCGCTTTCGCCGACGCGGCCAAGGTGGCGCGCACGCACCTGATGGACGCCGTGCCGATGACGATGGGCCAGGCGTTCGAGGCATTCGCATGGCAGGCGAACAGCGGCATCGCGCGGCTGAAGGACGCATTGCCACGACTGCTGCTGCTCGCCCAAGGAGGCACGGCGGCGGGAACAGGGCTCAATGCGCCCGAGAACTTCGACGTGTTCTTCTGCGAGGAGATCGGCAAGCTCACGGGCCTGCCATTCGAGCCTCATCCGTGCAAGTTCGAAGGCATGTCGGGCCACGATGCGCTGGTGGAGCTGTCCGGAGCCCTGAACGTGATCGCCACCTCGCTGACGAAGATGGCCAACGACATCCGCTGGATGGGATCGGGCCCGCGCTGCGGCATCGGCGAGCTGGTGGTGCCAAACGACGGGCTGACCTCGTCGATCATGCCGGGCAAGCGCAACCCGACCATCGCAGAAGTGGTGGCCCAGGCTGCCATGCAGGTGGCGGGCAACCACGTGACGGTGACGATGGCAGGCGCCTCGGGCAACTTCGAGCTCAACGTGGCCAAGCCGGTGCTGATCCACGGCGTGCTGCAATCGATCCGCATACTGGCGGACAGCGCGCGCGTCTTCGCAGGCAGGCTGGTTGCCGGCCTCGAGGTCGATCGCGAACGGCTCGAAGCGAACCTGGGCAATGCGCTGCTGTCGGTGACGGCGCTGAATCCGGTGCTGGGCTACGACAAGGTGGCGCGCATCACGCGCACTGCCGTGGAGCGCCGCATTGCGCCAAGAGAAGCGGCCGTCGAACTGGGCTACCTGAGCGTCGAGGCGTACGACCGGCTGGTCGACCCTATTCGCATGGCGAAGGGAAAGAGCTAGCGGCAACGCCGGATCAGACCAGATGCCGGCGCCGGCTGTGCTGTCCCTGCTTCGCGAACACATGCGCGAGATGCTTCTTGACTGTGTTGACACTGATGTCGAGTCGCTCGGCGATCTGCTTGTTGGTCAGGTCCCGGTGCATCAGCGACAGCACTTCGTCCTCTCGTGCGGTCAGCCTCGTTGCAGGCGATATCGCGCGGGACGCCGCCGGTCCGCCGGCTGCCTTCAATCGCAGCACCGACAGATACAGCGCCTGCAACACCGGCCCCGGGAAGCCCAGGATGCCTGCCAGCACGGCATCCAGCGATTGCGCGAACTGCTCCGCGCTCGCTGCCCACTCGACGCAGCCGCGCGCCTGGATCCGGATCGCCGCATCCAGCCCCAGCATGGAGGGCGCCTCCCAGCCAAGGAGCCAGTCGATGGCTGGAAAGCGGCAGCGCAGATCGTCCAGCCTGTCGACTCTCTCGGGCGAAATCAACGCGATGTCAACCAGCACCAGGCGAGGCGCCTGCTGCCGGCAACGGGCGTCCAGGTCGGAGAGGCCGTTCATCTCCGCATGCTCGACCTGGTACATCCGCCCGGCCCGAAGCCTCGAGGCCAACAGGCCCGGCCCGGACAGCGGCGATGCACGGCCTGGACAGGTTGCGACGAGAACCGGAACACAGACTTCGACCGCAGGGAAAGGGGATCGAATCTCCAGGCAAGCCGGCTGAAAACCGCTTGATGTCCACAGTGCAGGCGGCGCGAATGGCGACGTCGGGGGAAAGTCTTGCGTGAACGGCCGCGTATCCGCGTTCCACGCAGGTTCGAGCCCGGCAGGCGACAGTGGGACTTCTTCCATGGCTTCCTCCGAAGCACTTGTTTTGGAGGCATCCGAAAGGTAATGATAAAGACCACACCGCCGTGCAGGTAGGCCCGCAACCTTCGCAAGGTATCAAAAGGTTAAGGGCTTGCGGGCGCATGCCCGGCACGGCGCGTCACCCTTTGGGTGACAACTTTTATCCTATGGACAAGGCATCGTCGCGCGGTTCAGCATGCCTCCTCTGCTGATACGCGAACCTGGTTGATTGGCAGCGAACGCGCCTCGATCGGGTGATGCCTGTCGGCGGGTTTTCTTGTCAACCGAGGAGTGTTTATGGCTGCGCTAAATCTGACGGCCGGCTCGACCGTCACTCTGGACGAATCCGCCAATCTGCAGAACCTTGCCGCTACTCCCGCCGCTGCCGGCGACAGCAACGACAACGACATCTCCGCGAGCTCGCTGCCGGCTGCCTTCAGCAGCCGCCTCGCGGCCCAGAGTGTCGGAACCGCCATCAATGCCGCGCTGAGCGGCTACAACGGGTCCAACACCGGCACCAACGCATTCACATTCAGCATATCGGGCACGGTCACCGACATTTCCTTCACGGACGCGAACGGCGCTCCGCTCAACGGCTTCGACAGCGGACTCGATACCGCCGACGGCGAAGACATCTTCCTCTACACCGACACGACCAACAACAACGTCGTCTACGGAAAGACCGCCCTCAATGTCGTCGTGTTCGCCGCCTACCTGGAGGAAACCGGAACCCCGGTGAGCGGCGCCAAGATCTGGATGGTCCAGTACGAGGCGATCGCGAACCCCGACGCGACCAACCCCGACGACGCAGTCAACCTGCTCAACAAGGTCTTCGTCAGCGTCAGCCAGGATGCGGAGTTCAACCTCGCAGGCGCGCCATCCGGCCAGAACCTGTTCCTGATGTTCACGAAGGGCAATCCGACGATCGTCAACGGCCGGATTTCCGACGTGACGATCATCGCGACCGGAAAGGACCCGGCGAACCAGTCCGGGGCCAATCCCAACAGCACCGCCGACGACATCAACATCTCGACCGGCGACACGATCAACACCAGCCAGGCCGGCGGGCCGACGACGTTCGGCACCAACAGCCAGATGATCACCGAGCAGGAAGGCATCCGCTTCACGTTCGTGACCGGCGCCAGGGCGAACGTCACCATTCCGAACCTTGACCAGAACGAGGCCGACCTGGAGTCGAACATCGACTTCACCGGCATGTTCGGAGCGAGGACCGCCGATTTCGACGTGGTGCAGCTGCAAAGCGGAAAGAGTGCCCAGGTCAGGATCACCGCATACAGCACGGCGGTCGAGTCCGGCAACAGCTTCATCGATGGCTACGCGGGCGACCAGGTGATTTCAATCACGAGCGTGCGCGTGCTCGACTCCGTTACCGGCGCGGCTCTGGAGACCTACGCGAACGGTGCCGAGGGCGGACAGAGTGCGGCCATCGCCATCAGCATCACCGGCGGCGTCGCGATGATCACCGGCGTCAAGGCCGGCTACTCGGTCGAATACACGACCTCGGCGGACCACAACCGCGTACTCATCGAGAACGGGGCCGCCCTCAATGCCTCGGGCAACACCCACGCCGACTTCGACATCGGTGGCTTCCGGCTGCTGCAGGTTTCCAGCGCGACGGCGGAGGTCGGGTCCATGATGGTCTTCGAGGACGACGGCCCGTCCATCGTGCTGGCAACGCCCACCGACACGGCGCTGCTCAACACCCAGGACGCGCAGACCATCGGGGCAGCCACCGACTCCGCCACCCAGGACTTCGCGGCGGCCTTCGGCACGACTTCGAGCAGCTTCGGCAGCGACGGAGCCGGCACCACCGACCCGACCTTCACGCTCGGCGTGAAGGCACAGGGCATCGATTCCGGGCTCAAGAGCGACGGCGCGACCATCTACCTGTACCTGCTGAACGGCAAGGTGATCGGCTCGACCTCCGCCACCGAGCTCGGCGTCGCGGCGGCCAACACGGTCTTCGACCTGGCCGTGAACGCGGCAGGCTCGGTGACGCTGCAGCAGTTCGCCGAAATCGACCACGCGCTGCCGGGTGCTTCGTCGAACTACGCGGCCCAGCAGGCCACGATGGCCGACGACCTGATCACCCTGACCAATGCCGTGACGCTCACCGATAGCGATGGCGACACGGCCTCCGACTCCAAGCTGCTCAACATCGGCTCGAACATCAAGTTCGACGACGACGGCCCGACCATCGTGCTGGCAACGCCCACCGACACGACGCTGCTCAACACCCAGGACGCACAGACCGTCGGCGCGGCCACCGACTCCTCCATCCAGGACTTCGCGCCGGCCTTCGGCACGACTTCGAGCAGCCATGGCGCCGACGGGGCGGGCAGCACCGACTCGATCTTCACGCTCGGCGTGAAGACGCAGGGCGGCGCATCCGGGCTCACGAGCGACGGCGCGGCCATCAGGCTGTACCTGGTTGCCGGAGCGGTCATCGGCTCGACCTCCGCCACCGAGGCAGGCATTTCGGCGACCAACACCATCTTCGACGTGAGCGTGAATGGCGCCGGCTCGGTGACGCTGCGGCAGTTCGCCGAGATCGACCACGCGCTGCCGGGCTCCTCGTCGAACTACGCGGCCCAGCAGGCCACGATGGCCGACGACCTGATCACCCTGACCAATGCCGTGACGCTCACCGATGGCGATGGCGACACCGCCTCCGACTCCAAGGTGCTCAACATCGGCGCGAACATCAAGTTCGACGACCACGGCCCGACGGCGACCGCCATCTCCGACCTCACCGGAGCGAACGACGCCCAGCCCATCGCCGGAACCTACAACTTCTCCATCGGCGCCGACGACGTGGACAACGCGTCGACCGACGGCATCGTGCTGAACAGCCTGACTGGAACGACCGGCGGCGGACGGCCCATCACCGATGCGACGGTCTCCCACTTCGCGGAAGACGCCACGACGGTCACCTACAACTTCAGCTTCAACTACTACCCCGGGCCGACGTCGACGACGACGCAGGCGGCCACGGGCACGGTCGTCTTCAACAAGACGGACGGTACCTTCACCTTCGACCTGGACCAGGTCTTCGGAGGACAGACGACGTTCTCCACGAGTGCGCCGCTGGCATCCTTCAACTACGACACCATAGGCAACAACTCGCCGGAGATCGTGGTCCAGAAATACAGCAACGACTTCTTCGGCGTGCTGTCCGCGAGGTCCGCCACGCCTCCGAGCGATTCCGGCGACCTGCTGGCGGGCAACAATCACGCATTCGTGCCGGGCGAGACCTTCACCAGCGAGAGTGCCGGTTTCGTCAACGTCGCGACCAACACACTCGGGGTGAACTCCGACACCGTCCAGTCCGGCGAGCTGCTGAACTTCGACTTCTACAAGTCGAATCCGGTGAGCAACCCCAACCTGACGAGTCCGCCGCAGCGCCCCGGGGCGGCCATCGTCGGCACGGACACGGCCTATGCCGACGCGATCAACATCACGATCGACCAGATCACGGACGGCGAAGACGTGGCCGTTCTGCTGAAGCTGTTCAATGCGTCGACCAACACCACCACGACCAGGCTCCTGATCGCCAACTCCGCGGCGGACTACCAATCGGCCGGAGGAGGCCTGAAGGTGGTCAGCATCGGCGAGGACGACTACGACAGCGCCAACTACCAGATCACGGGCCTGCAGGTCCTGAGCAGCACCGAAGAGATCACCGGCACGGGCATCAGCCTGACTGGCCATAACACGGTGAATCTGACCGCGACCGGCACGAACTACGCCGATACGGCGGACAACGACGTGTTCAAGATCATCAAGATCGACGTGATCACGTCGACGACGATCAATTCGGACGTGGACCTGAACTTCGTGGGTCAAGTGATCGACGGCGACGCCGACTTCGCGGGCTTCGACTTCGACGTCCACCTGGAGATCGACGGCGTGGCCAACCTGATAGGCACGACCCAGCAAACGGAGGCGATCGCATAGCGAGCCCTGGAGCAAGGGGTGGCGGAAATGCCGCCCCTTCTCGCCCGGCCTGTGCCCGGGCTTACCGATGTCGAACCTGCGAGGTGGTATGAAGCCCCAGGAAAAGTCTGGCGAATTGCGGCAGGCGGTGACAACGCTCCACGCCTGCTTCGTGCGGGCCGCCTGGTTCAGTGTCTGCTCGAGCCTTTTGCTGCTGGCTCCGAGCGCGTACATGCTGGAGGTGTATGGGCGGGTCGTGAACAGTCGCAGCATGCTCACGCTGGCCATGCTGACATTGCTGGTCCTGGCCGCCTACTGCCTGATGGAAATACTCGACTGGGCACGCGCGGAGGTGATGTACCAGGCGGGGCAGAAGCTGGACCGGAAGATGCGCGACCGCGTGTTCGCCGCCGTCTTCGAAGCGGGCCTCAAGCGGCTGCCGGGCGGAACCGTGCAGCCGCTCAACGACCTCCGGACTTTGCGGGAATTCCTGTATTCGCCGCCGCTGCTGGCGCTCATGGAAGCACCGGTTTCGCTGGTCTTCCTGGCGCTGATGTTCGCCATCAGCCCGGTGCTGGGCTGGTCGGCTGTCGTGGGCTCGCTGCTGCAGGTGTTCGTGGGCTGGATCAACGACCGGAACACGCGGCCGCCGCTGGTGGCGGCCAATCGATGCGCGATCGAAGCGCAGCAGTATGCGGACGCGGCGCTGAGAAACTCGCAGGTCATCGAGTCGATGGGCATGCTGCGGGACGTCCACCGCCGATGGATCGCCAGACGACGTGACTTCCTGCAGCGCGAGGCCGTGGCTTCGGACGGCGCCGGAGCCTGCCAGGCCGTCAGCAGATTCCTGCAGGTCACCATGGGTTCGCTGTTGCTCGGCCTGGGCGCCTGGCTGCTGCTGAAGAACCCGCTCAACGGCAATGCCGCGATGATGGTCGTCGGCTCGATCCTGGGCGGCAGGGCCCTGGCGCCGCTGGTACAGCTCCTGGCGCAATGGCGCATGGTGGTCAATGCCTGCGACGCGTGGCAACGCCTGGACAGCCTGCTGGGCGCCATTGCCCCGAGACCGAACGCGATGTCCTTGCCGCCACCCAAGGGCGCGCTGCAGGTCGAAAACCTCGTGGCGGGCGCGCCGGGCAATGGCCCGGCCATCCTGAAGAACGTGGCCTTCGCCCTGGCGCACGGCGAAGTGCTTGCCGTCGTGGGCCCCTCTGCCGCGGGAAAGACGACCCTGGCGCGCCTGATCGTCGGCCTCTGGCCGGCAGCCAGCGGCAAGGTGCGGCTGGACGGCGCGGACGTGTTCACTTGGGACAAGAGCGAACTCGGCCCGCACATCGGCTATCTGCCCCAGGACGTGGAATTGATCGACGGCACACTGGCCGAGAACATCGCGCGCTTCGGGGAGGTGCGGCCTTCGAAGGTCAAGGCGGCGGCATTGGCCGTCGACCTGCACGCATCCATCACGAGCCTTCCGTTGGGCTACGACAGCCCGATCGGACCCGAAGGCGCCGTGCTGTCGGGCGGACAGCGGCAGCGGGTCGCGTTGGCGCGCGCGATCTACGACGAGCCCGCGCTGGTGGTTCTGGACGAACCGAATTCGAGCCTCGACGATGCCGGCGACGCAGCGTTGGCGAGCACCATCCTGAACCTCAAGGCGCGCGGCACGACCTTCGTCGTCATGACGCACCGCACCAGCGTGCTGGCCGTGGCGGACAAGATGCTGGTGCTGTGCGACGGCACGATGCAGGCGTTCGGCGCGCGCGACGAGGTCCTGGCCTCGCTGCGGCAGGCCAACGAACAGGCGGCGGACCGGATGCGCAAGGCGGAAGGCAGCCTTGCATCGAAGCGGCGCGATGCCGGAAACGCCGCGGGCATCGCGCTTCAGGCGCACACGCTGCCATGAAGACACCTGCGTTCTTCGACCGCAGCGACCTGGGACGCGCTCTCTGGGGGTTCCGAGGAGACTTCCTGCAGGTCGGATCGCTGAGCTTCCTGAGCAATCTGCTCATGCTCGCGCCGACCATCTACATGTTGCAGATATTCGACCGCGTGCTCGCCAGTCAAAGCGAACTGACCCTGCTCGCGATTTCGCTGATCACGCTGCTGCTTTTCGGAGCGCTGGCCTTGTCGGAATGGCTGCGCTCGCGGCTGCTGGTGAGGGCCAGCCTGCGCTTCGACCGGCAACTGGGCACACGGGTGTTCAACGGAAGCTTTCAGGCCTGCCTCGGCCAGTCGGCACCCAGCGCGTCAAGGCCGTTCGCGGACCTGAACCAGATCCGCCAGTTCCTGACGGGCCCGGGCGTCTTCGCGCTCTTCGATGCGCCCTGGACGCCGATCTACATCGCGGTGATCTTCTTTCTTCATCCCTGGCTCGGCGTCCTGGCACTCGGCTTCGCGCTGGTCCAGGCCGCACTGGCCTGGTTCGGGCAGAGGAAGACCGTCGCGCCGTCGGAAGCGGCCCTGAAAGCCGCGAGCGAGACGATGGGCGACCTGCAGGGCAAGCTCCGGAACGTCGAGGTGCTCGAATCGATGGGCATGGTCGCCAACCTGCAGAAGCGCTGGAATCGCCAGCACGCGGCCTGCATGGACAAGAGCGCATCAGCGAATGGTCTTGTCAATCGCGTCGCCGGCTGGAGCAAGTTCGTGCGCTACAGCCAGCAGTCGCTCGCGCTGGGGGCGGGCGCGCTGCTGGTGATCGATGGCCAGTTGTCGCCGGGCGCCATGATTGCCGCGAATGTGCTGATGGGCCGCGCCCTCGCACCCATCGACCAGCTGCTCGGCACGTGGCGAGGCTTTGTCTCCTGCCGCGCCGCATTCGGGCGTCTCGAAAAGCTGCTGGCCGAGTTCCCCGGGCAGCCCCCCTTCCCTCCCCGGGCCGGCCCCACCGGCGAGATCAGCCTGCAAGGCGTCTTCGCGGGAGCCGCGGGGCGCCCGGCGCCCATCCTGAAGAACATTTCGTTCGCGGTCCCCGCGGGAACAGTGGTCGCGCTGCTGGGGCCTTCCGGTTCCGGCAAGTCCACCCTGGTGAAAGTCATGGTCGGGATCTGGACCGCATCCCGCGGCGCGGTGCTGCTCGACGGCGTGCCGGTCCGAAGCTGGAATCGTCTCGAGCTGGGTCCGCATCTCGGCTATCTGCCGCAGGACGTCGAGTTGTTCGGCGGCTCCATTGCCGAGAACATTGCGCGGCTCGGCGAGATCGACTCGCGCAAGGTCATCGAGGCCGCATGCAGTGCCGGCCTGCACGAGACGATCCTGCGATTTCCCAAAGGCTACGACACCCTCATCGGGGACGCGGGCCATCTGCTTTCCGGGGGGCAGAGGCAGCGGATCGGACTGGCCCGGGCGCTCTACGGCGACCCGTCGCTCATCGTTCTGGATGAGCCGAACGCCAACCTGGACGACGCCGGCGAAGCAGCGCTGCTGCGAGCCATACGGGAACTGAAATCCAGGGGGAAAACGGTGTTCCTGGTAACCCACCGCCAGGGCGCGGTTGCCGTGGCCGACCGCCTCATGGTCCTGAGCGACGGCGAACTGACCGCGGACGGGCTACGAGACGCCGTGCTCGCGTCCTTGCGCCGACCTCAGCCCGACGTGCGGCCGGCAGTCCTGGCGCAGTCGGCCTGATCCGGAGCCGTCCTGCAACATATCGATCTCGAAGGGAGTTCCAGATGGCCAAGCCGAATGCTCTCAGGGACGTGACTGCCATCCCGTCGCCGGTCGGGGAAGATCGATCGCAGGACGCGGACGACCTCGGGACCGGGCTCGGACGCGCCGGGCGGATCGGCGTCTGGGCCCTGGTCGCCGGATTCGGCGGGTTCCTGCTGTGGGCCGCGTTTGCTCCGCTGGACGAGGGCGTGCCGAGCCAGGGGCAGGTCGCCATCGACACGAAGCGCAAGGTGGTCCAGCACCAGGTCGGAGGCATCCTCAAGGAAGTGCGGGTCGGCGAAGGCGATCAGGTCCAGGAAGGCCAGTTGCTGTTCAAGCTCGACGACGCCGCGGCCAGGGCGAGCTTCGAAACCGTGCGGCAGCGCTACCTGGGGTTCCGCGCCATACAAGGCCGCCTGCTGGCCGAACAGGGAGGACTGGACGCCATCGACTTCCATCCGGACTTGCAGGTGGCGGCCTCGGATCCGCTGATCCGGCAGCAGATGTTCAACCAGGAGCAGCTGCTCAAGTCGCGGCGCGCCGCCCTGCGCGCCGATCTGCAATCGATCGAGGAGAACATCCAGGGCCAGCAGGCGTTGGCCCAGGCTTACGCGAGCATGCTGAGCAGCCGCCGGACCCAGCTTTCTCTTCTCGACGAGGAACTGGGCCAGACACGCAAGATGGTTGCCGAAGGGTATGTTCCGCGCAATCGCCAGATGGAGATGGAGCGCCAGGTCGCGGAATCGAGCACCTTCATTGCCGAACTTCTCGGCAACATGGGCCGGGCCCGACGCTCGGTCGCGGAGCTTCGCCAGCGTGCCATTGCAAGGCAGCAGGAGTACCACAAGGAAGTGGAGACTCAGCAGGCGGAAGTCAGCCGCGAGGTGCTCGGAGACTTCGAGAAGTTCGTCGCCTTGCGGGACGAACTGGGCCGCACCGAGATCCGCTCGCCCGCCTCGGGCCAGGTGGTGGCATTGGTGGCGCAGACCGTGGGCGGCGTGATCGCACCGGGGCAAAGGCTGATGGACGTGGTGCCCGTCAACGAGCCCTTGCTGCTCGAGACGAGAGTGCCGCCGCATCTGATCGACCGCGTCCACGCCGGCATACCGGTGGACGTGCGCTTCTCGACCTTCGCCCATTCCCCGCAGCTCGTGGTGCAGGGCAAGCTGGTTTCGGTCTCCGGCGATCTGCTGACGGACCCCCAGACCAACACGAGCTACTTCCTCGCGCGGGTGGCCGTGACTCAGGAGGGCCTGAGAAAGCTGGGCAAGCGTTCGCTGCAGCCGGGCATGCCGGTCGAGGTAGTCTTCAAGACGGGAGAGCGCTCGCTGCTCGCCTATCTCCTGCACCCGCTCACCAAGCGCATCGCAGCCTCCATGACGGAGGAATGACCGGTGAAGAAAACCGCGCTGGCATTCGCTGCCGCCGGCCTTCTCTCGGGGCCGGCCTGGTCGCTCGACCTGTCCCAGGCCTACCGGGAAGCACTGGAACAGGACTCGACGATCCGATCCGTGCGGGCAGCCACGGACGCCCGGCGCGAACGCCTGCCGCAGGCCCGCGCGCAACTGCTTCCAAACTTGTCGGCAAGCGTCTCGCGCTATCGGAACTGGCTGGAAAGAACTTCGCCGGACACCTCCGGGCAACTCGTCACGGCCAACCTGCGCTACACCAGCAGCAGCGAAGTGCTGAGCTTGAGGCAGCCCATCTTCCGCATGTACCAGATGGCCGACTACCGCCAGGCCCAGGCGCAGGTCGACGATGCCGAGGCGACTCTCGATCGCGAACTGCAGAACCTCGGCGTCCGGGTGAGCGGCGCCTATTTCGAGGCGCTGCTGGCCGAGGAGCATCTCGCGCTGGTGCTCTCGCAGAAGACGGCCTACACGACCCAGCTCGATGCCGCGCAGAAGCGGCTCGGCGCGGGCTTCGGCACGCGCACCGACATCGACGAAGCGCGTGCGGCCCTGGACCTCAATGTGGCGCAGGAACTGGAGGCGCGCCAGAACCTGGACTTCACGCGCAGGCAGCTCCAGAGCCTGGTCAATCGCCCGATCGACAGGCTGGCGCCGCTGGACCCATCCAGGATGCAGCTCGTCCGGCCGATGCCCGACCGGGTCGAGGACTGGATCGAGCGGGCCGAGCTCGAAAGCCCGGAGCTTCGTTCGCTCGGTGCCCAGGTCGAAGCAGCCAGGCACGAACTGGCGAAGGCACAGGCAGGCCACTATCCGACCCTGGACGCCATCGCCCAGTGGTCCCGCAACGACAGCGACACGATCACCAGCATCAAGACCCGCTACAGCAACAAGTCCATCGGCCTGCAGCTCAACATTCCCCTGTATTCAGGCGGCCATGTGAGCTCCACCGTGAGGCAGGCGGTCGCGGGCCAGCAGCGGGCCGAAGAGGCCCTCGAAGCCCTGCGCCGCGACCTCGGGGTGCGGCTGCACCGCGAATTCCGTGGCGTGACCGAAGGCCCCCTGAGGGTCAAGGCCCTGGAGCAGGCGGTGCGTTCCGCGGAGCAGGTCGTCCTCTCGAACCGGCGCTCGTTCGAGGCCGGCAGCCGCACCCTGCCCGACGTGCTGAACGCGGAACAGCAGAAGGTCTCCGCCCAGCGCGACCTGGCGCAGGCCCGGTTCGTCTACCTGATGTCTCGCATACGCCTGCAGGCACTCTCGGGCGGCGCCAAGACCGAAGTCATCGAGGAGATCAACGGCTGGCTCGCGCGCTGACGACGCCAGCGGTCCGGATCGGCAGGCCGGGACTCATGGGCGCTGCACGCCTGCGAAGCGCGCCGGCCCCTCCACCTGCCAGCCGGTGCCGGCGGCCGGATCGAGGTCGCGAACGCAGCGCGTGAGCCCGTCGTCCAGGTCGAGCGTGACGCCGATCCGCCAATGGCCGCCGGCCCCGCGCTCCACCTGCAGCATGGCGAAGCCGTTGCCGGTGCCCACGGCCGCAGTGACCATGGTGCCGCCGAAGGCTTCCGACATGGGGCCGGGATCGACATGGCCGTCGAGCCAGAACGTGTCGGGCCGCGCGTTGACGAAGGGCCATGGGGCATACAGGCCCGAGGACACGACCGAGATCACCTCCACCGGCCCGCCTTCCGCCTGCAGCCAGAGGCTCGACACGCTCGACATGTGGCGGTCGCCCGACAGCACCACCACGTGGCGCGCGGTGGTGTCGCGCAGCAATTCGAGCAGCACTCGCTGCGAGGCCGGGTAGCCGCTCCAGTCGTCCAGCCCGAGGCGCTGCGCCGGGTCGCCGAAGACGGCCGCGCGCGGCATCGGGAACAGCGTCACCGGCGACACGATGAACTTGGGCAGTCCGGCGGGCGCGGCCTCGAGCCACTTCCTCAGGTCGTCCATGCCGGCCTCGGCGCGGATCGCGGCCCGATCCAGCGGCGCGGCGACGGTCGCGGCTTGCTCGGCCGCGCGCAGCACCCGCTGCTGGCGCGTGCTGCGCGTGTCGAGCATGTAGAACGGAAAGCCGGCCGGCGCGATGCGATAGTCGAAGGGACGCTGGTCGCGGCGCGGGCCGGTGTCGCGCACCAGCTTGTGCTGCTGCGCGAAGTAGGCCTCGAGCGCGACGCGCACTGCCGGCGTTCCGTAGGGTTCGGGGCCCGGCTCCCAATCGTCCATCACCTCGTGATCGTCGAGCAGCGGATAGGTCGGCAGCGAGGCCGTTACCTGGCGCAGCGCCTCCAGCCTGAAGGTGAGCGCATAGGCCTGGCCGACGTCGTCGCCGCCCGCCGGCACGAAGAGGCCCGCGGTCTGGTCGACATACACCTGGTCGCCGACGAGCAACAGCAGCTGCGGCTTGTGCGGTGGCGCGAGCGCCTCCAGCCGCTGCGCGAGCCGCCGGTACGACGCCTGCGCGGGCACCCGGTCGACCAGGCCCGGCACGTACTGGCAACTGGCGAGCGCGAAGCACAGCGAGGCCTGCGCGGGCTCGCCTTCGCGCTGCACGGCGCCCGTCCATGCGGGGTCGAGGCGCACCACGGCGCGTTCGAGCTGCGCGTCGGTGGCCGCGTCCAACGTTCTCGTCACCTGGCGGCGGATGGGCTCGATCGGTTCGTCCTGCGGCTGCGCGAACAGCCCGGTCTCCAGCCGCCGGCCCAGCACTTCGACAGGGCCGCGTGCCAGGGGCAGGTCGTCGTGCGCCGTCAGCACCGCGAAGCCCTGGTAGTCGGCGAGCCGGTCGTCGAAGAGGTCGATCTCCACCGCCTCCTGCAGGAGCTTTTCGCGCGTGGTCTGGAGTGCCACCATCCATGCGAAGTCGAAGCACCATCTCCCGCCGCGGCGCCACGCGGGCACGAAGACCACGGCGCGCGCCGACACATGCGCGGGCGGCGGGCGCAGCGCCAGCCGGCAATGCAGCCGGCCCGCGTTGCCGGCCACGCGACTCGCATGGCCGAGCCATGGGCCGGTCCACGGCAGGCTGGTGCGCCAGTCGGGCGGCACCGGCGTATCGGGGCCGGGCTTCCTGTCGAAGGTCTCGAAGAACCGCACGATGTGCGGGAACACGTCGTTGCAGGCCTTCTCGCCGATCAGCGTGTCCTGGTGGCCGTAGGCGCCGAGCACCAGCAGCTGGTGCGGGGTGCCTTCGCCGAGGAACAGGTCGCCTCCGGAAGGGCTCGAGGAGTCCGAAGGGTCCGACGGGTCCGGCAGCTCCGGCGGCTCCCGGGACAGGCCACCGTCCTTGCCGAACACGCGCTTCAGCAGCCAGAAGCTGTCGTACGAGCCGCGCCAGTCGAACACCGCGTTGCGCTGGCCATGCAGCATGAACACCGGGAAGCCGAAGCGCTCGCCGACCTGCTCGAAGCCGACGGCGTGGCCCTGTCCGCCGGCGTCGGTCAGCACCTCTTCGCGGGCGTAGTTGCCGACCTGGGCGAGGCCTCGCAGCTTCACGAAGCCGTAGATCGAATCGAGCGCATCGAGCGTGTCCTTGCCGATGTTGTGCAGCCGCATGGTCTGGCCGAAGATGGCGTCGGCCCGGTGCCGCACTGCCGCGAAGCCCGGTGCCTCGCGCAGGCGCTGCGCTTCGCCGTCGTCATCGGGGTAGGGAAAGGTCGCCAGCAGGCCGTCGACGAGCAGGCGCTTCATGTGCGTGAGCGCAGGCCGCGTGTCGAACTCGTCGACGCCGATGAACTGCCGCAGGTAGCCCGCCACATAGCCCCGGAAGCGGTTGAAAGCCGTGGCGCGCAGCAACGGCCCCACCTGCGACAGCACCACCGCGCCGATGGACGCATGCAGCCCCGGCAGGCGCAGCACCGCCACGCTGAACATGGCGGCACCGATGCAATGCGCCACCACGTCGACCTGGACAGGCGCTGCTTCGTCGGGCATGGCGTACGCCGCCTGCACGGTGCGCAAGGCGTCGGGAATGTCGGTCTCCGCCACCTCGTCGAACGACCAGTAGGGCCGCGGCCGGTTCGAAAAGCCGATGCTGGTGCGCAGGTCGAGCACCCAGACTTCGCGCCCGGCCGCGAGCAGGCTGTGCACCAGGTTGCCGGGAATGCTCCTGTGCGCGAAGGTGGAACCGCTCGCGCCATAGCCGTGGATCAGCATCACGGGCCTCGTGCCCGCGCGGCGCGCCGGCGGGCGATAGCGCGACAGCAGTCGCGACGGAACGCCGCCAGGGCCGGCAGCGGCGTCGAGCTCGACCGGCTCGGGCCGCACGCCGTACACCTCGCCGGGCAGGCGCTCCCAGTCGCGCCGCGGCGAGTCGGGCGGCGGCACGAAGTCCAGCAGATGGACGTGCAGCACGATGCGCAGCACCCACAACGCCAGCTCGGCCAGGTCGCCCAGCTGGTTGGGCATGTCCTGCTGATGCTCGACACGCAGCAGCGGCTGCAGCTTCTCGACGAAGTAGGAAGGGTCCAGCACCATCCGGCCCAACCGCTGCGCGCCGAGGTGATCGATCCGCTGCAGTTCGCCCTCGCTCAGTTGCCGCCACGGGTTGCCGCCCTCGACGAACGCGATGCGCTTGCTGAGCCGCAGCCGGTCGCCTACCTTCAATGGCGCGCCATGCTCGACCCGCGCCACCGTCCAGTCGTATTCGATGAGGCGCACCTGCCCCAGGTGCGAGCACAGCGCCATCAGGTCGGCCATGACCGGACCGTCGAAGGCCAGGCTCTCTCCGCCTTTGTCGTTGCCGCCGTTCGGGCCCACCGTTGACGCGCGCGAAGGCAGCAGTACCTCCGCCAGCGCCTGCAGCTTCTTGCGGGCCAACTCGTGGCTGCGCAGGATGCGCTCGATGCTGTCGCTCTTCTCGCGCGCCAGCATCGATGCGGTGCCGGTGCAATGCGCGACGGGCGCGTCGTCGCCCTTGCCGAAGCGCAGGACCACCACCGGCTGGGCCAGCGCGCGCGGTGTCGCGCGCAGGGCCTGTACGTCGACCGGCTCGAATTCCACCTCGGCGCTCAACGCGAAGTCCTGGCCGTCGATATGCACGCGGCCCGTCATCCGCTCGCGCAGGGAGACGCGCGTGGGCGCGGGCGCGCGGGGCCGGGTCAGGTCGCGGCGCAACGGGCGCTCCGACGCCGGGGGCTGCGGCGAATCCACCAGCGCCAGGCCCCAGTCCGCGGCCAGCACGGGCACTGCGCGCTCGGCCAGTGCCGCGATGGTGAGCGAGGGGTTGATGCCGAGCGACACCGGCACGATCGAGCCGTCGAGCACCGCCAGGCCGGGCACCAGCGCAGCAGCACCGGCAGCGGCGCCGTCGTGGACGCGGCCCCAGCTGTCGACCACGCCGCGCTCGCGCCCGTCGGCCATGCGGCAGCCGCCCAGCGGGTGCACCGTGAGCACCGAGCCCGCCGCTCCCACCAGGGACTCGAGGCTGCGAAACGGCGGGAGCGGGTTCCAGAGCGGATTGGGCAGCACGCGGCCGCCGAGTCCGCCCACGCCGTCGTGGGCCGCATGCAGCGCACGCATCTGCGCCGCGAACACCGGCAGGGCCGCGACCTTGTCCCACGCGACGCGCACTTGCGCATCGGCCAGCACCGCGTCGCTGCCGCCATGGCCGACCGGTTCGATGATGCCGGCGGCGCCGTCGTCGCCCATCATTCCGTAGACCGGCGTGCGGCGCAGCATGTCGTCGTCCACGGCCAGCGGATCGCGCCCCTCGTCCGGTGCGTGAAGGTCGAGGTCCATGCGCGCAAGTGCCTGCAGTGCGTCCGTGGTGGTCACCACTTCGGCCAGCAGGCGGCGCAGCGGCGCGGGAACGGCGAACTCCTCGATCACCAGCGGGCGCTCGCCCTGCTTCGCGCGGATACGCAGCAGCCCGGTGATGGTCGGCCCGACGCCGCGCTGCGCCGGCGCGTCGCCCTCGAGCGCACTGGACAACGCCTCGTCGTGCTGGTCGGTCGCCGCCGCGATCATGTCGCCGTTGGCCGAGAAGCCCGTGCCCAGAGCCTGGGAAACCGGCAGGCCGGCGGCCCTGGAGCGCAGCAGCAGTTCGGTGGAGCCCAGCGTGCCGGCGGCCACCACGACCCGCCGCGCGCGCACTACGTAGGGCCGGCTGTTGTCGCTGCGTGCCTTGCGCCGGTCGGTGAAGAAGAACTCGACCGCAAAGCCGGCTCCTCCCGGCAGGGCCGCGATGCGATGCGCGGTGGCGCCGGTGAACAGGCGTGCACCGCGCGCGTGAGCCAGCGCGAGGTAGTTGGTGTCCAGCGATTTCTTGGCGCGGTGGTTGCAGCCGCTCACGCAATCGCCGCAGCGCAGGCAGCGGTGCATCACCACCTGGGCCGGCGTGCGCGTGCCGTCGACGAAGGCGATCGCAACGTGTGCCTTGCCGCGCTCCGCGTGCAGCCGCTCACCCGCTTTCAGCAAGGAGTCGAGCTTCGACACGCTCTCGGGAATCTGCTCCAGGCCCAGCATGGCCTCGGCCTTGTCGTAGCCGTCCGCCAGCGCGGCGAGATCGAGGCCCGCGGGCCAGGCACCGCCCTCGAAGGCATCGGGCGTGGCGCGTTCCATCACCGCGGCGTTGATGAGCGACCCGCCGCCCAGCCCGTTGCCGAGCAGCGCGTTCACATCGCCGCCCAGGCGCAGGTCGAACAGCCCCGAGGCGTTGCCGCGCGCGGGCCTGCCGTCCTGCATGCTGAAGCGCACGTGTCCCGGCAGCTCCGCGAAGGTGGCCGGAAACTCGCCCGGCAGGTATTCGCTGCCGCGCTCCAGCACGTAGACCTTGATCGGCACAGTGTTCGCTGCCGTGCCGGGCGATGCGTCCACCGGCAGCGCGCCCGCCAGCCGTGCCGCCGCCACCGCACCGCCGTAGCCGCTGCCGATAACGAGCACCTCGCAATGCAGCGCGTCGGGCGGAGCCGCGAGGATCTCCCGCACCAGCACTTCGGCGCCCTCCGAGAGCAGGCGATCGCCCGGGGTCTCGTCGTGATGGCGGCCGCCGTCGTTCATGTTCGGCTCTTCGCAGGGTGGTCGCGGATTCAGGAATGTTCGATGGCTGCGGCCAGCGTGCGGCCGAGCGTCTGGTCGTCGACGGGTTTGCGCAGCAGCGGCAGCGCCTGCCGCCGCGCGGCCTCGACCACCGCCGGGTCGGTGTCGGCCGTGACCATGACGATGGGTAGGGCCGGCTGTGCGCAGCGCTGCGCGCGCAGGCGCTCGGCGGCATCGAAGCCCGAGATCCCGCCGAGCCGGCAGTCGACCACCAGCACATCGGGCTCGTCGATCTGCTGCAGTGCCTCGTCGAGCGTGGAAGCGGCGAGCACGCGGCAGCCCATCGCGCCCAGCGCGTTGAGGTAGGCACCGCGCACCATCGGGTCGTCCTCCAGCACCAGCACGCAGCGACCGTCCAGGCTCCACGGAGCGCCCGCGCCATCAACCTCGGAACCATCGGCGCCGAGGGAGGCCGCGCGCGGCAGCCGCAGGCGGAAGCAGGCGCCAGCGCCGAGACTGGACTCGAGCTCGACCGGCACGCCCAGCAACTCGGCCATCCGTCGCACGATGCCCAGGCCCAGGCCATGCCCCGTTGCAGCCGCGGCGCCGGGGCCCACCGCCTGGAGTTGCACCAGGTCCTCGAACACGATCCGGTGGTTCTCGGGTGCGATGCCGGGGCCGCTGTCCTGCACCGTCAGCTCGACTTCTGCATTCGGTGCGTCCGATGCATCCGGTGCATCCCGCGTGCAGGCTCGCACCAGGACCTGCCCGTCCGGGGGCGAGAACTTGATCGCGTTGTCGATGAGGTTGGCCAGCATGCGGCGCAGCAGGTCGGGATCGGTGCGCACCGCCAGGCCGGGCGGACAGGCAGTGCGCAGGCCGACCCGGCGCGCCGCTGCCGCCGCGCCGAAGCTGGCCATCACGGCCGTCAGCAGCCGGTCGATGCGCACGCGCTGGGACTGGGCCACGACCACGCCGGCATCGAGCTTCGAGACGTCGAGCAGTGCATCGAGCATCGCGCGCAGCTGCTCCAGGCTGCTGTCGACCACCTCGACGATCGCGCGCGCATCGGGCGCCATCGCCACGTGCCGCAGCGCACCCACGTTGAGCGCCATCGCCTGAAGAGGCTGGCGCAGGTCGTGGCTGGCACCGGCCAGGAAGCGGCTCTTGTCGTTGTTGGCGCGCACCGCCTGGTCGCGGGCGATGGCCAGCTGCGTGCGCTCGAACTCCAGCGAAACGGCCAGCGCCTGGTTTTCGGCGCGGATGCCGAACGACTCCTCGAAGGTCTGCAGGTTGCGCCGGGCAAAGCGCGTCTGCACGCCGAAGAACATCAGCACCAGCGCGCCCACGCCCCAGCCGAGCCAGCCGCCGGCGATCAGCCACATGGCCGCCGTGGGCACGAAGAGCAGCCCCGCGTAGGCCAGGAAGGCGGGCATCACGGTCGCGCTCGTGGACACGGCCCCCGCGCCCCACGACACCAGGATCATCGTGAGGACCGCATCCAGCGTCGGATCGAGCCGGACCATGAACAGCGCCGCGGAGCCGTTGCAGGCGCCGATCAGCACGTTCCAGCGCACGGTGGCGCGCAGCCGCTCGGCGATCGGGCGGGCGCGGTCGGCGGCCATGCGTGCGAGCGCGGCGGCGCGCCACTCGCGGCTGGCGATCACCGCTGCGAACCAGCCCAGCACCCAGGGCGCCGGAAGGTCGCGCCAGACGATGGCCGCGACGACGACGGCGGTGAGCAGGATCTGCCAGCGCAGCCCCACGGCCTGTTCGGCGACCACCTGCAGGCGCCGTTCGTCCAGCTCGTCCGGTGCGGCCGGCATGTCACGCAGCCTCGAGCGCCCATGCCGCCTGCGCGTCGAAGACGCGGCACAGGGCATCGGTGCGGTTGCGGGCGCCGAGCGCGCGGTAGACCATCGACAGGTGCACCTTCACGGTACCCTCGGCAATCATCAGCTGGCGCGCGATCAGCTTGACCGGCATGCCCCGCATCGCAAGCGCCAGCACCTGGCGCTGCCGCGGCGACAGCTCGACGCGCAGGAAGCCGGCGAGATCCTCGCGCGGCAATTCGTCGGGCTCGCGCGCGCGGGTCACGTCGTCGGCCAGCACGAACTCGGCCGGCAGGTAGATCCTGTGGCGCAGCACCACGCGCAGGGCGGCCTCCATGTCCTCGAGACGGTACGACTTGGGGATGAAGCCGGCCGCGCCGGCCTCGATGACCTCGCGCACGCGCTGCGGCGAACTCTCCGCGGACTGCATGCACACGGGCGTGGCTTCGAAATGCGCCTTCACGGCCTTGAGCGCGGCCAGGCCGGAGAGTTGAGGCAGGTGATAGTCGAGCAGCAGCAGGTCGACTCCGACGGGGTCTAGCCGGCAGGCCTGCTCGGCGTCCCGCACGGCTTCGAAGTGGAAGGGGCGGCCCGGTTCGATCTCGGCGGCCATGCGCTCCAGCAGGAGGCGGGTGCCGTTCCAGACGATCTCATGGTCATCGACCAGCAGAACCTTCATACAGGCCTCTCGTCTACGGTGGCCCTCCCCGTCCTGAATGCAGATTAGCGCAAAGCACCCCAACAAGCGAGTGCGCGCACCTACACCAACGGCCTAGTCGGATGGCCACGCCGGCACTGCACCGGGGACTAGGCGCACCGTTCAATTGTTGCGGCGGGCGCCGCGCGGAAGACTGGCTGCATCCGATGCACCGAGGACCGCCATGAACACCCCGAAATCTTTTGCCGTGCTGCGTGCCGCATGGGAGCCCCTTGCGTGCCGGTTCTGCATCCTGGCGCTCCACCACGCGATGCTCGCCCGCGCGCTGTGCGCTGCGGCCATGCTCGTGGTCTCGCTGCTGGCGGGTTGCGCCGCATTGCCGGACAACGTGCACCGTGTCGCGTCGCAGGCACGCACCGACGTCGGGGACAGCGCGCTCGCACGCATCGCCGCCGCGTCGCTGCCGGGCCTGGACGGCGCGATGCCCGAAGCAACCGACGTATCCGGCGTGCGCCTGCTGCCCGGCGGCGACCAGGCCTTCGACGCACGCATCGCGCTCGCGCAGGCCGCGCTGCATACCGTCGACGCACAGTACTACGTCGTGGCCGGCGACACCTCGGGGCGGCAATTCCTGCGCGAGCTGCGCGACGCGGCCCGGCGCGGCGTGCGAGTGCGCCTGCTGGTCGACGACCTGTACGCGGGCGGCGACGACGAGATGCTGGCAGGGCTGGCCGCACACGCCAACGTGGAGGTACGTGTCTTCAACCCGCTGCCGGTGCGCAGCGGCGGTCTGCGCACGCGCGTGCTGCTGTCGCTGCACGAGGTCGGCCGCGTGAACCGGCGCATGCACAACAAGCTCTTCATTGCCGACAACAGCTTCGCGATCACAGGAGGGCGCAACATCGCCGACGAGTACTTCGGGCGCAGCAAGCCGGCGAACTTCATCGACATGGACGCGCTGCTGGCCGGGCCGGCGGTGCGCGCGCTGTCGGCGAGCTTCGATGCCTTCTGGAACGGGCCGCTGTCGTACCCGTTCGAAGCCATCGCAGCAGGCCAACGCGCGACGCCGGCCCATGCCCGCGAACGCTTCGCCGAACTGGTGCGCGGCCTCGCGCGCTTCGTGCCTCCCGGCGAGCGCGACGTGCTGGGGCGCGGCCCGGTCGGCGCGCAACTGGCGCAGGGGCTGGTCGAACTGGTGCCGGCGAAGGTGCGCGTGGTAGCGGATGCGATGGTGCAAGCCTCCTTCGCGAGCGACGCCGGCGGAGACGTCGGGGAAGCCGGAGAACCGCGAGGCCGTGAAGGCGCGGTCATGGCCGCGAACCTCGACCTTTTCAAGACCGCGCGCTCCGAGGTGCTCGTCGTCTCGCCCTACTTCGTCCCCATGCCCCGCATGATCGAGGCGCTCGCCCATGCGAGCCGCGAGGGCGCGAGCGTGTCGGTGATGACCAATTCGCTCGCCACCACCGACGAGCCGCTGGTGCACTACGGCTACGCGCGCTACCGCAGCGCACTCCTGCAAATGGGCGCCGCGCTGTATGAATTGATGCCGGCCGGCGAATCGCATCCGGCCTGGAGCGACACCGACAGCGGCCGCGGTTCGTTGGGCCGCCTGCACGCCAAGCTGGCGGTGGTCGACCGGCGCTGGTTCTACGTGGGGTCGATGAACATGGACCGGCGCTCGGCACATTGCAACACCGAGCTGGGCCTGATCGTCGACAGCCCTGCGCTGGCCGGCGAGCTGGCCGAACTGATCCGGCGCGTGCGCATGCCCGCGAGCTTCACCGTGAGCGAGGCGCCGCAGCGCGGCGGCCTGCAATGGAGCTTTCTGCGCGAAGGACGCCGCTGGGTACTGCATCGGGAACCGGAATCGAACTGGGCCCAGCGACTGCGCTGGTCGGTGCTGTCCCTGGTGGTGGACGAAGATTTTCTGTAACGCGGCTTACCCAAATTGCCACATGACGCTCTCTGCATGGAGCGGCATCAAGAAGGGCTTGCCGAAGATTCCGTGCACGTGATCGAGTTGCGTGCAAGAGAGTGCGGCTGCGCAATAAATAGATCAACGCAAGCGTGGCCCAGGACTACCATTCAATCGTTCACGTGCGGTTCTGCACGAGGCTGCCGCGGACCAATTGCTCACTCGTGCAAGGAGAGTCGCGATGGCAAGTCCTATGAGTGTCAACAAGCTTCAGACGAAATCCCATGACGAACCGGATGAGGTTCGGGAGCCCGAGAAGACCCGGGTCGAAGTGGTCCGCCTCGAGGGGTACACGCTCGGACGTTTCAAGTTCGAGCCCGGGTGGCGCTGGTCGAAGTGCATCAAGCCGGTCGTGGGCACCGACAGTTGTCAGGCGGCTCATGTCGGTTATGCGGTCTCCGGCCGGATCACCGTGCAAATGGATGACGGCTCGCAGACCGTCATCGAGGAAGGCATGTCGTACACCATTCCGCCCGGTCACGACGCATGGGTCGAAGGCAACGCCCCGTTCGTCGGCCTCGAGATGATGAGCGCGGAGGAATACGCAAAGTCCAAGAGCTGACCCGAGGCGAGAGACCTCAGGGCAGAACTTCTCGGGATGGTCGAACGGGAATGCTGTCCGAACGGAACGCCGGACTGGAATGATCCGGCGGACCGATGACAATCGGCCGCAGCGGCCGCGGTCCTTTCGCCCGCGAACCCGTTCGACTCCTTCTTCCTCAGCGATACATGTTTGCCCTGACCCGCCTGACCATCGACCGCGCCAGAAAGGAGCGCTTGCCTCAGGTAGCCGGAAGCCTGGCGTTCACGACCTTGCTCTCCATCGTGCCCCTGCTGGCGGCGAGCTTCGCGCTGCTCACGCGGTTCCATGCCTTCACCCGGTTCAAGGATGCGCTCCAGGAGTTCCTGCTCAGCAGGCTGCTCCCCGCGGACATCGCACGCACGGTGCTGAAGTACCTGAACCAGTTCGCCGCGAACGCCAGCGGCCTGACCTGGGTCGGCTCGCTCTTCTTGCTGTGCACGGCGATCGCGATGTTGCTCACCGTGGAGAACGCGCTGAACCAGATGTGGAAGATCCGGAAGAATCGACCGTTCTTCAGGAGAGTTGGCCTGTATCTGCTGATGTTGGCCGTCGGCCCACCCGTCCTGGGCCTGAGCCTGTGGGCCACGTCGTACCTGCTGGGTATCTCCATGGGCCTGATCGGCGCGCTGCCATCCTCGTTCGCATTCGTGCTCGACCTCGGGCCGCTCATGCTCGGGATGGTTGTACTGACGAGCATGTTCTACCTCGTTCCGAACACCAAGGTACGGCTGCGCGATGCCTTCGCGGGCGGCCTGGTCGCCAGCATGGCCTTCGAGCTCGGCAAGCGCGGCTTCACCACCTATCTCGTCAAGGTGCCAACGTACAAGGCGCTGTATGGGGCGTTCGCGGTGCTCCCCATGTTCCTGCTGTGGGTGTACTTCTCATGGCTGGTCACGCTGGTCGCGGCCATGATGACAGCCAACCTGGCGCTCACCCGACAGCGACCGGCAGGCAAGCCCGCGCGGGCCTAGGGCCTGTTCACACTATTTCCGGGGTCGCGAAGGGCAGCCAGGGCGGGCCAATCAAGGCGCGCGACGACGCGTGTGCATGCGCACACGCCAGGAGCGCAACGCCGAGTGGCCCGCCCTGGCTGCCCTTCCCGCAGGGTTGGCGCTCCAAGGGGCTGGCTGCAAGGCGCCCGCGCTTGCAAGGCTGATGCCTTGCAAGCGCGGGCAACGCCGCAGCCAGCCCCTTGGAGCGCCAACGCGACCCCGGAAATAGTGTGAACAGGCCCTAGTTGCCGCACCGGCATCGCCTGATGCCTTCACCCGAGCAGCAGTGAAGCCTCGTCGCGCCAGTAGGCCACCGCGGCCAGCCAGCCTTCCCATACACAGCCGTTGCAGCCTCGCCCGCAGCAGGTGGTGGGCTCGGGCGGCGGTGCGCGCATGGCGAGCCCTTCGGCATCGAGCTGCGCGCGGACGCGGGCGATCAGCGCCTGTGCGGTGGCGAGATCGGTCGGAGGGGAAAGGTCCTGGTCGGCGAGAGGCATGGCGGCAGGCTGCGATTGTCGGTGCTTCAGGAGCCCTTCAGCCGTCGCCCGCCGGACGGCCACAGAATCGCGCGATGTCTTCCTCCGCCCCGCTGCCCCGCCTGGCGCACGTCGACCTGCTGCGCGGGCTGCTCGCGATCTTCGTGGTGCTGCTGCACGCCAACCTGCGCATTCCCTTCGGGCCGCCGGAGCTGGCCCAGTGGCTGGGGCCCCGGGCCTCGGGGATCTTTTTTCGCAGCGGCTACTACGCGGTGATCGTGTTCTTCGTGGTCTCGGGCTACCTGATCACGAGCGCGTCGATACGGCGCTGGGGCGATCTGTCGCGCGTGCGGCCCGCATCGTTCTATCGCCTCCGTGCGGCGCGCATCCTGCCTCCCCTGTTGTTGCTGCTCGCAGTGCTGGCGGTGCTGCACCTGGCGGGCAGCGCATGGTTCGCGCTCGACACCTCGAAGGTCTCGCTGTGGCGGGCGCTGCTGGCAGCGCTGGGGCTGCATCTCAACTGGCTTGAGGCGCAGGTCGGCTACCTGCCCGGGCCATGGGGCGTGCTGTGGTCGCTTTCGGTGGAAGAGGCCTTCTACCTGGGCTTTCCGCTGTTTTGCGTGCTGTGCGGCAGCGAGCGGCGACTGGCACTGCTGCTGGTCGTGCCCATCGTGCTCGGGCCGCTGGCGCGCAGCATGCTCAGCGACAACGAGCTGTGGCAAGACCACTCCTATCTCTCGGGCATGGACGGCATCGCCTTCGGCTGTCTCGCCGCCTTGCTCGCGCACCGCGTGCCGCAAAAGCCGACAGCAGCGATACGCCGTGCAGTGCTGCTGACGGGCCTGGTTCTGAGCGTGGCGGTGTTCTGCTTCCGCAAGGAGGTGTACCAGCTGGGCCTCACGCGCTTCGGCCTGCAGGTGACGCTGCTGGAGCTGGGCATCGCGCTGATGCTCGTCGCTGCGCACTGGAGGCCGTGGACCTGGTGCGCCGGAGCGATGGCCGCGCCGCTGCGCTGGTTCGGCTGCAACAGCTACGAGGTCTACCTGAGCCACATGTTCGTGGTGATTCCCGCCGCATGGCTCTTCCAGTGGCTGGGCGCGTCGCCGTCGTGGATCCCGCTGTGGTTCTTCGCGGTCGTCGCGGCCTCGGGGCTGCTGGGGCAGGTCTTCGCGCAGTGGTTCTCCGAGCCCTGCAACCGCGCGCTCAGAGGTCGAGGTTCAGCTCCAGCCGCATCTTCGCTCCGCCCGATTCGCTGGAACCGATCGTGAGCTGGCCGCCGTGCAGGCGCGCCACTTCGGCCACGAGGTGCAGCCCGAGCCCTGCGCCGCGTCCTCGCGGCACCAGCCGGTGGAAGGGAGCCACCACGCGCTCGCGGTCGGCCTCCGGAATGCCGGGGCCCGAGTCGAGCACTTCGAAGCCCGAGGGCTCCCACAGCCGCACCTGGATGTCGCAGCCCTGCCCGCCATGCTCGATGGCGTTCTGGATCAGGTTGCTCAACGCGCGCTCCAGCGAAGGCGCGTCGCCGCGCACCCACAGCGGCTTCGGAGCTTCCACCGACAGCGTGCAGCGGTTCATGATGGCCAGCGGCGCGATGTCGCCCGCCACGCGCTCGCACAGCGCCTTCAGGTCGACCTGCTGCTGGTCGTGCGCGGCAATGCGGTCCAGCCGCTGCAGGTCGAGCAACTGCTCGGCCAGCGTGGCGAGCCGCGCCGACGCCTGCATCAGCTTCACCTTGAGCGGGCCGTCCCGCAGCCCTTCGAGATGGATCTGCAGCGTGGTGATCGGCGTGCGCAACTCGTGCGCGGCATCGGCGAGGAAGCGCTCCTGCCGGTCGTAGCCCTCGTTGAGCCGGTCGAAGGCGCGGTTCACCGCGTTGACCAGCGGGCGGATCTCGCTCGCCACGTTGGCCAGCGGCAGCCGCGTGGTGCGCTCGTGCACGTCGATGCTCTCGGCATGCTCGGCCGTGGCCACCACGCCCTTGAGGCCGCGCTTCACGACGAAGGGCGTGGCCAGGATCACGCCGAGGCAGGTCACCAGCGCCATCGGCGCCACCAGGAACAGGAAGGCGATGCCGGTGCCCTTGAGCGTGTTCTTCACCGTCAACGGGCCACCGGTCTGCGTCATCAGCGCCACCGGACCGGCCCGGGTCTCCACGCGCTCGAAGCGGGCCTTGGGGCGGGTGTTGTCGCTCTCGGGGTTGATGGCCATGCGCTCCATGCCGTCGAGCGAATCGAAGAGCGCGGCATAGATGGGTGGCACCTCGCCGTTGCGCACCTCCGAGCCCTTCTCGTCGCGCGCGATGAACCAGAACGGTGGGTCTGCCTCGCGCAGGCGCTGCACTTCGGGCGTGGGCTCGACCACCAGCTGTCCGTCGGGGCCGCGCGCGAGCGAGCGCTGGATCACCGCGATGGTTTCCTGCCCCGTCTCGTCGACCACCCGGCCCAGCACCCAGGCAAGGCCGAGGAAGCCGCCCATCACCAGCGTTCCGACGACCACCTGCAGCAGGATCAGGCTCCAGATCAGCCGCCAGCGCAGCGAGAGAAGGCCCTGCCTCATGCCGTCATGCCGCGGGACGGGCCGCGCAGATCAGGTAGCCCACGCCACGGATGGCATGGATCTCGACCTGCGCGCCGGCCTTGTCGAGCTTGGAGCGCAGCCGCGACACATGCGTGTCGAGCGCGTTCGACTGGATGTCGTCCTCGTGGCCGTACACGCGCTCCTGCATGGCCTCGCGCAGCACGGTGCGGCCGCGATGCTCGAGCAGCGCCTCGAGCACGAGCAGCTCGCGGCGCGGCAGCGTGATGCAGTGCTCGCCCACGTGGGCCTGCCGCGTGTGGTGGTCGAAGCGCAGCTGCCCGAGCGTCATGACGAGGTTCGCGCGCACCGCGGGGCGACGTGCAAGCGCACGCACGCGCGCCATGAGCTCGTCCATCGAGAAGGGCTTGGCGAGGTAGTCGTCGGCGCCGCCGTCGAGGCTCAGCACGCGCTCTGCCACGTCGGTCATGGCGGTGAGCACCAGCACGGCGGCGGGAATGTCGTTCTCGCGCAGGAAGGCCACCAGCGAGAGGCCGTCGCCATCGGGCAGGCCGCGGTCGAGCACGATCACGTCGTGCTGCGCCGAGAGCGCCGCGTCCTCGGCCTCGCGCAGCGAACCCGCCACGTCGACCACCGCCTGGTTCTGCCGCAATGCGGAAGCCAAGGCTTGCGCCAGGTCGACTTCGTCTTCGACGAGCAGGATTCTCATGGGAGTACGGAGGAAAGAGAGGCCAAAGGCCGGCCATTCTAGGAGAGGCCCTCTTGCGGAAGACGCAATGTTCACGCAATGCAGTTGCATAAGCTGGGGCGCCAATGAACTCCCGCCCGGCGATTTCCTCCCCCGCACCCTCCGTTTCCTGGTACCAGGCATTGGGCCGGCGCATCGCCACACTGTGGGTGGTGAAGATGATCGGCACCACTGTCGGCATCTCGGGCTTCTTCGTCATCTATTTCTGGTTGATGCACAACCCGCCCTCGGAGCCGACAGTGATGCCGCTCACGCTGCTCGACCACTGGGTGGGCGTGAGCGACGACGCGATGCTGCTCTACGGCTCGCTGTGGTTCTACATCTCGCTCGCGCCGGCCTTCGCGAAGGACAAGGCGGAGCTATGGGCCTGCGCGCGCGATGCCGCCCTCATGGCAGGCGTGGGCCTCGTGGTGTTCTGGCTCTTCCCGACGACGGTGCCGGCATTCGCGGTCGACTGGGCCCAGTACCCGGCGCTGCAGTTCCTCAAGTCCGCCGACGCGGGCGGCAATGCGTTTCCGTCGCTGCATGTGGCGTTCGCGGTGTTCACTGCCGTACTGCTGGAGCGCCAGTTGCACGCGGTGGGGTCGCCTGCATGGGTGCGCGTGCTGAACATGCTGTGGGCCCTCGGCATCGTCTACTCGACGCTGGCCACGCGCCAGCACGTGCTGCTCGACGTGCTCGGCGGCTCGCTGCTCGCGGCCGTCGTGAGCTGGGCCGGCAACACGCGCAGCCGGCTGGTGTGGACCGGGGCCTGAGCCCCGTCAGTCTCAACCGGTCTTGCGCTCGTCCAGCGGAACGTCGCAGCCCTGCGCCGCGACGATGCCGAACGCCTTCAGGGCTGTGTCGATCTCGGGTTCGCCCGTGTGGCGATGGGTGACGCAGCGCAGCCTGTTCCTGCCCCAGGTGCGCACCAGCACGCCCAGCTTGCGCAGCTCGGCCTCCCACCAGGCCGCGTCGTGCCCCGACGCGGCCACGTCGACCTGCACGATGTTGGTCTGCGGCACGTTCGCCGAAAGGCCCTGTAGTTGGCCGATGCCGTGAGCGAGCCGGCGCGCGTTCGCGTGGTCGTCCGCGAGACGGCCCACCATGGTGGTGATGGCGACCAGCCCCGCGGCGGCGGCGATCCCGACCTGCCGCTGGCTGCCGCCGAGCAGCTTCCTGTGCCACCTCGCACGCTGGATGGTGACCGCGGGCCCCGCGAGCACCGCCCCCATGGGCGCACTGAGGCCCTTGGACAGGCACAGCGACACCGTGTCCGCGAAGGCCGTGATGCCCGACGCCGGCACGCCCAGCGCCACCGCGGCATTCATCAGCCGCGCGCCGTCCAGGTGAACCGAGGCGCCCGCGGCCTTGGCCGCGCCGTACACCGCCTGCATGTGCGAAAGCGGCAATACGGCGCCTCCGGCGTTGTTGTGCGAACTCTCGAGGCAGACGAGCCCGGTGCGCAGCTTGTTGCGGCCCGGAGCCAGTGCCTGCGCGAGCAGGCCGAGGTCCATGGCGCCGTCGACGCCGTCGATGGGCTGGTAGAAAGACCCGGTCAGCGCGGCCGCGCCGCGTTCGGTCACGTAGATGTGCGAGGCCGCCTCGGCAAGCACGACCTCCTGGCGCCCGGCCTGGGCGAGGATGGCCAGCAGGTTGGCCATCGTCGCGCTGGGAACGTACAGCGCGGCCTCCTTGCCCAGCAGGCGGGCGGCCTCGGACTCCAGCTCCAGTGCGGTCGGATCGCCGTCGAGCCCATCGTCGCCCAGGATGGCTGACGCGATGCGGTCGTACATCTGCGGCGTGGGGCGCGTCACGGTGTCGCTGCGCAGGTCCACCGTCGTGCCGCAGTCTTCGGCGCCGGGAGCGGCCATGGCGTGGGGTTGCTGCGTCATTCGGCCGTCGCGCCGGACGCTTTCACGACCTCCGCCCATTTCTTTCTCTCGCTGTTCAGGAAGGCGTTGAACGACTCCGGCGTTCCGGTGCGCACATAGACGCCGCGCGCCGCCAGGCCGGCCCGCACGTCGGGCGCGTCGAGCACCTTGTTGATCTCCGCGTTCATGGTCCGCACGATGTTGTCCGGCGTCTTCGCGGGCACCACGACGCCGTAGAGGGTGTAGTACTCGAAGCCCTTGAAGCCGCTCTCGATGAAGGTGGGAACCTCGGGCAGCGAGGCATCGCGCGTGCCCGAGGTCACGGCCAGCGCGCGCAGCTTGCGGTCCTTGATCAGCGGCAGCGCCGAAACCAGGGAGGAAATGTAGAAGTCGACCTGCCCGCCCAGCAGGTCGGTCATGGCGGGGCCGCCTCCCTTGTAGGGAATGTGCAGCACGTTGGCCCCCGCCGTCACGCGCAGGCTTTCCGCCACCAGGTGCCCGACGGTGCCGTTGCCGGAAGACGCATAGGCAAGCTGCTTCTTCTTCGCCGTGGCCAGCAGCGAGGCGAGGCTGTCGATGGGGCTGGCGGCATTCACCACCAGCACCGACACGCCCGTGCCCACCAGCGCGACCGGCGCGAGGTCTTTCACCGGATCGAAGTTGAGCTTCTTGTAGAGGAACTGGTTGACGGTCAGGTTGCTGGTCTCGCCCAGCACCGCGGTGTAGCCGTCGGGCGGCGACTTCGCGCCGAACTCCAGGCCGATGTTGTTGCCGGCGCCAGGCTTGGTGTCGACCACCACCTGCCATCCGGCCTGCTCGCCCAGCTTGGCCGCGAGCAGGCGCGAGACCGCATCGGTGCCTCCGCCGGGAGGACTCGGCGAGATGAGGTGGATGGGACGCTCTGGAACCCACGCGGCGGCGGCTTGCGCCTGCCATGCGGCGAATGCGAGCCCCAGGGTGCACACCAGGCTCCTGGCGCGCGCGAGGCGATGTGGTCGGGTCTTGTTCATATGTCGGGGGCTTCCGGTCTGGCAGGCGTGGCGGTTGTGACAGTTGCGATGGACCGGAGCGATCGTAGGCACCCCATAGAATGAGTAAAGCGAGATATACAAACACCAACTGTGAGGATTTCTCATGAATCTCACGATGCTCGTCACGCTGCGCACCATTCTCGAGCAGGGCAGCTTCACCGCCGCGGCGGGCGTCGTAGGCTGCAGCCCGAGCGCGGTCAGCCTGCAGGTCAAGCAGCTGGAGCAGTACTTCGGACGGCCGCTGTTCGACCGCTCCACGCGCGTGGTGGTGCCGACGGCATTTGCCCGCGAGGTGGTGAGCGCGGTGGGCGATTTCTCCCACAGGCTGCAGATGCTGCGCTCGCGCCCGGCGGTCGGGGTGGCGGGCCGGATCCGGGTGGGCGTGATCACCAGCATGCAGAGCGACGTGCTGCCGCAGGCGCTGCATGCGCTGCGGCAGAAGCACCCGACGCTGGACGTGGTGGTGCCGCCGCTGAACGACAGCGACGAGATGATCTCCGAGCTCAAGGCGGCGCGGCTCGACGTAGCCCTGCTGGTGCGCCCCGAAGCCGGCGGCTCGCGCCGCCTGGTCTGGCAGGAGCTGCACCGCCAGCCCTACGTGCTGCTTGCGCCGCCGAACGCATCGGGAAAGACGGTCAGGCAG
Organism: Variovorax sp. NFACC27; assembly: GCF_048301545.1. Lineage (NCBI taxonomy): Bacteria > Pseudomonadati > Pseudomonadota > Betaproteobacteria > Burkholderiales > Comamonadaceae > Variovorax > Variovorax sp. NFACC27. The sequence continues at coordinate 6,460,121 of NZ_CP157613.1, forward strand.
TTGCTGGAGACCTATGACTGGGTCGGCTACGACCTGTCTCTTTCGGGTGGGCGCGTCGCCGCGCGGTACGTGCGCAGCCTGAAGCCCGATGCGCGCTGCGTGATGGAACTGCGCTCGATGGACGCCATCGTCGCGATGGTCGCCCAGGGCCTGGGGGTGTCGGTGGTGCCGCAACCCAGGCGCCCGCTGGTCGATGCCTACGCGGTTCGAGAGGTGGGACTGGGAAGCCGCGCTCCGTTTCGCAAGCTCTCGCTGGTATGGCGCAACTCGGACGAAGGCAACCGCAACGTGGAGGCGGTTGCGCAGGCCTTCGCAACCGCGTTCGGCCTCCAGCGAAGGCCGTGAAAGAAGGGGCTTACCAGAAGATCCAGAGCGCCAGGCCGCCGAAGATGGCCCACTTCACGAGGTAGTACACCCGCTTGTCCCAGGCCTTGAGGCGCTTGCCGACCACACGGATCTGGTAGATGTACTTGAAGGCGCGGTTGAGGCCGCCCGTCTTGTCGTTCGCATCGTTGGGCGAGGCGGCTGCGGCCAGCAGGTTCTTCGCGAACCAGCGGTTCACCGCGCTGGCCCAGCGGTACTTCAGCGGGCGCTCGATGTCGCAGAACAGGATCACGCGGTCGTGGTCGGTCGTGTTCTCGGCATAGTGGATGTAGGTTTCGTCGAACACCACGGCCTCGCCGTCGCGCCAGTGGTAGCGCTGGCCGTCGACGTCGATGTAGCAGCCCTCGACGCCCGGCGTCCACAGGCCCAGGTGATAGCGCAGCGAGCCTGCGAAGGGGTCGCGGTGGCGCACCAGGCGGCTGCCCGGCGGCAGCTCGGCGAACATGGCGGCCTTGATGGTGCCGATGCCCTTGAGCAGCTCGGTGGTGCGCGGGCACAGCACGGCGGCCGAGGGATGCGCATCGTCGTACCACTTCAGATAGAAGCGCTTCCAGCCGCTCTTGAAGAAGGAGTTGAAGCCCACGTCGTTGAACTGGTTCGACGCCTTGATGCTGCCGCCGTTGCGCATGGCGAGCGCTTCCTCGCGGATGACTTCCCAGTTCTCCTCGAGCACGCGCATCTCGGGAAACTGCGAAGGCGACAGGTAGGGCGTACCCGGCACCTTCGAGAAAAGGTACATGAAGACGTTCAGCGGGGCCAGGAAGGTCGAGTGGTCAGAGAGCTGTCTGAAGAAGCGATGCCGCACCTGGCCGCGGAAATGAACGTAGAGCGCACTGAGCGCGAAGATGGCAAGAATGACCCACTTCATTTGGAAAGTGTCCTGTAAGCAGCGCCGGGTAGTGTAATTCCTCGCCCCGAAATGGACCTGACGGCGCCCTTTGGCCGTGCACCGGGGGAGGTTTCAGCTGCACAGCATGGGTTGGGGCGAATCGGCCAAGGCCAGCGGCAGCCGCACGGTGGCCAGCAGGCCTCCGCTGGCGGTCTCGCCCAGCGTCACCTCGCCGCCGTGGCGGTCGACCACCGACTTGACGATGGCCAGCCCCAGCCCGCTGCCGCTCTGGTTCTGGTCGGGGTTGCGGAAGAAGCGGTCGAACACCCGCTCGCGCAGCGCGGGCGGGATGCCGGGGCCCTGGTCGGCCACCGTCAGCAGGGCCTGCGAGTCGTCGCGCGCCACGTTCACCACCACCGTGCCGCCGGGCGGGCTGTACTTGATCGCGTTGTTGATGAGGTTGTCGATCATCGAGACCAGGCTCTCTCGCTCGCCGAGCACCGGCACGCGGTCTTCGCACTCCAGCTCCAGTTCGACATTGCGGGCGCTGGCCAGGCTTTCGATCATGGCGAGCCGGTCCTGCACCAGCGCGTCGAACGACAGCATCACGGGCAGCGCGCTGTCGGAAACCGCGTCGCTGCGCATCAGCTGCAGCAGCTGCCCCACCAGCCGGGCCGCGCGGTCGTTGCTGCGCAGCAGGTTGCCCATGAGCTCGCGCTGGCGCTCGTCGGTGCTCTGCTCCTTCAGCGCCTCCACGTTCACGCGCATGGCGGCCAGCGGCGTGCGCAGCTCGTGGGCGGCGTCGGCGATCAGGCTGCGCTCGCGAGAGGTGCTGTCGCGCACCCGCTGCAGCAGGCTGTTGATGCTCTGCACCAGCGGCTGCAGCTCCTTGTGCGGCGGCGTGTACGACAGCGGCGTGAGGTCGGCCGGCCCGCGCTCGGCGGTTTCCTGGCTCACGCGGCGCCAGGGCCGCAGCGCGAGACGCACCGACAGCCACGCGGGAAAGATCAGGAAAGGCAGGCTGATCACCAGCGGCAGCAGGTAGTAGCCGCGATACATCACGGTGACCGTCAGCCGCCAGACGCTGGGCTCGGCCAGCATCACGCGGATGTCGCTGTCGGGCGAGGCCAGCGTGCGCGCCCGCCACTCGCGATTGCCCGCCTTCACGGTCTCGATGCGGTTCGGCTCGGTATTGAGGATGACGGGCACCGCGGCCGTCGAGCGGTAGACGAGCCTGTCGCCCTGCCACACCTGCAGGACCGGCGAGGTGTCCGAGGCGGCGTCGCCGTCGCCGATGGTCTCGAGCAGCGCGGCATCGAAGGCGGCGATGGTCTCCTGCTGCTTGTCGGGCCGGTCGGCGGTGTTCTTCGCGATCGCGATCACCGTCTGGAAGATCTTGTCGAACTTCAGCAGCTCGGGGTCTTCGTAGGAGTCGTACAGCAGCAGGGCGATGGCCATGGTCCACAACAGGGCGACCACGCCCATCTGCGCAAGCAGCAGGCGCCGCATCAGGGAAGGTTGTTTCCAGTTCTTCCAGCGCTGCGCCAGCGCCTGAATCATTTCTGCGTGCTCCGCGCCAGCGATTGCACGTCGATCACGTAGCCGATGCCGCGCACCGTGCGGATGTAGCCCTGGCCGATCTTCTTGCGCAGGTTGGAGATGTGCACCTCGAGCGAGTTGCTGCCGTTGGCCTGTCCGCCGGGCAGCACCTGCTCTTCCATCACGCGGCGCGTGACCACGCGGCCAGTGCGCTTGAGCAGCAGCGCCAACAGGTCGAACTCGCAGCGCGACAGCTCGACCGGCTCGCCGTCGACGATCACGCCGCGCGTGGGCTCGTGCAGCGCCAGCCCGCGCATGCGGATGGTCTCGTCGTTGAAGCCGTAGCTTCGGCGCGCGAGCGCACGAACGCGCGACAGCAATTCGGCCAGCGCGAAAGGCTTGACCAGGTAGTCGTCGGCGCCGTCGTCCAGGCTTCGCAGCCGGTCGTTGAGCGCGTCGCGCGCGCTGAGCACCAGCACAGGCAATATCTGTCGGTCGCGACGCAGGCGGAACAGCAGGTCGAGCCCGTCGCCGTCGGGCAGGCCGAGGTCGAGCAGGACCATGTCGAAGGTGCCGCCATCGAGGGTGCGCAGGGCGTCGTCGAGTCTGCGGACCCACACCACATCCATGCCTTGATTGGCCAGCGCAATGCGCACGCCATTGCCGAGGTCAAGGTCGTCCTCAACAAGCAAGAGATTCATGAGCCTCCACGTGAACTGACCACTCCGTTTCCGGAATGTGGCGGAAGTATCTGCCAAGCGCCGTCACGGCACTTCAGGAAATCTTCATGAATGCCGAAGCAGGCCTTCAGGTGCGGCTCGGACACTGGAGCCATTCCCTGCACACGGAAACGGAACCCCCAAGTGAATGGCCTGCCCTCGCCCCCGGCACGTACTGCCCGACCGGACCGCTACCGCCTTCGACGGCGGGACATTCTTCATGCCATGACGCTGACCGGCGTCGCGGGCCTCGCGGCCTGCGGTGGCGGCAGCCACGGCGGTGTCGGGGTCGGAGGGGTAGGAGGGGTTGACACCGGTGGCGGCGGCAAGCCCACGGTCATCGACCGCCGGGTGAAGGTGTCGGCCACGCCCGAAGTCTCGCTGCAGGTGCGCGACTGGCAGCCGCCCGGCAGCACCGGGCCCGTCATCGTGCTGCTGGCCGGACTGGGCGGCAACGCACGCTATTTCGACAGCCTCGCGCCCGCGCTGGCAGCGAGATCGCGGGTGCTCGCCATCAGCCGGCGCGGCTACGGACTCTCGGACAAGCCGATGCCGGTGAAGACCGCCACGCAGTACTACGAGGTCGATACGCTGGTCGCGGACCTGAAGGCGGTGCTCGACGCGCTGGGCGTGCAGCGCGCGATGCTGGGCGGCCATTCGATCGCGGGCAACGAGCTCACGCGATTCGCGGGCCTGTATCCGGAACGGACGCAAGGACTCATCTACCTGGACACCACCTTCGACTACACCTTAGACGGCGACAGCGGAGGCGAGACGGTGCCGGACAACCGCCTGCTCCACGAGCCCAAGCCGACACCGGATGACGGCCGATCCCTGCAGGCCGCCATCGCCTTCTTCCGGCGCAACTCGAAGAACTGGTGGCCTGCGCTGGAAGCGAACCTGCGCGACGCCATCGACATACGCGGCGACGGAAGCGTGCGCCTCAATACCCCCGATGAAGTGGAGACCGCCGTGGACACAGCCGGACACTCTTTCTCGCCGGACTACAAGGCCGTGCGCGCGCCGTCGCTTGTCGTGACCGCCCTGCCCTCTGGCAGGCGCGACATGTTCCCGTGGCTCGAGCTTCCGCTCGACGCGAAGACACAGAAAGACGCTGACGACTATCTGCGCATCTTCCGTCGCGTGTCCATCACGAATTCGAATCAGCTCGTGGCGGCGCTCGACACGCCGAACCGGCTCACGCTGGACAACGCCAGCCACGGCGACTTCATCATGGAGCGCGAGGCCGAGGTGCTGCGCGCCATCCAGTTCATGACATGGGCCTGAGCTATGCCGATGTTTGCTTCGCGCGCAGCAGCTTGATCAGCGCCGCGAGTTCCTCGCCGCCGAGGCCGGCTGCGTCCGCCCGCTGGAAGATGCCGGCCGCGAAGGCCGGGAAGCCGGTGTCGATGCCGGAGTCCTGCGCCGACTGCAGGATGCGCCGCGTCGCCTCGACCGAGATGCGCATCGGGCTCTGCGAGATGGCGAAGTCGCCCGACTGGATGACGGAGCCCTCGTGCTGAAGAAAGCCGGCGAAGGTCGGCATGATGCCCGCGACGATGCGGCCGTACTCGGCCACATCGAAGCCTTCGTGCTCGGCGATGCGCGCGCCGTGGATGAAGCCGAGCATCGTGCCGTAGATGGTGGACAGCGTGGCGAGGTCCATGGCCGCCGCCGCGCTAGCGGCCCCGCCCAGGTAGACGATGCCGCCGGCCAGCGCCTTCAGCCAGGGCTCGGCTTCGTCGAACACCGGCCTGGCGCCCGACACCAGCAGCGGCGTGTCGGGCTGGCCCATCTGGTCGGGTGCGGCCTGGATCGCGCCTTCGAGGTAGGCGGCGCCCTGCTTGCGCGCCCACGCCTGCGCGTCGCGAGCGTCCTGCGGGCTGCCGGTGGTCAGCTGCACCAGCAGGCGGCCGTCCATGGCGGCGGCAACGCCGTCGAGCGCGAAGATGGCATCGGCCGCGCGGTAGTCGTAGACGCACATCACGACGACACGCGCGGCGCGCACCGCCTCGCTCGCACTGCGCGCCAGTACCGCGCCTTTCGCGACCAGCGCATCGGCCTTGCCTGCCGTGCGGTTCCACACGGTCACCTTGTAGCCCTGGTCGAGATAGAGCCGCGCGATGGCTTCGCCCATCGCTCCCAGGCCCAGAACGGAAACTTCCTTGATGTCGTTGCTCTTGCTGCTCATGACGATTCGCTCGTTGCGGGTTGTGAAGATGGACGTATCGTAGGAATCGGGCTTCCTAACGGTCAAGTACCTACAATTAAGTTAGGTACTTACCAAAATGTATGTATTACCTACTGATGGGGATGAAGATGAAATCCAAGAAACCCTACAACTGCGGCATCGGCCCGGCTTTCGACGTGATCGGCGGCAAGTGGAAGGCCGTGATCCTGTGGGAGCTGCACGTGCAGCCCCTGCGCTTCGGCGAGCTGAAGCGGGCGCTGCCCGACATCAGCGAGAAGATGCTGATCCAGCAGCTGCGCGAGATGGAAACCGACGGCATCGTCCACCGCGAGGTGTTCCACGAAGTGCCGCCGCGCGTGGAGTACTCGGAAACGAAGCTGGGCGCCACGCTCAATGCGGCGCTCGCGCCGCTGGCCGACTGGGGCGACCGCTACGCGAAGCGCGTGGAGGCCGCGCGCACTCGGGCTGAGGCCGCGAAGTGACGAGGCGGACGAAGTCTGCCGCCGCGCTGCTCGCGCTCTGCGCGGCCTTGCATGCCTCGCCGGGCATGGCACAGGCCGCGTGCTCGCCCTCTCCCGCATGGGCCGGCCCGCAGATGCGCAGCGCGCCCGACACGGTCTGGCGCAAGGACTTCAAGCGCCCCATCGACGGACAGCTCCCCGCAGGGCTGCAGGCCGCCCTCGGCGATGCGCTCGACAAGATGCTGCAGCACGTTCCCGGCGCCAGCGTGGCCGTCGCCATTCCCGGCGAAGGCATCTGGTCCGCCACGCGGGGCCTGGCGCGCAGGGAACCGGCGCAGCCCGTGGTGCCCGACCAGCAGTTCCAGGTCGCGAGCACAGCCAAGACGCTGACGGCCGCGGTCGTGCTGCAGCTCGTCGAGGAAGGCAGGCTCGGGCTCGGCGACACCATCGACAAGTGGTTTCCCGACGCGCCGAACGCGAAGCTCACCACCATCGAGCAGCTGCTGCGCCACACCAGCGGGCTCGTGAGCTTCAACGCGCTGCCGTCGCTGGGCACTGCCTACCGCACGCCCGCCGACATCGTCGCGCTCGGCACATCGCAGAAGCCTCAGTTCTGCCCCGGCACGAACTGGAGCTACAGCAACACCGGCTACGCGATGCTCGGAATGATCGTCGAGAAGGTGGAAGGCGCGCCGTTCGCCGAAGTGCTTTCGAAGCGGCTCATCAAGCCGCTGGCGCTCACGCACACCGTCATGCGCAAGGCCGGCGTCGAACTGCCCGTCGCCACGGGCCATGCTTCGGGCAGGCCGGTCGAGGCGCCCGACCAGTACGCAACGCCCTATGCGGCAGGCGCGCTGGCATCGACGGCAGGCGACCTCGCGGTGTTCTGGCACGCATTGCTCGCGGGCAAGGTGCTTCCGGGCGAATCGGTGCATCGCATGTTCACCGGCATGCCCGCGATGCTCGGTCCCTACGCCGGCAGCAACTCGTTCTACGGCATGGGCGTGCAGCTGTACGACGTGCCGGACGGCCCCGGGCTGATGCTCGGCCACAGCGGCGGCATCGAGGGCTTCACGAGCATCGTGGCCTACGTGCCGGCGGACGACGTCTACATCGCCGTGGCGTTCAACGAGAAGAAGGTGCCGGCCGAGGCCGGCCTGTGGGCGCTGCTGCGCGCGGTACGGACATATCGCGCGCTGCAGTGATTGGCGAGAGGAAGAGCCGGCTCACTCTGCCCAGCCGGTCTCGATCTCGGTCTTCACCTCTGTCATGAGCTTGTGCACCGGGCACTTTCCGGCCACGCGCAGCAGCTCTTCACGCTGCGCCTCGCTGAGGTCGCCGCTCAGGCGCAGGCCCGACTTGAGGCGGTAGACGCCCTTGCGCTCCTCGCTGTCGTCACGGTCGACCACCACCTCGATGTCTTCCACCGGAATGCCCTTGCGGCGCGCGTAGATCAGCACGGTGAGCGCCTTGCAGGCCGCGAGCGATGCGTCGTACAGGTCGTGCGGCTCGGGGCCGGCGTCGCTGCCGCCGCCGGCCGGCGATGCATCGACCGGGATCTCGTGGTTGCGGATCTTCAGGATGTGTCGCGTGCCCGTGGTGCCGTCGCGGCGGATCGAGATGCTCATGCGTGTTTCCTCTGGGAGGGTGTTGCGGTTCGGGGAGAAAGCGTCTTCACGTACAGGATGGTGGTGAAGCCGCTGTGCCATTCGAGGTCGGGGTAGCGGTCGGCCTCGCGGTAGCCGAGCGCAAGGTAGAAGCCCTGGCTCTTCGTGTTGAAAGTGTCCGTCTCCAGCCGCGCGAGCTCCACGCCGTCGGCGCGCATGCCGTCTTCGGCGAATGCCATGAGGGCGCGGGCGATGCCCTTGCGCTGGTGCACGGCCGGCACATGCAGCGCGTGCACGAAGTCGTGCTCCCAGTGCACCATGCCGACCACCTCGCCGTCGATCTCGGCCACGAAGAAGTCCGGGCCTTTCTCGTCGATGTAGCCCACGGGCGCGCCGCTCTCCTCGTGGGCCCTGGCGGCCTCGGGCGTGAGTTCCGGCAGCCAGGTGCCGGCGAAGGTGTCGTCGAGGATGGCCTTCACCGCGTCGAAGTCCTCGATGCGCCAGGGCCGGATGGTGACGTCCGGAACGTCGTTGTTCGTGCTCATCGGTTCAGTTACTCAGCGGTCCACCGCCAGCATCAGCGTTTCCTTGATTTCTTCCATCACCACGTAGCTGTGCGACTCGGCCGCCACCGGCAGCTTCTTGAGGATGTCGCCCAGCAGGTGCCGGTATTCGCTCATGCCGCTGAGCCGCGCCTTCACGAGGTAGTCGAAGCTGCCCGACACCAGGTGGCATTCGAGCACCTCGGGCATGTGCAGCAGCTCCTTGCGGACCTTGTCGAACACGTCGCCCGACTTGGCCGAGAGCTTGATCTCGACGAACACCAGCAGCGTCTTGTCCAGCGCTTCGGGCGACACGTGGGCGTGGTAGCCGGTGATGACGCCGTCGCGCTCCATGCGCTTCACGCGCTCGGCGCAGGGCGACGCCGACAGGCCGATGTGCTCGGCCAGCTCGGTCATGGACATGCGGCCCTGGCGCTGCAGGACGTCGAGGATCTTGCGGTCTATGCGGTCGAGTTCGGGCATTTCACTTCGGAGGGCGCCTTGGGCGATTTTCGGCAGTGTATTCCACTGCCAAGTCGCCGAAATCAGTGGAATCCACTGCATTGAGGACTTTAGATTCCATTCATTCCATTTGAATCGGCGAATACACCATGAAAGTCATCGTTCTCGGCGGCGGCGTGATCGGCACCACCACGGCGTACTACCTTGCCCGCTCGGGCGCCGAGGTCACCCTGCTCGACCGGCAGGCCGGCCCCGCCGAGGAAACCAGCTTCGGCAACGCCGGCCAGGTGTCTCCCGGCTACTCCACGCCATGGGCCGCGCCGGGCATTCCGCTGAAGGCGATCAAGTGGATGTTCAAGAAGCACGCGCCGCTGTCGATCCGCCCCGACGGCACCCTGTTCCAGCTACGCTGGATGGCCGCCATGCTGCGCAACTGCTCGCCCGAGGCCTACGCGGTGAACAAGGAACGCATGATGCGCGTGGCCGAATACAGCCGCGGCTGCCTGCAGCAGCTGCGCGCCGACACCGGCCTGCAGTACGAGCAGCGCACCGGCGGCACCCTGCAGCTGTTCCGCACGCAGGCCCAGCTCGACGCGGTGGAGCGCGACATCGCCGTGCTCGAGGAATGCGGCGTGCCCTACGAGCTGCTCGACCGCGACGGCCTCGCCCGCATCGAGCCCGCGCTGGCCGGTGCACGCGACCGGCTCACCGGCGGCCTGCGCCTGCCCAACGACGAGACCGGCGACTGCCACCTGTTCACCCGCGGCCTCGCCGAAATTGCACGCGGCATGGGCGTCGACTTCCGCTTCGGCCAGACCATCGCCGCCCTCGAAACCGACGGCGGCCGCATCACCGGCGTGCGCACCACGGCCGGCAAGATCCTCACGGCCGACCGCTACGTGATGGCCTTCGGCAGCTACTCGCGCGCCGCCATCGCCTCGCTGGGGCTGGACATCCCGGTGTACCCGGTCAAGGGCTACTCGCTGACCGTTCCGCTCGTCGACGAATCGCTGGCGCCGCAGTCGACCGTGCTCGACGAAACCTACAAGGTGGCCGTCACGCGTTTCGACAACCGCATCCGCGTGGGCGGCATGGCCGAACTCGGCGGCTTCGACCTGCGCCTGAACCCGGCGCGCCGCGCCACGCTCGAAAAGGTCGTGACCGACCTCTTCCCCGGCGGCGACGTGCCGAAGGCCACCTTCTGGACCGGCCTGCGCCCGATGACGCCCGACAGCACGCCCATCGTCGGCGGCACGCGCTACGCCAACCTGTTCCTCAACACCGGCCACGGCACCCTGGGCTGGACCATGGCCTGCGGCTCGGGCAAGCTCATCTCCGACATGGTGATGGGCCAGCGCCCCGAGATCCGCACCGACGGCCTGGCGATGGACCGCTACGAAACGGGCTCGTCGCGCGCAACGCGCCCGAACCCGGCGACCGCGCCGGCTTGATGCGCTTGATGCAGGGGCCGCTCAGGCGGCCTTTGCGATCGGAATCACGGCACTGCTCATGCCACGATAGACCTCCGCCTCGCCGTGCTTCGCGAGCAACTGCATCAGGTGCTTGCGGATCAGCATGCCGGGCCGGTCCGACTCCATCGAATACTCCACCCCGCGCCGGCGCGTGTCGACCAGCGCGTCGGGGTCGGTCGACTCGAGGATGTCCTTGTCCTCGCGCGTCACCGCCTCGTCGAAGTCGATCAGCATCTGCGCAGTGCAGTCGGCCTCGGTGTCGTTGCGGAACAGCCATTGACAAAGCTGCATGCGGCCGTCGTCGATGGGCGTGAAGCAGTTGATGATGATGTGGCGCACGCCGCTCGGATACTCGATGTCGAGCCGGCGCGAGAACGGCAGGAAATACGCGTTGCGCATGTGGCGCGTGGTGATCGGGTCGGTCACGCCGCTGATCGCATGGAACTTCACCGGGTTGGTGGCCTCGATGACCGTCTCCGCGTAGAAGCCCGAATCGTTCTCCACCAGCTCGTACTTGCTCGGCTTCGGGCTCGCGGCCACGCCGAAGGTGGCGCGGTGCACGAAGCTGAAGTGCGAGTTGTCGAAGGAGTTCTCCAGCGCGCGCATCGGGCTGGTCTGCCACTCCTCGTAGAACTGGAAGATGGTGCGGTAGCCCGGGTCGTCGAACTCCGGAATCGCCGGAATGTCGGCGATGGGCTCCTCCAGCGCCACCCACGCATAGCCGTAGCGCGCGGTGCAGCGGTAGGCCGTGGTGCGGTACTCCGGCGAGATCTTCCGGTCGGGCTCGTACTGCGGAATGCGGATGACCTGTCCGCTGCGGTCGTAGGTCCAGCCGTGGTAGCCGCACTGGATCGCACCGGTGCCGCAGGCCTGGCCTTCGGCGTCCACGCACCAGCCCTTGGAAAGCTTCGCGGTGCGGTGGCAGCAGCGGTCGCGCAGCGCGGCGGGCTGGCCGTCGGCGTCGATGAACAGGACGATGTCTTCGCCCAGCAGCCTGAAGGGCTTCGGGCCGTTGGCAAGTTCGGTGAGCGGCATGACGGCATACCAGAACTTGCGGAAGACGGGTTGTTGGGTGACGAGCATGCGCGGACTCCTTCCGTGGTCGTGTGGGGACGAACTGAAAGAGCAATTTCCTGCCTGGATGCGTGGGGCATCGCGCGGCTGAACGCTTCTACTCTGCGCAGACTGCCTTGCAAGTTGCGCGCCCGGATTGTGGCTCGACCGCGCCGCCGCTCCAAGCCCCGGCCCGCAAAGCCCGAGCAAAACACCCGAGCAAGATAGTCAAGAGGGCCCTTGGCATGCGTCGTGCATGACCGGCCGCAAGAGTAGAAGCGTTCAGCAGCGCACGCACCATGAAAGTGCGCCCGCCCGGAAATTGCTCTTGAAATGCCCGCCGCCCTCCTTCACCAGGAAAAGGCGACCGGATTCAAGACACGAAGCTTCCGAGGCCCCACATGCAACGTCGATCCTTCCTCGCGGCCAGCGCCGCAGCCATTGCCGCCCCCGCCGTGCTTGCGCAGAACGGCAAGCTCACCCCGCTCAAGTTCACGCTCGACTTCCGCATCAACGGACAGACCGCGCCCTTCTTCCTGGCGCTCGCCAAGGGCTACTACCGCGACGAAGGGCTGGACGTGAGCATCGACACCGGCGCCGGCTCGGTCGCATCCATCACCCGCATCGCCAGCGGCGTCTACCAGCTGGGGCTGGGCGACATCAGCTCGCTGGTGGAGTTCAATGCGCAGAACTCCGGCACGCCGGTGGTGCAGGCCGTGTACCAGTACTACAACCGCGCACCGTTCGTGATCATCGGCCGCAAGGACCGCGGCGTGAACGGCGACTTCAGGAGCCTTGCGGGCAAAAAGGTCGCTGCGGCGGCCGTCGAATCGACCCGCCGCGCCTGGCCGATGGTCGCGCGCAAGCAGGGCATGCGCGCCGACGCCTTCCAGTGGCAGACCACCGACTTCAGCGCGCGCGACAACGTGATGGTGCGCGGCGACGTCGACGCCGCCACCTACTTCCACGACTCGGCCGTCTCGCTCTTCGCGCGCATGAAGCCCGAGGAGCTCTCGGTGCTCAAGTACGCCGACGCGGGCGTCAACCTGTACGGCAACGCCATCCTCGCGGGCAGCAACCTGATCGCGCAGAACCCGAAGGTGGTAGCCGCCTTTCTTCGCGCGAGCAACCGGGCCATCGTCGAGACCTTCGCCAACCCGGCACCGAGCATCGCGGCCATGCGCCAGCGCGAGCCCATCCTCGATGAGAAAATCGAGCTCGAGCGCTGGGGCATCACGGCGCAGTACGTGGGCGCCGCCGACACGCGCGGCCACGGCCTCGGCGATATAAAGAAGCTCACGCTGGAGCAGCAGGTCGACGAGGTGGCCGATGTCTTCGGCCTGAAAGTCAAGCCTGCCTCCGACGCCATCTTCAACACCTCGATGCTTCCATCGCGCAGCGAACGCTCCCTCCCCAAGGCATGAACACCACCAGCAGCAACAACGGCATCACCTACCCCGCGGAAACCGCGCTCGACGAGCGCGACGGACGCTACCTGCGCAAGGCCATCGTGTGGTCGCACGCGGCGCGCCGGCGGGGCAACCGCCCCTTCGGCTCGGTCATCGTCTCGGCCGCCGGCGAGATACTGGCCGAGGCCGGCAACAGCAACACGGAAACGGGCGACTGCACCGCCCATGCCGAGGTCAACGCATTGCGCGCGCTGGCCGGGCGCAACATCTCGCGCGAGGAGCTGGCCGGCGCCACGCTCTACGCCTCGGGCGAGCCCTGCGTGATGTGCGCGGGCGCGATCTTCTGGTCGAACATCGGCCGCGTGGTGTTCGGCATCGACGCCGAGCGGCTGCGCGTGTTCCGCGGCGAGCGGCAGGACCAGCGCGACGCGGAGCTTTCGTGCCGCGACGTGTTCCGTGCCTCGCCGCATCCCATCGAATGCATCGGCCCGGCGCTGATCGACGAGGCCAGCGCGGCCCACGACGGCGCCTGGAAGACCTGAAAGCCGGCGCACTAGACTCCCCGGATGCCCTGGCACGCCCGTCTCCATCTTTCCTACCGGCAGGAAGCCTCCCGCACCGTCGCCCGCTTCCGCCATGACGGTCCGCTGCGCATCCTGCAAAGCCTGTATCCCGAGGGCGACGCCATCTGCCACAACGTGCTGGTGCATCCGCCGGGCGGCCTGGTGGGCGGCGACACGCTCGACATCGACATCGAGGCGGCCGACGGCAGCCACGGCCTGATCACCACGCCCGGCGCCTCGCGCTTCTACCGCTCCGAGGGCGATCTCGCGCTGCAGCGCACGCACATCCGACTCGAGGCCGGCGCACGGCTCGAATGGCTGCCGCTCGAGGCCATCTGCTACAGCGGCTGCCGCGCGGAGAACCGGCTCTCCATCGAGGCCGCGCCCGGCGCCGAGCTGATCGGCTGGGACGTGACCGCGCTGGGCCTGCCCAATGCCGGCCAGCCCTTCGAGCGCGGTACCTACCTGCAGCACATCGAAGTGCCCGGCGTCTGGCTGGAGCGCGGGCGCATCGACGCGGCCGACCAGCGCCTGCTGCAGAGCCCCATCGGCCTCGGCGGCCAGCGCTGCCTGGCTTCGCTCTTCTTCGTGGCGGGCTCGCCGATCGCGCGCGCCCGGCGCGACGCCCTGCTGGCGCACGCGCGCACGCTGCTCGACGCGAGCCCGCTGGCCGAAAGCGCCGGCGCCACCAGCCCGCACGCCGAAGTGGTGGTGCTGCGGGTGCTGGCGCCCGTGGTCGAACCCGCGATGCAGCTGCTGCGGCAGGTCTGGCAGGCATGGCGCGCGGAGCTGTGGCGGCTGCCGGCAGCCACGCCGCGCATCTGGTCGACCTGAGGCCGTTTCGCCCTGCCCCCGGGGCCTCCGGGGATGAATCTGTAGGCACCGTCTGACGGACAGCCGCCGCGCAAAGGCGCACTCTGGCCCCTTGCCCAGCGGATGACGAGGATCGGCCATGCCTGTTGACGACACCCCGGACACCCTTCACCGCCGACTGGCGCGGTTCAACGCCGCACGGCTGAGGCCCGGCATCCCTTCGCCCCGGTGGAAGGAAGAGCTGGAGCATGAGCATGCCTGCCGCCTGCTCGAAGGCGAGTACGTCGAAGGCCTGCGTGCCACCGTGCAGGCGGCCGCGTCGTCGTCCTGCGGCAACGCGGCGCACTTTGTCGCCTGGTTCGAATCGCTGGCGCACACCGGGCCGGGCCAGGGCCACCCGCTGTTCGACTGGCTGGCGCATGAGGCCACGCTGCCGCAGATGCGCTGGTTCCTCACGCAGGAGGCCGCGGGCGAGGCCGGCTTCGAGGACCTGCTGGCCTACGCCCAGGTCAAGCTCCCGCCGCAGCCCAAACTGGAGTGCGCGCGCAACTTCTGGGACGAGATGGGGCACGGCAAGCAAAGCGCCATGCACGGCCAGATGCTGGAGCAGATGGTGCGCGAGCTCGACCTGCACCCGGCCGTCGACACCACGGTTTGGGAATCGCTGGCACTCGCCAACACCATGGTCGCGCTCGCCACCACGCGGCGCTACGCCTTCCACGCCATCGGCGCGCTCGGCGTCATCGAGCTCACGGCCCCCGGTCGCGTGAAGCAGGTGGCCGCCGGCATGCGGCGGCTGGACCTCGGCGGCCGTGCGCGTGCCTACTTCGACCTGCATGCGGCGCTCGACGTGTCGCACTCCCGCGCGTGGAATCGCGAGGTGATCCTGCCGCTGGTCGAGGCCGACCCGGCCTGCGGACAGTTCATCGCCGAGGGCGCGCTGATGCGGCTCACCTGCGGTGAACGCTGCTTCGAGCGCTACGGCGCCGAGCTGCGGCAGCCGGAAGAGGTCGCCGCATGCTGAACGCGGCCGACGTGCTGCGCCAGGTGGCGGCCACCGGCTACCGCTTCACCGCGGTCACGCCGCTGACGCACCAGCGCGTGCTCGCGCGGCGCGGACGCGAGCCGGGCGCCACCCTGCGCGACATCTTCGGCTGGAACCTGCCGTTCGAGGCGCGCGCGCTGCCGCCCGAACTGCTGGCCGGCATGGAGCGCGCCGGCATCGTGCGGCGCGAGGGATCGCTGCTGCGCAGCACGGTGCGCATCGCCAGCCTGGGCGACGACCTGTTCTTCCACTCGGCCTATCCCACGGTCGAGGAGAACGCCGTGTTCTTCGGCCCCGACACCAGCCGCTTCGCGCGCTTCATTGGCCATGCACTGGCCTCGCGCAAGGCGCAACGGCAGTCTCTTCGCGTGCTCGACGTGGGATGCGGCAGCGGCGCCGGCGGTATCGCGGCAGCACGCGCGCTGTCGGACGCAGGTACGGCGGCAACGGTGGTGATGAACGACATCAACCCCCTCGCGCTGCAGTACACGGCGACCAACGCGGAGGTGGCGGGCATCGCCGTCGCGCTCGCACAGGGCGACGCGCTGTCGGCGGTCGATGGCGACTTCGATCTCATCGTGTCGAACCCGCCCTACCTCGACGACGCCGCGCAGCGCGCCTACCGCCACGGCGGCGCGCGGCTGGGGCGGGCGCTCAGCGTGCGCATCGCGGCCGAGTCGCTGAAACGGCTCGCGCCGGGCGGGCAGCTGCTGCTCTACACCGGCGTGGCGATGGTCGACGGCGAAGACCCCTTCCTCGCCGAGATGCAGCCGCTGCTCGCGGCACCGGGCCTGGCCTGGTCCTATGCCGAGATCGACCCCGACGTGTTCGGCGAGGAGCTGGAGCGGCCGGTGTACGCGCACATCGACCGCATCGCCGCGGTCGGCCTGGTCGCCACCCGCGCGGCGGAGGCAGCCTGATGGCCGCCGGGCTCGACCTCGGCATCGACACCGCCCGGCTCGCCGTGGTGCGCGAGTGCAGCGTGCTGGAGCGCATGCCCAAGTGGCTCATCTGCGTGCCGCTGGTGGTGCAGTGGCTGTGGCTCTCGGTGCGTTACGGCGGCGCCACCGTGCCCACCGCCGCCAATCCGCACATCACCTCGGGCGGGATGGCCGGCGAAGGCAAGCTCGAATACTTCCGGGGCATGGGGCCGCTGGCGCGATCGGTCACGGCCGAACACGTCGGGGTGCTGAACGACGGCACGGCCACCGAAGACGCGCTGTTGCAGGCCATGGCCTCCAGCGGCCTCGCGTTTCCCGTGGTCGCCAAGCCCGACCTGGGCCTGTGCGGCTACGGCGTGCGCCTGGTGCCCGACATGGCGGCGCTGCTGGCCTACCTGGCCGTCTTCCCCGCGGACGAAACGGTGGTGCTGCAGCGCTACCTGCCGCAGGAAGGCGAAGCCGGCATCTTCTACGCCCGCGATCCGGCCACCGCCGAGGGCCGCGTCATCGGGCTGGCGCTGCGCTACTTTCCCCGCGTGACGGGAGACGGCCGCAGCACCGTGGCGCAGCTCGTGGCGGCCGACGTGCGCGCCCGCCGCATCGCGCGCTCGCCGCGCCACCAATGCAGCGTGCCGCCGGACAGCGTGCCCGCCGCCGGGCAGCAGGTGCGGCTGGCCACCATCGGCTCGACGCGCGTGGGCGGCCTCTACCGCGACGGCGCGGCGCTCGTCACGCCTGAACTGGTGCGCGCCATCGACGCCGTAGCTCGCGACATGCCCGACTTCCGCTTCGGGCGCTTCGACGTGCGCTACGAAAGCCTGCGCGAGCTCGGCGCCGGGCGCGGCTTCACCATCATGGAAGTCAACGGCGCGGGCTCCGAGGCCATCGAGGCGTGGGACCCCGACATCGGCGTGATCCAGGGCTTCCGCATGGTCTTCGCCAAGCAGCGGCTGCTGTTCGCCATCGGCGCGGCGCAGCGCAGGGCCGGCGTGAAGCCCATCGGCCTGCTCGCGCTCGCGCGGCTCAACCGGCGGCAGAACCGGCTGGTCGACCGCTATCCACCTTCCAACTGAGCACCTTCCGACCGAGTCGTCGCACGCACATGGACATCACCGCCCCGCACGCCCTGCCCCACCGCTCGCCCACGCCCCTCGCGGCCGTGGCGCCCGTCCTGGAAACCCGCTGGGCCGATTGCGAGGAGGACGTTCGCGAAGCGCAGCGCCTGCGCTTTTGCGTGTTCGCGCAGGAGATGGGCGCCCGGCTGACGCCGCCCGAGGGCACGCCGCCCGGGCTGGACGCGGACCGCTTCGACGCCTTCTGCGACCACCTGCTGGTGCGTGCCGTCGATCCGGTGCACGGCCCCGGCCCGCTCATCGGCACCTACCGCGTGCTCACGCCGGAGGCCGCGCGCCGCGCGGGCGGCTTCTACACCGACACCGAATTCGACCTGGCACCGCTCGCCCCGCTGCGCGGCAGCGCGCTGGAGCTGGGCCGCTCCTGCGTGGACGCCGACTGGCGCTCGGGCAGCGTGATCATGGCGCTGTGGACCGCGCTCGGGCAGTACATGGTCGACCACGCGCTCGACACCATGATCGGCTGCGCCAGCATCGGGCTCGACGACCAGGGCACGGCCGCGGCGCGGCTGTGGCACCGGCTGTGCCGCACCCACCTGGTGGAGGAGCGCTGGCGCGTGGAGCCGCGCATCGCGCTGCCGCTGGATGCTGAGCCCGACACCGATGCCGACAGCGACCTGCCTCCTCCCGCCACGCCGCCGCTCATCAAGGGCTACCTGCGCTGCGGCGCGCGCCTGCTCGGGCCGCCCGCGCTCGACGTGGCATTCAACACCGCCGACCTGCCGCTGATGCTGCGGGTGGACGAGGTTTCGCCGCGCTACCGCCAGCATTTCTTCGGCATTCAGGCGTGAACACGGGCACCTGAACGGCAACGCGAAGACGGCGCAAAACGGGCGCGAAAACGGCGCCGAAAGGGCAGCAGGAGCGCTTCGGATACAGTCCCGCACCAGCCCGCCTCAAGACCTGCCGCCAGCGTGACCTTCCGAAGAACCGCCAACAGTCTGGTTTTCCGTCTCCTCGTCATGGGCCTGGCGATGGCGCTCGTCGGCACCGCGGCCAGCTACATCCAGCTCACCCGCTTCCTGCGGGAGGACCTGACGAAGTCGGTGGCGACGCAGCAGACGGCGCTGGCCGCCTACGTGGCCCGCGACGTGGACAACTACATCGTCGAGCGGCTGTCCTTCCTGGAACGACTGGCCCTCGCCCTGCCGCCGGAACTCATGTCGCAGCCCCGGCAACTGCACGCGTGGCTGGCGGAGCGAGGCGCGCTGAGCGACCTCTTCCCGCTGGGGCTGGCGGTCGCCGACGTCGACGGCAAGCGGCTCGACGACTCCGGACAAATCACAACGGACAGTCCGGAATTCACCGCCGCGTCCGCCGGGCGGCGCGCCGTGGGCCGGCCACGGGCCACGGCCTCGCAGCACTCGGCCCTGCCCATGGGCGTGCCCGTGCGCAACGCCGCCGGCCAGGTCACGGCCGTGCTGCTCGGCATGGCGGACCTCACGGCCGACGGCCTGCTCGACCATCTGCAGGAGGGGCGCGTGGGCCAGAACGGCGGCATCCTGGTGATCTCGCCGCGCGACCGCCTCTTCGTTGCCTCGACGGACGTCTCGATGTCCCTCAAGCCGACGCCGGCCGATGGCGTGAACCTGCTGCACGACCGCGCCATGGCGGGCTTTCGCGGCAGCGGCACGACGCGCAACGCCAGGGGCATCGACGAGATATCCGCCATCGCGTCGGTGCCCAGCGCCGGCTGGTTCGTGGTGGCGCGGCTGCCGGTCTCGGAAGCGCTGGCGCCGGTGGCGCGCATGCAGACATTCATCCTGCAGCAACGCGCGCCCGCCGTGACCGCAGTGCTGCTCGTGATCGGCCTGATCATGACCTGGCTGCTGCGGCCGCTCTTCCGCGCCGCCGACCAGGCCGACCGCATGACCCGCGGCGAACTCGCGCTGGCGCCGCTTCGGGTGGTGCGCGACGACGAGATCGGGCACCTCACGCAGGCCTTCAACCGCCTGCTGGCCAAGCTCGTCGACAACCAGGAGGCGCTGGCGCACCTCGCTCACCACGACGCGCTGACCGGCCTGCCCAACCGCCAGCTGCTGCGCGACCGGCTGCAGCAGGCGCTGGCCCACGCCGGGCGGCACGGGCACCAGGTGGCCGTGCTCTACCTGGACCTCGACGGATTCAAGAGCCTCAACGACACCTTCGGCCACGAGGCGGGCGACAAGGCCCTCGGGGAAATCGCGCGCCGCCTGCAGTGCCTGGTGCGGCAGACAGACACCGTGGCGCGCATCGGGGGCGACGAATTCGTGCTGCTCGCCACCGGCCTCAAGGCGCCGGCGGAACAGGGCGCGCTGGTGCTGGCGCAGCGATGCATCGACGCCATTGCCGCGCCGCTGCCGCAGGAGCTGGCAGGCATGGCGATCGGCGCGTCGATCGGCATCGCCCTGGGCAACGGAAGCGAAACCCCGCAGGACCTGCTCGCCGCGGCCGACAAGGCGATGTACCGGGCCAAGCAGGGCGGGCGCGGCAGCTATGCGATGACGGGCGTGGCGACCGGGACGTAAGCCCTGGCGCCGCTTCGGCTCCTACGCCGGCATGTCGGTACGCGGCAGCCGCAGGTGCTTCTTCAGCGTCTCGAACACCTGCCGCGTGACCGGGTTCACCACGTGGCTGCGCACGTAGAGGTAGTAGGCCAGGTCGGGCAGCCTGGGCATGCCGTCGCCCGCGCCGAGCACGCGCAGGCCGGCGTCGAGCTGCTCCACGCCGCGCGCCGTCACGCCCAGCCCGGCTCGCAGCGCGGCCTTGATGCCGATCAGGCTCGACGAGGTGTAGCGCGGCGTCCAGGCCACGCCCGCCGTGTCGAGCGCCTCGTGGCCGATGCGGCGGAAGATGCTCGGGCCGTCGGCCATGATGAGCGGCACCGGCTTGGTCGGGTCGTGCACGTAGCTCGCGGCGCACAGCCACACGGTGGGCGAGTTGCGCAGCACCACGCCCTCGAACTGCGACTGCGCGTCGGCGCGGTTGGAGATGATCATGTCGACCTCGCCGCTCTTGAGCGAAGTCATCAGGTAGGGGCTGCGGCCGATGTGGATGTCCAGCTGCAGCAGCGGCGAGGTGCGCGCCACCTCGGCCAGCAGCAGCGGCAGCATGGTCTCGGCCACGTCGTGCGGCGCGCCGATGCGCAGGTTGCCCTCCAGCTGCCCCTGCCGCAGGCTGCGCAGCGCCTCGTCGTTCAGCGCCAGCATGTGGTGCGCGTAGGTGAGCAGCCTCTCGCCGTGCTCCGTCAGCCGCTTCTGCCGGCCCTGCTTGACGAACAGCGGGTGGCCGATCTGCTCTTCCAGCCGCTGCATCTGCTGCGTGATGGCCGACTGCGTGCGCCCCAGGTGCACGGCGGCGGCGGCAAAGCTGTGGAGGCTGACGACGGCCGCGAAGGAGCGCAGCAACTCGAGATCTAGCGTGGGCATACATCAATTTTATTAATGTGTTTACTGCGTCGGCTGGATTGTTGCGTCACGCCCCCGTCACTACAGTGGATGCACACGAAACAGGCAACCCCACTGGAGAAATCGCATGAGCACCCCATCCGAGCAACGCAGCCGGGCCGTCGAGGCGTCCATCGCCGAGATGAAGAAAGCCATCGGCGGCGCTGAAGCCACCCGCGAAAAACTCGACGTGGTGCTCGATTCGCTGCAAGGCCTGGCCGCGCACACCGAATACTGGGGCGCCGCCGACTTCCCGCCGCCCGAGGCCGGCGAGCACCAGGCCCGCTACCTGATCGCCGAAGACCCGGACCAGAGCTATGCGCTCTACCTGAACGTGATGCGCCCCGGCAAGAAGATCGTGCCGCACAACCACACGACCTGGGCCTGCATCGCGGCCGTGGAAGGCACCGAGCACAACCGCGTGTACGAGCGCACCGACGACGGCAGCGTGCCGGGCGTGGGCAAGCTGAAGCAGACGGAGCTGGTGGTCGTCGCGCCGGGCAAGGGCATCGCGCTGATGCCCGAGGACATCCACTCGGTCGAGATCCAGGGCGAGCAAGTCATCCGCCACCTGCACATGTATGGCCGCGCCCTCGAGACGCTGAACAGCCGCACCGCCTACGACCTGGCTGCCGGCACGTACCAGACCATGGGCATCGGCGTGCAGACGCGCCGCTAGCCGCCGCTTCCCCATTCGCATCCCTTCCTCATGCGGGCCGCACGCCGTGGCCCCGCAGGACTTCGTTCGTCCCGACGACTTGCCCTCATGACTTCCTTCATCGACCCGAAGACCCTCAAATCCTGGCTGCACGACGGCGGCGAGATCGCATTGCTCGACGTGCGCGAGCACGGCCAGTACGGCGAGGCGCACCTGTTCTACGGCATCCCCCTGCCCTTCAGCCGGCTGGAGATCGACGCGCCGCGCCTCGTGCCGCGCCGCGGCGCACGCACGGTTGTCTACGACGAGGGCGACGGCACCAAGGTCGCCGAGCGCGCCGCCGCGCGGCTCGCCGCGCTGGGCTACACCGACGTGCACGTGCTGCAGGGCGGCGCCCCCGCATGGAAGGCGGCGGGCTACGTGCTCTTCGCGGGCGTGAACCTGCCTTCGAAGACCTTCGGCGAGCTCGCCGAAGAGGTCTATCACACGCCCCGCGTCAGCGCCGACCAGCTGGCCGACATGCTGGCGCGCAAGGACAAGGTGGTGGTGCTCGACGGCCGCCCCACCGGCGAGTTCCGCAAGATGAACATCCCCGGCGCCACCTGCTGCCCCAACGGTGAGCTGGCCTACCGCGTGCGCCGGCTGGTGCCCGACACCACCACGCCCATCGTCATCAACTGCGCGGGCCGCACGCGCAGCATCATCGGCGCGCAGACGCTCATCAACCTCGGCCTGCCCAACCCGGTGTATGCACTGGAGAACGGCACGCAGGGCTGGTACCTCAACGACCACAAGCTGGAACACGGCGGCACGCAGCGCTACGCCGACGACAGCGGCAACACCGACCTGCGCCCCGCCGCGAAGGCGCTGGCCGCACGCTTCGACGTACCGACCGTGAACGCGCAGACCGTGCGCCAGTGGGCCGACGACGCGGGCCGCAGCCTCTTCCTGTGCGACGTGCGCACTCCGGAAGAATTCGCGGCCGGCAGCCTGCCCGGCGCGCAGCACACGCCCGGCGGCCAGCTGATGCAGGCTGGCGACCAGTACTTCGGCGTGCGCGGCGCGCGGCTGGTGCTGTTCGACAACGACGGCGTGCGCGCGCCCACCGTCGCGAGCTGGCTGCGGCAGATGGGGCATGACGCGAGCGTGCTAGAAGGTGGCCTGGCGAGCGGGCTCTCGCTCGCACCGGTTGCGGCACCAGTGGCGCCCGCGCTGGCCACCATCGACGCGCAGGCCCTCGCGGCACGCATCGAGCGCAACGACGTGGCGGTGATCGACCTGCGCGGCAGCATGCAGTTTCGCGCCGGCCACATTGCGCAGGCGCGCTGGTCGATCCGGCCTCGCCTCGCGGCCGATGTGAAGAGCGAGACCCGCCAGCTGGTGCTGATCGCCGACGACGCGGCGCTCGCCGCATGGGCGGCCGCATCCGAGCTCGCCGGCATCTCGCCCGCCCCGCTGCTGCTGGCGGGCGGCATGGCCGCCTGGAGCGCCGCCGGCCTGCCGGTGGAAGCCACTCCCGCGCTGCCCGCCGATGCGGACTGCATCGACTACCTGTTCTTCGTGCACGACCGGCATGACGGCAACAAGGAAGCCGCGCGCCGCTACCTCGCATGGGAGACCGGCCTGGTCGCGCAGCTCGATGCGCAGGAGCGCGCGGCCTTCCGGCTGCCCGCCGCCGCATCGCACGGCTGACCTGCCCGCCAGCCTGCCAACGGTCCCGCTTTCTGTTCGTCCTTGTCAGTTCCTATTCCAGGAGTTCCGTCATGTCGTTCGCCAGCCGCATCCCGCATATCGCCCGTCTCGCCGTCGCAGCCGCCTGGCTCTCGGCACTCGCACTGCAGCCAGCCACAGCCGAACCGATGGCGCCGCGAAACGGCTTCCCGTCGCAACCGGTGAAGTTCATCTCGCCGTTTCCGCCGGGCGGCGGCAACGACGCCACCGCGCGCCTCGTCACCACGCGCCTGCCGGAAATCATGGGACAGCCCGCCGTGGTCGACAACCGGGGCGGCGCCGGCGGCAACATCGGCGCCAAGGCCGTGGCCGATGCCAAGGCCGACGGCTACACGGTGCTGACCTCGCAGGTGTCGATCATGGCCGTGAACCCGTCGCTATATGCGTCGCCCGGCTTCGATCCGATCAAGAACTTCGTTCCCATCACGCAGATCAACGCCGCGCCGCTCGCACTGGTGGTGGAGGCGAACTCGCCCATCAAGAGCTTCGCCGACCTCGCCGCCAAGGCGAAGGCGAGCCCCGGCAAGGTGACCTACGCGACGCCGGGCAACGGCACGCTGTCGCACCTCGTCGGCGTGGTGCTCGCGAAGGACAACGGCGTGGAAATGACGCACGTGCCCTACAAGGGCGCCGGCCCGGCGCTCACCGACCTGATCGGCGGGCAGGTCGACGTGATGGTCACCTCCACCGCATCGGTGGCCGGCATGGTGCAAGGCGGCAAGCTGCGCGTGCTGGCCGTGACCAGCCCGCGCCGCATCGGCGTGTTCGCCAAGGTGCCCACGCTGGAAGAGCTGGGCTACCACGGCGCGCGATTCGAGGACTGGTACGGCTTCTTCGCCCCCGCCGGCACGCCGCCCGAGCGCGTGGCCTTCCTCAACGAAGCCATCGTGCGCACCCTGCGCATGCCCGAAGTGAGCAAGCTCGTCACCGACGGCGGCAGCGAGGTGGTGGCAAGCACGCCCGAGGCCTTCGCCGCGCAGCTGAAACAGGACATCGATCGCTGGTCGCGCATCGTCAAGCTTTCCGGTGCGCGCGCCGACTGATTGGAGCAACATAGCGGGCCGCCCGCTCCTCGTCTTCTCTTCTCCTCGCCTCCTCTGCACATGTCCGACTCGCACAACGCTCCCGCCGACCTGAAGCTCGACACCCGGCTCACCCGCACCGGCAAGACCGCGTCGTACGCCGGCGGATCCCCCGTCAACGTGCCTCTGGTGCGCGCGAGCACCGTGCTGTTCGACAGCGTGGGGGCGATGCGCGACGCACGGGCGCGGCGCGACGAGGAGCGCGTCTTCAGCTACGGCGCGCGCGGCACGCCGACCGCGTTCGCGCTGGAAGACGCGGTGAGCGAACTCGAGGGCGCCTACCGGACGCGGCTCTTTCCGACCGGCCTCGCGGCCATCGGCATGGTGCTGCTGTCGTACCTGAAGCCGGGCGACCACGTGCTGATGTCGGACAGCGTGTACGAGCCCACGCGCAACCTCGTGCACTCGTTCCTGGAGCCGTACGGCATCCACAGCTCGTTCTTCGCGGCAGACGGCAGCGGCATCGAGGAGCTGTTCGAGCCGAACACGCGGCTGGTGTACGCCGAGTGCCCCGGCTCGCTGGTCTACGAGATGTGCGACCTGCCCAAGCTCGCCGAGTTAGCCCACTCGCGCGGCGCGCTGCTCGCCGCCGACAACACCTGGGGCTCCGGCGTCCAATACCGCCCTCTCGCGCTGGGCGCCGACATCTCGACGATGGCCGCCACCAAGTACCTCTCGGGCCACTCCGACGTGATGATGGGCACCGTCGCCACGACCGAAGCCGCATGGCGTCCGCTCAATGAACGCTGCGACGCCTTCGGCATGACCGTGAGCCCCGACGATGCATGGCTGGTGCTGCGCGGCATGCGCACGCTGTCGGCGCGGCTGCAGGTGCACGAGCGGCATGCGCTCGAAGTCGCGCACTGGCTGGAGAAGCGGCCCGAAGTGGCGACCGTGTTCTGCCCGGCCCTGCCTCAGCACCCGGGGCACGAGATCTGGAAACGCGATTGCAGCGGAACGAACGGGCTGCTTTCCATCGAGCTGCAGCCGGGCGTCGAGAACGCGGCGGTCGAGCGCTTCGTCGATGCGCTCAGCCTGTTCGGGCGCGGCTCGTCATGGGGCGGCTACGAGAGCCTCGTGGCCTGGACCAACATGCGCGCCGCGCGCAGCGTGACGGACTGGAGCAAGCGTGGGCCGGTGGTGCGGCTGCATGTCGGGCTGGAGGCGCCGGCGGATCTCACGGCGGATCTGGCGCGTGGGTTCGATGCGATGAACATGGTGACCTGAGATCGAGCCTCCATGTGTCGCATGTCCTGGTCGCTGCGCGCCTACTTCCTCGGCCAGTCCAGCGATTGCGGCGTACTGAACTCCAGCACGGGCGATCCATTCTTGAAGGCATTGAACTGCACGAGGATCTTCTTTGCCTTCTTTGCCGATGCAATGAACTTGCCCGCGCCCTGCAGAAAGATCGTCTCGCTGCTGTGGTCAGCCGGCCCGTTGCCCCCGAAGCGCACCGGAGGCCCGTCGTCGAATTTGATCGTGACCTTGCAGTCATAGGTGCTGCAGAGCATCTGCCCCTTGTCGATCGAAATGAGGACATCAAGCCCGTACTGAGGATGCTGACGGACGGTGAGGTAGCCCCGGTTTTTTCCTTGATAGGGAAAGTCGAAATTCAGCAAGTTGTCCGAAACCGTCTGAGCGCTTGCAGATTTCTTCCCCGTCATCTTGTCGACCGACTCTTCGTAGTTCCAGCCTACGGCATGGGCGGCCGAACAAGCGGCCAACAGAACGGCAACGCCGAACCTTTTCATTTCCTCGCTCCTTTTACTGAAGGAGCAACCTTACCCCATGGAAAACGCCAGGATGACGAAGGTCGGCTAGCGGTTTTCCCCGATCAGCGCCCCAGATGCCTGTCGAAGAACCGCGCGATATCGCCGAACGCCTCCCTCGTCTCAGGCGCATCCGGATTGATGCCGTATTGAGCGTGCGACTGTCCCTCGTACACGTTGAGCTCGGCTTCCACGCCTGCGCGGCGCAGCTTGCGATGGGTACGCACGGTGTTCGACAGGAACAGGTCGCGCGTGCCGCTGGTCAGGATCGCGGGCGGAAAACCCTTGAAGTCGCCGTAGATCGGCGAGAGCTGCGGATCCTTCAGGTCGCGGCCCGCCGCGTACAGCAGCGCGGCGCGGCCGAGCCAGCCGTCCCAGGTGACGAGGATGTTGTCTATCCATTCGTTGGTCTGGTAGCTGTCGCCGATCTTCGAGATGTCGGACCACGGCGTGCCCGGTGCGATGGCGGCGGGCGGCGGCACGTTCTCCGCCTTGGCGCGCAGCACCAGCGCCAGCGTCATCGCACCGCCGGTGGAAGTGCCGAAGACCGCCATGTTCCTCGGCCTGTTGGTCTTCACCAATTCCTTCCATACGGCCATTGCGTCGTCCATGGCGGCCGGGTACGGGAAGTCCGGCGGCATGCGGTAGTCGACGGAGACGACCTTGTAGCCGCCGATGCCGGCCAGCAGGATCGCCTCGGGCAGGGCCGACTCGCCGGGGCCGAACACGTAGCCGCCGCCGTGCACGTGCATCAGCAGCCGCTTCTCGTTGCCGGGCGCGATCTTGTTGGGCGTGACGATGAAGGCGTTCACGCCCGCGATCTTCGTGGCCTGCACGGAGACGCCGAGCTTCTGCTTCAGCGCGGGTATCGCAGCGATCACCGGCGCGGCGCGGCTGTTGACGAGCTGCTTCCACTCCGCCGCGTCCTTGGGCGCCGCGTTGAAATGCGGCGGGTATGGCGCCGCGATCAGGGCCTGCATCTGCGGGCTCACCTCGTTCGTGGGCACGGGGCTGAGCTGGGCCGGCGAGCGTCGCCCGCCGGGCTGCGCATTGGCCGTGGCCTGTGCGGTGGCCTTCTCGGCATAGGTCTGCGGGGCTTGCGTGGAGCACGCAGACAGGACGACGACGGCGAGCAGCGCCGCGGCGCGCGAGATCCTGGAAATCATCGGCTTCCTCTTCTTTGTCTTGTGGATGGCGCCGGCTGAAGGCCGTGCGCATCGATGCTCGCATTGCACGCACGCGGCAAGCACCCGTTGAAACCCCAAGCGAAGGCATCGCGATTGCGTCCGATGCGGACAAAAGCACTCAGATGGAATGAAAACTCAGCGCCACTGCGCCAATATCCGGCGCACTTCTTCGTCGGTGGTCGCACCGAACGATCGGTACCAGTTGCCGACAGCGACGAAGGGCTCGGGCACGTGCATGCACACCACCTCGTCGGCACGGGGCGCCGGGCCTTTCAACGCATCGCACGCAGTCGCACTGCCCACGGGCACGGCCACGACGACAGACTCCGCACCGAGCGCCCGCGCCGCGATCACCGCCGCGCGCATCGAAAGACCGGTGGCGAGCCCGTCGTCGACCAACAATGCCGTCATGCCGCGCAGGTCCAGCGGCGCGCAATGCTCGCGGTACTCGTGCTCGCGCCGCTGCAGTTCGCGCCGCTCGCGCTTCAGGACGCGCGCCACGCCCGGCACGTCTTCGCCGGTCACGTGGATGCCGCCCGTGGCGATGGCGCCGACTGCGTATTCCTCATGGCCCGGGAAGCCAAGCTTGCGCACGACGAGCACGTCGAGCGGCAGGTTCAGCGCCCGAGCCACCTCGGCGCCGACCGGCACGCCGCCCCGCGGCAATGCGAGCACGATGCAGCACTGCGCATCGCGGTAGTGGCTCAGCAGCGTCGTCAGTTGCCGGCCGGCATCGGTTCGATCCCTGAACATGGCATGCCTCTTTGCACGCGCTTCATCCGTGGCCGCCTGGCGCGCGAGCGTCGCCGCCTTCGAGGACGGTTTCGGCGCGCATGCCCATGCCACCGCCGCCGCCTCCGCCGGTCCCACCCTTCGCACCGCCACCGCGCCCGCCACCAGCGCCCTCGCCGCGCGCGGGCGTGCCCTTGGCTCGCACGGGACCCTGCCTGGGAATGCTCAGTTCCGCCGGAACGGGATCGAGGTCGAGCACATCGCGGATGAAGGTGCGCAGCGCCACGACCAGCTCGGCGGTCTCGACCGCTCGACCCGCGACCATGTCGTTGGCCACCTTGGTCGCAAGGCGCACGTGCGTCTCGGTGCCCAGCAGGATCACGTCGGAGAGCGCAGCCTCCACTGCATCGCGGATGCGCCTGCGGCGGTCCGATGCGGACGGGTCGGCATGGCCCGCCGCATCCTCCGGCGAAGCGGCTTCGGCCCGCTGCCTGAGCTCACGCAGATGGCTGGGGTCGACGGCCAGGTCGCCGGTGAACGAGCCACCCAGCACCTTGTAAGCCGCGATGAGCGTCTTCAGCCGCTCGTTGATCTGGCGGTTCTGCCGCTCGCGCCGCTGCTGCACGCCGTGCATCACCAGCAGGCGGATGCCGACCGCCACGACGGAAACCAGCACCAGTCCCAGCAGCGTCGTGAAGAGGCCCTGCCAGGAACTGAAGTCGAGCACATTGCGCATGGTTGACTGTCCTCGCGTCGAGGGCGACCGGATGCCCTTGCCATGCGGCATTGTGCGACCGGCGCACGGGCGCCGCCGTAGTCGGATGCCGACTCAGTCAGTCGCAGGCACGCTTGCCGGAGGGCGAGGTCCGCAGGCGGTTCAGGAAGGTCAGTTGCACCTTCGCCGTCTCGCTGCCCTGCACCGCCGCGCGGCGCATCCACTCGCCGGCTTCGCAGCGGTCGGCCTTCACGGCGGTGCCGTAGAGCGCCGGGCCGGTCATCAGCACCATGCCGAGCATCTCCTGCGCCTCCGCGTGGCCTTCGATGGCGGCCTGCCGCAGGTGATCGAGCATCGCGCGGTAGTCGCGACCGGCCTGCGCCTCGAGCGCGAGCTGGAAGCGCTGCTCGGCCTGCAGGTCGAGGTCGGCACCCGCGGGACGCGCCGCACTGATCGCCGCCACCAGCAACAGCACGCCCGACAGCAGGACGCGCAGGCGCAGCGACAGGCCGGTCATCTGGTTGAGGTTGAGTTCGGATGGCATCGAGGTTCTCCACGAGTGATGTTGTCGTGGAGGCATGGTCGCGCTGCCGCGCCGAACGGAAAAGCTGGAATTCGCGCAGGCGGACTCAGCCGCAGACTGAGGCGACGCCCTCACCCATGCTCAGCGTACCCGCGCGCGCGTCAGCAGGTAGCTCTGGTGCACCACGTTGTCGACGTAGTACGGCTCGGCCAACGCGTCGAACTCGGCCCGTAGCGCCGCCAGCTTCTGCGGATCGTCGGCGAGGCCTTCGACGAGCTTGCGCATCGGGCCGACCGAGCGCTCCAGGAACAGGCGGAAGTGGTCGATGCTCAGGGCCGGAAAGTGCATGGTGCCGCGCCCGAAGAACGGTGCATCGAAGTGCGGCCCCAGGCGCTCCACGACGATTCCGGGGTTGCCCCATTGCGGTGGCGGCGACGCGCCGGCCGGAGGCGGCGGTGAGTTGCGACCGATGAAGGCGAACAAGCGGCCCACGAAGTGCTCGGGCGGCCAGGTGGCGAAGGCGATACGCCCGCCGGGCTTGAGTACGCGGCGCATCTCGGCAATGGCCACTTCCGGGCGCGGCGCGAACATGTGGCCGAACTGGCTGAGCACCACGTCGAAGGAGGCATCGGCATACGGCAGGTTCTCGGCATCGCCTTCGGTCCAGACGATGTCCTCGAGCCCGGCGATGGTCGCGTTCTCTCCCGCTGCCTCGATCAGCTCGGGCGTCAGGTCGAGCCCCGTGACGCGTGCGCCGCGGCGTGCCGCCGTGACGGCCACCACGCCGGTTCCGGTTCCGACGTCCAGCACCGACTCGCCCTGCTCGACCTGCGCGAACCTGACGAGGTGCCCGGCCACCGGAGTCGTGAACATGGCGGTCGGCGCGAAGGTCGACCACATCTCGCGCTGCCGGTTCTTGAACTCTGCAAAGGGATCCTGGGACATATCGCCCTCCATGCCAGCCACGGGGCTGCGGACATGGGCGGGACTCTAGGCTCGGCTAACGAGCCCGTCCATCCCTCGGGACGGGGCTTCGACAGGCAAGAGCTGTAACGCAATGCCGCGCCGGGCTCAGCAGCAGCGGCCCTTGCCGGCGCCATAGCGCGCCTCCAGCCGCTCGCGGAAGAAGGCCTCGTAGCTCATCGGCGGCTGGTCGGGGTGGGTAGCCGCCATGTGCGTCAGGTAGGCGTCGTAGTCGGGCATCCCGACCATGAGCCGCAACGACTGCTTGAGCGAGCGCGCGAAGTAGCGCCCGGCTTCCGGCAATGCAGCGAGGCCCATGGCGTTCAGTGGGCGGCCGTGGTGGCGGCGCCCATCGCCTCGAACGGCGTCTCTTGCGTGGTCGGCCGGTTGGCCGCGCGCGCCGCGATGCAGGCCTTGATGCTGTACACCAGCACGCTCAGCACCACGAAGATGAAGAGCGCGCACAGCGCGGCGTCGAGGCGGTCGTTGAAGACGATGCGCGACATGGCCTCGGGCGTCTTCGCCGGCGCCACCAGCACGCCGTTGGCGATGCCCTCGGTGTACTTGGCCGCGTGCGAGAGGAAGCCGATCTTCGGGTCGGAAGAGAAGATCTTCTGCCAGCCCGCCGTGAGCGTGCAGGCCAGCAGCCACGCGGCCGGCGCAATGGCAACCCACGCATAGCGCTCGCGCTTCATGCGGAACAGCACCACCACGCCCAGCATCAGCGCCACGGCGGCCAGCATCTGGTTGGAGATGCCGAAGAGCGGCCACAGCGTGTTGATGCCGCCCAGCGGATCGACCACGCCCTGGTACAGGAAGTAGCCCCAGGCAGCCACGCACAGCGCGGTGGCGACGAGGTTGGCCGGCAGCGAGTCGGTGCGCTTGAGCGCGGGCACGAAGCTGCCCAGCAGGTCCTGCAGCATGAAGCGGCCCGCGCGGGTGCCGGCATCGACTGCCGTGAGGATGAAGAGCGCCTCGAACAGGATCGCGAAGTGGTACCAGAAGGCCATCATGGCCTGCCCGCCGATCGCCTGGTGCAGGATGTGGGCCATGCCCACGGCCAGCGTCGGCGCGCCGCCGGTACGCCCGAGGATGGTGGTCTCGCCCACGTCCTTGGCGGTCTGCACCAGCATCTCGGGCGTGATCACGAAGCCCCAGCCCGACACCGTGGCCGCCACCTGCTGCGCGGTGGTGCCGACCAGCGCGCCGGGGCTGTTCATCGCGAAGTAGATGCCGGGCTCGATGCACGAGGCCGCCACCAGCGCCATCACGGCGACGAAGGACTCGGCCAGCATGCCGCCGTAGCCGATGAAGCGCGCGTGGCGCTCGTTGTCGAGCATCTTGGGCGTGGTGCCCGAGGAGATGAGCGCGTGGAAGCCAGAGACGGCGCCGCAGGCGATGGTGATGAACAGGAACGGGAACAGGCTGCCCGACCACACCGGGCCGTTGCCCTGCGCGAACTGCGTGACGGCGGGCATCTGCAGCGTGGGCATCACGAACACGATGCCGATGGCCAGCGCGATGATGGTGCCGATCTTCAGGAAGGTCGAGAGATAGTCGCGCGGCGCGAGCAGCAGCCACACCGGCAGGCTGGCGGCGACGAAGCCGTAGCCCACCAGCATCCAGGTGAGCGCCTTGCCGTCGAAGGTGAAGAGCGGCGCCCATTCGGGGCTCTGGCTCACGGCCTGGCCGCCGAAGATGGCGAGCATCAGCAGCACGAAGCCGATCAGCGACACCTCGCCGATGCGGCCCGGGCGGATGTAGCGCAGGTACACGCCCATGAAGAGCGCCACGGGAATAGTCGCGGCCACCGTGAAGGTGCCCCACGGCGATTCGGCCAGCGCCTTCACCACGATCAGCGCCAGCACCGCGAGGATGATGATCATGATCATGAAGGTGCCGAACAGCGCGATCATGCCGGGCACCGGCCCCATCTCCTGCTTGACGAGATCGCCCAGCGAGCGGCCGTCGCGCCGCGTGGAGATGAACAGCACGATGAAGTCCTGCACCGCGCCGGCGAACACCACGCCGGCCAGCACCCACAGCAACCCGGGCAGGTAGCCCATCTGCGCCGCGAGCACCGGGCCCACCAGCGGCCCCGCGCCCGCGATGGCCGCGAAGTGGTGGCCGAACAGCACGTTCTTGTCGGTCGGCACGTAGTCCAGGCCGTCGTTGTGGCGGTGCGCCGGCGTCTTGCGGTTGCCGTCCAGGCCCAGCACCTTGTCGGCGATGAAGAGGCTGTAGTAGCGGTAGGCGATCAGGTAGGTGCAGATCGCGGCGGCCACCACCCAGAGGGCGTTGACGCTTTCGCCTCGGGTCAGGGCCACGGTGCCCAGCGCGAACGCGCCGATCACGGCCACGACCAGCCACACCAGATGGCGTCGGATGCTGTGCATGCGGATGTCTCCTAGGTATTGAACCCGGGGAGTTTTGCCGGGCCGGGGCGTCGGCGCATCCGTCGGACCGCGCGGAGCGGCCGCGTGGCTTTGCGTAATGGAAAACCCTCGATTCCGCTGTTGCGCGGACCCGGCAACGGGCCCGTTCGAGGGCTTGCATTTCGTATAAATGTGATAAATTCACATTCTTAACAATGTGAAACATTCCTTTCGAGCCACGATGAACCAGCATTCGCAGGCACGCAGACGCAGCAGCGGCTTCACATTGATCGAGCTCATGATCACGGTCGCGATCGTGGCCATCCTGGCGTCGATCGCCCTGCCGAGCTACCAGCAGTACGTCATCCGCTCGAAGCGCTCGGCGGCCCAGGCGCAGATGCTGGACATCGCCAACCGGCAGCAGCAGTTCCTCATCGCCAACCGCGGCTACGCCGACAAGGCGGCGCTCACCGCCAGCGGCTACAACCTGCCCGCCGAGGTTTCCGGCAGCTACAGCTACGACGTCACGCTCTCCACCACCGGCGCCCCGAGCTACACGCTCACCTTCACGCCGACCGGCTCGCAGTCGGGCGACGGCGCTCTCTCCCTCACCAGCGAAGGCGTGAAGACGCCGTCCGGCAAATGGTGACGAGCCGCCCCGCCCGCCGCCAGCGCGGCACCACGCTCATCGAGGTGCTGGTCACGCTGCTCATCCTGGCCTTCGGCCTGTTCGGCCTCGTGGGCCTCCAGGCCCGCATGCAGGCCTCCGAGATGGAGTCGTACCAGCGCTCGCAGGCGCTGATCCTGCTGAACGACATGGCCAGCCGCATCGCGACCAACCGCCGCACGGCCGCCAGCTACATCACCAGCGCGCCGCTGGGCGCCGACGCCGCCTGCCCCACCTCCACCGGCACGCGGCAGCAGGTGGACGCCAAGGAGTGGTGCAACGCGCTGCAGGGAGCCGCCGAGGTCTCCGGCAACAGCAAGCTCGGCACCGTGATCGGCGGGCGCGGCTGCGTCGAGGACATGGGCAACAACGAGTACCTCGTCACCGTCGCCTGGCAGGGACTGGGGCCGATCTCGGCGCCGCCCGACGGCGTGGCCTGCGGCAAGGGTCAGTACGACACCGGCACCCAGTGCAAGGACGACAAGTGCCGTCGCACCGTGACCACGCTGGTGCGCATCGGGTCGCTCTCATGACCAGCCGCCGCACCGCGGTCGCCGCGCCGCGCCGCTTGCGCTCGCCACTGCGGGCCCAGCGCGGCCTCACGCTGATCGAGCTGATGGTCGCCATCACCATCATGCTCATCGTGGTGGCGGCGCTGCTCGCGCTGTTCCTGAACGTGAGCAACTCGCAGCGCGAGCTGGAGCGTGTCAACCGCCAGATCGAGACCGGCCGCCTCAGCGTCTTCGTGCTCGAGAACGAGCTTTCCCACGCGGGTTTCTGGGAAAACTACATGCCCGAGTTCGACGACCTCACCGTCACCGGCGCCCCCACGCACGTGCCCACCGGCGCGCTGCCCGACCCGTGCCTGCCCTACTCCGTCGCGAACTGGACCGACGACTACAAGCGCCAGCTGCTCGACCTGCCGGTGCAGACCTACGACAGCGTCCCCGCGAGCTGCGCCGACCTGCTGAAGAACAAGAAGGCCGGCACCGACATCCTCGTGGTGCGCCACGCCGAGACCTGCCTGCCCGGCACGACCAACTGCGATGCCGACATGAGCGGCGCCATGTACTTCCAGTCGTCGCTGTGCGGCACGCAGAAGCCTTCCTCGTTCGCCCTGTCGACCGCCGGCTTCGACACCATGTTCCGCAAGGACTGCACCACCCCATCGCCCAAGCGCAAGCTCGTGGCGGACATCTACTACGTGCGCGACTACGCCGAGACCGCCGGAGACGGCGTTCCCACGCTCGCGCGCTCGCGCTTCGACCTGGCGGGCGGCACGCTCGCGCAGCAGCCGCCCGTGCCGCTGATCGAGGGCGTCGAGGGCTTCCGCGTCGAGCTCGGCCTCGACACGCTGAGCAAGACCGGCGCCGCCGTCGACTACACCACGGCCATCGCCTGGGCCGACCCCGCGAACAAGTCCACGCCCGCCAACCGCGGCGACGGCAGCCCCGACGGCGCCTTCGTGCACTGCAGCACCAGCCCGGCCTGCACCGCCGACCAGCTGGTCAACGTGGTGGCCGTCAAGCTGCACGTGCTGGCGCGCAGCGCCGAGGCGTCGCCCGGCCACACCGACACCCGCACCTACCAGCTCGGCGGCTCCACGCTGGGCCCCTTCAACGACCACTACAAGCGGCACGCGTTCTCCACCTCCGTGCGCCTGACCAACGTCACCGGCCGGAGGGAAACGCCATGAACCCACGCGCGCCACTCGCCCGCGGCACCGGCCAGCGCGGCGCCGCCCTGCTCATCGGAATGATCATGCTGCTGCTGATCACGCTGGTGGTCACCGCCGCCTTCAACCTGAGCAACGCCAACCTCAAGGCCGTGGGCAACCTGCAGACGCGCAACGAGGCGGTCGCCGCCGCCAACCGCGCGATCGAGGAAGTCGCCAGCAGCCTGCTGGTGCCCGGCAGCGACGGCAGCCCGACGCTCGCGGCGCCGCAGCAGACCGTGAGCATGGTGGACATCAACAACGACGGTGTCACCGACTACCAGGTGAACGTCGCGCCTCCCGTCTGCGTGCGTGCCACCAAGGCACTGGACAGCGGCAGCGGCGGCTCCACGGGTCCCGGCGGCGTCACGGGCGGCGCTTCCAGCAGCGGCTCCGGCCTGGCAACGCTGCCCGACCAATACAACTCCGTCTGGGACATCAGCACCACGGTGACCGACAGCATCACCGGCACATCCACCGCCGTACGGCAAGGCGTGCGGGTGCTGCTCAACAAGGCGCAGTTCGATGCCTTCTGTGCCTCCTAGGCATGCCACTTCACGACAACCCGACGACGAACAGGCCCGCACCATGATCCGGAAACTTCTCGCTTCGCTGTGGACGGCCGCCGCGCTCACCGCGTTGACGGCGGGCCATGCCCGCGCCGAGGACATCGACCTCTTCGTGGGCTACAACCCCAGCGCGGCGCAAGCGCCGAACGTGCTGTTCGTGCTGGACAACACGGCCAACTGGAACCAGCCCTTCACCGCCGAGATGACCGCGCTCGCCTCGGCCTTCGAAAGCCTGAAGGCCAACAAGTTCAAGGTCGGCCTGATGATGTTCACCGAGACCGGCCAGGGCAACTCCAACTCCGATGGCGGCTACGTGCGCGCCGCGGTGCGCACGCTGGACGACGGCACCAAGATCAAGTACGGCGCGCTCATCCGCAGCCTCGACAAGATCGGCGACAAGTCCAACGGCGGCAAGGCCGGCAAGACCATGGCCGAGGTCTATCGCTACCTCGCCAGCGGCACGCCCATCGCCGGCAACAGCAAGAACAAGGCCGACTACAGCGGCAACGTGAGCGGCACGCAGGCCTCGAAGGACATCTACGCGCTCACGCGCAACGCGCTCAGCGGCTTCTCCGCCACCACCTACGTCGGCCCGAGCACCGAGAACTGCACCGGCACCTACGTCATCTACATCAGCAACGGCGCGGCGCAGGACAACACCAGCGACAGCCAGATCTCCAACGCCGCCCTGCGCGCAGCGGGCGGCGACGCGACGCAGATCGCACTGAGCCCTAGCGGTTCGCAGGACAACACGGCCGACGAATGGTCGCGCTTCCTGCAGACCAGCATGGGCGTGAAGGTCTACACCATCGAGGCCGCCAAGGCTACCGGCGGCCAGGGCCCGGGCTGGAGCGCGCTGCTCAAGAGCATGGCCACCCAGAGCAAGGGCGAGTACTACGACATCTCGGCGCAGCCCAACCTCGGCAGCGCGCTCGGCGCGGCGCTGGACGACATCTTCAGCAAGATCCAGTCGGTCAACAGCGTGTTCTCCTCGGTGAGCCTGCCGGTGAGCGTGAACACCCAGGGCACCTACCTGAACCAGGTGTTCGTGGGCATGTTCCGCCCCGACCAGGACGCCTTTCCGCGCTGGAACGGCAACCTCAAGCAATACAAGCTGGGCCTGGACAGCACCAACCAGCTGATCCTGCAGGACTCGGTGGGCAACAACGCCGTCAACAACCAGACCGGCTTCGTCGCGCCCTGCGCGCGCAGCTTCTGGACACCCGCGCCCAGCGACACCGACGTCTACTGGAGCTTCCGGCCCTCCGGCGACTGCCTGGGCAAGGAAGCCGCCGACAGCCCCGACGGCAACGTGGTGGAAAAAGGCGCGCAGGGCTACATGCTGCGCCGCCTCGCCGTGGCCAACCGCAACATGAAGACCTGCGCGCCGGGCAGCTGCACCGCCCTCACGGCCTTCGCAGACGGCAACTCCGCCATCACCAAGGCCGCGCTGGGCGTCACGGCGGACACCGACCGCACCGCGCTCATCAACTGGGCGCGCGGCCTCGACAACAAGGGCGACGAGCGGCTCGACGCGCAGGGCAACCCCGTCACCTCCACCTCCATGCGCCCCTCCGTGCACGGCGACGTGGTGCACTCGCGGCCGGTGGCCATCAACTACGGCACCGACGCCTCGCCCCAGGTGGTGGTGTTCTACGGCGGCAACGACGGCGTGCTGCGCGCCGTCAACGGCAACCGCAGCGCGGCCATCGGCTCGGCGGCCGCTGGCGACGAGCTCTGGTCCTTCATGCCGCCGGAGTTCTACGGCAGCCTCAAGCGGCTTTACGACGACACCACGCGCATCAACTTCCCCGGCCTGCCGGTCACCGCCGGCGCGGTGGCGCCCAAGCCCTACGGCATGGACGGCCCGGTCTCGGCCTATCGCAAGGACAGCACCGCCTGGCTCTACGCGAGCATGCGCCGGGGCGGCCGGCTGATCTACGCCTTCGATGTTTCCTCCGCCTCCGCGCCCACGCTGAAGTGGCGCAAGGGCTGCCCCAACCAGGGCGACGACACCGGCTGCGACACCGGCTTCGAGGGCCTCGGCCAGACCTGGTCGGCGCCCAAGGTGATGCGCGCCAGCGGCTACGGCGGCGGCAACAGCCCGCTGCTCATCTTCGGCGGCGGCTACGACAAGTGCGAGGACGTCGACACCAACAGCGCTAGCCAGGCCTGCGGCAGCGGCGCAAAGGGCAGCGGCATCTACGTGCTCGACGCCGACACCGGCGCGCGCCTGCAGATGTTCGCCACCGCGCGGCCGGTGGTCGGCGAAGTCACCGTCGTCACCGACTCCCTCGGCGTCGCCCGCATCGCCTATGCCGCGGACCTGGGCGGCAACGTCTACCGCATCGCGCTCGACAGCGGAGCGCCGTCCGCCTGGACCATGACGCAGGTCGCCTCGCTCGGCTGCGACACCGTGACCACCTGCACGCCCAACCGCAAGTTCATGTTCGCCCCCGACGTGGTGGAGGACAACGGCTCCTTCGTGATCCTGCTGGGCTCCGGCGACCGCGAGAAGCCGCTGCGCTACTACAACGTCGCGCTCGGCGTGACCAACCGCTTCTACATGCTGGTCGACAAGCCCACCGACAGCACCTGGCTGAGCAGTGAAGTCAGCCGGTGCGGCACCGGCAACGGGCTGCTGTGTCAGGCCTCGCTGCAGCCCATCACCGACACATCCACGCCGAGTTCGTCCGACCTCGCGACGAAGAAGGGCTGGTACCTCGCCCTCGCCGCCGGCGAGCAGGTGGTGACGAGCTCGGTCACGGCCTACGGCATCACCACCTTCAACACCCACACGCCGACCAACCCTAACACGCAGTCGTGCCGCGCCGACCTCGGCACCGCGCGCGTCTACAACGTGTCGTACGTCAACGCCGCGCCGCAGGGAACCGGTGGCCGCTTCCAGAACGTGGTGGGCGGCGGCCTCGCGCCTTCGCCCGTGGTGGGCCGCGTCCAGCTCGACGACGGCAGCATGCGCGACGTGGTGATCGGCGCCAACCCCGACTCCTTCCTCAGCCCCAAGGGCACCGCGCCCAAGGCCGCGTTCAAGCAGCCGAAGGGCCGGGTCTACTGGTTCATCCAGAAGTGAGCCCGCGGAGCTCCGGCAACATGCGCAACCGCCCCCGCACCGCCCGCGCGCACGGCTTCACGCTGGTGGAGCTGATGGTCACGCTGGCCGTGCTGGTGGTGCTCGTCGCCATCGCCGTGCCTTCGTTCGACAGCATCCGGCTGTCCACGCGCCTGAGCGGCTACGCCACCTCGCTGGTCTCGGGCAGCCAGCTCGCGCGCAGCGAGGCCATCAAGCGCAATGCCCCGGTCACCCTGTGCGCCTCGGCCAACGGCACCAGCTGCAGCACCAACGGGCAATGGGAAGCCGGCTGGATCGTGCTGAGCGGCACGCAGGTGCTGCGCGTGGAAAGCGCCGCGGCCTCCGGCTACCTGCTGCGCGAAGCGGGCGGCGCCAGTGCCATCGTGTTCCAGGCCACCGGCATGGGCGCGGGCCAGAGCCGGATCACCATCTGCCGCACCACCCCCAGCGCCAACCAGTCGCGCGCCGTGAGCATCAGCGCGACGGGGCGCACCAACGTCACGAAGTCGAACGACGGGACCTGCACGTCGACCTAGGAAAAAGCGGCCCGGCGGACCAACGACAATACGGCGCAGCGACGGGGGTTGGATGGCGGCCCGCCCCTGTCTTGGAACTTAGAACTCACGAACCCAGGAGCAACGACCGCATTCATGGAACACCGGCTGGATTGGGCCCTTGCCGCCTGCGCTCGCATCCTTCGTCCGGTCGTCCGGCTGGCGCTCGCCATGGGCGTCAAGCACCCGCACCTCGAGGAACTGCTGCGCGACCTGCTCATCGAGGAGGCGCAACGCTCCTGGCGCCAGCAGGGCGTGAAGCGGCCCAACCTCAGCCAGATCTCGGTGACCACCGGCCTGAACCGCAAGGCCGTCACCGCCAAGGTCCGCTCCACCGTCGACCCCCTGCCCCACACCGAGCTCTCGGCCGCGGCCAAGACCTTCACGCTGTGGCTGCAGATGATGACCGGCGACG
Source organism: Variovorax sp. NFACC27 (assembly GCF_048301545.1). Taxonomy (NCBI): domain Bacteria; kingdom Pseudomonadati; phylum Pseudomonadota; class Betaproteobacteria; order Burkholderiales; family Comamonadaceae; genus Variovorax; species Variovorax sp. NFACC27. Next base: position 6,499,454 of record NZ_CP157613.1, read on the forward strand.
ACGCACTGCGCCGCCTGCCCGTGACCACCGAGAGCGAGGAGCCTTCGTTCGAGCGCGTGGCGCGCCTGGCCAGCCGCGGCAACATCCATCACCGCACCATCCTGGATGAGCTGGTGCGCCTGAACATGGTGGCCGAGGACAGCGGCGTCGCCGAGCTCATGTCCGACGGCTTCGTTCCGGTCGAAGACCTCCAGTCGATGCTCGCCTTCCTGGGCGACAACGGCCGCGACCACCTGCTGGCGGCCGTTTCCAACACGCTGGGCGAATCGCCCCGCATGCTCGAGCGCGCGGTGTACGCGCGCGGGCTCACGCTGGAAGACTGCGAGAGCATCGAGCGCCTCGCGCGCGAACGCTGGGCCGGACTGCATCACGAACTGGCCCGCGAAATGACCAAGGCCGTCGACCGCGCGCCCGCCGACAGCAAGGCGCGCATCCGCGTCGGCATCTATACCTATTACGAAGACGACGAAGCCGCGCCGAAGAAGAGCGGGCCCTCACGATGAACACGATCCTCACATTCACACGCTCCTTCCGGTTCGCGCACGGCGTCCTGCGCGGCCTGCTGCTCGCAGGCGGCATGGCCATGCTTCTTTCCTGCGGCGGCGGCGGCGGAGCGTCCGGCACCGGCATTGCGGGCGTCTCTGGCACGGCAGCGGGCACCACGGCTGGCACGGACACAGGCGGCGGTGGCGGCGGCAACGCCTCGGGCGGCGACGCCGGCGGCAGTTCGGGCGCCGGCAGCGGCAATGCAGGCGGCGACGGCACCAGCACCGCAGGCAACACCAACGGCGACGGCTCCGGCGTGGGTTCGGGCGGCACCGGCGTGAGCGCGGACGCCGCCGGCATCGGCGCCGCGGACGGCCTCGGTAGCGTCATCCTCAACGGCCTGCGCTACGACACCGACAGCGCCACCTTCAGCCTGGAAGACACCAGCGAACTGCAGATCGGCATGAGCGCGCGCATCGCCGGCAAGGTCGACGCCAACTTCACCAGCGGCACCGCCGCGCAGGTCGTCTCGGCCGCCGAGTTGCGGGGCACCGCCTCCGCCATCGACCTCTCGAACGGCAGCTTCACCGTCATGGGCAGCCGCGTGACCACCGACACCGCCACCGTCTGGGGCGACTCCAACGGCGCGGCCGACCTGGTCGACGGTAACTTGATCCAGGTCTGGGGCCTGCCCGCCGCGCCGGGCACGCTGCGCGCCACGCGCGTCCAGATCGCGCCGGGCTCCGTCGAGCCGCTGGTGACAGGCACCGTCCAGAACCTCGACCTTGTCGGCCGGCACTTCACGCTCGGCCTGCTCACCGTCGACTACGGCCCCGGCCTCGACACCGCCAGCCTGGCCGAAGGCGCCATCGTCCGCGTGCGCGGCACCGTGGCGCCGGTGGCCGGCCACTTCACCGCCACCACGGTCAAGGGCTGGTACGCCATCCCCACGGCCGACGGCATCGCGCTCCAGCTCGCGGGCGTCGCCACCGACTTCGCCTCGCTCGGCGACTTCCGTGTGCTCGGCAACAAGGTCGACGCGCGCAACGCACAGATCACCGGCGGTCCGGCCGGCTCCATCGGCAACGGCGTCAAGGTCGAGGTCGACGGTTTCCTCTCGGGGCAGGTGCTCGTTGCGAAGAAGCTGCGCATCCGCTACGTGCCGGGCACGGGCGGGCCGGCGTCCTTCACGGTGATCGGCCCCGTCGCCGGCTTCCAGTCGGCCGCCGACTTCATGGTGCGCGGCCAGCGCGTGAATGCCAGCGGCTCCGCTACCATCTTCGAAAACGGCACCGCCGCGGACCTGGGCAACGGCAAGCGCGTGACAGTAGTCGGAGACCGCGTGGTCGACGGCGTGCTCATCGCCCAGCGCGTTACCTTCGCGCAACCCTGAGCCACGGGGGCCGAGCCCGGTACTGCGCGGTGCCGGGCAACCCAGGCCACGTCGTCCGCGGCGCGACCGGATCGATCGATCGGAGCCATGGACACGCAAGCCACCCAAGCGCCCGCATCCTCGACGCCACGCTGCTGCATCGCAGGTGGCGGCCCCGCCGGCATGGTGCTGGGCCTGCTGCTGGCCCGCGCCGGCGTGCCCGTCGTCGTGCTGGAGAAGCATCTCGACTTCCTGCGCGACTTTCGCGGCGACACCGTGCACCCGTCCACGCTCGAAGTGCTGCACGAGCTTGGCCTGCTCGAAGCCTTCCTGCAGCGCCCGCACGACCGCATCGACGAACTGCGGGCCACCTTCGAGGGCCGCAGCGTCGCGGTGGCCGACTTCAGGCACCTGCCCTCGCACAGCAAGTTTCTCGTGCTGATGCCGCAATGGGACTTTCTCGACTTCATGTGCGACGAGGCCCGGCGCTACCCGGGCTTCGAGCTTTGGACCGACGCCGAAGCCGTCGGCCTGCTGCAGGACAAGGGCCGCGTGAACGGCGTGAAGGTGCGGCTCGGCCGCCATGCCGGCCAGCCGCGCGACGTCGAACTACACGCCTCGCTGGTGGTGGCGGCCGACGGCCGGCATTCCGCGCTGCGCGATGCGGCGGCGCTGCCGCACATCAGCTTCGGCGCGCCCATCGACGTGCTGTGGATGGCCGTTCCGAGACTGGCCGGCGACCCGTCGGCCACCGCGGGCCACGTCGCGGGCGGCCACTTCCTGGTGACGCTGAATCGCGGCGACTACTGGCAGTGCGCCTTCGTCATACCCAAGGGTGGCCATGACGCGCTGCGGGCGCGCGGCATCGGAGCCTTCCACGAGGAAATCGGCCGTATCGCGCCTTTCCTCGCCGACCGGCTGCCTTCCGCCTTGCCCGACTGGGACGCGGTGAAGCTGCTCGAAGTGACGGTCGACCGCCTCGAAAGCTGGTCATGCCGCGGCCTGCTGTGCATCGGCGACGCCGCGCATGCGATGTCGCCGGTGGGCGGCGTCGGCATCAACCTCGCGGTACAGGACGCCGTGGCCGCCGCCAACCTGCTGGCCGCCACGCTGGCCGGCGACGCGACCGAGAAGCAGATCGACGCCCTGCTGCCCCAATTGCAGCGCCGCAGGGAACTGCCCGTGCAGGTCACCCAGGCCGTGCAGCGCTTCATACAGGACCGCGTGCTCATGGCCGTGCTCGACGGCAAGCCGGCGACAGGCCCGCGGCGCCTGCCCTTGCCCCTGCGCCTGCTTGCGCGCTGGCCGCTGCTTCGCCGGCTGCCGGCGCGGGCCGTTGGGCTGGGCCTGCGGCCCGAACACGTGACTTCGCCGCGCTCGCCGCGCACATGATGAAAAACTGGCATTTCGTTACATAGCCGGGGCCTGACGGGCCTTGGCGGGAGGGCTCGGACAGAGGGCCCTGTTGTAGACTGCCGGGTTTTTCGGATCACGCGCATTCGGGCGCTTTCAGGGGGCATGGAGCAAGTTTCAAGGCGCACAGGTTTCAACGGCTCGGCGCTCATTCGCTTGCTCTCAAGGCTTTCCAACGTCGACGCCCGGGAACCCGCGCAACCCACCGCCGACCGGCTGAGCCAGTGGTTCGGCTGGACCGACGCCATCTCGCTGTCCGCGGCGCTCGACGGTGCCCCGGCAACGCCGCAAACCGGCCTCCGCGCCCCACGCAACAACGAAGAAAGCGAATGCCAGCGCGTGAAAGCCGCACTGGCCACTGCCATCGTCGAGGACGACACCTTCGGCGCCGGCAAGGATGCCGCTTCCGACTTCACCCCCTACAAGCGCCGCTACCTGGCCCGGCAACAGGCCATGGAAGCGGGTGCGAGCACCCTGCGCGGCAAGCTGCGCGCGGCCATGGCGGCGAAGTCGCCGGCCATGGCCCGGCTCGCGTCGGTGGACGTGGTCATGGCGCAGGTGCTCGAAGCGCGCGAATACAGCCTGCTGTCGGCCGTGCCGGGCATCCTCGAGCGGCACTTCGAGCGCCTGCGCAAGGCCGCCGAAGCTCCGCCGGCGGAAGCCGACGCCGAAGCATCCGAGACAGACGACAACCCCCACAGTGCCCAGCCCGCCGACGAGTGGCTGGACGTGTTCCGCAAGGACGCCCAGGACGTGCTGCTCGCCGAACTGGACTTCAGATTTCAACCGGTCGAAGGGCTGCTCGATGCCCTTCGCACCCAGGCCACCAGGACCTCATGACCCGATTCCTCCACTACGCCGTATTTGTCGCTGGCCTTGCCGTCGTGGGCTGGGTGGGCGCCGGATACATCGGCACCAACCCGCTGGCGCTGGCCGTCACGCTGGTCATCGGCGCGTTCTACATCATGGGCGCGCTGGAGCTGCACCGCTTCCAGCAGGCCACCGACAGCCTGGCGCAGGCCACGGCCGACCTCTCGGCCCCGCCTGACAGCCTCGGCACCTGGCTCGACCGGCTGCATCCCTCGCTGCGCAACGCCGTGCGCCTGCGCATCGAGGGCGAGCGCGTGGGCCTGCCCGGCCCCGCCCTCACGCCGTACCTCGCCGGCTTCCTAGTGCTGCTGGGCATGCTGGGCACCTTCATCGGCATGGTGGTCACGCTCAGGGGCACCGGCCTCGCGCTGGAAAGCTCGACCGACCTGCAGACCATCCGCGATTCGCTTTCCGCCCCCGTGAAGGGCCTCGGCCTCGCCTTCGGCACCTCGGTGGCGGGCGTGGCCGCATCGGCCATGCTCGGCCTGGCCTCTGCACTGAGCCGCCGCGAGCGCCTGCAGGCCGGACAACTGCTCGACACGAAGATCGCCACCGTGCTGCGCGTCTTCTCGCAGACGCACCAGCGCGAAGAGTCCTTCAAGCTGCTGCAGCAGCAGGCCCACGCCATGCCCGAGATGATCGGCCAGCTGCAGGCCATGGTGCACGCCATCGAACGGCAGAACCAGTCCCTCAGTGACCGGCTCGCGGCCAGCCAGGACAGCTTCCACAGCAAGGCCGAGGCCGTGTACGGAAACCTCGCATCTTCCGTCGACCAGTCGCTCAAGCAGAGCCTGACCGAGAGCGCGCGCGTCGCGGGCGCCGCGATCCAGCCCGTGGTCGAAGCCACCATGGCCGGCATCGCGCGCGAGACGGCGGCGCTGCACCAGACCATCTCGAGCACCGTGCAGCAGCAGCTCGACGGCCTCTCCGGCCGCTTCGAGGCCACCACCGACCGCGTGGCCGACACCTGGAAGACCGCGCTCGCCGAACACCAGCACACCAGCGAAGCGCTGTCGAAGGACGTGCGCGGCTCGCACGACCACTTCGCGCAGACCTTCGAGCAGCGCTCCGCCGCGCTGGTCGACAGCGTCTCCGCGCGCCTCGAAAGCACCGTCGGCAACGTGTCGAAGACCTGGGGCGACGCGCTCGCGCAGCACCAGCAGGTCAGCGAGAAGCTGTCGGGCAATGCGCACCAGGCCCTGACGTCCGCCACCGCCGCGTTCGAGCAGCACACCGCATCGCTGCTGCAGACCGTGGACCAGGCGCATGCGAAGCTGCAGACCGAGCTGGCGGCGCGCGACGAACAGCGCCTCTCGGCCTGGACGCAATCGCTGGCCGACATGGGCGCCTCGCTCCACCAGCAATGGCAGCAGGCCGGCGCACACAACGCGAGCCAGCAGCAACAGCTGCTCGACACGATGGCGCAGACGGCACGCGACACGATGGCGCAGACCGAGACGCATGCGAAGAGCACCGTCGCCGAGATCGCACGACTGCTGCAGGCCGCGGCCGAAGCACCGCAGGCCGCGTCGGACGCGATGTCGCAGATTGCGCAGCGCGACGAACAGCGTCTCGCGGCCTGGACGCAATCGCTGACCACCATGGCCGCATCGCTGCAGCAGGAATGGCAGCAGGTCAACGCGCACCACGCGGGCCAACAGCAGCAGCTCATCGACGCGATGACGCAAACCGCACGCGACACGATGGCGCAGACCGAAGCACACGCGAAGAGCACGGTCGCCGAGATCGCGCGGCTGCTGCAAGCCGCATCGGAGGCACCGCAAGCTGCTGCCGACGCGATGTCGCAGATGGCATCGCGCGACGAAGAGCGCCTCGCGACCTGGACGCAATCGCTGACCGCCATGGCCGCTTCGCTTCAGCAGGAATGGAAACAGGTCAACGCGCACCACGCAGGTCAGCAACAGCAGCTCATCGACACGATGGTGCAGACCGCGCGCGACACGATGGCGCAGACCGAGACGCACGCAAAGAACACCGTCGCCGAGATCTCGCGGCTGCTGCAGGCCGCCGCCGAGGCACCGCAGGCCGCGGCCGATGCGATGTCGCAGATGGCATCGCGCGACGAACAGCGCCTCGCGGCATGGACCCAATCGCTGGGCGCCATGGCTGCCTCGCTGCAGCAGGAATGGCAGCAGGCCAACTCGCACAACGCGAGCCAGCAGCAGCAGCTCTTCGACACCATGGCCCAGACCGCGCGCGACATGTCGGCGCAGACCGAGGCGCACGCGAAGAGCACCGTCACCGAGATCGCCCAGTTGCTGCAGGCCGCTTCGGAAGCACCACGTGCCGCAGCCGAAGTGGTAACGGAGCTGCGCCAGAAGCTCGCCGACAGCATGGCGCGCGACAACACCATGCTGGAGGAGCGCAGCCGCATCCTCGAAACCCTTTCCACCCTGCTCGACGCGGTGAACCACGCCTCGACCGAACAGCGCGCCGCCATCGACACGCTGGTGTCGGCATCGGCCGAGATGCTGGAGCGCGTCGGCAGCCGTTTCACCGAGAAGGCCGAAGCCGAGTCCGACAAGATGAGCAACGTGGCCGCGCAGATCGCCGGCAGCGCCGTCGAGGTGGCCAGCCTGGGTGAGGCCTTCGGCCTCGCCGTACAGCTCTTCAGCCAGTCGAACGACAAGCTCGCGGCCCACCTGCAGCGCATCGAAGGCGCGCTGGGCAAATCGATCTCGCGCAGCGACGAACAGCTCGCCTACTACGTCGCACAGGCGCGCGAGGTGATCGACCTGAGCATCATGTCGCAGAAGCAGATAGTCGAAGACATGCAGCAGATCGCCAGCAGGCAAGAGAAGCAACTGCAGGCGCCCGCGGACAGCGAAGCATGATGGGCACCCGCGAAGACATCGAGGCCGGCTTCGACGAGCCCGGCGTGCCGGTATGGGCCGTGTTCGGCGACCTCATGGCCGGCCTGCTCGGCGCCTTCGTGCTCATCCTCGTGTGCGCGCTCGGCATGCAGATGGAGCTGGCGTCGAAGCTGGAAACCGAAGTCAAGCAGCGACAGGCCGAAGCCAAGCGCCTGCAGACGCTCGAACAGGCCCTGGCGGCGCCGCTTGCCGCCGGCCGCGTGACGCTGACCAACGGCCGCATCGGCATCAGCGGCAACGTGCTGTTCGCCTTCAACTCGGCGGAACTGCAGCCCGAGGGCAAGCAGCTGCTCAAGAGCCTGGCCGCGCCGCTGACCACTTATCTCAAGTCGCGCGACGAAATCCTGATGGTGAGCGGCTTCACCGACGACCGGCAGATGCGCGACAACGCACGCCAGTTCGCGGACAACTGGGAGCTGTCGGCACAACGTGCACTGACCGTGACGCGCTCGCTGATCGAGGCCGGCGTGCCGTCATCGACGATCTTCGCCGCCGCCTTCGGCTCCGAGCAGCCCGTGGCGTCGAATGCCGACGCGGACGGCCGCTCGAAGAACCGTCGCGTGGAAATGGCGCCCACGCCGCGCCCTTCTTCTTCCAGCGCCAGCGCGAAGCCTCGTGACTGAGCAGGAAGACGTCACCGCTCGCGACACCGGCGCCATGGTCGCCGCGGCGCTCGCGCGCGGCGATCAACGCTTCGACCCGGTGCGCTTTCGCGTCATCGAGGCGATGGCCCGGCGCGCGGCTGCACTCGACGGCGAAGTTCGGCGCATCGTCGACGACAAGGTGATCGCGCTGCTTGCGGCGTATGGCGAGGATCAGGAGAAGGCGAAGTCCGCGGAAGCTGCGGAACAGCCGGCTGAGCCCGAGCGCGACGCATTCGCGGAGCTCATCGAGCACATTGCGAAGCACGCGCCGGCTCCGGGCGACGTTCCCGCAACAACGGCAGCCACAGCGCCGAAGACAACAGCAACGGGCAAGGCAGTGCCCCGCCCCTCTTCTCGCGCTGCAGCGCCTGCGCCAGCCGCCGAGCTGAAGTCGATCCGCTACTTCAAGAGCACGTGGTCCAAACTCAGCGCCGACCGGCGGCTGAACCAATCGCGCGCGAAGGTGCCACAGAACGCCGGCCCGCTCAACTCGCACCAGCTCGTGCACCGCTCGCTCACGCTCATGCGCGACATGTCGCCGGAGTATCTCAACCGGTTCATGGCGTATGTCGATGCGCTGTCGTGGGTCGAGCAGTTGAATGGCGGTGGTGGTGCCGCTGCGGCGGGTGCTGCGAGCCCGCGTGCCGAGGGCGCGAAGAAGAGCGGTCGCGGCGGCAAGGGCGGCTGAAAAGCCGCCCCGCGTTTTCACGGCCCGTTCTTCAGATGCGCCGTGAAGCGCTTGAACCTGTCGGCAAAAGATGCCGCGACTACGGCACGTGGGAGCACCACGGCGTGCGTCGCATCGAGAAAAAGATAGTGGTTCACGTCATCTTCGTCACGCGCCAGAAAGGCGCCCCAAAGCAGCTCCGAGCGAGCCGTCGGGGACTCGATCAGCAATGCGCTGTCGGTGACATCGATCGTTTGCGGCGCGAGAAATGCCCCGTCGGGCGCCAGCAGGTGCCTGCGCCAGACCGCCTGCGATATCCCGGGAAGCACCATCATCAGCACGAACACGAGCACCACGAGGCAAGTCACAAACCACATATGCGGAAGCTCCGAGTAATCGCGCATGAAGTGCACGTACGCCGCGACGGTCAAGCCGACCACGATCCAGATACTCGCCCGCATCCAGAACATGATGGCCGACAGGCCCGGTTTGCGGCCGAGGCGACGTAGAACGACCTTCTGCAGACGTTCGTAATCCGCAGCGGTGAGGGTGAAGCTTTCCGACGCCATCCCGACTTCAGGGCCGCCGCGCCTGCACCGTCTGGCGCGACCAGTACACGCCATCGAGCCGATCGAGCCGCACAACGCCACCCGTCGAGGGTGCATGCACGAAGCGCCCATTGCCCACGTAGATGCCCGCATGCGATGGCGTGGAAGAGCCGAAGAGCACGAGATCGCCAGTGCGAAGCTCGGACACGGCCACCGGGCTGCCGAAGGCCGTCATGCGTGCCACCGTGCGAGGCGGCGATTCACCCACGCTGTTGAGGTATACGTAGCCGATGAGCCCGCTGCAGTCGAAGCCGCCGTCGGGCGTGTTGCCGCCGTAGCGGTACGGCGTGCCCACGAGGCCGAGCGCGTGGATCGCGATGCTGTTCGATTGCTCGGCCGTCAGCGTGCTGGTGCCGCCGATGACGGGGCCAGGGCCGCCGCCCTGCCGTGGCCCGGAGGGGCTCGCACAGCCGATGAACAGAAGGCAGGCCCCTATCGAAAGAAGCCGAAGCAGCCACTGCTGCAATGTGGTGGGGGATGAGGGTGTCGGCACAGGCGCGTCGTACATGTCGGATGGCTGGGCTCGTGAACCTGCACGAACTCTAGCGCGGAATGCGACGGTTTCCTGAAGATGCCGGCCCTCCGCGGCCCGCACTGCTGCGCGGGCGCCACGGAGGGAGGTGTGGGCAAGAGGCCTGCGCGTGCCTCCTGCGGGTTCTTTTTTGGGTCTCTTTTCTTACTTGCTTACTCTGCGGCGGGCGCGTTGACCGCGTCCTTCAGCGCCTTGCCGGCGGTGAACTTGGGCGCCTTGCTGGCCTTGATGGTCATCGGCTCGCCGGTCGAAGGGTTGCGGCCCGTGCGCTCGGGACGGCTGGCCACGGCGAAAGTGCCGAAGCCGATCAGTTGCACCGTGTCGCCCTTGGCCAGCGCGCGCGACAGGTTGTCGATGGCGGAGTCGAGCGCGCGGGCGGCGTCGGCCTTGCTCAGGTTGGTGTCCGTGGCGATGGCGGCGATGAGGTCGGTCTTGTTCAAAACGGGTGTCTTTCTTTGGTCGGACGATGAATGGATTGAAATGAAACAGGTGCGCACGGGGCGCACCGGGCTCGAACTTTAAACGCCCCGTCGAGGAATGAAGACACACACCCGCGTTTCAAAAGTGAAACATCGTGATCGATGCACGCTGTCGATGCACGAAACTCCGGCCCGGACTGGATGAAAAGTACCGACGATGACGCTGTTCGAACGTTTTCGGGCCTGGCAGGACCACAGGCGCTGGCACCGGCTCGCATGCGAGCGTGCGCTGGCCGAGTTCGCGCTCACGCACGCGGAGCGGACGGTTGGGGCGCATGTGTTGCGGCTTGGCGCGCAGGAAGCGGTAGTTCGCGTGATGTACGCGAATGGGCGGATACCGCTTGGGCGCTGCTGGTTTGCGGTGCCGCGCGACGGTGGGGCCGTGCGGGAGTTGTCGTTCGAGGACGTGGCGCTGATGGAGTCGCCCTGGCGGTGAGATAGCTTTCATCGACAAGCCGATTCGATCGGCCTCGACTGGCTTTTCCATGTGCAAGGTAGGTAGATAACATCCCCGCGATGAAGAAGACGGCAAGGAGCTCTGCCAAAACGCGAACCCAGCGGCAGTTGATTCGCATGGCACTACGCGGCTGGGGCAGCGAAAAGCGCTGGCGCGCCATCGTCGAACTGCAGATGCGCGGATCGCCTCAGATGCTCGAGTTTGTGCAACGGCTGTCAGGCAATGCCAGCTGGAGACGCAGGGCTCTCGGCCTCTATGTCGCATCCCAATTACGCACGCGAGTACGCAGCGCCGAATTCGGCAGCACCGAATACGGTATGGGCGCGACACAGGCACTGCTGCTTGCCGGCCTGCATGATCCGCATGACGAGGTAATTTGTGCGGCGGCCTCAGGACTCGGCCATCGGCCGCATCCCGCGGCATTGCCGGAACTCGTGCGACTGTCGGCTCACCGCAATGAGTCCGTCCGGTGGAATGTCGCGGTCGCGCTGGGCCGGTACCCTGAACCCGCCTCCATTGAAGCGTTGTGTCGACTCGCAGCCGATGCCGACGATGACGTACGCAACTGGGCCACCTTCGGCCTGGGAACAGCCCACGAAGAAGACACGCCAGAGATTCGCGACCTTCTGTGGAATAACCTGGAAGACAGAGATGCCGAGGTCCGCGGCGAGGCGCTCGTTGGACTGGCGGCGCGAGGTGATGCAAGAGCTATCGACTATCTGGTCGAGCATCTGGACGCCGACTGCCGGGTGTATGAGTTGGAGGCTGCAGAGAAGCTGGCGAGCCCCTTGCTGCTGGAAGCATTGCAGGCAATTGCACGAGACCGGGGCTCGCCGAAGCTCGATAGCTATTGGTCTGGTCGCCTCCAGGCGGCCATCGCGGCGTGTACCGCGAGCACGGCCTAGATGATCTGACTGGCCTAAGAACGGAAAACCAGCAGTAGATTGTTCGCAGGCATCGCATGCCGCTCCCGCAACACGAGCCCCGCCCTCCGCGCCTCCACGGCCACATCCTCCAGCCACCGAATACCCCACTCGGGATTCCGCGCACGCAAGTCTTCATCGAACGCGATGTTGCTCGGCGCCGTCGGCACTCCGTCTTCGATGTAGGGCCCGTACGTGACGAGCATCCCACCAGCACGCAGATGCCGCGCGGCCCCTTGCATCAGCGCGGCGCATGTGGCCCAAGGCGAGATGTGCAGCATGTTGGCGCAGAAGATCGCGTCGAACTGCTTTTCTTCTTCTGTTGCCGCTGCGAACGCGAAGCCCTCCGATGGCCATCGAGGCGCCATCACGTCGAGCAGCAGCGGCGGGCGCAGATTGGGCAGCGCGGCCTCCGCGATACGGCTTGCCATTGCGGGCAGCATGCGCGCGTCTGCGTCGGTGGGCTGCCAGGTCCATCTGCTCAACGCAGCCGCGAACCACACCGCGTGCTGGCCCGTGCCGGATGCGATCTCCAGGGCGGCGCCCTCGTCGCCGAGGATGCCGGTCAACGCATCGAGGATCGGCTGCTTGTTGCGGTCGGCGGCGGGGCTGTGGGGAAGACTGGACATTTGACTTCGAAGAAGAAGAAGAAGAGCGGCTGAGCGAGATCGGGAACTGCCGTTTGTACCCGCAGTTGGCCCCACGCTCGGCGCTGCGGGGCTGACTGGGCCACACCCGTGCGACCTGCGCCCCTACCCCGCCGCCACGATCACATGCGCCTGGATCTTGCCGGCCACCGGGCCTTCACCATGACGGCTCGCAATCGCCCGTGCCGCGCGGTCCGTGGCCAGCTGGAGCGCGTTGGCGTCGCGCGACTCGATCTCGTTGCGCAGCGGCGTTCCCTGGCAATAGGCGGTGGCGACCTCGCGCGCCGAGGGTGAGCGGCTGAGCTTCTCGCGCGTGTCGATCTGGATGCTGGTGAAGCCTGCGCGGCTCAGGTCTTCGCGGATCAACGCGACGTCGTGATAGCCGTGCGGCGTGCGCGCCAGGAAGCGCGGAGGGTCTTGCGGGAACAGCCCGGCCATGGCGTTGGTGACCTCGTCGGCAAAGGCGTTCTCCTCGATGCGGTCCCACACGTTGAAAACGAAGCGCCCGCCCGGCCTCAGCACACGGCGCGCTTCGGCATAGCCGGCGGTGCGGTCGGGGAAGAACATCGCGCCGAACTGGCAGCAGACGACATCGAACGAGGCATCTTCGAACGGCAGCTTGAGTGCATCCGCCTGCCGCCATTCGATGTTGATGCCGGTGCTACTGTGGCCATCGGCGCCGTTGCCTTGCCGGGTGGCGGCATAGTCGAGCATGGGCTGGTTGAGGTCGGTCACCACGTAGCGCGCGCCGGCGCCGAGCCTGGGCGCAAGCGCCCGCGTGACCACCCCGCTGCCGGCCGCCGTTTCGAGCACCGCGCCGGGCGAAGAGGCTGCGACCAGCTCCGCCATGTCGAGGGCATAGGCCTCGAAGATCAGGGGGACCATGAGCGTGTCGTAGAACTTCGGGATCGAACCTGCGAATACCTTGTCGGTTTCGGGCATGGGGGGTCTCCTTGAAAGCTTGTTCGGAGCGGTGCGCTTGGGCGCCCTACTTAGGTTACCTCTAGGTCCAGCGCGGGGCCGGGCGGCTTCAACAGGCGCGCCGCTTGATGGGCATTGGCGGCGTAGCACCATGGTGGCCTTGTGGGCTAGCCTCGTCAACGTATGCTAGGGCTTGTCTAGTTGATCTCGGCACGCTTAGGCTGTTTGAGCGCACTGCATCTAGGGGAAGACTATGCCTCCACAGTCGCCATCTCTGGTTAGAGTTTTGAAAACCACCGCAGTGTTTCATCGATGCTCTACACAGGGAAATCCAAAGAATGAGGAAAAATATCTCGCAGACCTTGGTGGCAGCTGCCGCGCACTTCAATCGGATCTATGACGGACTTTGGGAGAATGGGGCTGACATGCAACGTGGGGAGTTCTTAGAACGCTTCCCTATCGAATCTCTCCGCTCGCTGACTCTCAAAGAATACGCCATTGGCCAGAACAAGGGTCAGACGTTCTGTCATTGGGCTGAGCCCGGGACCGACAAGTGGGCTCGCATCAAAGGTGCGACATCCAGCAAATTCGGCATCTATTACGGACACGAAGGCAAGCGGCCCGAACAACGTTTTCGCTACACAAAGAAGTTCGCTGGAAACCTATCGCTCGAGGGAGCAGAAGCCCTGGTTTTTCCTATCGTTCGTGATGAGCTGACAAGTCTTGTTGAGCGAGGTCGGATCTTGGACTTTAGAGCGGTGGACGCCAACCGACTATCGCAGATGCTGAAAGCCAAGATCCTCAGTCTCTACTTTGGCGATCTGTACTTGCCAATCTGCAGCGAAGATATCCTCTTGGAACTGGCACGGGCGCTTGATATCGATAGTAAGTCGCCCAGCGAGATCCAGCATGAGACGCTTCGATTGAAGCAGCGACTACCAATCTTCAAGGGATGGAGCAATCTCAAGCTCACAGACTTCTTACTGCAGCAGGTTTCGGGCGACCTAACAGGCGTTGCTCCGCCTCAGCGGAAGGCGCCTCCGCCGAAGCCCAAGTTTTCCAACCTGGATTTCGAGCCGAACTTTGAAGAGTTAGCAAAGAAAGCTCGGGAGAAAGGAGAGAAGAGCGAGCGGTTTGCACTTGAGAGAGAGAAGGCCAGGCTTCGCTCACGAGGCCTGGGGCACCTGATTCCGAAGATTCTCGACAGGACAAAGAAGCCAAGGTACGGCTACGACTTTGACTCGTTCTCAGACGCTGACGAGCCCCGCCATATTGAGGTCAAGACATTCACTAGGTCCAGCTTCTTCTTGTCCGCAAATGAGCTTCGAATTGCTCAGAGCGAGGGGCAAGGTAAGCGGTACTTCTTCTACCTAGTGACGTACGACCGAGATGGCGAGCCGACGGACTGCCTAGTTTATCGAGCAGTAGACGTCTTGGGTTGGTGCGATCTACTGCCTCAGAACTTCATGGTCAAAGCACCGAAGGGCTTCGAGAAAGGCGTACACCGCTAGAGGAAGACCTAATTTTTGTCTCAGGGCCGAAGCATGACTACGACCTCTCGACAACGCACGCGATGGACAGTGCAAGACGGCTACTTCTTTAGAAGCTTAACCAACTCTACAGCCATGTCCTTAACAGCAATGGCGTCAAATGGACTGTTCACCGTATGCGTTTCCACGCTCTTCCCAAAGTACAAGCCTGTCATCTTCTCGCGTATTTCAATTTTCTTTTCCTCAGGCAAAAGTTCAATGAAGGGCCCAATCGCTGCCAAATCAAGCTCTGTCTGGCGCGCACGATCAGAGTTGGAACGATGCCGAGCAGACTCCCGAGCTGTGTACCAAGCAGGTGTCGTGATCGCAACCGCATACAGCAATCGAATAACAACCGCCCAGCCATTCTCCGCATTAAATGGCTGCCCCCAGAACTTGTAGAACGTCGCACCGGCCACTATTAAGCCGAGCCCAAAAAACGCCAGCGTGGCAAGCCGCAAAATGTCAGCAGTCTTGCCTTCGGAGACTGCGATCCTTTGGTAGTTTCCCGTGACAGTATCGTTTCCTACGATCTGAACCAGTTTCCGAGCTTCTTCCTTATGCGTCGTAAGTGTGGAGATCAGGTTACTAGCTTCAGAGCGCGTGTTCTTGTTGAACTCGCCGATATCTTCAGTCAGTTTAGCGATAGCTGCATTCGCAGCCTCGATTCGAGCTTTTTCATTCTCAGCAAACTGAACATCTAGTTGGGCCACAGTTGCGGCCGCGTCCGTTTTGGCACGAGTCACGGCCTCTATCGACGCAGTAATCTGTGTCGTTTGCTCAGCAACCTTCGCCGTCAATTCTTGAACTTTCAGAGCAAATTCGTCGCGTTGCGCCGCGAGCTGATTGATTGTCTTCTGTGTTGCCTCGGCCTGAATCTCAAATAGCGGGCCGATCAAGTTGCTTGGCAGGTTCGACAAATGAGGGCCATACCCCCATTGGAGCGGCATGATATTTCCCTCAAACTGAGATGCCGCATTGACCAGATGTCCACCGTTACCGTTGCCAACAAAACTGGTAAGTTCGTTTAGAGGCGAATTTAGGTTGTTCTGGAGTTGCAAAAGGCCGGAGGTACTGCAAAGCTCAGCGGGCGTCTGCTCCAGCAAAACCTTCAAAACCGCTGACATTGCGGCGACTTTGTCTCGGGCAAACCGAAACTGCTCGTTCTCGGCAATTGCCGGCAAAGTAAATGCAGGGTCGAGTTGGAGTTCGATGATCCGAAGCAGCGTGCCGTACGCCGCATGGTCTGTATTGGATGACGACATTCTTCTCCTCAATCTTCTTCGAGTTCGAGCTACCAGCGTTTACACCGTAGACGTAGGAATGTACCAAGACACTACGGAGCGCAATAGCTCAGTTCCACTAGTCAAATACGGACTGGCTTCGCAGCAGTATGAGGCGTGTGTTTAAAAATCTTGGACCGCAACACGCCGTAACTCCTAACGACTGCGACGCCATCCCGCCCCTTTCGCGGTCGAACGATTTCATTTCTTCAGAGCGTCGATAGCGAGTTCTTCGACCTCCGCCGCACCCTTGCCAACCTTGTACTCCTTGCCTGCATCAGTAATCCCTCGTTGTTTCATCTAGTGTTGCAACATGGATGCGACGTCGCTAACTGAAAGGGCGAAATCGGGTCGACCAACTGCGCCAAGCCGCCTATGAAGACTTGGCGCTCAAACCGGTCATCCCGCCGGGCTCATCTCCTGATACAACTCCACCGCCTCCCGCGCCAAATCCGAAGCAATCCAAAGCAGATTCTCCCGATGCGCCTCCCCCGCATCCTGGAACCATCCGTCCCCGGCGCCGTAGAAGCACCAGAGCAGCGAGTTCAACTGCTCCAGCTTGTTCTCCAGAAGACCGGACGGGTCCCGTGTCGTGGTGGTTGCGTCCGCGGATGCCGGCTTTGCTGCGCCGGCCATAATTCGTTTAGCCACTTGGTGTGCTCCTTCTAAGGGTTATGCACGTCATTTGGTTAGACGGCTGAGGTGTTCGCGCACCTTGGCCGTCGCCTTTTGCACCTCACGTTCGCGTCGATGCAAGTCGCATCCGCAGCCCGCCGCGAGGCAATGCGGTTCACTCAAGAGAAGTCTTTGTGTGCTCTGCCCTCCATGCCCACTAGGTGGGTCGTTCAACCACAGGGGCATTCACTGTATAGAAGACCAGCCCCGCGCAGAAATAACTTTCTGCCCAGAATTTCTCGATTCCTTCGAGTAATCGCGAGGCCGCAGCGCCAGTCCACAAAGCGCTGACAGTCGCCGGGTCAATCAGCGAAAAAGAGGCAGCAGAAGCGGCGGCAACAGTTCAGGAATCGCGCCCGAATTCGCGCGCATGTTCCACCGCGTACTTGATGAGCTCCGCCTGCCCCTCGATGCCCAGCCGGCGCTTGATGCTCTGCCGGTGCGCCTCCACCGTGCGCACGCTCAAACCCAGTTCGCGCGCGATCTGCTTGCTCGATTCGCCCCGGCCCAGCGCCGACAGAATCTCGCTCTCGCGCGGCGTGAGCAGCGGCCTGGGCTCCTGGGTGCGAAACAGTTTTTTCGACACGGCCGGGCTCAGGAATGTGCCGCCGGCCGACACGGCCTCTATGGCCGCGACGATCTCGGCCGCGGGCGCGTCTTTCAGCACGTAGCCGCGCGCGCCCACCTGCAAGGCCTTCTGCACGTACTCGGGGTTGTCGTACATGCTGAGCATCACGATGTGCGTCGCGCTCTGGCGCTGCAGCAGCACTTCCGCGAGCTCGATGCCGTTCATGTCCTTCATGCCGACGTCCATCAGCATCAGGTCGGGCCGCACGCTGTCGACCAGCTCCAGCGCCTCTGCGGCGCTGCCGGCCTCGCCGACGATCTCCAGGTTGGGCATGGAGCCGAGCCGGGCGCGCAGGCCGTCGCGCACCAGCGGGTGGTCGTCGACAAGAAAGAGCCGGATGGTCTTGGCGGTGGTCATGCTCTGGCGCCTGATGCGGGCGCGTGTGCCTGCTGTTTCTGTTCGGCCGCTGCTGCCCTCGCGCTGCGTGCGGGCACCTCGGCCTCGATGGAGGTGCGCCCTGCGTTGCTGCACATGGTGAGCCTCCCGCCGATGGCTTCCATGCGCTCGCGCATGTTGCGCAGGCCGATGCCGCGCCTCGGGTCGAGCTGCACGGCCTCGATGTCGAAGCCGGTGCCGTCGTCGCTCACTTCGAGCCGCACGCCCTCTTCTTCATCGAAGTTCAGCGCAATGTGCACGTGGTGCGCGTTGGCGTGCTTGCGCACGTTGGTCAGCGCCTCCTGCGTGAGGCGGAAGAGCGCGGTCTTCACCTCGGGTTGCAGCTCGAAGGATTCGCCGCCGATCATCATCGAGGCATCGACGCCACCGCCCTCTTCCCTGAACTCGTCGACCAGCCGCTCCAGCGCGGCGGGCAGGCCCAGGGTGTCGAGCAAGGCGGGGCGCAGCCGGTGCGAGATGCGGCGCACCTCTATCAGCGAATCGTTGAGCCGCTGCAGCGCCTTGGGCAGCGCGGGCGGCGTGGGCTGGTGCTGGCGTTCGAGCGACTCGACGGCCGATTCGATCAGCAGCTTGGCCGACACCAGCGTCTGGCTGGTGCCGTCGTGCAGCTCGCGCGCGAGGTGGCCGCGCTCTTCTTCCTGCGACTGCACCACGCGCCGCGCGAGCAGGCGCAGCTTGGCTTCGGCCGTGCGGTGTTCGCTGAGGTTGAGCAGCAGGCCGGCGGCGCTGACCACGCCGAGGCACAGCGCGGCAATGCCGGCTATCCACAGCAGCGTGGCGGTGACGTTGGCGTTCACCTGCCGGTCGAGGGTGTCCATGGTCGACTGGATGTCGTCGAGGTACAGGCCGGTGCCCACCATCCAGTTCCAGCGCGGCATGGCGGTCACGTAGCCGAGCTTGGGCGCCAGCTGCGCGCTCGAGGGCTTGCGCCATTCGTACTCGACGTAGCCGCCGCCGTTTTCCTTCGCGCCCTTGATCAGCTCCTGGATGGTGTAGCGGCCATGCGAGTCGCGCAGCTCCCAGAGGTTCTGGCCGACCAGCTCGGGCTGGCGCGAGTGCATGAGCGACTTGCCCTCCAGGTCGTACACGAAGAAGTAGCCGTCGTCGCCGTAGTTGAGCGCGGCCAGCCGGCGCAGGGCCTCGTTGCGGGTGGCCTCGTCGTCCTGGCCCGATTCGTACAGCGGCATCAGGTTGCTGACGGCCAGGTCCACGTAGCTGCGCAGCTCGCTGCGGCGCTGGGCCATGTAGCTGTTCTCGATGAGGGCACGCTCGCGCTGGGCGAGGTCGTTCTCCTGGTGGCGCACCGCAAGGGCCACCAGCACCAGCGCCAGGAGCAGCGGTGCGACGGCGAGCGCAACGATCTTGGTGCGGAGGTTCATCGGGTGGCAAGGCTACCACCGCGCCTGGAGGCCGCCAGGCCGGGTCAGCCGCCGACGGCAGCAGGCACCGATGCCCGCCTGAACTCCGTCGCGTAGTAGAGCAGCGCCACCAGCACATACCCGCCGCCCAGCAGGCACAACCCGCCCCATCCGTGGAAGGCGTACACGGCGGCCGCGATGCCCGAGGCCACCGCCGCGCAGATGAAGATGAAGGTCATGAACAGCCCGTTGATGCGGCCGCGCAGCTCGGGCGCCAGCATGAACAGGCTGCGGAAGTTGAGCACCTGGCACAGCTGCACGGCCCCGTCGAGCAGGATGCCTGCCGCGACCAGCCCGGCCAGCGAGTGGTAGTGCATGGAGACGGCGCCCAGCACGAACGAAAGCAGCGCGACGACGATGGCCCAGCCGGTGGCGGCCCGCGTCCAGCCCCTGTCGGCCAGCCGCCCCGCCACGGGCGCGAGCAATGCGCCCGCGGCCCCCGCCAGCGCGAACAGCGCGATGCCGCCCTGCCCCATGCCGAACTCGTGCACCAGCGCCAGGGGCACGGCCGTCCAGAAGGCCTGGAAGCCGGAGAACATCATCCCTTGGTAAAGGCTGCGCCTGCGCAGCAGCGGCGTGTTCCACACGATGCCGGGCAGCGAGGCCATGGTGCGCGCGTAGCCCACCGAGGCATGCGGCCGCCGCTGCGGCAGCACGCGCCACAGCACGGCGATGAGCGATGCCATCAGCGCGGCCGACAGGCCGAACACCGCGCGCCAGCCCAGCGCCGAGGCCACCACGCTGGCGAAGGGCCGGGCCAGCATGATCCCGCCCAGCAGCCCGGCCATGATGTTGCCGACCACCTTGCCGCGCGTGGCCTCGGGCGCGAGGTGCGAGGCGAAAGGCAGCAGCACTTGAGCCGCGACGGCGCAGGTGCCCACCACGAAAGAAGCCGCCAGGAAGGTAACGGCCGAGCCCGAGAGCGCAATGCCGACCAGCCCGATCACCGCGCCGGCCAGCGCGCCGATGATGAGCTTGCGGTTCTCGACCACGTCGGCCAGCGGCACCAGCAGCAACAGGCCGGCGCCGTAGCCGAGTTGGGTGAGCGTCATGATGAGCCCGGCCAGGCCGGCGTGCAGCTGCAGCGTGTCGGAGATGGGGCCGATCAGCGGCTGGGCGTAGTAGATGTTGGCTACGCAAAGGCCGCAGGCGACGGCGAATACGAGCGTGAGCGCGGGCGTGAGCCCCGGAGCGGAAGGATGGGCAGCGTGGGCCGCAGGGGCCGTGGAGGATGAAGAGGACACGGAGGAATCCCGGTTGCCGGTTGCGAGAAGGCTGGATTCAGGGTTAACCCGAAGGCCGGGCACCTTAGCACGCGCAGCCGGTTTCTGCTGGCGTGGGCCTTGTGCAGGCCCTCGGGACAACTACGCCTCAGTCGACCGTGGTCGGCCGGCCCGAGGCCACCCAGGCGTCGAGCCCGCCCGTCAGCGGCAGGGCCCGCCGCGCACCGCGCGCCAGCAGCACGCGCGCGGCCTGCGCGGCCGACACCTCGTTGGGGCAGTTGCAGTACAGCACCACGTCACGCCCCGCCGCATGCGACAGGTCGAGGCTGCGCTGCTGCAGCGCCTTGAGCGTGTAGGCCTGCGCGCCCGGAATGCGGCGCGGGTCGACCTGCACGCCGGCCTTGCCGCGCACGTCGATCACCAGCGGGGGCTCCTCGCCGCTCAGCAGCTCGTGCAGCTCTTCCACCGAGATGCGCGGCATGCCCGTGAGCCGCATGAAGGCGCGCCGACGCCAGTAGCGCACCGCCAGGATCACCAGCAGCACCACCGCCAGCGCGGCGGTGGCGACGCCGCCGGCCTGCGCCATGATGGCCAGCACTTCCTGGATCTGGTTGCGGAACACCCAGCCCAGCCCGAGGAAGAGCCCGGTCCAGACCAGCGCCGCGCCGATGTCGAAGCCGATGAACCGCCGCACCGACATGCCCAGCGCCCCGGCCATCGGCGGTGCCACCACCGACACGCCCGGCACGAACTTGGCGGCCACGAGCGAGAGCCCGCCCCAGTCGGAGATCAGCGATTCGCCGCGCCGCACGCAGGAGTCGGGCGAAAGGGAGATGCGGCACAGCAGCCGCATGAAGCGGTAGCCGAAGCGTCGCCCGGCATAGAACCACGCCCCGTCGCCCAGCAGGTTGGCGATGACGGCCGCCAGCACCACGCCAGCCACCGAGACATCGCCCGCCGCGAGCAGCGCGCCCGTGAGCACCAGCACCGCCGCCGCCGGCACCGGCAGCCCCAGCCGCGCGGCGAAGCTGGCGGCGAAAACCACCAGGATCGCGTTCTGCACGAGCAGGGACATCAGCTGCGCCATGGCTGCCCTTGTGGCCCGGATGCGGGTGAGATCTGCGGAGGTTGCGTGCTGTTCATGCCGACAGCGATTCTCGGGCATGGCCCAAGAACGTACCGGGCACAGGCCATTGGCGGATGGCTCCAGCCGGCGTCAACCAGCGTCAACCGGCGGTTTTTTCAGGGGTGCGCGACACGCTGAAGCCGAAGGTATTCAGCCCCCCTTCGCTCGATGCGCTGACCTGCCCGCCATGCATGCTCGCCACCGCCTTCACGATGGCCAGCCCCAGCCCGTGGCCGTGATGCTCGCCGCCATCGTTGCGCGCCTCGTCGACGCGGTAGAACCGGTCGAACAGGTGCTGCAGATGCAACGCGTCGATGGGCGCGCCGGGGTTCGAAACCGTGATCCACGTCGCGGCAGCCTCCTCGCGCAGCGTGACCGTGATCCGCGCGCCCGGCTTCGAATGCTCGATGGCGTTCTGCAGCAGGTTCGACATGGCGCGGCGGAACAGCGCGCTTTCAAGCCGCGCCTCGGCCAGCACATCGCCCTCGATGACGACCTGCGCGCGCGTCTCGTCGAGCACGAACTCGAAGAACTCGATGGTCTTGCGCACCTCCTGCGCCACCGGCGTGAGCACCAGCCCTGTCGCCACCTCGCCGCGGTCGGCGCGCGCGAGGAACAGCATGTCGTTGACGATGGAGCGCACCCGCTCCAGGTCTTCGAGGTTGGCCTGCAGCACCTCCTGGAACTCGCCCGCGCTGCGCTGGCGCGAGAGCGCCACCTGCGTGCTGCCTATGAGGTTGGCCAGCGGCGTGCGCAGCTCGTGCGCCACGTCGGCGTTGAACGATTCGAGCTGGCCGTAGGCTTCTTCCAGCCGGCTCAGCGCGCCGTTGAAGGCCTCGGCCAGCGCCGAGAGTTCTACCGGCAGAGGCTCCGCGCGCAGCCGCTGCGACAGCGTCTTGGGCCGCAGCGCCTGCGCCTCCTTCGACAGCCGCTCCAGCGGCCGCAGCCCGACCCGCGCGATCCAGTAGCCCGCAAAGGCCACCACCAGCACTGCGCCCAGCCCGAACGCGACCAGCGCGCTCAAAAAGGCCTGGCGCGTGCGCGCATAAGGCTCGGTGTTGCGCCCGACGATCAGGCGCACGGCCGGGCGCTGCTCGAAGGGATCGATGTGCACCGACAGCGTGCGGAACGGCCGCTCCTGCCCCGGCAGCTCGACGACGCTGGTGTGGCCGTTGGCCTCGCGCGTGAGGCCGTCGATCTCGGCCAGGCCCTTGCCGTACTGGAAGCGCGGATCGTCGCTGAGCACCCAGAAGCGCACGCTGCCGTCCTCGGGCGTGAGCGCGTCCATGCGCGACTGCACGCGCGACCAGCGCTCTGGGCTGCCGATGGCCTTGATCCAGAACTGCAGGCTCTTGAGCGTGGTGTCGAGCTCCTCGTATTGATGCCGCTCCAGCTCGCGCGCCAGCACGCTGTGCAACGCGAAGCCGGCCAGCGCGAAGGTCGCGAGCGCCACGGCCGCGAACATGATCACCAGCCGGGCGGTGATGGAGCGCTTCACGGCGCCGCGCCCTCCCCGCCGCTCTCACGTACCTCCATCACGTAGCCCATGCCCCGGATGGTGTGCAGCAGCTTCGGGCTGAAGGGTACGTCGATCTTGTCGCGCAGCCGCTTGATGGCCACCTCGACCACGTTGGTGTTGCTGTCGAAGTTCATGTCCCACACCAGCTCGGCGATGGCGGTCTTCGAGAGGATCTCGCCCTGGCGGCGCGCCAGCACCGCGAGCAGAGCGAACTCCTTGGCCGTGAGGTCGATGCGGGTGCTGCCCCCACCACTGCCACGAAAAGCCTTGCGCGCCAGCAGGTCGATCTGCAGGTCGGCGATGCGCAGCTGCATCGGCTCCTGCTTGCGGCCGCGCCGGTTCAGCGCCTGCAGCCGCGCAAGCAGCTCGAGAAAGGAAAAGGGCTTGACGAGGTAGTCGTCGGCCCCTTCGTGCAGGCCCTTGATGCGGTCTTCGACGCGGTCGCGCGCGGTGAGCATGATGACCGGCGTCTGCTTCACGGCGCGCAGCGCGCGCAGCACCGAGAAGCCGTCCTGGCCCGGCAGCATCACGTCGAGCACGATCACGTCGTACTCGTGCGTGAGGGCGAGGTGCTGGCCGTCGATTCCGTTGTGTGCCATGTCGACGGCGCAGCCCTGCTCGGTCAGCCCCTTGGAGAGGTAGTCCGCGGTTCTCAGTTCGTCTTCGACTATCAGGATCTTCATGGCGCGTTCTGCCTTCTTGTCTTCGTCTCCACCCCTTGCGGCATCAGCCAGCATCAACCGGCATCAACCCGCGTTCATCCGTGCACCTCGGCAGGCACGGGAGCCTTGCCTTCCTTCGCGGCCTTGCGGGCCTTGCGCGCTTCCTTGCGTCGCATGTACCAGTAGTGGGCGCGGTCGAGGTACAGGTAGACCACGGGCGTCGTGAACAGGGTGAGCGCCTGCGAGAGTATCAGCCCGCCGACCATCGCGTAGCCCAGCGGCCGGCGAAGCTCGGAGCCCGAGCCGTGGCCCAGCATCAGCGGCAGGCCCGAGAGCAGAGCGCACATGGTGGTCATCATGATCGGGCGGAAGCGCAGCAGGCAGGCCTGGTAGATGGCGTCGTGCGGCGGCATGCCCTGCTCGCGCTCGGCCTTGAGGGCGAAGTCGATCATCATGATGCCGTTCTTCTTCACGATGCCGATGAGCAGGATGATGCCGATCAGCGCGATCACGCTCAGGTCGTAGCCGCCCGCCATCAGTATCAGCAGCGCGCCCACGCCCGCCGAGGGCAGCGTCGAGAGAATGGTCAGCGGGTGGATGTAGCTCTCGTACAGCAGGCCCAGCACGATGTACACCGCCACCAGCGCCGCCGCGATCAGGTAGGGCTGCGTGGCCAGCGAGTCCTGGAAGGCCTGCGCCGTGCCCTGGAACGAACCGGTGAGCGACTGCGGCAGCCCCATGTCGGCCTGGGCCTTGTTGATGGCGTTCACCGCGTCGCCCAGCGCATGGCCTGGCGCGAGGTTGAACGAGATGGTCACGGCCGGGAACTGGCCCTGGTGGCTGATCGACAGGTAGGCGGTCTTGCTCGTGTCTACCTTCACGAATGTCGACAGCGGCACCTGCTGGCCGGTGATGGGTGAGTTGAGGTACAGCTTGCTGAAGAGCGCCGGGTCCTGCTGCAGCGCGGGCGTTACTTCGAGCACCACGTGGTAGCTGTTGAGCTGCGTGAAGTACTGCGCCACCTGGCGTTGGCCGATGGCGTCGTACAGCGTGGCGTCGATGACGGCCGGCGAGATTCCGAAGCTCGATGCGCGGTCGCGGTCGATGGTGAGCACGGCGGAGGCCGCGGCGTTCTGCTGGTCGGTGGCCAGGTCGGTGAGCTCGGGCAGTTGCTTGAAGCGCTCGAGCAGTTTCGGTGCCCAGGTGTTGAGCTCGTCGAGGTTGGCGTCGGTCACCGTGTACTGGTACTGCGTGCGCGAGGCCCGGCCGCCCACGCGGATGTCCTGCCCTGCCTGCAGGAACAGGTTCACGCCCTGCACCTTGGCCAGCTGCGGGCGCAGCCGCGTGATGATCTCGTCGGCGGAGGCGGTGCGGCCTTCGTCCTTCGGCTTCAGGCTGATGAAGAAGTTGCCGGTGTTGTAGGTGGACGAACTGCCGTTCATGCCGAAGCCGGTCACATCAGGGTCCTTGCGCACCACGTCGGCCAGCTCGAGCATGCGGGCGTTCATCGAGGCGAAGGAGGCGTCCTGCGCCGACTCGGCAAAGCCCGAGATGAAGCCCGTGTCCTGCTGCGGGAAGAAGCCCTTGGGGATGAACACGAAGAGCACGCCCGTGGCCGCCACCGTGGCGATGAAGGTCATGAGCGTGATGAACTGGTGGTCGAGCACCACGTGCAGCCCGCGCTTGTAGGCGCCGAGCATGGCGTCGAAGCCGCGCTCGAAGAGCTGGTAGAGCCGCCCGTGCTGGCTGCCGTGCTCGTTCTTCAAAAAGCGCGAGCACAGCATGGGCGTGAGCGTGAGCGAGATCACCACGCTCACCACGATGGTGAGCGTGACCGTCACCGCGAACTCGCGAAAGAGCCGCCCCACGATGCCGCCCATGAGCAGCAGCGGAATGAACACCGCCACCAGCGACACCGAGATCGAGATGATGGTGAAGCCGATCTCGCCCGCACCCTTGTACGCGGCCTCGACCGCCGACATGCCCTCTTCCACGTAGCGGTAGATGTTCTCGAGCATCACGATGGCGTCGTCCACCACGAAGCCGACCGCGATGGTCAGCGCCATGAGCGAGAGGTTGTCGAGGCTGTAGCCCAGCAGGTACATCACAGCCACCGTGCCCAGCAGCGCGAGCGGCACCGTCACGCTGGGAATGAGCGTGGCCGGCACGTTGCGCAGGAACACGTAGATCACGCCCACCACCAGCGCGATGGTCAGCAGCAGCGTGAACTCAACGTCCTTCACCGAGGCGCGGATGGTCTGGGTGCGGTCGATGATGGCGTTGACGTCCACCGTCGGCGGGATCGAGGCCTTCAGCCGCGGCAGCGCGGCATTGATGCGGTCCACCGTCTCGATGACGTTGGCGCCCGGCTGCTTGGTGATGGCGAGCACGATGGAGCGGCCGTTCTGCACGGTGCTGCCCTCGGGCGCGGCGGCGCCGGCATAGGCCCAGCCGGCGATCTTGGCGTTCTCGGGGCCGTCGACCGCCACGCCCAGGTCGCTCACGCGGATGGGCGCGCCGTTGCGGTAGGCCAGCACCACGTCATTCCAGGGCTTGGCCTTCAGCAGCTGGTCGTTGGTGTAGACGGTGAAGCTCTGGTTGGGCCCGTCGATGGTGCCCTTGGGCGCGTTGACGGTGGCCGAGGCGAGCACGGTGCGCACGTCTTCCAGGCTCAGGCCCAGCGCGGCGAGCTTGGCCGGGTCGACCTGGATGCGCACCGCCGGCTTCTGCACGCCGCCGATGTTGACCAGGCCCACGCCCGAGATCTGCGATATCTGCTGCGCGAGGATGTTGTCGGCGTAGTCGTTCACCTCGGTGAGCGGCAGCGTCTTCGACTGCACCGAGAGAATGAGGATGGGCGCGTCGGCCGGGTTCACCTTGCGGAAGGTCGGCGGGCTCGGCAGGTTGGCGGGCAGCTGGCCGGTCGATGCATTGATGGCGGCCTGCACGTCGAGCGCGGCGGCGTCGATGCTGCGGTCGAGGTCGAACTGCAGCGTGATCTGGGTGGAGCCTAGGCCGCTTGTCGAGGTCATCTGCGACAGCCCCGCGATCAGCGAGAACTGCCGCTCCAGCGGCTGCGCCACGTTGGAGGCCATGGTCTCCGGACTGGCGCCCGGCAGGTTGGCCGAGACCTGGATGGTCGGAAAGTCGACCTGCGGCAGCGGCGCCACCGGCAGCAGCGGGAACACCGCCGCGCCGACCAGCAGGATGGCCAGCGCCAGCAGCGTGGTGCCGATGGGGCGCTTGATGAATGCGGCGGAGATGCTCAATTGCTGCTCCCGCTGCTGGTGGCGACCTTCGCCGCGTCCTTCACCGCGTCCTTGACGGCACTCTTCGCGGCCGGCGGCGGCTCGACGATGGTGGCGCCGGGCTTGAGCTTGTACTGGCCGTCGACCACCACGCGCTGGCCGGCCTCCAGGCCCTTGTCGATCACGGCCGTGCCGTCGGCGATCTGCACCACGTGCACCGGCACGTTGGCGACCTTGTTCTCGGCGTCGACCGCCCAGACGTAGGTGCTGTCCTGACCGCGCTGCACGGCGGCGGCGGGCAGCGTGAGCGAGTCGGCCCGGCGGTCGAGCTGCAGCCGCACGTTGACGTACTGGCCCGGCCACAGCGTGTGCTGCGGGTTGGAGAAGCTGCCCTTGAGCTGCACGGTGCCGCTGGTGGTGTCGATCTGGTTGTTCAGCAATATCAGCTTGCCGGTGCCCAGCATCTGCGTGCCGCTGCGGTCGTAAGCCACCACCGAGAGCGGCTGGCTGCTTTGCTGCTGCACGCGGTTGATGTCCTGCACCGCGTCTTCGGGCAGCGTGAACTGCACGGCGATGGGGTCGATCTGGTTGATGACGACCAGCCCGTTGGTGTCGGCCGCATGCACGATGTTGCCCGGGTCCACCAGCCGCGCGCCCACGCGGCCGTTCATCGGAGAAGTGATGCGCGTGAAGCTCAGTTGCACCTCGGCGTACTGAACCTGGGCCGCGTCGTTCTGCACTGCCGCTTCGAGCTGGTTGACGAGGGCCTTCTGCGTGTCGACCTGCTGCTGCGTGGCGGCGTCCTGCGCGATCAAGGTGGTGTAACGCTTGAGGTCGGCGCGGGCGTTCGTCAGCGTGGCCTGGTCCTTTGCCCTCGTGGCCTGCGCCTGCGCGAGCTGGGCCTGCAGCGTGCGCGGGTCGAGCTGAGCGAGCAGCTGGCCGGCCTTCACGTCCTGCCCCTCGACGAAGCCGACCTTGTCGAGCTGGCCGTCGATGCGCGCCTTGACGGTGACGGTGGCCATCGAGGCGACGGTGCCGATGCCGGAGCGGTAGACCTGCACGGTCTGGGTGGCGACGCGCGCGGTGGTCACCTGTACGGGCGGCGTCTTCGGCGCGTCGGGCTTGGCTGCGTTGGCGGCATGGTGGGTGAGCGCCCAGGCGCCGCCGCCGAGCACAAGCACGAGCGCGGAGGCCGCGAGCCAGGTGGATCGGCGTTGGTACAGGGGGTGCGTGGTGGTGTCTGGGGTCGTCATGGCATCAATTCCCGGAAGTCGTCGTGGCGGCGTTCCAGCCGCCGCCCGTGGCCGCGATCAGCGAGACGCTGGCGGCCAGCTGGCGGCCGAGCACCTGCGCGGCCGTGCGCTGGTTGGTGAGCGAGAGCGTCTGCGCCGTCACCACGCTGAGGTACGTTGCGGTGCCGGCGCGGTATTGGCTCAGCGCCATGCGCTCGGCGAGCTGCGCGGCGCGCACCGCATCGGCTTGCAGCGCGGATTCGTTGTCGAGCACGCGCAGGGTGGCGAGGTTGTCTTCCACCTGCTGGAAGCCCGCGAGCACGGTCTGCTTGTATTGCGCGACGGAAGCGTCGTAGGCGGCCACGGCCTGGTCGGTGTGGGCCTTGCGCAGGCCGCCGTCGAACACGGTCTGCGCCAGCGCGGCGCCCAGCGACCACACGCGACTGGGCGTGTTGAACAGCGTGCCCAGGGTGGCTGCGCTGAAGCCGCCGCTGGCGCTGAGCACGATCTGCGGGTAGTAGGCGGCCTTGGCCACGCCGATGTTGGCGTTGGCCGCCTGCACGCGACGCTCGGCGCCGGCGATGTCGGGGCGGCGCTCCAGCAGCTCCGACGGCAGGCCTGCGGGCGTGACCGGCAACTGCAGGTGCAGCGCGGCGGCGGATGAAAGCGATTCGGCCGTGGGCGGCTGCGACGAAGTCTCGAGCGGCGGCAGCGAGAACGACGCGGGCGCCTGCCCGGTCAGCACCGCGATGGCGTGTTCGAGCTGGCTGCGCTGGGCGTCGAGATCGACGGCCTGGGCCTGCGCGGTCTTGAGCTGGCTCTCGGCCAGCGCCACGTCGGAGCGCAGCACGGTGCCGGCCGCGTACTGGTGCTGCGTGAGTTCTAGCGCCTTGGCGTAGGCGGCGGTGGTGCTTGCGTACAGGTCACGCTGCAGGTCGATCACGCGGATCTGCAGATAGTCCTGCGCCAGCGTGGTCTGAATGCTGAGCCGCGCGCCGGCGAGGTCGTCGGCGCTGGCCTGCTGGCTTGCGCTGCCGGCCTCGACCGAGCGGCGCACCGCGCCCCAGATGTCGGGCTCCCAGCTCGCGGCAAGGCCGAGGGTGTCGGTAGTGCCGAGCTTGACGGTGCCAGTGCTGTTGCTCTGGGCGCGCGTGGCGCCAGCGTTGAGGCCCACCGTGGGGAAGAAGCCTGCACGCGCGGCGGCAGTCAGGGCCTGCGCCTCGCGGTACTGCGCCTCGGCGACTCGGATGTTCTGGTTGGCCGCGTTGGCTTGAACAATCAGTGAGCTGAGCGTGCTGTCGCCGTAAGCCTCCCACCAGGGGTGGTCGGCGTCGATGGTCTGCGGTGCGGCGGTCTTCCAGGGGCCGCCGGTTTCCTTGAAGGCGGCGGGCACGTCCACCTGCGGGCGGACGTAGTCGGGGCCGACGGCGCAGCCCGCGAGTAGCGCGACGGCCAGCGCCAGGGCCGTGCGCGAAAGAAGAGATGCGTCTGGTAGGGCCATGATGAGGGCACTCTAGGCACCCCCATCAAACCCCTCGCTGTCGGTTAACTGACAGTTCTGACAGTTTCGGCTCTCCCCCAGGCTGCGCGCACTTCGTGTCGCTTCGCCCCCCCTTCCGGGGGAAACACCTGCGGCCCGGCGAAGCCGGTTCCACGGTGTTCCTGGTTTTCCTCCCCCCCGCTGGGGGAGGGTCGGGGTGGGGGCACGACGGCGCCAACTTGAGCACGGCGCTTGTTCGAAGGCCTGCCCCCATCCCGGCCTTCCCCCAGCGGGGGAAGGAGAAGAGCCGTTCAGCGCGGAGCGTCGCCCTTGCGGTACTCGGCGGTCAGCTCGTCCAGCTTCTGCTTGAGCGCCGGATCGAGCTTGTATTCGGCGGCCGCGATGGTCGCCTCGAGCTGGTCGGGGCGGCTGGCGCCGAGCAGCGGCGCGGTGATGAGCGGATTCGCCATTACCCAGGCCACCGCCAGCGTGGCCAGCGGCACGCCGGCCTCGTCCGCCAGCTTGTGCAGCTGCGTCACGGTGTTGAAGCTGCGCTCGTTCCAGTAGCGGTCCTGGTACATGCCGCCGGCGGTGCCGAGCGTGAAGCGGGTGTTTTCCTCGGGCTTGCCGCCGGGCTTGTACTTGCCGGTGAGCAGGCCGCCCGCGAGCGGGTTGTAGGGGATCACGCCCAGACCCTCTTCCGCAGCCAGCGGCAGCAGCTCGCGCTCGATCTCGCGAAACAGCAGGCTGTAGCGCGGCTGCACCGACACGTAGCGCGTGAGCCGCAACAGGTCGGCCTTGCCCAGCGCGCGGGCGAGGCGGTAGGCCAGGAAGTTCGACACGCCGATGTAGCGCGCGCGGCCCGACTTCACGATGGTGTCGAGCGCCTCCAGGCTTTCTTCCAGCGGCGTCTCGCGGTCGTCCATGTGCAGCTGGTACAGGTCGACGTGGTCGGTCTTCAGCCGCTTGAGCGAGGCGTCGATGGCGTCGAGCAGGTGCTTGCGCGAGGCGCCCTGGTCCCAGCTGTTGGGGCCGACCTTGTTGACCGCCTTGGTCGCCAGCACGAAGCGGCGGCGGCCCGAGGGGCCCTGCTTCTCGAGCCAGTTGCCGATGATTTCCTCGGTGCGGCCTGCCGTCTCGATGGTGCCGCCCAGCGGATACACGTCGGCGGTGTCGAGAAAGTTGATGCCGCCTTCGGCCGCCTTGTCGAGGATCTGGTGCGACACGGCCTCGTCGGTCTGCAGGCCGAAGGTCATGGTGCCGAGGGCGAGGCGGGAGACGGTGAGGCCGGTGCGGCCCAGGCGGGTGGTGGGAAGGCTCATGGTGTTCGGTTCTCGCTCGGGAGGGAAGGAGATGGGATGAGGGATGGGGTGGAGGGGGCGGCGGCCATCATAGGCACGACCGCGCGACCCTGCAGGCGAGCGAGGTTTCAGGTGCCTTCGGCGTGCACGCCGGGTGCGCCGCGCTCGACCGAGAAGCGGGCCATGGTGCCGACCGGCGAATCGGCCGTCCTCTCGTCTTCCACCGCACGGAACTCGACCGCGGCGCCGCGCGCATCGAGCGTCATCAGCGCGTAGCCGCGCTTGTCGGCCCGGCCGTAGCGCAGCTGCGGGTTCTTCGCGAGCATGTTCGCCACGCTGGCGGCGCTCGGCCCCTCGGAAGTGATGGCTCCGCCGACGAACTCGGTCGCGACCAGCGGTCCCTGTCGCGCATCGCCGCGCCGAAGGTCGGCCGCCCAGAAGGCGTGCACGTCGCCGCTGGCCACCAGCGCGTTGCCGCCGCGCGCCTTGTGCTCGGCCAGCGCGTCGAGCAGGCGCGCGCGAGCTGCGGCGTAACCGTCCCAGCCGTCCATCCAGTAGCCGTGCTCGGGGCCGCGCTTGCGGTCGGCCTCGGCGAGCAGCGTGGGCTGGGCGACGACGGTCCAGCGCGCGGGCGGCGCCGCGAGTTCGCGCGCCAGCCAGGCCTCCTGCTGCGCGCCGAAGAGGCTGCGCTCGGGCGCGAGCCGGTCGGCGCAGTCGGCCAGTGGCGAGGCGCTGCGCCCCGCGAGGCAGACATGGTGCGAGCGGTACTGGCGCCCGTCGGTCAGCAGCAGGTCGAGCATGCGGCCGAAGCGGTGGCGGCCGTAGATGAGGGCATCGGCGCCGCGCGGGCGCATGCTGGCGGGCACGGGCATGTGCTCGTACCAGGCCTGGTAGGCGGCCGCGCGGATCGCGAGGAACTGCGCGGGGTCTGCCGTGCGCGGCGACACGTCGTTCGTGTAGTCGTTGGCGACCTCGTGATCGTCCCAGGTCACGAGCCAGGGGAAGGCGGCGTGCGCGGCCTGCAGCTGCGCATCGGCCTTGTAGAGCGCGTAGCGGTCGCGGAACTCGGCAAGCTGCGTTGGAATGCCGCCCTCGTGGCGCCGCACCTGATGCGAGTTGCGGGAGCTTTCGTAGATGTAGTCGCCCAGGTGCACCACGAAGTCGAGAGGCTGCGCGGCCATGTCGCGGTAGGCGGCGTAGTGGCCCTGCTCGTAGTGCTGGCAGGAGGCGAAGGCGAAGCGCAGCGGCTTCGCGGACTCGTCGGTATCGGCCGGCGCGGTGCGCGTGCGGCCGGCGGGGCTGCGCGCGCCGCCGGCGGTGAACCGGTACCAGTACCAGCGGCCCGGGGAAAGGCCTGCCACCTCGACGTGCACCGAGTGGGCGAATTCGGCCGTGGCCGTGGCCGTGCCCTTCGCCATCACGCGCTTGAAGCCTTCGTCGTCGGCGACTTCCCAGCGCACCTCTACCGGCGCATCGCCCATGCCACCGCCCTGCAGTGGCTCGGGCGCCAGCCGCGTCCAGAGAACGAAGCCGTCGGCTCGCGGAACGCCCGATGCCACGCCGAGCGTGAACGGGTCGCGCGATGTCGTCGTCGCCGGCTGCGCTTGCAGGCGCAGGAAAGGGTGGCCCAGCGACGCGGCCGCCAGGCCGGTGCACAGCAAGCGCCTGCGCGAGACGGGAAAGCCGGTCATCCGCGTGCCGCCATGGCCAGGTCCGGCCTGTCGGTGGTGATCTGCCGGATGGGCATCGCGAGCCAGTGCGCGATCTCGTCGGGCTCGTTGATGACCCACGCGCCCAGGCGCTCGGTGCCCAGCGCCCCGAGGCACTGCGACCACGTGGCGGCCAGCAGCTTCTTCTCGACGGCGACGATGCACCCGGGCAGCGCCGCATAGCGCGCCAGCGCGCGGCCGATGCCGCCCAGCATCTCGGCCGAGCGATGGTCCAGCGAAGCCAGCACGCGCGCGCCCGGCCAGCACTCGCGCACCTGCGCCAGCACCTCGGGCACGAAGCAGGTCAGGATGCTGCGCTCCTGCACGCCGGCGTCGTGCAGCGCCCGCACGATGCGCGCGACCGCGCCGGCGGGCAGCTCGCCGGCCGCGTCGGTCTTGATCTCCACGTGCAGCTCCATGCGCGTCGGCGCGAACAGCCGCAGCACCTGGGTCAGCGAAGGCACGCATTCGCCCCTGTCCGCGCCGGGCCCGGCGGGATCGCCCTGCCCTTCGCGCAGCCGAGTGGCGAGCACCTCGGCGGCCATGCGCTCGCGCACCGGGCCGGAGCCTTCGGTAGTGCGGTCGAGCAGCGGGTCGTGGATGACCACGGCCGTGCCGTCACGCGTTTCCTGCACGTCGAATTCGACCGCGTCGGCGCCCGATGCGATCAGGCGGCGAAAGCCGCTCAGGCTGTTCTCCGGCCAGAGGTTGCGAGCGCCACGGTGTCCCACGATGATCATTGCGGCATTGTCCTTCCGTTCTATTTGCTGCTGTCGACCAGCCCCTTCACGAACGAGCGCTGCAGTGCGATCACCACCAGGATCGGCGGCAGCATGGTGAGCAGCGCCGCGCTCATGGCCACGTTCCAGGCCGGCTGCGAATCGGAACGCGGGATCAGGTGCTTCAGTCCGATCACGGCGGTGGCCATGTCCTTCTCGGTGGTGAAGAGCAGTGGCCACAGGTACTGGTTCCATCCGTAGAGGAACAAAATGATGCCCAGCGCGGCGATGTTCGAGCGCGACAGCGGCAGCAGGATGGTCCAGAAGAAGTGCATTGGCGAGGCGCCGTCGATCCGCGCGGCCTCGCACAGTTCGTCGGGCACCGTCAGGAAGAACTGGCGGAACAGGAAGGTGGCCGAGGCCGATGCGATGAGCGGCAGTATCAGCCCCGGGTAGGTGTCGACCATGTTCCACTGCAGCTGGATGTCGATGCTGTGCCCTGTCACCGCGTTCCAAGCGTCAGACAGGTGCAATGTCTCCACCAGCCATTGCACCGGCAGCGCCGCATTGGCCACCGACTCGTAGGTTGGCGAGATGCGCACCTCGATCGGCAGCATCAGCGACACGAAGATGAGCCAGAACGCCGTCATGCGGAATCGGAAGCGGAAGTACGTGATGGCGAAGGCCGACAGCAGCGACACCGCGATCTTGCCGAAGGTGATGCCCACCGCCACGATGAACGAGTTGAGGAACAGGCGGCCGAAGTTGGCCTGCGTCCACGCGGTGCGCAGGTTCTGCACGAACTGGTCGCCGGGCAGCCAGGGCAGCGGCACCTGCTGCACCTCGCCGATGGTGAGCGAGCCGGCCACGAAGGCCAGGTACAGGGGCACGCAGACGAAGGCCACGCCCACCAGCAGGATGGCGTGGCAGATGCCGTCGAGGATGGGGGCGCGTTCAACCATGTGCCGCGGCTTTCCGTTCGGGGTTCATATGTCGTAGCTCACGCGGCGCTCCACGTAGCGGAACTGCAGCAGCGTCATCAGCAGCGCGAAGATCATCAGGATGACCGACTGCGCCGCCGAGGAGCCGAGGTCGAGGTTGACGAAGCCGTCCGTGTAGACCTTGTAGACCAGCACGTTGGTGGCGCCCGCGGGACCGCCGCCGGTGACTGCGTCGACGATGGCGAAGATCTCGAAGAAGCCGTAGACGAAGTTCATCACGGCCAGGAAGAACATCGTGGGCATCAGCAGCGGCAGCCCGATGGTGAAGAAGCGCCGCAGCGGCCCCGCGCCGTCGACGGCCGCGGCCTCGAGCAGCGAGGACGGCACCGCGAGCAGCCCGGCCAGCAGGAAGATGTAGTCGTAGCAGACGTGCTTCCACGAGGCCGCGAGGATCACCAGGATCATCGCGTCGGAGCCCACGCGGTTCGGGTCCCATGCGAAGCCCAGCGCATGCAGCACGTGCGCGAGCGGCCCCACCGCCGGGTTGAACAGGAAGGCCCACAGGATGCCCGCGATGACCGGCGCGATGGCATACGGCAGCAGGATGATGGCCTTGTACACCCCGCGCCCGCGAATCACGCGGTCGCTGGCGAAGGCCAGCACCAGCGCCACGGCGATGGTCAGCAGGTTCTGCAGCACCGTGAACACCACGGTGACCTGCGCCGACTCGTGGTAGTTGGCGCTTCGCAGCAGCTGCACGAAGTTGTCGAAGCCGACGAAGTGCACCGTGTTGCCGAAGGGGTCGGACAGGAAGAAGGCCTGCCCCAGCGCGCGGAACGACGGAATGAAGAAGAAGAACAGCAGGATCGCGAGCTGCGGCAGGAGCAGCAGCACCGGCAGGCGCACGTCCTTGAAGTGCGCGCGTTTCAGTCCTGCTTCGGGTCCGGCCATGGAAGTGCCCCGCCTGCGTGCCTGCTCAGTAGCGGCCCTTGTTCAGTTTCTCGTACTGGCGCAGGATTTCGTTGCCGCGCTTCACGGCGTCGTCCATGCCCGCCTGCGGCGTCTTCTTGCCGGCCACCACGTTCTCGAACTCATCGCGCTGCGCCATCATGGTCTGCGTGAAGTTGCCGAAGTGAAAGCCCGTGGAGTTGGCCGTGGGCGTGCCGCGCGTGAGCTGCAGGATCGCGATCTCGCGCGTGGGGTGCTGCTTGTAGTAGTCCTGCGACTTCGCCAGCTGGTAGGCCTTGTTGCTCAGCGGCACGTAGCCTGTGGACTTGTGCCACCAGACCTGCGTCTCGGGCTTGGCAAGGTAGTCCAGGAAGGCGGCCACGGCGTCGTATTCCGCCGGCTTCTGCCCCTTCATGACCCACAGCGAAGCGCCGCCGATGGTGCTGTTCTTCGGCTGCTTGCCCTCCTCCCACGGCAGGTAGGTGGCGCTCCAGTCGATCTTGGCCTCGCGCTCGATGCCGCTGTGCGCCGCCGTGGAGGCGAAGAAGGTGGAGCACTTGCCAGAGGTGAAGAGCTGCTCGGGGCTCAGGCCCTGGCCGGCGATCTGCATCACACCGTCGTCGATCCACTTCTTGATGCGCCCGACCTGCGAGACGACCGAGGTCTTGTTGTAGACGAACTCGGTGTCCAGCCCCTGGTATCCGTTGGCCTTGGTTGCGTACGGCAGGTCGTTGATGGCGCTGTAGTTCTCCAGCAGGCTCCAGTGGTAGTCGCCCGCGAGCACCGAGCCGCAGGCGGAGATGCCCTTCTGCTTGATGGTGTAGAGCTGCTTCTCCAGTTCCTGCCAGGTCTCGGCCGGCCTGGCGAAGCCGGCCTTCTCGAAGTGCGTCTTGTTGTACCAGAGGATCGGCGACGAGGAGTTGAAGGGCATGGTCATGAGCTTGCCCTTGTAGCTGTAGAAGCCCGCCACGGGTTTCACGAAGTCGGCCCAGTCGACCTTGTAGCCGCGCTGGTCGAGCAGGTCCTGCACCGGCATGGTGGCGTCGGACAGCAGCATGGTCATGAAGCCGCGCTCGTAGATCTGCACCAGCTGGGGCGCGCGCTTGGCGCGGTAGGCGGCGATGGTGCCGTTGATGACCTCGTCGTAGTTGCCCTTGTTGACGGCCACCACCACGTACTTCTGCTGCGATGCGTTGAAGTTCTTCACGAGCTCGTCGACGCGCTCGCCGAGCGTGCCTCCCATGGCATGCCACCACTGGATCTGCACGGGTTCGGCGGCTGCGGGGGTGTTCACGCCGAGCCAGAGCATCGAGGACATGGCGAGCGTGGCGAGGGTGCTGCGTCGTTGGAAGTTCATCGCGGTCTCCTTGAAGTCGAGGGATCGGTCGGTGGTGCGGGTTTCGGGATTCAGGATTCGGCGGCCCAGAAGCCGCCGGGGGCAAAGAGGTCGGCGATCGCGCGGTCGAGCCAGCCGAGGTCGTCGAGCAGGTCGAGCACGGTGTAGCGGCGACGGATGAGGCGCGCGCGGCGATGGTCGGCGGCGAAGCTCGCGCCGACGATGCCGAGATCGCGCGGATGCGCCGCGCCGCCGACCGCGCGCAGGCGCTGCTGCATGTCGCGTGCGCCGACGAGCTGCCGTGCGAGCGATTCGCGCAGCGCGGGCCATACGCCGGCAAAGCGCGCGACGCGGGCGCGGCGGCCGCCGGCGGCGCGCTTGGCATTCATTTCCTCGCGGGCGGCGGCACGGAACTCCTCGCGTCCGAAGGCGGCGTCGATCTCGCGTGCGAGCGCAGCGTCGTCGTGGCCTTCCGGCACTTCGGCGACCGCGGCGGCCAGCGCGGCATCGCCCTGCTCGCGCAGCCATTTGTACATCGCGAGCATCGCCACGCAGCCCACGCCGACGCATGCGCCGTGCGCGGCAGGTTCGCCGTCGACGCGCAGGTCTTCCATTTCCCACAGGTGCGAGAACTGGTGGTCGCTGCCGCTCGCGGGCCGCGAATTGCCGTGTGCCTGCATCGCGAAGCCGCTGACCAGCAGGCCCGACAGCAGGTCGCCCAGGGCCTTGGGCTCCTGTATCGCAAGACGCTCGGGCGCTCCCAGCCATTCGTGCAGGTGGGCCTGCACCATGTCGAAGGGGCGCCGGTTCAGCGGCTCGACGCCGAGCGCATCGGCCAGCAGCCAGTCGGCGCCGGCCACAGTCTTGCCGGCGAGATCGCCGTAGCCCCACGCCGTCATGCGCGCGGGAGCTGTGCCGAGCACGTCCAGGTCGGCGAGCACGGCCACCGGAGGGGCGCAGGCCAGCGTGCGCTTGAAGCCTTCCTCGTCGAGCAGGGCCGCGCCCGATGCGGCGTAGCCGTCCATCGACGCGGCAGTGGCCATGCACACATAGGGTTTTCCGGCCATCGAGGCGGCGTGCTTGACCAGGTCGCTGATCACGCCCGAGCCCACAGCCAGCGGCGTGAGTTCATGCGCGGCGAGCTTGCGCGCGATGGCTTCCGAAGACGACACGCGCGGCTTGAGGCGCGGGCGCGCGGGCAGTACCAGCGGCGGCGCGAGCGCGATGCCGCGCGCCTCCAGCAGCGCCTGCGCGGCGGCGCCGGCGACGTCCCAGGTGGTTTCGTCGGCCACCAGCATCCAGCGAGCGCCGGGGGCAACGCGCCGCAGGAGGTCGGGCATCGCGCGTGCCGCGGCGCGCTCGACGACGACCTCCTTCGTGACGGCGGCATCGCGCAAGGCAGCTCTCAACGGGGATGTGGTTTCGCTCATGTCTCCGGGTAATTCAGGCGCCGACTGGTGGCGGATGAACAAGTGTATATTTTGAAATTCATTTGTTTCAAGCGGGTGACTTCCCCAATACCGGCATCGGCGCGGGCAGAATCCGGACACGACAACGGAGCATTCGGATGGCTGACGAAGATCAGGTGGTGGTGCGCGTGGCCTGGCTCTACTACATGGAGGGCCTCACGCAGGACGCCATCGCGACGAAGCTCGGGCTCACGCGGCTGCGCGTGAACCGGCTGCTGGGCGAGGCGCGCGAAAGCGGGCTGGTCAGCATCAAGATCAATTCGCGCCACGAAAGCTGCCTGCGGCTGGAGGAAGAGCTGCGCACGGTCTGCGGGCTGCGCGAGGCGGTCATCATTCCCACGCCGGGCAGCGCCGATCTCATTCCGGCGCTGCTCGGCCGCACCACCGGCGAATACCTCTCCAGGCACCTAGAGACGCATCGCGTGCGCGGCATCGGCGTGGGCTGGGGCGCGACCCTGCGCGAGACGATCCGCCACGTCACGCCGGGCGAGTGGCCGAACCTGCACGTCAACTCGATGATGGGCGGCTTGACGCGCGGCCTCGAGATCAACACCTTCGAGACGGCCAGCGCGCTGGCCAGCCGGCTGGGCGCGCAGTGCAGCTACCTGGCCGCGCCGCTGTACGCGGGCAGCGCGAAGTCACGCGACACCATCGTGTCGCAGGACGTGTTCAAGGATGCCTTCGGCCAGATCGCGGCCAATGACGTGGCGCTGCTGAGCGTGGGCGACCTGAGCACCCGCTCGCTGCTGGTGCGCTACGGACTGCCCAAGGACGTGCCGGTGGCCGAACTGCGGCAGGCCAAGGCGGTAGGCGACATCGTCGGCCAGTTCCTCGACCGCCACGGCAAGCCGGTGAAGCACGCGCTGAACCAGCGTGTGGTGGCGCCCTCGACACAGGAGCTCGCGAAGATCCCGACGGTG
Organism: Variovorax sp. NFACC27; assembly: GCF_048301545.1. Lineage (NCBI taxonomy): Bacteria > Pseudomonadati > Pseudomonadota > Betaproteobacteria > Burkholderiales > Comamonadaceae > Variovorax > Variovorax sp. NFACC27. The sequence goes on from NZ_CP157613.1 coordinate 6,538,129, forward strand.
ATCGTGGCTTCGGGCGGCGAGAACAAGGCGCCGATCATCGCGGCGGTGCTGTGGGCGAAGCTGGTGTCGGTGCTGATCTGCGACGAGCAGGCGGCACGCGCCGCGCTGAAGCTCTACGAGGCGCTCGGCGAGCGCTGAGCGGGCGTTGTCGGCGCCGCCGCGCGCGCCGGCGCCACCACCGTCACGCGCGCCGTCATGTACGGATGCACGGAGCACGCGTACTCGTACACGCCCGGCTTGTCGAAGCTGCGGGCGAAGCTCTTGCCCGGCAGCAGCAGGTCGATGCCTGCGGAGCCGTCCTTGAAGACCAGTCCGTGCGGCGCGCCGTCGTCGTTCTGCCAGCTCACGCGCTCGCCTGCCTTCACGATGATCTGCGCGGGCTCGAAGGCGAAGTTGCGGATGGTCACGTGCGTCGATGCGCCGGCATGCGCGCCTTCGGACAAGGCCACGCGCTGCACGGCGATCTTGCGCGGCGCGTTGCCGACCGCCACCGTGTGCATCGCACCGCCACCCAGGTCGACCACGCTCACGTCGTTGGAGCCCTCGTTGCTGACCCACAGTTTCTTGCCGTCGGCCGACAGGTCGAGCCAGTGCGGCTGCTTGCCCACGCCGATGCTGCGCACCGCAGCGCGTGTGACCGGGTCGAACAGCATGACCTCGCCCGGCCCCTGCACCACCACCGCGCCGTTCGCCATGCCCGCGAAGTGCTGCGCGATGTGCGGCGACACGCCGGTAGGAACCGGCGCGCCCCACTGGTTGGTGGCCGGATCGAGCACCTGCACCGCCGGCACGCCGGCCAGCGTGAGGTAGAGCGCCTTGCCGTCGTGGCCGAATTCCAGGTCGCGCGGCGGCTTGTCGAGCGGGATCTGGGTGACCACGGCGCGCGTCGCCATGTCGATGACCACCAGCGCGAAGTGCCCCGGCTCCTGCGAAGCGACGTACGCCTGCCGGCCGTCGGGCCGGATGGCGATGGTGTGCGGCTTGGGCACCGGCACGGTGGCGCTCACGCCGTGGGCCGAGGTGTCGACGAAGGCCACGCGGTCGTCGCCGTTGACGGCCACCAGAAGCCACTTGCCATCCGCCGTCATGGCCAGGCCCTGCGGGCCCTTGCCGACGTCGACGGAGCGCGTGACGCGGTCGCTCGCGGCGTCGATCTCGCTCACGGCGGCGGCGCTGGAGCCGCTCACGAACACGGTGCGGCCGTCGGGCGTGAGGACGATGCCGTCGGGCCCCGCCGCCACTGGCAGCGTGGCCACGACGCGCTCGGAAGCTGTGTCGATCACGCTGACCGTGCTGTCCTTGAAGTTGCCGACATAGGCCTTGGGGCCCGCGGCGAGCGCGGCGCCGGCCGAGGCCGCCAGCGCCGCGAGAACGGCGAGGATGCGTGCGAAGCGGGGCATGGCGATCATGGTGAAAACCTCCTGTGGAAGAAGCGAAAGAAGCAGAATCCGTGGAGGGCATGACGCATGGCGTGCCCTGCTTATTCCAGCGGTGCCGCCAAAAAGCGAAAAAGACTGGAATAAATCGTCGGGCTGCCACGTCATGCAGGAAGAAGGAGCCCTTGAGCCTGTCGACCGACCGCACACGCCAGTTCGAAGCCGCCGCGCTGCCGCATCTCGATGCGGCATGGAACCTCGCGCGCTGGCTGCTGCGCGACGACCAGCTGGCCGACGACGCGGTGCAGGAGGCTTATCTGCGCGCGTTCCGCTTCTTCGACGGGCTGCGCGGCGAGAGCGCCCGGCCGTGGCTGCTGGGCATCGTGCGCAACGCCTGCTACGACTGGATGCGGCAGAACCGGCAATTGGCCGACCAGGTGGAGTTCGACGAGCTGCGGGACAGCGAGGCGGTTTCAGCCCCCTCCTCGCCCGAAGCCGGCGATCCGGCTCGGCAGTGGGAACAGCGCGTGCAGGGCGAGCGCGTCAACGCCGCCATCGACGCGCTGCCGCCCGTTTACCGCGAGGTGATCGTGCTGCGCGAGCTGGAGGAGATGCGCTACGAGGACATCGCGCGCATCGCGGGCGTGCCGCTGGGCACCGTCATGTCGCGCCTGTCGCGTGCGCGGGCGATGCTGCGCGAGAGCCTGCGCGACGAACGTCCCGGCGACGCAGGAGGAAGGACACGCCATGTCAATGTCTGACGAGGAACTGGGAACGCTGATCAAGCGCCATGCCACACGCCATTCGCCGCCCGAGGGACTGGCCGAACGCATCGGGCGCGCGGTGCGTTCCGAAGCGGTTGTTGCGCCGGCGCCTGCGCCGGTGCGGCGCCGCACCGGCGTGTGGCAGGGACTGGCATGGTTCGGCACCGGCGCCGCGACGGCCTGGGGCCTGGCGCTCATGCTGCTGGCAACGCCAGTGCCGCCTGCAGATGCGCTCGCCGAAGGCGTCACCGCGAACCACGTGCGTTCGCTGATGGCCTCGCACCTGGCCGACGTGGCCTCGTCCGACCATCACACGGTGAAGCCGTGGTTCGCCGGCAAGCTGGACTTCTCACCTCCCGTGGTCGACCTGGCCCCGGAAGGTTTTCCGCTGGCGGGCGGGCGGCTCGACTACCTCAACGGCCGCACGGTGGCGGCGATGGTCTATCGCTCGGGCCCGCACGTCATCAACCTGTTCGTGTGGCCGGCCCAGGATGCCAAGCCGCAGCCGACGGTGCTCTCCGCGCGGCAGGGCTACCAGCTGGTGCATTGGGCCCAGGGCGGCATGCAGGCCTGGGCAGTGTCGGATCTCAATGCAGCCGAGCTGCAGAACTTCGCGGCGCTGCTGCGCGAGCGCACCGCGCCGGCGCCTTCGCCTAAGTAGCGGCCTCAGTACGCGACGACGGCCGGCCGGCGCGCAGCGGCACGGGCGCTTGCCACCGCCCAGCCGAAGATGCCGAGGCCGGCGAGCGCCAGCAGCGCACCGACCCAGCCGGTTGAAGTCCAGCCCAGGCCTGCCGCGATCGCCACGCCGCCGAGCCACGCACCGAGCGCATTGGCCATGTTGAAAGCCGAATGGTTGAGCGCGGCCGCGAGCGTCTGCGCGTCGCCCGACACATCCATCAGGCGGATCTGCAGCGCCGGGCCGATGGCCACGGTGGTGCCGATGAGGAACACGTTGATGGCGGCCGTGATCACGTTGTGCGCCGCGAAGGTGAACATCGCGAGCACCAGCGCCGCGTAGACCATCAGGCCACCGATGGTGCGCATCACCGACTTGTCGGCCAGCCGCGCGCCCACGAGGTTGCCCACGACCATGCCAAGGCCGAAGAGCGCGAGCACGAAGGGCACGCCGCTCAGCGACAGGCCCGCTACCTCGATCAGCGTGGGCTTGATGTAGCTGAACACCGAGAACATGCCGCCGAAGCCGATGGCCGCGATGCCGAGCGTGAACCACACCTGCTTGCGCTTGAGCGCGCCGAGCTCGCGCCACGGGCTGGCACCCGCGGCCGGCGCCATGTCGGGAATGTCGCGACGCAGCAGCACGATGGCCACCAGTGCGATGACGCCGACGAAGACGAAGGCGGCGCGCCAGCCGAAGTACTGGCCCAGCCACGCCGCGATGGGCACGCCGACCAGCGTGGCCCCGGTGAGCCCCAGCATCACGAGCCCCACTGCCCGTGCCCTGCGCCCCGGCGGTGCGAGGGTGGCGGCCACCAGCGCGGCCACGCCGAAGTAGGTGCCGTGCGGCAGTCCGGCGGCGAAGCGCAGCAGGTTCAGCAGCAGGTAGTTGGGAGCGACGGCGCTGGCGAAGTTGCCGGCCGCGAACACGGCCATGAGCGCGATCAGCAGCGCGCGGCGGCGCCAGCCGGCGGCGAGCACCGCGAGCACGGGGGCGCCGATCACCACGCCGAGCGCATAGGCGCTGATGACATGGCCGGCCTGCGGGATGCTCACGCCGATGTCCTTCGCCACCTCGGGCAGCAGGCCCATGATGACGAACTCGCCGGTGCCGATGGCGAAGCCGCCGACGCCGAGCGCGAGCACCGCGCGCAGGAAGTTGGCGGGTGCGCCCGAAGGCAGGGTGAAGGAAGAAATATCGGTGACCGCGCTGTCCTGCGCGGGTGGGGAGGCGTTCAAGGCCAGGCTCCTGGGAGGGGTGCCCGGCGGCAGCGGGCAAGGCGCGATTTTAGGGTAAACCCTGAAATCGCGCCGATACGCAATTGCCGAAGACCTTGTACTGGCAGGGCCGCAAAGGCCTCACCAGTGGGCTCAGATCGCCACCAGCTGCCTCACGCCCTGCGCTTCCATGTCCTTGCCGAGGCCGCGCGCGATGACCTCGCCGCGCTCCATCACGAGGTAGTCGTCGGCCAGTTCCTGGGCGAAGTCGTAGTACTGCTCGCACAGCACGATGGCCATGTCGCCCCGGTCGGCCAGCATGCGGATGACGCGGCCGATGTCCTTGATGATGCTGGGCTGGATGCCCTCGGTGGGCTCGTCGAGGATCAGCAGCCTGGGCTTGGGCGCCAGCGCCCGTGCGATGGCGAGCTGCTGCTGCTGGCCGCCAGAAAGGTCGCCGCCCCTCCTGTTCATCATCTGCCTGAGCACCGGGAACAGCTCGTACAGCTCCGCCGGAATGGGCGTGCCGCCGCTCTTGTAGGCCAGGCCCATGCGCAGGTTCTCCTCAACCGTGAGCCGCGCGAAGATCTCGCGGCCCTGCGGCACGAAGCCGATGCCCGCCCTCGCCCGCTCGTAGGGCGTGGCCTTGTGGATCGGCTTGCCTTCGAGCTCGATGCTGCCGCTCTTGATCGGCACCAGGCCCATGAGCGACTTCAGCAACGTGGTCTTGCCCACACCGTTGCGGCCCAGCAGCACCGTGACCTTGCCGAGCTTCGCCTCGAAGCTCACGTCCCGCAGGATGTGGGAGCCGCCGTAGTACTGGTGGATGTTCTTGACTGTCAGCATGGTTCGTTCTCCCTCAGCGGCCCAGGTAGACCTCGATCACGCGCTCGTCGGCCTGCACCTCGTCGAGCGTGCCCTGCGCAAGCACGGAGCCGTCGCACAGCACGGTGACGATCTCGGAGATGGTGCGGATGAAGCTCATGTCGTGCTCCACCACCATCAGCGAATGCTTGCCCTTGAGCGAGAGGAACAGCTCGGCCGTGCGCGCGGTCTCCTCGTCGGTCATGCCGGCCACGGGCTCGTCGAGCAGCAGCAGCTTCGGGTCCTGCATCAGCAGCATGCCGATCTCGAGCCACTGCTTCTGGCCATGGCTCAGGTTGCCCGCGAGGCGCGAGACGCTGTCGGCGAGGTGAATGGTTTCGAGCACCTCGGCCAGGCGGTCGCTCTGCGCCGAGTCGAGCCTGAAAAGCATCGACGAGCGCACGCCCTTGTCGGTCTTCAGCGCGAGCTCGAGGTTCTCGAACACGGTCAGGTGCTCGAACACCGTCGGCTTCTGGAACTTGCGGCCGATTCCCAGCTGCGCGATCTCGGCCTCGCGGTGGCGCAGCAGGTCGATGGTGCTGCCGAAGAACACCGTGCCCTCGTCGGGCCGGGTCTTGCCGGTGATGATGTCCATCATCGTGGTCTTGCCCGCGCCGTTCGGCCCGATGATGCAGCGCAGCTCGCCCGGCGCGATGTCGAGCGACAGCTTGTTGATGGCCTTGAAGCCGTCGAAGCTCACGCTCACGTCTTCGAGGTAGAGGATGCGGCCGTGCGTGACGTCGACCTCACCCGGCGTGACATGACGCCCGAAATCGGCGGCGCGACCGCCCGACTCGGTGCTCCCGCTCACGTAGTGGATGCCACTGGCCCGTGCGGCGCGCTCGGCACCCGCTTCCATCAGGTCGGGCGTCATGCGCGTGCTCCCTTCGCTTCCACAGGCAGCGAGGCCATGGCATCGGTCTCGACGCCCTGCTCTGCAGCGACGGCGCGGCGCGCGTCCTGTACGGGTTCAGGTGGCGTGATCTTCTTTTTCTCCCTCGACAACCACTTGCGCACCAGCCCGACGATGCCGTTCGGAAGGAACAGCGTGACAGCAATGAACAAGGCCCCCAGGAAGTACAGCCAGTACTCCGGATAGGCCACGGTGAGCCAGCTCTTCGCACCGTTGACGATGAAGGCGCCGATGATCGGCCCGATCAGCGTGGCGCGCCCGCCCACCGCCGCCCAGATGGCGATCTCGATGGAGTTGGCCGCGCTCATCTCGCCCGGGTTGATGATGCCGACCTGCGGCACGTACAGCGCGCCGGCCACGCCGCACATGACGGCGGAGATGACCCAGATCGTGAGCTTGTAGGGCAACGGGTTGTAGCCCGAGAACATCACGCGCGTCTCGGCGTCGCGGATGGCCTGCAGCACGCGGCCGAACTTGCTGCCGATGAGCCACTTCGCGAACAGGAAGAAGCCCAGCAGCGTGGCGCCGGTAAGCGCGAACAGCGTCATGCGCATTTCCTGCGTGGCGATCGGGATGCCCAGGATGCGCTTGAAGTCGGTGAAGCCGTTGTTGCCGCCAAAGCCCGTCTCGTTGCGGAAGAACAGCAGCATGGCCGCGAAGGTCATGGCCTGCGTGATGATCGAGAAGTACACGCCCTTGATGCGCGAGCGGAAGGCGAAGAAGCCGAACACGAAGGCGATGAGGCCCGGCACCGCGACCACGAGGACGAGCGTGGCGATGAAGCTGTCGCTGAAGGTCCAGTGCCAGGGCAGCGTCTTCCAGTCGAGGAACACCATGAAGTCGGGCAGGTCGCTCTTGTAGTTGCCGTCGCGGCCGATCTGGCGCATGAGGTACATGCCCATCATGTAGCCGCCCAGCGCGAAGAAGAGGCCGTGGCCCAGCGAGAGGATGCCGGTGTAGCCCCAGATCAGGTCCATGGCCAGCGCGCAGATGGCATAGCACATGATCTTGCCGACCAGCGCCACCGCGTAGTCGCTCATGTGCAGCGGGCTGTCCACCGGCACCCACATGTTGAGCACGGGCGCCACGGCGCACACCACGATCAGCGCGACGAAGAAGGCCGTCCAGCCCTTGCCGCTCAGCAGCGGCCCCTTGGTTGGCAACGTTACCTTGCTCATGCTTCCGCGCTCCGGCCCTTCATGGCGAAGATGCCCTGAGGTCTCTTTTGAATGAAGATGATGATGAAGACAAGCACCGCGATCTTCGCGAGCACCGCGCCCGCCCAGCCTTCGATGAACTTGTTGAGAATGCCCAGCCCCAGCGCCGCGTACACGGTGCCCGCGAGCTGGCCGACGCCGCCCATCACGACCACCATGAAGCTGTCGACGATGTAGCTCTGGCCCAGGTCGGGGCCGACGTTGCCGATCTGGCTCAGCGCGCAGCCAGCCAGGCCCGCGATGCCGGAGCCGAGCGCGAAGGCGTAGGTATCGATGCGAGCGGTGTTCACGCCCATGCACGAGGCGATCGGCCGGTTCTGCGTGACGCCGCGCACGAACAGGCCCAGGCGCGTGCGGCCGATGAGCCAGCCCATGGCGACCAGCACCAGAGCCGCGAAGACGATGATGCAGATGCGGTTCCACGGCAGCGTGACGTTGCTCAGCATGGTGAAGCCGCCGCTCATCCAGCCGGGGTTTTCCACGCCGACGTTCTGCGCGCCGAAGATGGAGCGCACCAGCTGCTGCAGCATCAGGCTGATGCCCCAGGTGGCCAGCAGCGTCTCGAGCGGGCGGCCGTAGAGGAAGCGGATCACGCCGCGCTCCAGCACCGCGCCCACGAGCGCCGATGCCATGAACGAGACCGGAATGGCGGCGACGAGGTACCAGCCGAACGCCGCCTCGGGCATGTACTTCTGGAAGATGCCCTGCATCACGTAGGTGGCGTAGGCGCCGATCATCATCAGCTCGCCGTGCGCCATGTTGATCACGCCCATCAGCCCGTAGGTGATGGCCAGGCCCAGCGCGGCCAGCAACAGCACAGAGCCCAGGCTGATGCCGCTGAACACGGCGTTGATGCGGTCGCCCCAGACCAGCGCGCCGTCGATGCTGGCAATGGACGCGACGATGGCAGCCTTGACGTCCGCCTCGGTCTCGTCGGCCAGGCGCTGGTTGAGCAGCAGCTTGGTGTCGGGGTTGCGGTTGTTGCCCAGCTCCTTCGCCGCGGCGAGGCGCTTCGCCTTGTCGGCGCTGCCGAGCATGCTGGCGGCGCGCACCAGCTCGAGCTGGGCCTTGATCTTCGGGTTGGTCTCGGCGGCCAGCGCCTTCTCGACCATGGGCACGCGCGACTCGTCGGGCTCCTTGAAGAGCGCCTGCGCGGCCTCGGCGCGCACCGCGTCGTCCTTGCTCGTGAGCTTGAGCGCGGCCTGCGCGGCATCGAGCGCGCCGCGCATGAGGTTGTTGTTGACGACGTCCTCGGCGGTGTCGGGCACCTTCAGCTCGGCGCCGGTGACGGGGTCGTAGCCCTTGTCGTCCTTCATCACGAAGACCTTGTCTTCCGTGTACTTGACCGCGTCGTCGGACATGGCCTGGATGAAGGCGGAAGTCTTCTCGTCGGCCGTGAGCACGGCCTTGTTGAGCGCGGCGATGCGGGCTTCGGAATCGCCGGAGGCGATGGCCCGGGCTTCGTCGGCGGTCAGCGCGTGGGCGGCCGATGCCATCAGCAGCATGGCGGCCAGTGCGCAGTGAAGGGTTCGTCGAAGCATCATGAGATTCGTGTTGCCCCCTCTCCCCTGGGGGAGAGGGTTGGGGTGAGGGCTTGCGGCCTTCAAACAAACGCAGCGGCCGGAGCGACCGCTGTTGCCCTCACCCCTGCCCTCTCCCCGAGGGGAGAGGGAGCAAGGCAAGGGGCTTGTCGATGAATTACATCGACTTGCCAGCCGGGTAGTCCGGCTTCTTGTCGTTGCCTTCGATGTACGGGCTCCACGGCTTGGCCTTGACCGGGCCCGGCGTCTTCCACACCACATTGAACTGGCCGTCTGCCTTGATCTCGCCGATGAACACGCTCTTGTGCAGGTGGTGGTTCTTCTCGTCCATCTTCGAGACGATGCCCGAGGGAGCCGTGAAGGTCTGGCCGGCCATGGCTGCGATCACCTTGTCGGTGTCCGTGCTCTTGGCCTTCTCGACCGCCTGCTTCCACATGTGGATGCCGATCCAGGTGGCTTCCATCGGGTCGTTGGTGAGCGGCTTGTCCTTGTGGCCGGCGATGTTCTTGGCCTTGGCGTACTCGCTCCACTGCTTGATGAAAGCGGTGTTGGTCGGGTTCTTGATCGACATGAAGTAGTTCCATGCGGCCAGGTGACCCACCAGCGGCTTGGTGTCCACACCGCGCAGTTCTTCCTCGCCCACCGAGAAGGCGACCACGGGCACGTCCTTGGCCTTCAGGCCGGCGTTGCCCAGTTCCTTGTAGAAGGGCACGTTGGAGTCGCCATTGATGGTCGACACCACCGCGGTCTTGCCGCCGGCCGAGAACTTCTTGATGTCGGCGACGATGGTCTGATAGTCGCTGTGGCCGAAGGGGGTGTACTTCTCGTCGATGTCCGATTCCTTCACGCCCTTGCTCTTCAGGTAGGCGCGCAGGATCTTGTTGGTGGTGCGGGGATAGACGTAGTCGGTGCCCAGCAGCACCCAGCGCTTGGCGCCGCCGCCTTCCTTGCTCATCAGGTAGTCGACCGCCGGAATGGCTTGCTGGTTGGGCGCGGCGCCCGTGTAGAAGACGTTCTTCGAGAGCTCTTCACCCTCGTACTGCACGGGGTAGAACAGCAGGCCGTTCATTTCCTCGACCACCGGCAGCACCGACTTGCGCGACACCGAAGTCCAGCAGCCGAAGATCACCGAGACCTTGTCCTGGCCGAGCAGCTGCTTGGTCTTCTCTGCGAACAGGGGCCAGTTGGAGGCCGGGTCGACCACCACGGGCTCGAGCTGCTTGCCCAGCACGCCACCCTTCTTGTTGATGTCGTCGATCGCCATCAGCACCGTGTCTTTCAGCACGGTTTCCGAGATGGCCATCGTGCCCGACAGCGAGTGCAGCACGCCGACCTTGATGGTGTCGGCGGCGAATGCGGGCGCAGCAGAAATGCTGGCCAGCGCGACGGCGGCGGTGAGCGCCTTGAGTGTGAAACGACGTTGCATGTGGACTCCTGCTCCGGGGTTGGTTGAACCTTTTCGACAGCGCTTGGCTGGCGTGGGAGGGAGTCTGCGGAACGCACCACAAAGGGGAAATACGCCGGGTGGCGTACACGGATGTACTCAGCCGGGTGGCAGGACAGGCGGTGCAGGGTACTTGCGGGCGTTGACCAGCAACTTGCTGCGCGCCGCTTCGATCACGTCGATGCCGAGCTTGTCGGCGAGCTGCAGCAGGTAGAGGAAGACATCGGCGATCTCGGTGCCGATCTCGGCGCGCTTGTCGGCCGGAAGGTCGCGGCTCTGGGCTTCGGTGAGCCACTGGAAGTGTTCGAGCAGCTCGGCCGCCTCGACGGAAAGTGCGGAGGCGAGGTTCTTGGGGGAGTGGAACTGCTCCCAGTCGCGGGCTTGTGCGAAGTCGCGCAGGGCCTGGGTCAGTTGCTGCAGATCGGTGGCCATGTCTGTCCTGTCGTACGGACGGGAGAGTTTGGCACGGCCGCCTGCCGCTCCGCGCTTCAGTTCAGGTCTGCCGGCTCCCGCGCCGGTGCAGTACCGCCACGAGCAGCGCCGACACCGTCAGGTACAGCAGCGCCGCCCCGAACGCGCTCGCGTATCCCGCCGCATCGGGCGCGTGGCCCAGCCGCCCATAGAAGAGGATGCCGATCAGCGCCACGCCCAGCGCGTTGCTCGCCTGCTGCACCATCGACATCACGCCCGAAGCCACGCCCGCATGCTGCGGCGGCAGGCCGGCCAGCACGGTGGACACCAGCGGCGCCATCACCATGCCGAGCCCGGCGCCCTGCACGAACAGCAGCGGCACCATCCACGCCACGACGTGCGAATGCCCGGCCCATCCGGCGACGTTGACGAACTGCAGTGCATGCCCCGCCGCCAGCACCAGCGCGCCGAGCGCGATGGGCGGCTTGCCGCCGAAGCGCCGCGTGATGCGCGCGCCCGCGATGGATGTCCCGAAGAAGCCGACCGCCAGCGAGGTGAAGACGATGCCCGAGCTGAGGGCCTCGAGCCCCAGGCCCTGCTGCAGATACAGCGCGAGCACGAAGTACAGCGAGGCGTTCCCCACGTAGAAAGCCAGCGTGGTGAACAGGCCCGTGACGAAGCGACCGTTGGCCAGCAGCACCGGCGCCACCAGCGGCGCACCGCCGCGCGCGGCGAGCCTGCGCTGCTGATATGCAAAGGCGGCGAGCAGCGGCAGCGCCGCGGCAAGGCACGCCCAGCTCCACAGCGGCCAGCCCTGCTCGCGGCCTTCCACCAGGGGAAGCACCACGGCCACCGAGCTCAGGGCCACCAGCAGCATGCCGGCCGGATCGAGGCTGCTCCTGCCGTTATTCGCGAGAGACGGGATGACCCGAGGCGCGAGCACGAACGCCAGCAGGCCGATCGGCACGTTGATGAGGAAGCAGCTGCGCCACCCCTGCCCCGCCAGGTCGGCATGGATCAGCAGCCCGCCCACGAGCTGGCCCAGCGTGGCGGCGAGCCCCAGCGCAAGACCGTAGGCCGCGAAGGCTCGCGCGCGGTCTTCGCCGGTGTAGGCCAGGCCGATCATCGCCAGCACCTGCGGTTGCAGCAGCGCGCCGGCCAGCCCCTGCAGCACGCGCGCGGCCACCAGCAGTTCGGCGGTCGGCGCGAAGCCGCAGGCGGCGGAAGCCAGCGCGAAGAGCAGCAGGCCGAGCATGAACATCCGCCTGCGCCCGAAGATGTCGCCGAGCCGCCCGCCGGTGACGAGGCCCGCCGCCATGGCCAGGCCGTAGCCGGCCACCACCAGCTGCAGGGTGCCGGCGCTCGCCTGCAGTTCGCGCTGCATCGACGGCAGTGCGACGTTGACGATGAAGAAGTCCATCACCACCAGGAAGGTGCCGCTGAGCATGACCCACAGGCCCAGCCGGCCGGGTCGAACCACGCCCGCGCCCTGGCTGGTCGTGGAAGAAAGGGATGCTGCGGAGGCAGCTGTGTTCGACTGCGTCATGATGGGCCCGAGTGTTCGGGCCGGGCGCCACGACGGCAATGACCTCGGAGGTCATCGCCGGGCTCGGGCGGCGGATTTCCGGAGCGCGCAGGCTCAGGTCTTCACGACGTTCTTGAACTGCGCGGCAGCGAAGGCCCAGCTCATGCGCGTGGCATCGGGCCCTTCGGGATCGCTGAACAGCTGATGCGGCGCGCCGCCGCTCCATGAGTGTCCCAGCCCCGCGATCTCGCACAGGGTGACGAGCGTGCGGCCCTTGCGCTTGAAGTCGGTCACGCGCATCGCGCGACGCCTGCCCCGCTGCATGTCGCGCGGCAGCCCGGGCCGCGCGCCCAGCGCCGTGGCCCACACCGCCGCGCTGCTGACGGCATTGCTCGGCGCGACCACCGCGTCGGCGTCGCCGTGCAGCACCAGCATCGGCGGCAAGGTGGTGAAGACTGCAGCGGCGCCCATCGCCTTGCCGACTGCCGTGGTGGGCATCGGCGGCACGTGCTCCCCGCGCATCGCGCCGAGGGCCGTGACCGACGACTTCGCCGCGCCGGGCGCCACGCCCGAATGCATGACGACGGCACGGAAGCGGTTCGGATAGCGTGTGGCCAGCAGCGCCGCCATGCCCGCGCCGGCCGAGAGACCGGCCAGCGCCATGCAGTCGCGATCGATGGGATAGAGCAGGCAGGCCTGGTCGATGGCGGCCATCAGCGTCGCGGCCTCGGCATCGGCCTTGCCTGAACGGCGCTCGTACCAGTTCCAGCAGCCTTGGGGATGGGCGAGCCGGTCCTGCTCGGGATAGAGCACCAGGAAGCGCTGGCGCACGGCCAGCGCGTTCATGCGGGTGCTCGCGGCGAAGTCGCGCCCGGTCTGGCCGCAGCCGTGCAGCATGACCATGAGCGGCAACCGCTCGCCCGGCTGGAGCTCCAGCCCGGCCGGCCGGAACAGGTGATAGCCGCGCGCCCCGCCGGGGCCCACGGCCATGCCGCTGAGCCAGTCGCCCCTGCCGGGCGGGGGCTTGAGCCGCTGTGCCGTGGCGCGCCGGACCTGTCCCGCGATGCGCTTGCTGTTGTTCAGCGTTGCCTTGGTGAGCGCGCGCAGGTTTCGCTCGTAGGCGCGGGCGAAGACGGAGGCTGTGGAACGGCTGGCCATGGCGCGCAGTGTGACCGCAAAGCGCCGGCCGGCCTACTCCCGGCCCGGGTCAGCCCCGGGCCGGGCGCGCTTCAGTAGATTTCCGGGACGATCATGCTGGCCGGAACCGGCTGGCGCAGGTAGTCGGCATGGCGCACGCGCTCGGGCAACTCGACCGGCGGGTGCGGCACCTCGTTGTAGGGCAGCTGGCCCAGCAGATGGCTGATGCAGTTCAGCCGCGCCTTCTTCTTGTCGACCGCCTGCACCACCCACCACGGAGCCTCGGGGATGTGGGTCCGCTCGAGCATGGTTTCCTTCGCCTTGGTGTATTCCTCCCAGCGGCGGCGGCTCTCGAGGTCCATGGGGCTCAGCTTCCACTGCTTGAGCGGGTCGTGGATGCGGCCGAGGAAGCGCATGTGCTGCTCGTCGTCGGTGATGGAGAACCAGTACTTGATGAGCTTGATGCCCGAGCGCACGAGCATCTTCTCGAACTCGGGCACGGTGCGGAAGAACTCCTCGTACTCGTCGTCGGTGCAGAAGCCCATCACGCGCTCGACGCCGGCGCGGTTGTACCAGCTGCGGTCGAACAGCACCATTTCGCCGGCGGCCGGCAGGTGAGCCACGTAGCGCTGGAAGTACCACTGCGTGCGTTCGCGGTCGTTGGGCGCCGGCAGCGCGGCCACGCGGGCCACGCGCGGATTCAGGCGCTGGGTGATGCGCTTGATGACGCCGCCCTTGCCCGCCGCATCGCGGCCTTCGAACAGGATGACGACCTTCTGCTTGCTGTGCTGCACCCAGTCCTGCAGCTTGACCAGCTCGCCCTGAAGACGGAACAGCTCCTTGAAATAGGCCTGGCGGGCCGCCTTGTCGGTGGACGACTGGGTGGTTGCGGAGGCGGGGTCGAGGCCGTCGAGGTTGCGGTCCTCGATTTCCAGCTCGAGCTCTTCGTCGTAGCTGTCGATCAGGTCGCGGGCGATGCGTTGCATCAGGTCTTCGTGGTCGGGAAGTGCGCTCGTCAGCATGGTGGGCAGCAGAAGAAAGGATTGAGAAGGGAGACGAAAAAGCATGCTGCTCGCCCTATATGACGACTACGTGACGGTTTTGACGCCGTTGACATGTAGCTGTCACACGCCGCGAACACCATCTGAAGCCATTCCAACACCCCAGAATCGCCCATGAACACGCTTGCAGCCCCGCATGCCGAGTTACCGTCGGCGCCTGCCGCGCAACGGCCGAAGCTCGACGCCAAGCCCGGTCCGCTCACGCTGATCACCTTCGTGGGGCTGCTGGCCGCGGGCCTGCTCTTCACGGCCTGGAGCCTGGTGGGCGACGTCACGGCCTCCGGGGCGCCTGTCACCACCTGGGTGCCCTACATACTTCTGGGCGTGGCGCTGCTGATCGCGCTGGGCTTCGAGTTCGTCAACGGCTTTCACGACACGGCCAACGCCGTGGCCACCGTCATCTACACCCATTCGCTGCCGCCCAACTTCGCGGTGGTGTGGTCGGGCGTGTTCAACTTCCTGGGCGTGATGGTTTCCAGCGGCGCAGTGGCCTTCGGCATCATCGCGCTGCTGCCGGTGGAGCTGATCCTGCAGGTCGGCTCGGGCGCTGGCTTCGCGATGGTGTTCGCGCTGCTGATCGCCGCCATCATCTGGAACCTGGGCACCTGGTGGCTGGGGCTGCCGGCTTCGTCGTCGCACACGCTGATCGGCTCGATCATCGGCGTGGGCGTGGCCAACGCGCTGATGCACGGCCGCGACGGCACCAGCGGCGTCGACTGGGCGCAGGCCACCAAGGTGGGCTACTCGCTGCTGCTGTCGCCGATGGTCGGCTTCGGCTGCGCCGCCCTGCTGCTGCTGGCGCTGCGTGCCTTCGTGAAGAACCGCGCACTCTATGAAGAACCCAAGGGCAGCGAGCCGCCGCCGTGGTGGATCCGCGGCCTGCTGATCCTCACCTGCACGGGCGTCTCGTTCGCGCACGGCTCCAACGACGGGCAGAAGGGCATGGGCCTGATCATGCTGATCCTCGTGGGCACGGTGCCGATGGCCTATGCGCTGAACCGCGCGATGCCGGCCAACGAAACCGTCAAGTTCGTGGCCGTGGCCGAGATGGCGCAGAACGCGCTGAACCGCAGCGTGCCGACTTCGCTGCCGGCCATGGAGCCGGCGGCCGCGCGCGACACGCTCTCCACCTATGTGCGCACCCGCGAGTTCGCTCCTTCCGTGGTGCCTGCGCTGGCCGCGACCGCCGGCAGCATCGGCCAGCAGGTGCGCCAGCACGGCTCGCTGGCCGGCGTTCCGGCCGATGCCGTCGCCAACGTGCGAAACGACATGTACCTGGCCTCCGAGGCCATCCGCCACCTCGACAAGAGCGGCGCAGCGAAGTTCGACGAAGAGACGAAGCTGCGCGTGAACACCTTCCGCCAGGAGCTGGACAGCGCCACGCGCTTCATTCCGCTGTGGGTCAAGGTGGCGGTGGCCATCGCGCTGGGCCTGGGCACGATGATCGGCTGGAAGCGCATCGTGGTCACCGTGGGCGAGAAGATCGGCAAGACGCACCTGAGCTATGCGCAGGGCGCCTCGGCCGAAGTGGTCGCCATGGTCACCATCGGCGCGGCCGACATGTACGGGCTGCCGGTGTCGACCACGCATGTGCTTTCGTCAGGCGTGGCGGGCACCATGACGGCCAGCGGCTCGGGCCTGCAGCTGTCCACGCTGCGCAATCTCGCGCTGGCCTGGGTGCTGACGCTGCCGGTGGCGATGCTGCTGTCGGGGTCGCTCTACTGGCTGTTCACCCGCATCTTCTGATCTCGCGTATCTACCATCTTGTCGGCATTCCATGATCTCGCTGCCCAGTCCTACGGGGGCGACGAAGCCGGGCTGATCTGCGGCTACCTTTTCGACGCCCGGGCGCCGGAGCCTGCGCGATCCATCGACTCGGCGCAGGCGGCGGCGTGGCTGGCCGAGCAGCGAGATACCCCGACCGGCCCTGCGAGCCGCGAAGACATCCACGGCTGCGAAGGCGACGGGCAGGAGAACCCCGCCTACGTCTGGCTGCACTTCAACCTGAGCCATGCGCACGCCGAGCGCTGGCTGGTGCGACACGCAAATCTGTCGGACACCTTCTACGAGACGCTGCACGAGGGCCTGCCCTCCACGCGCATCGAGCGCGACGACGACTCGCTGATCGCCGTCATCAACGACGTGCACTTCGAGTTCAGCTTCGAACCTTCCGACATCTCCACGCTGTGGATCAGCGTGGGTCCGCGCCTCGTGGTCACGGCGCGCACCAAGCCGCTGCGCTCGGTGGACGCGCTGCGCACGGCGGTGAAGGCGGGCGACGCGCCGCGCTCCAGCACGGAGCTTCTCGAGCACCTGCTGCGCGCACAGGCCGACGTGCTGGTGAAGATCGTGCGCGGCGTCACCTCGCGCATCGACCGCATCGAAGACGAACTGCTGGCCGGCCGCCTCGACCACAAGCGCGCGCGCCTGGGCGTGCTGCGCCGGCTGCTGGTGCGGCTGCAGCGGCTGCTGGCACCCGAGCCGGCGGCGCTGTTCCGGCTGCTGCAGGGGCCTCCAGGATGGATGGCCGAACCCGACGCGCAGGCGCTGCGCGGCTCGACCGAGGAGTTCTCGGTGGTGCTGCGCGACATGCAGGCGCTGCAGGAGCGCATCAAGCTGCTGCAGGAAGAGATCGCCGCCAACGTCAACGAGGACAACAACCGCAGCCTTTTCGTGCTGACGGTGGTGACCGTGCTGGCGCTGCCGATCAACATCCTGGCCGGCCTGTTCGGCATGAACGTGGGTGGCATTCCGCTCGCGGAGCACAAGCACGGCTTCTGGATCGTGGTGGGCATCGTGATCAGCTTCACCGCGGTGGCGGCCTGGGCGGCTTTTCGCAAGAAGCGCTGAGGCGCATGCAGCGGTGCAGTAATGCTATTTATTTAATAGCATCTTGCATAGCATCCACGCGCCCGCAACGATGTTCCAGACCCCATAGAATGCGAGGGTGTCCTCCATTCTCAATGCCGATCTTCACTGCCACTCCGTGGTTTCCGACGGCACGCTGACGCCCGAAGAACTGGCCACGCGCGCGGCCGCCAACGGCGTCGAGCTCTGGGCCCTCACCGATCACGACGAAATCGGCGGCCAGCACCGCGCCGCAGCGGCGGCCCGTGCCAACGGCATGCGCTATCTCACCGGCACCGAGATCTCGGTGACCTTCGCCGGCGAAACCGTGCACATCGTCGGCCTGGGCTTCGATCCCGACGACGCGGCCATTTCGCAAGGCCTCTACGACACGCGCGGCGGCCGCGGCAAGCGGGCGCAGGAAATGTCCGAAGGACTGGCAAAGGTCGGCATCCACGGCGCCTACGAAGGCGCGCTCAAGTTCGTCGGCAACCCCGAACTCATCTCGCGCACCCACTTCGCGCGCTTTCTCGTCGAGCAGGGTCACTGCCGCGACACGCCAGAGGTGTTCCGCAAGTTCCTCACCGAGGGCAAGCCCGGCTACGTTCCGCACCGCTGGGCCACGCTGAAGGACGCCGTGCACTGGATCACCGCCGCCAAGGGCATGGCCGTGATCGCGCACCCGGGCCGCTACAAGTTCTCGGCCAACGAGGAGTACGCGCTGTTCCTCGAGTTCAAGGCGCATGGCGGCCAGGCGATCGAGGTCGTCACAGGCAGCCACACGCCGGCCGAGTTCGTCGAGTACGCCGACAAGGCGCTCGAGTTCGATTTCGCCGCTTCGCGCGGCAGCGATTTCCACAGCCCCGACGAGAGCCACTGCGATCTCGGCAAGCTGCCGCCGTTGCCCGGCGCGCTCACTCCCGTGTGGGAACTGCTCGGCGACCGCATCCAGCAGTGAGCCAGAACCCCGGGACCGGCACTGACAGCGCGGCGGCAGTTGCGCTGGCGAACGCACGCGCGGCGCAACAGCGCAGCGTCAGCAAGGAGTCGGAGCGCATCCTCGCCGGCATCGGCCTCGTGATCCTGGCGGTGGCCTGCTTCGCGACGCTCGACACCGCCACCAAGTACTCCACCCTCGGCGTGCCCATCCTGATGGGCGTGTGGTTCCGCTATGCCTTCCAGGCCGTGGCAACCACGCTGGTGCTGCTGCCGCTGCGCGGCACGGAGCTGCTTCGCACGCGGCATCCGCGCTACCAGGCGCTGCGCGGCGCGCTGCTGCTGGCGTCGAGCATCTTCGCCTTCCTGAGCCTGCGCTACATGCCGCTGGCCGAGTTCACCTCGATCGTGCTGATCGCGCCGCTGGTCATCACGCTGCTGGCGGCCACCACGCTCAAGGAGCACGTGTCGCCGCTGCGCTGGTCGCTGGTGGCGGGCGGCTTCCTCGGCACGCTGGTCATCCTGCGGCCGGGCGGCGGTGCGTTCAGCTGGGCCATCTTCCTGCCGCTCGGGCTGGTGCTGAGCAACGCCTGGTTCCAGGTGCTCACGAGCAAGCTGGCGCAGACCGAGAACCCGCTGACCATGCACTTCTACACCGGCTGGGTGGGTACGCTGCTCGTCTCGCTGGGAGTGCCCTTCGTGTGGACCTCGCTGCCCTCGTGGGAATGGTGGGCGCTGCTGTGCCTCATGGGCTTCATGGGCACGGTGGGGCACTTCATGCTGATCCTGGCCTACCAGCGCGCGCCGGCTTCCACGCTCACCCCGTATCTCTATGCCCAGATCGCATTCGCCATGCTCGGCGGCTGGATCGTCTTTTCCCACGTGCCCGACAGCTTCTCGCTCATCGGCATGGCGATGATCGCGGTCTGCGGCGCGGCCGGCGCGTGGCTCACGGTGCGCGAGCGCCGGGTGCCCATCGAGCCCGCCGAATCCTGACCAGGAGCCCTTCTTCATCATGGCCCAGTACTTCGAAGTCCATCCAGAGAACCCGCAGCAGCGCCTGCTGAAGCAGGCCGTCACGCTGCTGGAGCGCGGCGACATCGTGGCCGTGCCCACCGACTCCAGCTACGCGCTGGCCTGCCACCTCGACGACAAGGACGCGGTCGACCAGCTTCGCCGCATCCGCCAGGTCGACGAGAAGCACCATCTCACGCTGCTGTGCCGCGACCTGAGCGAGCTGGCCAACTACGCGCGTGTCGACAACAAGCAGTACCGCCTGCTGAAGGCGGCCACGCCCGGCCCCTACACCTTCCTGCTCGAGGCCACCAAGGAAGTGCCGCGCCGCGTGAGCCATCCGCAGCGCAAGACCATCGGCCTGCGCGTGCCCGACCACAAGGTGCTGCTGGAGCTGCTCGCGCTGCACGGCGCGCCCCTCCTGGCCACCACGCTGATCGCTCCGGGCGAGACCGAGGCCCTGAACGACGCGCAGACCATCCGCGAGCGCTTCGAGAAGCAGATCGCCGCGGTCATCGATGCCGGCGCCTGCCCTTCGCAGCCCACCACCGTGGTCGACCTCACGCCCATGGGCTCGGGCGACGACCCCGTCGTGGTGCGCCAGGGGCGCGGCGCGCTGGCCGTGCTGGGCCTCTGAAATCGGGGCTGAGAACCACTCCCGTCTGACACAATCGCCCAGTGGATATTTCCAACCTCATACAGACCGTGCTGATCTACGCGCTGCCGGTGATCTTCGCGATCACCGTGCACGAGGCGGCGCACGGCTACGTGGCGCGCCACTTCGGCGACAACACGGCCGCAATGATGGGACGCGTCACGCTCAATCCGATGAAGCACATCGACCCCATCGGGACCATCCTGATGCCGCTGATGCTGTACTTCGCGACCTCGGGCGCATTCCTGTTCGGCTATGCCAAGCCGGTGCCGGTCAACTTCGGACGGCTTCGCCATCCGAAGCGCGACATGGTGTGGGTGGCGCTGGCAGGGCCTGTCTCCAACTTCATCCAGGCGATCCTTTGGGCGCTGCTGCTGGTGACGCTGGTCGCCGCGGGCGTCACTGAAACCTTTTTCATCAAGATGGCGCAGGGCGGCATCCTGGTCAACCTCGTGATGTGGGCCTTCAACCTGTTCCCGCTGCCTCCGCTCGACGGCGGCCGCGTGCTGGCCGGCCTTCTTCCGAGCGGACAGGCCCAGATGTTCCTTGCGCGCATCGAGCCATACGGCTTTTTCATCGTGATGGGCCTCGTCCTCGCGGGCATCGTCAGCACATACTGGCTGCGGCCGCTGATGGACGTGGGCTACTTCGTCATCAACCTGCTGATCACCCCGCTCAAGGCACTGCTGCTTTAAGTATTTCTTCGTCGTTCCATGGCTTCGTCTTCCCAAGCTCCCCTGCGCGTCCTGACCGGCATCACACCGTCGGGCACGCCGCACCTCGGCAACTACGTCGGCTCGATCCGCCACTCGGTGCGGCAAAGCGTCGCGCCCGGTGTGCAGAGCTTCTTCTTCCTTGCCGACTACCACGCGCTCATCAAGGTGCAGGAGCCAGCGCTGATCCAGCGCTCCACCCTCGAGATCGCCGCCAGCTGGCTGGCCTGCGGCCTCGACCCCGAGAAAGTCACCTTCTACCGCCAGTCGGACATCGTCGAGATCCCCGAGCTGACCTGGTTCCTCACCTGCGTCACCGGCAAGGGCGTGCTCAACCGCGCGCACGCCTACAAGGCGCAGCTCGACAAGAACGTGGCCAAGGGCGAGGACCCCGACGCCGACGTGACGGCGGGCCTCTTCATGTATCCGGTGCTCATGGGCGCCGACATCCTGATGTTCAACGCCCACAAGGTGCCCGTGGGCCGCGACCAGGTGCAGCACATCGAGATGGCGCGCGACATGGCGCAGCGCTTCAACCACCTCTACGGCGATCACTTCACGCTGCCCGAGGCCGAGATCGACGATGCTGTCGCCACCCTGCCCGGCCTCGACGGCCGCAAGATGAGCAAGAGCTACGGCAACACGATCCCGCTGTTCGCGCCGCGCGCGCAACTGCACAAGCAGATCTCCAGCATCGTGACCGACTCCCGCGCGCCCGGCGAACCCAAGGACACCGAAGGCTCGGCGCTCTTCCAGATCTACCAGGCCTTCGCCAGCGCCGAGGAAACCGAGTCGCTGCGCAAGGCGTACGCCGACGGCATCGGCTGGGGCGACGCCAAGCAGATGCTGTTCGAGCGCATCGACCTCGAAGTGGCGCCGCTGCGCGAGCGCTACGAGGCGCTCATGAACGACCCGGCGCAGATCGAGCGCACCCTGCTCGCCGGCGCCGAGAAGGCGCAGGCCCTGTCGAAGCCCTTCATGGCCAGCCTGCGCCACGCGGTCGGCCTGCGCAACCTCGCGGCCGGCAAGGACAAGGGCCAAGCCAAGGCGGCCAAGGTCGCCAAGCCCAGTTTCAAGCAGTACCGCGAGAAGGCGGACGGACTTTTCTATTTCAAGCTGTTGGATGCGCGCGGCGAAACCCTGCTGCAAAGCCGTGGATTCGCGTCGCCGCAGGAAGCGGGCCGTACCATCGCAATCCTGCAGGCACAACGCGGCGAAGCATTGGCCGCGCTGGCCGGCCAGCTGGAACCCATCGGTACAGAAAAAATACGCGCCGTCGAAGAGGCGCTGGAGGCACTGACGGAAACGACACCCGGCACAACCAGCGGGAGTTGATCCGGCAACGCCCATCGGCTTATCGGCCGATGAGCATGACGAGAGAAGACGGTGCGATCACAAAGGAAGAAAACATGAGCATTTATGTCATCGACGACCACCCCTTGATGCGCGACGCGATCGTGATGGTCTTGCGGCGCTTGCGCCCGGCCGAGAACATCGTCGAGCTCGAACGCCTCGACAAGCTCGCAAGCTCCGTGCAGCAGCGTGGCGCGCCCACGCTCTTCTGCCTGGACCTGAAGCTGCCGGACACGAACGGCGTCTCGGGCGTGATCGCGGTCAAGCAGGTCTATCCGAACGTGCCGATCGCCGTGTATTCCGCGGCCCCCTCCGCCGACATGGAAGACGCCTGCATCGAGGCGGGCGCCGACACCTACATCGAGAAGTCGGCCAGCTCCAACGAACTGGCGGCGGCCCTGCGCGGCCTGCTGATGGCCGGCTCGGAAGACGAAGCCGACGAGATGCCCGCCGCCAACAGCGGCAAGCTCTCGAAGCGCCAGACGCAGCTGATCGCCATGCTCGACAAGGGCATGAGCAACCGCGACATCGCCACCGACCTGGAGATCAGCGAGCACACGGTGAAGGTTCACCTGTGGCGTCTGTTCCGCAGGCTGGGGGTGAAGAGCCGTACGCAGGCGCTGCACTACGCGCGCACGAACGGCTTGCTATCTGGCTGACCCCCAGGCTTCGCGCACTTCGTGTCGCTGCGCCAACCCCCTTGCAGGGGGCAACACCTGAGGACCGGCAAAGCCGGTTCCTCGGTGTTCCCGAAATAAAAAAACCGCGCCTTGGCGCGGTTTTTTCTTGGGGGCGGAGTTGAGTGTGTCTTCAGCCGCCGGAGGCCGTCACCCGCGCCTGCGCAACCGCCTCGTCGGCGTCATGCAGCGCCACCCTGAACACGCTGCCGCTGCCCAGCCGCGAGCGCACGCTCACCGGGTGACCCAGCACGTGCGACAGCCGCGCGACGATGGCGAGGCCCAGGCCGAAGCCGTCGGAGGTGCCGGCGTGGTCGGCCACCTTGTAGAACTCCAGGAACACGTCGCGCAGATGCTCGGGCGCGATGCCGATGCCGGTGTCCCACACCTCCACGCGCAGGCCGTCGCGCGTCTGCCGTGCAGCCAGCAGCACGCCGCCTTCGGTCGTGTACTTGATCGCGTTGGCCAGCAGGTTGCCGATCATGCGGCGCACGCGGATCGGGTCGGTCAGGAACGAGCCCTCGCACATGTGCACGCGGAAATCCAGGCCGCGGCTCTCTGCCACGGGGCGGTATTGCAGCTCCAGGTCGTGCAGCAGCTCGGGCACGTCGACCCGCTCGACGTGCAGGCGCACCTGGCCCGAGTCGATGCGCGCCAGGTCGAACATCGAGTCGAACAGCGCGTTCACCGCGTGCGTGGCGCGCACGATCTTCGGCGCGAGCTCGAGCACCAGCTCGGGCTCGTTGCGCAGCCAGTCGGCGTACAACGAAAGTGCCAGCACCGGCTGGCGCATGTCATGCGCGGCGCTGGCCAGGAAGCGGTTCTTCATGGCCACGGCCGACACCGCCGCCTGCCGCTGCTGGGTCAGCGACTTGATCAGGATGTGGTTGTGGAACAGCAGCTCCAGGCTGTTGCGCGCCGTCTCGTGGATGTGCCGCCCGGCCCTCAGCAGCAGGAACCAGTGAAGGATCGGCAATATGGGCATCAGGTAGCCGTACTGGAACTGCGGATGCTGCAGCGTGATCGACACCAGCCGTATCAGCACCGCCCCCAGCATCGTGATGAACAGCGTGTTGACGTAGCGCTTGAGCAGCGGCGGATGCAGCGCCAGCCCATTGAGCGGAAAGGTGCCCACGCCGGCCACGATGAGCCAGCTCATGAACTGGTTGACCTGCGGCGTACGTTCGAAGAACAGCAGCACCGACAGCCCCCACACCACCGCGCTGGTGCTCCAGACGAAGCCGTAGCGCTCGGTGAACTGTTGCTGCGCGGCCGCGCTGCGCCCGGCATAGCGCACCGCATAGACCCGCGCGCCCCAGGCCCGGCAGGCGGTGGCGATCAGGCCGGCCAGGAGCCAGATGAGCAGTTCCCAACGGGGGACGTAGGCCCAGTTCAGGCCGACCATGGCCGGCATCAGCGCCGCGGAGACGAAGTACGAGCCCTTCGCCGAGCGCATCAGGCTGCGGATGAGCTCGCCGCGTACCCACGATTCGGCTTCATCGGCCGAAGCCGGGGCGGGGGTCATGCTGGCGATCGACGCATTGGCCATAAGCCGGCGATCTTAACGGCCAGTCCGCCAGTGTTTCTTGGGGTAACAATCGAGAATCAGGTCAACAATTGAGCTGTTAACCAAGAAGAATTAACTCGCATGTTGTCCCACGTCTACATCGGTGTGAACGACTTCGAGCGCGCCTTCTCCTTCTATTCGGCGCTCATGGGCGAACTGGGCCTGACGCTGAGGTTCCGCGACGACGGCAAGCCATGGGCCGGCTGGCAAGGCCCCGACGCGCCCCGCCCGCTCTTCCTGGTGGGTACCCCGTACGACGAGCAGGCCGCCTCGCCCGGCAACGGCCAGATGGTGGCGCTGATGGCCGCCGACCGCGCCACGGTGGACCGGGTCCACGCCATCGCGCTGGCACAGGGCGGCACCTGCGAAGGCCCGCCGGGCCTCAGGCCGCACTATCACGCCGACTACTATGGGGCCTACTTCCGTGATCCCGACGGCAACAAGCTCTGCGTCTGCTGCCACAAACCACCCGATCCATGCTGAACAACCTGACTCCCTTCCTCGTCCACTGGGCCATCACCGGCATCTCGCTGTGGGTCGCAAGCCATCTCTTCCGCGGACTGAAGTTCGACAGCACCGGCGCGCTGATCGTCTCGGCGCTGTTGCTGGGCCTGGCCAACGCGATCGTCAAGCCCTTGCTGATCGTGCTCACCCTGCCGCTGACGCTGGTGACCTTCGGGCTCTTCCTGCTGGTCATCAACGCGCTGATGATCCTTCTGGTGGCCGCGCTGGTGAAGGGCTTCAGGGTGTCGGGCTTCTGGACCGCGCTGTTCGCGAGCATCTTCATCTCGCTGCTGAGCATCCTCATC
The DNA here is from genome assembly GCF_048301545.1 of Variovorax sp. NFACC27. Taxonomy (NCBI): domain Bacteria; kingdom Pseudomonadati; phylum Pseudomonadota; class Betaproteobacteria; order Burkholderiales; family Comamonadaceae; genus Variovorax; species Variovorax sp. NFACC27. The sequence continues at coordinate 6,562,849 of NZ_CP157613.1, forward strand.
GGCTCGCTCGTCACCGGCGGCGACCCCGCCGAGAAGGTGCAGATGCCGCAGAGCGGCAACTGGCTCTGAGCGCCTAGGCGAGCACCGCACCGCCGCGCAGCAGCGCCTCGCGCAATGCCGGCACCGGAACCGCCCGCACCTGGGCGCCCATGCCCTCGCCAGCCGCCTTCGCTGCCATCGCCGCGGCAATGCCGGCCGCGTGCCCCACCGCCATCGAGATCGTCATGACCCGGATGGCCGCCAGCGCCTCGTGGCTGGCCGAGATGCCGCGCCCCACGCCCAGCGCGTTGTCGAGAGCGCCCGGAATCAGGCTGCGGTACGGGATCTGGTAGGCGTGGTCGTCGTCCATCGGCACGTAGTGCAGCGAACCGCCCTGCGCCGGATGGATGTCGATCGGGTAGGCCCCGGCCGCGATGGCGTCGGCGAACTGCACCGGTTCCAGCAGCTCGGCGGCCGTCAGCACATGGTCGCCCTCCACGCGCCGCGTCTCGCGCACGCCCACCTGCGTGCCGAAGGCGCGAAGCCGACCGTTGCCGCAGCCGGGCACCGAGGCGGCGATGAAGGCCGCGGCCTTCCATGCCTGCCGCCGGCCTTCGATCTCCGCGCCGCCGAGCGCCATCGGGTCGGTGGCGTCGATGGCCAGCCGGCTGATGTTGAACCAGGCGTCGTCCGAATGCGGAACGCGGCTGGAGTGCAGCGCGGCCCGCGCGAGACCGCCCTGCGCATAACCCCTGGCGGCCAGTTCGGCGAGCTCCGCCTTCGAGAGCGCGCCGAAGCGCTCGAAATCGATGGGGCCGAAGCGGAACATCATCGTGGCCGGCTGCAGCGCCTCGCCGCTGCCGAGTTCGAGAAAGCGCGCGCCCGCCTGCTCGAGCGCGTCCATGTCGCCGGAGGCATCGACCAGCACGGCCGGGCGCAGGGCGAGCACGCCGCCCTTGGTCAGCACGCGCAGGCCGGCGACGCGTCGCCCCTCGCACTGCACGTCAAGCAGGCTGGCATGCAGCAGCGGTTGCACGCCGGCCTCAGCCACCATGTCGTCGAGCACCAGCTTGAGCACCTCGGGCTCGTATTCGACGCGGTCCATGTGATGCCCGGTGGACATCACGAATCGGTCGTGCTCGCGCGCGCCGCCGTAGCGCCGCAGCCGCTCGACCACCTCGTCGGCAAGCCCCGCCACCACCTTGCGGCCGTTGCCGGTCTGCCAGCTGTTGAACTGCGCCACCGCGCCCGCCGTGGCGTTGCCGCCCAGGAAGCCGTAGCGTTCGACCAGCACCACCGAGGCGCCCTGCCGTGCCGCCGCCACCGCCGCCATGGTGCCCGCGACGCCTCCGCCGCACACCACCACGTCGGCCTCGACGACGCGGCTCGTTCCGATGTCCTTGTTCATGTGCATGCTAGTTCTCGACCTGGATGCCGCGGCTCTTCACCACCTGCCCCCAGCGGCCGCCTTCGGCCTTCAGGTACTGGGCCGTGGCCTCGCGGCCGCGGATGAATGTCTCGAGGCTCAGCGCCTCGAAGCGCTTCTTCACCGTCTCCGACTGCAGCGCGCCTGCCAGCAGCTTCTCGAGTCGCGCCAACCCCTCGGCAGGAATGCTGCCCTTGGGCGCCACCAGCGTGGCCCAGCCCTCCACTTCCAGGCTCTGCAGCTTCAGGCTGCGCAGGGTCGGCACGTTCGCCAGCTCGGCCACCGGCTGCGCCGAAGACACAGCCAGCGCACGCAGCCGGCCCGAGCGGATGTGCACGATCACGCTCGGCAGGTTCAGGAAGCCCATCGACACCAGTCCCGAGATCAGGTCGGGCATCAGCGCGCTCTCGCCCTTGTAGGGCACGCTCACGAGCGAGGTGCCGGTCTCCTGCGCGAAGAGTTCCGCCGTCAGGTGCGCGAGCGTGCCGGTGCCGCTGTTGCCCGCGCTGAGCTTGCCGGGCTGGGCCTTGGCCTGCGCCACCAGGTCCGCCACGGTCTTCGCTTTCGATTCGGCCGGCACCACCAGCACCAGCGGCTGCTGCGAGACCATGCCGATGGCGTCGAAATCGCGCGCCACATCGTAGGTCAGCTTCGGGTTGAGCGACGGGTTGATCACCATGCTGTTGCTGCCCATCAGCAGCGTGTGGCCGTCGCGGCTCTGCAGCGCCGCCATCACGCCGATGGCGCTGCCCGCGCCGGGCTTGTTCTCGACGATCACCGGCTGGCCGAGCTGCGGTGCCAGCACCTCGGCCAGCACGCGCGCCGAGCCGTCGGCGCCGCCGCCGGGCGCGAAGGGCACGATGATGCGCACCGGTTTCGTGGGCCAGGCCTCGGCGGCATCCGCGCGGTGGCCGAAGGCGACGGCGAGCGCCGCGACCGAGAGAGTGGAAATCGCATGCCTGCGCGTGATGCCGTGCGCGGCGGCGGCGGTGGTGGCGGTGATGCCGGTGATGCCGGTGATGCCGGTGACTGTGGCCATGTCTCGTTGCCTCTTTGCTTGTTCTGAAGAATGAGGCCGATCCTAGGAAGCCCCCGCCCGCCCGGCAAATACCAACATGTCGCAAGCCCATAACATCGCGTTATCGAACAATGGCATCGGGCCGAGGCAAGTCATGAACCTCCGACAGATCGAAGTCTTCCGCGCCGTCATGCTGGCGGGCTCCGTCACCGACGCTGCGCGCTCGCTGCACGTGTCGCAGCCGGGCATCAGCCGCATGCTCTCGCACATCGAGCTGCAGCTGGGGCTGCGCCTCTTCGAGCGGCGCAAGGGCAGGCTGCTGGCGACGCCCGAGGCTCAGGCGCTGTTCGCCGAGGTCGAGCAGGTGTACCGGGGCGTGGCGCGCATCGACGACTGCGCGCAGGCGCTGAAGGGCGGCAGGATGCTCACGCTGCGCGTGCTGTGCAGCCCGGGCACCGGGCTCGACATGGTGCCGCGCGCCCTCACCGCGCTGGGCGAGGAATTTCCCGACGCGCGTCTCTACTTCGAAGTGCTGCTCGCGAAGGAGATGGTCAAGCGTCTGGTGGCGCACGAGGCCGACGTGGCCATCTCCACGCTGGCCATCGACGATCCGCTCCTCAGCGCCCGCCCCATCGGCCGGTGGACGCTGGCCGGCGTGTTCCCGCGCGGCCACGCACTGGAGTCGCGGCGCACGCTGGCACCGGCCGACATCCTGAAGGAGCGCATGATCTCCTTCAGCCCCGACACCCCACAGGGCCGCATCATTGCCGACTGGTGCGTGCAGCAGCGCTGCCAGCCCGACTCGCGCATCGAGGTGCGAGCCGGCCAGAGCGCCTGCGCCATGGCGGCGGCGGGCGCGGGCGTGGCCATCGTCGACGACCTCACGGCGCGCGGCTGCATGACCGACCGGCTGAGCTTCAGGCCGATACGCAACGCGCCCTCGTTCGACATCTTCGCGGTGACCAACGACAACTTCGCGGCCTCGCTGCTGGCCGACCGGTTCGTCGCGCACGCCGAGGCCGCGCTGCGCCAGCTGAAGAAAGAGCGCGCCTGAACGGGCAGCGCCATCCCATATTCTGCGGAGGGACAGCGCGCGACGGCTGCCTATGATCCGCCTCACCCGGCAGACAGAGACCGGTGAACGAGGAGCCCCCATGAAGATCGCCTTCACGTCGTGCATGAACTACAAGTCCGGCCCCGACGGCTACCAGCACGTCTGGAACCGCATCGCGCAGGAGCAGCCCGACTACCTGTTCCTCCTGGGCGACCAGATCTACATGGACTACTTTCCCAAGCTGAACGAACCGGCCGGATGGACTCCCGCCAAGTTCGCCGATGTGATGCAGGGAAAGTACGAAACGCAATGGAGCGTGCCGAACTTCAAGGCCCTGCGGGACGCGCTGCGCCAGAGGCAGGGCAACGGCGGCGGCGTGTACGGCACCTGGGACGACCACGACTTCGCCTGGAACAACGCGCACGGCTCGGAGGTCAGCGCGCCGGTGAAGCAGGAGACCCGCCGGCTCTTCACCAAGTACATGCAGATCGAGCAGCTGCAGAACCCGGCGCATCTCGATCCCGCAACCGACGGCATCTACTACTCGGTGCCGCTGATGCACCAGCAGCAGCGCATCGGCCGGGCGATCTTCCTCGACACCCGCTGGTACAGCGCCGAGCCCGGCGACGCCAGCCCGCTGCTCGGGCAGAAGCAACTCGACTACCTCAAGCAGGAACTGGCCAATGAGCAAGGCTACGTGGTGATCTGCGCCGGCACCCCGATCCGCGCGACCGGCAACGGCTGGATGCGCTACCGCGACGACTACGCGAAGTTCCGCGAGATCATCTACGGGCGCAACATCATCTTCCTGACCGGCGACATCCACGAGAACGCATTCCTGCCGCCCGCCGGCGGAACGAAGATGTTCGAGGTCGTCTCCTCGGGCGCCTTCGTCACCAAGTACTACCTCACCGGCGAGCGCGAGAACTTCGGCATCCTCGACTACTCGCCGGCCAGCACCGACATCAAGCTTTTCGACAAGCACGGGCTGGAGCTGCACAACGTCATCGACAACGCGACCTTCGTGCACCAGGAGATCCGATGAAAGCATCCGGCACCTTCTTCCGGACCCTCGCGGCCGCCGCCTTCTGCGTGGCGTCGGCGTTCGCGCAGGCCCAGTTCGTCGGCGACCTGGTGCTGGAACCTGCGGGATGCACGCAGACCGGCAAGTGCAAGGTCAAGAACAAGCTCCGCTTCACCGACAGCAACAAGCTCGTCTGGGAAACCTACGACGGAGAGCCCACCGACGGCGCCACCATTCCGCCGATATTCCAGCCGATCGTCGGCAAGCCCTTCGAGGAGTCCTTCCTCAAGGCGGCCATCATCCACGACCACTACTGCGTGCGCCAGGTGCGTCCGTGGCGCAAGACGCACCGCGTCTTCTACGAAGGACTGATCGACCAAGGCGTGCCGCAGGCCAAGGCCAAGCTGATGTACTACGCCGTCTATCTCGGCGGTCCCAAGTGGGTCAAGCTGATGCCGGGCGAAAGCTGCAAAGGCAACTGCATCAAGAGCTTCAAGACGAGCGACGGCCAGCCGGTGATGCGCTCCCGCGAGGCCGACTACGCGACAGTGACGAACGAGGCCGAGCTCGCCGCGCTCGAGCAGGAGCTGCAGGCCAACCCCGACGGCATCAGCCTGGAAGACCTCGAGAAACGCGCACAGGCAAAGCGCCCCGACGACTTCTACTACCGCAACGGCGACCAGGTGCGCATGAAGAATCTGCTGGCCACCGAGTGACCGGCGGGCCCTGCCTGCCCCGGACGGGAGCTCCCGGCGTATTCTCGGCAGCCATGGGTTTGCGACGATGCTGCGTCGCATATCCTTGATCCTTGGACTGCTTTCCCGAGAAAGAAGCCCCTTGCCCCCGACCAAAGCCTCCGCCGCCCCCGCTCCGCCCCTCACCCGCCCCGCGACCATGGCCGACGTGGCCGCGCGCGTCGGCGTGTCGAAGATGACGGTGTCGCGCGCGCTCAACCGGGGCGGCAGCAGCGACCGCGTGACCTCCGAGGCGCTGCGCCAGCGCATCCTGCAGGCCTGCGAGGAAATGGGCTACGTCATCGACCAGACGGCGCGCACCTTCTCCAGCAAGCGCTCGGGCTTCGTCGCGGTGCTGATCCCCTCGCTCAACAACTCCAACTTCTCCGAGACCGCCCAGGGCATCACCGCCGCCGTGGAAGCGCGCGGCCTGCAGCTGCTGCTGGGCTACACCGACTACCGCGTGGAAACCGAGGAGCGCCTGCTGCGCGCCATGCTCGCGCGCCGGCCCGAAGGCGTGATCCTCACCGGCGGCTCGCACACGCCGGCCGCTCGCGCGATGCTGCAGGCTGCGGGCGTGCCGGTGGTCGAGACCTGGGACCTGCCCGTCACGCCCATCGAGCACACGGTCGGCTTCTCGAACGCGGAAGCCGCGGGCGCGATGGTGCGGCACCTGCACGACAAGGGCTACCGGCGCATCGCCTTCATCGGCGGCACCTCCAACCGCGACACGCGCGGTGCCGACCGCCAGCGCGGCTACGCGGAGGCGATCCGCGAACTGGGCCTGCCCGACGGCCGCGTGATCAGCTTCGGCCAGCCGCCCATCTCCATGGAACAGGGCGGAGAGGCCGTGGCGCAGCTGATCCGCCAGTGGCCCGACGTGGACGCGGTGCTCTGCGTGTCCGACCTCTCGGCCTTCGGCGCGCTGATGGAATGCCAGCGCCGCGGCTGGGATGTGCCGGGCCGCATTGCGATCGCGGGCTTCGGCGACTTCGAGGTGGCGCGCGCCTGCCATCCGCGCATCACCACCGTGGCCGTCGATTGCGTGGGCATCGGCAAGGCGGCGGGCGAACTGCTGCTGCGCGTGATCGACGGGGCGCGCGAGGGGCACCGGCCGCCCGCCGAGACGGTGCTGATCCCGTTCCGCATCGAGCAGCGCGAGAGTTCGTAGGCCCCTGCTTCAGGAGGGCCGGTTCGCAGCCGCGCGCCACACCTGGTCGATGACGCGCCCCATGTGCCGCACGAGCCCGTCGGCCCGCTCCGGAGGCATTCCCGCGTAGCCGAGCACGAAGCCGTTGTAGAGCGTGCCGGCCGTGCCCGGCAGGCAGAACGGACTCAGCGGACGCAGCCCCAGCCCCTGCACCCGCGCCGCCTGGCTCACGTCCACGTCTGCGACCGGCGCTTCGAGCCGCGCCGACAGATGCATGCCGCCCGCGCCGCCGGAGACGGTGACGACGCCGCCCAGGTGCCGCTGCAGCGCCTCCTGCAATGCCTCGCGCCGCCGGGCATAGAGCTGCCGCATCCGGCGCAGGTGCAGCGTGAACTGGCCGCTTTCGATGAAGTCGGCCAGCGCGGCCTGGTCCGCGACCCGGCCGCGCATGCCTGTGGCGCCGATCGCGCCCAGCAGGGCCGGGACCACCGGCGCGGGCACCACCGTGAAGCCCAGGCGCAGCGCCGGGAACATCGTCTTGCTGAAGGTGCCGACGTAGATCGCCGGTGCATGCGCGTCCAGCCCCTGCACGGCCGAGAGCGGAACCTTCTCGCTGCGGAATTCGCTGTCGTAGTCGTCCTCGACCAGCCACGCACCGGCCTCGCGCGCCTGCCGTATCAGCGCCAGCCGCCGCTCCAGGCTCATCATGGCGCCGAGCGGGTACTGGTGCGAAGGCGTGATGTAGATCAGCTTCGGCGGCGTTGCGCTCCAGTCTTCGGCGCTGGGCGCCAGGCCCTCGGCATCGACCGCGACGGGCACCAGCCGCAGGTCGGCCGCCTGCAGGGCCGCGCGGGCGCCCGGGTAGCCGGGGTTCTCGATCCATGCCGTGTCGCCCGCGTCGGCCAGCGTGCGGGCGCAGAGCTCGAGGCCGCCCTGCGATCCGTTGGTGATGAAGACCTGCTCCGCCTCGCAGCGCACGCCGCGCGACACGCGCAGGTATTGCGCGATCGCCTGCCGCAGCGGCAGGTGGCCCTGCACGGGGGCGTAGTTCAGCTGCCGTGCGTCGATGGCGCGCCAGGCCCGCTCCATGCAGCGACGCCATGCGGCGAGCGGAAACTCGTCCAGCGCCGGCACGCCGGGCCACAGGGGCAGCGCGCGGTCGGCCTCGTCCGGCCCGCCGTGCGGAATGGCGGCTCGCCGTGCCAGCGGCGGCGCCTCGGGCGCCTGCGCCGAGTCGCACCCGACGGCCGCGTCACGCGCCAGCCCGAGGCTCGCGACGACGGTGCCATGGCGCGTGCCGACGAGGAAGCCTTCGGCGCCCAGGTGCTCGTAGGCATAGAGCACGGAGTTGCGGGCCATGCCGAGCTCGGCCGACAGGGTTCGCGTGGACGGAAGCCGCGCGCCCTCGGCGATCTTTCCGCCGAGGATCGCCCAGCGAAGGCAGGCGTACAGCCGGTGCTGCCGGGTCGCGGGGCCCTGCGGCCCCTCTTCGCGCGCGAATGCGGCGAGCAAGGCGCCGTAGTCCATGTTGTGGTGGCTCCATCGATGCGGGCTGATCTGGGTCTACAAATGATGCCACGGCAAGCCTAAGGTCCGGGGTCGAACCCATCCGCTTCCACCTACGAATGAGCACTTCCGCCACGGCCTTCGCATCGACACCGTCATCGCGCGCCGCGCCCTGGCTGCTGGGCCTGGTGGCGGTGGTCTGGGGCATCAACTGGCCGGTCGGCAAGGCCATGCTCGCCCACCTTCCGCCGGTGTGGACCGTGGCGCTGCGAACCGGCGTGGGCGCCCTCGCCGTTCTGCTGCTGTGCCTGCTGACGCGGCGGCTGGTGCTGCCCCGGCGCGCGGACCTGCCGGTCATCCTGAGCGTCGGCGTGCTGCACATGACCGCGTTCTCCGTGCTGTGCAGCATCGGCCTGCAGCACGTGACGGCCGGCCGCTCGGTGGTGCTGGCCTACACCACGCCGCTGTGGGTGGTGCCGGGCGCATGGCTGTTGCTGGGCGAGGCTCCCACGCGCTGGCGGCTGCTGGGCGCGGGCATCGGCCTGGCGGGGCTGCTGCTGATCTTCAATCCGCTGAGCTTCGACTGGCACGACCGCCGCGCGGTCGCCGGCAACGCTGCCGTGCTGCTGGCCGCGCTGTGCTGGGCGGGCAGCATCCTCTACGTGCGCGCGCACCGGTGGGTCACGCCGCCTTTCGAGCTCGTCTTCTGGCATGCGCTGCTCGCCAGCTGCCTGCTGCTGCCGATGGCCTTCGTGCTCGAAGGCGTTCCGCGCATCGTTTGGAGCCCGGCGCTGGTCTCGCAGCTGCTCTACGGCGGCGTGTTCGGCATCGCGCTGGCCTCGTGGGCCATGACCACGATCAACCGCGCGCTGCCCGCGACGACCACTTCGCTGGGGCTGCTGGGCGTGCCGGTGATCGGCATCGTCTGCTCCGCCGTGTCGCTGGGGGAGCGCATCGGCATGGCGCTGGTGGGAGCGCTCGCGCTCATCCTCGGCGGCATCGCGCTCGGAATGGTGCGCGGCAGGGACTGAACGCGCCGCGCGCTCTCAGGGCACGTACACCATGTAGACCTCGAACGCGAAGCCGCCTTCGGCTTCAGACACGTGAAGGTGCAGCACCAGGTCGCTGCGCCCCTCGGAAACCGTCCAGAGATCGACCAGCGCGTTCCACCGCCTGCCGAGCCAGATGCAGACCGACGAATCCCAGGTGTCGTCGGGCAGGTCGACCAGCGTCTCGCCGTAGTCGCGGATGTAGTCCTCGATCTGCCGGGCATCCTGCGCCGGTATGGGCCGCACTCCCGCGATGGGAGTGCCGATGCGATAGTCGCCAAGCACGAAGGCGTGGACGATCTCCCGAATGGTCGAGCGCCAGGCCGAAGGTATGGGTTGCTGGACGTCCCCATCCTTGAGCACCGGCACGTCGGCATGTCCGTCATCAAAAGTCATCGGTTCAGGCTCCGGAAAAATCGCGGCCATTCTGCGCTGCCGTGATGACGAGCGACGAACAGGCAGGCCGCCCGCTTCATCTCTTGCGGGCCACGATGCAGGGACGGTTTTCCCCGCCCTTCGTCGCGTGGTCTTCGACGGCAAGAATCTCGAAGCCCGCGGCCTCCATGTGCTGCTTCAGCTCCGCTTCGCGGAAAGCGCTTGCATAGGGCGCCGCGCCGATCGCGCGCATCGCGGGCAGCAGGAGCCGGATCAGCGGGTTCATGTCGCCGACGCAAGGCGTCTTCGAGATGAACAGGCCTTGCGCCGCAAGCAGGCCGTGAATGCTGCGCAGCGTGCCGGGCAGGTCGCGCACGAGGTGGAGATAGTTGAACCCCATGACGACGTCGAACCGCGCGGCTTCCTGCGCGAGCGCTTCCGCCGTTGCGATGCGGAAGGCAAGCGCGGGCACGGGGCTGGCCGCGAGCTTCTCGTTGGCGATCGCGATCATGCCGGCGGAAATGTCCGTCGCGAGGTAGCTCCCCGCATCGGCCGCGAGCCGCAGCGCTGTCGTGCCCGTTCCGCATCCCAGCTCGAGCACCCTCGAATCCGGCCGCAGCAGTGCGCGGGTGCGCTCCAGCGTGCGCTCGTAGCCGGCCGGATCCCCGACCGCACTCTTCGCGTACCTGCGTGAAGTCCGGTCCCAGAACCTGGCGTCGCTCGCTGCGTTCATGATGAAAAGATCATCGCACTCGCCCCCGGGCGGCATAATCGCGCCCCTTTTGTCCTGGGGGTTTCGATGGAACTGGAGATCGCGCAATCCACGCCAACCGCCGCCGGCATCGCGAAGTTCGTGCAGGCCCACTATGGCCTGGGCGAGGTGATCGAGAGCGAATTCCTGCGGCGCAGCTTCAACCAGGTCTACAGGCTCGGCTTTGCCGACGGGCGCCGCGTGGTGGCGCGGCTCTCGGCCGAACGGCCGCGGGGCGATCCCAACGTGATGTTCGAGGCGGCCGCGCTGGAGCACCTGGCCCGCGCCGGATGCCGCGTGTCACGCTGCCTGCCGGCCGCGAACGGCGAGATCGCGGTGCAGGTACCCCTGCCGGAAGGTTCGCGAGCGCTGATGCTGTTCGAGCACCTCGACGGCGAGTTCACCAGCGACTCGGCCGAAGACATCCGGGCTTTCGCGCAAGGCCTGGCCACCCTGCACGTCGCAGGCGAGACCTACGAAGGCCCCGGCAGTGCCTACTCCCTCGACCTCGACTACCTCCTTCTGCGACCGCTGCAGGGCCTGCTGCGTGCCCCGACCATGACCGCCGAGCTGCGCCCGCAATTCGAGCAACTGGGCGAGCGCCTGCATGCCGACATCTCGGCCCTGGGCGCGCTGAGGCAGGTGCTGTGCCACGGTGATGCCCACGGCAGCAACAACTTCATCGTGCGCAATGCCCAGGAGCAATGCGAGGCCGTGTTCTTCGATTTCGATGAAACAGGCCCTGGCTACCTTGCCTACGAACTTGCTGTCTATCCGTGGCTTCTGCATCCACGTACGACCGACGGCGTGCTGAGCGACAAGGCGAAGACTCAGTGGAAGCACTTCATCTCGGCCTATCGCGAGGCAAGACCCGTCGCCGACAACGATCTGGCCGCCGTCCCGCGTTTCATGGCGGTCCGGCAGTTCTGGATGCTGGGGGAGAACGCCGGACGCGTTCCTGTGTGGGGCTCGCAGGCAATGCCTACCAGCGTCCTCCGTCGGCAGCTGGCCATGCTGCGCGCCTGGGAGAAGCTGGAACTGCCTCTGTGATCGGCGCCCCTCAGAAGTTGTGCGAGATGCCGAACTGCAGGCCCCTAGACCCCGCCCCCGGCACGCCGGCCGGCGACGAATCGGCGACGACATAGGCTGCGTTGCCCCGGTTGCGGATGTACGAGTAGGTGCCGTACAGCGCGGTGCGCTTGCTCAGGTAGTGCACATAGCCGACGGCGTACTGCGTCGCATCGTCGCCGTCGAGTCCCGGCCCCGAGCGGTTGGAGCGCGCCACCGAGGCCTTGATCACGCCCGGCCCCACCGGCACGCTCACGCCCAGCAGCGCGTTCACCTGTTTGTCGGTGTCGGCCTTCTGGCGGTAATAGTTGGCGTAGAGCTTGGCGACACCGAAATCGTAGGTGCCGCCGATGCTGGCCACGCGGTAGTCGGTGGTGCCGACCGGCGTGACGCCGTAGGCCGCCGCCACGTCGACGGTGCCGTTGGTCCAGCCCACGCGCGCGCCGCGGTAGCGTGAACCTTCCTGGTCTTCGGGCAACGCGTACATCGCCTGGCCGTAGAAGCCACCCGGGCCCTTGGGCAGGAAATAGCCCACCGAATTGTTGGCCCGCGCCAGCGTACGCGCGCCGCCGAGGCCGAAGGGCCAGCCCTCGACGATGTTGGCCGAGCCGCCGACGCCCACGGTGCCGAAGGGCGAGAACTGCGAGATGTTCCAGAAGGTGGGCGTGTAGTCGCGCCCCAGTCGCAGTTCGCCGAAGCTGTTGTGCGACAGGCTCAGGGTGGAGCGCCGGTGGAAGCCGGTGCCCTGGATCTCGCCGGTGTCGGGCAGCAGCGCCATCTCCAGCCAGAAGCTCGCGGCCAATCCGCCGCCCAGGTCTTCGGTGCCACGAAAACCGAGGCGGCTCGGGAAGATGTTGCCGCCCTGGTCGAGCGACTTGACCGAAGCGCCGCCGCTCTTCGACCAGGTGACGTTCATGTCCAGCGTGCCGAATATCTGCACGCTGGATTGCGCCGTGGCGCTCGCGCCGGCCGCGAGGCAGATCGCGCCGGTGAAGGCATGCGGCAGCAAGCCGCGGCGGGCGATGGTGGTTGGGGGTTTGGTGGTCCTGATCCTCATGCTTGTCTCCTGGTTGTAGAAATCGTTGTAGTTCTGGCGCGTGCGCCGGCGCACGGCGCTTGCGCTGCAAGCACCGTGGCGTGGGAATTCCGGAAAAAGAAAGAAGGCGGCGCGGTGCGTGGCCGCGCCCCGGGGCATCGCCCGTCAGTCGATGCGGATGTTCTTGGCCTTGATCAGCCGGCTCATGGCCTGCGCTTCGCGATCGATGACGGCGGCCGCCTCGGCAGGCGTGCTGCCGATGGGATCGAGGCCGGCGTCACTGAGGAGCCTGCCCATCTCCGGCGAATGCGTGATGGCGACGATCTCCTTGTTGAGCCTGTCGACGATGGCCTGCGGCGTCCTGGCCGGCACCCAGAAGCCCAGCCAGGTGAACACCTCGACGCCCGGATAGCTCTCCGAGAGCGTGGGCACGTTGGGCAGTGCCGCGCTGCGCTTGCTGCCCGTGTACGCCAGCGCCTTCACGCGGCCCGACTTGATGTTGGGCAGCGCCGAGACGGGCGGCTCGAAGCCCAGCTGCACCTGCCCGGCCATGAGGTCCGGCGCTGCGCTCTGCTTGTACGGCACGTGCAGCAGCTCGATGCCTGCGGCCTCCTGGAACAGCTCGAAGCCCAGGTGCGAGGTGGTGCCCGAGCCATAGGAGGCGAACGAGATCCTGCCCGGCTCCTTCTTCGCCAGCGCGACCAGCTCGGGAATGTTCTTCACGGGCACTGCCGCGTTGGCCAGGATGAACGATCCGCCCTTGAGCGCCTGCGTGACGGGCACCAGGTCGTTCTTCGCGTCGTAGGGCATCTTCGAGAGCAGGAACGGCGTCATGGTGAACGGGTTGCTCGTCGAGAACAGGATCGTGTAGCCGTCGGGCGCGGCCTTGGCGACCGCGTCGGTGCCGATGGAAGCCAGCGCGCCCGGCCTGTTCTCGACCACCACCGGCGTCTGCAGCGCGCGGCTGAGGCGGTCCGCATAGGCGCGGGCGAAGATGTCCGAGCCCACTCCCACGGGCGTGGGCGTGATGATCTTGATGGGCCGCGACGGCCAGGGCGAGCCCTGCCCCCAGGCGGGTGCGAATGCGCTGGCCGAGACCAGCACGGCGAGCAGCGAGCGAGCGATTCTTTTCATGGTTTGTCTCCTGTATCTCTTCTGTCTCTCTTCTGTTTCTCTTCCAGGCCTCCCGCCCGCGTCGCGGGCGCGGCTCGTGCTCAGGGCAGCGGCGGATAGTCCGTGCCGTCCAGGCCCGGCACCGGCACCCGCGTGGGGTCGTTGCCGTGCGCCTGCAGTTGCTCGACGGCGTAGTCGGTGACGCAGCCCGACAGCAGTTGGCGCGGGTCTTCGAGCACCACGCGCAGCCGTGTGTTCAGCGCACGCCAGTCGTCCGGGCCAGCGATGGCCGGCATCTCGGCTACCGTGCGCGTGTCCGCGTCGAGCACCGGGCGGACAGTGGAGGAAGGCTCGTAGCGCGGATAGCCGTCGTACATCAGCGTGCCGAGTTCGCTCACGGCGCGCGTGTGGGCCCACAGCTGGCGCATCGAGCTCTCGAACGCGCGCATGGCCGCCATGTCAGACGCCGCCCCGGCCGGGAACTCGGCGGCGTGGGGCGCGATGAAGAGCCGGTCGAGCGAGAGCGTGTGGCGCGAGGCGCCGAGGATCATGGCGGCCACCGAATTGGTGGTCCACGTCACGCCGGCGGTGGGCCTGCCCTGGCGCCCGATCACCAGCGCCATGGCGCGCGACCAGTCGATGGCATGGCGGTCGAGCCAGCCGATCACGCGGTGGCTGATGTCCATGCCGACCAGGAAGAAGGTGGCGATCATCACCGCGTTCATCGGCACCGTGGCGCCGACGGCGGAGCCACTGCCTTCGAGGTAGTGCTCGCGCATGTCCCCTGGCGTGAAGAGCTCGGGCCGCTCCAGCACGCGTTCGAGGTAACGCTCGGTCAGCATGCACGAGTAGCGGACCAGTTCGGCGATCTTCTGCTCGCGCCCCCGGTAGGCCGGCACCGCGATCCGGTCGCGCCACAGCGCCACCGAGTTGGCCTCGCGCGCCACGCGCGTGGCCGCGACCAGCCGTTCGGCTTCCCTGCGCCAGAGCGGCCCGTCGGGGTCGACCAGCCGCATCTTGAGGATCGACGCCACCGCCGGCCCGTGGTGCGAGATGCCGGCCAGCTCCTTGAAGCCGCGCGTGGAGAGACGAAAGCCCTCGACCTCGGGATCGCGGCCGTTACCGGGGAACAGCACGATGTCCGCGCTGGTGGCCACGATGAGCGGATCGCCCGCCGTCGCCGCGCCCGTGAGCGCGGCCAGGTTCGCGCCGATGCCGTGCGGCCCGCCGGTGTAGGTTTCGAATAGCCGCAGCAGCTCGGGGCTCTGGTGCGGGGCAGCGGGATGGTTCATGCCGGCTCCTTGTCCGCGGGGAAGTCGAGGCGGTAGACGCGGCTCGGCGTGCGGAACCGCACCTCGCCGCTGAGGCTGTTGGTCACGACCAGGTAGCGCCGGCCCTCCGCCTCGAAGAAGGATGCGTCGGTGCCGCCGGAAGTCGGGAACTCGGCGACCGGCTCCATGCGGCCCTTCGTCATGCGCAGGATGGTCGACTGCAGCCGGGGGATCGGCGCCTCGCGCGTTCCATGCAGGAAGTTGACCTGCACCAGCCGGCCGCCGTCCGGCGTCGCGATCCAGTCGAACTCGCGGCCACCCGGTCCGCTGAGCACCTGGTGCTGCACGAAACGGCCGTCGCTCCAGCGGTAGAGCACGGTGTCGTCGTGCAGGCATGCGAACGCGAGCCAGGTGGAGCCCTCGGTCTCGAAGAAGCGGAAGGCCCGCCCGCTCTTTCCTTCCAGCTCCTGGAAGGGCTCGAAGCTGTTGCCGTTCCAGCGCAGCAGCTGCGAAGGCACGGCGTGGTCGGCATAGGCCAGCAGCTTCTGCCCGTCGACCTCGAAGAAGGCCCAGTTGTAGCCCCAGCCCGAGCGCACCGTCTGCAGCTTCTCGAAGCGCTCGCCGTTCCATTCGTAGATGCACGATTCGGCGCCCGGCGCGAGCGGCGTTTCGCCATGGGTCACTCCCTGCGCGAGCGCAAGGAAGTGGCGCGGGCCGATCTCGAAATGAATCCACTGCTTGGCGGCCGATGTCGCAATGCGCTGGAAGACGTCGAAGCGCCCGTCCACCAGTTCGAAGATCGTCGAATGTGTGTCCAGCGCGTACGGGCCCGAGCCGGTGCGCAGGCTGGCGGTGGCGAGGAAGGCGCGCTCGCCGATGCGGAAGAACTCGGCGTCCTCGCCGCCCGGCACGGGCAGCCGAGCGTGCTCGACGAAGCTTTCGCCCTCCCAGCGGTAGACGAGCGCGTCGACATCGCTGTTGCCCAGCGTCATCTGCGCGGGCTGCCCCGCGACGTCTTCGGCGAGCTGCGGCACCACGAGGTAGCGGGTGCCGGCATGTTCGAAGACTTCCGCGGCGCGCGCGCCGGAGGTGTCCAGTTCCTGGATGCAGTCCATGGTGGTGTCCGCCATCTTCATGCCTTCCGTTTCAGAAGCCGAACAGCCGAGCGGGGTTGTCGGCCAGCACCTTGCGGCGCGCGACCGGGTCCGGGATCCAGTCGCCCAGCAGGTTCAGCAGTTCGCCGGTGTCGCGCCCGCCTTCCGGGATGTGCGGCCAGTCGCTGCCCCAGATCACGCGGTCGGGCACGGTCTCGACGATCGCCTGCGCGAGCGGCTTCAGCCGCGCGTAGTTGCCGTCCTTCGCGAGGCGGTACGGCCCCGAGAGCTTGAACCAGCCGCGCCCGTCGGCAACGGCGCGCAGCAGGCGGTCGAAGTCGGCGCGCGTGAGGCCGTCGCTCTCCAGCATGTAGCCCATGTGGTCGATCACGAAGTCCGATTCGAGGTCGGGCAGCACCGGGATCAGGTCGCGCACGACCCAGCCCGGCGTATAGAACTGCACATGCCAGCCCAACGGCCGGATGCGCCGGATGCTGCGCTCGATGTACGCATGCAGTTGCGAAGTGGGCAGCTTCTGGCGCAGGAACAGGTCGAGCCTGAGCGCGCGCACGCGGCGTGCATGCATCTCGCGCAGGGTCTCGTCGGACACGCCGTCTTCCACCATCGCGACGCCGCGCGCACGGTCTCCCGCCGCGTCGAGCGCATCGAGCATGCAGCGGTTGTCGGTGCCGTAGAAGCTGGGCTGGACGATCGCGAAGCGTTCGACGCCGAGCACCTCGAGCGCGCTGTGCAGCTGCGCGAGGTTGCCGTCGGGCAGCGTGTAGTGCGGGTGATCGACACGCGGATAGTGCTCGGCCGGGCCGAAGACGTGCACATGCGCATCGCAGGCGCCGGCGGGAACCTCGAAGGCCGCGCGGGTCAGGGTCTGCGCGTCACGCATGGGCTTGGAGGTCAGGATCTCGTGGTTCATGTTCGGAACGAAGGCGGGAGAAGGAGAAAACGAAGAAGTCGCGGAAGGAGGCGTCCGCTCAGGCAGCCTGTGGCTCGGACGTCCGCACGGCAACCGCCGCGTGGCCCGCCAGCGCGCCGCGCACGCGCTCCTGCATCGAGGCGAGGAGCACGTCGGTGTCGATCCCCGTCATGAGGAAAGGCGCGGCGCCGCGCGCCAGCAGCTCGGCGTTCAGCGCGGCATCGGCGATGCCGCCGATCGACAGCGGCTTGCCGGCGCGCGTGCAGGCCGCGAGCGCGTCGTTCAGCGCCTGCTGCACCAGCGGATGGCGGTAGTCGCCGGGCACGCCGAGTTCCGCGCTCAGGTCGTTGGTGCCGATGCTCACCAGGTCCACGCCGGGCACCCGGGCAATCGCCTCGGCATTGCGGATGCCGAGCGGGCTCTCGATCAGCACGTTGACGACCACCGTGTCGTTGGCGAGCCGGTAGGTCTCGGCAGCCGGAAGCCGGCGATAGCCGAACTGCGGCAGCGCCGCGATGGCTGACCGGTGGCCGTGCGGCGGAAAGCGGCAGGCGGCCGCCAGGTCGGCGGCCTGCTCCGCCGTTTCGACGCGCGGGAAGATGAGGCCGGACGCGCCCGCGTCGAGCAGCCGGCCGATGGCGCCGTACTCGCGCTCCGGCACGCGCACCAGCGCCATCAGGCCGAGGTCGTGCGCGGCGGCGCAGATCGCGCCCGCCGCGTCCAGCGAAATGGTGCTGTGCTCCAGGTCGACCCAGATCGCGTGATGCCCGCTGGCCTTGGCCAGCCGGGCGATGTCGGGCGTGCGCGAGATGCGGATGCCGAAGGCCGTCATCGGCTCTCCGCGAGCCAGCCCGATCATCAGCGGGTGCCCCTGGAAAGGCCGGGTTGCAGGGTGCTCCTGCGGCTTGTCTCTGCTTGTCATGAGGGCATCGTAGGCAAGCTGTCTTATATTTGGAAATACCGTTTTTCTTCGGTTTTCAATACTCTCTGAATATCATGGAACTGCGCCATCTCCGCTACTTCGTCGCGGTCGCCGAGGAGCTCAACTTCACGCGCGCCGCGCAGCGCCTGCACATCGCGCAGCCGCCGCTGAGCATCCAGATCCAGGCGCTGGAGGAAGAGCTCAAGGTGCGCCTGCTGGAGCGCGACAAGCGGCGCGTGTTCCTCACGCAGGCGGGCCGGCATTTCCTGGAACGCGCGCGCGGCATCCTGCGCGACGTGGAGGCGGCCAAGGGCGAGGCGCAGAGCGCGGCCTCGGGCGAGGTCGGCAGCATCGCGCTGGGCTACACGGCGTCGTCGATGCTCTCGCCCGCGCTGCCGGCGGCCATTCTTCGCTTCCGGCGCGAGCACGCCCGGGTGATCCTGACGCTGAAGGAGATGACATCGCTCGACCAGCTCGACGCGGTGCACGGGCGCGGCCTCGACGTCGCCGTGCTGCGCCGGCCGAACGTGGAGATCCCTACCGGCATCGTGGTCGAGGAGTGGTACCAGTCGCCGCTGCTGGCCATCGTGCCGCGCGAGCACAGGCTCGCCGGCAAGCCGCTGCGCATCGCGGACCTGCGCGACGAGCCGCTGGTGATGTATCCGCGCAATGCCGGCATCGGCCTCTACTGGAAGGTGCAGGACCTCTGCGCCAAGGCCGGCTTCAGGCCGCGCATGGTGCAGGAAGCGCGCGAGGCATCGACCATCGCCGGGCTGGTCGCGGCCGGCGTGGGCATCGCGCTGGTGCCGGGCGACACCCGCTGCATCCAGCCGGACGGGGTGGTCTACCAGACGGTGCTCGACAAGGAGGCGGTGTCGAGCCTCTATCTCGCGCATCGTCGGGACGACCCGAATCCGTACGTGGCCCTGATCCTCAAGGAGCTTCGTGCGGCACTGAAGCGCAGGACGGCGCGAAGCGCGAAACGGCAGGTCGACTAGTTCCGCCCTTCCACCCGCAAAGGGCGGACCGTCAGCTGCGCAGGGCCGCGTCGATCCGATGGAACAGCGCGCTCGACGCTCCTTTACCGGGCGCCCGTGCCGGCAGGCGCCGCACCACCTCGCGGACCGCGGGCGACGCGTGATCGATCGCCCACCGGATCTCCGCTTCGCGGGTGCCGGCCTCGTCGGCGGCACCGCGCGAGATCGCCTGCACGCAGTAGGCCGCGGGGCCGACGATGTGATTCACCTGGTGCGCAGTCTCAAGCGGATGGGTGTAGGCCGACCCGGCGGCCGTGGATGCCGACCGCGCGGCGGCGGCCGCGGCCTCGTCGCCCACTTCGCGCGCGGCCGCCAGGGCGGCCCAGGCGAGCTTGCGCAGGTTCGCTGTCCGCACGCCGCTGCCGGCGAAGGCGCGCGCGGCCGCGATGGCCTCGCGCGGGCGGCTGTCGCCCGGCGCCCTTGCCTCGAACACCGGCAACGCCCTCTCAGCGCAATCGGCCGCCCAGAGGGCGACATGGCGCAGGTCTTCGTTGTTCAGCAGGGGGCGGGCAGGCACTTGATCCATGGCTCGGCGTATTCGCTCCCGGCCGACTGTAGCCGGACCATGAGCGCCGCCTGCCAACCCGCGCCTGCGGCTCGGGTGCTTCGTCCTGCCCTCAGGCCGCGACGCTCTCCGCCCCCGCGTCCGCGAAATCGATCAGCACCTTCATCGCCTTCTGCCGGTCGCTCGCCAGCTCGAAGGCCTGGCGCGCCTGCAGCATCGGGAAGGTGTGCGACACGACCGGGGAAAGATCGACGCGCCCTTCGTTGATGAGCTTCACCGCCAGCGCGAACTCGGCATGGAAGCGGAACGAGCCGCAGATGCTGAGCTCCTTCGCCACCACCATGTTCTGCGGAATGCTCACGTCGCCGCCCAGCCCCAGCTGCACGACCACGCCGCGCGGGCGCATCACTTCCAGGCCGTCGCGCAGAGCGCGCTCGTTGCCGGAGCATTCGAGCATCACGTCGAAGGTGCCCTTGTCGGCCGAATGACGCGACACCCAGGCCTTGTCCTTCGCAACGTTGATGACGTCGTCGGCGCCCATGGCACGCGCGATGGCCAGAGGCTCGTCGACCACGTCGGTGGCCGTGATGCTGGCCGCGCCGTGCGCGCGCGCCGCCGCGATGGCGAGCACGCCGATGGGCCCGCAGCCCGACACCAGCACCCGCTTGCCCAGCAGCGGGCCGGCGCGCGACACGCCGTGCAGCCCCACCGAGAACGGCTCCGCCAGTGCGGCGAGACGCAGCGGCACGTGGTCGGCCACCTTCACGCACTGCGTGGCCTCGCACAGCAGCATGTTGCGGAAGGCGCCCTGCACGTGCGGCGTGCGCATCGCGCTGCCGTAGAAGCGCATGTCGAGGCACTGGTTGGGCAGGCCCTCGAGGCAGAACTTGCAGGCGCCGCAGGGGCGGCTCGGGTTGACGGCCACCTTGTCGCCGATGCGAACGTTCTCCACGCCGGGCGCCACGGCCACCACGGTGCCGGCCACCTCGTGGCCCAGCACCATCGGCTCCTTGATGCGCACGGTGCCGAAGCCGCCGTTGTGGAAGTAATGCAGGTCGGAGCCGCAGATGCCGCCCATTCCGACCTTCACCAGCACCTGGCCGGGGCCGATCTCGCCGGCGTCCTGTTCGTCCAGGCGCAGGTCGTCGGGGGCGTGAATCACGAGGCACATGCAACGCAGGCGCATGGTTTTCTTCCTTTTTCAGGCAACGGGAGTGATCAGGGGCAGGCCCGCGAAATGGGCCTCCAGGTTGCGGCGCACCAGCTCGCCCATGGCGCGGCGCGTCTGCTCGGTGCCGCTGCCATGGTGCGGGGTCAGCACCACGTTGTCGAGCGCGGCGAAGCGCGGATCGATGCCCGGCTCGTTGAGGAACACGTCGAGCGCGGCGCCGGCGATCTCGCGCGCCTCCAGCGCCTGCAGCAGCGCGCCTTCGTCCACCGTGGTGCCGCGCGACACGTTCACGAGCCAGCCCTTGGGGCCCAGCGCGCGCAACACCTCGGCGTTCACGATGCCGCGCGTGGCTTCGCCGCCGGGCAGGATGACGATGAGCACGTCGCACCAGTCGGCCATCGCGCTCAGGCTGGCGAAGTGACGGTGCGGGCTGTCGGCCTTCGGCGTGCGGCTGAAGTAGCCCAGCTCCACGTCGAAGCCCGAGAGCCGCCGCGCGATGGTGCCGCCGATGCGGCCGAAGCCCGCGATGCCGACGCGCTGTCCGAAGACGCGCGTGGCCAGCGGCAAGGCCCCCTTGGCCCATGCACCGCTTCGCACGAAGGCGTCGCCCGCCGGAATGCGGCGCTGCACCGCGAGCATGAGGCCCACGGCAAGGTCCGCCACGTCGCCGTTGAGCACGTCGGGCGTGTTGGTCACGCGGATGCCGCGCGCGCGGCAGGCGGCGAGGTCGATGGCGTCGGTGCCCACGCCGTAGCAGGAGACCAGCTCCAGCTTCGGCAGCGCGGTAATGAGCTCGGCGCTCGCGCCCAGCTCGCCGCGCGTGGCGATCGCACGGATCTCCTGCGCATGCGCGGCAATGAAGGCCTGCCGGTCGGGCGCATCCCACAGGCGATGCAGGGTGTAGGACTCCCGCATCGGCGCCATGTCCCACTCGGGGTAGGCGCCCATCATCAGCACGTGCGGGGAAGCGGCGGCGGTAGCGGTCAAGCGGGTGTCTCCAGCGGATGGCGGCGGTTCTGGCTCAATTTGATACCGGTAACTTTAGCCGATACGTGAATGTAAAGCCAGCGAAGGTTTCACCCATTGACGAAATCAAAAGATACCGGTAACTTTCTTCGCCAGTCTCGCCCCTCATCCAGGAACTCCCCTTGAAACTGTTCGACCTCTCCGGGCGCACCGCCCTCGTCACCGGCTCCAGCAAGGGCATCGGCTTCGCGCTGGCCGGCGCGCTGGGCAATGCCGGCGCCCGCGTCGTGCTCAATGCGCGCGATGCCGCCGCGCTCACCGCGGCCCGCGACGCCCTGCGCGCCCGGGGCATCGCAGCCGAGGCCGCGGCCTTCGACGTCACCGACGCCGCCGCGGTGGAAGCCGGCGTGGCGGCCATCGAGGCCGACATCGGCCCCGTCGACATCCTCGTGAACAACGCCGGCATGCAGCACCGCGGGCCGTTCGCGGAGTTCCCGATCGACGCGTGGCACAAGATCACCACCACCAACATCGACAGCGTGTTCCTGGTCGGCCGCGCCGTCGCGCAGCGCATGATCGAGCGCAAGCGCGGCAAGATCATCAACGTGTGCTCGGTGCAGAGCGAGCTGGGTCGCCCGGGCATCGCGCCCTACGCCGCCACCAAGGGAGCGGTGAAGATGCTCACCAAGGGCATGGCGATCGACCTCGGCAAGCACGGCATCCAGGTCAACGGTCTCGGGCCGGGCTACTTCAAGACCGAACTCACGCAGGCGCTGGTGGCCGACGAGGCCTTCACCGCGTGGCTCTCGGGCCGCACGCCCGCCGGCCGCTGGGGCGACGTGGAAGAACTGGGCGGCGCGGCCATCTTCCTGGCCTCCGACGCATCGAGCTTCGTCAACGGCCACATCCTGTACGTGGACGGCGGCATCACCGCGAGCCTCTAGCGCCGTGCCGCCGCTGCAGTGCCGTCATTCCGCCTGCCCGTGGTGGTGATGGGCGTATCGGGCACCGGCAAGAGCAGCGTGGCGGCCGGGCTCGCGCAGCTGCTGGGCATTCCGTGGATCGACGGCGACGACCTGCACGCGCCCGAGGCCGTGGCGCGGATGCGGGCCGGCCTGCCGCTGGCGGATGAAGACCGCTGGCCCTGGCTCGACCGCGTGGGCGCCAATCTTGCCGACCGCACGGCCGCGCCTCGTGGCGTGGTGGTGGCCTGCTCCGCACTGCGGCGCGCCTACCGCGACCGGCTGCGCGCCGCCTCGCCGGGTCTGCGCTTCGTGTTCCTCGACGGCCCTCCGGCGCTGGTGCGCCAGCGCATGGAACAGCGCACCGGCCACTACATGCCGGCCACCCTGCTCGACAGCCAGCTGGCGACCCTGGAACGACCGGACGCCGGCGAGCCCGACGTGCTGCACACCCCGATCGACATGCCCGTTGCGCTGATCGTCGCCGGCATCGGTGCGCAGCTTCTCAGGCAGGCGGAAGAAGCCTCCGCGAAAGTCTCCGCCTGACGGCCACGCCGCACAGGCCCGAACCGGCAAGCAAGGAGAAACCCATGTTCATCCGCTGCGCATTCTTCAGGGGCCGGGTCAAGGCCGGCATGGAAGAGGCCTTCGACCGCCACGTGCACGAAAGGCTCGTGCCGCTGTGGACCCGCTTTCCCGGCGCGCTCGAGGTGCGCGTACTGCGCCAGGTCGAAAGCGACGTGAACGACCCCGAGCTGGCGATGGTCGTGGCCATCCGCTGGGCGAGCCGCGAGGACATCGCCCGCGCGCTCGACTCGCCCGTGCGCTACGAAAGCCGCGAAGTCTCGAAGAAGCTGTTCGAGATGTTCGACGGCACGGTCTTCCACACGGTGTTCAGCGCCGGGGAGTTCGCGCTCTCGGCCTCTTGAGCGGAGCGCTCTTCTCGCTCTTCTCGCTCTTCTTCACCGCTTTCTTCGCCGCCTTCTTCGACGACGCCTTGCCGTCCATGTCCGCCAGCTCCCACACCCCGCCGGCCGCCGACACCAGCGCATGCGCGCTGTTGATCAGCCCGATGTGCGAGAAGGCCTGCGGAAAATTGCCGAGCTGCCTGCGCGCCACCGGGTCGTATTCCTCGGCGTAGAGCCCCAGGTCGTTGGCCAGCGCCAGCAGCCGCTTGAACAGCGCCCGCGCCTTGCGCAGCCTGCCCATGGCGACATACACGTTCGCCAGCCAGAAGCTGCATGCGAGGAAGGCGCCCTCCCCGCCGCCGAGCCCGTCCACGCCCTTCTCGGTGCGGTAGCGGTACACCAGCCCGTTGAAGATCAGCTCCTTCTCGATGCGCGCGATGGTGCCCTGCACGCGCGGGTCGTTGATCGGCAGGAAGCCGATCAGCGGCATCCACAGCAGCGCGGCGTCCACCGTATCGGCGCCGTAGTACTGCATGAAGGAATTGGACGCGGCGTCGTAGCCGCGCGCGCAGACCTCGGCGTGGATCTCGTCGCGCACTTCCCGCCAGCGATCGACCGGGCCTTCGAGCCCGAACTCGGTGGCGCTCGCGATCACCCGGTCGAAGGCCAGCCAGCACATGACCTTGGAGTGCACGAAGTGGCGCGGCTCGCCGCGCACTTCCCACAGGCCGGAGTCGGGCTCCCGCCACAGATCCATCAGCTGCTTCGCGATGGCGCGCTCCAGCGGCCACAGCTTGTCCATGTCCGCCAGCCCGGCCTTGCGCGCCGCATGGAAGGCCGCGATGACCGAGCCGTAGACGTCGAGCTGCCGCTGCCCGTGCGCGCCGTTGCCGATGCGCACCGGGCGACTGCCTTCGTAGCCGGGCAGCCAGCCGAGCTCGAGCTCGGTCAGCGAACGTTCGCCGTGCAGGCCGTACATCACCTGCAGCTCCTCGGGCGAGCCGCCGACCGCGCGCATCAGCCACCAGCGCCAGGCGCTGGCCTCCTCCACGTAGCCCGAGCCGATCAGCGCGTAGAGCGTGAGCGCCGCGTCGCGCAGCCAGCAGAAGCGGTAGTCCCAGTTGCGCTCGCCGCCGGGCAGCTCGGGCAGCGATGCACTGGGCGCGGCGACGATACCGCCGGTGGGCTCGTAGGTGAGCGCCTTGAGCGTGAGCAGCGAGCGCATCACCGGCTCGCGAAACTCGCCGTGGTAGCCGCAGCGTTCGGTCCACGCGCTCCATTCGGCGACGGTGCGCGCCAGCAGCGCATTGGCGTCGCGCGTCACGGGCGGCTTGAGGTGCGAGGGAAACCAGTCGAGGCTGAAGGCGATGGACTGGCCCGCCGACACGGTGAAGTCGGCGAAGCTCGCGAAGTTCTCGTTGGTCAGTGGCACGCCGGAGCTGATGCGCACGGAGTCGGGCCCGGCCGTGGCGAACACCGCGCCGTCGCGCCGGTCCATCCACGGGCACCACTCGCCGTAGTTGAAGCGAATGCGGAACTCCGTGTGCATGGCGACCGTGCCGCGCACGCCCCGCACGATGCGCACCACCTCGTGCGTGCCGTCGAGCGCGGGGCGAGGCATGAAGTCGGTGACGACGGCCGTTCCGCCGGCCACGTGAATCGTCGTCTCCAGCACCACGGTGCCCGGCAGATAGCGCCGCGCGATGCGCGCCTTGCGGTCGGTCGCGCGCATCGACCAGTGGCCGTTGCGCTCGTCGCCGAGCAGGCTGGCGAACATCGCCGCGGAATCGAAGCGCGGCAGGCACAGCCACTCGATGTCGCCGCCGCGGTGCACCAGCGCCGCGCTGTGGGTCGATCCGATGAGCGCGTAGTCGCCGATGGGGCGGTCGCCGTGCAGCTTGACGGAAGGTTGCTTGGAGGTCTTTGGCAAGAGCCCGAGCTTTGCCGCCCGCGCGGGCACGGCGCGCCAGCGCAGGGCGCGCATTGCTGACGGACAAGACCCAATCGGCGTGCCCCGGAGGGCAGCCTAGAGCAGGTCCTTCAGCTTCGCCCGCAACCTGCTGATCGCCTGGCTGTGCAGCTGGCACACGCGCGACTGGCTCACTTCGAGGATGGCGCCTATCTCGCGCAGGTTCAGCTCTTCCTCGTAGTAGAGGTTCAGCAGCAGCTGGTCGCGTTCCGGCAGCGCCGAGATGGCGTCCACCAGCTGGTGGCGGAAGCCGCTTTCCAGCAGCTGCTCCAGCGGGTCGTCGCTGCTGCGGCGGTCCTTGCGCGCGTCCTGCGAATGGCTGTCGAGGAAGGCGTTGTCGGCGTCGTCCTTGGAGAAGTCTTCCACGTACAGCAGCTGGCAGCCCTGAATCTCCTGCAGCAGCGACTGGTACGCCTCGATGTCCATCTTCAGCTCCCTGGCGATCTCCCCTTCGGTGGGAGAACGCCCGAGCTTGTGGCCCAGCGCCTGGATCGCCTTCTCGATGCCGCGCGCCGACTGGCGCAGGCCGCGCGAGCCCCAGTCGGCGGCGCGCAGTTCGTCGAGCATGGCGCCGCGGATGCGCTGGCTGACGAAAGTCTCGAACTGCGCGCCCCGGTTGTCCTGGTAGCGGCTGGATGCGTCCAGCAGGCCGAGCATGCCTGCCTGGATCAGGTCGTCCAGCTCCACGCTGGCGGGCAGCTTGGCCATCATCTGCAGCGCGATGCGGCGCACCAGCGGCTGGTGCTGCGCCAGCAGGTGAGATTTCTCGATGGTTCCCTGTGCGGTGTACACGGCGTTCCGTCCTTCCTGGGCTCAGGCCACGGCCTGCTGGGGCTCGGCCGCGCGCCACGGCCAGCCGTCCATCTCGCCTGCGACGCGACGCAGGTCGATCGCCGCGTGGCTCGCGGGAAAGGCCTCGGCGATGGTCTTCTTCAGCCGCCAGGCATCGGCGACCAGCGGATCGAAGCGCACCCAGCCGGCGGGCTGCAGCGACAGCGCGAGATAGCGGCTGCCGGCATGGGCGAGGTTGTTCATGATCTGGCGCGCGGCCTGGACGTCGACCACGCCGTTGACCAGGAAGCGCATCTGGCTCATGCCATGCGCTCGCTGCAGGTGCTTGATGCCCGCATAGGCCGAGGTGACCGACGAGGGGTGCGGCTGCAGCACCAGCAGCAGGTCGTCCGCGCCCTGCGCGAGCGCCGACAGCCGGCCCTCGCGGTCGAAGGCCGCATCGACGATGACGAAGCCGTCGTACCAGAACCTGCGCGGATCGTTGCCTGCGCCATGCACCGCGCCGGGCGGCGCCGGCAGCACACGCACGCCGCAGGCCGCGCGCACCTCGGCGCCGTCGAGCGTCAGGCGCCCGCCGGCCACGTCGGCCAGGCTGCCCAGCGGGTCGATATCCCAGACCTCGCACGCCGAGCCTTCGGCCGGGCAGTGCTCGTCGAGCAGCAGGACGTTGCGGCCCTGCCCCGCCAGCGCCACCGCGAGGTTCATCGCGATGGTGGTGCCGCCCGCGCCGCTGCCCATGCCGGCCACCGCGACCACGCGCGCCTGCATCGGCGCGAGCAGGCGCCGGAGGCCGTCCGCCTGATCCGCAACCAGCTTGTTCATTGCGCCACCCTCAATCCTGCTTCTCCAGCTTCTGCGGCTTCGCGGGCTCGCGCGGCGCCTGCACGGGCGCGGTCGATTCGGTGCCCAGCGCATCGAGCAGCAGGAAGAGCTTGCCCACGCCCGCATACAGCGCACTGCCGCTCATGGCGCGGCCGTTGCGCGCCGGGCGGCCCATCAGCTGGCCCAGCAGCGCGCGCGCGCGGTCGGCCCACTCGCCCTCGGCCTGCAGCAGCCGCCACACGGTGGTGCTCATCTGGCCGGCGATCAGGAGCCGCTTCATGATGTCCGGGTCGCCCAGCTCGCCGATGCCGCCCACGAGCTGCACGCCGTCGCGCAGCAGGCGGAAGCAGGGCTCGGCATCCACCGCCCAGCCCAGCCACTGCGCGAGCTGGCGCGCGGAAACCTCGGAGCCGATGTTCGAAAGCGCGTGCACCTGCGCCAGCACATTGCCGGTGCGCGCATCGACCACGCGCGTTGCGACGCAGCGCAGCGCCGGCATCTCGTCGCGGGCGATGCCCGCCGCCAGGGCGGCCGCATTGAAACGCAGCACCACGTCGGCATGCGACTCGGCGAGCAGCGCCGCCTTGCCGCGGAAGCGCACGGGCCGCGCTTCGCCGAATTCGAAGTCCATGCGCGCCAGCGTGTCGGGTGCGCCGGTGCGCATGTCGATCACGGCGGTGGAGCCCGGCGCGCGCGCCAGCCAGCGCTGGCCCGCGGCCTGCCACTGCACCATCGCCTCGATGCCGGGCAGGCGGGTCAGCAGGTGCACCAGCGGCCGACTGCCGAAGTCCTGCTGGCGCAGCCACGGAACCTGGCGTGCGCCGGGCTTGCGCGCGGCGTCCTTCATGCCGCGCGTGGCGGCCGTCGAGAGCCACTGGTTGGGCGCCGCCAGCGGCAGGCCCGTGCGGTCCGACAGCAGCAGGCTGCCGTGGCATTCGTAGGCGTCGCCGCCCTCGTTCGATCGCAGTCCCACCTGCCCGCATAGCGCGAGCACATGGGTCTCGCAGGCGGCGGCCACTTCGCCGCGCGCGTGCACCAGCAGGTCCTGCAGCACGGCCTTCTGGCCCGCTTCCTCGTCGCCGGCCTGGCGCCATAGCGCGCGTGCGCGCTCGAAGCCGATCTGCGCGCCGGCCAGCGCGCTCGCGGTGGTGGCCAGCTCCTGCGCGTCGTGCGCCATGGCGCGGATCAGGTTCTGGTACTTCAGGCGCAGCAGGTCGGTCTCGCCCTGCGCGCGGGCCACCTGCTGCGAGGCGCCCGCCGCGGCGGCAGCGTCTTCCTGCAGGTCGCTCTCGGCGGGCACGAACAGCGGGCTGTGCTGGCGCGGCTGGAACACGCTGTCCACCAGCTGCGTGCGGTCGGCCTGCATCAGGTTCTCGGGCACCTTCTGGCCGCTGGAGATGTAGTGCACCGGCAGGCGGTGGCGGATCACGGTGTCGATCAGCGCGCCCGGGTGCGTGGCCTCGTCCACCTTGGTGAAGATGCAGCCGGCCAGCTCGTTGCCGTGGCGGTAGGCGTGCACCACCTCGTTGAGCGTGTCGCCGTGGCTGGTGGCGTTGAGCAGCAGCAGCTTCTTCACCGGCCTGGGGCTCTGGCCCAGCATGGCGATCTGCTCGGGCACGGCGCGGTCGCGCTGGCTCATGCCGACGGTGTCGATCAGCACCATGTGCTTCTCGCGCAGGTCCTGCAGCACCAGGTGCAGATCGGCGGCGTCCTTCACGGCGTACACCGGCACGTTGAGGATCTGGCCGTAGATGCGCAGCTGCTCGTAGGCGCCGATCCGGTAGCTGTCGGTGGTCACCAGCGCGAGCTTGTCGGCGCCGAAGCGCATCACGCAGCGCGCGGCCAGCTTGGCGGTGGTGGTGGTCTTGCCCACGCCGGTGGGGCCCATCAGCGCATAGACGCCGCCCGCGGCGAACAGCGCGTCCTCGTCCTCATGCACGGGCACGGCGCGGATCAGCTCCGAGCGCACGTAGGCCATGCCCTCGGCGTAGGTACGGCCGGTGGGCAGCTTCTCGAGCATGGCCTTCGACAGGCGCGCGCTGAAGCCGGCGCCGAGCAGCGTGCGCAGCAGGCGGCCGCGCACGGGGTCGCGGCGCTGCCTGTCGTTCCACACGACGCTGGCGAGCTGCTCCTCGATCATGCCGCGCATGGAGTGCAGCTCCTCGAGCACGGTGTCGGCTGGTGCGGCGGCGGGCGCGTGGACCTGCACGGGCGCAGGCGCAGGCAGCGGCGCGGGCATCGAGGCGACCGGCAAAGGAGCGGGTGCCACACGAACGGCCGGTGCCGCAACAGGGGCAACGGCTGCAACGGGCTTCGCGGCCGCGCTGCCCTGCAGCACGCCCTGCACTTCGCCCTCGACCATGGCGACGATCTCCACGCCCTCGGCGGTCGCGCGATGCGTGAGCACGATGGCGTCGGCGCCCAGCGCCTCCCTCACCAGTCGCAGGGCTTCGCGGCTGGTGGCCGCGACGAATTTGCGCGCGGTGGTGCGCACGTCTGTCTGTTGGGGGGAATTCAACCTCGTCCTCCGATGGCGGTGGTGACCTTGATGGTTCGGGAATCAGGAATCTCGGCGTGCGACAGCACCTTGAGCTGCGGCAGGCTGCGCCGCAGGAAGCGCGACAGCAGCACGCGCAGCGAGTGCTGCACGACCAGCACCGGCGCAAGCCCCATCTGCTCCTGCCGCACGATGGCGGCCTGCGCCTGCCGCAGCAGGTTGTCGGCAATGCCGGGCTCGATGCCGCTGCTGTTGCCCAGGGCCTGCTGCAGCACGCCGTCGAGCGAGCCGTCCAGGCCGATGACCTGCATCTCGGTGTCGCCCGGGAAGAGCTGCTGCGTGATCGCGCGGCCCAGCGCCAGGCGCGTGAGCGTGGTGAGCTCGGTCGGGTCCTTGACGGTCGGCGCGTACTCGGCCATCACGTCGAGGATGGTGCGCATGTCGCGGATCGGCACTTCCTCGTCGAGCAGGTTCTGCAGCACCTTGTGCAGCGTACTGAGCGACAGCACCTTGGGCACCAGGTCTTCGGTGAGCTTGGGCGCGGTCTTGGCGATCTGGTCGAGCAGCTGCTGCACTTCCTGGCGGCCCAGCAGCTCGGCGGCATGCGTCTGGATGAGGTGGTTCAGGTGCGTGGCCATCACCGTGCAGGCATCGACCACCGTGTAGCCGTACACCTGCGCCTGCTGGCGCAGGCTGGAGTCGATCCACACCGCCGAGAGGCCGAAGGCCGGGTCGCGCGTGGGCGTGCCGGGCAGCGAGCCCGTCACCTGGCCCGGGTTGATGGCCATCCACTGGTTCGGGAAGGCCTCGCCGCGCCCGATCTCCACGTCCTTCAGGGTGATGACGTAGGTGTTGGGCTTGATCTCCAGGTTGTCGCGGATGTGCACCACCGGCACCAGGAAGCCGACCTCCTGCGCGATCTTCTTGCGGATGCTCTTGATGCGGCCCAGCAGTTCGCCCTGCTGCGACTGATCCACCAGCGGGATCAGCCGGTAGCCGACCTGCATGCCCAGCGGGTCGACCATGGCCACGTCGTCCCATGTCGCTTCCGCGGTCTCGGCGGACGATGCCGCGAGGTTCGCGGCCTGCACGGCGGCGGCTTCCTGCGCCGCCTGCTGCTTCGGCTTGCGCTGCAGCAGCCCGCGACCCAGCCACACCAGGCCGCCCGCGATGAGCAGGAAGGCCAGGTTCGGCATGCCGGGAATCATGCCCAGCAGGCCGACGATGCCGGCCGTGAGAAACAGCACCTGCGGGTTGGAGAAGAGCTGGCCCGTGAGCTGGCTGCCCACGTCCTCGTCGGTGGTCACGCGCGAGACGATCACGCCGGCGGCGGTGGAGATCACCAGCGCCGGGATCTGCGCCACCAGGCCGTCGCCGATGGCCAGCAGCGTGTAGGTCTTGCCGGCCGTGGAGAAGTCCAGCCCGTGCTGCACCATGCCCACCACCAGCCCGCCGATGATGTTGATCACCATGATGAGCAGGCCCGCGATCGCGTCGCCGCGCACGAACTTGCTGGCACCGTCCATCGAGCCGTAGAAGTCGGCTTCCTGGGCCACCTCGGTGCGGCGCTTGCGGGCCACGTCCTCGCCGATCAGGCCGGCGTTGAGGTCGGCGTCGATGGCCATCTGCTTGCCCGGCATCGCGTCGAGCATGAAGCGCGCGCCCACCTCGGCGATGCGGCCCGCGCCCTTGGTGATCACCATGAAGTTGATGAGCACGAGGATGATGAACACCATCACGCCCACGGCGAAGTTGCCGCCCACCAGGAAGTGGCCGAAGGCCTCGATCACCTTGCCCGCCGCATCGGGGCCGGTGTGGCCGTTCATCAGCACCACGCGCGTGGAAGCCACGTTCAGCGACAGGCGCAGCAGCGTGGAGAACAGCAGCACGGCCGGGAAGGCGGCGAAGTCCAGCGCCTTCATCGTGTACATGCTCACCAGCAGCACCATCACCGACATCGCGATGTTGAAGGTGAACAGCAGGTCGAGCAGGAACGGCGGCAGCGGCAGCACCATCATGCTCAGGATGAGGATGATGAGGATCGGCCCCGCCAGCCCCTTGAGCTGCGAGCCGGCGAACATGCGCGTCGGCATGCGCATCAGGTTTGTCATCGCGTTCATGCGTGTGTCGCCGTGTCGGCGGTGTATTGGAGTTCTGCGGGAACCGGCAGATCGGTGGGTGTGCGCGGCGCTTCGCCGCCTTCGGCCTTCCAGCGCCTGAGCTGGTAAACCCAGGCCAGCACCTCGGCCACCGCGGTGTAGAGGCCGGCGGGAATCTCGTCACCCAGCTTCGTGTGTCTGTAGAGGGAGCGCGCGAGCGGCGGCGCCTCGAGGATCGCCACCTTGTGCTCCTTGGCCAGCTCGCGGATGCGCGCGGCCACGAGCTCGGTGCCCTTGGCCACCACGCGCGGCGCACCCATGCCGCCTTCCTGGTACTTGAGCGCCACGGCGAAGTGCGTGGGGTTGGTCAGCACGATGTCGGCCTTGGGCACCTCGGACATCATCCGGCGGCGCGCCATCTGCTGTTGCTGGCGGCGGATCGCCGCCTTGATGTGCGGATCGCCTTCGCTTTCCTTGTGCTCCTGGCGCACGTCCTCGCGCGACATGCGCAGCTTGCGGTAGTAGCTCCAGAGCTGGAAGGGCACGTCGATCAGCGCCACGAGGAAGAGCGTGGCGGCGATCAGCGCGCAATGCCTGGCCACCAGCACCATCGCGTGCGGCAGCGCGTACTGCGCGGGCTGGGCCATCAGCGCCATCAGCGCCTCGATGTCGCGCGACACCACCCACCACGCCACGCCGCCGATGAGCGCCGACTTGGCCAGCGCCTTCACCAGCTCCGCGAGCGACTGTGTGGAGAACATGCGGCCGATGCCGGCCAGCGGATTGAGCTTGCCGAAGTTCGGCGCTGCCGACTTGGTGGAGAACAGCCAGCCGCCGAGCATCATCGGCGCGAGCACCGCCGCGACGACCATCATCGCGAACAGCGGACCGATGGCCGTCATCGCCTGCAGCGACATCAGCCCGGTCTGGGCCAGCATGTGGGAAGGATCGAAGGCGCTGGCGCGGTCGAAGTGCAGGCCGCGGCGCAGCGCGCCGCTCATGCTCGTGCCCAGGGACTGCGCCGTGAGCCACAGGCCGGCGCATGCCGTGCCCAACATGACGAAGGTGGTGAGCTCGCGTGAACGGGCTACGTTGCCTTCCTCGCGCGCCTTTTCCAGGCGCCGCTCGGAGGCGGGTTCCGTTTTCTCGAGATCGCTTTCCTCAGCCATTCATGCTCCGAACCAGCACTGGCGCAACACGCCTTGCTCATGGCCAAATTATTGGATTCGGCCCCTCGGAACAATCTGCCGATCAGGGGCCTGATACCCCTGCAGTTCGGACAATAGAAGCGACCTCCGGAATCAGAAGCCGAGGCTCTCCAGCAGGTCGTCGACCTGCGCCTGGTCGGTCACGGCATCGGGGTTGCCGGGCTTGATCTGCGGGCCGTTCTGCAGGCTTTGCACGGCCTCGTGGCGCTTCTCGGGCGCGGAGTTGTCGATGAGCACCTGCAGCAGCTGCGTCTCGACGTCGTTGACCACTTCCATCATCTTCTTGATGACCTGGCCCGTCAGGTCCTGGAAGTCCTGCGCCATGAGGATCTCCATGAGCTGCGTGTTGATCGCGCTGGCGCGGTCCGGCACCTCGTTGAGGTAGCCGCGCGTGTCCAGCACGAGCTCGCGCGCATGGTCGAGCTCGATGGGGTTCTCGAACCACTGGTCCCAGCGCTTGCTGAGGCTCTTCGCGTCGGTGGCCAGCGCCTCCTGCAGCGGCTGCGCCACGTCGATGGCGTTGAGCGCGCGGTGCGCCGCACGCTCGGTGGTTGCGGCCACGTAGCTCAGGCGGTCGCGCGCGTCGGGGATGGCCTGCGCGGCCTTGGCCACCTGCTTGTCGAGGCCCAGCTCGCGCAGGCCGTCGCGCAGCTGGCGCGTGAGCTGGCCGATGCGGCCCAGCAGTTCCTCGGTGGTGTTGGCGGAGTCCGCCACGACGGCAGTGTTCTGGCTCATGTCACGCGGCCTCCTTGGCCAGCTTCTCGAAGATCTTGGTGATCTTTTCTTCGAGCGTGGCGGCGGTGAAGGGCTTCACCACGTAGCCGTTGGCACCGGCCTGCGCCGCCGCGACGATGTTCTCCTTCTTCGCCTCGGCGGTGACCATCAGCACCGGCAGCTTCTTCAGCTCCGGGTCGGCGCGAATGGTCTGCAGCATGGTCAGGCCGTCCATGTTGGGCATGTTCCAGTCGGACACCACGAAGCCGAAGTTGCCGCCGCGCAGCTTCTCGATGCCGGCGGCGCCGTCCTCAGCCTCGTCGACGTTGTGGAACTCGAGTTCCTTCAGCAGGTTGCGCACGATGCGGCGCATGGTCGGGAAGTCGTCCACAACCAGGATTTTGATGCTCTTGTCCATCACGATATTTCCAACTCCAAGGTCGTTTTCTTTCTCTCAAACTCGGTTCGCACGTTCACCGAACGTGCGAAGGTGCGTCAGCACGCGGCGGCTCACTTCGGCCAGCGGCGACACGTCGTCCACCGCACCCAGCGCGATGGCCTCGCGCGGCATGCCGAAGACCACGCAGCTGGCCTCGTCCTGCGCCAGCGTGTGCGCGCCGGCGCGCCGCATGCGCAGCAGGCCCTCGGCGCCGTCCTTGCCCATGCCGGTCAGGATGATTCCGATGGCGTTCTTGCCCGCGTGCTTGGCGGCCGAATCGAACAGCACGTCGATCGAGGGCCGGTGGCGGTTCACCGGCGGCTCCTGGTCGAGATGGGCCACGTAGTTGGCGCCGCTGCGCGCGAGCGACAGGTGGAAGCCACCGGGTGCGATGTAGGCATAGCCCGGCAGCACGCGCTCGCCGTGCTCGGCTTCCTTCACGGTGATGCGGCACAGGCCGTCCAGCCGCTGCGCGAACGAGCGCGTGAAGCCGGCAGGCATGTGCTGCGCGATCATCACCGCGGGCGAATCAGGGGGCAGCGGCTGCAGCACTTCGCGGATGGCCTCGGTGCCGCCGGTGGAGGCGCCGATGATGATGAGCTTCTCGGTGCTCAGCAGCGGGCTGCGCAGCAGTGACTCCTGCGGTGCGTCGCCGCCCGGGCGCGCGGTCGCGGCGGGCCGCAGGCGCGCACTGGCGGCCGTGCGGATCTTGCCGGCGATCAGCTCGGTGTAGTTGAGCAGGCCGTCGCGCACGCCCAGGCGCGGCTTGGTCACGAAGTCGATGGCGCCCAGCTCGAGCGCGCGCAGCGCGATCTCGGAGCCGCGCTCGGTCAGCGACGAGACCATGACCACCGGCATGGGCCGCAGCCGCATGAGCTTCTCGAGGAACTCCAGCCCGTCCATACGCGGCATTTCCACGTCGAGCGTGAGCACGTCGGGGTTGGTGACCTTGATGAGGTCGCGCGCGACCAGCGGGTCGGCGGCCGTGCCCACCACGGTCATGTCGGCCTGGCTGTTGATGATCTCCGTCATCACGCTGCGGATGAGTGCCGAGTCGTCGACGCACAGCACCTTGATTTTCTTGACGCTCACTGGATTCCTTTGTTGTCGGCCGCCGGTGCCGCGCGCGAGGTGGACAGCCTGCGCAGCAGCTCGCCCTCCTCGTGCTGCACCTGCCGCACCTCTGTCTGCGCCCGCAGCTTGCGCACGATGGCCTTGCCCGTCGCCGGCACGAAGCACACGCGGCGCGCATGCGGCCCGCGCAGGTCCTGCGCCGCGACCTCGATGCGCTCCTCGCGCAGGTAGCGCAGCACGAAGTCGGCGTTGCGGTCGCCGATGTTCAGCGTGGTCATGTTGGCCAGCACCGCGCCGCCGCCGAACACCTTGGCGCGCAGCCGCTCGCGTCGCGCGCCGGCGCGAACCAGCTCGCGGATCAGCACGTCCATGGCGTAGGTGCCGTAGCGCATCGATTCGGCGGCATCGCGCGCGGCGCCTCCCGCCCCCGATTCGCCGTCGTCGGGCAGCATGAAGTGGTTCATGCCGGCCACGCCGGCTTCCCTGTCGTGCAGGCAGGCGGCCACGCACGAGCCCAGCACCGTGCTCAGCACTGTGTTGCTCGAGGTCACGTAATACTCCGAGGGCAGCAGCTTCACGGCCATGAGGCCGACGTCGCGGTCGAAGTAGTGATGGCTGGCCACCGATTCGGGTGCCGCCGCGTTCGGGGCCGTCATGCGGAGGCACCCGGCGCACGCGTGCGCGCCAGCTCGTACACGGTCTGGCCCAGCGGCCGGAAGGCCTGGTTGACGAGCGACGCGTTCTCGGAATGTCCCGCGAACAGCAGGCCGTCTGCCTTGAGCAGCGGCGCGAAGCGGTCGAGCACCTTCTTCTGCGTCGGCTTGTCGAAATAGATCATCACGTTGCGGCAGAAGATCGCGTCCACCGGCTCCTTCACGGGCCAGCTGCCGTCGAGCAGGTTGAGCCGCGAGAACTTCACCAGCGCCGCGACCTCGGGGCGCACGCGCACCTTGCCCGCGTTCGCGCCGGTGCCCTTGTTGAAGAAGCGCCGCAGCCGCTCGGGCGCGAGCCGGCGCACCTGCTCGGTGGTGAACACGCCGGTGGCGGCCTTGGCCAGCACGGCGGTGTCGATGTCGGTGGCGATCACGCGCGAGGCTGCCGCCTTGTCGCCCAACGCTTCCAGCAGCGTGATGGCGATCGAATAGGGCTCTTCACCCGTCGACGCCGCCGCACACCACACGGTGACCGGCTGCTTCGCCTTGCGCACGTGGTCGGCCAGCGTCGGGAAGTGATGGGCCTCGCGGAAGAACGAGGTCAGGTTGGTGGTCAGCGAGTTGATGAAGAGCTGCCACTCGTCGCCGTCCTGGCGCTGTTCGAGCCAGTCGAGGTACGAGGCGAAATCGGGCAGCTGCAGTTCCCGCAGCCGCCGCGACAGCCGGCTGTACACCATCTGCCGCTTCTGCTCGCCCAGGGCAATGCCCGCGCGGCGGTGGATCAGGGTCCGGATGCGCGAGAAGTCGTGGTCGGTGAAATGGAACTCGGTCGTCACGGCCAGCCTGGAAGCTTGGCTTTCAATGTACATAGCGCCCACCGTTTCCAATGGACCGATCAGACGCGCGAATGCCCTGCACTTCAGGCCTCCTTCGCGTCATGGGCCACCCGCGGCCGGGCTGGCGTCCTGCGCCCACACCAGTGCCGACAGCTGCGCCGCGTTGACCTGCGCCGGGCTCAGGAACAGGGCTTCCGACAGGCGTGCGGCCTCTCCGTCGTCGCGCTCGCAGCTCTCGGCGAGCGCGACGAAGGGGCCGTAAAGCCCGCCACGCGAAAGAATGGCCTGCTGCACCGCCTCGGTGAGCTGCACCTTGCGCAGCACGCCTTCCATCGAGACGCCCAGCAACTGGTCGAGCAGCGAGAACATGCCGGCCACGAAGAGGTTGTCGGCCTCGCTGGCCGGCAGCATGCCCTGCCCGACCAGCTCGACGAAGCGCCCGCGCAGGATGGCCTTCTTCATCATGTACGGCGAACCCGCCTTGTTGCTGGTGGCCAGCAACAGCGAAAGCCAGCGGTACAGCGGCGAGTAGCCGAGCATGGCCACGGCATGGCGCAGCGAATGGATCTCCACCGCCATGCCCACGGCGGGCGAGTTGATGTAGCGCAGCAGCCGGTAGGTGAGCGCGGCGTCGTGCTTCAGTGCAGCTTCGATGACGCGCAGGTCTTCGTTGCGCTGGAGCATCTGCATCAGCTGCACGATCAGCAGCGCCTCGGGCTGCAGCGCGTCTTCGGTCTCGCGCACCGGCGGATTGCTGAACGCGCCGTCGACGAACACGCTTACGCGACGTCCGGCGCAGGCGTCGAATGCGGCCCAGTCCTCCACGCGCGAGACGATGGGCTCCACCGGGGGATGGCCCAGCTGGGCATCCTGCCGCAGCCGCATCACTGTTTCGGCGTCGTGCGCGCCCACCTCGAAGTGGGTGACGATGGAGCGCAGCTCCGGGTCTTCGGGTAGCCCGGAGGCGCCGCACAGCATGAAGCCGAAGCCCTGCTCGCGCAGGAACAGCACGATGGAGCGCAGATCGGCGTCGAGCATTTCCTCGGCACCCATGCACAGCACCACCTGCTGCGGCGGCAGCGACTGCAGGTCGCTCTGGAACAGCGCGTCGACCGTCACGTCGACGAACAGCATCTGCGAACCCAGCAGCCAGCCGCCGGACCCAGGATTGAGGTGCATGGCGAGCGTGTCCGTGAGCGCCTTGACGCCCGCGGCGCCGGACGCCTCGGAACCCTCGTCCGCGGAACGCCATGCCATGCGATAGCCGATGACGCGCCGCTGCGCGTCGAGCAGCATGGCATAGGCCACGCGGCCGTCGGCACCGGCCTCCGCATGCGCGGGTGCATCGTTGCCGGTGTCTTCGGAAGAGCGACGGAAGAAATCAAACCGCATTCAGCTGTCTCCGTCGTGTGTCAAAGCGCAATGGCGTCCGTCCTTCGGGCCGCGCCCGCGAGTGCGGCCGTGCTCGCGGCCTGCGCGCGCTGGATTCGCGGCATGGCGCCCACGTCGATGATGAAGGCCACGCTGCCGTCGCCGAGGATGGTCGCGGCGGAGATGCCAGGCACCTTGCGGTAGTTGGTCTCCAGGTTCTTCACCACCACCTGGTGCTGGCCCAACAGTTCGTCCACCAGCAGCGCGAAGCGGCTGTCGTCGGCCTGCACGATCACCAGGATGCCCTGGGTGGGATGCGTCTGCGCACCCGCCACGTCGAACACACGGTGCAGCTCGATCAGCGGCAGGTATTCGCCGCGCACGCGGATCACGTGGCCGTCGGCGGTGATGGAGTGAAGGTGCTCGGGCAGCGGCTGCAGCGACTCGATGACGTAGCTCAGCGGCAGGATGTAGGCCTCGCTGCCCACCTTCACCGACATGCCGTTGAGGATGGCCAGCGTCAGCGGCAGCACGATGCGCGTGGTGGTGCCCTGCCCGCCGCGCGAATGGATCTCGACGTGGCCGCCCATCTCCTGGATGTTGCGCTTGACCACGTCCATGCCCACGCCGCGGCCCGAGATGTCGGTGACCTGCTCGGCGGTGGAGAAGCCGGGCGCGAAGATGAGCTGCCACACCTCCTCGTCGGGCATGGTCTCGCTGACCGGCAGGCCCTGCTGCATGGCCTTGGCGAGGATGCGCTCGCGGTTGAGGCCGGCGCCGTCGTCGCTCACCTCGATCACGATGTTGCCGCCGTGATGCTGCGCCGACAGCAGCAGCTGGCCGGTGGCGTCCTTGCCCTTGGCCAGGCGCACGTCGGGCGTCTCGATGCCGTGGTCGAGGCTGTTGCGCACCAGGTGCGTGAGCGGGTCGACGATGCGCTCGATCAGGCCCTTGTCGAGCTCGGTTTCCTTGCCGTAGGTGTCCAGGCGAACCTGCTTGCCGAGCTTGGCGCTCACGTCGCGAATGACGCGCGGGAAGCGGCTGAACACGTAGTCCATCGGCATCATGCGGATGGACATCACCGATTCCTGCAGGTCGCGGGCATTGCGCTCCAGGTGGCCCAGGCCGCTGAGGAAGCGCTCGTAGGCCACCGGGTCGAGCATGGTCGCGGCCTGCGTGAGCATCGACTGCGTGATGACGAGCTCGCCCACGAGGTTGATGAGCTGGTCGACCTTCTCCACGTCGACGCGGATGGAGCTGGATTCCTTGGCGCCGGCCGAAGCTGTTGCTGCTGCGGGCGCGGAGGAAGCAGCCTGCGGCTTCGACGCTTCGGCGACAACTGCCGCTGCCGCTGCTGCTGCAGCAGCAGGTTCCGGCGCAGCCACGGGCACGGGAGCTTCGACCACGGCAGCGGCCTCTTCCGCCGCGGCGGCTGTTTCATGCGTGATGTCGATCTGCGACTCGTCGATGACGAAGCAGCAGACCGCGACGATGTCGTCGGGCGCGCAGGTGGTCTCCAGCAGCACGGTCAACTGGTCGTTGCTGCGCGTGCGCGACAGCACCTTGCCGAGGTTGGCCAGCTCGCCCGCGAGAAGATCGCATTCGCTTTCCGACAGGCGCGCGAAGCGGATGCGCAGCGCGCCGCTGCCGCCGGCTGCGACCGGCGCCGCGGGCGCGGCCACGGGTGCCGGGGCCGGAACGGGTGCGGGCGCCGGAGCGGGTGCAGTCGCCGGTGCAGGTGCCGCCGCACTGGCATCGCCGCTTTCCAGCGCGAGTTGCTGGAGCACGCCACAGATGTGCGCGACCATGTCCGGGTCCGGCTCCTTGCCGGCCTGGTAGGCAGTGAGTTGTTCTTGCAAGGCGTCCTTCGTTTCAAGGAATGCATCGATCATTCGGCCGTTCAGGCGCAGCTGCCCATGGCGGGCGCGGTCCAGAAGCGATTCGAGGACGTGCGTGGTGTTGGTCAGGGCGGTGAAACCGAAAGTCGCGGCGCCGCCCTTGATCGAGTGCGCCGCACGGAAGATGGCATTGAGCTGTTCGCTGTCGGGCGCCTCGACGTCGAGCTCCAGCAGCAGCTGCTCCATCTCCGCGAGCAGTTCGACGGCTTCGACGAAAAAGGCTTGGGTGAATTGACTGAGGTCCATCTCTTGAGCTCTTGTTGTTTTGTTGTTACGGCGCTTTCGCGGCCGCCTTGCCGATGCGCGTGCCGACGGGCTCGGTGCTGTTCTCGCGCTCGATGCGCTCCTGCGTGCGGTGGTTGAGCAGGATGATGCTGATGCGGCGGTTGATCGGGTTGCGCGGATCGGCCTTGTCCAGGTGCATGCTGTCGGCCAACCCGATCACGCGCAGCACCTTGCCGTCGGTCATGCCGCCAGCCACGAGCTCGCGCCGCGAGGCGTTGGCGCGGTCGGACGAGAGCTCCCAGTTGCCGTAGGAACGGTCGTTGGTGTAGACGATGGCGTCGGTGTGGCCCGACAGCGTGATCTTGTTGGGCAGGCCGTTGAGCGCGGGCGCCAGCTCGCGCAGGATGGCTCGCATGTGCGGCACCACGCGCGCGCTGGCCAGCTCGAACATGGGCCGGTTCTCGGTGTCGACGATCTGCAGGCGCAGGCCCTCGGTGGTGATGTCGATCAGGATCTGCGAGCGGAACTGCTGGAAGACGGGGCTCTTCTCGATCAGCTCGTCGAGCTTCTTCTTCATCTCGGCAAGGCGTTCGGCGTCGGCCTGTTCCTCGGCATCGGCCTGCCTGACCTCTCCCTCGACGTGCATCACGTCGGCGCCGCCTCCCGGAATCATGCTGGTGCTGAGGCTGGACTTGTCGCCGCCGCTCAGCGCCACGCGCAGCGGCATGCGGAAGTGCTCGGCAATGCCCTCGCGCTGCTTCGGGCTGGAGATCGACAGCAGCCACATCACGAGGAAGAAGGCCATCATGGCCGTCATGAAGTCGGCATAGGCGATCTTCCAGCCGCCGCCGTGGGCGCCGCCGTGCTTGCCCTTGTGGACGTGCTTGAAGATGACCCTGGGCTTCTCGTCGCTCATGACATGCGTACCTGTTCGCGTGCCTGCCGCGTCAGCGTGCCTTGACTTCGCGGACGTGGTCGTCCAGCTCGGTGAACGAGGGGCGCTCCGTCGAGAACAGCACCTTGCGGCCGAACTCCACCGCGAGCTGCGGCGCATAGCCGTTGAGGTTGGCCAGCAGCGTGACCTTGGCGCACTGGTAGATCTTCATGCCCTCTTCCACCTTCTGCTCGATCAGCGAGGCCAGCGGCGACACGAAGCCGTAGGCCAGCAGCACGCCGAGGAAGGTACCGACCATGGCGTGCGCGATGAGCGCACCCATTTCCGAGGGCGGCAGGTGGGCGGAGCCGAGCGCGTGCACCACGCCCATCACGGCCGCGACGATGCCCAGCGCGGGCAGCGCGTCGCCCACGCGCGAGAGGCTGTGGCCGGGCACTTCGGCCTCGTGGCGGATGGTCTCGATCTCGTGGTCCATCAGCGCCTCGATCTCGTGCGCATCGGTGTTGCCGCTGATGACCAGGCGCAGGTAGTCGCACAGGAAGACCGTGATGCCCTCGTGCGCCAGGATGTTCGGGTAGCGCGTGAAGATCTCGCTCTGGGCCGGGTCTTCGACGTCGGTCTCCAGCTTCATCATCCCTTCCTTGCGGGCCTTGGCGAGCAGCTCGTACAGCAGCGCGAGCAGGTCCATGTAGAGCTGGCGGTTGTGCTTGGAGGTACGCAGCAGCAGCGGCAGCTCCTTGATGGTCGCCCTGATGGTCTTGCCGTTGTTGCCCGCGATGAACGCGCCCAATGCGGAGCCGCCGATCATGAGCAGCTCGACCGGCTGGAACAGCACTCCGAAGTGGCCGCCCATGAGGCCGTAGCCGCCGAACACGGCGCCTATCACCACGAGATATCCAACCAGAACCAGCACGCGCTTCCCCTATCGCCCCTTAGAGCGTCGAATCAACAAAGCCGGGCCCGCGGCATGCGCGGGCGGGGCACTTTTCCTAGACGGCGCCGCCGATGTCCATCACTGGCGTGGGCGCGATCGCCACCAGCCCGTTGCGGCGCACCTCGGCGGCCTTGCCGGGCTTGCGTGCCTTGCCCGCGCGCGAAGGCGGGCGGCACAGCACGCACACGTATCCGTTCTTGTTGTCGTGGGCATGCGCCACGAAGTGGCCGCCGCAACGGCAGCAGGTGCTCAGCTGCAGCATGTCGCTGTCGAAGAAGCGCACCATGGTCTCGGCGCGGGTGAAGTCGAGCACCACCTCGCCGCCGTTGGCCACCACCTGCTCGGTGTAGAGGCGATAGGCCTTGATGAGCGCGGGCAGTTCGTTCTCGTCCGCCTCGTCGAGCATGAAGCGGTAGATGTTGTAGAACATCGACGAGTGGATGTTGGCCA
Organism: Variovorax sp. NFACC27; assembly: GCF_048301545.1. NCBI lineage: Bacteria > Pseudomonadati > Pseudomonadota > Betaproteobacteria > Burkholderiales > Comamonadaceae > Variovorax > Variovorax sp. NFACC27. The sequence continues at coordinate 6,604,775 of NZ_CP157613.1, forward strand.
GCCACGTCATGTACCAGTCGGTCGAGAACGGCAGCAGGCCCTTGGGCGGGGAAACGCCCTTGAGTTCCTTGTACAGGCGGATCAGCCGCTCGCGGCTCAGCGCGACGGCAGCCTCCAGGAACTGCAGGCGGGCGCCGAGCCCGATCAGCTCGATCGCGAGCTGCACCTGCCGGACCTCGCCCAGGACGCTCTTGGCTGTCACGCCGCGCTCGCTCCGCGCATCTGCGCCTGCGAATCGACCTGGGCCTGCGCCTGGCGCGCGGCCATCAGTATCGACATATGGGCTTGCTGCAGCGCGGGCTCCTTGCCCTCGCCGACCACCGCGAACATCGGGCGGTCGTCCAGCCGGAAGCTGCACAGGAGGAAGTTGGAAGCGGCCAGCTTCACGATCTGGCTGAGCGACATGTTCGCCAGCAGATCGGCCAGTTCGCGGCCCACGCCAAGGCGGAACATCGCCTCGGCCCGGTCCTGCTTGACCAGCTTCTGCGCCAGCAGCATATAGGCCAGATTTATCTCGCCGATTTCTCTCGAAATCACGCCGGTTGCGGTGATGTTGCAGTTTTCCACGTCTGATCCCATTTCCGATTCAAAGCTCACTTCGTGCTCCTAACAATCGTGTATACATTATATACACAAAGTTTTACATGTTGAAGTGTTTTGTATGACAGGAGGATAAAAAAAGTAGGAGGCGTCTGACGCGCTAGACCTGTTTCCCTAGTGAAACGTGTCGTTTACAGGTGTCAGTCTTTCCGGTAACAAATGTTTCTTGCGAAACTTTTCGAGGCCGTAATTTATTCGTGAACAACATCGAATTAATAAATACTATGAGCGTATTTCCGTTCGATGAAAGACCGTTTTCGCGGATATTCCGATCCATGATTTCACATTGGTCCATATGGTCAATTAGTCGCCTGCGCGACCCTCCAGACCGTAGACCCAGGCCATCACCTCGGCCACCGCGAGGTACAGCTGCGGCGGGATCTGCCGATCCAGGTCGACCTGCATGAGCAGCTTCACGAGGTCGGCCGACGAGTGCACGTACAGCCCGTGCTCGCGCGCCTCGCGCATGATCGATTCGGCGACCACGCCGTAACCCTTGGCCACGACGACGGGCGCGCCCGTCTTGTCCGCATACGACAGGGCGACGGCGCTGCTACGGTTGTCGAGCAACTCGTTCATGCCGCCACCGCCTCCTTCTCGGCCACCAGCACCTGCTGGAGCTGCAGGCCCACGGCGTCGAAGCGCTTCGCGAGCCGGCCGGCGTCGCCGCGCAGGCGCGCCATGGTCGAGGCCTCGCGCGCCAGAAGATGCGCCTGCACGGCGGAGCCTTCGAGGCTCAGGCGCAGGTCGACTTCGCCGAGCTTCGGCAGCGCCAGCGACACCGTGGTCGACCAGCGGCGCTTGCCCTCTCCTTCCACCGCACCGCTGTCGCGGGCCTCGGGCTGCGCATGTTCTTCCTCGACCGACCAGCTCATCGGCACGTCGGGCCAGGCCTGGCCGCTCCAGCGGAAGACGGCGGTCGCCAGCAGGTCCAGCTGCTGGTGCACGAGCGTGACGGCCTGCGGATGGATCACTTCGGCGCCGCGCGATGCCGGCGCGGCCGCGGCGCCATCGGCCTGGCGCGCGGAATCGCCCACGCGATGAGCGGCCATCGAAGAATCGAGCGTGCCACCGGGCGACGACGCGCTCTCCGGCTGCCGATAGGCCGCCTGCACCCGCGCCGCGTCGTTCGCCGCGGCCTGTTCCAAAGGCTGCGGTTTGCCTTGCATGAAAGAGCCGTCGGCGTTCCGCGATTGCGCATCGCCGGCGGATGCCTGCGGTGCAACCGCATTCGCCGCGCCGGCCCCATCGCCTTTGTGCGCCGGGGCTTGCGCCTGCGCCGCGAGCGAAGGCAATGCATCGGGAGAATCGACGATCGCCGCCAGCACCGCGGCAGTCGCCGCCGACGACGCGACCGGTGCACCGGCCTCGGCCTTCGCAGCCACCGGCACGGCCCATTGCGCCTGCGGTTCCTGCCTCATCTGCGCGAGAGAGCGACCACCCGCCGCGAACGACGCCAGGTGCGACTCGTAGAAGAGGCCGCTGTCCGACACGGTCTGCGCCAGCACCCCGGCCAGCTGCGCCGCGCTCACGGCCTGCCCGCGCGTCGGCACCAGCGGCGCAGCGCCGCGCACCGGGCCCGGCTGCGCCTGCAGGTCGGCCAGCACGGCACCGATCACGCGCGCCGCGACCGACAGCCGGGCGGCCACCGAGGACGGGGCGCCCGCGGCGAGATGCGCGGTGCCGCCGGCCGCGGCGCCGGGAATCTGCCTGTCGAGCGCTGCATTGGAAGGCAGCCGCACATCGTTCTCGACCTTGCCGATCGCCACCGCCGGACCGGGCGCGCCTATCGCGGCCTCGGGCTTGATGCCGAGGACGTCGAGGCGCGGCGCCAGCCTTGCGGCAAGCAGTGCGTCGAGCAATCCGGCGAGTCCAGTCATGGTGCGGCTTCTTCGGTGTGTCGGGTCCGGGCGGCGGGCGCGCTCAGTGCGGCGGCCCGTAGGCCCGGCCGAGGTTCTTCTGCTGGGTCAGATAGCCCATGCGCCCGATCAGGTCCTCGAGCTGCGGCTTGATGAGCCCCGACACCTCCGCCTGGTCCGAGCGGATGCGCTCGAGCAGATAGAGCACGTGCTCGACCTGCTCCGCATCCAGCGACTCGTGCGGCTCGATGACTCGCAGGCGATCCACCATGGCCGAGCAGCGCTCCTCGAGCGCGGGGAGCTGGCCCCATTCCTTGGCGTGCGCCAGCACGAGCATCGAAGCGATGGTCGCAGCCAGCTCTTCGTAGCAATAAACGACCTCACTCCGGAATGCCATGTTTTCCTGTTTCTCTTGCGGTTGCATTTCAGCTGCGGGCCCGCTCGTCGATCTCCCGCCAGGCGGAAGCGATGTTCTCGAGCAGCCGGTCGGCCTCTTCCAGGGCCTGCACGTCGTTGTGCAGGTTGGCCCGGAACAGCCGCTGGACGATGTAGTCGTACAGCGCCGACAGGTTGCCCACGAGTTCGGCGCCGGCCTCGCCGGCTGCCTTGGCGTCGAGAGCGGCCTTCAGGCCGTTGTCGACGATGCCGATGGCCTTGGAGATCGCATTGCCCTTGGCCTCGATCTCGCCTGTCGCCATGTGGTGCCGGGCCATGCCGATGGCGGTCTTCGCGCCATCGAAGAGCATCACGATGAGCTGGTGCGGCGACGCGCTCATCGCGCTCGTTTCCACGCCGACGCGGGCATACGCGCCGGCGCCTGTGCGCATGTTGTGGGAGGTGTACATCCGCTGGTCTCCGTGTCTGCTGCTTCAGTACGCCTACTTGCTGCTGCTCGACATCGCCTCGAACTGCTGCGTGAGGTAGTTCTTGGTGTTGTTCATCTTGTTGATCAGCACGTCGAGCTGGTTGAACTGCGCGCGATAGCGGGCGACCGTGGAGTCCACGCGCAGCTGCATCGCGTCGTACTGGGTGTCGAGCTCCTTGATCGTCGCGGTCACGCCGTCGCTCGCCACCTTCAGGGAACCCTTGGTGACGTCGTCCACCAGGGCGTCGATCTGCTTGCCGTAGCCGGCCGTGCTGCCCGTTGCGCTGGAGAACATGTTCGCCACGCCCTTCAGGTTATTGGCGAGGGCCTTGTCGAGCTTGTCGGAATCCACGGCCAGGGTGCCGTCCTTCTGGAAGGACACGCCGATCTCGGTGAGCACCTTCATGCTGTTGCCGGTGCCGGCCTGCGGCGTGGTGAGCGCCTGGCGGATGCGGGTCTGCAGGTTGCGCAGCGTGCTGTCGCCCACCAGCGCGGCGGCGGTGTTGGTGTCGGCGTCGTACGTGGTCAGCGAGGTGGCGGTGCTCTGCAGGGCGTTGTAGGCCTTCACGAAGTCGTTGATCGCAGTCTTCGCGCTGGCCGTGTTCTCCTTCATCGAGAGCCCGGTCTTCCCGGTGTTCACCAGCGTCAGCGTGGCGCCCTGGATGGCTTCCTTCACGGTGTTGGTCGCGCTGGTGATGTCGATGCCGTTGACGTTGAGCTTCGCGTTCTGCGCCGCCGCCGTCTGCTTCAGGTTCTGCGTGCCGGCCGGGTCGTTGTTCAGCAGGTTCTGCAGCGCGGCGTCGCCGTCGACCGAGATCCGCATGCTCGACTTCTCGCCGGTCTGCGAGGAAGTCAGCACCAGGCGGTTGGGCGTGCCGCTGCCGTCGTTCACGATGCTGGCCGTCACGCCGGCATTGGCGCCGTTGATCGCGTTGCGGATGCCTTCCAGCGTGTTGTTGGTCGGATCGATGGTGATCGACTTGGCCGTCTGGCTCGCGTCCGCGGTGAACGTGGCCCCGGTGTACTTGCCGGTCGCGGCGTCGAGGGTGCCGCCCGAGACGGCGCCGAAGTCGATGGTGATCTTGCCGTTGCCGATCGCTGTCTTGGTGTCGGCCTGGCCCGCGCTGACCACGGTCTGCGCCTGCGCGAGCTGCGTCACGTCGATGGTGTAGTTGCCGGCCGCGCTCGCGTCGGTGGCGGTTGCCGACAGGATGCCGCTGACCGTCGGCGTGCCGGTCACGCTCTGGAACAGCGTCGGGTCGCCCAGCTTCTTGGCCGCCGTCTGCAGCGTGGCGAGGGCGCTCTGGATCGTGCCGTAGGCCGACAGCTTGCTCGTGTAGCTCTTGGCCTTGGCCTGCAGCGCCACCATGGGCTGCTTCTCGGCCGTCTCGAGCTGCGTGAGCAAGGAGGCGAGGTCGAGATTGGCGCCTACGCCGAGGCTGCTGATGGTTGCCATGTGGATGCTTTCCTGTCTGTCCTTGATTGAGAGTGCCGGTGCCGGGGGCCTCAGGCCGCCTGGTCCACCAGCAGCCCGTTGCCGTCGTGCATCAGCTTCGCGATGCGCACGACTTCTTCATTGGGAATCTGGCGAATGACCTCGCCGCTGGCGCGATCGACCACCTTGACGACGACCATGTCCGTTTCCTTGTCGACCTCGAACTGCAGGCCGACTTCGCGCAGCGCGAGCGACTCGTTCACCTGCCGCACAGCCTGCTCGACCTGGACCGGCGTCGCGTCGTTCTTCGCGTCGTCCTTCCCGGCCGTGGCCGCGCCGCGCACATCCGCACCCGCCCCCGAGACGCCGCCGACGAGCAGCTGCGTCCACTGGTTGTCCTTCACGGAATTCGCCGACATGGGGTTCAACATCATTTCCACCTTGTTGTGCTGGGTTCGCTGTCCTCTGCGGCCTCGCCCACCGGGGCATGGCCGCAGAGGACAGCGCAGGCACTCCCGGCTTGCTCCGGGGGCCTGCGCCCGCCGGACCCCGCCCTTTCGGGAGGGGCCCGGCATTCCTTTTCTTCGGGTCAGTTCCTTTCGATCAACGCAGGAGCGACAGCACGCCTTGCGTGGTCTGGTTGGCTTGCGACAGCACCGAGGTACCGGCTTGCTGCAGGATCTGGGCGCGCGTCATGTTCGACACTTCGACCGCGTAGTCGGCGTCTTCGATGCGCGAACGCGACGAGGACAGGTTGGTCACCGTGGTGCCGAGGTTGGCGATCACCGAGTCGAAACGGTTCTGCACCGCACCCAGCGAGCTGCGCAGCTTGTCGACCTTCGACAGGGCGGCGTCGAGGGCCTTCAGCGGATCGACGGTCGACTTGGCATCGCTCACGGCGTTGGTCGTCAGCTTGCCGGGCTTGGTGGAGTCCGCGTACACGACGCTGCCTTGCGCATCGGTCACCACGCCATTGGCGTTCAGGTTGATCGATTCAGCGGCGGTCGTCGTCAGGCCGCTCACGCCGATGTAGGCACCGGTCACGGCACCGCCGGCTGCTGCCACTGCGTAGGCAGCGGTAGCGCCACCGCCGTCGATGTCGATGCTGCCCGCGCCAGCGTTGATCTTGGCGGCAACCTGGTCGGCCGTGGCGCGCTCGCCTGCAACCGCGAAGGTGCTGGCGCCGGCTGCTGCCGTCACCACGGTGTACGAAGCGCCGGTCGCACCGATGGTGATCGAATCGCCAGCAGCGGACATGCCGGTGGCTTGCTCGAGCACCGCCGACAGCGTGGCAGCGGTCGTTGCGCCAGCGCCCGTCTTGGTCAGGTTCTTCGAAGCGTCGAGGTACAGGGCCGAGCCGTCGGCTGCGTCGGTCATCGCGCCGTTGCTGTCGATCTTGACGTCCATCGAACGGTTGCCGAGCTTGACCGTGGCGGTCACGCTGGTGCCGGCCGGCGGGGTCAGGGATGCGAGCGTGTTGGCCTGGCTGCGGGTGGCTTCCGTGGCGGTGTAGCTCTTGGTCGCTGCGCTGTAGGTGTAGGTTGCGCCGCCGGTCATGGTGACCGTGCCGCCGTCCTGCATCTTGGCCAGCACGTCGTTGGCCGTAGCGCCGTTGGCGGCAGTGGTCAGCGTGCGGCTGTAGGCGGTGATGCCGTTGGTCGTCGCACCGGCGGTGAAGCCGGCGACCAGCAGGTCGGAAGCCGTGGCGGTCTTGTTCTTCGAACCGGTGTTGTTGACGTTGAAGCCGTCCAGGCCCAGGGTCTTGGCGCTGATTTCCTGCAGGTCGATGTCGATGGTTTCGCCATCGTTCGCGCCGACTTGCACGGTCAGCTTGCCGGCGTCAGCCGACAGGACCTTCACGCCGTTGAACTGGGTCTGTTCCGACACGCGGTTGATTTCGTCCAGACGCTGGCTGATTTCCGACTGGATCGAGTCCAGGTCGCTGGCCGAGTTCGTGCCCGTGCCGGCTTGCACCGACAGTTCGCGGATGCGCTGCAGGTTGTTGTTGACTTCGGTCAGGGCGCCTTCGGTCGTCTGGGCGATCGAGATGCCGTCGTTGGCGTTGCGGGTCGCTTGCGTCAGGCCCTTGATGTTGGCCGTGAAGCGGTTGGCGATGGCCTGGCCGGCGGCATCGTCCTTGGCGCTGTTGATGCGCATGCCCGAAGACAGGCGCTCGATGGCGCTGTTCAACGCCGACTGCGACTTGTTGAGGTTGTTCTGCGTGATGAGAGAGAGGCTGTTCGTGTTGATGACTTGCGCCATGTTCGACTCCTGATTGATGAAAAAAGGTTGTGGACTCCGGCTTTCGGCCGTAACGCTGGACCCGCTTCCACTGTGAGACTCAAGCCATCGTTGACTTGGTTATCGGCCAGCGTCCTGGAACCTTTAGGGGGCCGTACGAAAAAGTTCGCCTGCGCGCCCCGGGAGCCACACCCTTCGAGTCTTCAACCCGGTCAGGCCTGCAGATTCATCACTTCCTGGTAGGCCGTCACCAGCCGGCTGCGCACCTGCAGGCCGGTCTGGAACGCGACGTTCGCCTTCTGCAGGTCGACCATCACGTCGTTGAGCGCGACGCCGGGCTTGCCCAGCTCGAAGGACTCGGCCTGCGCATAGGCCTGCTGCTGAGCGCCGCTGATGTTGGCAAGCGAGCGCTTGAGCTCGGCCGCGAAGCCTCCGGCCTCGGCCGGCGCGGCCGTAGACGGCGCAATGCCGGTCTGGACCGCGGTGGTCCGCATCTGCTGCAGGACCGATTCGATGGCGCTGATGGACATGGTGATCCTCTTCCTCTTGTATGTCTGAACACTTCCGCGTGACTTGACACGGAGGAGCGAAGTCCTCCGGCTGGCTTGCAGCGTATCAAGGGAAGACCCCGATTCAAGCGCGCAACTGAGGGCAAAAACCCCGGCTGTTCGGCCATTCGAAATCCGGGTGACTGCTGACAATCGTCCGCGAAACGAACAGGCCGTGGACGACATCACCGGCCCTCCGGAATGAAATCTCAACATCGAAATCCCTCTCCCAGCATGGCAACGGCCGCGAAGAAGAAGGTGCATCCATGAGCACGGCTGCGCCAGCGGGCGCGCTGCCCGCGGCAGACAACGGCCCTGCCTCGGCCTCGCTCATCGAACGCATGCGTGCGCAGCCCCGGCTGCCGCTGATCATCGGCGGCGCGGCCCTTGTGGCCGCCGCGGCCGCGTTCATGCTCTGGAGCCGCGGGCCCGACTACAAGGTGCTCTATACCAATGTGTCGGACCGCGACGGCGGCGCGATCATCGCGTCGCTGCAGCAGATGAACGTGCCCTACAAGTTCGCCGACGGCGGCGGCGCGATCCTGATCGCGGGCGACAAGGTGGCCGAGACGCGCCTCAAGCTGGCGGCCCAGGGCCTGCCCAAGGCCGGCGGCGTGGGCTTCGAACTGATGGACAACCAGAAGTTCGGCACCAGCCAGTTCGCGGAGCAGGTCAACTACCAGCGCGGGCTCGAGGGCGAGCTGGCGCGCTCCATCGAATCCATCGGCGCCATCGAGTCGGCCCGCGTGCACCTGGCGCTGCCCAAGCCGTCGCTGTTCGTGCGCGAGCAGAAGAAGCCCTCGGCCTCGGTGGTGCTCGCGCTGGCGCGCGGACGCGGCATCGACGAGGGACAGGTCAGCGCCATCGTGCACATGATCTCCAGCAGCGTGCCCGACCTCGACGCCAAGAGCGTCACCGTGGTCGACCAGCGCGGCAACCTGCTGTCTTCCGCGCGCGGCACCGACCGCGGGCTGGACGTGAGCCAGCTCAAGTACACGCAGGAGATCGAGCAGGGCTACATCCGCCGCATCGAGGCGATCCTGCAGCCGATCGTGGGCGCGAACAACGTGCGCGCGCAGGTGGCGGCAGACATCGACTTCTCGGTAGTCGAGCACACCGACGAGAAATACAAGCCCAACCAGGACCCGTCGCAGGCCGCCATCCGCAGCCAGCAGAGCAGCGAGTCGGCGCAGCACGGAGGCGGCCAGCCCGGCGGCGTGCCGGGCGCGCTGTCGAACCAGCCGCCGGTGAATCCGACCGCGCCGATCACCGGGCCGCGCGCGCCGAACGCGCCGGGCACGCCGCCCGCACCGGGGACTCCGGGCGCGCCGGGAGCACCGGGCGCCGCCGCCTCGACGGCAGGCACCGCCTCCACCGGCCCGAGCAGCTCGCGCAAGGACACCACCACCAACTACGAACTCGACCGCACCATCCGCCACGTGCAGCAAGCCGCCGGCGGCGTGAGGCGCCTGTCGGTCGCCGTGGTGGTGAACAACCGCGACGCGGTGGACGCGAGCGGCAAGACCGCCAGCCGCGCCCTCACCCCGGCAGAACTGGAGCAGATCCGCAACCTCGCGAAGGAAGCCATGGGCTTCAGCCAGGACCGCGGCGACTCGCTCAACGTGGTGAACAGCGCCTTCGCACGCGATGCCGACAGCGGCCCCGCGCCCGAGGTTCCGTTCTGGCGCGACCGCGAGAACCTCGACCTCGCCAAGACGGCCGGCCAGTACCTGCTGTACGCGCTGCTCGCGCTCTTCGCGTGGCTGGCCGTGCTGCGACCGCTGATGCGCAAGCACCTGGCTCCGCCGCCCGCGCCCGTGGCGGCCGCCCCGGTCGTCGCCGCCCCCGCCGAGCCGGACCCGAACGCACCGTCGGCCGACGAGAGCCTGCGCGAACGCGAGGCCAACCGCCGCAAGGCCGACATGGAATACGCCCACCAGGCCGCCGACAAGGATCCGAAGATGGTCGCGGCCCTGATCCAGCACTGGATGAACAACGATGAGTAGCGAACAGGGAACCCGCAAGAGCGCCATCCTGCTGATGGCACTGGGCGAAGACCGCGCCGCCGCCGCGCTGCACCAGCTGCCCACCTCCGAGGTGCAGGCGCTGGGCCTCGCGATGTCGAAGCTCAGCTCCGTCTCGAAGGACGAGCTGGCCGCGGTGCTCGCCGAATTCCGCCAGGAGACCGAGCAGCTCTCGGCCCTGCACCTGGGCTCGACCAGCTACATCCGCGCCGTGCTCAAGAAGGCGCTGGGAGACGACCGCGCGAGCAACCTGCTCGAGGACATCCTGCAGCCCGACGAGCCGCGCGGCGGCATCGAGCGCCTCAACGAGCTGGAGGCCGGCGAAGTGGCCGAGCTCATCCGCGACGAGCATCCGCAGATCCTCGCGACGCTGCTCGTGCACCTGGACCGCATGAAGGCATCGGAAGTGCTCGAGAAGCTGCCGGCGCGCCTGCGCCACGACGTGATCATGCGCGTGGCCACCTTCGGCGGCGTGCAGCCCTCGGCACTGAACGAGCTGACCGACGTGCTCACCGAGATGCTGGCCGGCCAGGGCGTGCGCCGCAGCCGCCTGGGCGGCGTGCGCACCGCGGCCGAGATCGTCAACCTCATGAGCACGAGCGTGGAGGAAGAAGCCATCGCCCACGTTCGCGAACAGGACGAGACGCTGGCACAGCGCATCGTCGACGAGATGTTCGTGTTCGAGAACCTGCTGGGGCTGGAAGACCGCAGCATCCAGCGCCTGCTCAAGGACATCGAGAGCGACTCGCTCATCATCGCGCTCAAGGGCGCGCCGATGGAGCTGCGCGACAAGTTCCTCAACAACATGTCGCAGCGCGCCGCCGAAACGCTGCGCGAGGACATGGAGCTGCGCGGTCCCGTGCGCGTGTCGCAGGTCGAGACCGAGCAGAAGGCCATCCTGCAGGTTGCCCGCCGCCTCGCGGAGGCCGGCGAAATCGTGATCGCAACGCCTGGCACCGATGAGTTCGTCTGACACCACCGCCAGCGCCTTCGGCGAATCGCGCGAGCGCCTCGCCGCCATCCACGCAGCCGCGCGCCATGCGGCCGGCGGCCCGAGGGCCTCGCGCCCTCTCTCCGCCGCCGTGAATCCGCCGGCGCTCTCCGCATGGGAGCGCTGGGAGATGGGCACCATCGACGGCAGCCCGAAGCCTTCCGCCAGCCGCAAGGCCGCCGAGCGCAAGAGCGCCCCGCCCCAGCCTTCCCAGCCGCCCCAGCCGAAGATCGATCTGGCCGACCTCGCGCGCATCCGCAAGGAAGCCCGCGTCGACGGCGAAGCCGAGGGCCGGGCCGCCGGCCTCGCGGAAGGCCGCCGAACGGGCCACACCGAAGGACTGGCCACCGGCCTCGCCGCCGCCAGCGCGCACGCGGAACGCCTGCGCGCGCTGGCCCAGTCGCTGCCCGACGCGCTGCGCCGCGCTGAAGAAGAGCTTTCGCGCACCGTGCTCGCGCTCGCGCTCGACGTGGCGCGCCAGGTGGTGCACCGTACCCTAAAGACCGAGCCCGAGTGGGTGCTGCCCGTGGTGCGCGACCTGCTCAACACCGAGCCCGCGCTGCGCGGGGAGCCGCGCCTGCTGCTGCATCCCGACGACGTGGCGCTGGTGAGAAGCAGCCTCGGCGAGGAGATCGAGGCCGCCGGCTGGCAGGTGCGCGCCGACGACGGCATCACGCGCGGCGGCTGCCGCGTGCAATCGGCCACCGGCGAGCTCGACGGCACGCTGGAGACGCGTTGGAAGCGCGTCGCCTCCGCGCTCAACGGCGACGCCGACGGACTGACCGAGACGCAGTGACGAGCATGCAGGCCAACACCGCGACCATCGCAACCGCTGCGACCGCCGCCCCCAACCCGCACCTTCAATCGGTGCTCGGCACGCTGGAGAAGGCGCGCGCCAACATCGCGCGCTGCGAAACCACCATCGCCTCGGGCCGCCTCACGCGCGCTGTGGGGTTGGTGCTCGAAGCCGTGGGCCTGCAGCTGCCCGTGGGCAGCGACTGCCTGATAGAGCTGCCGCCCGGCCACCCGCAGCGGCATGCCGAAGCCGAGGTGGTGGGCTTCGCCGGCGACCGGCTCTTCCTGATGTCGCAGACCGAAGTCGCGGGCCTGCTGCCGGGCGCGCGCGTGTACGCACGGCCCGGCGCGCCGGAGCCCGACGAAGCGGGACTGACCGGCAACGCCCACACCAAGCGCCTGCCCGTGGGCGAAGGCATGCTCGGCCGCGTGGTCGACGCGGCCGGCCGGCCGCTCGACGGACTAGGCCCGCTGGACATGGCGCGCAAGGTGCCGCTGAGCTCCCCGCCCATCAACCCGCTTTCTCGCGCGCCCATCGATTCGGTGCTCGACGTGGGCGTGCGCGCCATCAACGCGATGCTCACCGTGGGACGCGGCCAGCGCATGGGCCTGTTCGCCGGCTCCGGCGTGGGCAAGAGCGTGCTGCTGGGCATGATGGCGCGCTACACCAGCGCGGAGATCATCGTGGTCGGCCTGATCGGCGAACGCGGCCGCGAGGTGAAGGACTTCATCGAGAACACGCTGGGCGAGGAAGGCCTGGCCCGCGCGGTGGTGGTGGCGGCGCCCGCCGACAACTCGCCGCTGCTGCGCCTGCAGGGCGCGGCCTACGCGACCTGCCTGGCCGAGTACTTCCGCGATCGCGGCAAGGACGTGCTGCTCATCATGGACTCGCTCACCCGCTACGCGATGGCGCAGCGCGAGATCGCGCTGGCCGTGGGCGAACCGCCCGCCACCAAGGGCTACCCGCCCTCGGTGTTCGCCAAGCTGCCCGCGCTGGTCGAACGCGCCGGCAACGGCGCGCGCGACGCGAACGGACGCGGCGGCTCGATCACCGCCTTCTACACGGTGCTGTCGGAGGGCGACGACCAGCAGGACCCCATCGCCGACTCGGCGCGCGCGATCCTCGACGGCCACGTGGTGCTCTCGCGCACGCTGGCCGAGGCCGGGCACTACCCCGCCATCGACATCGAGGCCTCCATCAGCCGCGCCATGACCGCGCTGATCCCGTCCTCGCAGTTCGACACCGTGCGCCGCTTCAAGCAGATGCTCTCGCGCTACCAGCGCAACCGCGACCTCATCAGCGTGGGCGCCTACGCGCCCGGCCACGACCTGCAGCTCGACCAGGCGATCGCGATGTACCCGCGCATCGAGGGGCTGCTGCAGCAGTCGATGGACGAGCGCGCGGGCTACGAGGAGTCGATCGCGCACCTCGAGAGCCTGTTCGCGCCCGACGCACGTGCATCCACACCACAAAAACTCCAGAAGACATGACACGCAAGCTCCCCCTCGGCATGCTGATCGACCTGGCGCACACGCAGACCGACGACGCCGCCCGGCGCCTGGGCGCGCTGCAGAACGCGCACCTCGACGCCCGCCAGAAGCTCGAACTGCTGCTGCAGTACCGGCAGGACTACCACGACCAGCTCGACGCGCTGATGCGCGACGGCCTGGCCTCCTCGCAGTGGCGCAACTACCGCAACTTCCTCGGCACGCTGGACGGCGCCATCGAGCAGCAGCGCGCCATCGCCACCCAGACCGAGAACCGGCTGGACCACGGCCGCACCGACTGGCAGCAGCAGAAGCGCCGGCTGAGCTCCTTCGACACGCTGGCCGAGCGCGTGCGCATGCAGGAAATGATGGCCGAGGCCAAGCGCGAGCAGCGCGACAGCGACGAGCGCGCCGCGCGCAAGTTCTTCGACCGCGCCTCGCATCCGACGCTTTGAGCCACGCCGACCGAATCTCCACGCAGGAACCGACATGACTTCCATGATCACGCCCCCCGTCATGACGAACGCCACCGCCCAGTCGGCGGCGCAGGCCGGCGCGCGCAACCGCGCCGCCGACGACGACCAGGGCCGCAGCTTCGGCGCGGCGCTGGAGCGCTCGCGCGCGAACACCGGCGAGGCCGCGCAAGGCGGCACCCAGGATGCCGCCGCCCTCGACCGCAAGCCGGTGCGCAAGCCCGGCGCGGACGAGGACACGAAGGACGAAGGCACGCTGCCCGCCGACCCCAACCTCGCCTTTCTCGCGCCCGCGAACACGGCGCTGCATGCGCTGACCCTCGCGGGACGCGCCGCCCGGAAACAGGGCGGCGACGGCGCGGCGGATGCCGCAGCGGTCGCGACCACGCCCGCCAAGACGGCAACGGACATTCCGCTGGACCCGGCCCTGCAGGCTCCCGCCGCGAAGACGCTCGCCGGCGACGCGGCCTCTACGGCCGCAGATGCCAAGGCCGTGCCCGAAGCCGCGGCGGCCGCGAAGGACTCCGCCGCTAAGCCCGCGACGCCGGCGCTGCCCGGCACCGAGGCAGCCGCCGCGCAGCCCGACGCCGCCCAGGCCACTTCGCTGCACGAACTCGCCCGCGCCGCCATCGCCGCGCAGACCATGAGCACCGGCTTCGCGAAACCCGCATCCGCGCCCGCCGGCGCCCCCGTGGGCACCGCCGCGACCGGCCGCGGCGCCGGCTCGCGCGCGCCCATGAGCGCCACCACCGCCGAACAGCTCGCGAGCGCCGCTCAGCCCACGACCACCGGCGACGCACAGGCCGACAAGGCTGCCCCTGCCGTGGTGACGGCCGCGGCAGCCGGCAGCACCGACAGCCAGCCTGACGTGTCGCCCACCGCGCTCCAGCAGCCGGCCCCGGTGACGACGGCTCCTTCGGAACATGCGAACGAGGCGACCGCCACTGCACGCGCTCCCGTGCACACCATCGCCCCCGAAGTCGGCAGCGATAAATGGGCGCCGGCCCTTGGCCAGCACCTGGCGCGCATGAGCGCCAGCGGCAGCCACACGGCGGAGCTCAACCTGAACCCCGCGGGCCTCGGCCCGCTCAAGGTCACGCTGTCGATGGGAGACAACCAGGCGCAGGCCATGTTCGTCTCGGCCCACGAGAGCGTGCGCAAGGCGGTCGAGGCCGCGTTGCCGCAGTTGCGCAACTCGCTGTCGGAGCAAGGCATCACGCTGGGCCAGACATCGGTCGGCGCGGAGACGCGCCAGCCCTTCGGCAACGGCGCCGCCTTCGCGCAGCAGCAGGGCCAGCAACAACAGCAGAACGCCGCGCGGCAGCAGGCCGCATCGTCCTACCCCGGTGCGAGCCGCCCGGTCGGCAGTGCATCGGCGGCAACGGCAGCCGTGCGCCCCGCCGCGCCCGACCACGCACGCTCCGGCGTCGACACCTTCGCCTGAGGCCCAGCTCACGCCACACCTTCGCCCCGCGCGCACCAAGGCTCCGGCCCGCCCGGCGCCTCGCAATGAACGGATATGAAACGCCTTTGTGCGCTTGTTCGGCCGTTCGTCCGCGCGGGACTTCGCAAAGAATAGACCGGACAAGAAAACCGCTTCACCATGGCTCCCCCAACAACTGTCGCAACCGCCTCCCTGCCGGCCCCCGGCCGCTCATCGAAGCTGCTGATCTGGATCGTGGTCGCCGTCGGCCTCGCCGCCGCAGCCGGTGCCGCCGCCTATTTCCTTCTTCCCCGCTTCACGGGCGGCGCAGCTTCCGCCGCCGAGGCCCCCAAGCCGGCGGCGCCCGAGAAGCCCATCTTCGTGATGCTGGACCCGCTCACCGTCAACCTGCAGGCCGAGGGCCGCAGCCGCTTCCTGCAGATCGGCATGGCGCTGCGCGTGCGCGACGAGCACGCCAAGGCGCAGATCGTCGAGTTCATGCCCGAGCTGCGCAGCCGCCTGCTCGTGCTGCTTTCGAACCGCCCGCCCGAGTCGCTGGTCACGCCCGAAGACAAGGCCAAGCTGGCCGGCGAGATCCGCACCGCGCTGAACGCGCCGCTCACGCCCGAGACGCCCGAGCTGGGCATCTCCAGCGTCTCGTTCAACATCTTCGTCGTGCAGTGAGCACCACGTCATCTTTCTCCGGACGACAAGCGATCCATGGCGTATGAACAGGTGCTCTCGCAGGACGAGGTCGATGCGCTTCTGCAGGGCGTCACCGGCGACGTCGACCAGGCGGCTCCCCCTCCCCCGCCGAAGGACGGCCTGCCCGCCTACGACCTCGGCGCCCCCGACCGCGTGGTGCGCAACCGCATGCACACGCTGGAGGTCATCAACGACCGCTTCGCGCGCGGCCTGCGCGGCGCGCTGCTGAACTTCATGCGGCGCAGCCCCGACATCTCGGTGGGGCCGGTGCAGATCCAGCAGTTCGGCGAGTTCGTGCGGCACCTGCCGGTGCCCGCGAACATCAACATGATCCACATGAAGCCGCTGCGCGGCACCGCCCTCTTCGTGTTCGACCCGAAGCTGGTGTTCCTCGTGGTGGACAACCTCTTCGGCAGCGACGGGCGCTACCACGTGCGCGTGGAAGGCCGCGACTTCACGCGTACCGAGCAGCGAATCATCAAGCGCCTGCTCGACCTGTCGCTGCAGTGCTACGGCGAGGCCTGGCAGCCGGTGTTCCCGCTCGACTTCGACTACGTGCGCGCCGAGATGCACGGCAAGCTCGCCAACATCGTCGCGCCCAACGAGGTGGTGATCAACACCACGCTGCAGATCGAGTTCGGCCCCGTGGGCGGCTTCCTGCACGTGTGCCTGCCCTACTCGATGATCGAGCCGATCCGCGACCTGCTCTCGAACCCGATCCAGGACGAGGTCGAGGTCGACAAGCGCTGGGTGACGCAGATGTCGCGCCAGATGCAGTCGGCCGACGTCGAGCTGGTGGCCGACTTCGTCTCCATGCCTTCGACCATCGGCGAGGTGATGAAGCTGCAGGTCGGCGACGTGATTCCCATCGAGCTGCCCGAGACCGTCGTCGCCAAGGTCGGCGGCGTGCCGGTGATGGAGTGCGGCTACGGCACCTCCAACGAGCGCTATGCGCTGCGCGTGCAACACATGATCTCCCATCAAGACAGCGACCTGAAGAACGAACATGACTGACAACACCTCTTCCGCAGGCAGCGACGCGGACGACTGGGCCGCGGCCCTGGCCGAACAGACCGCCGCGTCGGCAGCCCCGGCCCCGGCACCCGCGGTGGCACCGGCCACGGCGCAGGTCTTCCAGCAGATCCAGGACACGTCGGCTGCTGCCGCAGCAGCCGCGGCGGCGGCAACCACGCCGGTGGACATCGCGCGCGTGCTCGACGTGCCGGTGCAGCTCACCGCGGAGATCGGCCGCACGCGCATCACCATCAAGAACCTGCTTCAGCTGTCGCAGGGCTCGGTGGTGGAGCTCGACGGCCTGGCCGGCCAGCCGCTGGACGTGCTCATCAACGGCTACCTCATCGCCCAGGGCGAAGTGGTGGTGGTGAACGAGAAGTACGGCATTCGCCTGACCGACATCGTCACGCCCTCCGAGCGCATGCAGAAGCTCGCGCGCGCATGAGCCGCCGGGCCGCTCCCAAGGCGAATGCCGCAGCGCGCAGCGCGGAGACCATGCAATGAGTCTCCCGACTGTGCCAACGCCCGTCCACGAGGTGGCCCCGGCCGCCGTCGGCGCCTCGGGCCTGCTGCAGGCCGGCTTCGGCATGGCGGTGGTGGTCGGCCTGATCTTCCTGTGCGCGTGGGCCGCGCGGCGCTTCGGCCTGCAGCGCCTCGGCGGCGGGCAACTCGTGAAGGTGGTGTCGAGCGCCGCCATCGGCCAGCGCGAACGCGTGGTCGTGGTGGAAGTGGCCGACACCTGGCTGGTGCTGGGCGTCACGCCGAGCCAGGTCAACACGCTGCACACGCTGCCGGCGCAGGTACAGCCCCACGCCGCGCCGACGGCATTCGCCTCGACGACGACCACCGCCGCGCCCCGCGCGGTGGAGCTCTTCGCACGCAAGCTGCGCGAATCCATCTCCGGCAAGGCCAGTCCCGCTCCATGAAGCATCCCGCATTGCGCCGCGGCCTGCGCGCCGCGCTGCTGCTGCTCGCCGCCACGCTGCCCGCGGCGGCCTGGACGCAGGGCCTGCCCGGCATCACCAGCACGCCCGGCCCCGGCGGCAGCCAGACCTGGTCGCTGAGCGTGCAGACCATGGTGCTGCTGACCTCGCTCACCTTCCTGCCCGCGCTGCTGCTGTCGATGACCAGCTTCACGCGCATCCTCATCGTGCTGGGCCTGCTGCGCACCGCCATCGGCACGCAGACCTCGCCGCCCAACCAGATCCTGGTGGGGCTGTCGCTCTTCCTCACCTTCTTCGTGATGGCCCCGGTGCTCGACAAGGCCTACAACGACGCCTACAAGCCCTTCTCGGAGAACAAGATCAGCGCCGAGGCGGCGATGGAGCGCGGCATCGCGCCCTTCAAGACCTTTATGCTCAAGCAGACCCGCGAGAGCGACCTGGCGCTGTTCGCGCGGCTGGCCAGGGTGCCCGAGATGCAGGGCCCCGAGGACGTGCCGCTGCGCATACTGCTGCCCTCCTTCGTCATCAGCGAGCTGAAGACGGCGTTCCAGATCGGCTTCACCATCTTCATACCCTTTCTCATCATCGACCTGGTGGTGGCCAGCGTGCTGATGTCCATGGGCATGATGATGGTGCCGCCGGCTTCCATCGCGCTGCCCTTCAAGCTCATGCTGTTCGTGCTGGCCGACGGCTGGCAACTGCTCATCGGCGCGCTGGCGCAGAGCTTCTATCTCTAGGTTCCATCCCCAGGCACAGGCACAGGCACAGGCACAGGTACAGGCAGAGATGACCCCCGAATCCGTCATGACCATGGGCCACCGGGCCATGGAAATATCGCTGCTCATCGGCGCGCCGCTGCTGCTGGTGGCGCTCGTCATCGGCCTGATCGTGAGCATCTTCCAGGCGGCCACGCAGATCAACGAGGCCACGCTGTCCTTCATTCCCAAGCTGCTCGCGGTGTTCGCCACGCTCGTGATCGCGGGGCCGTGGATGCTCGACCGCATGCTCGACTACATGCGCGCGCTGTTCTCCGGCATTCCGCTGCTGCTGAACTGATGTGACACCGTCGATCATCTCGGTCACCTCGGCGCAGCTCGAGGGCTGGATGGTGGCCTTTCTCTGGCCCTTCGTGCGCATGCTCGCGCTGGTGAGCACCGCGCCCATCTTCGGCGAGGCATGGGTGCCGCGGCCCGTGAAGGTGCTCATCGCCGCCATGCTGGCCTTCGTGGTCTCGCCCACCGTCGGGCCGCTGCCGGCCGTGCCGGTGGTGTCGGCGGGCGGCGTGTGGATCATCGTGCAGCAGGTGCTGATCGGCGTGGCCATGGGCTTCACCGTGCGGCTCGTGTTCACCGCCGTGCTGGCCGCGGGGGAATACATCGGCCTGCAGATGGGCTTGTCTTTTGCATCGTTCTTCGACCCGATGAGCCACGGCAGCACCATGGTGGTGTCGCGCCTGCTGAACATGCTGGCGATGCTGATCTTCCTGGCGCTCGACGGGCACCTGCTGATGGTGAACGCGCTGGCCCAGAGCTTTCACACGCTGCCGATCGCCGATGCACCGCTGGCGGCCGGCGGGTGGATGTTCCTGGTGCTGGCCGGCGCCGAGATCTTCGCGAGCGGGCTGTTGCTGTCGCTGCCGCTCGTCACCGCGCTGCTCACGCTGAACCTGGCGATGGGCATCCTGAACCGCGCATCGCCGCAGTTCAGCATCTTCGCCGTGGGGTTCCCGCTGACGCTGCTGGCGGGCATCTTCATGCTGCAGCTGCTGATGCCGAACCTCGGGGCGTTCCTGGAGCCGAGGTTCGCGGAAGGCATCGCCAGCATGCTGCGCTTCACGCAGGGCCTGCGGCCCTGACTCCGGAAGGGCCCCGGCGCGAACTAGGGCTGCTCGGGCCAGTCGACCATGGAATGGATCTCTCGCCTGTTCCATTGCTCCAGGCGTTGCGCATAGCGCGGCGCGATCCGGTCGAAGTTCTCCCAGCCGTCCTGCGTCATCGCGTCGCCCGGCTTGCGCCAGTTGTTGCTGTCGCCGAACGTTTCCTGCGTGTCGAAGAGCGCCGATGCCTTTTCCGGTTCCATCAGGCGGTTCATGTAGGCGTGGCAGAACGCCGCATGCTCGGGGCGCACGTCGTTCTGCCACAGCAGTCCGCCCAGGCTGGAAGACAGGAAAGCCAGCGGCGACAGTTCCCGCTTACGCAGGGCGTCGAGCTGCCCGGCGGCGAGCCGGTCTTGCCGCAGGATGCCGTTCAGCGCACACCAGCTCGCGAAGAAGCCGTCTTCCACCGAATGCTCCGGCTTGCTGTCGGGGTAGATCGTGGCGTAGGTCTCCTCTTCGTCGACGCTCACCAGCATGTGCTTCGGCAGGCCCGCCGAGTTGATCGACACCTTCGCCCGCAGCCCTTCGGCCGGAGGCGGCAGCGTGAAGCGCACTTCTTCCACCGCGCCTTCGACGCGCCGCTTGAAGCGCGCGGTGAGCGCCGCGTCGTCCATCTGCCAGTCGAAGCCCGCCGGCAGCGAACCGCGATAGTCCGGATAGATGAAGGCAGCGGACACCCAGGTCACCCATTTGCGCCCGTCCTTGCGCGGCGGGAAGTGCGAGCGCGTGGCAAGGTTCATTTCGGCGATGACTTCGATGCCGAGCTTGCGGTTGCCGATGTCGCAACGATTGCCCGGCGTCGCGTTCTTGAAGGGCTTCTTGCCGAGGGCTTCCGCCAGCCGGACAGCGGCGGGGTCGTCGATGCGCTTGCCGAGTGCGTCGAGGAGCAGAGGGGTCAGGTCTTCGGTTGTCATCAGGTCCTGCAGGTTCGATGTTGGAGTCTCGCGCCGGCGGATCTCGCCATTCGCGCGGACCGGGGGATTGTTCCAGCGTCGCGGATACCTGCGTAGATATACTGGTCGCCGTCACGTCGAAAACAGGCGTGATCGGGATTGGCGTCCCGTGCAATCACTGCGACGTAAGCCGCAGTCACCCCGCAGGGTCTGCGGCTTTGTCGTTCGTGCCTCCAGTTTTGGCGGCTCGACGGGAGGGCTCGCGCCCTGCCGGTTTCACGCAAGTGGTTGCCCGGTACGCCAACCCGTCGAGCTGCCGCCCCCAATTGGCGTTGGGTGCGGCGGTTTCAGCAAACCGCAATCACTTGGAGGCCATTCATGGCTGCATCCGCCCGCACGTCCGCGCGCGTCTCTTCTTTTCCCGAATCGTCCCAAGCCGCCAGCCTTGAATCGCTTGCGCTGCAGGCAAGCGATGAGATCGACAACCTGCACGAGCTGCAACGTGCATATGCAGGCCTGGAAAAGCTCATCGTTTCACAGAGCGTGAACGATACGGAAGTGATCCATCCGACTCGCACCGAACTCGGAGCGCTGGTGCGAGTGGTCAATGAGGAACTGAAGCGGCGGATCGAGACGGCCGAATCCGCGCTTCAGTCGTTGCGTGCCGCCTTGAGCGAGAACGGTACGCGATGAAGGCCCGTTCCTTGCGGCTCACCTATTTTTTTTTTGGGACCGATGAGATTGAGCAGCGCCTCCCGCAGCACCGTCAGTTCCATCTCTGAAAGGTCAGGGCCTGCGGCCCTGACGAACCGCGAACTCAATCCACGGCACCGTGCTGGACGAACCTGTTCTTGCCCATGCGCTTTGCCTCATAGAGCGCGACATCGGCTTCTCGCATCAGCTCCGGCGGGATGCGATGGCGGGCCACGCCGGAGATGCCCACGCTGACCGTGATGGGCCGGCCCTCGATGCGTACGCCGTGCACCTGATCCAGGATCCGCGCCGCCATCGACCGCGCCTGCGTCGTGCCGCCGTCCGCCAGCATGATGCCGAACTCCTCGCCGCCGAGCCTGCCGAAGGCATTGCCGACCCCGATCTCCCTGAGCACGGCCGCGACCCGCTGCAGCGCCAGGTCGCCAGCCGCGTGCCCGAAGTCGTCGTTGATCTTCTTGAAGTCGTCCACGTCGATCATCAGGAAGCATCCTTCGCCAAGCCGTCCCTGCTCGTGAAGGTTCTGGACGTCGGCCAGGAACTTGCGCCGGTTGCTCATGCCCGTGAGCACATCCTTGTACGCGAGCTGTTCGAGCTCCTGCCGCAGTTTCAGGCTCTCGCGGTGCAGCGTCGCGAAGATGACGTTCATGATCAGCCCCATCGTGATGGTTCCGCAGGGCATCAGCAAGCTCCAGCCGGCATCCAGGCCATGGGGAGTGCCCAGCCACTCGCCGCCTCCCAAGATGAGCCATGCACCCGAACTCGCCAGCGCCGAGACACTCAACCGGGAGAAGAGCGGCGCGCCCATGATGGAGACGATCACGCTCATGGACACCGCCCACACTTCGCGATCGGGGCTCTGCGACATGAGAATGGAGAACCCCAGGCACAGCAGCCATACGGTGATGATCGAGAAGAACGAAAGGAACCTGGTCGCGCAGCTTCCGGCGATGGACAACGCGATGCAGCATGCGAGCAACACCAGGTGCCAGGTCACGTACTGGTAACCCGGGTCCGCGAGCCACCACGCAGCGCCCCAGAACATGAATCCGATCGCCTGGGTAGCCACGGAGATCGGCTTGATGAGCCGGAAGAAGTCTCGCAGCCGTGCCTGCTCGTCGATGGATGGAGAAAAAGCGATCATGATCCGAAACCTGCAACCTGGTGCTACGCGCATGGGCGCTCCGGTGGGGCATGGAGTGGTGACAGCCTTTTCTTCTCAGATCCGATCCGACCTCGGGCTCTTCAGTGCGCCGTCCACGCGGAACGCAGCTCTGCGACGAGCCATCCGGATCAGGTCGTCCATCGGCACCGCTCTCGAGAAAAGATACCCCTGGCCGAAGAGCACGCCCATCTCCAGCAGAAGCGTCGACTGGTCTTCGGTCTCCACGCCCTCGGCCACCAGCGTGGCGTTGTAGCGCGTGGCGCTCTCGAGCGCGAGCGACACGGCTTCGCGCATGCGCGGCTGGTCGATCCTGGAGATCATGCTGTGGTCGATCTTCACCTCGGTGAACGGGATGGTCGCCAGGGTCGTCAGCGCCGAGTAGCCGGTGCCGAAGTCGTCGAGCGAAAGGCCGACGCCGGCGCCTTGCAGCACGGCGATGTTGGTGCGCACCGTTTCCACGTCCGGCACGTGGCCGCTTTCGGTGATCTCGACGTACAGCAGCCGCGGCGGCACGTGCAGCAGTTCGAGGAACGACAGCACGCGGTCGCCGAAGAGAGGAAGCGTCAGCGTGGTGGCGGAGATGTTGACGGAAAGAGGTATGGGGCAGCCGGCGGCCAGGCACCTCTGGATGTCGCGCCCGACGACCTCCAGGGTGCACCACTCGAACTGCGACAGGAGCTGATGGCGGGTCGCGATCTCGATCACATAGGGGGGAGGCAGCAGGTTCCCGTTCACCGGATGCGCCCGCAGCAGGGCCTCCGCCCCGCAGACATGGCGCGTCAGGAGATGGAACTTGGGCTGGTACTGCATCGGCGGGCTCGCGGTGCGGATCCAGTCGATCAGCAGGCGCCGCACATCCTCGTCCTTGTCCGCCTGCTCGGCGAACGACTCGTGAAAGTAGCGCACCATCTGCTCGTTGCTCTGCAAGGCGAAGTTCAGGTCGCGCAGGATCGAGGCGGCGTTCGCCTGCGAATTCATCCGCACGTTGGAAACACCGATGCGCAGCTGCAGCGACACATAGGCCGCATGAGTGGCCCGCAGCGCGGCCACCGCTTCCGCCTGCACCTTCGACGCCAGCTGCTGCTGCTCCATCCATTCCAGTGAGGTGTCCTGCAGCACGACGGTCAGCGACAGGTCGTTGAGTTGAAAGCACAGGGGGTGGAATGCCTCGACCAGCTGGCTCGCCTGCCCCTGGGTCAGGGCAACGGAAAGCTGCGCCCAGAGGTGGTCCGTCCAGTCATGTCCGAGCGCACGGGCCATCTCGGCGAGGTTCGCGACCTGGAAGGTCATCAGCACGTGCTGCCTGCCGTCGGCGGCCAGCAGCCTTTCGAGGAGCTCCCCGAGCGCGCGCCGGTTGGGAAGCCCGGTCAGCAGGTTCGTGTGCGACGCCGCGAATGCGCGGGCGCGGGACTCCCGTTCCCTGGCATCGCTGCGCAGCAGGGCGAGCACGCAGGCGATGATCATCAGCGACAGCCCGCTGCTCAAGGCATGCAGCACCAGCACCCTGGCGTTGACCATGGGAGGAACAAGCTGGAATGCATAGATGAGGCTTATCGAGAGCATGGTGAACGCGACACGTACGAGCCAGGCGCTGCCGATGTCACGCCAGCCGAAGGACGTGATCGGCCTGCGGCCCAGGCGGTAGTGCATGAAGATGCCCCCGCCGACCATCAGCGTCATGTCCAGCAGGAACGCGGCTGCCTGGTGGGTTCCGCCGAACAGGAGCCTGGCGCCCACGATCAGCGTCCAGCCGATGGCCCCGCCGCGCAGGCCGCCCAGCATTCCGGACAGGAAGAGCAGGTCGGACCCGAGGTACGGCTTCGACGGCAGGTTCATCAGCTGGAACGCCATCCCCAGCAGGACGAACCCGGTCAACCCCACCGTCCAACCGTAGAAGGTTGCCCGGGAATGCAGCATTGCTTCGGACGACTTCGACACCATGAGCACCAGACTGAAGACACCCAGCAGCGCTGCGGCCTGCATCAGGAGGATGGGGTAGTTGGCCACCTCCACCTTCCACACGGAAAGAACGAATTCCCACACGCTCGTACTCCCAGGTTCTCGCGTCGCGCTGCCGGCACCTACGCGAACATCTACAGGCTTTCAGGCTGTCGTGGCGAATCTCGCCCGACTTCCTTTCATCCGGCATCCGGCGGCAGGGCATCGCGCAGCGGCCTGCAAGCGGCATCGACGATCTGGGAGTAGTAGTTGTCTCGTCGCCCCTGGAACCGCCGGCCCTGCGCGAATGCCGTGTCCGGAATCGGAAAGGAGATTCACGGTCCATCGGGAAGCCCTGGGCGATCAGAGGTGGATTCCGCCCGCCGCGGAAACCGGCGGCCCCTCGGGCCGCCGCGTCCTTCCTCTAGAGGTAGTTGAACAACGAAATGCTGTTGAGCCGAGCAAAGGTCATCTGCGTGGCCTGCAGCGAGGACTGGCGCTGATAGAACTCCGAGATCGCGGTGTACGGGTCGAGGTCTTCGATGGAAGACAGGTACGACTCTTCCTGCAGCTTGCGGTCCGCTCCGCCCGAATCCAGCGAATCGATCTCGGCCTGCCGCGATCCGACTGACGACAGCACCGTCAGCACGTTGTCGTGCGCGTTCGTCACCTTCACGTTGGCCGTGCTCAGCGCGTTCTGCAGCTTCGCCTGGGCGGCCGCGCCGCCGCCGGTCAGCGGCGTGCGCAGCGCGCTCACCAGTTCGCCGATGGCCGCGAACACGTCGGTGCCCGCGTTCTTCGCGGTCGACACGTCGAAGCTGTCGCCCGCCGCCGGCTTGCCCGTGATCTTGACCTGCACGCCGCCGAAGCTGATGGGCGTGTCGGGCGAGAAGGTGCCCGTGGCCGCGACCACCGGAGGGGTGTCCTTGGTCATCACCGTGTAGTCGGTGGCGGTGAAGGAGATGGTGAAGTCCTTGCCGTAGTTCGGCGCGGTGGCGTCGGTCACGCTGACGGAGCCGAACACGCCGGTGCCGGTGTTGGCGGGCGCGCCGGACGCCACGTAGCCCGCGCTGCCCTGCACCGACTGGAAGACGGTGCGGCCGTCGTCCGAGGTGGGCATCTGCCGCGCCACGTCGACCTGCATCAGCCGCTGGCCCTGGTCGCCCACGTACTGCAGGCTGCCGCCGGCCGCGGCCACGAAGGGCGGCGTGCCGCTCTTGAAGCCCGCGAACAGGTACTGGCCGTTGCTGTCGGTGGAGTTGGCGATGCCCACGAGCTGGTCGTAGCTGCTCTGGATGGCGGTGGCGATCGACGCGCGGTCGGCATCCGACAGCGCGGCGCCGCCGGCCTGCACGGTCAGGGTCTTGATGTTCTGCAGGATCGAGGTCACCGAGTCGAGGGCGTTCTCCTCGTTGGACAGCGACAGCGAGGCGCGCTGGCGGCTGGTGGCGTACTGCGAGATCTCCGAGAGCGTCTGGCTCACGCCGAGCGCGCGGGCCGCGCCCACCGGGTCGTCGCCGGCCGAGAGGAACTTGGAGTTGGTGGCCAGCTGCTGCTGGACCTTGAACAGCTTCTGCTGCTGCTGGCCCATGGCCAGCACGTTCTGATCGTAGAAGGATTGGGTGCTGATGCGCATCGCTTTGCCTTGACTTTGTGGATCTTCCGGACGAGCTCCGGGCTCAGCGGCCGATGCCGAGGATGGTGTCGAAGATGGTCGAGGCGGTCTGGATCACCTTCGCGTTGGCCTGGTACATCTGCTGGAACATCAGCAGGTTGGCGGTTTCCTCGTCCTGCACCACGCCCGAGATGGAGTCGCGGCTGGCCTTGATCTGGCTGGTGACGCTGTCCTGCGTGGTGGCGGCCACCTTGATGGCCATGGAGCGGTTGCCGACTTCGCTGACGATCTGCGAGTAGGCGCCGTTGAAGGTGGCCGTGCCGTTGGCCATGAGGGTCTTGCGCTGCAGCGCGCCCAGCAGCAGCGCGTTGCTGCCGTCCGACACGCCGGAGGTGTTCTTGCCGATGGTGAAGGTGTCGCCATTCGAGGGCGCGCCGGTCATGGTGACGCTGACGCC
Organism: Variovorax sp. NFACC27; assembly: GCF_048301545.1. NCBI lineage: Bacteria > Pseudomonadati > Pseudomonadota > Betaproteobacteria > Burkholderiales > Comamonadaceae > Variovorax > Variovorax sp. NFACC27. The sequence continues at coordinate 6,630,835 of NZ_CP157613.1, forward strand.
GTCGAAGCTCATCTTCGCGCCGGCGGTGTAGGGCACGGGCGCGCCGGCCGCATAGGTGGTGCTGGTGCCGTTGGCCAGCGTGACGGTCACGGCCGAGGTCGCGGGAAAGCCCGTCAGGCTGCCGGTGGCGGCGTCGTAGCTCAGCGTGAGGTTCGCGGCCAGCGGCGTGGCGGGGTAGCTCGCGTCCACGGTGGCCGCGCCCAGCGCGCCGGTTCCCTTGTTGCCCGCGGTGTTGCCGGTGACGATGGGCGATGCCGCCGCCACCTTGGAGGGGTCGAGCGTGACCACGTCGAGGTCGCGCGCGCCGGTGCGCGTGGGCTGGATCAGGAACGAATCGCCGGCCTGCGCGGTGCCGCTGGCGGCCACGAGGCTCACGCCGTCGAAGGTGATCGGGAAGGTGGTGAACGCGCCCATCGACTGCTTGTCCGACAGGCGGGTGACGTTGTAGGTGAGCGTGCCGGCCACGTTGGTGACTTCCACGCTGTAGTCGCTGGTCGTGAGCTGCGAGGCGTTGGAGATCGAGGCGCCGATCTCGAGGTTGCCCGTGTTCTTCGCGTTCGAGAGCGCCGCCGGCGTGGCCTGCGTGAAGAAGTCCTTGCCCAGCGCGCCGCTCAGGTCCACGCCCAGCTTGTGCTGGGCGTTCACCGCGTCGGCCACCGACATGGCGAGCCGGCCGATGGCGTTCTGCGTGGGGATGAGCGTGTCGCGACGGAAGGACAGCAGGCCGCCCAGCACGCCGCCGGTGATGACGCCGTCACCCAGCTCTGCGGTGCTGCCCGCGAAGCCCTGCAGCGCCACGACCTTGCGCGACGGATCGGCAGCGGAACTCACGGCCGCCATGGTGGACGCGTAGTCGCCCACCACCAGCGACTGGCCGGAAGCGATGAACACGTTGTACTTGCCGTTGTCCTGCTGCAGCACCTTCACGTCGACGATCTGGCTCAGGTCGCTCACGAGCTGGTCACGCTGGTCGAGCAGGTCGTTGGGCGGCTGGCCGCCGGCCATGGCGCTGATCTGGCTGATCTGCTGGTTGAGGCTGGCGATCTTGCCGGCGTAGGTGTTGATCTGGTCCACGCTGCCGACGATCTGGTCGTTGATCGAGGAGTTCAGGTCGGACAGGTACTGGTCGGTCGAGCGGAACTTGCCGGCCAGCGCCTGCGCCGAGCTGATCATCTGCTGGCGCGCGGCCGGGTCGGCAGGCGTGTTGGCCACGCCCTGGATGCTGGTGAAGAAGCTCTGCATCAGCGGGGCGATGCCCGAGGTCTTGTCGGCCAGCAGCGTGTCGATGCGGCTGACCTGCGTGCCGTTGGTGGCGAGCGCGGCCGAGGCCGACTGCGCCATGGACAGCTGCGCCGTCAGGTAGCGGTCATAGCTGCGCGAGACGGTCGTGACGTTGGCGCCCGAGCCGATGAAGCCCGAACCGCTCGAGATGGCGCCGCCGGTGGCGATCTCGGCCACCTGGCGGCTGTAGCCGGTGGTGTAGGCGTTGGCGGTGTTGTGGGCGGTGGTCATCAGCGCCGTGCGCGCGACGCCGAGGCCGCTCAGACCCGTGTAGAACAAACTTCCGGACATATGGCTTTACCTGTCGATGAGGTGTGTGAGTTGCAGTGGCATCGATCGCTCGATCATCTCGATCACATCGATCCGATGCGATGCCTTAATGTCTATATCGGCAGGTGCCGCCGAAAGTTGAGTGTCAGAACTCGGTCCAGTCGCCCTTTGCGTCTCCGGCCATGGCGAGTTGCGGCGCTGCCTTGGACTGCTGCCGCGTGGGCAGGGCCTTGGCGGGGCGCTTGGGCGCAGGCTTGGCGGGCTTCGGGATCGGGGTGATGCGCGTGAAGCCGGGGCGCGTGGTGGCAACGGCGTTGGCGTCGAGCTTGAAGACGCTGACCGCGCGCACGAGGCTGCTGGCCTGTTCCTGCAGCGACTGGGCTGCTGCCGAGGCTTCTTCCACGAGGGCAGCGTTCTGTTGCGTGACCTGATCCATCTGCGTGATGGCCTGATTGATCTGCTCGATGCCCGAGGTCTGCTCCTGGCTCGCTGCCGTGATCTCGCCCATGATGTCCGTCACGCGCTTCACGCTGCCCACGATCTCTTCCATCGTGCGGCCGGCTTCTTCGACCTGCTTGCTGCCTTCTTCGACCTTTTCGACTGAGTCGCCGATCAGCGTCTTGATTTCCTTGGCTGCTGCAGCGGAGCGTTGGGCAAGGCTGCGGACTTCCGAAGCCACCACCGCAAAGCCGCGACCTTGCTCACCTGCACGTGCAGCTTCAACTGCCGCGTTCAGTGCGAGGATGTTGGTCTGGAAAGCGATGCCGTCGATCACGCCGATGATGTCGACGATCTTCTTGGACGAAGCATTGATGGAGCCCATCGTGTCCACCACCTGGGACACGACGTTGCCGCCTTTCACGGCCACTTCGGAAGCCGAGACCGCGAGCTGGTTTGCCTGCCGTGCGTTGTCCGCGTTCTGCTTCACCGTCGAGGTCAGCTCTTCCATCGAGGCAGCCGTCTGCTCCAGCGAGCTCGCCTGCTCTTCCGTACGCGACGAAAGATCCTGATTCCCCGCCGCAATCTGCCCCGAGGCGGTGGCGATCGTGTCGGTGCCCATGCGCACCTCGCCCACCACCTTCGCCAGGCTGGCATTCATCTCACGCAGCGCATGCATCAGCTGCCCTGTCTCGTCGCGGCTCTGCACCACGATGTTCGCGCTCAGGTCACCGGCGGCCACCGTCTCGGCCACCTCCACCGCATGCCCCAGCGGGCGCACGATGCCCCGCGTCAGGCGCCACGCGAACAGGGTGCCCAGCACCAGCGCGATGGCCGACAGCACCAGCAGCGTGGTCTCGCCGTTGGAGTGCTCGGCCTCGATGTCCCGTGCAAGTTCGTCGATGCGGTCGCGCTGGTACGACGCGATCTTGGCGACGGCCTCCTCGTAGACGGCGAGCGCGGCCGCGAACTGGGTGTCGGCCAACTCCATGGCCTCTTCGTTCTTCCCTTCGGCCTTGAGCTTGTTGATCTTGCCGATGATGGACAGCACGAGTCCGCGCGGCTCGGCCACGCCGGCATACAGCTTCTTCTCTTCCGGTGAGCTCAGCAGTTCCTCGAGCTTCTTCTGCACCGGGTTGATCAGCGCCGACTTGTCGGCCCGGGCCTTCTCGAAGTAGGCGACGACCTTGGGGTCGGTGGCCTTGACCATCGCGAAGGAGTTGGAGATCGCCGGTCCGAGCAGCACGGACCACTGGTTCGCCAGCCGCTCCTTGACCAGGGCGTGCTGCATCACTTCTTCGGTGGCCTTGCCCACGCTCGCCAGGCGCAGCACGCCGGTGGCGGCGATGACCGCCATCAGGAGCAGCACCAGCGCGAAGCCGAGGCCCAGTCGGGTGCCGATTTTCAGGTTGCTCAAGTTCATTTGACTTCCTTCTCCGGTTTTCAGAATTCCGTCCAGTCGCCCTTGGCGTCTCCAGCCATGGCGAGCTGCGGTGCAGCTTTCGGCTCCTGGCGCTTCGGCAAGGCCTTGGCCGCGCGTTTCGGGGTGGGCTTTGCAGCCTTGGGGATCGGCGTGATGCGCGTGAAGCCCGGACGCGTGGTCGCCATGGCGTTGGCATCGAGCTTGAAGATGCTCACGGACTGGACGAGGGTGCTGGCCTGTTCCTGCATGGATTGGGCTGCGGCCGAGGCTTCTTCCACGAGGGCCGCGTTCTGCTGCGTGACCTGGTCCATCTGCGTGATGGCCTGGTTGATCTGCTCGATGCCCGAGGTCTGCTCCTGGCTTGCAGCTGTGATCTCGCCCATGATGTCCGTCACGCGCTTGACGCTGCCCACGATCTCTTCCATCGTGCGGCCGGCTTCTTCGACCTGCTTGCTGCCCTCTTCGACCTTTTCGACCGAGTCGCCGATCAGCGTCTTGATTTCCTTGGCTGCAGCAGCGGAGCGTTGAGCCAGACTGCGGACTTCCGAGGCCACCACCGCAAAGCCGCGACCTTGCTCGCCTGCGCGTGCGGCTTCGACCGCTGCATTCAGGGCCAGGATGTTGGTCTGGAAGGCGATGCCATCGATCACGCCGATGATGTCGACGATCTTCTTGGACGAGGTGTTGATCGCGCCCATCGTGTCGACCACTTGCGAGACCACACTGCCGCCCTTCACTGCGACTTCCGAGGCAGACACAGCCAGCTGATTGGCTTGCCGCGCGTTGTCCGCGTTCTGCTTGACCGTCGAGGTCAGCTCTTCCATCGACGCGGCGGTCTGCTCCAGCGAACTGGCCTGCTCTTCCGTACGCGACGAAAGATCCTGATTCCCCGAGGCAATCTGCGCCGATGCCGTGGCAATCGTGTCGGTCCCCGTGCGTACCTCGCCGACGATCTTCACGAGGCTGTCGTTCATGCCCTTCAAGGCATCGAGCAGCTGCCCGGTCTCGTCCGTCGTGTGCGCCTCGATGCGGCTGGTCAGGTCGCCCGAAGCGACGGACTGGGCCACCTTCACGGCTTCTTCCAACGGCCGGGCGACGATGCGCGCGATCCACAGCGCCAGTCCGAGGCCGAGCGCCACGGCGCCCAGCAGCAGGCCGATCACCCACAGCCTGGCCTGCGCATGCACGGCGTCGGCTGTCTGGCCCGCGCGGACGGCGCCCGCCAGGTTCACCTGCGTGAGCTTGTCCAGCGCGGCGTTCATCTCGCGGCTGAGCTGCAGCGACTTGCCGCGGATCATGTTGCTCACCTGGTCCGTGTCCTGCGTGTGGGAAACGGCAACGATCTTCTTGTGCTCCAGCTCGTACTGCGACAGCAGCTTCGCGAACACCGGGTAGACCTCGCGCTCCTCGGGCTCCGAGATGAGCGCCTCGTATTCGGCGCGCTTCTTCTGCAGCGCCGCCCACGAGGCGTCCATCGCCTTCTCGTACTCGGCCATCTCGTTGAACGAGCCCGCCAGCGCGTGCGCCATCTCCTGCGTGCGGAAGCCCGACACCATGCCCTTGAGCTCGAGCAGCGAGCGCGTGGCCGGCAGCCAGTTGGTCGAGAGGTCGGTGGACATCTCGTGGACCTTGCCCAGCTGCATCACGGAAATCACGCCCAGGCAGGCCGTGAGCACGAGGACCGCGACGAACGACACAAGAAGCTTGGTCGCGATCTTGAGGTTGTAGAAGGTTTTGATGATCTTTCCTTGGGGGGCCGCAGCCCGATAGCGTGTGTTGTTCGGGTCCTTGCCGGGTTCAGAACTCGCGCCAGTCGCCAGCACTGGCACTTGCACTGGAGACGGCCAGCCGCGGTGCCGCGGCAAGCGACGGCTCGGCGCGCGCTGGTCTCCGCGGTTCTTCGTCCAGCTTGAAAATGCTGACGGCCTGCACGAGGCCGCCGGCCTGTTCGCGCAGCGACTGGGCGGCCGCCGAGGCCTCCTCGACGAGCGAAGCGTTCTGCTGCGTCGCCTCGTCCATCTGCGCGATGGCCTGGTTGATCTGTTCGATGCCGGAGGTCTGCTCCTGGCTCGCGGCGCTGATCTCTCCGATGATGTCGGTCACGCGCCGGACGCTGCCCACGATCTCTTCCATGGTCCGTCCGGCCTCGCCCACCAGGGCGGTGCCCGCGTCGACCTTGCCGACGGAGTCGTCGATCAGGCCCTTGATTTCCCTGGCAGCGGCGGCCGAGCGCTGGGCGAGGCTTCGCACCTCGGATGCGACCACAGCGAAGCCCTTGCCCTGCTCGCCGGCACGCGCGGCCTCGACCGCCGCGTTCAGCGCGAGGATGTTGGTCTGGAAGGCGATGCCGTCGATCACGCCGGTGATGTCCACGATCTTCTTCGACGAAGCATGGATCGAGGCCATGGTGTCCACCACCTGGCCGACCACTTCGCCGCCCCTGAGCGCCACCCCGGAGGCCGACAGCGCCAGCTGGTTGGCCTGCCGCGCGTTGTCGGCGTTCTGCTTCACCGTGCCGGTGAGCTCTTCCATCGATGCCGCGGTCTGCTGCAGCGAACTGGCCTGCTCTTCCGTGCGCACCGAGAGGTCCTGGTTGCCGGCCGAGATCTGGCCCGAGGCGGTGGCGATGGCATCGGTGCCGGCGCGCACGCCGCTCACCACGCCGGCCAGGCTCCGGCGCATGCTTTCCACGGCGCGGGTGATCACGCCCATCTCGTCGCGGCGGTCGGAGGCCAGCTGCCGCGACAGGTCGCCGCGGCCGAGGGCCTGCACGTGCTCGCTCAGCAGGCCGAGCGGCCGCACCGTGCGGCGGATGAAGACGATCAGCGCGACGCCCAGCACCAGGGCCGCCAGCACGATGCAGGCGCCGATCCAGGCCATCTGGCGATAGAGCACGGCCAGCACTTCCGAAGCGGGAAACTCCGCCACCGCCAGCCAGCCCGCCGCCTCGCTCCTGGCCACCGAGGCATAGCGCCGGTTGCCGTCGGCCGGGGCGAGCACCGGGTGCGCGTCGTCGATCCATGTCGCGTCGGCGGCCGAGATCCGCGACAGCCAGGCGGCCGATGCGCCTTCGGGCATGAACTCGGCCAGCTTCCTGCCGGCCGCCGTCGGATGGAAGACCAGCGTTGCCGCGCCGGCTGCGCCTGCGGGATCGACGATGTAGAGCCCGCCGGTTTCGAAGATCCGCGTTCCGCTCACGGCTTCGCCGAAGGAGGCCTGCTGCCGGGAAATGTCCAGGCCGATGTAGAGCACCGCCACGACGCGGCCCGCCGCATCGCGTACCGGCTCGTAGACGGTCATGTAGGGGCGCCCGAAGAGCGTGATGCGCCCCACGAAGCGCTTGCCCTCCCGCAGCACGGGGTAGGCCCCGCTCTTGCGGTCCAGCAGCGTGCCGACGGCGCGCTCGCCGTTCTCCTTCTTCACCGAGGTGGTGGCGCGGCGGAAATCGTCGCCCTGCGCGACGAACACGGTCGCATTGGCGCCGGGGAAGTCGCGCGCGAAGGCATCCACCTCGGCGATGCGCGCTGCGTCGATGGGCGTGCCGTCGCTGCTCAAGGTTCCCTGCCCCGCGCTGTCGAGCACGAAGCTGGACGCGAACTGGCGCCGGAAGACGCCGAAGGCGTTCTCCGCCGTGAGGCGCATGGTCTGGTCGAAGATGTCCAGCGAACGGGCGATGGCCTCGGCCTTCGCATTGGCGTACTGGGCGGCGCTGCGCTTCTGCTGCGCGGAAGCCATTGCGTAGAAGACCGCCAGCACCAGTGTCGCCACCAGCAGCATGCCGCCGGCCGCGGCCAGGGTCATGGTGCGGGCCAGCGGAACGAAGGCGTGTTCGCGCTTCGCGGGGTTCGCGGTATTCATGAAGAAGGCTCCCGACTCAGAACTCGCGCCAGTCGCCGGCACCTGCACCGGCGACCGCCAGTTGCGGCGTCGCGGGCAGCGATGGAGTGGCGCGCGGGAGGGCTGGCGCCTCGACCTGCGCACGGGACGCGGCTTGCTGGTCTTCGCCCAGCCTGAAGATGCTGACTGCGCGCACGAGGATGCCGGCCTGCTCCTGCAGCGACTGGGCTGCTGCCGAGGCTTCTTCCACGAGAGCGGCGTTCTGCTGCGTCACCTGGTCCATCTGCGTGATGGCCTGGTTGATCTGCTCGATGCCCGAGGTCTGTTCCTGGCTTGCCGCCGTGATCTCGCCCATGATGTCCGTCACGCGCTTGACGCTTCCCACGATCTCCTCCATCGTGCGGCCGGCTTCTTCGACCTGCTTGCTGCCCTCCTCGACCTTTTCGACCGAGTCGCCGATGAGGGTCTTGATTTCCTTGGCTGCAGCTGCGGAACGCTGAGCCAGGCTGCGGACTTCCGAGGCCACCACGGCAAAGCCGCGACCTTGTTCACCTGCACGCGCGGCTTCAACTGCCGCGTTCAGTGCAAGGATGTTGGTCTGGAAGGCGATGCCATCGATCACGCCGATGATGTCGACGATCTTCTTGGACGAAGCATTGATGGAGCCCATCGTGTCCACCACCTGGGACACGACGTTGCCGCCCTTCACGGCCACTTCGGAAGCCGAGACCGCCAGCTGGTTCGCCTGCCGCGCGTTGTCCGCGTTCTGCTTGACCGTCGAGGTCAACTCTTCCATCGAAGCAGCGGTCTGCTCCAGCGAACTCGCCTGCTCTTCGGTTCTGGAAGACAGGTCCTGATTCCCCGAGGCAATCTGGCTCGACGCCGTGGCGATGGTTTCGCTCGAATCCTTGATCTCCACGACGATCGACGTCAGCTGCGACTGCATCTTCTGGATGGAGCGCAGCAGGCTGCCGTCGTGCGCGGCGTCGGCCTCGACAGCCAGCGACAGGTCGCCGCCGGCGATGCGGCCGACCACGTCGGCGGCGTACTGAGGCTCGCCTCCGAGCTGCCGCCCCATCAGGCGCGCCACCAGCACGCCCAGCCCGACGCTGACCACGATGCCGGCCAGCGCCAGCCCGAGCATCGTCAGCCTGGAGGTCTTGTAGGTTCCGTCGGCCTGCGCGGCGCGTTCGCGTGCAAGGTCCTTGCTGTAGGCGACCATGCGCTGGAGCACTTCCTCCAGCCCGCGCGATTCCTTCAGAAGGCGCGCGCTGTCCTCGGTCACCTGGTTGTCGAACTGGGAGCTGTCCAGCGGCTGCTTGTTCAGCAGGGCCACGAAGTCGTTCATGTGCGCCGTCAGCGGCCCGATCAGCCCTTCGAACTGTCCGAACAGCTTCGTGCCGTCCTCGGTCTCGCCGAAGAAGGACTTGACCTCGGCGGCGCGCGCCGAAAGGCTCTCGATGGATGCCTTGACCTCGTTCGCGCCCGCGTTGCGTTCGCCGCGCGTGCCGGCCGACAGCAGCGTCATCTGCGCGCGGCTGGCGTACAGCAGGCGGATGTTGGCGTCCTGTACGGCCTGCAGGGCACGAAGCTCGTTGGCATAGAGCGCCTCGGTCGATGCGCTGATGCGCCCCATGTGGAAGATGCCGAGCGCGCTCACGGCGGCACCGATGGCCGCGACCACGAGAAAGCTGATGATCAGCCGGACGGTGACGCGAAGATTCTGGAACCACTGCATTGTGTTGCCTTCCGTTTCTTCGCTCATGCCGCCGACGCTGCGAAGGTCAGTCGATGCGACTGATCTTCGGCATGGCCGATTCCGAGGCGGAACACGCCGACCACCTGCGAGAGGCTTCCGGCCTGCTCACGCAGCGACTGGGCTGCAGCCGAGGCTTCTTCCACGAGGGCAGCGTTCTGCTGCGTGACCTGGTCCATCTGCGTGATGGCCTGGTTGATCTGCTCGATGCCCGAGGTCTGCTCCTGGCTCGCAGCAGTGATCTCGCCCATGATGTCGGTCACGCGCTTGACGCTGCCCACGATCTCTTCCATCGTGCGGCCGGCTTCTTCCACCTGCTTGCTGCCCTCCTCGACCTTTTCGACCGAGTCGCCGATCAGCGTCTTGATCTCTTTGGCTGCTGCAGCGGAGCGTTGAGCCAGGCTGCGGACTTCCGAAGCCACCACCGCAAAGCCGCGACCTTGTTCACCTGCACGTGCGGCTTCGACAGCAGCGTTCAGCGCGAGGATGTTGGTCTGGAAAGCGATGCCATCGATCACGCCGATGATGTCCACGATCTTCCTGGACGAAGTGTTGATCGCCCCCATGGTGTCGACCACCTGGGACACGACGTTGCCGCCCTTCACGGCCACCTCGGAAGCCGAGACCGCGAGCTGGTTGGCCTGCCGTGCGTTGTCGGCGTTCTGCTTCACCGTCGAGGTCAGCTCCTCCATCGAAGCAGCCGTCTGCTCCAGAGAACTCGCCTGCTGCTCCGTACGCGAAGACAGGTCCTGATTGCCCGAGGCGATCTGCCCCGAAGCCGTCGCGATGGTCTCGGTGCCCGTGCGCACCTCGCCAACCACTTTCGCCAGATTCGTGTTCATGTTCTTCAGCGCCTGCATCAGCTGGCCTGCCTCGTCACGGCTGCGCACCTCGATGTTCGCGCTCAGGTCGCCCGCCGCAACCGTCTCCGCCACCTGCACGGCCTGTGCCAGCGGGCGCACGATGCTGCGCGAGATGAAGAACGCGAAGACGCCGCCGCTGACAACGACCAGCACGGTCAGCAGCAGCTGCAGGTTGAAGCTGCGCGTATTGGCCGCGTCGATGGCCTCGCTCATGTCGTCGATGGCCTTGCGCTCCAGCGACAGCAGGTCCAGCACGCGGGTTTCATAGGCCTTGGCGGCCGGCTGGAAGACTTCCTTGAAGACCCGCGCGGTAGCCACCGTGTCGCCACCCGCCTTGGCCTTTCCCACGTCGTCCTTCGCGGCCTGGTACTTCGCGCGCAGCTCGATGATGGACTTGAGGATCGCCTTCTCCTCGTCGGTCACCAGCAGCTTCTCGACCTTGGCGATGGTCTCGCTGCCCTTCTTCACGCTGTCGGAGATGACGTCGGCGAAGACCACCGGCAGGCTCTCGTCGGTGGTGCGGGCGATCATCGACGTGCGGGCGATGGCCGAGTAGGTCAGCACGTACCAGTCGGAGATCAGCCGCTCCTTCGCGAGCGGGCTGCGCATCATGACCCGCGTGGCTTCCGCGTTGCTGCGCGCGGAGACCAGCGCGATGGCGGTCGAGACCACGGTGAGGCCCAGGACGATGGCGAAGGCCAGCGCCAGCCGGTTGCCGATGCGAAGGTTGGAGAGGAAGTTCATGATGCAGGCGTTCAGGGGTGGAAGGTTGGGAGCCGGGCCAGGCCTCTCGGCCGTGGTACCGGTCTCAGGCGGTGGCGGCGGCTTCGACCAGGCCCATCTCCTCGCTGGACATGAGCCGGTCGATGTCCACCAGGATCAGCATCCGCTCCTCCAGCGTGCCCAGCCCGATCAGGTAGTCCGCGTCCAGCACGGAACCCATCTCCGGCGCAGGCTTGATCTGCTCCGCCGTCAGCGTGATCACGTCCGACACGCTGTCCACCACCATCCCCACCACGCGCCCCCCGATGTTCAGCACGATCACCACCGTGAACTGGTCGTACGTCGGCTCGCCCAGCCTGAACTTGATGCGCATGTCGATGATCGGAACGATGATCCCGCGCAGGTTCACCACCCCCTTGATGTACTCCGGCGCGTTCGCGATCCGCGTCACCGCGTCGTACCCGCGCAGCTCCTGCACCTTCTGGATGTCTATGCCGTATTCCTCTTCGCCCAGCTTGAAGGTCACGACCTCCAGGCGGGTCGCGCCAGCGGCCGCTGCCGACGTGGATGCGGCTTGTTGCAGGGGATCTTTTGCCTTGTTCAGCATCTTTTCTTCTCCGGGTTGAATGGGGTTGGTGTGTTCGCGTGGCTTCAAGCGCACTCAGGCAGCCTCGGCGACGGCCTCGGCGGTCTCGGCCCTGAACACGCGCACGGCCTTCACGAGGCCGTCGGCCTGCTCCTGCAGCAGCTGGGCGGTGGCCGAGGCTTCCTCGACCAGCGCCGCGTTCTGCTGGGTGACCTGGTCCATCTGCGTGATCGCCTGGTTGATCTGCTCGATGCCCGAGGTCTGCTCCTGGCTCGCAGCAGTGATCTCGCCCATGATGTCGGTCACACGCTTGACGCTGCCGACGATCTCTTCCATCGTGCGGCCGGCTTCTTCCACCTGCTTGCTGCCTTCTTCGACCTTCTCGACCGAGTCGCCGATCAGCGTCTTGATCTCTTTGGCTGCTGCAGCCGAACGCTGGGCGAGGCTTCGCACCTCGGATGCGACGACGGCGAAGCCCTTGCCTTGCTCACCAGCACGTGCGGCCTCGACTGCCGCGTTGAGCGCCAGGATGTTGGTCTGGAAGGCGATGCCGTCGATCACGCCGATGATGTCGACGACCTTTTTCGACGAGGCATTGATGGAGCCCATCGTGTCGACCACCTGCGAGACCACGCTGCCGCCCTTCACCGCGACTTCCGAGGCGGATACGGCCAGCTGGTTTGCCTGCAGGGCGTTGTCCGCGTTCTGCTTGACCGTCGAGGTCAGCTCTTCCATCGAAGCGGCCGTCTGCTCCAGCGAGCTCGCCTGCTGCTCAGTGCGCGACGAAAGATCCTGATTGCCCGAAGCGATCTGGCTGGAGGCCGACATCACGCCCGCCACGTTGGCCCCGACGTCCGCGACGATCGCGAACAGGTTCGCGCTCATCTGGTTCAGGGCGCGCAGCAGGCCGGTGATCTCGTCGCCGCGCCGCACCTCGAAGCGCGCGAGGTCGCCGCCGGCGATGGCGCGCGCGACATGCACCGCCTCGTCCAGCGGGCGGAACACCGTGCGAGCCAGGAACTGGCCCAGCCCCAGCCATGCGAGGGCGAAGCCCGCGCCGCCGACGGCCACGGCACCCGGCAGCCAGCTGTGTGCGCCCGCGGATGCGACCAGCCGCGACGCCTCCATCCAGCCAGCGATGCCCAGCCCCAGCGACAGCAGTGCCGCCGCGGAGGTCACAGCGAACACACGGCGGCGCACAGGAATGCGGCGCAGCCGGGCCAGCGGGCTGGTCCAGCCGCGCGAGACCACCTCGCCCTGCTGCAGTTCGATGTCCTTGGCCTGCCCTTCGCGGATGCGGGCGTACAGCGCCTCGGCCTCTGCGACCTCGATGCGGCCGGGCTTGCTGCGCACGGACATGTAGCCCTGCGTGCGGCCGTTGCGGCGAATGGGCGTGACGTTGGCCAGCACCCAGTAGAAGTCGCCGTTCTTGCGACGGTTCTTGATGAGTCCGGTCCAGGGCAGGCCCTGGGCCAGCGTCTGCCACAGGTCGGCGAAAGCCTCGGGCGGCACGTCGGGGTGGCGCACGATGTTGTGCGCCTTGCCCATGAGCTCGGCCATCGAGAAGCCGCTGGCCTCGATGAAGGCCGGATTGGCGTAGGTGATGCGGCCCTTCAGGTCCGTGCGGGACACGAGGGCGGCGTCGGGCGACAGTTCGTATTCGATGCCCGTGACGGGGAGGTTGACGCGCATGGTCTTGCCTCCTTCTTCAGGCCAGGGCCAATTGGCTGCCGCCGAGACGGAACACGCCTACGACGCTGGAAAGGCTGCTGGCCTGTTCGCGCAGCGACTGGGCTGCGGCCGAGGCTTCTTCCACGAGGGCCGCGTTCTGCTGCGTGACCTGGTCCATCTGCGTGATGGCCTGGTTGATCTGCTCGATGCCCGAGGTCTGCTCCTGGCTCGCAGCAGTGATCTCGCCCATGATGTCGGTCACGCGCTTGACGCTGCCCACGATCTCTTCCATCGTGCGGCCGGCTTCTTCCACCTGCTTGCTGCCCTCTTCGACCTTTTCGACCGAGTCGCCGATCAGCGTCTTGATTTCCTTGGCTGCTGCAGCGGAGCGCTGAGCCAGGCTGCGGACTTCCGAAGCCACCACAGCGAAGCCACGGCCTTGCTCACCAGCACGCGCAGCTTCGACAGCCGCGTTCAGCGCCAGAATGTTTGTCTGGAAGGCGATGCCGTCGATCACGCCGATGATGTCGACGATCTTCCTGGACGAGGCATTGATCGACCCCATCGTGTCGACCACCTGCGAGACGACGTTGCCCCCCTTCACAGCCACCTCGGAAGCCGAGACCGCGAGCTGGTTGGCCTGCCGCGCGTTGTCCGCGTTCTGCTTGACCGTCGAAGTGAGCTCTTCCATCGAAGCCGCCGTCTGCTGCAACGAACTCGCCTGCTGCTCGGTGCGCGAAGACAGGTCCTGGTTCCCCGAGGCGATCTGGCTCGAGGCCGTGGCGATGGTGTCCGTTCCCTCGCGCACCTCGCCTACCACCTTGGCCAGGCTCTGGTTCATGTTCTTCAGCGCCTGCAGGAGCTGCCCTGCCTCGTCGCGGCTTTCCACATCGATGCGCGCGCTCAGGTCGCCGGCGGCCACCGTCTCGGCGACCTCCACCGCGTGCCCCAGCGGGCGCACGATGCCCAGCGTCAGACGCCAGGAGAACAATGCGCCCAGCACCAGCGCAACGGCGGACAGCACCAGCAGCGTGGTGCGGCCCGCGGTGAAGTCGGTGCCGATGCCCTTGGCGGCTTCGTCGATCTTCTCCCGCTGGTGGTTGGCCAGCGCCTCGACGGCACCGCCGTACACGGCCAGGGCCTCGGAGAATCTTGTATCCACGAGCTTGTTGGCCTCCGCGAGCTGGCCCGAGTCCTTCAGCTTGTTGAGAACGCCCACGGTCTCCAGCACCACCGCGCGGGAGGACGAGATCCGGGCGTAGAGCTCCTTCTCTTCCGGCGTGCTCAGCATCGACTCGAGCTTCTTCTGCGCCGGGCTGATGCGGGCCGAGCCCGCCGTCTGGATCTTCGAGAAGTAGGCGGCGATTTCCGGATCCGTGGTCTTGACCATGGCGAAATTGGCCACGGTGTTGGAGCGCAGGTTGCTGAGCCATTCGCTCGCGAGCCGCTCCTTGACCATCGCCTGCGACACCATCTCGTCGGTCGCGTTGCCCACGTTCGTGAGCCGCAACACGCCCGTGCCTGCAATGAGCGCCATCAGCAGCAGCATCACCGCGAAGCCGAGACCCAGGCGGGTGCCGATTTTCAGATCCTTCAGACTCATTGCTCTCTTTCTTCAACAACAGGGGACTGGTTCATCCTGTTATCGGCATCGGAGCGCAGGACTTGAGTCCTTTTTTCTCAAAACTCGGTCCAGTCGCCCTTTGCGTCGCCGGCCATGGCGAGCCGGGGGGCGGCTGCGGGCTCCCTGCGCACGGGCAAGGCCTTGGCCGGACGCTTGGGCACGGGCCTGGCGGGCTTCGGGATCGGGGTGATGCGTGTGAAGCTGGGGCGCGTGGCGGCCACGGCGTTGGCGTCGAGCTTGAAGATGCTGACTGCGCGCACGAGGCTGCCGGCCTGCTCCTGCAGAGACTGGGCTGCGGCCGAGGCTTCTTCCACGAGGGCCGCGTTCTGCTGCGTGACCTGGTCCATCTGCGTGATGGCCTGGTTGATCTGCTCGATGCCCGAGGTCTGCTCCTGGCTCGCAGCAGTGATCTCGCCCATGATGTCGGTCACGCGCTTGACGCTGCCCACGATCTCTTCCATCGTGCGGCCGGCTTCTTCCACCTGCTTGCTGCCCTCTTCGACCTTCTCCACCGAGTCGCCGATCAGCGTCTTGATTTCCTTGGCTGCTGCAGCGGAGCGTTGCGCAAGGCTGCGGACTTCCGAGGCCACCACCGCAAAGCCGCGACCTTGCTCGCCTGCGCGTGCGGCTTCGACCGCTGCATTCAGGGCCAGGATGTTGGTCTGGAAGGCGATGCCATCGATCACGCCGATGATGTCGACGATCTTCTTGGACGAGGTGTTGATCGCGCCCATCGTGTCGACCACTTGCGAGACCACACTGCCGCCCTTCACTGCGACTTCCGAGGCAGACACAGCCAGCTGATTGGCTTGCCGCGCGTTGTCCGCGTTCTGCTTGACCGTCGAGGTCAGCTCTTCCATCGACGCGGCGGTCTGCTCCAGCGAACTGGCCTGCTCTTCCGTACGCGACGAAAGATCCTGATTCCCCGAAGCAATCTGTGCAGACGCCGTGGCAATCGTGTCGGTGCCCGTACGCACCTCGCCGACGATCTTCACGAGACTTTCGTTCATCTCCTTGAGCGCGAGCATCAGCCGGCCGGTCTCGTCCTTCGAGCGCACCTCGATGCGCGCGCTGATGTCGCCGCCGGCGACCTTCTCAGCCACCTGCACCGCCGCGCCGATCGGCCTGGTGATCGAGCGGGTGATGCCCCATGCGATGGCCACACCGAGCAGGACGGCCAGGCTGCCCAATGCCAGCATCAGGTTGCGCGACCACATGTAGCCGGCGCCGGCCTCCTCGTTGGCCTTCAGCGAGCGCCGTTCCTCGTGCCCGCCCATCGCGTCGAGTTCGGTGAGCGCGGCCCGCACGGCCGGCTGGAACTTCGAGATGAAGATCGCGGTGGCCTCCTCGTTCCTGTTCTGCAGGGCGAGTTCGCTGAGCTGGGTGTTCAGCGGCACGAGCACGGCCACCTTCTCGTCGATGCGCCCGAGCAGCGCCTTGCCTTCCGGCGTGATGACTATCTTGGCAAGCGCGGCGCGGCTCTCGGTGAAGCGCTCGCGCGCGGCGGCGATCTTCTTCGACTCTTCCTTCATGGCGGCGTCGTCGGACAGGAGGATCAGGTTGCCGTCGAGGATGGCGATGTCGCGGATCGCGTCCACCATCTTGTTGACCAGGGCCACCTTGGTGTTGTTGTCGGTGACGATGCTGTTGAGGCGCGTCTGGATGTCGGACATCGCACGGAGCCCGAGGCCCGCGATACCGATCAGCAGCAGGAGAACGATGGCGAAGCCCGATCCGAGGCGGGTGCCGATCTTGAGATTGAGAAACGATTTCATGGGGTAGCTGGTTCTTCTTTTCTGGAATCCGGGGCGTTGACGTGCTGCAGGACCCGGTCAAGCCGGTCCGATACCTTCGCGGCGTCGTGGGTCGAACGGGTGACCGAGCGCATGACGATCCACACGATGGCGACGGCGGTGAGCAATGCGGCCACGGACAGCGCGCAGACCGTCAGGCGCGCCCATTCGTAGCCGGCGCCGGCCTTGAAGCCGAGGCTCAGGGCCACGGCCAGCATGATCAGGAGAACGGCGAAGCTCGCGCCGATGCGCAGGGCGCGCCTGGGACTGAGACGTGTGCGCATGGGTGCTTCAGACCGCCTCTGCTTCTTCGACGTCGGCGTCGAGCTTGAAGGTGCTGACTGCGCGCACGAGGTTCTCGGCCTGCTCCTGCAGCGACTGGGCTGCTGCCGAGGCTTCTTCGACCAATGCTGCGTTCTGCTGCGTGACCTGATCCATCTGCGTGATGGCCTGGTTGATCTGCTCGATGCCGGAGGTCTGTTCCTGGCTGGCTGCCGTGATCTCGCCCATGATGTCGGTCACGCGCCTCACGCTGCCCACGATCTCTTCCATCGTGCGACCAGCTTCTTCCACCTGCTTGCTGCCTTCCTCGACCTTCTCGACCGAGTCGCCGATCAGCGTCTTGATTTCCTTGGCTGCAGCAGCCGAACGCTGGGCGAGGCTTCGCACCTCGGATGCGACGACGGCGAAGCCCTTGCCTTGCTCGCCGGCGCGGGCCGCTTCGACGGCCGCATTCAACGCAAGGATGTTTGTCTGGAAAGCGATGCCATCGATCACGCCGATGATGTCCACGATCTTCTTGGAGGACGCGTTGATCGAGCCCATCGTGCCGACCACTTGCGAGACGACACTGCCGCCCTTCACAGCCACTTCCGAAGCGGACACCGCCAGCTGGTTCGCCTGCCGTGCGTTGTCCGCGTTCTGCTTGACCGTCGAGGTCAGCTCTTCCATCGAGGCCGCGGTCTGCTCCAGCGAGCTCGCCTGCTCTTCCGTACGCGACGAGAGATCCTGGTTGCCCGCCGCGATCTGCCGCGAAGCCACCGCGATCGAATCGGTGGATGCCTTGATGCGTGTCACGAGATCGGTGAGCGTGTCTTCCATCTCGCCCATGCCGCGCAGCAGCCGGCCGAAGTCGCCGCCGCGCTCGGTTTCGAATTCCTTGCTCAGGTCGCCAGCGGCCACGGTCTCCGCGATGAGCAGCGCCTCGCCGATGGGCTGCACGATGCTGCGCGTCAGCAGCCATGCGATGGCGGAACCCGCCACGATCGCGAGCGCGGCCAGCCCGACGATCCATCTGCGGCCCGAGCGGTACTGGGCGCCGATGCCGGCGGCGGACTTGTCGATTTCCTGCTGCTGGTGGCTCACCATGGCGCGGATGCTCGCGTCGTAGGCGTCGAGCGCGGGCAGCAGGCGCGTGTCGGTCAGCTTCGCCGCCTCGTCCTTGCTGCCGTCGGCCTTGAGCTTGAGGATCTGGTTGCGCAGCTCGACGTAGTCGCCGCGCTTCTTCTTGATGTCCGCGCTCAGCGCCAGTTCTTCGGGCGAGGCCAGCATGGCCTCGAGCTTCTTCTGCGTCTCTGTGATGAGGGCGCTGGTGGCCGAGATGTTCTTCTGCAGGTATTCCTGCACGGCCGGGTCGTCGCTCTTGAGCAGCGAGAAGGTGCGGATGCTGTTGGTGTTGGTGCCCAGCTGCCAGGCGGCCGCCAGCCGCTCCTTGGCGAGCGAATCACCGGCCATGCCCTCGGTCGCGTCGCCCACGGCCTGCAGGCGCAGCACGCCGATGCCGGCAATGAGCACCAGCAGCGCCAGCATGCATGCGAATACGGCGCTCATGCGCCGTCCCACTGTCCAGTTCTTCATCATGCGGAACCTCTTCTTGTCTCTTCGTTGTACGGGTTCGGGCGCTCAGGCGGCGATCTTCTCGACCAGGCCCATTTCCTCGCTGGACATGAGCCGGTCGATGTCCACCAGGATCAGCATCCGCTCCTCCAGCGTGCCCAGCCCGATCAGGTAGTCCGCGTCCAGCACGGAACCCATCTCCGGCGCAGGCTTGATCTGCTCCGCCGTCAGCGTGATCACGTCCGACACGCTGTCCACCACCATCCCCACCACGCGCCCCCCGATGTTCAGCACGATCACCACCGTGAACTGGTCGTACGTCGGCTCGCCCAGCCTGAACTTGATGCGCATGTCGATGATCGGAACGATGATCCCGCGCAGGTTCACCACCCCCTTGATGTACTCCGGCGCGTTCGCGATGCGCGTCACCGCGTCGTACCCGCGCAGCTCCTGCACCTTCTGGATGTCTATGCCGTACTCTTCCTCGCCCAGCTTGAAGGTCACGACCTCCAGGCGGGCGCCTGCGCCCTGGTGCTGGGGCGCCTGCGCGCGTGCGGTTCCTGCTGCGATCTCTGCCATGGGTCTTCCTTGATGCGGTGAGCGCGCTAGCGGCTCAACCGAATTTCTGCATGATGCGAACCAGCTTCTCGCCGTAGCGCGGATCGGTCGCGTAGCCGGCGCGCTGCAGGCCGTGGGCGGCCTCGGTCGGGTCGTCGGTGGCCAGCACGTTCGCGTAGCGCGGGTTGCGGGTGATGAAGCGCGCGTAGTCGGTGAAGGCTTCTTCGTACGAGCCGTAGGCGCGGAACTTCGCGCGAACCTTCTGCGGTTCGCCGTCGATGTACTCGGTAGTGGTCGTCTCGACCGTCGCGCCCTTCCAGCTGCGGTCGGCCTTGATGCCGAACAGGTTGAAGCTCTGCGTGCCGTCGTCGGCGCGGATCTCGCGCTTGCCCCAGCCGGACTCGAGCGCGGCCTGCGCGAGGATCAGCGGCGCGGGCACGCCGCTCGCGGTGCTCGCCGCCTGCGCGGATGCGCCCATGCGGCCGACGAACTCGTCGGCCTGCGCCTGCAGCGAGGAATTCGCGCCGGCGCCGGGTGCGCGCCGCTCGCTGTTGAATTGATAGATGCCGAGGTCGGCACCCGTGCGGGCCGTCGGCGCCGAGCCGATGGGAATGCCGGCGCGCGGCCCGTACGGCAGGCCGCCGCGCGGTTCGAGCGACATGGGCTTCGTTCCGATCTCCGCATCGGCTTCCGCGTCGGGCGGACCCGAGGGCATGCTGCGGCGCAGCTGCGCGAGCATCGCTTCGGCCAGCCCCACGCCGCGCCCCGAGAGGTTCTGCGTGAGCTGCTGGTCGAACATCGAGAGATAGACCTTCTGGTCCTGGTTGTCGAAGAGTCCGCTCGAAGGCGTCGCCTCGCGCATGCTCTTGAGCACCATGTTCATGAACAGCGCCTCGAACTGCCGCGAGACCTGCTGCAGGCCTTCTTCCGGCGAGCTGCGCACGGTGCGCCGCAGGGCGTCCACGCCCTGCACGTCGAGCGCGAAGCGCTGGTCGAGCGCGCCGCTGCGGTCGGTGACGGATACGGTCATCGCATCGGCCTCAGATGATTTCCAGCTCGGCGCTCAGCGCGCCGGCCGACTTCATGGCCTGGAGGATGGACACCAGGTCCTGCGGATTCGCGCCCAGGCTGTTGAGCCCCTTGACCACGTCCGACAGCGAGGCACCGCCGCGCACCATCTGGATCGCGCCGCCGCCCTGATTCACCGAGATCTGCGAAGTCTGCGCCGCCACAGTGCTGCCGCCCGAGAACGCGCCCGGCTGGCTGATGACCGGCTCGGTGTTGATGACCACCGACAGGTTGCCGTGCGCGATGGCGCAGTCCTTCACGCGAACGGCCTGGTTCATCACCACGGAGCCCGTGCGCGCATTCACCACCACGCGGGCGCCTGCCTGCGTGGGCGTCACTTCAAGATCCTCGAGCCGCGCGAGAAAGCCCACGCGCTGCTGCGGTTCGGGTGCGCGCACGCGGATCGAACGCGCATCGATGGCCTCGGCCGTGCCCGAACCGAACTGCCGGTTGATCGCATCCACCGCGCGCTGCGTGGTGCCGAAATCGGAGCGGTTGAGCTCGATCGAGAAAGTGCCCTCGGCACCCACAGGCGACTCCACCGTGCGCTCCACCAGCGCCCCGCCCGGAATGCGCCCCGAGCTGAGCTGGTTGACCTGCACCTTGCTCCCGTTGGCCGAGGCGCCCGCGCCGCCGACCACCATGTTCCCCTGCGCCACCGCGTACGTCTGTCCGTCCACGCCCTTGAGCGGCGTCATCAGCAGCGTGCCGCCGCGCAGGCTCTTCGCATTGCCCATCGAGGACACCGTCACGTCGATGTTCTGCCCCGGCCGCGCGAACGAAGGCAGCGTGGCCGTCACCATCACCGCCGCCACGTTCTTCAGCTGCATGTTCACGCCCTGCGGAATCGTGATGCCCAGCTGCTGCAGCATGTTGTTCAGGCTCTGCGTGGTGAACGGCGTCTGCATCGTCTGATCGCCCGTGCCGTCGAGCCCCACCATCAGCCCGTAGCCGATCAGCGGGTTGTCGCGCACGCCCTGGATGCTCGCCAGCTCCTTCAACCGCTCCGCGTGTACGGGCGCGAAGGGAAAAGACGCCAGCAACGCCAGCGCCGCGATGCGCAAGCGAGCAGAAAATTTCGTGGGATGCCGCGGAACCGGCTTTGCCGGGCCGTTGGCATCGCCCCCTGCAAGGGGGTGGGAGTAGCGACACGAAGTGCGCGAAGCCTGGGGGTGTTTCATTTAAAACGGCATGACGTTCAGGAAGAAGCGCTGCATCCAGCCCATGTGCTGCGCCTCGTCGATATAGCCCTTGGCCGAGTACTCGATGCGTGCATCGGCCACCAATGTGGAGGGCACCGTGTTGTTGCCCGAGACGGTGCGCGGATTCACCACGCCCGAGAAGCGGATGTATTCCGTGCCCTGGTTGATGCCCATCTGCTTCTCGCCGCTCACCAGCAGATTGCCGTTGGGCATCACGTCCGTGACCGTGACCGTGATCACGCCGTTGAAGGTGTTGTTGGCGTTGGCCCCGCCCTTGGCGTTGAGCGTGTTGGTGCCCGAGAGCTTGGCGTCCTGCCCGTCGAGCAGCCCGCCGATGAGCTTGGGAATGGCGGCGAACACGCTGGCCGTGCTGCCGGTGCGGCTGGCATTCGCACCCGAATTCTTGGTGGCGTTGACCTTCTCGCTGATGACGATGGTCAGGATGTCGCCGACGTTGCGCGGCCTGCGGTCCTCGAAGAGCGCATTGGCGCCGGGGCCGTCCTGGAAGATCGCGCCGGGCGAGCGCCGGCTCTGCACCGCCGCGTAGCTGTCGGCGCGCGCGGTCATCGGCTGGTGCACCAGCGGCTCGCGCGGAACCTGCGCGCAGCCGGTGGCCAGCACCGCCACCGTGACCGCGAGCAGCGACAGCAGCCGTGCCCTCCCATCGGCCGCGCCGCGGCGAGGAAGAAGACGCAACAGAAGACGCAACGCCTGAAGCATCACAGCTGGGCCAGTCGCTGAAGCATCTGGTCCGAGGTCTGGACCGCCTTGCTGTTGATCTCGTACGAGCGCTGGGTGGCGATCATGTTGACCAGCTCTTCCACCACGTTCACGTTCGAGGCCTCGACGTATCCCTGGCTCAGCGTGCCGGCGCCGTCGACGCCGGGGTTCACCTGGTTGGGCGCGCCCGACGCGTCGGTCTCGGCGTACAGGTTCTCGCCCAGGCTCTGCAGGCCGGTCGGGTTGACGAAGGTGGCGAGCTGCAGCTGGCCGATCTGCACGGTGTTCGTGCTGCCTGCCTGCACCACCGAGACGATGCCGTCGCGGCCCACGGTGATGCTGGTGGCGTTGGCCGGCACCGTGATGGCGGGCTGCACGGGGAAGCCGCTGGCCGTGACCAGCTGGCCGTCGCGGTCGGTCTGGAACGAGCCGTCGCGCGTGTACGAGGTGGTGCCGTCGGGCATCAGCACCTGGAAGAAGCCGCCGCCGCTGATGGCCACGTCGGTCGGCTTGTCGGTCTTGGTGAGGTTGCCCTGCGAGTGGATGCGCTCGGTGGCGACCACGTGCACGCCGGTGCCGACCTGCAGGCCCGAGGGCAGGCGCGTCTGGTCCGACGACTGGCCGCCGACCTGGCGCAGGTTCTGGTAGACCAGATCCTCGAACACGGCGCGGCTGCGCTTGAAGCCGGTGGTGCCGACGTTGGCGAGGTTGTTGGAGACCACGTCGAGCTGCGTCTGCTGCGCGTCGAGGCCGGTCTTGGCGATGTAGAGGGAGCGGATCATTTTTCTGGGAGTCCTGCGGAAGAGGTTGCGGATCGCGTCAGCCGTAAGCCAGCAGCTTGTTGGCGGACTGCGCGTTGGTGTCGGCCGTCTGCAGCGACTTCATCTGCATCTCGAAGCTGCGTGCGTTGGCGATCATTGCCACCATGGTCTCGACCGGGTTCACGTTGCTGCCTTCGACCACGCCGCTGACCAGCGTGACGGCCTCGTCGGCCTCGGCCGGCGGCTGGCCGGCGCGCATGCGGAACAGGCCGTCGTCGCCGCGCTCGAGCTCGGTGGCCTGCGGGTTGACCAGCTTGAGGCGGCCGACTTCCGCAATGCCCGTGAGCACGTTGGAAGCCGCGTCGCGCGCGCTCACCAGGCCGTTGGAAGCGATGCTGACCGTGGAGCCCGGAGGCACCGTGAGCGCGCCGTTGTCGCCCATCAGCGGGCGGCCGCCCATGGTGGTGAGCTGGCCGTCCGCGCCGATCTGGAGATTGCCCACGCGGGTGTAGGCCTCGCCGCCGTCGGGCGTCTGCACCACCAGCCAGCCCGAGCCGCTCACGGCCACGTCGAGCGCGCGGCCGGTTTCGGTGAGCGGGCCGTGGGTGAAGTCGGCGCCCGGCGTGGTGGCGGCCACGAAGGCGCGCGTTGGCGCTTCCTGGCCGACCACGGGCACGGCGCGGAAGTTGGCGATCTGCGCGCGGAAGCCCGGCGTCGAGACGTTCGCCATGTTGTTGGCGACGGCGGCCTGCTGTTCCATGACCTGCTTGGCGCCGCTCATGGCGACGTACAACATGCGATCCACTGGGTGCTCCTGCTTCTGTCGGTCTGTCGGTAGCGCCGCGTCAGCGGATGTTCATCAGCGTCTGCATGACCTGGTCCTGCGTCTTCACGGTCTGCGCGTTGGCCTGGTAGTTGCGCTGCGCGACGATGAGGTTGACCAGCTCGGAGGTGAGGTCGACGTTGGATGCCTCCAGCGCGCCCGACTGCAGCGAGCCGAGCTTGGTGCCTTCGCCCGGCGTGCCGGTGAGCGGGTTGCCAGAGGCCTGCGTCTCGGCCCACACGTTGTTGCCCTTGGGCTCCAGGCCGTTCGGGTTGGCGAACGAAGACAGCACGACCTGGCCCAGCAGCTTGGTCTGTTCGTTGGAGAACTTGCCGGTGATGGTGCCGTCGGCGTTGATCGAGAACGAGGTGAGTTCGCCCGAGCGGTAGCCGTCCTGCGCGAGCTTGCTCATGGCGTTGGCGGCGCCGAACTGCGTGGTGCCCGAGATGTCGAGCGTGGGAGTGAGTGCCGCGGCGCCGTTGGTGAGGGTGAGCGTGCCAAGGCTCAGCTGGCCGCTGGCAGGCGCGGTCATCTTGCCGGCGGAGTCGAAGGTCAGGGTGCCGAGCGCGGCGCCGGCGTTGAGTGCCGCACCGTCGGCCGTGCCGTACACGCTCCAGGTGTTGGCGGGCGTCGCGCTCTTCACGAAGTAGACGGATACGTCATGCGGGTTGCCCAGCGAGTCGTAGATGGGGCCGACGGCGTTCGAGTAGTTGAAGGTGTCGGAATCGGTCGCGTTGAAGGGCACCTTGGTCGGCGTGGTCTTGCGCGCATCGAGGTTGAACTCGGCGTCGATGCCGGTCGTGGCCTTGGGCGTCATGGGCGTGGTCGGGATCTGGATGGCCGCCGGCGTGCCGCCGCTGATGCCGCCGTTCGCGTTCGCGCCGAAGCCGGTGAGGCGCAGGCCAGAGGCGTTGACGATGTAGCCGTCCTTGTCGCGCGTGAACTGGCCGTTGCGCGAGTACATGACTTCGCCGGTGGCGCTGGTCAGGCGGAAGAAGCCGTCGCCGTTGAGGATGGCCACGTCCAGCGGACGGCTGCTCGACTGGGTCACGCCCTGCGAGAAGTTCTGCGTCACGCCAGAGACCGAGGCGCCCAGGCCGACGCGCGAACCCGCGTACACGTCCTGGAAGGTGGCGGCGGCCGACTTGAAGCCGACGGTGCCCGAGTTGGCGATGTTGTTGCCGATGACGTCGAGGTTGGCGGCGGCCACGCCGAGCCCGCTGATGCCCTGGGAAAAAGCCATGATCTATGGTTCCTTGCTTGTTGGTTTCGGTGCGATGGATGCGTTGGATGCGATGGGGGAAGAAGCCCTGCGGCTCAGAGGAACAGGCGCACGTCGGACAGGCCGATGTTGTTGCCCGTCATCAGCTCGAGCGTGACGCCGTTGGCGCCCTGCTTGACCGCCGCCACCTGCGAGAAGGTGAGCGCGGTGGCCTTCACGGTCGTGCCGTTGTTGGTCGCGTTCACGCTGAAGCTGTAGGCGCCCGCGGGCACCACGTTGCCCGTGTCGTCCTTGCCGTCCCAGGTGACGGCGTTGACGCCTTCGGTCATGGAGCCGGCATCGATGGTGCGAACGACCTTGCCAGTGGCGTCGACGATCTTGATCTCGACGTCGGAGGCGGTGCCCGGAAGTTCCACGGCGAAGGCCTGCGCCGCTGGCTCCTTGCCGGCCTCGGGGTCCTTGGTGGTGAGCGTGCTGCCAGGCGACAGCACGTTGTAGCCGATGAGCGATGTGGCCTGCAGCAGCTGGTTGGAGCTGGTCTGGTTGACCAGGCCCGAGAGCGTGCTGTTGAGCTTCTCGATGCCGCTGACGGTGCTCATCTGCGCGAGCTGCGAGGTGAGCTCGGCGTTCTGCATCGGGTTGAGCGGGTCCTGGTTGTTCAGCTGCGTGACCAGCAGCTTCAGGAAGCGCTGCTCGCTGTCGACGTTGGAAGTGCTGCTGTTGCTGCTCACCGCGGAGGTGGCGTTCTGTCCGGTGATGGACGAGGTGTCGGAAATGGCCATGGCGCGTGCGTGCCTGTTCTCTCTGTTGTTTCTCTTGGGGGTTACTGGCCGAGGGTCAGCGTCTTGACCATCAGCGTCTTGGCCGTGTTGAGCACCTCGACGTTGGCCTGGTAGCTGCGCGAGGCGGAGATCATGTTTGTCATCTCCTCGACCACGTTGACGTTGGGCATCGCCACGTAGCCTTCGGCGTTGGCGTGCGGGCTCTTCGGGTCGAACACGAGGCGCGGCGGAGAGGGGTCCTCGACCACGCCCGCAACCGCGACGCCGCCGATGTCCCCGGCGCCGTATGCGGAAGGCGCGACCTGGAACACCACCTGCTTCGCGCGGTAGGGCATGCCGTCGGGACCGGCCACGCTCTCGGCGTTGGCCATGTTGCTCGCGGTCACGTTCATGCGCTGCGATTGCGCAGTCATGGCCGAACCCGCCACGTTGAAGATGTTCATGGAAGTGCTGTTGAAGGGCATGGTGATGGGCGCTCGCCGGCCTGCTTACTGCTGGATCGCAGAGAGCATCGACTTGATCTTCGAGTTGATGACGGTGAGGTTGGACTCGTAGCGCAGCGCGTTGTCCGCGAAGGCGATGCGCTCGACGTCCATCTCGACGGTGTTGCCGTCGAGGCTGGACTGGTTGGGCATGCGGTAGAGCAGGTCCTTGTCGGACACGGCCTGCGAGCTGGCCTGCCCCGCCAGGTGGCGCGACGAGGTGGTGGCGAGCGACACCGACTGCGACGACGCGCGGCCGCGCTCCACGGCTTCGCTCAGGCGTGCGCTGAAATCGAAGTCGCGCGCCTTGTAGTTGGGCGTGTCCGCATGGGCGATGTTGGCCGCCAGCACCTCCTGGCGCTCCGCGCGGAGATTGAGGGCTTCGCGGTTGAAGCGAAGCGCCGCATCCAGCTTGTCGATCATGTCTTTTCCATCCGTTGAGGCGTCGCCGGCGCACGAAGGCGCGGCGACAGATGGAAAGCGAGTCTATGCACGGGGCGCGTTTGCAATCGTCCGAACAAAGGGGGTTTTCGCCTGCTGCTCGCACCTTCGCCCGGCCGATGGATTCCTAGAATTTCCGTGCGGCGCCGTGCCTTCCTCCTGCGTGGCGCACCGCGATCCAGGCCCTCTCTTCCACACATATCCGACGACCCGATGACCTCTTGCGAGCTTCGCGATCACGCCCTGCGCACCGTGCTGCCGGTGCTTGCGGCCATGGCGTGCGCGGCATCCGCGTCGGCGTTCGCCGCCGGCACCGCCCATGGAGCCGACAGCGCCGACAACGCAGGCGCGGTCATCGAGAAATACCTGCAGCAGCAGACGAACGGACTGCCGGGCAAGGTGACGATCAGCCTCGAGGGACGCGGCACCTCCGCGCTGCCCGGATGCGAAGCGCCCGAAGCCTTCCTGCCGTCCGGCGCGAAGCCCTGGGGACGGGTGTCGGTGGGCGTTCGCTGCCAGTCGGAACGGCCTTGGACGCGCTTCGTGCAGGCGCACGTGGCGGTGGAAGGCAGCTATTTCGTGGCCGCGCGCGCGATCGACGCGGGCCGGCCGCTGGGCGCGGGCGATGTCGCCGAGCGCACCGGCGACCTCACGCGGCTGCCGCGCTCGGTCATCACCAGCGCGGCCGAGCTGGCCGGCGTGGTCACGGTCAACCGCGTGGCACCCGGGGCGCCGCTGCGCAAGGAGCTGGTGCGCGGCGTCACCGTGATCCAGCAGGGGCAGGCGGTGAAGGTCGTGGCCCAGGGCCAGGGCTTCGTCGTGAGCACCGAGGCCAAGGCCATGACCGGGGCGACCGTGGGGGCCGTCGTGCAGGCCAAGACCCGCGACGGGCGGCTGGTCAGCGGCGTGGCGGACGAAGAGGGACAGATCCAGCTGGCGCAGTGAAGCCAGGCACCCGTACATGCCCGCCATTCATTCCTAAAGTTCTTGCGCCGGCTGCCGATATACGGGTCAGCCCCTGAGGAATCACCTTGAAAATCGATCCCCCCTCCCCTTCGGCCAAGCCCATTACCCGAGCGCCAGCGGCCAACTCGGCCCAGGTGAGCGGCGCCGACGCCGCCCAGCGCACCAAGGAAGCTGCGCCGGCCTCCGCGCAGGTTCACTCGCTGCCCGGCGCCACCGGTGCCGCCGCCGCGGACTTCGACGCGGCCCGCGTGGCGGCGATCCGCGAGGACATCCGTGCCGGGCGCTACCAGGTCCGCCCCGAGCGCATCGCCGACGGCCTGCTGGCGAGCGTGCGCGACCTGCTCGGCCCGAACCGCGAGGGCGGCACCGAATGAAGCCGAGCCTGCTGGGCCATCTGCGCACCGAAACCGCCTGCATCGAGGAATTCCTGTCGGTGCTGGACCAGGAGGCGCTGGCGATGTCCGACCGCGCATTCACCGACCTGGCGTCCATTGCCACCCGGAAGACCGTGCTGCTGGAACGCATGGCCGAGCTGGACGCGCAGCGCGAGGCCCTGCAGGCGACGTTGGGCTTCGGCCCCGGCCGCGCGGGTGCCGATGCGGCCGCCGCGGCCGGCGGCGCGGAAGTGGAGCGGGTCTGGCAGACGCTGCTGCAGGTCGCCGGACAGGCAAGGGAGCACAACCTGCGCAACGGCTCGATGGTCTACGCGCACCTCGATTTCACCCAGCAGGCGCTGCATTTCCTGCAGGCCAGCGCACAGCTGTTCTACGGACCGGACGGCGTGCGCAAGACACAGGCGGGCTCAGGCAACCGCCTCGCAGCGGGCTGATCGCGTGCGGGCCGGGCTGCTGGTCGCGCTGTGGCTGTGCGCCACCGCCCTGCATGGCGTGGCGGGCGCGGCCGACGGCGTGCTGGTCGCGAACGTGGCGCCGGGCGCGCTGCCGGGCGACGCGATCAACCTCGGACAACTCGACCAGACCAGGGCCGCGCTGCGCGACGTGGAGCGCGTCGCGTACTCGGGCACCGCAATGGCCGCAGCCATGACGGCTGCGTATGTGCCTGCGCTGCAGCCGGGCGAAAAGGCCATCGGCCTGGCCGTCGGCAGCTACAAGGGCTACGCCGCGGCGAGCCTGGGCTTCAGGACCATGTCGGACGACGGGCAGATGGCCTGGGGCATGACCGTCGCCAATGCGGGGCGGGACTGGGGCTTCAACGCCGGCATCGGCTGGAAGCTCCCCCGCTCCCGGGACGAGCGCTGAGGCAGCCCGCCGGAATCGCAAACACCATCACGATCACCCACACATGGAAGCTCCCGACATGGACAACGATGCTCACGGCGACTCGCGACAGGTGGCCATGGTGGGCTGCGACGACGCCCAGGGCCGGGCATGGGGCCAGAAGCTGCGGCTGATGGGCTGCACGCCGGTTCCGTTCGACAGCAGCGCCGACTTCCTGCGCGCCGCGACGCGGGGCCACCACTTCGACCTGCTGCTGGTCGTGCTGAAGGACGAAGGCGCGTGGCCGGTGCTCACGGCCATGTGCAAGGCGCTGCGCCTGCCGATCTTCCTGGTCGCCAACGCCATGCAGCGCGACCTGCTGGCCGAGGTGCTGTCGACCACCGACCCCGAGTCGCGGGGCGCCGGCATCGACTTCGCGGTACTGCCGGTCGACGATTTCGAGGTGGGGCTTCGCGTGCGCGAGGCGCTGCGGCGCAACGAGACCGTGCTGAACACGCAGGCGGTGAGCGCGATGTTCGGCGACTACCGCTTCATCGGCAGCCGCAAGGTGGTGGCGCGCAAGGGCGAGGAAGTGCGCTTGAAGCCGCGCGAGTTCGAGCTGGCGCTGCTGCTGTTCCGCAATGCCGACCGGCTGCTGGAGCGCGAATGGCTGCTGGGCTCGCTGTGGACGGATTCGCGCATCGAGCGCAAGAGCCGCGTGCTCGACTGCTGCGTGGCGAACGTGCGCCGCAAGCTGTCGCTGCACAAGGGGAATGAATTCGTCCTGCACTCGGTGTACGGGCGCGGCTACGAGCTTCGCCACGTGACGGCAGCGGCGCTGGCTGGGCCGGTGGACGACTCCGGTTTTCCGGACACGTCGAACGAGCCGCTCTGGCTGGGGGAAGCTGCCCGCGCATGACTTGGTTCGATGCGGGGCAGGAGAAAACGTGACGATCGCCGGCCTCGAGGAACCGCCAACATCGAAGGGGCGGGTGCCTGGGTCAGGCCACCTCTACCAACGCCGGCGGACCGTCCCCTCCAGTATCGGCGGCCAAACTTAAGCCGGGCTGAATATCGCCGGGGCAGGCCAGAATCCGGTGCATGCAACTGCAGATCGACCCGCACCAGGTGCACCTCTGGCACCTGTACGTTCCGGAACAGGACAACGCCGCCTGCGAGGAGGCCACCATGGCCCTGCTGACGCCCGAGGAACGCGGGAAGCACGGACGCTTTCACTTCGCCCGGGACCGGCGCAGATACCTGATGACGCGAGGGCTGATCCGCACGCTTCTCTCGCGCTACGCGCCCATTGCGCCCCGGGACTGGGAATTCGAGAACAACGCCTACGGCCGGCCGGCCATCGCCAATGCGCTGCCGCAGGCGCGGCGCCTGCGTTTCAACATCTCGCACAGCGCCTCGCTGGTGGTGGCGGCGCTGACGGTGGAGCGCGAGGTGGGCGTGGATGTCGAGCACACGGGGAGAAACGCGCCGCTGGAGATCGCCGAGCATTTCTTCTCCGCCAAGGAAGCGGAAGCCCTGAGGCAGCTTCCCGCCGGGCTGCAGCCGGCGCGCTTCTGGGATCTGTGGACGCTCAAGGAAAGCTACATCAAGGCGCGCGGCATGGGCCTGTCGATTCCGCTGGACCGTTTCTCCTTCGGCCTCGACGAGAGCGACGGCACCGCCATCGCCTTCAGGCACGACCTGGCTGACGATTCCCCGGGGCGCTGGCGGTTCTGGCGCATGCAACCGGACGAGGCGCATGCCGTGGCCCTGTGCCTCGAACGAACGGCGGTCGAAGACGTGCGGTTCGTGTGCTTCAGGGCGACGCCGCTGCTCGCGTCGGTCGAGGAATTCGAAGGTACGGTGACGCGGCAGTCACCGGGCAGCTGACGAGCGCCTGCGGCTCAGCGCTCGTCGCGATGCGCCTCGAATTCGGCGCGATTCCACAAGTCGAAATACAGCACATCCGACCACTGAAGGCCGAGCGGGTGTTTCGTGGCGCCGTTGCGGGTGCTGTCGCAGTCGTCGTCGAGGCGAAGTCCGAAGAAGGCGTCGAGCGGAGCCGGGCACTTCTGCGCGATCGCCTTTTTCAGCTGCCGGCCCGCTTCGGCAATGTCGGCCGGCAGGGCGTCGAGGGCGGCGCCCACATGGCGGCACCGCGCGATCTCCGCCTCCACGCAGGCGAGCAACGCGTCTTCCGTCTCCTCGAACATGGTGTCGAGCTCGACGGTCTCCAGGAGCAGGTAGCGGTCGCGGTGGGCTTCGAGGAACGCGATCGTCTCGTCCAGCCAGACCGGGAGTTGGACCGGGGCCGCCGGCGGCGCGGCCGGTGTGGCTGCCTTCTTGCCGGGCGAGATCAGTTCCTTGAGGCGGCCCAGGAGGGACTGCGGCTGCCTGCCGGTCTCCGGGGCCTCCAGAAGCAGCGGCCGAACGATGTCGATGAGGCGCCGCACACGCTCGAAGCCGGGATCGAAGGAACTGCTGATCGCGTGCAGCCTGGTCTTGCTCCCCGGCTCGTCGCTGTCGAAGCCGTCCGACACCAGCGAGGCACACAGCTGCGGATCGCCCGACATGAGCAGCCGGAACATGAACGGCACGTCGTACGGCCATTCGGACAGGCCCGAGATGGTTTCCGGGCGGTCGGCATAGGAAACAGGCCTGTTGCCGAGGCTGTAGAGGTAGGAACGGTTGGCCAACTGGAACTCCCCTTTTTTCTGCACGCCCGCCCTCGATCGGGCGAGGCGCGGTGCATTCTAGGAGGCCGGCTGGCGGCCTCCGGGAGGCTGCCGTGGGTGAGCTGCGGGCAAAAAAATAGCCCCTTGCGGGGCCATTCTTGGAGGAGAGGGAGGGATTCGAACCCTCGGTACTATCGCTAGTACGCCTGATTTCGAGTCAGGTACATTCGACCACTCTGCCACCTCTCCGGTGCTGTCGAGCCTCCGATTCTAGCAGACAAAAAGCCGGGTTTTGAAGCCCCGACCGATCAGGCCTTCAAAACTTCGAGGCCGCCGAGGTACGGACGCAACGCGGCGGGCACGTTGATCGAGCCGTCTTCGTTCTGGTGGTTCTCGAGCACGGCCACGAGCGTACGGCCCACCGCCAGGCCGGAGCCGTTGAGGGTGTGCACGAGTTCGTTCTTGCCCTGCGCGTTCTTGAAACGGGCCTGCAGGCGACGCGCCTGGAAGGCTTCGCAGTTCGAGACCGAGCTGATCTCGCGGTAGGTGTCCTGCGCCGGCAGCCAGACTTCGAGGTCGTAGGTCTTGGTGGAGCCGAAACCCATGTCGCCGGTGCACAGCAGCACGACGCGGTACGGCAGCTCCAGCGCCTGCAGCACGACCTCGGCGTGGCCGGTCATCTGCTCGAGCGCGTCGTAGCTCTTCTCGGGATGCACGATCTGCACCATCTCGACCTTGTCGAACTGGTGCTGGCGGATCATGCCTCGCGTGTCGCGGCCCGCGCTGCCGGCTTCGGAGCGGAAGCACGGCGTGTGAGCGGTGAGCCTGATCGGCAACTGCGCCTCGGGCACCACCTCGTCGCGCACGAAATTCGTCAGCGGCACTTCGCTGGTCGGGATGAGGTACAGCGCCGAATGATCGGGCGCGGGCTCGCCGTCCTGGCCGCCCTTCTTCGCAGCGAACAGGTCGCCTTCGAACTTGGGCAGCTGGCCGGTGCCGCTCAGGGTGGCGGCGTTGACGATGTAGGGCACGTAGCACTCGCTGTAGCCGTGCTTCTCGGTCTGGATGTCGAGCATGAACTGCGCGAGCGCGCGGTGCAGGCGGGCGATGGGGCCCTTCATGACGGTGAAGCGCGAGCCCGCGAGCTTGGCGCCCGTCTCGAAATCGAGGCCCAGCGGCGCGCCGAGGTCGACGTGGTCCTTGGGCGCGAAGCCCAGCGGCGTGGCGCTGGCGCCTGCACCGCCCTTGGGAGCCCAGCGGCGCATCTCGACGTTGCCGGTCTCGTCCTCGCCGACCGGCACGCTGGCGTGCGGCAGGTTGGGCACGGCGAGCAGCAGCGCGTGCAGCTCGGGCTGGATCTCCTCGAGCCGCTTCGATTGCGATTCCTGCTCGGCCTTCAGCGCGTTGACCTCGGCCATCAGCGCGTCGGTCGATTCGCCCTTGGCCTTGAGCGGGCCGATCTGCTTGTTCAGCGAGTTGCGGCGCGCCTGGATTTCCTCGGTGCGGGTCTGCAGCGTCTTGCGTTCAGCTTCGAGCGAGGTGAATGCCGAAACGTCGAGATACGGCTGGTTCTTCTTGCGTTTTTCGAGGCCGGCCACTGCGGAGGCCAGGTCTTTGCGGAGCAGGGTGATGTCAAGCATGGGGGGATTTTAGGTGGGCGTAGCATCGTCGCCCCGCCAACCCACCTCGAAGGGAAAACGATGGAAGCCTATCTGACATTCAACGGCAATGCCGCCGAAGCGCTCGCCTTCTACGCCAAGGCGCTGGGAGGCAGGATCGCCTTCAGCATGACCTTCGGCGAAAGCCCCGCCGGCGCCCAGACGCCGCCCGCCTACAAGGACAAGATCATGCACGCCACGCTCGAGGCCCGCGGCCACAAGCTGATGGCCTCCGATGCACCGCCCGAGTGGCCCTTCGAGGGCTACAAGGGCTTTTCCCTCTCGGTGCAGGCCGACAACGTGGACGAAGGCCGGAAGCTGTTCGACGCGCTGACCGAAGGCGGCAAGGTGACGATGCCCTACGGCCCACAGTTCTGGGCCACGGGCTTCGGCATGCTCACCGACAAGTTCGGCGTCGCGTGGATGGTGAACTGCGAGAAGTAAGGGGTTTTCAGGCGACCGTCGCGGGATCGACGTTCGCCCCGCAGACGATCAGGCACACCTTCTCGCCCGCGCGCGGCACGTAGGCGCCGGTCTGCAGCGCCGCCAGCGGCAGCGCGGCGGCCGGCTCCACCGCCAGCTTCAGTTCCTTCCAGAGCCACTGCCGGGCTGCGCGGATGGCGTCGTCGGACAGCAGCAGCGCATCCTGCACCTGCTGCTGCGTGATCTCCCAGGCGATGGCGCCGATGCGGCGCGCGCCGAGCGAATCGGCGGCGATGCCGCCCACTTCCACATCGACCGGCTCGCCGGCCTCGCGGGCGCGGAACAGCGTGGGCGCCTTCTCGGGCTCCAGCGCCACGACGCGAGCGCGCTTCTCGAACCAGCCAGCCAGGCCGCCGATCAGGCCGCCGCCACCCACGCTCACCAGCACGGCATCGGGCAGGCCGCCCTGCTTTTCGATCTCGCGGCCCAGCGTGCCGGCGCCGGCCACCACTTCGGGCTGGTCGTAGGCGTGGGTGAGCAAGGCGCCCGATTCCTTCTGGCGCGCAAGGCAGGCTGCCAGCGCATCGGGGTAAAGCTCGCCGACCACGACCACCTCGGCGCCCAGTGCACGCAGCCGTGCGCGCTTGGCTTCGGGGGACACGCCCGGCAGGAACACCTGGCAGGGCACGCCCAGCGCCTGCGCCGCGGCGGCCGTGGCGATGCCCGCATTGCCGCCCGAGGCCACGACCACGCCGCTTTGCGGGATCTCGTTGGCCAGCAGGCGGTTCATCATGCCGCGCGCCTTGAAGCTGCCGCTGACCTGCATGTGCTCGAGCTTGAGCCAGATCTCGGCACCCGGCGCATCGACGCCGAAGGCCGCCGCCGGCAGCTTCCACAGCGGGGTTTCGCGCAGGAAGTGGCGGGCGCGCTCGCTCAGCCTTTGCGATGCGCTATCTATTTCGGAGCGCCAATCGACGGCGGGGGCGGTTTGCGTATTGCTCAAGAGATGTGTCCAGGAGGCGGAATGTCGTCGAGTTTGAGGCCCTTGGGCAGCGGGAACTTGATGGTTTCCTCGATGCCGTCCATCTTGCGGACCGACACGGCACCGAATGCGCGCACCTGGTCGATCACGTCGCGCACCAGCACCTCGGGCGCCGAGGCGCCCGCGGTGATGCCGATGCGCGTCTTGCCCTCGAACCACGCGGGCTGGAGTTCGGCGGCCGAATCGACCATGTAGCTCTCGGTGCCCAAGCGCTGCGCCAGTTCGCGCAGCCGGTTGCTGTTGGAGCTGGTGGGGCTGCCGACCACGATCACGAGGTCGACCTGCGGGCTCATGATCTTCACCGCGTCCTGGCGGTTCTGGGTGGCGTAGCAGATGTCCTGCTGCTTGGGCTCGCGCACCTTGGGAAAGCGCATGCGCACGGCTGCGGCGATGTCGGCGGCGTCGTCCACGCTCAGCGTGGTCTGCGTGACCACGGCGAGCTTGTCGGTCTGCGCCGGGGCGACCTTTGCAACGTCTTCCACGTCTTCCACCAGGTGGATGCCGCTGGAGAGCTGGCCCATCGTGCCCTCGACCTCGGGGTGCCCCTTGTGGCCGATCATGATGAACTCGTAGCCTTCCTTCGCGAGCTTGGCGACCTCGACGTGCACCTTGGTCACCAGCGGGCAGGTGGCGTCGAAGATCGAGAAGCCGCGGTCGCGCGCCTCCTGTTCCACCGCCTTGCTCACGCCGTGCGCGCTGAACACCAGCGTGGCGCCGGGCGGCACGTCGGAGAGTTCCTCGATGAAGATCGCGCCCTTGGCCTTGAGCTCGTTCACCACGTAGGTGTTGTGCACGATCTCGTGGCGCACGTAGATGGGTGCGCCGAACTTGGCGATGGCGCGCTCGACGATCTCGATGGCGCGGTCCACGCCCGCGCAGAAGCCGCGCGGCTCGGCCAGGATGACTTCGGAGATTCCGGGGTTCATAGCACGCCGATGAGCTTCACTTCGAAGGTCACGGGCTGGCCTGCGAGCGGATGGTTGAAGTCGAAGCGCACCGCGGTGTCGTTCGACTCGATGACCGCGCCCGCGTAGCTGCCCGTGCCGTCGGGCGTGGGGAACTGCACCACGTCGCCCACGGCGTACTGCTCGTCGGGGTCGCCCATCTGCGCGAGCAGCTTCCTGGCCACCCACTGCTGCATGTCGGGATTGCGCTCGCCGAAGGCCTCGCCGGCGGGCAGCTCGAAGGTGGCGTGCGTGCCCTCCTCCAGGCCCATCAGGCGCTGCTCCATGGCGGGAGAAAGCTCGCCGGTGCCCAGCGACAGGGTCGCAGGCTTGTCGGCGAAAGTGTTGATGATGTCGCCCGCCGGCCCGGCCAGCCGGTAGTGCAGGGTGAGAAAGGAGCCGGAATTCACGACTTGGGACATGGAGCAGCGGAGGTGGGCAAAGACAGGGAGGTGTCCCGATAAACTGAGCCTCATTTTAAGGACCGGGGCTTCCACCCGGCTCCGCCAAGGTTTCACCCCGGGGTTTCATGTCTTTCAAGGATCTCCCTCTCGACGCCCGCCCGCGCGAAAAACTCATCTCGCGCGGCGCCTCCGCGCTGGCAGACGCCGAGCTGCTGGCCCTGCTGCTGCGCACCGGCGTGGCGGGCAAGAACGTGCTGCAGCTGGCGCAGCAGCTGCTCGAGCGCTTCGGCGGCCTCTCGGGGCTGCTGCACACCGGCGCCGAAGACCTCAAGTCGGTCAAGGGCATGGGCGGCAGCGCCAAGCGCTCCGAACTCATCGCGGTGCTCGAGCTGGCGCGCCGCGCCATGGGCGAGAAGCTGCGCGAGCGCGCGGTGTTCGATTCGCCCGACGCGGTCAAGCAATACCTTCAGCTGCACATCGGCACGCGCCCCTACGAGGTGTTCGCGGTGGTGTTCCTCGACGTGCGGCACCGCATGATCGCGCTGGAGGAAATGTTCCGCGGCACGCTCACGCAGACCAGCGTCTATCCGCGGGAAGTGGTCACGCGCGCCATCCACCACCAGGCTGCGGCCGTGGTGCTGGCGCACAACCACCCGAGCGGCAGCATCGAGCCCTCGCGCGCCGACGAGTCGCTCACGCAGACGCTGCGCGCCGCGCTGGCCCTGGTGGACGTGCGCGTGCTCGACCACATCATCGTGAGCACCGGGCAGAGCTTCTCGATGGCCGAGAGGGGGCTGCTCTGATGGCCGCGCGCGCTCCCTCCATCAAGAATCTCGCCGACCTCAAGCAGGTGCAGCGCGTGCTCGCCGAAACCCGCGAGCGCGAGGCCGCGGAGGCGGCGGCCAAGGCGCAGGCCGAACGCAAGCGCGCGGCCGAGAAAGACCTGTTCGCCCGCGCCATCGGTGCCACCGAGCCGCTGCGCCGCAAGGCCGTGGTGCCACTCGCGCCGGAGCCGCCCGCGCCCATCCCGGTGCAGCACCAGCTCGACGAGCAGCGCGTGCTG
Source organism: Variovorax sp. NFACC27 (assembly GCF_048301545.1). Classification (NCBI taxonomy): domain Bacteria; kingdom Pseudomonadati; phylum Pseudomonadota; class Betaproteobacteria; order Burkholderiales; family Comamonadaceae; genus Variovorax; species Variovorax sp. NFACC27. The sequence continues at coordinate 6,667,387 of NZ_CP157613.1, forward strand.
CGCGAATCGCTTTCCGACGAGTTCGACGTGACCACGCTGCTCGACGTGGACGACGCCATGAGCTTCCGCCGCCCCGGCATCGGAACCGACGTCACCGCGCGGCTGCGCAAGGGCGACTGGGCCATCCAGGCACAGGTCGACCTGCACGGGCTGCGCAGCGACGAGGCGCGCGAAACCCTGGGCGGCTTCATTCGCAATGCCTACAAGCAGGGCCTGCGCTGCGTGCGCGTGGTGCACGGCAAGGGACTGGGCTCGCCCGGCAAGCAGCCGGTGCTGAAGACCAAGACCCAGCGCTGGCTGATCCAGAAGAACGAGGTGATCGCCTTCGTGCAGGCCAAGCCGGCCGAAGGCGGGGCCGGGGCGCTGGTGGTGCTGCTGGCGCCCGCGCGGCGCTGAGCAGCTTCGTCAGCTCAGGCCAGCAGGTTCTTCAGCGGAACGGACGCATCCGCCACCGCCGCCGCATCGGGGCTGCGGCCCGCTTCGAGCAGCTTGCGGCTCATCATGTGGTCGACCGGTGCGTTCACCGACTCGACGCATACGAGCTGGCCGTCGACGTAGTGGAACAGCGAGAACGCTTCGGGCTTCGGACCCGCGCGTCGCACGCTGCTCAGGCCCGGCGTGCCTTCCGCGGGCATCAGGCCCACCATCTGCAGGCGCATGCTGCCCTGGTCGGACCAGAACCACGCGACCGCGTCGTGCGCGCGTGCCTCGCCGGTCAGCGTGGCGACCGCCGTGCGCGCCTGGTCGTTGGCGTTCTGCACCGATTCGAGCCGCAGCGCGCGGCCCGCGCGGCGATCGGGGAAGCGCGTGCAGTCGCCCACCGCAAGCACGCCGGCCGCGCTGGTCTGCATGTGGCCATCGACCACGATGCCATCCGCGCACTCGATGCCAGCCGCCTGCGCGAGCGCGGTCTCCGGTACTGCGCCAATGCCCAGCAGCAGCAGGTCGACCGGCTGCTTCTCGCCGTTGACCTGCAGCGACACCAGCCGGTCGCCTTCGACCTCGAACGCGCCGGTCTGCGCGCCGAGCACGATGTCGATGCCCGCCGCGCGATGCGTGGCCAGCACGTGCGCCGACAGCTCGGGCGACACGGCGCGCCCCAGCAGGCGCGGCGCGCTCTCGATGACCTGCACCGTCTTGCCGAGCGCCTTGGCGGTGGCCGCCACTTCGAGCCCGATGAAGCCGCCGCCGAGCACCGTGACCTTCTCCGCCGCCGCGAGCCGCGTGCGCAGGCGATGCGCCTCGTCGGCCGCACGCAGGCTGGCGACGTTCTCCAGGCCGGGCTTCAGGTCGGGCATCTGGCGCGCGCGCGTGCCGGTGGCCAGCACCAACTGCTCCCACGGCAGGATCGCGCCGGAACGCAGCGTGACGGTGTGCGCCTCGCGGTCGATGGCCACGGCCGCGTCGCCCAGGTGCAGCGTGATGCCCGCCTCGCGATACCAGTCGGCGGCCTTGTGCGGCTGCGTCGTTTCCTCGGCGCTCTTCAGGAAGGCCTTGGACAGCGGCGGGCGGTGATACGGCTCGCAGGCCTCCTCGCAGACCAGGTGCACGCGCGCGCCCTGCCCGGCTTCAGCGAGGCCGGCGCAAAGCTGGGCCGCGGCGTGGCCGCCGCCGATGATGACGATGGAATTCATGGAAAGGTCCTTCGAGTCAATGTCTATTCAGTTCGCTGACGGTCCCGCCCTGTTCGCGGAACACCGCGGAACCGGCTTTGCCGGGCCGCAGGTGTTGCCCCCCGGCAGGGGGTTGGCGCAGCGACACGAAGTGCGCGCAGCCTGGGGGCGAGCCTTATTCACCGCGGTTGCGCATCCAGTCGGCGGTCTTGAAGAAGGAGTCGCGAAGGCGTGCGCGCAGGTCTTCCGGCACGCCCGTCTCGCCCATCGCCTGGTCCATGCAGGCCAGCCACTGGTCGCGTTCCTTGATGCCGATGGTGTGGCCGCCAATGCTCTGCGGCAGGTGGCGCGCGCGCAGCATCGGGTGGCCGAAGCGATCGGTGTAGTGCTGCGGCCCGCCCAGCCAGCCGCAGAGGAACCAGAACAGGCGCTGGCGTGCGTTGTCGAGGCTGGTGCCGTGCACCGCGCGCAGTTGCGCGTAGGCGGGCTCGAGGTCCATCAGGTCGTAGAAGCGCTCGACCAGCGCCTCCACTTTCGGCTCGCCGCCGATCCAGTCGAAGGGCGTGCCGGCAGGCGGCTTTTCTTGAATCTGCATGGGCGGGAGTATCCCCTCAGGCGCCTGCTAGAGCTGCACGAGGCCGGGAATGCCCACATCGGGGTTCACGTCGGCCTCGTAGTCCACGCCCTCCACGGCGAAGCCGAAGAGCCGCAGGAACTCGGTCTTGTAGCCGGCGAAATCGGTGAGCTCGCCGAGATTGGCGTCGGTCACCTGCGGCCAGAGTTCCAGCACGCGCGACTGCACCTGCGGCGCCAACTCCTTGTAGTCGGCGCGCAGGCGGCCTTCCTCGTCGATGTGCGGCGTGCCGCCGTAGAGGCTCTCAGCGTAGAGCCCGTGCACCTGCTCGATGCAGCCCTCGTGCGTGCCCTCTTCCTTCATCACCCTGAAGAGCAGCGACAGGTACAGAGGCATCATCGGAATGGCCGAGCTGGCCTGCGTGACCACCGCCTTGAGCACCGACACGCGCGCGTCGCCGCCCTTGGGCGCGAGCTGCGCGCGGATGCCCAGCACCTTCTGGTCGAGGTCCTTCTTGGCCTCGCCGATGGAGCCGTTCCAGTAGATGTCGTGCGTGATCTTCTCGCCCAGGTAGGTGAAGGCCGTGGTCTTGGCGCCATCGGCCAGCACGCCGGCCTGCTGCAGCGCGTCGATCCACATCTGCCAGTCTTCGCCGCCCATCACGGCCACGGTGTTGTCGATTTCCTCCTGCGTGGCGGACTCGAGCACCGATTCCTTCACGGTCCCGCTGTCGGTGTCGAGGCCGCGCAAGGTCACCGCCTTGCCCACGGGCTTGAGCACCGAATTGAAGACCTGGCCGGTCTTCGGATGCGTGCGCCGCGGCGCGGCCAGGCTGTAGACGACGAGGTCGACCTGCCCCAGGTCGGCGCGGATGGTGTCGATGACCTGCTGCTTCATCGCGTCGGAGAAACCGTCGCCGTTGATGCTCTTCGCATAGCGGCCTTCGGCGTGTGCTGCGCGCTCGAAGGCGGCGGTGTTGTACCAGCCGGGCGAGCCGGGCTTGGTCTCGGTGCTGGCGCGCTCCATGAACACGCCCAGCGTGTCGGCGCCGCAGCCGAAGGCGGCCGTGATGCGCGCCGCGAGGCCGTAGCCGGTCGATGCGCCGATCACCAGCACCTTCTTCGGGCCGCCTTCGATGGCAGGCTTTGCCTTGACGTATTCGATCTGCTGGCGGACGTTGGCCTCGCAGCCGGCGGGATGGGTGGTGACGCAGATGAAGCCGCGCACGCGGGGTTTGATGATCATGAGGATCTCGCTCGAAGAGATGCTGGAGGGAGGCGGGAAGGACCGGGAGAAAGGCGCCCGAAGCGCGTTTTTTGCGCCGCGAATTTAACCCAGCCCGAAAAAGCGGCCTTCAGCTTAACCATATGCATATGTCGATTGACGATTTAATAATCAGGGGTTTTATTGATATGGTCTCGCCCCTCTGCTTTCCACCAAGGAGAAGAACATGCGCATGAACCTGATTGCAGCCGCGGCCCTCGCCGCCTCCACTTTCCTGCTCGGCACCGCCGCACACGCGGACCAGCTGGCCGACATCAAGAAGAAGGGCGAACTGGTCGTCGGCGTGCTCGGCACGGACGAGCCCGCGACCTTCGTCGACCCCAAGACCCGCCAGATCGTCGGCTACGAGGTGGACCTGGTGAACGCCATCGCGAAGAAGATCGGCGTGAAGCCGGTGCTCAAGCAGATCGCCGTGGCCGCGCGCATTCCCGAGCTGCAGCAGGGCCACGTGGACCTGGTGGCCGCCGGCCTCACGCACAACAAGGAGCGCGAGGCGCAGATCGATTTCTCGCTCACCACCTTCGTCACGGGCCAGAAGGCCATCGTGAAGAAGGACAGCGGCATCTCCGAAGTGCCGCAGCTCGCCGGCAAGAAGGTGCTGACCATCCGCGGCGGCACGCAGGAGCCGAACATCCGCAAGGCCGTGCCCAACGTCGAGGTCGTGACCTTCGACACGAGCCAGCAGGCCTTCCAGGCCCTGCAGCAAGGCAAGGGCGTGGGCTACGTGGACGACGAGGCGGCGCTGCTGCGCAGCTACGCCAAGCTGGGCCCGCAGAAGGCGCAGTACGTGGTGCTCAAGCAGAACCTGAGCACCGAGGCACTGGCCATCGGCATCAAGAAGGGCGAGAGCGGCCTGAAGGCCGTGGTGGACGACACGCTGCGCGATCTCGAGAAGTCGGGCGAAGCGCAGAAGATCTTCATCAAGTGGTACGGCCCCGACACGGCATCGGGCTTCCAGTCGCGCGACTTCAAGCTCGAGAGCGACAAGATCGACTGAGCCAGGTCTCGAGCCTTTCTCCTTCCCCCGCTGGGGGAAGGCCGGGATGGGGGCAAGCGGCCTTCGCATGAGCGCCGCGTCTTTCCAGGCGCCGCCGTGCCCCTACCCCAACCCTCCCCCAGCGGGGGAGGGAGCCAAGCCCTCTTGCGGCGGTGATACTGTCGCCCCCCATGCCCCTGTTCGACTATTCCTTGCTGCTGACCGGCAAGTACCACGACATGCTTGTCGCGGGCCTGCTGCTGTCGCTGCAGCTGCTCGCGGCCTCGCTGGTGCTGGCGCTGCCCATCGCGCTGGTGGTGGCGCTGCTGCGGCTGTCGCCCTTCGCCCCGCTGCGCTGGCTCGGCTTTGCGTACGTGGAGTCGATCCGCAACATCCCGCTGCTCGCGCACATGCTCTTCTGGTATTTCGGAGCACCCGAGCTGCTGCCTGAGGACATCAAGCAGTGGCTCTACGCGGGGCACATCGAGGCCTACAGCGCCATCATCGCGCTCGCGCTGTACACGGCGGCCTTCATGGCGGAGGACATCCGAAGCGGCATCCGCGCGATTCCCACCGTGCAGTTCGAGGCCGGCCGCGCGATGGGCTTCAGCTACCTGGCCACCATGCGCCGCGTGGTGCTACCACAGGCACTGCGCGTGACCATCCCGCCGCTCATCTCGCAGACGCTGAGCCTGTGGAAGAACACCTCCATCGCCACCGTGATCGGCGTGGCCGAGCTGATGTACCAGGCCGGCCAGGTCGAGAGCGCGACCTTCCGCAGCTTCGAGTCCTTCGCGTTCGCGAGCGCGGCCTACCTCACGGTGTCGCTGGCGATCACGGGGCTGGCGAGTTGGTATCACCACCGGTATCCGGTGCGGACGATCTGAGGAAGGCGACGGCGCGATGCTTCAGATCATCAACGACTACTGGGTCTACTTTCTCATCGGGCAGTACCCGAACGGCCCGCTTGGCGGGCTGGTGCTCACGCTGCTGCTGGCCTCCTGCGGGCTGGTGCTGGCATTGCCGCTGGGCATCGTGCTCGGGCTGGCGCGCGTGAGCCCGTGGCGCTGGCTGCGCTGGCCGGTCACGGGCTTCGTGTTCGTGGTGCGCGGGCTGCCGCTGCTGATGGTGATCTTCTGGGCCTATTTCTTCCTGCCCAGCGTCACCGGCGTGAAGACCGACCAGTTCACCACCATGCTGATCGCGCTGGTGATCTTCGATGCCGCCTACCTCGCCGAGATCGTGCGCGCCGGCATCCAGGGCCTGCCGCGCGGGCAGATGGAAACCGCCCGCGCACTGGGCCTGGGCTACGGCGCCGCGATGCGCCTCGTGGTGCTGCCGCAGGCGCTGCGCAGCATGCTGCCCTCGCTGGTGAACCAGTTCGTCTCGACCATCAAGGAGACCTCGCTGGGCTACATCATCGGGCTGGCCGAGGTGTCGTTCATCGCGACGCAGATCAACACGCAGGTGTTCACCAAGCCCGCGCAGATCTACCTGATCCTGGGCGGCACGTATTTCATCCTGTGCTTCGGCCTCTCGCGCTTCGCCTACTGGCTGGAACGCCGGCTCGCTCGCCGCGGCATCTCCACCGCCGCCACCAAGGTGTCCGCATGATCGAACTCGAAAAAGTCAACAAGTGGTACGGCAGCTACCACGCGCTGGTCGACGTGACCGAGACCATCCACAAGGGCGAGGTCGTCGTGGTGTGCGGGCCCTCGGGCTCGGGCAAGTCGACGCTGATCCGCACCTTCAACCGGCTGGAGCCGATCCAGTCGGGCCGCATCGTCGTTGACGGGCAGGACATCCACGCGCCGGGCCTGGACGTGAACGAATTCCGCTCGCGCATCGGCTTCGTGTTCCAGCAGTTCAACCTGTTCCCGCATCTCACGGTGCTGCAGAACTGCACGATGGCGCCGATGCAGCTGCGCGGCCTCACGCGCAAGCAGGCCGACGAACGCGCGATGGCGCTGCTGAACCGCGTCGGCCTGTCGAACAAGGCCAACGCCTGGCCGGGCGAACTGTCGGGCGGCCAGCAGCAGCGCGTGGCAATCGCCCGCGCGCTGGCCATGCAGCCGCCGCTGATGCTGTTCGACGAACCCACCAGCGCGCTCGACCCCGAGATGGTCGGAGAGGTGCTGCTGGTGATGCGCGACCTCACGCGCGACGGCATGACCATGGTCTGCGTAACGCACGAGATGGGCTTCGCGCGCGAGGTGGCCGACCGCGTGCTCTTCATGGACGAAGGCAAGGTGCTGGAGCGCGCCACGCCCGACGACTTCTTCAACCGGCCGCAGCATCCGCGCGCGCAGCAGTTCCTGGCCGACATCCGCTCCCCCTTCGCGAGAGACGCATGACCGACTCATCCCTCCCCCTCATCGACGTTTCCGCGCTCGTCGCAGGCACCGCCGGGCGCGATGCCGTCGCCGCGCAGATCGGCGCCGCCTGCCGCGCGCACGGCTTCTTCTACGTGACCGGCCACGGCGTCGACGCCACGCTGGTGAAGCGGCTCGAAGACCTGAGCCACCGCTTCTTCGATCTGCCCGAAGAAACCAAGATGCGGTGGCGCATGGCCCTCGGCGGTCGCGCCTGGCGCGGCTTCTTCCCGCTCGGCGGCGAGCTGACCTCGGGCCGGCCCGACTGGAAGGAAGGCCTGTATCTCGGCACCGAGCTGCCCGCCACGCATCCGCTGGTGCAGGCGAAGACGCCGGTGCACGGGCCGAACCTGTTCCCCGACGTGCCGGGCTTTCGCGAGACCATCCTCGACTACATGGAAGCCGTCACGCAGTTGGGCCACCGGCTGATGGAAGGCATTGCGCTGAGCCTCGGCCTGGAGGCCGGCTACTTCGCCGAGCGCTACACGGCCGACCCGCTGATCCTGTTCCGCCTCTTCAACTACCCGTCGCAACCGGTGCCCGAAGGCCTCGACGTGCAGTGGGGCGTGGGCGAGCACACCGACTACGGGCTGCTGACGATCCTGCACCAGGACCACATCGGCGGCCTCGCGGTGCACACGCCCGATGGATGGATCGACGCGCCGCCGGTGGCGGGCTCCTTCGTCTGCAACATCGGCGACATGCTCGACCGCATGACCGGCGGGCTCTACAAGTCGACGCCGCACCGCGTGAAGCGCAACACCTCGGGGCACGACCGGCTGTCGTTTCCCCTCTTCTTCGATCCGAACTTCGAGGCGCGCGTGCAGCGCATCGAAGGTCTGGCAGGGGCGGAAGCGCGCGACGACAGCGCCGAGCGCTGGGACCGCGCCAACGTGCACGCCTTCAGCGGGCGCTACGGCGACTACCTGCTCGCGAAGGTGTCGAAGGTGTTTCCGCAGTTGCGCGACGAGGTGCTCTGAACGGTGGGCACCGGCTCGTCGAGGAAGGCGTCTTCCCAGCGCTCGACTTCGGCGTCGGGATCGGAGATGGGCACGAGCTTGTCGCTGCGGCAGTAGAAGGTCCAGCCCTCGAACAGCACGTCGTAATAGGTGCCGGGCAGGTAGCGCTCGCTGGGCGCTTCGTAGGGCGCGGAGACCACCTCCACGATCCGGCCCACGGCACGCTCCGTGAAGGGCGACGCCAGGCAGCTGTCGACCACGTGGCAGAGCGTGCCGATCTTGATCATGCGGATTGCGCGTTGCGCGCCGGCTGCGGAAACCAGCGCGGCAGGTGCGCCAGCGCGTCGTGCAGCGAATCGAGCACGTGGAACGCCCGCTCGACGATGGATTCGGGCGGATGCTTGAGATCGGGCACGACCACCACCCGCAAGCCCGCCGCCAGCGCTGCCTTGGCGCCGTTCTCGCTGTCCTCGAAGGCGATGCATTCGGCCGGGTCCACGCCGAGACGCTCGGCCGCGAGCAGGTAGAGCGCCGGATCGGGCTTGGCGCGCACAACCTCGTCGCCGCCCGCGAAGGCCGAGAAGTGGTCCAGCACGCCGAGGCTGCCGAGGCAGGACTGGATCTGCACGCTGGTCGACGACGAAGCCACGGCGCAGCGCGTGCCGCGCTCGCGCAGCGCCGCCAGGATCTCGGCGGCGCCGGGCTTGATCGGGAACAGCGGCGTGCCGTCTGAGCGCTCCAGCTGCAGGCGCTGGCGCACGAGGTCTACTGCGTGGCTGTACGCGTCGGGCCCACCCAGCAGCGAGGCGAGGATCTGCTCGGACTCGGCGGTGGCCAGCCCCACCACCTGCATGTACTGGCTGTGCGAAAGCTCGATGCCGAGCGTGCGGGCGACATCGATCCAGGCAGCCATGATGGGGCGCTCCGAGTCGATCAGCAGCCCGTCCATGTCGAAGATTGCGGCGGCGAACATCGGGGCATCCTAATGAAAAACGAAAAAGGGGCCTGAGCGGCCCCTTTTTTCTTTCCTGTGCGAAGAGACCTCAGTCCCGCGCCAGCGCCCGGTTGAGCCCCAGCGCCGCCAGCGTGGCGATCGCACCCGACAACAGGTACACGCTCACGTAGGCCAGGCCGAAGTGGGCCGAGAGGCCGAGCGCGACCAGCGGAGCGAAGGCCGCGCCGATCAGCCAGGCCACGTCGGCCGTGAGCGCCGCACCGACGTAGCGGTACTTGGGCGCGAAGTTGGAGGTCACCGCGCCGGCTGCCTGGCCGTACGAGAGGCCCAGGATCACGAAGCCCAGCAGGATGAAGATGTCCTGGCCGACGCGGCCGCCGTCGAGCAGCGTGGGAGCGAAGCCGCTGAAGGCAGCGATCACCGCGGCCAGGCCGCCCAGCGTGAAGCGGCGGCCGATGCGGTCGGCCAGCAGGCCCGAGGCCACGATGCCGGCGGCGCCGAAGGCCGCGCCGATCATCTGGATCACCAGGAACTCGGTGACCGACTGGTCGGAGTACAGCGTGATCCACGACAGCGGGAACACCGTGATCAGGTGGAACAGCGCGTAGCTGGCCAGCGCGGCGAACGCACCGATCAGGATGTTGCTGCCCTGGGAGCTGACCAGCTCGGTGACGCTGGTGGGTTCCAGTTCGCGCTCTTCGAGCAGGCGCGAGTACTCGTCGGTGGCCACGAGGCGCAGGCGGGCGAAGAGCGCCACCACGTTGATCGCGAAGGCCACGTAGAAGGAATAGCGCCAGCCCCAGTCGAGGAAGTCTTCCGACGGCAGGCTGGAATACAGGTAGGCGAACAGCGCGCTGGCAATGAAGAAGCCGATGGGAGCGCCCAGCTGGCCCAGCATGGCGTACCAGCCGCGGCGGTTGGCCGGCGCGTTCAGCGCCAGCAGCGACGGCAGGCCGTCCCACGAGCCGCCCAGCGCCAGGCCCTGGCCGAAACGGAACACAGACAGCAGCACGATGGCCGTGAAGCCCAGGCTCGAATAGCCCGGCAGGAAGGCGATACCGGCGGTGGAGGTGCCAAGCACGAAGAGCGCCAGTGTGAGCTTGGCTTCCCGCCCGAAACGTCGCTGGATCATCATCGAGATGACAGTTCCGAACGGACGCGCGATGAAGGCGAACGAGAAGATCAGGAACGAATAGAGAACGCCCTCGAGGTGCTGCTCGAACGGGAAGAAGACCGCCGGGAACACCAGCACCGAGGCGATGCCGTAGACGAAGAAGTCGAAATATTCGGAGGCGCGACCGATGACCACACCGACCGCGATCTCGCCGGGGGCGATGTGCGAGTGGTCGTCGCCCTGCCGGGCGCCGCCGTGATCGGCCGGATTCGGCAGCGGCTGTGCGCCTTGCGAAATGATGCTGGACGTCGTCATTGCTTGCTGTAATTCAGGTGTAACGCCGCGGCGCGACACCATAAGACCATGGGAGACCCCAGAGCGTCGCACCGAATCACATTTACCGCCATAGGACAAAACGTCCAATAGGCGAAACCCGTCATCGGGCGTAGATTGTGGGGTCTTTTTGCGTCGCCCCTGCACCTCTTTTCCCCCGGCATGCACATCCTCAAGAACCTTCGCCGAGCACTCCTGCTGCTCTCCGCCATGCTCCTGGCGGGCTGCAACACGGTGCTGATGAACCCCTCCGGCGACATCGCCCATCAGCAGGGACGCCTCATCGTCGTCTCCACCGTGCTGATGCTGATCATCATCATTCCGGTGATCGGCCTGACCATCTTCTTTGCCTGGCGCTATCGCCAGTCCAACAAGGAAGCCACCTACAGCCCCGACTGGGACCACTCCACCCAGCTCGAGCTGGCGATCTGGGCGGCGCCGCTGCTCATCATCATCGCGCTGGGCGCCATCACCTGGATCAGCACCCACGTGCTCGACCCCTACCAGCCGCTGCGCCGCCTCGACGCCCAGCGTCCGATTCCGGCGGAAACCAAGCCGCTGACGGTCGAAGTGGTGGCCCTCGACTGGAAGTGGCTCTTCATCTACCCCGAGCAGGGCATCGCCACGGTGAACGAGCTGGCCGCCCCGGTCGACCGTCCGATCACCTTCAAGATCACGGCCTCCTCGGTGATGAACTCCTTCTTCATCCCCGCGCTGGCCGGCCAGATCTACGCCATGCCCGGCATGGAAACCAAGCTGCACGCCGTCATCAACAAGCCGGGCGAGTTCGAAGGCTTCTCCGCCAACTACAGCGGCGCCGGCTTCTCGGGCATGCGCTTCAAGTTCCACGGCCTGAGCAACGAAGGCTTCGACCAGTGGGTGCAGAAGGTCAAGACCGGCAAGGACGGCGAACTCTCTCGCGACCTCTACAAGAAGCTCGAAGTGCCGAGCGAGCGCGAGCCCGTGCGCCACTACCCCACCGTTGCCTCCGACCTGTACGACGCGATCCTCAACCAGTGCGTGGACCGCAACAAGATGTGCATGAAGGAAATGATGGCCATCGACGCCAGCGGCGGCATGGGCAAGCCCGGCGCCTTCAACGTCGCCACCAAGCAGGCATGGGACGTCGACTCCCTCGATACGCCCAAGCGCAAGTACGTCACCGCGATGTGCACCACCGAAGAATAAGATGTTGCAGAACCTTGACCTGACGAAGCTCGTCTTCGGCCGCCTCTCCTGGGAGGCGATTCCCCTGCACGAGCCGATCCTGCTCGTGACCTTTGCCGGCGTGATCCTGGGCGGCCTGGCCGTCCTGGGCGCACTGACCTACTTCAAGCTGTGGGGCACCCTGTGGCGCGACTGGATCACCAGCATCGACCACAAGAAGATCGGCATCATGTACATCATCCTGGGCCTGGTGATGCTGCTTCGCGGCTTCGCCGACGCGCTCATGATGCGCGCCCAGCAGGCCATCGCCTTCGGCGACAACGCGGGCTTCCTGCCGCCGCACCACTACGACCAGATCTTCACCGCCCACGGCGTGATCATGATCTTCTTCGTGGCGATGCCGCTGGTCACGGGCCTCATGAACTTCGTGGTGCCGCTGCAGATCGGCGCGCGCGACGTGGCCTTCCCGTTCCTGAACAACTTCAGCTTCTGGATGACCACCTTCGGCGCAGGCCTGGTGATGGCGTCGCTGTTCGTCGGCGAGTTCGCCAAGACCGGCTGGCTGGCCTACCCGCCGCTGTCGGGCATCCTCTTCAGCCCCGACGTGGGGGTCGACTACTACATATGGTCGTTGCAGATAGCGGGGGTGGGCACGTTGCTTTCCGGCGTGAACCTGCTGGCCACCATCGTGAAGATGCGCGCACCCGGCATGACCATGATGAAGATGCCCGTCTTCACGTGGACCGCCCTGTGCACCAACGTGCTGATCGTCGCCGCCTTCCCGGTGCTGACCGCCGTGCTGGCCCTGCTGTCGCTCGACCGCTACGCAGGCACCAACTTCTTCACGAACGACCTCGGCGGCAACGCCATGATGTACGTGAACCTGATCTGGATCTGGGGCCACCCCGAGGTGTACATCCTGATCCTGCCGGCCTTCGGCATCTTCTCGGAAGTGGTCTCCACGTTCTCCGGCAAGCGCCTCTTCGGCTACGCCTCCATGGTGTACGCCACGGTCGTGATCACCATCCTGTCGTACCTGGTCTGGCTGCACCACTTCTTCACCATGGGCTCCGGCGCCAGCGTGAACTCGTTCTTCGGCATCACGACGATGATCATCTCGATCCCGACGGGCGCGAAGATCTTCAACTGGCTCTTCACCATGTACCGCGGCCGCATCCGTTTCGAGCTGCCCATGATGTGGACCATCGGCTTCATGATCACCTTCGTGATCGGCGGCATGACCGGCGTGCTGCTGGCCGTTCCCCCGGCCGACTTCGTGCTGCACAACAGCCTGTTCCTGATCGCCCACTTCCACAACGTGATCATCGGCGGCGTGCTGTTCGGCATGCTGGCGGGCATCACCTACTGGTTCCCGAAGGCCTTCGGCTACAAGCTCGACCCGTTCTGGGGCAAGTGCTCGTTCTGGTTCTGGATCGTCGGCTTCTGGTTCGCCTTCATGCCGCTGTACATCCTGGGCCTGATGGGCGTCACCCGCCGCATGAGCCACTTCCAGGACATGTCGCTGCAGATCTGGTTCCAGGTCGCCGCCTTCGGCGCCGTGCTGATCGCGCTGGGCATCGCCTCGTTCCTGATCCAGCTGGTGGTGAGCTTCATCCGCCGCGACAAGCTGCGCGACACCACGGGCGACCCGTGGAACGGCCGTACGCTGGAATGGGCGACCTCGTCGCCGCCGCCGGCCTACAACTTCGCGTTCACGCCGCGCGTGCATGACAACGACGCCTGGTCCGACATGAAGGCCCGCGGCTACCAGCGCCCGCTGGAAGGCTTCAGCCCGATCCACATGCCCAAGAACACGGCCGCCGGCTTCATCATCGCGGCGCTGGCAGCGGTTTGCGGCTTCGCCCTGATCTGGCAGATGTGGCTGGTGGCCGGCATCGGCTTCGTCGCCATGCTCGCCGCCACGATCATCCACACCTTCAACTACAAGCGCGACTACTACATCCCCGCGGAAGATGTCGTCCGCACCGAAGACGCGCGCACGCGCCTGCTGGCTGCCAATGTCTAATACCACCGCTATCTCTTCCCCCGGCAACGTGGCCGCGAGCGCGCCCGCGTTCGAGGTCTTCAACGTCCGCAACGAAGACCACCACCCCGAGAACGGCACGCTGCTGGGCTTCTGGCTCTACCTGATGAGCGACTGCCTCATCTTCGCCTGCCTGTTCGCGGTGTACGGCGTGCTGGGCCGCAGCTACGCGGCCGGCCCCTCGGGCGCCGACCTGTTCGACCTGCCGCTGGTGGCGATCAACACCTCGCTGCTGCTGCTGTCGTCCATCACCTACGGCTTCGCCGTGCTCGAGATGCAGAAGCGCCGCATGCGCGGCATGCTGATCTGGCTGGCCATCACCGGCCTGCTGGGCGCAGGCTTCATCGGCCTGGAGCTGTACGAGTTCGCGCACCTGATCCATGAAGGCGCGGGCCCGCAGCGCAGCGCCTTCCTGTCGTCGTTCTTCGCGCTGGTGGGCACCCACGGCCTGCACGTGACCTTCGGCATCGTCTGGCTCATCGTGCTGATGATCCAGCTGCCCAAGCACGGCTTCACCGCCGCCAACCGCCGCCGCCTGATGTGCCTGTCGATGTTCTGGCACTTCCTGGACGTGGTCTGGATCGGCGTCTTCACCTTCGTGTATCTGATGGGATCGCTGCAATGAGCGCGCACACCGAAACCGCCGGCCACGGCGCACATGGCCACGACGACCACGGGCACGATGACGGCCCGGTGAGCCACAGCACCTTCAAGGGCTACATGACCGGCTTCGTGCTGGCCGTGATCCTCACCGCCATTCCGTTCTGGCTCGTGATGGCCAAGGTCTTCGACAAGCCCAACACCACCGCGCTCGTCATCCTGGCCTTCGCCGTGGTGCAGATCGTGGTGCACATGGTGTACTTCCTGCACATGGACGCCAAGTCCGAGGGCGGCTGGAACATGCTGGCGCTCATCTTCACGCTCGTGCTCGTGGTCATCACGCTGGCCGGTTCGCTGTGGGTCATGTACCACATGAACACCAACATGATGCCGCACTCGATGCACGACATGAAGAACATGCCCTGATGGCGCAGCAGGCCGTCCGCCGGCGCTCCACCGCCGCACGGGTGGCGCTGGCGGTCTGCGCAGTCCTCGCCTTCGCCGGCTTCTTCGCGCTCGGCACCTGGCAGGTCGAGCGCAGGGCCTGGAAGCTCGATCTCATCGCACGCGTCGACCAGCGCGTGCATGCCCCGGCCGCCACGGCCCCCGGGCGAACTGAATGGCCCACGGTCAACGCGGCCAACGACGAATACCGGCATGTCCGCCTTGCCGGCACCTTCCTCCACGACAAAGAGACGCTGGTGCAGGCCAGCACCAGGCTGGGCGCCGGCTTCTGGGTGCTGACCCCGCTGCGCAGCAGCGCCGACGGCACCGTGGTGCTCGTCAACCGCGGCTTCGTGCCGCCTGAAGCGCAGAAGCGCGCGACGCGTACCGCGACCGAACCGCAGGGCGAGACCACCGTGGCCGGCCTGCTGCGCCTGACCGAGCCCAAGGGCGGCTTCCTGCGCAAGAACGATCCGGCCGGCGACCGCTGGTTCTCGCGCGACGTGCAGGCCATCGCCGCAGCGCGCGGCCTGGCCGACGTGGCGCCCTACTTCGTCGATGCGGAGGCCGCGCCGCCCCCTGCGAATGCCACCAACACCCCCGCCTGGCCCGCCGGCGGCCTGACTGTCATTTCCTTTCCCAACAGCCACCTCGTCTACGCCCTGACCTGGTATGGCCTTGCCCTGATGGTGCTGATCGCGGCCTGGTTCGTGCGGCGCAGCGAAAATGCGGCCCATGCCGACGCCCGCCCCGCCGACCAAGATGCCCGCCGCGACGGCTGAGTCCGCCGCGGTCGCGGGCGAGCTGCACCCGCCCCGCGCCGGCGTCGCGAGCCTGGACAACGCCATCGGCCACCAGAACATGCAGCAGCTGATACAGCTGCGCTGGTTCGCCGTGGTCGGGCAGGTCGCCACCATCCTGGTGGTGCACTACGGCTTCGAGATCCGGCTGCCGCTGGACCACATGCTGCAGGTGCTGGCCTGCCTCGCCCTCTTCAACATGGTGAGCCTGCTGCGCTCGCGCAGCCACCGGCGCGTGACCAACGGCGAACTGTTCCTCGCGCTGCTGGTCGACGTGGCCACGCTCACGGCGCAGCTCTACCTCAGCGGCGGCGCGACCAACCCTTTCGTGTTTCTCTTCCTGCTGCAGGTGACGCTGGGCGCGGTGCTGCTGAAGGCCTGGTCGACCTGGACCATGGTCGTCATCACCAGCATCTGCTTTGCCGGGCTGGCGCTGTTCTCGCGCCCGCTCGCACTGCCGCTTGACCACGACCGCGGCCTGTGGAGCCCCTACATCCAGGGCATGCTGGTGTGCTTCGCGCTGAACGCTGCCCTGCTGGTGATCTTCATCACCCGCATCAGCCGCAACCTGCGCGCCCGCGACGCGCGGCTGGCCGACCTGCGCCAGCGCGCCTCGGAAGAAGAGCACATCGTGCGCATGGGCCTGCTGGCCTCGGGCGCGGCGCACGAGCTCGGCACGCCGCTGGCCACGCTGGCGGTGATCCTGGGCGACTGGCGCCGGCTGCCGCATTTCAGCTCCGACCCCGAACTGCTGACCGAGGTGGCCGAGATGGAGCTGCAGATCCAGCGCTGCAAGAGCATCGTGAGCGGCATCCTGCTGTCGGCCGGCGAGGCGCGCGGCGAATCGTCGGAGGAAACCACCGTCAGCACCTTCCTCGACGACCTGGTCGAGGAATGGCGCACCACCCGCCCGGTGGAAGACTTCGAGTACGACAACCGCTTCGGCCGCGACCTGCCCATGGTTTCCGACTCGGCCCTCAAGCAGATGATCTGCAACGTGCTCGACAATGCGCTGGAGGCGTCGCCGCACTGGCTGCGCCTCGAGGCGGCGCACGACGCCGACGCGCTGACGATCACCGTCACCGACGCGGGCCCCGGCTTCCTGCCGGCCATCCTCAAGGAGTTCGGCAAACCCTACCAGTCGAGCAAGGGCCGCGCTGGCGGCGGGCTGGGGCTGTTCCTGGTGGTGAACGTGGCGCGTACCGTGGGCGGCCGCGTCGCGGCGGCCAACCGGCCGGAGGGCGGCGCCATCGTGAAGATCACGCTGCCGCTCGCGGCCATCGTGCTCGAGGAAGAAGAGACGGAAGTGGACGACGACGCGGACGACGAGGAAGCCCTCGCCGCCAGCCAGCAGGACCATCGGAATGGAAGGCAATGAGCGAAACGGAAGCTGAAGAGCAGCGCCAGTTGCTGATCGTCGAGGACGACGGCGCCTTCGCGCGCGCGCTCGGCCGTTCCTTCGAGCGCCGCGGCTATGCAGTGGCGCACGCGAGCAACCTCGCGGAAGTGGAATCCCTGCTGGCCACCTCCACGCCCGGCTATGCCGTGGTCGACCTCAAGCTCAACGGCGAGGCCTCGGGCCTGGCCTGCGTGCAGATGCTGCACCGGCACAACCCGAAGATGCTGATCGTGGTGCTCACGGGCTTCGCCAGCATCGCCACCGCGGTGGAAGCCATCAAGCTCGGCGCCTGCCACTACCTGGCCAAGCCCTCGAACACCGACGACATCGAGGCCGCCTTCGGCCGCGCCACCGGCACCACCGAGGTCGAGCTGACCAACCGCTCCACCTCGATCAAGACGCTCGAATGGGAGCGCATCCACGAGACGCTGGCCGAGACCGGCTTCAACATCTCGGAGACCGCGCGCAGGCTCGGCATGCACCGGCGCACGCTGGCGCGCAAGCTGGGCAAGCAGCAGGTCAAGTAGCCGACCGGCTTTCATCGAACAAACCACTCTTGCGCACGGATCGACGATGACCTCCTCCCTTCCCTCGCAGACACGCGCCTCTCAACGCAGCAAAGCCTCCGTCCTCGCGGCACGCGACCAGACGGCGATGGAAGAGCTCTTCAACGCCCTGAGCCACGGCCTGGGCCTTGCGCTGGCCATCGCCTCGCTGCCCATCCTGGTCTACAGCGCGGCGCAGAAGGGCCAGGCCGCGGGCGTGGTCGGCGCCAGCCTGTTCGCGGGCACCGCCATCGTGCTGTACCTGATCTCGACGCTCTACCACGCGCTGCCGATCGGCCGCGCCAAGGCCTGGTTCAACCGGCTGGACCACGCCGCCATCTACCTCTTCATCGCGGGCAGCTACATGCCCTTCCTGTTCGGCGTGCTGCGCGGCCCGCTGGGCTGGACGCTGTTCGGTGCCATCTGCGCGGCGGCGGCGCTGGGCGTGAGCGCCAAGCTGTTCAACCGACTGAAGCATCCGCTGTGGTCCACCGGCCTTTACGTGGCGATGGGCTGGATGGCGCTGATGGCCGCGGTGCCGCTGTACGAGCGCATGTCGGCGGCGGGACTTGGCTGGCTGGTGGCCGGCGGGCTCTTCTACACAGCCGGCGCGGTGGTGTTCCTGTTCGACAACAAGGTGCGCTTCGCTCATTCGGTGTGGCACCTGTTCGTGCTCGCGGGAAGCACCTGCCACTTCTTCGCCGTGCTCTGGCACGCACATGGGTAACTCCCCCAGGCTTCGCGCACTTCCTGTCGCTTCGCCAACCCCCTCACCGGGGGCAGCACCGGCGGCCCGGCAAAGCCGGTTCCGCGGTGCTCCTCGAAAAATCTCCGATCAATAGTGCGGAGGGAGTTCGTCGCGTGGGTTGCGCGCGGCGCCATCCTGGCCTGAGCTCTGCATCTGCTCCTTCAGCTGCGTGACCTGCAGGATCAGCCTGTCGATCTGCTGCTGCTGGCGATAGATCGTCATGTTGAGCTGGTCGAGCAGGTCTTCGGCATAGCTCGACTTGATCTCGAGCTCGGTCACGCGTTCGGCAATGAGGTCGTGGGGCGGGTTTTCCATGCCGCTATTGGACAGGAAGACCGCCCCGCTCTTTGTGACGCCTTGCTTAGCGACGCACTTTCGCATCGAGCAGGTCGGCCATGCCGATGCGCTTCGCGAACTCGATGCGCACGCGTTCCGATACCTCGAACACCTCTGCCGCGCCATCGCCCACGAAGTCGATCAGCGAACGCATCGGCCGGGTGCCGGCCGGCAGGCCCACGATGCGCACGATCTCGTCGGCCACGGCCTGCGGGTCGGCGTTGTCGGGCGTCAGCGCCGAGAGGCGCGCGCCGATCTGGTCCATCAGGCCGTCGTAGCGGCCGTAGGCAGCTGCGGTCGCAGCATCGGCCGGCTTGCCTGCGCTTGGGAAGTGGTCGGTGCCTTTGGTGAAGGCGCCCGGCACGACGATCGAGGTTTCGATGCCGAAGCGCGCGATCTCGTAGGCCAGCGTGACCGCCAGCGAATCCATTGCCGCCTTGGCCGCGCCGTAGGGGCCCATGAACGGCGGGAAGCCGCCCTTGGTGGTGGTGCTGCTGATCCACAGCATCAGCCCCGACTCCTGGGCCCGCAGGTACGGCAGCACCGCGCGGTTCACGCGCTGCGCGCCGAGCACGTTGGTGTCGAACACCTTCACGATCTCCTCGGGCGTGAAGGCCTCCGTGGGCCCGACCACCAGATGGCCGGCGTTCTGCATCACGACGTCGAGATGGCCCTGCTCCCGCACGATGGTCGCGGCGGCCGCGTCGGCCGATTCCTGCGAGAGCACGTCGAGTTCGAGCGGATGCAGCTGGATGTTCTTCGCCGCGGCCAGCGCGCGCAGTTCGGCGGCGCGGCCGTTGTTGCGCCCGGCGATGTCGCGCATCGAGGCGTAGACGATGTGGCCCGCCTCGGCGAGCGACTGGGCGGTGAGCTTGCCGATGCCGGTACCGGCGCCGGTGACGAGGATGACGGATTGCATGATGAAACTCCTGGAATCAATGAACGAATGAATGAAATGCGAGGGGTCGACGAGCGCGTCTTCTTCAATGCACGCGCCGCTGCAGCGCATGGGCGGTCCACGCGGCTACCGAGCCCAGCGCGGCGGCGCCGGCCAGCGTTCCGAACAGCGAGAGTGACGGCGGTTGGTGGATCGCGAAGAAGGCGATCAGCCCGAGGAAGTAGCACAGCAGGTTGTTCAGGCGCGGCACGCCGCGCAGCGACACCACGACGAGCGCAACGACCAGCACCACCAGCGGCAGTGCCATGGCACCCACGACGGGGCCCAGTGCCCCGATGGCCAGGGCCGCCGCCTTGCCGATCAGCACGCCGAGCCCCACGCACACGAGGTTGAACACGCCGTCGCGCGCCGTGACGCCGCGGGTGTAGAAGGCCACCCAGCCGACGAACATCGCCCACACGGGCAGTTCGAGGACGAGGGCCAGCGCCGAGGCGGCGGCGGCAACCACCGCGGCAGCCAGCGTGAAGGCCGAATAGGCCAGGCTGAAGAAGCGCGGGGCGGCAGCGGACGGATTTGGTCGGCTCATGACGATTTCTCCTGGGAACGGGCCGGCGTGCTTCAAGCCAGGCCGCCGTTGGCGCGCAGGATCTGGCCGTTGACCCAGCCTGCGTCGGGGCCGGCCAGGAACGAAACCACCGAGGCGATGTCCTCGGGCTGGCCCAGGCGCTGCAACGGCGGCGCCTTCGCGAAGTTCTGGATCTGCTCCTCGGTCTTGCCCTCGAGGAAGAGCGCCGTGGCGATCGGCCCCGGCGCCACGGCATTCACCGTGATGTTGCGGCCACGCAGTTCCTTGGCGAACACGTGCGTGAAGGACTCGACCGCCGCCTTGGTGGCGTTGTAGATCGCATAGCCCGGCATGTTCAGCGCGAGCACCGTGCTCGAGAAGTTGACGATGCGCCCGCCCTCGTTGAGGCGCGCGGCGGCCTCGCGCAGCGTGTTGAAGGTGCCGCGCACGTTGATGTCGAAGGTCTGGTCGTAGAGCGCGTCGGTGTGCTCGGCCAGCGGCAGGGTCTTGAGCACGCCGGCGTTGTTGACCAGCACGTCGACCTTGCCGAGCTGCGCCTCGACGGCGTCGAACATGGCACGCACTTCGCCGGCGCTGGCCACGTCGGCCTTGACGGCGATGGCCCTGCCGCCGGCGGCCTGGAGTTCGGCCACGAGGGCCTCGGCCTGCGCCGGGCTCGACGCATAGTTGACGGCGACCGCGAAGCCGTCCCTGGCGAGGCGCTGCGCGACGGCGGCGCCGATGCCGCGCGATGCGCCGGTGACGATGGCGACCTTGGATCGGGATGAGTGGGTCATGGCTGTTCCTTTGCAGTGGTGGGTGGTTGGTGAAGCGAATCTTCGATCGTTCCATCCAAAAGATAATCAGGCTTCATTTGCCATTACCATTCCATTTACTTCAACAATAGAACCGGCGCCACCCATGGACCGCTTCCAGGAAATGCAGGCCTTCGTGCGCATCGCCGAGCGCCAGAGCTTCACGCAGGCATCCGAAGACCTGCAGATTCCCCGTGCGACAGTCACCAACCTGATCAAGCGCGTCGAACAGCGCATAGGCACCCGGCTGCTGGAGCGCACCACCCGCACCGTGCGCCTCACGCAGGACGGCGAGGCCTACTACCGCCGCTGCGTGCGGCTGCTGGCCGACGTGGAAGAGGCCGAGGGCCTGTTCCGCGACGCCGCGCCCAAGGGCCTGCTGCGAGTGAACCTGCAGGGCACGCTGGCGCGTCATTTCGTGGTGCCGGCGCTGCCGGGCTTCCTGGCGCGCTACCCGGAGCTGGAGCTGCACATCGGCGAGGACGACCGCCTCGTCGACCTGGTGCGCGAGGGCGTCGACTGCGTGCTGCGCGCGGGCACGCTGCAGGACTCGTCGATGGTCGGGCGGCGCGTGGCGCTGCTGCCGCAGGTCACGGTGGCGAGCCCGGCCTACCTGGCGGCGCACGGCGAGCCGCGGAGTCCGGAGGAATTGGCCTCGCACCGCGCCATCCACTACATCTCCAGCGCCACGGGCAAGGCGGTGCCGCTCGAATTCACGGTCGACGGGCGGGTGACGAGCGTGCAGCTCGGCGGCATCGTCTCGGTGACCGGGGCCGACCTGTACACCGGCTCGGCCGTCGCGGGACTGGGGCTGGTGCAGGTGCCGCGCTACCGCGTGGCCGGCGAACTGGCGGACGGACGGCTGAAGATTCTGCTGCCGGAGTTCGCGCCGCCGCCGATGCCGGTCTCCGTGCTCTATGCGCAGAACCGGCAGCTGTCGTCGCGCGTGCGCGTGTTCACGCAGTGGCTGCGCGACATCTTCGAGGCCGCCGAAGCGGCCTGAATCATCAGCAGGCCGTCGACTCCAGCGCCACGGCGCCGGCCTCGGCATGCGTCTCGCCGCGCAGGAAGGCGAACACGACGATTGCCGTCAGCACCGTCACGCCAGCCAGCACGTACAGCAGCGTGCCGAACGCCGCGCCATAGGCATGCAGCAGCCCCGCGCGGTCAATTCCGGGCAGCAGCGCCAGCGCTTGCGCGAGGTTTCCGGTGGTCACGCGCTGCGCCGCCTGCGATCCGGCAGCGGCATGGCCCAGCTGCGCCGTCACCAGCGCAGTCAGCCCGGCGCCGACCAGCGCCAGCGCAATGCCCTCCCCCGCCACCCGCACCGTGTTGAAGATGCCCGAGGCCATGCCCGCGCGCTCGCGCGGCACCACGCTCACGGCCAGCCCGTCCATCAGGCCCCAGGGCAGTCCGATGCCGGCGCCGATCAGCAGCAGCGGCCACACCATTCCGGCGAGCGGCGTGCCCGGCGCACAGCGGCTGAGCCAGAACAAGCCGGCGGCGCACACCAGCAGCCCCACGGCCGAGATCGCGCCCGCCGAGAACCGGTGCGCCAGCGATGCCGCCAGCGTCGGCACGACGAGGATCGGCCCCGAGAGCGCGAACATGAAGGCGCCCGCCTCGATCGCGCTGCGCCCTTCTAGCCCCACGAAGCGGATCGGCAGCAGCACCAGCAGCACGACGAAACCGTAGGCCGGCGCGGCGGCCAGCAGTTGCACGCCCACGAAGCGCGGAAAGCGGAACAGCGACAGGTCGAGCATCGGATGCGCCACGCGCCTCTCGATGGCGACGAAGACGGCGCCCATCGCCGCCGCGCCCGCCAGCGCGCCGAGCACCCACGGGCTGCCCCAGCCACTGTCGGGCGCCTGCAGCACGCCCAGCGTCAGCAAGCTCAGCGCGGCGGTGAAGCTCAGGGTGCCCGGCACGTCGAGCCTCATGGCCTGCGGGTTGCGCGATTCATGCATCGACAGCGCGGCGATGCACAGCGCCGCGAGGCTGACCGCGCCGGGGCTCAGCATCACCGCCTGCCAGCCGAAGCTCTCCGCGAGCCAGCCCGAGAGGATGGAGCCGCAGGACAGCCCCACGCCGAACGAGGTGCCGATCAGGCTGAATGCCCGCGTACGGGCCGCGCCGTCGAACACCTGCGCCAACGCGGCCGTGCCCGCCGCGAAGGCCGCCGCCGAGCCCAGCCCCTGCAGCGCACGCGCCAGGTCGAAGGACACGATGCCCGGCGCCAGGGTCAGCAGCGAGGCGCTGAGCGCCACCACCGCGAGCCCCAGCAGGAAGACGCGCTTGCGCCCGTATGCATCGGCCAGCGCGCCGGCGGCCATCAGCGTGGCGCCGAAGCTCAGCATGAAGGCGTTGGTCACCCAGTTGAGCTGCACCGGGCTGCCGCCCAGGGCATCGCGGACGGCGGGCAGCACCACCGCCGGGCCGGTGAAGCTCAGCGGCATGCCCAGCGCCGCGAGGCAAACAGCGGCCAGGAGCCAGTTTCTGGAGGAGGACGGGGACATCGGGAGCGTGCTTTCGCGGAAGGTGGAAAAGGAAGGCACGAAGATAGAAAGGAATCAATGCAATGAGAATTGCCCCATTGCTCCTCACACTCCCAACCAAAGGTTGCCAATCCATGGACAGCTTCAGCGGACTCGAATCCTTCGTGCGAGCGGCCGACCACGCGAGCTTCGCCAAGGCCGGCCGGGAGCTCGGCATCTCGGCCTCGGCGGTGGGCAAGAACGTCGCGCGGCTCGAGCAGCAGCTCGGCGTGCGCCTCTTCAACCGCACCACGCGGCACATGCGGCTGACGCAGGAAGGTGCCCTCTTCCACGAGCGCTGCCGCCGCATCCTCGACGAGCTGGACGACGCGCGGGCCATGATGCAGGACGCCGTGGCCGCCCCGCGCGGACGCCTGCGGGTGAGCCTGCCGACCATCGGCTATCGCTTCCTGCTGCCGATCCTGCCGGCCTTCAGGGAGCGCTACCCCGAGATCGAGCTCGACCTCGACTTCAACGACAGGCTGGTCGACGTGATCGCCGAGGGCGTCGACGTGGCGATCCGCAGCGGCGACCTGGTCGACTCGCAACTGGTGGCGCGCCGGCTCGGCCCGTTCCGCTTCGTGCTGGTGGCTTCGCCTGCCTACCTGGAACGCCACGGCGTGCCGCAGATCCCCGCCGACCTCGCTCGGCACACCTGCCTGCGCTACAAGTTCGTCACCGGCGGAAAGATCGAGGACTGGGACCTGCCCGGCCTGCCCACGCAACTGCCGCCCGGCCTGCTGTGCAACAACATGGAAGCCATGCTGGGCGCGGCCGTCGCCGGCCTCGGCGTGGCCTACATGCCCGACTTCCTCGCGCGCGATTCGCTGTGCCGCGGCGAGCTGCAGCGCGTGCTGGCTACGCACCTCGTGCGGCAGGGCCAGTTCTCGGCGCTTTGGCCGTCGAGCCGGCAGCTGTCGCCCAAGGTGCGGGCGTTCGTGGATTTCGCGGGGGAGCGCATGTTCAGGGAGGAAGCCATGGCGCCATGACCGGACGCCAGCCGCTCCAGACTGAATTCAGACCATAATGAGTCCGACCAGGAATCAGGGATGAGCACCATGAATTTCTCGACCCAAGTCAAACCCATCAGCTACCTCAAGAGCCATGCCGCGGACATCGTGAAGACGCTGTCCGACACTCGTGAACCGATGCTCATCACCCAGAACGGCGAAGCCAAGCTCGTGGTGATGGATGTTCGCTCCTACGAGGAGCACGAAGCCACGCTCGCGCTTCTCAAGGTGTTGGCGCTCGGCAACCGCGAGATCGAGCAGGGCCAGTTCCGCTCGGCGGAAGATGTATTTGCGGACCTGGACCGGCAAGACGCGGAAGACGACAAAGACACGAAATGAAGGTCGTGTTCCTGCGCTCTGCGGAAGCCGACCTGAAGGACCTGAGGCGCTATCTCATCAGGAATTTCGGTGCGCAGGCCTGGACAGACTGCTACGGAAAGATCAGGAAGTCCGTCGCGATGATCGAGGCCCATCCGGAAGCCGGCCGGGTTCCCGAAGAGCTCGAAAACCTGAACGCCGCCCAGTACCGGCAGGTCATATCGGGCATGAATCGCGTCATCTATGAGGTGAGAGCGGACACGGCTTACATCCACGTCGTCTGCGACACGCGAAGAGACCTGAAGGGCCTGCTCATGCGACGCATGGTCGGCGCCGCATGAGTTGAGGGCCGCGCCCGTCAGGCGACCTCTGCCGGCTGCTCCACCTGCTGGCTTACAGCGACGGCCTGCTCTTCGACGCGCTGCGCCGCTGGAGCCTCCACAGGCACTACAGCTACAGGCTCGACGGGCTTGGCGCTCTCGGCGACCACCGGCTTTGCCGGTTCGGGAGTCGCAGGTGCCGGCACTTCCGCAGGCGCGACGGCCGGTGCAGCGACTGCAACAGGCGCTGCTTCTGCAGGCTTTGCGCTTTCCACGACGGCTGGCTCTACCGTCTCAGGCTTCGCTGCTTCGGCCTTTGCAGGAGCGACGACCTTCGCCGGCTCGGGCACAGGAATCGCGGGTGCTGGCGCGGCCACTGCGACAGGTGCTGCCTCCATCGGCTTGGCGCTTTCCGCGGCAAGGGGCTTGGCAAGCTCGGACTTTGCAGGCTCGGCCTTGACGGGTTCAGGCTTCGCGGCCTCGGTCTTCGCGGGAGCAGGAATCACGGCCGCCGCCTCGGCGGACTTGGCCGACTTCGCAGGCTTCGCGGGCGCGGGCTTCACCGGTTCCGGCGTCGCCACCACGGGCTTCGAGACTTCCTGCTTCACCGGCTCGCTCGCCATCCGGCTCAGCGCCAGCGCAGCCTTCAGCGGGAACAGCGTGCGCTCGTCGCCCTCCGCGGCATTGCTCACCGTGGTGCCCGCGGTCTCGCTCAGGCTGGCGGTGCGCACCGCGTCGAGCCGGTGCGCGGGCACCATGAACGGCGAATGCGTGGTGTAGACGATCTGGTTGCCGAAATCCTTCTCCAGGTGCGCCAGCAGGTCGGCCTGCGAATGGGGGTGCAGGTGCAGGCCGGGCTCGTCGAGCAGCAGCACGGCGTCTTCCGCGTTGCCGCCACGAGTGTCGGCGAAGAAGGCGACGTAGAACGAGAAGAACCACTGGAAGCCGCGGCTGCGCTCTTCCAGGTTCACCTCGACCTCGTAGGCGGCGTTCGGGTCGGACACCAGCGTGTCGAGGTACTGGCCGTCGAGGTTGAAGCGAACCTTCAGCGCGCGGTCCTTCCAGATGCGGCGGATCTCGGCCGTCACCACCGAGCCGGCGCGGTTGACGAGCTGGTTGCGCGTGGCCTGGTCATTCCTGTCGAGCAGGGCCTGCAGCTGTCGCAGGTCGAGTCCCGCGACCTTGCACAGCTTGCCGAAGCTCCGCTGCTCGGGCGTGAGCTGGCCCCAGCCCTCGCGCCCCAGGTATTCGGCGATGTTCTGGCGGCCGGGCAGCGCCGGGTATTCGTCGACGTAGACAAAACGCGGCAGCTTGCCGATCACCCATTCCTGCGCGCGCTCCAGCGCGGGGGCGTCGTTGGCGATGGAAAGCGCGGTTTCCTCCAGCTCGGCGAGCATCTGGTCCTGCTTGTCGCTGAGCTCGGCGCCCGACACGGCCAGCGCCTTGCGCAGGGCCTGGGCCGCCTTGATGGCGCCCGCCGACCACTTGATGTAGTCGGGGCTCATGATCATCGCGGCGTCGAAGACGTCGGTTTCCTGCTCGAGAGCGGCCTTCGCGGCTTCGTCGGCGACCTTCTCGGCGGCCGCCTTCACGGCCGGCACGATCTTGCGGACCTTGGCCTTGGTGTCGCTCACGTCGAGCGACAGGGCGCCGAGCCCTTCGAACCCGGCCGAGCGGGCGGCGGCATAGCCCCGGCTCGCGGTGACGTGGCGCACGCCCGCCGCGCGCGGCAGGATCGCGGCCAGCTCGGCCTGCTCGCCTTCGTCGAGGCTCCAGCGCGTGAACACGACCGGGGTGTCGCCCGTGCACTCTTCCAGGCGGCGGTGGCGCGGGAAGTCCTTGATGGGGCTGAGTTCGGCAATGCCTTCAGCGGGGTTCAGGCTGTGGAGCGCACGCAGCAGGTTCGACTTGCCGCTGTCATTCCGGCCGAGGATCGCGGTGATCTGCGTGGAATCGATGAGGCCGCTGTCGTTGATCGAGCGAAAGTTGGTGATCTGGAATGACGCCAGGCGCATGCGAGGATTTCTCTCTTCTGAAATGAGTACGGGGCCGGGGAATGTATTGCATCCCCGGCCCCGTCTCGCCCCGAAGAGAAGAAAAATTACTCGGCCGCGCGTCGCAATGTGTCGACCACAGGCCGGCGAAGCACCTCGCGCAGGCCCCACCACCCGGCGCCGAGCGCCAGCACCGCGCCGGCCAGCGCACCGGCCACCGGCACCAGCGGCGAAGCGGTCCAGGTGAACTCGAACACGTAGCGCGCCAGCCCCCAGCCGATCAGCGCGGCCACGATGCTCGCGAGGAAGCCCGCCAGCAGGCCCACGCCCGCGAGTTCGGCGCGCTGCACCTGCCGCAGCAGGCTCGCGCGAGCGCCCACCGCGCGCATCACCGCGAACTCGCGCGCGCGCTCCTCGCGGGTGGCCGTCACCGCGGCGAACAGCACCACGAGCCCAGCCGCGAGCGTGAAGCCGAACAGGAACTCGACCGCGCGGATCACCTGGTCGAGCACGCGCTGCACCTGGTTGATGGTGGCGCTCATGTCGACGTTGGTCACGTTCGGGTAGCTGCGCACCAGCGCGTTGTCGAAGCCGCGCGTCTCGGGCGCGCGGAAGGCGCCCATGTAGGTGGTGGGCACGTCGGCCAGCGAGGCCACCGTGTACATCACGAAGAAGTTGGCGTGCATCGAGCCCCAGTCGACCTTGCGCAGCGAGGTGATGCGCGCGTCGTTCTGCATGCCGCCGATGTCGAAGCGCAGCATGTCGCCCATCTTGAGGCCCAGCGTCTCGGCCAGGCCCTCTTCCACGCTCACCTCACCAGCCGCACCCGGCGTCCACTTGCCGGTAGTGATGCTGTTGTGCGCAGGCGCGTCCACGCTGTTGCTGAGGTTGAACTCGCGGTCCACCAGGCGCTTGGCGCGGTCTTCGGTGTAGTCGTCGGGAGACACCGGCTTGTCGTTGATGGCCACGAGGCGGCCGCGGATCATCGGATACCAGTCGAACTTGCTCACGCCCGCGTCGCGCAGCGACTTCTGGAAAGCCTCGCTCTGGTCGGGCATGACGTTGATGACGAAGCGGTTCGGCGCATCGGGCGGCGTGGCCTGGCGCCAGCTCGCCACGAGGTCGGTGCGCAGCAGCACCAGCAGCACCAGCGCGAGCAGGCCCACCGAGAGCGCGCTGACCTGCACCACCGCGTAGGCCGGCCGCGCCGAGATCTGCCGCGTGGCCAGCACCAGCCAGCGCGGCGCGGTCGCCTCGTTGACGCTGCGGCGCAGCACCTTCACCGCCAGCCAGCTCAGCAGTGCGAACACCGCCACCGCGCCCGCGAAGCCGCCGACGGCGATCAGGCCCAGCTTGATGTCGCTGCTCGCAGCCATCAGCAAGGCCGCGAAGCCCGCAACGCCGACGCCCAGCACCGCGAGCGACGCAGGCTTGAGCCCGCCCACGTCACGCCGGATCACGCGCAGCGGCGGCACGCGCGCCAGCTGCAGCACCGGCGGCAGGCCGAAGGCGAATAGCAGCGTGAGCCCCATGCCCAGCCCGAAGGCCACGGGCCACAGCGTGGCCGCGGGCAGCGCGGTCTCGACCAGGCCCGCCAGCAGCAGCACGAACACGTAGTGCACCGCGAAGCCGATGGCCACGCCCAGCGCGCTGGCGACGATGCCGATCACCGCGAACTCGAAGGCATAGGCGATGGCGATGGTGCGCTGGCTCT
Organism: Variovorax sp. NFACC27; assembly: GCF_048301545.1. NCBI lineage: Bacteria > Pseudomonadati > Pseudomonadota > Betaproteobacteria > Burkholderiales > Comamonadaceae > Variovorax > Variovorax sp. NFACC27. Next base: position 6,695,818 of record NZ_CP157613.1, read on the forward strand.
GTCCGAGCACGCGCAGCATCGCGCAGTCGTCGAGGTGGCTGGCAGCGAAGCCGCGAGCGGCCAGCGCCACTGCCACCGCCGACAGCAGCGCCGCGAGCAGCGCGACCAGGCTCAGGAATTTCTCGGCGCGGTCGAGCGTCTGGCGCATCTCGGGCCGGCCGCTTTCGAAGGAGTCGAGGCGCACGCCGCGCAGCTCGCCCTTCTTGATGGTGGCGTCGGCCCAGTCGGTGAAACGCTTGACCGCGGCGTCGCTGCCCGCCACGGCATAGCGGTAGCCCACGCGGCTGGCAGGCTGCACGAGCCCGGTGCGGGCCACGTCGGCCTGGTTGAGCATCACGCGCGGAGAGAAGCTCATGAAGCCGGCGCCGCGGTCGGGCTCCAGCGTGATGACGCGCCCCACGCGCAGGCCGGTGTCGCCCAGCAGCAGCGTGTCGCCGACCTTGAGCGCCAGCGAGTCGAGCAGCGATGCGTCGACCCAGGCCTCGCCAGGCGGCGGGATGTCGCGCGTGACGGCGCCGGCGCCGTCGATGGTGGTGGAAGTCTGCAGGCTGCCGCGCAGCGGATAGCCAGCCGTCACGGCCTTCAGCGCCACCAGCTTGCTGGCGCCGCCCTGCGCGTCCTCGGCCCGCGCCATGGTCGGAAAGCCGTAGGTGGGCGTGCCCTGCAGCCCCAGCGACTTCGCCTGCGCCACGAAGGCCTCGGGCGTCGGGTTGTCGCTGACGATCACCGCGTCGCCGCCCAGGAGCTGTCGCGCGTCGCGCTTGAGGCCGCCCTGCAACCTGTCGGCGAAGAAGCCGACGGCCGTGAGCGCGGCCACGGCCAGCAGCACGGCGACGATCAACAGGCGCAACTCGCCGGCACGCAGGTCGCGCCAGAGCGTGCGCCAACCCAGGCGGAGGGAGGCATTCATGGCGCGAACGATAGCCGACGCCCGGCGGCATGGCGGGTTTCGAGGGTTATTGCGCTCCTTTTGCCCTTGATCCTGGCAGGATGCTGTCGCATGATGCGACAAACGCATCCCGTTTGTCGCAAACCGGGCACGCCCGGCAAGCGGAATACGAGGCCATAAAAACAGCCCGTTGCCGGACCCGTCCTTCCCACAAGGAGTGTCGATGCCACGATGTCAGCAGCAGCGCTTGCAGATCATCGGCCTGTGCCTGGCCGCGGGCCTGCTGGCGAGCGCCTGCGACCCCAAGCCCTCCTCGCCGCCGATGCCGAAGGCCTCGACCGGCGCGAGCCCGACGGGCATCGCCCCCGCCGCCTCCGGCGACAAGGTCGAATCTTCCACCTCACACCAGGGCCCGTCCGAAGGCGGCGCGGCCGTGGGCGGCATGAGCGGCCCGGGCGGCACCGGCTCTTCCGGCGGTGCGGCGCCCGCGCCCAGCGGAGGCGACGGCACCGCGCCGAAGTAGCCGGCGCGGCCCGCCAGGTTCATTCGAGTTACCCGCAAGAAGAAAAGAAGACCACGATGAAACACCCCATCACTTCACCGCTGCAGGAGGTTCCGTCATGGACATGAACCGCCGGCAATTCTTCCGCGTCAGCAGCGCGGGGCTGGTCGGCTCCAGCATCGTGGCGCTCGGCTTCTCGCCGACCGCTGCGCTGGCCGAGGCCCGCAACTTCAAGCTCGCGCGCACCACCGAGACGCGCAACACCTGCCCGTACTGCTCGGTGGGCTGCGGGCTCATCATGTACAGCCTGGGCGACAAGGCGAAGAACGTGGTGTCCGACATCCTCCACATCGAGGGCGATGCCGACCACCCGGTGAACCGCGGCACGCTGTGCCCCAAGGGCGCCGGCCTGCTCGACTTCGTGCACAGCCCCATGCGCCTGAAGTACCCCGAGGTGCGCGAGCCCGGCGGCACCGAGTGGAAGCGCATCGGCTGGGACGAGGCGCTCGACCGCATCGCGAAGCTGCTGAAGGCCGACCGCGACGCCAACTTCCAGACCACCAACGCCGACGGCAAGACCGTGAACCGCTGGACCAGCTCCGGCATGCTCTGCGCCTCGGCCTCGTCCAACGAAACCGGATACATCACGCACAAGGCATTCCGCTCGACCGGAATGCTGGTGTTCGACAACCAGGCACGCGTCTGACACGGACCCACGGTGGCCAGTCTGGCCCCGACGTTCGGCAGAGGCGCGATGACCAACCACTGGCAGGACATCCAGAACGCGGATGTCGTGCTGATCATGGGCGGCAATGCCGCGGAGGCGCATCCGTGCGGCTTCAAGTGGGTCATCGAGGCCAAGAAACGGAACAAGGCAAGGCTGGTCGTGGTCGACCCGCGCTTCACGCGCTCGGCAGCCATGGCGGACTACTACGCGCCGATACGCGCCGGTTCGGACATCGCGTTCCTCGCGGGGGTCATCAACTACCTGCTTGGCAACGACAAGATCCAGACCGAGTACGTCCGCAACTACACCAACGCGACCTTCATCGTCGGCCCCGACTACAAGTTCGAGGACGGCCTGTTCAGCGGCTACAACGCCGAGAAGCGCAACTACGACCCCAAGTCGTGGGGCTACGCGCTCGACGAGCAGGGCATGGCCAAGGTCGACATGACCATGCAGGACCCGAACTGCGTGCTGCAGGTGATGAAGCGGCACTACTCGCGCTACACGCCCGAGATGGTGAGCCGCATCACCGGCACGCCGAAGGACAAGTTCCTGAAGGTCTGCGAGTACATCGCGAGCACCAGCACCTCCCAGCGCACCATGACCATCATGTACGCCCTGGGCTGGACGCAGCACAGCCAGGGCTCGCAGATGATCCGCACCGGCGCCATCGTGCAGCTTCTGCTGGGCAACATCGGCGTGCCCGGCGGCGGCATGAACGCGCTGCGCGGCCACAGCAACATCCAGGGCCTCACCGACCTGGGACTGCTGTCGAACTCGCTGACGGGCTACATGTCGCTGGCGCGTGACAACGAGCAGACGCTGGAGGACTACTACAAGACCCGCGCGCTCAAGCCCCTGCGTCCCAACCAGATGAGCTACTGGCAGAACTACCCGAAGTTCTTCGTCAGCATGCAGAAGGCCTGGTGGGGCAACGCGGCCACGGCCGAGAACGACTGGGCCTTCCACTACCTGCCGAAGATCGACAGGCTCTACGACGTGCTTCAGGCCTTCGAGCTCATGAACCAGGGCAAGCTCAACGGCTACATCTGCCAGGGCTTCAACCCGGTGGGCTCGTTCCCCGACAAGAAGAAGATCGTCGACGGGCTCTCGAAGCTCAAGTTCCTGGTCACCATCGATCCGCTGCAGACCGAGACCAGCGAGTTCTGGCGCAACTTCGGCGAGTTCAACGACGTCAAGACCGCCGACATCCAGACCACGGTGTTCCGCCTGCCTTCCACCTGCTTCGCGGAGGAAGACGGCTCGCTCACCAACTCCAGCCGCTGGCTGCAGTGGCACTGGAAGGGCGCGGAGCCGCCGGGCGAGGCCAAGGGCGACATCGAGATCGTCGCGGGCATCTTCAACCGCATCCGCGCGGCCTACGCGAAGGACGGCGGCGCCTTCCCCGACCCGATCGTCAAGCTCACCTGGCCCTACAAGATTCCGCACTCGCCCTCCGCGCAGGAGCTGGCGATGGAATACAACGGCCGCGCGCTGGCCGACCTGACCGACCCGAAGGACCCGACCAAGCCGCCGCTGGCCAAGGCCGGCGAGCAGCTATCGGGCTTCGGCCTGCTGCGCGACGACGGCAGCACCGCCAGCGGCTGCTGGATCTACGCCGGCGCCTGGACGCAGGCCGGCAACCAGATGGCACGGCGCGACAACGCCGACCCGTACGGCATCGGCATGGTGCAGAACTGGGCGTGGGCCTGGCCCGCTAACCGGCGCATCCTCTACAACGGCGCCTCGACCGACCCGACCACCGGCAAGCCGTGGATCGCGAAGCGCGGCCTCGTCGCGTGGAACGGCAAGCAATGGGGCGGCGCCGACGTACCCGACATCCGCCCCGACGCGAGCCCGACCGACGCCGACGCGGTGCGTCCCTTCATCATGACCGCCGAGGGCGTGGCACGACTCTTCGCCCCCACCGGCATGGCCGAGGGCCCGCTGCCCGAGCACTACGAGCCCTTCGAGTCGCCGCTGGTCAACAACCTGATGCACCCGAACAACGAGAAGGCGCGCGCCAACCCCGCGGCACGCATCTTCAAGGGCGACCTCGAGAGGCTCGGCGTGCCGAAGGACTTCCCGTACGTGGCAACCAGCTACCGGCTCACCGAGCACTTCCACTACTGGACCAAGAACGTGCGCACGTCGGCCATCATCCAGCCGCAGCAGTTCGTCGAGATCGGCGAGGAGCTTGCCAAGGAGAAGGGCATCGGCCACGGCGACATGGTGAAGGTGTCGAGCAAGCGCGGCTTCATCAAGGCCGTGGCTGTGGTCACCAAGCGCATCGTCGGTCTGCAGGTGGACGGGCGCACGGTCCACACCGTGGGCCTGCCGAACCACTGGGGCTTCGTCGGCATCGCGAAGCCGGGCTACCTGGTGAACACGCTGACACCCTTCGTGGGCGATGCGAACACGCAGACGCCCGAGTACAAGTCGTTCACCGTGAACATCGAGAAGGCCTGAACGATGTCCTCTCTTCAAACCCTCGACATCGCCGCCCGCTCGGCCACGACCACGCCGTCGCCCGAGATCCGCCATCGCCCGCAGGTGCAGCCGCTCGCGAAGCTGATCGACGTGTCGGCCTGCATCGGCTGCAAGGCCTGCCAGGTCGCGTGCATGCAGTGGAACGACTTGCGCGACGAAGTCGGCACCACGCACGGCACCTACGACAACCCGGTCGACCTCACGCCGGCCTCCTGGACGGTGATGAAGTTCTCCGAGGTCGAGCCCGAGGCCGGCAAGCTCGAGTGGCTGATCCGCAAGGACGGCTGCATGCACTGCGACGACCCCGGCTGCCTGAAGTCGTGCCCCTCGCCGGGCGCGATCGTCAAGTACGCCAACGGCATCGTCGACTTCATCAGCGAGCATTGCGTGGGCTGCGGCAACTGCGTCACCGGCTGCCCCTTCGACGTGCCGCGCATCAGCAAGGTCGACAACAAGGCCTACAAGTGCTCGCTGTGCTCCGACCGCGTGGGCGTGGGCCTGGAGCCGGCCTGCGTGAAAGCCTGCCCCACCGGCGCGCTGCACTTCGGCACCAAGGAAGACATGCACGAGTACGCCTCGGAGCGCATCGTCGACCTGAAGGAGCGCGGCTTTTCCAACGCCGGCGTGTACGACCCGGCGGGCGTGGGCGGCACGCACGTGATGTACGTGCTGCAGCATGCCGACCGGCCGCAGCTCTACGCCGACCTGCCGAAGGACCCGCAGATCAGCCCGCTGGTCTCGCTGTGGAAGGGCGTGGCCAAGCCGCTCGCGATGGTTGCCATGATCGGCGCCGTGGTGGGCAGCTTCTTCCACTACATGAAGACCGGCCCCATCGAGCCCAAGGACGACCACCCCGACGCCGACCGCGACGGCAAGCCCGACGACGTGGTGGTGATCGAGGAGCCGCCGGCCTCGCCTTCATCCAACGCACCCCGCGCATGAGGAGAAGAACGCGATGACACGCTACTACCTTCGCCGCTACCGCGACGCCACGCGCATGAACCACTGGTTCGTCGCGATCATGTTCTTCGCCGCCGCGCTCTCGGGCCTGGCCTTCTTCCACCCCAGCCTGTTCTTCCTGACCAACCTCTTCGGCGGCGGGCCGTGGACGCGCATCCTGCATCCCTTCATGGGCCTGCTGATGGTGCTGGGCTTCGTGTTCCTGTTCTTCACGATGTGGCGCGAGAACATCCTCGACAAGGGCGACCGCGAGTGGATCGCCAACGCGCCGAAGATGCTCAAGGGCGACAAGTCGGGCATGCCGCCGGTGGGCAAGTACAACGCCGGGCAGAAGCTGGTGTTCTGGGCCTTCGGCATCAGCCTGCTCCTGCTGCTGGTGACGGGCTTCATGTTCTGGAGCCCGTGGTTCGTAGGCTTCTTCCCGATCCTCGTGCGGCGCATCGCGGTGGTGGTGCACGCGGCCTCGGCCGTGGTGCTGATCCTTTCGGTCATCACGCACATCTACGCGGCGATCTGGGTCAAGGGCACGCTGCGCGCGATGACGCGCGGCACGGTCACCGAGGGATGGGCCAAGCTCAATCACCCTCTCTGGCATCGCAAAATGACGCGAGGTGAGTGATACTGCGCCGATGACGAGCTCCCCCGGCAACCCACCGCCGATCCGGACCACACGCATCCTCGAGCCTGAGCAGATAGCCATGCAGGCCGGGCGGCAGATGCCGTTCCTGCGCCTGCCGGTGCGCTCCCTCGTGTTCTCCGACCGGCAATTGCGGCTGCGCCAGCTTGCAGCATCGCATCCGATGCGCGAGTACCTGATCTTCATCGCCGACCTCGCGCAGGCGCAGCACCAGGTGCTGCAGGACTACGCGCCGGTCGAGCTGCCCGAATCCGAAGCGCTCGAAGCCGCCGCGAAGGTGCTCAAGCCGCCGATGCCCGCCTTCGGCTGGACGCGCGATCCCGTGTGGCTGAAGGAACTGCGCCGCCTGCTCGGCCTCTTCCGCGCCCGCTTGCCCGAGGGCCCCGCGCGCGACACGCTCGACCGCGTGGTGGCCGCTGACGATGCATGGGTCAACGAGCAGGCCGATCGTCTCTCGCGCCGCATCATGTTCGGGCTCGACCTCGCGGCCGCGCCGCTGATCGCCGCCGGGCTGCAGGCCTACTGGACGCAACTGGTGCTGCAGGTCGCCGAGCGCGAGGGCGAGAACATCTACGGACGTACCGATCCCGGCAACGAATGTCCCTGCTGCGGCAGCGCGCCGACAGTGAGCATCACGCGCATCGGCGCCGACGAAGCGGGCTTCCGCTACCTGCACTGCTCGCTGTGCGGCACCGAGTGGCATTACGTGCGCATCAAGTGCACGCACTGCGAGAGCACCAAGGGCATTCACTTCGAGTCGCTCTCGCCGCAGCCCGGCGTAGAGCTGCCTGCGACAGGCGCGCGTGACGGCGCCGTCAAGGCCGAGTGCTGCGACAGCTGCGGCCATTACCTCAAGCAGATCGCGATGGAGAAAGACCCCGAAGTCGAACCTGTCGCCGACGATCTGGCGAGCGTCACGCTCGACCTGCTCGTCTCCGAAGCCGGCCACCAGCGCAGCGGCCACAACCTGATGCTGCTCTTCGGCGACCCCGAAATACCCGACGACGGCGGAGGCGGCTGATGGCGATGCCCGAAGAGTCCGTGGTCCACGGCTCGACGGCAAGGCCCCAGGATCTGCCTTCTGTCGATCAACTGCTGCGCCTCGCCGTGCCGGGCGCATTGCTGGCCGAGCACGGCCATACGCTGGTGGTGAAGGAAGCGCGTGCGCTGCTCGAAGGGCTTCGCGCGCGGGCCGTGGCGGGCAAGCTCGCCGCTGCCGACGTGCAGCCCGACGCGCTGGGCGATGCGCTCGCATCGCGCATCCAGGCCCGCCTCGCGCCGCGCATGAAGGCGGTGCTGAACCTCACGGGCACCGTCATCCACACCAACCTCGGTCGCGCGCTGCTGGCCGACGCGGCGCTGCAGCGGCTGCTCGCGGTGATGACATCGCCCAACAACCTCGAGTACGACCTCGCCACCGGCAGCCGCGGCGACCGCGACTCGCTGGTGGAAGAGCTGCTGTGCACCATCACCGGCGCCGAGGCGGCCACGGTGGTCAACAACAACGCGGCTGCCGTGCTGCTCACCATCGCGGCGCTGGCGCGCGAGCGCGAGGTGATCGTCTCGCGCGGCGAGCTGGTGGAGATCGGCGGCGCCTTCCGCATGCCCGACGTGATGGCCAGCGCGGGCGCGCGCATGGTCGAGGTCGGCACCACCAACCGCACGCATCCGCAGGACTATGAACGCGCCATCAACGAGCGCACCGCGCTCGTGATGAAGGTGCACACCAGCAACTACGCGGTGCAGGGCTTCACCGCCGCGGTCGACGAAGCCACGCTCGCCGGCATCGCGCACGCGCGCGGCGTGCCGCTGGCCACCGACCTGGGCAGCGGCTCGCTGATCGACCTCGCGCACTACGGGCTGCCGCGCGAGCCGCTGCCGCAGGAGATGCTCGCGGCCGGCTGCGACGTGGTCACCTTCTCGGGCGACAAGCTGCTGGGCGGACCGCAGGCCGGGCTCATCGTGGGCAGCAAGGAGGCCGTGGGCCGCATCCGCAAGTTCCCGATGAAGCGCGCACTGCGCATGAGCAAGCTGCCGCTGGCCGCGCTCGAAGCCACGCTCTCGCTGTACCTGCGGCCCGAACGCCTCGCGCAGGACCTGCCGACGCTGCGGCTGCTCACGCGGCCCGCCGATGCGATCCGCGAGATGGCCGAGGCGCTGAAGGCGCCGGTACAGGCCGCCGTGTCGCCGCGCTTCACCGTCGAGGTGGTGCCGCTGCTCGGGCAGATCGGCTCCGGCTCGCTGCCCGTCGAGCGCCTGCCCTCGGCGGGCCTCGCGCTGGCACCGGCCGGCACCTCGAAGAAAGGCATCGGCACCACGCTCGATGCCCTCGCCACCGCGCTGCGCGGCCTGCCGCTGCCCGTGATCGGCCGCATCGCCGAAGACCGCCTGCTTCTCGACCTGCGCTGCCTCGAAGACAGCGCCACCTTCACAGGCCAGCTCGACACCCTGCGCGAGCGGCTGATGTAGCAGACCCCGATTCCCTCAACCACCTGTCTGGAGAAAGCGATGAACCCCCTCGAAGTGCTCGCCGGTATCGAAACGCAAACGCTGCAGCCCCTGGCACAGCGCACCGACGCAGAGGGACGCTTTCCACGAGAGACGATCTCGGCGCTGGGCGAGGCCGGCCTGCTGGGGCTGGTCTCGGCCGCGTCGGTCGGGGGCCAGGGGCTGGGCCTGAAGGAAGCCGCGCAGGTGGTGTCGCGCATCGCGCAGACCTGTCCGTCCACCGCGATGGTGGTGTGCATGCACTACTGCGCCACTGCCGTGCTCGAACAATTCGGCCCCGAAGCCACGCGCCGCGCGATCGCCAACGGCAAGCACCTGAGCACGCTCGCCTTCTCCGAAGCCGATTCGCGCAGCCACTTCTGGGCCCCCACCAGCACCGCCCGCGCGGACGGTTCGAACGTGGTGCTCGACGCCCGCAAGAGCTGGGTCACCTCGGCCTTCGAGGCCGACAGCTACGTGTGGTCGAGCAAACCTCTCGCGGCCGAAGGCGCAAGCACGCTGTGGCTGGTCGACGCCAAGTCCGACGGCCTGAGCCAGCCTGGCCGCTTCGACGGGCTGGGCCTGCGCGGCAACGCCTCGACGCCGATCACTGCAAAGGACGTGCGCATCGCGGCCGGTGCGCGGCTCGGCGAGGACGGCAAGGGCTTCGACACCATGATGGGCGTGGTGCTGCCGTGGTTCTCGGTGCTCAGCGCCGCATGCTCGACCGGCCTGATGGAAGGCGCCCTGAGCCGCGCCATCGGCCATGTGAGCCAGACGCGGCACCTGCATCTCGATTCGTCGCTGGCCGACCTGCCCACCGTCCGAGCCTATCTGGCAAAGGCACGCATCAAGGCCGACATGACGCAGGCGCTGCTCGACGACACCATCGCCGCCATCGGCGCGGGCCGCGCAGACACCATGCTGCGCGTGCTCGAGGTAAAGGCGGCAGCAGCCGAATCCGCTCTCGAAGTGACCGACATCGCGATGCGCGTGTGCGGCGGCGCGGCCTTCCGCAAGGAAGCGGGCATCGAACGCCTCTTCCGCGATGCGCGTGCATCGAGCGTGATGGCGCCGACCTCCGACGTGCTCTACGACTTCATCGGCAAGGCCATCACCGGCCTGCCGCTGTTCTGAGAAAGGAGCCGCGAGATGCCGCAGCAGACGCTGATCATGGGCGCCGTGGCCTACGCGCCCAAGGTCGTCACCATCTGGGAAGGCTTCAAGGCCTTCTTCGTGAAGAACGGCCTGCCCTTCGACTACGTGCTGTATTCGAACTACGAAAGCCAGGTCGAGGCGCAGTTCGACGGCACGCTGCACCTGGCGTGGAACTCGCCTCTAGCTTGGATACGTGCCGAGCGCATCGCGCGCAACCGGGGGCTGCAGGTGCAGGCCGTGGCCATGCGCGATACCGACTGCGACCTGCGCTCCGCCATCGTGGTGCGCGCCGACAGCCCGATGCAATCGCTGGCCGATCTGCGCGGCAGGAGCATCGGGTTCGGCGCGCTCGATTCGCCGCAGGCCACGCTGATTCCTCTAGACCATCTGCGCACCGAAGGCCTGCTGAAGCCGCGCGACTTTCAGGCTCGCTACTTCGACGTGCTCGGAGGCAAGCACGGCGACCACATCGGCGGCGAGCGCGACGCGGCCGTCGCGCTGATGGCCGGCGAGGTCGACGCCTGCTGCCTGATCGACGGCAACCATCTGGCCTTCGGCCTCGACGGCACGCTGCCTTCGGGCAGCACGCGCGTGCTGGCGCGCACCGGCGCGTACGACCACTGCAACTTCACCACCAGCCCCGGCGCACCTGCAGCGCTGGTCGATCGCTTCGTCTCGCTGCTGATGGCGATGCGCTGGGACGACCCGCAGGTGCGCCCGCTGCTCGAACTCGAGGGCCTGCGCGAATGGCGCACCGGCCGCACCAGCGGCTACGCCCTGCTCGAACGCGCGGTGGACGACGAGCTCTTCTACGACGGCGATGGCCGCATCACCAATCCCGACTATCGATATTGAGTCGCTGGGCCTCGACCAGGGCGCCCTGCTGCTCATCCGCCGCGCGCTGGCCGAGCGGCCGGTGGGCGGCGAGTTGCGCGTGCGCGGGAACTCGCCCGACTGGCGCATGCACCTGGAGGCATGGTGTCGCAGCCAGGGGCACGTGCTGCACTTCGACGCGGCGCAGGAAGAAGCACTCGTCACGCGCGGCCCGCATGCCGAAGGCCGCTGGCTCGGTGCGCAATCCACGGGCTTCGCGCAGGGCGACGCCGACGGTGCGCCGGCCGAGGATGCCGCGCCCGGCTGGGGCCTCGCCGCCCGCGGCGCCACGGTGGAAGCCGGCAGCCCGCCCTTCTTCTTCGCGCTGCACCGCCGCGACGAGCTCTGGGCCGAGACGGCTGGCGAGCTCTACCGGCAGGCGGCGGCAGCCCAATGGGATCCGGCGACCGCCATCGACTGGGACGCGCCCTTCGAGCTGCCGAGCGCCGTGGAAGTGGCCGTGGTGCAGGTGATGACCTACCTGATCGAGAACGAGAACGCCGCGCTGCTGGTGCCGGCGCGCCACCTGGGCCAGATCCACCCGCACTTCCGCGAAGTGCTGCAGCTGCTGGCGCTGCAGTGCGCCGACGAGGCGCGACACGTGGAGGTGTTCACGCGCCGCGCCACGCTGCGCGGCCACCAGCCCGCGCTGTCGACGGCCGGCGGGCAGGCCTCGCTGCGCACGCTGTTCGACGCGCCCGATTTCTCCATCGCAACCTTCCTGCTGGCCGTGCTCGGCGAGGGCAGCTTCGTGAACCTGCTCAACTTCCTGCACGCGCACGCACCCGACCCGGTGACCCGGCAGATCGCACGGCTCGCCGCGCGCGACGAGGCGCGCCACGTCGCCTTCGGCATGGCGCATCTCGAATACCGGCTCTCGGTGCAGCCCGACTACCAGGTGCGGCTGCGCAACGCCATCGAGCTTCGCTACGACACGCTGGCCGGCACTGCGGGCCTCAACGAGGAAGTGTTCGACTCGCTGGTGCTGCTGGCGGCCGGCGAGCTCTCGCCTTCGGCCGTCGCGCGCGGCCATGCGGCCGTCCAGCAGTTGCAGCGCGACATGGCGGCCGGCCGCCGCGCGCGCCTCGCGCGGCTGGGCTTCGACCGCGACGAGGCGCAGCGGCTGTCCGAACTGCACACCCGCAACTTCATGTGACGACGTACCCACGATGATCATCGGCACCGCAGGCCACATCGACCACGGCAAGACCACGCTGGTGCACGCGCTCACCGGCGTCGACACCGACCGGCTGCCCGAGGAGAAGCGGCGCGGCATTTCCATCGAGCTGGGCTATGCCTACCTGCACGCACCGGATGGGGTGTCGCTGGGCTTCGTCGACGTGCCGGGCCACGAGCGGCTGCTGCACACCATGCTGGCCGGCGCGACCGGCATCGACCATGCGCTGCTGGTGGTGGCCGCCGACGACGGCGTGATGCCGCAGACGCGCGAGCACCTGGCGGTGGTGGCGCTGCTGGGCGTGCGCGAGGCGACGGTAGCCATCACCAAGATCGACCGCATCGACGAGGCCCTGCGCGAGGCGCGGCTGGCCGAGGTGCGCGCCGGCATCGCGGCCCTGCTCGCGCCCACGCCGCTGGCCGGGGCGCCGATGCTGGCGGTGTCCGCCACGACGGGCAAAGGCATCGACGCACTGCGCGAGCGGCTGCTGGAGGTGGCCCGGCAGGAACACGCGCGCGAGGAAGGCCTGGCCTTCCGCCTCGCGGTGGACCGGTCGTTCAGCCTGTCGGGCGTGGGCACCGTCGTCACCGGCACGGTCTTCAGCGGCACGGTGCGCATCGGCGACGAGCTGCGCGTGGTGCCCGGCAACCGCACGGTGCGCGTGCGCGGCATCCATGCGCAGAACCAGCAGGCCGAGTCGGCGCATGCGGGCCAGCGCTGCGCGCTGGCGCTGGCCGGTGTCGCCAAGGACGAAATGCATCGCGGCGACTGGGTCTGCACGCCGGGCATCGCGCTTTCCACCGACCGCATCGACGTGCTGCTCACGCTGTGGCCCGACGAGGCCAGGCCCCTGCGCTCGGGCACGACGGTGCACGCGCACCTCGGCGCGAGCGACGTGATGGCGTCGCTCGCGCTGCTCGATCGCGATGCGCTCGCGCCCGGCGAAACGGCGCTTGCCCAGCTGGTGCTCAAGGAGGCGGTAGGCGCCTGGCATGGCGACCACGGCGTGCTGCGCGATGCCTCGGCCACGCGCACCGTGGCCGGCGTGCGCGTGCTCGATCCGTTCGCGCCGGTGCGCTACCGACGCACGCCCGAGCGCCTGCGCACGCTCGCGGCCTGGGCCATCGAGGACCGCACGGCACGCGTGGCCGCGCTGCTTCACAACGCACCGCTCGGCATGGACACCGCGCGGACGGCGCAGGCGCTCTCGCTGTCCGACGAGGCTGCGGTGCCGCTGCCCGGCGATGCGGTGCGCATCGAACACACGGCCATCGCGCAATCTCACCTGGACGCACTCGAAGAACAGATCGCAGGCCGCCTCGCGGACTTCCATCGCACCGCGCCGGACGAGGTCGGCCCCGATGCGCGCAGGCTCAAGCGGCTTGCAGGCCCGCGCGCGGACGACTCGCTCTGGCGCCACGCGCTCGACGACCTCGTCGCGCGCGGCGCGCTGGTGCGAAGCGGCACGTGGCTGCATCTGCCCGACCACGCGGCGCGCCTCAACGAGGCCGAGCAGAAGCTCGCGCAGAAGCTGCTGCCGAAACTGGCCGACGGCGGCTTCGATCCGCCGTGGGTGCGCGACCTGGCCAAGGACTGCGCGGCGAGCGAGCCGATGGTGCGGCAGACGCTCGCGAGCCTCGCGCGGCGCGGCGAGGCCTTCCAAGTGGTGAAGGACTTGTACTATCCGCTGGCGACCATCGAGAGGCTGGCAGCCATTGCGCGGGATTGCCTCGATGGCCCCGAAGGGCTGCAGGCCGCGAGTTTTCGCGATGCGACCGGGTTGGGGCGCAAGCGCGCGATCCAGTTGCTGGAGTTTTTCGATCGTGTCGGCTACACGCGGCGGGTGAAGGACACCCACCTGCTGCGGCCGGATACGTCGTTGTTCGGGGCGAGGCCGTGAACGACGAATCGAATCATGGAGGGAGATCGCCCCTGGTGGGGCGGCCGGGCTTCAAACCCGGTTGGTGGCGCCAGCCGTCGCCGGGAAGGTTCGACTCCTTCCTTCCTCCGCCATTTTTGTCTTGCTCCTTCCCCCTTTGGGGGAAGGCTGGGATGGGGGCAAACAGCGCTGGTTTTCTCACAGCGCTTCATCGACCGCCGCCTGCCTCCACCCCGGCCCTCCCCCAGCGGGGAAGGGAGAAATGCGGAGAACTACGGCACAACGTGCAGCGAGGGCTCTCCTGCTTCGACACGGCCGATCACCGCGGCGCGTGCGAAACCTTCGTCGCGGAAGACCTTCAGCACCGCATCGACCGCTTCAGGCGCGCAGCTCACGAGCAGGCCGCCGGAGGTCTGCGGGTCGCTCAGCAGGTTCTGCGTGGTGGCGTGCAAGCCGGGCGCGAGGCTCACTTCCGCGCCGTAGCCGGCCCAGTTGCGGCCGGATGCACCGGTGACGAAGCCTTCGGCGGCCATGGCCAGCACGTTCTCGAGCAAGGGCACCTTCGGCCACTCGATGACGGCCCTGAGCTTCGCGCCGCGCGCCAGCTCGAGCGTGTGGCCGGCCAGGCCGAAGCCCGTGACGTCGGTCAGCGCATGCACGCCGTCGAGGGCCGACAGCGCGATGCCGGGGGTGTTGAGCTTCGTCGTGTTCTCGATCAGCTGCCGGTAGCCGGTCTCGGAGAGCTGCTCCTTCTTGAGCGCGGCCGAGAGCACGCCCACGCCGAGCGGCTTGCCCAGCACGAGCACGTCGCCGGCCTTCGCGTCGGCGTTGCGGCGCACGCGCTCGGGGTGCACGAGGCCCATGGCGACGAGGCCGTAGATCGGCTCGACCGAATCGATGGTGTGGCCGCCGGCGATCGGGATGCCGGCCGCGCGGCACACGTCCTGCCCGCCGCGCACGATCTCGGCGATGACTTCCACCGGCAGCTGGTTGATCGGCATGGCGACGAGCGCCAGCGCCATGATCGGGCGCCCGCCCATGGCGTAGACGTCGCTGATCGCGTTGGTCGCGGCGATGCGGCCGAACTCGTACGGGTCGTCCACGATGGGCATGAAGAAGTCGGTGGTCGCGATCAGCGCCTGCTGGTCGTTGAGCCTGTAGACGGCCGCGTCGTCGGCGGTCTCGATGCCCACCATGAGCTCGGGCGGGATCAGCCCGCCGGCCTGGTTCTTGAGGATCTTCGACAGCACGCCCGGCGCGATCTTGCAGCCGCAGCCGCCGCCATGCGAAAAACTCGTGAGGCGCAGAGGCGCGAGCGGGTTCATGAGCGTTGGGTTCATGGGGGCGATTATCGAATCGCCCCCGCTTTCTACAATCCCGTCCCTTCCTATCCCGCACGCACCTGAGGCGCACCCATGAAAAAGACTCTCACCCGACTGGCCCTTGCCCTGACCTTCTCCGCCGCGAGCCTCGGGGCCTTCGCCCAGGGGGTGCTGCGCGTCTCGGCGATTCCCGACGAGGCCCCCACCGAGCTGCAGCGCAAGTTCACGCCGCTGGGCGACTACCTGAAGAAGGAAACCGGCATGGACGTGCAGTTCACGCCCGTGACCGACTACGCCGCCGTGGTCGAGGGCCTGGCCACCAACAAGATCGACCTGGCCTGGCTCGGCGGTTTCACCTTCGTGCAGGCGCGCATCCGCACCAACGGCGGCGCGGTGCCGATCGTGCAGCGGGCGGAGGACGAGGTGTTCACCAGCAAGTTCATCGTGCCGGTGGACAGCACCGCGAAGACGCTGGCCGACCTGAAGGGCAAGACCTTCGCCTTCGGCGCGCCCTCCTCCACCTCGGGCAGCCTGATGCCGCGCTACTTCTTGCTGCAGGCGGGCATCAACCCCGAGAAGGACTTCAAGACCGTCGCGTTCTCGGGCGCGCACGACGCCACCGTGGCCTTCGTGGCCGCATCGCGCGCGGAAGCCGGCGTGCTCAACGCCTCGGTGTGGGACAAGCTGGTGGAGGCCAGGAACCCCAACGCCGCCAAGGTGCGCGTGCTGGCCACCACGCCGACCTACTACGACTACAACTGGACGGTGCGCCCGGGGCTCGATGCCGCCGTCACGAAAAAGCTGACCGACGCCTTCCTGAAGCTCGATCCGGCCAACCCGGCGCACAAGGAAATCATGGCGCTGCAGCGCGCGAGCAAGTTCATTCCGACCAAGTCGTCGAACTACGACGGGATCGAGACGGCGGGCAAGTCGGCTGGTCTGATCAAGTGAGCCTGCGCGGATGAGTTTTTCGCTGGAAGGCGCGGGCGTCGTTCACCCCAACGGCCAGCGCGCTCTGGCCGGCGTGACGCTGGCCGCGCGCGACGGTGAACGCATCGCCGTCATCGGGCCCTCGGGTGCCGGCAAGACCACGCTGCTGCGCGTGCTCGGCGCGGCGCTGCGGCCCACCGAAGGCGAGGTGCGGGCGCTGGGCGCCAGGCCGTGGCAGCTGACGGCGACGGCGCTGAAGAAGCTGCGCGCGCGCATCGGCACCGTGCACCAGTCGCCGCCCATCGCGCCGAGGCTGCGCGTGGTCACCGCCGTGCTCGCGGGCCGGCTCGGCGAGTGGTCGATGCTGCGCGCGCTGGGCTCGCTGCTGCATCCCTCGGACATCGCCGGCGCCCATGAGGCGCTCTCGCGGCTGGCGATGGAAGACCGGCTGTTCGAACGCTGCGACCGCCTCTCCGGAGGCCAGCTGCAGCGCGTGGGCATCGCGCGAGTGCTGTACCAGCGCCCTGCATTGCTGCTGGCCGACGAGCCGGTGTCCGCGCTCGACCCCACGCTGGCCGACGCTGCCATCGGCCAGCTCGTTGCGCAGAGCGAATCGACGGGCGCCACGCTGATGGCCTCGCTGCACGCGGTGGACCTGGCGCTGCGCTGGTTTCCGCGCATCGTCGGCATGCGCGGCGGAACGGTGATGTTCGATCTGCCGGCCGCGCAGGTCACGCCCGAAATGCTCGATGCACTCTACGCCAGCGAAGGCGGCATCGCGACGCAACGGCCGCTGCCGGCCGGCGCGATGGTGGAGGCGGCCTTCCACCGGCCGGACTGTCCTTGAACGCCGCAACCAGGGCTGCCGCACTGCGCGATCCGCACGCCGCGCGGCGGCTGGCCGCCTGCGCCGCCGCGCTCGTCATCGCGTGGCCGATGCTGGCGCTGTCCGAATTCAAGCCGTGGGCACTTTTCACCGGCGGCAATCTCGCGGTCATCGGCGGCTTTCTCGCGGGCTTCTTCCCGCCCGACGGCTCGCCCGCCTTTCTCGCCCTGCTCCTCAAGGCCACGCTGGAGACGCTGGCCATGGCCACGGCCGGCACCGCGCTGGCGCTGCTGATCGGCGCGCCGCTGGGCTTCGTGACGACGCGCGCGCTTTCCATCTCGCGCATCGGCCCGGGGCCGGGCCGCGTGCAGGCAGGCATCGTGCGGCAGGCCGCGCGCTGGCTGCTGATGGTGCTGCGGGCGATCCCGGAGATCGTCTGGGCACTGCTCTTCGTGCGCGCGCTCGGGCTCGGCCCGGCCGCGGGCGTGCTGGCGCTGGCCATCACTTACGGCGGCATGCTGGGGAAGGTCTACGCGGAGATCCTCGAATCGGCCGACACCCGCCCCGCCCGCGCCCTGCTCGAAAGCGGCAGCGGCAGGCTCGCGGCGCTGTGCTACGGCCTGCTGCCGAACACGGCGCAGGAGCTGGCCTCGTACACCGTCTATCGCTGGGAATGCGCGGTGCGCGCCTCGGTGGTGATGGGCTTCGTCGGCGCGGGCGGGCTGGGGCAGCTGATGGACCAGTCGATGAAGATGCTCAACGGCGGCGAAGCCAGCAGCATCCTGCTGGTGTTCCTGGCGCTGGTGCTGCTGGCCGACTTGCTGAGCAGCGCGCTGCGGAGGCTGCTGGCATGACGACGAAGACGCTGCCTCCGCGCCCGCCGCCGTGCTGGCGATGCCGCATCGCCCTGCTGCTGATCGGCACGGCCGTCGTTGCGAGCTTCGTCTACCTGGGCATCGACTATCGGGCCCTGGGCTCGGCGGAATCGCTGCGGCTCATGGGCAAATTCGTCGCCGAGTTCTTCCCGCCCGACGTGTCGCCGGACTTTCTCGCCAGGGTTGGGCACGGGGCATTGCAGACGCTGGCGGTGTCGGCGCTGGGCACCGTGCTGGCAGCCCTTGCGGGCGCGGTGCTGGCCCTGCCCGCCTCCGGCCGCGCCGGGTGGATGCCTCGCCATGTGGCGCGCTTCGCCCTCAACTTCCTGCGCAGCGTGCCCGAGCTGGTCTGGGCCGCGCTGATGGTGCTGGCCGCCGGCATCGGGCCGTTCGCGGGCGCGCTGGCGCTGTCGCTGCACACCACGGGCGTGCTGGGCCGGCTGTTCGCCGAGGCGCTGGAGAATGCGCCGCGCGAACCCGAGCACGCGCTGACGCTCTCGGGCGCGGGCCCCGTCGCCTCCTTCAGCTACGCCAGCCTGCCCATCGTGCTGCCGCAATGGGTGGCCTACACGCTCTACCGCTGGGAAATGAACATCCGCATGGCGGCCGTGCTGGGCTTCGTGGGTGGCGGCGGGCTGGGGCAGTTGCTGTACTTCCACCTGTCGATCTTCCAGCAGCAGCAGGCGATGACGGTGCTGATCGCGATGTTCGTGCTGGTCACGCTGGTGGACTTTGCGAGCGCTCGCTTGCGAAAGGGCCTAGGACCAGCCTACGCCTGACCGCCCTGTGCCCGGTCGCCGACAATCGGGGCCATGAGGTTCCTTCTGCCATGAGTCATCGCCAGCCCGTGCGGGTGGCCGACCGCCACGCCTTCGACACGCTGATCGACGCCCGCTCGCCGGCCGAGTTCGCGCTCGACCACATTCCCGGCGCCATCAACTGCCCGGTGCTGAACGACGAGGAACGCCACATCGTCGGCACCGTCTACGTGCAGACCGGCGCCTTCGAGGCCCGCCGCATCGGCGGTGCGATGGTGGCTGCCAACATCGCGCGGCACCTGCGCGAGACGCTGGCCGACCGGCCCGAGAACTGGAAGCCGCTGGTCTACTGCTGGCGCGGCGGCATGCGCAGCGGCTCCATGGTTACCTGGCTACGTTTGGTCGGCTGGGACGCCCAGCAGCTCGCGGGCGGCTACAAGAGCTTCCGCCGGCACGTGATCTCGCAGATCGACACGCTGACGCCGAAGCTAGACCTGCGCGTGATCTGCGGCGCCACCGGCAGCGCCAAGACGCGCGTGCTGCACGCGCTGGCCGCGCGCGGCGCGCAGGTGCTCGACCTGGAGGACTTCGTCCGCCACAAGGGCTCGCTGCTCGGCTCGCTGCCGGGCGTCGCGCAGCCTTCGCAGAAGCACTTCGAGACGCGCATCGGTGCCGTGCTCGAAAGCATCGACCTCTCGCGTCCGCTGTACGTGGAGGGCGAGAGCATCCGCATCGGGCGGCTGTCGCTGCCCTTGCCGCTGGTGGCACGCATGCGCGCGGCGCCGTGCATCGAGGTGTCGGCCACGCCCGAGACCCGGCTGGCCTACCTGCTTCGCGACTACGCCTACCTGGGCGACGACCGCGACGCGCTGGCCGACAAGCTTGGCGCGCTGAAGGAGCTGCAGGGCAAGGAAACCGTCTCTCGCTGGCAGCAGTGGGCGCACGAGGCCGACCTGCCGCATCTGTTCGCGGAGCTGATGTCGCTGCACTACGACCCGCATTACCAGAAGTCGCAGGAGCTGCACTTCCGCAGCTGGGCGAAGCGCCAGCGCGTTGTGGCGGGCGATCTATCGGATCAGGGCATCGACGCCGTGGCCGATGCGGTGCTGGCGCTCGACAGCGGCGCCGCGAGCCCGTCGGCATAGAGCACGCCGCGCGGCGCACGGCACAGGCCCCAGAACCGCAGGCCGCAGAGCTCGGCCATGCGCACGCCCATGGCGGTGGGCGCCGAGATGGTGGCCATCGCCGCGATGCCGAGGCGCGCGCACTTGCGCACCAGCTCATGGCTGCCGCGGCTGGACATCAGCACGAAGCCCGGCTCCTGCAGGCGGCCCGCCTGAGCGAGCCTGCCGAGCAACTTGTCGAGCGCGTTGTGGCGGCCCACGTCTTCCATCAGGTCGGTGAGTTCGCCGTCGACCGTGGCCCATGCGGCTGCGTGAATGGCGCCTGCCTCGGCGTTGAACACCTGGCGCGGCGGCATGGCGGCGAAGGCGCGCAGCACGGTCGGCAGGTCGATGCGTTCGATCCAGTCGCGCGGCGGCACCGGCTGCGGTGAGAGGTCCAGTCCCGCGAAGCTCTCGACGCCGCACACGCCGCAGCCGGTGCGGCCCGCGAGGCTGCGGCGGCGGTCCTTCAGGCGTTCGAAGCTGCGCGTGGAGATTTCGAGCTGCACCTCGATGCCGGGCATGCCATCCGGCAGGCCGGCATCAGAAGCATCGACGGTGCGCACGTCGATGCCGCGGCAGTCGCTGGCGGTGTCGAGGATGCCCTCGCTCAGCGCGAAGCCGAGCGCGAAAGCTTCCAGGTCCTGCGGCGTGGCCATCATCACCGCGTGCGAAACGCCGTTGAACACCAGGGCCACCGGCACCTCGGCCGCCAGGGTGTCATCGCGCAGCTCGCCTTCGGGCGCGACGCCGCGCTCGCCGAACACGCGCACGGCGTGCCGCGACAACGGCGGCAGGGTGTCTTCGGGGTCGTCGGTATCTGGCTGCGACATGTTGGCTCCGGCTGGGCGAGCCATTGTCGGCTCAGTCGCGGCTTTCGTCTTCGGGAGGCAGGGTTCCCACCTGTGCCCGCCCGGCTTCGAGCAGGTGCGCGACCCAGCGGTCGTCGTGCTGCACCACGCGCACCCAGCCGGGGCCGCGTACGCCGCCGATGACCGCATCGCCCATCATGGTGAGCCGGCGCATCAGCACGCTGGCGCCCTGGCCGAGCCGCTTGCCCAGGCGCGGCAGCGAGACACCGGTGCCGTCGGGCTCCTGCGCGAGCATGCGCAGGATGGCCACCGACAGGCTGTCCTGCAGCAGGGCACTCATGCCGCCACCATGCCGTCCGCTTCGTCCTCCGACAGCTTCTGGATCGGCAGCTCGTGCGGCACCAGCACCACGGGAATGGACTTGGAAGTCGGCGTGCCCGCGTTCTCCGCCACGGCCGAGAGCGGCACCAGCGGATTGGTCTCGGGGTAGTAGGCAGCGATGTTGCCGCGCGGGATGTCGTAGGCCACCAGCTTGAAGCGGTCGGCGCGGCGCTCCTGGCCGTCGTTCCACACGGTCTGGATGTCGACCCAGTCGCCGTCCTTCATGCCGAGCGCGCGGATGTCTTCCTTGTTGATGAAGACCACGCGGCGCTGGCCGAACACGCCGCGGTAGCGGTCGTCCATGCCGTAGATGGTGGTGTTGTACTGGTCGTGCGAACGCGTGGTCAGCAGCGTGAAGACGATGGTGTCGCCCTTCTTCGCGAAGCGAGCGCGGGCGCGGTGCGAAGGGGTGTCCAGCGGCACGGCGTGCGTGAAGAACACGGCCTTCTTCGAGGCGGTGTTCCACACGCGCTCGCTCGCGGTGTTGCGCAGGCGGAAGCCGCCGGGGTGCGCCACGCGGGCGTTGAAGTCCTTGAAGTCGTCGAACACGGCTTCGATCTTGTCGCGGATGCGCGCGTAGTCCTCGACGAGCCACAGCCACGGCGTGCTGCTGCGCGCGCCGATGGTGGCCGCGGCAAGCCGCGCCACGATGGCCGGCTCCGACAGCAGGTGCTCCGACGCGGGCGGGTTGATGCCCATCGAGATGTGCACCATGCTCATAGAGTCTTCCACCGTCACGCCCTGCTGGCCGCCGGCCTGCATGTCGATCTCGGTGCGGCCCAGGCACGGCAGGATGAGCGCCTCGCGCCCGTGGATCACGTGGCTGCGGTTGAGCTTGGTGGTCACGTGCACCGTCAGCTCGCACTGCTTCAGCGCCTTCCAGGTCTGGTAGGTGTCGGGCGTGGCGGCCGCGAAATTGCCGCCGAGCGCGAAGAACACGCGGCCCTTGCCGTCGAGCATCGACTGGATGGCCTCGACGGTATCGACGCCGTTGCGGCGCGGCGGCTCGAAGCCGAACACCTTCTGCAGCCGGTCGAGCAGCGCGGCGGGCGGCTTTTCCCAGATGCCCATGGTGCGGTCGCCCTGCACGTTGCTGTGGCCGCGCACCGGGCAGGCACCCGCGCCTTCGCGGCCCATGTTGCCGCGCATCATGAGCAGGTTGCCGATCATCTGGATCGTGGCCACCGAATGCTGGTGCTGCGTGATGCCCATGCCCCAGCAGGCGATGACGCTCTTGGCGCCCAGGTACACGTCGGCCGCGGCGCGGATCTGCTCTTCGCTCAGGCCCGATTCGCGCACCAGCACGTCCCACGGCTCGGCGCGCAGGTCGGCCGCCAGCGCCTCGAAGCCGGTGGTGTGCCCGGCGATGAATTCATGGTCGAGCACCGAGGGCTCGCCGCGCGCGACTGCCTCGTCCTCGCGCTCGAGGACATGCTTCATCATCCCCTTGATGGCGGCGAAGTCGCCGCCCACGCGCAGCTGGAAGTAGTGCGTGCTGATGGGCGTGGAGCCCAGGGTCGCCATCTCCAGCTTGTCCTGCGGGTCGGCAAAACGCTCCAGGCCGCGCTCGCGCAGCGGGTTGAAGCTCACGATGCGCGCGCCGCGCTTGGAGGCCGCGCGCAGCTCGCCGAGCATGCGCGGGTGGTTGGTGCCGGGGTTCTGGCCGAAGATGAAGATCGCGTCGGCCTTCTCGAAGTCGTCGAGCGTGACCGTGCCCTTGCCCACGCCGATCTGCGGACGCATGCCGCTGCCGCTGGGCTCGTGGCACATGTTCGAGCAGTCGGGAAAGTTGTTGGTGCCGTACTCGCGCACGAAGAGCTGGTACAGGAAGGCCGCCTCGTTGCTCGCCCGGCCCGATGTGTAGAAGATGGCCTGGTCGGGGTCGGGCAGCGCGTTCAGGTGACGGGCGATGCGCGCGAAGGCGTCGTCCCATTCGATCGGCACGTACTTGTCGCTCGCCGCGTCGTAGGCCATGGGATGGGTGAGCCGGCCCTGGTCCTCGAGCCAGAAGTCGCTCTGCTCGGCCAGCTCGGCCACCGTGTGCTTCGCGAACAGCTCCGGTCCGGCACGGCGCGCGGTGGCTTCGGCGGCCACTGCCTTCACGCCGTTCTCGCAGAACTCGAAGGTGGAGGCGTGGTTGCGGTCGGGCCAGGCGCAGCCGGGGCAGTCGAAACCGTCGGGCTGGTTGGCCGAGAGCAGCGTCTTGGCGCCCTTGATGGGAATGTCCTGCCGCAGCAGCGCGTTCGTCACGCTGCGCAATGCGCCCCAACCGCCCGCGGGGCCCTTGTAAAACTCGATCTTCTGCTCGCTGCTCATGCGAGCGAGTGTTCGCCGCAGGGCTGCGGAGCGTCAAATTGAATCGGGACATGCGGCGATTCAAAAAGGAAATGAACGGGCCGCCGCTTCCTCAGTGATAGTCGTCTTCGCGCTGATGCCTGACAGCGGCCACGACGATCAAGTCGCTTGCCTCTATTTCGAACAGCGCCACATAGCCGCTGGCGCCGAACGGGATCACGAGCTCGCGGATGAAGGGGCTGTCGCCTGCTTTCCGGCAAGTGAAGGGCGAAAAGCCGAGGGTCGCTATGCCCTGCTCGATCGCTTCGAGGGCCCGCGCAGCCAGTTCGAGATCGCCGCCTCTGGCGAGTTCCCGTTCCAGGACGAAGTCGTACAGCCGCTCCAGGTCTTCGGCCGCCTGGCGCGTGAACCGGACCGAGTAGCTCACCGGCGGGCTGCGCTTTGCCGCTTCTTCGCTGCCGATTCGAGCTTGGCCCTGAGGCGCTGCATCACTTCGCCCGCCTCGACGTATTCACCACTGCGCCGCGCGCTGGCCAACGACTTCATGCCGCGAGCGACGAACTCGGCCTGGCTCTTTCGCTGCAGGACGCAGGCGCGGACGGCCGCTTCGACGAACTGGGACAGGGTCTCGCCTTCGCCGAGCACCCGTTCGACCTCGTCCCGGAATTCGGGCTCGACACGCACGGAGGGAATGGTGGCGGTTTTCATCGCCAAAGTGTATCGCTTATGCGATGCAAGACGTCAGTTGCGCACGTCCTGCATCAGCAGCCCGCGCAGCTTGCGCCTCAACGGCGTGTCTTCCACGTGCTGCACGCCGGCAACGTCGCGCAGCGCGAAGTCGCGGCTTTCGGCATTGTGCAGGTCGATCTCGCGCACCACCCTGCCCTCGCTGTAGACGAAGGCCACGTCGGCCAGCGCGAGCACGTCCTCGATGTCGTGCGTGATCATCAGCACCGGAATGCCCCATTGCTTGCGCACCTGCGCGAGTTCGTTGCGCAGCTCGGCGCGCAGCATGGGGTTGAGCGCGGCGAAGGGCTCGTCGAGCAGCAGCACCTGCGGTTCGCAGGCAAGGGCTCGCGCGAGCGCAACGCGCTGTCTCTGGCCGCCGGAGAGGTTCTGCGGGCGGCTGTCGGCGAGCGTGGCGAGGCCGAAGCTCTCCAGCAGGGCCTGCACGCGCTCGGCATCCTTCGCGGCGGGCTTGCGGCGGTGCCAGGCGGTCAGCCCGAAAGCCACGTTCTCGCACACGCTCAGGTGCGGGAACAGCGCGTAGTCCTGGAACAGGTAGCCGATGCGCCGCTGCGGTGCCGGCACGTCGATGCCCTGCGCCGAGTCGTAGAGCGTGCGGCCGTCGAGCCGCACGTGGCCCGAACTGGGATGCAGCAGGCCGGCAATGGCCTGCAGGGTGAGCGACTTGCCCGCGCCCGACGGGCCGTAGAGCGCGGCAAAGGGTACGTCCGTCGCGAAACGCACCGCGAGATCGAAGCGCCGGCGGCCGTCGGCCACCGTGAGCTCCAGATCGACATCGATCATGGCTTGCCGAATCCGTAGCGCGTGAGCACTTCCTGCGCGGCGGGCGTCGAGAGGAAGGCGATGAAGTCGCCGGCCAGCGCCTTCTGCTTGCTTTCGGCGACCACGGCGATCGGGTAGGTCACGGGCGTGTGGCCGGTGGGCGTGAAGGCGATCTTCACCTTGTCGCCGGCCACGGCCGCATCGGTGCGGTAGACGAAGCCGGCCTCGGCCTCGCCGCGGCTCACGTAGTCGAGCACCTGGCGCACGCTGTCGGCCTGCACGAACTTGGGCTCGAGCGCAGTCCAGAGGTTGGCGTTGTCCAGCACCTGCTTGGTGTAGCGACCGACCGGCACGGTCGCGACCTTGCCGACGGCGATCTTCTTGACGCCAGCGCCGCCCAGGTCCTGCAGCGACTTCAGGCCCACGCCCTCCTTGGCGGGCTCGATGAGCACCAGGCTGTTGGTGACGAAGTCCTTGCGCGTGGCGGCATCGATCGCCTTCTGCTCGACGCCGCGGTTCATGGTTTCCTGGTCGGCGCTGGCGAACACGTCCACCGGCGCGCCCTGGCCGATCTGCTGCAGCAGCACGCCCGAAGCGGCGAAGTTGAAGCGCACCGAGGCACCCGCCTTGGCCGCCTCGAACTTGGGTCCGATCTCCTTGAACGCGTCGGTCAGGCTGGCGGCGGCGGACACGGTGATCTGCTGCGCCGCTGCGGCCAGCGGCAGTGCGAGCGCGACGACGAGGGACAAGAGACGGAATGGACGCATGATGATCTCCGGAAAGTAATAGAGAGCTGAGAACTAAAGAGAACCTACGTCCCCTTCGGGGGAACACCGCGGAACCGGCTTTGCCGGGCCGCAGGTATTGCCCCTGCAAGGGGGTTGGCGTAGCGACACGAAGTGCGCGAAGACTGGGGGTGTGCTCATTTCAGCGAGAAGAAGCGGTTCGACAGCACCAGCACGGTGATCGACAGCAGCGAAGTCACGATGACCAGCAGCAGCGCGAGGTCGTCGTGCCCCGCCTGCACCGCGTCGTATATGGCCATCGACAGCGTCTGGGTCTGCTTCGGGATGGAGCCGGCCACCATCAGCGAGGCACCGAACTCGCCCATGGCGCGCGCGAACGCGAGCAGCGTGCCGGCCAGGATGCCGGGCCAGGCCAGCGGCAGCGTGACGCGCAGGAAGACCGAGAACGGCGACTGCCGCAGCGTGCTGGCGGCGGCTTCGAGCGAACGGTCGACGCCCGAGAACGCCGCGCTGGCCGACTTGAGCACCAGCGGCAGCGCCACCACGGCCGAAGCCACCACCGCACCATGCCAGCTGAAGATGATGGTGTAGTCGAGATGCTCGCGCAGCCAGGCGCCCAGCGGGCTGCGTCGCCCGGCCGCCACCAGGATCGCGTAGCCGATCACCGTGGGCGGCAGCACCAGCGGCAGCATGAACGCGGCCTCCAGCACGTTGCTGCCGAAGAACCTCTTGCGCGCGAACACCCAGCCCAGCGCCACGCCGACGATCAGCGCCAGCACGGTCGCCACGGCGGCGACCTTGAGCGACAGCACCAGGGGGAACCAGTCGGTCGAAGCGATGAGCGAATTCGTCGTGTTCATGAAAATACGGCGAGATTGTTACACGGGTGAGCCCTAAGGTTCACACGGGGATGCGCAAACCAATGAGTCTTCATATACTGGGGAATACAGCGTTGGAGACACCCCCATGCGCCCTTCCGCCCACGAAACCGTCGTCCGCTCGATCTCCGGCCAGCCGGAGCTTCGCCATCACGTGACGCAGGTACGGGAATGGCGCATCGAGCGCACCATGGATGCCGACGGCTTCGTGCTGTCCATCACCGGCTCCGACGGCGCGAGCCAGTCCTTCTTCGTGGCGACGGCCGACGCGGACGACATCGGCGAGGTGCTGCGTCGCCAGGCGGTGTGGGTCGACCGGCCACAGGGAGCGATGAAGGAGCAATGAAGGAGCGGCGACACGCATGTGGCGGCACATGACAGGTGCGGAACGCATTCTCGAAGTCCTGCTGACGCGGCGCTCGGTATCGCCCCGGCGCCTGGAGCAGCCCGGGCCCAATCCCGACGAGCTCGACGCGATCATCAGGGCCGGCCTGCACGCGCCCGACCACGGCGGCCTGCATCCGTGGCGGGTGATCGAGTTCCGCCCGCAGAACCGCGAAGCGCTGGCCTGGTGCTTCGAGCAGGAAAAGCTCCGGCGCGATCCGCTGGCCAGCCCCACCGACCTGCGGCGCGCCCGCGAGCACGCCACCCGGCCACCGCTGCTGCTGGGCTTCGTGGTGTCGCCGCGAGAGCGCAGCAAGATCCCGACGCGCGAGCAGTGGCTGAGCGCGGGCGCTGCACTGGGCAACCTGCTGAGCGCCGCTCATCAACTGGGCTATGGCGCGATCGTGCTGAGCGGCGAGCGCTGCTTCGACGAGACGCTGGCGCGGCAGGTGGGCGTGCTGCCGGGCGAATATCTCGCGGGCTTCATCAGCATGGGCAGCATCGGCGAGGCGCCGCCGCAGGCGCGCGAGGTGCTGTCGCAGAGCGTGTGGTCTTGCTGGCAGGGCTGGCAGGAGGAAGCCGGCCAGCCTGGCCGACCCGAGCAGCCCGGTCAGTCCATCCTGCCGTCGGACCGGGTGCGCGGCAGTTGATCGAGCCTGTCACCGAACCAGCCGATGCGCGCGGTTTCGCGCACGTCGAACTTCGGCACGTAGGGCTTGATGTCGAGCACGGGCGTGCCGTCCATCATGTCGTTGCCGCTGAAGTGCAGCGTCGTGCCCTCGACCGAGGTGAGCCGCACGATCGACAGGCCCAGCCGGTTCGGCCGTGCCGGCGCGCGGGTGGCGAAGACGCCGTGCGAGGCGTTGCCTTGCTCCAGGAAGGGCACCACCTCCAGCCGCTCGTGCGCGCACCTGTGCAGGTGCGTGACGAGGATCAGGTAGTCGAAGCCCTCGAGTTCGCGCAGGCCCGGCGCGAACTCGGCGAAGACCTCGACGCGCCCGGTTTCATCGGGCGCTCCGGCGGTCTGGATCGGCATGCCGCTGGCCTCGGTGAAGCGGCTGCGCACCAGCCCGACCGGACGGCAGACGACATCGGCAACGGCTTCGGAACTCATGGCGCCAGCAGCCGTGTCAGCGCGCGGATGTCGGCCGCGGCCGCAAGGCGCGCGGCGTTCTCGACGGCCCGGTAATGCTTGACGATTTCCTCGCCCACCGGCGTGAGCGCCGTGCCGCCGCCGCGCGAGCCGCCGGCGGCGGTGTTCACGGCCGGCGAGGCCAGCGACTGGTTCATCTCGTCGATCAGCATCCAGGCCCGGCGGTACGACATGCCCAGCAGCCGGGCTGCCGCCGAGATCGAGCCGGTCTCGGCCACGGCTTCGAGCACGGCGATCTTGCCTGGGCCGATGGCGATGGTGTCGTCCCGGTAGACGCGCAGACGGAACTGGACTTTGGATTTCATGTGGGCGCCAAGCGTAAACCAATGCGGGCCGCCATTGTCCGCCCGCGGCGGGCCGGCGCGACCGACAGCCGTCATGCAAG
Source organism: Variovorax sp. NFACC27 (assembly GCF_048301545.1). Classification (NCBI taxonomy): domain Bacteria; kingdom Pseudomonadati; phylum Pseudomonadota; class Betaproteobacteria; order Burkholderiales; family Comamonadaceae; genus Variovorax; species Variovorax sp. NFACC27. The sequence continues at coordinate 6,724,014 of NZ_CP157613.1, forward strand.
AACGAATACGGCGCATGCGCCATGGGAAAACAAGGAGTTCCAGTGAAAGACCGCACCCTGTTCCTGATGTCCGCGCGCTCGCTGCGCCGCGGTGCCGCTGCCGCCACGGCCGTCGCGGCGATGGCGATGCTGGCGGGTTGCGCCGGCAGCCCGCCGCGCACGGACGGCATGGCTCCGCACACTGCGGCCGCCGTGCCCGGCGAGGGTACGTCGCCCTCCTTCACCGTCTCGGGCGCCGTGGGCAAGCGCGCAGTCTTCGACCTCGCCGCACTGCAGGCCCTGCCCGCCGTCACGGTGACGGTCGGCAGCAACAGCTACACCGGCGTGAGCCTGTGGGCCTTGCTGAACGATGCGACGGTGGGCCTCAGGCCCGACACCGCGGTGCGCAACCCGGTGCTCTCGATGTATGCGGTGGCGGTGGGCAGCGACGGCTACCGCGCGGTGGTCTCGCTCGCGGAGATCGCACCCGAATCCGGCAACCGCGTTGCGCTGGTTGCCTACAGCCTGAACGGCGCGCCGCTGGGTCGCAACGGCGTGGCTCGGCTGGTGATGGCCGGAGACGTGAAGCCGGGCCGTTCGGTGGCCCGGCTGGCGGCGATCGAAGTGTTCGCCGCGCAGCCCTCGGGCCGCTGATCCTGCGAGAAGGAAATCAGCCGAAGAACTTGGCGGCGCTGACCAGCGTCTTGTAGACGCCCCAGGCCAGCGGAATGCCCACAGCCAGCCAGGCCAGCGCGACGACCGCCGGGCTCACCGTGTCGGCACGGCCCGAGCCGCTGCCCACTTCGGCGGCCGAGGCCTTCTCGTGCGCCAGCTTCTTCTCGATGGCCAGCTCTTCATCGCTCATGAAGTGCTTGTCGGCCACCGGGCGCACCAGCAGGTTGGCGATGAAGCCGATCACCAGCATGCCCACGAGGATGTACATGGTCTGGTTGTAGACCTGCTCGCGCGGCAGGCCCAGGCCCAGCTGGTACTCGCGCATGTAGTTCACGACCACCGGGCCGAGGATGCCGGCCGTGGCCCACGCCGTGAGCAGGCGGCCGTGGATGGCACCCACGAACTGCGTGCCGAACAGGTCGGCCAGGTAGGCCGGCACGGTGGCGAAGCCGCCGCCGTACATCGACACGATCACGCAGCACGCGCCCACGAAGAGCAGCTTGCTGCCCGCGCCGGCGGAAGAAGGAATGCTCGCGTACAGGATGCCGCCGAGAACGAAGAACACCGTGTAGGTGAGCTTGCGGCCCAGCTTGTCCGACAGGCTCGCCCACACGAAGCGACCGCCGATGTTGAAGAGCGACAGCAGCGCGGTGAAGCCGCCCGCCACAACGGCGATGGCCGCCAGTTGCGTCTTGTCGAGTTCGCCGTACTTGGCCGGCAGGTCGATCAGCGAGCCGCCGAACACTTCCTGCAGCATGGGCGATGCCATGCCGATCACGCCGATGCCCGCGCTCACGTTCATGCACAGCACCAGCCACACGAGCCAGAACTGCGGAATGCCCCAGACCTTCTTCACGTGCACGTGGCGCTGCGTGATCATGGTGTTGCTGGTCTGCGCCGGAGGCGGAGTCCAGCCTTCGGGCTTCCAGCCCGAGGGCGGCACGCGGTAGCCCAGCGCGCCGGCCATCATGAAGACGAAGTAGCCCAGCGCCATGACGACGAAGGTCTGCATCACGCCCACATCGGTGGCGGTGGAGAAGCGCTTCATCAGATCGACCGCCAGCGGCGAGCCGATCATCGCGCCGCCGCCGAAGCCCATGATGGCCATGCCGGTGGCCATGCCGCGGCGGTCGGGGAACCACTTGATCAGCGTGCTCACCGGCGAGATGTAGCCGAGGCCGAGGCCGATGCCGCCGATCACGCCCGAGCCGAGGATCATCAGCCAGAACTGGTGCAGGTGGATGCCCAGTGCCGACAGCAGCATGCCGCCGCACCAGCACAGCGCCGACACCACGCCGGCCTTGCGCGGGCCCGCGCGTTCGAGCCAGCCGCCCCACAGGGCCGCGGAGCAGCCGAGGAAGACGAAGAACAGGGTGTACATCCAGCCGAGCGTTGCCACGCGCCAGTCGCAGGTGGTGGCGAAGAGCTCGGCGAAGAAGCTCATGTCCTTGGCGCAGGCCTGGGCGCCGGTGCCGGCGGTGCCCAGCGCCTTCGACAGCGGCAGCCAGAACACCGAGAAGCCGTAAGCCATGCCGATGCACAGGTGGATGGCCAGTGCGGCCGGCGGCACCAGCCAGCGATTGAAGCCGGGGCCCGCGATGATGCGTTCTTTTTCCAGGAAGCCGGGTTGCTGCTGCACCCCGCTTCCGCCAATGCGATCTCCCTCGAGAACGCCCGCAGATGAGCCTGCCATATTTCTCCTAGTTCGCCGGACGTGTAAGTTATTGCTAATCCGGGCCGCGGAGTGTGTGCGAACGCTTTAATCGCCGTCAAATTCGATCAGGGCATGGCCTGATTCAATAACTAAATGAAGAGGCCTATTTGTGCCTCTTTGTGGCTCTTTGTTTGCAGCCGCCGGCCGGCCGTCATTCGCCGAGCATGCCGCTGTGCTGCTGCAGCTGCGCCTGCCACTCGGGCGTCTGCAGGAAGGCCAACGCCGCCTCGAGTGCGCGCGAGGCGCGCACGCCGTCCTGCGTCATGAAGCCGACGGGCGTGCGCACGTCGGGCTCCACCAGCGGCAGCGCCTCGAGTTCGCGATGGCTTCGCACCGCATCGACCATGCTGCCGGGCAGCACGCTGTTGATCGTGCCCGCGCTCACCGCCAGCGCGAGCGCCAGCACCGAATTGGTCTCGATGGACGGCGCCACCGACACGCCCACCTCGCGCAGCGCCTGGTCGACGATGGTGCGGTTGTGCATGTCGGAGGTGAGCAGGCACAGCGGCAGCTTGCCCGCCTCGGCCCACGACATCGGCTCGCCGATGCGCAGCTGGTCGGCCGACGCCTTCTTCGCGCGGCGCAGCAGGAAGTAGTGCTCCACGCTCTGCGGCCAGGCCGTGAGCTTGATGCCCGGCAGGTGCATGCGCTCGGTGTAGCCCAGCGCGAGGTCGACCGACAGGTTCTCGAGGCCCGTCTCCAGGTCCTGCGAGCTCATCGAGAGCACGGCCGGCACGATGCCCGGATGGCGCTCCTGCAGCATGGCCGCGAAGCGCGACAGCAGCGGGATCGCGGTGGGCACGGCCGCCATGCGCAGGCGTCCGTGCGGGTTGTTCATGTCGCTGCGCAGCTCCTGCAGCAGCACTTCGTTGTCGCGCAGCATGCGCTGCGCCGTGGCCAGCACGCGCTCGCCCTCGTGCGTGAGGCCGACGTACACGCGGGCGCGCTTGACGATGACGACGCCGAACTCCGTCTCCAGCGCGCGCAGCGCGTTCGACAGCGCCGGCTGCGTGATGTGGCAGGCCTGGGCGGCGCGGCCGAAGTGCTTGTGCTCGTTCAGCGCCACCAGGTAGCGCATCGAGGCGAGCAGGTTCATCGAAAGGCCGTTCCCTAGGTGTTCTTGCTGATCGAGATCGTCGGGAACTTCGCCGAGAAGTCCTTCGCCTTCTCGGCGATGCCGACCGCCACGCGGCGCGCCACGGCCTTGTAGATGCCGGCGGCCTCGCCGTCGGGGTCGGACACCACGGTCGGCGCGCCGCTGTCGGCCTGCAGCCGGATGTTGATGTCCAGCGGCAGCGCGCCGAGGTACTCCATCTGGTATTCGGCCGCCATCTTCTTGCCGCCGTCGGCGCCGAAGATGTGCTCGGCATGGCCGCAGTTCGAGCACACGTGCACCGCCATGTTCTCGACGATGCCGAGGATCGGCACGCCGACCTTCTCGAACATCTTGATGCCCTTCTTCGCGTCGAGCAGCGCGATGTCCTGCGGCGTGGTGACGATCACCGCGCCCGTCATCGGCACGCGCTGGCTCAGCGTGAGCTGGATGTCGCCGGTGCCGGGGGGCATGTCGACGATGAGGTAGTCGAGGTCTTTCCAGTTGGTCTGGCGCAGCAGTTGCTCGAGCGCCTGCGTGGCCATGGGGCCGCGCCAGATCATGGCCTGATCCTGGTCGACCAGGAAGCCGATCGACATGACCTGCACGCCGTGGCGCTCCATGGGCTCCATGGTCTTGCCGTCGGCGCTGTCGGGGCGGCCCTCGATGCCCATCATCATGGGCTGGCTCGGGCCGTAGATGTCGGCGTCGAGCAGGCCGACCGTGGCGCCTTCCGACGCCAGCGCCAGCGCCAGGTTGGCCGCCGTGGTGCTCTTGCCCACGCCGCCCTTGCCCGAGGCCACCGCGATGATGTTCCTGACGTTGGGCATCAGCTGCACGCCGCGCTGCACGGCATGGCTGATGACCTTGGTGACGATGTTGACCGACACGTTCTCCACGCCCGGCACCGCCTTGGCGGCCGCCACCAGCTCCTTGCGGATGGCCGCGTGCTGGCTCTTCGCCGGGTAGCCGAGCTCGAGGTCGAACGAGACGTCGCCCTCCGAGACCTGGAGGTTTTTGAGCGACCGGGTCGCCGCGAAAGCCTTGCCGGTGTTAGGGTCCTGGACGGCCTTGAGTGCCTCCATGAGCCCTTCTGGGGTGAGTGCCATTGATCAAACTCCTGAATGGCCGGTAGTCTAAGGTGCTCCACAGGCCCGCACCGCACGGTCCTCCAATAGCCCGACAACGAACAAAAATGCCCGAGACAAGCCCCGTCACAGGTCTCCTGCTCACCGGGGGCGGCGCCCGGGCCGCCTACCAGGTCGGCGTGCTGGAAGCCATCGCCGAGATCCGCCGAGCGGCGGGCGCCGCGGTCACAGGCACCGGCAACCCCTTCCAGGTCATCACCGGCACCTCGGCCGGCGCCATCAACGCGGCGGCGCTGGCCTGCGGCTGCGACGACTTCGACCATGTGGTGGGCCACATCGCCGATGTCTGGAGCCGGTTCCGCGCCGAGCAGGTGTACCGCGCCGATTCGCTCTCGGTGATCGGCAGCGGCACGCGCTGGCGCATGCTGCTCGGGTTCGGGCGCTTCGCGGCCAACTGGATGCGCATCAAGCCGAAGTCGCTGCTCGACAACTCGCCGCTGGCCGAGCTGCTGCAGCGCATGGTGCTGCTGGACCGGCTGCCGCAGCTCATGCAGAAGGGCCACCTGCAGGCGCTGGCCGTGACCGCGTCGAGCTACAGCTCGGGCGAGCACGTCACCTTCTTCGAGGCGGCCGTGCCGATGGAGCCGTGGGTGCGCTCGCAGCGCCTTTCGGTGCGCGACCGCATCACGCACGCGCACCTGCTGGCTTCGTCGGCCATTCCCTTCGTGTTCCCGGCCACGGCGTTGCCGATGCAGGGCCACACCGAATACTTCGGCGACGGCTCGATGCGCCAGTCGGCGCCCATCGCGGCGGCCATCCACCTCGGCGCGCAGCGCATCGTGGTGATCGGCGCGGGCCGCATGCACGAACCGCGCGACGCCACCGCGCCCAACACCCACAGCGGCTATCCGACGATGGCGCAGATCGCGGGCCATGCGCTCTCCAGCATCTTCCTGGACGCGCTGGCGGTGGACATCGAACGCCTGCGCCGCATCAACCACACGCTGGGGCTGATTCCCGAGGAAGCGCGCGCGCAGAGCACGCTGCGCCCGCTCGACCTGCTGGTGATCTCGCCCTCGGAGCGCCTCGACGTGATCGCGGCGCGCCACGTAGACGCCCTGCCCGGCGCTGTGCGGCACCTGCTGGGCGGCTCGAAGGTCGCGGCCGACGTGAAGGGCGGCGCGCTCGCGAGCTACTTGCTGTTCGAGTCGAGCTACACGCGCGACCTGATGGCGCTGGGCCGCGCCGACACGATGAAGCAGCGCGACGAGGTGCTGCGCTTCTTCGGCTGGAACGCGGCTTAGGGCCGGGTCACGCGCGCCTGCCGGCCAGCCACCGCGCCTGCGCCTCGACGACCTCTTCGCCGGAACGCCCGGTGATCGCGCGGTACACGCCCGGCGCCGTCGCGCCTTCGGTGCTGATGAGCAGCACGCGGGCATCGGCGCCCAGTCGTGCCGCGTCGCGGGCAGAAGGGTCGGCCGCCAGCGCCTGCAATGCCGCGAGGCCGGCGGCGCCCGATTCGCCGCTGAGCACCGGCACATCGCCCGCTTCCCCGCTCGCAAGCACGCGCATCGCCTGTTCGGCCTGTGCGTCGGTCACCGTCATGAACAGGTCGACGGCGGGTTGCAGGAAGCGCCACGCGAGCGGAGATGTCTCGCCGCAGGCCAGCCCCGCCATCACCGAGTCGACCGAGCCCGTCGCACGGCTCGGACGGCCGTTGCGCGCACTCTGCAGCAGGCAGTCGGCCTGTTCGGGCTCGACGACGATAAAGTTCAGACGTGCTGCGCCATAACGCTCCCAGAAATGGCTCACGACGCCCGCGGCCAGCCCGCCCACGCCGCCCTGCACGATGACGTGAGTGAAGGGACACGGCGCATCGGCGGCAATGTCTTCGAGCAGTTCGTCGGCCAGGATGCCGTAGCCCTGCATCACGTCGCGCGGCACCTCCTCGTAGCCCTCGTAGGAGGTGTCGGAAACCACCTCCCAGCCATTGGCACGGGCCAGCCGCGCGGCCTCTTCGACCGATTCGTCGTAGTTGCCGGCGATGCGCACGATCTCGGCACCCAGCGCCGCGATGGGAGCCTCGCGCTCCTCGCTGACCTGCGCATGCAGCACGATCACGCAGCGGCAGCCGATGCTCTGCGCGGCGGCAGCCAGTGCGCGGCCGTGGTTGCCGTCGGTGGCGCTGACGACCACGAAGTCGCGCAGTGCTTCAGCGTGCCTGCCCGCCAGCAGGTCCGCAGGCGTCCAGCCGCTTTCAGGCCAGCGGCGAAGCACCAGCCGCAGCAGCGCCACGGGCGCGCCGAGCACCTTGAAGCTGCCGAGCGCCGAGCGCGCCGACTCGTCCTTCACCGTCAGCCCGCCGATGCCGAGCCGACTCGCGAGCCCCGGCAGCGACCATGCCGGTGTGGGCGTGGGCTGCAGCCGGTTCCATGTCGAGAGCCATTGCCGGCTTTCCTTGCCGCGCGCGATGCTCATCACATCGCGCAGGGATTCGTCGTATGCGCGGTGCCGCGCCTGGGGGTTCCTGAAAATCATGGGATCCGTTCGATCGATCAGTTGGTGGCGCCGGCCGGCGCGGGCAGGCGCATGCGGACGATCTCCGCGAAGTAACGGGCGCCCGTGGCGAGCACCTCGTCGTTGAAGTCGTAGCTGCCGTTGTGCAGCGGCGTGCCGCCGGCCTCGCCCTCGGCGCCATTGCCGAGGAACACGAAGGCGCCAGGCACCGCCTGCAGAAAGGCGCCGAAGTCTTCCGAGATCATCATCGGCGCCACGTTCGCATCCACGTTCTGTGCGCCCACGACGGCCGTGGCGGCGGCCACCGCCACCGGCACGCACTCGGCCCAGTTCACGGTGGGCGCGAACTCGTGCGTGTAGCTGAACTCGCAGCCGGCGCCGTGCATGCGGCAGATGCCCTCGCTGATCTCGCGCATGCGCGTGGCCAGCATGCGCTGCACCTGCGGGTCGTAACTGCGCGTGTCGCCCTTGATGACGACGTTCGACGGGATCGCGTTGCGGATGCCGTCGGTGATGAACTCCGTGCACGACACCACCGCCTGCGCGCCCGGATCGAGCGTGCGCGACACGATGGTCTGCAGCGCCAGCACGATCTGCGCGCCGATCACGATGGGGTCGATGCCCATGTGCGGCCGGGCGGCGTGCGTGCCGCGGCCCTTCACGTGGATCACGAAGTTGTCCTCGCTGGCCATGAGGCCCCCCTCGCGCGTGGCGAAGGTGCCGGCGCGCATGCCCGGCATGTTGTGCAGGCCGTAGATCTCGTCGACCGGGAAGCGCTCGAACAGGCCGTCGTCCATCATCGCCTTGGCGCCGCGGCCGTGCTCCTCGGCGGGCTGGAAGATGAAGCGCACGGTGCCGTCGAAGTCGCGGCGCTCGCGCAGCAGCTGCGCCGCGCCGAGGATGATCGACATGTGGCCGTCGTGGCCGCAGGCGTGCATCTTGCCGGGCGTGCCCGAGGCGTAGGCGCGGTCGGTGGGCAGCTCGGTGATGTTGAGCGCGTCCATCTCGGCGCGCAGGCCGATCGTGCCCTTGCCGCTGCCCACCTTCAGATTGGCCACGAGGCCGGTGCCGCCAATGCCGGTGTGCACCTCCAGGCCCAGCGCCTTCAGCACGCGGGTGACGAAGGCTGATGTCTTCGCCTCCTCGAAGCCGGTTTCGGGAATGGCGTGCAAGGCGCGGCGCCAGCCGGTGAGCGTGTCGCGCAGGGGTGCATCTTGGAGGGTCATGGCGGGATGCTATTGACAATGACGCGAGACAGGTACGCAAAATCGAGGTCTCCGACGCAACGTTTTTGCGCGCACCATCGTTCATCCATGACCCCGCTCGACACCCTCGACCTCCGCCTGCTGGAGCTGATCCAGGCCGACAGCCGCATGCCCCAGAGCGAACTGGGCGAGCGCGTGCACCTGTCGACCGCGGCTGTGAACCGCAGGCTCAAGCGCATGCGCGACGAGGGCGTGATCCAGCGCTACGGCGCCGTGCTGTCTCCGGCCGCGCTGGGCCATCCGCTGACCATCGTGGCCGAGGTGGAAACCGAAAGCGAGCAGATCGAGCTGCTCGACGCGATGAAGAAGAGCTTCAGGGACTGCCCGCAGGTGCAGCAGTGCTACTACGTGACCGGCGAATGGGACTTCATCCTCGTCTTCGTGGTGCGCGACATGGCGCAGTACACGGCGCTCACGCGGCAGCTCTTCTTCCAGAGCAACAACGTGAAACGCTTTCGCACGCTGGTCACCATGGACCCGGTAAAGCTCAGTCTGGACGTGCCGGTGTCCGGGAACTGAGCCGTTCGGCCGGCGACATCAGCATCGAGCGCAGCAGCAGCGCCACCGCGCAGACGATGGGCACCAGCGCCAGCAGCCGGCCCGGTTCGAAGGCCAGGCCGGCGGCCACGCCGAAGGCGCAGCCGATCTTGATCCACGGGGGAACCGCCTCCCAGCCGCGCCGGTGCGTGGCGGCGAATCCGACGAGTGCGACCCAGCCATACAGGCCGCCGAAGACGGAGAAGACCCAGCTCAGCAGGTAGTAGACCGTGTCCATGTCGCGGAACACGATCGCCGTGCCCAGGCTCTGCCAGGTGTGGCGCCAGCCGTCGAAGAGAAAGAAGCCGGTGGCCGAGGCGGCCCACCAGAAGAAGGCATACAGGCTCGCTATGCCGGCCAGCGCGGCAAGCCAGGCGAGTGCGCGCCGCGTGATGTCGTCGTAGGGCATGTGGTCGCGCCACGCGACGGTGTGTCCGTTGTCCATTCGGGGCTCCAGTGGTTTTCGCAATGGAGACCGAAGTTAGGCACCGGATGTGCGGGCTGCGTGAAGCCCGTGTGAAATGCGGTGAACGGAAGAAGCCGGCGCGCGGGCCCTGCCGCTACTGGAAGAGCGCGACGAAGGCGTAGATGCCGGCGACCAGCCACCCGGCCTTTGCCGCATTGCCCGCGCTTTCCCTGGAGATCGGATACATCTTCGCGCGCCTCCATGCCCACACGTTGAAGGCCACCGCAAGCACCAGCCCGCTCACGAAGAAAAGCCCCGAATGCAGCCCGAGCCCGCCGATCAGCGAGACCATGAAGATCACGATGCCGCCCACCCAGATGCCGCTGCTGGTGCTGGCCAGCACATGCGAAAGGCCGCCGCAGGCCGAGCATTCGGCCGGCACGGCACGGCTGGACCAGCGCTTGGCGAGACCGCCGATGCCGGGCTCCTTGCAGCGTGGGCAGATGTGCTTCATGCGTGAAGCATCGCGATGGTCACCCCCGCGACGACGATGACAATGGCAAGAAGTATCTCGAAACGGGCGATGCAGAACAACAAGACGGTCGGCACGCCGCTGGCAAACACCCGGAGGCGATCCGCCACGCGATTGCCGCGCGGGAGCGCCGCCGCGATGACCAGCGGCACCACCGTGAGCACGAAGCCCAAGACGAGCAGCGCCGCCACCGCCTTGAACAAGAAAGAGAGCGGGATCGTCATCGGCGCCGTCAGGCGGTCAGCCTGCCTCGGAAATCCCCAGTTCCGAACACACCCGCCCCAGCAGCGCCTTCAGCGATGCCACCTCGGCTTCCAGCCGCGCCACGTTGGCCTTGAGCGCCGCGACCTCGCCGAGCGACACGTCGCTCGCCGTGTATGCCGCATCGGACGAGGCGCCTGCAGGCCCAGCCACCTCTTCGGCCGGCGCGCCGCTCAGCAGGTGCGCCCATCGGCTCTCTCGCGCGCCCGGCAGGCGCGCCAGCTTCACCACGAGCGCGCCCGCCGGCCGTTCCGCGAGCTCGTTGAGAAAGCCCTCGACCGACGAGATGTCGGCGAAGTTGTGCATGCGGTCGCAGGCGATGCGCAGCTCGCCCGCCGTCTGCGGGCCGCGCAGCATCAGCACAGTGAGCAGGATCACCGACTGCGACGGAATGCGCAGCACGCGATCGACGTTGTGCTCGTAGCGGAAGGCCCGCCCGCCGCTGGTCTCGGCCACGAGGCTGTAGCCCCTGAGGCTGTCAATGGCCGCCTGCACCTGCGACTCGGTGAGCTCGAGCACGGGGTTGCGGCTGGTCTTCTGGTTGCAGCCCGACACCAGCGAATTGAGCGTGAGCGGATAACTGTCGGGCACGGTGCGCTGCTTTTCGGCGAGCACGCCGAGCACACGGGTTTCGACAAGGGACAGGACGGGCAGCGAGGTGGTGGAAGACATGGCTCGAAATCGATGATGAAACTCAGGGCGACGCAACGCCGAGGATAGGCCCCAGCTCCCGCACGAAATCGCTTCTGTGCAGCGACGGCGAATGCAGCGCCGACACCGTGCCGTCGAGGTAGAGCGCGTCGCGGCAGTGGAGCACGTCGCGGAAGTAGAGCGCGAACTCGTGGAAGTTCACCGGTACGTCGCTGATGACGAAGATCGCGGTGTGGCCGATCACGCCGACGCCGTTGCGGATCTTGCGCGAATCGGAATGTGGAATGAAGGCAGGATGCACGACGCCGCGGCGCAGCAGCAGCGGGCCCGACTGGGTCGCAAGGCGCACGCCCTTCGCCAGCGCCGGGTACTCCGACGACTCGACCACGCGCGGCCCGGCGTCCGACACGAGGAACACGCCGTTAGGCTTGAGGAAGAAGTTGCCCGCGCCGTCAGCCAGGTTGAGCGGCGACTCCTCGCGGCCGCCGCGCACCAGCAGGCCGACCGGGGAGAAGTCCTCGTGGTACATGCCGGCGTTCATCGCGAAGCCCAGCTGGCGGCCACGCTCCTTCAGCCAGGCATCGAGCCGGTCGAAGCGCTTGAACGGCACGCCTGCGTCGTCGCGCAGGAACAGCTCGAGCCGTTCCTTGCGCAGGTCGATCTTCACCACGGTGAAGCGCTGGTCGGCCGCGGCAAGACCAGCCAGGCCCGCGAACAGCAGGGCTCCCAGGAGCAGCGCAAGCCTTCTTCTCATGCGGCGCCCGCAAGCCCCCGCCGGGTTCAGCCGCCGTTGATGCGGCTGACCAGCGCCTTCGTGAACGCCTCGGTGCCCGCCGTGCCGCCCAGGTCGCCGGTGCGCACCTTGTCGATGTTCAGCGTCTCGTCGATGGCGGTACGCAGGCGCGTGGCCAGTTCGGGCAGCTTCACGTGGTCGAGCATGAGCGCGGCGGCCAGCAGCAGCGCGGTGGGGTTGGCGATGCCCTTGCCGGCGATGTCGGGCGCGGAGCCGTGCACGGCCTCGAAGATCGCGGCGTCGGTGCCGATGTTGGCGCCGGGCGCCATGCCCAGGCCGCCGACCAGGCCGGCCACGAGGTCGGACAGGATGTCGCCGAACAGGTTGGTGGTGACCAGCATGTCGAACTGCCAGGGGTTGAGCACCAGCTTCATCGCGCAGGCGTCGATGATGACCGTGTCGAGCTCGAACTTGCCCTTGTACTTCTTCTCGTAGAGGTCCAGGCCGGTCTCCAGGAAGATGCCGGTGAGCGCCTTCATGATGTTGGCCTTGTGCACCAGCGTGACCTTCTTGCGGCCGGTGGCGATGGCGGTTTCGAAGGCGTATTCGAGCAGGCGGCGGCTGCCCTGGCGGGTGTTGATGCCGGTAGCCATGGCCACGGCGTGCGGATCGCCGTCGATGGGCACGTAGTGCTCGTGGCCGATGTAGAGGCCCTCGAGGTTCTCGCGAACGACCACCAGGTCGATCTTGTCGAATCGGCCGCCGGGAATGATGGTGCGCGCGGGGCGCAGGTTGGCGTACAGCTGGAATTCCTCGCGCAGCCGAACGTTCGACGAGCGGTACCCGCCGCCCGAGGGGGTCTCCAGCGGCCCCTTCAGGGCCAGCCGGGTCTTGCGGATGCTGTCGAGCGTGGCCTGTGGCAGCGGATCGCCCGAAGCCTTGACGCCGCCCAGGCCGGCGATCTGCGTGTCCCAGACGAAGGGAGCCTGCAGCGCATCGAGCGCGGCCAGCGTGGCGTCGACGATTTCGGGGCCGATGCCGTCGCCGGGGATCAGGGTTGCGGGAATGGAAGTGGTGGTCATCGGCTGCGTCTCGCTTTCAGCTTTTCTGGATCGGGGGCTGGAGCATACGTCGCCCGCGCGACAGCCCGCCGCCGAGTGCCCCCACGCTCAGGCCACCTTCTGCGCCAGTTCGTCGTCCACCAGCGCCAGCCGGCCCACGACGCGGCCCGGCGCAAGCAGCGCCCCGGGAGCGATCACCGCATTGGCCCCGATGCGCACCCCGTCGCCGACCAGCGCCCCGAACTTCTCGCACCCCGTGCCCTGCAGCGCCCCGCCCTCGCCGCCGCGCACGAAGACCTGCTTGTCCGCGCGCTCGTTGCGGTGGTTGCAGACGATGCTGCCGGCTTCCATGTTGACACCCGCGCCGATGACCGAATCGCCGACGAAGTTGAAGTGGGCCAGCGCCGTGCCTTCGAAGACGAAGGACGATTTCAGCTCCACGCCCGGCCCGATGCTGCAGCGGGCGTCGACCCAGTTGCCGCCGCGCAGGTAGGCCCCTGCGGCCACGAAACAGCCCGGACCGAGGATCAGCGGCCCCTTGAGCACCGCGCCCGGCTCGACCCTTGCGCTGCGGTGAATGGCCACTTCGCCCTCGACGGCATAGTCGCCGGCAGGCAGCCCGGCCAGCAGCCGGCGCACGATTTCCGGGGCGTGCGGCGGCAATTCCCAGGGCAGCGAGGCAGCCCATGGCGCAAGGGGAGAGCCGGCGAATCCGGCGATGTAGGCGGCGAGTTCGATGGCGTGCGGCATGGGGTCGATGCTGCCACCAGACCCGCCCCGGGACGCCGCAACCTAAAATGCCCGGTTCTCCCGTCAGCCACTCCCGAAAGCGCCCTCCCCGATGTCCGCCCCGCGCAAGCTCTTCGTCACCACCGCCCTGCCGTATGCCAACGGCAAGTTCCACATCGGCCACATGATGGAATACATCCAGGCCGACATCTGGGTGCGGAACCAGCGAATGAACGGCGCCGACGTCAACTTCGTGTGCGCCGACGACGCCCACGGCGCGGCCATCACCATCGCGGCCGACAAGGCCGGCGTGACGCCGCAGGCCTTCGTGGCCGAGATCGCGGCCGGCCGCAAGCCGTACCTCGACGGCTACTACATCTCCTTCGACAACTGGCACTCGACCGACGCGCCCGAGAACCACCAGCTGGCGCAGGATATCTACCGCGACCTGCGCGCCAACGGCCTCATCAGCACCAAGAGCGTCGAGCAGTTCTACGACCCTGAAAAGGGCATGTTCCTGGCCGACCGCTTCATCAAGGGCGAGTGCCCCAACTGCCATTCGAAGGACCAGTACGGCGACAACTGCGAGGTGTGCGGCGCCGTGTACGCGCCCACCGAGCTGATCAACCCCTACTCGGCCCTGTCGGGCGCCAAGCCCGAACTGCGCAGCTCGGAGCACTTCTTCTTCAAGCTCTCCGACCCGCGCTGCGAGGCCTACCTGAAGGAATGGACCGCCGCCGCCGGCCACGTGCAGCCCGAGGTGCAGAACAAGATCCGCGAGTGGCTCTACAAGGACGACGAGGGCAAGGGCGGCCTCGGCGACTGGGACATCAGCCGCGACGCACCCTACTTCGGCATCGAGATCCCCGATGCGCCGGGCAAGTACTTCTACGTGTGGCTCGACGCCCCCGTGGGCTACCTGGCCTCGCTGAAGAACCTGCTGGACAAGCGCTGCATCGAGCTCGGCGGCGACGGCATCTCGTACACCGAGTACATGGCCGACCCCGACCTGGAGCAGGTGCACTTCATCGGCAAGGACATCATCACCTTCCACACGCTGTTCTGGCCCGCGATGCTGCACTTCAGCGGCCGCAAGGCGCCCGACGCCGTGTACGTGCACGGCCACCTGACGGTGAGCGGCGAGAAGATGAGCAAGAGCCGCGGCACCGGCATCGACCCGCTCAAGTACCTGTCGATCGGGCTCGACCCCGAATGGCTGCGCTACTACATCGCCGCCAAGCTCAACGGCCGCAACGAGGACATCGACTTCAACCCCGAGGACTTCGTCGCTCGCGTCAACAGCGACCTCGTGGGCAAGTACATCAACATCGCCAGCCGCGCGGCGGGCTTCATCGGCAAGCGCTTCGGCGGCAAGCTGGGCGAGGTGTCGGCCGATGGCGACGCGCTGCTGTTCACGCTGCGCGACGCGGCGTCGCAGCTGCATTCGCTCTACGACGGCCGCGACTACGCCCGCGCGCTGCGCGAGGTGATGGCGCTGGCCGACAAGGTCAACGAGTACGTCGACCAGAACAAGCCATGGGAGCTGGCCAAGAAGGAAGGCGCCGAGGCGCGCCTGCACGACGTGTGCACCGTGTGCATCGAGGCCTTCCGCCTGCTCACGCTGTACCTGAAGCCGGTGCTGCCGGCGCTGGCGCTGAACGTCGAGGCCTTCCTGAACATCCAGCCGCTGGCCTGGACCGACGCCGCGCAGCCGCTGCCCGTCGGCCACGCCATCGGCGAGTACAAGCACCTGATGCAGCGCGCCGACGTCAAGCTGGTCGACAAGCTGTTCGACGCTCCGGAACCTGCCGCAGCCCCCGTGGCCGCACAGCCCCAGGAACTGCCGGGCGGCGAAGCCATCGCGCCGACCATCACCATCGACGACTTCGCGAAGATCGACCTGCGCATCGCCAAAATCGTTGCCTGCGAGAAGGTCGAGGGCTCGACCAAGCTGCTGCGCCTGACGCTCGACGCCGGTGAAGGCACCGACCCGCAGGGGAGTCCAGTTCTGCGCAACGTGTTCAGCGGCATCGCCTCGGCCTACCAGCCCGAGCAGCTCGTAGGCAAGCTCACCGTGCTCGTCGCCAACCTCGCGCCGCGCAAGATGAAGTTCGGCGTGAGCGAAGGCATGGTGCTGGCCGCCAGCCACGGCGACGAGAAGGCCCACCCCGGCATCCACGTGCTCGAACCCTGGCCGGGCGCTACGCCGGGCATGCGGGTTCGCTGATCGACTTCGAAAAAGAAACCGCCATGACCACCCTGCTGCGCCGCGCCTTTCTGCTCGCCTCGCTTTCGACTCTGCTCGGCGGCTGCGCGGTGGTGACGGTGGCCAGCACGGCGGTGAGCGTGGGAGCCGGCGCGGTCGGGCTGGCGGCGGATGCGGCCATCGGCACCGCGCGCATCACGGGCAAGGCCGTGGGCGCGGCGGCGGATGCGGTGATTCCCGACAGCCAGTAAGGCTCTCGCGCAGCTCAGTCCGCCAGGCCCAGGCGGGCTATGTGCGGCGGCGTGTGCGACGCCCTTTCCTTTCGCACGAAGGCAGACCTGAGCCCCGCGTGCGGCTCGCGGGCGTCGAAGAAGTTGCGGCGCATGTGCGCCAGTTCCTCGTCGCGGTAGCGCTGCAGCGGCTTCAGCGATTCGTCCTGCTCGCGGATCGCCTTCTTCCGGGCGACACGTTCGGCAAAGTCGGACGAAGCGGCCAGTTCGGCGGCGAGCCGGGCCACCTCGTCGCCCAATTCCTCCGGCGCGGCCCGCAGCACGCGCTCCGCCATCCCGAGTTCGACCGCGCGCTTCGCGCTCACCGGCAGCGCCGACTGCGTGAGCCGCAGCGCCTCGCTCTCGCCCACGCGGCGCGGGAGGATGTAGGTCCAGTACTCCGAGCCGTGCAGGCCCATCAGCCTGTAGTGCGGGTTGAGCACGGCGCCGTCGCGGCACCAGACCTCGTCGGCCGCCAGCGCGAGCATCACGCCGCCGGCCGCGGCGTTGCCGCCCAGCGCCGACACGGTGAGCCGGTCGGTGGTGCCCAGCACGGCCTCGACCAGATCGTTCATCGCGTGGATGTTGGCCCACGATTCCTCGGCCGGGTCTTCGGCCGCCTCGATCACGTTGAGATGGATGCCGTTGGAGAAGAAGTCGCGCATGCCGCCCAGCACCAGCACCGATGTCTCTCGCGTGCAGGCGAAGCGATAGGCCTCCAGCAGCCGCCGGCACTGGGCGGTGCTCATCGCGCCGCCGGGAAAGGAGAAGTTCAGCACGCCGACCGCGCCCTGCTCGCTGTAGCGGATGTCGGAAAAGGTACGGCGCCCGGCCGGCAGCTCCAGTGGTGCCGGTACCTCGGGCACCGTGGAAGGCAGCAGCTCGCCGAGCGCCTCGGTGGCGGGCAGCTTGTAGCTGGGCAGCCTCGAACCGGGCTCGCGCCAGGGCCTCAGCTGCCGGATCCACACCGCGCCGTCGACGGTGGCGCGGCAGATGGCGCCGGCGCGGGTGGCGATCAGCTCGCCGGGCTTGTCGCCGCGCAGCTCGTCCTCGGGATGGCCGCCGTGCAGGTACCACTGCGCGCCCAGCAGTTCGTCGAGCACGCCGGGCTGCGAATCGGCCGCGCGCAGCTGGCGCAGGATCGTCTCGGCGGTGTCGGAAGTCCAGTCGATGCGCCGCCGGGCCTGCTTCATGAAGGGCCGCCAGCCGGCGGCCAGCGCCGCGGGTTCCTGCTTCTGCGGCTTGTGCCTGCCCGAGGCGAAGCGCTCCACTGCGAGCAGCACCGCGTCGACCGCCGCATCGGCCACCTCGCCGCGATAGAGGTCGCTCTTGCCGGCGTGCGGGGGCACCTTCAGCGGCGACCACGCCCAGACATCGCCCGCGTCCATCTCGGCCACGGCCTCGAGCACGGTGACGCCCCAGCTTTCGGCGCCGCCCTGCAGCGTCCAGTCGAGCGACGAGGGGCCCCGGTCGCCCGGCGGGCCGGGATGCACGATCAGGCATGTGTGGGCGCGCCAGATGTCCTCTGGAATCGCGCTGGTGAGCATCGGCGCCACGATGAGCTGGGGCGCCTGCGCCCGCACGGCTTCACGCATTTCGTCGTCATTGCCGAGGGCCAGCACCACGCCGACGGTGTGGCCCCGATCCTGCAGTTCCGCCAGCACCCGCTGCGTCAGGCTGTTGAACGCGCTCGCGACAAGCAGGATGTGCATCTGACGGCCCCGGTAATGTCGGTGACGAAATGTCAATGAATGTCAAAAATGTATCTGCATCCTTTGTTTTGAATAAGTCGACCGAAAGTTTTCCTTCAGCGATCAGGCCGATCAGGCTGACCGGGCGTGCCGCAGCAGGAACGGCAGAACCCGCGCCAGCACCTCGTCGGGTGCCTCTTCCGCCATCTGGTGGCCGCAGTCGATGGTCCCGCCTTCGACCTCGTCCGCCCAGGTCTTCCAGATCTCGAGCGGATCGGGCTTCGCGGTGTTCGAGGCGCTCCACAGCACCTGCACCGGACACGCGATGCGGCGCCCCGCGGCAAGGTCGTCACGGTCGTGCTGCAGGTCGATGGAGGCTGCGGCCCGGTAGTCCTCCACGATCGCGTGGCGCACCGACTCCTTTGCAAAGGCGCGGTGGTATTCGGCCAGCGCCTGCGGCGTGACGGCATCGACCTTCTGCACCGCGTTGCGCAGCGCCCAGTCGAGGTAGTAGGCCGGGTCGGCGCGCAGCATGCGCTCGGGCAGGTCGAAGGGCTGCGCGAACAGGTACCAGTGGAAGGCCTTGAGCCCGAAGGCCATGCCGGCGCGCTTCCACATTTCCTCGGTCGGCACCACGGTGAGCGAGACGAAGCAGTTCACCGCCTCCGGCGAATCAAGGCACAGCCGGTAGCCCACGCGCGCGCCGCGGTCGTGGCCCATCACGGCGAAGCGGGTGAAGCCCAGGGCGCGCATCAGCGCGAGCTTGTCGGCCGCCAGCGTGCGCTTGCTGTGGTTGACGTGCAGCGGGTCTCCGGCCGGGCCGGTGCTGTCGCCATAGCCGCGCAGGTCGGGCGCGATCACGGTGAAATGCCGGGCCAGCGTCGGCGCAATGCGATGCCAGGCCACGTGCGTCTGCGGATAGCCGTGCAGCAACAGCAGCGGCGGTCCGCTGCCGCCGACTTCGGCGTGGATGACGGCGTCGCCCAGCGGCACGTCGTGCACCGCGAAGCCGGGGAAGAACGGCGCGCGGCTCATTGCAGGGCCTCGGCGAAGAAGTCGGCCATGCGCTCCAGCTGCTCGTCCATCATGTGGCGGCCATGCACGATGCGCGCGCCCTGGCGCTGGGCCAGCGCGAGAAGCGGCGTGGTGTGCGGCTCCATGATGACGTCGGCCACGGTCTGGCCGGCGCGGATCGCCGATGGCGCGATGGGCAGCGGATCGCCATCGCGCATGCCGGCCGGCGTGGCGTTGACGAGCAGGTCGCGCGGGCTCGCGGCGTCCCAGTCGCCCGCGGCATGGCCCAGCGCGCGCAGCCGCTCGACGAGGTCCGCGCGTTTCGCGTCGTCGGCATCGCGCACGTCGATGCGCGCCGCGCCGGCGGCGGCCAGCGCGAAGGCGATGGCGTTGCCCGCGCCACCCGCGCCCGCGAGCCCCACGCTGCGGCCCTTCACGTCGAAGCCGTTGCGCACGAGCCCCGAGACAAAGCCCGCGCCGTCGAGCAGGTCGCCCTGCCACGCATCGCCCTTTCGGCGGACGACGTTCACCGCCCGCGCCTCGCGCGCGGCGCGCAGCGTTTCGATGGGCAAGCCGGCCACGAGCTGCTTGTGCGGCACGGTGACGACAACGCCCGCCACGTTGCGCACCGCGAGCAGCGTCTGCAGCAGCGGCGCCACATCGGCCGCCCGCACATGCAGCGGCACGAGCACCGCGTTGATGCCGCGCCGCTGCAGCAGCCTGGTGAGCGGCAGCGGCGCCTTCACCTGCGCGACGGGGTCGCCGATGATGCCGAGCACGGCGGTCCTGCCGTCGAGCTTCAGGCCGCTCCAGTCGAGGGAGGTGTCGGAGAGGATGTCGTCAGGCATGGGCATGGCCGTTTCTGTGAAGGAATTCGGTGGTGGCGCGGAAGGCCGCGGCGGCTCGCGCATGCGGATCGAGCGTGCCATGCGGATCGCGCTGGGGGCCTCGACCGACAGCAGCGCATCGGGCGCGAGATGCGCGAGCAGGCGATGCACCGGCAGTTCGCCCTCGCCGGGAAAGAGTCGGTGCGCCCGCCCCTCTTCCCCGGGCGACAGGCCCGGATGGCGCCGGGCGGGCGCGTCGTTGATCTGCATGAAGTACCGGTCGATGTGCGTGCCTCGCATGTCGTCGGGCACGCAGCCGGCGCGGAAGAAATGCAGCGCGTCGATCACCACGCGAGCCGTGTCGCTCCGCGACGCGGCCACGAGCTGCTGCGCCGCCCGCAGCGAGCGCGCGGCCGTGTAGATCATGAACTCCACGCCGAGCGCGAGCCCGTGCGGCCGCGCGCGTTCGGCCAGCGCCGCGAGGCTGTCCCCCGCGCGCGCGGCGTCGCTGTCGTCCACGTTGACCATGAGGCAGCGCGCGCCCAGCGCCTCGGCCGATTCGAGCACGCCCGCGAGCGGCGCCGCGTCGAAACCTGGCCCGATGCGCACGATCTCGACGTCGTGCACGCGCAGGCCCAGGTCGCGCAGGCGCGCCGAGGTCTCCAACAGCATCTCGCCGCCCACGGCCATCGGGAACGGCGCCTCGCCAAGGCGCGCGGGGTTCAGGCGGATGCCGACGCCCGCGAAGCCCGCCGCGTGCGCGGCCTCCACCAGCCGGGGCGGCGTGGCGTCGAGCATCCCGAGGTGGGCGAGCGACAGGCGGAAGTTCATGCCTCGGCAGTGTGCGCCCGCGGCGTTTCGGCCGCAGCCTGCCTCAGGGGCACACCCTGTGCCGTCAACAGCGCCTGCAGCCGCTTGACGTCCACGTCGCGCGGCAGCACGCCCGCGTCGGCCGCGAGCGCCGCCGCCGTGCCGGCAGCCTGCCCCGTCAGCCAGCACTGAGGAATCTCGCGCATGAAGCCGTGCGAGTTGGTGTCGCACGAGATGTGCTTGCCCGCCGCGAGCACGCCGTCGAGCTTCTCGGGCACCAGCGCGCCGTAGGGCACGGAGATGTTCGGGAACTTCGGCGACGGGCTCGGGCTGATGCCCACCTCGTCGGCCTCCACCGCGCCCGCGTCCCACGCGCCGCGCCGCACGCTCTTCACGCCCACCAGGCGCCGGCCGTGGCGCGTGCCGATCTGCGGCGCCATCAGCATGTGCCAGGCGTTCTCGAAGCCCGGCGCATGCGCGCGGTAGAAGGCCAGGTGCTCGGCCATGCTCTTGCGCGACTCCCACTCGACCTGCGTCATCTCGTCCACGTCGAGCGCGCTGAAGCCCGACTTGCGTGGCCCGAGGAAGGTGGCCACGTCGTCGCGCCACGAGACGATGGGCTTCTCGAAGCTGCCCAGCGTCTCGCGCCCGCGCGCCAGGAATGCAGAGTAGGCCTGCGGCTCGTGCGCGCGGAAGTCCAGCCAGCGCCGCATGTCCACGCCCGCGAACAGCCACGAGGTGTTGATGCAGTGGTGGATGTCGTGCGCGTCGATGTCCGACGAGAACGCCGCGCCCGCCGCCGCGTAGAGATCGCCCTCGCCCGTGGTGTCGACCACCACGCTGGCAAGAATGGCGCGGCGGCCCTGCTTGCTCTCGAACACAGCACCCTTCACGCGCCCTTCTTCGGCGATGGGCGCGACCATCCAGCCGTGCAGGATCAGGTCGACGCCGGCCTCGCGCACCATCTGGTGGTACACGCCCTTGAGCATCTCGGGGTCGATGGTGGGCGAATGCGTGACCACGCCGTGGAATGCGGCGGTGCGCAGCGACCAGTAGTCGGCCTTCGCGGTATCGCGCGAGCCCCAGTCCTCGCGCGGCGGGCCGGCCACGGCGTCGCGGCCCAGGCGCTCCATGAACTCGGCCGCCAGGCCGTGAATGACGTGCCGGCCCGACCAGTCGGTCATGCGGTCGATCCAGATCACCAGCCCGCCGGTGGAAAGGCCGCCCAGGTGGTTGTAGCGCTCCAGCAGCACCACGCGTGCGCCGCTGCGCGCTGCCGCGACCGCGGCCGCCACGCCCGACGGCCCGCCGCCGAGCACCAGCACGTCGCAGCGCTCGTGCACCGGCACCTGGCGCGCCGGCTCGGTGATGTGGCCTTGCGGCTGGCGCTGCTTGCGTTCGCTGTCGCGCGCGTTGACGTCGGAGCGGAAGAAATGGCGTTCTTCGGGGGTCAGGGTTCCCATCGTGGAGCTTTCAGGTGGATGAAGTGGATGCGGCGAGTTCGGCCAGCAGCTCGGCCAGCGGCCCGGGCGCCGTGACCATCGCGTCGTGGCCGGTGGCCAGCGTGCGCAGCTGCCAGCCGGCGTCGGCGCGCACGCGCGCCTTTGTGGGTTCGAGCGTGGCGATGGGATCGCCGGTGCACTCGATGTAGGTCTTCGGCAGGCCGTTGCCCTGCGGGGCCTTCAACAGCAGCGGCTGCAGGTAGGTGCCCACGGGCTGCGGCGTGAGATTGCGCGCGACCCAGGCCGCGTCGGCCGGGTCCTTCACGCCGAAGGCGGCGGGCGGCAGGGCGGCGGCCGCGCCCACGCCGCCGCCGGTGTCGCGGATGGCCTTCAGGCGCTGCTCCACCACCGCCGGCGGAAAGTCGGAGAACAGGCTCTTGCCGGAATCGAGCAGCAGCGAATCGAGAAACACCAGCTGGCGCAGGCGCGCCGCGGCGCGGTCGGCCACGCCGGAGATCACGATGCCCGCGTAGCTGTGGCCGACCAGCACCACGCGCTCGAGCTCCTCGAACTGCAGCAGGTTGACGACGTCGTCGATGTGCGTGTCGAGGTTGACCTGCGGCGAGATGAGGTGCCGGCGCTCGCCCAGCCCGGTGAGCGTGGGCGTGAACACCGTGTGGCCGGCGGCGCGCAGCCGCGATGCCACGCGCGACCAGCACCAGCCGCCGTGCCACGCGCCGTGCACGAGCACGAAGGTCGAGGGCCGGCCAGCCGCTTGCGACGACGGGACGAGCCCGGCTGCGGCGATGCCCGCCGCACCCGCGACACCTGCAAAGAGGTTCCTGCGCTTCATGCCGGCCCGCCTACTCGCTGCGCGCGCCGGTGCGCCTGATGACGTCGCCCCACATCGCCGTGTCGTCGACGATCTTGCGGGCCAGCGCGTCGGGCGCGGTGCCGAGCGCCTGCCAGCCCTGGTCGAACAGGCGCTGGCGCATGTCGGGCGCCTTCAGGATGCGCGCGATCTCGTCGGACAGCCGCTGCGCCACCGGCTGCGGCATGCCCGCCGGGCCGAAGACGGCGTTCCACGACGCCACGTCGAAGGCCTTGCCGGCGCCCAGCGCGGGCTGGATCGGCGGCACCTCGGCGAAGGCGGCGAAGGGTGCGGCGGTGCTCACGCCGTACATGCGCAGCCGCCCGTTCTTCGCCTGCGGCGCGGCGATCGACGGGATCATGAACGACAGGTCGATCTGCTTGCCCATCAGCGCCGTCGCCACCTGCGGGAAGCCGGGGAACGGCACGTGCACGGCCTGGATGCCGGTGAGCGTCTTCAGCAGTTCCATCGCCAGGTGCGAGCCCGAGCCGGGCCCGACCGAGCCGTAGCTCAGGCGGTCGCCCTGCGCCCTGGCGTGGGCCAGCAGGCCGCGCAGGTCGGTGGCGGGCATGTCGGAGCTGCCGGCCAGCACGAAGGGGCTGCTGGCCACCAGCGAGATGGGGCGCAGGTCGTGCGCCACGTCGTAGGGCGTGGCGGGGTTGAGCGCCTTCGCGGTGGTGAGCGGGCCGTTGCCGGTGAGGCCGATGGTGTGGCCGTCGGTGGCCTTCGCCACCGCGTTGACACCGATGGTGCCGGCCGCGCCGACCTTGTTCTCGACGATGACCGGCTGGCCCAGCGCCTGCGCCAGCGGGTCGGCCACGGCGCGTGCCAGCGCGTCGGGCGACGAACCCGGCGGGAAGCCGACGACCAGCCGCACGGCCTTCTGCGGCCAGGGCGCGGCGGCCCGTGCCGGAAAGGCCAGCACCGGCGCGACCGAAGCGGCCAGCGCGCCCTGCAGCAGGCGCCGCCGTCGCGGGATGAAAACCATCGGATAGGGCATGTCTTGTCTCCGTTTGCGTTGTCGTGAGCCGGATTCTTGGCCCACAATCCAGCGCGAAACGTGATGGTTTCTTATCTCTTCCATCACGTTCCTTGATGACCTGAAGCCCTCCCGGAAGACGCCCATGCCCGCAAGGAACATCCGCCCCGCCCACGTCGCACCCCGCAGCCACACGGTGGACATCGACCTGCTGCGCGTGTTCGACACGGTGGTGCGCATCGGCAGCTTCACCACCGCCGCCAAGGCGCTGTCGCGCACGCAGTCGGCGGTGAGCATGCAGCTGCGCCGGCTCGAGGAGCAGCTCGGCGTGCAGCTGGTGGCGCGCGACACGCGCCAGCTCGCGCCCACGCCCGAGGGCCTGCAGCTGCTGCCGCTGGCACGCCAGATGCTGGGCCTGAACGACCAGCTCTTCCACGACGTCGACAGGCAGGAGGTGTCGGGCAGCATCCGCATCGGCTCCATCGAGCACTACGCCACGCGCGTGCTGCCGGTGCTCATCGCGGAGTTCTGCAGGCAGCACCCGCGCATCCACGTGGAGTTGCACCACGGCGTGTCGTCGGCCATGCATGCGGAGCTGGGCTCGCGCTACGACATGGTGATCGGCGTGGGCGCGGTGGGCTCGGGCGAAGGGCTGCGGCTGACGAAGTCGCGCATCGTCTGGGCCTCCACCGCCTCGTCGACCACGCACCTGCAGCGGCCGCTGCCGCTGGCGCTGAACCCCGAGGGCGCGATGCTGCGCGACTGGGCCACGCGCGCGCTGGACCGCGCGGGCATTCCGTGGCGCATCGCCTACACCAGCACCAGCGTCACCGGGCTCGAGGCGGCGGTGCGCGCGGGCATCGCGGTGGGCGTGTTCCGCGAGGCCACCATCTCGAAGCGGCTGAAGATCCTGGGCGCGAAGGAGGGCATGCCATCGCTGCCCGACTCCGAGGTGTGGCTCGCCACGGCGCCGCTGCCGGGGCGCAAGGCGGTGGAACTGCTGGAGGCGTTCCTCATCCACAAGCTGCGCAAGTAGCCCGGGCGCTCGAGGCCAGTCCAGAATGAGCGCTCCATGCACTCCCCGCTGAACCTCACCCGCTTCCGTCCGCGCCTGCTGGACGCGCTCGCGGGGTACGACCGCGAGCGCTTCTTCAAGGACCTGGGCGCAGGCGCCACGGTGGGCATCGTTGCGCTGCCGCTGGCCATGGCCTTCGCCATCGCCTCGGGGCTCAAGCCCGAGGCTGGCATCTGGACGGCGATCATCGCGGGCTTCCTGATCTCGCTGCTGGGCGGCTCGGCGGTGCAGATCGGCGGGCCGGCGGGCGCGTTCATCGTGATCGTCTACGGCATCGTCGAGCGCTATGGCGTGGCGAACCTGCTGATCGCCACCGCCTGCGCGGGCGTGCTGCTGTTCCTGGCGGGGCTGTTCGGGCTGGGGCGGCTGGTGCGCTTCGTGCCGCTGTCGATCGTGGTGGGCTTCACCAACGGCATCGCGGTGCTGATCCTGCTGTCGCAGTTGAAAGACCTGCTCGGGCTGACGGTGGCGAAGATGCCGGCCGACGTGTTCTCGCAGCTGCATGCGATGGCGCTGCAGATCGGCACCTTCAACCCGTATGCCTTCGCGCTGGGCATCGCCTGCGTGGGCGGGTTGCTGCTGTGGCCGCTGCTGCTGCGCGAGAACTCGAAGGTGGGCAGCGCGGTGCTGCGCCTCGTGGGCCCGGTGGCGCGCATGCGGGCCGTGCAGGTGGGCGCACGCATGCCGGGGCCCATCGTGGCGCTGGTCACGCTCACGCTGGTGTCATGGGGCTTCGAGCTGCCGGTGGAAACCATCGGCACGCGCTTCGGCGGAATTCCCGAGGGCGTGCCGGCTTTCGCGCTGCCCGATTTCTCGTGGGAGACGGTCAAGCAGCTCGTGACGCCGACGCTGACCATCGCGCTGCTCGGCGCCATCGAGTCGCTGCTGTGCGCGCGCGTGTCCGACCAGATCAGCGGCCAGCCGCGCCACGACCCCAACCAGGAGCTGATGGCGCAGGGCATCGCGAACGTGGTCACGCCTTTCTTCGGCGGCATGCCGGCCACGGGCACCATCGCGCGCACCGTGACCAACATCCGCTCGGGCGGCAGCTCGCCGGTCGCGGGCATGGTGCATGCGCTGACGCTGCTGGTCGTGGTGCTGCTGGCAGCGCCGCTGGCGCGCCACGTGCCGCTCGCGGTGCTGGCGGGCATCCTGGTGTTCGTGGGCCTGAACATGGGCGAATGGCGCGAGTTCACGCCCACGCAGCTGCGGCACTTCAGCCGCCACTACCGGCTGCTGATGCTGGGCACCTTCTTCCTCACGGTGGTGTTCGACCTGACGGTGGCGGTGCAGGTGGGCATCGTGCTGGCCTGCGCGCTCTTCATCCGGCGCATGAGCGGGCTCTTCGAAGTCGAGCTGGTCACCCTGCAGCCGCCGGTGCTCACCTACCGGCTCTACGGCACGCTGTTCTTCGGCGCGGCAGCCAAGCTCGACGAGACGGTGAACGCCGCCGAGCGCGCACCGCGCGGCATGACGCTGGTGCTGGACGCCACGCACCTCATCTACATCGACGCAACCGGCGTCGACGCCCTGCGGCAGCTGCACCGGGCGGTGCTGGCGCGCGACGGGGTGCTTCGCATCGAGTCGCTGCAGCCGCAGCCCCTGGAGGTGCTGGAACGATCGGGCTTTGCCGAGGAGCTGACGACGGGCAGGCCCGGCGCGTCCCACGGCGGGTAGCTGCAGCGTTACGGGGCCTCGGTGCCCCGGTCGGGCGAGGAGCCGCTGCGCACCACGCGCTGGTCGTCGTTCAGCGTGGCGGTGAAGACCATGGCGGAGTTGGGCGGCTGCACCCAGCGCCACTCCCATTCGGTCTCGCGCCTGAGCGCATAGGGGGTGACCTTGGCGGGCTTGCCGAGCATCTTGCGCAGGTCTTCCATCATCATGCCGGGCTGAACCTTCGCGAAGTTCTCGGGCGTGAGCACCTGGCGCAACGCGCTCATCTTGCCGTCGGGGCCGATGGTGATCATGTAGTTCTTCTGGCCCGCGGGCTGGCGGTTGTACTCGAACACGCGGCCGCGTCCGGGGGCGTCCCAGATGTTCTCGGGCTCGCCGAAGCGCGCGCGGACGTCGGCCTCCGTGGACACGCCTTCCTCCAGCTCGCTGATGTTCTTCGGGTCGCAGGCGGCGAGCCCGATCGCCGCCGCCAGACACCCCGTAACCATGCCGATCCGCCAACCCTGAATTCGCTTCATGCCGTCCCCGGTAAAATTCGCGCCAACAAAGGTCCAGTCTATGTCCATCTTCCGCCGCCCCCACTACACCTCCGAGATCACGAACTTCATCGAGGAGATGAAGGAAAAGAAGCCGACGCTGGAGGCCGAACAGCGCGCCGGCCGCGCCCTGCTCTGGGACAAGCACCTCGACCGCAGCCTGCTCGAGGAGTACAGCGAAGCCCGCGTGCCGATGCAGCCCTACGTCTACCAGACCCAGGCCAAGTAAGCCCTTCCCCGATGCCGAATTGGCAGCATACCCCCGTCCGCACTGCGTCGGCCGCTATTGAAAAAGTAGCATCAACCCGATGAACGGCGACGAGGACAACGGCACGCTGGTGGTCGACATGCCCGAGGTGGTCGACCAGGTCGCGCTCGCGAGGCTCTATGGAGAGCCGCTCTTCGCGATGCCGAAGGACCTGTACATCCCGCCCGAGGCGCTGCAGGTGTTCCTGGAGGCCTTCGAAGGCCCGCTGGACCTGCTGCTCTACCTGATCCGCAAGCAGAACTTCAACATCCTCGACATCCCGATGGCGGGGCTCACGCGGCAATACCTGAGCTACGTCGACGAGATCCGCCAGACGAACCTCGAGCTCGCGGCCGAGTACCTGCTGATGGCCGCGATGCTGATAGAGATCAAGTCGCGCATGCTGCTGCCGCCCAAGAAGGTGGCCGACGGCGAAGAGGCGGAAGACCCGCGCGCCGAGCTCGTGCGCCGCCTGCTCGAGTACGAGCAGACCAAGCTGCAGGCGGCCGCCATCAGCGCCATGCCGCAGTACGGCCGCGACTTCTGGAAGGCTCAGGTCTACATCGAGCAGTCGCTCAAGCCGCGCTTTCCCGACGTGGACGTGATCGAGCTGCGCGACGCGTGGGCCGACATCATGAAGCGCGCCAAGCTCGTGCAGCACCACAAGATCTCGCGCGAGGAACTCAACGTGCGCGAGCACATGAGCATCGTGCTGCGCCACCTGCAGGGGCAGCGCTTCGTCGAGTTCGAGAGGCTCTTCGACGTGTCGCGCGGCGTGCCGGTGCTGATCGTCACCTTCATCGCGATGCTGGAGCTCGCGAAGGAGACGCTGATCGAAATCACGCAGGCGGAAGCCTTCGCCCCCATCTACGTCCGGCTGGCCTACTCGCCCGCCTGATCCACCCCGTTTTCCAATGCCAGTGACTTCCGCCGTGCGCGATTTCGACGTCCTCATCGTCGGCAGCGGCCTCGCCGGCCTCTCGGCGGCGCTGCACCTGGCGCCCACGCACCGCGTGGCCGTGCTGACCAAGCGCGCGCTGAACGACGGCTCCAGCGCCTGGGCGCAGGGCGGCATCGCGGCGGTGCTGGCGGCCGGCGACAGCTTCGACGCGCACGTGGAAGACACGCTGATCGCTGGCGCTGGCCTGTGCGACCCCGAGGCCACGCGCTTCGTGGTCGAGCACGCGCCCGAGGCCATCGGCTGGCTGCGCGAGCTGGGCGTGCCCTTCTCGGAAGAAGACGGCGACCTTCATCTCACGCGCGAAGGCGGCCACAGCCAGCGCCGCATCGTGCACGTGACCGACGCCACCGGCGCGGCGGTGCAGCAGGTGCTGATCGAGCGCGTGCGGCGCACGCCGAACATCACGCTGTTCGAGCACCACACGCTGGTCGACCTGATCACCGGCCCCAAGATCGGACTGGAAGACCCGGCCTGCCTTGGCCTCTACGCGCTCGACGACCAGACCGACGAGGTGCTGGCCTTCCGTGCGCCGCACACCATCCTGGCCACGGGCGGCGCGGGCAAGGTGTACCTGTACACGACGAACCCCGACACCGCCACCGGCGACGGCATCGCCGCCGCGTGGCGCGCGGGCTGCCGGGTGTCGAACATGGAGTTCATCCAGTTCCACCCGACCTGCCTGTACCACCCGCACGCCAAGTCCTTCCTGATCAGCGAGGCGGTGCGCGGGGAAGGCGGGCTGCTGAAGTTGCCCGACGGCACCCGCTTCATGCCGAAGCACGACGAGCGCGCCGAACTCGCGCCGCGCGACGTGGTGGCCCGCGCCATCGACTTCGAGATGAAGAAGCACGGCCTCGACTGCGTGCATCTCGACATCTCGCACCAGCCGGCCGCGTTCCTGAAGGAGCATTTCCCCACCATCCTGGCGCGCTGCCTGGAGCTGGGCATCGACATCACGCGCGAGCCCATCCCGGTGGTGCCGGCCGCGCACTACACCTGCGGCGGCGTGCTGAGCGACCTGAGCGGGCGCACCGACATCCCGGGCCTCTACGCCATCGGTGAGACCGCCTGCACCGGCCTGCACGGCGCGAACCGGCTGGCCAGCAACTCGCTGGTCGAATGCATGGTGTTCGCGCGCGCCGCGGCGGGGGCCATTGCCTCGGCGCCGGTGCGTGAACGCGCCGAGCTGCCCGCCTGGGACGACAGCCGCGTCACCGACGCCGACGAGGCCGTGGTCATCTCCCACAACTGGGACGAACTGCGCCGCTTCATGTGGGACTACGTCGGCATCGTGCGCACCAACAAGCGCCTGGAGCGCGCGAGCCACCGCATCGCGCTGCTGCAGGCAGAGATCCAGGAGTTCTACGCGAACTTCCACGTCACGCGCGACCTGCTCGAACTGCGCAACCTGGTGCAGGTGGCCGAGCTGATCGTTCGTTCCGCGCAGGCCCGCCACGAGAGCCGTGGCCTGCATTTCAGCCGCGACTACCCCTCGCTCGCCGAGCCCACAGCGCCCACGGTGCTGGCGCCTCCGGCGGACCGATAACCCTCACCCGTTCGTTTTTCTTCACTCAAGGATGCCCGGCCACCGACGCCCGCAGGGAGAAACCCAACCATGTCGAACACCACGCCCACCACCGCCGCCACTGAAGCACCGCCGGCCTCGCCCTACGGCACTCTGCCGCCGGCCTCTCCGCCCGCATCGCGCAAGCCCGTGAGCCTGCCGCGACTGGCCGACATGCATGCTCGCGGCGAGAAGATCGCGATGCTGACGGCCTACGACGCCACCTTCGCGGCCATGGCCGACGCGGCCGGCGTCGACTGCCTGCTGGTCGGCGATTCGCTCGGCATGGTCTGCCAGGGCCTGAACAGCACCGTGGGCGTGAGCCTGGACACCATGCGCTATCACACCGACAGCGTCTCGCGCGGCCTGCGCCGGGTGCAGGGCACGGCCTGGCTCATCGCCGACCTGCCCTTCGGCAGCTACCAGGAGTCGCGCGAACAGGCGCTGCGCAGCGCCACGGTGCTGATGCAGGCCGGCGCGCACATGGTCAAGCTCGAAGGCGGCGGCTGGACCACCGAGACCGTGCGCTTCCTGGTCGAGCGCGGCATTCCCGTGTGCGCCCACCTCGGCCTGACGCCGCAGACGGTGCATGCGCTGGGCGGCTACCGCGTGCAGGGCAAGGGCGACACCGCCGGCGCGCTGCTGAAGCAGCAGGCCCATGCGCTGCAGGACGCGGGCGCCGCGATGCTGGTGCTCGAAATGGTGCCGGCTGCGCTGGCCGCCGAACTCACGACCGAGCTGAAGCACTGCGCCACCATCGGCATCGGCGCCGGCAAGGCCACCGCCGGACAGGTGCTCGTGCTGCACGACATGCTGGGCATCAACCTCGGGAAGATGCCGAAGTTCGTGCGCAACTTCATGGCCGACGCGCCGGGCGTGCTGCCCGCGCTCAAGGCCTACGTTCAGGCCGTCAAGGACGGCAGCTTCCCCGACGACCGACTCCACGCCTGGTAAGGAAGGAAACCCCTCATGCACATCGCACACACCATCGACGACCTGCGCAGCCACCTGGCCGCCTTCGGGCGCCCCGCCTTCGTCCCCACCATGGGCAACCTGCACGACGGCCACCTGGCCCTGGTGAAGCAGGCCAGGCCGCTGGGCGACGTGACCGTGGCCAGCATCTTCGTGAACCGCCTGCAGTTTTTGCCGCACGAAGACTTCGACACCTACCCGCGCACCTGGGACAGCGACTGCGAGAAGCTGCGCGCCGCCGGCTGCGACGTGCTGTTCGCGCCCGACGAGAAGGCGCTCTACCCCGAGCCCCAGACCTGCAAGGTGCACCCCGACCCGGCGCTGGCCGACATCCTCGAAGGGCACTTCCGCCCCGGCTTCTTCATCGGCGTCTGCACGGTGGTGATGAAGCTCTTCCAGTGCGTGCAGCCGCGCGTGGCGGTGTTCGGCAAGAAGGACTACCAGCAGCTGATGATGATCCGCCACATGGTCCGGCAGTTCGCACTGCCGATCGAGATCGTGGGCGGCGAGACCTTCCGCGCCGGCGACGGCCTGGCGCTGTCGTCGCGCAACGGCTACCTGAGCGAGAGCGAGCGCGCCGAGGCCGTGCAGCTGTCGAAGGCGCTGAAGGCGATGGCCGAGGCGGTGCGCTCGGGTGAGCGCGACCTGTCGGCCATAGAGGCACGCGCCATGCAGACGCTGACCGGGCGCGGCTGGCAGCCCGACTACCTCGTGCTGCGCCGCCGCTCCGACCTGCAGGCACCCGCCGCGGGCGACGCTCTGGTGGCGCTGGCCGCCGCCCGCCTGGGTACCACGCGGCTGATCGACAACCTCGAGATCGAGACTCCGGCCCCATGACCTACAGCGTCAAGGAAATCTTCTACACGCTGCAGGGCGAAGGCGGCCAGGCCGGCATGCCGGCCGTGTTCTGCCGCTTCGCGGGCTGCAACCTCTGGACCGGCCGCGAGGAAGACCGCGCCTCCGCCATCTGCCGCTTCTGCGACACCGATTTCGTCGGCACCGACGGCACGCTGGGCGGCAAGTTCAAGACCGCCGACCTGCTCGCCGACACCATCGCTGCGCAATGGCCGGCCGCCGATGCCGACCACCGGCTGGTGGTGCTGACCGGCGGCGAGCCGCTGCTGCAGGTGGACGCCGCCCTGGTCGACGCGCTGCATGCGCGCCGTTTCCGTATCGCTGTCGAGAGCAACGGCACGGTCGAGGCGCCCGAGGGCATCGACTGGCTGTGCATCAGCCCCAAGGCCGGCGCGCCGTGGGTGCAGCAACGCGGCCAGGAGCTGAAGCTGGTGTGGCCGCAGGCCGAATTCGACCTCGACACGATGGCGCGCACCGGCGAGTTCACGCACCGTTTTTTGCAGCCCATGGACGGGCCCGATCGCGTCGCGAACACCGAGCTCTGCATTGCCGAATGCATGAAGCAGCCTGCGTGGCGCCTCAGCGTGCAGACGCACAAGATCACCGGCATCCGTTGAGGCGGCCGCCCTTTTCCCCGAGTTCCCCGAGTTTTTCCTTTGACGATGCGATTCACCATCAGCCAACGCTTCTTCTTCGATGCCGCCCACACGCTCAAGCGCGAGATCGAAGTCGAAGGCAGCCGCCGTATCCACGGCCACACCTACCACGCGGAGGTGTGGCTCACGGGCGAGCGCGACCCGGTGACGGGGATGGTGATCGACCTGGGGCTGCTGCGCCGCCGGCTGGAGGACGTGCGCGAGCAGCTCGACCATCACCTGCTGGACGACGTGGCGGGGCTGCATCCGCCGACGCTGGAGAACCTGTGCGTGTTCATTGCGGATGCGCTGCCGGACTTGCGGCCCTCGCTGGCTCGCGTGCGCGTGTGGCGCGAGGCGCTCGGCGACTCCTGCACCGTGGACTTCTAGGTTTTTCTTTCTCCCTCCCCCTCTGGGGGAGGGCCGGGGTGGGGGCAAGCGGCGCCACCATCGAGCGCTCTGCCTGCCCCCATCCCAACCTTCCCCCAGAGGGGGAAGGAGAAAGACAGGGTCAGGCGGCGCCGATGCCAGCGACCAGGCTTCCCGGCGCCTGCCCGTTCTTCAGCCCGGCCGTGAACGCCAGCATCCGGTCGATCGGCACACGGGCCCGCAGCCCAAGCGCCGGATCGACATGGATCTCCCCGGCCCCCGTCTCCAGCGCATTCGCCAGCTCCACCAGCCCGTTCATCGCCATCCACGGGCAATGCGCGCAGCTCTTGCAGGTACCGCCGTTGCCGGCAGTGGGCGCCTCGATGAAGACCTTGCCGGGGTTCAGCGTGCGCAGCTTGTGCAGCATGCCGCTGTCGGTGGCGACGATGAACTCGGTCGCGTCCATGCGCTGCGCCGCGTTCAGGATGGCCGAGGTGGAGCCCACCGCATCGGCCAGCGCGATCACGTCCGAGGGCGACTCGGGGTGCACCAGCACCTTCGCCTTCGGATGCTCCTTCATGAGCAGCTCGAGTTCCAGCGCCTTGAACTCGTCGTGCACGATGCAGGCGCCGTTCCAGCTGACCATGTCGGCACCGGTCTGGCGGCGGATGTAGTCGCCCAGGTGGCGATCGGGGCCCCAGAGGATCTTCCGCCCCGCCGCGTGCAGCGCGTTCACCACGTCGAGCGCGCAGCTGGAGGTGACGAGCCAGTCGGCCCGCGCCTTCACGGCCGCGCTGGTGTTGGCATAGACGACCACGGTGCGGTCGGGATGCTGGTCGCAGAAGGCGCTGAACTGGTCGACCGGGCAGCCCAGGTCGAGCGAGCAGTTCGCGTCGAGGTCGGGCATCAGCACGCGCTTCTCGGGCGAGAGGATCTTCGAGGTCTCGCCCATGAAGCGAACCCCCGACACCACCAGCGTCTGCGCGGCGTGGTCGCGGCCGAAGCGCGCCATTTCGAGCGAATCGCTCACGATGCCGCCGGTTTCCTCGGCGAGGTCCTGCAGGTCAGGGTGCACGTAGAAGTGCGACACCATCACGGCATTGCGCTCGCGCAGCAGGCGGCGGATGCGCTCCTTCAGCGCGACGCGCTCGTCGGGCGAAGGCTCGGGCGGCACGCGGGCCCAGGCGTGGCGGGTGTCGCAGACGGCGCCGGCCGTGGTTTCGGCGGGCTGTTCGTAGTCGACGTCGATGACCGTGGACGACATGGGCGGATCAGCCTTCCTGGAAACGCATCGAGTAGTCGATGGCCTTGACGTCCTTGGTCAGGGCACCGACGGAAATCCGGTCGACCCCGGTTTCGGCCAGGGCGCGCAGGCCTTCCAGTGTGACGCCGCCGGATATCTCCAGCACGGCCTTGCGGTCTTCGCCGGCCTCGTCGTTGATGCGCACGGCCTCTCGCAGCATGGGCAGGTCCATGTTGTCGAGCAGCACCATGCGCGCGCCGGCATCGAGCGCCTCGCGCAGCTGGGCCAGCGTCTCGACCTCGACCTCGACGAACTCGGCCTGCGAGGCCACGGGGGCCACGGCGCGCAGGGCCGCGGCCACGCCACCGGCCGCGGCGATGTGGTTTTCCTTGATGAGCACCGCGTCGTACAGGCCGATGCGGTGGTTCAGGCCGCCGCCGGTGCGCACGGCGTACTTCTGCGCAAGGCGCAGGCCGGGAATGGTCTTGCGGGTGTCGACGATGCGCGCGCGGGTGCCGCGCACGGCATCGGCGTAGATCGCGGTCTTGGTGGCTACCGCGCTCAGCAGCTGCAGGAAGTTGAGCGAGGTGCGCTCGGCGGTCAGCAGCGCGCGGGCCGAGCCTTCGATCTCGAGCACGGTCTGGTCGGCCACGCAGCGCTCGCCTTCGGCGCACAGCCACTGGATGCGTACCTGCGGGTCGAGCTGCCGCAGCGTGGCCTCGACCCAGGGGGCGCCGCACACGACGGCGGCCTCGCGCGCCAGCACGCGAGCGCGGGCGCTGCGGGCCGGATCGACCAGCGAAGCGGTGAGGTCGCCGCCGGCGACGTCTTCCTGCAATGCGCGGGTGGCATCGGACAGGGCCAGCGCGGCCACGGCCGACGCTGAAAAATCAAAGCGAAGGCTCATGGCTCTTTGTCTCTGCGTTTTTTAATTAGGAGGAATGGCGGGGCGCGGCCGGGGCGCCCGGCTGGACGACCGATTCCGGCACCGGGTCGCGGCCGACGAGCGCCGCCACGGCGTCCTGCGGGCTCACAAGGCCGTCGAGCAGCGCGACCACGCCTTCGGCGATCGGCATCTCGACGCCGAGGCCGCGCGCGCGCTGCACCACGGTACGGGCGCAGTACACGCCCTCGGCGACGTGGCCCAGCGAATCGACGGCCTGCGCCAGCGTGCGGCCCTGCGCCAGCAGCAGGCCGACCTTGCGGTTGCGCGACAAGTCGCCGGTGGAGGTCAGCACCAGGTCGCCCAGGCCCGAAAGACCCATGAAGGTTTCGGCGCGGGCGCCCAGCGCGAGGCCGAAGCGCGTCATTTCGGCGAGGCCGCGCGTGATGAGCGCCGCGCGGGCGTTGAGCCCCAACGCGAGGCCGTCGCACAGTCCGGTGGCGATGGCCAGCACGTTCTTGACCGCGCCGCCCACTTCCACGCCGACGATGTCCTCGTTGGCGTAGACGCGCAGCGCGGGGCCGTGGAAGGCGTCGACCAGCATGTCCCGCACGGCGGCGTGCGGGCTGGCGGCCACCAGCGCGGTCGGACGCCCTTCGGCGACCTCCTGCGCGAAGCTGGGGCCGCTGAGCACGCCCGCTCTCAAATCAGGAGCAACCTGCGCCCAGATTTCGTGGGCCAGCAGGCCGAAGGATGCGGGGGAGGAACTGTCGAGCGCAGGCTCGACGCCCTTGCACAGCCACGCCACCGCGGCGGTGGTGCCGCGCAGCGCGACGAGCTGCTCGCGCAGGGCCGCCATGGGCGTGGCAACGATGACGAGGTCGGCACCGGCCTGCGCCTGGGCGATGTCGCCGGCGCGCACGGCCAGCGAAGCCGGCAGGGCCAGCCCGGACAGGTAGCGGGAGTTTTCTCGCGCGGCCGACATGGCGTCGGCCTGGGCGGCGTCGCGCGCCCAGAGCGTCACTTCGTGGCGGGCCGCCGCGTTGACGGCGACCGCCGTGCCCCAGGCACCGGCGCCATGAACGCAGATCTTCATCGGCGTCTGTGGCTGCTACGGCTGCAATGCCGCGATTACTGTGCCAGCGAGGGCGCAGCCTGGCCGGCTGCCTGTGCCTGCTGCTGCTCGTACATGGCCTGGAAGTTGATTTCGGCCAGGTGCACGGGCGGGAAGCCGCCGCGCTGGATCACGTCGGCCACGTTGCCGCGCAGGTACGGGTAGACGATCTGCGGGCAGGCGATGCCGAGGATGGCGCCCATCTGCTCTTCCGGCAGGTGGCGGATCTCGAAGATGCCGGCCTGCTTGGCCTCGACCAGGAACACGGTCTTGTCGCCGATCTTGGTCTGCACGGTGGCGGCCACGGTGATCTCGAAGATGCCTTCGGCCACCGGCTGGGCGTCCACGCCGAGCTGGATGTCGACGGTGGGCTGCTCCTGCTCCAGCAGGATCGCCGGCGAATTGGGCTGTTCGAGCGACAGGTCCTTGAGGTAGACGCGCTGGATCTGGAAGACGGGATCTTGGGCTTGCTGGTCGGCCATGGCTGAACTTTCGAGGATCAAAACAATGCCCGCCGGGGAGAGGGTCCCGCAGCGGGCTGCAGATGAGTGAACTGGCGATTATGGCCCGGCCGGAAGACGGTTCCGGGGCAGGACCGGTTTCAGGCGGCCTGCAGCAGCGGAACGAGGCCGCCGCGGCTGTCGAGCGCCATCAGGTCGTCGCAGCCGCCCACGTGGGTGTCGCCGATGAAGATCTGCGGCACCGTGCGGCGCTGGGTGACCTCCATCATGGTGTTGCGGGCCTGGGGATCGGTGTCGATGCGGATCTCCTCGATCTGCTCGACGCCCTTGGACTTCAGGATCTGTTTCGCGCGGATGCAGTAAGGGCAAACGGCGGTGGTGTACATCTTGACTGCTTGCATACGCTCCATCTCGGGGGATTTCAGGCCTTTTCAACGGGCAGGTTAGCGTCTTTCCAGGCTTTCAGTCCGCCGGCCACGGCTTGGGCCTGCTCGTAACCCAGCTTCTTGGCCATGGCCACGGCGCGCTGGGCGCGGGCGCCGGTGGCGCACACCAGCAGGAGCGGCACGTTCTTGTTCTTGACCGCGCCGGCGAGTTTTTCCTCGAGCTGGTTCAGGGGGACGTTCTTGGCGCCGATCATGTGGCCGGTGGCGAATTCTTCAGGTTCGCGCACGTCGACCAGCACCGCGCGCTCGCGGTTGATGAGCTGGACGGCGCCCTGCGCCGTGAGCGTTCCGCCGCCCGCCCCCCGCACCAGCGGCCAGGCCAGCATGGCACCCGAGCTGAGCGCGATCAGGATCAGCATCCAGTTCGCGGTGACGAATTCGATCAATTTCACGGGGGGTTCCTTGAATGGCAAACCGGGGATTTTAGAATGCGAGGTTTCGCAAGCGCAGCCAAAGGCCTCCCACATGCACAAACTGGTATTGATCCGTCACGGTGAATCGACCTGGAATCTGGAAAACCGCTTCACCGGATGGACCGACGTCGACCTGACCGAAACCGGCGTCGAACAGGCCAAGCAGGCCGGCCGGCTGCTCAAGGCCGAGGGCTACGACTTCGACGTCGCCTACACGAGCGTGCTCAAGCGCGCCACCCGCACCCTGTGGCACACGCTCGACGAGCTCGACCGCACCTGGCTGCCCGTGGTGCACTCCTGGCGCCTGAACGAGCGCCACTACGGCGGCCTGCAGGGCCTGAACAAGGCCGAAACCGCCAAGAAGTACGGCGACGAGCAGGTTCTGGTCTGGCGCCGCAGCTACAACACCCCGCCCCCGCCGCTGGAAGCCGACGACCCGCGCAGCGAGCGCGGCGACGTGCGCTACGCCAAGCTCTCGCCCGAGCAGATCCCGCTGACCGAGTGCCTGAAGGACACGGTGGCGCGCGTGCTGCCCTTCTGGAACGAATCGATGGCGCCGGCCATCCGCACCGGCCGCCGGCTGGTGGTGGCGGCCCACGGCAACTCGATCCGCGCCCTGGTGAAATACCTCGACGGCATCTCCGACGACGACATCGTCGGCCTGAACATCCCGAACGGCATTCCGCTGGTCTACGAGCTCGACGACGACCTCAAGCCCCTGCGCCACTACTACCTCGGCGATGCCGCGGCCGCCGAAAAGGCCGCCGCCGCGGTGGCGTCGCAGGGCAAGGGCTGAAAAAAGGCCCCGGGACTGCCCTGTAAAAGCCCCCGTCCGGCACTCCACCCGTGGAACCCCGGCAAACAATTTGCTTCCAAGCTGTGTATATTGGATTGACAGCCGCCGACAAGGACAACCACTCATGATGGGCCAGAAATTGAAGATCACCGGCTGGGTCGCCGCCGGCGCCGTTGCAGGCGTCCTGACCACCGTCTCGCTGCAGACAGTCGCGCGCGGCTCGCTCGCGCCGCTGCCGCTCGAGGAATTGCAGCAGCTCGCAGCCGTCTTCGGCATGGTCAAGAGCGACTACGTGGAGCCGGTCGACGAGAAGAAGCTCATCTCGGACGCCATCTCGGGCATGGTCGCCGGGCTCGACCCGCATTCCCAGTACTTCGACAAGAAGTCCTTCAAGGAATTCAGGGAAGGCACCACCGGCCGCTTCGTCGGCGTGGGCATCGAGATTTCCCAGGAAGACGGCCTGATCAAGGTCGTCTCGCCCATCGAGGGCTCCCCCGCCTTCCGCGCGGGCCTGAAGCCCAATGACCTGATCACCAAGATCGACGACACCGCCGTGCGCGGCCTGTCGCTGAACGAGGCGGTCAAGCGCATGCGCGGCGAAGCCAACACCAAGGTGCTGCTGACCATCTTCCGCAAGGACGAGAGCCGCACCTTCCCCGTGACGATCACGCGTGAAGAGATCCGCACGCAGTCGGTCCGCGGC
This sequence comes from Variovorax sp. NFACC27, assembly GCF_048301545.1. Lineage (NCBI taxonomy): Bacteria > Pseudomonadati > Pseudomonadota > Betaproteobacteria > Burkholderiales > Comamonadaceae > Variovorax > Variovorax sp. NFACC27. Next base: position 6,762,311 of record NZ_CP157613.1, read on the forward strand.
AAGATGATCGAGCCCGGCTACGGCTGGATCCGCCTGTCGCAGTTCCAGGAACGCACCGTCGACGACTTCGTGAAGAAGATCGACGAGCTGTACAAGGAAGACCCGAACCTCAAGGGCCTGGTGCTCGACCTGCGCAACGACCCGGGCGGCCTGCTCGACGCTGCCGTGGCGGTGTCGTCGGCCTTCCTGCCCGAGAACGTCACGGTGGTCACCACCGACGGCCAGCTGGCCGAGAGCAAGTCGGTCTACAAGGCGGCGCCGGAGTTCTACCAGCGCCGTTCGGGCAGCGACCCGCTGCGCAGCCTGCCGGCCGCGCTCAAGAGCGTGCCGCTGGTGGTGCTGGTGAACGAAGGCTCGGCCTCGGCCAGCGAGATCGTCGCCGGCGCCCTGCAGGACCACAAGCGCGCCACCATCATGGGCAGCCAGACCTTCGGCAAGGGCTCGGTGCAGACGGTGCGTCCGCTCGGCCCCGACACCGGCCTGAAGATCACCACCGCGCGCTACTACACGCCCAGCGGCACCTCGATCCAGGCCAAGGGCATCGTGCCCAACGTGCTGGTCGACGAAAGCGCCGAGGGCAGTCCCTTCGCCGCCCTGCGCATGCGCGAGGCCGACCTCGAGAAGCACCTGGCCAGCGGCCAGGGCCCCGAAGTCAAGGACCCCGAACGCGAGAAGGCCCGCGACGAAGCCCGCAAGCGCCTCGAGGAAGAAGCCAAGAAGCCGCCGCAGGACCGCAAGGTGCCCGAGTTCGGCACCGACAAGGACTTCCCGCTCGTGCAGGCGCTCAACCGCCTGAAGGGCCAGCCGGTGCTGGTCAGCAAGACGCAGGTCATCGTCGACAACAAGGAAGAGAAGAAGGAAAACTGAGCCCGGTGGCGCATGGAAGATAGCGAGCTGCTGCGCTATTCGCGCCACATCCTTCTCGAAGAATTCGGCATCGACGGCCAGGCCCGCGTCAGCGCCGGACGGGTTCTCGTCATAGGCGCCGGCGGGCTGGGCTCGCCGGTGGCCCTGTACCTTGCTGCAGCAGGGGTCGGCCGCATCGTGCTGGTCGACGACGACGAGGTCGATCTCACCAATCTCCAGCGCCAGGTGGCGCATTCCCATGACCGGGTCGGCCTTCCCAAGGTCGAATCAGCCGCCCAGGCCATGCGCGGCATCAATCCCGACATCGCCATCGAAACCTATGCGCTGCGCGCCGACGAGGCGCTGCTGTCGCGCCTGGTTGCCGAAGCCGACGTGGTGGTCGATTGCTGCGACAACTTCGCCACCCGGCAGGCCGTCAATCGCGCCTGCGTGGCTCATTCGAAGCCGCTGGTGGCGGGTGCGGCGATCCGTTTCGACGGGCAGCTGAGCGTCTACGACACCCGGGACGACGCATCGCCCTGCTACGCCTGCCTGTTCCCGCCCGATGCGACCTTCGAGGAAACGCGCTGCGCGGTGCTCGGCGTGTTCGGCCCGGTAGTGGGCACCATCGGCACGCTGCAGGCCAGCGAGGCCCTGAAGCTGCTGGCCGGCATCGGGCCGTCGCTGGCGGGCAGGCTGCTGATGTTCGACGGTCGCAGCACTTCCTTCGACACGCTGCGCGTGGCGCGCGACCCGCACTGCAGCGTCTGCGCTCAGCGCCCCCCCTCCAACTAAGGCTGCTTCGCGCCCTTCGCCCGGGCGGCGCCCTTGGCCGCGGCTCCTGCGGAGGGCTTGTTCGCCTGCGCCACCACGCCCTTGCAGTCGGAGTCCTCGCCCGGCCCCGGCTCGATGGTCGCGGCCAGCGCCAGCAGCGGATTGATGGCGCCCAGCGCCAATGCGGCCAATCCGCGCCCGGCCAGCGGTCCGACCTCCAGGCCGCCCTTCGGATCGCCGAAGGTGCCGCTCACCACCAGCGGAGTGCGGATGGAGAGGATGCTCTTGCTCTTAGGCTCCGGACGGACCACGAAATCCAGCCCCTCGGTCGCCAGATTGGCCTGCCCGGTGGCGATGAAGACGGCATTGGTGGTGTCCACCACCAGCGTGCGGCCGGTCATCAGGCCCTTGTTCACGTCGAAGGCCAGCGCCGCGCAGCGCAGTTCCACGTTGCGGTCGCCGCGCAGCATGAACTTGATGATGTCGCCGCCCACCAGCGTCGCGAACACCGGCAGCAGGTTGCCGAACTGCCCGCGTCCCGAGATGACCGCCACGTCGCCCGATACGCCCCCGAGCCAGTTGGCCACGGTGCTGCCGGAGCCCGAGAGGTTGATGCGCCCGTCCAGCCGGCCGACGCTGTTGCCGGTGGTTTCGAGCTTCGGGAACAGCCGGGCCAGCTGCATGGCCCGTGCGTCGAGCGAGGCACGAATGTCCGCCGGGTTCTTCGAGCCGTCGATGCGGATCGCGCCGCTGAGCCTGCCGCCGGCCACGCCCAGGTCGAGCGGGTCGAGCGTGAGCACGCCCTCGGCCAGCTTCACCTGCACGCTGCCGCGCTCCAGCGGCACGTCGCGCACGTTGCGGATGCGGTCGGCCGTGTATTTCACGTCGGCGTTCATGGCGCGCAGGCGCTCGAAGTCCAGCGGCGCCGTCGGCAGCACCTTGCCGCCGGGGCGCTTGACCTGGGTGACGGTGGGCGGCGGCGCCACGCCTTCCACGGTGGCGGCGGTACGCGCCGTGGGCGGCAGGCCGATCAGCGGGCCGAGGTCGTCCATGTCCATCACCTTCGAGCGCAGGTCGCCCGCCAGGTGCGGCAGCTTGCCGGCCTGGTCGAAGCGCATGTCGCCGGCGATGTCGGACAGGCCCAGCCGCCCCTTGAGACCGGAGGCCTCCCACAGCTTGCCGCGCTTGTCGAGCTTGCCGCTCAGCATGTAGGGCGAGGTCTGCGGCAGCGCGATGCCCAGCAGCGGGAACAGGGCGCCCAAAGTCTGGCCCTTGATCTCGAACCTGGCGTCGATGCCGTCCAGGTCCGAGAGGCGCGCCACGGTGCCCGTCGCCTTCAGCTGGGTCTGGCCGGCGGCGGCGCGGATTTCCAGCGGGAAAGGCGGCGCGCCGGCGGCGCTGATCTGCAGCACGTTGCCGGTACGCCCACTGGCGGTCAGCGGCTGGCCCTTGTAGCGACCCTTGATGCGGTAGTCGAGCGGCATCTCGCCGCGGCTGCTGTCGTAGTTCAGGTCGGCGTGCACGTCGACGCCCAGGTGCTTCGCGAGGAAGTCGACCGCGCCGCTGTCGACCTGGATCTGGCCGATGGTCGGTACGGTGCCGCCGTCGGAGGTGTCCTTGCCCAGCGCCCAGGTGCGGCGGCCGTCGGACTCCATCTGCAGCCCCACCGTGGGGGAGGAAAGCGCCAGCCGCGGAATGACGATGCTGCTGGAAAGCAGCGGCCAGAGGCTGATTTCGAACTCGGCGCGCTCGGCCTTCACTAGGTACGGGTCGCGCGCCCACGAGGGATTGGCGAACTCGACGCCGTCGAGCCTGACGGTGGCCTGCCGCCACCCGAGCCCCACGTCGAGCCGCCGCGTGATCTCGAACTTGCGCCCCGTCTTCTCGCTGACATAGCGGTTGACCGGCTCGCGCAGCACGTCCCACGGGAAGAAGGCGAGCCCCACCGCCAGCGCCGCGAACAGCAGCACCAGGCCCGCCAGCAGCTTCGGCCAGAGCGGCCGCTTGCGCGGGATGCTGTTCGTGGTCTCGTTCTTTTCCATGGCTCCTTGTAACTCCGATGATGGCCTCTCTCCGGTCGGCGGCGGGCCGCAGAAACCGTGAGGCATTGCCTACGAAACGGCTCGCGGATGCATGCGTGGGAACCCGCCTACAGCCGTGCCGCGCCGAAGCTTGCATGATGTGGAACGGGGAAGCCGCACAGTTCGTTGGCAGGCTTTCCCAGCCAACGGGGCGCCGCGAGTGCGCCTGCCAACCAGAGAGGAAGCGCGGTTCGGCATGGACTCCAGATTGCAGACCTACGTCGTCGAAGACAACCTCACGATCCGTGAAAACCTCATTGGCACGCTGGAAGAACTCACCTGCGCCACCGTCGTCGGCTTCGCCGAAACCGAAAGCGGCGCCCGCGCCTGGCTGCTCGGCCATGACGGCGAGTGGGATCTCGTCATCGTCGACCTCTTCCTCAAGCAAGGCAGCGGCCTGGGCGTGCTCCAGGCCTGCCAGGCCCGCAAGCCGGTGCAGAAGGTGGTGGTGCTCAGCAACTACGCTACGCCCGACATCCGGCGGCGCTGCGCGGAGTTCGGCGTCGACGCGGTGTTCGACAAGTCGAACGAGATCGACGCGCTGGTGGAGTTCTGCCTGGTGCAGGCCCGTGACCGGGCCTCGCGCCCAGCGCCCGGTGCGGGCTGAGAAGAAAGAAGCCGCCTTGGACCCCTTCCCTGCCCGCCGACCGGCCTCAGTCGATGAGCTTGTTCTTCAGCGCGTAGTACGTGAGGTCGCTGTTGGAGGACAGGTTCATCTTCTCCATCAGCCGCGTGCGGTAGGTGCTCACGGTCTTCACAGACAGCGACAGCGTCTTGGCGATGTCGCCGGCGGTCTCGCCCTTGGCGAGCTTCAGGAACACCTGGAATTCGCGCTCCGAGAGCTGCTCGTGGGGGGCCGCGTCGTCCTTGCGGTCGAGCTGGCGGGCCAGCAGTTCGGCAACGGCGGGCGTGATGTAGCGCCGGCCCAGCGCGATGGTGCGGATGGCGTTGACGATCTCGATGGGATCGCATTCCTTGTTGAGGTAGCCGCTCGCGCCCTGGCGGATCAGGTTCATCGCGTAGTGCTCTTCGGGGTAGCCGCTCAGGATCAGGATGCCCACGTCCGGAGCCTTGGCGCGGATCATGGCGAGTGCGTCGATACCGCTTTGCCCGGGCATCGAAAGGTCCATGACCAGCACGTCCAGCTCCGTGGTGCGCACCAGTTCGATGGCTTCGCGGCCGCTGGCTGCCTCGCCCGCCACGCGCAGGTCCACGTGCTCGGAGAAGAACTGCCGGAGGCCCGATCGCACGATGGCGTGGTCGTCCACAATTCCGATTTTGATCATTTGCTACTTTCGTTGAGTGTTGCGCACGCAAGCCGCAACCTGCCTGGTCCCTGATTGTTGTCAATTATTCACGAACTTGCGCCGCAAGCAGCCTTGAAAGTTTCATGCACTGGTTAGCCCCACCAAGAATGGCCGTGAGCCTGCTGCTCGCGGCGCTGGCCGCACTGGCCCTCGTCGGCATCAACGAGGCCGGCTACCGGCAGTCCACCCGCGCCCTCGCCGACATCGACGAGGCGCAGCAGGTGCGGGGCACGCTCAACAAGATCCTGCAGAACATGCTGGACGCCGAGACCGGCCAGCGAGGCTACCTGCTGACCGGCGAGGCGAGTTACCGAAAACCCTACGACGAGGCGGTCAAGCAGGTCGACGGCCACCTCGCCACGCTGCGCCGGCTGTATGCCGACCGACCGGCCGAGCTCACCCGGCTGGCCGAGCTGTCGAAGCACGTGCTGCGCAAGGTGGCCGAGATGGACATGAGCGTGCGCCTGCGCCAGGACGGCAAGGACGACGCCTGGAAGTTCGTCATCACGACCGACGTGGGCCAGGAGGAGATGGAGGCCATCCGCGCGACGGCGGGCGATCTGGTGAAGGTCAGCAACGCCACCCTGAGCCAGAGCCAGGCGCAGGTGCTGCGCTCGCTGCAGCTGGCGCGCATCGGCACCGCCATCGTGGCGCTGGCCGCCCTGTTCGCCTTCTTCCTGTACCTGCGCCAGACGCACGTGCTGCGCTCCATCGGCGAGCGCCAGCAGGAGGCCCTGCAACGCGAACGCAACGCGCTGGAAGACGAAGTGCGCGAGCGCACCGCCTCGCTGGCCGAGCTGGCCACCCACCTGCAGGACGTGCGCGAGACCGAGCGCGGCTTCCTCGCGCGCGAGCTGCACGACGAGCTGGGCTCGCTGCTCACCGCCGCCAAGCTCGACGTGGCGCGGCTGAAGTCGCGATTGGCGGACGCGCCTGACGCGATCCAGCGGCTGCAGCATCTGACCGAGCTGCTCAACAGCGGCATCGCGCTCAAGCGCCGGATCATCGAGGACCTGCGGCCCTCGTCGCTGGCCAACCTCGGGCTGGTCGCATCGCTGGAGATCCTGGGCCGCGAGTTCGGGGAACGCTCCGGCCTGCAGGTCGAGATGGTGCTGGAGCCCGTGACCATGGACGAGTCGCGCCAGCTCACCATCTACCGCATGGTGCAGGAGAGCCTCACCAACATCGGCAAGTACGCCGAGGCGAGCGAGGCCACCATCGTTCTCAAGAACTACGACAACCACGTGGTGGTGGAGGTGGCGGACAACGGCAAGGGCTTCGACACGCAGCGCGTGCGCCCCTCGACGCACGGCCTCGCGGGCATGCGGCACCGGGTGGAGGCCGCGCGCGGCCGGCTCACGGTGTGGTCCGCGCCGGGCAAGGGCACGCGGCTGAGCGCGATGCTGCCGATCGTCAAGGCCGCCTCGGCCTCGGCCTGATCCCGATTCCCCGCGCGCTCCTGCCCGGCTCCTCTCCGGAACTCCTGCACACACTTCCCCGGGGCGACTCGGCCGTCTCCTACGCACCCCAACCCCGGCCGCTGACAGGTCCGGGACGGGCCTCCGCTTAAGGTTGACCCCGTGCCATCCGGTTTCTTCCGTTTCTTCCCCTCGGGGGTTGCCGGGTACGACGTTCCGACGTTTTCCAAGACACAGCGAGGCAAGCCTCGAAGGAGTTCCACATGCTGCATTACGCCGTGGTGTTTCTGGTCATCGCCCTGATCGCGGCCCTCTTCGGGTTCGGCGGCATTGCCGCCAGCGCGGTAGGCATCGCCAAGATCCTTTTCGTGATCTTCGTGATCCTCGCGATCGCGAGCTTCCTTGCCGGCTTGCTACGACGCAAGTAGCGTCGTTACGATCAACAGGCTTGCGCATTTCATTTTTCCGGAAAGGACCTTCACATGAACACGACCAAGACCCCATCGCAAATCGCCGACGAAGCGCGCCAGACCGCCCGTGACGCGGTCGAAACCACCCGCGCCTACGCACAGAACGCGGTGAATGCGGCGGGCGAAAAGGTCCGCGACCTGCAGCGCGAATCCGAACCGGCCGTCGAACAACTCGCGGCCCGCGTGCAGCAAGCCGTTCAGCGCGGCCTGGACGCCGCCTCCACCACCAGCGCGCGCGCCCAGCGCCGCCTGGAGCAGGCAGCCGACGTCACCGGCCGCTACATCTCCGACCAGCCCGTGCGCTCGGTGCTGCTCGCGGCCGCCGCCGGCGCAGCCATCACCGCGCTCATCGTGCTGGCCAGCCGCCGCAGCCGGGACGACTACTGATCCACGAAGCGTCCGTCGTCGACCGATCCCGGCACCATGCTCCATCCGATTTTTTCCACGGTGCTCGGGCATCCGGAACTCGTCGCTGAACACCTCGCCAACTACGCCGCCCTCGTCCGCCAGGAGTCCGCGCAAGCGGGACGCGGCATTGCCGCGCGCATCGTCGCGGGCGTGCTGGCAGTGGCCAGCGCCACGCTGGCGCTCGGGCTGATCGGCGTGGCCGTGCTGCTCGGCGTGATGCACGGCAGCTTTCACTGGGTGCTGGTGGCCGTGCCGGCCGTGGCGGTGGTGATCGCGCTCATTTGCACCTGGTACGCGACGCGCCCGGCGCCGAGCTACGGCTTCGACGACCTGCGCACGCAGCTCGACGCCGACCTGCAGGCCCTGCGCGAAGCCGGAGCCCCCCATGGCCGCTGACCGCCGCCTTCCCTCGCCTCTCACTCCGCTGCAGCGCCTGGCCCTCTCGCGCCGTGCGCTGGTGCGGCAGCTGAACGAGGACGCGGGCGCGCCGGCGGAAGACGAGGAGCTGGGGGAACTGGACGACCTGGAATACGCGCACCACGACGCGCAAGCCGGTTCCGCACCGGATGAACGGCATCAGGGCCATACAGGCCATGCTCGAGGAAGAGGAGAACAAGGAGGAGCAAGAGGAGGAAGAGACAACGTGTGGCTCGCCGTGGGCCGCAGCGTGGTGGAACGCTGGTGGCGCAGGCACCCCGCGCATGCGGTCGGCCAATTGGCGCGCCCGGTGCTCGAGCATTACGCGCGCAAGGAACCGGCAAAGCTGATGGCGGCCGCGGCCGCCACCGGCGCCCTGCTGGTACTCGCCAGGCCGTGGCGGCTGCTGTCGGCCACCGCGGTGCTGGCGGCGGTACTGAAGACATCCGACGTGGCAGACCTCGTCAACACGCTGATGCGCAAGCCACAGAGCCCCCCTCACCCTCCCCGCTCCCCACGAAAGGACACTCCATGAAAACCGATGTTTCCTCTTCTTCCTCCTCGTCTTCTTCCAAGGCCGCCGCGCACAAGCACCTGGAACTCGACCAGGGCGGACTGGACGCCGCGCGCAAGAGCCTCGACGACGGCGCCGTCACCCCGAGCTACGGCCCCTGGCGCGACGACGTCCTCAAGCTGCTCAACGATGCGCTGGCCACCGAGCTGGTCTGCGTGCTGCGCTACAAGCGCCACTACTTCACCGCCAACGGGGTCGAATCGCCCGCCATCGCCGACGAGTTCCTGGTGCACGCCAACGAGGAATCGGCCCATGCCGACCGCATCGCCGAGCGCATCGTGCAACTGGGCGGCGAACCCGATTTCGCGCCCTCGCACCTGCTCGACCGCAGCCACGCGGCGTACGACGAATCGACCGACCTGCAGGCGATGGTGCGCGCCAACCTGATCGCCGAGCGCGTGGCGGTGGAGTCGTACCGCCAGATGATCGCGCTGATCGGCGACAAGGACCCGACCACGCGCCGCATGCTCGAGGACATCCTCTCCGACGAGGAAGAGCATGCCGACGAACTGAAGGACTGGCTGGGCCACTAAGCCGCCCCGGGGCTGCATCGGCCCCGCCCCCATGAAAAAAGCCCGGTTCGCGCCGGGCTTTTTTCATGGACGAAGCGGAGACGGGATGGAGACGATCAGCCCTTCACCTCGAGCTGGTTGTCCACCGACGTCACGCCCTGCACGCCCTTGGCGATCTCCTCGGCACGCGCCTTGGCGGCGGCCGTGGGCGCCGGGCCCTTCAGGCTCACCGCGCCGGCCTTGGTGTCGACGTTGATCTTGAGCGCACTCAGGTCCGGGTCCTTGGCCAGGCCCGCGGACACCGAAGCCGTGATGGCGGCATCGTTCACCGTCGCGCTCACCGCGGCGCCGGCGTCCTTGGCGGCCTCCTTCACCTCGGCGGTGGTGCTGGACGACTCGATCTTCGCCTTGGCGTCCTTGACGGCCTCGCCGGTCTTCGCTGCCGCGGTGTCGGCGGCCTGCTCGGTCTTGGCAACGGCGCTGTCGAGCTTCTCGCCCGCGGTGCGGTTGTCGGACTTGTCGCAGGCGGCCAGCGTCAGCGCCGCGCCGGCCACGAGCACGGCAAGCCATGCGCGCGAATGCGGCATGGCAATGTGTTGGGTCGATCTGTTCATGGAATCCTCCTGTTGCTCGGGGAAATGGAAAAGCGGAAAGGCCGCGAAGGCCTGGCGGAGCGCCGGCAGCCGGGCCTTTCGACGCTCACAGCTTGTCGGCACCCGACTTGATCGCGTCCTTGGCCTTTTCCTTGACGTCGCCATAGGTCTTCTGCACCTTGCCGGCTGCCTGGTCGGCAATGCCCTCGCCCTCGAGCTTCTCGTTGCCGACGACCTTGCCGGCGACTTCCTTCAGCTTGCCCTTGGCTTCCTCGACGCGGCCTGCCACTTGGTCCTTGTTCATGTCGCTTCCTTCCTGATGGGAGTGATGAAATTCGTGGGCCGGATCAGCCCACTGGTTTCAATCTAGGCTCGGGCCGGTGACGGCGAATGCCGACGGAGCCCCGAAGCGGTGTAGGACAACGAGGCTCAGGCGCTGACGATCCATCCTTCAAGCGGATCGATGTCTTCCGGCAAGCCGTGGCCCGCTCCGGGGCTGCCGGCGCGCTGCCGGCCCCAGGCGGACTGCAGCAGGCACAGCACCGCGTCGATGTCGTCGCCGCGGGCATCGGCCAGCAGTTCGGCCCGCTGCGGCCCGGCGAGGACGAGCTTCAGCCCGAGGCGGGCCGATCCGGTCTCGAGCGCGGCCAGCAGGTCGACGCGCGCGGCGCGGCGCTCGGGTGTCTGCTTCTGCAGATCGTCGCTCTTGTAGCTGCGCCGGCCGATCAGCTCACGCGCGAGCAGACCCGGATAGGCCTCCAGCGCCACGCGATCCGCATTGCGCCCGGCGTGCAGGCCCGGAATACGCGCGCCCGCGGCCAGGAGGCGCGGCACGCCCGCATGGAGCATGTAGGCCACCGGCGGATTGACCCATTTCATCGATGGGCTGGAGCCCGCGGGCCCGTCGGTCGCGCGGTGCGCGAACTTGCCGCCGGCCGGACGCGCCGCGCAGAAGGCGGCGAAGGTCTCGCGGATTTCCGCGCGGCTCAGGCTGGCGTAGTGGGCCATCAGCGGCTCCCATTGCAGCGGCCAGCGCAGGTGCTCGACGAGTTCGCGCGGCAGGCTGAACGGAAAGTCGAAGCCGCCGGTCCAGGCCGGCGTGGCACGCAGCCATTCGCCCCATGCGTCGAGCGTCGCAAAGCGCTGGAGGCCGGTCAGCCTCACGCGGTCGACGCCGTCCGGCTCTCCGGTCGCCACCGCGATCGGCTTGCGTGCCGTCGGCGCGCTGGAGAAGTCGCAGCCGAACAGCAGCACGGCCTCAGCCCATCGCGAGCGCCACCACGCCGGCGGCGATGAACATCGCGCCCAGCAGCCTCAGCAGCCGGTCGCCCTCGCGCAGCAGGTGGCCGCCGATGAGCGCGGCGAACAGCATCGACACCTCGCGCGCCGGCGCGACGTGGGAGATGGGCGCCTGCTGCACCGCGTAGAGCACCAGCACGTACGACACCGGGCTGATCGCCGCCACCAGCAGCGCGTACTTCCATTGCTCGCGCCACATGCGCACGGTGGTCGCGCGGTCCTGCAGCGCCGCGGGCAGCAGCAGCCCGATCCGCACGAAGTTGCTCATGTAGTCGAGCAGGATCGGCGACATCATGAGGAACTTGACCGCGTAGCTGTCGGCCACCGTGTAGGCCGCGATGAAGGCGCCGGTGAGCACGCCGTAGCGCATGCCCTTGTGCACCCGCGCGCGCTGCGCCGGGTCGTGCGCCTTCTGCCACAGGCGCGGACCGCCGGCGATCAGGAACACGCCGGCCACCACACCCACGATGCCCGCCACGCCGACGAGGCTGATCTTCTCGCCGAGGAACAGCACCGCCACCAGCGACGACAGCATCGGCCCCGAGCCGCGCGCCAGCGGATAGACCACCGTCAGGTCCGACTTGCGATAGCCGCGCAGCAGCACGATGAAATACAGGACGTGGAGCACCCCGCTGAGCACGACGAAGCCCCACTCGGTCACGCCCCAGCCCGGCACCACGTTCCATCCCAGCGCGATGCCCACCGGCGCCCAGATGAACATGTTGAACACGCTGGCCTGGAAGCTGAAGCGCGCATCGCCGTTCGCCTTCTTGGCGGCGATGTTCCAGCTTGCGTGGATGATCCCGGCGAGCAGGATCAGTGCGAATGCGGAGAGCGGCACTCCGCGGTCAGTGGCGGCCGACGATGGCGGCCGTGGCCATCAGTTCCTCGAGCAGCGCCAATGAGACCTTGCCCGACACCGCGTACGGGTTGAGCTCGGGCTTCTCGGAATACTTCAGCAGCGTCGAGGCGTTGAGCTTCGACAGGTTGACCTGCCCCATGGTCCAGCCGCCGAAACGGCGCTCGGAAATCTCTTCGTAGTGCAGCAGCACCACGTCCTTGTGGCGCGCATCGCGCTGGATGTGGCCGTAGAGCTCGCTGACCGCCATGCGCCCGCCCTCGATGGCCTGCAGGAAGGTGCCGGCGCCGTAGCAGAGGATGCCGGTGATACCGCAGGTCGTGTTGTGCGAGCGCGATTGCGCGAGGATCGCCTCGACGGCCTCGGGGCTGGTGTCGACGGCGCGGCTGGCGTAGAGGAGTCGGACCAGCATGGCTCAGTCCTTTCTGGGCAGGAGGGACAGGAATTCGCGGCGCAGGCTCGGGTCTTTCAGGAACACGCCGCGCATCACGGAATTGATCATCTTGCTGTCCATTTCCTTCACGCCGCGCCAGGCCATGCAGAAGTGCTCGGCCTCCATGACGAGGGCGAGGCCGTCGGGCTGCGTCTTTTCCTGGATCAGGTCGGCCAGCTGCACCACGGCTTCTTCCTGGATCTGCGGACGGCCCATGACCCACTCGGCGAGGCGCGCGTACTTCGACAGGCCGATCACGTTGGTGTGCTCGTTGGGCATCACGCCGATCCAGAGCTTGCCGATGATCGGGCAGAAGTGGTGCGAGCAGGCGCTGCGCACGGTGATCGGGCCGACGATCATCAGCTCGTTCAGGTGCTCTGCGTTGGGGAATTCGGTGAGCGAGGGCGGAGCCACGTAGCGGCCGCGGAACACCTCGTTCAGGTACATCTTCGCGACGCGGCGCGCGGTGTTGTCGGTGTTGTGGTCATTCTCGACGTCGATCACAAGACTCTGCAGCACGCCCTTCATCTTGACCTCGACCTCGTCGAGAAGCTTCTCGAGCTCGCCGGGCTCGATGAACTCGGAGATGTTGTCGTTGGCATTGAAGCGCTTGCGCGCGGCGGTGATGCGCTCGCGGATCTTCACGGAGACGGGCGTGCCCTCGTCATCGTCATTTCGATCGGGGCGCGGGTCGACGTCGGTTTTCCTCAGCATGGCGGGGATCGTACCAGTGAATGGCTCCGGACATTCGGGCCCGCAACGCCCGTCCCTTCTCGGAGCAATGCTATCAATTGAGGAGCGCGAAATCGGCCACCAGCGGCAGGTGGTCGGACATGCGTGCCCAGATCGGACCGCGCGGCACCACGCAGGCCTGCGGCGCCAGCCCGCGCCCATAAACGAAATCGAGTTGAGTCACCGGCAGGCGCGAGGGGTACGTGAGCGTGCGCGGGCCGCGCAGGTCGCTGGTGTCGCGCAGGCCCATGGCGTTCATGGCGTAGCGCATGCGCGCGCCCCAGTCGTTGAAGTCGCCCGCCACCACCACGGCCTCGCCGGGCGGCACCTCGCGGTCGATGAACTCCCGCAGCCTCGCGATCTGCCGCACCCGGCTGCCCTTGATGAGCCCCAGGTGCACCACGATGGCGTGCACCCGCCGGCCTTCCACGTCGATCACCACGTGCAGCAGCCCGCGCTGCTCGAAGCGGTGGTCGGAAATGTCCTGGTGGTTGGTGCCCAGCACCGGCCAGCGCGTGAGCAGCGCATTGCCGTGCTCGCCGTGGCGCGTGACCGCATTGGTCTCGTAGACGGCCGTGTAGCCCTCGGGCGCGAGGAAGTCGGCCTGCGGCAGCTCGGGCCAGCGCGCGAAACGCGCCGCCGCCTGCCGGTTCATCTTGCGCACTTCCTGCAGGCAGACGATGTCGGCGTCGAGCTGCTCGATGGCATGGCCGAGGTTGTGGATCTCGAGCCGCCGCGCAGGTCCGATGCCCTGCACACCCTTGTGGATGTTGTAGGTCGCGACGCGGAGGTTCTGCACCGCTGCTGCTGCCGGCTGGTTCATCGCGCAAATTCTGGCAGCAACAGAATGGCTTCGGCATTCGACGGGGAAAAGCAGGCGTCGGCCGCCTCGCGGTACGGCAGCCAGCGCCAGTCGGTGTGCTCGCGCGGATCGAGCGTGGGCACGATGCGTTCGGGCACGCGCAGGCCGAACAGGTGCTCGGTGTTGTGCGTGACGCCGGGCGCGTAACGGGCGCGCCAGCGAGGGTAGATCTCATAGACGTTGCGTAGCTGCCAGTCGACCAGCTGCGAGGCCAGCGGCGTGCCTTCGCCGCACCGGATGCCGGTTTCCTCGGCCACCTCGCGCGCCGCGCTGAGCGCGAGCGGCTCGTCGGCCACGTCCTTGCTGCCGGTGACCGACTGCCAGAAGTCGGTCTCGGCATCCGCACGCCGGATCAGCAGCACATCGAGCGCCGGCGTGTGGATCACGACCAGCACCGACTCCGGGATCTTCCAGGGCCGGGGGCTGGTCGTCATGGCCGCATCAGGCCGTTGCCTGGGGGGCGTTGCGCAGCTTGATGTGGAGTTCGCGCAGCTGCTTCTCGTCGACCGGGCTCGGAGCCTGCGTCAGCAGGTCCTGCGCGCGCTGGGTCTTGGGGAAGGCGATCACGTCGCGGATCGACTCGGCGCCGGTCATGAGCATGACCAGGCGGTCCAGGCCGATGGCGATGCCGCCGTGCGGAGGCGCGCCGTACTGCAGCGCGTCCAGCAGGAAGCCGAACTTGAGCTGCGCGTCCTCGGCGCTGATCTTCAGCGCGCGGAACACCTTGCTCTGCACTTCCTCGCGGTGGATACGCACCGAACCGCCGCCCATCTCGATGCCGTTGAGCACCATGTCGTAGGCCTTGGCGATGCACTTCTCGGGCGCGGTGTCCATGAGGTCCTCATGGCCGTCCTTCGGCGCGGTGAACGGGTGGTGCACGGCGCTCCAGCGCTGGCCTTCCTCGTCGAACTCGAACATCGGGAAGTCGACCACCCACAGCGGTGCCCAGCGATCGTCGAACAGGCCGCTCTTCTTGCCGAAGGCGCTGTGGCCGATCTTGATGCGCAGCGCGCCGATGGCGTCGTTGACGACCTTTTCCTTGTCGGCGCCGAAGAACAGGATGTCGCCGTTGCGCGCACCCGTGCGGGCGATGATCTCGGCCAGCGCGTTGTCGTCCAGGTTCTTCACGATCGGGCTCTGCAGGCCTTCGCGGCCGGCTTGCGCGTCGTTGACCTTGATGTAGGCCAGGCCCTTGGCGCCGTAGATCTTGACGAACTCCTGGTAGGCGTCGATCTCGCCGCGCGACAGGCCGCCCTCGGCACCGCCGCCGGGCACGCGCAGCGCCACGACACGGCCACCGGGCATGGTGGCGGCGTTGGAGAACACCTTGAACTCGACGCGCTTCATCAGCTCGGTAAGTTCGGTGAACTCGAGCTTCACGCGCAGGTCGGGCTTGTCCGAGCCGTACTTGAACATCGCGTCGGCGTACGTCATGGTCGGGAACACCGGCAGGTCGATGCCAGCGGCGTTGCGGAACACGTTGCGGATCATGCCCTCGAACATCTCGCGGATTTCCTCCTCGGCGAGGAACGAGGTCTCGATGTCGATCTGCGTGAACTCGGGCTGGCGATCGGCGCGCAAGTCTTCGTCGCGGAAGCACTTCACGATCTGGTAGTAGCGGTCGTAGCCGGCCACCATCAGCAGCTGCTTGAAGAGCTGGGGCGACTGCGGCAGCGCGAAGAAGCTGCCGTCGTGCACGCGGCTGGGCACGAGGTAGTCGCGCGCGCCCTCGGGCGTGGACTTGCCGAGCATCGGCGTCTCGATGTCGATGAAGCCATTGGCGTCGAGGAACTTGCGCGTTTCCATCGTCACCTTGTAGCGAAGCATCATGTTGCGCTGCATGGCCGGGCGGCGCAGGTCGAGCACGCGGTGCGTGAGGCGGGTGGTTTCCGACAGGTTGTCGTCGTCCAGCAGGAACGGGGGCGTGACCGAGGGGTTCAGCACCTTCAGCTCGTGGCACAGCACTTCGATCTTGCCGCTTTTGAGCTGGTCGTTGGTCGTGCCTTCGGGACGCGCGCGCACCAGGCCGGTGATCTGCACGCAGTATTCGTTGCGCAGGTTCTCGGCCACGGCGAAGGTGGAGGCGCGGTCGGGGTCGCACACCACCTGCACGTAGCCTTCGCGGTCACGCACGTCGATGAAGATCACGCCGCCGTGGTCACGGCGACGGTTGACCCAGCCGCAAAGGGTGACGGTCTGGCCCAGCAGGGCTTCGGTCACGAGACCGCAATAGTGAGTACGCATGGCCATAGGAATCCATTCCGGCGCCTCGGGGGCGCGTTCGTTCTTTTATGAGTTGGAAGACTTCACCGCCACCGTGGTGGGGCCGCCTGGAACGACCACCCCCATCGAGACGATGTACTTGAGCGCTTCGTCCACGCTCATCTTCAGTTCGATGCAGTCGCTGCGCTTGAGCATCACGAAGTAGCCGCCCGTGGGATTGGGCGTGGTCGGCACGTAGACGCTGAGGAACTCGCCCTCGCCGAGATGCGCGGCGACCTCGTTGCCGGGTGCGCCGGTCACGAAGGCGATGGTCCACACGCCTTCGCGCGGCCATTGCACCAGCACCGCCGTGCGGAAGGCATTGCCGTTCTCGGAGAACAGCGTGTCCGACACCTGCTTGACGCTGGAGTAGATCGAGCGCACCACCGGGATGCGCCGCACCACGGCGTCACCCCAGCCGAGCAGGCGCTTGCCGACGAAGTTGCTGGCCGTGGCACCCACCACCAGCAGGATGGCCAGCGTGAGCAGCACGCCCAGGCCGCGCACCTTGTGGTCGCTGAGCCAGGTCTGCCACTGCTCGGGCAGCAGCCACAGCGTCTGGTCGAGCGTGCCGATGATCCAGTTCAGCACGCCGAGCGTGATGACCAGCGGCACGATGACCAGCAGGCCGGACAGCAACCATTTGCGCAGGGCGAGCATGGCGGTCAGGGGTGTTTCAGTCGCCGCTGGCCGCGGCCGGCGCGGGAGCCGGTGCGGCGGGCGCCGGAGCGGGGCTCGGCGCGGCGGTCGTGGTGGAAGAGGAGGACGAAGACGACGACTCGCCGGACGCGGGCGAGGTGGCCGGCTCGGACTTCTTGCCGCCACCGTCGCGGAAATCGGTCACGTACCAGCCCGAGCCCTTGAGCTGGAAGCCGGCGGCCGTGACCTGTTTTTCGAACGCACTCGCGCCGCACGCCGGACACACCGTGAGCGGCGCATCGGACATCTTCTGCAAAGCGTCCTTGGCGAAGCCGCAGGCGCTGCACTTGTAGGCGTAGATGGGCATGGGGAAATGGGGTCTAAAAGCGGCGCAACGGCCGCTCGCAAAGCCCTCGATTATAGGGGCGCCCCCGCCAAAGGACGCCCAGCCCGACCGCCGGGCCCGGGCTTCAGGCCGGTTCAGTGGCCAGCGGCCGGTGCGGCGTGTGAGTGTTCGCCAACCATTGCGGCAGCAGCGAGCCGACCACCATGCCGGCGAAAGAGCACAGCACGCCCGCCAGCTGGGCCGGAAATACGGCGCCCCAGGATGAAACCTTCAGGAACAGCAGCCAAACGCCGATGCCCAGGACGATGGAAGCGACGGCCCCCTGGGTGGTGGCGCGGCGCCAGTACAGCCCGCATACCAGCGGCACGAAGGCCCCCACCAGCGGCACCTGATAGGCACTCGACACCTGTTCGTAGATCGACGTGCCCTGCATGCGGATCGCATAGGCCAGCACGGCCGCGCTGAAGAGCAGCACCGTGATGCGCATCGTCATCAGGTTCTGGCGGTCGGTGCCGGCCGGCCGGAACTGGCGCCAGATGTTCTCGGTGAAGGTGACGCTGGGGGCCAGCAGCGTGGCCGAGGCGGTCGACTTGATGGCCGACAGCAGCGCACCGAAGAACAGCACCTGCATCACGAACGGCATCTTCTCGAGCACCAGCGTGGGCAGCACCTTCTGCGGATCTTCCTTCAGCAGCGCGGCCGTCTGCTCCGGCATGATCAGCAGCGCGCTCGCCACCAGGAACATGGGAACGAAAGCGAACAGGATGTATGCGACGCCGCCGATCACCGGGCCGCGCCGGGCCGCCTTGACGCTGTTGGCCGACATCACCCGCTGGAACACGTCCTGCTGCGGAATGGAGCCCAGCATCATCGTGATGGCCGCGGCGAAGAAGAACACCATGTCGTGCCAGCTCGGCTCGGGCCAGAACTTGAAGAGGTCCTTGCTGACCGCGAAGGCCACCACCTTGTCGGCGCCGCCGGCCATGTTGCCCGCGAACATCGCGATCACGGCCAGGCCGGCCACCAGGATGATCATCTGGATGAAGTCGGTGACGGCCACCGACCACATGCCGCCGAAGAGCGTGTACGCCAGGATCGAGACCACCCCGATCACCATGCCCACCGGAATGCTGACCACGCCGCCCGAAAGCAGGTTGAACACCAGCCCCAGCGCCGTGACCTGCGCCGACACCCAGCCCAGGTAGCTCAGCATGATGATGAGCGAGCAGGCCACCTCGACGCCGCGGCCGTAGCGCTCGCGGTAGTAGTCGCTGATGGTCAGCAGCGTCATGCGATAGAGCTTGCCGGCAAAGAACAGGCCCACCAGGATCAGGCAGGTGCCCGCGCCGAACGGGTCTTCCACCACGCCGTTGAGCCCGCCCTCGATGAACTTGGCCGGGATGCCGAGCACCGTTTCGGAGCCGAACCAGGTCGCGAAGGTGGTCGTGACGATCATGTAGAGCGGCAGGTGCCGCCCGGCGATGGCGAAGTCGGTTGTGTTCTTCACCCGCTTGGCGGCATAGAGGCCGATCGCGATGGTGACAAGCAGATAGACGATGACCAGCGTCAACAACACGGCGGAGACTCCTCTAGAACAGACGCACGCGCACCAGCAATTGCATGGCGAGCAACCCCAATACAAAACCTATGCCACCGTAGACGATGGTCTGCAGCAACCGGTTGGTGCGCTTCTGTTCGGCCAGCAGTTCGAGCAGCTCGCGGCGGTTGTCGACCGGGCGATTTTCCAGGAAATCGTGCAGCAATCGAGGCAATTGGGGCAGCAATTTGGCGTACCTGGGCGCCTCGGCCTTGAGCTGCTGAAACAGCTTCTTGGGGCCGATCTGGTCGACCATCCACTTCTCGAGGAAGGGCTTGGCCGTGGCCCAGAGGTCGAGTTCGGGGTCGATGTTGCGGCCCAGGCCCTCGATGTTGAGCAGCGTCTTCTGCAGCAGCACCAGCTGCGGCTGGATCTCGACGTGGAAGCGCCGCGAGGTCTGGAACAGCCGCATGAGCACCATGCCCAGCGAGATTTCCTTCAGCGGCCGGTCGAAGTACGGCTCGCACACGGTGCGGATGGCCGCTTCGAGCTCGTCGATACGGGTGCCCACGGGAACCCAGCCGCTTTCGAGGTGCAGCTCGGCCACGCGCTTGTAGTCACGCCGGAAGAAGGCCACGAAGTTCTGCGCGAGGTACTCCTTGTCCGACTCGGTCAGCGTGCCGATGATCCCGAAGTCCAGCGAGATGTAGCGCCCGAAGGTCTCGGGCTCCAGGCTCACCTGGATGTTGCCGGGATGCATGTCGGCGTGGAAGAAGCCGTCGCGGAACACCTGCGTGAAGAAGATGGTCACGCCGTCGCGCGCCAGCTTGGGAATGTCGACGCCGGCGGCGCGCAGGCGGTCCATCTGCGCGATGGGCACGCCCTTCATGCGCTCCATCACGATGACCTCGGGGTGGCAGAAGTCCCAGAACATCTCGGGGATCAGCACCAGGTCGAGCGCGGCCATGTTGCGGCGCAGCTGGGCGGCGTTGGCGGCCTCGCGCACCAGGTCGAGCTCGTCGTGCAGGTACTTGTCGAACTCGGCGACCACCTCGCGCGGCTTCAGGCGCTTGCCGTCGGCCGAGAGGTTCTCGAGCCAGCCGGCCATCATGGCCATCAGCGCCAGGTCTTTCTCGATCACGCCGCGCATGTTGGGACGCAGCACCTTGACCGCCACCTCGCGCTCCTCGCCCTGGTTGGTGCGGATGGTCGCGAAGTGCACCTGCGCGATCGACGCACTGGCGATGGGCGTCTCGTCGAACTGCACGAACACGTCGCTCACCGGCCGGCGGAACGCGCGCTCGATGGTGGCGATGGCCACCGACGAGGGGAACGGCGGCACGCGGTCCTGCAGGAAGGCCAGCTCGTCGGCGATGTCGGGCGGCAGCAGGTCGCGGCGCGTCGAGAGCACCTGGCCGAACTTCACGAAGATGGGGCCGAGGCGTTCGAGCGCCTCGCGCAGTCGCTGGCCTCGCGGCGCGTCGAGGTTGCGCCCGAAGGAAACGACGCGCGTGACCACGCGCAGCCAGGGCTTCTGGAAGCTCGAGAGCACCAGCTCGTCGAGGCCGTAGCGCAGCGCGACCCAGACGATGAACAGACCGCGGTAGAAGCGCCTCATTCGGCGTTGCTCGCCGAGCCAGCCTTGGCCGTGCGGTCGCCCACGAACTGGCGCAGCGCGCCCACCACGCGCCGCACGCCGTTGCCCAGCGTGTGCGCGGGCACGTCGCCGATCACGCGGGCGAGGTCGTCCTCGATGTCCCAGCGCACGTGATCGACCAGCCAGTTGACCTCGGCCGCCAGCTGCACGTCGCCGATGATCTGCACGGCAGGCTTGTCGCCGCGAAGCGCGGCGCGGGCAATGTCGAAGGGGGAATCGTCGGTGACGGTGAGCGTCAGCTCGGGCACCGAGCCAGCGGGCGCCAGGTCGAGCAGGCCGGCCGGCGTGGCCACCAGCTCCATGGTCACGAACCGCCACTGGAAGCGCACCACCCGCCCCTGCTGGCGCAGCAGCCGCTGCTGGGCCTCGGGCTCCTGCTGGAGCACATGATTGAGGAACAGGACCGCGCGGTTCTGTATCTCGTGGACCGCCCAGTCCGGGGGCTGCAGGCGCTCGCCAATGGTGTTGAAGAGGTCGCCTAGAAAAGAAAATGGGGACGATGGTGTGGCCATGTCCCCATTATCCCGCCTGCGTCGCGGCCCCGAGAGGGCCGCGTTCCAGGTTTTTCTTGCCTGCCTGACGTTTACTGCAGTGCCTGCACGCCGGCCACCAGCCAGCCGCTGTTGCCGCTGACGGGCTTGGTCATGTTCCAGACTTCGCGGAACGGGCCCGGGCCGGCCGAGGCGTCTTCGCGGATCATGCCGGAGAACTCCACGCTGGCCATGTAGGCGTCGGGCAGCTCCTCGATACCGAGCAGCTTGGCGTCGAGCATCACGACTTCGGTCTTGTTCGAGGCACCGCCGGTGTGGCTGGCGCGATCGGCCAGCTGCGAGCGGATCTCGTCGACCATGCCGTCGGTCATCATCGAACGCAGCGTCGACACGTCGGCGCGGTCCCATGCGTCCTGCAGGGTCACGAAGTTGCGCTTTGCGGCGCCGAGGAAGCCGTCGACGTCGAAACCGGCGGGGATGCCCCACGACTGCGAGCCGCCGAGCGCCGAGCCGATCATGCTGCCGCCTGCCGCTGCGCCAGCCGCCGAGAGGCTGCTGCCGTGCGGCGTGGCGTCGAAGGCAGCGTTGTTGCGCTCCCAAGGACGCGCCGATGCGTCGTTGCCCACGTTGTTCGGGCTGTACTGCGCCGGAGCGCTCGCGTTGCTCGGGCTGGCACCAGCGCCCTGGAAGGCGAAGCCGCCCTGGCGGTTGGCGACGGGCTGCGAGCGCGACTTGATCATGCGCCACACCACCACGCCGGCCAGCACGAGCAGGCCGATCAGCAGGATGTTGGCGAAGCCGGCGCCGAGGCCCAGCGAATTGGCGAGCCATGCGAGACCCAGGCCGGCGGCGAGGCCGCCGAGCATCGCGCCCCACGGACGCTTCGGCGCTGCTGCTGCCGGTGCGGGCGTCGCGGGCTTGGCCGCCGCGGCGTTGGTCGCGCTCTGCTGCGCGGGCACGGACGGTGCCGCGGACTCGCGCTGCGTCACGTTGGACGACTGGCGACCCACCGACTTGCCGCCACCGATGCGCGCAGCCTCGGCCTGGACACTGACCAGTACCAATGCGGCTGCCAGGAACAAAGAACTCAAACTCTTCATATCGTCGTCTCCTCTCGAGCGAAAGATCCGCTTGTCAACACTTGATTCCAACATGGAGGGCAGCGATTCCCCCAGTCATGTTGTGATAGTCCACATGTCCGAAACCGCCCTCTTTCATGAGGGTCTTGAGCTCCTCTTGCGAGGGATGCATCCGGATCGATTCGGCGAGATAGCGATAGCTCGCGTCATCGCCGGCCACGAGCTTGCCGAGCCTCGGCAGCACGTTGAAGGAGTACCAGTCGTAGGCCTTCGCGAGCGGCTTCGCGACCTTTGAGAACTCGAGCACCAGCAGCTTGCCGCGCGGCTTGAGCACGCGGTTCATCTCCTTGAGCGCGGCGTCCTTGTGCGTCATGTTGCGCAGGCCGAAGGCCACGGTGACCACGTCGAAGTGGTTGTCGGGAAAGGGCAGCTTCTCCGCGTCGCAGACCATGGTGGGCAGCACCACGCCGGCGTCGAGCAGGCGGTCGCGGCCGGTGCGCAGCATGGCCTCGTTGATGTCTGTGTGGACCACCTGGCCGCTGGCGCCGACCTTCTTCGCGAAGGCGAGCGCGAGGTCGCCGGTGCCGCCCGCGATGTCGAGGACGCGCGAGCCTTCGCCCACGTTTGCGACCATGACGGTGTACGCCTTCCAGGCGCGGTGCAGGCCGGCCGACATCAGGTCGTTCATGATGTCGTAGCGCGATGCGACCGAATCGAAGACACCGCGAACGCGGCCGGCCTTCTCGCTTTCGTCGACCGTTTCGAAGCCGAAGTGTGTGGTACTCATGCGACCGATGTTAGGCCGGAAGCCTGCACATCAAGTCGACGACCCCGCGCGCACGGCGGACATTTGTTGCTTTTTCAGCCCCGCCCTTTCTGGTCGTAGGGCTATCTTTTCAATAGCACGCGCGGAGTTTCGGGCGAACTGGCGAGCTTAGTGGCTGCCGCAGGCGTGGCCGCCCTTCTCGATCATCGGCGCGTCTCGATCGACGCCCGCTTCGGCGAGCCGGCGTTCGTAGGCGGCCCACAGCTCGGCCTGCTTCTCGCCCAGTTCGTAGAGCAGGTCCCACGAGTAGATGCCGGTGTTGTGGCCGTCGCTGAAGGTCGGCTGCACGGCGTAGTTGCCCACCGCCTCGAGGTCGACGAGCTCGACCTCGCGCTTGCCGGTCTGCAGCACTTCCTGGCCCGGGCCGTGGCCCTGCACTTCGGCCGATGGCGAATAGATGCGCATCAACTCGAAGGGAATGCGGAAGGTGGCGCCGTCGGAAAAGCCCACCTCGAGCACGCGCGACTGGCCGTGCACGGTGATCGATTGCGGCGTCGGTGCGCCCGGTTTCAAGCCTGCCATCAGAAACTCCTGTTGCCCAGGCGCTCGATCATCGCCGCTTCGGCCGCGGGCAGGCGCGCGGCAATCTCCGCTTCCTGCGCCGCATCGCGCTCGCGCTGGACCGGCGCCCACACCGAGCCCGGGAAATGGCTGTCGGTCGAGAAGCGCGCGATGACGTGCCAGTGCAGGTGCGCCACCATGTTGCCGAGCGCGGCGAGATTGATCTTGGTCGGGTTCAGGTGCTCGCGCAGGCACTGCTCGACCACCGTCACCGCATCCATGCACAGCGCGCGGTCGGCCGCGTCGAGGTCGGAGAACTCGGCCGCATGATCGCGCCACACGACGCGATAGAAAGCCGGAAAACCCGCTTCCTCCGCATGGATGACGCGCAGCTTCGCGCCCTCGAACACGAGGCGCCCGCCCGGACCTTCGCACAGCACGCAGCCTTGCACCTTCGTCACACCAGCACCCGTTCGATGCCGCCCTGGTTGGCTGCCGCAACGTAGTTGGGCATCCAGTCTTCACCCAGGATCTTGTTGGCCATCTCGACCACGATGTAGTCGGCTTCGAGCAGGCCGTTGTTCAGGTCGCCGCCGTAGCGCGAGAGGCCTTGCAGGCAGCTCGGGCAGCTGGTGAGGATCTTCACGTTGTCCTTCTCGCCGACCTTGCCGGCCTCGCGCAGCGCAGCCTCGCCCTTCTTCAGCTCTTCTTCCTTGCGGAAGCGGATCTGCGTGGAGATATCGGGCCGCGACACGCCCAGCGTGCCCGACTCGCCGCAGCAGCGGTCGTTCTTGAGCACGTTGTCGCCCACCAGCGCCTTCACCGTCTTCATCGGGTCCTGCTGCTTCATCGGCGAGTGGCAGGGGTCGTGGTACAGGTAGCCGCCACCGGCCGCATCGGCCAGCGTGATGCCCTTCTCGAGCAGGTACTCGTGGATGTCGATGATCCGGCAGCCCGGGAAGATCTTGTCGAACTGGTAGCCCTGCAGCTGGTCGTAGCAGGTGCCGCAGCTCACCACCACCGTCTTGATGTCGAGGTAGTTGAGCGTGTTGGCCACGCGGTGGAAGAGCACGCGGTTGTCCGTGATCATCTTCTCGGCCTTGTCGTACTGACCGCTGCCGCGCTGCGGATAGCCGCAGCACAGGTAGCCCGGCGGCAGCACGGTCTGCACGCCCGCATGCCAGAGCATCGCCTGCGTGGCCAGGCCCACCTGCGAGAACAGCCGCTCCGAGCCGCAGCCCGGGAAGTAGAAGACAGCCTCCGTCTCGGAGGTCGTCGCCTTCGGGTTGCGGATGATCGGCACGTAGTCCGCATCCTCGATGTCGAGCAGCGCGCGCGCCGTCTTCTTCGGCAGGTTGCCCGGCATCTTCTTGTTGATGAAGTGGATCACCTGCTCCTTGACGGGAGCCGGCCCCAGCGAGGCCGGGGGCGCCGAGGTCTGCTTCTTCGCGAGGCCACGCAGCAGGTCGTTGGCCAGTCGCTGAGCCTTGAAGCCCACGCCCACCATGCCCGCGCGCACCGCCTTGATGGTCTGCGGATTGGTCGCGTTGAGGAAGAACATCGCGGCCGCGTTGCCGGGACGGAAGCTCTTCTGGCCCATCTTGCGCAGCAGGTTGCGCATGTTCATCGACACGTCGCCGAAGTCGATCTTCACCGGGCAGGGCGTGAGGCACTTGTGGCACACGGTGCAGTGGTCGGCCACGTCCTCGAACTCTTCCCAATGCTTGATGCTCACGCCGCGCCGCGTCTGCTCTTCGTAGAGAAAGGCCTCCACCAGCAGCGAGGTCGCGAGGATCTTGTTGCGCGGGCTGTAGAGCAGGTTGGCGCGCGGCACGTGCGTGGCGCACACCGGCTTGCACTTGCCGCAGCGCAGGCAGTCCTTCACGCTGTCGGCAATGGCGCCGATGTCGCTCTGCTGCATGATGAGCGACTCGTGCCCCATGAGGCCGAAGCTCGGCGTGTAGGCGTTGGTCAGGTCGGCGTGCAGCGTCTCGGGCTTGCCGGCGGGCGCGCGCAGCAGCTTGCCCTTGTTGAAGCGGCCCTCGGGATCGACCTTGGCCTTGTATTCGGTGAAGGGGCGCAGCTCCTCGTCGCTCAGGAACTCGAGCTTGGTGATGCCGATGCCGTGCTCGCCCGAGATCACGCCGTCGAGGCTGCGCGCCAGCGCCATGATGCGCACCACCGCGGCATGCGCGGTCTGCAGCATGTCGTAGTTGTCGCTGTTGACGGGGATGTTGGTGTGCACGTTGCCGTCGCCCGCGTGCATGTGCAGCGCGACCCACACGCGGCCCTTGAGCACGCGCTTGTGGATGGCCGCGCACTCGGCCAGGATGGGCGCGAACTCGGCGCCCGTGAAGATGGCCTGCAGCGGCTGGCGCAACTGGGTCTTCCAGCTCGCGCGCAGGGAATGATCCTGCAGCTGCGGGAACAGCGTGTCGACGTTTTCCAGCCAGCCGGCCCACAGTGCGCGCGTTTCCTGCACCAGCGCCACGGCCTGCGCGACGCGGTCTTCCAGCAGCTCGGCCGCGGGGATCTCGTGCGCGTCGTCGGTCTTGCCCAGCGGCAGATTGCCGCGCATCAGGAAGGCTTCGAGCTCGTCGGTGAGCGCGAGCTTGTTCTGCAGCGACAGCTCGATGTTGATGCGCTCGATGCCGTCGCTGTACTCGGCCATGCGAGGCAGCGGGATCACCACGTCCTCGTTGATCTTGAAGGCGTTGGTGTGGCGGCTGATGGCGGCCGTGCGCTTGCGGTCGAGCCAGAACTTCTTGCGCGCCTCGGGGCTGATGGCGATGAAGCCTTCGCCGCTGCGCGAGTTGGCGATGCGCACCACTTCCGAGGTGACGCGGGCCACCGCGTCGGCGTCGTCGCCGGCGATGTCGCCGAACAGCACCATCTTCGGCAGGCCGCCGTGCTTCTTCGACTTGGTGGCGTAGCCCACGGCCTTCAGGTAGCGGTCGTCCAGGTGCTCGAGGCCGGCCAGCAGCACGCCCGAGCGCTTCTGCTCGGCGAACATGAAGTCCTTGATCTCGACGATGCTGGGCACGGCGTCCTTGGCGTTGCCGAAGAACTCCAGGCACACGGTGCGCGTGTGCGCCGGCATGCGGTGCACCACCCAGCGGCAGCTGGTGATGAGGCCGTCGCAGCCCTCTTTCTGGATGCCGGGCAGGCCCGAGAGGAACTTGTCGGTCACGTCCTTGCCGAGGCCTTCCTTGCGGAAGGTGCGGCCCGGGATCTCGAGGCGCTCGTTGCGCAGCTTCGTCCTGCCGTCGGCGGCGTAGTACTGCAGCTCGAAGACGGCACTGTCGACGTCGTGGATCTTGCCGAGGTTGTGGCCGATGCGCGTGACCTCGAGCCATTCGGCCTGCGGCGTCACCATGCGCCACGAGGCGAGGTTGTCCAGCGCCGTGCCCCACAGCACGGCCTTCTTGCCGCCCGCGTTCATGGCGACGTTGCCGCCGACGCAAGAGGCCTCGGCGGAGGTCGGGTCGACCGCGAAGACGAAGCCGGCACGCTCGGCCGCATCGGCCACGCGCTGGGTGACGACGCCCGCCTCGGTCCAGATGGTCGGAACGGGGTCGGCCAGCCCGGGCAACGCGACGTGCTCGACCTCGGTCATCGCCTCGAGCTTCTCGGTGTTGATGACGACGCTGTTCCAGGTCAGCGGGATGGCGCCGCCGGTGTAGCCGGTGCCGCCCCCGCGCGGGATGATGGTCAGGCCCAGCTCGATGCAGCCCTTCACCAGCAGGGCCATCTCGGCCTCGCTGTCGGGGCACAGCACGACGAAGGGGTACTCCACGCGCCAGTCGGTGGCGTCGGTGACGTGGGCCACGCGCGAGAGGCCGTCGAACTTGATGTTGTCCTTCGCCGTGAGGCGGCCCAGCACGCGGGTGGCCTTGCGGCGCAGGGCGGCGACGTCGCGGAACTTGGTGTCGAAGGCGGCCACCGCCTCGCCCACGAGGCCGGTGAGCTCGCCCACGAGCTGGTCGCGCGGCAGGTCGCTGTCGGGGGTGCGGCGCTTCTGCACCTCGGCCAGGCGGTGCCTGAGGGCATCGACCAGCTGGCCGCGGCGGCGGGGGTTGTCGAGCAGGTCGTCGACGAGGTAGGGGTTGCGCTGGACCACCCAGATGTCGCCCAGCACCTCGTAGAGCATGCGCGCCGATCGGCCGGTGCGGCGCTCGGCGCGCAGGGTCTGGAGCAGTTCCCAGCCGCGTTCGCCCAGCAGGCGAATCACGATCTCGCGATCGGAGAAGCTGGTGTAGTTGTACGGGATCTCGCGCAGTCGTACAGGCTCTGCGGCCTGCGACAACAGCGTGTTCAACGCAGTCGGAGCATTCATCGGGTGGGGCGCCTCGGCCGGACGCTGCGCGCCCATAGCCGGGCTGGGGATTTTATTGCAGGGCTTGGGGTCTTGCCGCGTGGCGGTGGTTGCGACCTTGTGCTAGGCGCAGCTTTCCGGGGATCCCGCCCCTATCCGGGCCCCCGCCCCCCCTGCCGCCGGCTCCGGATCAGCCCGGATCAGAACAGCACGCGGCTGCGGATCGTCCCGTTCACCTTCGCGAGCTTCTCCAGGGCCAGGTCGGAAGAGGCGGCGTCGATGTCCATCACCACGTAGCCGATCTTCTCGTTGGTCTGCAGGAACTGCGAGGAGATGTTGATCTGGTTGTCCGAGAAGATCTTGTTGATCTCCGACAGCACGCCGGGCACGTTGCGGTGCACGTGCAGCAGGCGGTGCTTGCCCGGGTGCGCCGGCAGCGCCACCTCGGGGAAGTTGACGGAAGACGTCGAGGTGCCGTTGTCGCTGTACTTGACCAGCTTCTCCGCCACTTCCAGCCCGATGTTGGCCTGCGCCTCCATGGTCGAGCCGCCGATGTGCGGCGTCAGGATCACGTTGTCGAGGCCGCGCAGAGGCGACTGGAACTCGTCCTTGTTGCTGCGCGGCTCCACCGGGAACACGTCGATGGCGGCGCCCAGCAGCTTGCGGGCCTTCAGGGCCTCGGCCAGCGGCTCGATCTCGACCACCGTGCCGCGCGAGGCGTTGATGAGGATCGAGCCGGGCTTCATCGCCGCGATCTCGGCCGCGCCGATCATCCATTGCGTGGCCTGCGTCTCGGGCACGTGCAGCGTGACGATGTCGCTCTGGGCCAGCAGCTGGTGCAGGTCGCGCACCTGGCGCGCATTGCCCAGCGGCAGCTTGGTGACCACGTCGTAGAAGGCCACGTGCATGCCCAGCGCCTCGGCCAGCACCGACAGCTGCGCGCCGATGGAGCCGTAGCCCACGATGCCCAGCGTCTTGCCGCGGATTTCGTATGCGTTGTCGGCCGACTTGAGCCAGCCGCCGCGGTGCGCAACAGCGCTCTTCTCGGGCACGCCGCGCAGCAGCAGGATCGCTTCGGCGAGCACCAGTTCGGCCACCGAGCGGGTGT
This sequence comes from Variovorax sp. NFACC27, assembly GCF_048301545.1. NCBI lineage: Bacteria > Pseudomonadati > Pseudomonadota > Betaproteobacteria > Burkholderiales > Comamonadaceae > Variovorax > Variovorax sp. NFACC27. Next base: position 6,790,657 of record NZ_CP157613.1, read on the forward strand.
TGGAATAAGGGGCGTTGAACACCGCCACGCCATGCTCGCGGGCGGCTTCCAGGTCGACCTGGTTGGTGCCGATGCAGAAGCAGCCTGCGGCCACCAGCTTGTGGGCGGCGGCGAACACATCGGCCGTGAGCTGGGTGCGCGAGCGGATGCCCAGGAAGTGCACGTCGGCGATCTTCGCCTTCAGTTCGGCATCGGGCAGCGCGCCGGGCAGCGACTCGATGTTGGTGTAGCCGGCGGCGCGCAGCACCTCCACGGCCGAGGGATGGATGCCTTCGAGCAAGAGGAACTTGATCCTGCTTTTGTCGAGGGATGTTTTGCTGCTCATGGAGGTCTCTTGGAAGCCCCGGCCATGGCGACAGGCTAGGCCAAAAAAAGGGAGGGCGATGCTAGCATGGTGCGGCGCAGCATGCGGGGCCGCACCCCGTGCCGGCCTGATGCGAACAGGGCCAAGGAGCCAGCGGCGCCAAAGGGGTTTCCCCGATTGGAGGAAACCCGTGCTCCGTGCGCCAATGTGACGCGGCTGTGTCATCCACATGCCCTAGCATCCGCGCTTTCCATTTTTCCCTTCAGGAGTCTTCATGCGATTCAAGACGCTCGCCTTGGCATCGGCGTTGGCCGCCACCACGCTCTTCAACGTGGCGCAGGCCCAGACCGAGATCCAGTGGTGGCATTCCATGACCGCCGTCAACAACGAGTGGGTCAACGACCTGGCCAAGCAGTTCAACGAGAGCCAGAAGGAATACAAGGTCGTCCCGACCTTCAAGGGCACCTACGACGAATCGATGACGGCCTCCATTGCGGCCTTCCGCGCCGGCAATGCACCGCACATCCTGCAGGTGTTCGAGGTGGGCACCGCCACCATGATGGCCAGCAAGGGCGCCATCGTGCCGGTGGGCCAGGTCATGAAGGACGCGGGCGAGAAGTTCGACCCGGCCGCCTACATCCCCGCCGTGGCCGGCTACTACACCGCCCCCAACGGCCAGATGCTGAGCTTCCCGTTCAACAGCTCGACCACCATCTTCTATTTCAACAAGGACGCCTTCAAGGCCGCCGGCCTGCCCACCGACAAGGCGCCGTCGACCTGGCCCGAAGTGGTCGCCGCCGCCGCCAAGCTCAAGGCCAGCGGCCACAAGTGCCCGTTCACCACGGCATGGCAGAACTGGACGCAGGTCGAGAGCTTCTCGGCCTGGCACAACGTGGAATTCGCCAGCAAGAACAACGGCCTGTCGGGCCTGGATGCCCGCCTGAAGGTCAACTCGCCGCTGCACCTGCGCCACATCGAGAACCTGGCCAGCATGGCCAAGCAGGGCCTGTTCATCTACAAGGGCCGCGGCAACGTGCCCGAGGCCTCGTTCGTGTCGGGCGAGTGCGCCATGATCAACACGTCCTCGGGCTTCTACGGCAACGTGGCCAAGAACGCCAAGTTCGCCTACGGCCTGGCTCCCCTGCCCTACTACCCTGACGTGCCGGGCGCACCGCAGAACACCGTGATCGGCGGCGCCAGCCTGTGGGTCATGTCGGGCAAGAAGCCGGCCGAGTACAAGGGCGTGGCCAAGTTCTTCAGCTTCATCTCGACGCCTGAAGTGCAGTCCGCCAGCCACAAGCGCACGGGCTACCTGCCCGTGACCACGGCCTCGTACAAGCTCACCGAGGACTCCGGCTTCTACAAGCAGAACCCCGGCACCGACGTGGCCGTGACGCAGATGATCCGCAAGGTCACCGACAAGAGCCGCGGCATCCGCCTGGGCAACTACGTGCAGATCCGCGCCATCGAGGACGAAGAGCTCGAACAGGTCTGGAACGGCAAGAAGACCGCCAAGGAAGCCCTCGACGCCATCGTGACCCGTGGCAACGAGCAGCTGGAACGCTTCCAGAAGGCCAACAAGGGCTGACGCCCGGCCGCCGGACAGCTTCCGTGTCCGGCTAATATCGCCCGCCCCCGTCCGCTCTTGAGAAAGAGCGGGCGCGGCGGGATTTTTTACGTAGAGGGTTCATGGAAAAACGCGTTTTCTTTCGCTCGGGCTGGCTGCCCTGGCTGCTGCTTGCACCGCAGATGGCGGTGATATTCGTGTTTTTCTTCTGGCCGGCGGGGCAGGCCCTCCTGCAGTCGCTGCAGCAGCAGGACGCGTTCGGCACCTCCGTCGATTTCGTCGGGCTGCAGAACTTCAAGGAACTGTTCGAAGACCCGGCCTATGGCGAGTCGTTCAAGACCACCGCCGTCTTCTCGGTGCTGGTCGCGACCATCGGCCTCACCCTGTCGCTGACGCTGGCGGTGTTCGCCGACCGCATCGTGCGCGGCGGCATGTTCTACAAGACCATGCTGATCCTGCCGTACGCCGTGGCGCCCGCGGTGGCCGCCGTGCTGTGGGTCTTCATGTTCTCCCCCTCGCTGGGCGTGGTCGCTTATGCGCTCGGCAAGATCGGCATCGACTGGAACCACCTGCTCAATTCCAAGCACGCGATGACGCTGATCGTGATGGCCGCGGTGTGGAAGCAGATCTCCTACAACTTCCTGTTCTTCCTGGCCGGCCTGCAGTCCATTCCCAAGTCGCTGATCGAGGCGGCCGCCATCGACGGCGCGCGCCCGTGGCGCCGCTTCTGGACGGTGCAGTTCCCGCTGCTGTCGCCCACCACCTTCTTCCTGCTGGTGATGAACGTGGTCTACGCGTTCTTCGACACCTTCGCCATCGTCCACGCTGCCACCGAAGGCGGCCCGGGCAAGGACACGGAAATCCTCGTCTACAAGGTCTATCACGACGGCTTCAAGGCCCTGGACCTTGGCGGCTCGGCAGCGCAGTCGGTGGTGCTGATGGTGATCGTGATCGCGCTCACCATCGTGCAATTCCGCTACGTCGAAAAGAAGGTGCAGTACTGACATGGTTGAAAGAAGAAGCACCCAGGGCATCCTGGCCCACGTGGTGATGATCCTCGGCGTCCTGATCGTCGCCTTCCCCATCTACCTCGCATTCGTGGCGTCCACGCACACCGCGCAGGAGATCGTGCAGCGGCCGATGCCGCTGCTGCCCGGCTCGAACATGCTCGACAGCTACAAGGGCGCGCTCTTCGGCCGCGCGAGCAGCGCGGGCTCCAACGCCCCGGTGGCCCACATGATGTGGGTGAGCCTGGTGACGGCGCTGGTCATCGCCATCGGCAAGATCACCATTTCGCTGCTGTCGGCCTTCGCCATCGTGTACTTCCGCTTCCCGTTCAAGAAGATCTGCTTCTGGGCGATCTTCGTGACGCTGATGCTGCCGGTGGAAGTGCGCATCCTGCCCACCTACAAGGTGCTGTCGGACCTGAGCATGCTGAACAGCTACGCGGGCCTGACGGTGCCGCTGATAGCCTCGGCCACGGCCACCTTCCTGTTCCGGCAGTTCTTCCTGACCGTGCCCGAGGAGCTCACCGAGGCCTCGCGCATGGACGGCGCGAGCCCGATGCGCTTCTTCTTCGACGTGCTGCTGCCGTTGTCCAAGACCAGCATCGCCGCGCTCTTCGTGATCCAGTTCATCTACGGCTGGAACCAGTACCTGTGGCCGCTGCTGGCGGTCACCAACGAAGACATGTACCCGATCGTGGTCGGCATCAAGCGGCTCATCGCCGGCGGTGACGGCCAGAACGAATGGAACGTGGTGATGGCCACCGCCATCCTCGCGATGCTGCCGCCCGCGCTGGTGGTGGTGCTGATGCAAAAGTGGTTCGTCAAGGGCCTTGTTGATACCGAGAAATAAAGAATGGCTGCTCTTTCCCTACGCAACGTCATCAAGCGCTACGGCCACGGGCCCAAGGCCAACCAGGTCATCCACGGCGTGAGCGCCGAGATCGCCGACCACGAGTTCATCGTCATCGTCGGGCCTTCGGGCTGCGGCAAGTCGACGCTGCTGCGCATGGTGGCCGGCCTGGAAGAAATTTCCGCCGGCGAGATCGCCATCGGCAACAGGGTCGTGAACCAGCTCGAGCCTTCCGAGCGCGACATCGCCATGGTGTTCCAGAACTACGCGCTCTACCCGCACATGAGCGTGTTCGCGAACATGGCCTACGGCCTGAAGATCGCGAAGGTGCCGCCGGCCGAGATCAAGGTGCGCGTCGACAAGGCCGCGAAGATCCTCGAGCTGGGCCACCTGCTGGAGCGCAAGCCGCGCGAGCTTTCCGGCGGCCAGCGCCAGCGCGTGGCCATGGGTCGCGCCATCGTGCGCCAGCCGCAGGTGTTCCTGTTCGACGAACCTCTGTCGAACCTCGACGCCAAGCTGCGCGCCCAGACCCGCTTCGAGATCCAGAAGCTGCACCGCGAGCTCGGCATCACCTCGCTGTTCGTCACGCACGACCAGGTCGAGGCCATGACGCTGGCGCAGCGCATCATCGTGATGAACGGCGGCGTGATGGACCAGTTCGCGACGCCGGAAGAGGTGTACTCGCGCCCCGCCACCACCTTCGTGGCGAGCTTCATCGGCTCGCCGCCGATGAACCTGCTGAAGCACGCACCGGGCGTGCGCCCCGGCCAGATCCTGGGCATCCGTCCCGAGCATCTGGTGCTCGACGAGAACGGCTGGTCGGTGCAGGTCGAGCACGTCGAGCTGCTGGGTGCCGAGCGGCTGGTGTACGGCCGCATCGGCGACGAGCAGATCATCATGCGCACCGACGAGGCAGACCACCCGCCAGTTGCCGGCGACACGGTGAAGATCGCCGCGCGCGAAGAAAAACTGCACTGGTTCGACGCCGGCTCCGGCAAGCGCGCAGACTAGCCAATGCTCGCTCCCGGGCTGCGCGCACTTCGTGTCGCTTCGCCAACCCCCTGCCGGGGGCGGCACCGGCGGCCCGGCAAAGCCGGTTCGGCGGTGCCCCACGAAGGAGCCGGGGACCAACTCAAAAAACAATCATGAATTCCTGGCCCTATCCCCGCTGGGTCGCCCACCGCGGCGCCGGCAAGCTCGCCCCCGAAAACACCCTCGCCGCATTCCGTCTCGGCGCCTCGCACGGCTATCGCATGTTCGAGTGCGACGCCAAGCTCAGCGCCGACGGCGTCGTCTTCCTGATGCACGACGCCACGCTCGACCGCACCACCAATGGCCATGGCACCGGCGGAGAGCAAGCCTGGAGCGCGCTGGCACAGCTCGACGCGGGCGGCTGGCACTCGACCGCCTACGCGGGCGAGCCGCTGCCCACGCTGGAGAACCTCGCGCGCTTCTGCCTGGCCAACAGCTACCTGCTCAACATCGAGATCAAGCCCACGCCCGGCGCCGAGCGCGAGACCGGGGAAGTCGTGGCACGCGAAGCCGCCCGCCTGTGGCAAGACGCGGCCGTGCCGCCGCTGCTCACGTCCTTCCAGGTCGAGTCGCTCAAGGGCGCGCAAGCGGTGCAGCCTGAACTGCCTCGCGGCCTGCTGCTCGACAAGCTCTGGGACCGCTGGCTCGAAGCAGCCAAGGAACTCGGCTGCTCGGCCATCGTCTGCAACCACCCGCTGTGGGACGCGGCGGTGGTGGCGCTGGTTCATGGCGCGGGCATGCGTGCGCTGAGCTACACGGTGAACGACGACAAGGCCGCGCAGCGGCTGATCGACCTGGGCACTGACGGCATCATCACGGACAAGGTCGACCTGTTCAGCCCTGCCGGCTGACGCTGCGGAACCGGGGCTGCACTCCGGGGCTGCACTTCTTACCGGCCCTTACGACATGGCGGCTTCTATGATGCGGCCATGAGTTGGACCCTACGCTTCGCGAGCTTCTGCCTCGCGGCCCTGTGCATGTGCGGCGGCGCGCTGGCCCAGCCGGACCTCGGCACCAGCGGCAACGCCAACAGCGCCGCGGCGGCCGCCACGCCTCCCGCCCCCACCGTGGCGGAACTGCGCGCCCAGTTCACCAGGCTCAGCACCGCGGCCGAAACCGACGAGGACGCGCGCAAGCTGCTCGCGCAGATCAACGACATCGGCCAGCAGGCCGACAAGTTCGTCACGGCGCGCACCGGCGAGCTCTCCGACCTGAACGCCAAGCTCGGCGAACTGGGCAATCCTCCCGCCGCCGGCGCCACCGAAGACCCTGACATCACCCGCCAGCGCGCCCGCCTGACCAAGGAGCGCAACGCGCTGGACGCCGACATTCGCCTCGCCCGCCTGCTCTCGGTCGACGTGCGGCAGCGCGGCACCGAGCTGGTCACGCAGCGCCGGGCGCTGTTCGAGGCGCAGCTCACGGAGCGCGCGGCCTCGCCGCTGACGGCCGAGTTCTGGAGCGACCTGCGCGAGGCCTGGCCCGACGACCTGGTCCGCCTGAAGGCGATGGTTTCCTCGGTGAACGACGGCCTGGAGGCCGCCATGCAGCCAGAGACGAGCCTGCAGGTGATCGCGGCGCTGGTCGCCGCGCTGCTGCTCGCGGTGTTCGGCAACTGGGCGGCGGAGGCCCTGCTGGTCTGGCTCGCCGCGCGCTTCCTGCCGGCGGGGCGGCTTAGGCGCTCGCTGCTGGTGATCGGCATCGTCGCGAGCCACGTGCTGCTCGTTGCCATCGCCGCGCACGGCTTCGTCGAGGTGCTGAAGGAGTTCGCCACCTGGGAGCCGCAGGCGCGCAAGGTGCTGAATTCGACGGCGCAGGCGCTGGTGTTCATGGCCTTCGTGATCGGGCTGGGCCGCGGGCTCCTTGCCACCAGCCGGCCTTCGTGGCGCCTGCCGCCGATTCCCGACGCCATGGCCACGCGGCTGGCTGCCCTGCCCTGGCTGGTGGCGCTGGTGGCCGCGCTGGCCTGGACGCCCGCGGAGGTCAACTCGCTGATCGACGCGAGCTTCGCGGCCGTGGTGGCCACGCACGTGCTCACGGCGCTGGTGCTGACGGCGCTGGTCGCCACGGTGCTCTATGTCGTGAAGCCGTTGCGCGCCGACGCGGCCGAGGCGGGCCTGCCCGAGCGGCCGATGTGGGTCGGTCTGCTCGTGGCGCTGATCGGCGCGCTGATGATCGCGATCTGGGTGCTGGTGGCCATCGGCTACGTGGCGCTCGCCAGCTTCCTCGCCTCGCAGCTGACCTGGAGCGGCATCGTCGCGGCCGCGTTCTACGTGCTGTTCAAGTTCGCGGACGACGTGTTCATGGCCACGGTGTCCTCGCGCGCCGGCTTCGGCCAGCGGCTGCAGAAGAGCTTCAACCTCGCGCCGCAGACACTGGACCAGGCAGCCACGGTGCTGTCGGCGCTGAGCCGGGTGGCCCTCTTCTTCTACATGCTGGTGGCGCTGGCCGCGCCGCTGGGCACGGGGCCGGGCGAGGTGTTCCAGCGCGGCGGCAAGATCGGCACCGGCATGAAGGTGGGCGAGTTCCAGCTGGTGCCGGGCGCGATCCTGAGCGCCGTCGGAGTGGCCGTGGTGGGCTTCATCCTGCTGCGGATCTTCAAGCGCTGGCTTGCGGGCAGCTACCTGCCGAACACCAAGTTCGAGCCGGGCATGCAGAGCTCGATCACCACGCTGCTGGGCTACGTGGGCGGCATCCTGGTGATCGCCTTCTCGCTGTCGGCGCTGGGCATCGGCATCGAGCGCATCGCGTGGGTGGCGAGCGCGCTGTCGGTGGGTATCGGCTTCGGGCTGCAGGCCATCGTGCAGAACTTCATCTCGGGGCTGATCCTGCTGGCCGAGCAGCCGGTGAAGGTGGGCGACTGGGTCGTGCTGGGCACGGCCGAGGGCGACGTGCGGCGCATCAACGTGCGCGCCACCGAGATCCAGCTGGGCGACCGCTCGACGCTGATCGTGCCGAACTCGGAGTTCATCACCAAGACCGTGCGCAACATGACGCTGGCCAACGCCGAGGGCCGCGTGCTGATCCGCCTGCCGATGCCGCTGACCACCGACGCGCAGCGCGTGCGCGAGCTGATCCTCGCGGCCTGCAAGGCGCACGAGGGCGTGCTGGAAACTCCGGCGCCCTCGCTCACGCTCGAGGGCATCGAGAACGGGCTGCTGATCTTCCAGGCGATCGCCTACGTGGCGAGTCCTCGGCTGGCGGGCGGCGTGCGCAGCGACCTGCTGTTCACGATCCTCGACGACCTGAAGAAGGCCTCGCTGCCGCTGGCGGTGCCGACGATGGTGATGGCCGCCGCGCCCGAAATGCCCGCCGCGCCGGCGGCCGTGCCTTCGTCGCCGGCCTCGCCGATTCCGGGCGTGCCGCCGGCCTGAGCAGGCCGGCCGTTCACTCCAGCGGCAGCGCGGTGGTGAACTTGATCTCGTTGAGGCACACGCTCGAGCGCACCGCAGACACGCCGGGCATGTGCATCAGCGTGTGCATCAGGAACTGCGAGAGCGACTCCAGGTCCTGCGCGACCACCTTGAGCACGTAGTCGAAGTCGCCCGTCACCGAATAGCACTCCAGGATCTGCTTCATGTCGGCGATCAGGTCCTGGAACTTGGGCAGCTCGTCCACATGGCCGCGCGCCATGGTCACGTGGATGAAGGCGATCACGCCCAGCCCGACGTGGCGCGCGTTCAGCCGCGCCGCGTAGCCGTGGATGAGCCCCAGCTCCTCCAGCCGCCGGTGGCGCCGCAGGCACTGGGCAGGAGAGAGATTGGCCACCTCCGCCAGCTCCAGGTTGGAGGCCCGGCCGTGGGCCTGCAGGTGCTCGAGAATCTTCCGGTCGATCCGGTCCAGTGCGATGTCATGCAATTTCTTCTCCCCTTGCACCAAGTTAATGCAATTTTATGGCGCAAAGCGGGGTAAGCCCGAGGCTTTCATGCACCTTAATTGTGCAAAGTACGATCTAGACTCCGTGGCGCCCGGGCCGCATGCCGCGAACCCCGGCCGCTGAATACCCCGCCGCCGGCACCCGCCGGCGGCTTCAGACGCATCCAATCCCCCACCCGGAGACCCTTTCCCGTGAAAAACGCTTTGCTTCGCACCCCCTTCAGCGCAGTGGCCCTGGCCCTCGGCATGCTGGCCGCCGCGCCTTCGTTCGCGGCCGACACCAAGTCGGTGGCCGTGACCGCCATCGTCGAGCATCCGGCGCTGGACGCGGTGCGCGACGGCGTGAAGGCCGAGCTGAAGGCTTCGGGCTACGAGGAAGGCAAGAACCTCAAGTTCACCTACCAGAGCGCGCAGGGCAACGTGGGCACCGCCGCCCAGATCGCCCGCAAGTACGTGGGCGACCAGCCCGACGCGATCGTCGCCATCGCCACGCCGTCGGCGCAGGCCGTGGTGGCCGCCACCAAGAGCATTCCGGTGGTGTACTCGGCGGTCACCGACCCGGTGGCGGCCAAGCTGGTGAAGAGCTGGGAGCCCACGGGCACCAACGTGACGGGCGTGTCCGACCTGTCGCCGCTGGAAAAGCACATCGCCCTCATCAAGCAGGTGGTGCCCAATGCCAAGCGCGTGGGCGTGATCTACAGCCCCGGCGAAGCCAACTCGGTGGCCATCGTCGACTCGCTCAAGAAGGCCGCCTCGGCCGCCGGCATGACCGTGGTCGAGGCCGCCGCCGCCCGCACGGTGGACGTGCCGACCGCCGCGCAGAGCCTGGTCGGCAAGGCCGACGTGATCTACACGCCCACCGACAACAACGTGGTCTCGGCCTTCGAGGGCATCGTGAAGGTTGCGCAACAGGCCAAGCTGCCCGTGGTGGCGGCCGACACCGCCACCGTCGAACGCGGCGCCGTGGCCGCCCTGGGCCTGAACTACACCGACATCGGCCGCCAGACCGGCAAGGTCGTGGTGCGCATCCTCAAGGGCGAGAAGCCCGGCGCCATCGCCTCGCAGACCAGCGCCAACTTCGAGCTGGTGGTGAACCCCGGCGCCGCCAAGCTGCAGGGCGTGACGCTGTCCGACGAGCTGCTGAAGACCGCGAAGGTCGTCAACACCAAGTAAGCGAGCCTCGAGGGGCCCTCGCCGCGGCTTCGGCCGCCGGCACGGGCCCCTCGTCGACTTGCCGCCTGCCGGAAGCATTCCATGTCCCTCATCGCTTCGCTGGGCGCCATCGAGATCGGCCTGATATTCGGGCTGGTCGCGCTGGGCGTCTTCCTGTCGTTCCGCATCATCAACTTCCCCGACCTCACGGTGGACGGCAGCTTCCCGCTGGGCGCCGCCGTGGCCGCGACGCTGATCGTCGCGGGCTGGAACCCGGTCGCCGCCACCGCGGTGGCCTGCGTGGCCGGCGCAGCCTCGGGCTGGGTCACGGCCTGGCTCAACGTGAAGCTGAAGATCATGCAGCTGCTCGCGAGCATCCTGGTGATGATCGCGCTGTACTCCATCAACCTGCGCGTGATGGGCAAGCCCAACGTGGCGCTCATCACCGAACCCACCGTGTTCAGCATGGCCAGCTTCGGCGGCATGCCGGAGCAGTGGGCCAAGCCGCTGTTGCTGCTCCTGATCGTGATCGTGGCGAAGATCCTGGTCGACATGTTCTTCGCCTCCGAAGCCGGGCTCGCGATGCGCGCCACTGGCGGCAACGCGCGCATGGCGCGGGCCCAGGGCATTTCCACCGACTTCCACACCATGGCGGGCCTGGCGCTTTCGAACGCGCTGGTGGCGCTGGCCGGCGCGCTGTTCGCGCAGAGCCAGGGCACGGCCGACATCTCGATGGGCGTGGGCACGATCGTGATCGGCCTGGCGGCGGTGATCATCGGCGAGACGCTGATACCGGCGCGCAGCATGGTCATCACCACGCTGGCCTGCATCATCGGCGCGCTGCTCTACCGCTTCTTCATCGCGATGGCGCTGAACACCGACTTCATGGGCCTGCAGGCGCAGGACCTGAACCTGGTGACCGCCGTGCTGGTGGCCTTCGCGCTGCTGGTGCCCGCCTACAAGCGCAGGCTGGGTGGCCTGTTCAAGGGGAAGAACTGATGCTGCGCGCCCAACAACTCGAGATGACCTTCAACCCGGGCACGCCGATCGAGAACCGCGTGCTGCGCGAGCTCAGCCTGGAGATTCCCACCGGCCAGTTCGTCACCGTGATCGGATCGAACGGCGCGGGCAAGTCGACCTTTCTGAATGCGGTGAGCGGCGACCTGATCGTCGACAAGGGCCGCATCGAGATCGACGGCAAGGACGTGACGCGCATGAACGCCTGGCAGCGCTCGGGCATGGTGGCCCGCGTGTTCCAGGACCCGATGGCCGGCACCTGCGAGGCGCTGACCATCGAGGAGAACATGGCGCTGGCCTGGAAGCGCGGCGAGCGCCGGGCCTTCGGCTTCGCGCTCAACCGCAACCTGCGCGAGCTGTTCCGCGAGAAGCTGTCGATCCTGAAGCTGGGGCTGGAAAACCGCCTGGCCGACCGCATCGGCCTGCTCTCTGGCGGGCAGCGGCAGGCTGTGAGCCTGCTGATGGCGTCGCTCAAGCCCTCGCGCATCCTGCTGCTCGACGAGCACACGGCCGCGCTCGACCCCAAGACCGCCGCCTTCGTGCTGGAGCTCACGGCCAAGATCGTCGAGGCCGGCCAGCTCACCGCGATGATGGTGACGCACAGCATGCGCCAGGCGCTGGACTACGGTTCGCGCACGGTGATGCTGCACGAGGGCCAGGTGATCCTCGACGTGGCCGGTCCGCAGCGCTCGGGGCTCGACGTGCCAGACCTGCTGCGCATGTTCGAGCAGACCCGCGGCGAGAAGCTGGACGACGACAAGCTGCTGCTGGCCTGATGGAGCCGGACGCCGTCATCGTGCGCGGCATGCGCGCCGACGACCTCGACGCGGTGCTGGCAATCCAGCTCGCGTGCTACGGCGCGGGCTTCGTGGAAGACGGTGCGCTGATCGCGAGGCGCCTCTCCGCGGCGCCGCACACGGGATGGGTGGTCGAGCATCGAGGCGGCGTGCGGGCCTACCTGGTGGGCTATCCGTCAGTGGCCGGCAAGCTCACGCCGCTGCACGGCGAGTTCGAAGTGGCGCAGCGGCCCGATTCGCTCTACCTGCACGACCTCGCGGTGGACCCGGGCGCCTCGGGCCTTGGGCTGGGCCCCCGGCTGGTGCGCCATGCCTGGGCCCACGCGCTGCAGGCCGGCTGGCGGCATTCGACGCTGGTGTCGGTGCAGTCGTCGGTGGGTTTCTGGCAGCGGCAGGGCTATGAGGCCACGCCGCCCGACGGTCCGGGGCAAGAGGCTCGCCTGGCCACCTATCCGGGCGAATCGGTCTACATGATCCGCCGGCTGGGCTGAAGGCCGGCCTTCAGCGGCGCCAGCCGCGCATCGCCAGCCACTGGACGACGCCGCAGACCACGACCAGCGCGGCATAGGTCGCCATCGACCCGTCGCGCCCGAACACCACGAGTCCGGCAACCAGCACCCCGACGCCGGCCGCGAAGGTCAGCGCGAACTGCACCCACCAGCGCGGGACGCCGGCGCGCCCGCCGCCCAGGAAGCGCCCGGCAAAGGCCAGCACCAGGGCCAGGAAAGCCGCGGGTGCTACAAAATTAAGCAGGTGGTTCAGGAGGGCCAGCAGGTCCATCGGAGGGGGTTGCGCACTCGCCGGATCATGCGTCCGGGGTTATGGCTGTCATAGGGAAAGCCATTTGTCCCCTGGCCAGCCTCGTGCGGCTGCTGATTTTATAATCACGGGCATGTCAGTCTGGGCCCTCGGCTTGAACCACACGACCGCGCCGCTCGATCTGCGCGGTCGTTTCGCGTTCGCGCTCGACCAGATCGCCCCCACGCTGCAGAGCCTGCGCAGTTCCTTCGCCTCCGGCCGCCATCCCCAGGTCGAGGCCGCGATCATCTCCACCTGCAACCGCACCGAGATCTATTGCGCCTCGGAGCACGCCGCGCTCGACCACACCTTCGGCTGGCTGGCGCAAAGCGGCGGCGTCGCCCCTGCCCTGCTGCGCTCGCACGCCTACACCCTGCATGACGGCGAAGCCGCCCGCCATGCCTTCCGCGTGGCCAGCGGGCTCGACTCGATGGTGCTCGGCGAAGCCCAGATCCTCGGCCAGATGAAGGACGCCGTGCGCGCCGCCGAAACGGCCGGCGCCCTCGGCAGCACGCTGAACCAGCTGTTCCAGCGCTCCTTCGCGGTGGCAAAGGAAGTGCGCACCGCCACCGAGATCGGCGCGCATTCCATCAGCATGGCCGCCGCAGCGGTCCGCTTGGCCGGCCAGCTCTTCGAAGACCTTCGCAAGACGCGCGTGCTGTTCGTCGGCGCGGGCGAAATGATCGACCTCGCGGCCACGCACTTCGCGGCCAAGGAACCGAAGGCCATCGCCATCGCCAACCGCACGCTCGAGCGCGGCGAGAAGCTGGCCTCGCGCTTCGGCGGCGAGGCGATGCGGCTGGCCGACCTGCCCTCGCGGCTGGCCGAGTTCGACATCATCGTGAGCTGCACCGCCAGCACGCTGCCGATCATCGGCCTGGGCGCCGTCGAACGCGCGCTCAAGGCGCGCAAGCACCGCCCGATGTTCATGGTCGACCTGGCCGTGCCGCGCGACATCGAGCCCGAAGTGAAGGCGCTCGAAGACATCTATCTCTACACCGTGGACGACCTCGCCCAGGTGGTGCAGCAGGGCCAGGCCAACCGCCAGGCCGCCGTGGCACAGGCCGAGGTGATCATCGATGCCGGCGTGCAGAGCTTCATGCACTGGCTGGGCCAGCGCGGCACCGTGCCGCTGATCCAGCAGCTCAACGCGCAGGCCGACGAGTGGCGCGCCGCAGAGATGGCGCGCGCGCGCAAGCTGCTGGCCAAGGGCGAATCGGTCGAGGCCGTGCTCGAGGCCATGTCTCGCGGCCTCACGCAGAAGATGATGCACGGCGCGATGGCCGAGCTGCACGCGGGCGATGCCGCTTCGCGCGAGCAGACGGCGCAGACGATCTCGCGTCTCTTCCTGCGCAAAGAGCGTTAGCGGCGCTGGTCCGCTGCCCGGCTCCAGAGGCCGCGGCTTTCATGCGCATCGCCGCTGCATCGCGGCCTTTTCCTCCATTCATCCCGAGCTTCTTCCGTCGTGAAATCCTTTCTGCGCCACCAACTCGAACGCTACGCCCAGCGCCTGGGCGAGCTCGACTTCCTGCTCTCGCGCGAAGACATCATGAGCGACATGGCGCAGTACCGCACCATCTCGCGCGAGCATGCCGAGGTCACGCAGATCGCCGGCCGCTACGAGCGCTACAGGCAGCGCGAGGCCGACATCGCCGGCGCGAAGGAAATGCTCGACGACCCCGACATGGCCGAGATGGCGAAGGAGGAAATCGCCGGCGCCGAGGCCGAGCTGGTGCAGCTCGAGGACGAGCTGCAGCGCCTGCTGCTGCCCAAGGACCCCGACGACGCGCGCAACGCCTTCCTCGAAATCCGCGCCGGCACGGGCGGCGACGAATCGGCCCTCTTCGCGGGCGACCTGCTGCGCATGTACACGCGCTACTGCGAGCGCGCCGGCTGGCGCTGCGAAATCGTCAGCGAGAGCGAGAGCGAGCTCGGCGGCTACAAGGAAGTGGTGGTGCGCGTGGTGGGCGACGACGTGTTCGGCCACCTGCGCTTCGAATCGGGTGGCCACCGCGTGCAGCGCGTGCCCGCCACCGAGACCCAGGGCCGCATCCACACCAGCGCCTGCACGGTGGCCGTGCTGGCCGAGCCCGACGAGACGGTGGCGGTGCAGATCAACCCGGCCGACCTGCGCATCGACACCTACCGTGCCAGCGGCGCGGGCGGCCAGCACATCAACAAGACCGACTCGGCGGTGCGCATCACGCACATCCCGACCGGCATCGTGGCCGAGTGCCAGGACGATCGCAGCCAGCACCGCAACAAGGCCAAGGCCCTGCAGGTGCTGTCGGCGCGCATCCAGGAGAAGGAGCGCAGCGAGCGCGCCGCCAAGGACGCCGCCATGCGCAAGGGTCTGATCGGCAGCGGCGACCGCTCCGACCGCATCCGTACCTACAACTTCCCGCAGGGGCGGCTCACCGACCACCGCATCAACCTGACGCTCTACAAGCTGCTCGCCATCATGGAAGGCGACCTCGGCGACGTGCTGGGCGCGCTGCGCGCCGCGCGCGAAGCCGAGCAGCTGGCCGAGCTGGAATCGAGCCTGCCGGCATGAGCGCCATCGAGAACCCGCAGCCGGCCACAGTGGCGCAGGCGCTGGCTGCATCCTTCGCGCTGGGTGTGGACAGGCTCGACGCCCAGCTGCTGCTGCTGCACGCGCTGGGCCGCGCGCCGCATGACCGGGCCTGGCTGCTGGCGCACGACACCGATGCGATGCCCGATGCCGCATGGTCCGCACTGGCCGCGCAGCTGTCGCGCCGCCGTGCTGGAGAGCCTGTCGCCTACCTGCTGGGCGAAAAAGAATTTCACGGGCTCAACCTGCAGGTCGATGCCCGCGTGCTCGTGCCGCGCCCCGACACGGAAACGCTGGTCGAATGGGCGCTGCAATGCCTCGAAGGCCAGACCGCCCCGCGCGTGCTCGACCTCGGCACCGGCAGCGGCGCGATCGCCCTTGCACTGCAGCACGCCCGGCCCGACACGCAAGTCGACGCGGTCGACGCCAGCGCCGATGCGCTCGCCGTGGCGCAGGCCAATGCCCGGAAGCTCGGCCTGCCGGTGCGCTTCGCGCAGGCGGACTGGCTCGACGGCGCTGCCAGCGGCTACACGGTCATCGCCAGCAATCCGCCGTACATCGCCGCCGGCGACCCGCACCTGCCCGCCCTGCGCCACGAGCCCTCTTCCGCGCTGATCTCGGGCGCAGACGGCCTCGACGACATCCGCCGCATCGTGCAAGACGCCCCGGCCCATCTCGCCGAGGGCGGCTGGCTGCTGCTCGAGCACGGCCACGACCAGGCCGCGGCGGTGCGCGAACTGCTCGCCGCGCGCGGTTTTGCCGAAGTGCAAAGCCGCGACGACCTCGCCGGCATCCAGCGCTGCTCCGGCGGAATCTGGCGCACGGTGAAATAATCCCCCCAGCCTATTTTTTCAGGAGTCCCCATGTCCGACGCCCAGCAACGCATCGACGACCTCGTCAAGACCAACGACCTCGTGCTCTTCATGAAGGGCAATGCAAGCTTCCCGATGTGCGGCTTCTCGGGCCGCGCGATCCAGATCCTGAAAGCGGTCGGCGTCGACACCAAGACGCTCAAGACCGTGAACGTGCTCGACGACGACAGCATCCGCCAGGGCATCAAGGAATACAGCAACTGGCCCACGATCCCGCAGCTCTACGTGAAGGGCGAGTTCATCGGCGGCTCGGACATCATGATGGAGATGTACGAATCGGGCGAACTGCAGCAGGTGGTGAACGGCGCCAACGCCTGAAGCCTGGGGAACGGTCATGAGCCACGATCACGCGGACCACGACCACTCCCCTGAAGACGGCAGCGACAGTGCCGCCCCGGCCTGGAAGCACGACGGCGTGCGTGTGATCCCGGCCAACCAGCTCGACGCCAACACAGCCCAGACGCCCGGCATGAACCGGGCAGCAGCCATCAACTTCGCCCGCGTGGGCGCGCAGAAGCTCTGGGCCGGCACGGTGACCATCCATGCCGACGCCAAGACCGGCGCCCACCATCACGGGCATCTCGAATCGGTGATCTACGTGGTGCGCGGCCGGGCCCGCATGCGCTGGGGCGAGAAGCTCGAGTTCACGGCCGAGGCCGGACCGGGCGACTTCATCTACGTGCCGCCGTACGTTCCGCACCAGGAAATCAACGCCAGCGCGACCGAGACGCTCGAATGCGTGCTGTGCCGCAGCGACGGCGAGGCGGTGGCGGTGAACCTCGACATCGAGCCTGTCGAGAAGCCCGAATCGGTGCTCTGGGTCGACCCCACTCACCCCCACGGCGGGGTCTGAACGCTTTTCGGGTGCCGAGTCATGGCACCATGGTGGCCGTCTTCGACGTGCCAACATGACCCTCACCCAAAGCCTGCTCATCATCGCGCTGCTGATCGCGCTGAGCGCCTTCTTCTCCCTCGCCGAAATCACCCTGGCCGCCTCGCGCCGCCTGCGCCTGCGCCAGATGGCCGACGAGGGCGACCCCAGGGCCGAGAAGGTGCTGCGGGTGCAGGAGCAGCCGGGTCACTACTTCACCGTGGTGCAGATCGGCCTCAACGCGGTGGCGATACTCGGCGGCGTGGTCGGCGAGGGCTCGCTCAGCCCGTACTTCGCGGTCATCTTCGAGAAATGGCTCAGCCCCGAGGCCTCGGCCAGCGCGGCATTCCTGTGCTCGTTCGTGATCATCATCGCGGTGTTCCTGGTGTTCGCCGACCTGTTCCCCAAGCGGCTGGGCATGAGCAACCCCGAGCGGCTGGCGATACGGATGGTCGGCCCGATGCTGCTGCTGATCACCACCTTCAAGCCGCTGGTGTGGTTCTTCACGCGCTGCACCGACCTGCTGTTCAAGGCGCTCGGCATGCCGATGGCGCGCGACGACAAGATCACCTCGGCCGACATCCTGGCCATGACCGAGGCCGGCGCGCAGGCCGGCGTGCTCGCGGTGCGCGAGCAGCAGGTGATCGCCAACGTGTTCGAGCTCGACACGCGCCTGGTCAGCAGCGTGATGACGGTGCGAGACAACATCGCCTGGTTCCTGCACGACGACCCCGAGTCGGTGCTGCGCGCGCGCATCATCGCCGAGCCCTTCTCCGCCTACCCGGTGTGCGACGGCGACATCGACCACGTGCTGGGCTACGTCGATGCCAAGGACATGTTCCAGCGCGTGCTGAGCGGCCAGCCGCTGGCCTTCGACCAGGGCCTGCCGCTGCACAAGGCGCTGGTCATCCCGGACCGACTGTCGCTCACCGAGGTGCTCGAGCAGTTCCAGCAGGCGCACGAGGACTTCGCGATCATCGTCAACGAATACAGCCTGGTGGTGGGCGTGATCACGCTGAACGACGTGATGAGCACGGTGATGGGCGATCTGGTGTCCACGCCCGATGAAGAGCAGATCGTCCAGCGCGACGAGAACTCTTGGCTGATCGACGGCGTCACGCCCATCCAGGACGTGCAGCGCGCGCTGCACATCGACGAGCTGCCTCACTCGGAGGAATACGAGACCCTGGCCGGCTTCCTGATGGTGATGCTGCGCCGCGTGCCCAAGCGCACCGACAACGTGAGCTGGGGCGGCTACACCTTCGAAGTGATGGACGTCGACAGCTACCGCATCGACCAGGTGATGGTCACCAAGGGCTCGGGCACCGCGAAGGCGCCGGCGAACTGAGCAGACAGAAAAAAGGAAGGCGTCAGGCCGCCGAGCGGTCCTTGTCCTTTTCTTTTTCCTTCTCGCGTTCCCTGTCGTTGAACACCCAGAACCGCTGGTTGGCGAAGACCGCGTTCGGATACGGCGACTTGCCGCGGCTGCCGTTGTAGCGGCCGAGCGTCATGAACAGGTCGCCGTTCTCCCGGTCGAGGTAGTGGCGAAGGATGACGCAGCCGAAGCGCAGGTTGGTCTGCATGTGGAAGAGCTTGGCCGGGTCGCTGTCGCCGATCACGCGTGTCCAGAACGGCATGACCTGCATGTAGCCGCGCGCTCCGGCGCTCGACACCGCGAACTTGCGGAAATTGCTCTCGACCTGGACCAGCCCCAGCACCAGGCTCACTTCGAGCCCCGAGCGCTTGGCTTCGTACCAGACGGTCTGCAGGAATTCGATGCGCGAAGGTGCGTCGGCGATCTTCTTCTTGAGCCGCTCGCTCATCTCGCCCAGCCAGCGCAGATAGGCGAGCCGGGCTTCGGTGCTCGCGAACTGCGGCACCGGCGGTGCCTTGTTGTGAATGGCGGAGCTCAGCGCGGTGCGCACCGAGTCGATCAGCGGCTCCTCGATCTGCGCGCCTGCATGGGCGGCCTGCGGCAGAGACAGCACGGTGAGGGCGCCTGCAGTCACGGCGCCGCCCAGGCACTGGCGTCGCGAGAGGCCGCCCTCCAGGCTCATTTGGCGAGCTTGCCGGCGATGAAGTCGGCGATGCCGGCCGCGGGCACCTTGGTGGCGGCCGTGTCGCGACGGTGCTGGTACTCGAGCTGGCCTTCCTTGAGACCACGGTCCGAGATGACCACGCGGTGGGGCACGCCGATCAGCTCCCAGTCGGCGAACATCGCGCCGGGACGCTCGCCCCGGTCGTCGAGCAGCACGTCGGCGCCCTTGGCCAGCAGCTCTTCGTAGAGTGCCTCGGCAGCCGCCTTGACCTCGGGGCTGCGGTCCATGCCGATCGGGCAGACCACCACCGTAAAGGGGGCGATGGCGTCCGGCCAGATGATCCCGCGCTCGTCGTGGTTCTGCTCGATGGCGGCGGCCGGCAGGCGGGTGATGCCGATGCCGTAGCAGCCCATCTCGAGGAACTGCGGCTTGCCGCCTTCGTCGAGGTAGGTGGCGTTCATGTCCTTGCTGTACTTGGTGCCCAGCACGAACACGTGGCCCACCTCGATGCCGCGCTCGATGGCCAGCACGCCCTTGCCGTCTGGCGAGGCGTCGCCGGCGACCACGTTGCGGATGTCGGCCACCAGGTCGGGCTCGGGCAGGTCGCGGCCCCAGTTGACGCCGGTCATGTGGAAGTCGATTTCGTTGGCGCCGGTGATCCAGTCGGCCATGACGGCGGCTTCGCGGTCGGCCACCAGCTTCACGGGCTTCTTCAGGTTCAGCGGGCCCAGGTAGCCGGGCTTGCAGCCGAAGTGGTCCTCGATCTCGGCCAGGGTCGCGAAGCGGAAGCCCTGGTTCAGGCCCGGCAGCTTGCCGACCTTGATCTCGTTCATGTCGTGGTCGCCGCGCAGCAGCAGCAGCCAGACCTGCGAGCCCTTGATGTCGCCGGCCTCATTGACGACGTCGGTGGCGAGCACGAGCGACTTGATGGTGGTCGACAGCGGCACGCCCAGCAACTCGGCCACGTCGGCGCAGGTGCTCTTGCCGGGGGTCGGCGTCTTCTCGAGCGCCTTGGCGGCCGCGGGACGCGGACCGGCCGGGGCCAGCGCCTCGGCCTTTTCCATGTTGGCGGCGTAGTCGCTGTCGGGGCAGTAGACGATGGCGTCCTCGCCGGTGGCGGCGATCACCTGGAACTCTTCGCTCAGGTCGCCGCCGATGGTGCCACTGTCGGCCGCCACGGCACGGTAGCGCAGGCCGAAGCGGTCGAAGATGTTGCGGTAGGCCTGCGCCATGACCTGGTAGCTCGCCTTGGCGGCGTCGAGGTCGCGGTCGAAGCTGTAGGCGTCCTTCATGATGAATTCACGCCCGCGCATCAGGCCGAAGCGCGGACGGCGCTCGTCGCGGAACTTGGTCTGGATCTGATAGAAATTCTTCGGCAG
The DNA here is from genome assembly GCF_048301545.1 of Variovorax sp. NFACC27. Classification (NCBI taxonomy): domain Bacteria; kingdom Pseudomonadati; phylum Pseudomonadota; class Betaproteobacteria; order Burkholderiales; family Comamonadaceae; genus Variovorax; species Variovorax sp. NFACC27. Next base: position 6,810,787 of record NZ_CP157613.1, read on the forward strand.
CTGCTTGTAGCTGCGGATTTCCTGCCGGGCGATGTCGGTCACCACTTCTTCGCTGGTCGGCTGGATCACGTAGTCGCGGTCGTGGCGATCCTTGATGCGCAGCAGCTCGGGGCCCATCTTGTCGAAGCGGCCGGTTTCCTGCCAGAGCTCGGCCGGCTGCACCACGGGCATCGTCATCTCGACGGCGCCGGCGCGGTTCATCTCCTCGCGGACGATGGCCTCGACCTTGCGGATCACGCGCAGCCCCATGGGCATGTAGGTGTAGATGCCCGTGCCGAGCTTCTTGATCATGCCGGCCCGCATCATGAGCCGGTGGCTCGCCACTTCGGCGTCAGCGGGCGCTTCCTTGAGGGTGGAGACGAAAAAACGGGAAGCTTTCATCGGGATTGCGGTGATGGATTCGCTGGATTCGAGGTTCGGAAGTGGGGAACTGCTCCCCCGGAGAGACCCTGAGAGCCTGGCATCGGCAGCTTGCCGAGGGCAACCCGGCATGCATAATCGACTCAGTTCAAAAATTGGGGTTTGATTATGCTCGACCGGGACGGCTTCAGGCCCAACGTCGGCATCATCCTGCTCAACCAGAGAAACCAGGTTTTCTGGGGCAAACGCATACGCACGCATTCCTGGCAGTTTCCGCAAGGCGGCATCGACCGTGGCGAAAGTCCCGAGCAGGCTATGTTCCGGGAACTGCACGAGGAAGTGGGGCTCCACCCGGAGCATGTGCGCATCGTGGCCCGTACCCGCGACTGGTTGCGCTACGAGGTGCCGGATCGGTTCATCCGCCGTGACGCACGGGGGCACTACAAGGGCCAGAAACAAATCTGGTATCTGCTGCAACTCATCGGGCACGACTGGGATCTCAACCTGCGTGCAACCGACCATCCCGAATTCGACGCCTGGCGCTGGCATGACTACTGGGTGCCGCTCGACGTGGTCGTCGAGTTCAAGCGCGGCGTCTACGAGATGGCGCTCACCGAGCTTGCTCGTTACCTGCCGAGGCAGGACTTCCGCAACCGCTTCCTGCGCAGCAACGTGCGCGCCCGAGAATTCGAGCGCCACTCGCCGGACGCCGGGGCGCCGCCCGGACTGGACCTGCCGCCCGGCGGCAGTTTCGATCCGCATCCCGACATTCCTTCTGCGAGCAATGAACCTCCTGTCCAAGACAACAAGGCACCACCGCCCCTTCCGACGCAACGCTGAGCGCGTTCTCCTGATGGCCTGTTTCGGCATCCTCGCGGGATGCGCCTCGGGCCCCCACGACACCGACAACCCCGATTGGGCACAGGCCGGCATGCCGCCCCCGCCCAAGCGGTACGAGACGGACAAGGAGTGGGAAGAAACGGCCACCCCGCCACCGCCCGCCTTCAGCGAAAGCCGCCTGCTGCCGATCGAAATGCCGCCCTACATGAGCCTGAAGTTCGGTATCGATCCGCAGACGATCGCAATCACGGGCGACGGCATCGTGCGCTACGTGGTGGTGGCCCAGAACCGCAGCGGTGGTGCGACCAACGCCTTCTACGAGGGCATCCGCTGCTCCACGGCCGAGATGAAGAGCTACGCGCGCTACAACAACGGCACCTGGCAGGACGTGACGAAGCCGGAGTGGAAACGCCTGAGCGACATGAATTCCAGCTACACCCGCAAGCTGGCCACGCAGGCCCTGTGCCGAGGCAACGCGCCGCGTGCGTCGGTGGGCGACATGGTTCAGAACATCCGCAATCCTGTGCGGGAAGTGCAGTAAGCGACCTGCGCTCGAGTCGAGCGCAATGAAAAACGGGGCCCATGGGCCCCGTTTGTTTTTCGTTCTCTCTCAGCCCGGCATCAACACCATGTTGTCGCGGTGAACCATCTCCGGCTCCGCGACGTATCCCAGCAGGCGTTCGAATTCGGACGAAGGCTTGCGGCACAGCAGCCGCGCCTCCACGCTCGAGTAGTTGGCGAGGCCCCGAGCCAACTCGACGCCGTCGACGTCGCGCACCGCGATCACGTCCCCGCGCGAGAACTCGCCTGAAACGCCCGTCATGCCGATCGGCAACAGGCTCTTGCCCTCGGCTCGCACCTTGGCGGCCGCGCCCGCATCGACGACAACGGAGCCGCGCAGCTGCAGGTGGTCGGCCATCCAGCGCTTGCGGGCCTGGTGCTTGGCGGTCTGCGCCACCAGCAGCGTGCCGATGGATTCGCCCTTCGCCAGCCGCAGCAGCGCGTCGGCTTCGCGGCCCCAGGCGATGACCGTGGATGCGCCCGAGCCGGCGGCGCGCTTGGCCGCGAGGATCTTGGTGATCATGCCGCCCTTGCCGATGCTCGAACCCGCGCCACCGGCCATCGTCTCGAGTGCCGGGTCGCCTGCGGCGGCCTCGTGCACGAACTTCGCGTCGGGGTCCTTGCGCGGGTCGGCCGTGTAGAGGCCCTTCTGGTCGGTGAGGATGACCAGCGCATCGGCTTCGACCAGGTTGGCCACGAGGGCGCCGAGCGTGTCGTTGTCGCCGAACTTGATTTCGTCGTTGACGACCGTGTCGTTCTCGTTGATGACCGGCACCACGCCCAGCTTGAGCAGCGTGACCAGGGTCGAGCGGGCATTGAGATAGCGCTCGCGATCGGCCAGGTCGGCGTGGGTCAGAAGCACCTGGGCGCTGCCGATCTCGTTCTCTCGCAGCTTGGTCTCGTACATCTGGGCCAGGCCCATCTGCCCGACGGCGGCCGCGGCCTGGAGTTCATGGACTTCGTGCGGGCGGGTACGCCAGCCGAGGCGCTTCATGCCCTCGGCGATCGCGCCGCTCGACACCATCACCACTTCACGACCGTCGCGCACCAGCGCTGCGAGCTGCCGGCACCACTCGCCGATGGCGGCCTCGTCGAGACCGCGCCCCTCGTTGGTCACTAGGCTGGACCCCACCTTCACGACGATACGGCGGGCATCCCGCAAGGCAGTGGATCCGGAGTTCGACGAGGTCATTTTGGGGTTGTAACGGTCTTGAATGCTGCTTGGGGTGCTGTCTTCCATCGGTCCGGCACCGGCCGACCGGTGCCGCTCAGGAGCCGTCGGGCGGCAGCGGCACGAAGCGCGGATCCACTTCGACCGGCTGGTGCTCGGCCACCTGCTGCGCCTTGACCTGCTGGTAGATGGCCTGCACCAAATGTTCGCAGCCTTCGCGGGTGAGCGCGGAGATCTCGAACACCGGGCCCTTGAAGCGCAGGCGCTTCACGAACTCCTTGATGCGCGCGGCGCGCTCGTCAGCGGGCACCATGTCGAGCTTGTTGAGCACGAGCCAGCGCGGCTTCTCGTAGAGCTCGGCGTCGTATTTCTTCAGTTCGCCGACGATGGCCTTGGCCTGCGCGACCGGGTCGATGCTGTCGTCGAAGGGAGCCATGTCGACCACATGCAGCAACAGGCGCGTGCGCTGCAGGTGCCGCAGGAAGAGATGGCCGAGGCCGGCGCCTTCGGATGCGCCTTCGATCAGGCCGGGCAGGTCCGCGACCACGAAGCTCTGCTCGGGGCCGACGCGAACGACCCCTAGGTTCGGGTGCAGCGTGGTGAAGGGATAGTCCGCGATGCGCGGGCGGGCGTTCGAGATGGCGCTGATCAGCGTCGACTTGCCGGCATTCGGCATGCCGAGCAGGCCCACATCGGCGAGCACCTTGAGCTCGAGCTTGAGGCTGCGCTTCTCGCCGGGCCAGCCCGGGGTCTTCTGACGCGGGGCACGGTTGATGGCGCTCTTGAAGCGCATGTTGCCGAAGCCGCCGTCACCGCCCTTGGCGATGGTGATGACCTCGCCGTCCTTCAGCAGTTCGAACAGCACCTCGCCGGTCTCGGCATCGGAAATGATGGTTCCGACCGGCATCTTGAGCGTGATGTCGTCGCCGGCGGCACCGAACATGTCGGAGCCCATGCCGTGCTCGCCGCGCTTGGCCTCGTGGCGACGCGAGTAGCGGAAGTCGACCAGGGTGTTGAGGTTGGAATCGGCCACCGCGAAGACGTGGCCGCCACGGCCGCCGTCGCCGCCGTTGGGGCCGCCGAATTCCTTGTACTTCTCATGACGGAACGACACGCAGCCGTTGCCGCCATCGCCGGCGGCGATGTCGATGAAGGCTTCGTCGACGAACTTCATGGGATGTCCAGTTTACAAATGAAGAAGCCCCGGCAATGCGGGGCCTCGGGAAGGTCGAGTTGACTCGGGGCTTAAGCCGCGGGAGTCACGTTGACCGTGTGCTTGTTGAGCGCACCCTTGGTGCCGAACGACACATGGCCGTCGACTAGGGCGAACAGCGTGTGGTCCTTGCCCACGCCGACGTTCACGCCGGGGTGGAACTGGGTGCCGCGCTGACGCACGATGATCGAGCCTGCGCTGATCAGTTCGCCACCGAAAGCCTTCACGCCGAGCATCTTGGGCTTGGAATCGCGCCCGTTTCGCGTAGAGCCGCCGCCTTTTTTCTGTGCCATGGAACCTGCTCCTTAGCCAGCGATCGCGCCGATTTGCAGCTCGGTGAACTGCTGGCGATGGCCTTGACGTTTCTGATAGTGCTTGCGACGGCGCATCTTGAAGATGCGAACCTTGTCGTGCTTGCCGTGCGACAGTACCGTGACCGTCACAGTTGCACCGGACACCAGGGGCGTGCCAACCTTGATTTCAGCGCCGTTGCCGACAGCAAGAACCTGGTCGATCACGATTTCCTGGCCTACGTCCGCAGCAATCTGTTCTACTTTGATTTTCTCGCCGGAAGCAACGCGATATTGCTTGCCACCGGTTTTTATGACCGCGTACATGTAAACCTCTTAGAAATGAGTCTCCGCGGCGAATTCCGCAGAGCCCAAGATTATAGCGCGGTTTGTGCTCGCTAACCACCCTTGGCTCGAAACGCCCCTGGCAAACCACGCCGGCTCCCTATAATTTGCGCCTTCCGGCCCTTTTCATGACTGGGCTGCCCTTATCTTAAGCAGCGCCTTCGCCTTGCCAGTTCCAGCCGCCGACACCTCCCCCACCGCCACCGTGCTGGACCTGATTGCCGGCGACATGGTCGAAGTCGACCGTGTGATCGCCCGCCGCCTCGACACAGGCGTGCCGTTGGTCAGCCAAGTTTCCAGATACATCATTTCCGCCGGCGGCAAGCGCCTGCGGCCGGCACTCCTGCTACTGATGTCAGGTGCGTTGGGTTACACGGGCGAGCAGCGATTCAATCTGGCGGCCGTCGTGGAGTTCATCCACACCGCCACACTCCTGCACGACGACGTGGTCGACGAATCGACCCTGCGACGCGGTCGGGCGACCGCCAATGAATCGTTCGGCAATCCGGCCAGCGTGCTGGTCGGCGACTTCTTGTACTCGCGCGCATTCCAGATGATGTTGGACGCCAACAACATGCGCGTGATGCAGATCCTGGCCGAGGCCACCAACGTGATCGCCGAGGGCGAGGTGCTTCAGCTGATGAACATGCACGACGCATCGCTGGACGAAGCAGCCTATCTGCGCGTGATCCGGTCGAAGACCGCCAAGCTCTTCGAGGCCAGCACGCGCCTCGCCGCCGTGCTGGCAGATGCCACGCCGGAGGTGGAAGAAGCCTGCGCCACCTACGGCCAGGCGCTCGGCACTGCCTTCCAGGTGATCGACGATGTGCTGGACTACGCAGGCGACATCAACGAGACGGGAAAGAATGTCGGCGACGACCTGCGCGAGGGCAAAACCACGCTGCCGCTCATCTTCGCGATGCAGCGAGGCACCTCTGCGCAGAGCGAACTGGTGCGCGCCGCCATCGAGGCCGGCGACACCGCCCAGTTGGGCAAGGTCGTCGAGATCGTTCGTGAAACCGGAGCGCTGGATGCCTCGCGTGCCGCCGCCGCAGCCGAAGCGCAGCGTGCGATTCATGCATTAAAAGATTTCCCGTCCAATTTGCACGCTTCAGGTTTGCTACAATTGGCGGCTCAGTTGCTTGAGCGACGTGCCTGAACACCTCTTTGAGTTGGCATCTAGGACGACTTCTTCTTTCTTGCAACCATCGGGGTGTAGCTTAGCCTGGTAGAGCGCTACGTTCGGGACGTAGAGGCCGGAGGTTCGAATCCTCTCACCCCGACCAGCCTTTGGCTGGCATAAATAGACAAATGGCCATGCCTGTTGCTGTGTAGCGATTTACAGCACAGGAGTGTTCAGCGATGATCGTGAAGCAAATTTTCACATCTTTTTCACTCGCTGAATGGCCGCTGCCGAACTTCCTGTTAAAGAACCCTCGCAGATTGCCCTCCCAGGGCTTGCGCGTGCCCTGGTTTCGGCCGGCAAGCTCCCTGCCAAGGCGGCCGAGGATATCTACCAGAAGTCCCTCAGTGGCCGCACCAGCTTCATCGCGGAGCTGACCGGCTCCGGCGCCGTCTCGGCAGCCGACCTCGCTCACACCCTGTCCACGGCCTTCGGCGCCCCGCTGCTCGACCTGGACGCCATCGACCCCCAGCGCCTGCCGAAGGATCTGGTCGACCAGAAGCTGTGCCATGCGTACCGCATCGTCGTTCTCAGCAAGCGCAACAACCGTCTGATCGTTGCAACAGCCGATCCATCCGACCAGCAGGCGGCGGAGAAGATCAAGTTCGCCTCCCAGATGGGCGTCGACTGGGTCATCGCCGAATACGACAAGCTGTCGCGAATGATCGAAGCCGCCGCCGTCAGCGCTGCGGAAACCATCAACAGCATCGTCGGCAGTGAGTTCGAATTCGACGAGGTCTCTGCCGAGACGGCCAGCGAAAGCAACGACCAGGCAATCGCCGAAGTCGAGGACGCGCCGGTCGTTCGCTTCCTGCACAAGATGCTGCTCGACGCCGTCAGCATGCGCGCCTCGGACATCCACTTCGAGCCGTACGAACACAACTACCGCGTGCGCTTCCGGGTCGACGGCGAGTTGCGCGAGGTTGCCAGCCCACCCACCGTCATCAAGGACAAGCTGGCCTCGCGCATCAAGGTCATTTCCAGGCTCGACATCTCCGAGAAACGCGTGCCGCAGGACGGCCGCATGAAGCTCAAGATCGGCCCCGACCGCGTGATCGACTTCCGTGTGAGCACGCTGCCCACGCTGTTCGGCGAAAAGATCGTCGTTCGTATTCTCGACCCGAGCAGCGCACGACTGGGCATCGACGCCCTCGGCTACGACGCGGACGAAAAGGCACGACTGCTGCATGCCATCGGCCGGCCTTACGGCATGGTGCTGGTCACCGGCCCCACGGGCTCCGGCAAGACGGTGTCGCTCTACACCTGCCTGAACCTGCTGAACCAGCCCGGCGTCAACATCGCGACGGCGGAAGATCCGTCGGAAATCAACCTGCCCGGCGTCAACCAGGTCAACGTCAATGAACGCGCGGGCCTGACTTTCGCGGCCGCGCTGCGCGCCTTCCTGCGCCAGGATCCCGACATCATCATGGTCGGCGAAATCCGCGACCTCGAAACCGCCGACATCTCGATCAAGGCCGCGCAGACGGGTCACCTGGTGCTCTCCACGCTGCACACCAACGATGCGCCGACCACGCTCACGCGGATGCGCAACATGGGCATCGCGCCGTTCAACATCGCATCGAGCGTGATCCTGATCACGGCGCAGCGCCTCGCGCGGCGCCTGTGCACTGTCTGCAAGCTGCCGGCCGACATCCCGCGCGAAACACTGCTCGAGGCAGGCTTCCAGGAAGAAGAGCTGGACGGCTCCTGGAAGCCCTACCGCCCCGTCGGCTGCTCCGCCTGCAGCAGCGGCTACAAGGGCCGCGTCGGCATCTATCAGGTGATGCCGATCTCGGAGGCGATCCAGGAAATCATCCTGCGCGACGGCAGCGCACTCGACATCGCCACGCAGTCGGAAGCCGAGGGCGTGCGTTCGCTGCGCCAGTCGGGCCTGCGCAAGGTCATGCAAGGTCTCACTTCGCTGGAAGAAGTGGTGGCCTGCACCAACGAATAACGAACATACCGAATACCGGAGATCGAATGGCAACAGTGGCATCCTCCCGCACCCAGCCCACACACAAGGAATTTGTCTTCGAATGGGAAGGCAAGGACCGCAACGGCAAGCTGGTAAGAGGCGAACTTCGTGCTGCCGGCGAAAACCAGGTGCAGGCCGCTCTGCGCCGCCAGGGCGTGCTCGCCTCCAAGATCAAGAAGCGCCGCATGCGCTCGGGCAAGGCGATCAAGCCCAAGGACATCGCGATCTTCACGCGCCAGCTGGCGACCATGATGAAGGCCGGCGTGCCCCTGATGCAGTCCTTCGACATCGTCGGGCGCGGCAACGCGAACGCGAGCGTGGCCAAGCTGCTCAACGACATCCGCAGCGACGTGGAAACCGGTACGTCGCTCTCGGCTGCCTTCCGCAAGTTTCCGAAGTACTTCGACAACCTCTACTGCAACCTGGTGGAGGCCGGTGAAGCGGCCGGTATTCTCGAAGAACTGCTGGACCGGCTCGCCACCTACATGGAGAAGACCGAGGCGATCAAGTCCAAGATCAAGTCGGCCCTGATGTATCCGATCTCGGTGATCGTGGTGGCATTCATCGTGATCGCCATCATCATGATCTTCGTGATTCCCGCGTTCAAGGAGGTGTTCACGTCGTTCGGAGCCGACCTGCCTGCACCGACGCTGATCGTGATCAGCATCAGCGAGTTCTTCGTGTCCTATTGGTGGCTGATCTTCGGCGGCATCGGTGGCGGACTCTACTTCTTCATGCAGGCCTGGAAGCGCAACGAGCGCGTGCAAAGGACCATGGACCGCCTCCTGCTGAGAATCCCGGTTTTCGGAGCCCTGATCGAAAAATCCTGCGTGGCCCGCTGGACCCGTACGCTGGCCACCATGTTCGCCGCCGGTGTCCCCCTGGTCGAAGCCCTCGACTCCGTGGGCGGCGCTTCCGGCAACACCGTGTACGGCGACGCCACCGCGAAGATCCAGCAGGAGGTCTCCACCGGCACGAGCCTCACGACCGCCATGACCAACGTCAACCTGTTCCCCTCCATGGTGATCCAGATGACCGCCATCGGCGAAGAGTCCGGCTCCATCGACCATATGCTGGGCAAGGCGGCCGACTTCTACGAGTCCGAAGTCGACGACATGGTCGCAGGCCTCTCCAGTCTGATGGAGCCCATCATCATCGTGTTCCTCGGCACCATCATCGGCGGCATCGTGGTGTCGATGTACCTGCCCATCTTCAAGCTCGGCCAGGTCGTTTGATGCTCGTTTCGCGGGAGTTCGACACCGTCTTCGCCGGTGTCCTGGGGCTATTGATCGGCAGCTTCATGAACGTCGTCATCTACCGCACGCCGGTGATGATGTACCGCGAATGGCTCGCCGACGCAGTCGCCAACCTCATGTCGTCGAAGGACGCGCCCTCGCTGTGGTCGCTTGCCTTCGGCCCCAAGGTCGCGGCGCCCGCCGGACTGGAAGCAGCAGCCGACAAGGCGGCCGAGATCCTCGAGAAACAACCTCCCTTCGACCTGACGCGTCCCGCATCGCGCTGCGGAAGCTGCGGGCACAAGATCCGCTGGTACGAGAACATCCCCGTGCTGAGCTATGCCGTACTGCGCGGGCGTTGCTCGTCGTGCAAGACCGCGATCAGCCCGCGCTACCCGCTCGTCGAACTGATCACCGGAGGCCTCTTCGCCCTTTGCGCCTGGCGCTTCGGCGTCACGCCCGCCGGGGCACTGTGGGCCACATTCGGTGTCATTCTGATCTGCCAGTTCCTGATCGACTTCGACACCCAGTTCCTGCCCGACTCGCTCAACTACCCCCTGCTGTGGCTGGGCCTGATCGGCGCGGCCATGGGCTGGACCGGCGTCTCGCTGAGCTCGGCCGTCTGGGGCGCCGTATTCGGCTACCTGAGCCTCTGGCTTGTGTACCATGGCTTTCGCCTGATCACGGGCAAGGAAGGCATGGGCTATGGAGACTTCAAACTGCTGGCGGCACTGGGCGCATGGCTCGGCGCCGACTACCTCATCGCGATCATCCTCGTCTCTTCGCTGGTGGGCGCGGTGATCGGCGTGTCTCTTCGCATCGCCGGCAAGCTGGCGCACAAGGACATTCCCATCGCCTTCGGTCCCTTCCTGGCCGGCGCGGGCCTCGTGTGTCTCGTGGCCGGCCCTGAACTCGTGAGGCAGTGGATCCCGTTCGCCTTTCCCCTCGGCGCATTGATCCATTGACATCCGCATGGTTGTGCGGCGAATCGGCCTGACGGGTGGCATAGGCAGCGGCAAGAGCACCGTCGCAGGGCTGCTGGTAGCCCAGGGCGCGGTCCTGGTGGATACCGACGCCATCGCACGAGCCATCGCGCTCCCCGGCGGCATCGCGATGCCCGCCCTCGAAGCAGCCTTCGGTCCCGGGATCATCGACCCGGACGGAGGCCTGGACCGCGCCGCCATGCGCCAGATCGTCTTCGCCGACGCCGGCGCCAAGGCCCGTCTCGAATCCATCCTCCACCCCCTGATCGGCGCCGAAACCCAGCGCCAGGCCGCCGCGGCCGGCGAGGATGCGGTCGTCGTGTTCGACGTGCCCCTGCTCGTCGAATCCGGCCGCTGGCGTGCCATCGTCGACCGGGTGCTGGTGGTCGACGCCACCGAGGAAACGCAGCTGAAGCGCGTCGTGGCACGCTCGGGTTGGGCGCCCGAGGCGGTCAAGGCGGTGATCGCCCAGCAGGCTCCGCGCAGGGCGCGCAGGGCCGCCGCCGACGCCGTGATTTACAACGAGTCCCTGACCCTGGAGGAACTCGCTCAGCAGGTCCGGGGTTTCTGGGAACGGTGGGCTAAGTCAAGCACGCGATAATTTGGGGTTGACGCCGCGACGGCTACACGACGACCACGTCAAACGGCGCACGCCCAAGCGCCCCTCACGATGCTTTTCAATTCGTATCCCTTCATCTTCGTCTTCTTCCCGCTGGTCCTGATCGGCTTCTTCCTGATCGGCGCGCGCAGTCCCCGGTCGGCGGCGGGTTTCCTGGCACTGGCGTCCCTCTTCTTCTACGGGTGGTGGAGCGTCAAGGCGCTGCCCCTGCTGCTGGGATCGATCTGCGTCAACTACTGGTTCGGGCTGCGGCTGACCCCTTCCCCGGGCCGGGAGGACAAGCACCGCAAGACGCTCCTGATCATCGCGCTGGTGGTCAATCTCGGGGTGCTGGCCGTCTTCAAGTACGCCAACTTCTTCCTCGAGAACGTCGACGCCGGCCTGGCCGCCGCGGGCCTGCCGCAGATCGACCTGGTGCACATCGTGCTGCCGATCGGCATCTCGTTCTACACCTTCACGCAGATCGCCTTCCTGGTCGACTGCTGGCAGGGCAAGGTGCACGAGCGCAGCTTCATCCACTACGTGCTGTTCGTGACCTACTTCCCGCACCTGATCGCGGGCCCCGTGCTGCATCACGCGCAGATGATGCCGCAGTTCAACAGCCCGGCCACCTACAGGATCAACGCCAACAACATCGCGCTGGGCCTGGGCATCTTCGTCTTCGGCCTGGCCAAGAAGATGCTGATCGCCGACCCGATGGGCCAGTACGCCGACATGATGTTCAAGGGCGTGCACGAAGGCGTGATGCCCTCGCTCTACACGGCCTGGTTCGGGGTGCTGGCCTATACGCTGCAGATCTACTTCGACTTCTCGGGCTATTCCGACATGGCCGTCGGCCTCTCGCTGTGCGTGGGCGTGCAGCTGCCGCTCAACTTCAGGTCGCCCTACAAGTCGACCAACATGATCGAGTTCTGGCGCCGCTGGCACATCTCGCTGTCGACCTTCCTGCGCGACTACCTCTACGTGCCTCTGGGCGGCAACCGCAAGGGCCCGGCGCGCCGCTACATCAACCTGTTCCTTACCATGCTGCTGGGCGGCCTGTGGCACGGCGCCGCCTGGACCTTCGTCATCTGGGGCGCGCTGCACGGCTTCTACCTGATGGTCAACCACTTCTGGAATGCCAAGGTGCGGCGCGGCAGGACCGAAACCACCTGGTACGGCCGCGTGATCGGCTGGTTCATCACCTTCGTCTGCGTGATGATCGCCTGGGTGGTGTTCCGCGCCGACAGCATGACGGCCGCCATCGAGATCTACAAGGGCATGCTCGGCATGCACGGCGCCCCCGTGTCGGCCTTCAGCGAGTTCCGCGTGCCGTTCCGCAAGCCGGAGTTCTTCCAGACGCTCCTGGTCGGCATCGTGATCTGCCTGGCGCTGCCGCCCACCATCACGCTCGACCGCTGGATCCCCAGCGTCGCCGGCCTGGCCGGGCGCCCGCGCCTGCAGCGCCTGGCCACCTGGATCACCGGCCTGGGCTGCGTCTATCTTTTTGGCCTGTGCGTGTCGAAGTTCGGCAGCTACAGCCCCTTCCTCTATTTCCAGTTCTGACATGGAAGACACGAAATCGGCCAGGACCTGGCTTCGCATCTTCGCCGCCGGCTACCTGGTGTGCTGCGCCCTGCTGCTGGTCAGCCTCTTCACGCCCATCCCCTACGGCGACCTGACCCGCATCGGACGCATCTCCGAACGCGAATTCGGCTGGCACGAGCCGCCGCCGCCCATCCCCGACGCGGATGTGAAGACCTGGCCCATCAACGAATCCGACATTCTCGTGATCGGCGACAGCTTCTCCGTGCGCTACGCATGGCAGTCGTCCCTCGTGGGCGCGGGCTACAAGGTCACGACCACGCACTGGGACAACCTCGGCGGCGTCGTTTGCGACGACTTCTCCGGCTGGCTCGAGAAATCGGGCTTCAAGGGCAAGGTGGTGATCGTCGAGAGCATCGAGCGCCTGCTGTACGACCGCATCGAGAAATCGCAGTCGTGCAAGACCATGAAGCACGCCTTCAAGCCCACGCCGCCGCCCTTCGAGAATCCGTCCAGGCCCGCCCCCGGCTTCCAGCTCAACTGGGACGCCCAGTTGCTCAGCGGCTGGTTGACATATCAGAACACGAAGGAAATCCTGGCCTCCGACAGCTGGACCAACACGCCCGACCGCTGGGGCCCGCTGATCGACGCCCGCGTGGTGCCCGAAGGCTGCAAGCAGTTCAGCCACCGCGCCTGCGACAAGCTGCTGATGACCGCCGAAGACCGCGTCAACCATGCGCTGACGGCCGAGTCGGCGCAGTTCATGAAGCGCTTCGAGAGCACCGCCGCGCCCTACAAGGTGGTGTGGATGGTGGTGCCGAACAAGACCAGCGTGTATTTGCAACAAAACCATGCCGATGCGTTCCGCGCCGCGTTCAACCCGCAAAATATCGGCCCTGACCTGTTCGCCCTGGCGGAACAGAACCGTTTCAAGATGAAGGATCTTTTCCCCGCCAACGAGACCCACGTGTCGACCCGGGGTTACATTCTTTTCGGGCAGCGTATGCTGGAGGCTGTGCGCGAGGTGTTTCCGCCACCGGTCGCCAAGACACAATGAGCCCGAACCCGACGTGAAAAACCGATACGCGTGATCCTCTACGAGTACCCCTTCAACGAGCGCATCCGCACGTACCTGCGGCTCGAGCACCTGTTCCGCCGCCTCGGCGAGCTGGTGCCGGCCGAGTCCCCCCTGTCCCACCACTACGCCCTGGTCACGATCTTCGAGATCATGGACGTCGCCGCGCGCGCCGACCTCAAGGCCGACGTGCTGCGCGACCTGGACAAGCACAAGAACGTCTTCAACAGCTACCGTGGCAATCCGGCCATCGCCGAAGCCGTGCTCGACCAGGTCGTCGGCCAGCTCGAAGGCAACTTCGCCACCCTCAACAGCGTGGCCGGCAAGGCGGGCCAGGCGCTGACCGAGAACGAGTGGCTCATGAGCATCCGCAGCCGCGCCGGCATTCCGGGCGGCACCTGCGAGTTCGACCTGCCCGCCTACTACGCCTGGCAGCACCGCCCCGTCGCCAGCCGTCGCGCCGACCTGGAACGCTGGTCGAACACGCTTTCGCCCCTGGCCTCGTCGATCTACCTGCTGCTCAAGCTGCTGCGCGACGCCGACGTGCCCTACAAGGTGATCGCCGTCAACGGCCAGTTCCAGCAGAACCTGCCGCAGGGCCGCAGCTTCCAGCTGCTGCGCCTGCGCATCGACCCCAAGCTGGGGCTCATCCCTGAAATCAGCGGCAACCGCCTCATGGTCTCGGTGCGCCTCATGCGCCACGACAAGGACGACCGCCTGCACCAGAGCTCGGAGGACGCGCCTTTCGAGCTGACCCTCTGCGCATGACCACGCAGGTGAACAGCAAGGGCGAGCGCATCGTCCGCTGCCCCACCTGTGGGGGCGACAGCATCTACGCGCCGAGCAACGCCTACCGGCCTTTCTGCAGCGCCCGCTGCAAGGGCATCGACCTGGGCGCGTGGGCCAGCGAGGAATTCCGCATGCCGGCCGAGGCGCCGCCGGACGACGAACCCTTCGGCGATCCCAAGATCCAGTAGCTGCTTGCTACTTACTTCCCGGCCGGGCCGTCGTCGAGCAGCGCCAGGTCGATGTACGTCGCAAAGCTGCGCGCGTAACGGGGCCGGAGATGGCCGATGTCCTTGTACGCCGGCGAACCGTCGTCGGGCATGCTGCGAAGGCAACGGCCATCGGCGCACAGGCTGGCAAAGGGCTCGATGACCCGCGCGCCGTTGGCCAGCGCCACCTGCTTCAGCCGCTCGTTGAACTGCGCCTGGTCTGCCGGCATCGGCGCCCCGGCCTGCCCGGAGGCAGCCGTCATCCTGCCCAGCCGGCTGCCCTGGATCTGTCCGAGCGGGTCGAAATCCATGCCCACCGGATTGCCGAGCACCAGGTAGACCGTCTTCTTCGCCGACAGGCGCTTCAGCACCTGGCCCAGCGACTCGAGCGACCGGTCGATGCCGTCGCCACCGATGAACGGATGCACCGCCTTCCGGTCGTCGACGAAGTAGTTCACCGTCGGCCCCGCGCCGGTGAAATAGCAGCTCCAGCAGGCGCCCAGCACCACCGAATCGATCTCCGGCTTGAGCGCCAGGTCGAGCACCGCCTTGCGCCGCTCGTCGCAGCCGGTGTCGGGGCCGCTGAACAGGCCCGGCACCGGCGGGCAGGAGCCCTTGGTCGCGAAGTACACGGTGCGCGCCTTGTCGGGCTGCGTGCGCACCAGTTCGAGCGCGCGCGGCGCGTACTGCTCGACATGGCTGTCGCCGATCAGCAGCACGTTGTGCTTGCCGTTACCCGCGCGGTAGACGAACTGGTCGCCCAGCGCCGACTCCTCGAAGCCGCCGTAGTAGTTGTCCTCGCGCGTCGCGTCGGCCACCGCCTGCAGTGCCGGGCTGTCGTGGCGCGGTGATGGCGTGCCCAGGAAGACCAGCACGCCGGCCAGCGCCAGCGCCGCACCTGCGCCCGCCAGCCCGCGCAGCATCGCCTGCGAAAGGTGCAGCTTGACGAAGCGCTCGAGAAAACGATACGTGGCCCAGGCCAGCACCACCGACGCCACCACCAGCACGATGCGCAGCTGCAGCGGCGGCTCTCCGCCGGTCACGATGCGCGCGTACGAAAGCAGCGGCCAGTGCCAGAGGTACAGCGGGTAGCTGATGAGCCCGATCCACACCATCACCCGGTTCGACAGCAGGTACTTGTTGAGCACGCCGTTCGGCCCGGCCGCGATGCAGCTCACCGCGCCCAGCACCGGCAGCAGCGCCCACCAGCCCGGAAACGCCTTCGTGCTGCGCGTCATGACGAGGCCCAGCACGAGCAGCGCCATGCCGACGATCGACTGCAGGTGCTTCGTCCACGGGCGCGAATCCGCCGCTCCCGAAGCGGCGGCTTGCAGCCGCATCGCCGCCAGCAGCCCGCCCGCCATCAGCTCCCAGGCGCGCGACAGCGGCGAGTAGAACGCCGCCGCGCGGTGCGCCTGCACCGTCAGCACGTTGACGAGGAAGGAGATCACGGCCACCACCAGCACCACGCGCAGCATCGGCCAGCGCTTGCGCCAGGCCAGCCCCAGCATCAGCGGCCAGAAGATGTAGAACTGTTCCTCGATGCCCAGCGACCACAGGTGCAGCAGCGGCTTGGTCTCTGCCGTGGCGTCGAAGTAGCCGGCCTCGCCCAGGAAGACGAGGTTGGCGAAGAAGGCTGCGCCGCCCGTGGTCTGTTTGCCCAGCTGCGAGAACTCGCCCGGCAGCAGCACGTACCAGCCGAAGGCCAGCGTCGCCAGCAGCACCAGCACCAGCGCCGGAAAGATCCGCCGGATGCGCCGCGCATAGAAGTCGCGGTAGCTGAAATCGCCCGCCGCCAGGCTCTGCAGGAGGATGGTCGTGATCAGGAAGCCCGAGATCACGAAGAAGATGTCGACGCCGATGAAGCCACCCGGCAGCAGGCTCGGGAAGGCGTGGTACGCCAGCACCGAGCCGACTGCGATGGCTCGCAGGCCGTCGATGTCCGGGCGGTACTTGGGATGCATGGTCGCGTCTTGGTCGATCGGTCGGCCGGCGGGATCCGCTCAGCGCGACGGCTGCTGCGCCGGAGCCGCGGCGGGCGAGGACCCGCTGCGCACGGTGCGGTCGAAGTAGCTCGCCTCTTCGCGCGTGTAGCGCGGGCGCAGGTGGTCGGCGTCCTTGTATGCGGGGGCACCGTCGGGCAGCGTGACCAGGCAATGGCTGCCGTCCTTGCACAGCACCGCCATCGCGTCGATCGGCTCCGCCCCGCTCGCCTCGGCAATGGCGCGCAGCCGGTCGTTGAGCTGCTTCTGGTCGGCCGGCAGCGGCGCCGTCGGCGCGGAAGTCATGGCCTCCATGTGCGTCAGGCGGCTGCCTTCGATCAGGCGCTTGGGCGTGAATTCGGGGCCGCCGGGGTTGTCGAGCAGCAGGAAGACCTTCTTGTGGCGCGCCAGCTCGCGCAGCGTGGCTTCCAGCGAGGCCAGCGAGCGCTCGATGCCGTCGCCGCCCTGGAAGGGATGCACCTGCTTGTCGGGCCCGCGGTAGTAGTACTCCAGCGCGCCACGGCCGACGAAATAGCAGTTCCAGCAACCGCCGATGACCACCGAATCGATTTCCGGGCCCATCGCATAGGCCAGCATGGCGTCGCGGCGCTCGGCGCAGCCGATGTTCTTGTCCGCGTACACGCCCGGCACCGCCGGGCACGCGCCCTGGGTCACGAACCAGGCCGACTTGTCGGGCATCGACAGCGTGCGCGACAGCTCCATGATGCGCGGCGCGTACTGCTGCACGTGGCTGTCGCCCACGAAGAGCACGCGCTTCGGCCCGCCCCCGGTCTTGTAGACCAGCTGCTCGCCGATCTGGTCGAGCTTGAAGCCCGCGTAATAGTCGGCGTCCAGCGTGGCGTTGGCGACGATCTGCAGCCGCTCGCTGTTGTTGCGGGGCCCGGGCGCGCCGAAGAAGATCGCCGTGCCCAGCGCGGCGATCAGCACCATGCCCACGCCAAGCGCCTTCAGGATGCCCGAGCCGGCGCGGCTTCTGGTGTGGCGCTCGACGAAGCGGTACGTGCCCCAAGCCAGCAGCACGCTGGCCACCATCGCGCCCGCACGGTAGACCGGCGAGGGATGCAGCGGATCGGCCTCAACGATGCGCACAAAGGCCAGCAGCGGCCAGTGCCACAGGTACAGCGGATAGCTGATGAGCCCGATCCACACCATCACCCGGTTCGACAGCAGGTACTTGTTGAGCACGCCGTTCGGCCCCGCGGCGATGCAGCTCACTGCGCCCAGCGTGGGCAACAGCGCCCACCAGCCCGGGAAGGCCTTGTTGCTGCGGATCATCACCAGCCCGAGCACGATCAGCCCCACGCCCAGCATCGACTGCAGGTGGCTGCGCCAGGCGCTCGGCGTTGGCGGCTTCAGCCGCATGCAGCCCAGGATGCCGCCCACCATCAGTTCCCAGAAACGGGAGGCCGGCGAGTAGAACGACGCCGCCGGCAGCGGGTGCACCGTCGTCACGTTCACCACGAACGAGACCGCCGCAACCGCCAGCACCACGCGCACGATCGGCCAGCCCTTGCGCCAGGCGAGCCCCAGCAGCAGCGGCCAGAAGATGTAGAACTGCTCCTCGATGCCCAGCGACCACAAATGCAGCAGCGGCTTGGTCTCGGCGGCGGTGTCGAAGTAGCCCGACTCGCCCCAGAACACCAGGTTGGCGACGAAGGCCGCGCCGCCCACCGTCTGCTTGCCGAGCTCGGCGAACTCGTCGGACAGCAGCAGGTACCAGCCCGCGCACAGCGTGGCGAAGAGCACCACGATCAGCGCCGGGAAGATCCGCCGGATGCGCCGCGCATAGAAGTCGCGGTAGCTGAAATCGCCCGCCGCGAGGCTCTGGAGAATGATGGTCGTGATCAGGAAACCCGAGATCACGAAGAAGATGTCGACCCCGATGAAGCCGCCCATCAGCGCCGTCGGGAACGCGTGATACACCAGCACCGAGCCCACGGCGATTGCACGCAGGCCGTCGATGTCCGGACGGTACTTGGGATGCATCAAACGATCAGTTGGCCGGCGCGTCTGCAGGCGCGACCACCGGCGGCGGCACAAACGGCAGGCCGCGCTCTTCCGACAGCCACTGCAGCACCGGGAACGCGCCCGGCAGCACCGGCGTCACGTCCAGCGGCAGCTGCTGCCAGGCCATGCGCTGGCCTTCACGCATCTCGAATTCGCCGCTCCAGGCCGTGACCTTGCACCAGTGCAGGCGCACCAGCGCGTGCGGGTAGTCGTGCTCCGTGACCTTCCAGACCTCGGCGCCGTCGATGGTGATGCCGAGTTCTTCCTGCAGCTCGCGCCGCAGCGCCTCTTCGACCGTCTCGCCCGCCTCGATCTTGCCGCCGGGAAACTCCCAGAAGCCCGCATAGGCCTTGCCCTCGGGCCGCGTGGAAAGCAGCAGCGCGTCGTCGGCCAGGCGGATCAGCACGCCGACCGCGACTTCCGTGTGCTTGCGGGCTTGTTCGCTCACGCCTTGCTCCGCCCCGCGTAGTCGCGCGCGAACTGGTAGGCCACGCGGCCGCTGCGCGAGCCGCGCTCCAGCGCCCACACGAGCGCCTCGGGCCGCGCCGCCGCGATGGCGGCCTCGTCCACGCCGAACGACGAGAGCCACTGGCCCACGATCGTCAGGTATTCGTTCTGGCTGAAGGGATAGAAGCTCACCCAGAGGCCGAAGCGCTCCGACAGCGAGATCTTTTCCTCGATCACCTCGCCGGGATGGACTTCGCCGTCCTCGGTGTGGGTGTACGTGAGGTTGTCCTTCATGTACTCGGGCAGCAGGTGGCGCCGGTTGCTGGTCGCGTAGATCAGCACGTTGGGCGTCGATGCGGCAATGGAGCCGTCGAGGATCGACTTCAGCGCCTTGTAGCCCGGCTCGCCTTCGTCGAAGCTCAGGTCGTCGCTGAACACGATGAATTTCTCGGGCCGCTGCGAGACCACCTCGACGATGTCGGGCAGGTCGGTGAGCTCGGCCTTGTCCACCTCGATCAGGCGCAGCCCCTGCGGCGCATAGGCCTGCAGGCAGGCGCGGATCAGCGACGACTTGCCCGTGCCGCGCGCGCCGGTCAGCAGCACGTTGTTGGCCGGCTTGCCCTCGACGAACTGCTGCGTGTTCCGCGCGATCTTTTCCTTCTGGACGTCGATTTCCTTCAGCGAATCGAGCGACATCGCAGCCACGTGCTTCACCGGTTCGAGCACGCCGTGGCCCGAGCTGCGGCGGCGGTAGCGCCAGGCGATGGATGCGTTCCAGTCGGCCGGCTCCGCCAGCGGTTGCGGAAGAATCGATTCGATGCGGGTGATGAGCTGTTCGGCGCGTTCGATCAGCTTCTGGAACTGCTCATTCATGACCGGTAGTCGGCATTGATCGTCACGTATTCGTGGCTGAAGTCGCAGGTCCACACGGTTTCGCTCGCGTTGCCGCGGCCCAGGCCGATGCGCACTGTGATCTCGCTCTGCTTCATCACGCGCTGGCCGTCTTCCTCGCGGTACGACGGATTGCGCCCGCCCTTGACGGCCACATGCACGTCGTCCAGGAACAGGTCGATGCCGGTCTGGTCGAGGTCGGCGATGCCTGCATAGCCAACGGCCGCCAGGATGCGGCCCAGGTTCGGGTCGCTGGCGTAGAACGCGGTCTTGACCAGCGGCGAGTGCGCCACGGCGTAGGCCACCTGCTTGCACTCGGCGGCGTCCTTGCCGCCTTCGACCTGCACGGTGATGAACTTGGTCGCGCCCTCGCCGTCGCGCACGATGGCCTGCGCCAGCTTGCGCGCCACGTCCTGCATGGCGGCCACGAGCGCCTTGCCGTCGGCCGAGTCGAGCGAGGTGATGGTCGCGTTCGCGGCCTTCTGGGTCGCGATGACCACGAAGGAGTCGTTCGTCGAGGTGTCGCCGTCGATGGTCACGCGGTTGAACGAGGCGTCGGCCAGCTGCCTGGCCAGCGGCTGGATCAGCGACGGATCGATCTTCGCGTCGGTCGCCAGGAAGCCCAGCATGGTCGCCATGTTCGGGCGGATCATGCCGGCGCCCTTGCTGATGCCGGTGATGGTGACGGTGACGCCGCCGACCTGCGCCCGCTGGCTGAACGCCTTGGGGATCGTGTCGGTGGTCATGATGCCTTCGGCCGCGCGCGCCCAGTTGTCCTCCTTGGCATCGGCCAGGGCGGCGGGCAGGCCCGCCTCGATGCGGTCGACGGGCAGCGGCTCCATGATCACGCCGGTGGAGAACGGCAGGATCTGCTCGGGCGAGATCTCCAGCTTGCGCGCCAGCGCGATGCAGGTGGAGCGCGTACGCATCAGGCCGTCTTCGCCCGTGCCGGCATTGGCATTGCCGGTGTTGATGACCATCGCCCGGATGCCGTGGTTCGCTGCCAGGTGGTCGCGGCAGACCTGCACCGGCGCGGCGCAGAAGCGGTTCTGCGTGAACACGCCGCCGACAGCCGAACCCTCGTCGATCAGCACGACCGTCAGGTCCTTGCGATTGGCCTTGCGCACACCCGCTTCGGCCACGCCGATGCGGACGCCGGGCACCGCGAACAAGGCGGCGGGATCAGGGGCTGACAGGTTCACGGGCATGGCACTTATTCCTTCTTGCGTATCAATTTTTCATCGGCACCGACAAGACGCACTTTTCGTCGCCAGGGATACCGCGGAACCGGCTTTGCCGGGCCGCCGGTATCGCCCCCGGCGAGGGGGTTGGCGGCCACACGAAGTGCGGCAAGCCTGGGGGAGTATGTTTACTTCAGGTGAGCTTGCCGTGGCACTGCTTGTATTTCTTGCCGCTGCCGCAGGGGCAAGGGTCGTTGCGGCCGACGCGGGCGAAGGCCGCGGCTTCCGCGCTGAGCGCGCCCAGGCCGGCTGCCGCGATGCGGCGCTGGTTTTCCTCGTCGACGCGAACCTCGACCTCGCCCGTCTCGGTCGGCGCCGAGTAGGTGATGTTCGAGACGTTCTCGCCGCGGCTTTCCATTGCTTCGGCAGCCTGCTCGAGCTGCTCGCTCGACTGCACGCGCACCGTCATGAGCTGGCGGGTGACTTCGTTCTTGACCGAGTCGAGCAGCTGGCCGAAGAGCTCGAAGGCTTCGCGCTTGTATTCCTGCTTGGGCTGCTTCTGCGCGTAGCCGCGCAGGTGGATGCCCTGGCGCAGGTAGTCGAGCGAGGCCAGGTGTTCGCGCCAGTGGGTGTCGATGCTCTGCAGCAGCACCATGCGCTCGAACTGGGTGAAGTTCTCCTGGCCGATCAGCGCGACCTTGGCGTCGAAGGTCTCGTTGGCGCTCTTGAGCACCTTCTCGACGATGTCCTCATCGGCGATGGCTTCGGAGGCTTCCACTTCCTTCTTGAGCGGCATGTCGATGCCCCACTCGGTGAAGAGGCTGTTCTCGAGGCCGTCCAGGTCCCACTGCTCCTCGACCGATTCGGCCGGCACGTACTGGCGCGCAAGATCGATGAAGCAGCCTTCGCGCAGCGCGGCGATCTGCGCCGTGAGGTCGGCCGCGTCGAGGATGTCGTTGCGCTGCTGGTAGATCACCTTGCGCTGGTCGTTCGACACGTCGTCGTACTCGAGCAGCTGCTTGCGGATGTCGAAGTTGCGCGCCTCGACCTTGCGCTGCGCGCTCTCGATGCTGCGCGTGACGATGCCGGCCTCGATGGCTTCGCCGTCGGGCATCTTCAGGCGGTCCATGATCGCCTTCACGCGGTCGCCCGCGAAGATGCGCATCAGCGGATCGTCCAGGCTCAGGTAGAAGCGCGAGGAGCCCGGGTCGCCCTGGCGGCCCGAACGGCCGCGCAGCTGGTTGTCGATGCGGCGCGACTCGTGGCGTTCGGTGGCGATGATGCGCAGGCCGCCGAGCGACTTCACGAACTCGTGGTCCTTGTTCCACTCGGCGCGGATGTGGGCGATGTCGGCCTGCTTGGCTGCCTCGTCGCGGCCTTCGTCGTTCTCGATGGCCTCGATCATCTTTTCGATGTTGCCGCCCAGCACGATGTCGGTGCCGCGGCCGGCCATGTTGGTCGCGATGGTGATCATCTTCGTACGCCCGGCCTGCGCCACGATGTCGGCTTCGCGCGCATGCTGCTTGGCGTTGAGCACCTGGTGCGGCAGGCCCGCCTGGGTGAGCAGGCCGTCGATGATCTCGGAGTTCTCGATGGACGAGGTGCCCACCAGCACCGGCTGGCCGCGCTCGTAGCACTCGCGGATGTCCTGGATGGCCGCCTCGTACTTCTCGCGCGTCGTCTTGTAGACGCGGTCGAGCTGGTCTTCGCGCTTGCTCGTGCGGTTCGGAGGAATGATGACGGTCTCGAGGCCGTAGATCTCCTGGAACTCGTAGGCCTCGGTGTCGGCCGTGCCGGTCATGCCGGCGAGCTTGGAATACAGGCGGAAGTAGTTCTGGAAGGTAATGGAGGCCAGCGTCTGGTTCTCGGCCTGGATCTCCACGCCTTCCTTGGCTTCCACGGCCTGGTGCAGGCCGTCGCTCCAGCGGCGGCCGGTCATGAGCCGGCCGGTGAACTCGTCGACGATCACCACCTCGCCCTGCTGCACCACGTAATGCTGGTCGCGGTGGTACAGGTGACGGGCGCGCAGCGCCGCGTTCAGGTGGTGCATCAGCGTGATGTTGGCCGGATCGTAGAGCGACGCGCCCTCGGGCAGCAGCTTGAACTCGCTGAGCAGGCGCTCGGCGTTCTCGTGGCCGTCCTCGGTCAGGAACACCTGGTGCGTCTTCTCGTCGACCGTGAAGTCGCCGGGCACCGTGACGCCCTCGCCCGTGCGCGGATCGGCTTCGCCTTCCTGCTTCTTGAGCAGCGGCACGACCTTGTTGATGGCGAGGTAGAGATCGGTGTGGTCTTCCGCCTGGCCGCTGATGATCAGGGGCGTGCGGGCTTCGTCGATCAGGATGGAGTCGACCTCGTCGACGATCGCGTAGTTCAGCCTGCGCTGGACCCGGTCGCCCGGCTCGTAGACCATGTTGTCGCGCAGGTAGTCGAAGCCGTACTCGTTGTTCGTGCCGTAGGTGATGTCGCTGCGGTAGGCGGCCTGCTTTTCCTCGCGCGGCATCTGCGGCAGGTTGATGCCCACCGTGAGGCCGAGGAAGTTGTAGAGGCGGCCCATCCAGGTCGCGTCGCGGTTGGCGAGGTAGTCGTTCACCGTGACCACGTGTACGCCATTGCCCGACAGCGCGTTCAGGTACACCGGCAGCGTGGCGGTCAGCGTCTTGCCTTCGCCGGTGCGCATTTCGGAAATCTTGCCGTTGTGCAGCGCCATGCCGCCGAGCAGCTGGACGTCGAAGTGGCGCATCTTCATGACGCGCTTGGAGCCTTCGCGCACCGTGGCGAAGGCTTCGGGCAACAGGGCATCGAGGGTTTCGCCCTTGGCGATGCGGTCCTTGAACTCCTGGGTCTTGGCGCGCAGTGCGTCGTCGCTGAGCTTCTCGAACTCGGGTTCGAGCGCATTGATGCGTTCCACCGTCTTGCGATACTGCTTGAGCAGCCGATCGTTGCGACTGCCGAAAATCTGGGTCAGGAAGTTGGTTGCCATGGGTGGAGATGGGCGGGCGCCTGATGAGATACGGCAGGCACTTCGACCGGATTCCCTAAGATATGGTGAAAGCAGTTGGGCGCGCTTTCAATGAAAGCAAGCGGCCTTTTTCCAGCGCGAGCGCCGGCAAACCGGGCATTTTAGCTGTCTTGTTTCTGACCCCTGTATTACCCATGTATCGCCGACTTCCCCCCGCCATTTCACTGCAGGAAGCTGCGGAAGGCGCCCCCACGCTGGGCAGCCTGATGGCGCGTGCGCGCGACACCACCGAGCGGCTGAAGGCCGTGGAAGGCCTGATCCCGCCGGCCATGCGCCCAGCCGTCCAGGCCGGACCGGCCGAGGGGGACGTCTGGTGCCTGCTGGTCAAGGGCAGCGCCGCGGCGGCCAAGCTGCGCCAGCTGTCGCCAATGCTCGTCACCCGGCTCAGGAACCGGGGCTGGAACGTGGCGACGATTCGGATCAAGGTGCACACGGGGCGCTGACGGCATCGGCTGACCTGGTCGATTTTTGATTTTTTGTCTGGAGATAGATAATATTTCCAGATGACATTCTCCACCGCGCCCGCCGACGCCCGGCTCCTGCTGCTCGACAAGAATCAGGTCGACGCCCTCCTCTCCCCCGACGAAGTGCTCCAGGCAGTGCAAGAGGCCTTCGTGCTGCACAGCGAGCGCGAGGGCCGCGTCTTCCCGGTCGTGCGCGAGCCGCTGAGCACCGGCGGCGTGTTCGGCATCAAGTCGGGCGACGTGCAGGCCCAAGGCCTGCTCGGTTTCAAGGCGGCCGGCTTCTGGCCGGCCAACCGGCAGCGCGGCGGCGAGCCCCACCAGGCGACGATCATGCTGATCGACCCGGCAACCGGTCGGCCGCTGTGCGTGATCGACGGCAACACGGTGACGACCGTGCGCACGGGCGCGGCCGGCGGGCTCGGCCTGCAGCGGCTCGCGCGGGGCGACAGCACGCGACTGTGCCTCTTCGGCACCGGCGTGCAGGCGCGCATCCAGCTCGACTTCGCGCTGCGCCTCGTGCCCTCTCTGCGCGAGGTTCTCTACGTGAGCTCGAACGGCCTGCGCAATCCCGCATTCGAAGCCCATTTCAGCGGCCGTTGCGACATCGCGCCGGCCACCGACCGCAACACCGCCGTGACCCGCAGCGACATCGTGATCACCGCCACACCGGGCGGCGGCGCGCTGTTCGATCTCGATGCCGTGCAGCCCGGCACGCATATCAACTGCGTCGGTGCCGACACCCGCGGCAAGCGCGAACTCCCCGAGGGCCTTCTGCAACGGGCACGCCTCGTCGTCGACGACCGCACGCAGGCGCGGCAGATCGGCGAAACGCAATGGGCACCCGACACCGCCTGCATCGAACTGGGCGACCTGCTCAGCGGCAGGGAAAGCTTCGAGCGCGCACACGAAGACATCACCGTCTTCGACATGACGGGCCTCGCATTGCAGGATCTGACCGTCGCGCGCCTGCTGCATGCGCGCGCGGCCGAAACCGGCATCGGCACGCGCATCGCCTGGCCCTGGTGACGCTGCTCGTGCGCAGCGGCAAGACGCGTCGTGCCTTGCCCGGCACCGCGGCTCCCTGGCATTGAAAGCGTGAATTTTTTAATGCCGGGGGAAGAACATTCCTGGCATCGTCGACCCGACATTTTTCGACAGCCTTTGTCATCAATGACCAGCTGACGCGATTTCGTGCGCGGCTCGTTCGAAAAGACAAATCGAACGCGCCAATTTCTTCTCACGTCGACAAAACAACCTGCGTTCCGGCGAATCACCGAGCCTATTGAAGACCGTCATTGGTTGACATCAACGGTCATTGTCCAATTCGATTGCCGATCGCTACATTCCGCCACCCAAAAGGTCATGGCGAATCCGGCAATACGCCTCTCCATGACAGTCGCTGCCGAACGAACAGAGAGGTTGGAATGATTTCACTCGAGCCCTGCAAACAGGCCTCCCCGCCGCAACTTGCGGCATCGATCACGGGCACGTGATCGACGCGGGATCCAGTCCCGCCCGATAGCCGAAACACCGGCCGTCACCTCCTCACGAATTTCCGGAATCACTGAACCGACACGGCAATTGCCGTGCCGGCGCTTTGCTTCGGCTTCGAGCTTTGCGTTCTCGACGCAGCGACTCCGCCGCGCAGGAATTTCTATTTCTGCATTTTTTCCTCGTCAATTCCTGAAATCCCATGAACAAGCTCTATCGCAGCAGCACCTCCGGCCAGCCTCGCTTCAAGTTGTCGGCAATGACGGCCGCGGCTCTTGCAGCCGGCCTGCAGCTGACGGCATCGGACGCCGCCGCATCGACCTACGCGCCAGCCAACTGCAGCACCACGACCTCCGCAACGATCGGACGGGTGACCGTCATCGGAACGAATGCCCAGCCTGTCGACGGAAGCGGCACCTGGTCCAATATCCTGGGCTGCGACACGAGCGGCGGCGGCCTCAGTGGCGTCTCGGTGTTCGGCACTTACTCCAAGGGAACCGGCAACGGCTCGGCCGTTTTCGGCTTCTCCGGCACCGCCGGCCAGTGGGGCAGCGCGGTCGGCCTCTCGGCCGATGCCTCGGGCACCGGCAGCACCGCGGTCGGCTTCGGCTCGCAGGCCCTGAGCCTGAACTCGATCGCGATCGGCGGCGCGGGCGGCGACGGAACCACTGTCTTGTCGGCTGCCGATTCCACAACCGCCTCGGGCAGCGGCGCCATTGCCATCGGTGGCAATTCGATCAAGGGAGCCCAGGCGGCCGCAGCGGACAGCCTCGCCATCGGGGGACAGTCCTCGGTCGCCAGCGGCGCGACCTCCGGCGTGGCAATCGGCCTGGCCGCGACCGTATCCCGCAGCGGGGCCGTGGCGATCGGTGCGGCGACCCGTGCGGCCGGCCAGGATGCGGTAGCACTCGGAAACGGAGCGGCTGCGCACTACGACGGCAGCGCTGCCATCGGGGCGGCCAGCAGCACGGCTGGCTCTCTTGCCGCATTGCAGGGCGTGGCCGGCTACACGCCTTCCGCGGGCGCAGCCATTTCCGGCGCGACGCCCGCGGGCGAAGTGTCCATAGGGGCCACCGGAAGCGAGCGCAGGCTCACCAACCTTGCCGCAGGCGGCGCGCCGACGGATGCAGTCAACGTCAGCCAGCTCTCGACGGCCACCGCTTCGCTGTCCACCTCCCTGGGCATGACGAACACCACCGTCGCCAGCCTTTCCACGTCGACCTCGACCGGGCTGAACACCCTGGCCGGCAGTATCGGCAGTCTTTCGACCAGCCTGACCACGACCAACAGCAACCTCGGCAGCCTGAGCACCTCCGTGCGCAGCATCTACGAGACCGGCACCAAGTACTTCCACGCCAACTCGACGGCAGGCGACTCAGTGGCCAGCGGCGACAGGGCCGTGGCGATCGGCCCCCAGTCGGTGGCGAGCGGCCCCAACGCCCTCGCCGCCGGCAACGGCGCAAAGGCCTCGGCCAACGGCGCACTCGCGATGGGCTTCGGCGCCGAGGCCTCGGGCGCGAGTGCGATCGCCATCGGCACCGGGGCGCTCGCCACGGGCTCGCAGGCCATCGGCGTCAGCTCCCGCGCGGGTGGCGGGGGCGCGGCGCTGGGCGACAACGCGGATGCCGGCGGCACTGCGCTGAGTCGGGCACGAAACGTCGCCAAGGGCACGGCCATCGGCTTCGGCGCGGTGGTGCAGCAGAGCGAAGGCGTGGCACTGGGCGCCGGCTCGGTCGCTTCCACCGCGGCAGGCGTGGCAGGCTACCTGCCCGGCAACGCGCCCGCGCAGCATCGGGCAGCAGTGAGGGCGACCACCAGCACGCAGGCAGCCGTGGCGGTGGGCGACACGGCAAGCAGCCAGTTCCGCCAGATCACCGGCGTGGCGGCAGGCACGGCCGACAGCGACGCGACCAACGTCGCGCAGCTCAAGGCATCCGAGGCGGCCGTCAGGGCCAGCGGCGTTCAGTACGCGACCAATCCGGACGGCTCGGTCAACTACAGCCAAGTCACGCTGGGCAACGGCCAGGCACCGGGCGGCACGCGCATCGGCAACGTGGCACCGGGCGTGCTGCCGACCGACGCGGTCAACGTGAACCAGCTGAACCAGGTGCGCCGTCAGGTCGACGACGTGGCCCGCATCGCCTACTCGGGCACCGCCATGGCGCTGGCGATGTCGGGCGCCTACCTGCCGACGCTGTCCCCCGGCGAGAAGACCGTGGGCGTGGGCGTCGGCAACTACAAGGGCTACAGCGCGCTGGCACTGACCTTCAAGGCACTGACCGACGACGGCAGGCTGTCCTGGGGCGCGGGTGTCTCGACCACGGGCAAGGAATGGGGCTTCAACGCCGGCGTGGGCTGGAAGTGGAAATGAGGAAATGAGGGAGGGAAAGAGCCGACAGCTGAATCGGCCAGCATGAAGATGGCTCCCATGCCGCAGGGCATGGGAGCCATTTTTTTGACGACAGCCAGCTAGGCGGCTGCACCCGCCTTGTCGCCGAACAGCTCGGTCATGAACTGCGTCGACTTCAGTCCCGTGCCCGTCAGCAGCGCAACCGTCGTTTCCGTCGCCTTGATGTCGCCGCGCTGCGCCAGCACGTCGATGGCCGCCGCGGCCGACGCGGAAGTCGGCTCCGTGTAGAGGCCGCAGGCCGCGAGCCGGCGCACCGCCCCCGCGATCTGCTCTTCGGTCAACGCCACGGTCCTGCCGTTCGTCTCGCGCAGCGCCTGCATGATCTCCGTGAGCCGCACCGGCCGTTTGATCGCCGTGCCTTCGGCAATGGTCGGCTGCACGGCGCGCTCCACCAGCGTGTCGACACCCGCCATGAAGCTCGCGTCGATCGGCGAGCAGTTCAACGGCTGCGCGACGAAGATGCGCGGCAGCTTCGCTATCTGCCCCGCCGCCAGCAGCTCCTTGAAGCCGATCCAGCAGCCGAGCACGTTGCTGCCCGCTCCGGTCGGAATCACCACGTTGTCCGGCGCTACGAAGCCCAGGTCTTCCCACAGCTCGTACGCCAGCGTCTTCGTGCCCTGCAGGAAGAACGGATGCCAGTTGTGGCTCGCGTAGAAGATCGATTCCGACTGCCGCACGGCCTCGTATTCCGACTCCTCGCGCGGCCCGGGCACCAGTTGCACCTCGGCGCCGAAGGCGCGGATCTGCGCCACCTTCGGCGCGGGCGTGTAGCCCGGCGCGAGCACCTTCACGCGCATGCCGGCCGCCGCGCCTGCGGCTGCGATGGCCGCGCCGCCGTTGCCCGAGCTGTCTTCCAGCACCGCGTCGACGCCGATCTGGCGCAGGAAGGACATCATCACCGCCGCGCCGCGGTCCTTGAAGCTGCAGGTCGGGTTGAACCATTCGAGCTTGAAATGCGGCTCGAAGTCGCCCCAGCGCTTCTGCACCAGCGGCGTGCAGCCCTCGCCCATGCTCGCGGGCCTGTCGATGGCCACGGGCAACGCCGCGCGGTAGCGCCACAGCGAGCGCGTGCGCGAATCGATGTCGTCACGCCCGATGCCCGGCAGCGGCGTGACCAGCATGGGATTGCCGTCGTCCGAACGCCAGCGGCGCTCGGACAGCTCGTGGTGCCTGCCGGTGCGGGGATCGACGTAGCGTGCGCGTTCTGTCATTCGTGGCTCCTGGATCAAACCGAACAAGACTGGATAATACATCCAACACTGTACTTTTTGTACAAATTAGATTGTTCGTCCAGAGCTGGATACATTCCCCGGTATGAAGAAGAAGCCGAACAAGCAACTGCTCGACATGCTCAGCAACATGGCCGAGGGCCTGGGCCAGACCTTCGCGCCCTTCTGCGAGGTGGTGGTGCACGACCTCAGCAACCCGAAGAACGCGATCCACGCGATCGAGAACAGCCTGAGCGGCCGCGAGGTCGGCGATTCGGTCACCGAGCTCGGCCTCGCGCGCATCCGCGACCCGGAGTTCCCGGCGGTGATCGCGAACTACGCCAACACCTTTCCCGACGGCCGCAAGGTCAAGAGCACCTCCATCGGCATCAAGGACGAGAGCGGCGAATACGTTGCGGCGCTGTGCCTGAACGTCGACCTCACGCTGTTCCAGAGCTTCCAGGGCGCGATCTCGCAGTTCACGCGCATCGACGACAAGGAAGTGCACGAGCACCTCGAGGCCGGCGGCAACCATTCGGACCGGATCCACGCGCGCATCGACGAATTCGCGGCCGCGCGCGCAACCACGCCGCGCTCGCTGAAGCCGGCCGACCGCAAGCAGCTGGTGCAGGAGCTGAAGAAGGCCGGAATGCTGGAAGTCCGCCGCGGCGCCGAGATCGCCGCGGCGCACATGGGCGTGTCGCGCGCCACTGTCTACAGCGACGCGAAGTAGCCCGGCCGAAGCCTATTGCGGCTGCAGCCCGATCTCGTGCGCCGCCTTCTGCCAGCGATCGGCCTCCGAACGCAGGAAGGCGCGCAGCTCGGCCGGCGTCGATCCCTTCATCTGCACGCCGAGCACCGACAGCCGTTCCTTCACCGACGGATGCTCCAGCGCGGCGATGGCCTCGCGGCGCAGCTTCTCGATCACGTCCAGCGGCGTGGTGGCCGGCGCCACCATGGCCCACCACTGGTCGATCTCCAGGCCCCTGAGTCCGTTCTCAGCGAGCGCCGGCACGTCCTGCAGGCCGGGCAGCTTCACGCGCTGCGTGCTCGTCACCAGCAGCGGGCGGATGCGGTTGGCGCCCAGCAGGCTGGAGCCGCTGGCCAGCGTCGCGAAGTGGCCCGCCACGGTGCCCGCCGCCACGTCGGTGAGCGCGGGCGCGGAGCCACGGTACGGAACCATGTTGAACGGGATCTTCGTGCGGTTCGCCAGCAGTTCCCCCGCCAGGTGGCTCACCGTGCCCGCGCCGCTGTGCGCGATGGCCGGCGGCGCGCCCTTCGCCGCGGCCGCCGCCGCGGTCTTCAGGAAGGTCTTGAAGTCCTTGCTGTCGTCGCCCATGCCCGCGAAGAACACCAGCGGCGAGGTGCCGATCATGGTCACCGGCGTGAAGTCGCGCAGCAGGTCGTAGGGCAGCTTCGCCGTCACCGCCGGCGCGATCGCATGCGGCAGTTCGACGATGGCGATGGTGTAGCCGTCGGGCGCGGCCTTGGCCGCCGCGTCGGTGCCGATCATGCCGGCGGCGCCGGGCTTGTTGTCCACGATCACCGGGCTGCCGATGGTCTGGCTCATGCGCTGCGCCATGGCGCGCGCGATGGCGTCGGTGCTGCCGCCGGCCGCCCACGGCACGACGAGCTTCACGGGCTTGTCGGGGTAGGCCGCCCACGCGGGGCTGACGGAAGAAGCGAGCAGGACTGCAGAGCCGGAGGCCACGAAGGCCCGGCGATTCATCGTCGGCATATCTGATTCCTGAAGAGGTTTAGATCGGGCGATCGGGCCAGCTCGGGTCGCCGGTCGCATTGGCGGTCAGCATCAGCACCACGTGCGCGTCCGCAGCGATGGAGTTGCTCTCGCGCAGTTGCCGCAGCGCGGCGAGGCCGCCGGCCGCGCACAGCTCGGCGCTCACGCCGGCTGCCGTGAGCACGCGCCGCGCGGCGCGCGCTTCTTCATCGTCCACGACCACGGCACCGCCGCCCGTGGCCGTCGCGGCCTGCCATTGCAGATAGGTCACCGTGGCCCCCGCCGTGGAGAACTGCGCCGTGTGCCCCGGGTAGCTGCCGTTGATGGCGCCGCCCGCGAACACGCGCGTGAGGCGCGGGAACGGTTCCACCAGCCAGAGCCTGGGCAGGCGCGCGATGCGCCCGGCCGCCAGCAGGTCGCGAAAGCCCGCGTAAATGCCCCACGCCAGGTCGCCGCGCGCGGTGGGAATCACCACGTGGTCCGGCAGGCCGCCGTCGTTCAGGCATTCGAGCGCGATGGGCTTGTAGCCCTCGATCGCCAGCGGCGCGCTGCCCAGTGCGGGCAGGCGGTAGTTGGTCAGCGCGAAGTAGCCGGGATGCTGCGAGCGCTCGCGCACGAAGGCCCAGCGGCCGGCGTTGTCGGAGAACACGTAGCGGCGCGCGCCCAGCGCGTCGAGCTGCCGCGCGTAGGTGGCCGGCATGCCCTCGTAGGTCGCAACCTCGCAGCCCAGGCCCGCGGCCCATGCATAG
This sequence comes from Variovorax sp. NFACC27, assembly GCF_048301545.1. Classification (NCBI taxonomy): domain Bacteria; kingdom Pseudomonadati; phylum Pseudomonadota; class Betaproteobacteria; order Burkholderiales; family Comamonadaceae; genus Variovorax; species Variovorax sp. NFACC27. Next base: position 6,842,764 of record NZ_CP157613.1, read on the forward strand.
TGCGCCGCCGAGACGGCCGCGTTGCCCGAGGAGGCCAGCACCAGCGTGTGGGCGTCGAAGTCGAGCGCCTGCGCCACGCCCACCGCCGTCATGCGGTCCTTGTGCGAGCCCGTGGGGTTGCACGACTCGTCCTTGATCGCGAGGCGCGCCACGCCGAACTGCTGCGCCAGCTCGGGCATGTCCTGCAGCGGCGTCTGCCCCTCGCCCAGCGCGAAGCCGGAGGTGTACGGCATCGGCATGACCTCGGCGCTGTCGGGCAGGTAGCTGGCGCGCAGCGCCACGTGGAAGCCCGCGCGCTTGCAAGCCGGGCAGCCGTCGTGCGTCAGCGTGACCGGGTAGAGCGAGTCGCATCGCAGGCACTGCAGGCCGCGCAGGTTCGGGTTGCGCAGGGGTTTGGGAGTGCGGTCGCGCACCACCAGTCCCAGGGGATTGCCGGAGGAATGCGCCAGCGGATCCTGCGGGGGAGCGGCGAACTTGAAGTCCAGAACGGGCGATGTCGTCACGGGGTCACGCGTTTGATGAAGTTGTGACTAAATCTTATGCAATCGGAAATAAAATTATGCAGCCTCAGATACTCAACCGATAACAAGACTTATCGATGCGATTCGGCGAGATCGAAACCTTCCGGGCCCTCATGCGCAGCAGCTCCACCCGCAAGGCCGCTGCCCTGCTGCATGTGACGCAGCCCGCCATCAGCCAGTCGCTCAAGCGGCTCGAGGCGCAGGCCGGCATGCTGCTGTTCCAGCGCGCCGGCGGGCGGCTGGTGCCCACGCCCGAGGCGCGCGCGCTGTGGGTGGAGGTGGAGCGGGTGTTCATCGGCATGGACGCCATCGAGCACAAGGTGCGCAGCCTGCGCGACTTCGGCGTCAGCCAGCTGGAGCTCAGCAGCTTTCCCGCCTACGGCCTGGGCTTCATGCCGCGAGCGCTGGCGCGGCTGAAGGCGCATCGGGGCGCAAGCCCCTGGCCGCAGGTGTCGCTGCAGGTGCTGAGCTCCAAGGACGTGCGCGACCGCGTGGCCATGGGCATCTCCGACTTCGGGCTGATGGCCGACGAGCTCTCGCTGGAGGGCATCGACCACTCCACCTTCTCGCGCTTTCCCGGCGTGGTGGTGATGCCGCCCAACCACGCGCTGGCCCGCTTCAAGACCATCAAGCCCGAGCAGCTGGCCGAAGCCCCCTTCCTCTCGCTCAACCCCGAAGACCCCTCGCACCAGCGGCTCGAGGCGGCACTGGCGCCGCACGGCGTGGCCCTGCGCGTGCTGGTGCAGACGCCCTACGCGGCCAGCGTGTGCGAGATGGCGCTTTGCGGCCTGGGCGTGGGGCTGGTCAACCCGATCACCGCGCTCGACTACGTGGAGCGCGGACTGGTGGTGCGCCGGTTCTCGGTCGACGTGTACTTCACCTGCCTGCTGGCGCTGCCGGCGGGCAAGGTGCTTTCGGCCACCGCGCGGGACTTCATCTCGCTCATGCGCCAGCAGCTGGCCGAGGACGAGAAGCGCATCCAGCGCCACCTGCGCTAGCCGGCCAGGGCTGGTCGCCTACTTCCAGGTGAACTCGTGGTTCAGCCCGATCACGAAGCCGCGCACGCCCTGCGGCCCGGTGCGCGACGCGCTCACGTCCACGCTGATCAGCGGCGTGATGCTGAAGCGGCCGCCGACGCGCGAGGTCCAGACGTTCGACGCCCGGCTGCGCTCGGCGATGAGCGACACGGTGTCGTTCAGCGCCCATTCGACGCCGACGCCGCCGCGCGGCGTGCGGGCGCCGGTTCCGGTGGCCCAGTCGGCGCCGACGTTCGCATGGATCTGCAGGCTGTCGAGCGGCCGCCAGGTGAGCGGAACGACGAACTGCCCGCCCGCGCGGCCGCCGCGCTTGAAGTCGAAGACCGCGCCCATCGACACGGCGGCGCTGAAAGGCGCATCGGCCGCCTGCCCGTAGAAGTTCCACTTGAGCTGCGGCCCGCCGGTGACCGAATGCACGCCGCCGACCGAGGTGCGGTCGAAGTTCAGGCCCAGCTCGACGGGACCGACGCGGCAGGCCGGCCCGAAGTGGAAACCCGTGACGGGCTCGACGCCCGTGCGGCCCCACCAGGTCTCGTACTGGCACTGGCCCGGGTCGAGCGTGCTGGCGTCGTCCACGTCGAAATGCCCGGCCGCCTGCGCGCCCAGGCCCGTGAACAAGCCGGAGGCCGCGAGCATCCAGCCGCGCCATGGTGGCTGGGGTGTTGCTCTGCCGTATCTGTTGCTGTTGTTCATCGCTCGCGTCCCGTGGGCCCTCGAACCATTCTAGGGACGCGGAAAGTAGGCGCAATGACGCGGCGCCGCACGGTGGGTACCCTTCAGATCTCGAACTGGGGCTGCAGCTCGCGGATGCGCTTGATGGCCACGCCGGCCGCGGCCGTGCGCGTCTCGACGCCCAGCTTCACGTACACCCGCTCCAGGTGCTTCTTGGCCGTGGCCGGGCTGCTGCCGAGGATCTCGCCGATGTCCTTGTTGGTCTTGCCCTTGACCACCCAGTAGAGCACCTCGGCCTCGCGCGCCGTGAGCTTCAGGCTCAGGCTCATGGCCTCGATCACCGCCGTGTCGGACACCTCTCTCATGATGATCATCCACTCGTCGCCGTCGTCGTCGCCGCCTGTCTGCTGGTGCAGCCGCAGCGTGAGGCTGCCCGCGCCCTGCACGATGGACAGCGCCGGCGGCTCGATGCCCCGTTCGCGCGCGGCGGGCGTGTGGCTGCGCAGCCATTCGAGCACCGCCGGCGGCGTCTCGGGGGCGCGCGTCTCGCAGTAGCGATGCAGCAGGTCGCGCGCGAGCGCCGTCTGCCAAATCAGCCGCCCCTCGGGCAGCCGCACCGTGATGCTCGCGTAGCCGAAGGCATCGAGCGCGTTGCGCGCCTGACCGGCCTGCCGCGCATCCTGCCTCGCGCGGCGCGCGCCCTGCAGGTGCACGTTCATGCGCGCCAGCACTTCCTTCGGCTTGATCGGCTTGGTGACGTAGTCGACGCCACCCGCCTCCAGCGCGGCCACGAGGTGCTCGGTCTCGGTGAGCCCCGTCATGAACACGATGGGAATGTGCGCCGTCGCGGCATCGGCCTTGAGCCTGCGCGCGACCTCGAAGCCGTCGATGCCCGGCATCATCGCGTCGAGCAGCACGATGTCGGGCTTGGCCTGCACGGCGCGCTGCAGCGCCTGCTCGCCGTTGGTGGCGATGAGCACGGTGTAGCCCGATTCGTCGAGGGCATCGTGCAGCACCGCGAGGTTGTCGGGCACGTCGTCCACGATCAGCACGAGGTCGCTGTTGGCGCCCTGCTGTTCGCGCAGGGTCTTGGCGAGCGATGAGGTTTCCATGGCGGGAGATGGCTTCGCGGTCGAGATCATGCGGCGCTCTCGACGGCCTCGGCCAGCGCGCGGCTCATGGCCTCGAACTGGAACTGCCGGGCGAGCACGCGCTGCGCCTCGGTCCATGCCGCGCACTCGGGCTGCGCTGCGTCGATGTCGTCGAGCTGGTTCATGATGCCCCGGAAGTAACCCAGGCCCACGGCCTCCTCCAGCGCGCGCAGCCGGGCCAGCGAGGGCGCCAGCATCGCGCGCGGCGCGGCTGCGGGTGCAGGCTTGGCGGCGGTGTCCGTCCACTGCAGGCCCAGCCTGCGCTCGAGCCAGTCGAGCAGCTCGGTGTGGCGCACGGGCTTGACGAAGAAATCCTCGGGCGCGATGCCCACGTCGTTGTCGAGCCCCTTGTCGAAGGCATTGGCCGAGACGATGGCCACCGAGGCTTCGGTCAGCCCCAGCTTGCGCGCGCGGCGGATGGTCTCCCAGCCGTCGATGCCGGGCATCGCGAGGTCGACGAACATCGCGTCGGGCCGGTAGCCGGCCGCGACCAGGTCGAGCGCGTCGTGCCCGCTGGCCGCGCTGCGCAGCTCGAAGCCCAGCGGCGCGAGCAGGTGGCCCAGCAGGTCGCGGTCGGCCTCCTCGTTGTCGACCACCAGCAGGCGGCGGCGCGGGCCCTCGTAGCCGCGTCGCGCGCGCGGAACGGGCAGCGCGCGTCCGCTGCCCGTCGCCGTGTCGTGCACGCGCGGCAGGAACAGGCGCACGCAGAAGAGCGAACCCACGCCCGGCGTGCTGCTCACCTTCATCTCGCCACCCATCAGGTCGGTGAGCATCTTGGCGATGGTGAGGCCCAGCCCCGCGCCCGGCGCGGCGGCCGTGCCCGTGGCGTTGCCGCGCGCGAAGGGCTCGAAGATGCGCTCGATGTCCCCGGCCGGCATGCCGGGGCCGGTGTCCTCTATTTCGACCGACGCGAACTCGCGCGCATAGGCCAGCCGCAGCGTGACCTGCCCCGCCGCCGTGAACTTGATCGCGTTGCCCAGCAGGTTGATGAGGATCTGGCACACGCGCTTCTCGTCGGCGCGCACCACCTCTGGCAGTGGCCCCGCCGCCTCGAAGCGGAACTGCAGGCCCTTCTCCGCGGCCTGCAGCTCGAACATGTCGGCCAGCTCGCGCAGCGTGTCGGCAAAGCGCATCGGCCGCGCATGCAGCGTGAGCTTGCCGGCCTCGATGTGCGCGATGGCCAGCGTGCCCTCGATAAGCGACAGCAGATGCTCCCCGCCGCGCTTGATGACGGCCACCGCCTGCTGGCGGTGCGGCGGCACCGAGTGGTCTTCGCCCATGAGCTGCGCATAGCCCAGGATGCTGTTGAGCGGCGTGCGCAGCTCGTGGCTGATGGCGCTGATATAGCGGCTCTTGGCCTGGTTGGCCTGGTCGGCCGCCTGCTTGGCCAGCTCGGCCGCGAGCTTGGCCTGCTCCGCGATCTCGCGCGCCTCGTCGGCCGACTGCTTGGCGGCCTGCAGTGCGCGGTCGGTCTCGCGGTGCAGTTCGATCTCGCGCACCAGCAGGTGGGTCTGGCGGTTCGACTCCTCCTGCGCCACCTTGCGGCTCTGGTGCGCGAGCACCAGCCACCACGCGACGATGCCCGCGATGACCAGCAGCGCCATGTACGCCTTGAGGAAGCCCGAGCGCAGCGACAGCTTCTGCACGCCTGCCAGCGCGGCCGCCACGTCGGGCTCGGAAGCCAGCTCCAGCGCGCCTTCGGCGAAGGCACGCAGCTCCTGCTGGTAGAGCACGCCGAACACCACCGCCAGCAGCGGCACGATGACCAGCATCAGCAGCAGGAAGTGTCCGAGCCCGGTGTCGAGATAGCGCCAGCTGCGCCGCGGCAGCAACCAGCGCAGAACGGCCGACCACTGCGAGGACAGGCTCGCGTGCGGCTTGCACAGGTCGCCGCAGCGCGCGTCCAGCGTGCAGCACAGCGAGCAGATCGCGCCCTGGTAGGCCGGGCAATGGGCCATGTCGGGCCCCTCGTACTCGCGCTCGCAGATCACGCAGTGCTGCACCTTCAGGCGCTGGTAGCTGCCCTCGTGCTCGACCCTGGCCCAGCGCACGGCGCCGGCCCCGGAGGACGGCACGCCGCGCGCCAGGTAGTACTTGCCGCCGGTCGCCCAGGCCAGCAGCGGCGAGGCCACCAGCGCGGTGCCAAGCGCGATCAGCGCCGAGAAGGCCTGCGCCAGCGGCCCGAACACGCCCAGGTGCGCCGTGATCGAAAGCCCCGAGGCCAGCGCCATCGCGCCCACGCCCACCGGGTTGATGTCCCACAGGTGCGCGCGCTTGAACTCGATGCCCGGCGGCGACAGGCCGAGCGGCTTGTTGATGACCAGGTCGGCCACCACCGCCATCATCCAGGCGATGGCGATGTTGGCGAACAGGCCCAGCACGTCGCCCAGCGCCTCGAACACGTTCATCTCCATCAGCATGAAGGCGATGAGCGCGTTGAACACCACCCACACCACCCGCCCCGGGTGGCTGTGCGCCACGCGCGAGAAGAAGTTGCTCCAGGCCAGCGAGCCGGCGTAGGCGTTGGTCACGTTGATCTTGAGCTGCGAGATCACCACGAACAGCGCCGTGGCCGCCACCGCCCAGCCGTAGTGCGGGAACACGTATTCGTAGGCCGCCAGGTACATCTGGTTCGGGTCCACCGCCCGGTCGGCCGGCACCATGTGCGTGATCGCCAGGTAGGCCAGCAGCGCCCCGCCCAGCATCTTGAGCACCCCCAGCACCACCCAGCCCGGCCCGCCGGCCAGCACCCCGGCCCACCAGCGGCGCGCCGTGGCCGCCGTGCGCGCGGGCATGAAGCGCAGGTAGTCGGCCTGCTCGCCCATCTGGGTGATGAGCGCGATGCCGACCGTGAGCGCTGCGCCAAACAGGTGCAGATCGAAGCCCTTGGTGCCCGAGCGCACGCCGTTGTAGTGCACGATGCCCGCGAACGCACCAGGATCGCGCACCAGCACATAGGCAAAGGGCACCACCAGCATCAGCAGCCACAGCGGCTGGGTCCACAGCTGCAGCCGGCTGATGGCCGATACCCCGTGCGTGACCAGCGGGATCACCACCAGCGCGCACACCAGGTAGCCCCAGACCGGCGGAATGCCCAGCGCCAGCTCCAGCGCGTAGGCCATCACCGCCGCCTCGAGCGCGAAGAAGATGAAGGTGAAGCTCGCGTAGATCAGCGAGGTGAGCGTGGAGCCGATGTAGCCGAAGCCCGCGCCGCGCGTGAGCAGGTCCATGTCGACGCCGTAGCGCGCCGCGTACACGCTGATCGGCAGCCCCGCCAGGAAGATGATGAGCCCCGTCGCCAGGATGGCCCAGAAGGCATTGGCGAAGCCGTACTGCACCAGCAGCGTGGCGCCCACCGCCTCCAGGATCAGGAACGAGGCCGCCCCGAAGGCCGTGTTGGCCACCCGCCATTCGGACCACTTGCGAAAGCGCTGGGGCGTGTAGCGCAGGGCATAGTCTTCCAGCGTCTCGCTGGCGACCCAGCTGTTGTAGTCGCGCCGCACCTTGACGATGCGCTGGGGGGCGTCGTCGGGGGTGGCGGTCGTGGCTTCAGGGTTCACACCGTTTCGGTGCATCTTCCGTGCCATCCGTACGGCTTTTGGCGAACAGGGCACGACTGTTGCAAAGAAGCCGGCTTGCCCATAATGGCCGCCTCCTCCCGCCACCCGACGCCGATCTCATGGAACTGACCCCGCGCGAAAAAGACAAGCTGCTGATCTTCACCGCGGCACTTTTGGCCGAACGCCGCAAGGCCCGCGGCCTCAAGCTCAACTATCCCGAAGCCGTCGCCCTGATCTCCGCCGCCGTGATGGAAGGCGCGCGCGACGGCAAGAGCGTGGCCGAGCTCATGAGCGACGGCCGCAGCGTGCTCACCCGCGCCGACGTGATGGAGGGCATCGCCGAGATGATTCCCGACATCCAGGTCGAAGCCACTTTCCCGGACGGCACCAAGCTCGTGACCGTCCATCAGCCCATCGTCTGAATTCCACTCGAAGAACAACAGGAGCCCTCATGCGTCACAACGCCTCCCGTACCCTTGCCCTGCTCGCCTCCCTGCTGCTGCCTTTGGCGGCCAGTGCCCACACCGGCGTCGACGGCGGCATGCACCACGGCTTCGTCACCGGCTTCATGCACCCGCTGACCGGCGCCGACCACCTGGCCGCCATGGTCGCGGTCGGCCTGTGGAGCGCGCTGGCCGCGCGCCGCGCCTGGCCCGACCTGCTCTGGGCGCCGCTCGCCTTCGCCGGCATGCTGCTGGCGGGCGCGCTGATGGGGTTGGCCGGCGTGCAGCTGCCGGCGGTCGAGCCGATGATCGCGGCCTCGCTGCTGGTGCTGGGCCTGCTGGTGGTCACGCGCGTGCGCCTGCCGGCCGTGGCGGCGATGGCCGTGGTCGGCGTGTTCGCGGTGTTCCACGGCGTTGCGCACGGCTACGAACTGGCCAGCGAGGAAGGCGCGGCCCTCACGCTGGCCGGCATGGTCAGCGCCACGGTGCTGCTGCACGCCGCAGGCATCGCGCTCGGCTGGGCGCTGCGCCACGCCAACGCCTGGCTGCCGCGCATCGCGGGCGCCGCCGTTCTCGGCCTGGGCGCGACGCTGCTGGCACAGGCCATCTGAGGCGGGCCCGCTCATGATTCCCGGAGAACTCCTCACCGACGACGGCGAGCACACGCTCAACCCCGGCCGCCGCACCCTCACGCTGGTGGTGCAGAACACCGCCGACCGGCCGATCCAGGTCGGCTCGCACTATCACTTCGCCGAGACCAACGGCGCGCTCGGCTTCGATCGCGAGGCCGCGCGCGGCATGCGGCTGAACATCGCCTCGGGCGCCGCGGTGCGCTTCGAGCCGGGCCAGCAGCGCACGGTCGAGCTGGTCGACTTTTCCGGCGATCGCATCGTCTACGGCTTTCGCGGCCTCGTTCAAGGGAAGCTCTGAAACATGGCCACCATCGGGCGACGCGCCTATGCGGAAATCTTCGGCCCCACCGTGGGCGACCGTGTCCGTCTCGCGGACACCGAACTGCTGATCGAGGTCGAGGCCGACTACACCCTTCGCGCCGGCGGCTACGGCGAGGAGGTGAAGTTCGGCGGCGGAAAAACCATCCGCGACGGCATGGCGCAGTCGCAGCGCACCCGTGCGCAGGGAGCGGTCGACACCGTGCTGACCAACGCACTCATCCTCGACCACTGGGGCATCGTGAAGGCCGACATCGGCCTGAAGGACGGCCGCATCGCCGCCATCGGCAAGGCCGGCAACCCCGACGTGCAGCCGGGCGTGGACATCGTCATCGGCCCGGGCACCGAGATCATCAGCTGCGAGGGCAACATCGTCACCGCCGGCGGCATCGACAGCCACATCCACTTCATCTGCCCGCAGCAGATCGAGGAGGCGCTTTCCTCCGGCGTGACCACCATGCTCGGGGGCGGCACCGGCCCTGCCACCGGCACCTTCGCCACCACTTCCACGCCCGGCCCCTGGCACATCGAGCGCATGCTGCAGGCGGCAGACGCCTTCCCGATGAACCTGGGCTTCCTCGGCAAGGGCAACGCCAGCCTGCCGCACGCGCTGCACGAGCAGATCGACGCGGGCGTCATCGGACTGAAGCTGCATGAAGACTGGGGCACCACGCCCGCGGCCATCAGCAACTGCATGGACGTGGCCGACGCCACAGACACGCAGGTGGCCATCCACAGCGACACGCTCAACGAATCGGGCTTCGTCGAGAACACGATTGCCGCGGTGGGCGGGCGCGGCATCTGCGCCTTCCACACCGAGGGCGCGGGCGGCGGCCACGCGCCCGACATCCTGCGCGTGGTGGGCGAAAGCAACTTCCTTCCGTCGTCGACCAACCCCACGATGCCCTACACCGTGAACACGCTCGACGAGCACGTCGACATGCTCATGGTGTGCCACCACCTCGACGCCGGCATCGCGGAAGACCTGGCCTTCGCCGAATCGCGCATCCGCAAGGAAACCATCGCCGCGGAAGACGTGCTGCACGACCTGGGCGCGATCAGCATGTTCAGCTCCGACAGCCAGGCCATGGGCCGCGTCGGCGAGGTCGTCATCCGCACCTGGCAGACCGCGCACAAGATGAAGCTGCAGCGCGGCACGCTGCCCGAGGACAGCGCGCGCAACGACAACTTCCGCGCGAAGCGCTACGTCGCCAAGTACACGATCAACCCGGCCATCGCGCACGGCATCGCGCACGAGGTGGGCTCTATCGAGGTCGGCAAGTGGGCCGACATCGTGATCTGGAAGCCGGCCTTCTTCGGCGTGAAGCCCTTCACCATCCTGAAGGGTGGCAGCATCGCGCTGGCCGCCATGGGCGACCCGAACGCATCGATCCCCACGCCGCAGCCGGTGCACTACCGCCGGATGTTCGGCGCCTACGGCGGATCGCTCGCGAAGAGCTCGCTCACCTTCGTCTCGCAGGCCGGGCTGGCCGCGGGCATCGGCGAACGCTACGGCCTGAAGAAGCAGCTCAGCGCGGTGAAGAACATCCGCAACGTGCGCAAGAAGGACCTGATCCACAACGGCTACACGCCGAAGATGGAGATCGACGCGCAGACCTACGCGGTGCGCGCCGACGGCAACCTGCTGACCTGCGAGCCGGCCAAGCTGCTGCCGATGGCTCAGCGGTATTTCCTGTTCTGAAACCCCGGGGAATGCGCCTGCTTGACAGGCTGCGTATCCTCGAAGGTATTCATCCAGCCAGCGGGCGCCCTCCGGGGCGCTCCATTTGCACCATGCTCACCGCCAACAAACTCATGCCCCAGGGCCGCGGCCTCGCGCCCGTGCTGCTCAAGCGCGCAGCCACCATCGAGCTCGACTGGGACATCCGCCAGAAGAGCCGCTTCGACGCCACCGACTCGCAGGGCCGCCAGATCGGCGTGTTCCTGCCACGCGGCACCGCCGTGCGCGGCGGCGACGTGCTGGTGGCCGAAGACGGCTCGCTGGTGCGCGTGGTCGCGGCGCCGCAGCCGGTGCTGCGCATCACGCACTGCACGGCGCACGGCACGCCCTTCGACCTGACGCGCGCGGCCTACCACCTGGGCAACCGGCACGTGCCGATCGAGCTGAAGCCCGACCACCTGAAGATCGAGCCCGACCACGTGCTGGCCGACATGCTGCGCTCGATGCACCTGATCGTCGTCGCGGTGGAAGAAGCCTTCGAGCCCGAGGGTGGTGCGTACGGATCGCACGAGCATTCGCATGGCCACGGGCATGACCATCACGGGCATGACCACCATGACCACGGCCACTCGCACGGCAGCAGTGCCGGCAAAGGCCCGAAGCCGCTCGTGCTCGCGCCGGAGCTGCTCGACGAGCATGACCACCCGCACGACCACTCCCACGACCATGGTCACGGCCACCATGGCCACTCGCACTGAACACGACACGAGGCGCAACGACTGACGTGTCCGCCCAAAGCCTCCTGCAGCTGATCTGGCTCGCCTCCCCGGCCCTGCCCGTGGGCGGCTTCTCGTACTCCGAGGGAGTCGAAGCCGCCGTCGAATGGGCCGGCGTCGATTCGGAAGCGTGCGCCGCCGAATGGCTCTCGGACCAGCTGCACCTGAGCTTCGCCAGGGGCGACCTCGCCGTCTGCGCGCAGGCCATCGCGGCCTGGCAGGCCGGCGACATGGCGCGCGTGCGCCAGCTCAACGACTGGGTGATGGCCACCCGCGAATCGGCCGAATTCCTTCTGCAGACCGAGCAGATGGGCCGCTCCTTCGTCGAATGGCTGAAGCTGCACCACGCGGACACGGCGGAAGTTTTCGCCGGCCTGGGCGCGAGCTACCCCATCGCATTCGCCTTCGCTGCCAGCCGCGCCGGTGCCACGGTGCACGACGGCTGCCTGGCCTTCGCCTTCGGCTGGGCCGAGAACATGGTCGGCGCCGCCGTCAAGGCCGTGCCGCTGGGCCAGAGCGCGGGCCAGCGCATCCTCGGGCGGCTGGCGCAGGAAATCCCCGAAGCCGTGACCCGCGCCATGGCCCTCGGCGACGACGAGCGCCAGGCTTTCGCGCCCCTGCTGGCGGTGTTGTCGGCCCGCCATGAAACACAATATTCCCGCCTCTTCCGAAGCTGAACCGAGCACCACCCTCATGACCTCCGCCCTGCACCACATTCCCAACCGCACCAAGAGACTTCCGCCACTGCGCGTGGGCATCGGCGGCCCGGTCGGCTCCGGCAAGACCACGCTGCTGGAGATGCTCTGCAAGGCGATGCGCGACAAGTACGACCTGATCGCCATCACCAACGACATCTACACCAAGGAAGACCAGCGCCTGCTCACCGTGGCCGGCGCGCTGCCGGCCGAGCGCATCATGGGCGTGGAAACAGGCGGCTGCCCGCACACCGCGATCCGCGAAGACGCCTCGATCAACCTCGAGGCCATCGACCGCATGCTGGAGGACTTTCCCGACGCCGACGTGGTGTTCGTCGAATCCGGCGGCGACAACCTCGCGGCCACCTTCAGCCCCGAGCTGTCGGACCTCACGATCTACGTGATCGACGTGGCGGCGGGCGAGAAGATTCCGCGCAAGGGCGGCCCCGGCATCACCAAGAGCGACCTCTTCGTCATCAACAAGACCGACCTCGCGCCCTACGTGGGCGCCAATCTCGACGTGATGGAGCAGGACACGCAGCGCATGCGCCGCCAGCGTCCCTACGTGATGACGAACCTCAAGACGCTCTCGGGCGTGGCCGACGTGGTCGCGTTCATCGAGGAGCGGGGCATGCTGGCCGCCGCCTGAAGCGCGACGGCAGGGATCCTGTCCGGTTCAGGGCAGCCCGAGGTACACGCGCAGGTCGTCCTTGCGCGTGCCGGCCGAGGCCACCGCGGTGCGCAGCCGGGCCTCGCTGACGCCGAACCATTTCGTCCAGTAGTCGACTTCCTTCAGGTCGGTGACGTCGATCCGTTCGTCGTCCTGCGGAATGCGGATCTCGCTGTCGTCTGGCATCGTCGTCTCCGGAAAAAAGAAGGGTTTTGGGGAAACACAGCAGTCTCCCCGCCTGCCCGGCGGCGTCCGTCGGACAGATTCCGGCGCGCTTGCAGGACAACGCCGATGCCGCGCCCGCACGCGCTACTTAAAGTTCGCTGCCGTCGCGCAGCTGCCGCGCCTTGTAGACCAATCGCACGCTGGCGCGGCGCGGATCGCCGGCCTGCTGCTGCACGTAGATGTCGGTGTCGTTGCTCACCCATGCGGCATAGGCGCTGCCGGGGTCGCGCGATGCGAGCTCGTTGCCGAATGCGCCGCGGCCCCATTGCACCAGCGCCGCGAAGGCTGCCGTGCCGCCGTCCGGCGTGGCCTGCGTCGAGGCGACGTACTCGACGCGCCGCAGCTCCGAGGCCGCGAAGAAGAAGGTCGGCTCGAACAGCAGGCCCGCCATCTCGACCGGTGCCGCGCGCCATGAACCTACGAGGCCGCCGCCAAGGCGCTGCGGCCTCTGGACGCGCTCCGCCGCGGGCATGGCCGCCTGCAGTTCCTCGGCCGACATGCCCAGTCGCACGCCGGGCGGCAGGGCCTGCGCATGAAGGGCACCTGCTGCGAAAAGAGCAGCGCTCATGGCGAGCGCACGAAGAAGGATCGAGGGAGAAGGAAGTCGCACGACGGGCATCGAAGGGAGGGAAAGCGGCGGCAGCGTGGGACCGCAAGTATCGCGCGGAGTTCCGGCACGCCGCCCTTCCCGGGCCCTTCCCTCGGCGTCAGTCCTCGACGAAGGCCTCTTCCCGCTTGGCCTTCACCGAGGGCAGCAGCACCACGATCAGCAGCAGCGCCGCCGCGACCAGCAGCCCCGCCGACAGCGGCCGCGAGACGAACACGCTCCAGTCGCCACGCGACAGCAGCAGCGCGCGGCGCAGGTTCTCTTCCATCATCGGGCCCAAGATGAAGCCCAGCAGCAGCGGCGCGGGCTCGCACTTCAGCTTGAGGAACAGGTAGCCCACGATGCCGAAGATCGCCACCATCCACACGTCGAAGGTGTTGTTGTTCTCCGAATAGACGCCCACCGCGCAGAACAGCACGATCGACGGGAAGAGCCACTTGTAGGGAATGGTCAGCAGCTTGATCCAGATGCCGATCATCGGCAGGTTCAGCACGATCAGCATCAGGTTGCCGATCCACATCGAGGCGATCAGGCCCCAGAACAGCTCGGGGTTGCTGGTCATCACCTGCGGGCCCGGCTGGATGTTGTGGATGGTCATCGCACCCACCATCAGCGCCATCACTGCGTTGGGCGGAATGCCCAGCGTCAGCAGCGGGATGAAGGAGGTCTGCGCACCGGCGTTGTTGGCCGACTCGGGCCCCGCCACGCCGCGGATGTTGCCCTTGCCGAAGGCCATTTCGCCCTGCTTGAGCTTGATCTTCTTCTCGATGGTGTAGGCCGCGAAGGCCGACAGCAGCGCCCCGCCGCCGGGCAGGATGCCAAGAGCCGAACCCAGCGCAGTGCCGCGCAGCACCGCGGGCGTCATGTCCTTGAAGTCCTGCTTGGTGGGCCACAGGCCCTTCACCTTGGCGGTGAAGACTTCGCGCTCATGTTCGGGCACCGCGAGGTTGGCGATGATCTCGCCGTACCCGAACACGCCCATGGCGATGGCGATGAAGCCGATGCCGTCGGTGAGCTCGGGAATGTCGAAGCTGTAGCGCGCCACGCCCGAGTTCACGTCGGTGCCCACGAGGCCGAGCGCCAGGCCCAGCAGGATCATCGTGATGGCCTTGAGCAGCGAGCCCGAAGCCAGCACCACGGCACCGATCAGGCCCAGGATCATCAGCGAGAAATATTCGGCGGGGCCGAACTTGAAGGCCAGCTCGGTCAGCGGCGGCGCGAAGGCGGCCAGGATCAGCGTGCCCACGCAGCCCGCGAAGAACGAGCCCAGGCCTGCCGCCGCGAGTGCCGGCCCCGCCCTTCCTTTCCGCGCCATCTGGTAGCCGTCGATCACGGTCACCACCGATGAAGATTCACCGGGCAGGTTCACCAGAATAGCCGTGGTCGAGCCGCCGTACTGCGCGCCGTAGTAGATGCCCGCCAGCATGATCAGCGCCGACACGGGCGGCAGCGCATACGTGGCCGGCAGCAGCATCGCGATGGTCGCGACCGGGCCGATGCCCGGCAGCACGCCGATCAGCGTGCCCAGCAGGCAGCCGACGAAGGCGTAGACGAGGTTCTGCGCCGTGAAGGCGACGCCGAAGCCGATCGAGAGATTGGTAATCAGGTCCATGTGTCTTGTCTTTGGTCTTGTTGTTCTTCTTTGCGCATCAGCCCGAGATGAAGGTCGGCCACACCTGGAACTGCAGCTTCAGCGCCACCACGAAGGCCAGGTAGCTGCCGAGCGCGAGGATGGTGGCGAGGATGGTCACGCCCTTCCAGCCGAAGTTGTCCCCTGCGAGGCTCGCGATGAAGGTGAGTGCGTAGATGGCCACGATGAGTCCCATCGACGGCAGCCCGACGCTCGGCAGTCCGCCCAGCAGCACGCCGAACATCAGGTTCGCGCCGATGATGAAGACCAGCGGCTTCCATGCGATGCGCCCGACGGGCTCGCCGTCGTCGGTCTCCACGGCCAGCGCCTTGAGCGTGATGAACACGCCCATGAGCGCGATGAGGATGCCCACGATCAGGGGAAAGTAGCCCGGCCCCATGCGGGCGCCGGTACCGACGTTGTAGGTCGTGGCGCCCCATGCGAAGGCCACGCCGAAGGCGCTGAAGAGCACGCCCGAGCAGAAGTCTCTCTGACTCTTGATTCTCACCGTTGATGTCTCCTGGAACTGCGTTGATCCGCACGAGATGTGCGCTCAGGCGATCCTAGGAATTCACGGCCTCGCTGTGCATGAACAAGACATTGCCATTCGGCAATGTTGCGAACGCACGAGGGGGAGAAGGAACGAAGGCGCTCAGCCGTCCGCCATCGGCAGGTCGATGCACGCGCGCAGGCCCGGCTTCGCATCGGCGAAGTCCAGCCGGCCGCCGTGCAGCGCCACCACCGCCAGCACGCTGGCCAGCCCCAGCCCGTGCCCAGGCACGCTGCGGTCGAGCCGGTGGAAGCGCACGCCGATGCGTTCTTGCTCGGCGTGCGGGATGCCCGGTCCGTCGTCCTGAACGAAGAGCTGCGCCCTGCCGTCCACCGTGTGCGTGCCGACGCGCACGGTGGCGCCGCTGCCAGCGTACTTCAGCGCGTTGTCGAGCAGGTTGGCCGCGGCGCCGGCCAGCAGGTCGCGGTCGCCCAGCGCCATGGCCATGTCGGCGGGATCGCGCAGCAGCACGATGCCGCGCAGCTCGGCCACCGCCTCGTAGAGCTCCGCCACGTCGTCGGCGATGACGTGCAACTCCACCGGCGCGAACTGCTGCCGGCGCGCGCCGGCTTCCACCTCCGCGATCTGCAGCAGCTTCTCGAACACCACGGCCAGCTCCTCCAGTTCGCGGATGGCGGTGGCCACCGCCTCGCGCTGCGGATCGTCCTCGCCGAGGCCGGCCTCCGCCGCGCGCAGCCGCACCAGCACGCGCGTGAGGGGCGTGCGCAGGTTGTGCGCGATGGTGTTGGAAACGTGGCGCACGCCGTCCATGAGCGACTGGATGCGGTCGAGCATCGCGTTGATGTCGTGCTCCAGCAGCGCGAACTCGTCCTCCTCGCCCGAGGGCTCCACGCGCTCCTGCAGCTCGCCCGCCGCGATGCGCGCCGCCGTGCGTCGCACCGCGCCCACGCTGCGCTCCAGCTCCTGGCGGAAGACGAAGGTGCCGCCGATCAGCAGCAGCACCGCCACGATGCCGGCCGCAGCACTCGCGCTCGCCACCAGAGATTCGATCGACTCCTGGTCGCGCAGGTCGTGGCCCACCACCAGCAGGCCGCCGTCGGGCAGCGGGCGCATCACGAGATACGCGATGACGGTCTGGCCCGCGCGCACCACGCGGCGGTGCACGCCGTCGCCGGCGTCGGGGGCCTGCGAAGGCATCTGGTCGAGGTTGCCGGCGAGCTTGTTGCCCTCGCGGTCGGTGAGCAGGTAGATCTCGTTGTCGGAGTTGCGCCCGTCGGAGAGCGCGTTGGAGATCTCGCCGGCCACGCCGTCGGCGCCGCGCGCGTCGTAGCGCACCATCAGCTGCTGCATGCTCGCGGCCACCTGCCGCACCATGCGCTGTTGCAGCACGCCCACCGTCTGCATGTAGACGATGGCCAGCGCCGCCAGCATCGTGATCGCCACCAGCAGCCCGTAGTAGAAGGCGAGCCTGAAGCCGACCGAGCGCCACAGCCGGCGCAGGGCCGCCGTCATTGCGGCGCCGCCAGCGTGTAGCCCACGCCGCGCACGGTGTGGATCAGCGTGGGGGCGCCGCCCGCGTCGAGCTTGCCGCGCAGGCGGCTGACCTGCACGTCGATCACGTTGGTCTGCGGGTCGAACTGGTAGTCCCACACCGCCTCCAGCAGCATGGTGCGCGTGACCACCTGGCCCGGATGCATCATGAGATAGGCCAGCAGCCTGAACTCGCGCGGCTGCAGCGCGATGGGCCGGCCGCCGCGCTCGACATGGCGGCGCGCGAGGTCGAGCGTGAGGTCGGCGACCTGCAGCGTGCGGATCTCGGGCCCGGTGCGCGAGCGCCGCACGAGCGCCTCGGCGCGCGCCGCGAGTTCCGAGAAGGCGAAGGGCTTGGCCAGGTAGTCGTCGCCGCCGGCCTTGAGGCCGCGCACGCGCTCGTCGAGCGCGCTCAGTGCGCTGAGCACCAGCACCGGCGTCTTCTTGCCGAGCGCGCGCATGGTCGAGAGGATCGACAGGCCGTCCACCTCGTTGGGCAGCATGCGGTCGAGGATGACGAGGTCCCACGGCTCGCCGGTGGCGCGCGCGAGCGCATCGGCGCCGTCGCGGCTGATCACCGCCACATGGCCGAGCGAGCGGAAGCCCTCGGCGATGTAGCGCGCGTTGTCGGCGTCGTCCTCGACGATGAGGCAGCGCCACATGGCGCTGGGACCTAGCACGCCCGCGCGGCGCCCCGTTGCGGGACGGCGGCGGAAGCTGGCGACGGAAGAAGAAGGAAGAGGCTGTGAAGGGGCTGCGTTCTGGTGCTCATGGCGATGGGGCCGGCGGGCTGCCCATCGTTCGCGCGGGCACCGCCGGAGGCATCCTAGCCGCCATTGGATCAGAGAAGGCGCGGCCGCTTCATTACCGTTTGTTCATGTTGGACTGCCGGGCGGTTCAGGCCTGCAGCAAAGGCAGCCGCAGCGTCAGCCCCAGCACGCCGCCGTCGCGGGGCGCCGAGTAGATGCGCCCGCCGTGGTGCCCCGCGATGCGCTCGCAGGCTCTGGCGCTGGCCGTCACGGCGGCCGACAGCTTGTTGTCGAAGAATCTCGCGAGCGGCGGATGCGCGTCGACGGCGTCGAGATCGCGCCAGTGGATCACCGCCTGTTCGCCGTCGGCGTGCGCCGACACCTGCAGCGTCGCGCCGGTGCGCATCACGCTGGCCGCATAGGCCGTGACCTTCGCGAGCAGCTCACGCAGCTCCGTCTCGATCGCGAACACGCGCACCGCTTCCTGCGGCAGCTGGATGTCGAGGTGGATGGCTTTGGCCTTGGCGTCGGCCTGGGCCTGCGCCGATGCCGCGTCGAGCAGCGGCCGGATGTCCTGCGCCCGGCTGGCGACCAGGCGCTGCTGCGCTTCCTCGCGGGCCTTCTGCGCGAACTCGCGCGCCTTCGTGCTCTGCCGCAGGTTGGCGACGAACAGCGAGAACATCATGCCGACCACGCCGCCGAGCCCCAGCAGGATCACGCCGGCGATGATGGCTCCGAGGTTGCCCGATTGCAGCTGCGCTCCGCTCATCAGCGTGCTCCCGGAGGCTGCGGCCGGGGTTCGCCCGGCACGTCGCGCGCGCAGCGTTCCTGCACCGGGGCGCCGTCGGCCGCGCACATTCCCCATCCGGGAGGCGGCGGCCTGCGGGCGTCGCCGAAGAGCATCGGCGGCGGCGGGCGATAGGGCATGGGCGGCGGGGGAAGCATGATGCAGCCGGTCAGCCCGGAGGCCGCCAGTGCGCCCGCGAGAAGTCGGATTCGGTTCATTGGTCGAAGCTCGCTGCTGGATGGATGAAGGAAAGAAAGCGCGGAAAACGAAAAAGCCGCGCGGGAGAAAAAAGGCAGTGCATGCCCCTTCCCTCCCGCGCGGCGCGCGTCCGCTATCAGAACGCGTGGCGGATGCCGAAGTCGTAGCCGGTGGAAGAGCGCGGCAGGCCCGTGTAGCTCGTGCCCGTGCTGCCGTAGCCGGTCGTGCTCGCCGACACCAGGCTGCCCGTGTAGTTCACGTCGTTGCGGTTGTTCACGCGCGCCACCGTCGCATACAGCGCCGTGCGCTTGGACAGGTTGTGCACGTAGCCGATCGCGAACTTGCGCGCCAGCGGGTCTTCGCCCGTGATGCCGGCCGTGCCTTCGTTGTAGCGGACCTGCGAGTACGCCACGCGGATCAGGCCGGCACCCACCGGCACCGTCGCGCCGATCAGGTAGCCGTTGTAGCTGTCGTGCCGGTCGGCCGCTGCCGAGTAGTCGAACTTGTTCTTCACGTTCGACAGCTCACCGAACAGCTTCACCGGGCCGAAGTCGTACGAAGCGCCCAGGTTGATGGTCTGCACGCTGCGCTCCAGCGCGGTGGTGTCCACCACGGTGCTGCGGCCCACGCCCAGTGCCACGTCCAGAGGACCGTTGGCGTAGCCGAAGCGGCCGCCGACGTAGCGGCCCGCGCTGCTGCTCGAGGCTGCGGTGGTGCTGGTCGCGTCGGTGCTGGCGTTCTCGTGCAGGCTGTACTGCACCTGGCCGTAGAAACCGCCCAGGTTCGGCGGCAGGAAGTAGCCGATCGAGTTGCTCGCACGCACGTAGTTGGCGTTGTTGATCGTGGTGTTGCCGCTGACGGTGCTGATCACGTTCGTGCCCGAGCCGTTGGTACCGAACGGGTCGAAGACGGTGTCGTTCCAGAAGGTGGGCGTGTAGTCGCGGCCCAGGCGCAGTTCGCCGAAGCCACCCGACAGGCTCACGGTGGAGCGGCGCGAGAAGGTGGAGATGCCGGTGGCGCCGTCGTCGTTGGTGATGGGCGCTTCGAGCCAGAAGCTCGCTGCAAGGCCGCCGCCGAGGTCTTCGGTGCCGCGGAAGCCGATGCGGCTGGAGTTGTAGGCGGAGTTGCCCAGGCTCGTCTTGCTTTGCTTGACCGACGCGCCGGTGGTGGTGTCGCGCGAGGTCGTCGACTGGTAGGTCAGCCCGGCGTCCACGACGCCGAACAACGTGACTGACGATTGGGCAGAAGCCAGGCCGCAGACGGCCAGGGCAGCGAATGCCGTGAGGGTTTTCTTCATTCAGGGTTCTCCAGTTGCAGCGGCTCTCCATCGAGCAGCCGACACGCATGGTCCCGTTCAAATTCGGAGGAATCTTGTGGTTGACCATTGCTTTGCGAGAACTGTTGTTTGCACGCAAACCATCGCCATCGACCGAAGGAAACACCTCGTTCAAGAAGTCTCCCAAAAGCGGCGCGATGCTCCTGCGATCGAAGGAGCTCTCCATGACCATCGCCTTGCCGCCAAGCACTACCGCCACCTCGCTGGGTGTGCAGCAGCTCGCCAACGCGTTCAGCCCCACCTTTTCGTACCTGCGCATTCTTCGCAACCTCATCATCCCGATGCCCGAGGGCCACACGGTGCCCACCGCGCGCATCGACGCGGTGCTGGTGTGCGAGACCGGCGTCTACCTCTTCGAGATCAAGGCCTGGCGCAACGCCTTCGTCTACCGCAAGAAGTCGGACCAGTCCCCGCCGCGCTGGTTCCTGCGGCTGCACGGGGGCAAGAGCGCGCGCGAGGTGAAAGACCCCGCATGGCAGGGCGGACGCAAGACCTCGCAGCTGCGCGCCCTGCTTTCCGACGAGCTGCGGCTGCAGTACTTCGTGCTGCTGCCCTGCGAGGGCATCGAGCTCGAGGGCGTGATGCCTGCAGCCGTGATCACGCAGCAGGACCTGCCCTACATCGCGCGACTGGTGCGCAACAACGGCCGCCTCGCGCGCAACTACCCGCTGCTGGACGACCGGGCCGTCGACCGCACCGTGGAGCGCCTCCTCGAGATACAGGGCGATCTGACGATCGACGACCACCTGCGCAACTGCCGCGAAAGAAGCGGCCAGGTGCCGGAAGCCGTCGCGATGCCGGCATGGTCCGCGCCGAACGCAATGGGGTTGCAGTAAGGCAAAGCCGAGGTAAAGACCCCGAGCACTCCGGGGCGGGCGGGGAAAAGTCCCAAATTTCTCCGACATTGGCGGGAACCATGCGGCGATGCAGTTTCCCAAGTCACTCGCAGCTGCAGCCGTGCTGCTTGCCTCCATCGCCGCTTCTCCCGCCTGGGCATTCGATCCGTTCACCATCAGGGACATCCGGCTCGAAGGCCTTCAGCGCGTCGAAGCCGGCACCGTCTTCGCCACCATGGGCCTGCGAGCCGGCGACACCTACAGCGACGAACGCGGCAGCGCCGCCATCCGCGAGCTGTTCAAGCTCGGCCTCTTCAAGGACGTGCGCATCGACGTGAACGGCAACGTGCTGGTGGTGGTGGTGGAAGAGCGCCCCACCATCGCCGACGTCGACTTCGTGGGAACCAAGGAATTCGACAAGGCCGCGCTGCAGAAGGCGCTGCGCGAGATCGGGCTGGCCGACGGGCAGGCCTACGACAAGGCGCTCGCCGACCGTGCCGAGCAGGAGCTCAAGCGGCAGTACATCAGCCGCAGCCTCTACAACGCGCAGGTCATCACCACCGTCACGCCGCTGGAGAAGAACCGCGTGAACCTGACCTTCACGGTGACCGAGGGCGAGCCCGCGCGCATCAAGGAAGTGCACGTGGTCGGCAACAAGGCCTTCAGCGAGAGCACGCTGCTCGACCTGTTCGACCAGGACACGGGCGGCTGGCTCGACTGGTACACCAAGTCCAACCAGTACTCGCGCACCAAGTTCAACGGCGACCTGGAGACGCTGCGCTCCTACTACATCACGCGCGGCTACCTGGAGTTCCGCATCGACTCGACGCAGGTCGCCATCTCGCCCGACCGGCAGACGCTGACCCTCACGATCAACATCACGGAAGGCGAGAAGTTCGTGGTGGCCGGCGTGAAGCTCGCGGGCGACTACATGGGCCACGAGGACGAGTTCAAGACGCTGGTGACCATCCGCCCCGGTCGGCCCTACAACGGCGAGGACGTGGCCGCCACCACCAAGGCCTTCACCGACTACTTCGGCACCTTCGGCTACGCCTTCGCGCGCGTGAAGGCCGACCCGGAGATAGACCGCGCGAACAACCGCGTGACGCTGGTGCTGAGGGCCGAGGCTTCGCGCCGCGCCTACGTGCGGCGCATCAACATCGGCGGCAACTCCAGGACGCGCGACGAAGTGATCCGCCGCGAGTTCCGCCAGTACGAGGGCGCCTGGTACGACGGCAACAAGATCCGCGCCTCGCGCGACCGCGTCGACCGCCTGGGCTTCTTCACCGACGTGAACGTCGATACCGTCGACGTGCCCGGCTCGCCCGACCAGGTCGACCTGGCCGTGAACGTGACCGAGAAGCCCACCGGCTCGCTGCAGCTGGGCGCGGGCTACTCCTCCACCGACAAGGTCTCTCTGACCTTCGGTATCACGCAGGAGAACGTGTTCGGCAGCGGCAACTACCTGGGCCTGAGCGTGAACACCAGTTCGTACAACCGCACCATCTCGCTCACGGCGACCGACCCGTACTTCACCAAGGACGGCATCTCGCGCACGCTGAACGTGTTCCACACCACCACGCGCCCCTATTACGAGGCCGACGGCAACTACAAGCTCGCGAGCGACGGCGGCTCGGTGCGCTTCGGCTTCCCGGTGGGCGAGCAGGACACGGTGTTCCTGGGCATCGGGCTGGAGCGCTGGTCGTTCACGCCCGGCACCAACGGCACCTACACGCTGGTCGACGGCTCGTACGTGTACACCGCCACGCCGCAGGCGTACCTCGACTACTTCAAGTGCACGGGCACCGCCCCGAGCGTGAGCTGCGCCAAGTCGAGCATGATCGCCATCCCCGCCACGCTGGGCTGGTCGCGCGACGACCGCGACAGCGCGCTGGTGCCCACGCGCGGCCGCCTGCAGAGCGCCAACCTCGAGATGGGCGTGGGCAGCGAGCTGCGCTACCTGAAGACCAACTACCAGTACCAGCAGTACTTCCCGCTGTCGAAGCAGTACACGCTGGCCATCAACGGCCAGCTCGGCTATGCGCGCGCGCTGGGCGACAGCACCTATCCGATCTTCAAGAACTTCTACGCCGGCGGCCTGGGCTCGATCCGCGGCTTCGAGCAGAACTCGCTGGGCCCGAAGGACTCGGTCACCGAAGGCGCGCTCGGCGGCACGCGCAAGGCGATCTTCAACATGGAGTTCAGCACGCCCTTCCCTGGCGCGGGCAACGACAAGACGCTGCGGCTGTACACCTTCTTCGACGCGGGCAACGTGTTCGCCGATCGCACGGCCGGCATGACGGATGCGCAATGGAAGGCGCAGAACCGCATCCGCGCCTCCACCGGCATCGGCATCAGCTGGATCTCGCCGCTGGGCCCGCTGCGGCTGGCCTATGCGGTGCCTCTGATCTACCAGAAGGAAGACACGGCCAACAACATCGCGGCCGACCGCACGCAGCGCTTCCAGTTCCAGATCGGAACCTCGTTCTGAGCGCAAGGAGTCCTGGCCATGGGTCGAATCCTGCTGGTGGAGGACGAACGCCACGACAGCGCCTCGCTGCTGCTGGGCCACCTGCTCGGCGCAGGCCATGAGATCGAGCGCATCGGCGACGGCGAGGCCGCGCTGGAGCGCATCCTGGGCGAGCCCCCGGCGCTCACCCTGCTGGACGTGGTGCCGCCGCGCATCGACGGCATCCGGGTGCTGGAGAAGGTGCGATCGCACTGCAACCACCCGATCATCATGCTGACGGGGCGCAGCCACGAGGCCGACCGCCTGCTGGCGCTGGACATGGGTGCCGACGACTATGTCTGCAAGCCCTTCTCGCCGCGCGAGGTGGTGGCGCGTATCCAGACGGTGCTGCGCCGGCACTCGCAGTGGCGCGACAGCGTCGCCAGGCCCTCGACGGCCGTGCGCTTCGACGATCCGCGCGGCAATGCCTGCCTGGAAGGGCAGGCGCTGACGCTGACGCGCCGCGAACTGCTGCTGCTGCGGGCGCTGTCGCGCGACCCGGGCCGGGTGTTCACGCGCTCCAAGCTGCTCGAGGCGGCGTTTCCGGAAGCCTTCGACGTCAACGAGCGCGCCGTGGACGGCCACATCAAGAACCTGCGCAAGAAGCTGGCGGCCGCCGTGCCTTCGCACGAGTGGATCCGCTCGGTCTACGGCGTGGGCTTCAGCTTCGCGGAGCGGCCGGCCTGAAAGAGGCCAGGCACTCAGCCTTCGGCGCGCGGCGGCACGATCGCGCGTATGCGCGCCGCGCCCTCCGGCGAGCGCGGACGCGGCATGCGCAGGCCGTCGGGCGGCATGCCTCCGGGGGGCATCCCCGCATGCGGCGGACCGCCGGGACGCGGCGGCCGGTCGATCGCCGGGCTCGCCGCCGGGTCGACCACCAGCGCGAGCGTGGCGACATAGCGCTGGCGCTCCTCGCGCACCGAGCCGAGCACCGTGGCTCCGGCCTTCAGCGCGATGCCGTCGGCGCTGTTCAGCGTGTCGCGCAGCCGCGAGCGCTGATAGGGCGAGACCTGCGTGTAGAGGAACTCGCTGAGCGCATCGGGCAGGAAGAACTGGGAGGTGAGCACCGCACGGGCGCCGTTGATCACCTTGAAGTGGATGTGCGTGGTGCGCCCCGCGTACCAGCCCGGATACACGCTGCGGAAGAAAACCGCGCCCTCGCGGTCGGTGCGCTGGCTGCCACGCAGGAAGGTCTTGCCCTCGAAGGAGAGCGCGCGGTCGTCGCCCTGCTCGCCGAAGCCCGAGTAGCGGCCCTGCGCGTCGCAGTGCCAGAGGTCCACGCGCAGCTTCGGCAGCGGACGGCCGGCCGCGTCGCACACGGTGAAGCGCACCTCGAGCGGCACGCCGTCGAGTCCTTCGGTGATGTCCGAACGCTCCAGGGCAAGGTCGAGGTAGTAGGGCCCTTCGGTGGTCTGCGCGGTAAGCGGCAGTTGCCGCGCGGCGGCGGGTGCCGGGCTCGCGGCGGCCGAGAGGCCGGCCGCGCCGAGGGCGGCCAGCAGGCCGCGGCGCCCGATGGGCGCCTGGGATTCGGGAAGAGTCGTCATGGAGTGCGTTTTTCTTCTTCCGCCGCATCGGGCGGGGAGGGCCGCGTGGCCCGGCTCTCCGCCCAGAAGACGATCAGTGTCCAGGCCTGGGCGAGCAGCCAGAAAAACACCGTGATCGCCAGCAGCAGCGACAGCGGCAGGTCCATGTGCGGAGTCATGGGACGCATCGTGCAGCCCGATCGGGGAGAAATGATGGAGAACATTTCTCCCAGATTCCTCCACATTCGGCCGCGATGATCGGCTGTCGACCCACCCTGCTTCCCCTCGCCCGTCCGCCATGCATGCCGCAGAATGCGGCAATGCCTCCCCCGAGCCCATGCCTCACCTGACCCTTTCCAGAAAGATCTTCCTGGCGCTGGCCGCGCTGTTGATCGTGCTGCTGATCAGTTTCGCGGGCCTGTCGATCATCGCGCTGCAGCGCGGCCTGGGCTCCTACGTGGCCGAGATCGAGATCCGGCGCATGGACTGGCTCGCGCAGCAGCTGCAGAAGTACTACGCCACCAACGGCGACTGGAAGGGCCTGCACAACAACGACGACGCCTGGCGCCGCCTGCAGATGGGCCGGATGGCCGCCGCGCTCGACACCGCCGGCAGCGGCAACGGCAATGGCGACGAACGGCGGCTGCCGCCTTGGTACGAGTACCGCACCATGCGCGGGAATCCTCCCCCTGACGGCGGTGGTGGTGGCGAAGGCGCCGACGGCGGCAGGCCGCCGCCCCCGCCGCCCTCGGATTCGGGGCTGTCGTCGCCCCAGCTCGAGCTGACGCCGCGCCGGCTGCCGACCGTGCCGCCGCCGTGGTTCTTCCGCGATCCGCGCGACATGCCGGACTCCATCTTCCAGCGGCTGGCCCTGCTCGACGCGCACGGCTCGCGCGTGGTGGGCGCCGAGGTCGACCTCGCGAACGCCGCGCGCACGCCGATCCGCCGCGACCGCACCGTCATCGGCTACCTGGCGCTGACGCCGCTGCAGGGCCTGGAGAGCGAAGCCGACCGAGCCTTCGTCGCGCGGCAGTCCGGCGTGATCGTGCTCACCGGCCTGTGCGGCCTCGGCTTCGCGCTGGTGCTCTCGTGGCTGCTGGCGCGCCGCTGGTTCAGGCCCATCGACGAGCTCACCCAGGCCGCGCAGGACGTGGCGCGCGGCCGGCTTTCCACCCGCGTCGCGGTGCAGGGCTCGGACGAGCTGGCGCTGCTGGGCCGCACCTTCAACGACATGGCGCAACGGCTCGACACCATGGAGGCCTCGCGCCGTGCCTGGCTGGCCGACGCGGCCCACGAGCTGCGCACGCCGCTGGCCGCCATGCGCGCGGAAATCGAGGCGCTGCAGGACGGCGTGCGCACCTTCGACGAACGCACCGCCCTGCGGCTGCACCGGCAGGTGATCCGCCTGGGCCAGCTGGTCGACGACCTGCGAAGCAGCATGCGCGAGCCGCAGAACGACCTGCTCACGGCCACGGTGTTTCCGTTGTCGCTGCTGAAGGAGGCGCTCGACCACACCCGCGACCGCTTCGCCGCGCGCGGCATCACGGTGGACCGCCGCGCCATCGACCGCATCGGGGCATCGGCGCAACCCGCCGTCGAGGGCGACGCGCACCGGCTGCACCAGGTCTTCATGAACCTGCTGGAGAACACGCTGGCCTACACCGACCAGGGCGGCGAGTTGCACATCGATGTCCTGGTCGATGGCGCGTGGACCGGCAACCGCATCACGCTAGTGTTCGACGACAGCGCGCCGGGCGTGCCCGAGGCCGAGCTGCCTCGCCTCTTCGACCGGCTGTTCCGCGGCGAGACCTCGCGCAGCCGCGAACTCGGCGGCTCGGGGCTGGGCCTTTCCATCTGCCGCGCGACCATCGAGGCGCACGGCGGCACCATCGACGCGTCGGCCTCGCCCCTGGGCGGCCTGCGCCTGACCCTCACCCTTCCACTGGCAGCAACGTCATGACACGCATCGTCATCGTCGAAGACGAAACCGACATCGCCTCGGTGGTGCAGGACTACCTGCGCCACGCGGGCTACGAAACCGAGCACTTCATCGACGGGCAGAGCGCGCTCGAAAGCATCGTCGCGACGCCGCCCGACCTCACGCTGCTGGACATCATGCTGCCGCGGCTCGACGGCATCGAGGTGCTGCGCCGCGCGCGCGAGCACACGACGCACCCGATCATCATGCTGACCGCGCGCATCGAGGAGGTCGACCGGCTGCTGGGCCTGGAACTCGGCGCCGACGACTACGTGTGCAAGCCCTTCTCCCCGCGCGAGCTGGTGGCGCGCGTTCGCGCGGTGCTGCGCCGCACCGCGCCGGGCCTGGCGCTGGGCTCGGGCTCGCAGAACGACGCACCGGGGCTGGTGCTGGACGACGTGCACTGGCGCGCGTCGCTCGAAGGCACGCCGCTGAACCTCACGCGGCGCGAGTTCGGGCTGCTGCAGGTGCTCTCGCGGCACCCGGGCCGCATCTTCTCGCGCGCCCGCCTGCTCGAGCTGGCCTACGACGACACGGTCGACGTGACGGAACGCGCCATCGACAGCCATGTGAAGAACCTGCGCCGCAAGCTCGGCGCCGTGACGCCGGAGCATGACTGGATACGGTCGGTGTATGGCGTGGGCTTCGCGTGGGAGGCGCCGGCGGGCTAGGGCCTGTTCACACTATTTCCGGGGTCGCGAAGGGCAGCCAGGGCGGGCCAATCAAGGCGCGCGACGACGCGTGTGCATGCGCACACGCCAGGAGCGCCAACGCAACCCTGGAAATAGTGTGAACAGGCCCTAGTCGCCGCTGCCGGCGAGACCCGAGGCGCGGATCTGCGTGGCGGTCTTCGCCCAGGTCTTCTCCAGCATCCGGGACAGGTACGAGCCCGACTCCCAGCCCACCTGCAGCGCGATGGAAAGCACCGAATCGCACGTGTTTCTGAGCAGATACTCCGCGCGCTCCAGCCGCCTGCGCTGCAGGTAGGCCAGCGGCGACACGCCGTACTTCGCGCGGAAGACGCGCTCCACCTGCCGGCGCGAAAGACGGTGCTGCTGCGCGAAGGCCTCCAGCGACAGCGGCTGTGAAAGATCGGCTTCGATGGCCTCCGCGAGCAGCTCGGCCACCAGCAATGCCGAGGTGGGATCGCCGTCCGACAGCGGATTGCCGCCAAGCCGCGCCGCCTCCATGACGAGCGCGCCGCACAGCGCGTAGTTCTCCGCGGTGCCGGCCTTCGCCGACTCGAACATCCGCTGCGACAGCGCACGCAGCGCCGTGCTGCCCGCGCGCATGCCCTGCAATGGAGCCGAAACTCCCTGCGCCTGCAGCGCGGTCGCCCACAGCCCGGGGTCCACATAGACCGCGACGTGCGTCTGCCCCGCCGTGAGCGTGGTGGTCGAATGCGCGCTGCCGGCGGCGAACCAGAGGAAGTGCCCCGGGCCCAGGGTCTGCGCGCCGCCCTGCGCATCGCTGACGCTGAAGCGTCCCGCCAGCGGCACGAAGAGCATGTCGCAGTCGTGCACGTGGGTGTCGGTGGCATAGCGCTCGCGCGCGTTCGCGACCATGGTGGCGTGGTGCGACAGGCGCTCGACGAACAGCGACTGGCGCGGCGCCGGTATGCGGGTGTTCGTCAGGTGCATGGCCACTCCTTGTCGCAATTGAACTCGTGCATGTCGCAATCGGCCGCGCGCGTTCGCGCACGCTCAACAGAATCGGGAAACACCACTCCCGCAAGCAAGAAACATGAAACCCCAAGCACTGCGCCGCCGCGCGCTCATCGGGCTGGCAGCCGCCGGCATCCTGTACGGCCCCGCCGCCTCGTGGTCGGCCCCGGAAACGGCCTATCCGGCCAAGCCGGTGACGATCATCGTACCCTTCCCCGCCGGCGGCGGCACGGACGTGATCTTCCGCTCGGTGCAGCAGCGGCTGCAGACCTCCCTCGGCGTGTCGGTGATCATCGACAACCGCTCCGGCGCCGGCGGCACCGTGGGCACCGGCTTCGGCGCGAAGGCGAACCCCGACGGCTACACGCTGGTGGCCGCCACCACCTCGACCATCGCCTCCGCCGACGCGGTGTACCCAAAGCTGCCCTACGACCCGGTCAAGGACCTCGTGCCCATAGGCACCATCGGCACCACGCCCTTCGTGCTGGTGGTGACGCCCTCGCTGGCGGCGCGCGACGTGAAGGGCTTGGTCGACTACGCCAAGGCCCATCCGCAGGCGCTCAACTACGGCAGCATCGGCAACGGCAGCCTGAGCCATCTGGCGGGCGAGCTCTTCAAGCAGCGCACCGGCATCGAGATGACCCATGTGCCCTACCGCGGCGCGGCCCCCGCGCAGGCCGACCTGATGGCGGGCCAGATCCAGGCGCTGTTCGACAACCCGCCCTCGCTGCTCGCGCAGGTGCGCGGCGGCCGCATGCGGGCGCTGGCGATCAGCGAGCCCTCGGCCGGCTTCGAGGGCCTGCCTACCTTCGAGCAGGCCGGCATCAAGGGCTTCAGGCCGCAGCTCTGGTATGGCCTGATGGCGCCGGCGGCCACACCGCAGCCGGTGGTGCAGCGACTGCGCGCGGCGCTCGACGCGGCCATGCGCGATGCGGCCCTGCGCGCCGACATGCAGTCCAAGGGCGTGACGCCGTGGACCGTGCCGCCCGATGCGTTCCAGGCACAGATACGCAGCGACATCCAGCTCTGGGGCGGCATCGCGCGCTCGGTGAATGCAAAGGCCGAATGAAGATGACGACGACCCACCTTCCGCACGCCCACAACATCCGCGTCTTCGTGGGGGCCGACCCTGGAACCGGCGGCAATCCCGCGCCGGTCTGGCTCGATGCCGACGCGCTCTCGACCGCGCAGATGCAGGAATACACGCGGCGCAGCGGGCATGAATCGGTCTTCGTGCTCAAGCCCGAAACGCCTGCGCATGCCCTGCGCATGCGCTACTTCGTGCCCAACCACGAAATGGAGATGTGCGGCCACGCCACCGTAGGCGCGCTCTGGCTGCTGCACCGGCGCGGCGAATGGGACGGCTCGCCGATCGCCATCCAGACGCTGAGCGGCACCGTGACGGGCCAGCGCGTCGACGGCACGGTACAGATCAGCCAGCCGCGCGCGGTGGTCGAGGAAGTGACGCAGCAGGCCCTGGTCGACGAAATCGCACAGTGCCTGGGCATCGATGCGGCGCGCATCGTGGGGCCCGTGCTCAACGCCGCGACCAGCCGCGTGAAGACGCTGGTGCGACTGGCGGACGCGCAGCAGCTGCACGGCCTGCGCGTGGACTTCGCGCGTGTCGAGTCGCTGTGCGAGCGGCTGGGCTCGACCGGCCTGTATCCATACGCGATGTCGCAGGGCGAGGGCTGCGCGGTCAGCGCACGGCAGTTTCCGAAATCCTCCGGCTATCCCGAAGATGCGGCCACGGGCATCGCCGCGGCGGCACTCGCATGGGGCTTGCGCCGCCTGAGCCTGGTCGGCGGGGACGCACTCACGGTGACGGTGCGACAGGGCGAAGCCATGGGTTCGCCTTCCGCCATTCATGTGGGCTTGCCGTCGGAAGCGATGGCGCAGGAAGGCTGCCGGGTCGGCGGTGAATGCTGCGAGGAGCCACCGGAGGATCTGCGCCTGGAAGTGCTCTGCCCGCCGGAAGCTGCGCGTGCCAGTCCTTCCGGAACCTACGCCACCTTCTCGAAGGCCGGCAACCTGTGGCATTCGAGCGGCGTTGTCGGGCGCGAGAACGGCGAAGTCATTGCCGGGCCGCTGCGGGGGCCGGACGACGTGGCGCACGGCCAGCGCGCAGCGGTGGCCGCCGTTGCCGCTCTGCTGCGCGCCGCGCGGGAGGAACTGGGCAGCCTCTCGCGCGTCGCCCGCGTCGTCACGCTGAACGGGTATCTCCGGACCGGCGGCGATTTCGCGGAGCACGCGAAAGTGATGGACGCGGCCTCGGCCCTGCTGCGGCAGGTCTTTGCCGAGGCACCGCTGCCGGCCCGAACGACCGTCGGCGTCGTGTCGCTGCCGCGCGGAGGCGCGGCCGAGGTGTCGTTGACGCTGGAAGTGCGCGACTGACCGGCGCGGCGGTCGCCTTCTTCCTTTTTTCCTTCTTACTGGTACGCCGCCAGCTCCTGCTTGGCGATCGCGTTGCGGTGCACCTCGTCGGGACCGTCGGCCACGCGCAGGTGCCGCTCGTAGGCGTAGAAGTTCGTGAGCAGCGTGTCCTGGCTCAGGCCCATGGCGCCGAAGGCCTGCATGGCCCAGTCGACCACCTTCACGCAGTTGTTGGGCGTGAGCACCTTGATCATCGCGATCTCCTTCGCTGCGACCTTGTTGCCCACGGTGTCCATGCGGTAGGCGGCGTTGAGCACCATCCAGCGCGACTGCTCGATGAGCATGCGCGACTCGGCGATGCGCTCGCGCCAGACGCCCTGCTCCGACAGCGGCTTGTGGAAGGCGGTGCGCGACACCAGGCGCTGGCACATCATCTCCAGCGCGGCCTCTGCCATGCCGATGGCGCGCATGCAGTGGTGGATGCGGCCCGGCCCGAGGCGGCCCTGCGCGATCTCGAAGCCGCGGCCTTCGCCGAGCAGGATGTTCTCGACCGGCACGCGCACGTTCTCGAACACGATCTCGGGATGGCCGAAGGGCGGGTCGTACACGCCCAGCAGCGCCATGTCGCGCACGATGGTCACGCCGGGCGTGTTCTTGGGCACGAGGATCATCGACTGCTGCTTGTGGCGGTCGGCGTTGTCGGGGTCGGTCTTGCCCATCAGCACGAAGATCTCGCAACGCTCGTTCATCGCGCCGGTGATGTACCACTTGCGGCCGTTGATGACGTACTCGTCGCCCTCGCGGCGGATGCTGCAGCGGATGTTGGTGGCGTCGCTCGAGGCCACCTCGGGCTCGGTCATCGCGAAGGAGGAGCGGATCTCGCCGGCCAGCAGCGGCTTCAGCCAGCGCTCCTGCTGCGCCTTGGTGCCGTAGCGCGCCAGCACTTCCATGTTGCCGGTGTCGGGCGCGGAGCAGTTGAAGATCTCGGAGCTCCAGTAGCGCCGCCCCATGATCTCGCACAGCGGCGCGTACTCGACGTTGCTCAGGCCGGGCCCGTGCTCCGACTCGGGCAGGAACAGGTTCCACAGCCCGCGCTCGCGCGCCTTGGCCTTCAGGCCGGCCATCATCGGCAGCTCGGCGTAGGGGCGGCCGGCGCGGGCGTTGGCGGCCAGCTCCTCCTCGTGGCGCTTCTCGTTCGGATAGACGTACTCGTCCATGAACCGGAGCAGTTCCTCGCGCAGCGCGATCACCCGGGGCGTGAATTCGAAATGCATGGTGCGTCCTTCAGCAAGAGTCGATGTGTTTGCGTGCCTTGACGGTAAGTCGCACGCCGCGTTTCGCACGGTCTTCCGCGCGACAGCGGGGCCCTTGCGCTGTCACCTTGGCAGCAGCGGCCGGCGCGACAATGCGGGCATGACCGCCAGATCACCGGATGCCTCGTCCCTGCCCGCTTCGCCGCGCCCCGTGCGGATGGCGGCCACCCTCATCGTCCTGCGCGACGGAAGCGACGGCCTCGAGGTGCTGATGCTGCGGCGGGCCGAGAAGGCCGACGACCAGAACAGCGGCGCCAGCGTGTTTCCGGGCGGAGTGATCGACGCGCACGACCGGGGCCTGCACGAAAGCTGCAGCGGCCTCGACGACGGTGCCGCAAGCGCACGCCTGGGCCTGTCCGAGGGCGGCCTCGACTACTACGCGGCCGCGATCCGCGAATGCTTCGAGGAAGCCGGCGTGCTGTTCGCGACCGACGCCGCCGGCCAGATCGTGGCTCTGGACGAACTGCCGCCCGCGCAGCTCGCGGCCATGCGCCAGGCGGCGGAGCAAGGCACCGATGCCCTGCTCTCCCTGTGCAGGCAGAACGGCTGGAAGCTCGCGACCGACCGGCTCGCGTACTTCTCGCACTGGCTCACGCCGCCGGGCATGCCGCGGCGCTTCGACACGCGCTTCTTTCTCGCGACGATGCCCGAGGTGCAGAGCGTGCGTCCGGACGGCCGCGAGACGGTCGAGCACATGTGGCTGCGCCCCTCCGAGGCCGTGGCGCCGGCGCGCGGACTCAAGCTGATGAACGTGACGCGGCGCATCCTCGAGGGCCTTGCGCAGTTCGACAGCGTGGCCGGGCTCATGACGCATGCGCGCGACCTCAAGCACATTCCGCGCGTCATGCCCCGGCTGGCGGACGGCCCCAAGGGGCGGCGGCCAGTGAACATGGAGGAACCCGCATACGAGGAAGTCGGCCATGTCGACCCCGACGGCCAGGGCGGCGGGCGCTACGCGCACGAGGCCGGGCTGGCGATGCGGCTCTCGGCCCGGGTGCTGCGGGTCACTGGTGAAGCGGGCGATGCCTCGGGCGCGCTGGTGCACAGCTACTTCGTGGGCACGTCGGGCGGCGACTGGGCGTTGATCGACGCGTTGCCCGCGAGCCCCGCGCACATCGAGGCGCTCGTCGCGGCGGCGCCGGGGCGTATGCGATGGCTGCTGTCGACGCACGGCCACGCGGAAGAAGCCCTGCGCGACATCTGGCCAGATGCCTCCGCCGTGCTCCCCGCGCCGGGCGAGCGGATCGAACTCGGCGAGGCCACGCTGCGCGTGCTGCCGGGAGACGGCGATGCGCACTCGCGCCGGTTCCTGCTGGCCGAGGACGGGATGCTGTTCGCGGGCTTGTCCGAGGACCACGCGGCCGGCGAAGACGAAGTCCGCTGGATCGCGGCGCGCCACGGCTTCCTTCGCAGCCCGCGCAGATGAGCAGGTAGAGAGACAGAAAGAAGAGTCGAATCTTCGAGCCGGTGCCACGCGGCCGTGGCATGCATCGTGCAAGATCGGCCCATCATGCTTCCCCTGTCTCCGGACGCGCTGCGCCAGCAGCTGCGGTCATTCGCTTCTCGCGCGCAGCCCGTGCGCATCCTCCTCACGCTCGGCAGTCTCATGGCGGCTTGCGCCTGGACCGGCCATCCCGACGCGGTGATTCCCCTGTTCCTCGGCGCCATTGCCAGCGCGCTCGCCGAAACCGACGACAGCTGGCGCGGGCGGCTGCGCGCGCAGCTGGTCACGCTGGGCTGCTTCGCTGCCATCGCCTTCGCGGTGGAGGCGGCCTTCGGCATGCCGCTGCTGTTCATCGCCGGCCTGGCGCTCTCGGCCTTCTGCCTCACGATGCTCGGCGCGGTGGAGGCGCGGTACAAGGCGATCGCTTATGCGACGCTGATCCTCGCGATGTACGCCACGCTCGGCATCGAGAACATGGGTTCGCATGGCGTGGCGCATCGCGGACGCGAGCCGCTGCTGCTTGTGGCCGGCGCGGCCTGGTACGGCGTTTTCTCGGTGCTGTGGTGCGCGGCCTTTCCGGCGCAGCCGGTGCAGGCGCGGCTGGTGACGCTCTTCACGGTGCTGGGCAACTACGTGCGCTTCAAGGCGTCGCTCTTCGAGCCGCTGCGCGGCATCGACATCGAGCGCAAGCGGCTCGCGCTCGCGCAGCTCAACGCGGAAGTGGTGACCGAACTCAACGCGGCCAAGGAAAGCATCTTCCGCCGCATCGGCGCGCGGGCGCCGACCGGGCGCATCTCGCGCTACCGGGGGCTGTACCTGATCGCGCAGGACGTGCACGAGCGCGCCAGCTCCTCGCACGACGACTACAACGCGCTGGCCGACGCCTTCTTCCACAGCGACCTGCTCTACCGCTGTCAGCGCGTGCTGGGCCTGCAGGGGCTGGCCTGCCAGCGGCTGGCCGAGTCGGTCGCGCGGCGCGAACCCTTCGAGGTGGGCCCGGAAACCGTGCAGGCGCTGGCCGACCTGCGCAGCGCCATCGAGCACGAGCGCGCTCGGGCCGATACCCCTGCGCGGCTCGCCCTGCTGGCTTCCGTGGAAGCGCTGGCGCGCAACCTCGCGCTGCTCGACGGCCAGCTCGCGGGCGCCAGCCAGCCTTCGGCACGCGCGGGCCGCACGGAGATGGGCCTGTTCGACCGCTCGCCGCGCTCGTGGCGCGACGCGGTCGAGCGCGTGCGGCGCCAGCTCACCGTGCGCTCGCCGCTCTTCCGGCATGCGCTGCGGCTGTCGATCGCGCTGGTGGCGGGCTATGGCGTGATGCAGGCCATCCACCCGGCGCAGGGCTACTGGATCCTGCTGACCACGCTCTTCGTCTGCCAGCAGAGCTATGGCGACACCATCGCGCGCATGGGCCAGCGCATTGCCGGCACCGCGCTCGGCGTGGTGGCGGGCTGGGCGCTGCTGCAACTCTTTCCGCAGCCGCTGGTGCAGTCGGTGCTCGCGGTGGTGGCCGGGGTACTGTTCTTCGCGACCCGCACCACGCGCTACCTGCTGGCCACCGCATCGATGACGCTGCTGGTGCTGATGTGCTTCAACCAGGTCGGCGACAGCGGCGTGCTGCTGGTGCCGAGGCTGGTCGACACCGCCATCGGCAGCGCCATCGCCGGGCTGGCCGTGCTGCTGGTGCTGCCCCACTGGCAGGCGCGGCGCATCAACGAGCTGGCCGCCGCCGCGATGCGCGGCCATGCAGGCTACCTGCGGCAGATCGTCGTGCAGTACCGCACCGGCGCCCGCGACCACCTCGACTACCGGCTGGCCCGGCGCAACGACCACAACGCGGACGCTGCGCTGTCGACCGCCGTGTCGGACATGTTCCGCGAGCCGGGCTACGTGCGGCCGCGCGCGGGGGTGGCGCTGCGCTTCCTGATCCGCTCGCACACGCTGCTGAGCTATCTGTCGGCGCTGGGTGCCCACCGCGCGGCGCTGCCCGATTCGGCGCAGATGGCGGTGCTGCATGCGTCGGCCGAAGGGGCGATCGCGGCACTCGAGGCGCTGGCGGCCGGGCTGGAAAAGGGCGCGGTGGATGTAACGGACGGTGCGGAGGCGGAGTCGGCTGCACGCGCCGCGCTGGCGCAGGCCGCTGCCGACGGAGGTGAAAGCGGGAGCGCCGGCGACCCGCAGGCGCGAACTTTCCATACCGAACTCGGTCTGATATGGCTGCAGATAGACGCCCTGCGCACCCACGCACGGGAATGGCTGCAGTCCGAAGGCAGCGAAACCACGACCGCGCCGGCCTGAGGAACGGAACATCCGTGCGATCAGGTCGGTTGAAAACGCCGCCGCGAACTTCGTCATGCGCGACGGCTAAAATACCCCTACATGTCCCGCTGGTTTGCCGCTACCGTCCTCGCAATCATGTTGTCCTGCTACGGCTTCGCCGTGCTTGCCCACAACATGATGGGTGCCGGCCATTCCGCACATTCGCACGCTGACCCGCAGGCCGCTCAGGCCACCCAGACGCTGGTCGTCAGCGTCGCCTTCACCGCCTCCTCCGACGCCCCGGCGTTGGCGAGCGATGCCGACAAGGCATCGGATGACACCCTCTCCATCGACGAAGCCGGCTCCGAACACGCCGAGCTGGTCGACGCCCGCAACGGCGCGCCCGCGCTGCTGCGCTTCACGGAACAGCCGCCGAAACTCGGCCTGACCACCATCGTCTCGCCGTTCCTGGCGCGACCCAAGCGGCCACCCCGCGCCGCTTCCTTCGTCGCCTAGGCCCGAAAAGCCTGCGCGACCGGGAGCCGCCACGGCTCCCCATGTGCGATCCGGGCCGTCCGCCACCTGCGGCGCCCGTCTCGCAGCCGCTACCCCGCATCTCATTCACGGCCCTGTGCCATTTCGCGTGCGCCATCGAGCGCCACGCGGCCGGTGCAGGTCCAGCTCAAGGAACCAACACAAAATGAACAACAGCCCTACCGCCTATCACGACAGCATCGATCTCCCGATCGCCTCGCCGCAGGAGCGCAACCGCGTCCTGCGCAACACCTACTGGCTGCTCGCGCTGTCGATGGTGCCCACCGTTCTCGGCGCCTGGATCGGCGTCTCCACCGGCTTCTCGCGCGCCATGTCGCCGGGCATCGGCCTGATGGTCTTCCTCGGTGGCGCCTTCGGCTTCATGTACGCCATCGAGAAGACCAAGGAAACCGCCGCCGGCGTGCCGGTGCTGCTGGCCTTCACCTTCTTCATGGGCCTGATGCTGTCTCGCCTGGTCGGCACCGTGCTCGGCTTGGCCAACGGCGCCAGCCTGGTGATGACGGCGTTCGCCGGCACCGGCGCGATCTTCTTCGGCATGGCCACGCTGTCGTCCGTCATCAAGCGCGACCTGTCGGGCATGGGCAAGTGGCTCTTCATCGGCGCCATCCTGCTGCTGGTGGCCGGCATCGCCAACTTCTTCCTGAAGTCGAGCGCGCTGATGATGACGCTGTCGGTCCTGGCCATCGGCATCTTCTCGGCCTTCATCCTGCACGACCTCAAGCGCGTGAAGGACGGCCTGGAAACCAACTACATCTCCGCCACGCTGGGTGTGTATCTCAGCATCTACAACGTCTTCCAGTCGCTGCTGGCCCTGCTGGGCATCGCCGGCGGCCGGGACGAGTAATTCCCCACGAAGGAAGGAAAACATCCCATGCGTCTCACCACCAAGGGCCGCTTCGCGGTCACCGCGATGATCGACATCGCCCTGCACGGCCGTTCGGGCCCCGTCACCCTGGCCTCGATCAGCCTGCGCCAGCGCGTGTCGCTGTCGTACCTGGAACTGCTGTTCGGCAAGTTGCGGCGCGCCAGCCTGGTTGAATCGACCCGGGGTCCGGGCGGCGGGTATTCTCTGAGCCGCAAGGCGGCGGAGATTTCCGTGGCCGACATCGTCCTCTCGATCGAGGAACACGATGCCGAAACCACCCACCGGCGCGATGCCGACGCGCCGGGCGAAACGGGCCGCTGCGAAATCGACGAGCTCTGGGCCACCGTGAACCTGCGGGCGGTCGAGTTCCTCAAGTCGATCTCGCTGCAAAGCCTTGTCGACGAACAGAAGGCAAAGGGCGTACAGGCCGCGGTGCGGACCGAGACCCGGCGTACGCCGGCCGGCCAGCCGGCCACGCGCAAGCCTTTCGTCGTCGACGCGCCGAACTCGGTGTTCGCACTGGGACGGCGCCAGCAAAGCGCCAGCTAGCTCCGAGCCAGCCAGCCGACCGGCCCACGCGGCAGGGCCCGCCGTCACGGATCGACGTGGCGGCGGGCGCCTGCCTGCGTGGGCTTTTTCGTTGGTTCTTATCCCTCGGAAGCCTCAGGAATCCTTCATGTTGCAACGCAGCACGGCAGGCACAATGCACCATAACAGTGCAAAACATCAAGCATGCGCGACCCGGACGACTCCGGCTCGCGCCGCATCGCGTTCCCGGACAGCCATGACTTTCAAGCTCCTGTTCCCTCTTTCCCTGCTCGCCCTCGCCGCTTGCGGCGCCAGGCAGACCTCCGACACCGAAGCGGCACCGCCCGAAGTCGGCGTGATGGCGCTGCACGCGGGCGACGTGCCCGTGCACACCGAGCTCTCGGGCCGCACGGCCGCCTTCCGCGTGTCCGAGGTCCGGCCGCAGGTCAACGGCATCGTGCGCAAGCGCCTGTTCGAGGAAGGCAGCATGGTCCGCGCGGGCCAGGTGCTGTACGAGATCGAGCCCGGCCCCTTCGAGGCTGCGCACGAGCAGGCGCAGGCGGCGCTCGCCACGGCCCAGGCCAGCATCGCGAGCCTGCGCGGCAAGTCGGAGCGCTTCGGCGAACTGGTGAAGGCCAACGCGGTGAGCAGGCAGGAGCACGAGGAGGCTCAGGCCGCGCTCGTGCAGGCCGAGGCCGGCGTGAAGGCCGCGAAGGCGGCGCTGAAGGCCGCGCGCATCAACCTCGAGTTCACGCGCATCGAAGCACCCATCTCGGGCCGCATCGGCCGCTCCAGCGTGACCGAGGGCGCGCTGGTGGCGCCGGGCCAGGCCACGGCACTCGCGACCATCCAGCGCATCGACCCGATCTACGTCGACGTGGTGCAGTCCAGCCTCGAGCTCACCCGGCTCAAGCGCCGCTTCATCTCGGGCGACATGGCGCCCGCCAGCACGCGCGTGGGCCTGCGCATGGAAGACGGCCTGCCCTACCCGCACGCCGGCACGCTGAAGTTCACCGAGGTGGCCGTCGACGCCGCCACCGGCTCGGTCACGCTGCGCGCCGAATTCCCCAACCCGCAAGGGCTGCTGCTGCCCGGCATGTACGTGCGCGCGCAGGTCGAGTCCGGCGTGGAGCGGCAGGCCGTGCTCGCGCCGCAGCGCGGCGTGTCGCGCAACGAGAAGGGCGAACCCACCGCGCTGGTGGTCGGCGCGGGCGACAAGGTCGAGCTGCGCGCGCTCGAAGTGCGCAGCGCGGCGGGCGACCAGTGGGTCGTGACGAGCGGGCTGCGCGAAGGCGACCGGCTCGTGGTCGACGGCCTGCAGCGCGCCCACCCCGGCGACAAGGTGAAGCCGGTGCCGGTGTCGGCCGCGGCGGCACCTTCCTCGGCAGATTGAGACAACTCCAGTGATCGCCAACTTCTTCATACAGCGGCCCGTCTTCGCATGGGTCATCGCCATCCTGATCATGCTGGCCGGCGGCGTGGCCATCCGCACGCTGCCGGTGTCGCAGTACCCGGACATCGCGCCGCCCACCGTCGTCGTCTCCGCCAACTACCCAGGCGCCTCGGCGCAGGCGGTGGAAAGCAGCGTCACGCAGGTCATCGAGCAGCAGCTCAAGGGCATCGACGGCCTGCTGTACTTCAAGTCGACCAGCAGCTCGGCCGGCTGGGCCGAGATCAGCGTCACCTTCCGCCAGGGCATCAACCCCGACACGGCGCAGGTGCAGGTGCAGAACAAGGTCAGCCAGGCCACCAGCCGCCTGCCGCAGGCGGTGCAGCAGCAGGGCGTGACGGTCGCGAAGTCGCAGAACAACTTCCTGCTGATCGTGGCGCTCTACGACGAGACCGGCCGCCGCACCGACACCGACGTGGCCGACTGGATGGCCAGCAACATGCGCGACCCCATCAGCCGCGTCGACGGCGTGGGCTCGGTGCAGGCCTTCGGCGCAGCGTACGCGATGCGCATCTGGCTCGACCCGCACCGGCTCGCGAGCTACCAGCTGATGCCCTCGGACGTGACCGCCGCCATCGCTGCGCAGAACACGCAGGTGTCGGTCGGCGAGATCGGCGCGCGGCCCTCGCCCGCGAAGCAGCAGCTCAATGCCACGGTGACGGCGCTGTCGCGGCTGCAGACGCCGGCGCAGTTCCGCGACATCGTGCTGAAGACGCAGGCCGACGGCGCCGTGGTGCGCCTGGGCGACGTGGCGCGCGTGGAGATGGGCAGCGAGTCGTACGCCGAGACCACGCGGCTGAACGGCCACCCCGCCGCGGGCGCGGCCATCATGCTGGCGCCGGGCTCGAACGCGCTGACCACCGCCAGCGCGGTGAAGGCGCGCATGGCCGAGATGGAGCCCTCGCTGCCCGCCGGCCTGCGCGTGGCCTACGCGGAAGACACCACGCGCTTCGTGAAGATCTCGATCAAGTCGGTCATCAAGACGCTGCTGGAGGCCATCGCGCTGGTGGTGGTCGTGATGTACCTGTTTCTGCAGAACTGGCGTGCCACGGTCATCCCGGCCATCACCGTGCCGGTGGTGCTGCTGGGCACCTTCGGCGTGCTCGCGGCCTTCGGCTACTCGATCAACGTGCTCACGCTCTTCGGCATGGTGCTGGCCATCGGCCTGCTGGTGGACGACGCCATCGTGGTGGTGGAGAACGTCGAGCGCGTGATGCACGAGGAAGGACTCGACCCCAAGGCGGCCACCATCAAGTCGATGAAGGAAATCACCGGCGCGCTGGTCGGCATCGCGGTGGTGGTGTCGGCGGTGTTCCTGCCGATGGCTTTCTTCGGCGGCTCGGTGGGCGTGATCTACCGGCAGTTCTCGGTGACGATCATCGCGTCGATGGTGCTGTCGGTGGTGGTGGCCATCGTGCTGATCCCGGCGCTGTGCGCTCGCTTCCTGAAGGCCGACGACACGCCGCGCACGCGCGGTTTTCTCGGCGCCTTCAACCGTCGCTTCGACGCCGCACAGGGTCGCTACGTGGGCCTGCTGGGCCGCATCCTGCGCAAGCCGCTGCGCTTCACGGCCGTGTACGCGGCCATCGTGGCCGGCATGGGCGCGCTGTACCTGAGCCTGCCCGGAGGCTTCTTGCCCGAGGAAGACCAGGGCAGCGTGATGGTGCAGCTCACGCTGCCGGCCGGCTCGACGAGCAGCCGCACCGACGCCGTGAACCGCATGGTCGAGAAGCACTTCCTGGAAACCGAGAAGGACACGACAGACACCATCTTCACGCTCTCGGGCTGGAGCTACGGCGGCTCGGGGCAGAACATGGGCATGGCCTTCGTCTCGTTCAAGGACTGGTCGGAGCGCAGGCACGCGGACAAGCGCGCACAGGCCATCGTCGAGCGTGCGGGCACAGTGCTTTCGAAGCAGCAGCGCGACGCCGAGGTCTACGGCATGGTGCCGCCGCCGATCGAGGGGCTGGGTGAATCCAACGGCTTCGAGTTCTGGCTGCAAGACACCTCGGGCATGGGCGCCGAGCGGCTGGTGCAGGCGCGCGAGTCGCTCGTGCGCGACGCGAAGAAAGACCAGCGCCTGCAGTCCGTGCGCGCCAACGGCGTGGCCGGCACGCCGCAGCTGCAGATCGACATCGACCAGCTCAAGGCCTCGGCGCTGCGGCTGTCGCTGGACGACGTGAACACCACGCTGGGCATCGCCTGGGGCGGCAGCTACGTCAACGACTTCATCGACCGCGGCCGCGTCAAGCGCGTGTACGTGCAGGCCGACGCGCCCTACCGCTCCGACCCGGACGACATCCGCCAGTGGTTCGTGCGCGGCGCCACCGGCGCGATGACGCCGTTCTCGGCCTTCGCCACCACGCGCTGGTCGCAGGGCGCGCCGCAGCTGGAGCGCTACAACGGCCTGCCGGCCGTGCAGATCCAGGGCGCGGCCTCGCACGGCACGAGCTCGGGCACGGCGATGGCGGCGGTGGAAAGCATCGCGAAGAAGCAGCGCGGCACTGGCCACGCATGGAGCGGCCTCTCGTACCAGGAGCGGCTCTCGGGCGGGCAGGCACCGCTGCTGTTCGCACTGTCGATCCTCGTCGTGTTCCTGTGCCTGGCCGCACTGTACGAGAGCTGGTCTGTGCCGTTCTCGGTGATGCTGGTGATACCGCTGGGCGTGCTCGGCGCGGTGATCGCCGCGTCGCTGCGCGGCCTCTCGAACGACATCTACTTCCAGGTCGGTCTGCTGGCGACCATCGGGCTGTCGGCGAAGAACGCGATCCTGATCATCGAGTTCGCTGAAGCCGCGCTGCGCCGTGGCGTGCCGTTGCTCGATGCGGTGGCCGAAGGCGCCCGCCTGCGGCTGCGGCCGATCCTGATGACCTCGCTGGCCTTCCTGGCCGGCGTGGTGCCGCTGGCGCTGGCCACCGGCGCGGGTTCGGCGAGCCAGGTGGCCATTGGCACGGGCGTGTTCGGCGGAGTGCTGGCCGCGACCGCGCTGGGGATCTTCTTCGTGCCGCTGTTCTACCTGCTGGTGAAGCGGAGCGCGACAGCGCTTTTCAGGCGCAACGACGTCGCCGCGGCGGCACCCTGAGCCGCGGGCGCCATCGTCAGCTTCTTCCGGCAGCGGGCGATTGCTGCCTCGGCAGGCCCGGCAGGGTCCAGCCGAAGGTCATGCCCGCCGCCGAGATCAGGATGGCGGCCGCGCCCGCCAACTGCAGCGTGCCCAGCCGCTGGCCGAAGGCGACGTAGTCGACGCCGATGGCCACCAGCGGATAGATGAACGACAGTGCGCCCGCCACCGGCGTCGACAGCTTCTGCAGCGCGCCGTACAGCAGCACGAACACCAGCCCCGTGTAGATCACGCCCATCGCGAGATGCACGCCCCAGGTGGCCGCATCGGTGGGCAATGTCTTCAGGTTCGCGAACGGCGCGAGCATCACGATGCCCACGCAGACCTGGATCAGCGCGATGAGATGCGGCGCGATGCCATCGAGCTTCTTTGCCACGAGGGCCGCCACCGCGTAGCAGAAGGCCGCGCCCAGCGCCATCAGCACGCCGACGAAATAAGACGAGCCTCCGGCGCCACCGCCGGACTTGGCCTGCGCCACCAGCACCACGCCGGCGAAGGCGATGCACAGCCAGATCGCCTTCATCGCGGTCAGCCGTTCCGACATGAGAAGCGCGCCGAGCGCCACCAGCATGAACGGCTGCGTGTTGTAGACCGCGGTGGCGATGGCGATCGACGCGTGCGAGAACGACGCGAAGATCAACACCCAGTTGATGACCAGAGCCACGCCGCCGAATGCAGCCAGCGCGAAGTTGCGCAGCGTGAGGCCGCGTCGCAGAAGGCCGAGCACGAAGCACACGACCAACAGCGTCGCCGCGCCGAATACGCAGCGCCAGAACAGCAAGTCGGGCAGCGGCTGGTTGAAGCGCACGACGACCCATCCGATGGTTCCGGAAATCACCATGGCCGCGCTCATCTCGAGCGCACCGCGAAGCTGTGTCTGCATGTCTTTCCGTTCCGAACGGCAGGAAGCAAAGCTGCAAGCGTGCCACGGCCAGTGCGAATTGGATATGCTTTTAATAAGGCAATCGCCAGCAATGGCCGTTGAAATCAAGGCACTTAACCCAGTTCACCGGAGATGGTCTTCATGCTCGATCCGATCGACGAATCCATCGTGCAAGCCCTTGCCGGCAACGCGCGCATGTCCCTGAAGGAACTGGCCCACCACGTGGGTCTCTCGTCGCCCAGCGTCTCCGAACGGCTGCGCCGGCTCGAGGAGCGCGACGTGATCCGGGGCTACACGCTGGACGTGAATCCGAAGGCGCTGGGATACCAGTTCCAGGCCATCGTGCGCATCCGTCCGCTGCCGGGGCAACTGCAGGCGGTGCAGAAGCTCATCGAAGGCACGCCCGAGTTCTGCGAATGCGACAAGGTCACGGGAGAAGACTGCTTCGTTGCGCGGCTGTTCCTGCAGTCGCTCGAACAGCTCGACGGCATCCTCGACCGCATCGCGAGCAAGGCCGAGACCAATACATCCATCGTGAAGGCGCAGACGATCCGCAGGCGGCTGCCGCCCTTTCCGGGGCAATGAACGAAGAGTGAATGAACGAACGAGCGGCTGAAGGCTAGGGCCAGAACTGCTTCAGTATCTCGGGCAGCATGTTCTCCACGAAGTCGTTCGTTCCCGCGCCGCCGGCGTGTCCGCCGAACTTCTCGTCCAGCGCGAGATGCGCGAAGCCGTGCACGGTGGACCATGCGCCCAGCACTGTCGCCTGCGTCGCGCGGTTCAGCGGCTTCTTGCGGCCCCAGCCGGTGTAGTCGCGCACCGCCATCTCCAGCTCGGCGAATGCCGCATCTCCGGCAGCCTCCAGCCGTGCGTCCGGCGTCAGGCGGTCCTTGCGGAACATGAGCTGGAAGCGCGCCGGATAGGCCAGCGCGAACCGCACATAGCCCATGCCCTGGCCGCGCAGGCGGCGTGCGGGATCGGTACCGCCCGTTTCGGTGCCCTCGCGCAGGCAGCGCGTGAGTTCCTCGAAGCCGAGGATCGCCACCTCGGTCAGCAACCCGGCCGCGCTGCCGAAGTGATGCACGGGCGCGGCTGCCGACACGCCCGCGCGTCGCGCCGCCTCGCGCAGGGTGAAGCCCTCGATGCCGCGCTCGGCCAGCAGGACTTCGGTAGCCCCGATCAGCGCCGCGCGCAGATCGCCGTGGTGATAGGGCACGGGTGCTTCTTCGATTTTCTTTGCCGCCATGGCTGCCTGCTGTTCCCGGTCTTCAAAGGAGGAACTCTACCTCCTCGAAGAATCAGGTTGCGCTTTCATCTAAACACTGTAAAGATAACATCTTTCCGACCCTGGATTGCCTTCTTCGATCGCGAGGCGCACATGTTCGATTCACTTTTCAGCGCAGGCAGCACTGTCGCCCTTCCCGCCTGGGCTGCGCTCGGCGCGGCCCCATGGCTGGGCCGTGCCAAGCCGTTCATCTGGGCCACGACCGGCATCGTCATTCCCGTCGGCCTGGGGCTGGCGTACTGGTGGCTGATGGCAACCTACTGGTCGGCGGCCGGCGGCGGATACAGCTCGCTGTCGGCGGTGCATGCGCTGTTCCAGCATCCGGGCCTTCTCACGGCCGGGTGGTTCCACTACCTCGCCTTCGACCTGTTCGTGGGCACCTGGATCGCACGCGAGGGAGAGCGCGCGGGCATCGCGCCGGTGCTGCTCATCCCCTGCTTCGCCCTCACCTTCTTGTTCGGCCCGGTCGGTCTGCTGGCTTTTCTGGCGCTGCGTGTCGCGCCCACGTGCATGGCACTGGCATGGGAGCTGCATCGGCGCCAGCCGCAGCTCGCTTGGTTCGGTGGTTTGCTGCTCGCGGCGATGGTGCCTGCCCTCGTGGCGGCGTGGCTCGATCC
Organism: Variovorax sp. NFACC27; assembly: GCF_048301545.1. Lineage (NCBI taxonomy): Bacteria > Pseudomonadati > Pseudomonadota > Betaproteobacteria > Burkholderiales > Comamonadaceae > Variovorax > Variovorax sp. NFACC27. Next base: position 6,887,693 of record NZ_CP157613.1, read on the forward strand.
GCGCACGCTGAACGGCGTCGGCGTCTGGGTCAAGCCGCTGAAGTTCATGGCTTCGGTCAGTCTCTATGCGCTGACCACCGCATGGCTGATCGGCGACCTGCCGCACGAGCAGCGCGGTGCCCGCATCGCACGCATCATCGTCGCGGTGGTGATCGCCACGGGCGTCTTCGAGATCGGCTACATCACGCTGCAAGGCGCGCTAGCGCAGGCTTCGCATTTCAACGAAGACTCGACCTTCCACATCGTCATGTACAGCCTGATGGGCGTGGGTGCGCTGCTGCTCAGCGCCACGGCACTGCCGCTAGCGTGGCTGTTCGCGCGCCACGGCGATGCGCTGGCAGCGCCCTACCGGCTGGCCGTGGTGCTGGGGCTGGTGCTGACCTTCGTGGCCGGCGCGGGCGCGGGCATCGCGATCAGCCAGCATGGCGGATCGACCATCGGTGCCGTCGCGGGCGGCGCCACGCTTCCGCTGTTCGGCTGGTCTGCAACCGGAGGCGACCTGCGCGTGCCACACTTTCTCGGCGTGCACGCACAACAGCTGCTGCCGCTGGCGGGTGCGCTCATCAGCATGTCGCTCATGCCGTGGGGCCGCGCGGCGGTGTGGCTCCTGACGGGCCTCTATGCGGCGCTGATTCTCTGGACGTTCAGCCTGGCCTACGCAGGCATGCCGCTGATTCCCCTCGGCATTCAACCGGCGGCATAGCGGTAGATCAGGAAGGCGCCCGAGCACAGCACGGCAAGCGCCACCACCTTGATGAACTGCTCGCGCGACAGGCGCAGCGTGATGCGCCTGCCCACCGCCGTGCCCACCAGCATGGCGGGAAACAGCAGCACCGCCAGCCACAGGATCGACGTCTGCGCATACACGCCGGCCAGCAGGAAGAGCACCGCCCGCGTCAGCGTGCTGAGCCCGATCAGCGTGGACTGCGTGACGCGGATGCGTTCCTTCGCCTCGATGCGCCCCGACAGGTAGATCGCGTAGATGAAGCCTCCGCTGCCGAACATCGCCGAGAAGATGCCGCCCACGAAGCCGAAGGGCATCGCTGCGCGCTGCGACAGCCGGGAGGCGGGCTTGATGCCGCTGAGCGAATACAGCGCATAGGCCACCGCGAAGATGCCCAGCGCCAGCAGCATCAGCTGCGGCCGCCCGAGCAGCAGCAGCGCCGCTCCCACGAGACTTCCCAACGCCATCACCGGCACAAGCCGCCGCAGCTCGCCGACGTCGGCCGATCGCGCATCGCGGCTCACGTTGGCCACGGCCGCGAAGAAATCGAGCAGCGCCAGCAGCGGCACGACGCTGGCCACCGGAATGAAGTTGGCCAACACCGGCCCGGCGACCAGCGCGGTGCCGAAGCCGGCGATGCCGAAGATGACGTAGGCGACGACAACGCCCGTGCAGACGACGGCGAACTGGGAAGGCGTGACAGGCAAGGCACCGGAGATGAAATCCATGCCCGCGAATCTATGGACTTCGCGACTCCCGCGCCAATACCGAATTCGGCGCCCATCGATCTCGAAATCAGCTAGACGGCACGCAACGACGCGACCAGATCCTGCGCGAGCCGCGAGGCATCTTCCGCGCGCCACAGCACCAGCACCGTGGTGCATACATCGTCGCCATCCAGCGCGAGCAGCTTCACGCCTTCCGGCGCCATGCGCCCCATCGACTCGGGCACGATCGCGATGCCGAAGCCGGCCTGCACCAGCGCCAGCTGCGACCACTTTCGCGAGCGAACCTGCGCGCTCCTGGGGTGATAGCCCTGCGCACGGCAGAGCTCCGCCACGCAATGGCTCAGCCCGCCGCGTTCGAGATGCGGCGTCGCGACGAACGGCTCATCGCGCAGTTCGGCGATGGTCACGCGCTCGCGGCCGGCCAGCGCATGCGTAGCGGGCACGGCCACCACCAGTGATTCGGAGAAGAGCGGCGACTGCTGCACGCCCGGGTAGCGGCGCAGCACCGGCTCGCGCGCCAGGCCGACGTCGGCATTGCCCTGCTCGATGTCCATCGCCTGGTACTCCGACGCACGCTGCGACACTTCGATGGAGACGCCGGGGTGGCGCTGTGCATGCTTCTTCAGGCATTCGAGCAGGCCGTGCGTCAGCGGCACCGAACTCGAATGCAGCAGCTGCACCGTGCCTTCGATGCCGCGCTGCGCATGACGCGCCCCGATGGCCGCGCTCTCCAGCGCCGCGAGAATGCGCCGCGCATCGCCGTAAAGCGATCGACCCGCGGGCGTCATCTCCAGATGCCTCGCATCGCGCTCCAGCAGCGGCACCTGCAGATGCCGCTCCATTTCCTTGATCTGCCGGCTCAGGGCCGACTGCGCGATGAACAGGCGCTCCGCCGCAAGGCTGAAGCTGCCCGCGTCGACGATGTCGACGAAATAGCGAAGCTGTTTGTGGGTGAGCATGCGGGCGTCCTGCCGGGCCGGTACGTGGCCCCGTGCGCCGATTCTGCAGTGGTGGGTTCTGTCCTGTTTTTGCGTAGATGCGTGCGATTGCGCGCCACCCCGCCGTCCCAGAATGAAGCCGCCGTGCGAGGTACGGCAAGCGCATTTCCACACAAGACCAAGGAGACCTTCATGATCACTTCCCGTCGCGGCCTGCTGGCCGGTTCCGCCGCCATGGCAACCGGCGCCATCGCCGGCTGCGCGCTGTCCGCCGGGGCCGCCCGCGCACAGGCCACGCCGTTCGATGTCGCCCCGTCGACCATCCCGATCGTCGGCAGCGAGCAGGTCTATCCGGTGCGCCGCATCTACTGCATCGGCCGCAACTACGAGGCCCATGCGCGCGAGATGGGCTCGGATCCGAGCCGCGAGCCGCCCTTCTTCTTCCAGAAGCCGGCCGACGCGATCCAGGTCGTGACGCCCGGCACCGTGGCCGACCATCCCTACCCCACGCTCACGAAGAACTACCACTACGAGGTGGAGCTGGTGGTGGCGCTCGGAAAGGGCGGGCGCAACATCCCGACGAGCTCGGCGCTCGACCACGTCTACGGCTACTCGCTGGGCCTCGACATGACGCGGCGCGACCTGCAGCGCGAGATGGGCGACCAGAAGAAGCCCTGGGAGATCGGCAAGAGCTTCGACCAATCGGCGCCCGTGGGCCCGATCCATCCAGTGGCGAAGGTCGGCCATTTCACCGACGGCGCGATCTGGCTCAAGGTGAACGGGCAGACGAAGCAGAACGCCACGCTCAGGCACATGATCTGGTCGGTGGCCGAGCAGATCAGCCGGCTGTCGCAGGCCTTCGAGCTGAAGCCGGGCGACATCATCTACTCGGGCACGCCGGAGAATGTGGGGCCCGTGGTGCGTGGCGACCTGATCGAGATCCACATCGACCGGCTTCCGGAGCTGTCGGTGCGGATCGTCTGAGCAAAGGCACGGCACAGGCACGAAGGAAGCCCCGGGGGCGCGAGGGTGAGGGTGGCCACTCCTTTTTTCCTGCCAGATTGATGCCGATCATCGGCGGCTCCGCAATCACAGAGCCGCCATGTCCCAGCCTCCGCAAGCCATCTACATCGACGACCTGCACGCCCCGCAGGTGTTCGCGGACGAAGTCTCGGGCTACTGGGTCAACGCGGGCTGCGTCCACATCACCTTCGACGCCAGCCGCGTCGATCACAGCTCCGACAAGTGCCCGGTCCACCGGGCGGCGGTGCTGCGCGTGACGCTGCCCATTCCGATCGCGCAGGTGCTCGCGGTCAGCCTCTACGACTTCCTGAAGCAGCGCGGGCTGGCGCCGTCGCCGGGCAACGGCCACTGATCCGGAAGAGGCAGCCCGCACGGGCCGCAGGGCCAAGCTCCAATATTTCTACGAGATTCGCACTGAAGATGAGAGTCATTCTTATCTACAACGCGAGTCAAAGTTGATCCCAGGACGCCAGAACACCGCCGCCGCCGTCACGGCCCTTTCGCCGATTTCCACGGCCTCCCCGCCCTCATTCAGGCGCAGCGCATTCGGCCCGCCCGCGCGCGCCACGCTGCTGGTGCTGTGGGCCGCGGCCCAGATCGGCCGCGCGCACGCGCAGGAGGCGCAAGGCAAGGACGCTGCCGCGGCAGCGCTGCCAACGGTGACGGTCACCGCCGAGTCGCAGGACGACACGCAGCAGCACCTCGGCGCCAAGGTGAGCAGCGGCGCGCTCGGCGCGCGCTCGCAGCTTGAAACGCCCTTCTCCACCACCGTCGTGCGCGGCGAGGACATGGCCGAGCGCCAGGTGTCGAAGCTGGGCGACGTGTTCGCGCTCGACGCATCGGTATCGGACAACAGCGGCGCCTACAGCGCCTGGGCCAGCTACATCACGGTGCGCGGCCTGCCGCTGGACTGGCAGAACGGCTACCGCATCAACGGCCAGCCCTTCCTCAGCTACGCCATCACCCTGCCCTACGAACACTTCGAGCAGATCGAGCTGCTCAAGGGTTCGTCGGGCTTCATGTACGGCTTCGGTTCGCCGGGCGGCATCGTCAACTACGTGACGAAGAAGCCGACCGACCAGCCGGTGCGCAGCATCGAGGTGGGCTACAAGACGGCCGGCATCTGGAGCGAGCACGTCGACCTGGGCGGGCGCTTCGGCACGGACGACCGCTTCGGCTACCGGCTCAACGCCACGCACGAGGAAGGCAAGACCTACAACGACGGCAACGTGCGCCGCAACTCGGTGTCGCTCGGACTGGACGCGAAGCTCACCGACAAGCTCACCTGGACCTTCGACTCGCTCTACCAGAAGCGCACCTCCACCGGCCAGACGCCATCGATCTACCTGGGCAGCTACACGGGCACGCAGTTGCCCGCCACCATCAGCGCCGACAACCAGGGCCTGGTGGGCGCGGGCCAGCACCTGGCCACCGACTTCAACCTGTATTCGACCGGCCTGCAGTACAAGCTCTCGCCCGACTGGACGCTGAGCACCAGCTACAGCCACAGCAGCGCCACGCGCAGCCGCAACGAAGGCATCGCCTACCTGCTCGACTCCGGCGGCAGCTATGACGACTACCGCTCCGACAGCGCCGAGGGCCACCGCTTCAACCAGTGGCAGGCCATGGCCACGGGCAAGCTGCGCACCGGCGACTTCGAGCACCAGCTGACGCTGGGCGCGTCGTGGCAGAAGCAGGTCAACTACTACAGCAGCAACAGCGTCTACCAGCTGATCGGCACCGGCAGCATCTTCGGACAGAACACGAACAGCTACGCCAGCTCCACCGATTTCACGCCCTACCGCAACAGCGACATCACGCAGCGCGCCGTCTTCGCGAGCGACACGCTGAAGCTGTCCGACAGGTGGTCGGTGCTGGGCGGCCTGCGCAGCACGACCTACGAGCAGATCGGCTACGACACCACCGGCGAGCGCAACTCGAGCTATCGCAAGAGCGGCGTGATCACGCCCACGCTGGCGCTGATGTTCAAGCCCGCGCCCGACACCACGCTCTACACCAGCTATGTCGAATCGCTGGAGCCGGGCAGCACCGTCGGCAGCCTCTACGCCAACGAAGGTCAGTTGCTCAACCCGCTGAAGAGCAAGCAGTACGAACTGGGCCTGAAGACCGAGCGCGACCGCTGGAGCGCCACCGCGGCGCTCTTCCGCATCGAGCGCGGCGCCGAGTACGCCAACAGCGCCAACGTGCTGGTGCAGGACGGCCAGTCGATCTACCAGGGCCTGGAACTCGGCGCCTCCACGCGCCTGGGCTCGCAGTGGCGGATCGGCGGCAACCTGATGCTGCTCGACAGCTCGTACGAACGCGGCAGCAGCTACATCGGCAACCGCGTGGCGGGCGCTCCGAAGCTGGTGGCAACCGCGCAGGTGTCCTACGACGTGGCGCAGGTGCCGGGGCTCAGGCTCTCGGCCGACATGAAGTACACGGGCAACACCATGCTCAACGCGGCGAACCAGCTGAGCGTGCCCGGCTACACCATCGCGAACATCGGCGCGAGCTACACGACGCGCATCGGCGGACGCAACACGACCTTCCGCGCGGCCATCAACAACGTGGCGAACAAGCGCTACTGGGAGTACCAGTACGACAACTACATCAAGCCCGGCGACCCGCGCACGTTCAGCGTGAGCGCCAAGCTCGATTTCTGATTCCGTTGCGCAGTCACGGCCGTCCAGGGGGCGGCCGTCCAATTTTTCTCCCCCTTTGAAGTCCACGATACCGGTCATGAAGACTCTCCGGCATCGCAACCCGCACGACGCGTTTCGCGCGCTTCGCCTCGACGGCCTTCCAGCGCTCGCGCACGCGGACGGCCTTCCCCCGGAACTCGTCATGCGGGCCCGATGGAGCGGCAGGACATCGCCCGCTTCCTCCGCCATGCCGCGATCCGCGAAGTCCGTGTGGCTGCCGCGTCTTGCGGGCCTGCTGGCCTTCGGCGCGCTGGCGGCCGGCATCTTCCTGGCGGGCAGCGACACATGCACGGAGCGCGGAACGGCCGCAGCCGGCAACTACAGCCGGTCGACGCTCGCACCGATCACGACGAGCGGCACCGGTTCTCGCGACGGCAGCTGCAAGCGCACGCATGGCCGCCTGGGGCAGTCGAAGACGGCGCCCTGAAACGGGTCGGATCCTGCAACTCACGCCCGAAGGTACTTGCGTGCGCGGCCTGCACTTCCCTGCCGGAGCCTCGCGCCCAAGCCGGCCGCAACTCTTCTTCGGCGCCCTCGTCGTCGAAAGCGATCCCGTCGTCGCGAGCCGCATGAAGCGCATCCTGGGGCATCTCGCGCCGGAGCGGCGCGTGGTGCTTGCGCCCACATGCGAGGAGGCCGAGGCGATGCTCGCATCGCTGCCATTCGACCTGGTGTTCGTCGACATGCAGCTCTATCCGATAGGCCAGGGTGCTGCGCTGATCGGCGACGTACGCGCGAAGCTGCCGCGCGCACAGGTCATCGCCATGTCGGATACGGACGAGCGGGAACTGGTGCTGTCGGCCTTCGCCTCGGGAGCGACGGGCTATCTCCTGAGCGATGCGGAAGACGCCGACATCGCCTTCGCGTTGCGTGCCCTCGCCACCGGCACCGTGCTCGATCCGCGAGCGGCCGGCCATCTGCTGGACCTGATCGCCGAAACGCTTGCGACGCCGGAGCGCGCTGCGGCCGGTCTCCGGGAAGAGAGCGGCTTCGGTGCCTGCCGCAAGCTGGAACTCAGGCCTCGGAGCCAGGCGGCTGCCGACGAAATGCGCCGCAGTCTTCCGGACTGAAGCGACAGTGCCGCGCCTGCGGCGACTCGTGCGCCGCGACGCAGCGCCGTGCGAGGAACGCGATGCGCCGGGCGTCCCACGCCAGGAACATCGCAAGCAGCGCGGCGTCGCAGACAGCCAGCGCGATCAGGGTGCGCCAGTCCCACAGCCAGTCGAACGATGTCATGAATAGGTAGGGGTAGTGATGAATGCGAGGCCCCGAGATTGCGGGCTTCGCATTTCCTGCGAATTTCAGCGTGTTGCGGGCACTCCCCCAGGCTTCGCGCACTTCGTGTCGCGCGCGCCACCCCCTCGCCGGGGGCGATACCTGCGGCCTGGCAGAGGCTGTTCCGCGGCATCCCGCGAATGAGGGGCCGTGACTGGGCGGAACGAGCCTTCAGGCCTCGCGCGTGCGCGTGACGGCGGGCACGAACATGTAGCCCTCGTTGCGCACCGTGCGGATCAGGTCCGCACGTGTCTCGCCGGAGGCCAGCTTGCGGCGCAGGCGGCTGACCTGCACGTCGATCGCGCGGTCGTACGAATCGCTTTCGGCACCCAGGGCGTACTGCACGAGCTGGTCGCGCGTCAGCACGCGGCGCGGGTGCTGCACCAGCGCCCGCAGCAGGCGGAATTCGCCGTCGGAGAGATCCACCAGCCGGTCCTGCGGGTCGTGCAGCTGTCGCGCCTCCAGATCCATGCGCCAGCCGGCGAAATGCAGCACCAGCGGCTGCTGCTGCCCCTCGGGCACTTCAGCACTCGCCTGCTGCGACTGCGGCGCAGCTCGTGCAGGCTGCCCGCCAGCGACGGCGCCATGCGCGGTCCGGCGCAGCACGGTGCGGATGCGTGCCAGCAGCTCGCGCGGGTTGCACGGCTTGGCGAGGTAGTCTTCCGCGCCGATCTCCAGGCCCACGATGCGGTCGATGTCCGTGCCCACGGCCGACAGCATGATGACGGGCGGCCCGCCGATGCGCTGCAGCTCGCGCAGCGCGCTCAGGCCGTCCTCGCCGGGCATCATCACGTCGAGCACGATGAGTGCGTATTCCGCCTGCGCCAGGCGCTCGCGCATTTCGGCCGGATGGCTGGCGGCGTCGACCTGGAAGCCATGCTTCTCCAGGAAGGACGCCACCAGGCTGCGGATGCCGGCGTCGTCGTCGACGATAAGGATGCGGGTGGACAGGTTCACGTTACGGCGGATCGGGTAGCGCATCATAGGCCGCGCACTGCCCCCGCCCGAAGCCCCTGCAGGCGCTGCAATGTATTGCAATGCAGTGAAATCCGGCAGCAACATCCGCTGAACAGACTCGCGCGCTCGAACGCTTGCGCATGGCCCGGCCCCGCGCAAGCGCGCTGACTTGGGAGAAAAAGATGGGAATGCAAAGATCGAGCCACGCCGGCGTGACATCACCTGCCGTCCGTGCCAGCATCGCCCCATGAAAACCCAAGGTACCGCGCGCCGCTGGCTGGGTCCGCCGCTCGCGTGGCAGATCATGGGCCTGCTGCTGGGCGGGCTGGTGGTGGCGCAGGTCGTGACGCTGGCGCTGACCGTGCTGCTCCCGCCCCAGCCCCAACGCCAGTGGCAGCTCGGCGACATCGCGCGCGTGCTCTCGGGCCGCAGCGCCGAGGGCCGCAACGCCCACCTGCTGCAGCGCACGCTGCAGGCGAAGGCGCCCCAGCCCAAGGGCCAGGGCTGGCTGACGTCCGAGCGCTCGCGCCGTGACCTGGCGCAACTGCTGACGCGGGATGAAGCCGAGGTGCGGCTCTACTTCTTCACTCCACTGCCGTTCGCGGGCACCACGGGGCCTGTCGCCGCCACGGGCGACGGGCATGACGCGTCGCGCGGCATCGCCAGTGCGGCTTCCGCAGGCGGCTTCCTGAAGGTGCAGGCCCGGGGCGGACCGCCGGGCGGCGGTGGTGGCGGCGGCCCGGGAGGCCCCGGGGGCATGGGATTTCCGGGCGGCTTCGGAGGGCCCGGCGGAGGCTTCGGCACGGATCGGGGACAGAGGGACAGCATGACGGGGACTCCGCCGGCGCCTCCGCCTTCATCACAACAACAGCAGCAACAGCAGCCATCGCCGCCCACCGGCACGACAACCCAGTCGCCGCCAGGCAGTGCTCCGGCCGCAGATCCGGCGGGCGGCCCCTCCGCATCGCCCCGGTCATCCACGCCGGCCGCAACACCCGAGCCTGGCGCCACGCCACCGACCACGAGTTCTCCGGGCGGCACGACGACAGCACCACCGTCCGGCACCACGGGCGCGACCGGCACGCCGCCATCGCCTTCCCCCGCACCGGCGCCACCCGCGACGGCCATCGCGCCGAGAGCACCTGAGCCGGCCTCGCCATCACAGACGGCACCGCCGGGCATGGCTCGCGGCCAGCCCACGGCACCATCGATGCAACCCGGAGGCAACATGCGAGGCCTGCCGCCGGTCGTCGAGAGCCCGCCACCGCGCGAGGCCCCTTCCAGGGCGGAAGCTCCTCCGTCGACTCCCGCGCCGCTGCCACGCTCCGAATCCGCTGCACGCCCTTCCTCGCCCAACCCCGCGCCGGCGGCAAGCACGGCACCGCCAGCGGCAGTCACGGTCGAGCCGCCACGCGCGCCCGCCAACACCGAGGCCACGACCACCGAGACCTCCGACACCGCGCGCCCCGCCACGCGCGGCCTCTTCGGACTCGCGCCCGCTCCCTTCGTCGAGGGCGACTTCATCGCCGCCGTGTACACGCCCGAGGGCAGCTGGGTGGTGGTGCAGCCGGCGCCCGAGTCCTTTCCCAATGCCTGGCAGCGCCGCGTGCTGCTGTGGTTCCTGATCGCGGCGGCCATCGTCGCGCCTGCGGGCTGGCTGTTCTCGCGCCGGCTGGTGCGGCCCATCGCCGGTTTCGCGCGCGCGGCCGACCAGCTCGGCCGCGACCCGTCGGCACCGGTGATGGCACTCGAAGGCCCCGCCGAAATAGGCCGTGCCGCGCAGGCCTTCAACCGCATGCAGGCACGACTGCGCAGCTTCGTCGACGACCGCACGGTGATGATCGGCGCCATCAGCCACGACCTGCGCACGCCCCTCACGCGCCTGCGCTTTCGCATCGAGGATGTTCCCGACGACGTGCGCGCCGGCATGCTCGAAGACGTGCAGGAGATGGAGCTCATGATCGGCTCCGTGCTCAGCTTCATCCGCGACGCCTCGGTGGTGACCGCGCGCGAGCGCATGGACCTCGCGAGCCTCGTCGAGGACGTGGTCGAGCAGGCCGCGTTCGTCGGCAAGGACGTGCAGCTGCGGCGCACGGAACACGCACCGGTGGAGGTCGACGTGATCGGCATGCGCCGCGTGCTCGACAACCTCATCGAGAACGCCGTCAAGTACGGCCGCCTGGCACGCGTGCGCCTGTTCACCGACGGCCCCGACGCCGTGGTCGAGATCGGCGACCGCGGACCGGGCCTGCCCGCCAGCGAACTCGAGCAGGTCTTCAAGCCCTTCTACCGCACCGCGCAGGCCCGCTCCTCGAGCGCGGCGGGCAGCGGACTCGGGCTTGCCGTGTGCCGTTCGATCGCGCGTGCGCATGGCGGGGACGTGGTGCTGAAGACGGGCTCGCACGGGCTGGTCGCGCAGGTGCGCGTGCCGCTGATGCTCGAAGCGCAGCGGCTTGCAGCCGCGCATTGAGCGCTACACATCAACGGGCATCGATACGACGCGCGGATGACACCACCGGCGAGATGCCATGGCACGCACGGCCGCGCGTCATGACGAAACGGCACGAATGTACACGCGCCTTTACGTCCTGAAACACCTGTTCGAACGCGCATGAACCACCCCTGGACGGGTGGCATGCGGACTGCAGAAAGAAGCACGTCCCGGAGATCTTTCCGGGCGCACTTTCTCAACTGCAGGAGTTTCACAATGAACCGTCGTTCCTTCGCACGCAACGTGCAAAAGGGTTTCACCCTCATCGAGTTGATGATCGTCGTGGCGATCATCGGTATCCTGGCTGCGATCGCGATTCCGCAATACCAGACCTACATCGCCAAGTCGCAAGTGGCCCGCGCCATGGGCGAAACCGGCGCCTTGAAGACGGCCTATGAAGATTGCCTGAACAATGGAAAGACTGATGCGGCTGCCTGCGACCTCGGCGCCACCAGCTCCAACATCCTGAGCTATACGACCCCCCTGACTTCGACTGCTGGCACGGCACTTACCGCGACCACCAACACTGCCGCCTTGACCACCACCGGCACCATTTCGGCCCAATTCGCCGGCAGTGCTGCTGCAACGCTGAAAGCAACGCCCTACACGATCACCTGGACTCGCAGCAGCGCAGGCAGCTGGACCTGCGCGACCACAGCTGACTCGAAGTACGCACCGGCAGGCTGCCCGAACGGCACCTGATTCAAACCCTCTGCCCGATCCAAGCCGCCTGATGGCGGCTTTTTTTGTGTCTGCGTCAGGGCGACGATGGCTGTTGCACGCCAGCTTTTCGATACGCGGTCTCCAACAGCAACTCGCATTGCCTCTCGCCCGCAGTTTCGAGGCACCCTTTCTCGAAGAGCTGATACATATCGAGTGCCCCACGAGCCGCCAGTTGCTCCCCAGCAGGCGACGGCGGAGCTCCAGCACATTCGTAGAGGTCCGGCAAGCCTGCCGCATTGCACTTCTGCTGCGCGGCGGTCATGCTGCGCACCGTGACGTCCGCACCGAAATCTGCCGGCTCATCGCCAGGCATGTGCGAACCTCCGCAACCCACCAGCGCAATGAGCACGAGCGCAGAACAGAGAGTCCGCAGGTACAAGCGCATGACTACGGCTCGCAGTGTCCAGCCCTCATGCCCTGGATCTGCTGACGAGCCACCGGATGACCCAGCGAAGCCGCCTTGGCGATCCACATGATTGCGAGGCTCTCATCCTTGGGAACGCCCAGGCCGGATGCGTGGCAGTTCCCGAGCCACTGCATGGCGTCGGTATTGCCTTGCGTGGCAGCAAGATCCAGCCAGTAGACGGCAGCCCCAAAGCGGGCCTCTACGAAGAACATCGCGCCAGCATCGGCCTGTGCATTCGCATCGCCGCTATCGGCCTTCACGATCAGGTGAAGTTCCTCCCCGGTCAACACAAGATCGATCAGGTCTGTGATCTGCGCGAGAGCAAGCATCGCCCTTCCGCGCGAGTCTTCCTTGTGCTTGGCGATCGTTCCATCCGACACACGCCGCCACAGCGTGCGCTTGCTGATGCCGGTCATCGCGATGGCGGCTTCGAGACTGATGGCGTCGGGTCTCAGCCCTGGCTTTTCCTCGGGCACGGGGTCGCCGTGCGAATCTGGCGATTCCACGCACTTCGTCCCCTTGCGGTCGCCATCCTCGGGCCGCCTCAGCCAATTCGCCTCATTTCGCCGACTGCTGCGCGGCAATGGTTTTTTCAACGTCATTTGCGAAGCGCGGCACCAGCGGGGGGTGGAGGCCTGTGCTCGCCTTCCTGAGGCGGCTTCGTGAAGCCCGCCTTGGTCATGCACGCCGTCATTGCGGTCTGGTCGGGACCACCGCTCGCGTCCTTCGCCACACTTGCCGCGCAAGCCTTCAGCGCGGCATCTACAGCCGTGCTGCCACCACTCGCTGTTGCCGACGCTGCGCACGCTGCAGCCGAAAGGCCCGTCATGCACGCCAGCACAAGGGATGGCCATATCTTCTTTCTCGACAAACGGATCTCCTGAGCATCGTTGAACCCGATGCAAGGCGAAATGCATGCCAGCATGAGAGGCGTCAGCCCTTTCTTTTTCATCGATCGCTTCTCCTGAACATCGGCAAGCCCGACGCGGTGGAAATGCTCGGCGACAAAGTCGGAGAAAGCTCGGATGCGGCGCGCTTCGGCGCACACAAACAACAACGCATCGGCCAGATTTCTCCCACGTTGCATGGTCGACTCGGTGTCCGCGAAGCATCGGATTGCTTCCCGCATACGAGGAGAAGAAACGCCATGAAGCGGCTTCAGAAGCCAAACGAACGCCGGCCGCGCGCGCGCGGCTTCACCCTGATCGAGCTGATGGTGACCGCGGCCATCATCGCGATCCTCGCCGCCATCGCCTATCCGGCTTACCGCGACTACGTTCTGCGCGGACGCATCGTCGACGCCACTACCGGCCTGTCGACGATGCGCGCGAACATGGAGCGCTACTTCCAGGACAACCGCACTTACCTGTCCACAGGCAGCTACACCTCACCATGCCTGGTGTCCTCCACGCTGCGCATGGTCGGTACCTTCACGTTGTCGTGCGACGGCACGTACGGCGCGGTGAGCGCCACGGGCTACACGCTGGTGGCCACGGGCAGCGGAACTACCGCGGGCTTCATCTTCACTGTCGACCAGTCCAACAACCGCGCGACCGTCGGCGTGCCCACCGGCTGGACGACCTGCAGCAACGACTGGGTGACGAGTCGGGGGGCATGCTGATGATCAGGCGCGCCGCGCCGCTAGCAGGCTTCACCCTGGTGGAGCTCTCCGTGACGCTGGTCGTGATGGCCGTCCTCATTGCGCTCGCAATGCCGACGCTGCTCGCCTGGATCGCCAACACCCGTGTTCGCACGGTAAGCGACACACTCCAGAACGGCCTGCGCCAGGCACAGGCCGAAGCGGTACGCCGCAGCCGCACGGCCGTGTTCTCGCTGACCAACGACACGGCCCCGAAGACCAGCCTGACGGCCGTGGCCAATGGCAGCAACTGGTCGATCAACTTCGTGGCATCGTCCACGCTCGACACCTCCGGTGTCGCGACCTTCGTCGAGGCCGGCGTGCTGACGATCGCCGGCACCGGCGTGAGCATCAGCGGGCCCGCCGCCGTCTGCTTCAGCCCGCTGGGCCGGCTGGTGGCCAACAGCAGCACCGGCGTCACCGGTGCCACGTGCAGCCTGAGCTCGACGCCGACCTACAACATCACGATGAGCTCGGCCGACCGCCCTCTGCGCGTGGTCGTGAGCCTGGGCGGGCAGGTCCACATGTGCGATCCGGCCAAGACCCTTTCGTCCAGCGCGCCCGATGGCTGCCCGAGTTGAGCGGACATGAAGACACCATTCGCCATTCACCGGCACCACGGCGCACGGGCCTCCTCGGGCTTCGCGATGATCGAAGTGCTCGTCTCGCTGCTGATCTTCTCCTTCGGCCTGCTCGGCATGGCGGGCATGCTGGCGCGCGCGCTCACGATCTCCGTCGACGCAGAGGACCGCAACCGCGCCGCGCTGCTCGCCAATGAGATCGCCAGCACGATGTGGCTGAAGAACTCCATCTCGGTCGACACCACCGCGTGGCAGACGCGCGTGAGCGACATGAGCAGCGGCGGCCTGCCCAATGCCACGCTGACGGTCACTGCCGTCTCGGGCGCCACCAACAGCTCGGGTACGGCCAACGCAGCAGACATCGTGATCGCCTGGCGCGCGGTGACGCGCGAGTCCACCGCCACCAACGCATCGAGCAAGCTTGTCACACGGGTGGTGCTGCCATGAAGGCCACCATGCGCAGGCGCCGCCAGCATGGCGTCACGCTTATCGAGCTGATGGTCGCGGTCATCATCGGCCTGGTGGTGACGCTGGCCGTGACCAGCCTGCTGATTTTCGGCGAATCGAGCAGGCGCACCACCACAGCTACCAACGACATGGGCCAGACCGGCGCCTACGCCGCCTACGTACTGGACCGCGCGGTGCGCACCGCGGGCTCGGGCTTCACGCAGTCGTGGACGCTCGCGGGCGCCTTCGGCTGCCTGCTGAACGCGACGCTGCCGAGCACGCCCAACCTGCCGCGCAGCTCGGCCTTTCCCGCCCCCTTCGCCACCGCCTTCCTTGGCGGCGCGAGCGGCAGCGCCAACCTGCGCGTGGCGCCGGTGCTGATCGGCAAGAGCCAGTCCGACGCGGGCTCCGACGTGCTGGTGGTGATGGGCGGCACGGCCTCTTCAGGCGACGTGCCCAGGCTCATTCTCTCGAGCGGCAAGTCGACCAACATCCTGCGCCTGGACAGCACCGTGGGACTGGCCGAGGGCGACCTCGGGCTGGTGAGCGCCAGCGGCACCACCGACTGCCTGCTGGAGCAGGTGCATTCCAGCACAGCCTTCGCCGACAGCGCCGACAACGACGCACTGCCGCTGGGCAGCACCTACTACACCGCCTCCGGCTCGTCGACCAGCCTGTCCACGCTCGCGGCCAGCGGCAGCGCGTACTTCACGCCGCTGGGCAACGTCAACGCGGGCAACACGCAGTTCCAGATGTTCGGCGTGGGCAGCAACAACACGCTCTACAGCTACGACCTGCTGATGGCCAACGGCACCGACGCATCGCAGGCCGTCGCCGACGGCGTATCGGAGATGCACGCGCTGTACGGGCTCGACACCAACGCAGACGGTGTGCTCGACACCTGGGTGGATCCGGGCGCCACAGGCTACGACATCGCCACCATGATGACCACGCCGGCCACCGCGCGACAGGTGGTGGCCATCCGCGTCGCCTTGGTGCTGCGCAGCGCGAACCCCGAGCGGGCGAACGACAACGGCGAGCTGCCTTCGCCCGCTTCGCTCACGCTCTTCAGCGATCTAGCGACCTCGCTGCAGCAGACGATCAGCTTCAGTACCAGCGAGCAGCACTTCCGCCACCGTGTCGTCGAGTCGACGATTCCTCTTCGCAACGTGCTGCTCCTGCCCACGTCATGACACCTGTTGTTCCCTTTCGCGCCCCGCGGGGCCGGCGCCAGCGCGGCATCGTGCTGCTGTTCTGCCTGATCGTGCTGGTCATCCTGCTGGTCGGCGGCGTGGCCGTGATGCGCTCCACGCACACTTCGCTGGCAAGCGCCGGCAACCTCGCGTTCCGGCGCGACCTTGCGAGCCAGGGCGAGCAGGCAGCCTCCAACGTGCTGACGGCCTTCAAGAGCGGTGCGCTGAAGACGGCCACGCTCTCGGCGGCGAGCATTCCCTCGGCCAACTACAGCGCGGTCGAGCTGACGGCGAACGACCAAGGCATCCCGCTGGTGCTGCTGTCCAACAGCAGCTCGCCCAACGGCACCGACTTCACCGGAGCCACCTTCAGCCCCACGGCGTCGGACCTGACAGGCGCGACCTCGGACGTCACGATCCGCTATGTCATCGACCGCCTTTGCCGCGCCGCCGGCACCGCGACGACGAGCACCTGCGTGTATTCGCCGTCGAGCAGCAACGTCACCGGTGGCAGCAGCCAGCTGCCTGCGAGCCAGCGACCGGCCTCGACCATCTCGCCCGTCTACCGGCTGAGCGTGCGCGTCACCGGCGTGCGCTCGACGCAGGTGTTTCTCCAGACTTCGTTCACACGGCCCGAATGAACCCGATGAATCGATCCCGCGCCAGATTCCGTGCCATCTCCCTCGCGCTGACCGCCGCCGCCCTGCTGCTGGGCGCCGCTCCATCGCCCGCGGTGACACTGGCCGACCAGCCGGTCTTCGCGAGCGCGGACGTTCCCGGCAACCTCGCGCTCACGCTGTCGGTCGAGTACCCGACCGCCATCAGCGTGGCCAACCTCGGCAACTATGCGGACAGCTCGACCTACCTCGGCTACTTCGATCCGCTGAAGTGCTACACCTACGTGCTGAACTCCACGACGCCGGCGAGCAGCTACTTCCAGCCCGCGGGCCTTGCCACCGGCACCAACTACCACACCTGCTCGGGCAAGTGGAGCGGCAACTTCATGAACTGGGCCACGATGCAGACCATCGACCCGTTCCGCTGGGCGCTCACGGGCGGCTACCGCAGCGTCGACACGACCAGCCAGACCATCCTCGAGAAGGCCTGGGGATCGAGCCAGGGCTCGCAGACCAACTTCCCGCTGCGCGGCACCAGCCAGGCGACCTCCACCGGTCACAACATCGCGTCTTCCCTGATCTCGTCGGTGACGCCTCTGAGCTGGACCTCGTTCAACACCAGCATCTGGAAGCGCGGCAACACCATGGTGTTCTCGGGCACCGGCAGCAGCTACAGCAACACCAGCGTGAGCGGCACCGACTGGGTGAGTGCATCGTCGTCGAACAATGCGGCCAGCACCTACCGCGTGTACATCCGCGTGCTGGTCTGCGACTCGAGCACTTCCTCAGGCGGCGTGGAGTCCAACTGCGTGCTGTATCCCAACGGCCAGTACAAGCCCGAAGGGCTGATGCAGAGCTACGCCAACAAGATCCGCTACAGCGCCTTTTCCTACCTCAACGGCAGCGGCGCCAGCAACCAGGGGGCCGTGCTGCGAGCACCGATGGGCTACATCGGGCCGACCTACCCCACGCCGCTGTCGAGCACCGTCACCACCAACAGCAAGGCCGAGTGGAGCTCGACCACCGGCATCATGGTGACCAACCCCGACAGCGCCACCGCCACGGCGACCACCAGCACCAGCGGCGTGACCATCAGCAACAGCGGCGTGATGAACTACCTGAACAAGTTCGGCACGGCCTCCTCGTCGTACATGACCTACGACAACGTCAGCGAGCTCTACTACGCGGCTGTGCGCTACTTCGAGAACCTCGGCAACGTGTCGACGTGGACCAGCTACATCACGCCGGCCACAACCTCCTCGTCCAGCACGCGCACCACGCTGCTCGACGGCTTCCCGGCCGTCACCACCTGGACCGACCCGGTGCTGTACGCCTGCCAGAAGAACTTCATCCTGGGCATCGGCGACACCAACACGCACTACGACTACAACGTGGGCGGCGGCACGCTGACCAGCACCCGCACCAAGCCGTCGGCGGTGAGCAGCGACTCCTTCAATCTGGCGCGCACCTACACCAACAACCTGCTGACGCTCGAGGGGCTGAGCTCCAAGGTCGATGCGTGGTGGAACAGCTCCTACGCCACCTACTACATGGCGGGCCTGGCCTACCAGGCCCACACCAACGACATCCGCTCCGACCTGACGGGCACGCAAACCGTCTCGACCTACTGGATGGACGTGATGGAGTACCAGACCGCGGCCGACAAGAACCCCTACTGGCTCGCAGCCAAGTACGGCGGCTTCACCGTGCCGTCGGGCTACGACCCGACCCAGACCACGACCGCGCTCACGCAGAGCTGGTGGAACAGCAGCAGCGAGACCATCACGATGGGAACCGCCACCGAGTACCGGCCCGACAACTACTTCCTGGCCGGCAACGCGAGCCAGATGGTCTCGGGCCTCACCAAGGCCTTCTCCGCCATCGCCTCGGCCGTCAGCGCTTACACCACCTCGCTGTCACTGTCGTCCGCGCAGGTGAGCGATTCGGGCAGCGCCTCGTATGCCGCGCAGTACGCCTCGAAGAACTGGAGCGGCGTGCTCACCGCCAGCAGCGTGACCATCGGCACCGACCTGAGCACTTCGTCGACCGTGATGTGGACCTCGACCGCCAAGCTCGCCACGCAGCTCGCCGACACCGGCTGGAGCACCTCGCGCCGCATCGCGACCTGGGACGGCAGCAGCGGCCAGCCCTTCCGCTACGCGAGCCTCACGACCAGCCAGAAGGCCGCGCTGGTCACGTCCTACCGCGGCAGCGATGGGTCGGACTACCTGAACTACCTGCGCGGCGACCAGACGCAGGAAGCCGGCTCGACCACCAGCGGCAGCAGCCAGGCCTACCGGGCGCGCTCGGTGCTGCTGGGCGACATCGTGGGTTCCAAGGTCACTCCGGTGGGAGTGCCCAGCCTCACCTACTCCGACTCGATCAACCCCGGCTACGCGGCCTTCAAGAGCTCGTGGTCGAGCCGGCCCACGATGGTCTTCGTGGGCGCGAACGACGGCATGCTGCACGCCTTCAACGGCACGCTGTCGGGCACCGACGCGGGCACGGAGATATTCGCCTACGTGCCGAGCGCGCTGTTCCAGGGACCGAGCGGCGCGCCCAACACCTCTGCCTCCGACGGGCTCACCGCGCTGGGCAACCCGAGCTATACCCACCACTACTACGTCGACGCGACGCCGCTGAGCTTCGACGTCGACTTCAACTACGCGGGCGGCTCGCTCACCACCACGTCGACCGCCACCTCGGACTGGCGCACCATCCTCGTGGGCGGCCTGGGCAAGGGCGGCAAGAGCTTCTACGCGATCGATGTCACCAATCCGGCGGGCATGACTTCCGAATCGGTGGTCGCGGGCAAGGTGCTATGGGAGTTCACCGACTCGACCATGGGCTACAGCTACGGCGAGCCCGTGGTGGTGAAGACCGCCAAGTACGGCTGGGTGGTGGTTCTCACCTCTGGCTACAACAACAGCGACGGCTACGGCTACATCTATTTCGTCAATCCCAAGACCGGCGCGCTGCTGGAGAAGGTCAAGACCGGCAGCACCGCCGCCGGCCTCACGCACGCCACCGCCTACGTGCGCGACTTCACCGACGGCACGGCCGACGCCATCTACGCGGGCGACCTCAACGGACAGGTCTGGCGCTTCGACGTGACCGGCACGTCGACCTACAGCTCGCCGCTGCTGATGGCCAACCTGACGGATGCCAGCGGCAACGCCCAGCCCGTCACCACGCAACCGCTGGTCGAGGTGCATCCGACAACGAAGAAGCGCTATGTGCTGCTGGGCACCGGCCAGCTGCTCTCGTCCAGCGACGTGAGCTCGACGGCGGCACAGGATTTCTACGCGCTGCTCGACGGCACGGCCTCCGCCTTCAACACCTCTTCCTCGCTGCCCTCGGGCGTGAGCTTTCCGATCGCGCGCAGCAACCTCACCGCGCTGACCGACCTGACCTCCACCACAACGCTGGGCAGCAGCTCGATGGGCTGGTATGTCGACCTCGGCACCGACAGCAGCAGCGGCATCGCCTGGCGAATGATCACCAGCACCACGACCACCGGCGGCGTGGTGGCCTTCGCTTCAACGCTCACCACGGCCGATGCTTGCAGCCCTTCCGGCACCAGCCGTGTCTATGCCATCAACTTCGGCACCGGGCAGTCGGCGCTGGAGAACAACGCCGCCTACATCTCCGAGTCGTATGCGGTGACCGACCTGCGCTTCACCAGCAGCACCAACGGCGGCACCACGCTGTCGGTGGGCTCCAACACCGGGACGGTCGAGAACCTGAAGGTGTCGCTGTCGTCGAGCCTGAGCCTGCGGCTGCTCAACTGGCGCGAGATCCCGGTGGTGGAGTAGGCAGGCCGGCGGCGCGCCGCTTCAGACCGCCAGTGCCTGCCCCACGTCCTGCGTCTTGCGGCGCGCGAGCGCGAGGTTGGACTTCGACTTGTCGAGCACCAGGTAGACGAACAGGCCTTCGTGCTTCTGCAGCGGGCGGATGATGTGGTACTGGCGTCCGAGCGTGATCAGGATGTCCTCGATCACGTCGTTCAGGCCGAGCGCATTCATGGTCTTGTGCTTGGCGCGCACCACCTCGGTATTGCCCGCGGCGGCAACTTCCAGGTCCACGCCCGAGCCGATCTGCCCCAGGATCATGCCGCTGCCGGAATCGACCAGCGCAGCGCACAGCGCACCGTCGATCGTCATCAGTTCGTCCATGGATTGCTTGATATTTGCCATCGAAGTCTTTCGTAGTGCATCGCCCTGAGAATCGGCCGCCACCCGGGCGAGTGATGAGCGGCGGCCGCTTTTTGAAAGGCTGTAAGCGCGCTCAGGCTCAGGCGCGCTGAAGGGCAAGCGTCGCCTGCTTGGAGAAGTACAGGACCTGACCGATCACCGCGTCCTTGCCCGTCACCACGCTCACGATGAGGTCGGCCTCGTCGTTGCGGGCCTGCAGCATCAGGATGTGGCCGAGCGCGGTCTCTATCGCGACGTTCTCGCACTGCCCCAGCCCGCTCTCCTCGCCGGCCACCGCCCCCAGCGCGGCCAGCGAACTCGCGATGGCGGACAGGCGCGCGACCTGCGCGTTGTTCTCGGTGCGCGCGGCCAGCTCGAGGCCGTCTTCCGTCGCGATCACCACGGCCTTCGCGCCCTTGATCTCGCGCATGAGCGTGTCCACGGCGGTCTCGGCGGCGTCCTTGATGCGGGGAGAGATGTTCATGTGGCTCGGGTCCGGCGAAGGAAGGAAAGAAGGAAGGAAGGGAAAGAAAAGAGGCGGTGCGGCGCTCAGGCTTCGAGCTGCAGCAGCAGCAGCTCGAGCAGCTGCACCACCTGCTGCGGATCGGTCACGTTGGCCGGCAGCACGGGGCGCAGCACGCCCTTGTCCTGCATGCGCTGGGCGTAGGCGTCGAGGCCCGGCTCGGGATGGGTCTCGGTGCGGCCTACCGCCACCACGCAGGCGGTCCTGTCGATGAGCTCGGAGAAGCCGTCGAGGTAGACCTCGAGGTCGGCCAGCGGATCGGGGCGGCTGTTGTCGACCAGGATCACGAGGCCCAGCGCGCCGCGCGCGAGGATGCGCCACATGAAGTCGAAGCGCATCTGCCCGGGCGTGCCGTACAGGCGCAGCTTCTCTCCGTTGTCGAGCGTGAGTTCGCCATAGTCCAGGCCGACGGTGGTCGTGGCCTTGGCAACCGAGGTGTCGCTGTTGCGCACCTCCGTGCGCACCGGCGCGATCTCGCTCACGGCCGCTATGGCGGTGGTCTTGCCCGCACCCATGGTGCCGGTGAAAAGGATCTTGTGCTCCACGCTCATTCAGGGTCGGTCGATGTCGTCGATGTCATGTGTCGCAGGCTCATCGCTTCAGGCCCTCGGTCCGGAGGCCAGCAGGCCGAGGCGGCTGCGGATGCGCGCGAGCAGGCCCGGCTGCACGGTCTCTCGCACCGCGACAGGCGCGAAGGGCGCCTCGGTGCCGCCCCGGACCTGCGAATCGGGCCAGATCGACTCGGGCGCGCGGCTGGCCGCGAAGCCGGTGCCACCGCTGCTGCCGTTGCTGCTGCTGGCCGCGACGAACCCCGCGTTCTCGAGCGCCGCGATGAAGTCCGCGCACTCCTGGGCGCTGGCGCCCGATCTCTGCTGAAGCGCCTGCAGCGAAGCCGGGCGGCTCGCGAGCAGCGTGGCGAGCTTCATGCGCATGGTGGTGTCGAGCAGCGCGAGCGAAGGCCAGCGCAGCAGGCGGTACTCGTCGCCGCGCTCGGCGGCACGGTCGCGGGATGCGGCAAGACCGAGCTCGCGGGCATGGACCACCATCGCGCCGAGGCGGTTGAGCATGGCCTCGAGCGCATCGGCATGCAGCGGCAGGCGCAGGAAGGGGCCGCGCGAGGGCGGGTTCTCGCCGATCGTCAGAAGCGGCACCGAGCGGTCGTCTGCTTCGGCGGGCGGCGCCGGGAGCCGGTCGCCCACCACGCGCAGGTCGGCGTCCTCGACCTGCCAGGCCCAGTGCTGGTGGGTGCGGTGATCGAGCAACCGAACGAGGGACTTGAAGAGGAGTTCGTCGCGAGCAGGCAGGCCTTCGACGCTGAAGCTCAGCAACGGCCGGCGACTGCGCGGCAAGGTGACTGGCGAGTTCATCGGCGGCTCGGGCGTAGCCATGCGGTGACCAGCGCCGAGCGCACCAATTTGGGGCTTTCTTGCGATTTGACCTGCAATTCCGGAGCTCCCATCGGAAAGGCACCCTGCGGACAGCCTTGCGGCCCGCCTCCAATCGAATGCCTAAGTGTTAAATGATTGTTTCTGGGAAAATATAACACTCGTTGCAATTAAAAACACTAGATTACAAAACCCGACTAGGACCTACGGGAATCGGTAGCGAAGAGCCCTGGCCGTTGCCGCCGCGGGAGCCCGCAGGCCTCCCTCAAGATGCCTCCCACATTGCCGCGCAGACTCGCCGGCATGTCCAAGCCAGCCCTCAGCCCATGGATCCGCCTGCGCTGGCGCCTGCCGGAGGCGGGCCTGTTCGGGCATGCGGTCGAAGGCCACTGGTTGTGGGAGCCCGACACGCCCGCGGTGCGCGCCGCATTCCAGGCCGCCGTGGAAGCAGGCAACAGGGCCCATGGCGCGGGGACGCACTGGGTGGAGCAGGAGGAGATCGGGAACGCTCCGGCACCCTGGTGACCTCGACGCCGTCGGAGCCCGTCACTTCCTTTCCTCCGTCGAGGCGCCGATGAATATCTGCCTCCGCAGCCTCCTCGCGCCTTGAGCACTTCTTCACGTATTGCCTGCGCTACTTGCTAAATGTCATTTCAGGCGCATCCGACATTCATATAGTCCCGACCGACTAATCAAAGGCAGCCGCAATGCCCATGTTCCCGTGCGGAGCGGGCACGCCGGCATGCGCAAACCGGGGAGGACCAGAGATGGCAGTACAGGGAGAAGAAGAGGACACATGACTGGACTTCAGCCTGGGTCTGGGCGGTTTCGCGGAAGTCACCGCCGTGACGACCCCGCTCGACGACAGGAGAAAGATCCGCGTGCGCGTGCCTCCGGGCAAGCTCATCCCGATCGTCTTCCTGCCCGGCATCATGGGCAGCAACCTGCGCCTGTCCCGCGAGCGGCAGGAACTGCTCAAACGCAGCGACAACCTCTCGTGGTCACCCGACAAGAAAGGCGACGCCTTCTCGCGGCGCAACGCAAGCGCGGCAGCCCGCCAGATGCGGCTGGACCCGGACGAAGTGGAAGTCGACCGCTACAAGGTCACCGACGAAAAGATCGAAGGCAAGCAAGGCCGCCGCTTCGATGCCACGGGCTCCGCGACCATCAGCTCCGACCAGCGCCACGACAACGTGCCCGACGACCTGGGCGATGTCAGCAAGCTGCTCATCACCGATCCAAAGGCCGACCCGACGCACCCGCTGGCGAGCAACCAGCAAAGCTTCACCGCCGCGCAGAAGGCCCGCGCACGGGGATGGAGCGAAGTGATGTTCGACGCCTACGGCAGCATCCTGCAGTTGATGGAGCGCCAGCTCAACGACATGCTGCGACGGGAAGGCAAGAAGTACGTCGTCTCACCGGCATGGCTCGACAAGAGCAACCCCGAGGCGCTGATCGGCCGGCCACCGTCGAGCTTCGGCGTCCACGACGCGCAACCGCTGAGCGAGGACGACATCCGCAAGATCGGCAACTGCTGGTATCCGGTGCACGCCTTCGGCTACAACTGGCTTCGGAGCAACGGCGAGGAAGGCAGGCAGCTCGCGAAGAAGATCGAGCTGCTGATCGATACCTACAACCACAACGGCTTTCGACTGCCCCGGCGTCATCGTCGTCACGCACAGCATGGGCGGAATCCTGGCGCGGGCGATGATGCACGCGGACTACGGCGCCATCAGGCATCGCATCCTGGGCGTGGTGCATGGGGTGATGCCCACCACCGGCGCGGCCGCCGCGTACAAGCGCATGCGCGCGGGCTTCGAGGGCAGCAACAAGCCCTGGTGGCATCTGAAGTCCCAGTTGGTGGGTGGCATCACGCAGAGCGTCCTGGGCGACAACGGCGAGGAAGTGACGGCCGTGCTGGCCAATGCGCAAGGCGGCCTGGAGCTTTTGCCGGCGGCCGCCTATGGCACGCAGTGGCTGCAGGTGCAGGACGACAACGGCAAGTTCCTGGCGAAATGGCCCAGCAGTGACGCGGTGAGCGAGATCTACACGCTCGATCGGGACAAGTGGTGGAGGTTGATCAATCCGGAGTGGATCGATCCGGCGGGGCAGCTCAATTTGCCAAAAGCCAAGGGCGGCAAGTCGAAAGCTCAGATCGGTCTAAAAGCCACGATGACCCGGATTGAAGATGCCATGAGATTTGCGGACGCTATCCGGGACACGTTCCATCCACGCACTTATGCGCACTACGGCAGCGACCCGGGGCAGCCGGCTTGGAACGACCTGGTGTGGCGCGTGGTCGATGGCGACCCTGTCATCGCCGGCGACCCGTTGACCTGGACCTTGTTGCCCGGAAACCAGGGAGACAACGGCGAAGGGTCGTTACGCGTGAAAGGCGACCGAGGCAAGTTCTCAGGCTCAAGCTTCAGCTGCCAATGACGCCAAGCGACGGCACGGTACCCGTGGAACGCAGCGCCGCCAAGGTGCGCGCGAAAGCCAAGTTCGTGCAGGCCGGATACGACCACCAGGGCAGCTACAGCGACGCCAACGCCAGCGCAGCCACGCTCTACGGCATCGTGCGCATCGCCGCCGACTTCGACTCCCAGTGGTGGTCGGAGAAGAACTGAACTCACCTACCAACCACTGAAGACGAGGATTGTCTGCATGAACCGACGCATCGAGAAACTGTTCGATCACACCAAACTGCTGTGCTTCGGCCGCTATGTGCTGACCGCACCCGTCGATTCGAGACTGGCGTTCGGGCGCGACTTTCCGACGCTGCCCAACCGGGCCAATGACGTCGAGAAAGTGATGGCCGCCGACCGCGCAAAGATACTGTCAGCAGACAAGACGGCCGAGATCACCTACTTTGGCAAAGGGCCGGCACCGAATCTCTGGCTCATGCGTTCATTCAAGAGCGTGTCTGCAAAGAAATACGAGCTGGAGAGCTTTGACATCTACTACGTCGTAGGCCCGCACATCTTTGTTGGAGGCGACGCCACGGCCGAGAGCTACAACGTGACCGCAGACTCGATCCTTCGAGATGCTGTCGAGCTCGCCAGCAATCTGCGCGCACGCGAGCCCGACGAGGTTCCCACGGATCAAGGCCTTTGCCATGAATACGGCTTCACCCGTGTCGATGGCTCTCGAGGCCCAGCCCTGTCCCAGGCCGGCCTTCACATGGCGGACCTGCCGGACGTCGTGTTCAGCGTCCAGAGCAACCAGAGCCAGAGCACGAAGGGCAGCAATGGCTACGGCCTGCTCAAGCTCATCAACGATCGCAAGCGAGACGCCGGCAGCAGCTATCCCAGGCTGACGACGCTGCGCGAGGGCAAGAAGAAAGTCCACGGCTGGGACGGAGAGGAGTCGCTGGTCCGCGAAGCCGATGGTTCGCACGACTTCGAATGGATGTTCATCGGCGAAACCGGCAACGTCGCGCGCCCCGCGCTGCTGCATGCGGCGATGTTCACCAAGGTGGCCTCCGATCGCGTGGGCGCGGCGGCTTCTTCGTCGGTCAACGACGAAGAAGCCATCGCGCTGTGGGACAAGCTGCTCGATGGCCTCAAGTTCCGCGTGGCGGTGCCGGGCGCCCCGCCTGCAGCGGTGGCGATCAGGTAGCGGGCTGCTCCAACCCGCCATCCGCCTGTTGCTCAGCGCAGCGCAGTCCGGTCGGTGATCATCTTCGGCGTGATGAAGACCAGCAGCTCCGTCTTGTTGTACGTGCGGCTGCGCGTGCGGAACAGGGCTCCGACCACCGGTATCTCGCCCAGCACCGGAACACGCGACTCGTCCACGTTGTCGGTCAGCTCGAAGATCCCGCCGATCACGACGGTGCCTCCGTTCTCGACCAGCACTTCGGTCTGCACGTGCTTCGTGTTGATCGCGTAGCCCGCGCTCGTCGACTGCCCGACCGAGTCCTTGTTCACGTCGAGCGTCAGGATGATGTTGCCCTCGGGCGTGATCTGCGGCGTGACCTCGAGCTTCAGGTTGGCCTTGCGGAACGACACCGAAGTGGCACCGCTGGATGTCGCCGACTGGTAGGGCAGCTCGGTGCCCTGCTCGATCAGCGCCTTGGTCTGGTCCGCGGTCACCACGCGCGGGCTGGCCACCACCTTGCCCTTGCCTTCGTCCTCCAGCGCGGAGATCTCCAGGTTGAGGATCTTCGAGAGGCTGGAGTTGTACAGCGAAACGGCGAAGGTGCCGACGCTCGATCCGCTCGAGCTGGTGGCGGGCAGGTTGATGAAGTTGCTCGTCGAGTTGCCCGAGAAGGTGGTGGTCCCGTCGCTCGAGGTGGTCGGCTGCGTGCCGATGGAGCTGTTGCTGCCCTTGACCGAGCCGCCCAGCTTCACGCCCAGCGACTTGCTGAAGGTGTCCGACGCCTCGACGATGCGGGCCTCGATCAGCACCTGCCGCACCGAGACGTCCAGCTTCTGGATCAGCTCGGCCACCTGCGCCAGGCGCGACGGAATGTCCGAGACGAAGAGCTGGTTGGTGCGCGGCTCGGCAATCACGCTGCCGCGCGCGCTCAGGATGCGGGTCGCCGATCCGCTGGTTCCGCCCGTCGACGAACCCGTGCCGGTCAGGCTCTGGGCGATCGCCGGCGCCTTCGCGTAGTTGAGCTGGAATGAACGTGTCTGCACGGGCTCCAGGCTCTGGATCGCAGCCTGCGATTCGAACCTGAGCTTCTCCTTGGCATTGAGTTCGTCCTCGGGCGCGATGCGCAGCACGCTGCCGTTCTTGCGCATGCCGAGGTTCTTCGCCTCCAGGATGATGTCCAGCGCCTGGTCCCAGGGCACGTCCTTCAGCCGCAGCGTGAGCGAGCCCGTGACCGAGTCGGAGGTGACGATGTTGAAGCTGGTGAAGTCCGCGATCACCTGCAGCAGCGAGCGGATCTCGATGTTCTGGAAGTTGAGCGACAGCTTCTCGCCGTTGTAGCCGACGCCCTGCGTCAGCTTGGTCGGGTCGACCTTGCGCGGGCGCACCTCCACCACGAACTGGCTGTTGCTCTGGTAGGCGCTGTGCTCCCACTCGCCGCGCGGATCGATCACCATGCGCACGCGATCGCCGGCCTGCTGCAGGCTCACGGTCTGCACTGGCGTGCCGAAGTCGGACACGTCGAGCCGGCGGTTGAGCCCCTCGGGCAACGACGACTTCGTGAACTCGACCACGAGGCCCTTGCCCTGCTGGCGGATGTCCACGCCGACCTGGTCGTTGGGCAGCGACACGATCACGCGACCGGTGCCTTCGGTGCCCATGCGGAAATCGACGTCGCGCAGCGGCAGCACGTCGCGGTTGCGGTTCTCGGCAAAGGTGGCCGACGCGGAAGTCGCCAGCGCAGGGCCTGCGGCGGGCTGCAGCGTCACGAGCAGCGACTTGCCGCGCAGCTCGGTCCTGTAGGCGGTCGCCTGCTTCAGGTTGAGCACGAGTCGCGTGCGTTCGCCGGCCTGCACCACATTCACGGAGCGCAGATTGCCCTGGCTCATTTCGATGGCCTCACGGCCCAGGCTGCTGCTCATGCCGGGAAAGTCGAGCGCGATGCGCGCGGGCGACTGGATGGCGAAGCCGTTGGGCTCAGCCGTCAGCGGCTCCGAGAAATCGACACGCAGCACTTCGCTGCCTGCCTGCAGGGAGCCCGTGACCGATTCGATCCTGTTCTGCGCCTGTGCCGCCGCGAGCGACCCGAGGGCGAGGAGCAGGAAGGCACACGCGCGCAACCAGCGCGCGAGCGCGAATATCTGTTTGTTCATTTGACCTGCCTTGAAACTGCGGCACCTTCTCCTCGCTGCGCTGAGTTCCCTCCCGAGTGCAGCGTGTTCCAGAGTCCGCGCAAGCCATTGCGCGACCGGAACGGGCAGCGCGGCGCCTTTGCGGCGGCCGCGCTGCCCCGTCACATCCTCATGCGATCAGAGGATCAGAACGCGTGGCGGATGCCGAAGTCGTAGCCGGTGGAAGAGCGCGGCAGGCCCGTGTAGCTCGTGCCCGTGCTGCCGTAGCCGGTCGTGCTCGCCGACACCAGGCTGCCCGTGTAGTTCACGTCGTTGCGGTTGTTCACGCGCGCCACCGTCGCATACAGCGCCGTGCGCTTGGACAGGTTGTGCACGTAGCCGATCGCGAACTTGCGCGCCAGCGGGTCTTCGCCCGTGATGCCGGCCGTGCCTTCGTTGTAGCGGACCTGCGAGTACGCCACGCGGATCAGGCCGGCACCCACCGGCACCGTCGCGCCGATCAGGTAGCCGTTGTAGCTGTCGTGCCGGTCGGCCGCTGCCGAGTAGTCGAACTTGTTCTTCACGTTCGACAGCTCACCGAACAGCTTCACCGGGCCGAAGTCGTACGAAGCGCCCAGGTTGATGGTCTGCACGCTGCGCTCCAGCGCGGTGGTGTCCACCACGGTGCTGCGGCCCACGCCCAGTGCCACGTCCAGAGGACCGTTGGCGTAGCCGAAGCGGCCGCCGACGTAGCGGCCCGCGCTGCTGCTCGAGGCTGCGGTGGTGCTGGTCGCGTCGGTGCTGGCGTTCTCGTGCAGGCTGTACTGCACCTGGCCGTAGAAACCGCCCAGGTTCGGCGGCAGGAAGTAGCCGATCGAGTTGCTCGCACGCACGTAGTTGGCGTTGTTGATCGTGGTGTTGCCGCTGACGGTGCTGATCACGTTCGTGCCCGAGCCGTTGGTACCGAACGGGTCGAAGACGGTGTCGTTCCAGAAGGTGGGCGTGTAGTCGCGGCCCAGGCGCAGTTCGCCGAAGCCACCCGACAGGCTCACGGTGGAGCGGCGCGAGAAGGTGGAGATGCCGGTGGCGCCGTCGTCGTTGGTGATGGGCGCTTCGAGCCAGAAGCTCGCTGCAAGGCCGCCGCCGAGGTCTTCGGTGCCGCGGAAGCCGATGCGGCTGGAGTTGTAGGCGGAGTTGCCCAGGCTCGTCTTGCTTTGCTTGACCGACGCGCCGGTGGTGGTGTCGCGCGAGGTCGTCGACTGGTAGGTCAGCCCGGCGTCCACGACGCCGAACAACGTGACTGACGATTGGGCAGAAGCCAGGCCGCAGACGGCCAGGGCAGCGAATGCCGTGAGGGTTTTCTTCATTCAGGGTTCTCCAGTTTCAGGTCTGATGCGGCCGCTCGGTATCGACCGGCTGCATGCATGGTTTCGCCCAATTCGGGAGGAATTTGGTGGTTCGGCTTTCCGCTGCACCGAGTGTTGTGTGCGTACATCACACCTGTGCCGCACGCGCGCACAGGGCTGTTGCACGGTCCTTCAAATTTCTCCCAGATCGCCTGAAAAGATGCGCTCATGAAGAAGCTGGAGACCCTGGCGTGAAGCGCTCAAGAATCCTGACGGCGGCGGTGTGCGGCGCGCTGGCCATCGCATGCGCCAGCACGAGCATCGCGATGGTCCACTCGACCTCGGTGCTCGCCGCGGGCATGTTCGTCGACCACGACAAGGCACGCACCCGGGCCCGCGTGGACACGCAGTCGTGGTGGGCCGGGTTCGAAGACCCCGCGATGGACAAGCTGATGGCCGCATCGCTCGGAGGCAACGCGGAGGCGGGCATTGCCGCCACATACATCGCGCTCAAGGTGAAGACGCTGGAGCTCGTCTACCTCGAGAACACGCGCTCGGCCGTCGAGCGGCAGACCTCGCTCATCAAGGGCAGCGCGCTGCCGCACGACGACTTCGCGAAGCAGCTCGCGCAACGGCAGGCCGGCGCGCAATCGACCATCGAGAAGCTGAAGGCCCAGCGCGCGAGCTACATCGCCTACCTGGCAAGGCAGTGCCGCATGTCGGAAGCCGCGCTCCAGGAGATGCTCGCCGACGCGCTGCAGGACAAGTCGCTGCCGCGCTTCGCGGCCGAGGTGCCGCGCGAGCTGCCGATGGCCGTGCTCGCCAACAGGAACGACATCAATCTCGCCGCCGCGCTCTACGACGCGGACCCGTCGGCAATGCCCGCGGGCACCATCGACGCCGCGGCAGAGGAGGCACGGGACATCGAGGTGCCCGGCAAGCCTCTCTACGCGCATGCGGTCTCGCAAGCGCGCGAGCAGGTGGCAGAGGCGCTGCAACGGCTTCAGATGCAGAGCGACATCGCCAACACCGCATACGCGCGCGTCGTGAATGCGCGAGCGGGCTTCGAGTCCTCCAAGCAGCGCCGCGACCGCGGCGAGATCTCCGAAGTACAGCTCATGGAGGACTACCAGGGCCTGCTGCTCGACCTGCACGTGCTGGCCGCGGCAAACGGAGAGCTTGCGCTCGCGTGGGTCGTCCTCATGGGAAGCATCGGAAGCGGTGCGTCCATCGACACCGTGGCGGACCTGCAGGCCGGGCAGAACGAACAGGCCGGGCAAGGCGGACAAGCTGGGCAAATGCCGTTTCTGCACAAAGTCTCCCGAAAGTTGCGCAATCCTTGAGATTCGAAGGAGCTCTACATGACCACTGCCCTGCACAAAGTTCCGACCCGCCCCGTGCTCACGCTGGCCGGCCACGGACACAAGAAGCCGGACGCCGTCGCGCCCACGCACCGCATCTGCTCCCCTGAAAGCGAGTCCGCGAGCAGCACGGCAACCACGCTGGCCATCCAGCAGCTCGCCGCAGCCTTCCAGCCGGCCTTCGGACGCATGCACGTGCTGCGCGACCTCGTCATCCCGATGTACGAAGGCAGCGCCGTACCCACGGCGCGCTTCGACGTCGCGCTGGTGTGCGAGGCCGGCGTGTACCTGTTCGAGGTGAAGGGCTGGCGCAACGCGGTGGTGTACCGCAAGACCTCGGCCCACACGGTGCCGCGCTGGTTCCTGCGCCAGCACGGGCATTCGCTGGCGCGCGAGGTGAAGGACCCTGCCTGGCAGTGCGGCCGCAAGACCACGCACCTGCGCAGCCTGGTGCCGTCGGACCTGCGGGTGCAGTACTTCGTGCTGCTGCCCTTCGACGGCGTGGAGCTCGAAGGCGTGATGCCCAGCGTCGTCATCACGCCGCAGGACCTGCCCTACATCGCGCGCGTGGCGCGCAACAACGGGCGCACCGAGCAGGGCTACCCCATGCTCGACAACGCCGCCATCGACCGCACGCTGCAGCTGCTGACCGACCTGCAGGGCGACCTGACGGTGGACGACCACATGCGCAACTGCCGCGACCGCAACACGCACGCACCTGCACCCGTCAGGCAGGCGCACCCCGGTTCACTGAAGCTGCAATGACGCGATGAGCCGCATCCTGCTGGTGGAGGAAGGGCAAGACGCCGCCTCGGTGCTGCTGGACGAGTTACGCCGCGCCGGGCACGAAGCCGAGCACATCGAGGACGGCGCGGTCGCGCTGCACCGCATCCTGACTTCGCCGCCCGCGCTGACCCTGCTCGACGTGGAACTGCCGCGCGTGAGCGGCCTGCAGATCCTGGAGAAGATCCGCGCGCGCAGCGACCACCCGATCATCATGCTGACGGCACGCGCGCAGGAGTCCGACCGGCTGCGCGGCTTCGATCTCGGCGCGGACGACTACGTGTGCAAGCCCTTCTCGCCGAGGGAAGTCGTGGTGCGCATCCACACCGTGCTGCGCCGCTGCGCGCAGCGGCGACACGTGGCCCGCCCTTCGATGCCGATCACCTTCGGCGCGGTGCGCGGCTGCGCGATCCTCGACGGGCACTACCTGCCGCTGACGCGCCGCGAGTCGCTGCTGCTGCGCGCGCTTTCGCAGGAGCCGGGGCGCGTGCTCACGCGCTCGAAGCTGCTCGAGGCCGCGTTCCCGGAGGCGCTGGACGTCAACGAGCGCGTCGTCGACACGCACATCAAGAACCTCAGGAAGAAGCTGGCCACCGTCTCGGCCGCGCACGACTGGATCCGCTCGGTCTACGGCGTCGGCTTCGCATGGGAATCGCAGGCCAGGCAGGACGCCTGAACACGCCGGCCTCCTTCCGGACCATTCTTCTCTTCACATGAAACTACGCTGGCGCGGCTTTCCGCTGCCGCCGATGGTGCTGCTTTCGCTGCTGATGCTGCGTTCGCACTCGGCCTCGGCACAGGACGACGCATGGACCGAGGCGCCGATCACGCTGCGCCGCACGCCCGAGCTGATCGAGACGATCCCGCCGGCCGAACGCGGCATGCGCCCGAGCATCGTCGACGGCGACCGGCTCAGCGGACGCCCCGACCTCGAAGTGACGGTCGAGGGCAATGCCTCGCTGCGGCGCGGCGACACGCGCATCACGGCCGACCGCCTCGAGTACCGGCCGCCGGCCGACACCGCGACCGCCACCGGCAACGTGCACCTGAACCAGGCCGGCAACGTGTACGAGGGCCCCGAGCTGCGCCTGAAGGTCGAGAGCTTCGAGGGCTTCTTCGACCACGTGCGCTACACGCTGCTGGCCAACGGCGGGCACGGCGAGGCCGAGCGCATCGACTTCGTCGGCCCGAAGGTTTCTGTGGCCCGGCACGTCACCTACACCACCTGCCTGCGCGAGAACCGCCCAGGGTGGATGCCCGACTGGATGCTCAGCGCAGTCACGATGACCACCGACAGCGACACCAATCTCGCGACCGCCACCGACGCGCAGATCACCTTCCTGGGCGTGACCACGCCCTCCATTCCGTCGGTCACCTTTCCGCTGAGCAACGCTCGGCAGAGCGGCCTGCTGCCGCCGGTGATCGGCTTCGACACCACCAACGGCTTCGAGTACCTGCAGCCGTACTACTGGAACATCGCGCCCAACCGCGACCTCACGCTCTACCCCGAACTCATGACCAGCCGCGGCATCAACGTCGGTACCGAGTTCCGCTACCTGGAGAAGAACTACAGCGGCCAGATCCGCATCGACGAGATGCCCAGCGACAGCCTGCGCGACCGCAACCGCTGGGGCCTGTGGGCCAAGCACGACCAGAAGCTCGACCCCAAGCCCTTCGGGCTCGATTCGCTGAGCACCTCGTTCAACATCAACCGCGTGAGCGACGACGACTACTGGCGCGACTTCTCGCACTCGCCCACGCTCACCTCGCGCACGCTCACGAACGAGGTCGACCTCAACTGGAGCAAGGGCGACTGGAGCGGGCAGGCGCGCACCCTCTCCTACCAGACGCTGCAGTACGCCGCCTCGCCGATCACGCCCTCGTACAACCGCGTGCCGCAGATCACGGCCAACTACAACAAGTACGACTTGCACGGCTTCGACGTGTCGGGCACGCTGGACTACTCGCGCTTCGAGATCGACTCGGCCTACTCGCCCACGCTCAACGGCATCAAGCAGCCCAACGGCGAGCGCATGGTGGGCAACCTGCAGATCAGCCGGCCGTGGGTCACGCCGGGCGGCTACGTGATCCCGAAGCTGTTGCTGCACACGGCCTCCTACCAGCTCGACTCGCCGCTGGCCAGCGGCGCGACCTCCATCAGCAGCGTGGTGCCCACGGTGAGCCTGGACAGCGGACTGGTGTTCGAGCGCGACACCAGCCTGTTCGGCAGCGCATGGCGCCAGACGCTGGAGCCGCGCGCCTTCTACGTGCGCACGCCCTACCGCGACCAGAGCCAGCTGCCGGTGTACGACACGGCCGCCAACGACATCAGCTTCGCCACGCTTTACACCGAGAACGCGTTCTCGGGCAACGACCGCATCTCGGACACCAACACGCTGACCACCGGCGTGACCACGCGCCTGATCGACCCCGTCACCGGCGCCGAGTCGGCGCGCTTCGGCATCGCGCAGCGCTTCCGCTTCAGCGACCAGAACGTCACGCTGCCGGGCGGCACCGCGGTGACCGACCGCTCGGGCGACTTCATCCTGGGCGGCCAGGTGCACTGGAATCCCAAGTGGAGCATCGACGGCCTGGCCCAGTACAACATGGACACCGGCAAGAGCACGCGCGACGCGCTCACGCTGCGCTACACGCCGGCGCCGTATCACACCCTCACCGCCGCCTTCCGCTACCAGGCCGACAGCAGCACCACCGCGAACGACGGCACGAAGACGGTGGACTTCAACTGGCAGTGGCCGCTGAGCGAGCTGACCAGAGGGCTCTTCGGCGAAAGAAAACCCGGCGACCCGGGCCGCTGGTATGCAGTGGGCCGGCTGAGCTACAGCCTGCACGACCGCGCGATGTCGGACAGCCTGATCGGCGCCGAATACAACGCCTGCTGCTGGGTGGGCCGCGTCGTGCTCGAGCGCCTCGTCTCGGGCCGGACCTCGCCCGACACCCGGCTGATGTTCCAGATCCAGTTCAACGGCTTCGGCAACATCGGCTCGAACCCGACGAGCACGCTGCTGCAGAACATCCAGGGCTACAAGCCGCTGAACACGCAGACCGAGGAACCAAGCCGCTTCACAAATTACGACTAGGAAGCTCCCCCAGGCTTCGCTCACTTCGTGTGCTTCGCCAACCCCCTCTCCGAGGGGGCAACACCTGCGGCCCGGCAAAGCCGGTTCCGCGGTGTTCCTGGCCTTGGCCGCTGCGGTTTCAAACCTCGCGGGCCTTGCTGCGTGCGCGGCGCCGGAGACTCAGGGCAGCATTTCGAACTTGAGCTCGGCCAGCGGCGTGACCTTCTCCTCGCGCACCATCTTGTACTCGGTGTTCGGGCCCAGCCACTTGGCCCAGATGCGGTCGAGTTCGCCCGACTTCTCCAGCGCATAGAGGGCGGCGTTCACCTTGGACAGCAGCACAGGCTCGTCCTTCTTCATGCCGATGCCCACGGGCTGCAGCACCATCGGCTCCTTGATCATCTTCAGCGCCACGCCTTCGGTCTTCGACTGGTTGACCAGCTTGGTGATGGTCATGGTGTTGGCGACCATGCCGACCGACTTGTTCTGCTGCACGGCCATGAAGGCCGAGCCCGTGTCCTGGAAGGTGACCGGCTCGGAGCCGTTCATCTTGATCGACAGCTCGGAAGTGGAGCCCTTGGTCGAGCTCAGGCGCTTGCCCTTGAAGTCGGCCTTGGCGGTGCCGGGGTCGGAGGCCTTCACGGCCAGCATCTCCTTGGCCACGTAGTACGGGTCGCTGAACTGGATCTGCTCGCCGCGGCTCTTGGTGTAGGCCAGGTTGGCCACGGTCACGTCGACGCGGCCGAGCTTCACCTCGGGCACGCGCGCTTCCACCGACAGCGGCGTGACCTTGGCGGTGAGGCCCAGCTCCTTGGCCAGCGCGTTGCACAGGTCGACGTCGTGGCCCACCATCTCGCGCGTCTTCGGGTCGGGCGCGGCGAAGGGAGGAACGTCGGCGAAGGTGCCGCACTTGAGTTCCTTGCGCTGGCTGATGTCGCTCCACTGGTCGGCGTGCGCGAGCAGCGAGGCCGTGCCGAGGAAGGTGCCGATGGCGGCGAGGCGGAAGACGGTCTTTTTCGACATGGTGGACTCCTGGGGGATTGCGTGGAACTGAACGAGGGAAGACGGATTCAATGCGCGCGCAGGTCCGACAGGAAGCGCTGCGCGCGCGGATGCTGCGGACTGCCGAAGAAGGTGGCGGGGTCGGCCTTCTCGAGGATGCGCCCCGCGTCCATGAACCAGATGCGGTCGGCCACCTCGCGGGCGAAGTTCATCTCGTGCGTGACGCACATCATGGTCATGCCGTCGTTGGCGAGCCCGCGCATCACCGACAGCACCTCGCCCACCATCTCGGGGTCGAGCGCGCTGGTGGGCTCGTCGAACAGCATGGCCGGCGGCTCCATCGCCAGCGCGCGGGCGATGGCCACGCGCTGCTGCTGGCCGCCCGAGAGCTGCGCGGGATACGCGCCTGCCTTGTTCGACAGCCCCACGCGCTCCAGCAGCTGCCCGGCCTTGGCCTTCGCGTCGGCGCGCTTCACGCCGAGCACGCGCATCGGCGACAGCATGATGTTCTCCAGCACGGACAGGTGCGGGAACAGGTTGAAGCTCTGGAACACGAAGCCGATGCGGCTGCGCAACTTGTTCAGCGCCGCGCTGCGCATGGGCGCGTGGATGTCCTGGCCGTCGAACAGCAACTGGCCCGACTTCACTTCCTCCAGCCGGTTCACGGTGCGGATCAGCGTGGACTTGCCGGAGCCCGAGGGCCCGCAGACCACCACGACCTCGCCCTTCTTCACCTCGGCGTTGATGTCGGCCAGCGCCTGGTAGTCGCCGTACCACTTGTTGATGTTGGAGAACAGGATCATGGTGTCGTCCCTCGCGGGCGATGGGTGTGGAACAGGCGTCGCGGTCATGGCTGGGGCGCCGCCATCGGCGAAGGAAGCGGCGTGCCGTCCGCGGCCGAGGCTTGCGCCTGCGCGGCACCGAGCCGCTTGTGCGCGATGCGCCGCTCGAGCCATTGCGTGAGCTGCGTCAGGCTGAAGCAGACCACGTAGTAGGTCATCGCCAGGATGAAGAACACCTGGAAGGGCTTGGTCAGCAGCTGGTTGTTGATCTGGTTGGCCGCGAAGGTGAGTTCCTGCACGTTGATCACGTAGCCCAGCGTGGTCTCCTTGATGGTTGAGATGAACTGGCTCAGCATGCTGGGCAGCATGTTGTAGAGCGCCTGCGGCAGGATCACGAACCACATGGTGCCCAGGTGGCTGTGGCCCAGCGCGCGCGCCGCCTCGGTCTGTCCCTTGGGCAGGGCCTGGATGCCCGCGCGCACCACCTCCGAGAGATAGGCGCCCTCGTAGATCACCAGCGTGCACAGCATGGTGGTGAAGCCCGACACGTCGCGCCCGATGAGCAGCGGCACCAGGAAGTAGACCCACAGGATCACCATCAGCAGCGGCACGCCGCGCACCACGTACACCAGCACGGTGGCGGGCCAGCGCAGCACGCGCCAGGGCGACAGCCGCGCCAGTGCGAGCAGCACCGACAGCGGAAAGGCCAGCACGATGCCCAGCACCGAGAGGATCAGCGTGGCGACGATGCCGCCGAGCGGGCCGTTGGGGTACTGGCCGACCAGCAGCAGCAGCCAGTTGTCGCGGAGGATTTCGTAGACGCTGTACATCGTGGTTCCGCTTCTTTCTTCTTATCTCGCGCCTGCGATGCGGTAGCGCCGCGACAGCCATCCGCCCACGGCCATGATGAGCAGCGAGCACACCAGGTAGAGCACGGTGGCCACGCTGTAGGCCTCGAAGGTGCGGAAGCTCTGGCTCTCGATCTCCTTCACCGCGTGCGTCAGCTCGGCCACGCCGATGGCCATGGCCAGGCTGCTGTTCTTGAAGAGCGACACGCTGTGGTTGACCAGCGCCGGCACCGCGTTGCGGATGGCCTGCGGCAGCATCACGTGGCGCATGGAGCCGATGTAGCCGTGGCCGAGCGCGCGTGCCGCCTCGGCCTGCCCGGCCGGGATTGCGCGCAGGCCCGAGCGCATGTCCTCGCTGAAGTAGGCCGCCTGACACAGGCCCAGCGCGACGATGGACAGCAGCCTCTCTGCGTTGTTGGCCGACAGCCAGCCCTGCAGCGCGTCGGGCAGCAGGCTGAAGATGCCGAAGTACCAGAACATGAGCTGAACCAGCGTCGGCACGTTGCGGTGGTAGGAGATGTAGCCGGCCACCACGCGCTCGGCGATGCGGCTCGGCGTGAGCCGCACCACCAGCAGCACGATGGCCATGGTCATGGCGAGCAGCCAGGAACCGGCCGCGATCCTCAGCGTTTCCAGCAGGCCATGCAGCAGCATGTCGCCGAACTCCGGCTTCAGCAGGATGGCAAGCAGGTCGAAGTCTTTCATGCGCCGGTTCCTTTGCCTTGCCTGGATCGGATGCGTTCGTGCCGCTCAGGCCCGTGGCGTTTCGGGCCGGGTGGTCGAGAGGCCGCCGGGCACCTGCAGCGTGGGCGTGATCTCCATGTGGCCCACGTTCACCGCGATGGGCGCCGAGATGGCGAAGGCGATGGCGTTCGCGATGTCCTCGGCCTGCGGCAGCTCGAAGCCCTCGACGAAGCGCTTGTAGGTGTCCTCGGAGTCGCCGTGCACGTGCGCGAAGATGTCGGTGGCCACGCGGCCCGGGCAGATCTCGGTGACGCGCACGCGCTTGCCGAAGCAGTCGATGCGAAGCTGGCGCGAGAGCATGCTCACCGCCGCCTTGGTGGCGTGATAGGTGCTGTTGCCGCCGAAGTTGTAGGCGCCCGCGATGGAGCTGATGTTGACCACGTGGCCGCGGTCGCGCGCCGCCATGCCGGGCACCACCAGGCGGCACAGGTGCAGCACCGCGCGCAGGTTCACGTCCACCAGCAGGTCGATGCCTTCGGCGTCGGCCTTGAGGATGGAACCGGGCCGGTCCACGCCGGCGTTGTTGACCAGCACGTCGAACTCGACTTCCTTCGCGAGCGCGGTGATGCCGGCGATGTCGCTCACGTCGATGGCGTGCGGAATGCAGCCGGTGCGCGCGGCGAGGTCGGCCAGCTTGTCGGCGCTGCGAGCGAGCGCGTGGACCTTCAGGCCCTCCTTGCTCAGGCGCTCGACGACGGCTGCGCCGATGCCCGAGGAGGCTCCGGTCACCAGTGCGGTCTTGTAGTCGGAAAACGGCATGTTCTGTTCTTTCGTCGGGTGGCAGATGGCTGCCTGGAATTCACTGTAGCCAGCGCCTGTGCGCTGCGCCAAGACGGATTGGCTGTGGAGCGATAAGCCCCCCTTATGTCGCCCGCGATCCGTGCATATGACTAAGGGTAAGCACCATGTTCGTGCCCCGGTGCATCGAAGCGGCCGGTCAGTCGTTCGCCTGCCTGGAGATGGGTACCACGCGCCCGGCCTGCTCGACCACGCCGCGCACGGCGCGCGCCAGCTCGACGGCGCCGGGCGTGTCGCCGTGCAGCAGGATCGAATGCACGCGCATCGGAATCTTCCTGCCGGTGACGCTGGTGACGGTGCCGTCTTCCAGCAGCTGGCGCACCCGCGCCAGCACCGCCTCGCGCTCGTGGATCACGGCGCCGGGCAGCTTGCGCGGCACCAGCAGGCCGTCGTCGCCGCAGGCGCGGTCGGCCAGGAAGGTCCTGCGCACGCGCAGGCCGCAGCGCCCGGCCGCGTCCTCGATGGCGCGGCTGGCGGAGGTGCTGACGGTGAGCGAGGGATCGAAGTCGGCCACCGCGCGCACCAGCGGCTCGGCCAGCGCGGCATCGGCGGCCGCCATGTTGCCGAGCGCGCCGTGGAAGCTCATGTGCGTCATGCGGTGGCCTGCCGTGCGGGCCATGCCGTCGAGCGCGGCGAGCTGGTAGAGCACGTAGGCCACCAGCTCCTTCGTCTCGATCTGCATCTGCCGGCGGCCGAAGCCCATCAGGTCCGGAAAGCCCACGTGCGCGCCCACGTCCACGCCGCGCTGGCGCGCCATGCGCACCGTGCGGTCCATGATGACCGGGTCGCCGGCATGGAAGCCGCAGGCCACGTTGGCGGAGGAGACGATGTCGAGCAGCGCTTCGTCCTCGCCCATGCGCCAGGGGCCGAAGCCTTCGCCGAGGTCTGCGTTCAGGTCGATGTCCATCGGGGTGTCCTTCTCTTGTTCGTCAGAGCGGGTGCAGGTCGAGCAGCGGCGTGCCGTAGCCGACGGCTGCGCCATCGGCCACATGGACGCCATCGACGATGCCTGCCTGCGGCGCGGCCACCGGCAGCAGCAGCGGGCCGATCTTCAGCAGGCCGACGGTCTGGCCGGCCTCCACGCGAGCGCCGATGCGCGCCAGCGGCGCGGTCGCGAGCGGGTGGCCGTGCAGGAAGACGCCGAGCGAGGGGGCCTTGACCGGCACGGGCTCGATCTCTTCCTCGTCCTGCGGCAGTTCGACGACGTCGTCGCCCAGGCGCCCGAGGCGCAGCGTGCCCTCGGGCGTGCGCAGCTCGAGAAGGCCGATGTCGGTGCCTGCCAGCCAGGCGGCGAGTCGGGAAACGTCCTGCATGCCGTTCAGTTCCTGGCGGCGGGCGCGCCGCGATGCAGTTCCACCATGCGCGCGACCTTGTCGAGCCAGGCGCGCACCTCGTCGAGGGCATCCAGCGCCTCGTCCCAGGTGGTTTCGATGAAGCGGATGCGGCTGCCGATGGGCGCCTGGCCGAGGCGCCACATGTCGGCCTCGATCACGGTGCCGAACTTGGGGTAGCCGCCCGAAGGCTGGGCGTCGCGCATCTGGATGATCGGCTGCCCGTTGTGCGGCACCTGGATCACGCCCGGCACGATGCCGTGCGAGCGCAGCTCCATCGGCGCGATCGGCCGCAGCGCCTCGCCTTCGAGCCGGTAGCCGTAACGGTCGCTGTGCGGCGTGATCTTCCATTCGCCGGCCCAGAAGGCCTCGCGGGAGGACGGCTCGAAAGCCGCGTACTCGGCCGCCGGCAGCACGCGCACGGCCATCGCGCCGTCGCGCTCCAGCGGCAGCGCGA
This sequence comes from Variovorax sp. NFACC27, assembly GCF_048301545.1. Taxonomy (NCBI): domain Bacteria; kingdom Pseudomonadati; phylum Pseudomonadota; class Betaproteobacteria; order Burkholderiales; family Comamonadaceae; genus Variovorax; species Variovorax sp. NFACC27. Next base: position 6,928,478 of record NZ_CP157613.1, read on the forward strand.
GCGCGGGCGGCACCAGGCCGAAGCCGGTGCGGCAGGCGCTGGCCGCGCCGGCCGCGCGCAGCAGGTCGCCCCGGCGCAACGCGCGCCCCTCGTGGCCGCCGAATGCGCCGCGCAGCTGGGTGCTGCGCGAGCCCAGCACCTCGGGCACGTCGATGCCGCCGGCCACGCACAGCACCGCGCGGCTGCCGCGCTGCGCGCCGCCCTGCGGCAGTCCCAGCGTGAGCACCTGGCCGGCGCGCGCCTGGTGCACCCACCAGGGCAGCAGGGGCTGGTCGTCCAGGCGGGCGGCGCAGTCGGCGCCGGTGAGCGCGAAGGCGCAGTCCTCGTCGAAGAGCACCTTGAACGGAAACACCGGTATCTCGACGGCCGCGGCGCCGAGCTGGTTGCCCAGCAGCAGGTTGCCGGCGGCCAGCGCGAGGTTGTCCATGGCGCCCGAGGTGCCGACGCCCCAGCGCAGGCTGCCGGTGCGGCCCAGGTCCTGCACGGTCGCGAGCGCGGCGGAGGAAAGGATCTCGATCATCGGACGATGCCCTCCACGCGGAAGCGGATCATGTCGCCGGGCTGCAGCGTCGCGGGCGGATCCTTCGCGGGATCGAAGAACGCCATCGAGGTGCTGCCGATGGTGTTCCAGCCGCTCGGGCCGGCCGATGCCGACACGCCCGTCTGCGCGCCGCCGATCGACACCGCGCCGCCCGGGATGCTCAGCACCGGCGTCTTGCGACGGGGCGTGGCGATGCGCGGGTCCATGCCGCCCAGGTAGCAGTAGCCGGGATGGCTGCCGAGGGCATACACCGGATAGAGCGGCGCGCTGTGCAGCTCCACGATGGCCTCGATGCCCAGGCCCGTGTGCGCCATCACGTCGGCCATGTGCGGGCCGCCCTCGCCGCCGTAGACCACCGGAAGCTCGACGACGCGGCCTTCGCGCCGCATGGCGGTGGCCGCGTCCCAGGCCTCGCACAGGCGTGCGCGCAGCGCATCGAGGTGGCGCGGCGCCCGGCTGAAGGTGAGCATCAGGTTGTTCATGCCCGGCACGGCCTCGCGCACCTCGGGCCAGCTCTCGGCCTCGTGCGCCAGGGCCCAGATGCGCTGCTGAGAGGGCAGGTTCATGCCGCCGGGCGCCTCGAAGAGCAGCGCGGTGGTGCCCAGGAGGCTGATGGATGGTGCCGTGCTCACGCCGCGCTCCTTTGCTGCAGCCAGCGTTCGAGATGATGGATGTCGACGCCGCCGGCGGCGAAGCCCTCGTCGCGCAGCAGCTCGCGATGCAGCGGCACGTTGGTGGCGATGCCCTCCACGCGCGTCTCGGCCAGCGCGAGGCGCATACGGTCCAGCGCGTCGGCGCGGCTCGCGCCATGCACGATGAGCTTGGCGATCATCGAGTCGTAGTACGGCGGCACGCGGTAGCCCGCGCCCGCATGCGAGTCGACGCGCACGCCGAATCCGCCGGGCACCTGCCAGCCGGTGATGCGGCCCGGCGCGGGCGCGAAGGTATCGGGGTTCTCGGCATTGATGCGGCACTCGATGGCATGGCCCTGGCAGCGCACGTCGGCCTGCGCGATCGACAGGCGCTCGCCGCGGGCCATGCGCAGTTGCTGCTGCACGATGTCGATGCCGGCGGTCATCTCGGTCACGGGGTGCTCCACCTGCAGGCGCGTGTTCATCTCGATGAAGTAGAAGGCGCCCTTCTCGTAGAGAAACTCGAAGGTGCCGACGCCGCAGTAGCCGATCTGCCTGCACGCCGCCGCGCAGCGCTCGCCCACCTCCGCCAGCAGCGCCTCGTCGATGCCGGGCGCGGGCGCTTCCTCGATCACCTTCTGGTGGCGCCGCTGCAGCGAGCAGTCGCGGCTGCCCAGCCATACGGCGTTGCCGTGGCTGTCGGCCAGCACCTGGATCTCGACATGGCGCGGGTGCAGCAGGAACTTCTCGATGTAGACCTCGGGGTTGCCGAAGGCCTGGCGCGCTTCCTCGCGGGTGAGGGCCATTGCGTCGAGCAGCGCGGACTCTTCGTGCACCACGCGCATGCCGCGACCGCCGCCGCCGCCCGCGGCCTTGACGATGACGGGGTAGCCGATCTCGCGTGCCAGCGCCTGCACGGCGGCGGCATCGTCCGGCAGCGCCTCGTCGGGGCCGGGCACGCAGGGCACGCCGGCCTTGCGCATCGCGCGCTTGGCCGAAACCTTGTCGCCCATGGTGCGGATGCAGGCGGCGCTGGGGCCGATGAAGACGAGGCCGGCTTCCTCGCAGCGCTGCGCGAAGCCCGCGTTCTCCGAAAGGAAGCCGTAGCCGGGATGAATCGCCTGCGCGCCGCTCACCTCGGCAGCAAACAGGAGGGCCGACTGATTGAGGTAGCTCAGGCCCGGCGCGGCGGGACCGATGCACAGCGCCTGGTCGGCCTGCGCGACGTACATCGCGTCGCGGTCGGCCTCCGAGTGCACGACCACGGTGCGCAGGCCGAGGCCACGGCAGGCGCGCTGTATGCGCAGCGCGATCTCCCCGCGGTTGGCGATGAGGACGGTGTCGAACGGCATCGCGCGTGCCTCCTCATTCGAAGCGGAACAGGGGCTGCCCCGCTTCCACTTCCTGGCCCGATTGCACGAGCACCTGCCGGACGGCGCCCGCACGGTCGGCGCGGACCTCGTTGAACATCTTCATCGCCTCGATCACGCACAGCATCTGGCCGGCTTCCACCGCCTGCCCCGGTTGCACGAAAGGCGGCTCGCCCGGGGCGGGCTGGAGATGCACCACGCCGTGCAGCGGTGCGAGGCACTCGTCACCGGCAGGCGCCGGCGCCGCCGTTTCCTCGACGGTCCTCTTCGCCGCCTTGCGGGCGACGGCCGGCGTCCGCGCGACGGGCGCGGCCCCCAGCGCAGCCAGCTTCACCAGCCGCAGCGTGCTGCCGTTCTCGCTGTACTCCAGCTCCGCCAGGTCCGATGCGGCCAAAGCGTCGATGAGCGTCTTGATCTGTTCCTGCTTCATGCCGGTGGCTGTGATGGCCGACGCGCTCCGCGAGCGCGTGACGGCATGCATGAAAGGTAACGGGCCGCGAGCCTGAAGCCAAAGACGGTTTGGCTGTGCCGGGATAAGGGCGCCTTATGACGCCCACCGATACGCCAGCGTCACGGCAGCGCGGCGATCTCGGGCTCGGGCGTCGACGCGACGGTGCCGGCCAGGTCGGCCACCAGTTCGAGCAGGATGTCCTTCACCGCCTGCGCGGGCTCCGACAGCGGCAGGTGGTCGGACTGGCACAGCGCCAGCGGCGCCTCGATGACCGGATCGACGATCGGGAACTGCCAGGCGCCGCAGCTCGCCACCACCTCGCGCGCCATCGACGCCGGCAGGATGGTGGCGCCCAGCCCGTCGGCAATGGCCGCCGTGAGGGTGAAGGCCGACTCGATCTCCGCCACCACGCGCGGCACCATGCCCGCGCGCACGAAGGCCGCGTCCACCAGCTTGCGCACCACGTTGTAGGGGCGCGGCAGGAAGAGCTCGATGTCGCGCAGGTCGGCCAGCTTCACCGGCTGCGAGGGAGCGGGCATCGACGCGGGGCCGACCAGGAAGAGCGGCTCCTTGAGCAGCGGCAGGAAGGTCAGCCCGTGGATGGCCTTGTCGCCGTACAGCACGGCCAGGTCCATCCGGCCGTTCATGATGAGTTCGCTGAGCGTAGTGCCGTAGTTCTCGTTCAGGTAGAGCAGGATGCCCGGGTGCCGCGCGCGCACGGTGCGAAGCAGCGGCAGCGAGAGCGCCGAGGCGGCCGTGCCCGGCGCGAGCCCCACAGACACCTGGCCCGAGAGCCCCTCGCCCGCGGCCTCCATGTCGACACGCGCCTGCTCGCACTGGCGCAGGATGATCTGCGCATGGCGGTACAGCACCTTGCCGGCTTCGGTGGGCGTCACGCCGCGCTTGGTGCGCACCAGCAGCTGCTGCCGCACCTCGCCTTCGAGCGTGGCCAGTTGCTGGCTCAGCGCTGGCTGGGCGATGAAAAGAACCTCGGCCGCCTGCGTGAGGCTTCCGATGTCCACGATCTTCACGAAATATTTGAGGCGTCGCAGGTTCACGCCTTGTCCCCAAGCAAAAGCCAAGCCTAGCACCGGCCCCGCGCGGCGGATATGGGTGCTCACCATGAGTCATAAGCTGCGCCTATACGACCAGTGCAATCTCGTCTTGGCCTCGCGGGAGCGATGTGCGTACCGTTCGGTCCATGCAAGCCACTACCTCCAGCGCCGACTCCAACGTTGCCTCCCGCATTGCCGCCCGCGTGCGGCGCATCAAGCCCTCGCCCAGCACCTCGGCCGCCGACCGCGCCAACGAGCTGCGCAGGCAGGGCAAGTCGATCGTGAACCTCGTGGTGGGTGAACCCGACTTCGACACGCCCGCCCACATCCGCCAGGCCGCGGCCGCCGCCATCGAGCGCGGCGCCACCCGCTACACGCTGATGGCGGGCACCGTGGAGCTGCGCGAGGCCATCGTCGCCAAGCTGCAGCGCGAGAACGGCCTGAGCTACGCGATGAACGAGATCATCGCCACCAGCGGCGCGAAGAGCGCGATCTACAACGCCTTCGCGATCACGCTGGAGCCGGGCGACGAGGTGATCATTCCGGCGCCCTACTGGGTGTCGTACCCCGACATGGTGCTGGCCTGCGAGGGCACGCCCGTCACCGTGCCCTGCCCCGAGGTGAACGGCTTCAAGCTGACGCCCGCGCAGCTCGAGGCCGCCATCACGCCGCGCACGCGCTGGCTGCTCATCAATTCGCCGAGCAACCCGACCGGCGCGAGCTACACCGCCGCCGAGTACCGCGCACTGGCCGAGGTGCTCGAACGCCATCCGCAGGTGATGGTGATGACCGACGAGATCTACGAGCACATCCGCTTCGACGGCGAGCCGCTGCCGCACATCCTGGCGGTGGCACCTTTGCTGCGCGACCGCACGCTGATCGTGAACGGCGTCTCCAAGACCTATGCGATGACTGGCTGGCGCATCGGCTACGCGGCCGGGCCGGTGGACCTCATCAAGGCGCTGGACACGCTGCTTTCGCAATCCACCGGCAACTGCTGCTCGGTGAGCCAGGCGGCCGCCGCCGCGGCGCTGAACGGCGACCAGAGCTTCGTGGCCGAGAGCGTGGCCGTCTACCGGCAGCGGCGCGACCGCACGCTCGCACTCGTCAACGACATTCCCGGCCTGAGCTGCGCCACGCCGCCAGGCGCCTTCTACCTGTACATCAACTGCGGCGGGCTCATCGGCAAGACCACGCCCCAAGGCAAGCGGCTGCAGGAAGACGGCGACGTGGTGATGTACCTGCTCGAGAGCGAAGGCGTGGCCGTGGTGGCGGGCACGGCATATGGCCTGTCGCCCTACTTCCGGCTTTCCATCGCCACGTCGCTCGAGACGCTGGAAGAAGGCTGCAGGCGCATCGCGCGCGCCGTGGCCGCACTGCGCTGAAGACTTCACGACCAGGACGATCCCCATGCCCTACAAAGCCATTCGCAAGAACCCTTCGGCCCCGCAGGTGGCGGCGCACATCCTCGCCGCGCTGCAGGACATTCCGGTCGCCGCGCTCAGCGACAACCTGCACCGCAACATCGGCAGCGTCGGCCTGCAGCCCTACCACCGCCCCGGCCACAAGACCATGGCGGGCACGGCCGTCACCGTGAAGACGCGCGGCGGCGACAACCTCACGCCCATGCGCGCCTTCGAGTTCTGCCGGCCCGGCGACGTGCTGGTGATCGATGCGGGCGGCGACGTCACCAACGCCGTCATCGGCGGCATCCTGTCGTTCTATACCGCGACCATCGGCACCGCGGGCCTGGTGCTCGACGGCGCGATCCGCGACGTGGCCGAGATCCGCGAGCGCGACTACCCGGTGTACGCGCGCGGCGTGAACCACCGCGGCCCCTACAAGGACGGCCCCGGCGAGATCAACGTGCCGGTGTCGGTCGGCGGCATGGTCGTGAACCCGGGCGACATCGTGGTGGGCGACCAGGACGGGCTGCTGGCCTTTTCGCCCGACGAGGCCGAGCTGCTGATCGAGAAGGCCCGCGCGCATCTGGAGACGGAAGCGCGCACCATCCAGGCGATGAAGGAAGGCCGATGGGACCGCTCCTTCCTGGACGCGCTCGAAGCTCGCTGCATGAACTAGAACTCCCCCAGGCTTCGCGCACTTCGTGTCGCTGCGCCTACCCCCTCGCCGGGGGCGACACCTGCGGCCCGGCAAAGCCGGTTCCGCGGTGTCCCGCGAACAAGCGGGGCCAATCAGGCGGCTGAGGTGCTTTCGCTGACCAGCGCCCACAGCGCCTCGGCCACCGGCGCCATCTGCGCCTGCTGGCGGTACAGACGAATGTCCACCGGCACGCGCCAGCCGCCCGCGCCGGCATCGGCCAGCGCGCCGTTACGCAGGTCATCGGCCACCAGGCTCATCGGCAGCCATGCCAGGCCGCGCCCCTCCAGCGCCATGGTGCGCAGCAGCGCGGCATGGTGGGCCGTGAAGACGATCGACAGCGACGTGGCGAAGTCCTTGCCGAACTCGCTGTCCTGCATGGCCCGCATGATCCGGCCGAGCCCCGAAGCCTCGCTGTAGGCGAGCACGGAGGGCGATCGGCCCTCGCCCAGCGCATGCTGCGGCGCGCCCTTCGCGTCGGGTGCGCTCACGGGCACCAGCACGTCCTCGCTCAATCGCTGCACCGGGTACTGCGCCTCGTCCAGCCGGCCGGGCGCACCCGCATGGCCGTGGCACAGCACGAACTGCACGCGGCGCTGCAGCATCAGGTCTTCGCAGGCGTACGAGCTGTCGGAGATGGTCTGGATCGGCCCCATGCTCAGGCTCGACTCCACGCCCGCCAGCCAGCGCGGGAAGAAGGTCAGCGAAAGCACGTGGGTGGCGGCGAAGCTCAGGCTGGCCGCCGCGAGGTCGTGGGCGGCGCGGGCCTTGATGCGCGCGGCCTCCAGGCCCGCGAGCGCTTCCTGCAACAGCGGCTGGAAGCGCTTGCCCGCCGCCGTGAGCGCGGTGGGATGCGCGCTGCGGTCGAACAGGTCGACGCCCACCCATTCCTCCAGCGAGCGGATGTGCCGGCTGAAGGCGGGCTGCGCGATGGAGCGCGCCTGCGCGGCACGCGAGAAATTGCCGGTCTCGGCCAGGGCCAGGAAATCTTCCAGCCATTCGAGGTCGAGCGGTCGGTTGCCGGGGCCCATGCGCTGCGCGATCGGTTGAATAGTTGTATGCGATTCGAGTATTGGACGGCCCGTGCCCCGCCGGCAAAAGATGCACCCATTCCTGCAACTTGAACCATCACGGAGACACAGCATGCCTTCCATCGCGAATTATCGCGGGATCATCCCCGCCATTTCCTGCCCCTTCACGAACGACCACCGCATCGACGAGCCGGCGCTGCGCAAGCTGGCCTCGTGGCTGGCCGGCCACGACGGCGTGGTGGCGATCATGACCAACGGCCATACCGGCGAGGTGTTCTCGCTCACGCCTTCGGAGCGTGCCGAGGTGACGCGCATCGTGGCCGACGAGCTGCGCGGCCGCATGCCGGTGATCTCGTCGATCGTCTGCGAGGGCCTGGCCGAGGCCGCCGAGCATGCCCGCGCCGCCCAGGCCGCCGGCGCGGTGGCGCTGGACGTGATGCCGCCGCACCACTGGCTGCGCTTCGGCTTCACGCCCGGCCATGCGCTGCAGTATTTCGAGGCCATCCACCGCGCCGCGCCGGAGCTGGACCTCGTATGCCACGTGTACCCGGCATGGACGCGCGCCTCGTACTCCTCGCAGCTGCTGGCCGAGCTGGCGCGCCTGCCCTACCTGCAGGCCTTCAAGGTGGGCCAGCGCGACATGAACAAGTACGCCCGCGACATCCAGGCGATCCGCGAGGCCGATGCCTCGAAGGCCATCCTCACCTGCCACGACGAATACCTGCTGGCCTCCATGGTCCAGGGCGTGGACGGCGCGCTGGTCGGCTTCGCGACCTTCATCCCGCAACTGATCATCGACCTGTGGAACGCGGTGAAGGCCGGCGACCTGAAGAAGGCAATGGCGGTGCAGGCGCTCATCACGCCGCTGAAAGATGCCGTGTACGGCGGCGGCGAGCCCACCGGCGAGGCGCATGCGCGCATGAAGGGCGGCATGTACCTGGCCGGCGTGCTCGAGAACGCCACGGTGCGCCCGCCGACCGAGGCGCCGAACGCGCGCGAGATGGACGCGCTGCGCGCCGCCGTCGAGCAGGCCGGGCTGTCGAAGCGCTGAGCCCACGGGCCATGACGCCCGATCGAGAAAACACAAGGAGACAAGAGACATGCAACGCAAGCACTTCCTGCGCGCCACCCTGGCCGCCCTCGCGCTGGCAGCCGCATCGACCGCCGGCTTCGCCCAGAACTGGCCCAGCCGCCCGGTGCGCATGGTGATCCCGTTTCCGCCGGGCGGCACGCTCGACACCATCGGCCGCCTGCTGGCGCAGAAGCTCGGCGAGCAGACGGGCCAGAGCTTCATCGTGGAGAACCGCGCGGGCGGCAACGGCGTGATCGGTGCCGACGTGGTGTCGAAGGCGCCGGCCGACGGCTACACGCTGCTGTTCAACGCCTCGACCTTCACCACCGCGCCGATGACCATGAAGTCGGTGCCCTACGAGGTGGTGAAAGACTTCACCCCGGTGGCGCTGGTGGCGAAGGCGCCGCTGTCGGTGGCGGTCAACAAGAACCTGCCGGTGAACGACGTGAAGTCGCTCATCGCGTACGCCAAGGCGCACCCCGGCAAGATGACCTTCGCGGTGGGCTCCATCGGATCGGCGGGGCACCTGTCGACCGAGCTGCTCAAGCGCGCGGGCGGCGGGCTCGACTACCTGATCGTGCCGTACAAGGGCACGGCGCCGGCCTTCCAGGACCTGATCGGCGGGCAGATCGACGGCTTCATCGACCCGATCCTCGGCTCGCTGCAGTATCACAAGAGCGGCATGCTGAAGGTGATTGCCGTGACCTCGGCCACGCGCGCGACCAGCCTGCCGAACGTGCCCACGGTGGGTGAAAGCATCCCGGGCTACGAGTTCTACAGCTGGTACGGTCTGTGGGGCCCGGCGAAGCTGCCGGCGGCCATCACGCAGCGGCTGAACGCCGAGGTCAACAAGGCGCTGGGCACCGACATGCGCGAGACGCTGAACGCGCAGGGCCTGCTGCTGACGCCGGGCAGCGTCGAGGACTTCTCGAAGTTCCAGGCCGAGGACATGGCGCGCTCGAAGAAGATCATCACCGAGGGCAACATCCATGTCGAATGAGTTCGCCACGGCGCCCCATGCGGTGGTGACGGGCAGCAGCGGCGGCATCGGCCGCGCCATCGCCTCGCACCTGCTGGAGGCCGGCTGGCGCGTGAGCGGCGTCGACCTCGCCGCGCCGACGCTGTCCTCCCACGCAGGCTTCACGCACACGGCGGTGGACCTGTGCGATGCCGATGCCATCGCGCGCGTCGCCGCCGCGCTGCAGGATGCCGATGCGCTGGTGCATGCGGCCGGCGTGCTGCGCGTCGGCGAACTGGGCTCGCTCGACCATGTTGGTGGCGAGCTGATGTGGCGCCTGCACGTCGACGCGGCCACGCGCCTGGCCGACGCGCTCGTGCCGGCGATGGCCGCGCGCGGCAGTGGCCGCGTGGTGTTCGTCGGCAGCCGCGTCGCGCAGGGCCTGCCCGGTCGTGGCCAATACGCCGCGACCAAGGCCGCGCTGATCGCGCTCGCGCGAAGCTGGGCCGCGGAAGTCGCGGCCCGGGGCGTGACCGTCAACGTGGTGTCGCCCGGCGCGACGCAGACCTCGATGCTGCAGGACCCGGCCCGCGCGGGCAGCGCGCCGCGCATGCCGCCCATAGGCCGGCTGATCCAGCCCGGGGAAATCGCCGCGCTCGTGGGCTTTCTTCTCTCGCCGCAGGCGGCGGCCATCACGGGGCAGGACGTCGCCATCTGCGGCGGTTCGTCGCTGCACCGCTGAACAACCTTTTCGCTTCTTTCTCATCCCCGGAACCCGACCATGAAAATCGTCAACATCCTCGAATCCACCCGCCCCATCAAGTCGGACATCCGCAACGCCTACATCGATTTCTCGAAGATGACCCTGAGCCTCGTGGCCGTGGTCACCGACGTGATCCGCGACGGCAAGCCCGTCATCGGCTATGGCTTCAATTCGAACGGCCGCTACGGCCAGGGCGGGCTGATCCGCGAGCGCTTCCTGCCGCGCCTGCTGGAGGCCGAGCCCGCGTCGCTGCTCGACGAGACCGGCGACAACCTCGATCCGCACAAGATCTGGGCCCGCATGATGATCAACGAGAAGCCCGGCGGCCACGGCGAGCGCTCGGTGGCCGTGGGCACCATCGACATGGCCGTGTGGGACGCCACCGCCAAGATCGCAGGCAAGCCGCTCTACCAGCTGCTGGCCGAGCGCTACGGCACCGGCAAGCCCGACCCGCGCGTGTTCGTCTACGCGGCCGGCGGTTACTACTATCCCGGCAAGGGCCTCGAGGGCCTGCAGCGCGAGATGACCAGCTACCTGGAGCGCGGCTACTCGGTGGTGAAGATGAAGATCGGCGGCGCAACGCTCGCCGAAGACTGCGAGCGCATCGAGTCGGTGCTGAAGATCCTCGGCCCCGGCCAGCAGCTCGCGGTGGACGCCAACGGCCGCTTCGACCTGCAGACGGCCGTCGACTACGGTCGCGCGCTCTCGCAATACCCGCTCTTCTGGTACGAGGAAGCCGGCGACCCGCTCGACTACGAACTGCAGGCCAAGCTCGGCGAGGTGTACGCCGGCCCGATGGCCACGGGCGAGAACCTGTTCTCGATGCAGGACGCGCGCAACCTCATCCGCCACGGCGGCATGCGCCCCGACCGCGACTGGCTGCAGTTCGACTGCGCCCTGAGCTACGGTCTCGTGGAATACCTGCGCACGCTCGACATGCTGAAGGAGAACGGCTGGTCGCCCTCGCGCTGCATCCCGCACGGCGGCCACCAGATGTCGCTGGCCATCGCCGCCGGCCTCGGCCTCGGCGGCAACGAGAGCTACCCCGACCTGTTCCAGCCCTACGGCGGCTTCCCCGACGGCGTGAAAGTGGACAACGGCTACGTCACCCTGCCGCCGCTGCCCGGCATCGGATTCGAAGGCAAGGCCGACCTGATCTCCGAGATGCGAGCCCTCGCCGCCTGAACCAGCGCAGCCCATTCGCGGGACACCGCGGAACCGGCTTTGCCGGGCCGCAGGTGTCGCCCCCCGGCGAGGGGGGTTGGCGAAGCGACACGAAGTGCGCGAAGCCTGGGGGGAGTATCAAGTTCAGGGCTGAAAGCCGGAGCGGCGCACCACCGGCTCCCACTGCGCGCGATAGGCCTTGAGCATCTGCGCGGTCTCGGCCGCGTTGCTGACCACCGGCGTGATGAAGAGCGCGTCGGCCGCCTTCTGCAGGCCCGGGTCCTTCATGACGTCGCGGATCGAGTTGGCCAGCAGCTGCACCCTGGCCGGCGCCATCGAGCTGGGCGCGAAGAAGGTGTTCCAACCGTCGGCATCGATCTTCATGCCGGCCTCGCGAAAGATCGGGATGTTGGGCGCGAAGCTCGCGCGCTTCTTGCCCGAGGTGGCGAGGATGCGGATCTTGCCGGCCACGTGCTGCGGATAGAGCGAGTCGAGCGTGTCGATGGCGATCGGCAGGCTGCCTCCGCTCAGGTCGGCCGCCAGCGGCGCGGAGCCGCCGTAGCCCTTGATCTGCGGCTGCACGCTCAGGGCGTCGCCCACCATCAGGCCGAAGAAGTGGGGCAGGCTGCCGGTGGCGGGCACGCCGAACACGGCCTCTTCCGGATGCGCCCAGAGCCGGCCCACCAGGAACATCGCGCGGTCGAGCTGGAGCTTCTGGCCGACCGCGAGCGCGAAGTCGTAGCTGCTGACCTGCGAGACGGGCACGAAGTCCTTGTCTGGGTCGTAGCCCGCGTCCTTGAACACCAGCGGCGCGACCACCATCACGGCGGGGTTGCCCAGCATCAGCACGTTCTGCCCGGCGGGCGCGCGCTTCACTTCCTTGGCCGCGAGCCGGCCGCCCTCGCCCGGGCGGTTTTCCACGCTCACCTGCACGCCGAGCTTCGGCCCGAGACGCTCGGCGATCAGCCGCGCGATGCGGTCGGTGCTGCCGCCCGGCGCATAGCCGACCACAAGGGTGAGCGGCCCGCCGTCCAGCGCGGCGGGCGCCTGGGCATGGGCCAGGGGAGCGCAAGCGGCAAGGGCCATGCCCCCTGCCATGATGAGCTTGCGCCTGGAAAGAAATGCGGGCATCGGATCTCCTGCGGGACAGTTGTCGTGAACGGGAAGGCGCGGGTTTCACGGCGAAAATCGCGCGTCAAGACTGTTTCCGCTCGTTCAAATTTGTTACTGGTTTATACGTATGGGCAAACAGTTGATCTAATCAATCAACTGCCCGCCGAGGCGGGCGAACCACACTCACCCCGCCGTTCCGCCACCCATATGCAACAAGCTTTTCCCGATGCAGGAGCGTTGCGCGCGCCCCGTTCCCTGGACGACCTGCTGCTCTATCGCATGGCGCGCGCCGTGCGCGCGGGCAGCGGCATGGCCACCCGGCTGGTCGAGGGCGGCTTCGGCATCACGCGCCGCGAATGGGGAATGATCGCCACGCTCGCGCAAGAAGGCGAGATGACGTCGTCGGCGCTCGCCGCGCAGCTGCACCTGGACCGGGTGCGCACCTCGCGCGGACTGCGCAGCCTGGTCGAGAAGAAGCTGGTGCACCGCCGCCAGAACGCGGAAGACCGGCGCGAGGTGCACGTGCGGCTGAGCGCCTCGGGCCAGCAGCTGTTCGGCGGACTCTTCCCGCGCATCGCGGGGCTGAACACCGAGCTGCTGGAAGGCATCGCGCCCGCGGACATGGAGGCCTTCCTGCGCTGCCTGCAGCACCTCGAGCAGCGCGGGGAAGAGCTTCTCGCGCAGGGCGTGGTGGCGGAGAAGGCCGACCGGCGCTCCGGCGGCACGCGGCACCGGTGGCCCGAGCGCGGAGGCTGAATCAGGCCTGCACGTCCACGATGCCGCCGATCGAAGCGTTGCGGCTGCCGTTGCCGGCACGCTGCGAGGCGGAGGCGCTTTCCTCCATCGACGCCATGGCGCTCTTCTGGACGGCGCCCATGCGCAGCGCGTTCATCTGCTGCTGCAGCATGGCCAGCTGGGCCGCCAGCGCCTGGAGCTGCTGCTGGACCATCTTGCGCGCATCGCCTTCGGGCGTGCTGAGCAGCAGGCCCTGTGTTTCCTTGATCTGCTTCTGCGTCGCCGTGATCTGGCGTTGAATCTTCGCAATCTCGACGTTCACGTCGCCCCCGCTTCTCGCGCTGCCGGTTGCACCGATGGCATTCACCATTTCGATCCTCCTTTTTCGTGTACGAGCAGGAGTTATCGGCAGCCGGCACGAAAAATGAAGGGTAGCCTGCCCGGCTTGCATGGCCGCGATCGCGAACTAGACTGAAGTGTGGGCACCCGCGGTGCCGGGGGCCAAGGAGCCTGCCATGTACAAGCGTGTTCTTGTCGCGACCGACGGCTCGGCGCTGTCGGAGCAAGCGGTCAAAGCCGCCATCGACCTGGCTCTTCTGACCAATGCGGACCTGGTGAGCGTCACCGTCGCGCACATCGAGCCGGTCGGCTACTTCGAGGGCTCGATGATGCTGAGCCAGCGCGACATCCAGGAATCGCAGGCGCACACCGACCGGGCCGCGCAGCAGCTGGTCGACAAGGTGGCGGCTTCGGCACTCGCCAAGGGCGTGCGCAGCGCGCAGGCCATCGTCATGCGGTCGAACCAGGTGGCCGAGGCCATCATCACCACCGCGAAGAACCAGCAGTGCGACCTGATCGTGATGGCCTCGCACGGACGCCGCAGCCTCGCGCGCCTGCTGATGGGCAGCGAGACGCTGCACGTGCTGACGCACTCGCACATCCCGGTGCTGGTGCTGCGCTGACGGAACGGTCTCCTGCCTCCTGTTTCCTATTTCGGCGCGACCTTGCGCAGGCAGTCCATCAGCAGCTGGCTGGCCGGCGTCTGCGAACGGCCCCGCAGCGTGATGATGCCCACTGGCGGGAGTTCGATCGGCACGTCGATCTTCAGGATGCAGAGTTGTCCCTGCTTCGCGAAGTGCCGGGCGACGCCGCGCGCCAGGAAGCCGACGGCCGGCCGCTGGTGCATCACCGAAAGCGTCACGAGGAACGAAGCCGTCTCGACGATGTCCGCCGGCGGCACGAGACGATGCTTGTAGAACATCTGCGCCAGCTTCGAGCGCGACGAAGCCCACGGCGGCGGCACCACCCAGGGCAGCCCGGCGAGCATCGCCCAGCTGGGCCTGGAAGCCTTCGCCAGCGGATGCTCCGGGCCCACTACGATGCACATCGGCTCCGCGTAGAGGGCCTCGGTTTCCAGGTCGGGCGATGCATAGCCGGGCTCCAGCCGGCCGACGATCAGGTCGAGCTCGCCCACGCGCAGGCGGGGCAGCAGCCGCGTGAGGTCGCCCTCCTCCACCATCACGGTGGTCAGCGCCGACTGCTTCTTCAGCCGCTGGATGGCCTGCACCAGCAGGCTCGGCGTGGCCACCACCATCGCGCCGACGCTGGTGCGGCCCGCGCCTCCGCTGGCCACGGCGTCGATCTCGTCGCGCGTGCGCTGGTAGTCGGCCAGCACCGAGCGCGCGAAGCGCACCACCGTCGCGCCGTAGGGCGTGGGCTCGGTGCCGCGCGTGGAGCGCACGAACAGCTTCAGGTCGAACATGCGCTCGATCTCCGCCAGCATCTTCGAGACGGCCGGCTGCGTGATCGAAAGGAACTCCGACACGCGGCCCAGGTGGCGGAACTCGTCGAGCGCTACCAGCAGTTGCAGGTGGCGCAGCTTGAGGTTGGAGCGAAGCACGCGGTCGATCTGGCTCATGGTGTCGTGGGGCGTCATGCGGCCTTCTTTCTCTTCATAACCTCAAGCTCATGAAGAGAGTCCGCTATTTCATTGGATGGCAATGATTGTCTCCGGAAGAATCCGCCCTGCCTGCCGAACAACGATTCCTGGAGACAACGATGAAAACCCCTCGCAAGCTGGCACGCCGCCAGTTCGTGCTGGGCGGCCTGGGCGCCGCCGCACTCGCCAGCACACCAGCACGCGCGCTGGCAGCCGACTACCCCGAACGTCCCCTCACATTCATCTGCCCATGGCCCGCGGGCGGCACGGCCGACAGGTCGATGCGCATCATCTGCCAGATCGCGTCACGCGAGCTCGGCCAGCCCATCGCGCTGGAGAACCGCGCGGGCGCCTCGGGAATGATCGGCACCAAGGCACTGGCCTCGGCACGGCCCGACGGCTACACCATCGGCCAGATACCGATCTCCGTGACGCGCTTCTCCCAGATCGGCACCGTGCAGCTCGATCCGCTGAAAGATCTCACCTACCTCGCACGCACTTCGGGCCAGACCTTCGGCATCGCGGTGCCCGCGCGCTCGCCGTTCAAGTCTCTTCGCGACGTGGTGGCGCATGCCAAGGCCCACCCCGGCACCGTGACCTATGCGCATGCCGGCATCGGCGGCGCGACGCACGTCGGCATGGAGCAGTTCGCGCAGGCGGCCGGCGTGAAGTTCAACGCCATCGCCTACAAGGGCGGCTCGGCCGCGCTGCAGGACGTGCTGGGCGAACAGGTCGACATGCTGGCCGACAGCAGCTCCTGGGCGCCGCACGTGGAAAGCGGCAAGCTGCGCCTGCTCGCCACCTGGGGCGAGACGCGCACGCCGCGCTTCAAGGACACGCCCACGCTCAAGGAGCTCGGCTACGACGTGGTGGTGGAAGCGCCCAACGGCATCGGCGCGCCCAAGGGCCTGCCGCCGGCGGTCGAGAAGAAGCTGCGCGATGCGTTCCGCACCGCCGTCAACAGCGAGGAATTCCGCAAGGTGGCGGAAAGCATCGACGCCCCCGTCATGTACCAGGACGGCCCCGAGTACCAGAAGTACGTGCAGGCCGTCTACCGGCAGGAGACCGAGCTCATTCGCAAGCTCAACCTCAAGGAGCTGATGGAAAAGGGCTGAGCAAGCCTTCCATCCGCAAGCACCTTTCCATTCCTTTTTCTTCATGAACGACAGCCCCCTGCTTCGCCTGCATCCGAACGACAACGTGCTGGTCGCCAAGAACGCCATCGCCCTGGGCGAGGCGATCGCCGAGTTCGGCGTGCGCGCCAGGGCGCAGATTCCCGCCGGCCACAAGATCGCGTCGCGCGCCATCGCGGCCGGCGAGGAGGTAAGGAAGTACGACACGGTGATCGGGGTGGCCTCGCGCGACCTGCAGGCCGGCGACTACGTGCACAGCCACAACCTCACGCTGGTCGACAGCTACCGCGACCCGGCCTTCTGCCAGGACGTGCGGCCCGTGGACTTCGTGCCCGAAGCCGAGCGCGCGACCTTCATGGGCTTCGAGCGGCCCGGTGGCGGCGTCGGCACGCGCAACTTCATCGGCATCCTCTCGTCGGTGAACTGCTCGGCCACCGTGATCAAGCGCATCGCCGCGCACTTCACGCCCGAGCGCATGGCGGCGTTTCCCAACGTGGACGGCGTGGCCGCATTCGCGCAGACCAGCGGCTGCGGCATGTCGTCGCCGAGCGAGCACTTCGACGTGCTGCGCCGCACGCTGGCGGGCTACGCGCGCCATCCGAACCTGGCCGGCGTGCTCATCGTGGGTCTGGGCTGCGAGCGCAACCAGGTCGATGCGCTGGTCGATTCGCAGGGCCTCCAGGCGGGCCGGCTGATGCGCACGCTGGTGATGCAGGAGGTGGGCGGCACGCGCGCGACCATCGAGGCCGGCATCCGCGCGATCGAGGAGATGCTGCCCGAGGCCAATGCGGCGCAGCGCACGCGCGTCGGCGCGCATCATCTGAAGATCGGGCTCGAATGCGGCGGCTCCGACGGCTTCTCGGCCATCACCGCCAACCCTGCACTGGGCGCGGCGATGGACCTGCTGGTGCGTCACGGCGGCACCGCCATCCTGTCGGAAACGCCGGAGATCCACGGTGTCGAATTCATGCTCACGCGCCGCGCCGCCACGCCCGAGGTCGGGCAGAAGCTGCTCGACCGCCTCGCCTGGTGGGAGCGCTACGCGGCCGGCCAGAACGCGCAGTTCAACGGCGTGGTGGGCCACGGCAACCAGGCCGGCGGCCTGGCCAACATCTTCGAGAAATCGCTGGGCTCCGCCATGAAGGGCGGCACCACGCCGCTGCGCGCGGTGTACGAATACGCCGAACCCATCGACGAGCCGGGCTTCGTCTTCATGGATTCGCCGGGCTACGACCCGGTGGCCGTCACCGGCCAGATCGCCAGCGGCGCGCAGCTGATCTGCTTCACCACCGGGCGCGGCTCGATGTTCGGCAGCAAGCCCGCGCCGACGATCAAGCTCGCGAGCAACACGCCGATGTTCAGGCGCCTGGAGGAAGACATGGACATCAACTGCGGCGTGGTGATCGACGGCGAACTCTCCGTGCCCGAACTGGGCCGGCACATCTTCGAGCAGATCCTGCGCCACGCCTCGGGCGAGCCGACCAGAAGCGAGACGCTGGGCCTCGGCGATCACGAGTTCGTGCCATGGCACCTGGGCATCGTGAGCTGAGCCCGCCGTTCAAGAAAAAATGCAAGACGCAACCCCCATGCCCCTGACCCTCTCGCGCCCCGACCTGCAACGCACCGAAAACTTCATCGCCGGCGAGTGGCTGCGCACCGCCTCCGGCCGCACGCTCGACGTGACCGATCCGGCGATCGGCACGCTGGTCGCGCAGGTTCCCGATTCCGATGCAGCCGACGCACGCGCGGCCACCGACGCGGCGCACGCCGCCTTCCCCGCTTGGCGCGCCGTGCCCGCCAAGCAACGCGCCCAGATCCTCAAGCGCTGGAACGACCTCGTGATGGCGCACCAGGAAGACCTGGGCCGCCTCATCTCCCGCGAACAGGGCAAGCCGCTGGCCGAGGGCCGCGGCGAGGTCGCCTACGCGGCCAGCTACATCGAATGGTTCGCCGAGGAAGCCACGCGCGCCAACGGCGAGATCATTCCCGCACCGGTGACCGGCCGGCGCATGCTCGCGCTGCGCGAGCCCGTGGGCGTGGTCGCCGCGATCACGCCGTGGAACTTCCCGGCCGCGATGATCGCGCGCAAGATCGCGCCTGCCCTTGCCGCAGGCTGCACCGTGGTGTGCAAGCCGGCCGAGGACACGCCGCTGACCTCGCTGGCGCTGGTGAAGCTGGCGCAGGAGGCCGGCGTGCCGCCGGGCGTGCTCAACATCGTGACCGCCTCGCGCGAGCGCACGCCCGAGGTGGTCGACGCCTGGCTCGACGACCCGCGCGTGCGCAAGATCACCTTCACCGGCTCGACGCCCGTGGGCAAGCACCTGGCACGCCGCTCGGCCGACACGCTGAAGAAGCTCTCGCTGGAGCTCGGCGGCAATGCCCCCTTCATCGTGTTCGACGACGCGAACATCGACGCGGCGGTGGAAGGCCTGATGGCCGCCAAGTTCCGCAACGGCGGCCAGACCTGCGTGTGCCCGAACCGCGTGTTCGTGCAATCACGTGTGCACGATGCCTTCGTCGACAAGCTGGCGGCGCGGGTGGGTGCGCTGCGGGTCGGGCCGGCCAGCGACGAGGGCTCGCAGATCGGGCCGATGATCAACGCGCGCGCGGTCGACAAGATCGAGCGCCACGTGCGCGACGCCGTCTCCCGCGGCGCCCGCGTGGTGGTCGGCGGCAAGCGGCTGCGCGATGCGCGCTGCGACGGGCCCAACTATTACGCGCCCACGGTGCTGGTGAATGCCGACTCGACGATGGAATGCAGCTGCGAGGAGACCTTCGGGCCGGTGGTGCCGGTCACGCGCTTCGAGAGCGAGGCGGAGGTGATCGCCGCGGCCAACGAGACGCCCTTCGGGCTCGCGGCGTACTTCTATTCGACGGACGTGAAGCGCATCTGGCGCGTGACCGATGCGCTGGAGTCGGGCATCGTGGGCATCAACGAAGGCGCGCTGGCGGCCGAGGCGGCGCCCTTCGGCGGCGTGAAGGAGTCGGGCTACGGCCGCGAGGGCTCGGTGCATGGGCTGGAGGACTACATGCACATCAAGTACGTGTGCCAGGGCCAGCTCGACTGACTTCATTCATCTCACTCATTTCCCGGATTCGAAAGCATGCCCGCAAGCAACTCCTTCAAGGCGGCCCTGGCCGCGCGCCAGCCGCAGGTCGGCCTCTGGCTCTCCATGGCCGATCCGTACATGGCCGAGGTCAGCGCGACCGCCGGCTTCGACTGGCTGCTGATCGACGGCGAACACGCTCCCAACGACCTGCGCTCCACGCTGGCCGCGTTGCAGGCGGTGGCGCCGCATCGCGCGCAGCCGGTGGTGCGCGCCGTTCAGGGCGACACCGCGCTCATCAAGCAATTGCTCGACATCGGCGCGAAGAACCTGCTGGTGCCGATGGTCGACACCGCCGAGCAGGCACGCGCGCTGGTGTCGGCCACGCGCTACCCGCCGCTCGGCATCCGCGGCGTGGGCAGCGCGGTCGGACGCGCATCGCAGTGGAGCGCGCGCTCCGACTACCTCGACATCGCCGACGGCGAAGTCTGCCTGCTGGTGCAGGCGGAGACCGTGACCGCGCTGTCCAACCTCGAGCAGATCTGCGCGGTCGACGGAGTGAACGGCGTCTTCATCGGACCGGCCGACCTCGCCGCCTCGATGGGCCATCGCGGACGCCCCGGCCATCCCGAAGTGCAGGCCGCCATCGAGAACGCGATGCGGATCATCGTGGCCTCGGGCAAGGCGGCAGGCACGCTGACTTCAGACCCGAAGCTGGCGCGGCGCTATCTCGAACTCGGCTGCACCTTCGTGGCCGTGGGGGTGGATGTGCTGCTGTACGCGGGCGCGGCGCGCAGGCTGGCGGCGGACTTCCTCGGTGCGCCTGCCGCAGCACCTGCGCCTGCCGGGTCGCAGGGAGCGTACTGAGCAAGGCGTTCAACGCCCCCGTTCGGTGGCGGGCGTCGCACAACGGACTGTCCGCCGCAACCGCTTGCTAGACGCGCGCGCGCCGGTAATGCATGGCGACCACGCCGTTGCCGAGCGGACTCGCAGAGACCAGCTCGAGCCGTCGCGTACCGGGCAGTCCGCCCTGGTACAGGGTCGGGCCATGGCCGGCGATCCTGGGATGGACGAGGAACCTGTACTCGTCGATCAGATCCAGCCGGTCCAGCTCGGTCGCGAGCTTGCCGCTGCCGAGCAGCACGCCTGCCGGGGTCGCGTCCTTGAGCTTCTGCACCTCCGAGCGCAAGTCGCCGGCGACGTGGTGGCTGTTGGTCCACGGGAAATCCGATCGCGTCGACGACACGACGTACTTCGGCTTGATCTCCAGCTTGACCGCCCATTCGCGCACCGCCGGCGGCGCGTCCACATCGCCGCGGGCGACCGCCGGCCAGTAGCTCTCCATCATCTCGTAGGTGGTGCGGCCCCACAGCATCGCACCACCCTCATCCATGAGGTTGGTGAAGAAGGCGTGCGTCTCGTCGTCGGCGATTCCCTCCTGGTGGTCGACGCAGCCGTCCAGGGTGAGGTTGAGGCTGAAGGTCAGAAGTCCCATGAGAGTCTCCTTCGAGTGGGGTGCTCCGCTGGAGCATTGCTTGTCGACGAATACCTCGCAGCGGCCGAAGTGGCGCGGGCACGGCAGGCGGGGCTCAGTTGATGATCTCTCCCATGCCAACGCGCACGCGCTCCCTGAGCTGCCGGATGTACTCCGGATCGAAGGGCTCCCAGGTCTCCAGTTCGCCGACGATTCGCAGCGGCTCCCTGCTTCGGTACGAGCGCGTGGGATTGCCCGGGAACTTCTTGTCGGTGACGTTGGGATCGTCCTCGCAGGCCCCCATGGGTTCGACGATGTAGACGCGGCCACGGCCGTCGCCCTTCGCCATTTCGGCAGCCAGCCCCGCGCCCTTGGGCCAGGCGGTGAAGTAGATGTGGTTCATGACGACGCTGTCGTCGTAGTTCGACCGAAAGCCGGCCGTGAGCAGATCACCCACCTGAAGGTCCGCGCGCGTGCCGTGGAAATAGGGGCCGGCATCCAGGATAGCCATCGCGGGTCGCTCCTCTGCGGAAAGGAAAAGCCGCGGAGTCTACTCGTGTCGCTCTTCTTCACGGAAGCCACCTCGCGTGAGGTCCGGTCCGGGACTAGACCTCGGGCCTGAGCTGCTTTCGCATCGGTTGCGCCTCCATATCGAAGGCCAGGACCGCAGGCCCTTCGGCAACGAATCCGTTGCGGAGATAGAACTCCCGGGCTGTACGCGTGCTCTCCAGGCGCAAGGCCTCGACCCCCGATCGATTGGCGTCGTCTTCGATTGCCATGAGCAGCGCCTTGCCCACTCCTGCGAAGCGCACGGAGGGCGCGACGTAGCAGAGGGTCACCTCACCGGATCTCGAGGCCGACCCGAATCCGACCGTCACCCCGTCGACACTGGCAACAACCGAGAACGCGCTTGGCGAAGAGATGACCATGCGCACGAAATCAGGCGTCTTGTTGCGCAGCCACCCTTGAAGCACTTTCGCGTCGCCGCGGTGGTCGTCGTGACAGCACTCGAGGATTGAACTCCGAATGACACCGCAGGCGTCGATCGCATCGCCTGCCGTCGCTGGTCGGACTTGGATTTTCATTGGCTTCCAGTGTGTCGGCTCTTGGCCGAATTGTGCCGGTGAGCCTGACCAGTTGGCTCTGGCCGACTCGAGCCGCACGCGTGGCTCGCCCCTGAAGCCGGGGCCTCGACCATTCGCGTGCCGATGCACTGGAGCGAAGGCCTGCGCTCCGAGGTATGAGAAGGGCCGAGCTTCAGCTGAAACGTGGGTCACGTCTGCGCGGGAATCAACAGACCATTTACAACCGCCGTACGCACGACACAGCACAACACAAACCACTGCACCGTTGCCTTCATAGTGCTCTTCCGCCGTCACCGGCGCGTTGCCACGGAGTTTGCCCAAGCCACCCCACAACGCCCTTCGGCCACCTTGCCGGAGGGCCATCGGAGCACAAGTCGTGTCGTCGCCGAAAAAGAACGCCGCCTTCCTCGTCTCGATCTCGGGCCACCACCTCCCGGCATGGCTGTGGAGCGCAGGAAGAAGCAGGCCTCGTTCGCGTGCACCGGCCGGATCCAGCGCGCAAGAAGTAGCGCTTTTTAGTTAATTCCATGTAACACCATCGGGCACTACCGACAGGCCAACCAGACGCTTGGACGCACGCGCATGGCTGAACGCACGCCGACTACGCGACGTCAGAGAGGCATGTCATGTTCACACGCTATGCCATCCGCGCCCTGCTTTGCATTGCCGCCGTGCCCGCCGTCTCCGAGGAGTCCGCCCCCGTCCAGAGCCGCGTGTTTCTGAGCAAAGCCGAGATCGAGACCACCTTGATCGGCAAGCCCATCATTTCAAGCAATCTTTCGACCGGCATGGTGTCGCGCTGGCAGTTCTATTCGGATGGCCGCGTCGACTTTGTCAATCAAAGCGGGCCCGGCAAGGCGTCGGGCAAGTGGGTTCTCAACCCCGACGGCTCGATGTGCGTGACGATGATCTCTCGAACCGGCTGCCGCTACTGGTTCAGGAACGAAAAGGACGGTGGCATTGCGAATGCCCAAACCAGGGAGCCGAATGCGCCTACCGTGGCTGAGATCCGATTTGAGTGATGGTGCGAGATTGGGTGGTTCGGCCTCGCATGCAGGACCTCGCACAGCCCATCAGGTATACCGCTTCTCCAGCGCATCCCACTCCGGCTTCCCCACCAGCCTCTGCCGCTCCGCAAAAGGCGTGACCAGCCCGCTGGACTCCTGCACTTCCTTCTCGTCGCGCAGCACCGTCAGCGCCTTCTGCATGCCCGCCACCGCCCCCTGCAGCGCCGCGTTGGCATACAGGACGATGCCGTAACCCAGCTCGCCGAGTTCGGTCGCGTTGAAGATCGGCGTCTTGCCGCCGATCACCATGTTCATGAGCTGCGGCCTGTCCAGGCGCTTCGGCAGCGCCCGGACCTCTTCCTCCTTCGTCACGGCCTCGACGAAAAGGATGTCGGCACCGGCCTCGGCGAACTTCTGCGCCCGCTCGACCGCGGCCTCGAAGCCGTGGACGGCGGCCGCGTCGGTGCGGGCCATGATCAGCAGGTCCTGGTCCTGGCGGGCGTCGACGGCGGCCTTGATCTTGCTCACGGCCTCCTCGGTGGAGATGACTTCCTTGCCCGAGAAATGGCCGCAGCGCTTGGGCGCCACCTGGTCCTCGAACTGGATGCAGTCGGCACCGGCGCGCTCCAGCGTGCGGACCGTGTGGCGCACGTTCAGGGCATTGCCGAAGCCGGTGTCGGCATCGACGAGCAGCGGCACCGAGACCGCGTCGCGGATGCGCGCGGTGTGGTCCGCGATTTCGGCGAGCCCCATGAAGCCCTGGTCGGGCATGCCGAACCACATGTTGGTGACGCCCGCGCCGGTGATGTAGATCGCCTTGAAGCCCAGGTCTTCGATGACCCGGGCCGACAAGGCGTTGAAGGCGCCCGGCACGATCAGGCCGCGGCGGGCCTGCGCGAGGGACTTGAGTTGCTTGCGGGTAGACATTCGAAGAACTTCCAATCGATCAGAAACTGTCGCCGGGCACGCGCACCCAGCCTTCCATCAGCACACGGGCGCTGCGGCTCATCAGGGCCTTGGTCACCACCCATTCGCCGCCGCTCTTGCGCGCCTCGGCGCCGACGCGCAGCGTGCCCGAGGGATGGCCGAAGCGCACCGCCGCGCGTTCGCCGCCGCCGGCCGCGAGATTGACCAGCGTGCCCGGAATGGCCGCCGCCGTCCCGATGGCCACAGCAGCCGTGCCCATCATGGCGTGGTGCAGCTTGCCCATCGACAGCGCGCGCACGAGCAGGTCGATGTCCGCCCCGCGCACGGCCTTGCCGCTGGAGGCCGTGTAGTCCTTCGGCGGCGCGACGAAAGCGACCTTGGGCGTGTGCTGGCGTGTGGCCGCCTCGGCGATGTCCCCGATGAGGCCCATCTTCAGCGCGCCGTGCGCGCGGATCGCCTCGAACATCGAGAGCGCCCTGGCGTCGCCGTTGATCGCGTCCTGCAGCTCGGTGCCGGTGTAGCCGACGGCCTGCGCCTCCACGAAGACGGTCGGGATGCCCGCGTTGATCATCGTCGCGCGCAGCGTGCCGACGCCGGGCACTTCGAGTTCGTCGACCAGCCGGCCCGTCGGGAACATCGCCCCGCCCGCACCTTCTTCTTCCGCCGCCGGATCCATGAATTCGAGTTGCACCTCGGCGGCCGGGAAGGTCACGCCGTCGAGCTCGAAGCCGCCGGTCTCCTGCACCGCGCCGCCCGCCATGGGCACGTGCGCGACGATGGTCTTGCCGATGTTGGCCTGCCATATGCGCACCACCGCCACGCCGTCGCGCGGCACGCGGCCCGCGTCGACGAGGCCGTTGGTTATGGCGAAGGGGCCGACTGCCGCCGAGAGGTTGCCGCAGTTGCCGCTCCAGTCGACGAAGGGCTGTTCGATCGACACCTGGCCGAAGAGGTAGTCCACGTCGTGGCCGGGCCGGTCGCTCTTCGAAAGAATGACGGTCTTGCTGGTGCTCGAGGTGGCGGCGCCCATGCCGTCGATCTGCTTGCCGTAGGGGTCGGGGCTGCCGATGACGCGCAGCAGCAGCGCGTCGCGCGCCCTGCCGGGCACCCGCGCGGCTTCGGGCAGGTCCTGCAGGCGAAAGAACACGCCCTTGCTGGTGCCGCCGCGCATGTAGGTGGCGGGGATCCTGATCTGCGGTGCGAAGGAAGAAGCCATGGTGTCGCGATTCTCCGCTCAGGCGATGGCTGGCGCCGCCGCGTTCGAGGCGAGGAAGTCCTGTGCGAAGCGCTGCAGCACGCCGCCGGCTTCGTAGATCGAGACTTCCTCGGCGGTGTCGAGGCGGCAGGTCATGGGCACTTCGAGACGCTCGCCGTTGCGGCGGTGAATGACCAGCGTCAGGTCGGCACGCGGCTCGCGCGCGCCGCTCACGTCGTAGGTTTCGGTGCCGTCCAGGCCCAGCGTCAGGCGGCTGGTACCAGGCTTGAACTCCAAAGGCAGCACGCCCATGCCGATCAGGTTGGTGCGGTGGATGCGCTCGAAGCCCTCTGCCGCGATGGCCTCCACGCCGGCCAGCCGCACGCCCTTGGCGGCCCAGTCGCGCGAGGAACCCTGGCCGTAGTCGGCGCCCGCCACGATGATCAGCGGCTGCCTGCGCAGCATGTAGGCCTCGATGGCCTCCCACATGCGCATGACCTGCCCTTCGGGCTCCACGCGCGCCAGCGAGCCGGCTCGCACGCTGCCGTCTCCCTTGCGCACCATCTCGTTCTTGAGCGTGGGGTTGGCGAAGGTGGCGCGCTGCGCGGTGAGGTGGTCGCCGCGATGGGTGGCGTAGGAATTGAAGTCCTCCTCGGGCAGGCCCATCCTGTGGAGGTACTCGCCGGCCGCGCTGTCCATCAGGATCGCGTTGGAGGGCGAGAGGTGGTCGGTGGTGATGTTGTCGGGCAGGATCGCCAGCGGCCGCATGCCCCTGAGCGTGCGTTCGCCGGCCAGGGCGCCTTCCCAGTATGGCGGGCGGCGGATGTAGGTGGATGCGGGGCGCCACTCGTACAGCGGCGCCACCTTCTCTCCGGTGTCCGGCTGGATGGCGAACATCGGCTCGTACACCCGCCGGAAGTGTTCGGGCTTCACGCTCGACTTCACGATGGCGTCGATCTCCTCGTCGGCGGGCCAGATGTCCTTCAGGCGCACCTCCCTGCCGTCGACCACCGCCAGCACGTCGCGCTCGATGTCGAAGCGCACGGTGCCGGCAATGGCATAGGCCACCACCAGCGGGGGCGAGGCAAGAAAGGCCTGCTTCGCGTACGGATGGATGCGGCCGTCGAAATTGCGGTTGCCCGAGAGCACCGCCGTCGCGTACAGGTCGCGATCGACGATCTCCTGCTGGATTGCCGGGTCCAGCGCGCCCGACATGCCGTTGCACGAGGTGCAGGCGTAGGCCACCACGCCGAAGCCGAGCTTCTCGAGCTCGCCCATCAGGCCGGCCTCCTGCAGGTACAGCGTCACCGCCTTCGAGCCCGGTGCCAGCGACGACTTGACCCACGGCTTTCGCACGAGGCCAAGGCGGTTGGCGTTGCGCGCCAGCAGGCCGGCCGCGATCACGTTGCGCGGATTGCTGGTGTTGGTGCAGCTGGTGATGGCCGCGATGATCACGGCGCCATCGGGCATGCGGCCCGGCTCGTCGCGCCACGGCGCCGCGATGCCGCGCGCCGCGAGCTCGGTGGTGGCCACGCGCGCATGCGGATTCGACGGGCCCGCCATGTTGCGCACGACGGTCGACAGGTCGAAGTGCAGCACGCGCTCGTACACCGCGTCCTTCAGCGCGTCAGCCCACAGGCCGGTGTGCCTCGCATAGGTTTCGACCAGCCGCACCTGCTCGTCGCTGCGGCCGGTGAGGCGCAGGTAGTCGATGGTCTGCCGGTCGATGGCGAACATCGCGGCCGTGGCGCCGTACTCGGGCGCCATGTTCGAGACGGTCGCGCGGTCGCCGAGCGTGAGGCTGGCCGCGCCCTCGCCGTGGAACTCGAGGTACGCGCCCACCACCTTCGACTTGCGCAGGAACTCGGTCAGCGCCAGCACCACGTCGGTGGCGGTGATGCCCGGCTGCGGCCGGCCCGAGAGCTTCACGCCGACGATGACGGGCAGGCGCATCCACGAGGCCCGGCCCAGCATCACGTTCTCGGCTTCCAGTCCTCCCACGCCGATGGCGACCACGCCCAGCGCATCGACGTGCGGCGTGTGGCTGTCGGTGCCCACCAGCGTGTCGGGGTAGGCCACGCCGTCCTGCGCGTGCACCACGGGCGACATCCGCTCCAGGTTGATCTGATGCATGATCCCGTTGCCCGGCGGGATCACCTCCACGTTCCTGAAGGCCCGCTTCGTCCAGTCGATGAAGTGGAAGCGGTCTTCGTTGCGCCGGTCTTCTATGGCGCGGTTCTTCTCGAAGGCATCGGGGTCGAAGCCGCCGCACTCCACAGCCAGCGAATGGTCGACGATCAACTGCACCGGCACCACCGGGTTCACCTGCGCCGGGTCGCCGCCCTGCTCCGCGATGGCGTCGCGCAGGCCCGCCAGGTCGACCAGCGCGGTCTGGCCAAGGATGTCGTGGCACACCACGCGCGCCGGAAACCACGGAAAGTCGTGCTCCCTCTCTCCCTCGACGATCTGCGTCAGGCTCTGCCGGAGGATGGCCGGCTCGCAGCGGCGCACAAGGTTCTCGGCGTGCACGCGCGAGGTGTAGGGCAGCGTGGCCCAGGCGCCCGGGCGGATGGCCTCGACGGCCTCGCGTGCGTCGAAATAGTCCAGGGAGGTGCCGGGGAGCTTCTTGCGGTATTGGGTGTTCATGGGGCGGCGCTCGGGCCTCTTCTTCGTCTTGGCTTGTCTCGTCTCTTCTTCGCTTTTTACTTCCGATCCTGGATCGGCGCGAACTTCAGGTCTTCCGGGCCCGTGTAGTTGGCGCTGGGCCGGATGATCTTGTTGTCGACGCGCTGCTCGATGATGTGCGCCGCCCAGCCCGAGGTGCGCGCGATGACGAAGAGCGGCGTGAACATCGCCGTGGGCACGCCCATCATGTGATAGCTCACGGCGCTGAACCAGTCGAGGTTGGGAAACATCTTCTTGGCCTCCCACATCACGCCCTCCAGCCGCTCGGCGATGTCGAACATCTTGGTCGAGCCGGCCTCCTGCGACAGCGACTTCGCCACGCCCTTGATGACCACGTTGCGCGGGTCGCTCACGGTGTAGACCGGGTGGCCGAAGCCGATCACGACTTCCTTCGCCTCGACCCGGCGGCGGATGTCGGCTTCGGCCTCGTCGGGCGAGTCGTAGCGCTTCTGGACTTCGAAGGCCACCTCGTTGGCGCCGCCGTGCTTGGGCCCGCGCAGCGCGCCGATGGCGCCGGTGATGGCCGAGTACATGTCGGAGCCGGTGCCCGCCACCACGCGCGCGGTGAAGGTCGAGGCATTGAACTCGTGCTCGGCGTAGAGGTTGAGCGAGGTGTGCATCGCGCGCTCCCAGCTCGCTGGAGGCTTGCGCCCGTGCAGCAGGTGCAGGAAGTGCGCGCCGATGGAGTCGTCGTCGGTCTCGACATCGATGCGCCTGCCCTGCGTCGACCAGTGGTACCAGTACAGCAGCATCGAGCCGAGCGAAGCCATCAGCCGGTCGGCGATGTCGCGCGCGCCCGGCAGGTTGTGGTCTTCCTTCTCGGGCAGCATGCAGCCCAGCGACGAGACGCCCGTGCGCATCACGTCCATCGGATGCGCGCCGGCGGGCAGTTGCTCCAGCGCCTCCTTCAGGCTCGCGGGCAGGCCGCGCATCGACTTCAGCTTGGCCTTGTAGGCGCGCAGCTCGGCCGCGGTTGGCAGCTTGCCGTGCACCAGCAGGTGCGCGATTTCCTCGAACTCGCAGACCTCGGCGATGTCGAGGATGTCGTAGCCGCGGTAGTGCAGGTCGTTGCCGGTACGGCCGACGGTGCACAGCGCGGTGTTGCCGGCCGTCACGCCGGACAGGGCCACGGATTTCTTGGGCTTGAAGCCGGGAGCCGTGGGGGTTGCGATGTCGTTCATGCTTCTTCCTTCTCTCGATGCAGGTAGGCGCCGGGAATGCGCGCGGGCCGGCCGTTGCCATCGACGGCGACCATCTCGAACCAGGACCGCAGCACCGCCCGCGGCTCGCGCCCGAGCTGCTGCGCGGTGCCGCTCACGCAGACCGTCAGCGAGCTGCGGCCGACGCGGCTGATCCAGCCGCGCAGATGCAGCACATTGCCCACCGGCACTGGCGCGAGGAACTGCGCGTCGCCGCAACGGGCCATTACCACGTCGGACTTCGCGAACGCCCGCGCGCACAGGAAGGCCGCCTTGGACATCAGCATCAGCGCGTTGCCGCCGAAGAGCGTGCCGTAGTGGTTGGCGTGCTCGGGAAACACGATTTCCGTGAGCTCGACCGCCTCGTTCTGGTTTGTCATGGATTCGCAATTTACGCAAATGCGTGGCCATAATGAAGGACTGAAACAGCCAATCATTGCGAATGGAAAACGCGATATTTGCGAATATTGCAAATACGCCAGGAGCCGCACGATGAGCAAGACATTCATGGGCGTGCGCCTGCGCAAGCTGCGCGCGGAGCGCGGCATGACGCAGGTGGCGCTGGCCCAGGCGCTCGGGCTCTCGCCCAGCTACCTCAACCAGATCGAACAGAACCAGCGGCCGCTGACAGTGGCCGTGCTGCTCAAGATCAGCCGCACGCTGGGCGTCGACGTGCAGCAGTTCTCCGAGGACGAGGAAGCCCGCCTCGTGTCGAGCATGCGCGACGCGCTGGCCGACAACCCCGGCGGAGAAGCCGTCGCGCTGCCCGAGCTGCGCGAAGTCGCCTCGCAGATGCCGGCGGTGGCGCGCGCATTGCTCGCACTGCACCACCGCCACCAGGAAGCCATGGAGCGGCTCGAGATCATGGCCGCCGGACTCGGCGACGGACGCGGCGAGCTCACGAGCGCACGCCCCATGCCCTTCGAGGCCGTGCGCGACTTCTTCTTCGCCCACCAGAACCACTTCGAGGAGCTGGACCTGCGGGCGGAAAGACTCGCGGAAGAAGCGCGCGGCCACGGCGGGCCGCTGTCCGAATGGCTGCAGCAGCGGCTGCTGGAGCAGCACGGCGTGCGCGTGGTGCCCACCGATGACGACGCCATCGACAGCCAGCGCCGCTACGACCCCGCCAGCCGCGTGCTGCGCCTGTCGGGCGGCCTGGAGCCGGGCCAGCAGTCGTTCCAGCTCGCGACCCAGCTGGCGCTGCTGGAGCAGACGCGGCTGATCGAGTCATTGCTGGAAGGCGCCGGCTTCGACGACGCCCCGACGCATGCGCTGGCCCGCATAGGGCTGGCGAACTATTTCGCCAGCGCGGTGCTGCTGCCGTACGAGCTCTTCCTGAAAGCCGCGGAAAGCCTGCGCTACGACATCGACCTGCTGGGGCGCCGCTTCGGCGTGGGCTTCGAGACGGTCTGCCATCGCCTGAGCTCGATGCAGCGGCCCGGCGCGCCCGGCGTGCCCTTCTTCTTCATCCGGGTGGACCGCGCGGGCAACATCTCGAAGCGGCAGTCGGCCACGCACTTCCACTTCTCGAAGACCGGCGGCACCTGCCCGCTGTGGAACGTGTACGAGGCCTTCGCGCAGCCCGGTCGCGTGCTGAGGCAGCTCGCGCGCATGCCCGACGGGCGCACCTACCTGTGGGTGGCGCGCACGGTGTCGCACGGGCAGCGCGGCTTCGACTCGCCCAGCAAGACCTTCGCGATCGGCCTGGGCTGCGACATCCGCCACGCGCCGCGCCTGATCTATTCCAAGGGCCTCGACCTGGCCGACCAGGAGGTGCCCACGCCCATCGGCATGGGCTGCAAGGTGTGCGAGCGAACGGCCTGCCCCCAGCGGGCGTTCCCGTTCATCGGGCGGGCGCTGGACGTGAACGAGAACGAAAGCAGGTTCACGCCCTACGCGGTGGCGGACGCGTAAGGCGCCACCTCAGACGGCCGACACGGCTTCGGACGCGGCGAGGCGACTGTCGCCGAAGACGGGCGGCGTCTTCACGATCGACTTCAGCGCCGGTTCTGCCGCGCGCAACGCGCTCAGGTCGGGAATCGGCCGGCACAGGCGCGGGTCGGGTGCGAACGCCGCCTCCATCGCATGCGCCGCGCCCAGCAGCTGGTGGTCGGCCCTGAAGCCGCCGACGATCTGCAGCCCGAAGGGCATGCCCGCGTGGTCGACGCCGCAGGGCAGCGAGATGGCCGGGTGCGTGGTCAGCGTGACCACGTAGGTCAGCGCGAGCCAGCGGTAGTAGTTGGCCTGCGGCTCGCCGTTGATGGTCGCGGCGTACAGCTGCGTCCAAGGGAACGGCGAGACCGGCGTGGTCGGCGACAGCACCAGGTCGTAGTCGGCGAAGGTCGCCTGGAAGCGCTTGAGAAGCCGCGTCTGCTCGGCCTGCGCCCAGGCGCTGTCGAGCAGGCTCATCTTCGCGCCCATCTCGTAGTTGGCGCGCGGGTTGGGGCCCAGGCTTTCGGGGTCACGCTCGTAGGCCGCCTGCATCCCTGCCACGAAGGCCTCGGCGCGCAGCACGTCGAAGCAGCGATGAGCCTCGCCCATGTCGAAGCCGACCTCGTCGCAGCGGGCGAACAGGTGCCGCATGGCTTCGATCTTCCGGCGGAAGGTGGCGCGGATGTCGTTGTCCACTGCGCAGGTGCCGAAGTCTTCGGTCCACGCCACGCGCAGCCTGCCGAGGTCGACGCGCTGCGGCACGAGGAAGGACAGCGGATCGAGCGGATAGCTCAGCGGATCGCCCGCAGTCATGCCCGCGGATGCCGCCAGTTGCAGGCAGGCTTCCTCCACGGTGCGGCCCATGGGGCCGACGACCGAGATGGGCGTCCAGCCCAGCGGCTTGCGCACGCTCGGCACCACGCCGGGCGAAGGCCTGAAGCCCACCACGCCGCACTTGGCCGCGGGAATGCGCAGCGAGCCGCCGGTGTCGGAGCCGGTGCACACCGGCAGCATGTCGCAGGCCAGCGCGGCCGCGGAGCCGCCGGAAGAGCCACCTGCGTTCAGGTTCGGATTGAAGGGGTTGCCGGTGGCGCCCCACACGTCGTTGCGCGAATTGGCGCCCGCTCCCATCTCGGGCACGTTGGTCTTGCCCGCCACGATGGCGCCCGCGCGGCGCAGGCGGGCCACGAGTTCGATGTCTTCCGTGGGCACATGGTCGCGATAGATCGGCGAGCCCCAGGTCGTGAGCAGGCCCTCTGTGGGCTCCAGGTCCTTCACGCCCATCGGCAGGCCGTGCAGCAGGCCGAGCGTGTCGCCGCGCATCACGGCGTTCTCCGCCTCGCGAGCCTCGGCACGCGCGCGCTCGAAGCAGGTGGCGGTCACCGCATTGACGAAGGGGTTCACGCGCTCGATGCGCGCGATGCATGCCTCCAGCAGTTCGACGGGCGAGACTTCCTTGCTGCCGATGAGGCGGCGCAGCTCGACGGCGGATTTCTCGACGAGCTCCGTGGTGGTGTCGTGCGTGGTTTTGGTGAAGCTCATCAGTCGGCGGTGATGTTGGCGCGCGCAGCGACGGCACGCATGATCGGCAGTTCGCGGTTGATCAGCTCGACGCTCGCGGCGGCGTTGCTGTAGCTCGGCTCCAGGCCCGCAGCCAGCAGCTTGGTCTTCGTCTCAGGGTCGGCGATCGTCGCGGCCAGTGCCTTCTCCAGCCTGGCCTTCACGTCGGCGGGCACGCCCTTCGGCGCTGCGAGCATGAGCCACGAATCCATGTCGACCTCGGCATAGCCGCTCTCGGCGAAGGTGGGCACGTCGGGCAGCAGCGCCGAGCGGCGCGCGGTGGTCAGCGCGATGGCCTTGATCTTGCCGCTCTTGAGCTGCGGGACGGCCGCGCTCACCGTGTCGATGCTGAACGGGATCTGGCCGCCCATCAGGTCGGTCATGGCCGGTGCGCTGCCCTTGTAGGGCACATGCGTCATCTTCAGGCCGGTGGCGTGCAGCATGGTTTCGCCCGCGAACTGCGCGGTGGTGCCGGTGCCGAAGGAGCCGTACGAATATCTGCCGGGCGAGGCCTTCACGTACTCGACGAACTGCTTGACCGTCTGCACCGGCACTTCGCTGTTCGCCAGCAGGATCAGCGCGACGCGTCCGGCGATGCCGATCGGCTCGAAGCTCTTCACCGGGTCGTAGGGCAGGTTGCTGCGGATCGCCGGATTGACGGTGAAGGTGGAGCCCGAGCTCAGCAGCAGCGTGTAGCCATCGGGCGCGGACTTCGCCACGTAGCTCGCGCCGACCACCGTGCCGGCGCCGCCGCGGTTCTCGATCACCACCGGCTGCCCGAGCTCCTTGCCCAGCCGCTGCGCGATCACGCGGCCGTTGACGTCGGTGGCGCCGCCGGGCGGGAAGGGAATCACCAGCGTGACCGGCCGGGCGGGAAAGCCCGTCTCGGCGGCAAGAGAAGTCAGCGGCACGGCGCCAAATCCAAGGCTGCAGCAAAGCAATGCCATGCGCGCCACGAGCGGGAGACGGTTCATCGGAACTCCTGGAATTTCGACTGGATGACGGGGGTTCGAGGTGCGAACGAGTTCATCCTAGGATCGTCATGCCGGTGTCACAAGCGCAATGTTTAGAATTCTGCGTTGCCAAATCGGCAATCGACAGCATCCATTCCACCCACGCGCAGGAGCCATTCATGCCGTCGCCTCGTGCCCTGCAGGAACCCGCGGTCCGCTACTTCCTCGAGGTCGTGAAGACCGGTTCGGTGAAGGAAGCCGCGCTCAAGCTCAACGTGGCGCCATCGGCCGTGAGCCGGCAGGTGGCGCGGCTGGAACGCGAACTCGACACGCTGCTCTTCGAGCGCCATGCGCGCGGCATGGTGCCCAACGCCGCCGGTGAGCTGCTGGCCGCGCACGCCAAGCGCGCGCAGCAGGACATCGAGCGCGTCGCCAACGACATCGCCGGCCTGCGCGGACTGCGCACCGGGCACGTGCGCGTGGCGAGCACCGAGGGCTTCGCCTTCGACTTCATTCCCAGGCTGATCGCGCAGTTCCGCCTCAAGCACGCGGGCATCCGCTTTCACCTGGAGGTCTGCGCGCCCGCCGACATCTCTCGGCTGGTGCGCGATGGCGAAGCCGACGTCGGCATCACCCTGGCCGCCTGGCCCGAACCGGGCGTCGAGGTCGAGCTGCGGCACCCGAGCCCCATCCTCGCCGTGATGGCCATGGACCATCCGCTCGCGCAGCAGCGGCAGCTGTCGCTTCGACAGGTGGTGGCGTATCCGCTGGGGCTGCCGCAGGAAGACAGCTCCATCCGCCGGCTGCTCGACGCCAGCTGCTCGCGGCAGGAGCTGCGCTACGAGTTGGCCATGTCCAGCAACCACGCGAATTCGCTGCTGAGCTTCGCGGCGGCTGGCGGCGGCAGTATCGCCTTCTACGGCCCGCTGTCGATCCGCACGCTGCTGCAGAGCAAGGCGCTGGTCGCCATTCCCCTGAAGGACCGCGAGATGCACGAGCGGCACCTCGCCATCGAAACCATGGCGGGCCGGTCGCTGCCCGATGCGGCAAGGGCCTTCGTGCGCTTCCTGGTCGACGCGGTGAAGGCTTCGGGCTGAGCCCTCAGGGCTTCAGCCTCTGCCCTACTGCTTCATCAGCGTATTCGAAGGCAGAGTCTCGTCCAGCAGCTTGCGCGCGGTCTCGATGCCCGCCACCGGCAGCAGCTTCGCATCGAGCAGCCCCACCTGCACCAGCACGCTGGCCTGGTCCCAGTAGATGTGCTCGTGGTAGAGCTTGTCGCCGCGGAACTTGATGACCGCCAGCAGCGGGATCTCCACGCGCTTTCCGGTGGGCGCCACGCCCGGCAACATCCACGGGATCTCGGTGGTGTGAGTGAAGCAGAACAGCATCTCGTCGACCACCTGCGTGGCGCCCACGGTGCGCGAGATCGGCACCAGCGAGGTGTCGGGCGGGTTGCTGTTGACGAAGTGGTTCGTATAGAACGCGTGCAGGTTCTTGTAGCCCACGCCGCCGGTCATGGTCGGGATGTGGTTGACGTAGGGCTCGGCCACCATGGTGGACATGGTGTCGTCGACGTTGCGGGTGCCGAACTCGTACTCGCAGTGCTTGTCCCACAGCGCGGGCAGGTCGTAGTGCGGGCCGATGGTGCCTTTCAGCGCGGCAATGCTGCGCTCGTGGGCCATGAGGGCCGAGGGTTTGTGGAAATGCTCGCCGCCTAGGCGGGCGAAGGCGTGGTCCATGCCCGGATACACATGCAGAGAGACGCCGGGTCGGCCCTTGAGCGCGGAGACGATGCGCTCGCGCGCCTCGGGCGGGCAGAACTTGTCGAGCTCGGCGATGTGCAGCGTGAGGGGGCGCTGGATGTTGTCGGCCTCGTCGAGCGCGGCGTCAATGCCCACGCCGTAGTAGCCGACGGCGACGTCCGCGTCGGTGCGGCAGGCGCTGAGGTAGGCGAGCTTGCCACCCAGGCAGAAGCCGAGCACGCCGACCTTGGCGTCCTGCACTTCGGGCCGCTGGCGCAAGGCGGTGATCGAGGCCTGCATGTCCTCCATGCCCTTGGCTTCGTCGAAGCCCTGGTAGAGGGCGAAGGCGCGCTGCCAGTCTTCCGGCGAGTAGCCGAGCTGCACGCCGGGCTCCTGCCGCCAGAACAGGTCGGGCACGAGCACCACGTAACCCTCTTCGGCGTAGTAGTCGGCCACCTCGCGCATCGTGGCGTTCACGCCAAAGATCTCCTGCGCCAGCACCAACCCCGGGCCGGTGCCCGAGCGCGGCACGGCGAGATAGCCGCTGAAGCTGCCGCTTCCATCGGTGGCCTGGATGCGGACCTGCCGCGTGGTGTCGGTGGCTTTTTGCTGCATGTGAATTGCTCCGTTCATTGGGTGAGTGGTTCAGGCTGCGCGCTCATTGCACGCACTCCGGGTGCCGCGTAGTCACCTGGTAGTAGCCCGAGTGAAAGACCAGCGGCTCGCCGTCGAAGCGCTCGTAGCGCTCGACCTCGCCGATGAAGATGAGGTGGTCGCCGCCGTCGTACTGCCTCACGTTGCGGCACACGAAGCGGGCGATGACGCCGTTGAGCAGCGGCACGCCGGCCGTGCCCTCGCAGCAGTCGACCCCACCGAACTTGTCCGGCTGCGGCGTGGAGAACTGCCGCGACAGGTGATGCTGGTTCGCCGCCAGCACGTTGATCGCGAAGTGGCTGGCGCCGGTGAAGTCGGCCACGCTCGGCGCCTGCCGCGCCAGGCTCCACAGCACCAGCGGCGGATCGAGCGACACCGAGGAGAACGAGTTGGCGGTCATGCCCACGCGGCGGCCGTCGATGGCCCGCGTCGTGATGACGGTGACGCCGGTGCTGAACTGCCCGAGCGCCCTGCGGAAGTCGCGCCGGTCGAAGCGGTCGACGGCCGCCTCGCGCGCCCGGTCCTCCAGGAAGCGGTCGGCCTGCGCGGCGTCGAACCACCAGGGCGCGAACGCGCGCGGGTCGTCGAAGCCGTTCACGATGGTGCTCGCCACCGCGGGCATGTGGGTGGCGCTCTGCAGCAGCTTCTGCAGGTGGGGCCGGGGCGGGGCGAGCAGGCTGTTGGTCCAGTCCGCGGCCCAGCGGGCGTAGCCTTCCCAGTAGCGGTCGAAGGTCTGCTGCATCCATTCGGCGTCGAAGGGCGCGTCGACGTTCTCGAGGATGCGCTTCAGGTAGATGTCGGCGCACTTGGCCGCGTTGTTCGAACCCTGCCCCGTGATCGGGTCGTTGAGCACGATCGCATCGGCCAGGCCCAGCACCTTGCGCCCCGAGGGCAGCGTCGCCACCGGCTTGCGCACCACCGGCGTGAAGCGGCCCGAGAGGATGCCGTTATCGTCGGTGAGCTCGATATCCCTGCAGCGCTCGGCTTCCCAAGGCAGGAAGGTTTCGAGGATCCGCTTGCTGCGCGCCAAATGCTCCTGCGGCGTCTTCACGTCTTCCCAGCAATCCATCGGGCCGCCGGGCACGCCTTCGAACACCATGATCTCGCAGGGGCCCGTGGTGGTCAGCGCGGGGAACACGAAGTATTCGCCCACGCCGGGGATCAGGTTGAAGCACACGGCCGAGTGCGGCTCGCGCGGCTTCATGCCCTTCACATAGGTCAGCGCCAGCGCGCGCTGCGGCTGGTCGTAAGGAGACCGCGCCTCGTCGCGCTCGAAGAGCCTCGAGATCTCGCCCTTGCCGCTCGCGACGACCACGAGCTCGTGCGAACGCGCGCAGGCTTCCAGCTCGTCGATCCCCACGTCCTGCAGCACCAGGGTGCCGCCGCGCTTCTCGAACTCGGCCATCCAGGCGGGTATCTTGAGCCGCTGGTCCACCGACCGGGCGGGGCCGTCCAGCATCGCGCTCCATTCGATGGCCTTGCCCCCATCCGGATTGCGCACCGCCATGCCGATGCCCTGCACCGGCGGGCATTCGTCGGCCCACCAGTCCAGCTCCAGTTCGCGCTCGGTCTGCAGCGCGGTCTCGAACATGCACTGGCTGGACATCACCGGCCCCTCGAAGATCTCGCGCGGGGCGCGATTCGAGAAGACCGTCACCTCATGCCCGGCACGCTGCAGTCCCAACGCGAGCTGCATGCCGGATTGCCCCGCGCCGACGATGGCCACGCGTCGCTTCATGCCTTCGCTCCGGCGTCGGTCAGGCGACCGCCGCGCAGGTCTCGATGTAGCGCCCGGCCTCGTCCGGATCGGCGAACCACGGGAAGTAGGTGCGCGGATCGTCGAAGCCGTTGGCGAACGCACTGGCCAGCGGCGGCATCGCGCCGGCGGCGCCGAGCAGGTTGAGCACGTGGGGCGGCGGCGGGGCCAGCAGCATGTTGGTCCACTGCGTGACCCATTGCGCGTAGCCGAACCAGTAGCGGTCGAAGGTCTGCTGCATCCATGCGGCGTCGGCCGGGCCATCGCCGCGCGCGAGGATGCTCTTGAGATAGGTGTCGGCGCACTTGGCCGCGTTGTTCGAACCCTGTCCCGTGATCGGGTCGTTGAGCACCACCACGTCGGCCAGGCCCAGCACCTTGCGGCCCGAGGGCAGCGTTGCCACCGGTTTGCGCACCGTCGGCGCGAAGCGGCCCGCAAGGATGCCGTTGTCGTCGGTCAGCTCGATGTCCCTGCAGCGCTCGGCCTCCCACGGCGTGAAGGTGTCGAGGATCCACTTGCTGCGCGCCAGATGCTCCTGCGGCGTCTTCACGTCGGCCCAGCAGTCCATCGGGCCGCCTGGCACGCCCTCGAACACCATGATCTCGCAGGGGCCCGTGGTCGTCAGCGCCGGGAACACGAAGTACTCGCCCACGCCGGGAATCAGGTTGAAGCACACGGCCGAGTGCGGCTCGCGCGGCTTCATGCCCTTCACGTAGGTCAGCGCCAGCGCGCGCTGCGGCTTGTCGTAGGTGGACTTGTGCGCGTCGCGCTCGAAGAGCCTGGAGATCTCGCCCTTGCCGCTGGCCACCAGCGTGAGATCGTGGCTCTGCGTGCAGGTCTCGAGCTCGTCGATGCCCGCGTCCTTGAAGACCAGCTCGCCGCCCTTCTTCCTGAATTCGTCCATCCAGGCCGGGATCTTCACGCGCTGGTCGACCGACTGCGCGCTCGAATTGAGCCGCGCGACCCAGTCGATGACCTTGGCGCCCTTCTGCTCGGGATGCGGCACGGCCAGGCCGATGCCGTCGACCGTGGGGCATACGCTCGCCCAGTGGTCCAGGCCCAGGTCGCGCTCGATCTGCAGCGAGGTGTGGAACATGCACTGGCTGGACATGACCTTGCCCTGGCGGATGTCCTCGCCCGTGCGGTTGCTGAACATCGTGACCTCGTAGCCCGCGGCGAGCAGTCCGAGACCCAGTTGCAGGCCCGACTGGCCCGCGCCGACGATGGCGATTCGCTTCATTTCATGCTCCTTCGATGCTCCGCGTGGAGCGGGTCAGTCCATCAGCTTGGGAATGGCGGGCACGGCCTGTTCAGGGCCCATGGCGGAGTAGCCGCCGTCCACCGCGTAGTCGGCACCGGTCACGAAGCTCGCGTGGTCGGAGCACAGGAACAGAACCACCTGCGCCACCTCGTCGGGGTCGCCGACGCGCCCCAGCAGGTGGAAAGGCGCGGCCACGCGGTCGGTCTTGGCGCGGTCGCCGTTGGTGAGCTGGTTCATCACGGCCGACCATGTCCAGCCCGGGGACACGCTGTTCACGCGGATGCGGTCGGGCGCGAGGTCCATCGCCATGTTGCGGGTGAGCTGCGCCATAGCTGCCTTGCTCACCGGATAGAGCCAGCGGCCCGTCTGCGCCACGCTCGACGAGATGCTCGTGAAATTGACCACTGCCCCGCCGCCGGCCGCCACCATGTGCGGATGCACGGCCTGCAGCATCGCCACCGCGCTTGCCACATTGACGTTGAACGAGGTGAGCCAATCGGCGCGCGGCGACTTGAAGCCGTCGTCCACGTACGAGCAGGCCAGGTTGATAAGGAAATGCACGCCGCCGTGGCGCTCGGCCGCCTCCGCCACGCAGGCCTTCACCTGTGCATCGTCGGTGATGTCGGTGCGCACGAAGCGCGCGTCGGCGCCCAGCGAATCGGCCAGCGGCTGGCCGTTGCCGGCATCGATGTCGGCGATGACGACCTTCACGCCGGCCGCGTGCAGCGCGCGCACCACGCCGGCGCCTATCAGCGTGGAACCGCCGGTGACGATGGCGCTCCTGCCTTCGAGTCCCTTGAACATGACGCTTGCTCTCCTCGGTTGATCGAACATCGGGCAACAGGCCGGGCGGCCTGTGGAGCGAACGTTATGGGGAGGAGTGCCCGCGGCGGATCCCGCAAACGCAGGCCGTGTCCCTGGCGCGCAGTTTTCTGGCCCGGGGGGGTGCAGGGGTGCCGAGGGACTGCCCGAATTGTGGGCAGGAGCGGTTTTTGCTACGGTGCCCTCGCCCCATGGAAACCGCCGCGACCCCACAGCTGCCGCTGCAGCGCTACCGGCTCTTCGAGAGCCACGACGTGGACGAAGCCCGCGAAAGCGTGGCACGCGTGTTCTGCCCGCACGGCCTGGTCACCCTGCGCCCCCGCGCCGGCCTCGACGCCTGCCACCACAGCGCCCGGCTGCACCGGGACGTGAGCCTCAACTACGTGCAGTACGGCCCCGGCGTGCAGATCGACCCCGGCTACCTGCAGGACTTCTTCCTGCTGCAGATTCCGCTGCGCGGCGCGGCCGAGATCCGCTGCGGCGCGCAGCAGGTGGACGCCACGCCCCGCCTCGCGTCGCTGCCCTCGCCCACCGAGCTGCTGTCGATGCGCTGGGCCGACGACAGCCCGCACCTGATCGTGCGGCTGGCGCGCCCCGCCCTGCTCTCGCGGCTCGAATCGCTGCTGCAGGCACCCGTCCGGCAGCACCTGGTGTTCGACCTCGGCGTGCCGCTGGACAACCCCGCGCTCGCGCCGCTGGTGCACTTCATCGATTACCTGCGGCTCACGCTCGACGCCGGCAATGCGCTGCAGGCCGGCAGCCCGCTGGCCGAGCACGCCGAGGCGTACCTGATGGCCAGCCTGCTGATGTCGGCCGGACACAACCACTCCCGCGCCCTCGCCGGCGACACCCAGCGGCGCAGCCTGCTGCCGCGCGTGGTCCGCAGGGCCCAGGAGTACATGGAGGCGCATGCCGACCAGCCTCTGTCGCTGGCCGATGTCTGCCGCGAGGTCGGGTGCAGTGCGAGGGCCCTGCAGCTGGCCTTCCGCCAGCATGCGGGACAGGGTCCGATGGAGTTCCTGCGCGAGACGCGGCTCGAGAGGGTGCGGGCCGAACTGCAGGCGTCAGCCGGAGCCAACGGAGCCGGCGTGCGCGAGGTGGCGCAGAAGTACGGCTTTCTTCACCTGGGGCATTTCGCGGCGCAGTACCGTGCGCGCTTCGGGGAGCGGCCTTCCGAGACGCTGGCGGAAGAACGCCACGGCTGATTCGCGGCTGCCGCAACTGCGGCCCGTTCGAAACACCGGGCCCGAGGGCGAAGGCTACGCAAAGTCGGTCGCGACGAAATCCTCGGCCACATGCACGCCGTCTTCGTCGCGACGCACCAGCCCGCGGATTTCCATGGCGCGCATGATCTTGTTGACCATCTCCCGCGAGAGCCCGGAGTACGAGGCGATCACCGACTGCGTGATGCGCTTGTCGTATCCGCCCGGGCCGATCGGTGCGAGGCGAGTGAGTTCATGCAGCACGCGCAGCACCAGGTCTTCGGCGGGAAGCACGGAGATGCGGCGGAACTGGTCGCGCAGCACGTTCATGCGCTTCATCGTGAGCCCGAGCAGGCCCAGCGCCACTTCGGGGCGGCGCACGCAGAGGCCGCGCATCTTCGCGATGGGCACGAGGAACACCGACGAAGGCAAGGTGGCGATCAGCGTCTGCTTCGTCCGGTAGCGGTCTTCCCGGATCGAGAGATCGAAGAAGAAGTCGTTCGGACCGATGAGCTCCGTCGTCATCTCGGAGCCTTCGGCGTGGCCCGGCGTGACCACACGCAGCAGGCCGCTGGCCACGCAATAGATCTGGTCGGTCGTATCGCCTGCCGCCAGCAGGACTTCGTTTCGCTTGTAGGAACGAGGCCTGCTGCATTCGGCGAGCGCCTCTCGTTCCGCCGGCGGAAGTCCCGCCATCAGGGGGTGCAGATACATGCCTGCATGATGCGCACCAGAGCCCGTCGGCGAAACACATAAACATGGGGGGCTCAGTCGTTTCCGGAGTCGCGCTCCCCGCGCGTGCGCAGCGAATCGAACAACTGCGGCGGCAGCATCGGGCCATCCGGCTGCTGCACCGCAGCGCCGGAAAGACCGGGTTCGGCCGGCCGCAGCTCGCCGAAGTCGGTGGCGGCGAAGTCGGGCGACACGTGCACGCCGTCTTCGTCCCTGCGAACCAGGCCGCGGTTCTCCATCGCGCGCATGGTCTTGTTGACCACCTCGCGCGAAAGGCCCGAGTAGGAGGCGATCACCGACTGGGTGATGCGCTTGTCGTATCCGCCGGTGCTCGCCGGCGCGAGCAGCGTGAGCTGATGCAGCACGCGGCTCACCAGGTCTTCGGCCGACAGTGCCGAGATGCGGCGCAGCTGGCCCCTGACCACGGCCATGCGCTTCATCGCGAGCCCGAGCAGGCCGATGGCCACTTCGGGATGCGCGGCGCACAACCGCCGCATGGCGGCCACCGGCACCAGGTAGACGGCCGAAGGCAGCGCCGCGATGAGCGTCTGCGTGGCCTGGTAGCCGTCCTGCGCAAGGGACGGCCCCATGAAGAAATCGTCCTGCCGGATGAAGTCGGTGGTGACGTCGGTGCCTTGCGCGCTGCCCTTGCCGTGGACGACGACGCGCAGCAGGCCGCTGGCCACGCAATAGATCCGGTCGGTCCAGGTATCGGCGGCGAGCACCGTCTCGTTGCGCCTGAAGGAGCGCAGCTCGCAGCTCTGGACGAGCGCCTCGCGCTCTGCCGGAGGCACATTGGCAATGAGGGGATGCAGGTACATGGCTTGTGGAACACCCGGCCATGCAGCCGTGCACGCCGCGCTGGCGGAAAAAGCCCCGGCGGGCGCACGAGCGCTCGCCGGGGGCATGGATGGCGCGCCGGTCAGCGCGCCGAAGCGATGGTCGACACGGCGGAGTTGCCCACCGCGGTCGCCGTCACCTGGTTGCCGGCCGCGCGCAGCGTGCTGCCGGTGGTGGCGCCGGTGATGCCCGTGCCGTAGTTCACGCCGCTCGCAGTCGCGACGATGGCACCGCTGTTGGTCTGGTAGTTCGCCACCGCCACCGTCGGACGGTTCGCCACCGTGGCCGCGACGGTCACGGCGTTGGTCGCCGTGTTGCCGTAGGCCTGCGCCGCGACGGTGTTGTCCGTCAGCGCGGCTGTGCCGTTCGTCAGGCCGGGAGCCGTGCCCGCGCTCACGCCGTTGAGCGCGACCTGGTACGTGCCCGTGGCGCTGGCCGTCACGTTGCCGCTGTTGCCCTGCGTGTTGAGCAATGCCGCCGTGGCCTGCGTGGTGCCGCCCGCGGTGCTGCCCGCGACCGCCGCGGCGGCGGCATAGCCGCTGCCCGCCGACAGGTTCAGCGCGTTGGTGGCTGCGTTGCCGCGTGCCAGCGCCGTGGTGCTGTTGCCGTCGATCGTGATGCCGCTGTTCAGCGCCGCCGGCGTGGCCGGGCTGGTGCCTTCGAGCTTGAACGTGGCCGAGGTCGAGGCGCTTGCCGTCACTGCCGCGCTGCTGAGCTGCAGGTTGTTCAGGCCCGCGCTCGCGCCCTGCACCGCGGTGCCGTTGAGCGCCACGCTGTTGTCGGCACGGTTGGCCGAGGCTTCGGCGGTCGTGCTGTTGCCGCTGATGGTCGCGGTGCTGTTGACCAGGCCCGTCGTGGCCGAGGCCGTCTGGTCCTGGTTGTACAGGCGCGTGGTCGCGGTGCTGCTCACCGAGGTCGTCGCCAGCTGGGCATTGTTCAGCACGTGGTCGCCGGTGGCCGTGCCTTGCACCAGCACCGCGTTGCCGGTGGCGCCGGCCGGCGTCACGTTGGAGGCCTTCACGCTCAGGGTGTTGGTCACGTCGTTGATCACGCCCAGCGACGTGTTCTTGTTGCGCGACAGGTCCACCGACGATGCCGAGACAGCGCCCGGTGCGTACAGCTCGAGGTCCGAAGCCGCCGAGACGGCCGCGGCGCCCGACTGCGCCGACGACAGCGCCGAGGTGCTCGCGACGTTGGTGCCGCTCAGGCTCAGGCTGTTGGCCGCGGTGTTCGCCACGGCGGTGCCGCGCTGGCTGTTGTCGGAAACGCTCAGCGCCGAACCCGAGATGGCCGCGCCCGCGGCAGTGTCGACGGCGAAGGTGCCGTAGACGCTGGTCGACAGCGCGGGCACGCCCGTGACCTGCTGCACGTTCGACACCGTGTGGTCGGCCTGCGCACCGGTCGTGCCGCCGACCAGGCCGCTCGCGCTGGCCGTGGTCGCGCCGCCCGAGGCGATGGTGTTGCCGGTGACCGAAGCGCTGTTGGTGGCGCTGTTGCCGGTGACGGCGGCGCTGCTGCTGTTGCCGGTCACGGCGAGCTGCGAGCCGGTGACGTTGCCTGCGACGGCCACCGTCACGCCGCCGCGGTTCGGAACCGCGGCCACGGCCGGAGTGCCCGGGATGGTGGCATCGAACGGCACGGCGGAGCCGGTCTGCAGCTGGCTGTAGGTCGCGACCGAGACCGGGCCCAGGATGGACGCGGGCGCGGTCAGCATGCCGGCCGTGTTGCCGCTGCCGACGCTCCAGCCGTTGGCGGTCAGGTAGTTGATCTGGGCCTGCGTGAGGCTGGCGATCTGCACGCCCAGCACGCCGCTGGTGATCGTCGTGGTGTTGCCGACGGTGTTGCCGCCGAGCACGTCGGTGTCGATCACGTGCGCGCTGTAGCTGAAGGGCGCCGAGGGCGACGCGGGCGTTCCCGGCGTGCCGGCCTGGCCCGCCAGTGCCTCGATGGCCGCACTGGTCGTCTGCACGTTCTGCACCGCGCTGGAGGTCGACAGGCTGTTGCCCGCGAGCGTCAGGCCGTTGACGGCGCTGTTGCTCGTGGCGGCGGCGCTGGCGCTGTTGCCGTTCGACACCACGCTGGAGCCGGTGACGTTGCCGCCGACCTGCGTGCGGATCTGCGAAGCGTCCGTGCCCAGGACGCCGTTGCGCAGCGATGCGCTCAGGCTGCCCGAACCGTTCTGCACGCTCTGCACGCTGAAGGCCGCATCGGTCGTCGCGGTGGCGCCGGCGCTCACGGCGCGCGGCTGTTCCGTGACGGTGGCCAGCGTGTTGCCGGACACATCGAGGGTGTTGCCGCTCGCGCGG
This sequence comes from Variovorax sp. NFACC27, assembly GCF_048301545.1. Taxonomy (NCBI): domain Bacteria; kingdom Pseudomonadati; phylum Pseudomonadota; class Betaproteobacteria; order Burkholderiales; family Comamonadaceae; genus Variovorax; species Variovorax sp. NFACC27. The sequence continues at coordinate 6,972,914 of NZ_CP157613.1, forward strand.
TTGCCGTAGGCCAGGGCCTGCAGCTGGTTGCCGGAGGTCGTGACCGTCGATGCCACGACGTTGTCCTCGATCGCAGTGGAGACGACGTTGCCGCCCGGCACCGATGCGGTGATGGCCGCGCCGTTCACGTTCTGCACGCTGGTGACATTGCCCACCGATGCCGCGCCGGCCACCGTGGCGCCGGTGCCCAGCGCCAGCTTGGCGGCGTTGGAGACATCGTTGCCGTAGGCGGCGCCGACCAAGGCGTTGCCCTGGTTCGAGACGGTGCTGCGGGTGACGTTGCCTTCGATCAGCACGGTCTGCGAGCCGACCGGCCCGACACCGCGGCCGTCCGCCACTGCCGAGACGTCACCGGACACCGACTGGTTGCTCAGCACGCCGTAGGCGGCATTGACGCTGGCCGTGCCGGCCGCGGGCGTCGCCACCGAGGCGGGTGTCTCCGACAGCGGCACGCTCGCGCTGTTGGCCGACACGTTCAGGCTGTTGGCGCCCGAGTTGCCGTACGCCACCGCGCGCTGCAGGTTGTTCGTCAGCGCGACGGAGCTGTCGGTGGTGTGCGTGCCGAGATAGACGCCGGCCACCGAGCTCGTCAGCTCCGCGCTGACCGGCGAGCCCTGGTCCACGACCTGGACGCTCGCCACGCCGGCGCCCGCGCCGACGGTGGTGCCGGTCAGCGACAGCGCGTTGTTGGCGCCGTTGCTCACGGCCACGGCTTCCTGCGTGTTGCCGCCCACGGTGAAGGTGCTGCCGTGGATGGTGTCGCCGCCGGTGCCGCGCGAATCGGCCATCAGGCCGACGACGGAGCCCAAGGTCTGGGCGCTGACGGGGGCGGAGTAGTTGCCCTGCAGGTTCGTCACCGTGGCCGCGCCCGCGGCCGTGACGTTCCCGTCGGGCAGGCTGCCGCCGGCGAGCGTGGCATTGGCGCCGGACAGCGGCAGTGCGTTCGCCTGGAGCGCGAGGCTCTGGCTCGCGCTGCTGCCGTAGGCCGTCGCGGCGGTGCGGTTGCCCGTCACCGAGACTGCGCTGGCGTTGTTGGTGCCGTCCTCGCCGCCGGTGATCGCGGCGATCGCGCTCAGGCCCGCGGCGGCGTTCACGCCGCCGTTGTAGTTGCTCTGCTGGTTCGCCAGTGCCGCGGTGGCGGTGAACGAGGCGGCGTCCTTGCCGCTGAGGATCGCGCTCGACGCGGCATTGCCGGTCGCCGATGCGGTGGTCGCGTTGTTCGCGACGGTGACGGTACCGCCGTCGACCGACTGCACGCCCGCGACGATGCCCGCGCCCTGCGTGGCCGCGCTGAGCGAGACGCCCACGTTGCCCTGGCTGTTCGACACGACCAGATCGGCCGCGACCGTGCTCGACAGGCTGCCCGCGTTGTAGGCGCCGGTGTTGGAGGTGGCGCCGCCCGAACCGGCGATCGAGACGCCGTCGGCCAGCACGATGCGATTGCCGGCCGTGCCGGTGGTGGCGCCGAGGGCTTCGTTGCCGGTGGCGCTGCTGGAGATGGTGTTGCCCTGCACGGACAGTGCGCCTTGCAGCGTGTTGGTGCTGCCGGCGGTGTCGCTGCCGATGGAAGCGATGATGGCGTTGCCGCTGGCCGAGGCCGTGTGCGTCACCGGGGTGGCCGACTGGTTCAGCTGCTGGTTCGCGACGACGGCCGAGCCGGTGAAGGCCGGCGCGCCGCCGGCCTGGATGCTGGCCGTGCTGTTGGCCGCGTTGCCCTTGAGCGTCGCGGAGACCGTGTTGCCGTCGAGCGCCGGTGCGGCGTCGACCGCGTTGGTGCCGGGTGCCGTCAGCGTGAGCGTCAGGTTGTTGCCGCTGGCCGACGCGGACGAAGCCGCGCCGGTGGCCTGCTGCACGGAGTTGACGACCAGGCTGCCCTGGGCCGTCACGCTGCCGCCGGCGGGCGTGTAGGCCAGCGAGACCGAGCCTGGATTGGTCGAGGCATAGTCGACGGGCACCGCGCCCGAGATGGTCGACGAGCCGCTGTTGAGCGTGGTGCTCGCCGCAATCGTGTTGCTGGTGTTGGCGGCGCCGCCGCTCGAGAAGCCGTCGAGATCGACCTTCACCGTGTTGCCGGTGGCGAGGCTGGAGACGACGCCGCTGTTGGTCTGCACGCCGAGCGAGGCCGCGCCTTCGGCGGGCGTCGCGCCCGTGCCGCCGGTCAGCGAGAGGTCGACCGCGTTGACGAAGGCATTGCCCGTGGCGCTTGCCTTCACCGCGTTCTGCGTGACCGTGTTGCTGTTGCCGGTCTGCGGGCCGGCCGTCGTGATGTCGATGGTGGTGCCGGCGGCCGTGGCGCTCACCGGCAGCGTCTTGTCCTGCACCGACTGCACGCTCTGGTAGGCGGTGGTGTTGGCGGCCACGGGCGTGACGACCGTTTCGGCGGCCTGCGCGCCGCTGGCCACGAGCGTGGCCAGCACGGCCATGCCGATGCTGTTGAGCGGCGCGCCGTTGACGCGGCGGCCCGAGTGCTTGCGATTCTTCTGCATGACGTTCCTTTGATGGATCTGAAAGAAGGACTGACTGGATGGATTGCTGATCGGCGGAGTGCCGTTGTTTGCTGCGATGAAGACCTTGTGTGTCCCGGTTACTTCCCTTCGGTTGCGTTCCCCTCACGGACCGGACGGGCCGGTCCACCCCTCACCGCACCCTGGACACGGAGCTTTGCGATCTCCTGCAGGCCGGGGCCGTCGCGATGAATCGACGTATCCGCCTTGTCCGGGCGCCATGTGACGCTGATGCCGCCGGGCGCCAGGCCGCGCGACGCGAGCGCCGTCGTGACCACGCCGATGCGCTGGTCGGTCAGCAGGTCGCGCTTGCCGGCGTCCCAGTTCTCGGTGTCGCGCGCGACCAGCACGACCTCGGTGGGCGCCTTGGCGGCGGCCGCCGCGATCTGGTCGAGAAGGTTCAGCGTGCCGCCCGTGAGCGCGGCCGCGCCGAACTCGAAGGGGATCTGCACGCTCGAGCCCGTCAGGCTCGCGCCGGTCTGGCTGGCCGCGTTGACGGCCTCGCCCTGCTGCACCACCGCGCCGGCCGAATCGACGAGCGGGTTGGCCACCTTGCGCAGCTCCTCGGCGGGCGCGACGCGCAGGTCCTCGGTCAGGCGCATGCCCAGGCAGGGGTTGGGGTCGACCTTGGCGACCGCGGCCACCAGGCGCACCACGCCCTCTTCCAGCGCGGCGCGCACGCCCATCTGCACGGGCTCCTGGCCCTTGGCGCCGACGTCGATGTCGTAGAGCTTGCTGCCGAAGAAGCGGAAGACGTTGAAGCCGACTTCGTAGCCGTTGAACTGCTTCGTGAGGCTGACGGTCCTCACGATCATCAGCGTCTTGGTGTCGACGATGCGCAGGTCGACGCCCACCGACTGGGTGAAGGTGCGCGCCTTGATGCCCACCTGGTTCACGCCGATCTCGGCGCCGCCCGAGTTGATGTTGTAGTTGAGCTCGGTGATGCCGCCGACGATGAAGTAGTCGGACTTGTTGATGGTGCCGCCGAAGTACGGCAGCCACGGCACGGCCTGGCCGCCGCTGGGGCCGCCGAGCTGGTGCGTGCGGCCGTCGCCGAGCTGGCGGCGATCGGCATAGCCCAGTTCACGTTCCGCGATGACCGGGTCGAAGCGCTCGGCCACCTGCACCGCGCCGCCGAGCTTGCCGAGCGCCGAATACACCATCAGCGCGCCGCCCTGCGTGATGGCGTTGCCTTCGTTGATGCTGTACTTGCCGGTGTAGTCCTTCACGTCGCCCACGGTGATGACGAAGGGCGGGCGCTGGGTGGCGGCCACGTGGTCGCCGAAGCAGGCGAGCACCGCCTCCATGGGCGTGACGTTCTGGCGCACGGCGGGGCCGAGCACCACGGGCGCTTCCTTCGGCGCCATCTGCTGCTGCGGCGCGGTGACGCAGCCGGCCAGACTCATGACGGCGGCCGCCGCGGCCAGTCCGCGCGATGCGGCTTGTCCGCGCGGCAACGCGCGGATCGACTTGAATGTGATCATTCCTCTTGCTTCCCTGTCTGCTTTGGGGGTCAGTTGAGCGCGCCGAAGGCGCAGGCCGAGCTGCCGCTGATGCTTGCGCTCTGGCTGCCGGTGTTGGTCTGGTTGGAGTTCAGGGCCTGGCTCGACCAGCCCTGCACGTTGCTGGTGGTGGAGCCGATCACCGCCGAGCCGACCGTGCCGCTGTTGGCCTGGCCGGTGCTCACCGTGCCCGTGCCGCCGACGCCGGTGCTCGAGTTGCCGGTGGAGTTGGCCGACGCGCCGCTGGTGCCGGGCGAGTTGGCGGTGGTGCTGTTGGTGCCCTGGTTGCCCTGCGCGGTCGAGGTGACGTCGCAGTTGTATTGCTTGCCGATGTAGTTGTTGGTGGTGTAGTTGGCCGCGCCGTACGAGCCGGCCTTCTTGCGCTGGATCATGTCCTGCACCGCCGCCTGGTTGGCCTTGTCGGCGGAGGTCTGGAACTGCCACGCGGCGTTCTCTCCGACGTTGTTGGCCAGCGCGCATGCGCCGGTGGCGGCCAGCAGGCCGAACAGCGCGGCGCGCGTGGTCCTGGAAACCCTGGTGATTTGAGTAAGCATGAAAGTCCTACGAAACGAAATGGGAGAAGGTCGAGGCCGATGCGCGAAGCGGTCAGGCGCGCATTGCCGCCCTTCGCATGGGCACCGGCTCGGTGAAGCCCGGCCACACGAGCAGTTCGGCGCCCTCCTGGGTGGCCGGCACGGCCGGTCTGTCGGGCGCGTGCAGCGCGGCCTCCAGCGCGCGGTACTGCGCCGCGGCGATCAGGTCGCTCTCGCTCATGCCGGGAGGCTGCGGGGTGCACTCGAGCATCAGCTCCTGGACGGCACGCTGCAGCAGCAGAAGGTCGGTGCTCAGGCGCGCGAGACGCAGCTGGATGTCGGTGTTCAGGAGGCTCATGGTCATTCAGCCTCCGCGCTGCCACCGGCGTCGCCGCCAACAGGCGAGCCGATGCGCGCATGCCGCTCCGCGCCTCGCACGCCGAAGCCCTGCATCCACTGCGCGCCGGCCTGCGACGCGATGTGCAGGTCGTCGTCGCGCTCGATGCCGTCGACGACCACGTGCGGCGCGAGATGCGTGCACAGCGACAGCATGTCGCGCAGGCACTCGCGGCCGAACGCGCCTTCACGCGCACGGCGCAGCAGGGCGGCATCGAGCTTGACGATGTCCGGCCTGCAGGCCTGGACGGCCGCGAGGTTGTCGGCACCGCTGCCGAAATCGCGGATGGCGATGCGGCAGCCGCGCAGCTGCAGCTGCACGCAGAAGTCCCGTGCGGCCTCGAAGTCGGGCAGCGCTGCGCTGTCGACGATCTCTATCACCAGCCGCGAAGCCAGCGCGGGCTCCTTGTCGAGCACCGCGAGCAGCGAGGCCCACCAGTGATCGACGCGAACGCCCTGCGCCGAGATGCTCACGCCGATGTGCGCGGAAGGCTGCATCCGCAATGCGGCGACGGCATGCCGCATGACCGTGCGGTCGAACGCGCGCGTGAGGCCCAGCCGCTGCAGGCAGGGCATGAACACGTCGGGCTCCAGCAGGCCCTGTTCGCCCCGGCCCGATGCGACGCGCGTGCGACCTTCGCGGTAGAGCACGGTCGCGGCGCTGCCCGGTTGCACGACCGGCCGCCACGAGAACGTCAGCTCCTCGCCGCGCGTGGCCTCGCTCAGGCGCACGGCCATGTCCATGTCGGCCCGGTAGAGCTGGCGCCAGCCGTCGGCGCGGGTCTCGTGCGCCTCGGGAAAGGGCTGCGCGGTCCACAGTGCCAGTTCGATCTCGGAGGCACCGAGTTGCTCGGGCGGGCATACGTCGATCCAGTCCGCGTGCAGCTGCACCAGCGCGGCGATGCCGCCGGCGCGCACGGGCTCCGCGCCGAGCACCGCGAGCAAGGCCTCGATGGGACGGCTCGCGCGCCGCATCGTGCGGGGAAACTCGCCCGGCGCACGGCCTTCGAAGATCGCGCATTCGAAGGCTTCGTTGTGCCAGAGCAGGAAGCAATCGTCCCGCAGCCTGGCCATGTCGGACGACGCAGACACGACGAAGTTGGCGCAGAGCCGGCGCTGGATCTCCAGGCTTGCGGCCGATGCGAAATCCTGTCCGTACGCTTCCGCGAGGAGCGGAAGGTTCGCGACGAACACGAAGGCGCAGGCCCTGCGCGTCGCCGCACGGCCCACGGGCGCCGCGAAAGCATGCGCGACGCTCGCGGCAGGCTCGGTGCGCGAGTCGTGCAGACACACCCCCGTCGAAGCGCGCGGGGCTCGCACGGCGGGCCGGTGCGCACCTGAGGGCCAGGCGGTCAGTGCTGAGATAGCAGCCATTGCATCCTCGATCCAAAAATCTTCTCGAACCCTGTAAGGGAGGACCGGCCGCTTCTGTCGCGGCAACGGTTCTCCATCTCGCGCAGCGGCGCGAGATAAAAATCGAAATCCGAAAGTCAGCGGACGAACGCAAGCCGCCATGCACGAGCCCTCGCAAGGGCCATCGGCAAGCAGCTGTCGGGTCGCTGAAGGCAGTCGCACGGTTCGCGGCGGATCGCCGCGATGCGCATCACTGCAAGGAGAGCACTAGGAGTCGGGCTTCATGATCGTGGCCTTCGATGTGACGGGGCCACGCGCTCGTGCGGCATGCCCACGAACCGCATCGAGCGGCTCGTACGTTCGGAAGAACGAGGGTATGCAGGTCATCACGTGCAAGCTCCGTAGGACGTTTTTGAAACAAAATGAATACTACGGATTGCAGTAGGTCTTGGCATTCGCTTTCGGATCGCGGATGTGTGCCAGTTCACATTTGTCAGCAGCTGGCACGAAAGACATCGCTACTGCTCCCATCAACATGGGAGGCGCCGGGATCACTGCCCCGGCGCTGCGGGGAGCAATTCAGCTTTTCGCCGACTCCTGGCGCCATTCCTGCTGGATCAGCGCGAGGCCCTCGCGATACGTGGTCACATCGAAGTCGGGGAACCGGCGCTTGAACTTCGTGGAATCGAAGAGGTTGTCCTGCTCGTAGCGCGGCAGCAGTTCCGCGATCTCGCGCACCCGCCTGGAGAAGAGGCCGGCGGCAAGCAAGGTCCGCTTGCCGATCACCGAGAAGGCGGCATCGCGGCCGAAGACCTCGGCGGCCATGGCGACGAAGCTCCTGTAGGTCTGCCGGTCATCGCAGCAGGGCAGGTGCCAGGTCTGACCGAATGCATCCGGCGTGTTGCCGAGCGTGGCCAGCGCGCGGCTCGCGTCGGGCGTCCAGATGAGCGTGCGCAGCGTGTCGTCGCGCACCGGCACGCGAGGCCTCTTAGCGGCCTTCAGGTTGTCGATGACCAGCGCGTTGGTGAAGCTCTGCGTCTTGCCGGGTCCATAGAACTCCGGAGCCCTTCCGATGAGCACCGGGATGTCGCCTCGCGCCATCTCCTCGAGCACCATGGACGCCATCGCTGCGCGCACGCGGCCCTTGCGCCCCACCGGCGCGAAGGGCGTCTGCTCCGTCTGCAGCCGGTCGTCCTGCGGGTACATGTAGGTGTTGTCGAAGTAGGCGAACTTCGCGCCCGCCGCCCTGCTCGCCTCGAGGGCGTTATTCAGCATCGCCGGAAACTGCTCTTCCCACAGCCGGGAGTCGGGCGGCAGCCCGGCGGTGAAGTAGACGATGCTGCTGCCCTCGACCGCTTCGGCGGTGCGGCGCGCATCGAGAAGGTCGGCCTGCACCAGCACGTCGGTGTCATTCACCTTGCGTGGATTGCGGCTCACGAGCCTCAGTTCGCGCGTGTACCCGCTGTGCAGTTCACGCGCCAGTTCCACCGCGATCTGGCCGTTCGCACCCAATATCGTCTGCATGCCGTTTCCTCGAATCGCAGCGCTGCATCTGCTGCCTGTGCCGCACCTCGTGCGTATCGGCGCGAGAGTAACCTTGAAGCAAGGTTCAATGTCAAACTGCAGCTTCGCACGGAGCACGGCCCACATGAAGATCGGAGAACTCGCCCAGCAGACAGGCCTTGCGGCTTCCCGCATCCGCTTCTACGAACGCATCGGCCTGCTCAAGGCCGCCGAGCGCCAGGCCAACGGCTACCGCAGCTATCCCGCCGACGCGGTACTGATGCTCCAGTTGATCGCCACCGCGCAGCGAGCGGGCTTCAGCCTCGACGAATTGCGAGCGCTGCTGCCCGGCGATCTCGCGCAGTGGGAGCGTGGCGCCTTGCTCGACACGCTGCGCCGCAAGGTGGAAGACATCGAGACGCTGCAGGCGCAGCTCGCGAAGAGCAAGGCCCAGCTGGTCGAGCTGATGGCGCAGATCGAGGCGAAGCCCGACGACATGAGCTGCGCCGCCAATGCGAGGCGCGTGCTGTCGGAGATGAAGTTGTCCTCCCTGGCAAGCGAGGCAAGGCCCACGAAGGCTTCACGCAACGCCTGAGCGGCGAAAGCGCAACCGGACGACTCCCGCCGATCAGAAGGCGTGGCGTATGCCGAAGTCGTAGCCGATCGCGCTGCGCGGCTCCATGCCACCGGTGGTGACGTACGCAGCCTGCGGAAATATCGCCGGCAGGCTCACCACCAGCGGCGTGACGCCCATCACCGTCGGGTTGTTGTGCCCGTTTCGGATGCCGATGCGCGCCACCGTCGCATACAGCGCGGTGCGCCTGGACAGGTTGTGCACGTAGCCCAGCGCCAGCTTGTCGACCGAGGCGTCGCTGTTCGGCAGGCCGTTGCCGTTCTTGAAATTCACGCGCGCGAACGAAGCGCGGATGACGCCCGGCCCCACCGGCATGTTCACGCCGGCGACGAAGCCGTCGTAGCGGTCGGTGGAGCGCGTGCCGAAAAGCCCGGCGTTGTCGCGCGCGTCGCGCACGCTCGACCATTCGCCGAAGACCTTCACCGCGCCGAAGTCGTAGGAGCCGCCGAGGTTCAGGCTCTTGATCTTCTCGCCGGCGGGTGCGGCGCTCACGAGCGTGCTCTCGCCGTAGGCCAGCGCCACGTCGGCCGGGCCGCTGGCCCACCCTACGCGCGCGCCGGCATAGCGCCCGCGCCCCGAGGGGCTGTCGGTCGTGCCGCTCGTCTTCACGTTCTCGTGGAAGGCGTACTGCACCTGGCCGTAGAAGCCGCCGAGCCCCGGCGGCAGGAAGTAGCTGACGGCATTGCTGGTGCGCAGGTAGCTGTCGGTGCCGGCGGAAAGCCCGCCGTTGAGCAGGCCGCCGGTGGCCAGCGCCCGGGAGGCGGCAATGTTGCTGTTGACCACCGCGACCAGGTTGGTGCCCACGCCGTTGACGGAGAAGGGATCGAACACGGCGTCGTTCCAGAACGACGCCGTGTAGTCGCGGCCCAGCCGCAACTCGCCGAAGGGCCCCGACAGGCTGAGCGTGGAGCGGCGACCGAAGTTCGCGATGCCGCCGCCCGTGTCGTTGGCCAGCGGCGCTTCCAGCCAGAAGCCCGCCGCGAGGCCGCCGCCCAGGTCCTCGGTGCCGCGAAAGCCCAGCCGGCTCGACGCATAGCCCGAAGGCGACAGCACCGTCTGGCTCTGCGTCACCTGCCGGGCCGGTGTGCCGCCCCAGGACCGGCTCTTCGTGCTGTAGTGGCTGACGCCGGCGTCCATCACGCCGAACACGGTGAGCGACGATTGCGCCGCGGCGCCGCCGGAGACGGCAAGCACGGATAGCAGCAGCATTGTTCTTTTCATGGACATGTTCTCCTCACGTGGACCAGGTGGATCGCGACAGGCGCGGTGAAGCGCCCCGGTGCTTCGAGAGCACCAGGGCATCGGGGGACTTCGGTATCAGGGGCTTGAGCGGATCAGGGAATCAGGACGGTCGATCCGGTCGTCCTGCGGGACTCGAGCGCACGATGCGCCTGCGCAGCGTCGGCGAGCGCGAAGCTCTGCTGCGGCTCGCTGACGATGCGCCCGGCCAGCACGTGGTCGAACAGCTCCCGCGCCATGTCGAGCATGTGGGCGCGCGGGTGGATGTAGTGCACCATCGCCGGCCGCGTCATCCAGAGGGAGCCCTTGGCCGCGAGCAGCTGCGAGTCGACCACCACGGAGCCCGACGAAGTGCCGTTGCTCACCAGCGTGCCGCGCGGCTGCAGGCAGTCGAGCGAATCCATCAGCGTGTCCTTTCCCACCGAGTCGTAGACCACCGGCACGCCACGGCCCTCGGTGATCTCGCGCACGCGCTGGACGATGTTCTCGCGCGAGGTCACGATGGTGTGCGCGCAACCGTTGGCGCGGGCGAGCGCGGCCTTCTCGTCGCTGCTGACGGTGCCGATCATCGTCACGCCCAGCGCGCGCGCCCACTGGCAGGCGATCAGGCCCACGCCGCCGGCGGCCGCGTGGTACAGGATGGTCTCGCCGCCCTCGAGCGGATAGACCTGGCGGAACAGGTACTGCGCCGTCATGCCCTTCATCATCAGCGTGGCGGCGGTGCGGTCGGAGATGCCATCCGGCAGCGGTATCAGCACGTCGGCCGGCATCACGCGGGCCTGCGAATAGGCGCCCTGCGGGCCGAGGAGATAGCCGACGCGATCGCCGGGCCTGACCTCCGTCACGCCCGGCCCGACGGCCTCAACCACGCCGACCGCGTCGGACCCCAGCCCGTTGGGCAGCGCCAGCGGATAGCGGCCGGTGCGGAAGTAGATGTCGATGAAGTTGACCGCGATGAAGCTGTGGCGCACGCGTGCCTCGCCGGGCCCGGGGTCCGCGACCTCGACGTCCTCGAGCTTCAGCACTTCGGGCCCGCCCGTCTCGTGGAAGCGGATGGCCTTGACCATGTGATCTCTCCTCGTTTTGCTGTTTGTCGGCACTGAGCCCGGCTCAATTCAGCCTGATGTCGTAGCTCTTGACGATCCCGGCGTTGCGGGTGAACTCTTCCTGCAGCTCGACCTGCGCCTGCGCGGGCGTGCGCTCCGCCATCGGCTCGAAGCCGGCGTTGGAGGCGCTCGCGCGCACCGCCGGGTTGGCCGCGACCTTCTGCAGCACCGCATGGATCTTCTCGACCAGCGGTGCCGGCATCTGCGAGGAGGCGATCACGCCGGTCCAGTTGCCGAAGTCCAGCGCCGGATAGCCCAGCTCCGCGAAGGTGGGCACGCCGGGAAACTCCGGCAGGCGGGCCTTGCTCGCGACAGCCAGCAGCCGCACCTTGCCCGCGGCGATCAGCGGCCTGGACGTGACGGCGCCGTCGAACATCAGCGGCACCTGCCCGCCCATCACCTGGGCCAGCGCCGGAGCGGAGCCCGGATACGGAACGTGCTGCATGTCCAGCCCCGCCGCCTTGTTCAGGATGGCACCGGCGTACTGCGACGCCGTGCCCGCGCTGTAGGAGGCATAGGACAGCTGGCCCGGATGGGCCTTCGCGTAGGCGATGGCCTCCTTCGCGTCCTTCGCGGGAAACTGCGGCGAAGCGATGAAGAGCATCGACGAGCGCGCGATCAGCGCGACGGGCTTCACGTCCTTCAGCGGATCGAAGCCACCCTTGAGCACGTGCGGCACCTCGGTGAGCACGTTGCTGGCGGTCATCATCAGCGTCTGGCCGTCGGCCGGCTGCGACAGCAGGTACTTGACGGCAATGGCCCCGCCGGCGCCCGGCTTGTTCTCGACCACCACCGGCTGGCCGATGTCGCGCGAGAGCTGGTCGCTCACGATGCGCGCGAGCACGTCGATGGTCCCGCCCGGCGGCGCGGGAACGATCATCTTCACCGGCTTGTCGGTGTATGCGGATGCCCACGGCGAGCCCAGCGCGGCAGTGGCGGCGACGAGCATGGCGGCAAGAAGAGAAAGACGCGGCATGGCTGCTCCGGTGATCGGTGAAATCGGGGAATCCGGGGGTTCCGGGGATTCAGGCCGCCTTGCGCAGGAAGCCCTGCTGGCCGCCGTTGCGGTTGGGCGCGAAGCCGTTGGCCAGCAGCGTCTCTTCCACGGAGTCGTAGAACACGCCGATCTTCGAGATCTCGCGCGCCTGCTGCGCCGTGGCGATCGGGCGGCCGAACTCGCGCGAGATGCGCACCAGCTGCTCGACCTGCGCCGCCGTGCCGATCTTGGCCGTGCGCGACTGGTTCCACAGGTTGTCCTCGGTGCCGCAGCGCACGTGCAGGCCCATGGCGATGCCCATCATGTTCACGGGCAGCACGTTGAGCACCGAGCTCTCCACCGTGAGCACCGCGCCGTCGGGCACGGCGCGCACGAAATTGGCAAGGCTGTAGATGTTTGGCGCGTCCATGCCGCCGCCGATGGCCACCCAGTTCATCACCAGCGGGCCCTTGTAGACGCCCCGGCGCATGAGCCGCTCGACCGACTCGAAGCTATTGATGTTGTAGCACTGGAAGGCGCTCTGGATGCCCGCGGCCGTGAGACGGCGGATGTGCTCCTCGGCCCACCCCGGCTGCGCCGGCACCGTCATTTCCTTGTATGCATTGAAGACGGCCGGGTCTTCCATCGAGGTGCCGCGGATGTCCCGTGCATCGAACTGCTCGAGGATGTTCATCTGCGAGGTGTTGATGGTCACCGTGACCTGGTCGGGCTTCGGATCGAGTTCGGCCAGCATGTGGCGCGTGTCGTCCGAGAGCCACTTGGCAGCCGCGCCTTCGGTCTCCGGCGCGAAGCTGATGGAGCCGCCCACCTGGATGATCATCTCGGGCACGCGCGCACGCACGCCGGCGATCAGCTCGTTGAACTTCGACAGCCGCTTGCTGCCCTTGCCGTCGAGTTCGCGCACATGCAGGTGCAGCACGGTGGCGCCGGCGTTGTAGCAGTCCACCGCCTTCTGGATCTGCTCTTCCATCGTCACGGCGATCTCGCCGGGAAAGTCCGAGGGCAGCCATGAGGGCGCGTAGGGGGCGGCGGTGATGATCAGCGGTTGCTGGTTTTCGGGGAACAAGTGACCGTCGAGGAAGTTCATCGGGAGCTCCGTGGGAAATGCGGAAGAAGAAAAAGAAGAAGCGCGGGGATCAGAAGGTCGGCGTGCCGACGATGCCGGCGCGTTCCATCTTTCGGTGGCATGGCGGGTAGTCCATCACCGCGTAGTGCTGCGTGGCGCGGTTGTCCCAGATCGCCACGCTGTCGGGCTGCCAGCGCCAGCGCACCTGGTATTCGGGGATCGCGGCCTGGCTGATGAGGTACTGCAGCAGCGAAGAGGCGCCCTGCGTGAAGTCCTGGCCGTATCGCACGTTGGCCGGCGTATGGAAGTTGGTGAAGTGCGTGGTGAATCCGTTGACGAACAGGACCCGCTCGCCGGTCTCGGGATGAGTGCGAACCACGGGGTGCTCCGCATCCGGGTACTGGGCCTTGAGCGCCAGGCGCTTCTCGATCGGCATCGCCGCGCCGAAGGTGCATTCGATGCTGTGCCGGGCGCGCAGCGGCTCGATCAGCTCCTTCACATGCCCGGGCAGCCGCTCGTAGGCCATCGCCATGTTGGCCCACATGGTGTCGCCGCCCACGGGCGGGCATTCGACGCAGCGCAGCACGCAGCCCATCGGCGGGGCCTCGCGCCAGGTGGCATCGGTGTGCCAGCTGTTCTCGTAGCGGTCGTTGGGCGCGTCGGGTGTCTTGTAGATGCGCACCAGGCCCGGATGCTCCGGATCGCTGCCGGCGACGGGATGGTCTTCGAGCTCGCCGAAGCGCCGCGCGAAGGCCACGTGCTGCGCCCGGCTGATCTTCTGGTCGCGCAGGAACAGCACCTTGTGCCGCAACAGCAGCGCCTTGATCTCCGCGAACAGCTCGTCATCCCGTGCCGCATCGGCCAGGCTGACTCCGACGAGTTGGGCGCCGATGGCGCAGGTTAGTGGTTCGATCCGCATGTCTTGTCTCCATGTGGGCCGGCGGCAATCCACGGCCTGGTCCGCGGAAAGTCTTGTCGTCGTGCGTTTCTTTTTTCTTGCCTGCCCTTGCTCCAGGGTCAGTGCATGAAGGGAACTGTAGGAGTGCAAGTGCCGCGGCGCTTTGCATTTCGTGCCATTCGCTTTGCATTTGATGCCAGAATTCCCCGCACTTGAGCACTTGTGAAAGGCCCGGCATGACGGCTCTGGTGCGCGCGGCGGCACTGACGAACTTCCCGGAGGTGGCGCAGGAACTCGGCTATGACCCGGGCGCGGCATTGCGCAGGGCCGGGCTTCGCGCGCAGCTCGTCAGGGAACCCGACCAGCTCGTCGAGGCCGATCGCGTGGCGCGCCTGCTGGAAGACGCGGCGAGCCAGACGGGCTGCGAATCTTTCGGGCTGCGCATCGCGGCGCGGCGCCAGCTGTCGAACTTCGGCATGGTCAGCCTGCTGCTCATGCACCAGCCGACGCTGCGGCAGGTGCTGCTCACGCTGATCGAGCACCTTCACCTGCTCAACGAGAGGCTGGCCATCCAGGTGGAGGACGTCGGCAGCATGGTCGTGCTGCGCGAGGAGCTGGCCTTGTCGGAGCCCGCGCGGCAGTCCATCGAACTGGCGATCGGCGTGCTCTACCGGATGTGCGAGGCGCTGCTCGGGGACAGGTGGCAGCCGGCCAGCGTGAGCTTCGCGCACGAGCCGCCCGCCGACCCGGCCTTTCACCGCCGCTTCTTCAGATGCCGCATCGAGTTCGACGGCGGCTTCAACGGGCTGGTGTGCCGCGCGGCGGACCTGGACGTGCCCAACCCGGGGGCCGACCCCGTGCTCGCCGCCTACGCGCGCAAGCTGATCGCAACGCTCCCCGACGATCGCCAGCGCTCGATCGACCAGGAAGTGCGCAAGGCCATCTACCTCATGCTCCCGGCGGGACGCGCCACCTGCAAGTCGGTGGCGCCGGGCCTGGGAATGAGCATGCGCACACTGCAGCGCGAACTCGATGAGCGCAAGCTGACCTTCAAGCAGCTGCTCAACGACGTCCGGCAGGAGCTCGCCCGCCGCTATGTGGCCAACAGCCGCTACAGCCTGGGCGAGGTGGCCGCGCTGCTGGGCTACAGCACGCACAGCGCATTCACGCGATGGTTCGGTGCGCAGTTCGGCTGCTCGCCGGAGGCTTGGCGCGGCAGCCGCGTGGATTCGCCGACGTCTCGCACTACACGAGCCGAGCAATCACGCGCCAGGAAATACAGGAACACGGCGATCAAGTGAGGCCGTTGCGCCCACGACCTGGCACGTCAGCCCGTTTGAAGAGATTGCACGAGGCGCACAACGTCGAACTGCCGGCGACAGCCGGTCTTGCGCATCAGGTTCTTGAGATGGCTGCGCGCGGTGTGCATCGTGCAACGCTGCAGAGCCGCGAAATCGAACACCGTCTTCCCGGCGGCAAGGCTTGCCGCGAGCCTGGCTTCCGTCGCCGTCAGCCCCAGTTGGTCGGCGATCACGTGCGACGCCGCGAAGGACGCGGACTGCGAGGCCACGATGAAGACCAGTGCCAGCGGGACCGAGCGAGGCGATGCGAGAGGATGGCTGGCCTTCAAGGGAAGAACCGAGACCTGCAACGGCGGTCCTTCGCCGGACCGCATGCGGAACCCGCCGCCGATGGTAGAGCTCCGCCCCGGAACGCACACGTTTCGCACGAGCTCCTCCAGCCGGGCCTGCGCGTCCTCCTCCCGGAATTGCCAGTATCCGCACAGCATGCGACACGGGCCCGGAGATGCGCAAAGACTGTGTGCAAGACGGTTGACGTACTTCACGCGGCAATGCGGATCGAGCACCGCGATGGCCTGGGGCAGGCTTTCCAGCGCCGACAGCCCGATGGCCGCATGGTTCGCGAGTTGCCCCGCGTGATCGACGGGGATGTGAGCGGGAGTCTGCCGTGACATGAACCTTGGAGCGGAATACCTGAACGAACGGTGATCCTAGGAGAGCGGCTTCGGGTGCGCATTGGACCAAAGTCCAATGCGCCGCACGCCGGCGCGGCATAGCATGGAAGACTGATCGTTCCCCCATCACCGCACTTGATGCGCTGGGCAAGAGCCTCCCCCAGTACTACGAGAAGGAGATGGGGCGGGCGGGCGCATGCTCCTGGATCCGCGCGTCAGACGGTTGAGACGAATCGCGCCTTCTTCAACGACGAGCTGTTCGAGACAGCTGCGCTCGCGATACCAGTCGTAGCGCCGAACGCTCGCGCCGGCAGCAAAGACGAGCTGCTCGGTTGCGAGCGGAGTATCGGCTTGAGCTACGCTCTCTTCAGAGACGCGAGTGAAGCTGCGAAGCTCCATCACGCGTCCCGCCAGTGGAAGATCGCCGCGACGATTGATGGTTTCTTGTGCTTTAGGCATGCAGGGAACTGTGCCGGGCGAGACGTCTCATTTCCAAGAAAAAATGAATCGATCTTTCGACGGTCGCTCTTCGCCCCGACGAAGCAAGAGCAAGCACCTACCTACGGCCGAAGTGATCCATGCAAGCCCCTGCGATACAGTTCTATCGGATAGCCATCTAGTGCCACCATGACTCACATCTATCTCTGGGCCATTCCCACAGCCGCGCTCATCCTGCTTGCCTGCTCGCCTCATGTTTGGGGATTCGTTCGCCTACTCGCCATGTTGGCCGCAGTTCTGTGCGCTTGGTTTGGATGGGCGTTGCATGGTGCACAGTTCATGGCTGAGCTTCTCGCAAAGAGCGACACGAGCAAGCTCGGGCAAATCGGCGACCTGTTCGGTGGCATCAACGCGCTCTTTTCAGCGTTAGGGAAGGTCTGATCAAGTCGTAAATTGGCTTGATGGCGAGCGCGCGTATTTGGTCGTTGCGCTCACAGGCTCGTCTCACCGAGCATCCCATGCGTTTGAGAGGCCCTGCGGCCCTTCATGCCGTCTGCAGACGCACCTGTCCCAGCATCGCGATCAGTTTCTTCCTGGCCATCCACAGGTTCGACAGTGCAAACAGCGTGATCACATGCGCCGTGTTCTTGGCCAGCCCCCTGAACCTCACCTTCGCCAAGCCGAACTGCCGCTTGATCACCCGGAACGGATGCTCCACCTTTGCCCGGATGCTGGCCTTCTGGTATTCCTGCTTGCGCGCTCTGGCTTTGGCTCGGCCCTCGGGCATCTTCGCCATGTCGCTGGGCCTGCCTGCAATGTGCCACTGCACGCTGCGCTTCACCCGACTCTGTGCTCCGCGATAGCCCGAGTCTGCCCACACCTCGCTCTCCTTGCCGTGCAGCAGGTCGCTCACCTGCTCCACGTCTGCCTCGTTGGCGGCCGTGGTCGTCACCGTGTGCACCAGCCCCGAGTCCGCGTCCACGCCGATGTGCGCCTTCATCCCGAAGTGCCACTGGTTGCCCTTCTTCGTCTGGTGCATCTCCGGATCTCGCTCGCCGCTCTCGTTCTTTGTCGAACTGGGCGCCGCGATGATCGTGGCGTCCACGATGGAGCCTCTCTTCAGAAGCAGCCCCTTCCTGGCCAGGTGGGCGTTGACCTGCTTGAAGATGTCCTCCGCCAGATCGCTGGCCTCCAGCAAGTGGCGGAAGTTCAGGATCGTCGTCTCATCGGGAATCGACTCCATGCCCAGGCCTGCGAACGTGCGCAGCGAGGTGATCTCGTACAGGGCTTCCTCCATCGCCGGATCGCTCAACGCGAACCAGTTCTGCATCAAGTGCACACGAAGCATCGCTTCGAGCGGATACGGTCGGCGTCCTCGCCCCGCCACCGGGTAGTGTGGTTCGATGACTTTGAGTAGCGCCTTCCAAGGCACGACCAGTTCCATCTCGGCAAGGAAGACTTCCCGGCGCGTCTTCTTCCTCTTGCCTGCATGCTCGGCATCCGAAAAACTGATCTGGCTCATCGTTGGTCCTCCTTCAGCGTGCGTGTTCAACGTTCAGAGCGGCCATCCGTGGACTTGATCAGACCTTCCTTAGCGTTTGTGGGCGTAGCTATTGCAGCGAACTTCCAGTTCCGCAGCAATCGGCAGGCCCATATCCAGGCATTCGAAACCTCGTTCTACAGTGCGATCGACCTCCTACATCGCATCTCCGAGGGCCTCCGATTCGACCCTCGCATCTTTCCCAATGTGGACTTGAACGAGTTGCGCAGGTTGGCCGGCTTGCCTCCAGTAAGGGCAGCATCAGATCCAGTTGTCGAGGGGCGCGCAGTCTTCGCGGAAGTCGCTCGGTGCATTAAGAGCATTTCCCAAACTCCGCAGCAAACACTGGCGAACTATCGAAAGTTGCAGAATCAGCACAACTATGTGCTTGGACACTATTTCAGGCATCTATATCAAGCGCTCAAGATGATTGATCGGCAGCCCGATGATGTCCTTTCCCACGTACAGAAGCAGACTTATGCCAGCATCTTGAGAGCGCAACTTTCGACCAGTGAGCTTGCGCTGCTTCTGCTTAATTGCTCGGAGGACGTTGTTGACGCTGGACAGTTTCGCAACTTGCTGGTGCGCTACAGGTTTCTCGAACACTTGCCCTTTATTCTTTTCGCGAACGTGTACGTCGCCAGCGAAAGCGGATTGCGCATCTCCAGTCGCGAAGGCATGCGAAGTTTTCTGACTGAGCAACCGATTCCACCAGGAAATACGCGCTATCAGGGAGCATTCGGACAGAACCCAACTGAAGTCGTCCGCTAGATCTCCAGATCGGGAAGGGCCGCATCGTCATGTTAGGAGTTCTGTTCTGATGAGGTACCTGCAGCAAGTGGCTTGCCCCTTCGCATCATCACGAGGACCTCAAGAATGTTGAGCTTGTGCAGCTTTTCGACGTCTGCCTCCAACTCTTCGAACACCTCATCGGGCTCATAGCCACGACTGCGCAGCTTCTCACTGTAGCTCTCACCCCTCCAACAATCTCGTCAAGGTCCGAGGCAACATCCTCCTTCGGATTTGTGTACCCCCACTTTGGCGTCGCGTCTCACAGGTTGCATTCGCCCTCTTCACTCGACTGGCCAGTTCATAGGCGTTGGAGAACGCGCGGACCATCGGCGTGATTAGCTTTGGTATGACATGCAGCTACAACCCTTGTTCGGCCTCGCGCCAATAGTCGGGCCGACGTACGCGGCGCGCTGGTGTAGCTTACTTCGCGTACGTCTCCTGTCATCATCTTGCAGGTCCATCCTGCGCCTGCTGCAATGAGGTAAAACTCATCTTCAAGTACTCGACGTAGCATGGCACCGCGTTCGGCTGCACGACGGGCAGGTACATGCCGGAGGGCATCTGCACCATTCCGCCGCTGGGCAGCGCGCCCATGCTGCGCGTCTCCTTGACATTCTCGCCTTCGGACGATCCCTTCGATAACGTTGCCCCCCCGCCGACGCACCCCGTGTGACTGTCGTGGAGTCAATCGATTTCGAGCACCTGGAACTGAATAAGCCCGGGCAAACCGTTAGCGGACCTACGATTTCGGATGCACACCAACATCCACACACTCGCTCACACCCATCTTCCAAGGATCACTTCAGCTGCATCACCGCGACGCCCCTAGGCTTCGGATTACCGCTGAACGCAAAACAACTTACTCGCCGACCGACAGCAGGCTGTCCTTCGATGAACTCACCATGCGGTAGCGCGACCGTTCCAAGACTGGACTCGCCGAACCACACAGGTGTTCTAGGGTCTTTGCCAGTGACCTCCGCAGTCACTCGTGGTTCGTCCAAATAACGCATCGCGGCACAACGTTCCACAAGTTCGACCGCAGACGGCCGATCCTCGGCATTAGTCTTCAAACATTCCAGAATCGTCGCCCATAGGTCGGCGGCGAGCTTGTGGGTCGCACCGCCGAGAATGTTTGCTTCGGGCTTCTTCGGAGGATTGCCCGCAAGGATGCCAACGACTGCAGTGATGTCGTGCCCGAAAGGATGCTTGCCAGTCAGCAGGTAGTAAGCGATTGCGCCGAGCGCCCACACGTCCATTTTTGGACCCGGCGGCGCCTTTACTGAAGCCTTTGACACAGCTTCCGGTGCCATGAACGGAATCGCACCGATGAGTGTTGAACTAGTGGCACTGTTCTCATGCTGATTCTTCAAATCAGCCTCAAGCTGCTTCTCAGCGAGTTTGGCAATACCAAAATCAGTGATCTTCACCATCGTAAAACTCAGATCTCGGCTCACCATGATATTTGACGGCTTTAAGTCACGATGGATGACGCCGACTTCGTGCGATGCGGCGAGGCCCTTTGCCAGGTTATGCAGGAGCTTTGCCGTAGTGTCGGCGCAGAGCCGCCAAAAATGCGCATCAAAGCACTGCTGCAGATTAATCCCATGGATCAACTCCTCAGCGAAGTACGCTGTATTGCCATCGATAAAGTAGTCGAGTGCACTCGCCACATTGGGATGACGAACCCGAGCACTGAGCTGAGCACTTTCCTCAAAACGCTTGGCCGCACTCGAGGTTAGCGGAGTCTTTATCGCAACCTCCCTATCGAGTTTGCGATCCACGGCCCTGCGGACTGTTTGCATGCCACCGTGCCCAATCTCCTCCCCGACCTCGTACCGTGATCCGACAAGATCCGCCATGTCCGCCCCCAGATGAATTAAGCCTAAAACACGATCTCAGGAGAACTTTGCCGAAAAGGGACAAATATTCGGTCACCCTTGAGTTGCCTCCCGCCAAACGTAAGAAGGCAGCCCTCATACAATGGCTGGCCGACCTGCGCAGGAGAGTTGTTGACAAACACCTCGCCGCTTATCTTTTTGATCGTGAATTGATAACCGTCATAGCCAATGTCGATAGTTCCATACGGCGTGCTCAGGCTTGATGCCTTCGTTATGTCCGTATTCACAGCATCTGGCGGTTTTCCGGCCCTCATAACACACGCAGTGTGCTTTCCGAACACCAACTCAGCCATAAGGGCATCGGCCACTTCCTGCATATGCGGTCGTTTGCTGCCTTCGAACTCTAAGCATGCATCGATCTTCATTGCGAGGCGTGGAGGTAAATCAATCTTCGTTGCAATCGATGGCAGCGGATACCAAACCGAATCTGGCACCATCATTGGACCCACATCGGGCCACATGCCGACGAGCTTCTTCCAGCACACCATGCCAAAGCTATACGCATCGAGTGCAGCAGTGACGGATATAGGAGGCTTTCCAAACATTTCTGGTGCAGCGTAGGCAAGCGTCCCCTTCGCTTCAACAGTCACTGCGCCCACCCCGGGCGTACTAAGACCAAAATCAACGAGTTTCAGGCGCCCATCTGCAGTGCACACGGCGTTTGCCGGCTTCACATCTCTATGAACAAGTCCCGCAGCGTGCAAATCCGCCAAGCCTTGCGCCATCTGGTACAACAAGGCGAGAGCACGAGATCGATTAGCCGGGTCGGTGAGGTCGACCACCTCAAAGCCAACACCGGTCAAGTATTCCATGATGATGCCGCGCAGCTGTCCATCTGGCGTCAAGACAACATCATAGATTTCGACGATATGCGCCGAAAGCTGTCGGCTGAGCGCACGAACTTCCCCGATCAGTTGCTTAGCGTTCTCGGGAGCGGTCCATTTGATGACAACCTCTCTAGCTAGAGACGTATCGTGCCAAATTTCTACCAATCCATAGCCGCCGCTTTGCGAGGCCTTAGCGCTTTTCTGGTATCGCGCTGGGGGAACTGGATGCATCATCGTTGGGACCCTCCACAATCGTCATCTGAAAGTCATCTTCTTTTACGGCCTTACCAGGCTTCGACTTTCCGCGGCGCTTCGGCTTAACGGGCACCTCATCCTTGAGCTCTGTCGAACCTGTGACTTCCTGCTCTGAGATTCGACTTTCTCGAAGATCTCGCGGACTCTCTGTACGCCTGAAAAGCGCCCACGGGACGACGGCCCCTTCGCCAGCAAGGACAATGTGTACCAGCCCCGCCTCGTGAATCGAGTGTGGCGCACGGAGCCATTGCTGCACTTTTTCCAAATCGGGAAGAACGATGGCAGTTGCGTTGTCCGTGCCACCGAGATGATCAGTAAGTGCTAGCAACCTACGAGCAAGATCTGTGCGTCCCGGACTACTGCGCGAAACTTGTGCGAGGACATTTTCAGTTGGCTTCCAGACACCATCCGTGCATAGCAGGCATCCGACATCGGGTTCAATTTGGGGCCACGAAGAAATCCTAGGCTCCAAGGCTAGGTCACTTCCAATTGCCTGCCCCAAGCTTTCGCGCCACCGAGGAGTCAGCGCCTCGATTGCTTCGCGAATCTTTTTCTCATCATTGCGTGGGGACTGACGGCGCAGCATCTCGACAAGAGTATCGTCTTGCGACAACTTAGCTACACCTTCGGGCGAAACCGAATAGATTCGACTATCTCCAACGGAACCTATCGCGAAGCCTTGGCGCTCGGACACGAGCACGCCCGCGAAAGTAGTGGCTGACCGCTTCTGAAAGCGCTGTTTGACTTCCCTATGTGCGCGAACGATTGCTGTATCAAGCCTCCCTTCGAGGGACCCTTTCTCGCAAACACATAGATGAGAAATGATTTCCGAAAGCGCCAAGCTGGCAGCCGCCTCGCCTTGCGCCTCACCTCCGACACCATCGCAGATGCCGGCAAAAAACCACTTCTCCCCGCTTTGCAATGGGTCCAGGCAATAAGCCACCGCTAACCGGTCTTGATTGCCTTTTTCGGTTTCTCGGTCGTCGGTAAAGCCAAAAGCCAAATCGTTGATGACCTTCAAGCCATGCCGCCCCTTCGAGGGCATTGAACTCAGCACCTCCTCCAGCCAAGGAGTCATTGAAGGCAAATTCAGTTGTAAAGGATTTCGCGGCGCCATGCAGACAGTGTAGTCAGTGATTTGCAAAAAGGGCTCTTTAATTGGCGGGCCGAAGATCTGCCAGTTGCGCCGTCTCCAGCCAGTCTGACCATCACTGCATCATGTCACGCCGCTGCGCCAAATACTCAGCACGGTTGTACGCCGCACGTACTGCATTTGTTGCCTTGTGGGCAAGCTGACGCTCGATCAGGTCATGCGGGAAGTCCGAAACCTCATTGAGCACGGTCGACGCCAGGGCACGGAATCCGTGCGCCGTCATTCGGCCACGATAGCCCAGCCGAGACAGAGCAAACAGGAACGTATTCTCTGAAAGCGGGTGCCCTGGATGGGTAGGGGAATCGAGCACGAGCGCACCATCCCCCGCGCATCTTCATGCGCGCCTCGGGCACCGCCCGCACGGCGCCGTTCTCTTTTAACTCGCCCCACAGCATGCGGCGCAACTCCCTACCCGAACGAACGTGTACGCGAGAAGTCTCGGAATGGCGTCGATGGGCAGCCTCCCGAGAGCTGGGAGCGCGTAGCGCTCCAACGTGTTCGCGACTTGGATCTGATGTTTGCTGTTCGAAAGGGTCGGTAGCTTCGCCTTTAGCCAGCCCCGCATGACTGCCTCGAATGTCGGGCCCCCTTTAGCGCTGGCGGCCCGCCATATACGCCTTTCGCGCGTCCGCCAGGCCCACTACAGGGTACAGGCCGTATGTCCTCGTCTTCTGCTTTCTCGCCGCGGTGTAGTTGGCTTCGCCAACTCTTTGCGCCCTTAGGCGAAACACAGAGGTCGTGGGCATCCGCCAATTTGTACGCCTTCTCGCGCGGCTTGGTCGTATCAGCAGCTTTAGCGGTGAGTGTCATGGTATCGGTAGAAAAATACCATGATTGATGCCATGCTCAGCGCCGGCTAGCGAGGATTCCCATCGGATCTTTCGAGACTCGAAAGGACGAATCCTCCAATGAAAAAGTCCCGTCGCAGAGGCTGCGCGGGACTTTCAAAAACTGCCAGGGATCGATTCCGGCGGAGAGTGTGAGATTCGAACTCACGGACGCTTTCACGTCGGCAGTTTTCAAGACTGCTGGTTTAAACCACTCACCCAACTCTCCGAAGCCTGTAATTTTAAGCCGCCCGCGCGGCCCTACTCCTCGTCGGGCAGAAACATCGCCTGCAGATCGCTCAGGAAGTCCAGTCCGCGCTCGGTCGGCCATACGCGGAACAGGTCGCGCGCCACGAGTCCCTTGCGCTCCGCCTCCTCGAGGCCGCGCTGGATGGAGGTCATCGCCAGCCCGGTGCGCTCGCTGAACTGCGGCAGCGTGAAGCCCTGCTTCAATCGCAGCGCGTTGAGCATGAACTCGAACGGCAGGTCAGCCAGCGCCACTTCGTCGCTCTGCGACACCGCCGCGCCCGCGCGGGCGTTGTCCATGTACAGACGCGGCTCGCGAAAGCGCACCTGGCGCACGATGCGGTGCGCGAAGCTCAGCTTGCTGTGCGCGCCTGCGCCGATGCCGAGGTAGTCGCCGAACTGCCAGTAATTGAGGTTGTGCGCGCACTGATGCCCCTCGCGCGCATAGGCCGACACCTCGTAGCGCGACATGCCCTTGGCGCCGGTGCGCTCGGTGATGCGGTCGAGCATGGCGTAGGCGATGTCGTCCTCGGGCAGCGTGGGCGGGAACTTGGCGAACCAGGTGTTGGGCTCGATGGTCAGGTGGTACACCGAGAGGTGCGGCGGCGCGAGCGCCAGCGCCTGCGACAGGTCGGCGTCGAGGCCTTCCAGGGTCTGGCCCGGCAGGGCGTACATCAGGTCGAGGTTGAAGGTGTCGAAGGTGGCGGCGGCCTCTTCCAGCGCTGCAATGGCCTGCGCGCGGTCGTGCACGCGGCCGAGGGCCTTCAGGTGTTCGTCGTTGAAGCTCTGCACGCCCACCGACAGGCGCGTGACGCCGGCGGAACGGTAGGCGCGGAAGCGGTTGCGTTCGAAGGTGCCGGGGTTGGCCTCGAGCGTGATCTCGCAGTCGGGCGCGAGCTTCAGGCGCGCGCGCATGTCGCCCAGCAGGCGGTCGATGGCCTGCGGGGAGAACAGGCTGGGCGTGCCGCCGCCGATGAAGATGGTGTGGACGGTGCGGCCCCAGATGAGCGGCAGCGCGGCGTCGAGGTCGGCCACGAGCGCGTCGATGTACGCCGCTTCGGGAATGCCGTCGATGTCCGCCTCGCTGGTCGCGCGCCATTCGTGCGAGTTGAAGTCGCAGTACGGGCACTTGCGCAGGCACCACGGCAGGTGGATGTACAGCGACAGCGGCGGCAGCGCGCTGAGCTGCAGCGGACCGGGCCGCATCCAGTGCAGCACGTCGTTGGCCTGCGGCGCGCCGACGGAGTGCGCCGGCTGGATCGGGAAGGTGGTGGCCATCAGGACTGCAGCCAGCGCTCGCGCATCAGCGCCAGCATGGCTTGCGCCGCGCGGCCGCGGTGGCTGTTCGCGTTCTTCACTTCGGGCGGCAGTTGCGCGAAGGTCTTGCCGAAGGCCGGCAGGTACATGACGGGGTCGAAGCCGAAGCCGTTGTCGCCGACGGGCGCGGGCGCGATCTCGCCGACCACGCGGCCGACGGCGATGAGCGGCTCGGGGTCGTCATGGCTGCGCAGCGCGACCAGCGTGCTCACCAGCGCCGCACGGCGATTCGCCACGCCGTCCAGCTGCTCGAGCAGCGCCTTCACGTTGTTGGCATCGCCCTTGGCGTAGCCGAACTGCGTGGCGTAGTAGGCGGTGTCGACGCCCGGCAGGCCGCCGAAGGCATCGACGCACAGGCCCGCGTCGTCCGCCATGGCCGGCAAGCCGGTGGCTGCACTGGCATGGCGCGCCTTGGTCAGCGCGTTCTCGACGAAGGTACGGAAGGGCTCCTCGGCCTCGCCCACGCCCAGCGCCGATTGCGGAACGAGGGTGACGGCCAGCTCCGCGAAGAGCTGCTGGAGCTCGGCGAGCTTGCCCGCGTTGTTGGAGGCCAGGACCAGCTTCATGGATCAGCTCGCGAGCAGTGCCTGCTTCTGCAGGGTCACGAGCTCGCCGATGCCCTTCTCGGCCAGGCCGAGCAGGATGTTCATTTCCTCGCGCGTGAAGGCCACGCCTTCGGCGGTGCCCTGCACTTCGACGAAGTGACCGGCGCCGGTCATGACGACGTTCATGTCGGTGTCGCAGGCCGAATCCTCGGTGTATTCGAGGTCGAGCAGCGGTGTGCCGCCGACGATGCCGACCGAGATGGCGGCCACGTGACCCTTGATGGGCGAGGCGGCAAGGGCGCCGGAGGCGATCAGCTTGTCGACGGCGTCCTGCGCGGCGACGAAGGCGCCGGTGATGGCCGCGGTGCGCGTGCCGCCGTCGGCCTGCAGCACGTCGCAGTCGAGGTGGATGGTGCGTTCGCCGAGCGCGGCGAGGTCGAACACGGCGCGCATCGAGCGGCCGATGAGGCGCTGGATTTCCTGCGTGCGACCAGTCTGCTTGCCCTTGGCGGCCTCGCGGCTGCTGCGGGTGTGCGTGGCGCGCGGCAGCATGCCGTATTCGGCCGTGACCCAGCCTTCGCCGCTGCCCTTCTTGTGCGGCGGAACCTTCTCCTCGACGGAGGCGGTGCACAGCACGCGGGTCTGGCCGAACTCGATGAGCACCGAGCCTTCGGCATGGATGGTGAAGCCGCGGGTGATGCGCACCGGGCGCAGCTGGTCGGCGGCGCGGCCGCCGCTTCGTGTGAAAGCAGTCATTGTCGAATCCAAAAAAGAAAAAAGGGGCGGCCGCTGTCGCGCGGCCTGTTCAGCTAGCTCTTGCGCGCGGCCGATCGGCGGATGGCTTCGTTGATCTCGGCGATGGAACGCTCGATGGCGTCCTCGTCGAGATCGTCGATCTCGTTGTCCGCGGGCATGCCGGCCTGGATGGTCGAGGCGAACACGCCGTCCTCGATGGTTTCGGTGGAAACGCCGCTGCGGTCGTCCGCGCTGTCGGGCATTTCCCATTCGAGCGCGATAAGCGTGACGTTGTCGCTGTGGCTGCCGCCCTTGCGCAGGGCCATCTCGGCGAGATCGGGGGCGGCGTCGGACACGGGCTTGCCGGAGGAAAGCGTGTGCACGATCAGCTCGTCGTCGAGCACGCCCCAGACGCCGTCGGAGCACAGCATGATGCGGTCGCCGCGCTGCAGCTGCAGTGGCGCCGAGACGTCGAAGAGCGGCGTGGTCGGCGAGCCCAGGCAGGTCAGCAGCAGGTTGCGGTTGACGGGCATGTCGGAGCCGTGCGGCTTGGGTCGCTCGGCGTGCGAATGGTCGCGCGTGCGCACCAGCAGGCGGCCGTCGCGCACGACGTACAGGCGCGAGTCGCCGCAGTGCATCCATGTGGCGGCGTTGCCCTGGAGCACCGCCGCGACGACGGTGGTGCGCGGGGTGTCGAGCATGGCCTTGTGGCTCGCGTAGCGCATGATCTGCTGGTGCGCGGCCATGGCCGATTCGGCAAGGAACGACTTCACGTCCTTCACCGTGGGGCGCGCCTCGCGCTGGAACAGCGCGGCGATGGTCTGCAGCGCGAGCTGCGCCGCCACTTCGCCTTCCGGGTGGCCGCCCATGCCGTCGGCGAGCACGAACAACCCCGATTCCCGCGTGTAGCAATAGCCCATGCGGTCTTCGTTCTTGAGACGCCCGCCCTTGCGGCTGACCTGGAAGACGGAGAATTTCATGATGTCATGCAGGGCGCGTGGTGGGCGCGGCAGCCTTGGGCAGGCCCTTCTTGTCGAAGGAACGAATGTTGTCGATCGACAGGCGCACCTTCTCGCCCACCGTGAGCTTCGTATAGCGGCGCTCGCCTTCGCGGCTGAGCTCCTTCTGCAGCGCGAAGACCGACTGCGGACGCGACAGCGGATCGAGCGACATGCACCACTCGACCACCTCGATCAGGTTGTCGGAGTACACGCCGCGAAGGCGCGACAGCGACAGGCTGAGGCGGTCCTTCTCGATGCGCCGGGGCGCGTCGTTGGGCGGATAGCCCTGCATGCAGGCGTAGATGCAGGCGCCGATGGCATAGATGTCGGTCCAGGGGCCCATGGACGAATCGCGCCGGTACATCTCGGGGGCTGCGAAGCCGGGGGTGTACATCGGGCGGATGAAGATGCCTTCCTTGCTGAGCACTTCGCGCGCGGCGCCGAAGTCGATCAGCACGGCACGGTCGTCGTCGGTGACGAAGATGTTGGCCGGCTTGATGTCCAGGTGCAGCATCTTGTACTGGTGGACGATGCGCAGGCCGCGCAGGATTTCGTCGAAAAGCGAGCGGATGGTCGACTCGCGGAACACCTTCTGCTTCTTCAGGTCGCGCGCCGTGACCACGAAATCCTGCAGGGTCGCGCCCTCCAGGTAGTTCATGACCATGTAGACGGTCTCGTTCTCACGGAAGAAGTTGAGCACGCTCACCACCGATGCGTGCGAGATCTGCGCCAGGGAGCGGCCCTCCTCGAAGAAGCTCTTGAGGCCCAGCCGGTAGAGGGACAGCTTCTCCGGCGGCACCTGCGGAGCAAGCTCGCCCGGCCCCCGGGTGGCGAGCGACGACGGCAGATATTCCTTGATGGCAACCTGCTGTCCGCTGGAATCGATGGCGAGGTAGACGACACCGAAACCGCCCGCGGAAAGCCGGCGTACAACGCGGTAACCACCAATGACCGTATCGGGCGGCAGGGGCGTAGGCTTGACCTTTGACATAATCCGGGAGTTTCGCCCGAAGGCGATGGTGCGGCAAGCGAACGCGGTGCCGACGCCTCGGTGCATGCAAGCAAAACCACAGTGAGGCGCAATGCCAGTTTACAGCATGACCGGCTACGCCAGCGGCCAGAACGGCCCCGCAGGCAGCCACTCCGAAGCCGAAGCACGGCCTTCCGCCGCGGGCCGGCTCGGGGTTGAAATCCGCTCGGTCAACAGCCGCTTCCTCGATCTCACCTTCAAGCTGCCGGAGGAGCTCCGCCAGCACGAAACCGCGCTGCGCGAGCTGCTCACGGGCAAACTCAAGCGCGGCAAGGTCGAAGTTCGGGCCGCCATCGAAAGCGCGGCCCAGGGAGGCGTTGTCGAGCCCTCCGTCAAGCTGCTGCAGCGGCTCAACGGCGTGCAGGACAGCATCAAGGCATGGCTGCCCAGCGCACGGGAGCTCAGCGTGGCCGACGTGCTGCGCCTGGCCGGCGGCGACAGCGCCACCCGAGGCGACTGGGGCCCCGACCTGCTCGAAGTGACGGGCAAGGCGCTCGAAGGCCTGGTGTCGGCCCGCCAGCGCGAAGGCGCGCGGCTGGCAAAGATGCTCGAAGACCATCTCGCCCAGTTGCGCACCCTGGTGCAGCAGGCCGGCCCGCTGGTGCCTCAACTGGTCGAGCAGCAGCGCACCCGCTTCCTGGAGCGCTGGCAGGAAGCCATGGGCCTGACCTCCGGCACGGGCGGCACGCTGCCCGAAGCAGCCCAGGACCGCGCGCTGACCGAAGCCACCGCCTTCGCGATCCGCATCGACGTGGCCGAGGAACTCACCCGGCTGAACTCGCATCTGGACGAGATCGAGCGGCTGCTCAAGAAGGGCGGCGAGATCGGCAAGCGCCTCGATTTCCTGATCCAGGAGCTTCACCGCGAGGCCAACACCCTGGGATCGAAGTCGGCGGCACTGGAGCTCACGCGCATCGGCGTGGACATGAAGGTCCTGATCGAGCAGATGCGCGAGCAGGTCCAGAACATCGAATGACGACGAAGACGAGCGAAAGAATGGATTACCCCGGCAATATCTTCGTGGTGGCGGCGCCCAGCGGCGCGGGCAAATCGAGCCTGGTCAAGGCGCTGATGGAACTCGATTCGGCGGTCCAGCCCTCGGTTTCCCACACGACCCGGTCGCCCCGCGGGCAGGAAAAGCACGGCCGCGAGTACTTCTTCGCCTCGCCGACGGAGTTCGACGCGATGATCGCGGCCGACGGCTTCGTGGAATGGGCCCATGTGCACGGCCACCGCTACGGCACCTCCAAGAAGGCCGTCGAAGACCGCATCGCCCAGGGGGCCGACGTCATCCTCGAGATCGACTTCCAGGGCGCGCTGCAGATCCGCAAGACCTTCGCCAACGCGGTCATGATCTTCATCCTGCCGCCCAGCTGGGAAGAACTGCGCTCCCGGCTCGAACGGCGCGGGGAAGACAGCGCCTCGGTCATCGAACTGCGCCTGAAAAACGCCGCCGAAGAGATGGCCCAGGCGGGGCAATTCGACTTCGTTATAATCAACGAGTTATTTGAGCGGGCACTTTTCGATCTCAAGGCGATTGTCCACGCTCAGCGGCTCCGGTATTCCGCGCAGCGCCGAGCGCGTGCCGACACCTTCGCCGCACTGAACATCCCCTGATTTCCGAGCCCACCCGCTCCCAGACCGACCGAAAGATCCTCATCATGGCCCGCATCACCGTCGAAGATTGTCTCGTCAACATTCCGAACCGCTTCCAGCTCGTCCTGGCCGCCACCTACCGCGCGCGCATGCTGAGCCAGGGCCACGCCCCCAAGATCGAGAGCAAGAACAAGCCCGCCGTGACCGCCCTGCGCGAGATCGCCGAAGGCAAGATCGGCCTCGAAATGCTCAAGAAGGTGCCGGGCTGATCTGACGCAGCCCTGCAACGAAAAGGCACCGCAATGCGGTGCTTTTTTTATGTCCGGACGCGTCCACACATCGGTCACGCTAAAGTGGTAGGCATGAGCGCGGTCGCCAAATCTCAGTCCCATGCCCCCAAAGGCACGCCGAAGCCGAGCCCGGCGGCGCTGAATGCGGCCGCCGCGAGCTTCGCCGCACTGACCGCGCGGCTGGACTACCTGAGCCCCGAAGACACCGAGCTGGTCCGCCGCGCCTACCGTTTCGCGGACGAGGCTCACCTGGGGCAGCTGCGCAATAGCGGCGAGCCGTACATCACCCACCCCATCGCCGTGGCGGCGCAATGCGCCGAGTGGAAGCTCGACGCGCAGGCGCTGATGGCCGCCCTGCTCCACGACGCCATCGAGGACTGCGGCGTCACGAAGCCCGAGCTCATCGAGCGCTTCGGAGCCCCGGTTGCCGAGCTGGTCGACGGGCTCACCAAGCTCGACAAGCTTCAGTTCAACACCCGCGAAGAGAACCAGGCCGAGTCGTTCCGCAAGATGCTGCTGGCGATGGCGCGCGACGTGCGCGTCATCCTGGTCAAGCTGGCGGACCGCACGCACAACATGCGCACGCTGGCCGACGCGCCGCGTGAAAAGTGGGGCCGGATCTCGCGCGAGACGCTGGACATCTATGCGCCCATCGCCCATCGCCTGGGGCTGAACCAGACCTACCGCGAGTTGCAGGAACTGTCGTTCCGGCATTTGAAACCGTGGCGTTATGCCACGCTGTCGAAGGCCGTCGCCAAGGCGCGCGGCCGACGCCGCGACCTGATCCAGAAGGTGCAGAAAGAGGTCGAGGCCGCCTTTTCGGCCGCCGGCATGACGCTGCGGATCGCCGGCCGCGAGAAGACGCTTTATTCCATCTACCGCAAGATGGAGGAAAAACACCTGAGCTTCGCCCAGGTGACCGATATCTACGGTTTCCGCCTGATCGTGCCGAACGTGATCGCCTGCTACACCGGGCTCGGCATCCTGCACCAGATGTACAAGCCCCTGCCGGGCAAATTCAAGGATCACATCGCGATCGCCAAGCTCAACGGCTACCAGTCGCTGCACACCACGCTCGTGGGGCCGGCCGGCGTGAGCGTCGAGTTCCAGTTGCGGACCGAGGCGATGCACGTGGTGGCCGAATCGGGCGTGGCCGCACATTGGCTGTACAAGGCCGCCGAGCCGAACGCCGCCAGCAACGACCGGCTGGGCACCAAGTGGCTGCAGTCGCTGCTCGACATCCAGGACGAGACGCGCGACGCCGCCGAGTTCTGGGACCACGTCAAGGTCGACCTGTTTCCCGACGCGGTCTACGTGTTCACTCCCAAGAGCCAGATCATGGCGCTGCCCCGCGGCGCCACGGTGGTCGACTTCGCCTACGCCATCCACAGCAACATCGGCGACCACACCTCGGCCGCGCGCATCAACGGCGACCAGGTGCCGCTGCGCACCGAGCTCAAGAACGGCGACGTGGTCGAGGTGATCACGGCGCCGGTGTCGACGCCCAATCCTGCCTGGCTGGGCTTCGTGCGAACCGGTCGGGCGCGCTCCAAGATCCGCCACTACCTGAAGACGCTGGCGCATGCCGAGTCCGAAGGCCTGGGCGAGAAGCTGCTCGCGCAAGCATTGCGCGCCGAGGGCCTGAGCAAGCTGCCCGAGGACGACGAGGAACATCAGGCGCTGTGGGAGAAGCTGCTGCGCTTCACCGGCAACCGCACCCGCTCCGAACTGCTGACCGACATCGGCCTTGGCAAGCGCATCGCGAGCATCGTCGCGAAGCGTCTGGTGGCAATGCTTTCCGAACTGGGCGAACGACCCGACGCGCTGCTGCTGAGCCGCGAGCGCTTCATTTCTCATGAAACGGTGTCGCAAGGCGCTGTCACGCTGGACGGCAGCGAGAACTCTTCAGTGCGCTTCGCGCTGTGCTGCCGGCCGATTCCCGGCGACCCGATCGTCGGCTACCTCGGCCATGGCGAAGGCCTGGTGGTGCACACCGAAGACTGCGGCGTCGGCCAGCGGCTGCGCCACAAGGATAGCGAGCGCTTCTTCGCCGTCGAGTGGGCGGACGAGCCGACGCGTGCTTTCGAGACCGGGGTAGTCATTACCGTGCGCAATGACAAGGGCGTGCTGGCGCGTGTCGCAGCCACGCTGGCCGATGCAGAGGCCGACATCACGCACGTGGAGATGGCCGACGAAACTCCGCAGGATTCGACCGACCTGCGCTTCGTGATCGCAGTGCGCGACCGCGCGCATCTGGATGCGGTACTGCGCGCGGCGCGGCGTACGGCATCTGTACTGACCGCTTCCAGGACGGTTCCCGCGCCCTGACCCTCCGTTATTCCACAGCCGGGCCCGGCGCCGGATAGCTCACGGACAGGATCTCGACATCGTGCGCCCCACCCGGCGTGACGAGCTTCACCACGTCACCCTCGCGCGACTTCAAGAGCGCCCGCGCGATCGGCGATATCCAGCTGACCTGCGACTTCGCACTCTCCGCTTCGTCGATGCCGAGGATCGTGACGCTGCGCTCGGCGCCGGTTTCGTCGGCATAAAGGACGGTGGCACCGAAGAAGACCTGATCGCGGCCATGGTGCACCGATGGATCGGTGACCTCCGCGATCTCGAGGCGCTTGGTGAGAAAGCGGATGCGACGATCGATCTCGCGCAGGCGCTTCTTGCCGTAGAGGTAGTCGCCGTTCTCCGAGCGATCGCCGTTCTTCGCGGCCCAGTGCACGGTCTCGACGATCTTCGGGCGCTCCTCGTCCATCAGCTGCAGCAGTTCGTCGCGCAGACGTGCGTAGCCTTCGGGGGTGATGTAGTTCTTGCCGCCCGCGGGGATCGGAGGCGAGGCACCATCGGCGCCGTCGTCGTCTCCGTCGGAATCCGTTTCCTTGGTGAATGCCTTGTTCACGCCAAACCTCCGAAAAGAAAAAAGCCCGCAACTCGCGTTGCGGGCTTTCTTTATAGTGGTGCGGCTGGCAGGAATCGAACCCACGACCCCTTGGTTCGTAGCCAAGTACTCTATCCAGCTGAGCTACAGCCGCACAGCTAGCGATTATAGCCCGCTTTATTGTCCTTTTCGGATTTACTCTGGCGAACTGTCATGAAAGTGGCGCAAAGCCCGAAAAAGAAAAATGCCCGGAAGACGAATCTTCCGGGCATTTTCAAGATGGTGCGGCTGGCAGGAATCGAACCCACGACCCCTTGGTTCGTAGCCAAGTACTCTATCCAGCTGAGCTACAGCCGCGAAGCTCTCGATTATAGCCTGTTTTTGGCTGCTCCCCGAAAGCACGACAAAAGATGCAAAGATCGAATCGCCGAGGGAGTGGTGGTAGGCCGTGCTGGGCTTGAACCAGCGACCAACGGATTATGAGTCCGCTGCTCTAACCAACTGAGCTAACGGCCCACGCGGAACGATTCTATTCGCGCCGCGCGACCTACTTGCGATGACTCAGCGCATTGCTCACCAGACGCGACGTGATGTCGACGATCTGAATCATGCGCTCGTAAGGCATGCGCGTCGGCCCGATCACGCCCAACGTGCCCACGACCTGCCCGTCGACCTCGTAGTTGGCGCTGACGATGGACAGCTCCTCGAACGGCACCACCTGGCTCTCGCCGCCGATGAAGATGCGCACGCCCTCGGCCTTGCTCGACACGTCCAGTAGGCGCATCAGCTGGGCCTTCTGCTCGAAGAGCTCGAAGGCGCGGCGCAGCTGCCCCATGTCGCTGGAGAAATCGCTCACTGCCAGCAGGTTGCGCTCGCCGGAGATCACGACGTCGTCTTCCTGCGCCTCGGTCAGCACTTCGGAGCTGACCTGCACAGCGGCCTGCATCAGCGTCGCGATCTCGCCGCGCAGCATCTCGATCTCGGACTGCAGCCGGTCGCGCACCTGCTCGATGGTCAGGCCCGCATAGTTCGCGTTGATGTAGTTCGAGGCCTCGACCAGTTGCGACTGCGAATAGTCGGCCTCCGGAAAGATCACGCGGTTCTGCACGTCGCCGTCCGGCGAGACGATGATCACCAGCAGGCGCCGCTCCGACAGCCGCAGGAACTCGATCTGCTTGAACACCGATGCGCGCCGCGGCGCCATCACCACGCCGACGAACTGCGACATGTTCGACAGCAGGTGCGCAGCATTGGCGATCACCTTCTGCGGCTGGTCGGGCGCGAGGCTCGGCGCGGTCATCTGCTCGCGCTGGGCGGTCAGCATCGTGTCGACGAAGAGGCGATAGCCGCGATGCGTTGGAATGCGGCCAGCCGAGGTGTGCGGGCTGGCAATCAGCCCCAGCGCCTCGAGGTCGGACATGACGTTGCGGATGGTTGCCGGCGACAGATCGAGCCCCGAGGAACGCGAAAGCGTCCGCGAACCCACGGGTTGCCCGTCAGCGATGTAGCGCTCGACGAGCGTCTTGAGCAGCAACTTGGCACGGTCGTCCAGCATTGCAAGATTTTAGTGTTGTAATTTGTGAGATATGACCTCTCGCTTTCGTCACGTAGCCCTGATCGGCAAATACCAGGCTTCCGGCGCCCGGGCGCAGGCGGATGCGCGCGACAGCGTCATGGAGGGCATCGGCGCCTTCCTCGAATCCCAGGGCTGCACGGTGTTCGTAGAGCGCCCGACATGCGAAGAAGCCGATGACGGCGCCCCCGCCCATCCGCGCTACCAGGCCCTCACCGTCGAGGAAATCGGCCAGCGCTGCGACCTAGGCCTCGTGGTCGGCGGCGACGGCACCATGCTCGGCATCGGCCGGCAACTCGCCAGCTACGGCATTCCGCTGATCGGCATCAACCGCGGCCGGCTCGGCTTCATCACCGACATCCCGCTCGACAACTACCAGGCCACGCTCATTCCGATGCTGGCCGGCGAGTACGAGGAAGACCACCGCAGCCTGATGCAGGCGCAGGTCGTGCGCGACGGCGTATCGGTGTTCGACGCCTTTGCGATGAACGACGTGGTCGTCAATCGCGGCGCCACCTCCGGCATGGTCGAGCTTCGCGTGTCGGTGGGCCGCCATTTCGTTGCCAACCAGCGCGCCGACGGCCTGATCATCGCCACGCCCACCGGCTCGACCGCCTATGCGCTGTCGGCCGGCGGGCCACTCTTGCATCCTGCCGTGCCGGGCTGGGTGCTAGTACCCATCGCACCACACACGCTGTCGAACCGCCCCGTGCTGCTGCCCGACGCCGACGAGATCGTCATCGAGCTGGTCGGCGGCCGCGACGCCAGCGCCAATTTCGACATGCAGTCGCTGGCCTCGCTGGCGATTGGCGACCGCGTGGTGGTGCGCCGCTCCGACTTCCGCGTGCGCTTCCTGCACCCGCGCGGCTGGAGCTATTTCGACACGCTGCGCAAGAAACTTCACTGGAACGAAGGGGGCTCCTGAAATGGCGCTGCGACGCATCGCACTGCGCGACTTCGTGATCGTGCGATCACTCGAACTCGACCTGTCCGGCGGCTTCACGGTATTGACCGGCGAAACCGGCGCGGGCAAATCCATCCTGATCGACGCGCTGCAGCTGGCGCTGGGCAATCGCGCCGATGCCGGCGCGGTGCGCGAAGGCGCCGAGCGGCTCGACGTGAGCGCCGAGTTCGATGCCGATCCAGCCCTCGGCAGCTGGCTCGACGAAGGCGGCTTCGAAGCCGGCGACGCGCTGCTTTTGCGCCGCACGGTCGACCTGCAGGGCCGCAGCCGCGGCTGGATCAACGGCAGCCCCGCCACCGCCACGCAGCTGCGCGAACTCGGCGACCGCCTGCTCGACATCCACGGCCAGCACGCCTGGCAGAGCCTGACGCGGCCCGAGGCGGTGCGCGGCCTGCTCGATGCCTACGCCGGCGTGCGCACCGACGCGCTCGATGCCGCATGGCAAGCCTGGCGACAAGCGCTTTCCGCGCTCGAGCACGCGCGCTCGGCGCAAGACTCGCTGCAGCGCGAACGCGAACGGCTGCAATGGCAGATCTCCGAAGTCGCCAAGCTCGCGCCGGGCGCCGACGAGTGGGAGGAGCTCTCCACCAACCACTCGCGCATCTCGAACGCGCAGGCGCTGATCGACGCGGCACAGGGCGCCAGCCAGGCGCTCGAAGACGACGACAACGGCGCCCTCTCCGCGCTTCAGCGCGCGACCACGCTGCTGCAGAACTGCGAGCACATCGAGCCCGAGTTCCGCGCACTGGGCGAGGTGCTCGCCTCCTGCGTGGCGCAGGCCTCCGACGCGGCGCACACGCTGCACGGCTACCTTCGCGATGCCGACACCGACCCGCAAAGCCTCGCCGAACTCGACGAGCGCATGGGCTTGTGGATGTCGCTCGCGCGCCGCTACAAGCGCCCGCCGGTCGAGCTGCCGGCGCTGCTGGCCGGCTGGCAGGCCGAGCTGCAGGCGCTCGACGCGCAAAGCGATCTCGAAGGCCTGGAACGCGCCGAGCAGGCCGCGCAGCAGGCCTACATGAAGGAAGCCAAGGCGCTGGGCAAGGCCCGCAAGCAGGCCGCGCCGCGCCTCGGCCAGGCCGTCACCGACGCGATGCAGGGCCTGGGCATGCAGGGCGGGCGCTTCGAAGTCGAACTTCAGCCGCTGGCACAGCCCAGCCGCGCAGGCCTCGAGGACGTCGCCTTTCTCGTGGCCGGCCACACCGGCAGCACGCCCCGGGCCATCGGCAAGGTGGCTTCGGGCGGCGAACTGTCGCGCATCGCACTGGCCATCGCAGTCACCACCAGCCAGCTCGGCGCCGCGCAGACGCTGATCTTCGACGAGGTCGACTCCGGCGTTGGCGGCGCGGTCGCGGAGACCGTCGGCCGCCTGATGAAGCAGCTCGGCCGCGATCGCCAGGTGCTCGCCGTGACCCACCTGCCCCAGGTGGCCGCCTGCGCCGACCACCACCTCGTGGTGGCCAAGCGCCAGACAGCCGCAACCGGCAGCGACGGCCCGCGCACCGAGAGCGGCGTGTCGCGCCTCGACGACGACAGCCGCGCCAGGGAAATCGCCCGCATGCTGGGCGGCGAGAAGGTCTCGCAGACCTCGCTCGCCCACGCGCGCGAAATGCTCGGCCACAAGACTTCGGCAGCCCTGCAATGACCCTCGATCTCGTGCTCATCACGGGCATGTCGGGTTCCGGCAAGTCGGTGGCCCTGCATGCGCTGGAAGACGCGGGCTACTACTGCGTCGACAACCTGCCGCCCGAGCTGCTGACCTCGTTCATCGCGCTGCAGCACGAGCAGCAGGCCACGCGCGTGGCCATTGCCATGGACGTGCGAAGCGGCGTCTCGCTGCCCATCGTTCCGCAGCAGCTCGAGGCGCTGCGCCGCGACGGTGGCATCTCGCTGCGCTCGCTGTTCCTCGACGCGACCACCGACGCCTTGCTGCGCCGCTACTCCGAAACCCGCCGCCGCCACCCGCTCTCGCGCCAGGAAGGCCGCACCGACGCACCCGAGCAGCACCGCGTGCTGACCCAGGCCATCGAGCTCGAGCGCGAGCTGCTGGCCGACCTGCGCGACGGCGCGGACGTGATCGACACCAGCCTGATCCGCCCGGCGCAGCTGCAGAGCTACATCAAGTCGCTGATCTCGGCGCCGCAGAGCGCGCTGACGCTGGTGTTCGAGTCCTTCGCCTTCAAGCGCGGCGTGCCGCTGGACGCCGACTACGTGTTCGACGTGCGCATGCTGCCCAACCCGCACTACGTGCCGGCGCTGCGCCCGCTCACGGGCCGCGACGAGCCGGTGATCGAATGGCTGCGCGAGCACGACGACGTGGCGCGCATGTACGACGACATCGAGCAGTTCCTGACGCACTGGCTCGACGCGCTGGCGCGCGACCATCGCAGCTACGTGACGGTGGCCATCGGGTGCACGGGCGGACAGCACCGCTCGGTGTTCCTGGTCGAGCAACTGGCGCGCTCGTTCGGCGCCCGCTGGGGTGCGCTCAAGCGCCACCGCGAACTCGACGCGATTTGATCGACTAGGCGCGAGCTGGCTAGGCCTCGCCGCCCTCCAGCAGCTTGCGCATCGGCGCCGGCAGACCCAGCCGGCTCCATTCTTCCGCTCCGACCCAGCGTGCGCCCTCGCCCTGCGGCTGGCCGCCGTCGACCTGTATCGGATGCAGGTGCAGGTCCTTGTGGGTCAGCACGTGCACGAAGGCCGGTAGGTCTTGCACACCACGTCGCGCCGCCGCAGGCAGGGCGGCAAGAAGCTCTTCACGGCTGTCGAACACCGGCAGGCAGTAGAGCCCGGCCCAGATGCCCTTCGACGGCCGCTTCTCCAGCCACACACGGCCTTGCGCGTCGCGCGCCAGCAGCACCCAGAGCGACTGCGCGCTGCGCTTGAGCTTGCGCGTCTTGACCGGGTAGCGCTCCGGCGTACCTTCACGCAGGGCCGCGCAGCTCTTCTGCACCGGGCAGATCATGCAGCTCGGCTTGCGCGGCAGGCACACCGTGGCGCCCATGTCCATCACGCCCTGCGTGTAGGACGCGATGGCCTCCTTTTCCTTCGCGGGCGGCAGCAGTTGCGTCGCTAGGTCCCACAAAGCGCGCTCCTGCGCCGCGGAAGACATGTCGCCCGCGAAGCCGAGCACGCGCGTCAGCACGCGCTTCACGTTGCCGTCGAGGATCGCGACGCGCTCGCCGAAGCAGAAGGCTGCGATGGCGGCCGAGGTCGATCGGCCGATGCCCGGCAGGGTGACGAGTTCAGCCGCGGTACGCGGAAACTCGCCGCCGAATCGCGCGACGACTTCCTGCGCGCAGCGGTGCATGTTGCGCGCCCGGCTGTAGTAGCCCAGCCCGCTCCAGAGCCCGAACACCTCGTCCTCGGTGCCGGCGGCCAGCGCCTTCACGT
Source organism: Variovorax sp. NFACC27 (assembly GCF_048301545.1). Taxonomy (NCBI): domain Bacteria; kingdom Pseudomonadati; phylum Pseudomonadota; class Betaproteobacteria; order Burkholderiales; family Comamonadaceae; genus Variovorax; species Variovorax sp. NFACC27. Next base: position 7,011,933 of record NZ_CP157613.1, read on the forward strand.
CGGGAAAGCGTTCGAGAAAGCGCGCGAAGTAGCCCAGCACGGTCGACACCTGCGTCTGCTGCAGCATCACTTCCGACAGCCACACGCGGTATGGGTCGCGCGTGTTCTGCCACGGCAGCTGGCTGCGCCCGTGGCTGCGCTGCCAGCTCACGATCTGGGCTGCGAAATCCGGGGGCAATGACAGGGTTGCAGTCGCCGCCTTGGAGGCGGAATCTTCAGGCCGCACGCAGTTCGCCGATGGTGGCCGCGGGCTGCGGCCTTCCGTGCTGCGCGATCAGCGAAGTGAACTCGCGCAGCTGCACATGAAGCTCGGAGAGGTTACTTTCCTGCGCGGCGAGTTCGACCAGTCGCTCATCGAGGTTGCCCGCCGCGCTCTGGATGCGCTCGATCGCCTCGATGCGCTTGCTGAAGTTGCGACGGCGCTCCTTGAGTTGCGCATCGATCTGCGCGCTCGCACCCTTGCTCCAGCGCTCGACCTCGGTCATGGCGGCCTCGTTGACCAGCCGCAGCCGGCTGGCGAGCGCGCGGACCAGCTTGTCGCAGAAGTCGGCCTGAGCGAGCTTCAGCAGGTTGCCCACGCCCAGGTAGTGGATATGGCTGCGCTCGATCTGCGCCAGCTCCTGCTCGAAGCCCGTGAGGTCGGGCTCGGCCGGCGCCTGCAGGGTGAAGCCCTGCTCGGCGTTGAGCTGGCGGAAGGTGGCATGCAGCATCGACTGGATCTCTGCCGTGGTCGCCTGCACCTCGCGCAGGTTGTTGCGCAGCGAGTCGAATGTCTCGGCGTACACCTTGCGCACGTTGAACTTGACGCCGGGGCGCTTGAGCGCGGCCGAAAGCTTCACCATGTCGGCTTTCAGCGCGGTGCGGCCGAGCACGGCATACACCTCGCGCAGCAGCTTGCCCTGCACCGAGCGCAGCGCCAGGATGCGCGTGTTGCTGCCCTCGAACTCGGCATGCTCCTGGTCGATGCGCGCGCGCATGTGGCGGATCACCGAGACGTTCTTGCCGCGCAGCCCCTGCAGCTCGAGCGCCTGCTCGGCCAGGTCGCGCTGGCGCACTTTCAGAATGCGCTCGGCCTCGGCGCGCAGCGCGGTCATGCCCGCATCCACCGCGAGCCGCAGCATGGTCTCGCGCTTGCCGAGCACGCCTTCGGCGAGCAGCGATTCGAGCGCCGGCAGGCGGCTGGCCTGCAGCAGCTGGCCGTCGTGCTGGATCTTGGCCTGCAGGCCCTTCTGCGCGGACACGGGCAGCACCTGCGCCAGCGGCACTTCGAGCAGGCGGGCCGCGCCTTCGCGCTGGCGCTCGATCTGCTGCTCGATCTGCGCGGGCGTGCTGAGCGTGTCCCACATGGTGTCGATCTTGTTGAGCACCACGAAGCGCGTGTCGTTGCCTTCGTCCTCGGTGATCAGGTGCTCGCGCCAGATGGAAAGGTCGGAGCGCGTCACGCCGGTTTCGGCGCCCAGGATGAAGACCACCGCGTGCGCCTGCGGGATCAGGCTCACGGTGAGTTCGGGTTCGGCGCCGATCGCGTTCAGGCCCGGCGTATCGAGGATCACCAGCCCCTGCTCCAGCAGCGGGTGCGGCATGTTCAGCACCGCGTGGCGCCAGCGCGGAATTTCCACGCGGCCTTCGGCGTCCTGCACCGGGTTGTCATCGGGCGTGTCGTCGTTCCAGAAGCCCAGCGTGCGGGCCTCGTCCTTGCTCACCCAGCGCACCTCGGCCACCTTGCCCATCGCCTGCGCCAGCTGTTCGGCGTTGCCGACGTCGATGGCGATCTCGGTCCAGCGCGTGGGCTTGTCGCGCCAATGGGCCAGCGAATGAGGCTCCAGCCGGGTCTCGATGGGCAGCAGGCGCAGCTTGGGCGCATGCGCGGCGTCGTAGCCCAGCTCGGTCGGGCACATCGTGGTGCGGCCGGCGCTCGCGGGCATGATGCGCCGCCCGTAGCCGGCGAAGAAGATGGCGTTGATCAGCTCCGACTTGCCGCGCGAGAACTCGGCCACGAAGGCGACCATGACCTTGCTCGTGCGAATCTGCGTCTCGAGCCCGCGCAGGCGCTCAGCCACTGCCTGGTCGAGCAGCTCGTTCTCGGTCAGCCAGCGGGACAGCCACTGCAGCCGGTGGGCGAAATTGCTTCGCCACGCACCGTGCTGATCGAGTTGTTGGTTGAAGGAGCGGCTCAAGGGGAATATGTAAGAAACAATTTACAAATATACATCGGCGGGCGTGCTGCCACCGTTTCTAGATTGTTTCTATTTTGCTGTTTCCATCTTGCGAGCCTGCGCCTACTTCTGGCAGTTGGGGCAGTAATAGGTGGAGCGCTGCCCCTGGCGCAGCAGCCGGATCGGCGTTGCGCAAACCCGACAGGGCTCGCCGGCCCGGCCGTAGACAGTCGCTTCGAGCTGGAAATAGCCATTCTGTCCGTCCACATTGGAGAAATCGCGCAGCGTGCTGCCGCCCTTCTCCACCGCCCGCGCCAGGATCTCGCGCACCGCCGCATGAAGCTTGGCGGCTCGTGGGCGGCTGATGCGCGCCGCCGACAGCGTCGGCCGGATACCCGCCTGGAACAACGCTTCCGACGCGTAGATGTTGCCCACGCCCACCACCACGTCGCCCGCCAGCAGCACCTGCTTGACGGCGGTCTTGCGCTTCCTGAGGCCGGCATGGAAGGCGTCGAGGTCGAAACCCTCGTCCAGCGGCTCCATGCCAAGGCCGCCCAGCAGCTTTATTGCCCAAGGCGCGGACTCGTCTTCCACGTAAACAACTGCACCGAAGCGGCGCGGGTCGTTGAGCCTGAGAGTGCCGCGGTTGGTAACAAGATCGAAGTGATCGTGCGGGCCAGGCGGCGGCAGCGCTGCATCGAAGCGCAGGCTGCCCGACATGCCCAGGTGCAGCAGAAGGATGCCGCGGTCGAGATCGATCAGAAGGTACTTGCCGCGCCGGCGCACCTCGCGCACCTGCCGTCCGACCAGCGCCTCGGGCAGCACCATCAGCGCCCAGCGCAGGGGCTTGCCGATGCGCACCGCTTCGATGCGCCCGCCTGCGATGCGGTCGGCAAACCCACGGCGGGTGACTTCGACTTCGGGTAGCTCGGGCATGAAAAAGTAAATCTTCGGCAAACGCCAGCGGCAACGAAGCCCCACGCGATGCTCGTACAAAAGGCTGGATTATTATGGTCAGATGAATCTTTCGCCCCGCCGACACCGCCTTGCGGCGGCCGCGTCTCTCGCCTTGCTGGCCTGCGCCGTCCAGGCGCAATCCCCCGATCCCGCAGCCCCCACCAGCCCCGCTCCCGTCATCGAACGGCCGGCTCCGTCGAAGCCTGTGGTCAGGCCGCGACCGGCCGCGGCCAAAGCGGCCGCCGAACCCGCGCCGCTGCAGTCAGCGCTGACGGCCGACCTGTTCTACGAGATCCTGATGGGCGAGATGACGGCCCGTTCGGGCGATCCCGGTTCCGGCTACGCACTGGTGCTCGACGCCGCACGGCGGCTGCGCGACGGCAAGCTGTTCCAGCGCGCGGTCGAGATCGCCCTGCAGTCGCGCTCCGGCGACGCGGCGCTTGCCGCGGCACGCGCCTGGCAGGAAACCTTGCCGAACTCGCGCGACGCACGCCGCATCGAGTTGCAGATCCTGATCGCGCTGAACCGCATCAGCGAAACCGTCGAGCCGCTGCGCGCCGAGGTGGCCGCCACCTCGCAGATCGAGCGTCCGCTGCTGATGGCCGTGATCGCGCGCAACTACTCGCGCGCATCCGACAAGAAGCTGGCCGCCTCGGTGGTCGAGCAGGCGCTGGTCGACGAGCTGAAGAGCCCCACCACCGGCGGGCTAGCCTGGGCCACCGTCGGCAGGCTGCGTCTCAACGCGGGCGATGCTTCCGGTGCGCTGGAAGCCGCGCGCAAGGGCCAGGAGATCGACCCGGCCTCCGACGCGCCCGCCGCTCTGGCACTCGAGATGATCGACCCCGGCCAGCCGCTGGCCGAACCGATCGTCACGCGCTTCCTGAACAACAACCCGAAGGCCTCGCCCGACCTGCGCGTCGCCTATGCGCGCGTGCTGGTCGAGAACCGCCGCTACAGCGACGCCTCCGCGCAGCTTCAGGCGCTGACCACTTCGCGCCCCGAGCTCGCGGAACCGTGGCTGCTGCTGGGCAGCCTGCAGATGCAGGCCCGGCAGGACGCGGCGGCCGAGGCTTCGATCAAGCGCTTCATCGAGCTGTCGGCCGGTTCGAAGAGCGGCAACAGCAAGGATGCCGACGATGCGGCCGACCGCAAGCGCGGCGTGTCGCAGGCGTACTTCGCTCTGTCGCAGCTGGCCGAACGGCGCAAGGACTATGCGGCGGCCGAACGCTGGCTCTCGCGCGTCGACGGCGCCGACGAGGTGGTGGCCGCGCAGACCCGCCGCGCGACCCTGCTGGCGCGCCAGGGCAAGCTGCCCCAGGCCCGCGAGATCATCCGCGGCCTGCCCGAGCGCACGGCCGACGACAAGAAGCAGAAGTTCCTTGCCGAAGTGCAGCTGTTGCGCGACGCGAAGCAGTACCAGGCGGCCTACGACATGCTCGCCCAGGCCTCGGCTGCGTCGCCGGACGATGGCGATCTGGTGTACGACCAGGCCATGATCGCCGAGAAGCTCAATCGCCTCGACGACATGGAGCGCCTGCTGCGCCGCCTCATCGAGCTCAAGCCCGACAACCAGAACGCATACAACGCGCTGGGCTACTCGCTGGCCGATCGCAAGATCCGTCTCGAGGAGGCACGCACGCTGATCCAGAAGGCGGTGCAGCTGGCGCCGGAAGACCCCTTCATCGCCGACAGCCTGGGCTGGGTCGAGTTCCGGCTCGGCAACACGGCCGAGGCCATCCGCATCCTCGAGGCGGCCTACAAGACCCGGCCCGATCCCGAGATCGGCGCTCACTTCGGCGAAGTCCTGTGGACCTCCGGCCAGAAGGACCGCGCGGTCACGATCTGGAAGGAAGCCCTGCTGAGCGATGCCGAGAACGAAACGCTGCAGGAAACGCTGAAGCGCCTGCGAGTGAAGCCCTGACATGGCGCAGGCAGGAGCACTCGCGCCGATGCAGGCCGGCCGCCATGGCCGTCGCGCATTTCTGGCGGCGGGCGGTGCGGCGGCACTGTTGGCCGCCGGATGCGCGCAGCTGTCCGGCGGCTCTGCCGTGCCGAAGCCTTCGGAGAGCTGGAGCGGCCGCATGTCGCTGCGCATCGAGAGCGAGCCGGTCCAGACCTTCGCTGCGCTGTTCGAACTGCGCGGGTCTGCCGAGGCCGGCGACCTCACGCTCACGACGCCCATCGGCAGCACCCTCGCCCAGTTGCACTGGGCGCCGGGCGAAGCTCTCTTGAAGGACGGCAGCAAGACACGGCGCTTCGACTCCGTCGACGAACTGATCGAGGCGGCCACCGGCGCGGCCATTCCGGTCGGCGCCCTGTTCGGCTGGCTGGCCGGCCGCAACGAGCCCGTGCCCGGCTGGAAGCCCGATCTTGCGCAACTCGGCTCCGGGCGGCTGAATGCCGTGCGCGAGTCGCCGAGCCCGCGGGCCGACCTGCGCATCGTGTTCGAGCGGTCATGAAGGCGATCTACGACCTTCCAGCGCCGGCCAAGCTCAATCTTTTCCTTCACATCACCGGCCGGCGCGACGACGGCTACCACCTGTTGCAGTCGGTCTTCATGCTGATCGACTGGTGCGACACGCTGCACGTCGAACTGCGGCGCGACGGCCAGCTGAGCCGCGAAGACCTGACGACTGAACTGCCCGCGGACGACCTGATCCTGCGCGCCGCACGCGCCCTGCAGCCGTTCGCGGCGCCCGGGCAGGGCGCGCACATCGGCGTCGCCAAGCATGTGCCGGCACAGGCGGGCATGGGCGGAGGCTCGTCGGATGCCGCCACCTGCCTGCTCGCGCTGAACCGCCTGTGGGGGCTGAACCTGCCGCTGTCGCGGCTGGCCCACATCGGCCTGAAGCTGGGCGCCGACGTGCCCTTCTTCCTCGGTGGCCGCAATGCGTGGGTCGAGGGCATCGGGGAGCAAATCACACCGGTTACACTCCCATCCGCGCGTTTCGCGGTGGTCAAACCACCCGAGGGACTCGATACCCGATTAATTTTTTCGGCTTCAGATCTCCAACGCGCTACGCCTGTTGCTATAATCTCAGGCTTTGCTGCAGACAGCGAATCGTCTGAAGCGACAAACTTGGGAAACCAGGTTTTCGACTTCGGTCACAACGACCTGCAGCCGGTTGCCCAGCGACTTTGCCCCGCGGTCACCGAAGCCATCGAATGGCTCGGCACCCAGGGATTGAAGGCCCGGATGACCGGCTCCGGAAGCTCGGTGTTCGCGAAGCTGCCGCAATCGCCGCAGGAAGCGGAACTGCTCGAAGCCCCCGAAGGCTGGCAGGTTCGTCAATGCAGCAACCTGGAAGTTCATCCGCTCCTTGGATGGGCAACCTGAAGATGATCGGACCGTTCATTCGGTTCGATGCGACATATATCGGTTGGTGGTGAAAACCATCGACCCGTGTAGGGGAGTCGCCAAGCTGGTTAAGGCACTGGATTTTGATTCCAGCATGCAAAGGTTCGAATCCTTTCTCCCCTGCCAAATCTTCACGACTGCGGCCCGACGGCCGCAGTCTTCATTTGCAGCCCACCCGCTGCAATAATCGGCGGCTCACCGGCCGCCACGCATACGAACCTTTTGGCGGCTTCCTAAGCCCACTTGCACTGCCGGGACGCGCTCATGCAGGCTAATCACCCTGATTTCATGGTTTTCACCGGCAACGCCAATCCGGGCCTTGCCGCAGAAATCGCGCACAACCTCGGCACTTCGCTGGGCGCTGCCCGCGTCGGCCGCTTCTCCGACGGAGAAGTCACCGTCGAGATCAACCAGAACGTCCGGGCGCGCGACGTGTTCGTCGTTCAGTCGACCTGCGCGCCGACCAACGAAAACCTGATGGAACTGCTGATCATGGTCGACGCGCTCAAGCGCGCATCGGCCGAACGCATCAGCGCCGTGATCCCCTACTTCGGCTACGCCCGCCAGGACCGCCGTCCGCGCTCCAGCCGCGTGCCGATCTCGGCCAAGGTGGTGGCCAACCTGCTGGAAACCGTCGGCGTCGAGCGCGTGCTCACGATGGACCTGCATGCCGACCAGATCCAGGGCTTCTTCGACATCCCCGTCGACAACATCTACGCCTCGCCGGTCCTGCTGGGCGACCTGCGCGCCAAGAACTACGAAGACCTGATCGTGGTCTCGCCCGACGTGGGCGGCGTGGTCCGCGCCCGCGCGCTGGCCAAGCAGCTGAACTGCGACCTCGCCATCATCGACAAGCGCCGCCCGAAGGCCAACGTCAGCGAAGTCATGAACGTGATCGGCGAGATCGACGGCCGCAACTGCGTGATCATGGACGACATGATCGACACCGCCGGCACGCTGGTCAAAGCAGCCGAAGTGCTGAAGGAACGAGGCGCCAAGAGCGTGTACGCCTACTGCACGCACCCGATCTTCTCGGGCCCGGCCATCGAGCGCATCACGCAGGGCTCGGCCCTCGACGAAGTGGTCGTGACCAACACCATTCCCCTTTCCGACGGCGCCAATGCCTGCGGAAAGATCCGCCAGCTCTCCGTGGCACCGCTGATCGCCGAAACGATCCAGCGCATTGCCAAGGGCGAGTCGGTGATGAGTTTGTTCTCGGATCAGGACAACCTGTTCTGACCGGGGCATGAAGCGGGCCTCCTTTGCTGGAGGCCTTTTTGAACCGGAGTCGCACTGGTCGCGGTGGACTCTCACAGGAGCTAGTTATGAAATTCGTCGCTTTTGAGCGCGCAAAGCAGGGCACGGGTGCGAGCCGCCGTCTCCGCATCTCGGGCAAGACCCCCGGCATCGTCTACGGTGGCGACACCCAGCCGCAACTGATCGAGATCGATCACAACGCGCTGTGGCACGCCCTGAAGAAGGAAGCCTTCCACTCGAGCGTTCTCGAGATGGAACTGGGCGGCAACGTCAGCAAGGTTCTGCTGCGCGACGTGCAATACCACCCCTTCCGCCAGCTGGTTCAGCACATCGACTTCCAGCGCGTGGACGCCAAGACCCGCATGACCCTGAAGGTGCCCGTGCACTTCAAGGGCGAGGAAGAGTCCGAAGCCGTCAAGCTCGACCACAACCTGGTCAACCACGTCACGACCGAACTGGAAGTGAACTGCCTGCCGACCGACCTGCCCGAGTTCATCGAAGTCGACCTGTCGGGCCTGAAGAAGAACGGTACCGTCACGCTGAAGGACATCAAGCTGCCCCGCGGCGTGAAGTGGGTCAGCCACGGCAAGGCAAACCCGGTGCTGGCTTCGGCCGTGACGCCGGCTGCTGAAGAAGAAGCTCCCGCCGAAGGCGCAGCTGCTGCCGACGCAGCCGCCGCTCCGGCTGGCAAGGGTGGCAAGGCCGCGGCCAAGACGCCCGCTGCCAAGGCACCTGCCAAGAAGTAATCCGCTTCTTCGCATTCGTTGCTTCTCGAAGGCCCGCCTCGTGCGGGCCTTCTGCTTTTCCGGCGACCGGATAATCCACGACCATGATTAAGCTGTTTGTCGGCCTCGGAAACCCGGGCCCCGAGTACGAAGCCACGCGGCACAACGCCGGCTTCTGGTGGATCGACGCCCTCGCGCGCGAATGGAAGCTCAATCTCGTGCCCGAGCGCAGCTACCACGGCCTTGCCGCGCGCACGAGCATCGGCGGCCAGAGCATCTGGCTGCTGGAGCCGCAGACCTTCATGAACCTGTCGGGCAAGTCGGTGGCCGCCTTGGCGCGCTTCTTCAAGATCGCGCCCGAGGAAATCCTCGTGGTGCACGACGAACTCGACGTTGTCCCAGGCCAGGTCAAGCTCAAGTTCGGCGGCAGCCATGCCGGCCACAACGGGCTGCGCGACATTCACGCCCAGTTGGGCACCGGCGACTACTGGCGGCTGCGCCTCGGCATCGGGCACCCAGGCGTGAAGTCGGAGGTCGTCAACTGGGTGCTCAAGAAGCCGCTCAAGGAACAACGCGAAGCGATCGAGGACGCCATTACCCGCACCCTGCACGCGATCCCCGCGCTGGTGGCGGGCGAGATGGAGAAGGCGACCCTGGTCATTCACACGAGCAAACCGCCCCGGCCCAAGCCGCCGCGGAGGGAGCCCGGCGAAGGGGGCACAACGCCTGCCGCCACCTAGCCGGCCATTGAAGTGCAGGGAGGGAGAGAAATAAAAAATGATGAGCGAAAAGAAGAAAGAGAAAGAGGAAAGCAGGAAGACGGCTTCGAAGGCCGCAGCTGCTATGTTTTCAATAGCACTCGGCATTTGCTCCGCGGGCGCCTACGCTCAGGGAGCGAGCACCTGGCGATGCGGCAACGCCTATTCCGACCGCCCCTGCGAGGGCGGCAGCACGGTGAAGGTGGACGACCGCCGCAGCGACGAAGACCGCCGCGCCGCCGATGCCGGCACCCGCAACGCGCAAACCCAGGCCGACCGCATGGAGCGCAACCGCCTTTCGCTGGAAAAGGCTGCCCATGACCGCGACCAGCGGGCCGCGCGGGAGGCGAGAAGCGCCGCGCTCGCGGAAAAGCGCCTCGCCATGGCCGAACAGAAAGAGCGGGACCGGGCACGCAAGGAGGCCGGCGAGCCGCGCAAGTCGAGCATGAGCTTCACCAGCGGCCAGAGCGCGAAGGCAGCCGGCGACGCGCCGGAGCGCAGGAAAAAGAAGCGGAAGTCGGCCGACTAGGCGCCGGACGAAGCAGATGATGCCGCAGCCGCGGCAGTCACCTTGATCGCCGTGAGACGCTGGTACTTCTGCATCAGCGTCTCGCGGCTTTCCACGTGCTCGGGATTCACGGGAATGCAGGCCACCGGGCAGATCTGCACGCATTGCGGCTCATCGAAATGGCCTACGCACTCGGTGCACTTGTGCGGATCGATCTCGTAGAACGCCTCGCCCATGTAGATCGCATCGTTCGGGCACTCGGGCTCGCAGACATCGCAGTTGATGCATTCGTCGGTGATCATGAGGGCCATACCCCCGATTATCGCGGCTCCCAACGGGCGGGCCGTCGGTGAATGACAAAGGCCACATTCGGGGCACACTTGTTGCAGGAGTCAGTTATGCTGCGCCCCGCCCCATGAGTCTGTTTCTAGTCAAGCGCTTCGCCACGCTGATCGGCACCCTGATCGGCGCCTCGGTCATCGTCTTCCTCGTGCTCGAGATCCTGCCCGGCAACGCCGCGCAGATGCTCATGGGCCCCGACGCCTCGCCCGAGGCCGTCGCCGCCCTGGCCACCAAGCTCGGCCTCGACCAGCCCGCCTGGACGCGCTACTGGCACTGGATCGGCGGCCTGCTCACCGGCAACCTCGGCGACAGCTACGCCTACAGCTCGCCGGTGCTCGACCTCATCCTCGAACGCCTCGCCTTGACGGTGCCCCTGGCCGTGCTGGCCATGACCTTCACGGTCGTGATCGCACTGCTGGTCGGTGTCACGGCCGCGGCCCGCCACAACAAGCTCGGCGACGTCGGCCTCATGGGCATGGCCCAGGTCGGCATCGCCATCCCGAACTTCTGGTTCGCCATCCTGCTGATCCTGGTGTTCTCGGTGCAGCTGCAGTGGTTCTCCGCCGGCGGCTTCGAGGGCTGGGGCGAAGGCATCTTCGCGGGGATCAAGTCGCTGCTGCTGCCTGCCCTTTCGCTGGCCGTGGTGCAGGCGGCGATCCTCGCTCGCATCACGCGCTCGGCCGTGCTCGAGGTGATGCGCGAGGACTTCGTGCGCACGGCGCGCGCCAAGGGCGTGTCGCAGCGCATGGTGCTTTGGACGCACGTGCTGCGCAACGCGATGATCCCCGTGATCACGGTGATGGGCATGCAGTTCTCCGAGCTGCTGGCCGGCACGATCGTGGTGGAGAACGTCTTCTATCTCCCCGGCCTGGGCCGGCTGATCTTCCAGGCCATCAGCAACCGCGATCTGATCGTGGTGCGCAACTGCGTGATGCTGCTGGCGGCCATGGTGGTCGTCGTGAACTTCGTGGTCGACGTGCTCTATGCCGTGATCGACCCGCGCATCAAGGCCAGCGACATATGAGCACCGCAGCAGTCCCCAACGCGGCCGCGCTCAAGGTGCCGGGCTCCTGGCGCCGCGCACTGCATCACCGCAGCTTCGTGCTGGGCGGAACGCTGACATTGCTCCTGCTGCTCGCTGCCGCCGTCTCGCTGGTGTGGACGCCGTGGTCCCCCTACGAGATGGACATGGCCAACAAGCTGAAGCCGCCGACGGGCGCGCATTGGCTGGGCACCGACACCTACGGGCGCGATGTAGCGTCGCTGCTGCTGGTGGGCGCACGCGCGTCGATCCTCGTGGGCGTGATCGCCGTCGGCATCGGCCTCGTGGTCGGCACCGCACTGGGCCTGCTCGCTGCAGCAAAGCGCGGCTGGGTCGAAGAAGCCATCATGCGGTTCACCGACTTCTCTCTCGCCTTCCCCGCGATCCTCTCGGCCATCATGATGACGGCGGTGTTCGGCGCAGGCATCGTCAACGCGATCATCGCCATCGGCATCTACAACATTCCGACCTTCGCGCGCATCACGCGCGCCTCGGCCAATGCAATCTGGTCGCGCGAGTACGTGGCCGCTGCACGCGCCTGCGGCAAGGGCTCGTTCGCCATCACGATGCAGCACGTGCTACCGAACATCTCGGCCGTGCTGATCGTGCAAATCACCATCCGCTTCGCCATCGCCATCCTCGCCGAAGCCGCCCTCTCCTACCTCGGCCTCGGCACCCAACCGCCGCAGCCTTCGTGGGGCCGCATGCTCAGCGAGGCGCAGACGATGATGTTCCAGGCCCCCCTTCTCGCCGTGTTCCCCGGCATGGCCATCGCGTTCGCAGTGCTCGGCCTGAACCTGCTGGGCGACGGTTTGCGCGACCTGCTCGACCCCCGACTCGCACGGGCGAGGTAAGCAAGATGCCTCTGCTCGAAGTCAAGGATCTCCGCATCGGCCTGCAGACGCAGCGCGGCCCCGCCGAGGCCGTGCGCGGCATCGGCTTCACGCTGGAGCGCGGCGAAACGCTGGGCATCGTCGGCGAATCCGGCTGCGGCAAGTCGATCACCGTGATGTCGCTGATGGGCCTGCTTCCATCGACCGCGAAGGTCGGCGGCAGCATCCGCTTCGACGGCACGGAGCTCGTCGGCCTTCCCGAAAAGCAGATGTGCCAGATCAGGGGCAACCGCATCGGCATGATCTTCCAGGAGCCGATGACGGCGCTGAACCCGGTGCACACCATCGCGCGCCAGGTCGGCGAGCCTCTTCGGCTGCATCGCGGACTCTCGAAGGCCGATGCGCGCAAGGAAGTGCTCGCGCTGCTGGAGCGCGTGGGCATTCCCGACGCGGCTTCGCGCCTCGACGCCTATCCGCACCAGTTCTCCGGCGGTCAGCGCCAACGCATCGGCATCGCGATGGCGCTCGCTTGCGGGCCCGAGCTGCTGATCGCCGACGAGCCCACCACCGCGCTCGACGTGACCATCCAGAAGCAGATCCTCGAGCTGATCAAGAGCCTCGTGGCCGAGCGCGGCATGGCGCTGATCCTGATCTCGCACGACCTCGGCGTGATCGCGCAGACGGTCTCGAAGATGCTCGTGATGTACGGCGGCAGCGTGGTCGAGAGCGGCCCCACCGAGGCCGTGTTCGCACGCCGCGCCCATCCCTACACGCAGGGCCTGTTCGCCGCGCGTCCGGCCATCGGCGCGCCGCGCGGCCTGCGGCTGGCCACCATCAGGGGCAGCGTGCCCGAGCTGGTCGACCTGCCGAAGGGCTGCCCCTTCGCGGGCCGATGCAGCTACACCATCGACGCCTGCAGGACCACGACGCCGCCGGCCACGATGCTGCCGCACGAGCATGCGGTGCGATGCATCCGGCTGGAAGAGATCGCGACCGAGGTCGCCGCCGCACCATGAGCGAGAAGACCAACGTGCCGCCGCTGCTGAAGGTCACCGACCTCGTTCGCCACTACGCGCTGCCGCGCGAGAAACTCTTCGGCCCGCCGCCCACCGTGAAGGCGCTCAACGGCGTGAGCTTCGAAGTGCAGGCAGGCCGGAGCGTGGGCATCGTCGGTGAATCGGGCTCGGGCAAGTCGACCATCGCTCGCCTCGTGATGGCGCTCGACACGCCCACATCCGGCACCGTCTCGCTCGAAGGCCGCGACCTGCACGCGCTGTCGAAGGAAGAGCTGCGCGTGGCGCGGCGCGACTTTCAGATGGTGTTCCAGGACCCTTATGGCTCGCTCGATCCGCGCCAGACCGTTGCGCGCATCGTCGCCGAGCCGCTCGAGGCATTGGCCGCTACCAGCCGCTCGGAGCAGCGCGAACGCGCCTCGGAAAGCCTGGCCGCAGTAGGCCTGCGCACCACCGACCTCGACAAGTACCCGCACGAGTTCTCCGGCGGCCAGCGCCAGCGCATCGCCATCGCGCGCGCGCTCATCACGCGCCCCAAGCTCATCGTGGCCGACGAGCCCGTCAGCGCGCTCGACGTGTCGGTGCAGGCCCAGGTGCTCAACCTCATGCAGGACCTGCAGCAGCAGTTCGGCATCAGCTACCTGCTCATCAGCCACGACCTCGCGGTGGTCAACCATCTATGCGACAACGTGTGCGTGGTGTGGAAGGGGCTGATCGTCGAGCAGGGGCCGCCCGCCGAGCTCTTCCATCACGCGCAGCACGAGTACACGCGCACGCTGCTCGACGCGGTGCCTCGCACGCCCACGGGCGGCACGCTGCTCGCGGCCTGACTGACATCGAAGCGTCGCCCACTCTGCTTAGGATGAGTGGGTCATAAGCATCTGGTTGCGCATGCGTCCGCCGTCGCGGATGATGCCTGCCCCCTGTTTCGAGGACACCGCTCCATGCTCAAACGACGCACCCTGCTCGCCACCGGCGCCGCAGCCCTGACACCGCTGGCCCTGCCGACGCTCGCGCTGGCACAGAAGAGAAAGGATGCGCTGGTCATCGGCCTCACGCTCGAGCCCACGGGCCTGGACCCCACGGCCAAGGCCGGCGCCGAGATCGCAGAGGTGGTGCTCTACACCGTCTTCGAAACCCTCACCAAGATCAACTCCGACGGCAGCGTCACGCCGCTGCTGGCCGAAAGCTGGGAGGTCTCGCCCGACCTCAAGACGCTCACCTTCAAGCTCAGGCGCGGCGTGAAGTTCCAGAACGGCGAGCCCTTCAACGCGCAGAGCGTGAAGTTCTCGTTCGACCGCGCGGCCGCCGCCAACAGCACCAACAAGGACAAGCGCACCTTCACCAACATCGCGACGCAGGTGGTCGACGAGCACACGGTGGTGCTGATCACCAAGGAGATCGAGCCCGACCTGCTGTTCCTGCTCGGGCAGGCCTCGGCCATCATCGTCGAGCCCAAGACGGTGGAGACCAACGCGACCAAGCCGGTCGGCACCGGCCCCTACAGGCTCGACAACTGGGCCAAGGGCTCGAGCATCGTGCTCGCCAAGTGGGACGGCTGGCGCAATGCCGACGCGGTGCAGATCCGCAAGGCCAGCTTCCGCTTCATCTCCGAGCCGGCCGCGCAGACCACCGCGCTGCTCTCGGGCGACGTCGACCTGTTCCCGCACGCATCGGTGTCGCGCAGCCTGCCGCAGTTCCAGAACGACAAGCGCTTCCAGGTGGTGTTCAACGCATCGCGCGGCAAGACCATCCTCGCCATCAACAACCGGCGCAAGCCGCTGGACGACGTGCGCGTGCGCCGCGCGATCTCCGCGGCCATCGACCGCAAGGCCGTGATCGAAGCCGCCGTCGACGGCCGCGGCATTCCCATCGGCAGCCACTACGTGCCGGGCGCGCCGGGGTACGTCGACACCACCGGCATCAACCCATACAACGTCGAGAAGGCGAAGCAGCTGCTGGCCGAGGCCGGCGTGAAGACGCCGCTCGAACTCGAACTGGTGCTGCCGCCCCCGCCCTACGCACGCCAGGGCGGCGAGCTGATCGCCGCGCAGCTCGCCAAGGTGGGCATCGTCGCGAAGATCCAGAACGTCGAATGGGCGCAATGGATCAGCGGCACCTACGGCAACAAGAACTACGACCTCTCGCTGATCCTGCACGTCGAGCCCTTCGACCTGGTGAACTACACCAAGCCGGAGTACTACTGGGGCTACCAGTCGGCGAAGTTCAACGAGGTCTTCGACAAGGCGCGCAACGCCGCGCGCCCCGCCGACCGCCTGCGCTACCTGGGCGACGCGCAGCGGCTGCTGGCGGAGGACGCGGCCAACGTCTTCCTGTTCCAGCCGCAGTTCATCACCGTGGCCGGACGCAACCTGCGCGGGCTGTGGAAGGACACGCCGATCTTCGTGAACGACATCGCATCCCTGTCCTGGGCCTGAACCCGGCGCGCCTTCGCCGCGGCGACTCCAGGGCTCTACGGGAACCTCCCGAGGAAAAACCGGCCCGCGGGCCGCGCACCGGCGCGCCCGCTGCGAGAGAATGACCGGCCGCGCACGTGGCATCTTTCGTGCTGCGTGCCGTGTCTTTCGCGGCGTCGCGCCTCCCTTCGGGGCACGGCGTGCGCCGGAGCAGTCGTCCGCCATTCGAACCTGGCTTGTTTTTCCGGAGATCACACGTATGTTGAACCGTCGCACCCTCCTTACCACCGCCGGCGCCACCGTGGCGCTGGCCAGCCCGCTCGCCGGCATGGCGCAGGGCAGGAAGGACGCCATCGTGATCGGCATGGCGCTCGAGCCGCCGGGGCTCGATCCGACCACCGGTGCCGCGGCCGCCATCGCCGAGGTGGTGCAGTACAACATCCTGGAGACGCTCACCAAGATCAATTCCGACGGCAGCGTCACGCCGCTGCTGGCCGAGAGCTGGGAAATCTCCCCCGACCTGAAGACCTACACCTTCAAGCTGCGCCGCGGCGTGAAGTACCAGAACGGCGAGCCCTTCAACGCGGCCGCGGTCAAGTTCTCGTTCGACCGCGCCGGCAGCGAGAAGAGCACCAACAAGGACAAGCGCACCTTCGCCAACCTGAGCACGCAGGTGGTCGACGACTACACCGTGGTGATCATCAACAAGGAGATCGACCCCGACCTGCCCTTCGTGCTGGGCCAGGCCACGGCGGTGATCGTCGAGCCCAAGAGCGCCGAGGGCAACGCCACCAAGCCGGTCGGCACCGGCCCCTACAAGCTCGACAACTGGGCCAAGGGCTCGTCGATCACGCTGAGCAAGTGGGAAGGCTTCCGCAGCCCCGCCACCGCCAAGATCAACAAGGTCACCTTCCGCTTCATCTCCGACACGGCGGCACAGGCCGCGGCCATGCTCTCGGGCGACATCGACGTGTTCCCGCGCATCGGCACGCGCGTGGTGCAGCAGTTCAGGATGAACCCGCAGTTCCAGGTGATCCTGGCCGGCTCGCGCGCCAAGACCATCCTGTCGATCAACAACAGGAAGAAGCCGCTGGACGACGTGCGCGTGCGCCGCGCCATCCTCGCGGCCATCGACCGCAAGGCGGTCATCGAAGGCGCGGCCGACGGCTTCGGCGTGCCCATCGGCAGCCACTACGTGCCGGGCGCGGCGGGCTTCGTCGACACCACCGGCATCAACCCCTTCGACATCGAGAAGGCCAAGAAGCTGCTGGCCGAAGCAGGCGTGAAGACGCCGCTCGAGCTGAAGATGACGCTGCCCCCGCCGCCGTACGCGCGCCAGGGCGGCGAGGTGATCGTGGCCCAGCTGGCCAAGATCGGCATCGTGGTGAAGGTGCAGAACGTCGAGTGGGCCCAGTGGCTCAGCGGCACCTACGGCAACAAGGACTACGACCTGTCGATCGTGTCGCACGTCGAGCCCTTCGACCTCGGCAACTACGCCAAGGCGGACTACTACTGGGGCTACCAGTCGAAGGCCTTCGACACGCTGTTCGACAAGATCAAGACCACCGCCAACGCCACCGAGCGCAACAAGCTGCTGGGCGACGCGCAGAAGATGCTGGCCACCGACGCGGCCAACGGCTTCCTCTACCAGCCGCAGTTCCCGACGGTCGCGAAGAAGAGCGTCAAGGGCATCTGGAAGGAAAACCCGATCTTCGTGAACGACCTCTCCGCACTCTCGTGGGGGTGATCAAGCTCGCCCCCAGGCTTCGCGCACTTGGTGTCGCTTCGCCAACCCCCTACCGGGGGCAACACCGGTGGCCCGGCAAAGCCGGTTCCACGGTGTTTCCCGAAGGAGCCGTGGGCATTTCGTGCGCTGCGAATCGCGCGGAATGCGGAGCATGAGTGAGTAAAGCAATGTCCGATGTCGCCTTGCTGAGCAGTCTTTCCGCACAGGAACTCGCGGTCGCCTACCGCGACCGCGAGCTCTCGCCGGTCGAGGTCACGCAGGCCGTGATCGCGCAGGTCGAGCGCTGGGAGCCGCACCTGCAGGCCACGTGGCTCTTCAGGCCCGAGGCCGCGCTCGAGCAGGCGCGCGCCTCGGAGGCGCGCTGGCTGCGCGGCGACGCGCTCGGCCCGCTCGACGGCATGCCGGCCACCATCAAGGAGAACATCGCGACGCGCGGCGACCCGATGCCCGCGGGCACCGCGGCCGTCGACCTGAGGCCCGCGACCGCCGACGCACCGCCGGCCGCGCGCATAAAGGAAGCCGGCGCGGTGATCGTGAGCAAGACGACGATGCCGGACTACGGCATGCTGTCCTCGGGACTTTCGAGCTTCCACACGCTGGCGCGCAATCCGTGGGACCTGCGCCTCACGCCGGGCGGCTCCAGCGCGGGTGCCGGCGCTGCCGCCGCGGCGGGCTACGGCCCGCTGCACCTTGGCACCGACATCGGCGGCTCGCTGCGCCTGCCGGCGAGCTGGTGCGGCATCTTCACGCTCAAGCCGAGCCTGGGGCGCATTCCGATCGACCCGCCCTACATGGGCCGCGCGGCCGGGCCGATGACCCGCACCGTGGGCGACGCCGCGCTGCTGATGCAGGCGCTGTCGAAGCCCGACGCGCGCGACAGCATGAGCCTGCCGCCGCAGGAGATCGACTGGGCCGGCTTCGACGTGTCGCCCGACCATCTGCGCGGCCTGCGCATCGGGCTGCTGCTGGACGCGGGCTGCGGGCTGGCTGTGGAGTCGGAGATACAGGCGGCCGTCGAGCAGGCGGCACGGCTCCTGGAAAAGGCCGGCGCCATCATCGAGCCGATGCAGCCCTTCATGTCGCAGGCCATGCTCGACGGCATGGACCACCTGTGGCGCATGCGTTCCCTGGTGGATCTGAAAGGCCTGCGCGCCGACCAGCGCTCGAAGGTGCTGCCCTACATCCGCGAATGGGCCGAGAGCGCAGCCGAGTTCAGCGGCGAGCACGTGTTCCGCAGCTTCAGCCAGTTCCACGCGACGCGCGTGGCCGCCGTGAGCGCATGCGCGCGCTTCGACTACGTGATCTCGCCGGTGTCGCCGAACATGCCTGCAGCGGCCGAGGCCCCGTCACCCACCAACGACCCGCTGCGGCCGCTGGAGCACATCGGGTTCACGGTGCCTTTCAACATGTCGGAGCAGCCGGCCGCCTCGGTGAATTGCGGGTACTCGGCGGGCGGATTGCCGATCGGGCTGCAGATTGCCGGCCAGCGATTCGACGACCTCGGGGTGCTGCGCGTCGCTCGCGCCTTCGAGCAGATCCGCGAGCCGCAGCGGCCCTGGCCCAAGGCCCCGGGGCCCTAGGCACGCCCGTCAGCGCAGCCCGGCGCCCTCGTCCTTCGACAGCTTGGTGAACGACAGAAGGGACAGCAGCGTCATCGCGCCCACCACGCCGAAGGCAGGGGAAAAGTCCGCCGCGCTCAGCTGGCTGGTGCTGCTGCCGTTCCACCATGCCGCCAGCGTGACCAGCGTGGCGCCGAGCGTCACACCCAGGCTCAGGGACAGCTGTTGCGCCATGCTGTTGAGCGTGGTCGCGTGGCTCATGCGCGGCTTGGGAATCTGCGAGAAGCCCAGCGTCTGCAGCGACACCATCGCCATCGAATTCACCAGCCCGCCGAACAGCAGCGTCACGAAGATCTGCACATGCGGCGTGGCGGGCCGGAACTGGCCGTAGCTCACATAGCAAAGGCAGGTCAGGCAGGTTGCGCCGACCAGCAGCGAGCGGAAACCCACCGTGCGTATCGCCCTCGCCATGACCGTGCGCGTGGCCAGCGAGCCCAGCGCGGCGGCCATCGTCAGGCTGCCCGAGGCCAGCGGCGAAAGCCCGAAGCCCAGTTGCAGCATCAGCGGCAGCAGGAAGGGCGAAGCGCCGATCGCGATGCGCAGCGGCGTGCCGCCGATGATCGACGCGCGGTAGGTCGAGAAGCGCAGGATGCCCAGGTCGATCAGCGGCTCTGCCTTGCCGCGGCTTCGCAGGTGATAGACCAGCGAGGCCAGCACGCCGACGCCCGCCATCGCCCAGATGACCGACACCGGCAGCAGCGCCTTGCCCACCATCTCCAGGCTGCCGAGCAACGCCGTCAGCCCCAGGGCCAGCAGCACGAAGCCTTCGATGTCGAAGGGCGCGGGAGAGCTGTCTTCGGGCAGGTCGCCGATGAAACGCATCGCCCCGGCGATGGCGATCAGGCCGAAGGGGATGTTGACCAGGAAGATCCATCGCCACGAAGTCAGCGTGACGATTGCCCCGCCGAACAGCGGCCCCGCCAGCCGGCCGAAAGCGGGCGGCACCGTGAACCACACCATCGCCGAGACCATCTGCGCAGGCGGCACGCTGCGCAGCAGGATGAGCCGGCCGACCGGCAGCATCATCGCGCCGCCCATGCCCTGCAGCACCCGGAATGCCACCAGCTGCGGCAGCGTCTGCGCCGCTCCGCACAGGGTGGAGCCCAGCGAGAAGAAGGCCACCGCCGCGCAGAACACCCGCTTGGGCCCGAAGCGATCGGCCAGCCAGCCGCTGACGGGCAGGAAGACCGCCAGGCTCAGCAGGTATGAAGTGATCGCGAGGTTCAGGTGCAGCACGCTGACGTCGAGCGCGTGCGCGATGGTCGGCAGCGCCGTGGCCATCACCGAGGTGTCGAGGTTCTGCAGGAAAAGAGGCGCGGCGACGATGAGCGGGACGATGCGGTAGCGGGGCGGCATGGGCGCATTGTCCGGGAGGCGAATTAGACGAGACTTCGCGGCGCCGGGCCGCTCTCAGGTGGCCGCGTACCGCCCAGGCTTGTGATTGACCCAGAGAAAGATCCCCATCACCACGGCAGCCAGCACCGACCACCCCACGCGCTGCGGCGGAATCACGAACAGGGCAAGCAGCACCACCGTGCAATCGATGCCGATCTGCACCTTGCCCGCGGGCCAGCCGCGCTTTTCCTGCAGGTACAGCGTCAGCACGGTCGCCCCGCCGAGGCTCGCGCGATGGCGGGCGAGGAACAGGCAGCCGGTGCCCAGCAGCAGCCCGCCGAGCACAGCGGCAAAGGCCGGGTTCAGGGAATCGATCGACAGGTAGCGCGGCGCCAGGTCGGTCATCACCGAAAGCAGCGCGATGGCCGAGAAGGTCTTCATGGTGAACGCCCGCCCCATGTGGCGCCAGGCGAACCAGTAGAACGGCAGGTTGACCAGGAAGAACAGCTTTCCGAAGCTCAGGCCGGTGGCGTAGTGCAGCAGGAACGCCACGCCGGCCGTGCCGCCCGTGAGCAGACCCGCCTGGCCGAACAGCATCATGGCGATGGCGACGAAAAGCGTGCCCGAGAAGATCGCCTGCGCGTCGTCGAAGCGGGAATGGCGTAGCCAGTCTGGCTGGGTGGTGGGAGGTGGCGCGTCCATGGCTCTCTTGACGCAAATCCCGCGCCACCCTGGCGCCCGGCTCACACCAGATGGGTAGCCAGCAGCTCCCGGGCCCGGGTCACGAACGCGGTTTCGCCCCGGCGCCCGGGCAGGAACTCGAAGGCCACGCGCGGCAGCGCCGGCAACCCGTGGGGCGTGGCGAGCCGCGTCACCCCCACGCTGATCGCCGATTCGTTGAGGCAGGCCACGCCCAGCCCCGCCGCCAGCGCCGACTGCAGCCCCGCCACGCCCGACGCCACGTGCGCCAGCGTATAGGGCACATGCCTGCGCCTCAACAACGCCACCGTGAACTGGTGCAGCGAACAGGTGTCGGGCAGCACCAGCAGGCGCACCGGCTCGCCGCGCACCGGCCGCATGCCCGCCGCACCCAGCCACACCAGCGACTCGCGCCGGATCACCGACGCCCGGGGCTGCGCGGCGGAAACACCGGCGATGTTCATTCCCACCGCCACGTCGAAGTCGCCGCGCGCATAGGCGGCGCGCAACTCGTCGCTCTTCAGGATGGCGACGTGCAGCCGCACCTGCGGATAGCTCTCGCCCAGCCGCCCGAGCAGCCGGGTCAGGTCGCCGGGCCGGAAATAGTCGGTGACGGCCAGCCGCAGCTCGCCCTGGAGCGTTTCGCCGTGCAGGTCGCGAAAGGCCTCGTCGCTCAGCGCCAGGATGCGCCGCGCGTAGCCCAGCAGCCGCACGCCCGCCTCGGTGGGCGCGACGCCGGCCTTGCTTCGCGTGAGCAGCGACTGCCCCGCGCGCTCTTCCAGCTTGCGGATCTGCTCGCTCACCGACGACTGGGAAAGAAAGACGCGCGGCGCCGCCGCAGTGAGGCTGCCGGCGTCGACGACGGCGGCCAGGGTGCGCAGCTGCTCGAGATCGAATCCCTGCATGGCTCTTCATCCATCCGTTATTCCGATGGAATTCATCATATCTTCCCGCTTTTCCGATGGCCATCGGACTCCCACAATCACCCCATCGACAACCCGTTCATCCAAGGAGTCCACCATGCCCCACATCGTCGTCCACCTCTCCGGCCAACCCGACGCCGACCTCACCCGCAAGACCGTCGACGTCGTTGCCGAGCTCACGCAGAGCGTGCTCGGCAAGCAGCTGCCGGTCATCGCCATCACCGTGCAGTACATCGCCGCCGACGCCTGGTTCATCGGCGGGCAGTCGCTGGCCTCGCTGGGCAAGTCGGCCTTCCACCTCGATATCAGCATCACCGACGAGACCAACACCAAGGCCGAGAAGGCGCGCTACCTGCGCGAGGTGCACGCGGCCATGGCGAAGATCCGGCCGGACCTGCACGAGGTGTCGTACATCCACGTGATCGACGCTCGCGGCGCGGCCTACGGCTACGGCGGCAGGACGCAGGAGTACCGCCACCAGCAGGCCGGCGTCTGAGCCGCGTCGTCGAACATCGACGTACGACGTTGAAGCATCGCCGGGGGCATGGCACCATGCCGCCATGCCCTCCGGAACCCCCACGAACAGCGCCCAGCCCTTCGCCGACAGCCTCGGCAACCCGCTCACCCTCGACGATGCCGCCAGCCTGCCGCTGGTCGACGACTTCGTCATGGGCTTCATCTCCAGCGAAGCCCGCGCCGTCAACCTGATCGCACTGGCCGACGCCGACGCGAGCCCCGTCGTGCAGGCCTACTGCGCCACGCTGCACCTGTTCGCCGAGTCGCGCGAGGCCGCGGCCAATGCGCGGCCGTTCCTCGCGAAGGCCCGTGCCGGCGCTGCACGCGCGACGCCGCGCGAGCAGCGCTACATCGCAGCCATCGAAGCCTGGGCCGACGGCGACATCGCGCGCGCCGTCGCGCTGCACACCGAGCAGGCCCTGGAGCATCCGCGAGACCTGGTCTCGGTCAAGCTCGGCCAATACCACTGCTTCAACACCGGCGATTGCCCCGGCATGCTGCGGCTCGCGCTGGCGGTGCTGCCGCATGCGGCCGACGTGCCCTACGTGCACGGCATGGCGGCCTTCGGCTACGAGCAGTGCCACCTGATGCGCGAGGCCGAGGCGAGCGCGCGCCGCGCCATCGCCATGTGCCGCAAGGAGCCATGGGCCCATCACGCGCTGGCGCACGTCATGCTCACCGAGGGCCGGCTCGCCGAGGGGCTGGCGTTCATGGAAAGCGTGAGCGACACCTGGACCGGGCTCAACTCCTTCATGGTCACGCACAACTGGTGGCACGTGGCGCTGTTCCTCATCGACCTGGGCCGCGATGCCGAGGCGCTCGCGGTGTACGACGAGCACGCGTGGGGCGTGGTGAAGGACTACTCGCAGGACCAGATCGGCGCGGTCTCGCTGCTCGCACGGCTGGAGCTCGCGGGCATCGACGTGGGCGATCGCTGGAGCGACGTGGCGAGCTACCTGCGGCAGCGCCAGACCGACCATGTGCTGCCCTTTCTCGACCTGCAATACCTCTACGGCCTCGCGCGCGCCGGCCGCCCGGAGGCCGATGCCTTGCTGCGCAACATCGTGGCCTTCGCGCCGGATGCACCTGCCTCGACCCGCGCGGCATGGCAACGCGTGTGCGTGCCGGCCGCGCACGGGCTGGTGGCGCATGCGCGCGGCGACCTCGCTGCGGCCATCGAGGGCCTGGGCACGGCCCTGCCGCGCATGATCGAGATCGGCGGCAGCCATGCGCAGCGCGACCTGTTCGAGCAGGTGTACCTCGATGCGCTGGTGCGCAGCGGCACAGAAGCCTCGCTGGCCGCAGCGCAAGGCATCCTGCAGCTGCAGCTCAACGGCCAGCCCGAGTCGCTGCGGCTGCGCCGGCAGACGGCGGCGGTGTACCGGCGGCTGGGCCTCGGGCAGCTCACGACACAGGGCTGAGCACGGCCCGGCAGCCCATGCCTTCAGGTCATGGGGCATGGTGCAAAAGGAATTGGCGAGGGCGCGGAGGCGGCTCCTAAACTGGCCGCACTCCTTCAACAAGAAGCCTTCGCGGGCCAACCATCCCATGCGCAAGTCCCTCGTCACGCTGGCGGTTCTCTCGACCCTCGCGCCCTTCTCCGTCAACCTGCATGCCGCCAACGAAGCTCCTGTCGCGCTCGACCTGCTGCTGCGCGGCGGCACCGTCTACACCGGCGACTCCGACACGCCGGTGGTGGGCGACGTTGGCATCGCAGGCGATCGCATCGTGTTCGCCGGCAAGGCTGCGCCGGCGCAGTTCACCGCGAAGCGCGTCATCGACGCAGCGGGCATGGTGGTGGCGCCGGGCTTCATCGACGCGCACACGCATGCGGATGCCGACCTGCACTCCAGCGACCCGAAGAAGCGCCTGAACATTCCGTTCATCACGCAGGGAGTGACCACCGCGGTGATCGGCAACGACGGCTTCGGCGGATTCGACATCGCGGCGCAGGCGCAGAAGCTGCGCGCCGCGCCGGTGGGCACCAACGTCGCCATGTACGTGGGCTTCGGCCCGGTGCGCATGAGCGAGCTGGGCGAGGCCAACCGGGCACCGACGCCCGAGCAGCTCGAGGCGATGAAGAAGCGCGTGAGCCAGGGCATGTGCGAAGGCGCGCTGGGCCTTTCCACCGGGCTCTTCTACACGCCGCAGAACTTCTCGAAGACCGAGGAGGTCATCGAGCTCGCGAAGGTGGCGGCGCGGCATGGCGGCCTCTACGACAGCCACATCCGCGACGAGTCCATGTACAACATCGGCCTCAAGGGCTCCATCGACGAGGTGATCCGCATCGGCCACGAGGCGAAGCTGCCGGTGCACGTGGCGCACATCAAGGCGCTGGGCGTCGACGTGCAGGGCCAGAGCGGCGACATCATCAAGCGCATCGAGAAGGAACGCGCGGGCGGCCTGGACATCACGGCCGACCACTATCCGTGGACCGCGTCGAGCACCCGCTTCTCGGCCGCGCTGCTGCCGCCCTGGGCCAACGAAGGCGGCCGCGCGGCGACGCTGCAGCGCTTCGACGACGCCTCGCAACAGGAGCGCCTGCGCAAGGACATGCGCGAGAACCTGCGGCTGCGCGGCGGCCCCGAAACCATTCTGTTCTCGGCCGGCAGCACGAAGTACGTGGGCAAGACGCTGGCCGACGTGGCCAAGGCGTCGAACGCCGATCCGGTGGACGCAGCCATCGCCGTGCTGCGCGACGGCGACCTGATGATCGCCTCCTTCAACCAGAGCGACGACGACGTGCGCGCCTTCATGAAGCGGCCGTGGGTCATGACCTCGTCCGACTCCTCGCTGGGCCATCCGCGCGCCTACGGCACCTTCGCGCGCAAGTACGACCAGTACGTGGTGAAGGAACACACGATCTCGCTGGCGCAATTCATCCGCGGCAGCTCGTCGCTCACGGCCGACACGCTGGGGCTGAAGCAGCGCGGGCACCTGCGCCCGGGCTACTACGCGGACGTGGTGGTGTTCGATCCGGCGCGCTATGCGGCGAAGGCCACCTACACGCAGCCGACGTTGCTGTCGGAAGGCGTGACCACGGTGCTGGTGAACGGGCAGCTCGCGGTCGACGGCGGCAAGCCCACGGGCGTGGGCGCCGGCCAGCCGCTGCTGCGCACGCCGAAGCCGGGCAGCTGCGGCGCGGCCGGCTGAGGCAGCCTCAGCCCTTGTTCTTCAGGTGCCGCGTCTGGTCGTAGGTCGGCTGCGGCGGCAGGTCGGCCAGGTGCCGGGTGTCGGCCCACTCGACGATCTCGATGTCGTCGGGCCGCTGCGGATCGGCGATGCGGATGCGATTGAAGCCCGCGTTGGGAATCTCGCTGCGGCGCGGCCCGCTCAGGCTGAGCCCCCTGGCGGTGCGCCACACCATGTCGAGCACGCCGCCGTGGGTGACGACGATCAGGTACTGCCCCTTGTGCGCGGCCGCGATGCCGCCCAGCGCCGCGACGATGCGCGTGTGGAACTCGCGCGCCGTCTCGCCCTCTGGCATGGCGTGGTCCTCACGGAACTCCAGCCATTCCTCCCAGGCACGCGGATGCAGGCTCTGGATCTCCTCGGAGCGCATGCCCTCGACCACGCCGAAGAACTGCTCGCGCAGCGCCGCCGAGGTGACCACCGGCAGCGACAGCTGCTGCGCCCCGGGCGCCGCCGTCTGCTGCGCGCGCATGAGGTCGCTGCTGATGACGTGCTGCACCGCCGTCTCGCTGGCCAGCCTCAGGCCGAGGCGGCGAGCCTGCTCGTGGCCGATGTCGTTGAGCGGAACGTCGGCGTGCCCCTGGAAGCGGAGCTCGCGGTTCCAGGCGGTCTCGCCGTGGCGGATGAGGATCAGGTCGGTGGTGGTTTCGGGCTTGGGCGTTGGCATTGCCGCCCATTTTCCACCCTGCGAGTGACGCTCAGGTTTTCAGGCTCGCACCCTGTTGCACGACCGCCACCACCGCTTCGGCCGCGGACACCGCGCCCAGTCGCATCGGCGACGGCGTGAGCAGCGCCAGCACCCAGGCGATCACCACGCCGCCGACGATGGCGCAGACCACCACAACGGCGGTGTACGCGACGGCCTTGTCGGGCGGGCACTTCATGAGTACCGGCAGGCCGGTGTAGAGCAGGTAGACGCCGTAGAGCGCCGCCAGCGCCCCCAGGACCGACAGCGAAGGCAGCAGGCTGAAGACGCCGCCCACGAAGGCCGCCGTGCTCGCATAGGCCGAGAGCTTGAGCGCACCGATCTGGCTCTTGGTGCCTTCGAAGGTGGGCGCCATCGCGTCGATGATGAGCGCGAGCACGAACACCATCACCAGCGACAGCACGTAGCCCACGATCATGTTCGCGAGCCCCGAGGCCAGCGGCACGCGGAAGCTCACGCCGAAGGCGCCGATGCCGATGAGCGACAGGCCGATGAAGCTGGCCACCGCCGGGATCAGCGCGAGGATCATCACGTAGTTCTTGTAGAGCGATGCGGCGTCGGCCGGCTCCGAGTCGATCTCGGGCCAGGTGGCCTTGGGCTTGAGCAGGATGGCTTGGACGCGTTCGACCAGATTCATTGCGGGGTTCCCGGACATGTGACTTGGAGTATGTCGAGGCCGGCCTCCGATGGCTGCTGGCCATGAGGCCTATGCCACGACCTATGCCGCTGCGCTCGCTGCGGCAATCGCGCAGAATCCGTGACCATGCCCAATCTGATCCTGTTGCCCGGCCTCGCCTGCGACGAGCGCATCTGGGAAGCCCAGCTGCCCGCCCTTCCCTCCGCCTTCGGCGCCCGCGTGAGCGACGTCCAGCGGCACAACGACACCATCGAAGGCATGGCCGCAGCCGTGCTGCGCGACAACGAGGGGCCGCTGGTGCTCTGCGGCGCCTCGATGGGCGGCATGGTCGCCATGGAAGCGGCCCGCCAGGCCCCCGAACGCATCGCCGGGCTCGCGCTGCTCGGCACCAGCGCGCGGCCCGAGACGCCCGACATGTTCACGCTGCGCGAAGGCGCCATCGAGTACTTCGAGCGCGGCGAGCTGCGCGAGGTGATCGAGCCGAACGTCTACTTCGCCTTCCACCCCGCGCAGGCAGCCGACGAAGTGCTGGTGCAGCGCTACCTCGACATCGTGCTCGGCGCGGGCGCCCGGCAACTCATCAGCCAGAACCGCGCGGTGATGCGCCGGCCCGACGCCCGCCTGCACCTCGCATCGGTACGCGCGCCCGTGCTGCTGGTGTGCGGCAACGAGGACCGGCTCGCGCCCCCCGAGTGCACGACCGAGATGGCGGCGCTTCTGCCGCAGGCGCAGGTCGTCTGGGTGCCCGATTGCGGCCACATGCTGACGATGGAGAAGCCCGAGCTCGTCAACGCCGCGCTCAACGGCTGGCTGGCGAAGCACTTCCCGGCCGCCTGAGCCCTTAAGCCGCCCGGCCGGCTCAGTGCAGCCGGCCGCCGGTCTCGGCGATGTCGTGCTCCACCGCGAGCGCGGTGGTCACTGCGACGCGCAATGCCTTGACCAGCGTTTCGAGCGACATGCTCGGCGCGCCCGGAAAGCGCGCCGCCTGCTGCGGCAGGTAGGGAATGTGGATGAAGCCCCCGCGCAGCCCCGGCACCGGATGCGTCGCGATACGGTGCATGAGGCCGTAGAAGATGTGGTTGCACACGAAGGTGCCCGCGCTGTTCGAGACCGAGGCCGGAATGCCTGCCGCGCGCAGCTCGCGCACCATGGCCTTGATCGGCAGCGTCGAGAAGTACGCGGCGGGAGCGCCCGGCACCACCGGCACGTCGATGGGCTCCCGGCCCTTGTTGTCGGCGGTGCGGGCATCGTCGATGTTGATGGCGATGCGCTCCGGCGTGAACTCGGCGCGTCCGCCGGCCTGGCCGATGCAAAGCACCAGCTGCGGCCGGAGTTCGTCCATCGCGCGCATCAGCGCATCGATGGCGTCGCCGAAGACGCAAGGCACCAGGCGCGCATGCACCGTCGCGCGGCCGACCTTCCAGCCGTCGAGCTCGCGCACGGCGTCCCAGGAGGGGTTGAGCGTCTCCTGCTCGAAGGGCTCGAAGCCGGTGAGCAGGACCTTGATGGGCTTGGCTGCCACGGCCTGCCTTGTTCGTTCAGGCGTTCGAGCCGTCAGGCCATCGCCTGTACGGCGATGCCCTCGGCCTGCAGCCGCTCGCGGATGCGGCGCGCGAAGGCCAGCGCATGGGCGCCGTCGCCGTGCAGGCACACGGTCTGCGCGTTGACGGGCACGACGCTGCCGTCGATGGCGGTCACGCGGCGGTCGCGCACCAGCGAGAGGGTCTGTGCGATCGACTGCTCCTCGCTCTCGATCAGCGCGCCCGGCTGGCTGCGCGGCACGAGGCTGCCGTCGGGCATGTAGCCGCGGTCGGCGAACACTTCCTCCACGGGCTCCAGGCCCGCGCGGCGGGCCGCGTCGATCATGTTGCTGCCCGCGAGCCCGAAGAACCTGAGCGAGGGATCGAAGCGGCGAACGGCCTCGCACAGCGCATCGGCGAGTTCGGGCTCCTTCACGGCCTGGTTGTAGAGCTGGCCGTGCGCCTTCACGTGCGAGAGCTTGCCGCCCTCGGCCTTCACGATGGCCGCCAGCGCGCCCACCTGGTAGAGCACGTTGGCCACGATCTCCTCGGGCGGCAGGTGCATGGTGCTGCGGCCGAAGTTCTCGCGGTCGGGAAAGCTGGGATGCGCGCCGATGGCCACGCCGTTCTTCAGCGCCCAGCGCACGCACTGCTGCATGGTCTTCGCGTCGCCTGCGTGCCAGCCGCAGGCGATGTTGGCGGAGCTCACCAGCGCGAGCAGGGCTTCGTCGTTGCCGGCGCCTTCGCCGAGGTCTGCGTTGAGGTCGATTTGCATGGCGGGGCTTCCTTTTACTGTCGCGGATCTCTCGCGACTATCTCGCGGTTTTCTGCAAAGTCTATGCCGCGCGCGACCAACCCGCAGCAGCAAGCCCTTGCGTCACCTGCGACAGGTAGCGCTGCTGGCCGGCCCACGCATCCAGCGCCTGCGGCTGGTCGACCTGCACGAGGCGCAGCCTGCCGTTGAGCGGCGCCTGCGCGAGCTTCCAGAGATCGGCGCGGATGACCACGCCGATGCGCGGATAGCCGCCCGTGGTCTGGGAGTCGCCCATCAGGATGATCGGCTGGCCCGAGGGCGGCACCTGGATCGTGCCGGGGATCACGCCCGAGGAGAGCATGTCGCCGCTGCGCTTGCGCTTGAGCTCGGCGCCTTCGAGCCGGCTGCCCATGCGGTTGCTTTGCGGCGTGATGCGCCAGCGCTCGCCCCAGAGCTGCTCGCGCGCGGCCAGCGTGAACAGTTCGAACTCGGGGCCGGGCAGCACGCGCAGGGAGATGGCGCCGTCGTCCTCGCCAGGTCCCCAGTCGGGGCCCCGGACGCCGAAGGCGCGGTGCTGCCGCTGCGCGGCGTCGAGCCTCGAAGCGCCCGTCGGCAGCCGGTCGCCCTTGCGCAGCGCGCGCCCCTCGTGTCCGCCGAAGCCGGCCTTGAGGTCGGTGCTGCGCGAGCCGAGAACCGCCGGCACCTCGATGCCGCCCGCCACCGCCAGCCAGCTGCGCACGCCGGCCTTCTTCACGCCGGGCGCGTTGGCGCCCGCGAGCCTGAGCGTCTGGCCGGCCGCGACCGACACGCTCCAGCAGGGCCACAGCGGCACGCCGTCGAGGGTGGCCTGGAAGTCGTCGCCGGCGAGCGCGATGCGCGTGTCGGTCTCGAACTGCAGCTCGCAGCCGCCCATCGTGAGTTCGAGCCCCGCGGCACCGTCCGCATTGCCCACGAGCCGGTTGGCCAGCGTGAGCGCGAGCACGTCGAGCGCGCCGCCCGGGCAGATGCCGAGCTGGCGATGGCCGTGGCGGCCCAGGTCCTGCACCGACGCAAGCACGCCGGGCTTGCGGATGACGATCATGTCTGCACGCTCTCCGCCACGAAGCGCACGCGATCGCCGGGGCGCAGCAGCGTGGGCGGCTCGGCCGCGGGGTCGAACAGCTCGAGCGGCGTGCGGCCGATCAGCTGCCAGCCGCCCGGCGACACCAGCGGATAGATGCCGGTCTGCTCGCCGCCGATGCCGACCGATCGCGCGGGCACGGCAAGGCGCGGCTCGGCGCGGCGCGGCGTGGCGAGCTCGGGCGGCAGCCCGCCCATGAAACTGAAGCCGGGCAGGAAGCCCAGCAGGTAGACCACGTACTCGGCGCCGGTGTGGCGCCGCACCACCTCGGCCGGCGTGAGGCCGGTGTGCGCCGCGACGTCGGCCAGGTCGGGCCCGTGTTCGCCGCCGTAGGCGACCGGGATCTCGACCAGCCTCCCGCTGACCGCGCCGGCGGCCAGCCTGGGCCAGGCCTCGAGCACCTGGGCGGTAAGCGTGTCCAGGTCGATGACGACGGGATCGAAAGTGAGCGTGAGGTTGTTCATGCCCGGCAGCGTCTCGCCGACGCCGGGCCACTCCCGCGCATGCTCGGCCAGCGCCCAGATGCGCTGCTGCTGCGCCAGAGTGGCCGGCGCGGGCAGCTCGCACAGCAGTGCTGCATCGCCCAGCAGATGCAGGCGGGGCGGAGGGGTGCCGCTCATTGCGGCTTATTCACGGCCGAGGCTGCGGACCTTGGCGGCGAGCTGCTGCTCCACGTTCGGGGAAACGAACTTGTGGACCTCGCCGCCGAGCATGGCGATCTCGCGCACGAAGGTGCTGGAGATGAACTGGTACTTGTCGCTCGGGGTCAGGAACACGGTCTCGACGTCGGGCATCAGCGAGCGGTTCATGCCGGCGAGCTGGAACTCGTAGTCGAAGTCGGTCACGGCGCGCAGGCCGCGCACCATGGCCTTGCCGCCGCGCGCGACGACGAAGTCGCGAAGCAGCCCGGAGAAGCTCTCGACGGAAACCTGGTCGCTGTAGGGCTTGACGGCCTCGCGGGCCATGTCGATGCGTTCGGACAGCGTGAACAGCGCCTTCTTGTGGTGGCCCGCCGCCACCGCGACGATCACCTTGGAAAAGAGCTGGGTGGCACGGCGCACCACGTCCTCGTGACCGAGGGTGATGGGGTCGAATGTGCCGGGATAAACCGCGATGACGTTGCTGGCCATGGTTGCTTCTTCCTCATGCTGCCGGTGCGGCTTGTCCGGCGGATTATGCAGTCCCCTGCGCCGCCGGCCTCAGCAGATGCGCGTGAACCGCGCCGGCCTTGAGGTAGCGGAACTCCGCGAGGCCAAGCGCCGCGAGCTCTTCGCCGCTCCAGCGACGCGGCGCCTCGAGGTACACAGAGCCCTCGGCGCGCAGTGCGCGCGCGGCGGCGCGAAGCGCGGGTTCGTAGAGGGCGATGTTGTCGAAGGGCGGATCGAGAAACACGGCGTCGAGGCTGCCGGCCGGCGCGCGTTCGAGCGCCGTGACGCCGTTGCCGCGCTCGATGCGCACGGCCTCGGCCTCGAGCTTGGTCTTCACGGCCTGCAGCTGGGCGACGAGCGAAGCGTCCTGCTCGCACAGCAGCACGCCGGCCGCGCCGCGCGAGGCGGCCTCGAAACCGAGGGCGCCGGTGCCCGCGAAGGCATCCACGCACTGCCAGCCCGGCAGTTCGCCGCCACCGGCACCGGCCAGGCTCGCAAGCCAGTTGAAGAGGGTCTCGCGCACGCGGTCGGGCGTGGGGCGCAGGCCGGGCCTGTCGGCCACGGCGAGGCGGGTGCGCTTCCATTCGCCGCCGATGATGCGCACCTCGCTGGGCTTCGACGGGCGCTTCACCGCAGGCTTGGACTTGCCTGCTGGCGCGGAACGGGAGGCTGGGGCGGCTTTCTTCTGGGGCATGCGGCGAGCTTAACGCCGCCGCATGCGCTGGCTCTCACGCCCCCGTCAGCGCGCGCCGCGCCAACATGGCCGCCAGCACGAGCATGGTGCCGCCGACCAGCGCGTCGAGCATCTGCCAGGCGCGCGGCCGGGCGAACACCGGCGCGAGCAGCCGCGCACCGAAGCCCAGCGAGGTGAACCACAGCACGCTAGCCGCGCTGGCCCCTGCCACGAACCAGACCTTGAGCATGCCCGCGTACTGCGCGCCGGCGCTGCCAACGAGCAGCACCGTGTCGAGGTAGACATGCGGATTCAGCAGCGTGAAGCCGGCCGCCTGCGCCACCACGGCCGCGCGCGACA
Organism: Variovorax sp. NFACC27; assembly: GCF_048301545.1. Lineage (NCBI taxonomy): Bacteria > Pseudomonadati > Pseudomonadota > Betaproteobacteria > Burkholderiales > Comamonadaceae > Variovorax > Variovorax sp. NFACC27. Next base: position 7,044,248 of record NZ_CP157613.1, read on the forward strand.
GCGACGAAGCCCCCTGCGCCGTGGCCTGCAGCGCCGCGGGCTGGCGCGAACGCCACAGCGCCCTGAGCCCGTAGGCGCACAGGAAGGCCGCGCCGAGCCCCGCGAGCACGGTGGCCAGCATCGGCCGTCCCTGGAGCACCTGCGCCATGCCGGCCACGCCGGCGCCGATCAGCACCGCGTCGCTGGCGGCGCAGAACAGCACGACCGCGCCCACATGCTCGCGACGCAAGCCCTGGCGCAGCACGTATGCGTTCTGCGCGCCGATGGCGACGATGAGGACCAGGCTCATGAAGAGCCCGTTGGCGAAGGCGGTGGTGACGTGTACGGCTTGCATGCTTCGAGGATGCCGTCCGCACCGGATTAATTCAAACTAAACTTCCTTAATTCGATTCAGTTTTTCTTCATTCAAACCATGCTGGACTACGCCGCCCTGAACGCCCTGGCCGCCGTCGTGCGAGAAGGCAGTTTCGAACGCGCCGCCCGCGCGCTGCATGTCACGCCCTCGGCTGTGTCGCAGCGCATCAGGCAACTGGAGGAACGCACCGGCGGCGCCCTGCTGGTACGCGGCCAGCCCTGCGTGGCCACCGAGGCCGGGCAGCAGCTGTGCCGGCACGTCGAACGCGTGGGCATGCTGGAGCACGAGCTGCGCGAGACCCTGCCCGCCCTGGGCATGGGCGGCGGCGAGGCGGGCGACGAGCGCGTCACGATACGGGTGGCCGTCAACGCCGACACCCTCGCGACCTGGTTCATCGCCGCCGCCTCGGCCTTCGCCGCGCAGGAGCCAGGTGCGCTGCTCGACCTCTCGGTGGACGACCAGGACCACACGGCCGAACGGCTGCGCAGCGGTGCGGTGCTCGCGGCGGTGACGGCGCTGGCCCAGCCGGTGGCCGGCTGCAACAGCGAGGCGCTGGGCACCATGCACTACGTGGCGGCGGCCAGCCCGGAGTTCGTACGCGAGCATTTCGCAAAAGGCGTGGGCGCCCGCACGCTGGCGGAGGCGCCGAGCCTGGTGTTCGACCGCAAGGACCGGCTGCAGGCGCGCTGGGTACGGCGCATCTGCCACCGCAACGTCGAGACGCCCAGGCACTGGATCCCGTCGCCCAGCGCCTTCGTCGAGGCGGCGTGCTCGGGCATGGGCTGGGGCATGCACCCCGTCAGCATGGTGGCCGACGCACTCAGGGAAGGAAGGCTGGTCGAGCTGGTGCCGGGCTCGACGCTGCCGGTGCCGCTCTACTGGCAGCACGCGCGCGCGGCGCCGAAGCTGCTGGAGCGGTTGGGAGCCGCCGTGCGCGCAGCCGCCGGCAGCGGCCCGCACGCCTTGGGCTAGGCACTCCCCCCAGGCTTCGCGCGCTTCGTGTCGCTGCGCCCCCCTCGCGTGGGACGACACCTGCGGCCCGGCGGAGCCGGTTCCGCGGTGCCCACGAAGGAGCCTGCCGCAGGTGCCGGGAGAGGGGCAGGCTACTGCTGCGCCTTGGCGGTTTTCGCGTCCTTGGCGCCCACCACCACCGTCACCATCCGCTCGGGCTGCAGCTTGCGCTGGAAAGCAGCCTTGATGTCGGCGGCCGTGACCGCGTTCATGCGCGCGGTCCAGGTGTCGAGGTAGTCCAGCGGCAGGTCGTGCCAGGCGATGTTGGCGACGTTGCCGATCAGCTTGCGGTTGCTGTCCAGCAGCAGCGGGAAGCCGCCGATCAGGTTGTCCTTGGCGGCCTTCAGCTCGCTGGCGGTGGGGCCTTCGGCCACGAACTTCGCGAGCACCTCGCGCGACACCTTGACGGCCTCCTCGGCCTGGTCGGGCCGGGTCTGGAAGCCGACGCGGAACGCGCCCGCCTCGAGCCCCGGCGCGAAGCCGCTGTAGATGCTGTAGGTGAGGCCGCGCTTCTCGCGCACCTCGTTCATCAGGCGCGAGACGAAACCGCCGCCGCCCAGCACGTAGTTGCCCAGCGTGAGCGCGAAGTGGTCCGGGTCCTTGCGCGGGTAGCCGGGCTGGCCGATGAGGACGTGGGCCTGCGCCGAGTCGAAGGCGATGCGCTCGTCCTTCGGCCCGGTCAGCGCGGCCACCGGCGCGATGGGCGGCAGCGGCGTGCAGGCCTCGGGGCCGGGCAGGCGCGACAGCAGCGTGGTGGCGATGGTCTCGGCCTCGGCGCGCGTGACGGCACCGACGATGCTGAGCTTGGCGCGGCACGGCACGATGAGCTGCTGGTAGCGCTGGCGCATGGCGGCGGTGTCGATGCGCGCGAGCGTCTCCTCCGTCACTTCCTGGCCGTAGGGATGCACGCCGTAGACGTCGGCCGCGAATGTGCGGCCGGCAATGGTGGCGGGCTTGGTGTTGGCTTCCTTGATGGCCGCGTTGATGCGCTCGCGCTCGCGCTGCCACACATCGTCGGGGAAGGACGGCTCGCCGATCTCGCGCGCCGCCAGCGCCACCGCCTTGTTGAGCAGCGCCGGATCGGACAGCGAGCGCAGCGAATAGCTGGTGCGGTCGGTGCCGGCGCTCGCGTCGAAGCTGGCGCCCAGGTCGGCCCAGGCTTCGCCCAGCGCATTCTGGTCGAGCGCGGGCTCGCCGTTCCTGCCGGCGCGCACGCCCTTCTCGACCATGGTGGCAGTGGTGCTGGCCAGGCCGGCCTGCGCGGTGGGGTCGCGGCGGCTGCCGGCGTCGAAATCGATCTGCACGTCGACGATCGGCAGCGCGTTGGTCGACACCAGGTAGATCTTTGCGCCGCTGGCCAGCGTCCAGTGCTGGATGGGCAGCGCGGCCTGCGCGCCGGTGATGCCCGCGATGGCGGCCGCGCCCGCGAACAGGGCGCGGCGCGCGATCTTCTTGATGAGAGTCTTCGTCATGGAATCGGGCCCTTTCAGCGCATTTCGCCGGCGGGCGCGGCAAAGCCGCGGCCACGAGGCTTGGCTTCGGGCGGCAGCGGACGCAGCGTCGCGACGGTGAGCTGGTCGTCACCGAAGTACTTGGCGGCCACGGCCTGCACCTGCGCGGCCGTGACGGATTGCAGCCGCGCGACGATGCGCTCGCTGGCGTCGAGCGGCAGGCCCTGGATCCAGTTGCTGCCGAGTTCGCGCGCCTGCGCCATCACCGAGTCGCGCTTGTAGGTTTCGCTCGCCACCCACTGGGTCTTGACGCGTGCCAGTTCGGCTTCGCCCACGCCGTCCTTGGCGATGCGCGCCACTTGCGCACGCAGGGCGGCTTCCACCACCTCGGCGCTCTTGCCCGCGGCCGGAACGCCGTCGAGCACGAAGAGCTGTGGGCCGCGACCGACGAAGCCTGAATAGGCACCGGCCGAATCGGCGACGCGGTCGGGCCCCTGGGTCAGCGCGCGGTCAAGCCGGGCACCGGCGTAGCCGTCGAGCACTGCGGAAAGCACCACCAGCGCCCAGGCGTCGCTGTTCACGTCGTCGATATTGGCGAGCTGCGGCACGCGATAGGCCAGCGACACATAGGCCTGCTCGGCGGGCGCCTTCAGCTCGAGGCGTCGGATGCCGCGCTGGGCCGGCTCGGTGCGCGGCTTGCGCTCGGGCACCGCGCGCGAGGGGATGCGGCCGTAGTACTTCTCGGCCATGGCGCGCACCTGGGCCACGTCGACGTCGCCGGCCACCACGAGCACAGCGTTGGCCGGCACGTACCAGCGCTTGAAGAAGGCGCGTGCGTCCTCGGGCGTCATGGCGTCGAGGTCGCTCATCCAGCCGACCACGGGGCGGTGATAGGGAGAAGCTGTGAACACGGCGGCGTTCTGCTGCTCGCCGAGCAGGGCGCGCGGCTGGTCTTCGGTGCGCAGGCGGCGCTCTTCCTTGACCACCTCGATCTCGCGCTTGAACTCGTCGTCGGGCCACTGGTTGTTGGCGAAACGGTCCGATTCGAGCTTCATCACCTGTTCGAGGCTGCCGACCGGGATCTGCTGGTAGTAGCCGGTGTAGTCGCGGGTGGTGAAGGCGTTTTCCTGGCCGCCGAGGGCGGCCACGCGGCGCGAGAACTCACCGGGCTTGATGTCCTTGGTGCCCTTGAACATCATGTGTTCGAGCGCATGCGCCACGCCGGAGGTGCCGTCGACCTCGTCGATGGAACCGACGCGCACCCAGACCATCTGAACCGCCGTCGGCGAGCGCCGGTCGGGCTGCACGATCAGCGTCATGCCGTTGGCGAGCGTGAATTGCTGGGGGCCAGGCGCCGCGGCTGCGGCGGCGGAAGACGGGCTGGAAGCCGGTGTGGACTGGGCCTGGACAGGCATGGCCCACGGCGCCAGAAGCGCCATCGCCAGCACCGCACCAGACGCAGCACGGCGTGGCGGGAGGTGTTTCATAGAATGGCTCGGATTGTAAAAAGCTCCCGATGTTCAGTTTCTTCAAGAAAAAACCGCCTGCCGAAACCCCCGATGCGCCGGCGTCCACCCCGCCGGCCCCGGCGGCGCCTGCCCCGGAGCCCGCGCCGGCGCGCTCGGTGTTCTCGCCTTCGAGCTGGTTCGGCTCGAAGCCGACGGTGGAAGAAACGCCTGCCCCGCCACCCGCACCCGCTCTCGCACCCGTTGCAGCACCGGCACCGGCGCCAGTGCCTTCGCCAGCTCCTGCGCCGGCCCCCGCACCGGTTGCATCGCCCGCTCCAGTCCCTGTTTCCGCTCCCCCGGTTGCCGCCCCCGTTCCGGCGCCAGCGCCGGTCGTCGCTCCGATTGCCGAACCCGTCATCGCCACCGAGCGCAAGGGCTGGTTCGACAAGCTCAAGACCGGCCTGCGCAAGACCGGCACCGGCATCCAGGCCGTGTTCGTCAACGCGAAGATCGACGAGGCACTGTACGAAGAACTCGAATCCGCCCTGCTGATGGCCGACACCGGCGTGAAGGCGACCGAATACCTGCTCGACGACCTGCGCGGCCGGGTCAAGCGCCAGATGGCCACCGACGCCTCGCAAGTCAAGGCCCTGCTGGCCGAGACGGTGGCCGACCTGCTACGCCCGCTCGAGAAGCCGCTGGTCATCGGCCAGTTCACGCCCACCGTGATCATGGTGGCCGGCGTCAACGGCGCGGGCAAGACCACCTCCATCGGCAAGCTCACCAAGCACCTGGCCGACGAAGGCGCCTCGGTGCTGCTGGCCGCGGCCGACACCTTCCGCGCGGCGGCGCGCGAGCAGCTGCTGGTCTGGGCCGACCGCAACACCGTGGAGATCGTGAGCCAGGAAGGCGGCGACCCGTCGGCCGTGAGCTTCGACGCGGTGAACGCCGGCAAGGCGCGCGGCAAGGACGTGGTGCTGGTCGACACGGCCGGCCGCCTGCCGACGCAGCTGCACCTGATGGACGAGCTGAAGAAGATCAAGCGCGTCGTCACCAAGGCCGACGGCACCGCGCCGCACGAGGTGCTGCTGGTGATCGACGGCAACACCGGCCAGAACGCCCTGGCGCAGGTCAAGGCCTTCGACGAGACGCTGGGCCTCACGGGCCTGGTCGTGACCAAGCTCGACGGCACGGCCAAGGGCGGCGTGCTGTGCGCCATCGCGCGGGAAAGGCCGATTCCGGTCTATTTCATCGGCGTGGGCGAAAAGCTGGAAGACCTGGAAACCTTCAACGCCCGCGAATTCGCGCAGGCACTGCTCGGATAAGAAAGAAAAAAACGGCCCCGGCTTGCGCCGGGGCCGCTCACTTTCTCTCTCCCCTACCTACTCCGTTCGCGAGAAACGCGATGCCTTGAAGATAGGGCACAGGGCCGGTAGCTGCCAGTGTCGAAAGTCATGGGTTTCGATGACTGTGGCGTCTATTCGCTGCATCTGGCGACAAAACGAATACAAATGAATTCAAAATCAGGCTCGATGCCTGCGGCCGCCTTTGCCTTCATCTGGCAACCGCGACCTCGGCCATCGCCTGCAGCAGCAGGTCGGCCACGACCGGCTTGAACAGCACCGGCACCCGCGATTCGCGCACGCGCTGCAGCCGGTCGGGCGAGGTCTCGCCGGTGATGAGCAGCAGCGGCGTCGTCACCCCCTCGGCCTGGCTGAGCCGCAGGCCGGCATCGAGCCCGTCGGCGCCGTCGGCGAGCCGGTAGTCGCAAAGCAGCAGATCGAAGGGCCGCCCCTCGCGGGCCGCCAGGCGCAGCGCGGCCGCGGCGCCGGCCTCGTCCGCCACGGCATGGGCGTCGATGGCATGGGAGCGCAGCAGACCGGTCATGGCCTCGCGGATTTCCAGCTCGTCGTCGAGCAGCAGCACGCGCCCGGGCAACGCCAGCGCGGAGGCGCCGCGCTCTTCGATCAGGGAGGCCGTGGCGAGCGCTCCGGCCCTGGCGCCGGCCGGAGCGCTCGCGACGGGCACCACCACGCGGAAATGCGTGCCCCGCCCTGGCCGTGAGTGCATCTGCACCGGGTGCCCCAGCAGCCGGGACAGCCGCTGCACGATCGACAGCCCGATGCCCAGGCCCCGCGAGCGATCGCGGCCCGGATTGTTGATCTGATAGAACTCCTCGAAGATTCGCCCCGACTGCTCGGCCGCGATGCCGATGCCGGTGTCGCGCACCTCGATCCACACCGTTTCGCCGCGCTCGCGCGCCGTGACCGTCACACCGCCGCGCATCGTGTACTTCAGCGCGTTGTCCATCAGGTTCGACAGCATGCGGTGCAGCAATTGCGGGTCGCTGTGCACCCACAGGCCGCTGGCGCGCACGCGCAGCTGCAGCTGCTTGTGCTCGGCGCGCGCCGCGAAGGTGTGGTTCAGCGGCAGGAACAGCGCATCGAGCTGCACCGCGCGGGGCTCCGGCGTGATCACGCCGGCGTCCAGGCGCGAGACGTCGAGCATGGTGTCGAGCGAGGCGCCCAGCGCGTTCACCGCGCGCATCAGGCGTTCGGCGTTGCGGCCCTCGGGACGGTCGCGCAGTTCGTTCTCGAGCGCGGCGCCGAAGAGCGCGATGGCATGCAGCGGCTGGCGCAGGTCGTGGCTGGCGGTGCCGAGAAAACGGGTCTTTTCCTCGCTCGCGCGCTCGGTGGCGGCGATCTGCTCGCCGAGGCGCGCGGCGAGCGCCTCGTTCTCGAAGCGCAGCATCAGCGACTCGGTCAGCAGCTTGTGCTGCCCGATGCCCGCGTACAGCGTCAGCAGGAGGTAGGCCGCGCCGGCCGCCGCCAGGAACAGGTGCAGGCCGTCGCCCTGCCACGCCAGCGCGGTGATCATGCCCAGCGACATCGGCATGGTGTAGCCGAAGAGCGCCGGCTTCAGCGGCCAGAGCGACTGCGCCGCCCGCGCGCAGCTGCCGACGATCACCGCCATCAGCAGCGAGGTCATCGGCAGGTTGTTGTGCGGCACGATGAGCCAGGGCACCACCGCCGTGACCATGCTCACCAGCGTGACCATGCGCGAGATCTTTCGCGCCCAGTAGGCGCTCTCCCGCACGGGCCTCGACGGATTCCAGCGCGGCGTGAAGAACACGTAGATGTCGGCCATCAGCAGGCCGGCCAGCCAGAACAGCAGGCTCGGATCCTTCAGCTGCGAATAGATGATGCTGCCGAACACGACCACGAAGGCCATGTGCGTCAGCGTCGAGACTCCATAGGTGCTGTAGACCGAGGCGACGTGCTCGCGCAGCACCCGCTGGCCGAGTTCGTGGTCGGCGACGGGGGTGCTCGGCGCGGCGGACTGCACGCTCAATGCAGGGTGCTGATCAACTGGGCGCGCGAACGCATGCCGAACAGCAGCAGGATGGTCGAGACATGGTTCTTCACCGTGCCTTCGCTCAGGTTCGCGAGCTGGGCGATTTCCTTGTTGGCCTTGCCCTCGAGCACCCACTGCAGCACCTGCATCTGCCGCGGCGTGAGTTCCTGCCAGGCGCTGGCGTGGGCGAATTCGGCATACCCGGTGAGCGCCCTGGGCACGGGCTGGGACGGCGCGGCCTGTTGCTGCTGCGACGACGCGTCGGCGCCGCCGTCGAGCAGGCCGCAGGCGCGGATGAAGCTCACGACTTCCTTCAGGTCGGCCGACTTCGGCAGGAAGGCGGCTGCGCCGAGCGCGAGCACGCCCTGCGCCAGAGTGCTGTTGCCGGTGCCGGAGAGCACGACGATCCGCGCGTCGGGAAAGCGCATCCGGAACTCGGCCAGGCCGCTCAGGCCGTGCGTGTCGGGCAGCGCCAGGTCGAGCAGCACCAGGCCGATGGACGCCTGATGGGCCTCGTACAGCCTGAGCGCGTCGGCAACGTTGCTGGCCTCGAAGACCTCGATGCTCGCACCGGACGGGCTCGCCTGGGCCTGGACCAGCGCGCAGACGCCCAGGCGCAGCAGGTCGTGGTCGTCCACGACGAGGATCGCCCGGGGCGTGCGGGCGGCCGTGCCGGTCTCCGCGGCCGGGGACAGGGGTGCGGGTGAGGAGTCGAAGGGAGGCACTCGCCGATCTTAGCGATGTAACCTTCCGGTGACAGTGTAGAAAGTCACGCCAGCCTCCGTGGTTGTAGTGCTTTATGCTACTTATTTGATAGCAATTTCACATGGCATCCGCGCTTGCCATCGGGCTTCTCTGTCGGCACCATCGAAAGTCTCGCCGCATCGCACGGCGCCCACGGAGACTTGCCATGACGCACACCGCCGCCGCCCCTCTGGAATCGAGCGACCGCAAGGTCGACCGCCTGCTCGCCCACTACGAGGAAAGCCACCGCAATCCGACCAACGAGCTGATCCACTTCGTGGCCATCCCGGCCATCATGCTGAGCATCGTCGGGCTGCTGTTCGCGATCCATCCCTGGGTGGCTTATGTCTTCGTGGCCGCCAGCCTCGTCTACTACGTGCTGCTGCGCGCCCCGGCCTTCCTGGTGGCCATGCTCGTCCTGACCGCGCTGGCCCTGGTGCTGGTGCACGCGATGGGAGGACTTGTATTGCCGGTTTCCGCCGCTATCTTTGTAGTGGCCTGGATCTTCCAGTTCGTGGGCCACAAGATCGAGGGCAAGAAGCCTTCCTTCTTCGAAGACATTCAATATCTCTGGGTCGGTCCCCTGTTCGTCTTGTCCAAGCTCTTCCTAAGACTGGGCATCCGCTGGTAGCCCCTGGCTATTCCAGCGATAGAAATTCAAGGGAACCCTTGGATTAGCACTCCCTCTAACCGAGTGCTAATATGGCCAACACAAAGGAGTTCCCCCTGATGACAACGCTGTCTGGAGTCTCTGCCAACCAGCTGGCCGTCGCCAACCCGTGGTCGATGGTTCCCCCGCTGGGCAACCTGGACGCCTACATTTCGGCCGCCAACCGCCTGCCGATGCTCACGCTCGAAGAAGAGCAGGGCTACGCGCGCAAGCTGCGCGACCACAACGATCTCGAAGCCGCCGGCGCCCTCGTGCTGTCGCACCTGCGCCTCGTGGTCTCCATTTCCCGCCAGTACCTGGGCTACGGGCTGCCGCACGGCGACCTGATCCAGGAAGGCAACGTCGGTCTCATGAAGGCCGTGAAGCGCTTCGACCCCGACCAGGGCGTGCGGCTCGTGAGCTACGCCATGCACTGGATCAAGGCCGAGATTCACGAGTACATCCTGAAGAACTGGCGCATGGTCAAGGTCGCGACGACCAAGGCCCAGCGCAAGCTGTTCTTCAACCTGCGCTCGATGAAGCAGGGCTTCAAGGCCGACTCGGCCGCTGCCGATACCGGCACGCACCGCGATACGCTGAGCCCCGACGAGGTGTCGCAGATGGCGACCCGCCTCAACGTCAAGCCCGAGGAAGTGCTCGAGATGGAAACCCGCCTGTCCGGCGGCGACATCATGCTCGACCCGGGCCCGACGGACGACGGCGACGAAGCCTTCGGCCCGATCGCCTACCTGGCCGACGCCTCGCAGGAACCCACCGCCCTGCTCGAATCGCAGCAGCGCGACCGCCTGTCGAGCGACGGCATCGCGACCGCGCTCGAGGCGCTGGACGACCGCAGCCGCCGCATCGTGGAAGAGCGCTGGCTCAAGGTCAACGACGACGGCTCGGGCGGCATGACGCTGCACGACCTGGCCGCGGTTTACGGCGTGAGCGCCGAACGCATCCGCCAGATCGAAGTGGCCGCCATGAAGAAGATGAAGAAGGCGCTCGCGGACTACGCATAAGCCCGTCCGTCGCCCATCAGGAACAAAGCCCGGCACTGCCGGGCTTTTTCATTTGGAGAGCGTTCGCAGCGCCCGCTTCGCGATGTAGCGGGTTTCGGCCGTGTCCGACTCCGCCACCCACCGCGCGCAGAGCTTGTCGACCCATTCGGGCTGGCTCTTGCTCGCGTCGTTGAGCCAGTTCGCGACCGAGTTCTGCACGTAGCGGCTGGTATCCGCGCGCAGCGGCTCGATCAGCGGCAGCGCGCGCCAGGGCTCGGTCTTGAGCGCCTCGATCTGCGCGCACCACACGCCGCGCGGGCGCGTGAGTTCGCTGGCGAAGCGGCGGATGTTGGGATCGGCATCGAGCACCCAGGGCTGCAGCAGCATGATCGACTCGTCGAGCGACCCGATCACTGCGTCGCGCACGGCCATCCACGCGATCTCGCGCACGCCGAAATGCGGGTCGGCGGCAAAGCGCCGCACCGCCTCCAGTTGCGCCGCCAGCGGCAGGCCCGAGAGCGTGACCCATTGCGCCGCCCAGCATCGCGCCACGTCACTGGCGTGCGTGGCCAGCCGATGGGCGACGGCATCGCGTTCGCCGTGCAGCGCCGTCAGGTCGTAGAGGGCGCGCGCGATGTGCCCGTGCCGCTGCATCGGCTTGAAGGCGCCGAGCATCGCGATGGTGTCGGCCAGCCGCTCGCTTTCGGCGTCGAGCCCGATGTGCCCGGCCACGCTGCGCGCCAGCCGGGGCAATTCGAGCGCCAGGAATTCATTGAGATTGACGGTTTCGAGCAGCCCGTCGTTGAGGGCATCAAGCACCTCTGGCGGAATCAGCGCGATGCGGAAGGCGCCCTTGCGTCCTTTCAGGTGCCCGAGCTGGTCTGCGACGGCCATCTGGTGGCGACCCTTCTCAGGAAGCCAGCAGCGTCTTCAGGTCGGACACCATCGGCGCCACGCCCGCGCCGTAGCGCGCGTAGAGCCGCAGCCTGCCCTGCGTGTCGTAGACGTAGCTGGCGGCCGAGTGGTCCATCGAATAGCTGGTCGGCGTCTTGCCGTCGACCTTCTTGTAATAGACCTTGTAGTCCTTCGCGACCGCGACCAGCTCGTCTGCCGTGGGGATCAGCGCGACGAAGCTCGGATCGAACGCGCCCATGTAGGCCTTGAGCACCTCGGCCGTGTCCCGCGCGGGGTCGACCGTGACGAACAGCACCTGCAGTTTGTCGGCGTCCTTGCCGAGCTGCTGCTTCACTTGAGCCATCTCTGTCATGGTGGTCGGGCAGACGTCCGGGCACTGCGCGTAGCCGAAGAACAGCACGACCAGCTTGCCCTTGAAGTCGGCCATGGTGCGGACCTTGCCGTCCGCGTCCTTCAGCGAGAAGTCCTTGGCGTAGTCGGCACCGGTGATGTCGACGGCATTGAAGCTCTGCTTGGTCTCGCTGCAGGCCGAGAGGCCCAGGCCGAGGGTGGCGCCAACGCCCACCCAGCCGGCGCCGGCAGCCATCAGTCGAAGAGCGTTGCGCTTGTTCATGGAAACGAAGTCAGTGAATGTAGTGATCGACCAGAAGCGCGAGGAACAGCACGCTCAGGTGGATCAGCGAGAAGCGGAAGGTCTTGCGCGCCAGCGTGTCGGAGTAGCTGCGCCACAGCGCGAAGGCATAGCCCGTGAAGCCGACGCTCACCGCCACGGCCACCGCGAGGTACAGCCAGCCGCTCATGCCGTAGATGAAGGGCATCAGGCAGGCCGCGAACAGGATGAAGGTATAGAGCAGCACCTGCAGCCGCGTGAACTCGTTGCCGTGCGTGACGGGCAGCATCGGCAGCCCCGCCTTGCGGTAGTCCTCGACGCGGTAGAGCGCCAGCGCCCAGAAGTGCGGCGGAGTCCACAGGAAGATGATGAGGAAGAGAATCAGCGCCTCCGGCCCCACCTCGCCCGTCATCGCGGCCCAGCCCAGCACCGGCGGCATCGCGCCCGAGGCGCCGCCGATCACGATGTTCTGCGGCGTGAGCGGCTTGAGGATCACGGTGTAGATCACCGCATAGCCGACGAAGGTGGCGAAGGTCAGCCACATGGTGAGCGGGTTGACCATGAACCACAGCAGCGCCGAGCCAGCCGCGCACAGCAGCGCGGAGAAAACCAGGGTCTGCCTGTCGCTGAGCTCGCCGCGCGCCGTGGGGCGCCAGGCGGTGCGCTTCATCTTCGCGTCGATGCCCTTCTCGACGAGGCAGTTGAACGCCGCGGCCGCGCCGGCCACCAGCCAGATGCCGACGCAGGCCACCGCCGCGAGCTTCACTTCGGCCCACGAAGGCAGGCCCGGAACGGCCAGCACCATGCCGATCAGAGCGCAGAACACGATCAGCTGCACCACGCGCGGCTTGGTCAGCGCGTAGAACTGGCGCAGCACGTTGGCGTTGCCTGTTTGCTGAACGGGGATCGGGGTGCTCACGCAGCGGCCTTTCTTTGATTTCTTTGACTGTTGTTGTTCTGACCAGCCGCATTGTCACTGGCGCGCGCGATCTGCGCCGCCGGGACGCGCCGGCTCTCGCACAGCGCCCAGGTGAGCACCACGGCGAGCGCCGCGGCGCCGCCGGTGTGAAGCACGGCCGCGGCCAGCGGCCAGCCGAGCAGCACGTTGCCCAGGCCGGTGGCCAGCTGGAGCAGCGCCAGGCCCGCGAGCCATCGCGCCTGCGGGCGCAGCGCCTCGATGCGGCGCATGCGCCACGCCAGCACGCCCAGCGCGACGAACACCGCGTAGGCCATCAGCCGGTGTGCATAGTGGATCGCGGTGAGCGCGGAAAAATCGAGCGGCTGGCCTTCGCCGGTCACGCCAAGGTGGCGCCAGATCTCGAAGCCCTGCACGAAGTTCATGGGCGGCCACCAGCTGTCCTGGCAGGTCGGGAACTGCGTGCAGGCCAGCACCGCATAGTTGGTGCTGACCCAGCCGCCCAGCGCGATCTGCAGCACGAGCAGTGCGGTCGTCGCGATGAGGCCATTGCGCAGCGCGGGCGATACGGGCGTGGGCAGCCGCTGCGCAGCCGCCTGCCTGTAGTGCACGGCCTGGATGCAGAGCAGCGCCAGCAGCACCACGGCGCCGAGCAGGTGCAGCGTGACGATCGCGGGGAACAGCTTCCAGGTCACCGTGAGCATGCCGAAAGCGCCCTGCAGGCAGACCCAGAACAAGGTGAAGGCTGGCCACCACGCGCTGAGCGTGGCGTGGTGCTCACCTTCCGCTGGCGGCGCGCGGCGCTGGCGACGGCGCACGATCCAGGTCGCGCCCGCGAGCGTGAGGATCAGCACGCCAACGCCGGTGGCCAGATAGCGGTGAACCATCTCGACCCACGCCTTGCTGTGCGTGACGGGGCCGGTCGGCTGCGCGGACTGCGCCATCGCGATCTCGTGGCGCGCGCCGTGCGGGCTGGCGTTGCCGTAGCAGCCGGGCCAGTCGGGGCAACCGAGGCCCGAATCGGTGAGCCGCGTGAAGGCGCCGAACAGCGTGAGGTCGAAGGTGAGGAACAGCGTGAGCACCGTCAGCGCATGCAGCCGCCGTGCGGGGCCGCTGCCCGCATTGCGGCGCCAGACCCACACCAGCGGGCCGAGCGCGATCAGCACGCCGACCGCCATGAGCCAGGCGATTGGCGTCAGATCGTAGAGAGAGCTCGTCGTGTCCATGCTGCGTCTGCCGTGCGGTCAGCGGCCCGGTTCGTCCCACGACGCCGAGGCGCGCAGCAGGCGGTCGAGGTCGCGCTTGGCGCGGCTGGCGCCGGCGGCGTCCATGCGGGCGGGGAAGCGCATCATCCAGTTGCCCATCGGATCGACCACGTACAGGTGCTCGGCCAGCGAGTGGCCCTGCGCGGGCGCGAGCCACTTCGCCAGCTGCTCGGCGGGCACGCGCAGCACGGTCGCGCCGTGCAGGCCGTTGTTCAGGCGTTCGGGCACGGGAGCGGCGTCGCTCACGAGCCAGACGCGGTCCATGCGATCCTTTTCGCGGCCGAGGCTTTCGCGCAGCTGCCGAGCCAGGTAGAGCTGCTGCTCGCACAGCGCGTCGCATGCGGCATCGGCCACCGTCACCAGCAGCCACTGGCCCTTGAGCGTGGAGAAGTCGACCGGCGCGCCGCTGCGATCGGCGGCGACGAGCTTCGGCAGCTCGCGCTGCGGATCGATCAGCTCGCCATAGACGCTGCGGCCTTCGGGCCGGATCACGTAGTAGGTGAAGTACGAGGCGATGACCGGCGAGGCGCACATCAGCATCACCGCGATCATCTTCCAGCGCCCGATGACCGTGCGCCGGCCCTCCGCGCCGTCGAGCGCCTGGTTGGGCGACGGCATCGAGTGCACCGTCAGGCCCAGCGGCTCGTCAGAAGCGGCCATCGCGTGCGCGGCGCCTTGCGCGGCGGAGGGGCGTGATGAATTGGAACCAGACATAGAGGATGACGACGAGGGCCGACAGGCCGAACCACTGGAATGCGTAACCGTAGTGCCTCTCGAGGCCCAGCGCCGGCGCCGGCCAGTCGCGCTGCAGGCCCTCGGAAGCCGGCCCGCCCTGCTGCAGCGACACGTCGGTGCGCAATGGCAGCTTGGTCTCGGCACGGAAGGCCTCGAGGTCGAGATTCTGCCGGATGGGCGAATACCCTTCGGCGACCGGTGCCGCAGCAGCCGGGGCTGCGGGAGCGGAAGCGGCTTCAGCAGGCGCGGAGGCCGCTGGCGCTGGCGCGGGCGCCGGCGCGGCGGCGGAGCCCAGCTCCAGCAGATGGCTCGGCGGCGGCTCGATCAGGCCCGTGACCTCGACGATGCCGGCCGGCGTCTCGACCGCTCCCAGCTTCGTGCGATCGACGAAATTGCGCTGGATCCAGCCGCGCTGCACCATCACCGTCTGCTCGGTGCCTTCGAGGGCGAAGGGCGTCAGCACGTAGAAGCCCGGCACGCCGTGCATCTGGCGGTTGTCGAGGTACACGGTCTGCGGCGTGAGCCACAGGCCGCGCAGGCGCACCGAGCGGTGCATGGCGTCGGAAGCCTTGCCGAGCGCAAGGAACTCCGCCTGGGTCAGCGGCGGCTTCAGCTTCTCGGCGTCGATGCTGGCCTGCAGTGCTTCTTTCTGCGCGGCGCGAGAAAGCTGCCAGCGGCCAAGCGAAATGGTGGCCGACACGGTCAGCGCGGCGGCGATGGTCAACACCCAGAAGCGGCCTCGCCGGAGGCGCTTCTCGGGATACAGGGGTTCGGGGGTCACTGGAGGGAACGGGGCGTGCGGCCGATAATGCGGGTCATGAAATACTTCGTTGCCCTGGTGTTCGTGGGCATCTTCGCAAGCCTCGCGTTTGCCCTCTACTTCATGCTGAAGGACGGGCGCAACGGGCGTGCCAAGAGCGGCGGCATGGCGCGCGCGCTCACCGTTCGGATCGGCCTGTCGGTGTTTTTGTTCCTCTGCATGCTGCTCGCCTGGAAGTTCGGATACATCCAGCCCACCGGACTGCCGCTCGGCAAGTAGGTGGTGCTCGTTCCAGGAGAACCAAGAAAAAGGCGCCTTCCGGCGCCTTTTTTCTGGAATGCCGAGAGGTCCTTCGCTCAAAGCCAATAGACCAGCAGGTAGAGACCGAGCCAGACCACGTCCACGAAGTGCCAGTACCAGGCCGCACCCTCGAAGCCGAAGTGGCGCTCGGGCGTGAAGTGGCCCTTGCGCAGGCGCAGCGTGATGAACAGCAGCATCAGCATGCCGATGAACACGTGCAGGCCGTGGAAGCCCGTCAGCATGAAGAAGGTGGAGCCGTAGGTGCCCGAGCTGAGCTTGAGGTTCAGTTCGGTGTACAGGTGGTGGTACTCGTAGCCCTGCACGCCCAGGAAGATCAGGCCGAGCAGCACGGTGAGCCACATGAAGCGGATGGTCTGCGCGCGATGGCCGGCGCGCAGCGCGTGGTGGGCGATGGTCAGCGTCACGCCCGAGCTCAGCAGCAGCGCGGTGTTGATCGTGGGCAGCCAGAACGGGCCGACGGTCTGGAAGGGCTCGACGATGCCGGCCGGCGAAGCGGTGGCGCCGGGAGCGACGCTGGGCCACACGGCCTTGAAGTCGGGCCACAGCAGCGCGTTGTCGAGGCTACCCAGCGCGGGCAGCGCGTGGGTGCGGGCCCACCACAGGGCGGTGAAGAACGCGCCGAAGAACATCACTTCGGAGAAGATGAACCAGCTCATGCTCCAGCGGAACGAGAGGTCCACCTTGTGGCCGTACTGCCCGCTTTCGCTCTCGCCGATGGCGGCGCGGAACCATACGAACAGCGTGGCGAGCCAGATCACCATGCCGGCCAGCAGCGACCAGGCGCCCCACGCATGCCCGTTGATCCATTGCGCGGCACCCAGGATCACGAAGAACAGGCCGATCGCGGCCGAGACCGGATAGGACGAAGGTCCGGGCACGAAGTAGTAGGGCGTGGTTCCGTGGGTGGTTGAACTCATTTCTTCAGCTCCTGGCTTTCTTTCTTCTCTCGATTCAATGGATTCTGCTTGTCGTGGAACGCGTCTTTTCCGTCAGGCCGAGGCCGTGGCGACCACATGGCGCACCAGCAGCACAAGCGCGACCACGAAGACGACGACCGCAACGAACGCCACCGCGATGATGTGCAGCGGATTCAGCTTGCGCAGGTCTTCCTGGTAGGCGCTGTTCTTTCGCACGCCGAAGAACGACCAGCCCACCGCCTTCACCGTGTCCCACAGCGAAGCCTTCGGCCGGTTCGAGGGATCGGTCACGAGCGCGGCTCATCGGCGGTGCCGGAAACTGCCGCGACCGGAGCCGCGGGCGTCTTGCCGCCCACCTCGAAGAAGGTGTACGACAGCGTGATGGTCTTCACGTCCTTGGAAATCTTCGGGTCGATCACGAACGCGACCGGCCACTGCTTCTTCTCGCCCGGATCGAGCGTGTACTGGTTGAAGCAGAAGCACTCGAGCTTGTTGAAGTACGGCGCGGCCTGCTGCGGCGCGTAGCTCGGGATGGCCTGCGCCGCCATGCGGCGGTTCTGCACGTTCTGGAACTCGTACATCACCGTGTTGAGCTGGCCCGGATGCACCTGCATGGTCCGCTCCGCGGGCTTGAAGTCCCAGAGGCCGCCGCGCACGTTGGAATCGAACTCGACCGTGATGGTGCGGCTGGTGTCGACCTGCGTGTTGTCGGGCACGCGCACGTTCTTGCCGCCGCTCGCTCCGCCGGGCACCTCGAGCTCGGAGAGCGCGAGGATGTTGATGCCGGTCATCTCGCAGATCGCGCGGTACATCGGCACCAGCGCGTAGCCGAACGCGAACATGCCGCAGGCCACGACGGCCAGCTTGCCGACCATGCGGACGTTGGCGCGGCGGATGCGAGGACCGAGGCTCATGCGCGTGTGCTCCCGTTCGTTGCCTGCTCGAATGCCTGGTTCAGCGACCGCTGAACCAGACCATGCGGACGATGAAGCCGATGAAGAACACCACGGCGATGGAGGCCAGCGTGAGCCCCATGCGACGGTTGTTCCTTTTCTGCTCGGGTGTCATCGTGTGCCGTACAGATCGTTCAACCGATCACCCGGGTGGCGGTCGCGTCGAGCTTGGGCGGGTTCTCGAAGGTGTGGAACGGTGCCGGCGACGGCACTTCCCACTCGAGGCCTTCGGCGCCTTCCCACGGCTTCTGTGCAGCCTTCTCGCCCTTGCCGCGCATCGAGGGCCACACGATGAACAGGAAGAAGTAGAGCTGGGCGAAGCCGAAGAAGAACGCACCGACCGACGCGATGGCGTTGAAGTCGGCGAACTGCATCGGGTAGTCGGCATAACGTCGCGGCATGCCGGCCAGGCCCAGGAAGTGCATCGGGAAGAAGGTCACGTTGAACGAGATCAGCGACCACCAGAAGTGCACCTTGCCGCGCGTCTCGTTGTACATCACGCCGGTCCACTTGGGCGCCCAGTAGTAGAAGCCCGAGAACATGGCGAACAGCGAGCCGGCCACCAGCACGTAGTGGAAGTGGGCCACCACGTAGTAGGTGTCCTGCAGCTGCGTGTCGATGGGCGCGACGGCCAGGATCAGGCCGGTGAAGCCGCCCATCGTGAACACGAAGATGAAGCCGACCGCGAACAGCATCGGCGTCTCGAAGGTCATCGAGCCCTGCCACATGGTGGCGATCCAGTTGAAGATCTTCACGGCCGTGGGCACGGCGATCAGCATGGTCGCGTACATGAAGAACAGCTGGCCGGTCAGCGGCATGCCGGTCGTGAACATGTGGTGCGCCCACACGATGAACGACAGGATGGCGATCGACGAGGTGGCGTACACCATCGAGGCGTAGCCGAAGAGTTTCTTGCGGGCGAAGGCCGGCACCACCTGGCTGATGATGCCGAACGCCGGCAGGATCATGATGTAGACCTCGGGGTGGCCGAAGAACCAGAAGATGTGCTGGTACATCACCGGGTCGCCGCCGCCGGCGGGGTTGAAGAAGCTGGTGCCGAAGTGGCGGTCGGTCAGCGTCATCGTGATGGCGCCTGCGAGCACGGGCATCACGGCGATCAGCAGGTAGGCGGTGATGAGCCAGGTCCAGCAGAACATCGGCATCTTCATCAGCGTCATGCCGGGGGCGCGCATGTTGAGGATGGTCACGATGATGTTGATCGAGCCCATGATCGACGAGGCGCCCATGATGTGCATCGCGAAGATGCCGGCGTCCATCGAGGGGCCCATCTGCAGCGTGAGCGGCGCGTACAGCGTCCAGCCCGCGGCGGGTGCGCCGCCGGGCATGAAGAACGAGCCCACCAGCATCAGCGCCGCCGGGATCAGCAGCCAGAAGCTGAAGTTGTTCATGCGCGCGAACGCCATGTCGGAGGCGCCCACCTGCAGCGGGATCATCCAGTTCGCGAAGCCCACGAAGGCCGGCATGATGGCGCCGAACACCATGATCAGGCCGTGCATGGTGGTGAACTGGTTGAAGAGCTCGGGGTTCACCAGCTGCAGGCCCGGCTGGAACAGCTCGGCGCGGATCAGCAGCGCGAGCACGCCGCCCACCATCAGCATCGTGAAGCTGAACAGCAGGTAGAGCGTGCCGATGTCCTTGTGGTTGGTGGCGAACACCCAGCGGCGCCAGCCGGTGGGCGCATGGTGATCGTGATGCTCGTCGTGTGCGTGATCGCCGTGGGCTGCGTGACCGTGGGGGTCGAGAACTGCGCTCATTTCGTTGTTCCTTGCAATTTCTTCGTCGCGGGACGCTCGCGCATCACTTGCCGCGCAGGGCCAGCACTTCGGCCGGCTGCACCAGCTGGCCCGTCTTGTTCGACCAGCTGTTCTTGGTGTACGTGGCCACGGCCGCGAGGTCGGTATCGCTCAGTTGCTTCCAGGAGGGCATCGCGCCGTTGTTCTGACCGTTGAGCAGCACAGCCAGCTGGATCTTGTGGTCGGCGTCGGTCACCTTGGCGGAGCCGTCGAGCGGCTTGATCGGGCCGGCTCCCTTGCCATTGGCCTGGTGGCAGGCCGCGCAGTTGGCGGCATAGACCTTCTCGCCGCGCGTGAGCATGTCGGGCAGGGTCCAGACCTTGGTCGGGTCGTCGAGCTTGGCGGCGGCTTCCTTGCGCTTGGCGGACACCCAGGCCGTGTAGTCGGCGGCCGAGAGCACCTTCACGTGGATCGGCATGTAGGCGTGCTCCTTGCCGCACAGCTCCTGGCACTGGCCGTAGTAGTCGCCGACGGTCTCGGCGCGGAACCAGGTGTCGCGCACGAAGCCGGGAATGGCGTCCTGCTTCAGGCCCAGCTGCGGCACGGCGAAGGCGTGGATCACGTCGTTCGCGGTGGTGATGATGCGGATCTTCTTCTGCACCGGCACGACCAGCGGGTTGTCGACCTTGAGCAGGTAGTCGTCGGGCATCTGGCCCTTGGCACCTGCGTCGGACATGGCGCGCTGCGAGCTGTCGAGCGTGGAGATGAAGGCCAGGCCCTCGCCTTCGCCGTTCAGGTAGTCGTAGCCCCACTTCCACTGGTAGCCCGTGGTCTTGATCGTGAGGTCGGCATTGGTGGTGTCCTTCTGGGCCACCAGCACCTTGGTGGCGGGCAGCGCCATGACGATGACGATGAGGAAGGGCACGATGGTCCAGATGACCTCGACCACCACCGATTCATGGAAGTTGGCGGCCTTGTGGCCCACCGACTTGCGGTGCTTCCAGATCGAATAGAACATCACCGCGAACACGCCGACGAAGATGACCGTGCACAGGATCATCATGATCGTGTGGAGCAGATGCTGCTCCTGAGCGATCTTGGTCACGCCGACCGGAAGATTCAACTGGCGCACCGAGGGGCCGCCGGGCAGATCGTTGACTGCGTGCGCCGCGCTGCTGAAAGCCGCGCCGGCCGCCAGCAACAGATTCGCCGGCCTGTACTTATTGCGCCAAATGCTCTTCATCGTGTTCACGTTTCTTCAATTTTTCGACAACCAACCGTGCAGCACTGCGCGAGCCCCCTCAGGCGCCGCGTAACGCCATTCGAATCTCGCGGGCCAAGGCCGCACGCAACTCCGGGCGTACATAGCGCCCCACCCTGACCGATCGACCCTGCCCCGAGACCTCGATCAGCGAGCGATCGCCGGTCTGGGGTTCGATCCGCACCTGGTGCGGAAGAAATTCCGTGCGCTCGTAATGCCCGCCGTTCTCGAGCTCCACGACGAGCCGTCCCTCCTGCAGCGCGATCTTCTCGCCGTCGGTCGCATGTCGTGCGTAGACCATGAACGCAAACCCGACAGCGGCCAGTTCGAGCCAGGCAAAAGGCAGCACCATGGGCGCACCGTGCAGCCAGAACAGGGTGCCGATGCCGAGCGATACCACGCACAGCGAAGCGTAGAGCCAGCCCAGCTGGCCCGGCGTCACCGAGCAGTTGCGCTTCAGGAACCATTGAATGCTCTGGCCTGAAACGGTGGCAAATCGAAACACGGAATTCGACACGGGCGAGTTCAGCAAATCGGTGCGTCGACGGTCGCCAAACCCCTCGTACAAACAGGATTCGACACCCCTCGATCGCGGGACAATACCCGCGAGTTTCACGCAACGGCGGATTGTAGCGGGTAGATATCAGTGCCCGAGTGCCCTGTGGGACGCCTACGGGTCACTACTAGTAGGCAAGAAACGGCCTGTGCGACAGGCGTTTTCGCCGACTCGCCGGCAAGCGATCAGGCGCCCGGGCGACCCCGTTGCAGCATCGATCGCATCTCGCGCAGCGACACCGCGCTTTCGGCCGACAGCGACACGCGCGGCACCGGCTTGAACGCGTGGCCGTAGACGACTTCGAAGGTCAGCGCGATGCGGCCGTCGCCGCCTTCGGCCGGCGCGAGCTCGGGCAGCGCCTTCTTCAGCTCCTGCAGCCAGCCCTTGCCGCGCAATGCGGGAAAGCGCGCCGGATGCAGGTTGCGGCCCAGCGTGCGCAGCTCTGCAAGCGCGGCCTCGGGCGTGGCCCAGGTCAGCACGATGCGCTCCATGTCCATCACCGGTTCGGCAAAACCGGCATGCACCAGCATGTCGCCCCAGTCGTGCATGTCGGTGTACTCGTGGCCAGCGGCCGGCCAGCCCAGGCGGGCATGCAGCGCGCGCAGCTCGCGCACGGTGTCGGGACCGAGGCAGGAGAACATGAGGAAGCCGTCGGTCGCCACCAGCTTGTGCCAGTGCGCGATCAGTGCCTCGGGGTCGGCCGCCATGTGCAGCGACATGTTGGCCCAGAGCAGGTCGACGCCGTCCTCGGGCGGTGCCTCGAAGCGTGCCTTGCCGGCCTGCCAGCGGCGCGCGCTCCACCACGGCGCTGCCAGCGCCTGGCTGGTGGCCGCGGCGAGCGCGGGCTCGGGTTCGATCACGAAGGAGGCGGCGTCCTTGTAGCGGCGCGCGACGAGTTCATGCGCCTCGAGCCCGCTGCGCAGCGGCGCCCAGTCGGCCCAGCTGCGGGGCTGGGCCTTGATCCATTGCAGCCGGTCTTCCATGCGGCGACCGATCTCCTCGTGCAGCCAGGGAGAGGCGCCTTCTGCAGGCGCAAGCCGGCGCCAGCGGGCGGCCGCCGTGGCATCGATGGTCGGCGGTCGTCTTGAGGGGTCGGTGGCCATGGGGCCGTGAGTATATTGAGGCGATGCTCAGCCACCGGGCCATGTGGCCTTTCCCGTCTTCAAGACCTCTCGGGGCTTTCACCGCCCTGCTCGCGCGGCTGCCCAGCCAGTGTGCGGTCTGCCGCGCCTGGCCTTCGCGCCCGGTGTGCGATGCCTGCGTGGCCCGCTTCGCCCCGCCCACCGCGCGATGCAGCGGCTGCGCCCTGCCCGTCCCCGAAGGCGTGAGCCGCTGCGGCGAGTGCGTGAAACATCCTCCGCCGCTGGACGCCTGCCTCGCGGCCTGCACCTACGCATGGCCCTGGCC
Organism: Variovorax sp. NFACC27; assembly: GCF_048301545.1. Classification (NCBI taxonomy): domain Bacteria; kingdom Pseudomonadati; phylum Pseudomonadota; class Betaproteobacteria; order Burkholderiales; family Comamonadaceae; genus Variovorax; species Variovorax sp. NFACC27. The sequence continues at coordinate 7,066,631 of NZ_CP157613.1, forward strand.
GGACGCCATCGCGGCGTTCAAGTTCCGTGGCGAAGCCGGCCGGGCCGGGCCTTTCGCCACGCTGCTGCGCAGCGCGCCCTGGGTGGAACCGGCGCTGGAAGCCTGCGACATCGTGCTGCCGATGCCGCTGGCGCCCGGCCGGCTGCGCGAGCGCGGCTTCAACCAGGCGCACGAGCTGGCGCGCCGGCTCGCGCCCGCGAAGACCGACGCCACCCTGCTCCTGCGCACCCGCGAGACGCCCGCCCAGAGCGGCCTGTCGCGCGCCGACCGGCTGCGCAACCTGCGCGGCGCCTTCGCGGTGGAGCCGCTGCGCGTCGACGAACTGCGCGGCCGGCGCCTCGTGCTGGTCGACGACGTGATGACCAGCGGCGCATCGATCTTCGCTGCCGCCCAGGTACTGCGGCAGGCCGGCGCCGCGCACATCACCGCCGTCGTGCTCGCCCGGACCGATCCGCCGCGCTGAGCCGGTCGCGCCGGCCCGCCGACAATCGACGCATGTTCAATATCGTTCTCGTCCACCCCGAAATCCCGCCGAACACCGGCAACGTGATCCGGCTCGCCGCCAACACCGGCTGCAAGCTGCACCTCGTCGAGCCGCTGGGTTTCTCGATGGACGACCGCCTGCTGCGCCGCGCCGGCCTCGACTATCACGAGTACGCCGAAGTGAAGCGCCATGCCGACTGGCAGGCCCTGCTCGCATCAGAGCAGCCCGCCGCCGACCGCATGTTCGCCCTCACCACGCGCGGCTCGCGCCCCGTGCACGACGTGCGCTTCCAGCCCGGCGACTGGCTGGTGTTCGGTTCGGAAACCAGCGGCCTGCCGCCCGCCCTGCGCGATGGCTTCGCCGAACCGCAGCGCCTGCGGCTGCCGATGCGCGAAGGCCAGCGCAGCCTGAATCTCTCGAACGCGGTGGCCGTCACGGTGTTCGAGGCCTGGCGGCAGAACGGCTTCGGCTGAAGCAACAGCCCCTTCGGGCAACAGGGGCGCATCCGATCGGCCGGACGCGCCGTATGGAAGACATGCCGGCTGTCAGATGGAAGCAGGCCGGCATCGATCCATTCACCACCTTGCTCGAAGGAGTCTCGCCATGAACGCCAAGCCGATCACCCTCGCCGTCTTCGCCACGCTCGCCTTCGCCGGCGGCGCCCAAGCCTTCCAGGGAGAACAGAACCCGCTGCCGCCCGCCCCCTTCCAGTCGACGCTGTCGCGCGCGCAGGTGCAGGCCGATGCGCGCCAGCCGCTGCAGATAAGCAATGGCGGCACCGGCGTGCAGCAGGCCAGGAGCGGAAACATCGACCGCGACGCGGTGCGCGCCAGCGCGCGGAGCATCACCCGCCAGGGCGCGGCCACCTACGGCGAAGTGACCGACCGCAGGATGTAAGAAGAAAGAAAGAGAAAGAAAGAGGGGCTGCCGCCGCCGCTTCAGCGGTAGCGGCGCACCACCGACTCGGCCACGCAGGCCGGCTTGGCGGCGCCTTCGAGTTCGATGGTGGTTTCCCAGGTCATCTGGAAACCGTCATCGGCAATGGGCTCGGCCGTCAGCAGCTTCATGCGGGCCCGCAGGCGCTTGCCCACCGGCACCGGCGACATGAAGCGCACCTTGTTCAGGCCGTAGTTCACGCCCATGCGCGACTCGACCACGTCGAGCGCCGTCTCGTAGAAGCGCGGCAGCAGCGACAGCGTGAGAAAGCCGTGCGCGATCGGCCCGCCGAAGGGGCCGGCCTTGGCCCGCTCGATGTCGACATGGATCCACTGGTGGTCGCCCGTCGCCTCGGCGAACTGGTTGACCTGCTCCTGCGTGATGGCGATCCAGTCGCTCACGGCGACCTCCTGGCCGACGCAGGCGGCGAGATCCTGAAGGGTCTGGAATGTCTTTTTGGTCATGCGGGGCATTCTGGCGTCTGGGGCTGCCGCGCGGCTGTCGGCCTTGCGACAACCGGGCTCAGGGAAAACCGGGATCGGCTCAGGCGTCGAGCCACTCGCAGATCGGCTGCCACTGCTCCAGGTCGCGCTGCACGCGACCGGGCGCGATGTCGAACAGCGTGAGCCCGCGCGCCGCGAGCTGCACGTAGTTCTGCGTGTCGCGCAGCTCGCCGATCACCGGCACGCCGAGCCCCGCGATGAACTCGTGGAGCCGGTCGGCCGCCAGCGTGCGTGCGTTCACGCGCATGCCGACGAGGCCGATCTTCGTCTTCTCGGCGCGGCGGTTCTCCTGCAGCCGGTCGAGGAAGTCGCGCGTCGCGTAGATGTCGAAGATGCTCGGCTGCAGCGGCACGATCACCCGGTCGGCCAGCGCCAGCACTTCCTTGAAGCGCCAGCCGTGCAGGCCGGCGGGCGTGTCGAGCACCGCGTGCGTGGTGCCGCGCGGCGGGCGCACCACGGTGCTTTCCCCGGTGGCTTCCCAGGTGGAGATGGTCCGGGCCATCGGCGGGCGCAGGCCCAGCCAGAGCCGGGAGGATTGCTGGCGGTCCACGTCGCCCAGCATCACGGCGTGGCCGCGGCTCGCGAAATAGCCCGCGACGTTCGTCGCGATCGTCGACTTGCCCACGCCTCCCTTGGGATTGGCGACCAGAACCACCGGCATAGATGCACTCCTCCAGAACGGCAATAGCGGGGATGTTAGTCGCTGGCGCGTTTTTGCCCGGCGAAACGCCTGCCAGCGTGCTCTTGAGATATGTTCGCGGGATGACGACAACAACATCCACGGGAACCCCCGCCGACCGCCCGGACGGCGGTTCCGGCGGCATCTACGTGCTGGCCGCCCACCCCCACTGGCGCGACTCGCGCGTCAACCGGCGCATGCTCGCCGCCGCTCGCGCCGTGCCCGGCGTCGACGTCAACGATCTCTACGGCAGCTATCCCGACTTCGCCATCGACGTCGAGGCAGAGCAGGCCCGGCTCGCCCGGGCCAGCCTGGTGGTGCTGCTGCACCCGATCCACTGGTACTCGATGCCCGCGCTGCAGAAGCTCTGGCTCGACGACGTGCTCTCCTACGGCTGGGCCTACGGCCCCGGCGGCACGGCGCTGCAGGGCAAGGACCTCTGGCTGGTCGCCACCACGGGCAGCCCCGAGGCGAGCTACCACCCGCAGAACTACCACCGCTACTTCTTCGACGCCTTCCTGCCGCCCTACGAGCAGACCGCCGCGCTGTGCGGCATGCGCTTTTTGCCGCCGCTGATCTTCTACGGCGCGCGCAGCGCCAGCGAGGCCGACGTGAAGTCCCACGTCGAGACCTTCGCCCAGCGCCTGGGCAGCTACCCCGACTGGCCCGAGATCGAGGAGATCGACGTCTGCGTGTCCTGCCCCGTACCCGAAAGCGACCGGCCGGCCGACAACGACGACGTCGCCAAGGTGGTCTCCAATGCCTTCCAGGCGGCGATGTCCCACGGCCTGGCTACCGCGACGGCCACCGCCTCCGCGGACGACAACGGCAGGAAGGCGCCCTGAATGGAACACGCACCCGCCTGGCTGACCAACAGCCTGATCTACCTGAGCGCCGCCGTGCTGGTGGTGCCGCTTTCGAAGGCCCTGGGCCTCGGCTCGATCATCGGCTACCTCGTGGCCGGCATCGCCATCGGTCCCTGGGGCCTGGGACTCGTTTCCAGCGTCGAGGACGTGCTGCATTTCGCCGAGTTCGGCGTGGTGCTGATGCTCTTCCTCGTGGGCCTTGAACTCGAGCCCAGGCGCTTGTGGAACCTGCGCCGCCCCATCTTCGGCTGGGGCACGGCGCAGGTGCTTAGCTGCGCCGCGGTGCTGTTCGCGGTGGGCTGCGCGGTCGGCGCCGAATGGCGCGTGGCGCTGGTGGCTGCGCTGGGCCTGGCGCTGTCGTCCACCGCCATCGCGCTGCAGGTGTTCGGCGAGCGCAACCTGCTGAAGACGCCCAGCGGCCAGGCCGGCTTCTCGATCCTGCTGTTCCAGGACGTGGCGGCCATTCCGATCCTCGCACTGCTGCCGCTGCTGGCCGGCGCCACAGCGGCCGAACAATCGATCACCGGGCTGGAGCGCGCGCTGGAGGCCGCCAAGATCATCGGCGTGATCGGCGGCATCATCCTCGGCGGCCGGCTGCTGCTGCGCCCCATCCTGCGCTGGATCGCGCGCAGCGACACGCCCGAGATCTTCACCGCCGCCGCCTTGCTGCTGGTGGTGGCCATCGCGGCGCTGATGCAGCTGGTGGGCCTGTCGATGGCGCTGGGCGCCTTCCTCGCCGGCGTGCTTCTGGCGGAGAGCGAATACCGGCGCGAGCTCGAGACCGACATCGAGCCCTTCAAGGGCCTGCTGCTGGGCCTCTTCTTCATCGCGGTGGGCATGTCGATCAACTTCGGCGTGCTGGTCGCGAGCCCCTGGATCATGGCGATGCTGGTGGTCGGCTTCGTGGCCATCAAGCTGGTGGTGATCTACGCGCTGGCCAAGGCGATGGGCATTGCCTACCAGGAGCGGCCGGTGTTCACGCTGCTGCTCGCGCAGGGCGGCGAGTTCGCCTTCGTGGTTTTCCAGGCGGCGGGCCCCGACGTGCTGCCGCCGCAGGTCACCTCGCTGCTGATCGGCGCGGTGGCGCTTTCGATGCTGCTGTCGCCGCTGCTGCTGGTGCTCCTCGACAAGTTCGTGCTGCCGCGCTACAGCCAAGGCACCGGCACCCGGCTGGAGGAGATTTCGGAGCAGCAGGACGCCAAGGTACTGATCTGCGGCTTCGGCCGCTACGGCCAGATCGTCGGTCGCATGCTGATGTCGCAGGGCCTGCGCGTGACGGTGCTCGACCACGACGCCGACACCGTCGAAGGCCTGCGGCAGTTCGGCTTCCGCGTGTTCTACGGCGACGCGACGCGGCTCGACCTGCTGCGCACCGCGGGTGCGGGCACGGCCAAGGTGATCGTGGTGGCGGTGGACGACATCGAGCAGTCGCTGGAAATCGTCGACCTCGTGCAGGAGAACTTCGGGCAGGCCCGCATCATCGCCAGGGCGCGCAACGTGACGCACCTGTTCCAGCTGCGCGACCGCGGCGTGACGGAAGTCGAGCGCGAGGTGTTCGAGTCGTCGCTGCGCAGCGCGCGCGCCACGCTCGAGGCGCTGGGCTGGCCGGCGCACGAGGCACGCGAATCGGCAATGCGTTTCCGGCGCCGCAACATCAAGCTCAGCGACGAGATCTATCCGCACTACAAGGACCGCGCCAAGCTGATCGCCGCCAACAAGGCGGGCCGCCAGCAGTTCGAGGAACAGATGGCGCGCGAGCGCGAGGAGCGGCAGCGCCGCTCGGGACGCGACTGGGAACGGCTGGAGGAAGAAGAGCAGGCGGAGCAGACGCCCTGAAGCGTCTGCAGCGCCTGTAGCGCCGACTAGATCGCGACGGTCAGGTACACGCCCTCGCGCCCGACCAGCGGCGCGCGGGTCGGCATGAAGATCGTGCAGTCGTCGCAGGGGGAGCGGATCTCGTGGCCGTCGTCCACGGCGATCAGCTCGCCCTTCTGGAAGACCTCGAAGCCCAGCACCGGCCGCGCGAAGGCGAAGCTCTCCGTCTTCACCATGTGCACTTCGAGCAGGCGGAAGCGTCGCGCGGGCGCCTTCGCCGCGGCGGTCGGCGGCGGGTCGACCAGCCCCAGGTGCGCGAGGAAGCGCAGCGTGACGTCGGTGGCCAAGTCGGCCGCCGACTGGCTGAAATGCTGGCCGCACTCAACGACCACCGCACCGCCGTCGACGCCCTCCTCGCCGTGGCGGCCATACGCCGTCACACCAGTGCCGGGCGCGCCGCCCACCGGCATCACCAGATGCACCAGCGGATTGCCGACGGCAAGCGCCAACCCGGCGTTGCGCTCGAATTCCGGATAGACCCAGAAGGGCTGCACCGGCGCGCGCGTGGAATGGATGTCGAGCACGTAGTCGGCCGCGTCCAGCACCGGCCGCAGGTCGCGCGCGCGGCGCAGTTCGGGGCTGTCTTCGCTGCCGTCGAGCATGGCCTTCGACCAGATGCGGTTGAGGTTGTGCACCAGTTGGCGGTTCTCGTAGGGCCGCTCGATGTCGAAGGCGTTGTAGGCCTCGACGTTTGCAAAGCTCACGGTGAGCGTGCCGGTCTTCGGGCGCACGCCGGCGTCCAGCAGATGAGTGGCGGCGACCATGCCGCAGATCTCGTTGCCGTGGGTCAGCGCGTTGACCAGCACGTGCGGCCCCGGCCGGCCCGACTCGAAGCGGTGCACGTAGTCGATGCCGGTGTTGCCCTGCCGGTAGGCGGAGATGTCGCGCGGCAGCACCTCCAGCGGCGCGGTGTCAGGCGCGAACGATGACTCGGTCATGCTGCCGTCGCTCATTCGCCGCGGATGCCCGCGCGCTTGACCAGGTCGCCGTAGACCGCGAGCCGCTCCGACATCATGGCGGTGAACTGCGCGGGCGACTGCGCCTCGGGCGGCAGCGAGCCGCGCGACTGCAACGCCTCGACCATCGAGGGCTGGTCGGCCACCGAGCGCACGGCCTTGTGCAGCGCCTCGACGATCTCCGGCGGCGTCTTCGCGGGCGCGGCCAGGCCGATCCACGAGGTGGTGTTCAGCACCGGATAGCCCAGCTCCGCGAAGGTCGGGATGTCGGGCAGCGCCGCGACGCGGGTGGGCGCGGCCACGGCCAGCGCGCGCAGCTTTCCGGACTGGATCAGCGGCAGGAAGGGCGCCAGGTTGTCGAGGCCGAACTGCACTTCGTTCGAGATCAGCGCGGTGACCAGCGGGCCGCCGCCGCGGTACGGCACGTGCGTGGCGTTGAGCTGCAGCTGAGACTTCATCAGCTCCACGTTGAGCTGCCCCATGCTGCCCGGCCCCGCGCTGCAGAAGTTGAGCTCGCCGGGGCGCGACTTCACCAGCGCGACGAACTCCTTGAAGTTCTTCGCGGGCACGGCGGGGTTCACGAGCAGCACATTGATCGAGCGCGCGAGCTGGCTGATCGACGCGAAGTCCTTGATCGGGTCGTAGCCCGGGTTGGGCTGGGTGAGCGGGTTGGCCAGGTGCGAGCTCTGCGACGAGGCGACCAGCGTGTAGCCGTCGGGCTTGGCGCGCGCCACCTGTGCGCTGGCGATGGAGCCGCCGGCGCCGGCGCGGTTGTCGATGACCACCGGCGTGCCCAGCGCCTTGGCGAGCGGGTCGGCGTACAGCCGCGCGATCAGGTCCACGGAGCCGCCCGCCGGGAACGGCACCACCAGCGTGACCGGCCGCGAGGGCCAGGCCTGCGCCTTTGCGGCCAGCGGCAGCATCGAGGCGAGGCCGGCGGCGAGGATCTCGCGGCGGCTCAGTGCCGCGGCGGTGAAGATGGGTTCCATGGGGCGTCCTGTCGTGCAGTCAAAAGTGCGCGCATTGTTGCAAGATGATTTCAATTTTGCAATGACCATTGCAAAATCAGGCCCAACACGACTCCACGTGCAGAATGCGCGCGACCATGAACCTGAACCAACGCATCTCGGGCTACGGCAGGAAGCTCACCAAGAGCGAGCAGCGCCTGATCGACGAGTTGCAGACGCGCTACCCCCAGGGCCTGCTCGAATCTGCAACGAGCCTTGCAAAGAAGGTGGGCACCAGCGCCTCCACCGTGGTGCGGCTGCTGGCCAAGCTCGGCTACCCCAGCTATGCCGAGGCGCAGATCGAGGCCCGGTCGGAGGTGACCGCGCGGCTGTCGTCGCCGGCCACGCGCGCGGACGCCGTCATCGCCGACGACGCCTCGGTGCGCAGTTGCCTGGCCAATGCGCTGCTGCACGACCAGCACAACCTGGCCTCGACCTTCGCGGCGCTCGACGTCGCCGCCTTCGAGGGCGCCGTGCGGCTGCTCACGCAGCGCAAGGCGCGGGTGCACGTGACCGGCCAGCGGCACGCCGCCGCGCTGGCCGGCCACCTTTCGCTGCACCTGAACATGTGCCTGCCCGACGTGCGCCCCATGAGCGGCGGCGGCCCGCTGCTCATGGAAGACCAGCTGCTGTGGATCGGCGAAAACGACGTGCTGCTGGCCCTCACCTTCAGGCGCCACGCGCTCGCCACCGCGCGCGCGGCCAAGTACTTCAAGGAGAAGGGCGCGAAGGTCATCGTCATCACCGACGGCCCCTCGGTGGCTGCGGCGGCATCGGCCGACCATGTGATGCTGGCGCGCACCTCGAGCGCGTCGCCATTCGATTCGTACACGGCGGCGTTCTCGCTGTGCAACGCGCTGGTCACCGCCGTCGTGCAGCGCCGCAGGAAGGAACTGGGCGCCGCGCTCGAACGCGGCGACGCCCTGTGGGAGCAGCACTGGAACGACTCGGCCGCGCAGGCCGGGCGTTCGCGCAGGAAGCCGTCGTCAGCCGCCTGAGGCTGCGTCCAGCTTCAGCAGCCGCATCGCGTTGCCCTTGAGGATGCCGGGCATCACCTCGGGCTTGAAGCCGGCGTTCTCGAAGTCGCGCATCCAGCGGTCGGGCGTGATCAGCGGGTAGTCGCTGCCGAAGAGCACGCGATCCTTCAGCAGCGTGTTGGCGTACTGCACGAGCTGCTTCGGAAAGTACTTGGGGCTCCAGCCCGACAGGTCGATCCACACGTTGGGCTTGTGCGTGGCCACGCTCAGCGCCTCGTCCTGCCAGGGGAAGCTGGGGTGCGCCATGACGATCTGCATGTCGGGGAAGTCGATGGCCACGTCGTCCAGGTGCATCGGGTTGCTGTACTCCAGCCGCAGGCCGCCGCCGCAGCGCATGCCCGAGCCGATGCCGCTGTGGCCGGTGTGGAAGATGGCCGGCAGGCCGTATTCGGCGATCACCTCGTAGATGGGCCAGGCCATGCGGTCGTAGGGGTGGTAGCCCTGCACCGTGGGGTGGAACTTGAAGCCCTTCACGCCGTGCTCCTCGATGAGCCGGCGCGCCTCGCGCGCACCCATCTTTCCCTTGTGCGGATCGACGCTGCCGAAGGCGATCATGATGTCGCTGTTGTTCTTCGCGGCCTCGGCGATCTCCTCGTTCGGGATGCGGCGACGGCCCATGTTCGACTCCGCGTCGACCATGAACATCACCAGCCCGATCTTCCGTTCACGGTAGTACGCCACGCTCTCGGCAATGGTCGGCCGGCCGCTGGAGCCGAAGTACTTGTCGGCCGCGCGGTCGTACTCCTCGCCGTAGTTGTCGAACGGGTTCCAGCAGCTGACTTCTGCGTGGGTGTGGATGTCGATCGCGATCAGGTTCTGGTGGTCCATGTCTTGTCTCCGGTGCGGGTAAGTCCCTAGGCTCTGGGGGCTCCAAATTCCTTGAATTGATTATTTCCCATAACCATAATTCGACGCAACCCCGGACTCATCATGACCAATCCAGACCTTCAACTCGACATCCGCGACGAAGTCGCCATCGTCCGCCTGACGCGCGGTTCCAAGCGCAACGCGCTGTCCGACGGACTGATCCTCGCCCTGCGCGACACCTTCGAGAAGCTGCCCTCCAGCGTGCGCGCGGCGGTGATCGACGGCGAGGGCCCGCACTTCTGCGCCGGCCTCGACCTGAGCGAGCTGAAGGAGCGCGACGCCGGCCAGGGCATGCAGCACTCGCGCCTGTGGCACGGCGCGCTCGACCTGATCCAGCACGGCCCGGTGCCGGTGATCGCGGCGCTGCACGGCGCGGTGGTGGGTGGCGGGCTCGAGCTGGCCAGCGCCTGCCACATCCGCGTGGCCGACCGCTCCACCTTCTACGCGCTGCCCGAGGGCTCGCGCGGCATCTTCGTGGGCGGCGGCGGCTCGGTGCGCATTCCGAAGCTGATCGGCGTGGCCCGCATGACCGACATGATGATGACCGGCCGCGTCTACAACGCCGAGGAAGGCGAGCGCGCCAACTTCGCCCAGTATCTCGTCGACGAGGGCCAGGCCTTCGACAAGGCCTTCGAGCTCGCGAAGCGCGTGGCCACCAACGCGCCGCTCACCAACTACGCGCTGATGCACGCCCTGCCGCGCATCTCAGAGCAGTCGGCCGACCACGGCTTCTTCACCGAGGCGCTGATCTCGGGCATCACGCAGGCCGCGCCCGAAGCCAAGCAGCGCGTGCGCGACTTCCTCGAAGGGCGTGCCGCGAAAGTGAGCAAGGGATGAGCGCCGTCCGATACCGCCCGCTGGTCTTCGGCGTCACCCGCGCTGTGCTGCGCGACGGCGCGCCGGGCACGCAGTACCTGAGCGCCGAAACGCAGCTCGAGCCCTACCGCGAGCGCATGACCGACCGCCTCGCCTACTGGGCCGAGCGCACGCCCGATCGCATCTTCATCGCCCGCCGCGAACGGCTGGCCGACGGCAGCACCGGCGACTGGCTGCGCGTGAACTACGCGCAGGCGCTGGAGGAAGCACGCGGTATCGGACAAGCCCTGCTGGACCGCGGCCTGAGCGCCGACCGCCCAGTCGCGATCCTCAGCGAGAACGGCATCGAGCACGCGCTGATGGCGCTGGGCTGCCTCTACGCCGGCGTGCCCTACTGCCCCGTGTCGCCGCCCTACTCGCTGGTAAGCCAGGACTTCGAGAAGCTGCGCCACGTCTTCGACACGCTCACGCCGGGCCTCGTTTTCGCGAGCGACGCCGCGCGCTTCGCCAAGGCCATCGCCGCAGTCGTGCCGGCCGGCACCGAAGTCGTGCTGGCGCAGGGCACGCTCGAAGGCCGCCCCACCACCGCGTTCGACGCACTGGCCTCGACGCCCGCCACGCCCGCCATCGACGCGGCGATGCGCGCGACCGGCCCCGACACCATCACCAAGTTCCTCTTCACCTCGGGCTCGACCAAGATGCCCAAGGCGGTGATCAACACGCACCGCATGTGGTGCGCCAACCAGCAGCAGCTGCGCCAGTCGATTCCCGCGCTGGGCGACGAGCCGCCGGTGCTGGTCGACTGGCTGCCCTGGAACCACACCTTCGGCGGCAACCACAACGTGGGCATCGTGCTGGACAACGGCGGCACGCTCTACATCGACGACGGCAAGCCCACGCCCGCCGGCATGGCCGAGACGCTGCGCAACCTGCGCGAGATCGCGCCCACCATCTACTTCAACGTGCCCACCGGCTTCGAGGCCATCGCGCAGGCGATGGAAACCGACGCGGTGCTGCGCCGCAACCTGCTGTCGCGCGTGAAGATGTTCTTCTACTCGGGCGCGGCGCTGTCGCAGCCGGTGTGGGACAGCCTGCACCGCACGCAGGAGTCGGAAGTCGGCGAACGCATCGTGATGGGCACGGGCCTGGGCATGACCGAATCGGGCCCCTTCGCGCTCTACGTGACCGGCCCCGACGTGAAGTCGGGCGACGTGGGCCTGCCCGCGCCCGGCATCGAGCTCAAGCTGATCGAGGTCGACGGCAAGACCGAGGTGCGCTACCGCGGCCCCAACATCACGCCCGGCTACTGGCGCGCGCCCGAGGCCACTGCCGAGTCCTTCGACGAGGAAGGCTTCTTCTCCACCGGCGACGCCGTGAAGTGGATAGCCGAAGACAACATCCATCGCGGCCTGCGCTTCGACGGCCGCATCGCGGAAGACTTCAAGCTCGCCACCGGCACCTTCGTGAGCGTAGGCCCGATGCGCGCGAAGATCATCGCGGCCGGCGCGCCCTACGTGCAGGACGCGGTGCTGACCGGCATCAACCTGAAGGAAGTCGGCGCGCTGATCTTCCCGACGCAGAAGGTGCGGCAGCTCGCCGGCCTGAGCGCCGACGCATCCATGCGCGAGGTGCTCGAGAGCGCCCCCGTGCAGGCGCACTTCCAGCAGGTCGTCGACACGCTGGCCGCCGGCGCCACCGGCAGCGCCAACCGCATCGCGCGGCTGCACCTGATGGCCGAACCGCCGTCCATCGACAAGGGCGAGGTCACCGACAAGGGCTCCATCAACCAGCGCGCCGTGCTCAAGCACCGCGCCGCGCTGGCCGATGCGATGCACGACGGCAGCCTGCCCTTCACCCTCAAGCCCCGCTAGACATTCCAGGAGACGACACACCATGAAGATCGAAGGACAAGCCGCACTGGTCACCGGCGGCGCATCGGGCCTCGGCGAAGCCACCGCGCGCGAACTCGCGCGGCTGGGCGCGAAGGTCGCGGTGCTCGACCGCAACGCCGAACTCGCCGCGAAGGTAGCGGCCGACATCGGCGGCATTGCATGCGCCTGCGACATCACCGACACCGACAGCGTGGTCGCCGCGCTCGACAAGGCCGAGGCCGCGCACGGCCCCGCGCGCATCCTGATGAACGTGGCCGGCATCGGCAGCGCCAAGCGCATCGTCGGCAAGGACGGCAGCCCCGCGCCGCTCGAAGACTTCGTGCGCGTGGTCAACATCAACCTGATCGGCGGCTACAACATGGCGCGCCTGTTCGCCGCGCGCTGCGCGAAGCTCGACGCGCTCGACAACGGCGAGAAGGGCGTGATGCTCTTCACCGCCTCGGTCGCCGCCTTCGACGGCCAGGTGGGCCAGCAGGCCTACAGCGCCTCCAAGGGCGGCCTGGTCGGCATGACGCTGCCGATGGCACGCGACCTCGCGCAGCACGCCATCCGCGTGTGCACCGTGGCGCCGGGCATCTTCGCCACGCCGCTGCTGCTGGAGCTGCCCGAGCCGGTGCAGCAGTCGCTGGCCGCGTCGATTCCGTTCCCGCCGCGCCTGGGCAAGCCCTCGGAGTTCGCCGAGCTGGCCTGCCACATCGTCACCAACGGCCACCTCAACGGCGAGGTGATCCGCATCGACGGCGCCCTGCGCATGGCGCCGCGCTGATTCCGATTCCAGTCAGCCACCGCAAACCAGGAGACAAGACCATGACCAACAGACGCCAGTTCGTGACGGCGCTCGGCGGCACCGCCGCCATCGCCGCCCTGCATCCCTTCGCCGCGCTCGCCCAGGCGGTGCAGCAGGTAGTGAAGATCTACTACGGCTTCCCGGCCGGCAGCGCCGGAGACAGCGTGGCGCGCCGCGTGGCCGAGAAGCTGGGCGACACGCCCTTCACGAAGGTCAATCCGGTGGTCGAGAACAAGCCGGGCGCCGGCGGGCGCATCGCGCTCGACACGCTCAAGAGCTCGGTGGCCGACGGGTCGGTGCTGTGCCTCGCGCAGGCTTCGGCGCTGTCGATCTATCCGCACATCTACACCAAGCTGGGCTACGGCATGGCCGACTTCGCGCCGATCTCCATCGGCGCGGTGATGACGCACGCACTGACCGTCGGGCCCGCCGTGCCCGCGAGCGTGAAGACGCTGAAGGACTTCGTCGCATGGGCCAAGGCCAACCCCGGCCAGGCCAGCTACGGCTCGCCGGGCGCGGGCTCCACGCCACACTTCCTGGGCGCGCTGCTGGGCCTGAACAGCGGCGCCGACCTGCGCCACGTGCCCTATCGCGGCTCGCTGCCGGCCATCAACGACGTGGTGGGCGGCCAGATCGCATCGAGCATGACGCCCGCCGGCGACGCCATTCCCTTCGCCAAGGCCGGCAAGCTTCGCGTGCTCGCCATGTCGGGCTCGCAGCGCGCGGCCTATCTGCCCGACGTGCCGACCTTCACCGAGCAGGGCTTCCCCGAGATCGTGGCCGACGAATGGTTCGGCTTCTTCGCGCCGGCGAAGACGCCCACGGCCGTCATCACGGCCGCGAGCACGGCGATCCAGACCGCGCTGAAGGACAAGAGCGTGGCCGACGGCCTGCTGTCGGTGGGGCTTCTGGCCCACGGCTCCTCGCCGGAGGACATGCGCAAGTCGCTGCAGTCCGAGTACGAACGCTGGGGTCCGCTGGTCAAGAAGATCGGCTTCACGGCCGAATCCTGATTCGCCGATTCGTTCTCCTGCTTCCCTGCCCCGATGGATTACAAGCCCCGCCCCGAAGACGTCCGGTTCATCCTGAACGAAGTGCTCGACGCGCCCGCGCGCCTGGCCGCGCTCGCCCCCTTCGCGGAGGTCGACGAGGCGCTGCATGCGCAGGTGCTCGAGGAAGCCGGGCGCTTCGTCGGCGAGGTGGTGGCGCCCATCAACCGCGGCGGCGACGAGACCGGCTGCCGCTTCGCCGATGGCCAGGTCGCCTCGCCGCCGGGTTTTCGCGAGGCCTACCAGGCCTTCGTCGACGGCGGCTGGCCTGCTCTCTCCGCCGCGCCGGAAGACGGCGGCCAGGGCCTGCCCGCCGCGCTCGAAGCCGTTCTCTACGAATGGCTGGCCGCCGCCAACCACGGGCTCACGATGGCGCCCGGCCTGCTGCACGGCGCGTACGCCTGCCTCAAGCACCACGGCAGCGAGGAGTTGAAGCAGCGCTATCTGTCGAAGATCGCGACCGGCGAATGGCTCGCGACCATGTGCCTCACCGAAGCGCACGCAGGCAGCGACCTGGGCCAGGTGCGCACACGCGCCGTGCCGCAGGCCGACGGCAGCCTGCGGGTAAGCGGCGGCAAGATCTTCATCTCGGGCGGCGAGCACGACCTGACGCCCAACATCGTCCATCTCGTGTTGTGCCGGCTGCCCGATGCGCCGGCCGGGCCCAAGGGCCTGTCGCTGGCGCTGGTGCCCAAGCTGCTGCCCGACGGCGCGCGCAACGCGGTGCACTGCGAGCGCATCGAGGAAAAGATGGGCCTTCACGGCAGCCCCACCTGCACGATGCGCTTCGACGAGGCCACCGGCTGGCTGGTCGGCGAGCCCGGCCGCGGGCTGGCTGCGATGTTCGTGATGATGAATTCGGCGCGCCTGCACGTGGCGCTGCAGGGCATCGGCCTGCTCGACGCCGCCTGGCAGAAGGCCGACGCCTATGCCGCCGAGCGCCGCCAGATGCGCGCGCCCGGCCCCGTGCCCGCCAGCCGCGGCGGCGAGAGCACCGACCTGATCGCCGAGCACCCGGCCGTGCGCCGCATCCTCGACACGCAGCGCGCCTGGATCGACGGCGCGCGCACCATCGCCTACCGCAGCGCGCTGATGCTCGACGTGGCCGCGCACGACGCCGACCCGAAGGCGCGCGAGCGCGCACAGCGCTGGTGTTCGTTCGTCACGCCGGTGCTCAAGGCCGCGTGCACACACCAGGCCTTCCACGGCGCGAGCGAATGCCTGCAGGTGTTCGGCGGCCACGGCTACGTGCGCGAATGGGGCATCGAGCAGATAGTTCGCGATTCGCGCGTGACGATGATCTACGAGGGCACCAACGAGATCCAGGCCATCGACCTGCTGGTACGCAAGGTGCTGCCCGACGGCGGCGCCGGCATGTCGGCGGTGCTGCTGGAGCTGCGCGACACGCTGGACGCCTCGCGCGAGGCCGACGCCGACGTGCAACGCCGGCTGGCGCAGCTGCGCTACCTGGGCACCACCGTCGCAATGGCAGCGCATGCCAATCCGGTGCTGCCGTACGAGGTGGCCGACGACTACCTGCGCGCGACCATGCTCGCCATGCTGGCGTGGGCCTGGGCCCGCATCGAGGCGGCCTCGCCCGGCGACGCGGAGAAGGCTCGCGTGGCGGCCGCCTTCAGGCGCTGGGTGCTGCCCGAATTCGAGATGCGGATGGGCATCGTCAAGAAGGCCTGCGAGACGGTCGCCCTGACGCATGCGGCCGAGCCCGCCGGCGCTGTCTCCAACTAGCCACTGAAACCTCTCGTTGCAGTGCGCCCGCGGTTACGCTCGGGCCATGGCCTCCACCCCGAAATCCGCCCCCGCGAAAGCCGAGCAGGCCGCCGTGCCGCAAGGCAGGCCCGACCGGCTCGACGCGCGCATGCTCGAAGCCCTGGTCGGCTACAACGCCCGCCGGGCGTGGCTGATCGTCAGCGCCTTCTTCGCGGAGCGCATGGCGCCCTACGGGCTCAAGCAGATCGATTTCTCGGTGCTGTCGCTGCTGGCGCACAACCCCGGCGCCACCTCGCGGCAGCTGTGCAATGCGCTGGAAATACTTCCGCCGAATCTCGTGAGCCTGGTGGCCACGCTGGACAGCCGGGGGTTGATCGAACGTCGCCCGCATCCGCATGACGGCCGCGCCGTGGGACTGCACCTCACGCCGGCGGGCGAGTCGCTCATCCGCGAAGCCGAGCAGACCGTGGTGCAACTGGAGGCCGACGCCAGCGCCAAGCTCACCGCGCGGGAGCGCGAGACGCTGATACGGCTGCTGCAGAAGATCTATCTGTAGCGCAGGCCGCGGGCCTCAGAGGCCCCGCTCGACCATGTCGATGAGCTGCTGGCCCAGCTTGTAGGTTGCCTCGGCCGGCATCTCGCGCAGCGGCCCGTCGATGATGAGCAGCGCCAGGCCGTGCACCGCGCTCCACGCGCAGTACTCGGCGTTCGGGCGCCGCGCCGGGTCGAGCACGCCGGCGTCCACCAGCCGGTCGATGGCCTTGCCCAGGAGCTGGAACGAGTCCAGCCCGCTCGCGCCCGCCTTGCCGGGGCCCAGTTCGCCGCTGCCCTCGTCGGAGATCACGAAGGCCGTGCGGAACAGGCCGGGCTCCGCCTGGGCGAAGCGCAAGTAGGCCGTGCCGATGGCGCGCACCTGCCCGCGCGCGAAGTCGGCGGGAGGCTGGTCGCAGGGCTGCGCCGCCAGTTCCTTTTCCATCGCGACCGCCGCGGCGGCCAGCGCCGCCTCGCGCACCGCCAGCAACAGCTCGTGGCGGCTGCCGAAATGCCGGTACGCCGCGTTGGGCACCACGCCGGCGCGCCGGGTCGCTTCTCGCAACACCACCGCGCCGGGGCCGCCGTCGCGGGCCAGTTCTATGCCTGCTTCCAGCAGCGCGCGGCGCAGATCGCCATGGCGATAAGTGCTGCGGGCGGGCGGCAGGCTGTCGGGGACGTTGTTGAGCTTCATTGCATCTCCATGTGGACACTGTCCATTATCTCTGCTATTCTTTGTGGACGGTGTACACAAAGTAATCCGATTGTTTGCGGCCCGTTGCACCGGGGGCCTCCGAGTCACCTCTTCAGTCCAAAGGAATCGTCATGAAAGTCCAGTCTTACCTCTCGTTCGAAGGCCGCTGCGACGAAGCGCTCGGCTTCTACAAGAAGGCGCTCGGCGCCGAAGTCACCCAGCTCATGCGCTACGAGGAAGCGCCCGCGGGCGCCCCGTCGGAAAACGCCGAGACCGGTTGTGCCGGCGGCATGCCGCAGCCGGACAAGGTGATGCACGCCGTGTTCCGCATCGGCGAAACCGAGCTGATGGCATCCGACGGCGGCTGCTCGGGCAAGGCCGAGTTCAAGGGCGTCATGCTCGCGCTCACCGCCAACACCGACACCGAGGTCGTCAAGTGGTTCAACGCGCTGGCCGAAGGCGGCCAGGTCATGCAGCCGCTGATCCCGACCTTCTTCACCTCCAACTTCGGCATGCTGACCGACCGCTTCGGCGTGGGCTGGCTGCTGGTCGTCGCGCAGCCGACCTGACCGTCGGCCTTTCCCCCCGCACCCCGATCTCCAGAGAAAGCTCCCGCCATGCTCAAGAAAATCGCCCTCGTCGTCGTGCTCGCGATCGCCGCGCTGCTGATCTACGCCGCCACCCGGCCCGACACCTTCCGCGTCGAACGCACCGCTCGCATCGAGGCCCCGGCCGAGAAGATCTTTCCGCTGATCGACGACTTCCACCGCTGGGGCACCTGGTCGCCCTACGAGAAGCTCGATCCCGCCATGAAGCGCAGCTTCGGCGGCAGCGCGAGCGGCAAGGGCGCGACCTATGCCTGGGAAGGCAACGACAAGGCGGGAGCGGGCCGCATGGAGATCGTGGAGTCGGCGCCTTCGTCGAAGGTCGCGATCAAGCTCGACTTCATCAAGCCCTTCGAGGGCCACAACACGGCCGAATTCACGCTGCAGCCCCAGGGCGGCGCAACGCAGGTCACCTGGGCCATGTACGGCCCGAGCCCCTACGTGGCAAAGCTCATGGGCATCTTCTTCAACATGGACCAGATGATCGGCAAGGACTTCGAAACAGGCCTGGCCAATCTCAAGGCGGCTACCGAAAAGTAGTCAGCGAACACAACCAGTCATCCAAGGAATACACATGTCTCAGATCCACGCCTACCTCACCTTCGACGGCAACGCGGCAGAGGCCATGCGCTTTTACGAGAAGACCCTCGGCGGCGCCATGCAGATGATGATGACCGTCGGCGAAGCGCCCGACACCGAGCAGTTCCCGCCCGAAGCGAAGAAGCGCATCATGCATGCCTCGCTCGCCTACGGTGGCGGCATGCTGATGGCCTCCGACTCCATGCCCGGCCAGCCGTACGAAGGCATGAAGGGCTTCGGCGTCGCGCTGACCCTCGAGACCGTGGCCGAGGCCCGGCGCATCTTCGACGCCTTCGCCGAAGGCGGCCATGTCGGAATGCCCTTCGAGAAGACCTTCTGGGTCGAAGGCTTCGGCATGGTCACCGACCGCTTCGGCACTCCGTGGCTCATCAACGGCGGCAAGCCGCTGGTCTGAGCCGACCTTCATCGTTCCAAAGGAATTTCGCTTCCCATGACCAACCAACTCGACAGCCGCAAGCGCTGGCTCGCATTGATGGTGCTGTGCCTCGGCGTCCTGATGATCGTGCTCGACACCACCATCGTGAACGTGGCGCTGCCCTCGATCCGTACCGACCTTGGCTTCACCGAAACCTCGCTGGTCTGGGTGGTGAACGCCTACATGCTGACCTTCGGCGGCTTCCTGCTGCTCGGAGGCCGGCTCGGCGACCTGTACGGCCATCGCCGCGTGTTCCTCGCGGGCCTGGTGCTGTTCACGCTGGCATCGCTGGCCTGCGGGGTCTCGACCTCGCAGGGCCTGCTGGTGGCAGCGCGCGCGGTGCAGGGCCTGGGCGGCGCGGTGGTCTCCGCCGTGTCGCTCTCGCTCATCATGAACCTCTTCACCGAACCGGCCGACCGCGCCAAGGCGATGGGCGTGTACGGCTTCGTGTGCGCCGGCGGCGGCAGCATCGGCGTATTGCTGGGCGGCCTGCTCACGAGCACGCTGAGCTGGCACTGGATCTTCCTGGTGAACCTGCCGATCGGCATCGCGGTGTATGCGCTGTGCGTGGCGCTGCTGCCCAGCGCGCGCGGACATGCGCACGGAGAGAAGCTCGACGTGGCCGGCGCCATCACCGTCACGCTGTCGCTGATGCTCGCCGTGTACGGCGTGGTCAACGGTAACGAGGCCGGCTGGGGCTCCACGCAGACGCTCGGCCTGCTCGGCGCTGCCGTGGTGCTGATCGCGATCTTCATCGCCATCGAGTCGCGCGTGCAGCATCCGCTGATGCCGCTGGGCCTCTTCAAGCTGCGCAGCGTGTCGGTCGCCAACGTGGTCGGCGTGCTGTGGGCCGCGGCCATGTTCGCGTGGTTCTTCATCTCGGCACTCTACATGCAGCTGGTGCTGAACTACACGCCGATGCAGATCGGGCTGGCCTTCCTGCCCGCCAACATCATCATGGCGGTGTTCTCGCTGGGCCTGTCCGCGAAGATCGTGATGCGCTTCGGCATCCGCAAGCCGCTGGCGGCCGGGCTCTGGCTCGCGGCCATCGGGCTCGCGCTGTTCGCGCGCGCGCCGGTCAACGGCAGCTTCGTGGTCGACGTGCTGCCCGGGATGATGCTGCTCGGCCTGGGCGCGGGCATGGCCTTCAACCCGGTGCTGCTCGCCGCGATGAGCGAGGTGAGCCCCTCCGACTCGGGCCTGGCCTCGGGCGTGGTCAACACCTCTTTCATGATGGGCGGAGCGCTGGGCCTGGCCGTGCTGGCCAGCGCGGCGGCCGCGCGCAGTGCGTCGATGGAAGCGGCCGGCGCGCAGATGCCGCTGGCGCTCACCGGCGGCTACAACCTCGCGTTTCTCGTCGGTGCCGTGTTCGCGGCCGCGGCGGGTCTGCTCGGTGCCTTGCTGCTTCGCTCCGCCATGCCGGGGCAGATGCAGAACAACGAGGAAGCAGCGGCACCCCACGGAACGGCGGCATCGCAATGAGCGACACCACGCCATGCAACCACCGGTCTTCTTTCTTCAACGGTTCCACAGACTATTCAGGAGAACAACCATGGCTCGTTATGTAGACGGCTTCATCGTCGCCATTCCCACCGCCAACGTCGAGGCCTACCGCAAGCTGGCGCGCAAGGCCGGCAAGGTCTGGATGGAATACGGCGCGATCGAATACGTGGAGTGCATCGCCGACGACGTGAAGCCCGGCAAGCTCACGTCCTTTCCCCAAAGCGTGAAGCTGAAGTCCGACGAGACCGTGGCCTTCTCGTGGATCGTCTACAAGTCGCGCAAGCACCGCGACACGGTCAACGCGAAGGTGATGGCCGACCCGCGCATCACCGCGATGGACCCGAAGACCATGCCCTTCGATGCGAAGCGGATGATCTTCGGCGGGTTCAAATCCATCGTAGAGTTCTGACCTCTTTCGGGAACACCGCGGAACCGGCTTTGCCGGGCCGCAGGTGTTGCCCCCTGCAAGGGGGTTGG
Source organism: Variovorax sp. NFACC27 (assembly GCF_048301545.1). Lineage (NCBI taxonomy): Bacteria > Pseudomonadati > Pseudomonadota > Betaproteobacteria > Burkholderiales > Comamonadaceae > Variovorax > Variovorax sp. NFACC27. The sequence goes on from NZ_CP157613.1 coordinate 7,086,938, forward strand.
CGAAGCGACACGAAGTGCGCGAAGCCTGGGGGTTAGCCAATGAACCCGTCGTAGACGAGCTTGAGGCCCGTGAGGAACATCCCGAGATAGACGAAGCGATAGAACCACGTCGCATCGATGCGCCTGGCGATGCGGATGCCGATCCACACGCCCAGCGGCGCAAGCGGCATCAGCACCAGCGAGGTGGCCAGGGTGCGGAAGTCGAGCAGGCCGAGCCACGCGTAGGGAATCCACTTGCTGAGATTCACCACGAAGAAGAAGTAGGCCATCGTCGCAGTGAAGATCACCGGCGACAGCCGCAGCGGAATGACGTAGGCATTGATGGGCGGCCCGCCCGCGTGCGCGATGAAGCTGGTGAAGCCCGACACCGTCGTCAGCACCGCGCCGATGCCGCGCGAGGGCAGCGGATCATCGGGCTTGGGCGGAAACAGCAGCCGCTGCGCGAGGAAGAGCAGCGTGAACACGCCGACGATGCCCGCCACCGTGTGCGCCGAGAGCATGCGGAACAGCAGCGTGCCGATCACCGTGCCCAGCAGCCCGAACGGAATCAGGAACTTCAGCAGCGAGCGATCGAAGTCGCGCCGGAACGCCGCGAGGCCAAGCACGTCCATCAGCAACAGAAGCGGCATCAGGATGGCGGCCGCCTGCGGCACGGTGACGGCCAGCGCCATCATCGGCACGGCGAGCGAGCCGAAGCCCGCGCCGAAGCCGCTCTTGCTGATGCCGAGCAGCAGCACGGCGGGAATGGCGACCGCGTAGAAATGCGGGTCGGTGATCAGGGGAAAAGCCATGGGAAGGAAGAGCGCAGAAAAAAGCCTGCCGTGGAGGCAGGCTCGGCGAGCGTAGCAGGATGGGGCGTTCCCTGCTGGCGAGCTTCCCGTGGCCGCCTCGTCAGCGCTCGAGAGCGCCGCCGGCGAGCCAGCGGGCACCGCGCCGGTACAGCTCCTCCACTGCCGGCCCCTTGAGCATCGGCATGTCGAGCTTCACCGTGTAGCCGATGCGCTGCTGGATGTAGGTCAGGTGGCGATAGCCTTCGGGCAGGCCGGCCAGCACGTCCGCGTCCAGCTTCACCGTGGCGGCCGGGTCCACCGGGTCGATGCGGTCCTTTTCGTAGATCGGCTGGCGGTGCAGCAGCTTCCATTCGCCTTCGTGCTTTTCCACGAAGTCGTAGAAGCGGCCGGTGCACACCACGTCGCACAGCACGCCCTCGACCATGCCGCGCTGCGAAATGGTCATCTTGGTCTGCGCGATGGCGCGCTCGCCGGCCGCCTCGATGGCCGAGCCGCCGAGGAAGTGCAGGATGCTCACGCCCTTGGCCCAGCCTTCCTTCGTGACACGGATGAACTCGGTGTACGGCCCCTGGAACCAGGTGGCCATCATCACGCCCTCGGGATGCCACACGGTGGCGAAGCGCTCCCAGTCGCCGGCATCGCGCCACACAGCCCAGCGCTCGATCATCCGGCGGATCAGCAGTTCCTGCTGCAGGGTTTCGTTCATTTGCGTTGTTTCCTTGGTTGGTCTTGCTGGATCAGGCGGGCTGCGACAGCGGGTTCAGCACGAAATCGAAATCGAGGCGCCAGCGGCCGTTGTCCTGCTTCTTCCACGGCGCGACCAGCGACTGGCGCACCGCGAACACGGCGTCCGAATCCAGGTACTCGTCGCCTTCACGGAACACATGCGTGATGAGCCGCTCGTAGCCCGGCGCCTCGATCTTGAAATGCAGGTGCGCGGGCCGCCACGGATGGCGCTTCGTCGCGCGCAGCAGGTCGCCCACCGGCCCGTCGACCGGGATCGGGTACGCCACCGCCACCACGCTGCGGAAGTGCAGCGAGCCGTCAGGCCCGGTGCGCAGCGTGCCCCGGTTCTCCGCATGGTCGAGCCCTGCGTGCTGCACGTCGTAGTGCCCGCCCGCGTCGGCCTGCCACACGTCGACGACGGCATTGGCCACCGGTTCGCCGTCTAGCCCGCGCACCGTGGCGTACACGTCGCAGGGCTCGCCCTCGGCGCCGTTGGCCACGTCGTCGCCGTGCTCGTACTCTGGCGCGCCATCGAAGTAGAAGGGGCCGAACACGGTGGCCTCGGTGCAGCCGGCCGGCTTGTCGTTGTTCATCGCGATGGTGAGCATCGAGAGCCCCAGCACGTCCGACAGCAGGATGAACTCCTGCCGCTTGTCGTCGCACTTCTGGCCGGTGGCCGTGAGGTACTGGATGCCCTGGAACCACTCGTCCTCGGTGAGCTTCACTTCGCGCGCGAACGCATGCAGGTGCTGCACCAGGCTGGTCAGGATCTCGCGCAGGCGCGGATCGGGCGTGTCGGCGAAGCGCGCGAGCACGGCCTGCGTGATGTTGTCCTGGTTGAGGTTGCGCATCGTGGCTGTCTCCGTGGTGTTGTCTCCGGGGTCTCCGGGAATAGGGCGCACTGTAGGCCGCGCGCGGTTGGCACGAAAGCATCGGGGCGCAAATCATTTTTCCGCCCAGCGGAACGGTCGGGCGCGGCCTGCGCCAAAATCATCCGGCCCTGAAAAACAATCCCGGAGACGCCGCCCCATGGACCGCTGGACCGAAATCGCCCTGCTCGTGCAGATCGCCGATGCCGGCAGCCTGAGCCGCGCCGCCGAGGCGCTGGGCCTTTCCAACGCCGCCGCGAGCCGCCACCTGAGCGCGCTGGAAGAACGGCTGGGCGCGCGGCTGGTCGAGCGCAACACGCGCCGCCTGTACCTCACCGACACCGGCCGCGAGTTCTGCGGCCGGGCCCGCACCATCCTGGCCGACCTGTCGGACGCCGAATCGGCGGTGAACGCCACCGCGTTCAATCCCACGGGCACGCTGCGCATCACGGCCTCGCTGTCGTTCTCGATCCACCACATCGCGCCGCTGCTGCGCGAGTACACCCAGCGCTACCCGGGCGTGACGGTGCACGTGGAGACGGCCAACCGCTACTTCGACCTGATCGACAACAACATCGACGTGGCGATCCGCACGCGCGAGTACGAGCCCGACTCGAACGTGACGATCCGCCGCCTCGGCGAAACGCGGCGCATCCTGGCGGCCTCGCCGCGCTACTTCGCGCAGCACGGCTTCCCGAAGACGCTGGACGAGCTGAAGCAGCACAAGCTGCTGATCTACACCCACGCCAACAACCCGAACGAGCTGCGCTTCAGGCGGGGGAAGGAAACGCACACGGTGTCGGTCACGGGCCTGCTCGAGTCGAACGACGGGCAGGTGCTGCGCGCCGCCGCGCTCGACGGCATGGGCATCCTGGTGCAGCCGACCTACATCGTCTACGACGACATCGTGGCCGGCCGGCTGGTGCCCACGCTGGACGACTGGGACCTGCCGCACCTGACCATCAACCTGGCCTACCCGAGCCGAAAGCACCTGTCGGCCAAGGTGCGCAGCTTCATCGACTTCATGGCGGCGCATTTCCGCAAGATGGACTACGAGCGCAAGTGGACGGCCCACTTCGGCCCCCACTGACCCGGCCCCGGGGCCTTTTCGCCAAAACATGTGCGTAAACGCACATTCCGCATTTCCGCAGCCCCGCACACTGGAACCGCAACCGTCGCATTCCGCGGCGGACCCACCGTTTTCCAGCAAGGATCTGCCATGAACACCCAGGCCACCGCCGCCAACACCCCGCGTGCGCCGATCGCGTCGCCGCTGTCCGCCCTCTCCCCCGCCACGCTGGACGACTCCGGCAAGCTGCTGATCCGAGTGACGATCGGCTTCCTGGTGCTGCTGCACGGCATCTTCAAGCTGTCGGCCGGCGTGGGCTTCATCGCCGGCATGCTGGCCAAGTCCGGGCTGCCGGGCGGGATCGCCTACCTGGTGTACGTGGGCGAGATCGTCGCCCCGCTGCTGATGATCGCCGGCATCTACACCCGCGCCGCCGCGGGCGTGGTCGTCATCAACATGCTGGTGGCCTTCGGCCTGGTGCACATGGCCGACCTGTTCGCGATGACGAAACAAGGCGGCTGGGCGCTGGAACTGCAGGGCCTGTACCTGTTCGGCGCGCTGACCGTGGTGCTGCTGGGCGCCGGCCGCTTCTCCATCGGCGGCACCAAGGGCCGTTGGAACTGATCGACCCGGGGCTCAGCCGGCGTCGCCGCGCACCTGCGAGACCATAGCCTCCAGGCGGGCCACGTCGGCGACCAGAAGAGCCTTGTCGTCCTTGCGCAGCACGCCGCTGCGCGCCAGCACGTTGAGCTCGCGGGTCACCTGCTCTCGGTTGGTGCTGATCTGGCTGGCCAGCGCCGCATGCTTTGGCGCCGGGTCCAGCCGGGCCTGGTTGCCCTCGACGCCGGCGGCGCGGGCCAGACGCAGCAGCTCGGCATGCAGCCGGTTCTGCACGCCCAGGGTGCTCAGGTCGATCACCCGCTCGGAGAGCTGCCGCACCAGCGTCGCCAGCCGCAGCATCACCCGGCCGGCCACCAGCGGCTCGTCGCGCAGCAGGGCCATGAAGGCGGCGCGGTCGAGGCTGGCCACCACGCTGGGCTCGAGGGTGACGACATCGGCGGAACGCGGGCCGCCGTCGATGGCGGCGATGTCGCCGAAGTGCTCGCCGGCCTCGGAATCGCGGAAGGTCACCTGCCGGCCGTTGGCCGAATAGGTCGTCACCCGCACCCGGCCCGAGACCAGCAGGAACACCTCGCCCTGCTGCTCGGCGCGCAGCAGCAGGGGCTTGCCGGCTTCCACGCTGTGCCAGAGGCATTGCTGGGCCAGCAGGTCGAGGCGCTGGTCTGAAAGGCCTTCGAGCAGCGCGATCTGGCGCAGTGCGAGGCTGGAGCGGAGGGTAGGTTCGGGTTTGGCCATGCCGGAGGTCGGTGGTCAACGGGAATAGGCGCGCGGATTATGCTCGGGTGCCGCTTCGAACCCGTTCATGGCCAGACGTTCCCCTCAAGCCGCCTCCGCCGCTACTGCCGCCCCCTTTTCGCTGAGACCGCCGACCCGGCGCAATCTCCGCTGGGCGAGCGGCCTGGTGCTGATGGCCTACGTCACGGCGCACCTGCTCAACCACTCTCTCGGCATCTATTCCTTTGCCGCGGCCGAAACAGTGCTGCGCGGCGTGCAGGCGTTCTGGCACAGCCTCGCCGGCACGGTGCTGCTGTACGGCGCCGCCGCCACGCACCTGGCCCTGGCCGCGGTGGCCCTGTGGGAGCGGCGCACCCTGCGCATGCCGCCGCTGGAGGGCCTGCGCGTGGCGCTGGGCTTCGTGCTGCCGCTGCTGCTGATCAAGCACCTCGCCGCCATGCGCGGCGCCTACCTGGCCTACGGCATCGAGGGCTCCTACGTGCGCGTGGTCTGGGGGCTGTGGGAATGGCAGGGCGCGGCCGCGCAACTGCTGATGATGCTGGCGGCCTGGACCCATGGCTGCCTGGGCCTGCACTTCGCGCTGCGGGCGCAGCCGGCGTGGCGGCGCTTCTCCCACCTGCTGCTGGCCGTCGCGGTGGTGCTGCCGCTGGCGGCGGCAATGGGCTTCGTCTCGATGGGGCGGGAGTTCCAGTGGAGCGGCGTGCCGCCCGTCGTGCTGCCGACGCCCGAGCAGGCCCAGGCGCTCGGCACGGCGGAAGACGCCATCAAGTGGCTCTACGGGCTGTCGCTGGCCGCGCTGCTGGCGGCGCGCTGGGGCCGCAACAGCTTCGCGCGCTGGTCGCGGCAGCCGATGGTCGCGCTGAGCTACCCCGAGCGCACCGTGCAGGTACCGCGCGGCTGGAGCGTGCTGGAGGCGAGCCGCTCGCACGGCATCGACCATGTGTCGATCTGCGGCGGCCGGGCGCGCTGCTCCACCTGCCGCGTGCGCGTGGCCGGCCCCGCCGAACACATCGGCGAGGCGGGCCGCGACGAGCGGCGCACGCTCGAACGGGTGCGCGCGCCGGCCGACGTGCGGCTGGCCTGCCAGCTGCGCCCGCGCGGCGACATCGAAGTCACGCCGCTGTTCGCGCCGCTGCCCAACGAGGGCCGGCCCGCGCCGGTCGGCCGATTCGGGCACGAGCGCGACGTGGCGATCCTGTTCGTCGACCTGCGGCGCTGGTCGGGCCTGTCGGAGCGGCAGTGGCCCTTCGACCTGGCCTACGTGCTCGACCGCTACTTCGCCACCGTGGGCGCGGCCGTGCGCGAGAGCGGCGGCGTGCCCAACCAGTTCATCGGCGACAGCGTGATGGCGATCTTCGGCCTCGAGTGCGACCTGCCCACCGCCTGCAGGCAGGCGCTGCGCGCGACCGAGCTGATCGGCCAGCGCATGGACGCATGGAGCGAAGGCTTCGAGGCGCAGTTCGGCCAGCGGCTGGAGTTCGGCATGGGCCTGCACGCGGGCCGCGCGGCGGTGGGCGAAGTGGGCTATCTGGAAACCACCACATTCACCGCCATCGGCGAAGTGGTCAACACTGCGAGCCGGCTGCAGGACCATTCGAAGACCGCGTCGTCGCGCCTCGTCGTGTCGCTGTTCGCAGCCGAGCAGGCCGGCGTGGCGCAGGCCATGGGCACGGCCGAGATGCTCGTCGTGCGTGGCCGCTCCGAGCCTCTCGCGGTGCTCTACGCATCGCGCGACACCGTCCCGCTGTAATTGCCGAAAGCGGTGCGCAAACGCACATCGCGAACCACGATGCGGTTTCACACTGCATCCCGTGGCAACGACGAATGTCCGCCGCCCACACCAGTCAGCAAAGGGACTCGCATCATGAACACCAAGCAACGCATCGCCGCTCTCTCCGCCATCGCATTCGCCATGCTGGGCGCAGCGGGCGCGGTACACGCCGAAACCTATGAAGGCGTGCATCCGATCACCTCCGCCGCCAGCCGCGCCGACGTGCGGGCCGAAGCGGTGGCAGCCGCTCGCGCCGACAACCCCTACGCCGACGGCGCAGACGCCGGCCCCGCCGCGGTGATCGCCTCGTCGACCACCCGCGCCACGGTCCGCGCCGAAGCCGTTGCCGCCGCGCATGCCGACAACCCCTACGCAGAAGGCGCTTCGTCGGGCGTGGCCCCGATGGTGGCCAGCACGGTCGACCGCGCCACTGTGCGTGCGGCGGCCCGCGCAGCCGCACGTGGCGACGCGCTGCCGCTGTAATCGGCACCCGCCATCCGCCTCGCTTCGGCGAGCGCGCGCACCGAAGCCGGCCCTTGCGAAAGCGGGGCCGGTTTTTTCTTGTGCGTGTACATCGACGGCGGCTTGCCCTATTGCCTGATACCCGATTGCCCGAAGCGGTGCGCAAACGCACAGCGCCCATCGCGCTGCGGTTCGACACTGCATGCCGTGGCAACGACGAATGACCGCCGCCCACGCAGTGAACCAAAGGGACTCCCGCAATGAACACCAAGCAACGCATCGCCTCTTCCGCTCTCGCCGCAGCCTTCGCCCTGTTGGGCGCCGTCGCCGCGCATGCCGAAGCCTATGACGGCGTGCATGCCATCACCTCGTCGGCCAGCCGCGCCGACGTGAACGCCGAAGCCGTGGCTGCCACGCGCGAAGGCAACACGTATTCGGACACCGCCGCCGAAGGCGCCGTGGCCTTCAAGTCCACGCTCGATCGCAACGCCGTTCGCGAGCAAGCCGTGGCCGCCGCGAACAATCCGCTGCAAAGCCTGGACCGCCGCGCCTTCTATCGCGACGAAGTGCCTGCCGCCTACAAGAAGCCCAGCGTCTCGTTCACGCAGCAGGCCGGCCTGCCGAGCACGGCACGCCCCTGACGCCCGAGCTCAGGGCCGCACGCCTTCCCAGGCGTTCTGCAGCAATGCGCGGATCGCCGCGCGCTCCAGCGGGCGCGGGTTGGGGTACTGGTTCTTGAGCGCGTGCTCGCAGGCCAGGTCCAGGTCGGATTCCTTCATGCCGATGTCGCGCAAGGCGACCGGCGCACCGTTGTCGCGCGCCAGGTCGTACACCGCCTGCGCGGCGCTGCCGCTTCCCTCCAGTGCCTTCACGATGCGCTCCATGGCCCGCGGCGCCGCCGCGGCGTTGTAGGCGAGCGCGTGCGGCAGCACGATGGTGTGGGTCTCGGCATGCGGCAGGTTGAAGCTGCCACCCAGGGTGTGGCACAGCTTGTGGTGCAGCGCCATGCCGACGTTGCCCAGCACCGTGCCGCACAGCCATGCGCCGTAGAGCGCGTCGCTGCGCGCATCCGGGTCCTTGGGTGTGGCGCGGATGGCCGGCAGCGCACGGCCGAGAGCGGCGATGCCCTCCTGTGCCATCAGGTCCATGATCGGGTTCGAGTCGACCGCGTAGAGCCCCTCGGCCGCATGCGCGATGGCGTTGATGCCGCTGGTCACGCTCATGCCCACGGGCAGGCCCAGCGAAAGCTCGGGGTCGTAGATCACGGTGCGCGGAAGCACCTTGAAGTCCTTGCCCGTCTTCTTCATGCCGGCTTCGGTGATGCCGTAGATCGGCGTCATCTCGGAGCCCGCGTAGGTGGTCGGAATGGCGAGGATCGGCAGGCCCGAATCCAGTGCGATGGCCTTGCCCAGCCCCGTGGTGGAGCCGCCGCCGATGGCCACGGCGCAGTCGGCGCCCAGGCGAGCTGCCACTTCCCTCGCCTCGCGCGCGGTCTCGATGGGCACGTGCATCACGGCCCGGTCGAACACGCCGGCCGCGTGCGCGCCCAGCATGTCGGCCACGCGCTCTGCCTGCGGGCGCTGCTCGGGCGTGGACAGCACCAGTGCCCGGCGCGCGCCGAGCGCATCGATCTCGCGTGCCAGGTGCTGCAGCGAACCGGCGCCGAAAACCACCCGCTGGGGCACGCTGTTGTAGACGAACGATGGTGTGGTCATGGCTTTCCTGTCTCTCGAATGTTCATGCAGCGTCTGTATGGCTGATACGGCCCTTGATGAAAACGCCGGTCATCGCCAGCACCGCGGGCACGATCAGCACCGTCAGCACCTGCTCGAAGTTCCAGCCAAGGCCCAGCAGCGCCGCTCCGAGCCAGGCGCCCAGCACCGCGCCGAAGCGCCCGATGCCGAGCATCCACGATACGCCCGTCGCCCGCACATGGGTCGGGTAGTAGCGCGCCGCCAGCGAGGGCATGGCCGACTGCGCGCCGTTGATGCACATGCCCGCGAACAGCACCAGCAGCACGAGCGCCAGCCCGCTGCCCATGCTGTGGCCCACCGCCACGGCGAGCACACCGGCCAGCAGGTAGCAGATGCCGATCACCTTGTGCGGGTTGCCGCGGTCCATGGCCCAGCCAACGCCCACCGCGCTCAGCACGCCGCCGAACTGGAACAGCGCTCCCACCACGGCCGACTGCGTCATCGATGCGCCGCTCTCGCGCATCAGCGTCGGCAGCCAGCTCGTGAGCAGGTAGATGATGATGAGCCCCATGAAATTGGTGCCCCACAGCAGCAGCGTGCCCGGGCCCAGGCCGCCGGCGAACATGCGTGCAAGCACCGGGCCGCGCGGCCCCTTGTCTCGGGCCTGCTGGCCCGGAATGGTGAACTGCGCGACGCCCGCCAGCGATTCGCGAGCGACCGGCTGCAGCACCTTGCGGATGCGCTCGACGGGCTGCCCCCGAACCACCATGAAGCGCGCCGACTCCGGCAGCCAGAACAGCAGCACGGGCAACAGCAGCACCGGCACGATGCCGCCGATCAGCAGCAGGCTGTGCCATCCCCAGTGCGGAATGATCGCGGCCGAGAGAAAGCCGCCGCCCGCCATGCCCAGGTTGAAGCCGCAGAACATCGTCGTCACCAGCAGCGACTTGACCTTCTCGGGCGTGTACTCCGACAGCAGCGTGGTCGCGTTCGGCATGCCCGCCCCCAGCCCGATCCCGGTCAGGAAGCGCAGCACCACGAGCTGGTCGATGCCGGTCGCGAAGGCCGACCACAGCGAGAAACCTCCGAACACCGCCACCGACAGGCACAGCACCGCCTTGCGCCCGAAGCGGTCGGCCAGCGGCCCCGAGCCCAGCGCGCCGAAGATCATGCCGGCCAGCGCGGCGCTCATCACCGGGCCCAGCGAGGCACTGGGCACGCCCCAGTCGCGTACGAGCGCCGGTGCGATGAAGCCCATGGCGGCGGTGTCGAGGCCGTCGAGCAGCACGATCAGGAAGCACATCGCCACGATGCCCCACTGGTAGGGCGACAGCGGGCGGGTGTTGATGAGCCACTGCACGTCGACGGTGCGGCGCGTGGCGATTGAACCTGTGTCGGTCATGGGTTTCTTTTGTCTCCATCGCTGGTTTGCGATGGGCGCGAGTGTCCCGCCGGCCCGGGACCGGTTCAACGACAGGAACGGAAAGGAGTTTTCCGCTCAGCCTGCGGGGCCTGCCTTGCGCCCGACCGCAGAGGCATGGGCGATCAGCACGAGAAAACCGCCCACCATCGCCACGTTCTTCAGGAAGTTGTTGAGCTGCCCGTTGAACTGCGCCGCGTCGGCCGCCCAGAAGGCGTGCGCGACGAAGCCCGTGGCCAGCGTGAACAGGGCCAGCGCGCCGGCCACCCATTGCACGCGCCAGCCGGCGATCAGCAGCAGCCCGCCGCCGACTTCGAGCGCGATGGTCAGCGGCAGCACCACGTCGGCCAGCGGAATGCCGAGCTTGCCGAAGTAGCCGAGCGTTGCGCCGTAGGTCAGGAGCTTGCGCACGCCCGCCACCAGGAAGATCGCCGCCATCAGCACTCGCGCGGCCAGGACCAGGCCGCGCCCGGTGTCGTCGTTGGTTGTGGTTGTCGTCGTCATTCGTTTTCTCCGGAAGATGTTGCCGGGCGCGCGGCGGCGCCCGTGAATTTCAGTCGCCCCATGCACAGCACCATGGCGCACGACAGCAGCGCCGGCACGGCCGCCGCGATGAAGAGCGCGCTGTTCGTCCAGTGCAGCCCGATGAGCCAGCCCGCCAGCACCGGCCCCACGATGGAGCCCGCGCGGCCGATGCCCAGGCTCCAGCCCATGCCGGTGGCGCGCACCGTCGTCGGGTAGACGCCCGAGGCCAGCGCGATGAGCGCGGGCTGCGCACCGACCACGCAGAAGCCGCTGACCGAGACCACCGCGAGCAGCAGCATCAACGGCAACGCCGGCTGGCCGATGACGGCAATGGCAATCGCCGCCACGCCGAAGACCGGCACCAGCACGCGGTAGAAGCCCACGCGGTCGATCAGCGGCCCCATCGCCACCGTGCCGACCACGCCGCCCACCTGCAGCAGCGTGCCCACCAGCACCGCCGTGCCCGCGCTGTAGCCCGCTCCGGCCGCGATGGTGGGCAGCCAGTTCGCCAGGAAAAACAGGTTGAGCAGGTTCATGAAGTTGATGCCCCACAGCAGCAGCGTGGCCGGTGCGCGCCCCGCGCGGAACAGCTCGACCACCGGTGCGCCGTCCTGCTTCGCCTCGTGCACCACGTAGCGGGTTCCGGGGCCGGCGCGCACGCCGGGCGCGATGCGGCCCAGCCACTGCTGCACCCGGTCGAGCTTGCGGCCCCGCAGCACCAGGAACTGCATCGACTCGGGCATGTAGCGCCACATGAGCGCCGCGATCAGCAACGGCACCACGCCGCCGAAGACGAACACCGCCCGCCAGCCGCCCCAGGGGATGAGCACCGCCGAGATCAGCCCGCCCAGCACCGCGCCGCCCGTGAAGCCGCACGATACCCACATCATCAGCGTGACGCGGCGGCGCTGGGGGCTGTACTCGCTGGCCAGCGCGCTGGCGTTGGCCATGATGCCGCCCAGCCCGATGCCGGTGATGAAGCGCATCGCCAGCAACTGGTCGAGCGTGCGGACGAAGACGGTGGCCAGCATGCACAGGGCGAAGAACACCGTGGCGCCGAGCAGCACTGGGCGGCGCCCGATGCGGTCGGCGCAGACGCTCAGCGCCAGCGAGCCGACCAGCATGCCGAGCAGGCCCGCGCCGAACACGGGGCCCAGCGCGGCCTTCTCTATGCCCCAGGCCTGCACGATGGCGGGAGCGACGAAGCCCATGGCCTGCACGTCGAAGCCGTCCATGACGACTGCGCAGCCCACCAGCAGCAAGATCCATTTCTGGAAGGTACCGACGGGGTGGCTGTCGATCAGCGCGGGGATGTCGATGGCGGTGGCAGCGGCTGCGCCACCGGTGTCCGGGGAGTTCGGCAGGAGCTTCACGCGACGGCCTCGTCGTCGAGGCAGTTGGCGGCCGTCCACCCGTACAGCCATTCGAGCGCGTCGTAGAAGCGTTCCTGCGGGCGGCCCTTCCACATGCTGTTGCGTACCAGCCGCTCCACTCCCTTGGCGTGGTAGATGCGGCCCATCTCGCGCGCCGACAGCACCACCCGCGCGGTGCGCGCCACGCGGGAGCGCTCGTACAGCGCGAGCGCGCGCGGCCAGTCGCCCTCCTCGCGGCGCAGGGCGAGGCCCAGCGTCACCGCGTCCTCGCAGGCCATGCAGGCGCCCTGCGCCAGGTACTGCACCATCGGGTGCGCGGCGTCGCCCAGCAGCGTGGCGCGGCCGAAGGTCCATTGCTCGATGGGGTTGCGGTCGGCCGTGGAGTAGCGCTTCCAGGCCTTGGGAATGCGCAGCAGCTGCTGCACCTGCTCGCAGGTCGGGCGGAAATAGCGCTGCACCTCGGCCGGATCGCCGTCCATCGAGCCCCACTCCTCGGGCTGGTCGCTGTGGAAGGTGACGGCGATGTTGAACTTGTCGCCGCCCTTCAGCGGGTAGTGCACCAGGTGGCAGTTGGGCCCGACCCAGATGCACGGCGCGGTGAAGCGCAGCGCCTCGGGGAAATCGGCCGTGTCGATCACCGCGCGGAACACCACGTGGCCCGATACGCGAATGCTGTCGTCCACGTACTGCTGGCGCACCGCCGAGCGCACGCCGTCGCAGCCGATCACGGCCTGGCCTTCGTGGCGGTTGCCCTGCGCGTCGATGAGCGTCACGCCGCCCTCGTCCTGCTCGATCTGCACGACCTTGGTCGAGGTGAGGAACTCGATGCCCTCGGTCGTGGCCTTCACGCCCTCGAGCAACGCGCCGTGGATGTCGGCACGGTGGATCACCGCATAGGGGTTGCCGAAGCGATTGCGAAACCCGTCCGACAGAGAGATGGAGGCCACCCGCTTCGCGTCGAGTGCGTCGAACATCACCATCTCCTCGGTGTAGACCGCCTTGGCGCGCAGGTTCTCCCCCACGCCCAGCGCATCGCAGGCCGCGAAGGCGTTCGGGCTGAGCTGGATGCCCGCGCCGATCTCGCCGATGTGGGCCGCCTGCTCGATCACTTTCACGTGGTAGCCCTCGCGCACCAGCGCCAGCGCCGCCGCGAGGCCGCCGATGCCGCCGATGCCGCCGCCGGCCACGAGCACGGGGCGCGTGTCTTTGTGCCGCGTGCCCATGTCACTTCAACCCGAAGAGCTTGACCGCGTTCTCGCGGCCGATCTTGCGGCGGTCGTTCTCGCTGATCTCGCACCTGTCGAACCAGCGCGCCGCGTCCTCGTGCTTCTCGAACGGGTAGTCGACCGAGTACATGATGCGGTCCGCCCCCACCTCGAGCATGGTCGACAGCAGCGTGGGCGTGCGGAAGTTGCCACTGGTCGTGATGTGCACGTTGCTGCGCAGGTAGTCGCCGATCTCCCTGTCGCAGGGCATGCCGCGACGGCCCTTGCGCAGGATGTGGTCCACGCGCCAGATGTTGAACGGAATGCCTTCGCCGAAGTGGCCGAGGATCATCTGCAGCTCGGGGTGGCGGTCGAAGAGGCCGCTGGACAGCAGGCGCAGCGCATGGATGCCCGTTTCCACCGCAAAGGCCCAGGTCGGGCCGGTGAGCCAGTGCGCACCTTCGTAGATCGGCTCGCGGTTCAGGAGCGGGTCGCGCGGGTGCATGTAGAAGGGCTTCTTCAACGCAGCCGCGGTCGACCAGAAATCGGCGAAGCGCGGATCGTCGTAGTAGACGACGGTGTTCTCGTCGCCCACCTGCGAGAAGCCGTTGACGAGGAAACCGTGGAAGCCGAGCTGCGTCACGCAACGCTCCAGTTCGCGCGCGGCCGCCTCGGGGTCCTGCATCGGCAACGCGGCGAATCCGCCGAAGCGCGTGGGATGGCGCCTGATTTGCTCGGCCAGCACGTCGTTCGCGCGCCGCGCGACCTCGACGGCGCGCTTCGCGTCGGGAATGCCCTGCACAGCCGGCGAGTTGAGCGAGAGGATGGACAGCTCGGTGCCCCACTCGTCCATCTGCTCGATGCGCTGCTGCTCGAAGTCGAGCAGGTTGTTCTTCAGGCCCTGCCACATCTCGGGGCGGGCGTACACCTGCGAATCGGCAATCGTCAGGTCGATCGCGAAATGCTCTTCGAGCGCAATCTTGTTCTTCATGGGGAAATCACTCCGGTTTGATATTGAGCTTGTCCAGCACGGCCTGCCAGGTCTTGCGGTCCTCGGCGATGTAGCTCGCCAGTTGTTCGGGGGTGCCGGGGCGCGGGTAGGTCCCGAGCTCGCGCGACTTGGCGACCACGTCGGGCAAGAGAAGCGCCTCGTTCATGTCCCTGTTGAGCTTCGCGAGCACTGTCGGATCGACGCCCTTCTTCGCGATCACGGCGAACCAGCCGTGCGCCACCGCACCCGGCACCGTCCTGCTCGCGAGCGGGAACTGCTCCAGCCCCGCTTCGACGCGGTCGCCCATGCTGGCCAGCACGCGCATGCGGCCGCCCTGCACGTTGCCGGCGACCACGTTGTAGGTCTCGACCATCATCTGCGTCTGGCCGCCCAGCGTGGCCTGCATGGCTTGCGCGCCGCCGGGGTAGTGCACCTCGAGGAACTGCGCTCCTGATTGAAGCCCCAGCAATGCCGACGCCAGGTGCGGCGCCGTGCCCCGTCCGTTGTCGGCCACCTCGATGCCCTGCGGCTTGGCGCGCGCGGCGGCGATGAAGTCTGCGAGCGTCTTGTAGGGCGAGTTGGCCGGCACCGCGAGCATGAAGGGCGCGACGGCCGCGAGCGTGACCGGCACGAAGTCGCGGTTGAAGTCGTAGGTCACGCCCTTGATGGTGCTGGGCGCCACCGAGATCGCGGAGCCCTGCACGAAGCCGAAGGTGTAGCCGTCGGTCGGCGCCGCGAGGATCGCGTTCATGCCGATCACGCCGCTGCCGCCGGGCTTGTTGTCGACGATGACGCCTTGCCCCCACTTCTCGCCGAGCTTGGCGCCTACGTGGCGGATCAGCACGTCGGGCGCGGAGCCCGCCGGAAACGGCACGACGAAGCGCACCGCCTGCTGCGGCCACCTGGCCGCCGTGCCCTGCGCTTGCGCCAGCGTCGCCGCACAGGGAAGAAAGGACGCAAGAGCCCATGCAAGGGCAGCTCTCCGGGAAGGTTTCAGGTTCATCCTCGTCTCCTTTTTTACTTGATTATTCAAGCAATTGCGGCGGACTATATACTTGATTGTTCAAGCATGTCTAGATGAAAACCCTCCCCCAAGACCACGATCTCGAGAAGGCGATCCCCTTCCTCCTGGCGCGCGCCGGCGCACGCATGGGCAATGCCTTCGCGAAGGCGTTGAAACCCTATGGACTGAGCCTCAGCGAATGGCGCGTCTGCGCGTCGCTGCAGCACACGCCGCAGCAGACGCTGTCGGAGCTGGCCGCGCACGCATCCACCGATCTCTCGGCGCTGTCGCGCATCGTCGACCGGCTGGCTTCACATGAACTGGTGGCGCGCGAGAAATGCGACACCGACAAGCGCGCGGTGCGCATCGCGCTCACCGAGCGCGGGCTCGCCCTGACGCTGGAGCTGATTCCGCTCGCGCAGCACTACGAGGCCGTTGCGACCTCGGATTTCAGCGCAGCGGAGGTGAAGACGCTGCGCGCGATGCTGCTGCGCCTGTACGCGAACGCGACGCCGCTGGCCTGACCTAGGTCGGCGAGACCCGTACCGTCGAAGCCTGGCGGCTTTCGACGATCGCGAAGCGCACAGGCAGGAAGCGCTCGATGACCGCGCAGTTGGTGCGCGTGTGCTCGGTCACCTCGCTGCAGGTGAAGGCGCATTCCTTCTTGCCCTGCCACGCCGCGAGCGCCAGCAGCAGCGCCAGCTGGTCGGCGAGATGCGGCCCGACGGCCGCCTCGCTCTTCTGGAACGCGCGCAGCTCCTTCACCAGCCCATGCGCCACCTGCTCGGCGCTCAGCGACTTCTCGCCGAAGACCGTGAACACTTCGGTGACGTGCTCGTAGGCCAGCGTCGCCAGCAGCGCGTTGCCCGGGCCTTCGTTCTGACGCACCGAGCCGAAGCGCAGCTGCTCGCCGGACCAGCCCATCGCGCCGCCCAGCGTGTCGAGCTCGCGCGTCGGCACATGGCGCGGCAGGCCCGGCGCCAGGCACTCGGCGTAGCTCGACTGGTGCGCTCCGCGAGTCATCAGGTCGAAGCCCTGCAGCGCGCCGGCTGCCGGCTCGATGACCGCCTCGACCTCGCCACCGCCGGCCGGATAGAAGCCGCAGCGACGCAGCGTCAGCTGCAGGTCCGCACCCAGGCGGCGCACCAGCGGGGCGAAGGCGCGCTCCAGGAAGTGGAAAGGCGGTGCCATCGGGTTGTGCGTGCCGCCGCTCAGGTGCACGCGGCTCTGCGCACCGGCCAGCAGCAGAGGCGGCAGCACGGTCTGCAGCACCAGCATGCAGCTGCCCGCGCCGGAAATCGCGAAGCGATATTCGCCAGCACGCACCGGGCCGGGCACGAAACGCAGAGACTGCGACCCGAGCTCGGCACCATCGACTTCCGCGCCGCTGATGGCAGCGGCCGCGTTCACGCACGCGAGGTGCTGGCGCATCAGGCCCGGCTTGGCTCGACCCGCGCGGATCTTCTCGATGGCCATGGGCTGGCCCGTGACCATCGACAGCGCGAGGCTGGTGCGCAGGATCTGGCCGCCGCCCTCGCCTTGGGAGCCGTCGAGTTCAACCATGAGCGGCCTCCTCGTCATTCTTCTGCTTCTCGAAGCGCAGCACGGTCTCGTGCAGGAAGGCATCGAGGCCTGCCTGCTCGGACTGCGGCAGCGGCGTCACCGGCTCCGCGGCGTTGGCCGCCAGCTCCGATTCGATGAATGCATGGATGCCGTTCCAGCGCGGGCTGGTCGCAGCCTCGCCAGCGCGCATCTTCACTTCGAGCAGAGCGTTGATCTCGTCGATCAGCGCGGCGTCGCGCACCGGGTCGAGCGTGCGCTGCGCCAGGTCGGCGAAACGCATCGGCGGCACGCCCGGATGCGAACGGATCCAGCGTGCAGCCAGCAGCGGGCGCAGCACGTAGAGGTACTTCTTGTAGCGCACCTCGTCGGCCTGCAGGTGCTCGCGGAAGTTCTTCTTCGCCATCGAGCTGTAGTGATGCCAGCCGCGCGCGTTGGAGAACACCGCCTCCGACAGCTCTCGAAAGCGCGGCATCGCGGTCGCGTCGTCGCGGTAAACGACCGGCGAGCGCAGCCATTCGAGCAGCGTCGGGTTCGATTCGCGCATCAGGCCCAGCGCCTTGCGCAGATCCCATCCGTTGATGTCGAGGTCGCCGCTGATCGGCACCTCGATCACGTCGCGGTGCGGCGCAACCGTGAGGTACCACGGCAGGCGGTTGACGTAGATGAAGCGCACGTCGTAGTCGCTGTCGGGCGAGGCGAAGCCCCAGCCTCGGCTGCCGGATTCGCAGGCGAAGAGCACGGTCACGTCGTGCTTCGCTTCGATGTCGCGCAGGGCCTCCATGATCTGCGCGCGCATGGCGGGCTCGATCGGGTGGGCGGAGCGCAGGAATTCTTCTTCGATACTCATCTCTCTTCTTCTTTCTCTTCTTTGTTCTCATCGAGCCGGGGTGACGCTCACCTTGCCGGCACTGTCGAGCTCGTACACGTCCAGGTCGTTGGCCAGGAACGCATTGCCGCGGTAGTGCGCCTGCGTCTCTGCCATCAGCGCCGTCATGCCTTCCTCGTTCTGGTGGCGCGCGCTGAAATGCGTAAGGATCAGGCTCGGCACTTCGACGGATTGCGCGAACTCGGCCAGCAAGCGCGCGGAGCTGTGCATCGGACCTGGCCCCACCTTGTCGAGCGCGTCCTGCGTGAAGGTGGCTTCGTGCACCAGCAGCCGCACGTCCTTGCAGGCATCGCGCAGCAGCGCGGGCTCGGCGTTGTCACCGCCGACAACCACGATGGCCGTGTCGACCTGCGTCTCCGCGAAGTCGGCACTGCGCAGCACCTCGCCATTGAAGGGCACGTCTTCACCGCTCTGCAACGCACGCCACGCAGGGCCGGGCGGAAGGCCGACTGCACGCAGCGCATCTGCCTTCAGCCGCACGCGACGCGTCTCGACCTGCACACGGTAGGCGTGGCTGGGCACACGATGCAGCAGCGCATGGCGCTCGATGCGCACGCCGGGTGTTTCATACACCAGCGGCTGCTCTTCGAGATCCACATGCTCGACTTCGTAAGGCAGATGCAGGTCGGTCAACGCACGCGTGGCCTCGAACCACTGCCATACCGGCAGCGGCGCGATCAGCTTCAGCGGCTTCGTCCGCTTGCCCATGCCCGCGCTCGCGAGCAGGCCCGGCAGGCCGTAGCAGTGGTCGCCGTGCACGTGCGTGATGCAGACGGCGGCCAGGTCGTTCAGCGACAGCGGCGTCTGCAGCACACGGTGCTGCGTGCCTTCGCCGCAGTCGATCAGGAACCAGTCTGCGCCGAGCACCGTCTGCACGGCAAGGCCGGAGACGTTGCGGTGGCGCGTGGGGGTGCCGGAGGAGGTACCCAGGAAAGTCAGTTTCATCATCGTCAAGGCCATCGCTCCCTGTTCATCAGCGCGCTCCTCGCCGCATCTGCAGCAACGCGCTCCCAGGCAAAGTATCGGCGACCGCCCTCGGGACGAGCCGCCATCAGTTCGTGAAGCTTCGCGAGGTTCGATTCGCCACCCCAACGCGCCATCGTCTGGATCGCCACGACACGCAGGCTCCACCACTTGCCTTGAAGCGCAGTATCGACTTCGGCAACAGCCTGCGTGGTCGGTTTCGCATCACCCAGCGCACGAAGACGATCCGTCTGCTCTCGCAGGAGGTTCGCGCCCGGAACCGCGTTCCGCAGGCACTCGCGACGCGCGCGGCGGCATGCCAGGCATCGCACGGCGCGGCTATCGATATGGCCGTGCACAACCTCGTGCCACCACTTCTGCTGCTTGGCCGTCCATACTTCCTCGGATCCGCAATCACGGCAGCTGAAGGGGCGATCTACATAGAAGTCCGGCAGCATGCCGTAGCTGTTGTTGTATTGCTCGAGGACGAACCGATCCGCAGGCTCGTGGCCGAGCGCAAACGCGAAATCAGGCCGAGGCAGGCGGACATCCTTCTCACGCAGACGTTCAGCCGATGCGGCAGCGCGTTCGAGGCGACGCGCCTTGATTTCGGCGCGGCGTTGCTTGTTGCTCTTCATGGCGCTCATCCTCGCTTTCTCTTGTCTTGCTCGATGGCGTGCAACATCCGTCGTGCGCGCCCACCTGTCCAACGATCCTTGTGGGTCGAGATCTCGCGGACGCGAGTGGTGAACTCGTCGTCCGCCCACCGACCAGCAAGCCGGCAATCGTGACAAAACCGCCCTGTAGAAGGCCTGCGTGCCAACGACGTCAGCAGACTCTTCAGTACACCGCTGCGTTCCTGCTTGGATAGATCGCTCTGCTTCAGCAGGTGGCACAGTCGATCGCGCAGATAGCCGGACCGGAAGAATCGCGGCCCCAGGTCGACGTAGAGAATGGCCGATTCGCGCCATGCTCCCTTGCCTTGAAGAATCCCTTTCCGCGCCTCATCGCTCCACAACTCGAACACAGGGCTCTCATAGCTGCGAAGGCGTTCGGCTGCAACCTTCCAGGCAGACCACGCCGATTCGGAACGTCCGCGTTGCGTGAAGGCCTCTTGCAAGGCCAGCTCCCGGCGCCTCAGTTCAGCTTCAGTTTGTCGAATGCACCTTTGGTCGATTCTCATCTTGGCCCTCCTGTGCCGGCCTCGATGGACGGTCGGCTATCCCTTCACGCAAACAACCTGCTTCAGCGTGTAAACCACCTCCACCAGGTCCTTCTGCGCATCCATCACCGCGTCGATGTCCTTGTAGGCCATCGGGATCTCGTCGATCACGTCGGCGTCCTTTCGGCATTCCACGCCTTCCGTCGCGGCGATCTGGTCGGCCACGGTGTAGAGCTTCTTCGCCTTGGTACGGC
The DNA here is from genome assembly GCF_048301545.1 of Variovorax sp. NFACC27. Classification (NCBI taxonomy): domain Bacteria; kingdom Pseudomonadati; phylum Pseudomonadota; class Betaproteobacteria; order Burkholderiales; family Comamonadaceae; genus Variovorax; species Variovorax sp. NFACC27. The sequence goes on from NZ_CP157613.1 coordinate 7,107,021, forward strand.
TCATCTTTCGACCGGCGCCGTGGCTGCAGCTCATGAAGCTCTCGGGGTTGCCCTTTCCGCGCACGATGTAGCTCTTGGCGCCCATGCTTCCCGGGATGATCCCCAGCTCGCCGGCCTTCGCGCTCACCGCGCCCTTGCGGGTCACGAGCACGTCTTCGCCGAAGTGCGTCTCGCGGCTCACGTAGTTGTGGTGGCAGTTCACCGCTTCCACGTGCGCCTCGAAGGGCTTGGTGATGACCTTTCGCGCGGCCGCGACCACGCGCTGCATCATCACTTCGCGGTTCGCACGCGCGAACTTCTGGGCCCAGCCCACCGCGCGCACGTAGTCGCCGAAGTACTTGGCGCCCTCTTCGAAGTACGCCAGGTCCTGGTCGGGCAGGTTGCGCTGGTGCAGCTCGGCATCCTTCTTCGCGAGTTCGATGAAGTGCGTGCCGATGGCGTTGCCCACGCCGCGCGAACCCGAGTGCAGCATGAACCACACGGAACCTGCCTCGTCCAGGCACACCTCGATGAAGTGGTTGCCAGTACCCAGCGTTCCCAGGTGCTTGTGGTTGTTGGTGTTCTTCAGGCGCGGATAGTCTTCGCAGATCGCGTCGAACTCGTCCACCAGTCCTGCCCAGGCCACGTCGGTTTCGTTGGGAGGCGTCTCCCACGAGCCCTTGTCGCGGCCCATGCGCTTGGGGTTGGATCCGTGCGGCACGGCCTTCTCGATCGCGGAGCGCAGCGGCGCCAGGTTGTCGGGCAGGTCGTTGGCGTGCAGCGTGGTCTTGCACGCCATCATTCCGCAACCGATATCCACGCCGACCGCGGCCGGGATGATGGCCTTGAAGGTCGGGATCACCGAGCCCACCGTCGCGCCGATGCCGTAGTGCACGTCGGGCATGGCCGCGATGTGCTTGAAGACGATGGGCAGGCGCGCCGCGTTCTCGAGCTGCTTCTGCGCCTCGTCTTCCACGGGCACGCCGCGGGTCCACATCTTCACGGGCACGCCGTTTTCGACTGCGTGCAGGTTGTAGTTCATTTGATTCTCTTCTTTCATCATCGTCTCGTTCGTCAAATTCGTTCAGGCCATCGACCGCTTGTGCAGCGCGATGGAAAGGCTTTCGTAGTCCCGCAGCGGGAAATCGTGCTCGACCCACATTTCGCGGTATCGCTTCGGCCCCACTTCCACATGGATGCGCTGCAGCACCGCATGGATGTTGCGCACCAACTCGGCTCGCCGGATCTCGCCTCGCGCGATCACTTCGTGGTCGTCCACCGCAACGATGCCCCAGCTTGCCCAATCACGGTACTGGCGCAGCTCGTACTGCAAAGTATCCCCGGCGCCGGCGACCACGAGAATCGCTTCGCCGGGCTCGTCCATGAACACCGCCTCCGAATGCGCCGAGCCTTTCTGCAAGGCCAGGCCCATGCGCGCGAGATCGCCCAGCGAGTCGTGCAGATAGGACACCGCGCACTCCAGCCGCTGCGGCTCGGCGCGAAAGCTCATTTCGGCCCAGCCTGCGTCGTGCAGGTCGTATGCGATCAGATCCTTTGCCTGCGATTCTTCTTCGATCATTTTTCTTTCCCTTTGCGCTTCATTGGTGGACACGGCGGGATTCGAACCCGCATCAATACGGCGACCGTGGTGTTTGAATCCAGCGGCCCAGTCGACGATTGGAAACGCGCGCCAGTGACAGACCCGTCATCGGAGCCAGCACCTGCATCCTCAACCTTGCTCGTCGACCGACTTGCCCGCCGTACCTGGTCTTACCCAGGCTGCCTGGCAATATCAACATTTTTGGCAGTGGCGCTCCCTTCTGTGCCTGCGTGCCCGTATCTCTTCTTTCTCTTTCCGAGCTATCGCTCAGGAACCGTTCGGCCGAAGCGTCACCAGTCCGTTGAGCACCTGGTCCAGACCGCCGACCACCGAGATCTTGTCGATCCGCTCGGCCACGCGCTCCAGCGTTTCGAGTTCCTTCATCCGCAATGCGACAGGGTTGCCCTCCATCACCTTGGCGGTGTTCAGCAGCGAGCGCGTTGCCGCGGTTTCCTCGCGGCGACGGATCACGTTGGCCTGGGCCGACTTCTCTGCCTCCACCACCTGGGCGAGGATGGTCTTCATCTCGCCGGGCAGGATGATGTCCTTCACGCCCACGCTTTCCAGCGCGATGCCGGTACCTTCCAGCCGTTCGCGCACCTGTGCCAGCACCGTCTGGTCGATCGCCGCCTTGTTTTCCAGCAGCGCATCGAGCGTCTGTTCGCCGACGGCGGCGCGCAGGCCGAACTGCAGTTCGCGATACACATGCTCGGCAGGCTTCGGCATCTGTGCCATGGCCTGCCGCACATCGGTGAAACGCCACACCGCCGACATGTTCAGTCGCAGGCCCACCTTGTCGCGGGTCAGGATTTCCTGTCCGCTCACCTCGGCGATCTGCGAACGCAGGTCCACGCAGGTCACTGCCACCTGTCGGTTGAAGCGCCAGAAACCGTGGTTTCCCGGCGGCAGCAAGGCCTGCATCTGTCCTTCGAGCGTCAGCACGCCGGCATGGAACTCGGGCACCTGCACCAGCAGAACGCCTTCGAGCCCCTGCACCGCACGCGGGCGCAGCGCCACGCTCTGCAGCTTTGCCAGCAGCTCGGCCGGCAGGCGCGCATCGGCGGCCACGTCGATCACATCGATGCGCTGCTCGCGCAGGCCGCGCCAGTACAGCTTTCGCGTCGCGGGCGGCAGGATCTGCACCAGCACGCCGTCTTCATGGCGCAGGCCGACCTGGGTCTCGGCCAGCGACACCTGCACAAACTCGCGCTCGACCAGTTCAGGCTCACGAGCCAGGAAGTAGTCGGCCAGCTCGTGTTCGAACACGGGGTCGGCGAGCGAGAAGCGTTGCAGCTGAACGGTGTCGAAGCCCGCAAACACGCGATGCTTTCCAGGGCCGAGCAATCGCTCGAAATCCCCGTTTCGCAGCAACAGCGCGCGTTCGTTCTTCTTGATGGTGTATTGGTTGAAACCCAGCATTTTTCTTCTCCTGTTTGTTCGGTTCGGCTGTTCGCTTCGTTCGTTCTTTCGTTCGCTCAGCCAGTCAATCGGTCGTTACTTCATCAATCAATCAAGGCCCTCGAAAGGGCAGGCGGCGGACACTGCAGCAGCCAAGGCCTGACATGCGGCGGTCGCGCGGTCCGGTCGGTGCCTCCCTCGTTGCATGCGCAACGCCGTCACTTCCCTCGCCGTCAATGGCCACACGCAGTTCCTTGCCACGCACGCGGTGCGCAAGCCGCCTGCGCTTGGCACTGTGTCGCGCGCCGCAGGGTTTTCGGGCCCTGCGCCATCGCTCCGGTGTGCCGGGGCGGGGGGCTTTCGCCCCATCAGATGGCGGTGCGAGCACCGCCAGGGTTTTTCGCGGGAATCGAACCCACAACGCCGTGTGGTTAGCACGGTGCTCAACCATGAGCAGAACTGAAACAAGTTCAGTTGCCAGCCAGTTCAACAGCGGCATACCGCGAACCCAAGACAGGATCTGGCCTGCGGCACCGGGCCGCTTTCATGCGGCACCTGCGAGCGGATGAACTGCATCCGACGGGTTGTCTATTGCAGCCAGCGTGCCAGGCCGGAAAAAGCAAGGTGAAAACGCATTCGAGAATCGCGTAAGTTATTGATATGAGTAAATAAATTCTTTTCCACCGATCGATTCGTGCTGCCTTCGACCTGCTAGCATCCAGGCACTTTGTATAAATTCAGCTAACTTTTTATTCATGAAGCCAATCGTCGTCATCGGCTTCCTCGGCACCCAGCTCGACGCCGGCCAGGGCGCGGGCCGCTGGAACAAGTGGCGTCCCACCGTCTCGCTCGCGCAGCACGAGGACATGGTCGTCTCGCGCATGGAGCTGCTCTACACGGTGCGGCACAAGGCGCTGGCCGAGGTGGTGAAGGCCGACATCGCCACCGTTTCGCCCGAGACCACGGTCAACCTCGTGCCGCTCGACCTCGCGGACCCGTGGGACTTCGGCGAGGTCTACACCCGCCTGTACGACTGGGCGCGCGGCTACAGCTTCGACACCGAGCGCGAGCAGTACTGGACGCACATCACCACCGGCACGCACGTCGCGCAGATCTGCATGTTCCTGCTGTCCGAATCGCGCGTGGTGCCCGGCGTGCTGGCGCAAACCTCGCCGCCGAAGAAGCAGCGCGAAGGCGAAGCCGGCAAGTGCACGCTGATCGACCTCGATCTCTCGCGCTACGACGTGATCGCGCGGCGCTTCGACGCGGAGCAGCGCGACGCGGTCGCGTTCCTGAAGAGCGGCATCGCCACGCGCAACGCGCGCTTCAATGCGCTGATCGACGAGATCGAGCGCGTGGCCGTGCGCTCTCGCGCGCCGATCCTGCTGGTGGGTCCGACGGGCGCGGGCAAGTCCTTCCTGGCGCGGCGCATGTTCGAGCTGAAGCAGTCGCGCCACCAGATGACGGGCCCGTTCGTCGAGGTGAACTGCGCGACGCTGCGCGGCGATGGCGCGGCATCGACGCTCTTCGGCCACAAGAAAGGCTCGTTCACCGGCGCCGCGGCCGATCGCGCGGGCCTGCTGCGCACCGCGCACCAGGGCGCCCTCTTCCTCGACGAGATCGGCGAGCTCGGTCTCGACGAGCAGGCGATGCTTCTGAAGGCCATCGAGGAGAAACGCTTCTTCCCCGTGGGCGCCGACAAGGAAGTGGAAAGCGACTTCCAGCTGATTGCCGGCACGAACCGCGACCTGCGCAGCGACGTGGCCGAAGGCCGCTTCCGCGAAGACCTGTTCGCGCGCATCAACCTCTGGACCTACGACCTGCCTGGCCTCGCGCAGCGGCCGGAGGACATCGAGCCCAACGTCGACCACCTGCTGGCCATCCACGCCGCCGAGAACAACCGCGTGGTGCGCTTCAACGCCGAGGCGCGCGCCGCCTACCTGCGCTTCGCGCAAAGCGGCGAGGCGATCTGGAGCGGCAACTTCCGCGACCTGTCGGCCAGCGTGACGCGGCTGGCCACGTTGGCCGACGGCGGACGGATTCCGGTGGCGCTTGTGGAAGCCGAGATCGCACGACTGCGCTGGCTGTGGAAGCACGCGGGCACCGCACCCGCAACCAGCAGCGACGTCGACCTCGACGCACTGCTCGGCGAGGAGCGCGCATCGGCGCTCGACCTGTTCGACCGCCTGCAGCTCGAGGCGGTGGTGCGCGTCTGCCGGCAGTCGCGCAGCCTGTCCGACGCCGGCCGCCAGCTCTTCCAGGCTTCGCGCGCGCAGCGCAGCGTGGTGAACGACGCCGACCGGCTGCGCAAGTACCTCGTCAAGCACGGCCTGGAATGGGGCCGGATAGCGGACGCCTGAGCTATCCTCCGCCGCGATGGCCATTTCCGCATTCGCAGTGAAAGTCCCCGCAGCCGAGCACCAGGTCGCAGACCTGCGCCATCGCTACGACGCGACGGCAGTGCAGGGAGTGCCGGCTCACATCACAGTGCTCGTTCCCTTCATGGACCCGGCGCTGATCGGCGCCGAAGTGCTGCAACGCGCGCAGCAGGCACTGAGCCGGACGCCGGCGTTCGACTTCGCCCTGCGCGAGGTCGGACGCTTTCCCGAAACCGCCTACCTTGCGCCGGAGCCGGCCGCACCCTTCATCGAGATGACCCTGGCGCTGGCGGAAGCGTTTCCCGAATTTCCGCCGTACGGCGGTGAGCACGACAGCGTCGTTCCGCATCTCTCGGTGGCGCACGGCAGTGCGGCCGACGCGGATGCGGCTGCCATCGAGCTCCAGTCGCGCCTGATCGCATCGGGCGCCGTGCGCGCGGCATGCACGGAAGTCACGCTGATGGAGAACTCATCGGGCAACTGGCGTGACATGCATGTCTTCCAGCTGACCCAAGCCCCCGAACGACCCATGCGCAACGTCCTCTTCATCTGCAGTCGCAACCAATGGCGCAGCCCGACGGCGGAACAGCTCTGGCGCCGGCATCCGCTGGTCTCCGCGCGCTCGGCCGGCACCAGCCCGAATGCGCGGCACAGGGTCTCCGTCGACGACATCGAATGGGCCGACGTGATCCTCGTGATGGAAGAGAAGCACAAGTCGAGGCTGATGGCCGAGTTCTCGCGGATGCTGGCGCACAAGCCGGTCCACGTGCTCGACATTCCCGACGAATACAAATACATGGACCCCGAACTGATAGAAGAACTCCAACGCTCGGTCGGGTCCATCCTCGAAATCGATTGAACCCATGTCAGAAATCTACATAAGCACCGACGTCGAATCCGACGGCCCCATCCCGGGCCCGAACTCGATGCTCAGCTTCGGCTCGGCCGCCTACACGGCCGACAAGCAGCTCGTCTCCACCTTCAGCGCCAACCTGCACACGCTGCCCGGCGCGGAGGCCGACCCCAAGACCGCCGCATGGTGGAAGACCCAGCCCGAGGCCTGGGCCGCCTGCCGCACCGACCTGCAGGAGCCGGCCCAGGCCATGAAGAACTACGTGAGCTGGCTCAAGGGCCTGCACGCGCGGCCGGTGTTCGTCGCGTATCCGGCGGGCTTCGACTTTCTCTTCGTCTACTGGTACCTGATGCGCTTCGCGGGCGAGAGCCCGTTCAGCCACTCGGCGCTCGACGTGAAGTCGTTCGCGATGGCGATGCTCAGGCTCGACTACCGCGACAGCACCAAGCGCGCCATGCCGCGTCGCTGGTTCGACGCCGGGCTGCCGCACACGCACGTGGCGCTCGACGATGCCATCGAACAGGGCGCGCTCTTCTGCAACATGCTCGCGGAAAACCGCGCGGCATCTGCCGGCGGAAAGCCCGCATGAAGGGCAGCGCGGTGCGTCGTTGGTTCGGAAGACTGGCGATGTGCGCCTTGCCGCTCATGCTGGGCGGCTGCGTGCAGTCGATGTTCTATTACCCCGACAACGTGCGCTACGAAACGCCAGACGCGCTGGGCATGCGCTACGAGAGCGTGCAGTTCGCGAGCGCCGACGGCACGCGCCTCAGCGGCTGGTTCCTGCCCGCGGAGAACCGCCAGAACCCGAAGGAGGCCAAGGGCACGGTGGTGCACTTCCACGGCAACGCGCAGAACATGAGCACGCACTGGCGCTTCGTGGCCTGGCTTCCGAAGCGCGACTACAACGTGTTCGTGTTCGACTACCGCGGCTACGGCCAGTCCGAAGGAAAGCCGGAGCCCAAGGGCGTGTTCGAGGACTCCAACGCCGCGCTGAACTACGTGCGCTCGCGCGGCGACGTCGACCCCGAGCGGCTGTTCGTCTTCGGGCAGAGCCTGGGCGGCACCAACGCCATCGCGGTGGTGGGCGCGGGCAACCGCGCGGGCGTGAAGGCGGCGGCCATCGAGTCGACCTTCTATTCCTATTCGTCGATCGCGAACGACAAGCTCAAGGGCGCCGGCCTGCTGGTGAGCGACGAGTACGCGGCGTCGAAGTACGTGGCTGCAGTGGCACCCATTCCGCTGCTGCTGATCCACGGCACGGCCGACCAGGTGATTCCGCTCGCGCATTCGAAGCGCCTCCTGGCCGAGGCGCGCGAGCCCAGGCGGTTGATCGAAGTGCCGGGCGCCGGCCACCTCGAGCCGATGACGGCCCTGCGCTACGGCGCCGCCTACCGCAAGGCGCTGACCGAGTTCTTCGAGTCGGCACAGCATCCGATGCAGCAGTGACGACCACAGCCATGAAGCATTTCGACGAAGCCGCCACCCGCGCACCGCTCGGTTTCGATCGGCTGGTGCCCGCATTGCGCGCGGCCTTCGCGGCCGAAGCCCGGGTGCCGCCGCGCCACGTGCACGCCATCGAAGCCGCCGGGAGCAAGGGCACCGTGCTCATCATGCCGGCGTGGAGCGACGCGGGCTTCCTCGGCATCAAGACCATCAACATCTTCCCCGGCAACAGCGCGCAGGGCCTGCCCGGCCTGCATGCGACCTACGTGCTGTACGACGCCCGCACCGGCGTGCCGCTGGCGATGATGGACGGCAACGAGATCACCGCGCGCCGCACGGCCGCGGCATCGGCGCTGGGCGCATCCTTCCTGGCGCGGCAGGATTCGCGCCGGCTGCTGGTGCTGGGCACCGGCCGCATCGCGCGCATGCTGCCGGCCGCGCATGCGAGCGTGCGGCCCATCGACGAGCTGTGGGTCTGGAGCCATAGGCCTGAAGGCGCCGAGGCCTTGGCGGCGCAGTGGCGTGCCGAGGGCTGGAACGCACGGGCCGCCACCGACCTGGAAGCCGCCGTGCGAGAAGCCGACATCGTGAGCTGCGCCACGCTGGCCACCGCGCCGCTGGTGCGCGGCGAATGGCTGGCGCCGGGCTCGCACCTGGACCTGATCGGCAGCTTCACGCCCGCAATGCGCGAGGCGGACGTGCAATGCTTCGCGGGCGCGCATGTCTGCATCGACACCGAAGAGGCATTGCAGAAATCCGGCGACCTGCTCGACGCGATGGCGGCCGGCACGCTGCGCGCCGAGGATGTCCGCGGCACGCTCGCCACGCTGTGCCGTTCAGAGCAGCCCGGCCGTCCGAACGAGGCCGGACGCACGGTTTTCAAGGCCGTCGGCAGCGCCCTCGAAGACCTCACCGCCGCCACGCTGGTGTGGCAATCGAGCGACATCGGCTAATCCTTATGGCCTAGTTTCCACCCCTCCAGGGTAGGGTTTTCCTACATCTGGATACGTCGTGTAGCTAATAGCGCACAGGACGCAACGAGCGTACCGTGGCACCTGACACCATCGACTCGGGGGGTCACGACATGCTCAGTACCGAACACAAAGCCAACATCCTGCGCAAGGCCGGATACACCGTGCCGGCCAGGCCGGGGGATGCCAACAGCGCGTATCAGACGATCCAGTGTTGGCAGAAGGCCGTCGACACGCTCTACGTGACGTACGCCGCCAGCCGCGCCGCCAAGAGCCTGCGCGACGCGGAGGAGGCGAGGATGCTGGCCCTGCTGCAGCTTCGCTCGGCCAAGGCCTACGCCTGAGAACCCGGCAGGCCGGGCGTTCTTCAGGGCTTCTTCTGCTTTTCCGGCGCGTCGTTGCTGCCGCCGCGCGGCAGCTGGCCCGCCTTCATCGCCTCGCGGTTCGCCGCACGGCGCTTGGCCGCGGCGGCGCGGCGTTCTTCCCTCGACATCTTGGGCGCAGTGGTCGCGCGGACTTCACCTTCCTGCATCTGCGGCCCGCGTGCCGCCGCGGCGCCGTCCACACGGCGTTCCTTGCGCGCCTCCGCGCGCTCCGCCCTGGTAGTGGGCGCCGTGGGCCGCGCCTTTCCTTGAGCCGGATCCGCTTCGCCGGAAGACTGCGCGGATGCCACCGACACGACCATCATCTGAGCCAGGGCCAGACCGACCGGCACGAGCATTTTTTTCATTGCGATGACCTTTCAGGACGAGTGAAGAAACTCGGCGGGCATTGTGGTCAGGGACAGGGCGTGCTGTCCACTCCGGAGCGCCCTCAGCCTGCGTGCCGGCGATCGCGCAGATAGGCTGCGATCAGCCGGACGAGCTCGCTCCTGAGCACGGGCAAGCCCAGGTCGCCACGACGCGCCGCCGCATGGACGACCCCTTCGACTGCGGAGGAGAGCATGCGAGCAGCCGTCTCGTCTTCGCTGCTGCTGTCGTCGCCGTCACGGCCGGCCCGGCCTGCGTGCGCGCTCGATGCGACCAGCGCCCGATAGCGCCGCTGGTATTCCGCCTCGAACTCCGGATAGCTGGAACGCGCGGCAAGCGGCACTTCGTCGACCAGCACGCGGTGCAAGGCCTGGTCGACCGAGTGGGCGGCGATGACGCCGTCGACGAAACGCTCCACCCGCCGGTCGAGCGAGACAGCTTCGTTGCCGTCTTCTGCTTCCTCTTCCGGGTCGGACAGCGCCACGAGCACCTCGGCGAGATGGCGCTCCCTGATGGCCTCGGCAATGGCGAGCTTGTCCGGGAAGTACTGGTAGAGCGAACCGACGCTGACGCCGGCGACCGCCGCAATCTCGTTGGTGGTGAAGCGCGCCCATCCGCGACGCGCCAGAACGCGAGTTGCGGCCTCGATGATCACGTCCACCGTGACGCGCGAACGCCGCTGGCTGGGCGCCTTGCGCATGGTCCTGCGCTGTGGGGGAATGCGAGTACCCAAGATCGGAGCTCCACTCAAGAATAGGACCGGACCGCACGCACGCGCAGTGCCCGTTTCATCGTTCAAGGGGGAGATTGTGATGAGTACGCAGACGCTTCTGGCCTCGCTGTTCCGCTACAAGGCCTGGGCCGACGAAGGATTGCTGGCAGGCCTGGCCGACCTTGCCGGGAAAGCCCCGCCCGACGACTACCGCACGGCACTGCGCGTCTTCAACCATGCGGCCATCGTCGACCGCATCTTCGTGGCGAACGTGCAGCGCACGGCGCACGCCTTCACAGCCACCGGCGCACCCGAGCCGCGGCCGCTGGAAGCGCTGGCCGATGCGGTGCGGGAAACCGATCGCTGGTATGTCGACTACGTCTCGCGGCTGAGCCCGCAAGAGCTCGAGGAAAGCATCGAATTCACCTTCACCGACGGGGCGCCAGGACGGATGTCACGCGAGGAAATGCTGGGCCACGTGGTGGCGCACGCGGGCTATCACCGGGGAGAGGTCGGACGGATCATGACCCGCCTCACGGGCTCGTCGCCGCCCGACACCTTCACCGGCTACCTGCACCAGGCCGAGCCAGCACGCCGCACGCAGGGCGCGTAGCGGCGGCGCTTTTAGGCCAGGCTCAGGAAGATCCGCCGGCTTACTTGCCCTGTGCCGACTGCAGCACCGGGTTCTGCATGGTCGAGATGACCTTGCTGTTGACGCGCGAGCCGCTGGTCACGTTTTGATCGGGCGCCGCGGCGGTGGCCATGGCTTCCTGGTAGACCTGCGCCGGGTCGCGGCTGGAGGTGAACGGGTCGGCGCCACGCGAGCCGCGCGTCACGTTCTGGTTGGGTGCGTGGGCCGTCTCGACGGCCTGCTTGTACATGGCTTCGGAATCGGCCGTGGACGTGAACGGATCGGCGCCGCGCGAACCGCGCGTGACGTTCTGGTCCTTGGCGTGAGCGGCGGCGATGGCTTCGGCTTCGACGGCTTCGCGGGTGCGTTGCTGGGCGTGGGCGGAAGCGAGGGAGAGCACGGCGAGTGCCGCGGCAAGGGCGAGTCGGGAGGTCTTCATGATTCGGGTCTTTTCTGTGAGTTGTCGGTCCGGATGAGGCTTCCACGGGGATGCGGGAAAACCCTGAACGAGGCTATTCAGGGCAAAAGGCAGGTCAATGACGCCCCCGCGGCGCGGCCCGGCTCTTCGCCGCGCCATGCAACCTCTGCGAACTTCTGTTAACCAGAACGGCGTCACCTGCCCCGCCGAAGCGCTTCACGCTTGCGCACAGGGCTCGGGTTCTGAGACAGTCGCCCGGCTTCGGCCCGATCGCATCCAACGAAACATCCGACGAACGAGGGGAAAACCGCAACCATGGGACTGTTCGACTTCCTGAAGAAGAAACCCGCCATGCCCGCAACGCTCGAGGAGGGCATGGCCTCGCAGGCCGAAGACTTCGTCGGAGCCTTCTCGCAACCCGGTGCGCCCATCGACGGCTCGCGGCTGGACTACACGTCGGCCTCGCTGCCGCTGGTCGACCGCGTGCTCGACGACTTCTTCAAGCAGCAGGCGCCCCTGCCGGACGATCTCCACTTCCTTGCATCGGCCTACGTCTTCGAAGTCGCGCGCCGCGAGTTCGGCGGGCGCTACCTGCGCGGCGACGAGGACAACCCCTTCGTGCTCGTCATCGGCCAGGGCGATTCGCAGGTCGGCGTGTGCGTGATGGGCAAGGTGCGCGGACGAGCCACCAACGGCCCCGAAGACGACCTGGGCTTCTTCTACGCCGGCATCGCACCCGCGGTGGCGCGCGGCGTGAGCGCGACGATCATCTGAGGCCACTGCATCGTGCAAGGCCGAAGTCACAGCCGGCTGCTACCCGCTGCACCCTGCCCCTTCGAATAATGCGGCGACGGCCCGCGCCCCTACGGGCCGGTCCGCATTCCAACCTCGTTCGAAGGAGACAAGAGACATGGCGCGCAAGATCCTGATGCTCTGCGGCGACTACGCCGAAGACTACGAAACCATGGTGCCCTTCCAGGCACTGCTGGCCGTGGGCCACACGGTCCACGCCGTGGCACCCGACAAGAAGGCCGGCGACTGGGTCCACACCGCCATCCACGACTTCGAGGGCGCGCAGACCTACAGCGAGAAGCCGGGCCACCGCTTCACGCTGAACGCCAATTTCGCCGACGTGCGCCCCGAGGCCTACGACGCGCTGGTCATTCCCGGCGGCCGCGCGCCGGAGTACCTGCGCATGAACACCCGCGTGGTCGAGATCGCGCGGCACTTCCTGGCCGCCGACAAGCCGCTCGCCGCGGTGTGCCACGGCGCGCAACTGCTCGCGGCCACCGGCCTGCTGAAGGGTCGCAAGGTGTCGGCCTACCCCGCTTGCCAGGTCGAGGTGGAACTGGCGGGTGCCGAGTACATGGGCATTCCGGTCGACCAGGCCGTGACCGACCGCAACCTGGTCACCGCGCCCGCGTGGCCCGCGCATCCGGCGTGGCTCTCGCAGTTCCTGGCGGTGCTGGGCACGCGCATCGAGCATTGAAATCCGGGCGGGCGGCGCTACAGTGCGCGCGTCGCCCTCCATCTTCCTCCCCGCATAGGAGACAGCCCACCATGTGCGAAGTCTTCATCAGTGCCGATCCTCAGAGCTACGACGCGCGCACGCGCTCGGTGCGGCTGCACGGCGTGGTCACCAGCATCCGGCTGGAGAACCTGTTCTGGCAAGTGCTGGAGGAAATCGCGCAACGCGACGGCATGGTCGTGGTGCAGCTCATCGAGCGGCTCTACGACGAGCTGGTGGCCGCGCGCGGCGAAGTCGGCAACTTCGCGTCGTTCCTGCGGGTGAGCGCCCTGCGCTACGAAGCGCTGCTCGCGCAGGGGCGCATTCCGGCCGACAACTCGGTGGCGATCCGCTCGCTCGATGCGAAGGCGGTGCTGCACGAGCTGCCGAAGGGCTGGGGCGGGCCGCTTTCCGAACAACGGCCCACCGCCAAGGTACACACGCTGCGCGCGGCAGCGCGATGACGCGCTTGCGCCTGTCGCGTCAGTCCAGCGAAACGTTCGCCTTGCGGATCACGTCGGTGAACCGCTTCGTCTCGCTCGCCACGAACTCGTCGAACTGAGGGCGCGTGGTCGGGAAGGGCTCGTAGCCGAAGCTCTTGAACTTCTCCAGCACGTCGGGCTCGGCCAGGCCCTTCTCGATGTCGCGCTTGATCTTCTCGGTGACCGATGCGGGCAGGCCCTTGGGCACGGCGATGGCGTTCCAGCCGATGACCTCGAAGCCCTTCGGGCCGCCCGATTCGGCGACCGTCGGCACGTCGGGGAAGGCTGCCACTCGCTGCGGCGCGGCAGCGGCCAGGAAGCGCAGCTTGTTCGCGCGCTGCAGCGGGCCGGCGGTGGCGCTGCTGCCCAGCGCGAAGGCCAGTTCGCCGGTGGCGACCGAGGTGTAGAGCTGCGTGGTTTCCTTGTAGATCACGTGCTCCATCTGCGTGCCGGTGGCCGACTCGAAGAGCTCGGAGCCGAGGTGCACCGGGTTACCCACCGACCACGAGCCGTAGTCGAGCTTGCCGGGGTTGGCCTTGGCATCGGCGATCAGGTCGCCCACGGTCTTGTACTTGCTGTTGGTGGCGACGGTGAAGAAGAAGTAGGTCTTGAACAGCGGCAGCAGCGCGTCGAAGTCCTTGCTCGTGTCGTAGGGCAGCTTCTTGAAGAGCGCCGGGTACGCGGCGAGGTGCACGTTGTCGAGCACGATGATGTCGTGGCCATCCTTCGCGCCGCGCTTGAAGGCATCGATGGCGATGAAGCCGTTGCCGCCGGGGCGGTTCTCGACCACCACGGGCTGGCCCCAGGCGCGCGAGAGCTTGTCGGCCACCAGGCGGGCCACGCCGTCGGGGCCGCCGCCCACGGGGAACGGCGTGATGATGCGCACGGGCTTGGTGGGAAAGGCCTGCTGCGCGGGCGCGGCCGCAGGCAACAGGGCTGCGGCGGCCAGTGCGAGCGCGGCAATGCCGGCGCCGCGGCGCGTTGTCTTCTTCGACGTGTGGTTCATCCTCTGATCCTTCTTTCTCTCTGTCCTCTTGGGTTGAAAAAATGCCATCGGGCCGCTGTTGCCGCGGCTGCCGATGGCCTTGTCTTCTTGCTTCTCTGTTGTTTTCGGTTCGGTCGTCCTGCGTCGCCCGCGGCGCGTGCCGTCGTCAGACGCGTTCGAGGATCACCGCGATGCCCTGCCCCACGCCGATGCACATGGTGCAAAGCGCGTAGCGGCCGCCACTCTTGTGCAGCTGATTCACCGCCGTGGTGGCCAGGCGCGCACCGCTGGCGCCCAGCGGGTGGCCCAGCGCGATGGCGCCGCCGTTGATGTTCACGCGCGCGTCGTCGTCCTTCAGGCCCAGCAGCCGCAGCACGGCGAGGCCCTGCGCGGCGAAGGCTTCGTTGAGTTCGATGACGTCGATCTGGTCGAGCTTCAGGCCGGTGAGCGCCAGCACCTTCTGGGTGGCGGGCGCGGGGCCGATGCCCATCACGCGCGGTGCGACGCCGGCGGTGGCCATGCCGACCACGCGTGCGCGCGGCGTGAGGCCGTGCTTCGCGGCGCTGGCTTCGTCGGCCAGCAGCAGCGCGCAGGCGCCGTCGTTCACGCCGCTGGCATTGCCGGCAGTGACGGTGCCGTCGGGACGCACCACGCCCTTGAGCTTGGCGAGCGATTCGAGGCTGGTTTCGCGCGGATGCTCGTCCTTGTTGACGATGATCGCGTCGCCCTTCTTCTGCGGCACGGTCACGGGCACGATCTCGGCGTCGAAGAAGCCCGACTTCTGCGAGGCCACGGCGCGCAGCTGCGAGTTCAGCGCCATCAGGTCCTGCGCCTCGCGCTCGATCTTGTAGTCGGTGGCCACGTTCTCGGCCGTCTCGGGCATGGAGTCGACGCCGTACTGCGCCTTCATGAGCTTGTTGACGAAACGCCAGCCGATGGTGGTGTCGTACACCGCGTTGTTGCGGCTGAAGGCGCTCTCGGCCTTGGGCATGACGAAGGGCGCGCGGCTCATGCTTTCCACGCCGCCGGCGATCATCAGGCCGGCCTCACCGGCGCGGATGGCGCGCGCGGCAGTACCCACTGCATCGAGGCCCGAACCGCACAGGCGGTTGATGGTGGCGCCGCCGAGTTCGATCGGCAGGCCGGCCAGCAGCGCCGACATGCGCGCGACGTTGCGGTTGTCCTCGCCGGCCTGGTTGGCGCAGCCGTAGAGCACATCGCTCACGGCCTGCCAGTCGACGTTCTTGTTGCGTTCCATCAGCGCCTTGAGCGGCACGGCGCCGAGGTCGTCGGTGCGCACGCTGCTGAGCGAACCACCGTAGCGGCCGAAGGGAGTGCGAACGGCGTCGCAGATGAAGGCTTGGTTGGTCATGTCTGTCTCTCTTGGATTGCTTGAAGGGGTCAGGCTGCGATCGGGAGTCCGACGAGCTTCTCGAGTTCTTCGCGGCTCAGGCCGTCGACCAGGTCGACGAGCTTCAGGCCCTGCGGCGTGCATTCGAGCGTGGCGAGGTCGGAGTACACGCGCTTGACGCAGCCGATGCCGGTCAGCGGATAGGTGCATTCCTTCACCAGCTTGCTCACGCCCTGCTTGGTGAGCAGGTCCATCATGACCCAGGTCTGCTTGGCGCCGATGGCGAGGTCCATCGCGCCGCCGACGGCGGGAATGGCGTCCTTCTCGCCGGTGTGCCAGTTGGCGAGGTCGCCGGTGGCCGACACCTGGAACGCGCCGAGCACGCAGATGTCGAGGTGACCGCCGCGCATCATCGCGAAGCTGTCGGAATGGTGGAAGAACGAGCCGCCCGGCAGCAGCGTGACTGGCTGCTTGCCTGCGTTGATGAGGTCGTAGTCTTCTTCGCCGGCCTCGGGCGCCGGGCCCATGCCGAGGATGCCGTTCTCGCTCTGCAGGATGACCTCGCGGCCCTTGGGCAGGTGGTTGGCCACCAGCGTGGGCTGGCCGATGCCGAGGTTGACGACGGCGCCGTCGAAGATGTCCTGCGCCACGCGGGCGGCGAGCTGGTCCTTGGTGCGGCGTGTGTACGTGGTGCTCATGGTCATGCTGCCTTCTTGAAGCCGCCGGCCTGCGTGGCCACGCGTTCGATGCGCACCACCTGGTGCACGAAGATGCCCGGGGTGACGATGGTTTCGGGGTCGAGGGTGCCGAGTTCGGCGATGTCGTGCACGGTGGCGACGGTCTTCTTCGCGGCCATGGCCATCACCGGACCGAAGTTGCGAGCCGCCTTGCGGTAGACCAGGTTGCCCCAGCGGTCGCCGCGCTCCGCCTTGATGAGCGCCACGTCGCCGTGGATGGGGTACTCGAGCACGTACTGCACGCCGTCGATCTCGCGGGTCTCGCGGTTGCCCGCGAGCTGCGTGCCATAGCCCGTGGGGCAGAAGAAGGCGCCGATGCCGGCACCCGCGGCGCGGATGCGCTCGGCGAGGTTGCCCTGGGGCACGAGTTCGAGCTCGATCTTGCCGCTGCGGTAGAGCCCGTCGAACACCTGGCTGTCGGCCTGGCGCGGAAAGCTGCAGATGATCTTGCGCACGCGGCCTGCCTTGAGCAGCGCCGCGAGGCCGGTCTCGCCGTTGCCCGCGTTGTTGTTGACGACGGTGAGGTCCTTGGCGCCCTGCTCGACGAGGCCCTCGATGAGTTCGTTGGGAATGCCGGCGGTGCCGAAGCCGCCGATGAGAACCGTGGCGCCGTCCTGGATGCCTGCCAGGGCATCGGCGACCGAGCGCGCGATCTTGTTGATCATGAAGCCTGTCTCCGGGAGTGAGGAAAGTGAGCGAAGAAACGAACCGATCCTGAACACGTCGACCGATTTTGCGAACCGCCGATTTGTTCGTCTAAAGAACATTTGTTCGTATAATGAATTCTAGAGAGGATCGAGCACCATGGCAACCCACCCCGCACAACCCGAAACACCCGCGCCCGGCGACAGCTACGTGCAGTCCTTCGCGCGGGGCCTGCAGGTGATCCGCTCGTTCAGTGCCAGCGCGCCGCACCAGACGCTCAGCGAGGTGGCGGCCGGCAGCGGGCTGACGCGCGCGGGCGCGCGCCGCATCCTGCTCACGCTGCAGACGCTGGGCTACGTTGTGACCGACGGCAAGCTCTTCACGCTCACGCCGCGCATCCTCGACCTCGGGTTCGCGTACCTCTCGTCGATGCCGATCTGGAACCGCGCCGAGCCGGTGATGGAAGCGCTGGTGCAGCAGGTGCAGGAGTCGTGCTCGGCCGCCGTGCTCGATGCGACCGACATCGTCTACGTGCTGCGCGTGCCGACCAAGAAGATCATGCACATCAACCTGGGCGTGGGCTCGCGCCTGCCGGCCTACTGCACCTCGCTGGGCCGGCTGCTGCTGGCAGACCTCGACGACGACGAAGTGCGCGCGCGGCTCGAGGCATCGAACATCGAGGCGCTGACCAAGCACACGCTGACCGACATCGACGCGCTCATGGCCAAGGTCGCGCAGGCACGCAAGCAGCAGTGGTGCGTCGTCAACCAGGAACTCGAGGAGGGCCTGATCTCCGTGGCCGCGCCCATCGTCAACCGCCAGGGGCGCATGGTGGCCGCGCTCAACATCAGCGGACAGGCGAACCGCACCAGCGCGAAAGCGATGCAGGAGACCATGCTGCCCGCGCTGCGCGAAGCGGCGGACAGGATCTCGCGAATGCTCTGATCGATCCTGCGGCCTCGCAACCGAATGGGCATTCATGGACAGGTCACATCGGTTTTCTAGATTGCGCCCCTCACTACAACACCGGAGGGTCCAATCATGTCCAGTCGCTTCATCTCGTCCGCATTGCCGCGCCATCTCGCGATCGCGGCCGTTGCCTCTGCCGTCCTCGCCGCTTGCGGCGGCGGTGGCAACGGAAACGGCATCGTCTTTCCGCCCGTGGCGGGCACGCCGGCTCCCGCGCCTGCCCCGGCGCCGGCACCCGCTCCTGCACCGCAGCAGGACCCCTCCGCGGGACTGCCGCACAAGCTGACCGGCTGGGCCTCGCTGCCCGCCTCGTTCCGCCAGCCCGGCCCGACCACGGGCCAGTTCATCACCGCCGCGCTCGGCGTGACGCCGCCCTTCGTCGGCGGCCAGCCGCTGCCGGGCTTCTCGGCACTGCTGAAGAACGACGACGGCACCTGGACCGCCATGCCCGACAACGGCTACGGCAGCAAGAGCAACTCCGGCGACTTCGTGGTCGGCTTCTACAACGTCAGCATCGACTTCCGCACGGTGGCCAACGGCACCACGGTGCCCGGCACCGTGAAGGTGAACAGCCATGTCGCCTTCAACGACGCCAACGGCTTCCTGAAGAACGGCAAGGGCGTCGACCTGAAGATCACCGCCGACTTCGCCAACTACCAGAAGGTCGATGGCAACAACCTCGTCGACACCGGTACGCCCGTGGACCCGAGCATCGTCAGCGGCCGGCTGCTGACGGGCTTCGACCTCGACGTGGAATCGATCGCCCGCGCGAAGGACGGTACTTATTTCGTGGGCGAGGAGTTCGGCCCCTACATCCTGCACTTCGACAAGAACGGCACGCTGATGGGCGACCCGGTGCCGCATCCTTTCCTGCGCAGCCCATCCAACCCGCTCGTGATGACCCAGGGCGCCACCGTGACCTCGCTTTCGAGCCGCGGCTTCGAGAGCCTGGCCTTCAACGGCGACAAGACCCGCCTCTACGCAGTGCCCGAGGCAGCGCCCTCGCTCGCCGCGCTGCGCCCCGTGGCCGACGACGAGCGCTATCTGAACTTCTTCGAATTCGATCCCGCCTCGATGCTCTACACCGGCAAGAACCCGGTCTACAGGAAGGACGGTCCGGTCAAGGACAACCAGATCGTGATCGGCGACATGACCAACATTGGCGGCAACAAGTTCGTGCTGATCGAGCGCGACAGCCTCTACGGAGCGAAGGCTGTGGTCAAGCGCCTGTACATGGTCGACCTCGACGTGAAGGATGCCGACGGCGTGCTGAAGAAGACGCTGCTGGTCGACCTGCTGAACATCTCCGACCCGACGGGCATCGGCGGCCCGCTGGCTGGCGTTGCGGCCGGCAAGTTCACCATGCCATTCGATTCGGTGGAGAGCGTCGAGGTGGTGGACGACAACACGCTGGCCGTCGCGATCGACACCAACTTCCCGACCGAAGACGGCCGGGTGCAGGGCAAGCCGGACGACACGGAAGTCATCACCATCCGCTTCGACCAGCCGCTGTTCAAGCGCAAGAGCTGAAGAAGACTGCCGCGCGGCGGGCTGGCCGCGCCTGCGGTCAGCCTTCCGAGTGGATGCCCTTCATGATGATCACGCCGCCCAGGCGCGTGGTGTCGGCGCGCATGCGCTTGGCCAGCGTGTCGGGCGAACCGGGCTGGGCCTGCCAGCCGGTCTTCAGCAGCGCCTGGCTCACGTCGGGCGAGCTGATCACTTCGACCAGCGCCGCGTTGAGCCTGGCGACGGCCGCGGGCTTCATGCCGGCGGGCGCGGCCAGCGCGGTCCAGATCTCGAGGTCGGCGCCGCGCACGTCCGCGTCGCGAATGGTGGGCAGTTCGCTCGCCAGCGGACTGCGCTCCGGCGAGGTCACGCCGATGGCCTTGATCTTTCCCGACTTGATGTGCGGCATCGCGAGGCCCGGCGGCAGCAGCGCCAGCTGGATCTCGTTGGCCAGCAGGCCCGCGATGACCTGCGGATTGCCGGTGTAGGGCTTGTGCTGCGCAGTGATGGCCGCGCGACTCTTGATGAGCTCCATGCCCAGGTGGCCCACCGTGCCCACGCCCGGCGTGCCGTACTTGCCGCCGCTGCCGAGGTTGCGCACCCACAGCAGTTGCTCGGCCGAGGTCTTGCCCGTGGCGCTGCCCGACACCGCCAGCACCAGCGGCGCGGTGCCGATGAGGCCGACCGGCGCGAAGTCCTTCTCGGGATCGAAGGGCAGCGCGGGGTTGAGCAGCTTGGCGATGGTCAGGTTGCCGTTGATCAGCGCGCCGACAGTGTGATCGTCGGTGGCCTTCGCCACCTGGTCGGCAACGGTGTTGCCGCTGGCACCGGGCTTGTTCTCGACGATCACCGGCTGACGCAGGATCTTCGACAAGGGCTCCGCGATGGCACGGGCCGCGAGATCGGGCGATGCGCCTGCAGGAAAGCCGACGAGGATGTGGACCGGCTTGGTCGGCCACGTGGCGTCGCCGGTGCTGCCGTTGCGTTGCTGGGCCCACGAAGTCTTCGCAAGCAGCGAAGCGGCAATGGCTGCCGCGCCGCCTTCGAGCAGGCGGCGTTTGGTGATCGTCAAGATGACTCCAGGAGAGTGAGAAAAACTGGGGAAAGTGCTTACATTGTGTTTACAAGACGTTACAGGACGAAGATGCTTTTCGCAAGTCCGAAGTGGCTTCCCGTCAGGGTCTCTCGCGTAGGAAAGTACTACCGGAAGGCGATATATCGAGCAGTTTTCTCTGCGTGGGAAACAGCGACCAGCCCCATCGCTGCTGCGCATGGCCCCACAGCCCCTGCTTGAAGAACAGCGTGACGAGGATCGCGAGCAACCCGAGCCCCAGCAGGTACCAGGTGCCGTAGTCGCTCAGGAACTTGTTGAGCGCCCAGAAGATGAGCGCGCCCACCAGCGGCCCCTCGATGCGCCCGATGCCGCCGATGACCACCATGAAGATGGCGAAGGCCGTCCAGTTGACGCTGAATGCCGCGTCGGGACTGATGCGCAGGTTGCCCACGAAATAAAGCGCACCCGCGAGCCCCGCGCCGAAGGCCGCGACCACGTACACCGCGAGCTTCATTCGCGCGACCGGAATGCCCTGCGACTCGGCCGCCACTTCGTTGTCTCGTATCGCGAGCAGCGCGAGACCGCGCTTGCTGCGCAGGAACAGGTACACCAGCGCGACCGCCGCGACCACGCAAGCCAGCGCCATCCAGTAGGTGGTGCTCTCGCGCGTCGCCTTGTCGATGCCGCGCAGCGCGGTGAGCGTGGTGCCCGAGCCCCCACCTACCGCCGACACGTTGGCGAAGCTGAGCCGAAACACTTCCGCGATGACCCAGGTGCCGATCGCGAAGTAGCCGCCCGAGAGCCGGAACGCGACGAAGGACACCGGTATCGCCACCAGCCCCGCCGCCAGCGCACCCAGCGGTATCGCAATGAACGGATTGACGCCCGCGAAGTTGCCGAGCATCAGCATCACGTAGCCGCCGAAGCCGAAGAAGGCCTGCTGCCCGATGCTCACCATGCCGCCGTAGCCGGCGAGCAGGTTCCACATCATCGCGAAGATGAAGTAGCAGGCGATCTCGACGAACTCGCGCATCCAGCTCGACTCGCCCCAGAACGGAAGGCTGGCGGCAACGAGCACGATGGCAACGCCGGCAACGAGTGCCGCGCGGCTCGCGGCTGTCGCGCGTTCGACCGCGACGATGGAAGGAGGCATGTTCGTCATCGGCCTTATCCGCGTGTCTTTGGAAAGAGTCCCTGCGGCCGCAACACCAGCACCACCAGGAACACGATGTGCCCGAACCAGATGCCCCAGCCCGGGTCTAGCCTGAAGCCGATCTGCTGCGTGATGCCGAGGATCATCGCGCCGGCCAGCGTGCCCCAGAAGGAGCCCATGCCGCCGATGATCACGGCCTCGAAGGCGAAGAGCAGCAGCAGTGGCCCGTCGGACGGCGACACTGTCGTGCGCATGCCCTGCAGCGCCCCCGCGACGGCGATCAGCACGAAGGCGATGGCCGTGGCGAACGCGTAGACCTTCTTCGCGTTCAGCCCCATGAGCTCGGCGATCTCGCGGTCGTCCGACACCGCGCGGAACGACCGCCCCAGCGCCGTGCGCGCGAAGAGCCACTGCAACGCGCCCGTGGCAGTGAGGGCGATCGCCAGCACCACGAGCGGCAGCACGCCCACCGACATCGCATCGCCCAGCGCAATGCCCTTCGTGCTGAGCCCGCCGGTCTCGATGGCACGCGGGTCGGCCGAGAACAGCTCCAGCAGCAGGTTCTGGATCACGATCGAAAGTCCGAAGGTGACGACCAGCGAAGGCAGCGGATCTTTCCCGAGCGTGCCGTTGAGCACGTAGCGCTGCAGCGCGTAGCCGAAGCCGAAGGCCACCGGCAGCACGGCGAGCGCCACGAGCCACGGCGCTGCATCGCCCGTCAACGAAACGCCCGCGATGACCGCGAAAGCGCCGAGGATGATGAAGTCGCCTTGCGCGGTATTGGTGAGCCGCATCACGCCGAACATCAGCGACTGGCCCAGCGCGAAGAGCGTGTAGAGGCCGCCGAGCAGCACGCCCTGGACAATGGTCTCAAGCATGGGCCGCCTCCGCGATGCCGAAGTAGGCCTGCGAGATCTGCTCGCGCGTGAGATCGGCGGAGTGCCCCTCGAGTGACACGCGGCCTTCCTGGAAGCAGTAGATGCGCCGCGAAACCTGCCGCGCCATCGTCACGTCCTGCTCGACGATCACCACCGTCATGCCCTCCGCGGTGATGCTCGGCATGGCCGCGTAGATCTCGCGGATGACGATGGGCGCGAGCCCGAGCGAGAGCTCGTCGCATAGCAGCACCTCTGGGTTGCTCATGAGCGCGCGGCCGAGCGCGACCATCTGCTGCTGCCCGCCCGACAACGAGGTGCCCGGCTGGTTGCGCTTCTCGGCGAGGATGGGAAAGAGCGCGTACAGGCGCTGAAGGTTCCACGGCCCCTTGCGCGCAGGCGTGGCGCCCATGAGCAGGTTCTCCTCCACGCTGAGGCTGGCAAACAGCCTGCGGCCCTCGGGAACCATGGCGAGCCCGCGGCGCACGATGTCGCCGGGCGGCAGGCCGCCGATGGGCTCGCCCTTGAAACGGATCGCATCGATCGGCGCGCGCACCAGCCCCGTCAGGCTCTTGAGAAAGGTCGACTTGCCCGCGCCGTTGGCACCGATGATGGCCACCAGCTCGCCCCGCTCGAGCGAGAAGTCGATGCCGAAGAGAGCCTGCGCGTCGCCGTAGAAGGCCTTCAGCGCGCGGGTGTCGAGCAGCGCGGTCATGCCTCCATCCCCATGTACACGCGCCGCACTTCGGGGTCGTTCATCACCGCGCGCGGCAGGCCTTCCGCGAGCTTCTGCCCGAAATTGATGACGAAGAGCCGGTCCGCCAGCGAGAGCAGCGCATGCACGACATGCTCGATCCAGATCATCGTCACGCCACGCGCCTTGATGCGCTTGAGTTCGCCGACAAGCACCGCGGCCTCGGGCTCCGTGAGCCCGCCCGCGATCTCGTCGAGCAGCAGCAACTGCGGCCGTGTGGAGAGGGCGCGCGCCAACTCCAGCCGCTTGCGATCGAGCAGGGTCAGCCCGCCCGCCGGCTTGTTGGCATGCGCCATCAGGCCCGTCTGCTCCAGCACCTCGTGCGCGGTGCGCCATGCCTCGCGCTCGGTCTGCTGCCCGCCGAAGCAGGCGGCGGTCACCAGGTTCTCGAACACGCTCATGTTGCCGAAGGGCTGCGGCACCTGGTAGCTGCGGCCTATGCCGGCGTGGCAGCGCTGGTGCGGCTTCAGCCGCGTCACGTCGCGGCCGGCGTATTCCACGCGCCCGGCGTCGACGCGCACGTCGCCGGAGATCAGGTTGAACAGCGTGGTCTTTCCCGCGCCGTTCGGCCCGAGGATGCCCAGCGTCTCGCCTTCGGTCACCGCGAGCGTGATGTCGTCGGTGACCTTGAGCGCGCCGTAGGACTTGCTCACGGCATGCAGTGCCAGCAGGGTCATGGTGTTCCCGGGCTCAGAGCAGCCGCAGCTTGCCGCCGGTGGGAATGTTCGTGGCCGCCTCGTTGTTCACGATGGTCAGCTCCACCTTGTACTTCTGGCCCTTGCCCCATTGGCCGAGCACCAGCGGCGTCTTGCTGACGTTCTTGAACGGCCCTTGACCGCCCCACTTCACCGGGCCGACCACCGAGTTGATCGAGGTCGCAGCCACCGCATCGCGCACGTCCGATGCCTTGAGCGACTTCGCCCGCCCGAGCGCGTTAGCCGCCACCTCGAACAGCGCATGCGCAAAGCCGATAGGCTGCGTCCACTGCTTCTTCGTGCCGGCCTCGTAAGCCTCGGCCAGCGCCTTCGCGCTCTGCTGCGTCAGGCTCGAGGTGAAGGGATGCGAGGGGCTCCACCACACCTCCGTCGAGAGGCCGTCGCCCAGGTCGCCCAGCGCCTCGATGGCACCGGGGAACAGCAGCGCCTTGCCCAGCGTGATGACCTTGGGCTTGAAGCCCTGCTGCCGCGCCTGCGTGAGGAAGGTCTTGGCATCGGGAGGAATCACCACGCCGGTGACGATCTCGACGCCCTCCTTCTTGAAGGCCGCGATTTGCGCGCTGAAGTCCTGCGTGCCGTTCTGGAAACGGCCCGGGTCGGTGAGCGCGAAGCCCATCTGCGCGAGCGGCTTCGGAAAGCCCAGTTCCTTGTCGCCCCATGCGTTGCCGTCGCCGTCGTTGGGGAACAGGCCGCCCACCTTCTTGTTGGTGGCCAGCGTCTTCCAGCCGTTGGTGAAGTTGGCGATGACGTCCTCCAGCCCCCAGAACATGTGGTACGTCCAGTTGAAGCCCTTGGCCGGATCGCCCTTGCGGCCGAAGAACCACGGCTGCCACGGGACCACGGTGGAGACGCAGGGCACCTCGTTGAGCTCGCAGGCGTCGCTCACCGGGTTGGCGGTCTCGGGCGTGCCCGCGGTGAGCACCAGCGCCACCTTGTCCTTCAGGATCAGGTCGTTCGCCACCTCGCCCGCACGGTTGGGGTTCGACTGGCTGTCCTTCAGCACGATCTGCACGGCGTACTTCTTTCCGCCCACGCTGATGCCATCCTTGAAAGCGGCCTTCATCTGGTCGATGACCCACTTGTCGGCCTCGCCGAAGGGCGCGAGCGGCCCGGTCTGCGGCGACACGTAGCCGATCTTCAGCGTGTCGGCCGCGAACACCAGCGGCGCCGCGCCCGATGCCACCAGCGCGGCCGTGGCCTGCGTGAACTGTCTGCGATTGATTGCCATGGTTGTCTCCTTCTCTTGTACGTATGTGCCTGCCGCCACCGGCCGAAGTCAGCGCGCGAAGTGCGGCGGTATCTGCGCGTCGACGTTCACCCACACGCTCTTGACCTGCGTGTATTCGCGCATCGCGTCGAACCCCATCTCGCGGCCGTAGCCGCTCTGGCCTACGCCGCCGAAGGGCGAGCCGGGGTTCACGCGCTTGTAGCTGTTGATCCACACCATGCCGGCGTGCAGGTCGCGTGCGACCTTGTGGGCGCGCTGCAGGTCGCGGGTCCACAGGCCGCTGCCGAGGCCGTAGTCGGTGCCGTTGGCGATCTGCATCGCCTCTTCGTCGGACTTGAAGGTGAGCACGGTGACGAAGGGGCCGAACACCTCTTCCTGCGCGACGCGGTCCTTGTATGACTTCGCGCGCATCACCGTTGGCTCGACATAGCAGCCCCTGGCCAGGTCGCCGCCGGGCGACTTGCCGCCCGCGAGCAGCTCGCCGCCCTCGCCCTGCGCCACGTCGACGTAGCCCAGCACGCGCTCGCGATGCTGCGCGCTGGTGAGCGGGCCCATCTCCGTCGCATCGTCGAGCGGGTTGCCGAGGCGGATCGACTTGGCGAGCGGAATGAATTTGTCGAGGAACTCGTCGGCGATCTTCTCGTGCAGCATCAGCCGCGAGCCCGCGATGCAGGCCTGCCCCTGGTTGTGGAAGATGGCCCATGCGCTGCCGTTGACGGCGGCCTGCAGGTTCGCGTCTTCGAACACGATGTTCGGCCCCTTGCCGCCTAGCTCCAGCTGCACCTTCTTCAGGTTACCCGCGCTGGCCTGCACGATGCGCCGGCCTGTGGCGGTGCTGCCGGTGAAGGCGATCTTCGCGATCTCGGGGTGCTCCGCGATGTACTGGCCCGCCACGCTGCCCAGGCCCGGCAGCATGTTGACCACGCCGGGCGGCAGGCCGGCCTCGGCCATCAGCTCGGCGATGCGAAGGGAACTCAGCGGCGTGATCTCCGCCGGCTTCATCACGATGCAGTTGCCGGCCGCGAGCGCGGGCGCCATCTTCCAGCTGGTGAACATCAGCGGGAAGTTCCACGGCACCACCTGGCCGACGATGCCGACGGGCTCGCGCAACGTGTAGTTGAGAAAGCCCTCTTCCACCGGAATGGTCTCGCCCTGGAACTTGTCGGCCATGCCGCCGAAGTAACGGAAGCACGCGGCGGTGCGCGGCACGTCGAGGCGGCGCGAGTCGCGGATCGGGTGGCCGGTGTCCAGCGATTCGAGGCGCGCGAGTTCTTCCGCATTGGCCTCGATGAGGTCGGCAAGCTTCAGCAGGATGCGACCACGGTCGGCTGCGGCCATGCGGCTCCACTTCGGAAAGGCGCGCTTCGCGGCGGCCACGGCCTTGTCGACGTCGGCCTTGCCCGCGAGTGCCACGTCGATGATGGGCGTGTTGTCGTGCGGGTTCAGCGTGGCGAGGGTCTCGCCGGATTCGGCGTCGACGAAGCGGCCGTCGATGAAGAGCTGGTGGCGGATGGGCGTGCGCGGGCCTGCCGAGGCGGCAATGTCAATGGGCTTCATGTCTTTGCATTCCTCCCTCTCCCCTTGGGGAGAGGGTTGGGGTGAGGGGGCAGCGGCGGCAAGAACACCACCCTCACCCCAGCCCTCTCCCGCTCGCGGGAGAGGGGGCCATTCAGAACTGGACCGGAATCTCCGGCGACTCGCCCTTCTGGATCTCGTACACCAGGCTCGGCGAGCCGTTCTCCCACACCAGCAGCATCGAGCGCTTGGGGCTGAAGCCCTGGTGGCGGCAGTAGGCGGGCATGGCGGCCATGTCGCCGGCCTTCATGATCACGCGGGCCATGGGCCTGCCGGTGTTCTTGTCGCCGCAGTCCCAGTGGATCTCGTCGGTCATCTGGAAGAACCACTCGACGCGATCGTTGCCGTGGATGATCGGCAGGATGTGCTCCTCGGTTGTCGGGCACATGTAGCTGTGCTTCACCACCGAGGTGAAGCTCGGGTTCCACGTCACCTGCGAACGGCTCAGGAAGCCGAAGAGATTGAAGGCGTGCACATCGTTCTCGAAGCCGGGCTCGGGGTGCAGCTCGGGCTGGCCCTGCGGCACGTCGGCGAAGGCGCGGTTGACAGGCGCGCCGCGCTCGTCGCTGCGCAGATCGAGGTCGCCCTTCAGGCCCACGCAGCGCTTGGCCAGTTCACGCGCCCTGGTGATCTTGGCCGTGTTGTTGCCGTTCTTGCGGCCGTAGGGCGAGCCGGTTTCCTGCGGCGCGGCGAAGGGGTCGAAGCTCTCGTTGGTCCAGTCGTCGAGCATGGCCTCGAAGGTGGCGCGGATCTGGGCGGTCGGAAAGTTCTCGAGCAGGTCGATGCCGGCGTCCTTCATGGTGCCGTTGAAGCTGCCGGCGTACAGGTCGACCGACTCGTAGTGGTTGACGGTGCCGAACACGTCGTCGAAGTTGACCCAGCCGTAGAAGAAGCCCCAGGCCACGTCGCGCATCAGTGCGCGCAGGTAGCTGCCGGCGTCCATGGTGTGGCTCATGGGGCGGCCGTCGCGGGTCTTCCAGCCGATGTGCACGAAGTATTCGTCGCGGTGGAAGCTGAAGCTGCCGAGCGAGAAGTCCTTATAGCCGAGCGTGGCGTCGGGCTGCGACGCGATCACCTTGGCGAGTTCTGCGGGTGCGTTCATGGTGTGTGGCTCCTGGGTTCTGGTGCGTTCGATGCGGTCAGTGGGACTGGCAGATGTCGGCCCACTTCTCTACAGAGAGATCGCCCTTGCAGCTCTGGAGAACGATCACGCCAGGCTCGCCGGCATTTCGGAACTGGTAGGCGGTGTTCTTCGGCAGCAGGCCCTGGTGGCCACGCGAGAGCTTCATCCAGCCCATCTTCCTGCCCTTGGGCTCGCCCTTCACGAGCACGGCGCCGTTCTTGTCCTTGTCGGCCACCGTCTGGCTCTCGTCGAGCTGCACGAGGTGCACCTCGACGTCGCCGTCCATCACGAGCGCGAACTCGTCGTGCGCGCAGGTGTACCAGGGCGAGGTGCCTTCGGCGCGCAGCGTCTCCAGCACGTAGATCTGGTTCTGGCCGAACACGACCTTCTCGTAGGGCTTGCTGATGCTCGCGATCTCGAAGCAGTTGGAGAACGCGTAGTGGCGCACGTCGTCGTCGATAGGCTCGACGTGGCCCTTCTCGAAGTGCTTGAGGGAACCGAAGCGGGTCTTGTAGGCGGCCGGGGCGGCCGAAGTGGTGGCTGGCATGGCTTGTCTCCTTGGATGAGCGAACTCTAGGAGGCAGGCGCCGACGCCGGTAGGGACCAGTTTGGAAGAGGATTATTCGGAGCTTCCGAATAATCGCTGGGGTTTACCCCTGTTCGACCTGCTCACCACGAGCACGCCATCGAGCTTGTTCGCGAGACGCCGCGGAACCGGCTCCGCCGGGCCGCAGGCGTCGCCCCCGGCGAGGGGGTTGGCGAAGCGACACGAAGTGCGCGAAGCCTGGGGGAGTATTCATTTCACCCGCTAGAGCGGCTGAACTCGATGAGTTCGGCCGGGATCAGGCCCCGCTCGATCAGCGTCGCATCCCACGGCGGCACGCGCGTGAAGCGGGTGGCGATGTGCTCGATGAAAAGGCGCAGCTTCAGCGCATTGCGCGAGGTGCCCGCGTACACGGCACTCAGCGAGAACGACGACAGCTGGTGGTCGGACAGCACCACGCGCAGGTCGCCGCGCGCGATGGCGTCGCCCGCCACCAGCGTGGGCAGGCAGACGATGCCCGCGTGCTCCAGCGCGTATTCGCGCAGCAGGTGCACGCTGTTGGTCAGCAGGGCTGCCGCCAGGTAGATGGTGATCTGCTCGCCCTGATGGTGAAAGGTCCATCGGTCGCGCGTGGGGTAGCCCGAGTAGAGGCCCAGCTTGTGCCGGTGCAGTTCGCGCGGCGTGACCGGCTCTCCGTGCGCCTTCAGGTAGGCCGGCGTGGCGCAGAGCACCCGCCGCACCGGAAAGAGCGGCCTCGACACCAGCTCCTGCGAGGCCGCGGGAAAGATCTGCAGCGCGCAATCGACGCCGGCCTTCACCGGATCGGCCACCGCATCGCTCACGATCAGCTCGAGGTGGATGTCGGGGTAGGTGGTCTGAAACTCGCGCAGCAGCGTGGCGAAACGGCCCAGCACCATGCCCGTCAGCGCATGCACGCGCAGGGTACCCGAGGGCGTGCCGCGCGCCTCGCGCATCTGGTCGACGATGCTGTCGGCGCGCGCCACCAGCTCGGTGCAGTCGCGCAGGAAGGCCTGGCCCATGTCGCTGAGCCGCACCACGCGCGTGCTGCGGTGGAAGAGCGGCGCGCCGAGGAACTCCTCGAGCTGCTTGACCCGCGTGGTGACGACCGAATTGGCCACGCGCAGCTGCCGCGCGGCCTCGGCGAAGCTCTGGGTCTGCGCTACGCGAACGAAAGTTTCAATACTTTGGAGGCGGTCCACGGCGGCACTGTACTGCGGGGCCGCCCGGCGCGGGGCTTCGGGCGGCGTTGCGGGCAAGCCTAAAGGGCGCGAAAGGCCCGTCATCCCTGTATCGGGGGGTTACCCGCCCCACTTACAATCCCTGCCGCATCACCCACCCCTACGAGGTCTTGTCCGCAATGCCCAAGAGCCCCAGGCCACGCGCCCGTTTCAGCTTCTCCCCCACCGTGCGCGCCCTGCTCCTGGCCGCGGCCACCTGTGGCGTCGCGCTTCCCGCGCTGGCTGCCATCGAGCACGAGGAAGTCGACAAGCTCATGCAGGCCGGCAAGCTCGACGAGGCAATGACGAAGGCCGAGGCCTTCCTCAAGGACAAGCCGCGCGATCCGCAGATGCGCTTCCTCAAGGGCGTGATCCAGCTCGACACCGGCAAGCGCAACGAAGCCATCGCCGCCTTCACGCAGCTCACACTCGACGCGCCCGAGCTGCCCGAGCCCTACAACAACCTCGCGGTGATCTACGCGAGCCAGAACCAGTTCGACAAGGCCCGCGCCGCGCTCGAAAGCGCGATCCGCACCAACCCCAGCTACGCCACCGCCCAGGAGAACCTCGGCGACGTGTACGCGCGGCTCGCGAGCCAGGCCTACAGCAAGGCGCTGCAGCTCGACCAGAACAACACGGCGGTGCAGCCCAAGCTTGCCGTGATCCGCACACTCTTCACGCCGACGCCGCCGGGCGGCAAGCCGACGGCGCTGATCGCCGCCGCTGCTCCCGCGCCCGCTCCGGCCGCGAAGGCGACCCCGGCACCGGCTCCCGCACCTGCCGCACCGCCGCCGCCCGCCAAGGTCGCGGCCGCACCGGCCCCGGTGGCCGCCGCGCCCAAGGCGCCGGAAGCAGTGCCTGCTCCCGCACCGGCTCCGGCGGCCAGCACGGCCGCCAACGCCGAGGTCGAATCGGCCGTGCGCGCCTGGGCTTCGGCCTGGGCCAGCCAGGACATGGATCGCTATCTCGCTGCCTACGGCTCCGACTTCGCGCCGGCCGGCGGCCAGAGCCGCAAGAGCTGGGAAGAAGACCGTCGTGCGCGCATCGTCGGCAAGTCGAGCATCAGCGTGAACATCGAGAACCTCGCGATCAAGGTCGACGGACAGAACGCGACGGCCCGGTTCCGCCAGATCTACCGCGCGGACAACCTCAACGTTTCGAGCCGCAAGACGCTGGAGATGCAGCGCTCCGGCAATCAATGGCACATTCGCAAGGAAAGCGTCGGCGGCTAGTGGCAGACATCGTCCGGCAGGGCCGGCTCCAGACTCCTCCGTTCCGTCTGCGTGGCGGGCAACAGCTGATTGCGGCACTGATGACCGCGTCGGCGCTGATGCTCGCGGCGCCCGGCGCCGCGCTCGCATCGAACGGCCCCGGCAAGCCGGGCACCACCAAGGCGGGCGGCAGCGCCCACAAGGAAAAGGCCAAAGCGAAAGCCTCCGCAGGCAACGCACGCGCCACGGCACGAGCCGGCACGACCGGCCGCGCTTCTTCCGTCAGGGAAGCCAGGGAATCCCGCGGTGCCCGAGGCAAGAAGGGCGCGGCCGAAGCCCGGACGACAGTCGCCGCGGCGGCAGCGACTGCGGCGACCGCTGCAGCAGCGGCAAGAACCACGCGCAAGCCCGCATCGGCAGGCGCCATCCAGGAAGCCAGCAACGCGGAAGCCCGCCTGATCGCGGTGTATGAACTGTTCGGCCGCGGCCAGACCCGTCCTGCGCTGGCCAAGGCGCGCGACCTGGTGCGCGACTACCCGAACTTCCAGCTCGCGCAGCTCGTCTACGGCGACCTGCTCGCGGCGCAGGTGCCGCCGTCGAACTCGCTGCCCGACACCGCCAGCATCGCGAAGATGCGCGGCAACCCGGCCATGGCCGAGCTGCACGAGGAATCGAAGCGCCGCCTGCAGGCGCTGCGCGAACGCCCGCCGGCCAACACCGTGCCTTCGCAGTTCCTGGCGCTGTCCACCCGCAGCCGCTACGCGATCGCCGTCGACGCCTCGCGCTCGCGGCTGTACCTGTTCGAGAACTCGGACAAGGGCCTGAAGCTCACGGCCGACTACTACATCTCCGTGGGCAAGTCGGGCACCGACAAGGTCACCGAAGGCGATGCGCGCACGCCGCTGGGCGTGTACTACATCACCAGCAGCCTCGACCCTAAGTCGCTGAAAGACTTCTACGGCGCCGGCGCCCTGCCCATCAATTACCCCAACCCGTACGACGTGCGGCGCGGCAAGACCGGCGGCGGCATCTGGCTGCACGGCACTCCGCCGCAGCAGTTCGCCCGGGCGCCGCTGGCCAGCGACGGCTGCGTGGTCATGGCAAACCCCGACCTGAAGCAGCTTTTGCGAAAAGTGCAAATCGGCGCCACCCCGGTGGTGACCGCGCGCAGCCTGCAATGGATTTCGCAACCGCAGGCAGAAAAAGAAGCACAGTCAATTACAAGTGCTATCACCAGTTGGAAAGATGCACGCGCCAGCGGAAATGAAGCGCAATTGAAGAAATTCTATTTGCCCGATTTCCAGCGCATCAGCAGCAAAAAAACAACCGATGGAATTTCGGTTGTCGACGACGAAGTGAAATTCGCGCAAGGCAAGCGCGTGCAGTTCAAGGACATGTCGTACCTGCACTGGCGGGACGGCGACGACACCATGGTCGTTACCTTCGGCGAAGTGTTTGAAGGCGAGAAGAGCGGACGTTCCCGGCGCCAGTACTGGTTACGCCAGGGTACCGAGTGGAAGCTCTTCCACGAAGAAATCCTGGGCTGAGGCCCGGCCGAAGCCCTCCCACCAACGGGGTCACCCCCTCCAACTCGTGACTTTTTGCTCACGAGTTTGGCCTTTCTTGAGTGTTACATCTGCCCCTCCGGGGGCTGTGCTACGTAACACGTAACGCGTTTGTTCCCGTAACAGCCCCGCCCCGCGCGTTCCCCGCGGCGTAACGTCACATCCCCCCTTCATGGGAGGCGCCATGTGGCCCACAGAGGGAAAAATTCGTTTCCCAACTGTTAACCAGCTGTCCAGGGTTTCCCCGGTTCCGGCTGGCAAGAGGCTGGCCGCTATCCTGCTTTACCCCTTTTGGCTAGCACACCCTGACGAAAGTCTTGCGGGTTTGCCTTGTTGATACACGGAGTTACGCTGTATAACATCCACCTCGCAAGCCTTTGTTAACACTTCCTGAAAGGGGAAATCATGCATAGCTCAATAAAGCGTTTTTTGCACGATGAGGAAGGCGCGACCGCAATTGAATATGGAATTATTGCGGGCCTTATTTCGATCGCAATCGTCGGGGTTCTTTCTGGAGATACTGGTTTGGGCGGCAAGCTTTCGACCGTTTTTTCCACGATCACGACCAAGTTGGCGTCCATCAGCACCCCCTAGCCGACGACTCCGTTCCCACGGTTTTCCGTTGATTTTCGAAATCCCGTTTTCAAGTCTTTAGTTTTCATCCCTGAAAGGCCGCATCATGCTTAACTCCATCACCCGTTTCCTTCGCGACGAAGAAGGCGCCACTGCCATCGAGTACGGAATCATCGCGGGGCTGATCTCCATCGCCATCGTGGGCGTGCTCTCGGGCGACACCGGTCTCGGCAAGAAGCTCTCCGGCATCTTCACCTACATCGCCGGCAAGCTGACCGTTCCGACGACCTGAGCATCCGAACCAGTGATGCGATCGGCGTGTTTGCTGTGGTTGCTGTTCGTTGCCGTGTATGACTTCCGTCAACGCCGCGTCCCCAACTGGCTCGTGCTTGCCGGCGCCGCAGTCGCGCTGGCGGCACTTGCCCTCGGGATGCAGCCCTTCGGCCTCGACTGGACCACGGCACTCACGGGCGCAGCCGTCGGCTTCGGCTGCCTGCTGGTCATCTACGCGATCGGCCTGATGGGAGCAGCCGACGTGAAATTCGCAGGTGCGCTCGGGCTCTGGGTCGGCCTGCCCGCGCTGTTGCCGATCTGGGTCGGCGCCAGCCTGCTGGCCGGGCTTCACAGCGCGCTCTGGCTCGTGCTGCAACGCTGGCCCGTTCTCCCCCGGCTTGCACTGATGCTGCAAGGCCGCGCCTCTTCAGGCACCCCCTCTTTCTCCGCTGTCGAAACCGATGGCGGCGCCGCGCCGAAGCGCAGGCGCATCGTTCCCTACGCGGCTTATCTCGCCATGGCCACTGCGGTCTGGATGGTCTGGGGGCGACAGGGCTAGCAGTTCACTGCCTCTGTCACTGCGGGTCATCCATCTCTCAATCCACACGATCGCTTGCCCCCACTCTTTCATCCGCCGCCCATGATCAACATCACGAAAATCATCGCCGCAGTCCTCGTGCTCCTGGCCATCGCGCTGGGAGGCTATGCATGGATGCTGAGCCGGCAGGCCCCCGCTCCGGCCGCGGCGGCCGCGAACCCGGCCACCGCGCCAACCAAGGTGCGCGAGGTGCTGGTCTATCCGGTGGTGGTGGCGGCCAAGTCCCTGCCCGCGGGCGAGGCGATTCCCGCCGATGCGTTGCGCGTGGAGCGCCTCACGATCAACCCGGTCGGCGCCTTCCAGGACGTGAACGTCGCCGTGGGCCGCGTGCCGGTGCTGGACCTTGCCGAAGGCACCCCCGTGATGGAAAACCAGCTGGTGTCGGGTTTGGCCACGCGCATCGACGAAGGCGAGCGCGCCGTCGCGATCAAGGCGGACGAAGTGATGGGCGTGGGCAACAAGATCCAGCCCGGCGATTTCGTCGACGTGTTCATCACTCTCAAGTCCGACGGCAAGGACGTGGACCGCAGCCAGGCACGCCTGCTGCTCTCGCGCAAGCGGGTGCTGGCCTTCGGCAACGCCTCGGTCGACGGCCTTCCGTCGAAGGCCCCGGACAAGGCGGCCCAGCAAGCCCAGCGCAACGACCAGGCCCGCACCGCAGTGCTGGCCGTGCCCATCGACGAAGTGAACCGCCTGACCATCGGCGACGCCAGCGGCCGCCTGATGCTCGCGCTGCGCAACCCGGCGGACAAGTCGGAGCCCGATCCCAAGCTCTTCGCCGAACTGCCCACGGCCCTGCAGCCCGCCCAGGCCAAGGCCGGCGAGGCGCACCGCGGCCCGCTGGAAGGACTGGATCTCGCCCAGGCCGGACTGACCACCGCCGATCTCGTCACCGGCGGCAAGGGCCCCTCCGTCCGCCCGATGGCCACGGAGGTCCGCGCAGTTTCCGGCCCCGCCCGCGCCGCAAAGCCCGCGCGCAGCGGCGGGCTCCAGGTCGAAGTCATTCGCGGCAACCGCAGCGAAACCGTGAACTACTGAGCCCATGCCGGCCAGCCGCCACCAGACACAGGTCACCCAGGAAAATCAAATGCATCACATGCCCCGCGAGTCGTCGACCCGTGCCGCTCGCAGTTCAAGAGACGTGAAGGATGCCGCGCCGAGACTGCTGCGCTCGTCGCTGATCGCCGCACTCGCGATGTCGCAGGCCGTCTGGCCACTGGCCGCGACCGCCGCCGACGCGCAGGGAACGGGAACACGGCCGCAGTTCCAGCCGCAGCGCCCGATGGCTCTCCCCGTCGGCACGCAGCGGGAACTGCTGGTCGGCAAGGGCATCGACCGCATGGCCATCGGCGACGAGGCCATCGCTGCCGTCACCATCACCCGGCAGACACCGAATTCGCCGGCCGCGCGGCTGATCGTGACGGGCAAGGCCGTCGGACACACCACGCTGATGGTCTGGGAAAAGGGCAACACCGCCGCGACCACCTACGCGATCGAAGTGCGGCGCGCCACCGCTAACGTCACCGGCACCATGGACAACATGGCAGCGCACCAGGCGCAGCGAACCGCGGCACTGGCCAGCCTGCCGCCCGGAGCCGAGAAGACCGACCTCATCGACCGCTCGACCGTGAACGTGCGCAGCAGCACCGTGCAGGTCGAAGTGAAGGTGGTCGAGTTCAACCGCAGCGTGCTCAAGCAGGCGGGGCTCAACATCTTCAGCACGCGAGCCAACTCGAGCGGATTCAGCTTCGGCGTCTTCACGCCTTCGTCGCTAGGCAAGACCACCTTCTCCAGCGATGGAAGCATCAGCGGCGAATACAGCAACCCGGTATCGCAGGCTTTCGATCTTCTCTTCAACTTCGGCAAGGCTGGCATCGGCCTGAACGTGGGCTTCCTCGAAGGCAACGGGATGGCCCGGGTGCTCGCCGAGCCCACGCTGGTGGCACTGTCGGGCCAGAGTGCGAGCTTCCTGGCCGGCGGCGAGCTTCCGATTCCCGTGCCGCAGGGCCTGGGCACCACGAGCATCGAATACAAGCCCTTCGGCATCGGCCTAACGCTCACGCCCACCGTGCTGTCGAACGAACGCATCGTGCTCAAGGTGGCGCCCGAAGCAAGCGACCTCGACTACACCAACGCGCTGAGCCTCAACGGCGTCGCGGTGCCCTCGATCTCCACACGCCGCGCCGACACCACCGTCGAGCTAGGCGACGGCGAGAGCTTCATCATCGGCGGCCTCGTGAGCCGCACCACCACCTCGAACGCGGACAAGGTGCCGCTGCTGGGCGACCTGCCGATCCTGGGCACCTTCTTCAGCAAGAACAACTACCAGATGAAGGAGAAGGAGCTGGTGATCCTGGTCACGCCGCACCTGGTCAAGCCCATTGCGCGCGGCACCGATCTCACGCCCTACCTTCCCGGCACCGCCGAACAGCGCGACGGCGCGGTGTGGCGCTCCTATTTCCTGGGCGGCGCGATCGACACGCCGGTTCCAGGCTTCTCCCGCTGACGACAGCAACCAATGACCCGGACCATGCATCGCAGGCTGGCACCATGAACGCACCACGCGACAGCATTCCCGAAACAGGCAGCGAGACCTATCTCTTCGCGTCGAGCAACGGCGGCCACATCACGTGGCTGACCGATGCGCTCGGCACCCTCGGCTCCGTGGTGGTCCTGCCGCCGGACACGAAGTCGATCGACGAACGCATCGCCCTGCTGGGGCCGGTGGCGGTCTTCATCGACTTCTCGCCCGACCAGGGCGCCACCGCCAGCCAGCTCCACCAGCGCCTCAAACGCGACTGGCCCACGCTGCCGGTGCTGGCCACCGGCGTGTCGGCAGAGCCGGCCGCCATGCTCTCGGCCCTGCGCGCTGGCGTGGACGACTTCATCGACATGGCCGCTCCGCCCACCGACGCGGTGGTCACGCTGCGCACATTGCTCGAGCGCCGCAGCACGCTGCAGGGCGGCACGCGCGGCAGCACGCTGGCCCTGTTGGGCGCGCGCGCCGGGCTCGGCGTGACCACGCTGGCCACCAGCCTCTCGCTGTCGCTGAACGACCAGCTCACGCAGGCGCCGCAGCGCCCGCCGGGCCGCAGCTCGCGCCACGGCGTTGCGTTGCTCGACCTCGGCCTGCCAGCGCGCGACGGTCTGCTCTATCTCGACACGCAAAGCGGCTTCAGCTTCGTCGACGGCGTGCGCAACCTGCGCCGGCTCGACCAGACGCTGCTGCACACCGCGCTCGCGCATCACACCAGCGGCGTGGCCATCCTGCCGCTGCCCGCGAGCCTTGCGCAGGTGCGCGAGATCTCGCATGCCGACTCGGTCTCGCTCATCAAGCGCTTGGCCGACTTCTTCGACTTCCAGATCGCGGACCTCGGCGGCTTCTCGACCATCGACTTCATGGCCCAGACCGTGCGCGAGGCCCAGCAGGCGTGGGTGGTGTGCGACCAGAGCATCGGCGGCATCGTCTCCACGGCCAACATGCTCAAGGAGCTGCGCGCACGCGGCGTCGAGACCGAACGGCTCTCGCTGGTGGTGAACAAGTTCGACAGCCACGTGGGCCTGTCGGCCAAGGACATCGCCGAGCGGCTCGAGCTGCCGCTGCGGCACGTGCTGCCGGCGCGCAGCGCGCAACTGCTCGCCGCCGCCAGCCGCGGAGAAATGCTGGTGCGCACCGCGCGCAGCGACCCCTATTCGCAGGCCGTGACGGGACTCGCCCGCAGCCTGCACCAGGAATACATGTCTGCCACGGGCCAACCCCCGGCCAAGGATCCACGCTGGGTTGCGCTCATGTCGCAGGTCACCGGCCTCTGGAAGAGTTCACACGAAGGTTGAGCCCATGTCCAC
Organism: Variovorax sp. NFACC27; assembly: GCF_048301545.1. Classification (NCBI taxonomy): domain Bacteria; kingdom Pseudomonadati; phylum Pseudomonadota; class Betaproteobacteria; order Burkholderiales; family Comamonadaceae; genus Variovorax; species Variovorax sp. NFACC27. Next base: position 7,144,661 of record NZ_CP157613.1, read on the forward strand.
CGATATCGAATTCGCCGACGACGACCAGGCGTTCATCAACTCCCAGCAGTTCCAGGACATCAAGAGCTGGACGCACGATCACCTGCTCAGCCGCATCGAGGAACTGGGCGCGGAGTTCGGCCGCTGGTCGCGCGCATCGATCCAGCAGTTCGTCGAACTGGAGGTCGACAGCTTCGTGCGCCTGCGCCGCGTGCCGATCAACGACCGGGAGATGCAGCTCATCTCCGATGCGCTCACGAAGGAACTCGCCGGCTTCGGCCCGCTGGAAGACCTGCTCAACGACCCGGCCGTCGAAGACATCCTGATCAACGGCTACCAGAACGTGTACGTGTCGCGCCACGGCGTGCTGGAGCGCGAGACGGTGCGCTTCGCCGATTCCGAGCACGTGATGCGCATCGTGCGGCGCATCCTCGCGCCGCTCGGTCGCCGGCTCGACGAATCGAACCCGATGGTCGACGCGCGCCTGCCCGACGGCGGGCGCATCAACGTGATCATCGAGCCGTTGGCCATCGACGGCCTGTCGGTGTCGATCCGAAAGTTCCGCAAGGAGCCGCTCACGCCGGCCGACCTGGTGAAGCTCGGCACCTTCGACGCGGGCATGGCGCAGCTGCTCGAGATCGCGGTGCGCGCGCGCTGCAACGTCCTCGTGAGCGGCGGCACCAGCTCGGACAAGACCTCGCTGCTGAACGCGCTGGCCAGCTTCATTCCGGCGCGCGAACGCGTCATCACCATCGAGGACACGGCCGAACTCTCGCTGGGCACCAGCCACGTGGTGCGGCTCGAAAGCCGCCCCGGCGGCTTCGACGGCCAGGGCGTGGTGTCGATCCGCGACCTGCTGCGCAACAGCCTGCGCATGCGGCCCGACCGCATCATCGTGGGCGAGGTGCGCGGCGCCGAAGTCATCGAGATGATGCAGGCCATGAACACCGGCCACGAAGGCTCGATGGGCACCATCCACGCGAGCTCGCCGCGCGAATGCCTCTACCGCCTGGAGATGCTCGCTGGCTTCGCCGGCTACCAGGGCAGCGAAGTGAGCCTGCGCCGCCAGATCGCCAACGCCATCGATTTCATCGTGCAGATCGGACGGCTGTCGAACGGACAGCGCCGCATCATCTCGCTGAGCGAGGTCACAGGCGTCAACGACAACGTGGTAGCGATGCAGGAGCTCTACCGCTACGAGCCCATCGTCTCGCCCGATGGCGAGGAGCGCGACCGCTGGGTGTCGCTGGGCATCGCGCCGCACTCGCCCAAGATCACGCGCTTCCGCCAGTCGCTGCAGCGCGCATCGCAGCATGGAGGGGACCACCGTGCGTGAAGCCCTGCTCGTCGCACTCTGCATCGCGCTGCTGATGGCGGCCGCGGGGCTGCTGCTGTGGCAATGGGCGAAGAACCGGCAGGTGCGGTTGGCGACGGAGCGGCATCTCGATCAGCAGATCCAGGCCACTGCCGCGGCCTCGGCCTCGGCCTCGGCAGCCAATGCAACGCCGATACCGATGCCGCTGCGGGACCTCGCCAGCGACGGCCTCGCCTCCGGCCTCACCACCGACCCATGGCTCGCCACCGAGGCGGCGACCGCCGCTCCTGTACGCGCCAGCCTGCTCGAACGGGCAATTCCCGGCTGGATGATGGGCGTGGTCGAGCCACGCACCATCGCCTTCACGCTGGGTGTCATTGCCGGTATCTGCCTGCTGGTCGGCGTTCTCGTCGGAGGACTCGCCGCGCTGGGCGTGCTGTTCCTCCTGGTTCTGATGACGAGTTTCGCCCTTTGGCTGCAGCTGCAGAAGTTCCGCCGCAAGCTGATCCGCCAGCTGCCTGGCTACATCGACGCGATGGTGCGACTGATCACCATCGGCAACTCCACGCAGGCCGCCTTCCAGCTCGCGATCGCCACCACCCAGGCACCGCTGCGCGGTCACCTGGAACGCTCCGCGGCACTGGTGCGCGCAGGCGTGGACCTCGACCGTGCTCTGCACCAGACGGCGGAGAACGTTCGCATCGAGGAGATGTACCTGCTCGCCTCCATCCTGGGCCTGGGCGTGCGCTACGGCGGACGCGCCGACCTGCTGCTGGAACGCGTGGGCAACTTCATGCGCGACCGGGAGCAGGCGGAGCAGGAGCTCGTCGCGCTGTCGTCGGAGACGCGTCTGTCGGCCTGGATCCTGGGCCTGCTGCCAGTGGGCGTGGGTGCCTTCCTGATCCTCACCAACCCCAGTTATTTCCTGGGGATGTGGAACGACGACACCGGCCGCATCCTGATTTTTTCCGCGGTGGGCCTGCAGCTGACGGGCGCGGCGCTGCTCTACCGGTTGGCGAGGCTGGCATGACATTGACGCCCAACCTGCTCGCCATCGTCAGCCTCGTGCTGCTGGCGCTGGGCCTGCTGGTCGGCGCCGGAGCGCTCGTCGCGGCCGAACTGCGACGCACACGCAGCGGGCAGGCCATCGGCCGGGCCATCCGGCAGGCAGCCGTCGTGCCGGACCTCAAGTCCACCGTCGAAACTCCGGCGGACCCCGATGCGCCCTTCAAGCCCGAACTGGACCTGCCGTTCCACTGGCTGGATTCGCGCATCGGCCGGGCCCTGGTGGCGGACGAGGATCGCAACCTCATCGACCAGTGCGGGCTGCCGTCGAAGCGGGCCCAACTGGTCTTCCTCATCGCGCGGATCTCTCTCGCCTTCCTGCTGCCGTTGCTGGCGTACCTGTTCTGGAGCAGCGGACACACGCGCAGCACTGTCACCATCGTGCTTGCGGCAGCTGCGGCCATCGGATTCATGGCGCCCAAGTGGGTGCTGGGCCGGATCGCCTCCGGCCGGCGCGAACGCGCGGCGCGGGAGCTGCCGCTGTTCGTCGACCTGCTGCGGTTGCTGCAGGGCGTGGGCCTGAGCCTGGACCAGAGCCTGCAGATCATGGCGACCGACTTCTCGCACGTGCTGCGCGTGCTGGGCTACGAGCTGAGCATCGCCAATGCGCAATACAGCCAGGGCCGTACCCGCGAGCACTCGCTGCACCGCCTGGCCACGCTGCACAAGAACGAGAACATGCGCGGCCTCGTCTCGCTGCTGGTGCAGGTCGACCGGCACGGCGGCGCGGTGCAGGAGCCGTTGCGCGTGTTCAGCGACCGGCTGCGCGAAAGCCGCCGCTCCGAACTGAAGGAGCGCATCGGGAAGATCACCGTGAAGATGACCGGGGTCATGGTGAGCACGCTGCTGCCGGCGCTGGTCATCGTCACCGCGGGGCCGGGCTTCATCGCGATATTCCGTTCACTGGGAGGCATCATCAAGTGAGAACCGAAAACCTTCCCGCTCGCACACTCGCCGCCAGCCGCCTGCTGGCGTGCGTCGCCGCCGCGATCGCCATCACCGGCTGCGGCGCGCTCAAGGACCAATACGCCGCCACTGCCGACGCCCAGCAACGCGCCTCCGCCGAAGCCGCGGCCGACGCCAAGGCCGGCGCCGCGGTCGACACCAAGGCCACCTATCTCAAGCTCGTCGAGCAGATGCAGAAGGAAGGCCTGTGGTTCGCCTCGCTGGCACACATCGACGCGCTCGAACAGCGCTGGGGCGTGTCGCCCGAGTCCACGCGCATGCGTGCCGACGCCCTTCGCCAGGCCGGCCAGGCCGAGGCGAGCGAGCAGGCCTACAAGCGGCTGATCGGCACGCCGCTCGAAAGCGCCGGTTACCGGGGCCTCGGCCTCCTCGCAGGCGCTCGCGGCAGCTACGCCGAGGCCGCACAACTGCTGAGGCAGGCCCAGCGCCTGACACCCACCGACGCCGCCCTGCTCAGCGACCTGGGCTATGCCAGCCTGCGCGCCGGGCAGATCGCCGACGCGCGGCTGCCGCTGATGCAGGCCCTGCAGCTGCGCCCCGACAGCGCACAGGCCCAGTCCAACCTGGCGCTGTATCTCGAAGTCACGGACCAGGGCGAGCAGGCCAACAGACTGATGGAAGCCAATCGCATGTCCCCCGCCGCCCGCGCAGCGGTGCGCGACGCAGCGCAGCAGCTTCGCGCAGGCGGTGTCGCACCGGCGGCCACCGGCGCATCGCCTGCCCCCGTGGCCGTGCGCCCGCTGCCGAGTACTGCGGCACTGGCACGCGAAGACGCGGCCCCGCCGCCACTGATGCTCAAGGCCTCGCGCTGGTCGGGCAACGGCGGCATCCGTACCGCCAGCCAACTCAATCCCGCTGCGGCGGACGCCACCGCGAATGCCGCCGCAGTCTCCCTTTCGCCGAATTCGACTTCACGAGGCACCCCATGAGAAAGACACCCACTGCCCGTCTTGCCGCGCTCTGCGCGTCCGGCTTCGCCGCCACGCTGATGGTGGCCGCGCCCATGGCGCTCGCGCAGCAGCAGCAACAACCGCAGCAGCCGTCCAGCGCGGCCAAGGCACCGGAGCCCGCAGCGCCTGCAGCAAGCGCGCCGACACCTGCCGCTGCCGCAACAGCAGCGCCGCAGCAAGGCCAGGATGAGATGGCCGAGGCCGGCGAGTACGTCTATGAGCGGCTGCAGGTGGGCGACGCCACGCAGGGGCTGCTCGCTTGGCAGCGCGGTGGAGAAATCTCGTCCACCACGCCGCGGACCATCGCGGGCGACGTCGCCAGCCGCAGCTACGAGCGTTACTTGAAGAGCTTCGAATACCCGATCCCGGAGCGCATGACGTCCAGCGTCAAGTCGACATCGGGCGGCGGCTCCAGTTCCGGCGGCGGTGCGCCGAAGTAGGCAGCCCCAGGCGCGAACAGAGAACCAGACATCGCAATGGCAACACCACGTCTTCTCACCCGCACGCGCGCGCACTCCCAGCGCGGCGCGTACGCGGTCGAGTTCGCCATGGTGTTCCTGATCTTCTTCGCGCTTCTCTACGGGATCATCAGCTACGGCATGCTGTTCGCGTTCCGGCTCGGGCTGCAGAACGCGGCGGAAGACGGCGCGCGCGCCGCGCTGCGCTACCAGTCGACCTTCGCGGCACGCGCCACCCAGGCCCAGACGACGGCAACGGCCAGCAGCAACTGGATGCCCGCGGTGGTCACGCGCACCGTCAGCGCCACCGTGTGCGGCGTGGTCAGCAACAACTGCACGGCTCCCACCTGCGGCGCCACGTGGGACACACGCTGCCAGATGGTCGTGACCGTCACTGCCACCAACCTGCAGATGCTGCTGCCGCCGTTCCCGAGCTTCGCCATGCCCACCACCATCGTCGGCAAGGCCAGCATGCTGCTCGACGGGAGGGCGCCATGAGCGGCAAAGGCAGGACCCGCACGCGCAGACCGGCTCGCGAGCGCGGCGTGGCCGCCATCGAATTCGCGCTGGTCTTCAGCCTGCTATTCAGCGTCCTCTATGCGCTCGCCACGTTCGGTGCAGTGCTCTATACGCAGCAGGCAGTAACACGCGCCGCGGAAGAAGGTGCTCGGACAGCAGGCCTCATTACGTCGCCCGTCGCAGGTGACGGACGAGTCAAGGACGCTGTCTACGCCGCCCTGGCCAATTCACTCGTCGTCCCTGTTTCGGCAAACGCCGACGTGACCACCAGGCGCAGCTGGATCGTGTCCAACGTGTCTGTCGACCCTGTCACGAGCGGCGCCGGGACATCTGCCATCTACGTGGTGACGGTGAGCTACCCCTACAGCGCGAACCGCCTGCTGCCATCGATACCGTTTCTGGATATCAGCACGTGGATGCCGAATCAATTGCGGAGTCGCTCGACCATCGCGCTTCGATCGTCCTGAGGAGTTCCATTGCCATGAACGCAGCACTCCATAACCTCTCTCGTCGCAAGCGGAATCGGGGATCGGTCCTGATCAATACGGCCATTGCGCTGAGCCTGATCATCATCACCCTGCTCGGCACTCAGCTCGGCTATCTCTTCTTCATCAAGCGCGAACTTCAAAAGACTGCAGACCTTGCAGCCCTGTCGGGAGCTCAATCACTTCAACCGTTTCTTTGCACCGATGCGAAGGCTGCAGCCGTGACGAACGCTGCACAGAACATGCCGCCCCTGCTCCCTGCTCTCACGCAGGCGGATGTGGAATGCGGAAACTGGGATCCGGGCAATCCCAGCCGAACGGCACCCCAGTACTTCGGTGCACCCAGCACCGGCCAGGCCTTCAATGCCGTTCGGGTCACCATCACGAGGACTCCGGCGCTGCTCCTTCCAGGCATTTCCGGCAGCCCCGCAACCACCATCAGCGTGCAGGCGCTTGCCGCACAGCGACAGCCGTTGGCTTCGCTGAGCATTCGAAGCACGCTGCTGACTATAGACTCCAGCCAGTCGGCCTTGCTGAATGCCCTATTTGGCGGCCTGTTGGGCGGCTCTCTATCGGTTCAGGCTGCGGGCTGGCAAGGGCTGCTCAACACCGACATCCAGTTGTTGAGCTTCCTCGATCAACTCAAGATTGCCCTGAACATCAGCGCCGCCAACTATGACCAGGTGCTCGCGACCAATGTAGACGCCGGCGTCCTGCTCCAGGCCATGATCTCCGTCATGGAACGCAGCGGCAACACTGCCGCCGCCACCATACAGGCATTGCGCGACATACTCGTCAGCGTCCAGGCTTCGCCGTTCACGCTCAAGCTCGCCGACCTGCTGGGTGTCGCGAGTGGAACGGACGCCGCCGGACTGAGCACCAACCTTCAACTCTTCCAGCTCGTCCAGGGAATGATCCAGGTCGCGAACGGCAAGAACGGCCTTGCAGCCACTGTGCCGATCACCGTCCCTGGCATTGCCAGCGTCACAGCGAAGGTGCAGGTGGTCGAGCCTCCTCAAGTCTCGGCCGTGGGGAATCCGATGCTCGTGAATCCCAGTCTCGGGGTTAACGATCCGAACAGGATCTACGTGCGCACTGCGCAAGTCCGTTTGCTCTTGTCCGTCAATCTCGACGGAATCACAAACCTTCTTTCGAACTTACTTTCCACTGTGACTGGAGCACTCTCTCCACTTATCAATTTCCTCGATAGCGTCGCGACCTTGAATCTCGGAACGATTGTGTCCGACTTGGTTGCAACGATTGTCTGCAGCGGCAATTGCCCAGTGACAAAGGTTATTTACACGCAAGCTCTTCCCGCACCCATTGAAATTGGCATCAGTGCTGGCAATGGTGCCGGACTGGTTACAGGCCATACATGCAACAGCTCTGATAGCAAATCATTGAATGTCCAAGCCAGCACTAGTGTGGCTCGGTTGAATGTCGGCAAGGTTTCGAACATCTTTTCGTCTTCTGTGCCGGCAACAGCCGCTCCTGTAGGCATCGTCGAGATCGGCTATCGCGAAGCCAAGTTCGACTGGTGTCTTCTGTCGCTGATCTGCAGCCCCAAGAAATGGAAGGCTGCGAACGGCACGTATGTGACTGACATGGGGCTTGCCCAGAAAACTGTCATCTCCGGACTTGGCCTTGTCGTCAACTCGGACGTCGGCGGGAGCGCAAGTGGCACCGCGCTGACTTATGTTGCTCCAGCTCCGGCAAACCTACCAGAGATCGATGCCGCGCCATATGACGGCACAGGCAAGGATCCATCATTCAAGGCCATTAGCTCTACGTCGCTTGTGCAAAGTTTGGGGTCCACGCTGGGTGGAATCCAGATTCAGCCCTACTCAAGCGACAGCAGCGGTGTCCTCGGAGGCCTGCTGAACGGCACCTTCAGCCTGATCAGCAACCTTCTGAACACTCTACAGACGGTGGTCACGAACGCACTCGGCCCCCTGCTTGACCCTGCCGTCAATGCACTACTGAACCTCCTGGGAATCGACCTTGCGCAAGCAGAGGTCGGTGCCCGCCTCTCCTGCAATCGAGGTGCCCAGCTGGTCTATTGATATGCACGTATTTCCAACATGAGCTCCCCCGCCGCCAATTTCGACGAACTCGACCTCTTTGTCTGGGAAGGCAAAGCCGACATCCTCGACCGCATCGCGCGGTGCATGGCGAGCTTCGACGTGGAGGTCATCCGGGCCGACGGCATGCCGCCTCCGCCGCAGGAGCAGGGTGCGGCTCTTCGTCCTTCGGTGGCGATCATCAGCGTCACGGTCATCGACAGCGGCGGGCTGGCGCATGCCACCGAGCTGCTGCAGGGCATGCCGGTGATCTGGGTGGCTGCGGGCTCGCGCGAGCGCGACTCGCGCACCTATCCGCCCGAGTACCTGCACGTGCTGCCCTACGACTTCACCTGCGCCGAGCTGCGCACGATGGTCGCGAAGCTGGTGCGGCAGCTGCGCGCGCGCGAGGTGGCACCGCAGGCGCCCGACGTGCTGGTGGCGCACTCCGATGCAATGAAGGCCCTGCTGGCCGAAGTGAACGCATTTTCCGACTGCGACCACAGCGTGCTGGTGCGCGGCGAAACGGGCGTTGGCAAGGAGCGCATCGCGCAGCAACTGCACCTCGGCCACCAGCGCTACGGCAAGGGCGCGTTCGTGGCGGTGAACTGCGGCGCGATTCCCGACGGGCTCTTCGAGTCGCTCTTCTTCGGTCATACCAAGGGCTCGTTCACGGGCGCGGTGCATGCGCATCGCGGCTACTTCGAGCAGGCCACGGGCGGCACGCTGTTCCTCGACGAGATCGGCGACCTGCCGCGCTACCAGCAAGTGAAGCTGCTGCGCGTGCTGGAAGACAACGCGGTGACGCGGCTGGGCGCGACGGCGCCGGTGCGCGTGGACTTCCGGCTCGTGGCCGCCACCAACCGCAACCTGCGCGAGATGGTGGCGAGCGGCGAGTTCCGCGCCGACCTGTTCTACCGGCTCGCGGTGATCGAGCTGCATGTGCCCAGCCTCGAGGAGCGCGGCGAGATCGACAAGATCGCGATCTTCAAGGCGCTGCTGACCAACGTGCTCGGCGAAGAGCTCGAAGCGCTGGGCGAGACGCCGCACTGGCTCAGCGACGCGGTGGCAGAGACGTACTTCCCCGGCAACGTGCGGCAGTTGCGCAACCTCGCGGAACGCGTGGGCGTGATCGCGCGGCAGCTGCACAGCTGGGACCAGAACCTGATCCAGCGCGCCATCGCGCTCACACGCGGCACGCCGGCGCCGGCGGCCTCGGCCGACCGCAACGGCGCGGGCAGCAACGGCAATGGCGCGGGCGGTTTTCTCGACGGCAGCGCCGACCGCAAGGGCTGGAACAGCAGCGAGCGCAACCGCATCATCGCGGCGCTGGAGATCAACGACTGGAAGCGCCAGGACACGGCGCAGCACCTGGGCATCAGCCGCAAGGTGCTGTGGGAGAAGATGCGCAAGTACCAGATCCTCGACGGCGAGCCTGGCATCCCCGAAGAACAATAGGCTCGCCCCCAGGCAAGACTTGGCTCGCCCCCAGGCTTCGCGGCACTTCGTGTCCGCTTCGCCAACCCCCTACCGGGGGCAACACCTGAGGCCCGGCAGAGCCGGTTCCTCGGTGTTCTCGAAATTGGGCTTCGCTTGCGCTTGCCCGTTCCCGGTTTGGTCAGGGGATGGAGAGTCTTTGGGTTTTGCGCAGGGCGGGCGGAGGCCCTGCCATTCCGACCGTGCGTTCGGCCACCGGCTCGGTGGCGCAGGCGGTGTTGCTGGAGATGCAGAGGGTGCCTAGCAGGCCGTCTTCCGTGAGCACCTGGCGCCTGGGGGCACCGAAGAGGCCGTCGATCCAGCCGTTGGGGCTCAGCGGGTCGATGCGCAGTTCGCCGGTGGTGCGCGCCAGGCGCAGTTCCGAGATGCGCAGGTCGAAGACGCCGTCGACGTAGTCGAACAGCAGCGTGTAGTAGTCGAGCTGGGCGTCGAGCACCTTGGGCAGGGTCTCGCGGCCGAATTCCATCAGGCGGCGGCGGCCGCGGAAGGCCTGGCCCGAGGTGCTGACGGCTTCCATCAGCTGCTTCTCGCGCTCGCGGCCGGAGACGGTGCGCGACCACGAGGCGGCCGTAAGCTCGAACAGGTTGTTCTTCACGCCTTCGAGCTTGGCCTCCTGGTTGGCGACTTCGGCCAGCGCCGACTTCAGGCGCAGTTGCCGGTCGAAGCCGTTGCCGAAGTTCCAGTTGAGTTCGAAGGCCGCGCGCGTCGGGTCCTGCGGCGACACGCCGCGCGGATCCCTGCTCTTCACGAGCACGGCGTCGAGCGTGGGGTAGAGGCTCGCGTCCTGCTGGTCGGCCAGCGCCCTCGCCCGCTCGATACGGCCCTGCGCCTCGGCGATCTCGGTGCTGCGCGCCTCGGCTCGGCGCAGCGCTTCTTCCTGCGTGGCGATGCGCCATTGCGCGGGCGCCGCGAGCACGGGCAGCGACTCGGCATTGGGCGAGAACTTGAAGTAGTTGCGGAACTTGGCGATCGCCTCGTCGCGCTGGGCCTCGAAGTCGGATTCGCGCGCGGCCACCAGCGCGCGGCGCGAGGCGGCCATGTTGAGGTCGTTGTCGCCGCTCACGCCCAGCGCCACGCGGCGGGCCTCGGCCTTCGAGAGCTCGGCCACCACCTCGGTGGCCTTGTGCGCGATCTGCTTCTTCAGGTCGAAGCGCTGCACCTGCAGGTAGGCGGTGAGCGCGTCCAGCACCACCTTCTGCGATGTGGTGATGACGGCTTCGTCGTCCGCCTGGTTGCCGGCCTCGGCGGCGCGCTGCGCTGCGCTCATGGCGCCGCCGTCGAGCAGGCTCACGCGCGCCTCGGCGGTGAGCACCGTGTAGCTCTGCGTCTTGGCATTGGCCGCGCCGCTGTTGTAGTTGCCGGACGAGGTACCGACCTTGAACTTCGGGTAGCGCGCCTGCTTCGCGGCATCCACGCCGTAGCTGCTGGTGTTGGCCGCGGCCTGCGCGGTCTGCACCTCGGGGTATTCCTGCGACAGCACGATCAGGGCCTGCTTCACCTGCTGCGCGTAGCTGGCCGCGCCGAGCGACGGCTGAGAAAGCCGGCGCGCGAGAACCAGCGGAACAGCCGGCGAGGTGACGACCGTCTCTTCCTGGAACGGCTGCTGCTCCTGCGCGAAGGCGGCGGGCGGCAGCGCGAGACCCGCGAGGCCCGCATACAGGCTTCCGTACAGGGCCGCGCAGACGGCGCCGGTGCCCACGCGGCGCAGATCGACCGGTTTGCGGTACTTCATGGTTCGCGGAAGGCTTCGCGGCGAAGCTTGAGCACGGGTCGCAGGATGTACCAGATGAACGGGTCGGTGCCCACACGCAAGTCCACTTCGGACTCCATGCCGGCGGTGATGCGGTTCTCGTCGCGGCCCACGTGCGACTGCGACATGCTGATGAGCAGCCGGTAGTAAGGCGCGCCGTTGGAGATGGCCGGGTCGCGGTCGGCGTCGGCCGCCACCAGCTTGACCTTGCCCTCGACCGCGCCGTAGCGCAGGTAGTCGTAGGCGGTGATCTTCACGCGTGCCTGCTGGCCCACTTCGACGAAGCCGCGGTCGTTGGGATTGAGCCGCGCCTCGACCATGATCTCGTCCTCGTCGGGCACCACTTCGAGAATCGATTCGCCGGGCTTCACCACCCAGCCCGGGCTGGAGTTGCGCAGGCCCTTCACGATGCCGTCCGACGGCGCCTTCACCACGGTGCGCGAGCGCTGGGTGCGCGCGCGCGCCAGGTCCTCGGCCAGGCTCGCGAACTGGCGCTCGACGGTGGCCAGCTCATCCGATGCGCGACGGCGGAAACGTCCCTCGGCCTCGGCCATCTTGGCCTGCGCCTCGGTGATGGAGGCATTGGCCGAGACGACGCCCTGACGCGCCACCGCGAGCTCGCTGCGCACGCTCTCGGCCTGGCGCCGCTTCTCCAGCACCTCGACCTGGCCGACCAGCTTCTCGCTGAGCAGCTGCTCGGAGATCTCCAGTTCCTTCTGCATCAGCGCGAGCCGGTCGCTCAGGCCCTTGGCCTTGGCCTCCTGCTCCAGCTTCTTGCTGCGCGCCTGCTCCAGGCCCGACACGGCACCGGCCATCACGCCGCGCTGCTCGAGCGCGCGCGCCTGGTAGGCACCGGTCTCGCCTTCGAGCACGCCCTCGTCGATGTCTGTCGCGAAGGATGCGCGCGTGAGCGGCTGGCCGCGGCTCTCGGCCATGAGCCGCACGCGCGTGGCCTGCGTGGCGGCGTAGCGGGCGGTGAGCTCCTCGAGGTTGAGGCCGCTGCCGCCGAGGTCGATCTCGACCAGCGACTGGCCCTGCTTGACCTTCTCGCCTTCCTTCACCAGCACGTTGCTGACGATGCCGCCCTCCAGATGCTGGATGGACTTGACGCGGTCCGACGGGATCACGCGCCCCGGCGCGACCACCACGGTCTCCATCGGGAAGCCCAGGCCGACCAGTGCGAGCAGGCCGATCGCACCGCCGATGATCCACTGGCGCCGCCGTCCCTGCGGCGAGGTCTGTGCCGCGCGCTTGTCGTTCTCGTCCTGAAGAATCTGCGGCAGGTCTATTTTCAAATCGCGTCCCCGGTCACTCGTCGTTCATCGCTGCTGCGCGTCATGCCATCGAACGGGAGGCCGGCGTAGCTCCCGCCGCGCCGTCTTCCGAATCGCCCAGCGCCACCAGCGGCTTCTTCACGCCGAAAAGCTTCGGCACCATCACAGCGGCCGCGCCCTGCTCCACATTGCCCTGGCCGGTGACGTGGTAGACCACGTTGGCCGCCGAGACGATGCGCAGCGAGTGCGTGACCACCACCACGGTGCGCACCTTGGCCACCGCGAGCAGCGTGGCGAGCAGGTTGCGCTCGCTCTGGAAATCGAGGTCGTTGCTGGGCTCGTCGAGCACCAGCACCGAGGGCTTGCGCAGGAAGCTCATGGCCAGCGCCAGCTTGCGCCGCTCGCCCACCGACACGCCGGTGCCGCCTTCGCCCACCATGGTGCGATAGCCGTCGGGCAGCCGCGAGATGAAGTCGTGCGCACCCGAGAGCTTGCAGGCCGCGACGATCTGCTCGTCGCTCTGGCCCGGCGCGTTGCGGCGCATCACGTCGATGAGCGAACCGCCGAACCAGTAGACCTCCTGCGAGAGGTAGCTGATCCAGCGCGAGAGTTCTTCGCGGCCGAACTGCGAGAGGTCGTACTCGCCGATGCTCACGATGCCGCGCGTGGGCGTGTACAGGCCCGACAGCAGCTTCACCAGCGTGGACTTGCCCGCGCCGTTGCGCCCCACGATCACGTGCAGGCCGCCCGGGCCGATGTCGAGGTCGACGTTTTCCAGCACCGGCTGCTGCGAGTTCTCGGTGAAGCTGAAGCTCACGTCCTTCAGCGTGATGCGGCCCAGCGGCTGGGGCAGTGTCATGCCAGTGGGCGGCTTCTCCACCGGCTCGCGCAGCACGGTCTCCAGGCGCTTGGCTGCTTCCTTCGCGGTGGCTAGCGAGCGCCAGTTCGACACCAGCCCCGCCACCGGCTGAAGCGCCTTGAGCGCCAGCATGTTCGAGGCGACGAGGCCGCCCACCGTCATCCACTGCTCCATCACCGAGACCGCGCCCACGGTCACGACGACGACGGAGAACACGGTCAGCAGCACTGTGGTGCCGTCGCGCGCGCTCTCGATCTGGCCGTTCTTGCTGAAGCTCTCGGCGAGCCAGGCGTTGTAGGTCTGGCGCCACATCTCGACGGTGGGACCGTCGTTGGCCTGGGCCTTGAGCGTCTCGCGCGCGTTGCAGATCTCGGCGGTCACGCGCTCCAGGCCGCGCCCGCGCTGCACTTCCTCGACGCGGCCGGAGCGCACCTCGTCGGCCCACCACCACGCGAGGAAGGACATGATCGCGAGGAACAGCAACACCACCGGCAGCACCGGCAGCGCGACGATGCCGATGACCACCAGCGCGAAGACGGCCATGGGCAGGTCGAAGATGGATTGGGCCAGCCCGCCGGTGATGGTGCCGCGCACCGAAGCCACGTCGCGGAAGTACAGGTGCCACACCGACGCGGGCCGCGCCTCGAGCGCGCGCAGCGGCCGGCCCAGCATCGAATCGAGCAATGCGCCCGAGACACCGTGATCGACGATGGCGCCCGCATTGCGCAGCAGACGCGAGCGGCGCGTGCGCAGCCAGAACTCGATGCACAGGAAAAACAGGATGCCGCTGACCAGCGCCGCGAGCGTCGACGTGCCGCTGCGCGAGAGCACGCGGTCATACACCTGCAGCAGGAAGATCGAGGGCAGCAGCCCGAACAGGCTGATGGGCAGCGAGCGCCATGCGGCGCTCTTCACGAGCGGGTAGGCGGCGCGGAACGCGGCGTTCAGCGCGCCCGCGTAGGGACTGGCACCGGGCTCGTCCGGAGTCTCGGCAACCAGTTGGCTTGGCAGGAGGAACTTGATCATGGAGAAGAGCCGGTTCGTCGTGCAATGACGCCTGCGTCATTATCAACTGTTACCCGGCTGTTACAAGGCAAAAATTGATGCGCGGTGCGCTTCAAACACACATCAGCAAGACAGCTTCTGCCCTCTCGTCACATCGGCCCTGATCCCATGAACCGGCTCCGGTTGCGCGGCGCTTCCCGTAACCGCGCAACCGGCCGGCCTCCCTGCCCTGGCCTCCCCTGTCTGTCCGGGCAAACCCTGTGCGAACACCAGCGCGATGTTGGCGCACAGCAGCATGCACAGCACCCATGCGCACAGCAGTTGCAGCCAGCCCAGCCACCAGCGCCGCGAGGGCTCGCGCCGCAGCCGCGGCTCATGATCGAAGAAGGGCGAATGCAGGAGTGCGTTCCATCTCATGGCAGTGCTTTCAAAACGCGGGCCAGCCTCGACAGGCCGATGCCCGCGGAACTCTTCGCCAACACCCAGTCGCCGGGCTGCAGCAGCCCGCCCAGCGCGGTCGACAGGTCGGACACGTCGACGAACCAGTGCGAGCGGACCTTGGTGCGGATGCGCGCATGCAGCGCGCGCATCAGCGGTCCGCACAGCAGCACGCGGTCGGGCTGCGATGCAAGCAGCTCGGCCTCGAGGTCGAGGTGGTGGCGTTGCGCGGTGGGGCCGAGCTCCTGCATGTCGCCGAGGATCGCCACTCGCCGCGCCGGCTCGCAGGGCGCCTGCGAGAGCAGCTCCAGCGCCGCGCGCATCGAGCTCGGGTTGGCGTCGTAGGTCTCGTCGATCAGCTTGAAGCTGCCGCCGCCGATGTGAATGGTGTGCAGCGCGCCGCGTCCGCCCGGCGGCTCGAAGTGCGCGAAGGGCTCGACCGCGGCCGCCAGCGGCAGGCGCATCGCCTGCAGTGCAGCGAGCGCCGCGATGGCGCTCGCGCCCATGTGGCGTCCCGGCGCATTCAGCCGCAGCTGGAAGGGCTCGCCCGCCACCAGCGCCTGCACCTCGCCGTGGTCGAAGCCGAGCAGGCGCACGTCGGCGTCCCTGTGCTCGCCGCAGGTCACGATCTGAAGCTGCTGCGCCATCGCCGCCTCGGCGAAGGTCGCGAACTCGGCCATGTCGCGGTTGAGCACCACGCTGTCGCCCGGCACCATGGCCTGGAAGATCCGGCTGTCGAGCCGCGCGGCCGCTTCCGAGGGGCCGCGGTGCTTCTGCGACGCGGTCGAGAGCCCCGTCACCACCATGAGCGACGGGCGCACCAGTTGCGCGGAAGCCGGCATGTGCGAGGTGCCCATCTCCAGCACCCAGTAGGCCGCATGGCGCGGCATGCAGGTCATGTTCCAGGCGATGCCCGACGGCAGGCTGATGTTGCCCTCGGGCTGGCCGACCTCGCCCCACACGGTCAGCGCGCCGGCCAGCATGGCGGCCACGGTGCCGCTGCCCGCGCCGCTGCCGAGCACGCCGCACACGCGGCCCGCGAATTCGGCGCGCGCATGGTCGCCCAGCTCCAGCACGGCCTGCAGCACGTTCGACACCTTGAGCACGGGCACGCGCTTGTCGAGATGCGGCTTGGGGTCGGAGCACAGCACGGCCGCGGCCGGCTGCAGCACGCCCTTGAGCGTGACCGCCGCCAGCGGCGTCTTCGAGGGCCGCGTCTGGTGGTCGAACACCACGCGCCCCTTGCGCATGAAGGAGCGCTGCGCAACGCCGGCGGCGCGCCATCCGTCCTCGGGCTTCACGACCCATTCGCCGCCGGTGACGCGAGCCATCTCGCTCGCGGTCCACACGGCGCCGTCGTCGCGGCCTCCGCCGGAGCCCGTGCCCGCGGCGCCCGGCGAGGCCCGCCGCTCCACCAGGTAGCGGTGGTAGGCGGCGAAGCCCGAGAGGTACTGCTCGACGTCGTCGATGCGCACGCGGAACGAGTGGTGGCGGATGAAGAACGAGCCCACCACCGTCGACGGACGGCGGAAGTACATCGCCATCTCGGGCCAGAAGAAGCCGTTGAGCAGGTAGTGCGCGCGGTAGTCGAGCGCGCGGTAGAACTTCTCGGTGTCGAGCTCGTCCAGAAGGTGCCGCATCGCGGGCATGCCTTCGAGCCGCTGGAGCATCTGCTGCGCGGCCAGCATGAGTTCGAGCAGCGTCGGGAAGGTGGTCTTCCGGTCGAGCACGAAATCGAGATACCCCGCCACGTTCTGCAGGCCGAAGCGGAAGTACTTCTCCTGCGGGCTCCAGTGCGTGAGCTCGTGCACGCAGCAGCTGAGCCAGTGGTCGTGCGCCTGCCAGTGCTGGCTGGCGATGAAATGGTCGAAGGCCTTCTCCACCACGGCAAGCCATTGCGGCTCGCGCGTGAGGCTGTACAGGCGCATGAGTCCGTAGGCCGCCTCGCCGTCGTAGTAGATGATGCGCGAGGCCTGCTTGACCGTGAGGTCGGCCGCGTGCAGCACGTGGTTGAAGCGTCCGGTGGCCGGGTCCTGCAGCGAGACGATGCCCAGCGCGAGCCGCTCCAGCAGCGGCAGCCAGCGGCGCGTTTCCATCAGCTCGCAGTACTTCACCAGCGCGAGCACGCAGGCCGCGTTGCCGCCGAGCTTGATCTCGCCGCCGGTGTCGACCAGGAAGGCCACGGCGCGGCCGTCGAGCAGCGTGTAGTCGCGGATCAGCGATCCGGTGAGATGGTCCAGCGCCCGGTCGATGGCCGCGCGCAGCGTCTCGTCGCGCGTGAGCTCCCACGACTCGAGCATGGCGTAGACCGCGCTCGCGTGGCGCATCGCGTCGTAGGTCGGGATGCGGCGGTCGAAGCACGGGAAGTAGCCGTACACGAAGAGGCCGTCGCCCTGCACCTGGCGCGCCAGGTACGACGAGCCGCTGCGCACGAGGTCGAGCACCGACTGCGGATTGAGCGCCGGCAACTGCCGACGACCCGCGTCGAGCCCCGTGCCCACCAGCTTGTGCACCACGCCATCGGGCTGGCAGAACACACCCACGGTCGCGAGCAGGTAGACCGGCTGGTCCGCCGACATGTCCAGCGGCGGCGAGCGCTCGAAGCGCGCCTGGCTGTAGACCTCGAAGTTGCGCGCGTTCACCACCGAGTGCGGAATGGTCGAGTCGCCGCACAGCATCGCGTTGGCGTTGAGCTCCTGCTCGGTGAAGGCCATCGAGAAGTCCTTGTCGAAGGCCAGCCCGAGGCGGAAGTAGTTGCGCTTGACGGCGGTGAGCTGGGTCTTGAACTGGGCCCAGTCCATCGGGCTCGCGCCCTCGACCCAGTCGATGCGCAGCCACGGCGACACGATGCCGCGCTCGCGCACCCAGCTCTCCATGTGTCCGGCGCCCTCGCGCCAGGCGGTCTCGAAATCGGCGGCCCGCGCGTGCACCACGTGCGCACGTTGCGAGCCGTCGCTCACGGAGAAGAACAGCGTGAAGGCCGGATACGGGGCCGGCAGCGCCGCGCACACCGACACAAGGCGTTCGTGGCAGGCGTGGAGCTGGTCTGTGAAGGACATCATTCGGCCCCGTTCGGATGCGGGAAACCGGCCACGCCCGTCATCTGCTTTCGCTCTGGTGACGTGTGCGCGGACCGGGAACTGCCACGACCGAAGTCATCGCGGTGATCCGGCCTCAGCGATAGCTGAATTCGGCTCTGCGATTGAGCTGATAGCCCTCCTCCGTGGTTTCGTTCGATGCGGGCTTTTCCAGGCCCCAGCTGATGGCCTCGATGCGTTCGGCGGGCACGCCGAGCTGCGTGAGCGCGCGCGCCACCGAGTCGGCACGGCGCTGGCCCAGCGCCAGGTTGTATTCGCGGCCGCCGCGCTGGTCGGTGTGGCCCTCGATCACGACCCGGCTCTGCGGCCGGTTGCGCAGGAAGCTCGCGTGAGCCTCCACGATGTTCCGGTCGCCGGGCCTGATGTTGTATTTGTCGAAGTCAAAGTAGACGATCTTCGGCACGCCGACCGGTCCGTTCTGCACCGGCGGCGGCGGTGCCGGCTCCACCTTCGGCACCGCGGTGGCGGCCTTGTTCGAGTAGTAGTAGGTCGCATCGTCACGACCGCTCTTGGGGGCCGCGCAGCCCACGAGTGCTGCGCCGAGCGCGACGATGGCCAGTGTCTGGAAGTTCTTTTTCATGTTGGTCCTTTCGCGGGACAGGCCGGTGGCGGCCTGTCCCTGGTGCTGCAGCAAGCTCCCTCGCCCCTCTTCCTTCTGTTGTCTGTTTCCGGACGATCAGCCCAGCAGGCCGTGCAGGACGTTCGTCACGGGCGACACGGCGTGCTCGACCAGGCTGGTGATCGGGGTCACGACCTCGGTCACCAGCGGGGTCACGGCATGTTCGACGCCGCTCACCGTGCTGTTGACGGCATCCGCCACCGGAGCGACCGTCGTCGTGGCGCCTGCCAGGATGTCGGTCACCGGAGCGGTCGCGTCGTGCACTGCGCTGGTGGCGCTCGACACGACCGGAGCCGCGGTGTCGGTCACGCTGCCGGCGACGTCGGTCACCGGCTGCAGGATGTTGGCCACCGCGCCGTCGCTGCCGGTCAGGCCGCCGAGCAGGCTGCCCACCAGGCCGTCTTGACCCAGGAGGCTGCCGACGAGGCCGTCACTGCCGAGTACGCCGTCGAGCAGGCCGCCGGCGTCGCCACCGGTCACGCTGCCGAGCAGACCGCCGACGAGACCGTCGCTGCCGAGGACACCGTCCAGCAGGCCACCAGCGTCGCCGCCGGTCACGGTGCCGAGCAGACCGCCGACCAGGCCGTCGCTGCCGAGTACGCCGTCGAGCAGGCCGCCGGCGTCGCCACCAGTCACGGTGCCGAGCAGACCGCCGACCAGGCCGTCGCTGCCGAGTACGCCGTCGAGCAGGCCGCCGGCGTCGCCACCAGTCACGGTGCCGAGCAGACCGCCGACCAGGCCGTCGCTGCCGAGTACGCCGTCGAGCAGGCCGCCG
The DNA here is from genome assembly GCF_048301545.1 of Variovorax sp. NFACC27. Taxonomy (NCBI): domain Bacteria; kingdom Pseudomonadati; phylum Pseudomonadota; class Betaproteobacteria; order Burkholderiales; family Comamonadaceae; genus Variovorax; species Variovorax sp. NFACC27. Next base: position 7,163,773 of record NZ_CP157613.1, read on the forward strand.
GCGTCGCCACCAGTCACGGTGCCGAGCAGACCGCCGACCAGGCCGTCGCTGCCGAGTACGCCGTCGAGCAGGCCGCCGGCGTCGCCACCAGTCACGGTGCCGAGCAGGCCACCGACCAGGCCGTCGCTGCCGAGCACGCCGTCGAGCAGGCCGCCAGCATCGCCACCGGTCACGGTGCCGAGCAGGCCACCGACGAGTCCGTCGCTGCCGAGCACGCCATCCAGCAGGCCGCCAGCGTCGCCACCAGTCACGGTGCCGAGCAGGCCACCGACCAGACCGTCGCTGCCGAGCACGCCGTCGAGCAGACCACCAGCATCGCCACCGGTCACGGTGCCGAGCAGGCCGCCGACCAGGCCGTCGCTGCCGAGTACGCCGTCGAGCAGACCACCAGCGTCGCCACCAGTCACGGTGCCGAGCAAGCCACCGACGAGACCGTCGCTGCCGAGCACGCCGTCGAGCAGGCCGCCAGCGTCGCCGCCGGTCACGCTGCCGAGGAGGCCGCCGACCAGGCCGTCTTCACCCAGCACTCCGCCGAGCAGACCACCGTCACCGCCAAGCACGCCACCCAGCAGGCCGTCGTCGCCCAGCACGCCACCGAGCAGACCACCGTCACCGCCGAGCACTCCGCCCAACAGGCCGTCGTCGCCGAGAACACCACCGAGGAGGCCGCCGTCGCCACCGAGCACTCCGCCCAGCAGGCCGTCGTCACCCAGCACACCACCGAGCAGACCGCCGTCACCGCCGAGCACGCCGCCCAGCAGACCGTCGTCGCCCAGCACGCCACCGAGCAGACCACCGTCACCGCCGAGCACTCCGCCCAACAGGCCGTCGTCGCCGAGAACACCACCGAGGAGGCCGCCGTCGCCACCGAGCACTCCGCCCAGCAGGCCGTCGTCACCCAGCACACCACCGAGCAGACCGCCGTCACCGCCGAGCACGCCGCCCAGCAGGCCGTCGTCACCCAGCACGCCGCCGAGGAGGCCGCCGTCGTCACCCAGAACACCGCCGAGCAGACCACCGTCACCGCCGAGCACGCCGCCCAGCAGGCCGTCGTCACCCAGGACACCGCCAAGGAGGCCGTCGCCGGACAGGACGTTGGCCACGCCGTCGGTCAGGTAGTCGACTTGCGCCGTGACGCCGTTCAGCAGCGCCGCCGTCGTGTTCGTGCCGAGCAGCTGGTCGGTCAGCGGGCTCAGCAGGCCCGCGGCACCGCTTGCCACCTGGCCGACGAGGCCGTCGACCGGGTCGAGCACGTTGGGGTCGTTTTCCGAGAAGCTGGTGCCGAGCACCGGGCCCAGCAGGCCGCCGACCGTGTCGGTCAGGCCGTCGGCGACGCCGACCACCGGTCCGAGCACATTGGTCAGGCCGAGCCCGCCGAGCACGCCTTGATTCAGGCCGTCGACCAGGTTGCCGAGCACGCCGTCGGCCGGGTCGAGCAGCGCAGCGCCGGTGCCGGGGGTGCCGCCACCGCCGACGCCGTCCAGCAGACCGCCGAGCAGGCCGCCGACGATGCCGTCCTCACCCAGCAGGCCACCGACCGGGCCTTCTTCGCCCAGCAGGCCGCCGACCAGGCCGTCCGGCCCGAGCAGGCCGCCAGCGACGCCGTCGTCGCCGAGCACGCCGCCCAGCAGGCCGTCGTCACCCAGCAGGCCGCCGACAAGACCGTCGTCGCCGAGCAGGCCACCCACGAGGCCGTCGCCGCCCAGCAGGCCGCCGACCAGACCGTCATCGCCCACCACGCCACCCAGCAGGCCGTCGCCACCGAGCAGGCCTCCGACGAGACCGTCGCCGCCCAGCACGCCGCCGAGCAGGCCGTCATCGCCGAGCACACCGCCCAGCAGGCCGTCGCCGCCCAGGACACCGCCGAGCAAACCATCGTTGCCGAGCAGACCGCCCACGAGGCCGTCGTCACCCAGCAGGCCGCCGACCAGGCCGTCGTCGCCGAGCAGGCCACCCACCGCGCCGCCAAGCAGACCGCCTTCGCCGCCGAGCAGGCCGCCCAGCGGGCTGTCGGCGATGATGCCGGAGATGGCGCCGTCCTGGCCGAGCAGGCTGTCGACCAGGCCGCCGTGGCCCAGCAGCTCGCCGGTGAGGCCGCCGCTGCCGAGCAGGTTGGAAAGGGTGCCTTCGCCGCCCAGCAGGCCGCCGACCAGGCCGTCGTCGCCGAGCAGGCCACCCACCGCGCTGCCGTCGCCGAGCAGGCCGCCCAGCAGGCCGTCGTCACCCAGCAGGCCGCCGGTCAGGCTGCCCACCGCGCCGTCGCCCAGCAGGCCGCCGACGAGGCCGTCGTCGCCGAGCACGTTGCCCAGCAGGCCGCCCACCGCGCTGTCTTCGCCGAGCAGGCCGCCGACGATGCCGTCGTCACCGAGCAGGCCGCCCACGAGGCCGTCTTCGGCCAGCAGGCCGGACACCAGGCTGCCTTCGCCGAGCACGTTGTCGAGCACGCCGCCCAGCAGGCCGTCGTTGCCCACCAACTGGTCGGTGAGGCCGCTCAGGCCGAGTGCGTCGGTCAGGCCGCTGATGATGCCGTGGTCACCGACCAGGTTGGTCAGGCCGTTGTCCAGCGCGTCGGTCAGGTAGTCGACCTGGCCCAGCACCGTGCCGAGGATGGCGGTGGTGGCACCGGCACCCAGCAGGTTGTCGAGCGTGGGGCTCAGGCTGTCGCCCAGCAGGTCGGTCACGCTGCCGACGGTGTTGTCGATCGGGTCGAACTGGTTGGGGTCGTTCGGCGTGAACTCGCTGCCGAGCAGCGGAGCCAGCACGTCGTCGAGCGTGTCGGTCAGGCCGTCGACCGCGTTGGTGACCGGCGTGAGCGAATCGCCGAGGCCGAGCGCGCCGCCGAGGCTGTCCACGGCGTGGTTGACGAGGCTGTCGCCGGGGTTGAGGAGGGCGTCGCCGTCTGCGTCTGCGTCTGCGTCTGCGTCTGCGTCTGCGTCTGCGTCGGCATCGGCATCGGCATCGGCATCGGCATCGGCATCGGCGTCTGCGTCTGCGTCAGCATCGGCATCGGCGTCAGCGTCGGCATCGGCATCGGCATCGGCATCGGCGTCAGCATCGGCGTCGGCATCGGCGTCGGCGTCGGCGTCGGCGTCGGCGTCGGCATCGGCGTCGGCGTCGGCATCGGCATCGGCATCGGCATCGGCATCGGCGTCGGCGTCGGCGTCAGCGTCAGCGTCAGCGTCAGCGTCAGCGTCAGCGTCGGCATCGGCATCGGCATCGGCATCGGCATCGGCGTCAGCATCACCGTCCGCATCCGCGTCGGCGTCGGCATCCGCATCAGAGTCGGCATCCGCGTCGGAATCGCCAGGGTTGGTCGGGTTGCCCGAACCGACGAGCAGCGGGAACGCGCTGTCGCTGCCGCCGCCACCGCCGCTGAGCGCGGCACCCAAGGCTGCGGCGCCCAGTGCGCCCAGTGCGAATTCACCCAGCCCGATGCCGCTGCCGGCAGCGAGCTTCTTGGTGACGGCCAGGGCAGCGGCATCCGCATCGCTGTCGGGCGGGGTCACCTGCAGGTCGCCCGAGGCGACATCCACATTCACTTGTTCGAGGCCGCCGGGCAGCTTGGTCGAGCCGATGGTGGCGTCGGTGCCGCCGGTGAACACACCTGCGAGCGGGGCCTTGTTGGTGGCCGATCCGGGGAAGAGAACATTGGCGTGGCCGTCCTGTGGAACGATCACGCGGTCGCCGGCCATCAGTGTCTGATTGCCATCGACGGGAATGCGGACACCGTCGCGCATCACCGCAACGCCTGGCGTGGCATTCGATAATGTGCCGATGCCGGCGGGGGCCGCGGTTGCGGCTGGTGCCGCCGAACTCACCACGCCGGGAGTGCCGAGCGGTGTGACGGTAGCCTGGGCGATGACCACAGGAGCAGCGCCAGCGGCGGCAAGTCCCTCGGTCGTATTGGTCGATGCTTGTTGAGCGGTCATGGCAGCCTTCTGTGACAAAAGATGCCTACTCAGGGGCAACTAGCGTGCCGCTTTTTCCGCGCCCCATGCCAAAGCGGCCCGGAGCATCGCAACCTGTTGATTCGTATGGAAAATTTTCTTTTTGGCGGGCTGCCTGCGGGGTGTGGAAACAGCTCGTAAGCAGGTCATTTGGCGAATCGTTACGTAACGAAGTAACGCCGCGTACCCGGAACGTCCGACACATCCGAGGGCTCGTGGACACACCTGCGGATGCGCCTGCAAGGGCGCCCGCGAGCACCGCCCCCACTCTTCTTTCCTTCACCTCTATATAGATATGTTCAACCCCTCCCAGGAAGACGTGCGCCGCTTCTTCTGCGACGTCTACGCCAAGCATCGGCAGGGCCTGCCGATGGAAGCGCTCGAGACCATCGCCGCCGGCTGGATCGACCAGCACCCCGAGTACCACGAGGACCTGGCCGACGCCGACGCGGCGGTGGCGCGGGTCTACGACGGATCGAACGGGCGCGAGAACCCGTTCCTTCATCTGTCGATGCATCTGTCGATCAGCGAGCAGTGCTCCATCGACCAGCCGCGAGGCATCCGCCAGGCGGTCGAGCTGCTGGCGGCGCGGCGCGGTTCGCTGCTCCATGCGCATCACGAGGCGATGGAGTGCCTGGGCCAGATGATGTGGGAGAGCCAGCGCGCGGGTCGGCCGCCTGATGGCGAGGGCTACGTGGCCTGCGTGCAGCGCCGAGCCACGAAAGACTGACGACTAACCGCCGGCCTTCGGCTTTTTCCTGGCCCTTGCCGGAACGGCGCCCTGTTCCTTCGCCGCCTCGCGCAGCAGCGCGGCCATGGCGGCGCGCAGGGCCGAGGGCTCTGCGTCGCTGCGCTGCAGCAAGCCGACCGGCTCCTCGGTGCCGCCGGTCTCTATGCGCAGCCGCACGAGGCGCCCGTCGGTCAACTCGCTTCGCGCGGCGCCCAGCGGCGTGATCCACACCGCGTCGGACACCGCCACCAACGCGCGCGCCACCGCCACGTCGAGCGTCTGCAGCGCATTGGCCGGCAGCACGAGACCGCGCGCCGATAAAAAGCTCTCGGTGTTGTGGCGCGGGATCGTGCCCTCGCCGTACACCACCAGCGGATAGGCCAGCACCGCCTGCACAGACACCGCCTTGTGCGCCAGCGGATGGCCGGCGCGCACGGCGAACACCAGCGCCTCGGTGTGCAGCAGCTCGAAGCTCAGGCCGCCCATCAGGCGCGGATCGCTCATGCGGCCGACCACCAGGTCGAGCTCGCCGGCGCGCAGCTCGTCGAGCAGCGCGGCGTTGGCCGCGCTCTTCACCACGATCTGCACCGAGGGCCGGCTGTCGCGCAGCCGCGCCAGCGCCAGCGGCAGCAGGGCCGGGGCCACGCTGGGCAGCGCGCCGATGCGCAGGCGCTCGATGCGCGCGCCCGTCTCCGGTGCCACGGCCTGCGCGCTGGCGTCGAGCGCCTCGAGCACGCGCAGCGCGTGCGCGAGCAGCTGCTCGCCGGCGGCCGTGAGTCCCTGCACGCCGCGCCGGCCGGCCTTGCTGCGCTCGACCAGCCGCGTGCCGGCGATCGCCTCTAGCTCCGAGAGCGTCTTCGACACCGCCGGCTGGCTCAGCGCCAGCCGCTCGGCGGCGCGCGCGAGATGGCGCTCCTGCGCCACCGTGACGAGGCAGCGCAGGTGCCGCAGCTGCACGTTGCGCACGAAGTCCTGGCGAAGATCGGTGAGCGGGTCTTTCAAGGGTGGGCTTTCAATTCCCTATGGTTATTGAAAACGTAGCAATCTTCAATTTACATCATCGGATGCCGCTTCTAAAGTGGCGGCTTCCGGATTCGTCCCACGACAGGAGACAACGTTCATGTTGACCAAGACCAAGGGCGCCTCGCCCATCCTCACGCCGCGCGACTGGGATGCCCACCCCAGCTACGTCTACCCCGGCTACAAGTCCACCGTGAAGCGCGGCCCGCAGAAGCCACTCATTCCGCTGAAGGCCTCGCTCGGCGAGCTGCAGCAACCGGTGTACGGCCACGACAGCATCGGCGAGTTCGACAACGACCTCACGCGCAACGCTCGCCGCAACGGCGAGCCGCTGGGCGAGCGCATGATCCTCACCGGCCGCGTGCTCGACGAGCGCCGCCGCCCGGTGGCCAACACGCTGGTCGAGCTGTGGCAGGCCAACGCCGCCGGCCGCTACGTGCACAAGGTCGACCAGCACGACGCGCCGCTGGACCCCAACTTCCTCGGCGCGGGCCGCTGCCTCACCGACAGCGAAGGCCGCTACCGCTTCCTCACCATCAAGCCCGGCGCGTACCCGTGGGGCAACCACCCGAACGCCTGGCGCCCGCAACACATCCACCTGTCGCTGTTCGGCCAGAGCTTCGCGAGCCGCCTGGTCACGCAGATGTACTTCCCCGGCGACCCGCTGATGCAGTACGACCCGATGATCACCGGCACGCCCGAGCGCTACCGCAACCGCCTGATCGCCGACTTCAGCCTCGACATCACCGAGGAAGGCTACGCGCTGGGCTACCAGTTCGACATCGTGCTGCGCGGCGCCGACGAAACGCCCTTCGAAAACCGATGAGCCAGGAGACACGCATCATGCTGATGACCGCACAGGAAGCCGACTTCGGCCAGACCCCCTCGCAGACCGTGGGCCCCTACTTCGCCTACGGCCTCACCGCCACGCAGTACGGCTACGACTTCGACCAGCCCTTCGACGCCGTGCTCGCGCTCGACGATGCCAAGGGCCAGCGCATCCGCCTCGAAGGCCGCGTGATCGACGGCGACGGCAACCCGATCAACGACGCGCTGGTCGAGATCAGCCAGCCCGACGGCGAAGGCCGCTATCCGCAGACGCCCGAGGAAGCGCGCGCCATGGGCTTTCGCGCCTTCGGCCGCGTGGGCACCGGCACGCACGAAGGCAACCGCTTCGTGTTCCACACCGTCAAGCCCGGCGCCGAATCGCCCGGCGAGGCACCGCACATCAACGTCATCGTGCTGATGCGCGGCCTGCTGCTGCATGCGTTCACGCGCGCGTACTTCAGCGACGAGGCCGAGGCCAACGCGAAGGACGCGGTGCTTCAGAGCGTGCCGGCCGACCGCCGCCATACGCTGATCGCCGAGCGCGTGGAGCAAGGCGGCGCCGTCACCTATCGCTTCGACATCCGCATGCAGGGCGCGGACGAGACGGCGTTCTTCGACGTCTGAGCCACCGATCTCTCAGGGAAATCCCCGACACAAAAAAACCCGCAGCAGCGGGCTTTTTTGTTTGTGCGCAACGAAGCGCCTGCACTGAACGCTTATTCGGCGCCGTGGTGGATGCGCGACTCGGGCACCGTCTTCAGTTCACCAGGCAGCGAGCTGATGTAGCTGGCCAGCGTCTTGAGCTCGGCGTTGGTGAACTTCTTCTCCTCGACCTGCTGGCCCATCACCGCGTTCGAGCGGCCCAGGTGCGAGTTGTTCTTCACGCGGTACGACTTGAGCGCGACGAACAGGTAGTCCGCATGCTGGCCGGCCAGCTTGGGCACGGTGCCGTCGTTCGGCGTGTTGAAGTTGGCGCCGTGGCACTTGGTGCAGCTGTTGTCGGCGTTGCGGGTGATGAGCGCTTCTACGTTGGCGGGCGTGGCCTTGGCCAGCGTGGCCGGCGGCGCGCTGCCGTCCTTCAGGCCGAGCTGGCTGTAGTAGGCGGAGATGTCGGCGATGTCTTGGTCGGTGAGCGTGTCCGCGATGGCGCGCATGGTGGGATGCTTGCGGTCGCCGCCCTTGTACGCGGTGAGCGCCGCCGTGATGTAGGTGGCGCTCTGGCCAGCGATCATCGGCACCTTGTGAATCTCCGGGAAGCTGGCCTGGTAGCCGATGATGCCGTGGCAGCCCACGCACATCTGTACCTTCTTTGCTCCGTCCTGGGCCTTGCCAGTGACTTGTTGGGCTTCAGCCGAGACCGTCACGGAAGCGACAGCAAGGGCAAACATCGTGGTCAACAACTTGTTCATTTTGCGCGCACAATCTCGTGGAGAGTACAGTTTTTCGGATCAACATTCGATTATATGCAGGGGTCCCCTGGAACCCTGTGCAGGCCAACCCTGAGGCTGCACGACGCACATCGGGTGTGTTCTTTTCTCCACCCCCGTCCTCGTTCCATCCGTTCCATCCATCGCACTCATGAAATTCCAGGGCTCAGACAACTACGTCGCCACTCAGGACCTGATGCTCGCGGTCAACGCTGCCATCACGCTCAAGCGCCCGCTGCTCGTCAAGGGCGAACCCGGCACGGGCAAGACCATGCTGGCCGAGGAAGTGGCCCAGTCGCTCGGCCTGCCGCTGCTGCAGTGGCACATCAAGTCGACCACCAAGGCGCAGCAGGGTCTCTATGAATACGACGCCGTGAGCCGCCTGCGCGACTCGCAGCTGAAGGACGTCGACGGCGGCGAGCGCGTGAGCGACATCAACAACTACATCGTCAAGGGCGTGCTCTGGCAGGCCTTCACGGCCGACCAGCCGGTGGCGCTGCTCATCGACGAGATCGACAAGGCCGACATCGAATTCCCGAACGACCTGCTGCGCGAAATCGACCGCATGGAGTTCTACTGCTACGAGACGCGCGAGCTCATCCGCGCCAAGCACCGGCCGGTGGTGTTCATCACCTCGAACAACGAGAAGGAGCTGCCCGACGCCTTCCTGCGCCGCTGCTTCTTCCACTACATCAAGTTCCCCGACGCGGAGACGATGAAGCACATCGTCGGCGTGCACTTCCCCGGCCTCAAGCAGGAACTGCTCGCGGCCGCGATGAAGACTTTCTACGACGTGCGCAACCTGCCCGGCCTGAAGAAGAAGCCTTCCACCTCCGAGCTGCTCGACTGGCTCAAGCTGCTGGTGGCCGAGGACATCCCTCTCGAGGCGCTGCAGAGCAAGGACGACAAGGTTGCCGTGCCGCCGCTGGTGGGCGCGCTGCTCAAGAACGAGCAGGACGTGACGCTCTTCGAGAAGCTCGTCTTCATGCAGCGCAACAACCGCTGATCCATGAGCAGCCAGAAACACTCCACCAGGCAGCTCATGAAGCTGGGCATCGCCCAGGCCGTGATGTTCATGGTGGGCGCGCTGCTGGGCCGCGGGCTCGGGCTGCTGCTGGGCCTCGACGCCTTCGGCAGCGGCGAATACAACAAGCGCGAGCTCATCGGCATCGCGCTCATCGGCCTGGGCGGCGGCGCCGGCGCGCAGGCCGCGCGCTTCTGGTACGTGGGCAAGTACGGCGACCCGCGCGGCTGAGGAAGCCCGCGAAGAGCCTGGAGGAAAGAATGGCATTCGTCGAACCCGTCACGCTGAAGGCCCGCGGCATCGCGCTGGTGCCGCTCGCGCCGGCCCATGAAGAAGGCCTGCGCGCCGCGGCCGCCGACGGCGAGCTGTGGAAGCTGCGCGTCACCTCCGTGCCCGAGCCGGAGAACACGCGCACCTACATCGAGACCGCACTCAAGACCGCGGACCGCTTCGCCTTCGCCGTGACCGAAGAGTCCACCGGCACCGTGCTCGGCAGCACCAGCTACCACGACATCCTGCCGGCCGTGAAGCGTGTGGAGATCGGCTACACGTGGTACGCCGCGCGCTGCCAGCGCACGCATGTCAACACCACCTGCAAGCTGCTGCTGCTCGCGCATGCCTTCGACACATTGGGCTGCAACGTCGTGGGCTGGCGCACCGACAACTTCAACTTCGCCTCGCAGCGCGCCATCGAGCGGCTGGGCGCGAAGAAGGACGGCGTGATCCGCGGCAACGTGATGCGCCGCGACGGCACCATCCGCGACACCGTCATGTACAGCCTGCGCGCGGGCGAATGGCCCGAGGTGAAGGCGCAGCTGCTGTACCTGCTCGACAAGCCGCGCGGCTAAAAGCGCCGGCGAGCGACGACAACACACAACGAAGGAGCGCCACCATGCTCATCGACTTCTTCTACACCCTGCGCTCGGCCAAGCTGCCGGTGTCGGTCAAGGAATACCTCACGCTGCTGGGGGCCCTGCAGGCCGACGTGGTGGGCCCCAACTCCGACGGCGCCCACAGCCTGGACGACTTCTACTACCTCTCGCGCACCGCACTGGTGAAGGACGAGAAGCACTACGACAAGTTCGACCGCGCCTTCGCCGCCTACTTCAAGGGCGTGGAGATGCTGACCGACTTCACCAAGGAAGTGCCGCTCGACTGGCTGCGCAAGACGCTCGAGCGCGAGTTCACGGCCGAAGAGAAAGCCAAGATCGAGAAGATGGGCTGGGACGAGCTCATGGAAACGCTCAAGAAGCGCTTCGAGGAGCAGAAGGAACGCCACGAGGGCGGCAGCAAGTGGATCGGCACCGGCGGCACCTCGCCATTCGGCAACGGCGGCTACAACCCGCAGGGCGTGCGCATCGGCGGCGCGGGCAAGAACAAGAGCGCCGTGAAGGTGTGGGACCAGCGCGCCTACAAGGACTACGACGACACGCAGGAGCTCGGCACGCGCAACATCAAGGTCGCGCTGCGCAGGCTGCGCAAGTTCGCGCGCGAGGGCCACGATGAAGAGCTGGACCTCGACGACACCATCCACTCGACCGCCGCCAACGCCGGCTTCCTCGACATCAAGATGCGGCCCGAGCGCCACAACAACGTCAAGGTGCTGCTGCTGATGGACGTGGGCGGCACGATGGACGAGCACATCCAGCGCGTGGAAGAGCTGTTCTCGGCCGTGAAGACCGAGTTCAAGCACCTGGAGTTCTTCTACTTCCACAACTGCGTGTACGACTTCATGTGGAAGAACAACAAGCGCCGCTTCTCCGAGAAGTTCGCCACCTGGGACATCCTGCGCAAGTACAACAAGGACTACAAGCTCATCTTCGTCGGCGACGCGACCATGAGCCCCTACGAGATCCTGCAGCCCGGCGGCAGCGTCGAATACAACAACGAGGAAGCCGGCGCCGAGTGGATCCAGCGCCTCACGCACACCTTCCCGAAGTTCGCGTGGATCAACCCCGAGCCGCAGGGCGTGTGGCAGTACCGCCAGAGCATCGCGGTGATGCAGCAGCTGATGTCGAACCGCATGTACCCCCTCACGCTGCGGGGCCTCGAGGAAGCGATGCGCATGTTGTCCAAGTAGGACGATGCCGGCGATCCGGCCGGGCCTTCAGGAACCGGCCGGGCTTGCTGTCAGAATCCGCCCATGGTCAGGGCGGTTCCTGTTTCTTCGCCGGCATGGTGGCCGGCTTTCCTTTTGTTCGGCGTCCTGCTCTTGCAAGGCTGCAGTCTGCTGCCGAAAAAGGAATCCGCCGAAGAAAACAAACCCGTGACCGGCCTCGTTCGCAGCGGCACGGCCGGTGCCGGCACCACCGCGTCCGACAAGGATGAAGAAGGCGACGACAAGAAGGCCGGCAACAAGCGCGACGCCTTCACCGTCGACGTGCGCGGCCCCGAGATCGTGCGCGACTACCTCAAGCTTCACCTCGAGATCCAGCGCTACCGCGAGCTCGACGACCTCGGCGCGACCGAGATCTCCCGCCTCATGGTGGCGGCCGAGACCAACGCCCGCGAGCTGCTCGCCACGCTCGGCTACTTCACCCCCACGCTGACACTGGAGCTCAACGAGACGCCGCAGGGCGAGAAGGCCCCGCGCGAGATCGTCATCAACGTCTCGCCCGGCGAGCTCACCAAGGTGAGCAACGTGCAGATCAGCTATGCCGGCCCCATCGCCGACGATGCCGCCGCCGAGTCGCAGCGCGACACCATCCGAACCGCATGGGCCCTGCGCGCCGGCCAGCCCTTCAGCCAGCAGGCCTGGGACGAGGCCAAGACCACGGCGCTGCGCAGCCTCACCGCCAGGCGCTTCCCCACAGGCAGCATCCAGATCAGCCGCGCCGAGGTGGATGCCGACCGCAGCGAAGCCCGCCTGAGCGTCACCTACCAGTCGGGCCCGGCCTACAAGTTCGGGCCGCTGGTGCTGCGCGGCATCCAGCGCTACGACCCCGACGGCGCGCGCCGCATCGCGCGCCTGCCCAGCGGCCAGGACTACGACCAGCAGAAGCTGCTCGACGCCCAGCAGCGCCTGGCGAGCAGCGGCTACTACGACTCGGTGTTCCTCACGCTCGACACCGAGAGCGCCGACCCGCTGGCCGCGCCCGTCATCGCGCAGCTGCGCGAGGCGCCGCTGCAGAAAGTGGTGCTGGGCGTGGGCTTCACCACCGACAACGGCCCGCGGCTTTCGATCGACCACATCCATAACCAGGTCCCGCTGCTGGGCTGGCGCGCCGTCTCGCGGCTGTCGGTGGACAACGACATCAAGTCGCTGTCGACCGAGTTGAAGGCCATTCCCGACGACCGCGGCTGGCGCTGGTTCTCCGGCGCCGAGCTCAAGAGCGAGCAGTCGGGCAGCTACGTGGTCGACAGCGGCCGGCTGCGCGGCGGGCGCAGCAAGTCGGGCGACCACATCGACCGCAGCTACTTCCTGCAGTACGACTACGCACAGAACCGCGGCACCAACGCACCGCCCTCGGCCTCGGCCGTGACGGCCAACTGGGGCTGGACCGGGCGCTACTTCGACGACAACGCCACGCCCTCGCGCGGCTTCGGCCTCGCGCTCGAAGTGGCTGCGGGCTACACGCTCACCGGCGAGCAGGTGCCCTTCACGCGCACCTATGCGCGCTGGCTCGGCGTGCTGCCGCTGGGCTCGGCCGAGGACAAGGAACTGCGCGCGCGCCGCAGCCGCCTGCAGCTGCGCGTGGAGGCGGGCGCGGTGTCGGCCAAGGACAGCGCGCAGATCCCCTCCACGCTGATGTTCCTGACCGGCGGCGACACCACCGTGCGCGGCTACAGCTACAAGCAGATCGGCACCGTGCGCGCCGACGGCACGACCGTGGCCGGCCGCTACCTCGGCGTGGCCAGCGTGGAGTGGCAGCGCCCCTTCGTCTACAACAACAAGCTCACCGAATGGGAGAGCGTGGTGTTCGTCGACGCCGGCGCCGTGGCCGACAAGCCCGGCGAACTCAAGCCCAAGGTCGGCGTGGGCGTGGGCGCGCGCTGGCGCAGCCCGGTCGGGCCGGTGCAGGCCGACCTGGCCTACGGCGTGGACTCGAAGAAGTTCCGCCTGCACTTCCGCCTCGGCTTCACCTTCTGACGCAGGCAACGCCAGATGCAGACCGACGACGACAACAAGTCCACGCCGCCCTCGCCTCCCCGCCGCTCTCGCGCGCGGCGCGCGATGCGCGCCCTCGCCTGGACCATCGCCGGCCTGCTGCTCGCGGTGGCACTGCTGGTCGCCGGCGCATGGTGGTGGCTGGGCTCCGACACATCGCTCGCCTTCGCGCTCGCTCAGGCGGCGCAGCGCCTTCCGGCCGGCCAGACGCTGGAAAGCCGCGACGTGAGCGGCTCGCTTCGCACCGGCGGGCGCATCGGCTGGCTCAAGTACCAGAGCGAGAGCATCGCCGTGGAGGTGAACGACGCCACCATCGGCTGGCAGCTCGCGCCGCTGCTCCAGCGCAAGGTGCAGCTCGGCGAGGTGCACGCGAAGCAGGTGCTGATCGAGAAGCGCGGCCCGCCGAGCGACAAGCCCACCGAGCCGCTCGAACAGCTCGCGCTGCCGGTCGAGGTCGAGCTGCCCTTCCGCGTGGATGAACTGCGCTGGGCCGGCCCGCCCGTGCTGCAGGCGCTCAATCTCTCGGGCAACTACAGCTACAAGGCGGCCGAGCATCTGCTCGAGGTGAAGGGCGTGGACATCGCCGACGGCCACTACAGCACCCGCGTGAAGCTGCAGGGCCCCGCGCCGATGGCGATCGACGTCGCGCTCGACGGCCGCGTGAAGGCGCCGCTGGCCGAGGACCACGACATCGACGTGCTGGCCTCGGCCACCGTCAAGGGCACGCTCGCCGGCACCGCCGCGCGCCTGCAGGTGGCCGCCGAGCTGAAGCCCGCCGAGGAGAACGCAGACGCCCCCATGGAAGCCAGCCTGCAGGCACAGATCGCGCCCTGGCTGCCCCAGCCGGTGATCGACGCGAAGGCCGACCTGCGCAATGTCGACGCATCGAGCCTGTGGCCCGGGGCCCCCGAGACAAGGCTCACCGGCATCGTCGAACTCCAGCCCGACGCCGACACCGGTCCCTCCGCATGGAAGGCCTCGGCCGACATCCGCAACGCCGTGCCCGGCCCCTGGGACCAGGAGAAGCTGCCTCTCGAACAGGTGCTGGCCAAGGTCGGTTTCGACGGCACGAGCTGGACGATTTCCGAAGCCACCGTGCGCGCGGGCGGCGGGCGCATCGACGCGGCCGGCAAGTGGAGCCCCGCGCCCTCCCCCTGGCAAGCCCAGGCCACGGTGCGCGGCGTGCGGCCCGGCGCGCTCTACAGCGAGCTCTCGGGAGCGCCGGTCAGCGGCCAGCTCAAGGCCGAGCAGAAGGAAAGCACCATCGTCTTCGACGCCAACCTGCGCGCCGAGGGCGGCGCGGGCAGCAAGGCCCTGCCCGGCTTCGCACTCGACCGCGCGCTGGCGCAGGGCCAGTGGAAGGACCAGGTGCTCGACCTGCGCACGCTGCGCATCGAGGCGCAGCGCGCCAGCGTCGACGGCCGCCTGCAGGTGCGCGTGGCCGAGCAGGCGGCGAGCGGCAAGCTGGCCCTCGCGTTGCCCGGCGGCAGCGCGCAGGTCGAAGGCCGCATCGCGCCGGATTCGGGCAGCGGCGAGATCAGGGCCGCCATCGACGATGCGGACACCGTGCAGCGCTGGGTCCAGGGCCTGCCGGGGCTGTCGAAGGTGTTCGCGGACGCGAGCGTCAAGGGCTCTGCGAAGCTCGACGCCAGCTGGCAGGGCGGATGGCGCACCATCCAGCGCCGGCTCGAAAACCCCAACGCGCCCGCACCGCGCGGCAGCACCGAACCCAACATCAAGGCAGCGCTCGGCGTGCCCCGCCTGGACCTCGCCCTGCCCTCCGAGCAACCCGGCGGCGCCCCCACCTCCGTCCAGGTGCGCAACCTGCAGGCCGACCTTGCCGGCAGCCTCGCGCAGGCCACGCTCGCGCTGAAGGGCGAAGCCGCCACCGGCACGCAGAAGATCGACATCGACACCCGCGCCAGCGGCGGCATCGCCGGCGCCGGCCAGTGGCGCGCGGCGCTGGCCAGCCTGAAGCTGCAGGCGCAGGACAGCGCCCGCCCCGGCGCGCCATGGGTGCTGGAGCTGGGCCGCGAGGTCACGGCGACGATCCGCACCGGCAACAACAGCGCCGGCACCGCGCCTCGCCTCGACGTCGAGGCCTCCGCTGCCTCGGCCACGCTGCGCGGCCCCGTGCCCGGCACGGTGCGCATCGACTGGCAGCCGCTGCGCTTCAGCCAGAGCGGCGCCGCGCCCAACCGCGTGTTCCGCCTGCAGTCCAAGGGCCAGATGCAGGGGCTGCCGATGGCCTGGGCGGGCGCGTTCGGCGCCAACACCACGCTCGGCGAATACGGCATCAGCGGCGACCTGATGTTCAACGGCGACTGGGACATCGACGCCGGCGACACGCTGCACGCCAAGGCTCGTCTCGCGCGCCAGAGCGGCGACATCCGCGTGCAGGCGGGCGAGGCCGCGCTCGTCACGCGCATCACCAGCACCGGCACGGGCACCGCCAGCGAGCGCACGATGAATTCCGCCTCGGCCAGCGGCGACGCGCCCAGCACGCCTGCCGGCCTGCGCCAGGCCGAGCTGCGCCTCGACGCCGACGGCGACGCCGTGCGCGCTGTGCTCGCATGGGACAGCGAGCGCGCCGGCAAGATCGACGCCGACATCAACACCCGCGTGCAGCAGCGCGCGGGCGGCTGGCAGTGGGCGCCCGACGCGCCGCTGGGCGGCACCATCAAGGCCACGCTGCCGAACCTCGGCGTGTGGTCGATGCTCGCGCCGCCGGGCTGGCGCATCGCCGGCACGCTCGACGCCAGCGCCACGCTCTCGGGCAACCGCGCCGTGCCGCGCTGGAACGGCACGCTAGGCGCCGACAAGCTCGCGCTGCGCGCGCCGGTGGAAGGGCTGGACCTGCGCGACGGCCGGCTGCGCGCCACGCTCACCGGCGAGCGCGTGGAGATCACCGAATTCACGCTCAAGGGCGGCGCCGGCAGCTCCGCGCGCATCGGCGGCCAGAGCGGCAACCGCAGCACCACCGCCAGCGAAGCCCGCACCGATGGCGGCACCCTCTCCGCCACCGGCGACCTCAGCTGGGGCCCGGCCACCGGCAGCGCGACGGGCATCCGCATGGCGCTGCAGGGCCAGCTGCGCGCGCTGCGCGTGCTGGTGCGCACCGACCGGCAGGTCACGCTCTCGGGCGACCTGCAGGCAAAGCTCGACAACGGCCAGTTCACCGTGCGCGGCAAGCTCAAGACCGACCGCGCCGTCATCATCCTGCCCGACGAGACCGCGCCCAGTCTGGGCAGCGACGTGGTCGTGCGCTCCGCTGCCAAGGACCGCGAGGCCGCCGAGGCGGCGCAGCGCGAATCCGCCCGCGCCGACGCGCAGGCCGCGAAGCCGCAGACGGCCAAGCCGCCGGACGTGGCCGTCGAGTTCGACCTCGGCGACGACTTCGCGGTGCAAGGCCGCGGCATCACCACGCGGCTCGAAGGCAACCTGGAAATCCGCAGCACCAGCCTGAACGCGCCACCGCGCATCACCGGCGAGGTGAAGACCGTGAAGGGCCAGTACCGCGCCTACGGCCAGCAGCTCGACGTCGAGACCGGCATCGCGCGCTTCAACGGCCCCTTCGACAACCCGGCGCTCGACATCCTCGCGATCCGCCCGAACCTGTCGCAGCGCGCGGGCGTGCAGATCACCGGCACCGCCCAATCGCCGCGCGTGAAGCTGTATTCGGAGCCGGCGCTGTCCGATGCCGAAACGCTCTCGTGGGTCATCCTCGGTCGCGCCTCGGCCACCAGCGGCGGCGAGTCGGCGCTGCTGCAGCAGGCCGCGCTGTCGCTGCTCGGCAAGATCGGCGGCGCCACCACCGGCGGCAGCCTGGCCAGCCGCTTCGGGCTGGACGAACTCGGCTTCAAGGGACCGGGCAACGGCGGCGACCTGCGCGAATCGGCCGTGACGCTGGGCAAGCGCCTGTCGAAGGACTTCTACATCACCTACGAACGCAGCATCGGCGGCACCTTCGGCACCCTCTTCATCTTCTACGACCTGACGACGCGCCTCACCCTGCGCGGCCAGGCCGGGCAGACCAGCGGCCTCGACCTGATCTACACGGTCAAGTACGACTGAGGACCGGGAGCGTATTGCCCCGACTTCGGCGCGCGATCAGCAAGGCACGCCCTTTCGCCCGGGTCAGACCGACTGTCGGGCCCTCTCGAGCTCGGCGTGCGCCAGCACCCGTACGTCCGTGGCGGGCTGCGCCGAGCCGTTCCTGAAGAAGGGACTCTGGCGCCAACGCCCCGTGAAGCGGGCGCCCAGCACGAAGCGTGCAATCTTCAAGGTGCCGACAAGCGCTTTGAACCCCGGTTTGGCGACAGGCCCCTTCGCATGGGTGGGATTGACGTCGAAATGTCCCGGCCATGCTTGGGCCACCTGCTGCGCCGACTCTCCGAGGCAGCTGTGCACGATCCCCACGTACGACATCTGGGGCCGCCGGACGGTGTTGGCGATCGGGGTCCCGCAGCAGCTCGCGTACCAGCGATAGAGGCCCTTGTCGGTGAGCGAGAGACACGCCAGCTGGTCGCTGCCCTGCGTGAAGGCGAGGTTGCTCTGCAGCGAGGCGACGATCGCCGTTCCGCCGTTCGCATCCACCGTGCGCTCCGGCGCGCCGAGCGCATGCGCGGCGGTCTGGCAGTCGCGGCAATAGCACACGAGCCTGAGGGCCTGGTCGGGGAAGGCCAGCGCGCCGCGCACTTGGCCGCAGCGGCAGCGGATGGGGTGAGGTGTGCTCATGGACGAAGGAGAAGAAGAGTTGAGGGGCGCAGGTCGGTCACTTGCCGATTCCTATCTGCTGCGGGTACTGCTGCTGGTGCTGCTCGCGCCGGCGACGATGAAACGAAGCATGTTCTCGAGCACCTCGTCGAAGTCCGCGGAACGACCGAGCTTTCCGGCCAGTTGAAGGGACACGGCTCCGTGGATTGCGCTCCAGAAGATCCGCCCCAGCAGGCGCGGATCCCCCACGAGGGAACCGTCCGTGACCAGTCGCTCCATCGGAGCCGTCATGATCTGCTCGGCACGCTGCGCAGCCCTCTCCAGGTCCGGGAAGTCCGAAATCGCGGGATGCGGCAGATCGAACATGAGCTTGTACGCCCGTGGGTTCTCGAATGCGAAGCGAAGGTAGGCCTTGCGTACCGCAGCCGAACGCTCCCAGGCGCTGCCCTGCAGCCCGAACGCATCCTCCAGGGCTTGCGAGAAGCGATCGAGCGCAGCCGCGGTGACGGCGGCAAGAATTTCGTTCTTGTCGCGAAAGTAGCGGTACGGCGTCATCGCGCTGCAGCCCAGCTGTTGCGCAAGTTGCCGCACCGAGACGCCTTCCACGCCTTGGTCGGCAAAGGCGCGCTCTGCGACGTCGAGCAGGCGACGGCGGAAGTCTTGGACCTCCGCATCTGACAACACTTTGGGCATGTCGTATTCAGTCTGCTTTTATTATTTACACAGTAAATATACGACGTAAATAAATCTTGAGCAAGCGTCCTCATTGACGCTCTCGGCGGAAGCGATGTGAGCAGTTGATCAACTGAACTGCACCAGATGGAAGTCGGCACGACGATGCTCGAGGATTCGTCAGCAGCGGTCGTTGCTCGATATCGCGCAGCACAGCGGCACCGCAGTCAGGTTATACGCGAGCGATCATGTTTGCCTGTCGCTGTTGCTCTGCGTGGAAGCACTTGGACAAACAAACGCTCGCGGACTTCGGCCTTGACCCGCGTCTCGCGCGCGTGATAAGAACCGTCCCTCGCCTTCACCGAGGAGCGACGACGATGAAAAAAGATGGAGACAAGGGCGAGAACCTTTCGAGCTTTCCAGAAGGTTCTCGGACGTCCGCCCCACCCGGGCTCTCGCGCATCGCGTTCATGCGCGGCGCGCTGCGCGGCACGATCGCGCTGATCGCGGGCATCGCGGCGGTGGCTTCCATTCCCTACTGGGGTGGCGAGCACTTCCCGGTCACGAGCCTCGTGATCTACGTGGCTGGCATGGTGTTCGTCGCGATGCCGCTGTGCCTCTACTACGAGTCGCTGCTGCAGGCGCAGGAAGGCACGGCGCCCGAACAGCCTCAGCCCCAGTCTTCCGTCGCGCCCAGGCCCTTGCAGGCCTGAGCCCGCTGCGCCGGCTCAGGCCGCCGCAGCGGGCAGCAGCGTCGCGCGATGGCTGCGGATCGCCGAGGCGACGATCGGCATCAGCAGCGGCGTCTTCCCCGCGTCGAAGTCGCGTATCAGCTGGATGCGCATGCTCGGCGCCCAGAACGACTTCAGGTGCGCGGCGATCGCCTGCGTCGCGGCGCCCGAGTCGCTCGGCGACTGCGCCTGGAAGAAGGTGCCGATCTGGTTGGCCATCTTGACCAGCTGTGCCGAGTGATCGTGCTCCATGGGACTTTCTGAAAAATGTGTTGCTTGATGAAGTGATGAATCTTCAGCGCACGCTGTGCGGCTGTGCCGTGCGCAGCCTCTGCGGGTGGCTGTAGACGCCCAGGTCCTGCTCGCGCGCGAAGCCCACCAGCGTGAGGCCAGCGCGCTGCGCCGTGGCCACCGCGAAGGAGGTCGGCGCCGACACCGCCGCGAGCAGCGGCGCACCGGCCATCGCGGCCTTCTGCACCATCTCGAAGCTCGCGCGGCTGGTGACCGCGATGAAGCCGGCAGAGGCATCGACGTCGTTGGCCGCGAGCGCGCCGACCAGCTTGTCGAGCGCATTGTGGCGGCCCACGTCCTCGCGCAGCCACATCACCTCGCCGTCGTCCGAGCACCATGCGGCCGCGTGCACGGCGCCGGTGGCTTCCTGCAAGGTCTGCTGCGACGGCAGCTGCGACATCGCGCGGCCGATGGCCTCGCGCTCGAAGCGCACGGAGGCATCGTCCTGCAGCACCGGCAGCTCTCGCGAGACCTGCGTCAGGCTCTCGGTGCCGCACAGGCCGCAGCCGGTGCGCCCGGCCATCGAGCGGCGGCGCTGCTTCAGGCGCGTGAAGGCCGCGCCCGACACCTGCATGTGCACGGTGAAACCCAGCGCCGACTGCTCGGCCTCCACCGAATAGAGCTCGTGCGCCGCATCGAGGATGCCCTCGCTCAGCGAGAAGCCGAGCGCGAAGTCTTCCAGGTCGAGCGGCGTCGCGAGCATCACCGCGTGCGAGATGCCGTTGTATTCGAGCGCCACGGGCACCTCCTCGGCCACCCAGTCCTGCACGTCGAAGGGCCTGCCGCCGCGCACGCCGTGCACGGGCAACAGCTGCGCGCCTTCGCAGAACCGGACGGTGTCGGCATCGGTGGCCAGCATGTTCATGCGGGTCGCGTCCTCACTTGGCCGGAACCGTCTCGCCACCCTGCGGCGCCGATGCGGCAGCGAGCAACTCGTGCTGCGTGCGGTTGAAGCGGCTGTACTCCTGCTGCCAGGAAGAAGGCTGCATCACCGGCATCACCTGCACCGCCGTGACCTTGTACTCGGGGCAGTTGGTGGCCCAGTCGGAGTTGTCGGTGGTGATCACGTTCGCGCCCGACTCGGGGAAGTGGAAGGTGGTGTAGACCACGCCCGGCTGCACGCGCTCGGACACCGTGGCGCGCAGCACCGTTTCGCCCGCGCGGCTCTGGATGCCGACCCAGTCGCCTTCCTTCACGCCGCGCTCCTCCGCGTCGTGCGGATGGATCTCCAGCCGGTCCTCGCTGTGCCACTGGTTGTTCTCGGTGCGCCGCGTCTGCGCGCCCACGTTGTACTGCGAGAGGATGCGCCCGGTGGTCAGCAGCAGCGGGAACTTGCGCGTGACCTTCTCATCCGTCGCCACGTACTGCGTGACGATGAACTTGCCCTTGCCGCGCACGAAGCGGTCGATGTGCATGGTGGGCGTGCCGTCGGGCGCGTTCTCGTTGCAGGGCCACTGGATGCTGCCGAGCTCGTCGAGGCGCTTGTAGCTCACTCCGTGGAAGGTGGGCGTGAGCGCGGCGATCTCGTCCATGATCTCTTCCGGGCTCTTGTAGTCCATCGGATAGCCGAGGGCCTGCGCGAGCTTCACCGTCACTTCCCAGTCGGCAAGGCCGGCCTTGGGCGGCATCACCTTGCGCACGCGGGAGATGCGGCGCTCGGCGTTGGTGAAGGTGCCGTCCTTTTCCAGGAACGAAGAGCCCGGCAGGAACACGTGCGCGTACTTGGCGGTCTCGTTGAGGAAGATGTCCTGCACCACCACGCACTCCATGCCCATCATCGCGGCCGCCACGTGCTGCGTGTTCGGGTCGGACTGCACGATGTCCTCGCCCTCGCAGTACAGGCCCTTGAAGCTGCCGCCGATGGCTGCATCGAACATGTTGGGAATGCGCAGGCCCGGCTCGGGGTTGATCTGCACGCCCCAGGCCGACTCGAACGTGGCGCGCGTGGTGCTGTCCGACACGTGCCGGTAGCCCGGCAGCTCGTGCGGGAACGAACCCATGTCGCAGGAGCCCTGCACGTTGTTCTGGCCGCGCAGCGGATTCACGCCCACGCCCTCGCGGCCGACGTTGCCGGTGACCATGGCGAGATTGGCGATGCCCATCACCGTGGTCGAGCCCTGGCTGTGCTCGGTCACGCCCAGGCCGTAGTAGATGGCGCCGTTGCCCGCCGTGGCGAAGAGGCGCGCGGCGGCGCGCATCTCGGCCGCCGGCACGCCCGTCACCGCCTCGGTGGCCTCGGGCGACTGCTCGGGGCGCTCCACGTACGACTTCCATTCCTTGAAAGAGGCCGAGTCGCAGCGTTCGGCGACGAAGTCGTCGGCCATCAGCCCTTCGGTGACGATGACGTGCGCCAGCGCCGTGACCACGGCCACGTTGGTGCCGGGCCGCAGCTGCAGGTGATGCGCGGCCTTGATGTGCGGCGACTTCACGATGTCGATGCGGCGCGGATCGACCACGATCAGCTTCGCGCCCTGGCGCAGCCGCTTCTTCATGCGCGATGCGAACACCGGGTGGCCATCGGTCGGGTTGGCGCCGATCACCATGATGACGTCGGACTTGTCCACCGACGCGAAGGTCTGCGTGCCCGCCGACTCGCCCAGCGTCTGCTTCAGGCCATAGCCCGTGGGCGAATGGCACACGCGCGCGCAGGTGTCGACGTTGTTGTTGCCGAAGGCGGCGCGCACCAGCTTCTGGACCAGGTAGGTTTCCTCGTTGGTGCAGCGCGACGAGGTGATGCCGCCGATGGAGTCCTTGCCGTACTTGGCCTGCAGG
Source organism: Variovorax sp. NFACC27 (assembly GCF_048301545.1). Taxonomy (NCBI): domain Bacteria; kingdom Pseudomonadati; phylum Pseudomonadota; class Betaproteobacteria; order Burkholderiales; family Comamonadaceae; genus Variovorax; species Variovorax sp. NFACC27. The sequence goes on from NZ_CP157613.1 coordinate 7,186,039, forward strand.
CGCTTGAACTCGCTGGCGGCATAGTTGATGGCCGTGTCCCAGCTCACCTCCTGCCACGGGTCGGTGATGTTCTTGCGGATCATCGGCTTGAGCATGCGGTCCTGGTGCGTGGCGTAGCCCCAGGCGAAGCGGCCCTTCACGCAGGAGTGGCCTTCGTTGGCCTTGCCGTCCTTCCACGGAACCATGCGCACGACCTCGTTGCCCTTCATCTCGGCCTTGAAGGCGCAGCCCACGCCGCAGTAGGCGCAGGTGGTGATCACGCTGTGCTCGGGCTGGCCGAGCCAGATCACCGACTTTTCCTGCAGCGTGGCGGTGGGGCAGGCCTCGACGCAGGCGCCGCAGCTCACGCACTCCGAATCCATGAAGGCCTCGTCCTGGCCCGGCGACACGCGCGACTCGAAGCCGCGGCCGCTGATGGTCAGCGCGAAGGTGCCCTGCGTTTCCTCGCAGGCGCGCACGCAGCGGTTGCAGACGATGCACTTCGACGGGTCGTAGCTGAAGTACGGGTTCGATTCGTCCTTCTCGCTCTTGAGGTGGTTGGCGCCATCGAAGCCGTAGCGCACGTTGCGCAGGCCGGTGACGCCCGCCATGTCCTGCAGCTCGCAGTTGCCGTTGGCCGAGCAGGTGAGGCAGTCGAGCGGGTGGTCGGAGATGTAGAGCTCCATCACGCCCTTGCGCAGATCCTGCAGCTTCGGCGTCTGGGTGCGCACCTTCATGCCAGCTTCGGCCGGCGTTGTGCACGAGGCCGGGAAGCCCCTGCGCCCCTCGATCTCGACCAGGCACAGCCGGCACGAACCGAAGGGCTCCAGGCTGTCGGTGGCGCAGAGCTTGGGCACCTGGATGCCCGCATCCACCGCCGCGCGCATCAGCGAAGTGCCCGCGGGCACCGTGACTTCGTTGCCATCGATCTCCAGCGTCACCTCGCGCTCGGATTCGCGCTTGGGAGTGCCGTAGTCGATGTCCTTGAGATGGTCCAACATGTCTTTAGCTTTCTCTCTGATCTGGCAATTCACCACGGCTGTGCGAAGCGCAAACCGACTCCTTCACACCTGCGGCGCCCGCACCTGGGTCGCGGAACACCGTGGAACCGGGTTTGCCGGGCCACCGGTGTTGCCCCCTTGAGGGGGAGGCGGCTACACGAAGTGAGCAAGCAACGGGGATGGGCATATCACGCAGCCTTGCGGTCAGGCGCTTCGATTCCGAAGTCCTGCGGGAAATGGTCCAGCGCCGAGAGCACCGGGAACGGCGTCATGCCGCCCATGGCGCACAGCGAGCCGTGGACCATCGTGTCGCACAGGTCGCGCAGCAGCATCACCTGCTGCGGTCGGTTCTGGTTGCCGCGGATCTTGTCGATCACCTCGACGCCGCGCGTCGAGCCGATGCGGCAGGGCGTGCACTTGCCGCACGACTCCAATGCGCAGAACTCCATCGCGTAGCGCGCGAGCTTCGACAGGTCGGCCGTGTCGTCGTGCACCACGATGCCGCCGTGGCCCACCGTGCCGCCGACGGCCGCGTAGGCCTCGTAATCGAGCGGCAGGTCCCACTTCGATTCGGGCAGGTAGGCGCCCAGCGGCCCGCCGACCTGCACCGCCTTGATCGGCCGGCCCGAGGCCGAGCCGCCGCCGTAGTCGTAGAGCAGCTCGCGCAGCGTGACGCCGAAGGCCTTCTCGACCAGGCCGCCGTACTTGATGTTGCCGGCCAGCTGCATCGGCAGCGTGCCGCGCGAGCGGCCCACGCCGTAGTCGCGGTAGAAGGCCGCGCCGCGCGCCAGGATCAGCGGCACGCTGGCCAGCGTGATGACGTTGTTGATGAGCGTGGGCTGGCCGAACAGGCCTTCGATGGCCGGCAGCGGCGGCTTGGCGCGCACGATGCCGCGCTTGCCCTCCAGGCTCTCGAGCAGCGCAGTTTCCTCGCCGCACACGTACGAGCCCGCGCCCTTGCGCACCGCGAGCGAGAAGCGCTTGCCCGAACGCAGGATGTTGTCGCCGAGGAAGCCCGCGGCCTCCGCGACGCGGATGGCCTCGTTCAGCGTCGCGATCGCATGCGGGTACTCCGAACGCACGTAGATGTAGCCCTGCGTCGCGCCGGTGGCGAGGCCCGCGATGGTCATGCCCTCGATCAGCATGAAGGGGTCGCCCTCCATGGTCATGCGGTCGGAGAAGGTGCCCGAATCGCCCTCGTCGGCGTTGCAGACGATGTACTTCTGCGCCGCCGCCGTGCCCAGCACTGTCTTCCACTTGATGCCCGCCGGGAAGGCCGCGCCGCCGCGTCCGCGCAGGCCCGAGTCGAGCACCTGCTGCACGATCTCCTCGGGCGCAAGCGCCAGCGCACGGCGCAGGCCGGCGAAGCCCTCGTAGGCCTGGTAGTCGGTGAGCGACACCGGGTCGGTGATGCCCATGCGCGAGAAGGTCAGGCGCTCCTGCTTCTTCAGGTACGGAATCTCTTCGGTCGGGCCGAGCGCGAGCGGGTGCCTGCCGCCGGTGAGGAAGCCGGCGTCGAACAGGGCGGCCACGTCGTCGGGCGTCACCGGTCCGTAGGCCATGCGGCCGGCGGGCGTGTTCACCTCGACCAGCGGCTCGAGCCAGAACATGCCGCGCGAACCGTTGCGCACCAGCTCGAGCATCAGGCCGCGCGCCGCGGCCTCCTTGGCGATACATCGGGCCACGCGGTCTGCGCCGGCAGCGAGCGCGGCCGAATCGCGCGGAACGTAGACGGTGATCGTGCTCATGCACGGCCTCCTTCGGTCTGCGCGACCAATGCGTCGAACCCCTTGGCCGTCATGCGCGCATACGGCTGCTCGTCCAGCGTCATCGCGGGCGACGAGGCGCACAGGCCGAGGCAGAAGGCCGGCTCCAGCGTGAACGCGCCGTCCTTCGTCGTGCCGTGCGCGCTGCAACCCAGGCGCAGCTCGGCGTGCGCGAGCAATGCATCCGCGCCCATCGACTGGCAGGCCTCGGCGCGGCAGATCTGGATCACGTGCCGGCCCGCGGGCTGGCTGCGGAAGTGGTGGTAGTAGGTGACGACGCCGTGCACCTCGGCGCGCGAGAGGTTCTGCGCCTCCGCGATCACCGGCACCGCGTCGGCGGGGATGTAGCCGAGTGCGTCCTGCACGTCGTGCAGTATCGGCAGCAGCGCGCCGGGCTCGTCCGCATGCAGCTGAAGGATGCGCTGCACGGCCGCGAGTTCGTCCGTGTCGTGCTGCCCTTGCCGCGCCTGCTGAACCTGTTCTGGTTTCATGGTCCGTCCGATCTGCTCCGTTGCCGTCAGCTTGCAAGCGGAGCTGTTTTCATCGTGGTTCTGTCACGGGTTCGACGTCGTTGGATTCGACGCGAATCCCGTGGTCATCCGCTTGGGGATCAATGTCGATGAATCGGGCGTCGGGGGCCTTGACACAAGTCAATTTCCGCCGAAACAAGCACGGTGCCAATGCGCACAAACCCTGCGGCCACGCGGGGTTTCAATGCGCCCAACCCTGCGGCCGCGCAGGGTTTCAATGCGCACACCCCTGCGGCCGCGCAGGGTTTCGGAAGGACCGGAAAGACCCTATCGGGTGGAGGCTTCGCGCGCCCTCTGCAGCTGCGCTTCGGCCTGCGCGTCGTCGACCTCGCCGACGACCTTCGCGGGGCGGCCCGCGATGCGCGAGCGGTCGGGAAAGACCTTGCCCTCGGTGAGCAGCGAGCCCGACTCGACGACGCACCCTCGGCCCACCACCGAGCCGTTGAGCGCGATGGTGTGCTCTCCGATCACCGCGCCGTCGCCCACGGTGCAGCCGTGCAGCATCACGTGGGGCTCCACCGTCACGTCGGCGCCGATGGTCAGCGGATAGCCCGGGTCCGCGTGCAGCATCACGCCCGCCTGCACGTGGCTGCCGCGGCCGACCTTGATGGGCTCGTTGTCGCCGCGCAGCACCGAGTGCGCGCCGATGCGGCTGCCGGGCGCGAGCACGACCTGGCCGATCACGCTGGCGCTCTCGGCCACGCGGGCGCTGGCGTCGATGTCCGGTTCATGCGCGTCAAGTCGGTAGATCGTCACTGCGGGGGCTCCTGTTCATCGGCAAAAAGCCCCGCCATCTTCATGGCGGGGCTGTGTGGGGGGAAGGAATGTCCGGATGGTACCGGCGATGGCGGCCTGAAGTTGTTCTATTCGGTACGGCTCGCCTCGATGTGCTTGCGGCGCATCGGCCGCAGCACGAACCAGGCCATGAGCGCGGCGAGCGCATTGACCGCGCTGGCCGCGATGAAGACGGCCTGCCAGCTGCCGGTGGAGGCGGCCAGCACGCTCGACAGCGGCACCAGCAGGGAGGCCGTGCCCTTGGCGGTGTAGAGCATGCCGGCGTTCGATGCCGCGAACTTGGAGCCGAAGGTGTCGGCGCAGGTCGAGGGGAACAGGCTGTAGATCTCGCCCCAGGCGAAGAACACGATGCCGGTGAGGATCACGAAGAGGATCGGGTTCTGGCCGTAGTGGTAGAGCATCAGGATGCCGACCGACTCGATCGCGAAGGCGATGAACATGGTCTGCTCGCGGCCGATCTTGTCCGACACCCAGCCGAAGAAGGGCCGCGTGAGGCCGTTGAGCACGCGGTCGATGGCCAGCGCGAAGGTCAGCGCAGGCAGCACCAGGCCCATGATGTTCACCGGCACGTCGATGATCTTGAAGTCCTTGGCGATGGGCGCGAGCTGCGCGGTGGCCATCAGGCCGCCGGCCGCCACCATCACGAACATCGCGTACATCACCCAGAACACCGGCGAGCGCAGTACCTCGGACGGCGCGTAGTCGCGGCGCGACTGCTGCACGTTGCGGCTTCCCGAAGCCTTTGCATGATCGGGAGCGCGGGTCAGCATCCATGCGAGCAGGAACACGATCAGTCCCTGCCCGATCCCAAAATAGAGAAACGCTGCTTCGTAGCCGCTGGACTTGATCATCGCGGAGATCGGGATGATCGTGAGCGCCGAGCCCGCGCCGAAGCCCGCCGCGGTCATGCCCGCCGCGAGGCCGCGCCGGTCGGGGAACCACTTGAGCGCATTGCCCACGCAGGTGCCGTAGACGGCGCCCGCGCCGATGCCCCCGACGGCCGCCGCGATGTACAGCAGCGCCAGCGAGTCGGCCACCGAGTTGAGCACCCAGCCGACGCCGCACAGCACACCGCCCACCAGCACCACGGGGCGTGGCCCGAAGCGGTCGACGAGGTAGCCCTCGATGGGCACGAGCCAGGTCTCGGTGAGGACGAAGATGGTGAACGCGACCTGGATCGCCGCGCGACTCCAGCCATGCTTGTCTGCGATCGGATTGACGAAAAGCGTCCAGCCGTACTGCAGGTTGGCGATCATCGCCATGCAGACGATGCCTATGAGCAATTGACCCCATCGGTACGCCTCGGATCGGGTCGCGCTGGCGCCATAGGTTTCGGACGGGGGGTACATCGCGGGGTTGGATCCTGCGATCGTGGAGGTGGGCCGAGTCATGGAGTTGTCCTTGGTGTTTTCGTTGAAATCCGACAGGCTGCAAAAGCAGGGCAATCAGTCGAGCGATCAGTGCGCATCGACGGGCGACGAGGCCTCGTTGACATCGATACACGGCATGGGAATCACCAGTTGTCTGCGCGTGGATGACTGTCGGACCGAGCGACTCAAAAACTCTTGACCTCAGTCAAGTTCACACGAATCGCGCTCTCTCGGAACCCCCGAGGTATCCCTATGAAATCGCACTGCATTCGATGCGCGAAGAGAGTGCTCTGCGAGACGCATCGAACGATGCGTTCGCGTTGCATGAATGAAGAGAAATCGACGACGGAACTTCGATGATTTCCGCGTGATGCTTGCGCGATGCAAGCGACGGTTCGCGCGATGTTTTCGATGGCTTCGCGATGCGCGTTGCGCGTGCATCCGATGCTCTTTCGAACGGCTCTGGCAGAGGCTCCGACAGAGGCTATGGCAGCGGAACCCGAGGCGTATCCGGCGCCTGGTCCGGCAAGGAAAAATTGACCTAGGTCAAGAAACGCAAAAATCGCGTTTGCTCTCGTCTAGGGTAAACCCTAAAATTCAGGGTAATCCCTTCGGTCTTTCCGATTCAGTTTCAGATTCTTTTTTTTGGAGCACTCAATGAGCCACACCACCATCGATTCCAACGCACTGCGCGCCCCCGCTTCCTCGTCGACCGCCGGCAACATCATGCGCGAGCTGTTCGCCGTGATGCCCATCGTGATCTTCTACAAGGCCGCGCGCACCGCACTGATGCAGCGCCGTTCGGCGCCCGTGCAGCGTTGAGCCGCAACGCCGGATTTACTTCTCCCGAAGAGCGCGCGCGATTCAGTCGCCGCGCTCTTTTTCTTTCTAGCCCTCGAAGGGCACGATCTGCGAGATCAGCGAGGGCCCGTCGCTCAGCAGGAAGTCCTTGAAGGCCTGCGCCACCGGCGGCAGCCGCTTGCTGCGCCGATGCACCACGTACCAGTTGAGCATCAGAGGAAAGCCCTCGACGTCGAGCACGCGAAGGCTACCCGCGCGCAGCTCCTGGCTCACGGTATGCGCCGACACGAAGCTCACGCCCATGCCCGCGATCACGGCCTGCTTGATGGTCTCGGTGCTGCGGATCTCCATCGCGATGTTGATGCCGCTCAGGTCGCCGCCGAAGCCGTCTTCCATCGAATGCCAGGTGTCGGACGCCTTCTCGCGCACCACGAAGGGCTCGCGCATCAGACGTTGCACCGCAATCCGTTTCTCGCCCACCAGCGGATGGCCCGGCGCCGCGACGATCACGTAAGGGTGCGGCGCGAAAGGCTGGTTGACGGTGTCGAGATCGGTGGGCGGGCGCACCATGATCGCCAGGTCCGTGAGGTTCTCGGCGATGTGGGTCAAAAGCCCCGCTCGGTTGTGCACGGTGAAGTTCAGAGTCACGCCCTGGTGGCGGCTCGCGAACTCGACCAGCAGGCGCGGAAAGAAGTAGTCGCCCGCGCTGATCACGCCCACGTTGAGCTTGCCGCCCGAGACGCCCTTGAACTGCATCATCGCGTTCTCTGCAGCCTCGAACTGCTGGATGATCGCGCGGCTGATCTGCAGCAGCTCGCTGCCCGCGGCCGTGAGATACACCTTCTTGCCGAACTGCTCGAAGAGCGCATTGCCCGCGTGCTCCTCGAGCTTGCGCACCTGCGTGGAAACGGCGGGCTGCGTGAGGTGCAGCTCCTCGGCCGCGCGCGAGAAGCTCAACAGCCGTGCCACCGCCTCGAAGACCTTCAGCTGGCGCAGGGTCGCGTGCTTCATGGGGGCCGCCTGCTGCAGCACTCAGCGCGGTATTCGGGCAACGTGCAGCAGGTTGGTGGTGCCCGACTGCCCGAAGGGCAGGCCCGCCACCACCACCACGTCGTCGCCCTCTTTCGCGAAGCCTTCGGCGCGCGCCGTGCGGCAGGCACAGTCGATCATCTCGCCCACGTCGTGCACGTCGTCCACCAGCACCGCGTGCACGCCCCAGACCATCGCCATGCGGCGCGCCGCGGCGATGTCGGGCGTGAGGCTCAGGATGGGCACTGCAGGGCGCTCGCGCGCGGCGCGCAGGCTCGTGAAACCTGAGGAGGTATAGGTCACGGTGGCCGCCGGCGCGAGCAGCGAAGCCACCTGGCGCAGCGAGGCGCACACGGCGTCGGCCGTGGTCGACAGCGCCGCATCGTGCGTGGCGTCGATGCCCGCGCGGTATGACGGGTCGGCCTCCACGCGCGCGATGATGCGGTCCATCATCGCGACCGCCTCGAACGGATACTTGCCGGAGGCCGACTCGGCCGAGAGCATCACCGCATCGACGCCGTCGTACACGGCTGTCGCCACGTCGGACACCTCTGCGCGCGTGGGCACCGGCGAGGCGATCATCGATTCGAGCATCTGCGTCGCCACCACCACCGGCTTTCCGCGCTTGCGGCAGGCGCGCACGATCAGCCTCTGCAGCTCGGGCACCTGCTCCGGCGGCAGCTCCACGCCGAGGTCGCCGCGCGCCACCATGATGCCGTCGCACAGCGCGACGATCGCGTCCAGGTGCTCGATGGCCGCCGGCTTCTCCAGCTTGGCCATGATCCAGGCGCGCGAGCCGATGATGGCGCGCGCTTCCTCGATGTCCTCGGGCCGCTGCACGAAAGAGAGCGCGACCCAGTCCACGCCCATCGACAGGCCGAAAGCCAGGTCGTCGCGGTCCTTCGGCGTGAGCGGCGAGATCGGCAGCAGCACGCTGGGCACGTTGACGCCCTTGCGGTCCGAGATCGGGCCGCCGACCAGCACCGTGGTCTCGGCGAAGTCGGGGCCGTGGCTGTCCACGCGCAGACGCAGCTTGCCGTCGTCGAGCAGCAGCTCGGTGCCGTCCTGCAGCGCGGCGAAGATTTCCGGATGCGGCAGCGGCGCGCGGCGTGCATTGCCTGCTGCCTTGTCCATGTCGAGCCTGAAGCGCGCGCCCGCATCGAGCTGCGCGCGGCCGCCCTCGAAGGTGCCCAGGCGCAGCTTCGGCCCCTGCAGGTCGAGCAGGATGCCGATGGGCCGGCCCGACTCCCGCTCCAGGCGGCGGATGGTCTCGAGGCGCCGCGCGTGGTCGTGCTGCGTGCCGTGGCTGAAGTTGAGCCTGAACACGTCCACGCCGCGCTCGAACAGCTCGCGGATGGCCGGCTCCTCGGTGGTGGACGGGCCGAGGGTGGCGACGATCCTGGCGCTGCGCGTGCGTCTCATCGACGGACCTCGGGATCCAGGGTATTGCTCCCTCTCCCCTCGGGGAGAGGGCGGGGGTGAGGGCCGACGGCGGTGATCGAGGCGGGGTGCGCGCGAAGGCCACCCCCCTCACCCCAACCCTCTCCCCAAGGGGAGAGGGAGCAAGGCATCGCGCTCATGCCGCGATCTCGTGCAGCTTCACGCGACCGCGCTGGTCTTCCATGGTGCGCGCGAGCAGCTTCACGAGGCTGTAGACGGTGTCGATGTGCGGCGTGGGCGTCTCGGTGAGCCGGGCCAGCTCGACCACCGCGCCGACCAGCGCGTCGATCTCGGGCGCGCGGCCCGCTTCCACGTCCTGCAGCATCGAGGTCTTGTGCTTGCCGACTTTCTCCGCGCCCGCGATGCGCTTCTCGAGCGTCACGCGAAACTCGATGCCGAGCTTGTGCGCGACGGCCTGGGCCTCGCGCATCATCGCGGCGGCCAGCTCGCGCGAAGGCGGGTACTGGCAGATGTCGACGAGGGTCGAGTGCGAGAGGCTGCTGATCGGGTTGAAGGTCAGGTTGCCCCACAGCTTGAGCCAGATCTCGGCGCGGATGTTGTCGAGCACCGGCGCCTTGAAGCCCGCGCCGGTAAAGCAGGCCGAGACGCTGTTCACGCGCTCGCTCGCGGAGCCGTCGAGCTCGCCGACCGGAAAGCGGTCGCCCTCGATGTGCTTGACCACGCCGGGCGCGATGAGCTCCGACGCCGGATAGACCACGCAGCCGATCACGCGCTGCGCCGGAATCTTCGCCGCGACGGTGCCCGAAGGATCGACGCTGCGCACCGGCGTGCCCTCGAGCGCGCCGCCGTGCTTGTGGAAGTACCAGTACGGGATGCCGTTCTGCATGGTCACGACCACCGTGTCGGGCCCGAAGAGCTTCGGCACGTCGTTGGCCACGGCCTCGACCTGGTGGGCCTTCATCGCGAGCACGACGATGTCCTGCGGGCCGGCCTCGTCGTAGCGGTCGGTGGCCTTCACGTTGCGCGCCACCTGTTCCTCGCCCTCGGCCGAGACCAGCTTGATGCCGTTGCGCGATATGGCGTCGAGGTTGGCGCCGCGCACGATGAACGTGACGTCCTCGCCGGCCAGCGCGAGTTTTGCGCCGACCAGTCCGCCGATGGCGCCTGCGCCGATGATTGCAATCTTCATGTCGATCCCCAAGAGTTGAAATCCTTGCGCGACCCTTCTGCTGCGTTCAGCCGAAGCGGTTGCTGAGCTTTCCGATGCCGCCGATCTCGATCTCCACGAGGCTGCCGGGCTTCATGGAGCCGACGCCGACCGAGGTGCCGCAGAGGATCACGTCGCCGCGGTGCAGCGTCATGTCCTGCGAGATGAGGCTCACGAGCTGCTGCACCGAAAAGCGCATGTCGCTGATCGGATAGTCCTGGCGCACCTCGCCGTTGAGCAGCGTGGTCACGGTGAGCGTGGCGGGATCGAGGCCGGTGGCGACCACCGGGCCCATGGGGCAGAAGGTGTCGAAGCCCTTGGCGCGCACCCACTGCGCGAAGGAGGCGTCGCGGTTGAGGATGTCGGCCACCGTCACGTCGTTGGCGCAGGTGTAGCCGAACACATGGTCGAGCGCATTGGCTTCCGACACGGCGGTGGCGGTCTTGCCGATGACGATGCCGAGCTCGCCCTCGAACACGACCTTGCCGTCGCACAGCGGCTTGCGGATGGGCGCGCCGGGCGAAAGGTACGAGTTGGGCGTCTTCAGCAGATACAGCGGCTCGGCCGGCACCGGCAGGCTGAGCTTGGCGCCGAGCGCGTGGAAGTTGTTCCACAGCGCGATCACCTTGGTGGGCTCGGTCGGCGTGAGCAGCTGCAGCCCCTCCAGCGCGAACATGCGGCCGGTGGGCTCGGAGCTGCCGAACATGTCGCCCCGGCGTTCGTGCACGGCGTCGCCCTCGAGCGTGCCGAAGCCGATGCCGCCCGCGTGCTCGAAGCGGACCCATTTCCTCTGCTGGTGCTGCTGTTCCATGTTGTTATCTGCTTTCTGGATTGATGAGAATTCGGGCCCGTCGCCGGTCGGTCAGTCGAACGGGAGGTAGTCGGGAATCACGAGCGAGGCCAGCAGCTTCCCCATGTCCGCCGGATTGCGCGTGACGTGGATGCCGCACTCCTTCATCACCGCGAGCTTTTCCTGCGCGGTGCCGCGGCCGCCGGAGACGATGGCGCCCGCATGGCCCATGCGCTTGCCGGGCGGCGCGCTTGCGCCCGCGATGAAGCCGACCACGGGCTTGGTCATGTGGTCGCGGATCCAGCGCGCGCATTGCTCCTCGGCGTCGCCGCCGATCTCGCCGACCATGATCACGGCGTCGGTGCGCGGGTCGTCGTTGAACATCTTCAGCACGTCGATGTGCCGCAGTCCGCCGACCGGATCGCCACCGATGCCGACCACCGTCGACTGCCCGATGCCGAAGCTCGCGAGCTGGCTCGCGGCCTCGTAAGTCAGCGTGCCCGAGCGCGAGACCACGCCGATGCGCCCTCGCTGGTGGATGTGGCCGGGCATGATGCCGATCTTGATCTCGCCGGGCGTGATGAGCCCCGGGCAGTTGGGGCCCAGCAGCTGCGTCTTGCTGCCCTGCATGCGGTGCCGCGTGCGGATCATGTCGCGCACCGGGATGCCTTCGGTGATGCAGATGACGAGGTCGAGCTCCGCATCCACCGCCTCGTCGATCGCGGCTGCGGCGAAGGGCGGCGGCACGTAGATCACGGAGACGGTCGCTCCGGTCTCGGCCTTGGCCTCCTTCACGGTGCCGAAGATCGGGATGCCTGCCATCGACTGGCCGCCCTTCAGCGGGTTCACGCCCGCGACGAAGCAGTGCCTGCCATTACCGTACTCCAGGCAGGCCTGCGTGTGGAACTGGCCCGTCTTGCCGGTGATGCCCTGCGTGATGACGCGGGTGTGCTTGTTGATCAGGATGGACATGTCGCAAGCTCCATCGACTTTGGGGATGAGCGCTTCATCGCTGGCGCTCCCAGTTGCTGGCCGCCCCGATGGCCCGCTGCGCGGCCTCGGCGATGTCGTCGGTGTTGATGATCGACAGGCCCGACTGCGCGAGGATGGTCCGCCCCAGGTCCTCGTTGGTGCCCTTCATGCGCACGACCAGCGGCACCGCCAGGCCGGTCTCGCGCGCCGCGGCGACCACGCCGTGCGCGATCACGTCGCACTTCATGATCCCGCCGAAGATGTTGACCAGCACCGCCTTGAGCTTCGGGTTGCGCAGCATCAGCTTGAAGGCTTCGGTCACCTTCTGGGGCGTGGCGCCGCCGCCCACGTCGAGGAAGTTGGCGGGCGCGCCGCCGTAGAGCTTGATCGCGTCCATCGTCGCCATCGCGAGGCCCGCGCCGTTGACGAGGCAGCCGATGTCGCCGTCGAGCGCGATGTACGAGAGGTCGAACTTCGAAGCCTCGACCTCGATCGGGTCTTCCTCGTCGGTGTCTCGCATGGCCGCGATCTCCGGCTGGCGGAAGAGCGCGTTGGCGTCGAAGTCGAACTTCGCGTCCAGCGCGATCACGCGGTTGTCGCGCGTCAGCACCAGCGGGTTGATCTCCGCCAGCGAGGCATCGCTGCCGTCGAAGGCCTGGTAGAGGTTCTGCATGAGCACGCGCGCCTGCACCAGCGAACGCTCGGTGATGCCGATGCGGCGCGCCATGCCGTCCGCGTCCGCGATGCGCAGGCCGGCATCGGGGTCGATGAAGAGCTTGTGGATCTTCTCGGGCGTGCGCGCGGCCACCTCCTCGATGTCCATGCCGCCTTCGCTCGAGGCCATCAGGGCCACGCGCTGCGAATTGCGGTCGACCACGAAGCCGAGATACAGCTCCTTGTCGATCTCGACGCTCTCCTCCACCAGCAGCTGCCTCACCACGCGGCCCTCGGGGCCGGTCTGCGGCGTCTTCAGCGTCATGCCGAGCATCTGCCCGGCGTGGCGGCGCACCTCGTCCACCGACCAGGCCGGCTTCACGCCGCCGCCCTTGCCACGGCCGCCCGCATGGATCTGCGCCTTGACCACCCAGGCCCGGCCGCCGATGCGACTGGCGGCGTCGGCCGCCTCGTCGGGCGAGCGGCAGACGAATCCGCGAGGGGTCGCCACGCCGTATTGGCGCAGCACTTCCTTGCCCTGGTATTCGTGGATGTTCATGGCCGGAACGGGTCGTTCATTTGAATTGGAGGAATTCAGGCGCCGAGCTCGACGCCGTGGCTTTCGGCCCAATTGAAATAGCTCGAAGAGGCCATTTCCCGTTTTCTGTGAATTTCCTTCTTCTGCTCGATGGCGACCGCCAGGAATTCGGCGTCGTAGGCCTTCAGGAGATGTGGCTGGTGGGTCTTCAGGTAATGGCCGATTCGCTCGTTCGCGTCCTGGCCGAGGCCCATCAGGCGGTCGTAGGTCTCTCCGTCCCAATGCCAGCGCAATCCCAATTCGAAGAATGCGGCGTTGTAGGCATTGCGCTCGATTTCATCGCGCCAGTATTGGACGGGCGAATGGTTTTCCATGATCTTCTCCTTGAATGAATGCCGAAGAGGTTGAATTGATCGAGAAATTCCGGCGAGTTCAAAATGTAGGATCGATGGACGATAAATAAAAATTAAATGAATTTATAAAAACCATTCACCATGAGTTATTGACCGGAGGCGCGCAATTCGCAGGCGCAGGACCCCCCTGCGCCGCCCGCAGGCGGCGCTGTCTCAAGACTCGAAGATGACGGGAAGGCGGGCCTGCGCCGCGCCTCAGATCACGCGTTCGGCCCGCAGGGTCGCCAGGTCGTCCGCGCCGTAGCCGAGCTGCCTCAGCACTTCCTCGGTGTGTTCGCCGAGCAGCGGCGAACGCGTCACCACCGTCGGGCTGTCGGACATCTTGATGGGGTTGCCCACCGTCAGGTACTTGCCGCGCACCGGGTGGTCGACCTCGACGATGGTGCCGGTCTCGCGCAGCGATTCGTCCGCGGCGATCTCCTTCATCGACAGGATCGGCCCGCAGGGAATGTCGTACTCGTTGAGGATGTCCATGGCCTCGAACTTGGTCTTGGTCATGGTCCACTGCTCGATGCGCGCGAAGATCGGCTTCAGGTGCAGCAGGCGTGCGGCCGGCGTGGCGTAGGCCTCGTCGTTGATCCAGCCTTCCTCGCCGATGACCTTGCACACCGCCGGCCACACGGCCGCCTGCGTGATGAAGTAGATGTACGCGTTCGGGTCGGTCTCCCAGCCCTTGCACTTCAGGATGGAGCCCGGCTGGCCGCCGCCCGATGCGTTGCCCGCGCGCGGCACCGCGTCGCCGAACTTGCCGTCGGGGTACTGCGGGTACTCGTGCATGGTGCCGGTGCGCTCCAGGCGCTGCTGGTCGCGCATCTTCACGCGGCAGAGGTTGAGCACCGCGTCCTGCATCGGCGCGAGCACCTGCTGGCCGCGCCCGGTGCTGTTGCGCTGGAAGAGCGCCGCCAGGATGCCGAGCGCCAGGTGCAGGCCGGTGCCGCTGTCGCCGATCTGCGCGCCGGTCACGAGCGGCGGGCCGTCCTCGAAGCCGGTGGTGGAGGCCGCGCCGCCGGCGCACTGGGCCACGTTCTCGTAGACCTTGCAGTGCTCGTACTTGCCGGGCCCGAAACCCTTGACCGAGGCCACGATCATGCGCGGGTTGAGCTTCTGGATGTGGGCCCAGGTGATGCCCATGCGGTCGAGCGCGCCGGGCGCGAAGTTCTCCACCAGCACGTCGCAGGTCTTGATCAGGCTGTCGAGAACCTCCTTGCCCTTGGGGTTCTTGGTGTCCAGCGTGATCGAGCGCTTGTTGTGGTTCAGCATCGTGAAGTAGAGGCTGTCCGCGCCGGGAATGTCGCGCAGCTGGCCGCGCGTGGCGTCGCCTTCGCCGGCGCGCTCGACCTTGATCACGTCGGCGCCGAACCACGCCAGCAGTTGCGTGCAAGTGGGGCCGGACTGCACATGGGTGAAGTCGAGGATGCGGACGCCCTCGAGTGCTTGGCTCATTGACTGTCTCCTTCTTGACCTGGGAACTGCAGTTGACTGTGCTCGCCGGTGCCACGATCGGCGTGCCAGGCAAGGCGGGACGACGCCGCGGGCTCGCGCCCGCAAGGAGGAGCAACGCCGCATGGCGCGTCGAGGGTGGTGCTGGCGGGCGCAGTCAACTGTCGTTCCCAGGTTCGTTCATCGTGGCTTCGACTTCTACCAGACGGGCGCGAAGTTTGCGCTCCTCCGCGAAGCGGGCTGTCTCGTCGCGGACGATGGCGACGATGCCGGTGACCTCGCGATCGGCGGAGAACAGCATCGACACCGTGAAGGCGATGGAGAGCGTGTGCCCGTCCTTGTGCAGCGCGGGAACGCGCAGCAGGTCGGCGCCGTACTTGGTGACACCGGTTTCCATCGTCTTGTTGTAGCCGTCCCAGTGCCGCTGACGTTGGCGCTGGGGAATGATCAGGTCGAGCGACTGGCCGAGGGCCTCGGCCTCGCTGAAGCCGAAGATGCGCTCGGCTGCGCGGTTCCACAGCGTGATCGCGCCCTGCGCGTCGCACACCATGATCGCATCGCCGGCGCCTTCGACGAGCTGCTTGAAATCCAGGTTCGCTTGCATGAGTGCCTCCCGGGCGCTGACTGCTGGCTGGGGTCTGTCACTGTGCGGGGGAATCTGGTTGGTGTGAAGCCCCCCGCACAGGGCTGCTGCTGCCCTACACGGCCTTGGCCGCGTGCAGGCTGGCGATCTGGTCCTGGCTGTAGCCGAGCTCAGCCAGCACGTCGTCGGTGTGCTCGCCCAGCAGGGGCGAGGCGGTGACTTCGGGCTTGAGGTCCGAGAACTTGATCGGGCTGCCGATGGTCCAGTAGCTGCCGCGCTCCTTGTGCGGGACTTCGACGATCGAGCCGCTCTTGCGCAGCGACTCGTCGTGCAGCAGTTCCTTCATCGACAGCACCGGGGCGCAGGGGATGTCGTGCTTGCGGAAGATGTCCACCGCCTCGAACTTGGTCTTGTCCTTGATGAAGTCCTCGATGGTGGCGAAGATCTGCTCGATGTGCGGCTGGCGGGCCTTGGCCGTCATGTAGTCGGGGTCGGTCTTCCACTCGGGCTTGCCCAGCGCGTCGCAGATCGGCTCCCAGGCATGGCCCTGCACCGTGAAGTAGATATATGCGTTGGGGTCGGTCTGCCAGCCCTTGCACTTCAGGATCCAGCCGGGCTGGCCACCGCCGCCGGCGTTGCCGCCACGCGGCACGACCTTGTCGGCGAATGCGCTCATCTCGTGCGGGTACTGCGGGTATTCCTCGAGGTAGCCCACGCTGTCCAGGCGCTGCTGGTCGCGCATCTTCACGCGGCACAGGTTGAGCACGGCGTCCTGCATCGAGCAGGCCACCTTCTGGCCCTTGCCCGTCTGCTCGCGGCCGATGATGGCCGTGAGGATGCCGATGGCCAGGTGCATGCCGGTGTTGGAGTCACCCAGCGCCGCCGCCGAGATCGTCGGGACGGAGTTCCCGCCCTTCCACCAGCCGGTGGTGGAGGCGGCGCCGCCGGCGCACTGCGCCACGTTCTCGTACACCTTCAGGTCCTCGTAGTGGTGGCCTTCGCTGAAGCCCTTGACCGACGCGACGATCATCTTGGGATTCAGCTCCTGGATGCGTTCCCAGGTGAAGCCCATGCGGTCCAGCGCGCCGGGGCCGAAGTTTTCCACCAGCACGTCGGATTCGCGGATCAGCTTCTCCAGCACGGCCTTGCCCTCGGGCTTCTTCGTGTCCAGCGTGATCGAGCGCTTGTTGCTGTTGAGCATGGTGAAGTAGAGCGCGTCGACGTCCGGAATGTCGCGCAGCTGCGAGCGCGTCACGTCGCCCGCGCCGGGGCGCTCCACCTTGATCACGTCGGCGCCGAACCAGGCCAGCAACTGCGTGCACGCGGGGCCGGCCTGCACGTGCGTGAAGTCGATGATCTTGATGCCGTTGAGGGGCTTGTTGCTCATTGGGATATCTCCTTGAATGAAACGAAACGCGGGTTACTTCTTCTTCGCCGTGGCGGGGTTCAGGCTCGTGATGCGGCCGCTCTCGGTGCCGGCGGTCTCGTCGATGACGGCGTTGATCAGCGTCGGGCGGCCCGAGGCGACGGCCTCGGCCAGGGCCTTCTGCAGCTCGTCGGCGGTGGTGGCGTTGACGCCGACGCCGCCGAAGGCTTCCATCAGCTTGTCGTAGCGCGCGTTCTTGACGAACACCGTAGGCGCCACGTCGGGCGTGCCGCTGGAGTTCACGTCGGTGCCGCGGTAGACGCCGTTGTTGTTGAAGACGATGACGCAGACCGGCAGGTTGTAGCGGCAGATGGTCTCGACCTCCATGCCGCTGAAGCCGAAGGCGCTGTCGCCCTCGATGGCGATCACCGGCTTGCCCGTGACCACGGCGGCGGCCACGGAGAAGCCCATGCCGATGCCCATGATCCCCCAGGTGCCCACGTCGAGGCGCTTGCGCGGCTCGTACATGTCGACGATGCTGCGCGCGAAGTCCAGCGTGTTGGCGCCCTCGTTGACGACGATGGCGTCGGGCCGTGCCTTCACCTGGTCGCGGATCACGCTGAGCGCGCTGTGGAAGTTCATCGGCGAGGGCCGCGCGGCCAGCGTGGCCGCCATCTTCGACAGGTTCTTGTCCTTGCGCTCGGCGATGGCGCCGGTCCACTCGGCCGGCGGCTTGGCCCACTTGGCGTCGATGCCGGCCAGCAGCGCAGCCACGCAGGAGCCGATGTCGCCGATCACGGGGGCCTCGATGGCGACGTTGCTGTCGATCTCGGTCGGCGCGATGTCGATCTGGATGAAGCGCTTGGCGCCCTTCTCCTGCGCCCAGGTCTTGCCCTTGCCGTGCGAGAGCAGCCAGTTGAGGCGCGCGCCGACGAGCACCACCACGTCGGCCTCCTGCAGCACGTAGGAGCGCGCGGCGGCTGCCGACTGCGCGTGCGTGTCGGGCAGCAGGCCCTTGGCCATGGACATCGGCAGGTAGGGAATACCCGTCTTCTCGACCAGCGCGCGGATGTCGGCATCGGCCTGCGCGTAGGCGGCACCCTTGCCGAGCAGGATCAGCGGGCGCTTGGCGCCCTTGAGGATGTCGAGCGCGCGCTGGACGGCGTCGGCCGCCGGGATCTGGCGCGGCGCGGCATCGACCACCTTGATGAGCGAGGCCTTGCCGGCCGCCGCGTCCATGGTCTGCGCGAAGAGCTTGGCCGGCAGGTCGAGGTACACGCCGCCCGGACGGCCCGACAGCGCGGCGCGGATGGCGCGCGCGATGCCCACGCCGATGTCCTGGGCATGCAGCACGCGGAAGGCGGCCTTGCACAGCGGCTTGGCGATGGCGAGCTGGTCCATTTCCTCGTAGTCGCCCTGCTGCAGGTCGACGATCTCGCGCTCGCTGGAGCCGCTGATGAGAATCATCGGGAAGCAGTTGGTGGTGGCGTTGGCCAGCGCGGTGAGGCCGTTGAGGAAGCCGGGGGCCGACACGGTCAGGCAGATGCCGGGCTTCTGCGTGAGGAAGCCGGCGGCGGCGGCGGCATTGCCGGCGTGCTGCTCGTGGCGGAAGGAAATGACGCGCAGGCCTTCGGCCTGGGCCATGCGCGTGAGGTCGGTGATCGGAATGCCGGGCAGGCCGAAGATGGTGTCGATGCCGTTGAGCTTGAGGGCATCGATGACGAGATGGAAGCCGTCGGTGGTCTCGCCCACCGGCGTGCTGTCTTCCGTCACGCTCTTGAGGACGCGGACCACCGCGTCGCCTTCGGCATCACGGTTTTTCGCAGGCTTGAGGGCTTCGTCCAGCGTGGTGGCTGCCTCTTTCTCTGTTCTGACTGAAGACATGTCTCTCCTTCTGCATGGGTGAATGGCCTAGGCCCGAGCCGCGACTATGATTCGGGCCAAACTTTCGGCCGTTGACCTCGGTCAACTTTCCCGAAAACGGCGCAGCCCCCGATGAGCAGCGCCGGCAGCGAACTCGAGAAGACGGTGACCATGACGTTGTTGGAAAACCATCCGGAGAAGAACATCATTCGTGCCCAGCTCCGGCAGAACGTGCTTCTCAAGGACCTGAGCGAGGCGGATCGCGCCGAACTGGAAGCCCATCTGGTCATCGTGGACGGCAACAAGGGCGAGTTCCTGCTGCACCAGGGCGTGCGGGAGATGGAGCAGTACTTCATCCTCGACGGCATCCTCAAGCGGGTGGTGAGCAACCCGGAGGGCAAGGAGATGATCCTTCGCTTCGCCGACGAGAACGACATGGAGACGAGCTACGCCGCGCTGCGGCTGGGAACGCCCACGCCCTACGGCATCGTCTGCGTGACCAAGGCGCGGGTGGCGAGCCTGCCGCTGAAGGAGTGGATCGCCTTCCTGAACAAGCATCCCGAAACCAAGGAACTGTTCGAGTTCCTGGTGATGCGCGGAATGAGCGAGATCATGGCGCACACCATCACGCTGCACCTGCTCGACGCCGCGGGGCGCGTGCACCGGTTCATGCGCAAGCATCCGGAGCTGGAAGACCGGATTCCCAGCAAGGAGCTGGCTTCGTATCTGAATCTCTCAGCGGAAACCCTTAGCCGGCTTCGCAAGCGCGGGAAGATCTGAACGCGGCTCAGGGATTGCTCCCTCTCCCGCTTGCGGGAGAGGGAGCAAGAAGCGAATTCCAGGCTCCGCGCTCAGGTCTGCTTCGCCGAAGCAAAGCGCCGCGTGCTGGCCATCAGCCTCAGCTGGTTGTGCACCCCCGTCACGCCCACCACGGAAGCCGCGATGTTCTCGGTCTGTGCTCTCTCCTCGCTGTCGAGCACGATGCCGCGCAGCAGCAGCTCGCCCTGGTTCGCAGTGATCGTCACGTTGATGTCGCGCGTCGCATCGTGCTCCTTCAGCGCGGCGCGCACACGTGCCTCCAGCGCCATGTTGGCGAGCAGCGCGCGCGAGGCCGGCGTTTCGGCGAACTCGGGGCGATTCACCATCAGCCTGATCTGCTCGACGCAGCTCTCGACCGACAGGCGGTCCGTGTTGAGCACCAGGTCGTAGAGCACCGGGTCGCCCCAGGTCACGCCGAACTGCGAATGCATGCGCGCGGCGTGCGCCTGGTCGCTGCGGCGGATCTCGGCTTCGGCGAATTCGGCGTCGTCGGTCTCGAGGTCTGCCATCAGCCATTCGACCCGTTTCTTCATGGAGCGCGTGATGCGCACGCACACCACGTGCGGCACCGCCCGCAGCAGGCAGGTGGCGCCCCAGCCGCGCAGCACCACGTTGCCGCGGTCGGCCAGCGCGAAGAGCTCTTCGGCGGTGTAGAGCGCCACGCTGCGCCTGTCGGTGGTGAGGCGCTCCACCAGCCCCGCCTTGCCGCTGCGCAGCCGGCCGATCAGGCTCGTGGAGACCTGCATCCGGTCGGCCACGTGCTCGATGACCTCGTGGCGCATCACGGCGAGGCCGAGCGTCTCGGCGAGTTTCAGCGAAACATCCTTCGCGAGGGAACCCATCTCCTGGGTCAGTGCGATCACTGGCATGTGCTCTCCTCCTTCCTTCAATCCACCGGCCGCTCGACCGCGAACTCGTCGGGCTTCTTCGGCTTTTTCACGAAGGCCAGCGCCTTGGAGATCAGCGGCCAGAACAGCAGCACCAGCGCCAGCGTGGTGATGCCGCCGACCAGCGGATTCGAGAACATCACCATCACGTCGCCCTGCGACACCAGCATGGCCTGGCGGAACGAGTCTTCCGCCTTGTCGCCGAGCACCAGCGCCAGCACCAGCGGCGCGAGCGGGAAGTCGAGCTTCTTGAACAGGTAGCCCAGCACGCCGAAGCCGAGCATGAACCAGATGTCGAGCATCGCGTTGTGCACGGTGTAGGCGCCGATCGCGCAGATCACGATGATCACCGGCGCGATGATCGAGAACGGAATGCGCAGGATCGACGCGAACAGCGGCACGGTGCTCAGCACCACGATCAGCCCGACGATGTTGCCGAGGTACATGCTTGCGATGAGGCCCCAGACGAAGTCCTTCTGCTCGACGAAGAGCAGCGGCCCGGGCTGCAGGCCCCAGATCAGCAGACCGCCCAGCAGCACCGCGGCGGTGGGCGAGCCGGGAATGCCCAGCGCGAGCATCGGCAGCAGCGCGCTGGTGCCGGCCGCGTGCGCGGCGGTCTCGGGCGCGACCACGCCTTCGGCTTCGCCGGTTCCGAACTTGGCGCCCTTCTTCGACATCTTCTTGGCGAGGCCGTAGGCCATGAACGAGGCCGGCGTGGCGCCGCCCGGCGTGATGCCCATCCAGATGCCGATGAGCGAGCTGCGGATCGAGGTCAGCCAGTACCTGGGCAGCTGCTTCCAGGTCTGCCACACCACCTTCGGGTCGATCTTCGCGCTCTTGCCCGAGAACTTCAGGCCCTCTTCCATCGACAGCAGGATCTCGCCGATGCCGAACAGGCCGATCACCGCGATCAGGAAGTCGAAGCCGCGCATCAGCTCGGGCTGGCCGAAGGTCAGGCGCAGCTGGCCGGTGACGGTGTCCATGCCCACGCTGGCCAACGCAAAGCCCAGCGCCATCGACGCGAGGATCTTGAAGGGCGAGCCCTTGCCCATGCCGACGAAGCTGCAGAAGGTCAGCAGGTACACCGCGAAGAATTCCGGCGAGCCGAACTTGAGCGCGAACTTCGCGACCAGCGGCGCGAGGAAGGTGATCATCACCACCGCGAGGAAGGCGCCCACGAACGAGGAGGTGAAGGCGGTGGTGAGCGCCGCGCCGGCCTGTCCGTTCTGCGCCATCGGATAGCCGTCGAAGGTGGTGGCCACCGACCACGGCTCGCCCGGGATGTTGAACAGGATCGAGGTGATGGCCCCGCCGAAGAGCGCACCCCAGTAGATGCACGACAGCATGATGATGGCCGAGGTAGGCGACATCGTGAACGTGAGCGGCAGCAGGATCGCGACGCCGTTGGCGCCGCCGAGCCCCGGCAGCACGCCGATCAGCACGCCGAGGATGATGCCGACGAACATCAGGCCGATGTTCATCGGCGAGAGGATCACCGAAAAGCCCTGCATCAGGGCACTGATTTCTTCCATTTCGCTTGTGCTCCTTGGGTCGGGTTCAGTAGCCGAGGAATCGAAGCGGATCGAGCGCGCCCTTGAAGAGCGGCACCTTGAACCAGACCTCGAACATGCAGAAGAAGAGCGTGTTCACCGCCAGCGCGGCGAACACGCTCTTGAACCACGCGTACTTGCCCAGCACCACCATGAAGAGCGCGATGTAGATCGCCGACGCCACGTAGATGCCGAGAATGGAGATCGCCAGCACGTAGACAGTGGCCGGCACCAGCACCGACAGCACGCGCTTGAGCTGCACCGAGTCGACGAAGACCGCGGTGTTGCGGTTCTTGCCGAGCAGCGACTGGTAGAGGATGCCGGCGCCCGAGATCGTGATGATCACGCCGATGAAGAACGGGAAGTAGCCGGCGCCGGGGCCGTCGGTGGTCCAGCCGGCGCCGAGCTTGCGCGCCTCGAAGACGACCACCAGGCCGATGACCAGCAGCGCCACTGCGACCGCCGCCTCTACGAGGTGAGTGGAGATGCCCGTGCGCGCCGGGCCCTCGGATGTTTCGTCGTGCTCCATGGAGCCCCCATCGTGGTTGTGTGGAAGAAGGAAATCGGCGTGCACTCCTGGCGCACGCGCCCGCTGCCGCAGGGCGCGGCAGGCGGTCGTCGGCGGTCTGCCCGCCTACTTGTTGCTCGCGAGGAATCCCGCGTCGGACATCAGCGTGCGGTGCGTGGCCTCGGCTTCGGTGAGCCATTTGGCGAAGGCATCGCCGGTCATGAAGGTCGGGTTGAAGGCACCCTTCTCCATGTACTCCTTCCACTCCGGCGTCGCGGCCACCTTGGTCAGCAGGTCCTTGTAGAAGGCGAGCTGGTCGGGCGTGACGCCGGGCGGCATGAAGATGCCGCGCAGCATCGTGTACCTGGTGGGCACGCCCGCTTCCTTGCAGGTGGGGATGTCGTTCCAGGACTGGGTGTCGGTGACCTTGGCCTTGAACGGCATGCGCTCGTCGTCGAACACGCACAGCGCGCGCAGCTTGCCCGCGCGCCACTGCGCCACGGCCTCGATCGGGTTGTTGACCGTCGACTGCACGTGCCCGCCCACCAGCTGCACCGCCACCTCGCCGCCGCCCTTGAAGGGCACGTAGATGAACTTGGTGCCGGTGGCTTTCTCGAGCGCGACCGTGATGATCTGGTCTTCCTGCTTCGAGCCGGTGCCGGCCATCTTGAACTTGTTCGGCCCCGCGGCCTTCACCGCGGCGACGTATTCGCCGGCGCTCTTGTAGGGCTCGGAGGCGTTGGTCCACAGCACGAACTGGTCGAGCGCCAGCATCGCGACCGGCGTCATGTCCTTCCAGTTGAAGGGCACGCCCGTGGCCATCGGCGTGGTGAACAGGTTCGACAGCGAGATGACGATCTTGTGCGGATCGCCCTTCGCCTCCTTCACCGCCAGGAAGCCCTCGGCGCCCGCGCCGCCGGACTTGTTGACGACGATCAGCGGCTCCTTCATCAGCTTGTACTTGATGACGATGCCCTGCAGCAGGCGCCCCATCTGGTCGGCGCCACCGCCGGTGCCGGCGGGAATCACGAACTCCACCGGCTTGGTGGGTTCCCATGCGAAGGCGGGCGCGGCACCGGTCACCAGCGCCGCCGCGGCGGCAGTGGTGGCAAGTACGGCAGTCGCGCGGCTCAGAACATTCGAGGCGATCTTCTTCATCAGGGTGTCTCCTGTGTAGTGATTTCGCTCTTTTTTGTTCTTGAATCTGAGCAGAGATGCGAACGGGCACGATGGTGCGCGCCGACGATTCGAGGCGGCTTGATCGCGGTCAACTTTTCGAAGATTTCGTATTCGGGTTAGCCCGCGCTGGCGATGCGCGCGGGGCTGCTCGCGACCCCGGACCGGACTGTCATCGCAAACCCTATAAAATCGCGGGCGCGCTGCGGACTCACCGCCTCGCGCATCCATCCGGTCTTCGTAGTTCAATGGATAGAACGGGGTCCTCCTAAGACTCAGATACAGGTTCGATTCCTGTCGAAGGCACCAGCAAGCCGTTGATGTTCAACGGCTTTTTTTTCGACCGGGACATACGTGGGACATTCAGCAGATTTCGGACGCTGAAGTCGGCAGCCCCATCCGTTCGTCACGCTCGTGCCGCGCGGGCCTCCTAGCCGGCTGACTCCCGGCAGCGTGCGGCGTCCAGCGCATGGCCGCAGGCGTGGAACTCCCGCGCCGCCGCGACGAAGCCTTCGCGTGCGGCAGCGACACGGCCGGCGGCCCGTTCGATGTGCGCCTGCGCCTCGTGCAGCGACGCGTACCAGGCCGGCAGCTTCATCACCACGTTGGCCAGGTATTCGGACTGCTGCTGGTGGCTGGCCGCCAGGTCCAGTTCGTGCGCTCTCGCGGCCGCGATGGTGGCCGGGATGGCGAAGGTGATGCGGCAGCCGGGGCAGCTTTCCAGCGGGCCGCGCACGTTGGCCTCGGCCTCCTCCAGCACGCCCAGCGCAGCATCGGGCTGCGTGGCCATCGCGATGCGGGTGCCGTAGATGCGGTCCAGCAGGTGGAAACCGACGTCGGACTGGCGCGCGACGTCGAGCGCTTCGTCGAGCAGGCCGCGCGCCCGGTCCATCTGCCCGCGGTAGATCGCCAGTTCGGAACGGCGCTGCAGCGACAGCGCTTCGCCTGTCGCGCCGCCGATCGCGCGGTGCATGCGCCCGCCCGCCACCAGGTCCTGCTCGGCGGCGTCGAGCTGGCCGCTGAGCAGCCGGGCCTCGCCGCGCAGCGTGACCGCGAACGCATGCCCGCGCGCCGCGCCCAGCTGCTGCGCCTGCGTGGCCAGCGCATCGGCGAACGCGATGACCTCGGCGTACGGCCGCGAGCCGTACAGGAAGCGCTGCGTGATGCACAGGTGGCCATCGAACACGCGCACCGCCAGCTGCGGCAGGTGGCTAGTCTCCTTGAGGTCGGCCCACACGCTGCTGTGCAGGTCGCCGCGCGCGTGGGCCGCCGCGGCCTGCGACCAGGAGGCGATCACGAGCGTGCCTTCGTCGCCGGTCTCCAGGGCGATCCGCCGCACTTCGGCCGACCGGCGCGTACCTTCGGCGGGGTCCCCGAAGCCCAGGGCCGCCGCGCCGCTGTACGCCAGCGCTTCGGCGAGCCGCCCCGCCACCGTGGTGGGATGCACGTCCCGCAGGTACTGCAGGGCACCGGGCGGGTCGCTCATCTTCACTTGCGCCAGGGCCCGCTTGGCGCGCAGTTCGTGGGACAGCGCCTCCGGAACGACGGCGGCGGCCGCATCGTAGGCGGCCAACGTGCCAGGCCGGCCCAGCGCATCCAGGGACTCGGCACGCAGCGCCAGGGCTTCCGGCTGCGCCGCCCGGTGCGCGAGCAGCGGCTCGACGTGGCGCAACACGTCCTCGTAGGCACCGAGGCGGAAGGCCTGACGCGCAGCCGCCAGCGAACACGGCATCGCCCGCTCGGCATCGCCCGCGGCAAGCCAGTGATGGCCCACCAGGCCCGGTGCCGCACCGCCTTGCGCGAGCCGCGCCGCCACGTCGCGATGCAACAGTACACGCCGGTGCGGCGGGATGCCTTCGGCCAGCGCGTCCCGCACGAGTGCGTGGCGGAAACGGTAGCGGCCATCGGCTACCACCAGCACGCCCGCGGCCAGCGCCTGGTCGAGCCGCGCCAACGCGTCGTGGCCTTCGTCGGCGGCCAGCGCCACGGCCGTGGCCACGTCGAAATCTTCGGCCGACAGGGCCAACCGGCGCAGGGCCTCCGTCGCGCCGGGGTCCAGGTCGCACAGGCGCTCGGCCAGGGCCGACGACAGGCTGCGGGACATCACCGCCGTGGCGCCGTCTGAGCTGGCCGCTCCGCGCGCGAGCTCGACCACGGCAAACGGCAGGCCTTCGGCACGACGGGCGATGGCGGTGGCGGCCTCGGCCGTCATCGGTGCGTCGGCCGAGCGGGCTGCGAGCAGCGCCGCTTCTTCCTCGGACAGCGGGCCCAGTTCAAGGGCCTCCAGCTGGCCGGCGCGCTGCAAGCGCGAGGTGTTCCGATCCAGCAGGGGCGGCAGCGCGTGCCGGCATGCGAGCAGCACGAACACCGGGGGGCCGCTCGCAGCCAGTTGCGTCAGCGCCTGGGCGCTCGCGTCGTCCGCCGCGTGCGCATCGTCGACGATGAGCAGCACCGGCTTTTGCGCGGCGGTGGCCAGCAGCAGCCGGCGCACGGCGCCCACCATCTGGTGGCGCCCGAGCGGCAGGGCCAGCGGCTTCACGTCGCCCGAGGCGGTCATCTGCGCCAGCACGGCCTGGGCGTGCGCACCGATGGCCTGTGCCGCGTCGGGCAGCTCGCCGAGCAGGGGCTCCACCAGGTCGGCCGCGATGCCGTAGGGCCGGGTCCAGTCGCCGGCCTGCAACGAGCGCACCTGCCAGCCCAGGCCCCGCGCTTCTTCGGCGAGGCGGCGGCAGAACGCGGTCTTGCCCATTCCTGCCGGCGCGCGCACCACCGCGCCCCCCGGACGGCCCGCGAGGCTGGCGCGCAGCCAACCCAGGACACGCACAAGTTCCATGGCGCGGCCGACGAAACGCGGCGCGGCGCCTTCCAGGCCCGCCACGCATTCGCGGTACAGCGCCTCGGCCGGCGGGCCGGGGCGCATGTCCAGGGTCTGCTGCAGATGGTCGCGCAGGTGGCCGTACCAGCGCAGCGCCGAAGAGCGTCGCCCGGCCGCCAGTTCCTCGCGCATCAGCTGCACATGGGCCGCCTCGTCGGTGGGGTCTTCGCGCACCAGCCGTTCCAGGTCGCCGGTCTGGCGCAGCAGCTGCAGGAACTTGTGGCGCAACCGCTGGCGCGGCGCCTCGGTCCAGGTTTCGTAGCGGGCGTCCGGCAGGAGGTCGCCGCCGTAGAACTGCGCGGCCGCCTTGCAGGCCTGCGGGTCGCCGCTGTGCAGGGCCTCGTCCGCTGCGCGCTCGAACCGGTCGACGTCGCACGCCACAGCCTGGTCGGGCAGCAGGAAAACCCGGCCGCCTCGCAGCACCAGGGCGTCGGGCCGGCCGATGAACTGGCGCGCGTGGTGCGCCGCCTTGCGCAGGTTGGCGCTGCCTGCGTCGGGGTCCAGGTGCGGCCACAGGGCTTCCACCACCTGCTCGTTCGCCAGGCTGCGTCCGGGCTGCAACGCCAGCAGCTGCAGCAGCTCGGCGGCCCGCCGGGTCAGCGGCACCAGCGGAGCCGGCGGGTCATCCCCGGCCAACCCCACGCTCAGGCGGAATGGGCCCAGCAGCCGGATCGACACGGCATCGAACGACGGAGTCGGTGGGGGCGACATCGCGATTCCTTTCCACCGGCACAGGCCGGGAACGTTTCAGGAACGCCAAGCGTGGAGGATGAGTATGCCGTCTATCGAACCTGGCGGGTGCAACGAATAGACGCACTACCCCCGCGCCCGCGGACCCTCAAGGAGTACCTCATGCATATCGCAAAAGACGCAGTCGACGTGAAGATGGAAATTCCCGGTGCCGTGATCCGGCAGCGTTTGAATTTCGGTGACGCGACCGGCTACAGCAAGATCAGCGGCGAGTACTTCACGCTGTCGGCGGGCGTCGACACGACGCCGCTCTTCCAGGGCCTGAACAACCACAACTCCTGCCAGTGCCCGCACTGGGGGTTCGTGCTCAAGGGCCGGATCACCACCACCGACGACGCCGGGGAGCAGGAGACCGTCCAGGCCAACGACCTGTTCTACTGGCCGCCCGGCCACAACGTCAAGGTCGACGCCGACGCGGAGATCGTGATGTTCAGCCCGCAACACGAGCACACGCACGTGATCGACCACATGATCGAGAAGGTGAAGTCATGAACCCGAACAAGGCCCTCTGGGAAAAAGGCGACTTCACCCGCATCGCCGAGAGCATGCGCGAGAGCGGTGAAGACGTCGTGCGGCACGCGCACATCACGCCCGGCATGAAGGTGCTGGACCTCGGCTGCGGCGATGGCAACACCGCCATCCCGGCCGCGAAACTCGGCGCACAGGTGCTGGGCGTCGACATCGCCGCCAACCTGGTCGCCGCGGGCAACCGGCGGGCAGCCCAGGCCGGGCTGTCGGCCAGCTGCCGGTTCGAGGAAGGGGACGCTTGCGACCTGCGGCTCGAGAACAAGTCCTTCGACCTCGTCATCAGCATGTTCGGCGCCATGTTCGCGCCCAGGCCCTTCGACGCGGCACGGGAGATGGTGCGTGTCACGCGCCCGGGCGGCCGCATCCTCATGGGCAACTGGATCCCGAACGACCCCACGCTGGTGGCGCAGATCCTGAAGATCAGCTCGTCGTATGCGCCCCCGCCGCCCGAGGGCTTCGTGAGCCCGATGGGCTGGGGCTCGACCCCGAACATCATCGAGCGCTTTGGCGCAGCGGGCGTCGCTTCGGAGGCCATCAGCTACGAACGCGATAGCTACATCTTCGACTTCAAAGGTTCACCGGCGGAGTTCGTCGACACGTTCCGGCAGTTCTACGGCCCGACCATGAATGCATTCGACGCGGCAGCCCAGGCGGGGCGCACCGACGAACTGCGCACGGAACTGGTGACGCTGTTCCAGAGCCAGAACCAGAGCCAGTACCCCAACACCTGCCTGATCGCCGCGACGTTCCTGCGAGTGACGGTGGAAGTGGGCTGATCCGCGGTGTCCCGTCGCCCGGCCGGCACGAACCGCGGGAAGCGCTCGCGCTTCCACGCGCGGCCTGCGGCTCGATCCTCCTTCACGCCCGCGCGCGCTGCGGTTGCATCACGCCCGCCCCCTGGTGGCTGGCCAGCTTCGCGTAGATGCCTTGCTGGCGCAGCAGTTGCTCGTGCGTGCCGGCTTCGGCCAGCGCTCCGTCGTCCAGCACCAGGATCAGGTCGGCGTCGCGGATGGTGGACAGTCGGTGGGCGATCACGAGCGTGGTCCGGTGCTGCATCAGGACGTCCAGCGCGCTGCGCACCTGCATTTCCGAGAGCGTGTCCAGGTGCGAGGTGGCCTCGTCCAGGATGAGCACCGGAGCGTTCTTCAGGAAGGCGCGGGCGATCGAGATGCGCTGGCGCTGGCCGCCCGACAGCTGCATGCCGCGCTCGCCCACGCGCGTGGCCAGGCCGTCGGGCAGGGTCTGCACGAAGCCCGTCAGGGCGGCACGCTCCAGGGCCTGGGCCAGTTCCTCGCCGCCGGCGTCGGGGCGGGCCAGCCGGATGTTCGCCTCGAGCGTGTCGTTGAACAGGTAGGTGTCCTGCGACACCAGCGCGACGCGTTCGCGAAGGCCGTCGAGCCGAAGCTGGCGCACGTCCACGCCGTCGATGCTGACGGTGCCCTGGCGGGGGTCCCAGAACCGCAGCAGCAGGCTGGCCACGGTGCTCTTGCCCGCGCCGGAGGCGCCGACCACGGCCACGGTGGCTCCGGCCGGAACGGCGAAGCTCAGGTCGCGCAGGGCGTCCCGCGTCTTGCCGGGGTAGGCGAAGAAGACCCGCTCGAAGGCCAGCGACAGGCCGTGGGTCGACGCCGGCGGAAGCAGCGGACCGTCGACGACCGGCTCGGGCTCGTTGTTGACCACATGCAGGCGGCGGGTGGCCGCGATGGTGTCGGCCAGCTGCCGGCTGACCTGCGAGATCTCGGACACCGGCAGGAAGGTGGCCGACGCGATCAGCACCAGCAACGGCAGCATGCCGGCGGGCAAGGCACCGATGGCCACCTGCCACGCGCCGATCACGGCGACGGTCAGGCAGCCCAGCCCCATGGCAATTTCGAACCACGCGGTCTGGCGCGACAGGTCGTCCAGGATCTCGAGGCGCCTCGCGCGGCTCTGGTCGGCCACCGCGAGAAACTGCGCGCGGCGGCGCCCCGTGGCCTGGAAGGCGGTCAGGTCGGCAAGGCCCTGGATGGTTTCGGCGGTGTGGGCGCTCATCTCGCCCAGCGCGTGACGGGCACGGTCGCCCAGTGCGTCGACCTTGCGCCGGCCCCTGATGGGCGACACCAGCGCATAGGCCAGGAACGGCAGCAGCGCCAGGGCGACAGGCCAGCTGTACGCCGCCAGGAAACCCAGCACCGACAGCGGCACCAGGACCGAGACGATGGCGGGCGCGATGGTGTGGGCGTAGAAGTACTCGACCATTTCCACGTCGTGCGTGGCCAGCGCGACCAGGTCGCCCGAGCGCCGCTGCAGCAGGTAGGCAGGCGCCAGCCGCTCCAGCTTGTCGTAGAGCTTGATGCGCATGTCGGCGAGCAGCCGGTAGGCCATGGCGTGCGCCAGCCAGGACTCGAGCCAGTGGAACAGCGCGGCCAGCGGCGCGGCGACCAGCAGGCCGACGATCAGCGCGGTCGTGTCGCGGCCGTCGCGGATCGCGGCCACCACCAGCGCGCTGAGCACGCCGACGCCGATGAAAGCCGCCACGCGCGCAACGCCCAGCAGGATCGTGGCGATCAGCGTACCGCGCCAGGGCCGCACCACCGACAGCAGGGTGGCCAGCGTGGCCTTCCAGCCGACCTTGTCGGCATCGGCGTCCAGAAGGCGCGGCTCCGGCCTGCGACCGCCGTCGTCATCGACATCGCCGCCTTCTCGTGAGCCGCGCGGCGAGGCCGTCTGCGCCGCCGCGGGCGCCGGAGCGACGGCGGTGTCGGTGCCGGCCAGGTCGAGCGCCTGCTCGTGCATCAGGCGGTGATAGAGGCCCTGCTGGCGCATCAACTCGGCGTGCCGGCCCTGCTCGACCACGCGCCCCTGGTCCAGCACCAGGCAGCGGTCGGCGCCGATGATGCTGGCCAGGCGATGCGCCAGGATCAGCGTGGTGCGCCCGGCCATGAGGCGGTCCAGCGCCTGCTGGATCAATGCCTCGTTCTCGGTGTCCACCGACGACAGCGCTTCGTCCAGGATCAGGATGGGCGCGTCGCGCAGCAGCGCGCGTGCGATCGCCACGCGCTGGCGCTGGCCGCCCGACAGCTGCAGGCCGCGTTCGCCGATGGGCGTGTCGTAGCCCTGCGGCAGCGCCATGATGAAGTCGTCGATGTTGGCGGCACGGGCCGCGCCGCGCACCTGTTCGTGGGTGGCGTCGGGCCGCCCCAGCCGCAGGTTGTCGTCGATGGTGCCGTGGAACAGCGTGATGTCCTGGCTGACCAGTGCGATCTGGCTCAGCAGCGTCTGCGTGTCGAGGCCGTTGATGTCGTGGCCGCCCACGCGGACGGTGCCGGCCTGCGGCACGCACTCGCGCAGCAGCAGGCGCACGATGGTGGACTTGCCCGCGCCGCTCGGGCCCACGATGCCGACACGCTCGCCGGCCGCGATGCGGAACGACAGGCCCCGGTGGGCGGGACGTTGCGGCGAGTACGAGAACGCCACTCCGTCGAATTCGATGGTGGGTTCCAGGCGCGCCGGTGCGGCCGTCGCCTGGGCAGCGGGTGCGGCGGTCACCGGTTGGGCGTCCATCAGCGCGTGGATGCTGGCCGCGGCGGACTGGCCCAGCATGCCCCGGTGCAGGACGGAACGCAGCTCGCGCAGCGGCCGGAAGATCTCGGTGCCGGCCATCAGCACGATCAGCAGCGCTTCCACGCTCATGTCGCCGGACGCCACCCGCCAGGCGCCCAGTGCCAGCGCCAGTGCGGCGCCCAGCGCCACGCCCAGGTCGCTGATGCCACGCGTGAGCAGGCTGACCGAGAGCACCCAGAAGGTGCTGTCGGAGAGCTTGCGGGCGCGCGCGGCCAGGCGCTCGCCCCAGGCCTTGCCCTGGCCGTAGGACTTCAGGGTAGGCAGGCCCTGCACCGCGTCGAGGAACTCCTCGCCGAACTCGTCCATGGAACGGCTGCGCGCCAGGCTGGCGCGGCGGTCCAGCATGTGCACCGCCATCGGGCCGAACAACGCGAACAGCGCCGCGACCAGGAATACCAGCGCGGTCGGCACGTCCCAGACGGCGATGACCGCGAAGATCGCGAACGGCGCCACCGCCGCGATGACGACCTGCGGCAGGTACTGGCCGAAGAAGGTCTGCAGCTGCTCCACGCCGTCCACCACCGTCAGCATCACGCCCCCGGTGCGCTGGTTGGCGAACCAGGCCGGGCCCAGCGCCACGATGCGGTCGTACAGCCGCGCACGCAGCGCCTGCTGCACGTCGGCCGAGGAACGGTTGGCCTGCACCGTGCGCAGGTGGTCGAACAAGGCGCGCAGCAGCACCATGGCGCCGACGCAGGCGGCCGGCGCGATCCACTCCTTGGCGGGTGCTCCCTCGAACACGCGCGCCAGCAGCTGGCCGAGGAAGACGTAGCGGGCGATGCCGGCGGCCAGCGCCAGCAACCCCAGGAAGATGCCGCCCGCCATGCGCAAGCGCAGTCCCGCGGTCAATTGCCAAAGCCTGATGTCGAAGTACATGTCGGTCGATGCTTTCTGCGAAGCCGCGATGGTCTTGCATCCGCCGTACGCGCGAAAGCGATAGTTTTTCAATCGGGAGTTGAGATAAATTGCACCCTCCGACGACCTGCCGTTCATCCCGATCCCCATGCCGCCCCTGGCCGCCTTGCGCGCGTTCGAAGCCGTTGCCCGCCTGGGCAGCCTGAGCCGTGCCGCGTCGGAACTCAACGTCACCAAGAGCGCCGTCAGCCACCAGCTGCGTGCGCTGGAGTCCGACCTGGGGGTGCTCCTGCTGCACCGCGGCGGCACGGTGCGCCGCGCGCAGACCACCGAGGCCGGTGCCGCGCTGCTGGCATCCGTACAACAGGCCTTGACCCTGCTCGAGACCGCCTGCGGCAATGCGCGCGCCAGCGCCCGAGGCGGGCGCCGCCGCAGCCTGAACGTGTCGGCCAACCCCTCGCTGGCCGCGCTGTGGCTGGCGCCGCGCATCGGGCGCTTCATCGAGCTGCACCCCGACATCGACGTGCAGGTGTTCCTGCACGCCAGCCAGGACCCGGCCTGGAAGGCGCAGGACATCGACCTCGCGTTCCTGCATGTGCGCGACCTCGGGCCGCACCTGGCGGCGCCCGGCGACATCCCGTTGATGACCGAGACCGTGGTGCCGGTCTGCAGCCCGGCCCTGGTCGCGCCGCACGAGCGCGACGATCCGGCCGTGTTCGCGCGCCACCGCTGGCTGCAGGAAAAGCATGTCGACAGCCCCGAGACCGACTGGCGCACATGGCGCGTGCGGCTGGGCCTGCCGGAAGGCGCCGGCCAGGATCCGCTGGTGCTCAGCGGCCTGTCCACCGTGGCCGCCGCCGCGGCGGCGGGCGTCGGCATCGCGCTGGGCCGGGCGCCGCTGATCGACGAGGAACTCGCCCGCGGCCGGCTGGTGGCGCTGACGCCGGGCCTGAGCATGCCCGGCTCATGGGGCTATGTGATGCGGATCCACGCCAACCGGCCGATGGACGCATCGCTGCCGACGCTGGTGGAGTTCCTGACCGAAGAGGGCCGCCGCGCGCCGACGTGGTGACCTTGCATGGCTCGGGGTGACCGGACGAAGGCCCGGACGCCGAGTCCGGAAAGCCTCGCCCCGCTCGCGGCGCGCTAGAAAAGATGCTGCTGCGAGGTCGTCAGGGCCGCGAAGCTCTTGCCCATGGGCTGGAGGATGGCGTCGGCGATCGGCTGCAGTTGCCGGCTCAGGTAGTGGTCGTAGTCGATGCGGGAGTGGAGGGCCTCCATCGGCTCCGGGCCGCTGCGGGTCATGACGTACCGGATCCAGCCGCCGTTCTGGTACTGCCTGGGTCTGTGGAGCCGGTCGTTGTGTTCGTCCGCGATGCGCGCGGCGCGCACCTGCGGCGGCACGTTGACGAGGTAGGCATCCAGGCGATGGCGCAGGCGCTTCCTGTAGACGAGCAGCTCGTCCTTGCCGCCGGACAGCGTCGAGCGCACGTATTCACTCACGAACTCCTCGTAGGGCTCGCCCCGGAAGATGCGCGAGAGCAGCCCCTCCTGGAACTGCCGCGCCAACGGGGTCCAGTCGCTGCGGGCCATCTCCAGGCCGCGGTAGATCATTTCCTCCTTGCCCGCGGCGTCCTTGCTCAGGCCGGCATAGCGCTTCTTGCTGCCCACGTCCGAGCCGCGGATGGTGGGCATGAAGAACTTGCTGTAGTGGGTATCGAACTCGATCTCCAGGAAGTTCTCGAGCTTGTGTGTCTCGCGAAGGGTGCGCGTCCACCAGTCGTTGATGTCCTTCACCAGGCCCGCCGCGACGGCATGTGCCTCCTCGTTGGCGTGGGTGCGCCCGAGCCAGATGAAGATGGAGTCGGTGTCGCCGTAGATGGTCTCGTAGCCCCGGCGCTCCACGAATTCGCGCGTGAGCTTCATCATCTCGTGCCCGCGCAGGGTCACGGCGGACACCAGCCTGGGATTGAAGAAACGGCATTCGGACGCACCCAGAACGCCGGCGAACGAGTTCATCAGCAGCTTCAGGGCTTGCGACAGCGGTTCGTTCCTGGCCCGCTTGGCCTCGTCCCGCGCACGCCAGAGCGTGGTCACGATCTCGGGCAGGCAGTGCCTCGTACGCGAGAAGGTCGTCCCCTGGGGCCCCTGGACGAGCATTGAAGGGTCGGCGGCGTTGGCGCCTTCCACGAGGCCCACGGGGTCGACGAGGAAGGTCCGGATGATCGAGGGATAGAGGCTCTTGTAGTCCAGCACCACGACGGAGTCGTAGAACCCCGGCTTCGAGTCCATCACGTAGCCGCCGGGAAAGGCCTTGCTCGCAATCTCGCCCACGCTCGGCGCCACGTAGCCCAGGCGATGCATGCGCGGCAGGTAGTGGTGGCTGAACGCCGCGATGGAGCCGCCGAAGTGGTCGATCTGCAGGCCCGTGGTCTGGGCCCGCTCCATCACGAACTGCAGCAGCTTCGCCTTCTCGAAGATGCGCAGGACCAGTTCGCAATCCCGGATGTTGTAGAGCGCGAGCGCGGGCTTGTCCTCCTGGTAGCGCCGCTCGATCTCCGCCATCTTGTCGTACTCGTCGCCGATGGCCTTGCCCTCGCCCAGCAGCGCCTGCGAGACGCTCTCCAGGCTGAAGGAGGGAAAGCTCCACATCGCGGCCCGCAGCGCCTCGATGCCGTCGACGATCACCCGCCCGGGCACGGAGGCGAACAGGTAGCCCTGCTTGCCCGGATGGGTGCGCCAGTCGATGGTGTGTCGGTCCCGTCCAAGAAGGAGTTGCGCCCCGCAGTCGTCGGCCGTCTTCTGCAGCACGCGCAGGTCGAACTGGATGACGCTCCAGCCGACGATGACGTCCGGATCGTTCCTCTCGAACCAGTCGTTGAGCTTCTCGATCATGGACTTGCGGGTCGGGCAGTAGACGAGCGAGAAGTCCGCACTCGCCGCTGCCTCGCCCGGCACGGCCGGCGGCTCGCCCAGCATGAAGACGGTCCGGTCCTGTGTTGCGTCCAGCGCGACGGAGTAGAGCGCCTCGTACTGGCTGGTCTCGATGTCCAGGGACACCATCCTGAGCGCCGGACGGTAGTCGGGCGCGGGCCTGAGCCTGCAGTCGACGAGCGCGCAACGGTCCGTGTGCCCTCCTTCCACCTGCACGCCGGCGGTGATGAACCGCTCCATGAGGTGGCGGTCGTGCGGACGCACATCGGCCTCGAGCAGCGGGATGTCCTGCGCCCGGAGTGCGCGCGCCAGCCGGCCGATCTGCCGGAAGTGCTTCGCGTAGACACCGACGACGGGCTCCTGCTGGAAGGTCTTCAGCTCGAGCTCGCGAATCTCCACCCCCGGCATGGCGGCGAGCTGCGCCTCCACTGCCGCGCGGTGCCGGGTCGCGACGAAGGCGACGGAGGTCTGGGAAGTGAGCACGACCCGCATCGGCCCCGCATCCGTGGCCAGCCAGTATTCGATTTCCGTGCCTGCCGGGGCATCCCGCCAGTGGCGGGTGAGGATGAAGCCCTTGAGTTCGGTGGGCGCCACGGGAGGCTGGAGCATGGGGGTGCGAGGAAGGGCGGACTCGGTCACCACCGATTCTTGCGCAGTCGCCACTGCATCTGACAGCGCCACTCGTCCGGGCGCCTTCCGGCAAGCAGCCGAGCTACTCGGTGAGCGCGCGCTTCACGTCTTCCTGCAGGTTGCGCAGGTGGTCGCGCATGGCCGCGCGGGCGCGCTCGGCGTCGCGCGCGCGCAGCGCGCGAATGATCTCGCCGTGCTCGTCGTGGTTCTCCGGCTGCCGGTGCAGCGGACTGTGCAGCCGGAAGAGCCGTGCATTGACGCGCAGTTCTTCCACCAGCCGCGGAAACACCACGTTGCCGCTGGCCGTGGCGATCAGCATGTGAAAGCGATCGTCGAAGTGCCAGTGTTCGGTTTCGCTGTGCTCGCTGGCGCCGAGCGTCGCGATGTCGGCCTCGAGCGTCTCGATCTCGGCGTCGGTGATCTTGCCCACCGCCAGCGCGATGGCCTCGCACTCGATCACCTCGCGCGCGCGCATGCAGTCGAAGTATTCCTTGGTCTCCAGCGCACGCACGGCGTAGGAGCGCGCGTCGCGCCGCACCAGCAGCCCCTCCCCCGCCAGCCGCACCAGCGCTTCCCTCATGGGTGTGCGCGAGATGCGCAGGTCTTCCGCCAGCCGCGCCTCCTGCAGCGGGCTGCCGGCCGATATCTGGCGATCGAGGATGAGGGTGCGCAGCCGGTCGTAGGCCTGTTCGGCCAGGCTGGCCGAGCGCACCTCCAGGGGGGCGATCGTGATGGTGGCGGGCTGCGAGGGGCTGGGAAGGCTGGGCATGCGGGAATGGGCGGAAGCCACGAGGGCGGGTGAGCTTAGCAGGGCCGGCCTGGCGGGCTCAGGGCCATTCTTTCAGAGCCATTTGTCCAGCGGATTGCCGTCGTTGGGCGCACGGGGCCGCAGGCACGGAAGGAACTGGCCGGAGCCGGGCTCGGCCTGGAACACGCCGTCCCGCCACACCACGCGCCCGCGCGAGACGGTCAGGCCGGGCCAGGCGCGCAGCCGCATGCCCTCGTAGGGGGTGTAGTCGGCGTCGTGGTGGAGCATGTCGTTGGACAGCAGCTTCTCCTGGCCCTGGGGGAACACGTCCCACACCACGAAGTCGGCGTCGCTGCCCACGGCGATGGTGCCCTTGCGCGGGTACAGGCCGTACAGGCGCGCCGGGTTCGTGGCCGTGAGTTCGACGAAGCGGTGGATGTCGATGCGCCCCTTGAGCACGCCTTCGCTCATGAGCAGCGGCAGGCGGGTTTCCACGCCGGGAATGCCGTTGGGGATGCGGTCGAAGGAAGCGTCGTCGCCGGCCACTCGCTTGCCGTCGCTGCCGTTCATGTTGAAGGGCGCGTGGTCGGACGAGACGATGGTGAAGAGTCCGCTGGACAGGCCGTTCCAGATGAACTGCTGGTTCGCCTTGTCGCGCGGCGGCGGGCTGCAGATGCAGCGCGCGCCGTGCATCGGATCGTCGGGGTCGATGCCCAGGTCCTCCGCGCTCAGGAACAGGTACTGCGGACAGGTCTCGGCATGGATGGGCAGCCCGCGCCCGCGCGCCCAGTGGATCTGCTCGACGGCCTCGCGGCCCGAGACGTGAACGATCAGGATGGGCGTGTCGACCAGCTCCGCCAGCGCGATGGCACGGTGCGTCGCCTCGCGCTCCACCGCCATCGGCCGCGAGCTGGAGTGGTAACGCGGCGCGGTGAGGCCCGCGTCGAG
The DNA here is from genome assembly GCF_048301545.1 of Variovorax sp. NFACC27. Classification (NCBI taxonomy): domain Bacteria; kingdom Pseudomonadati; phylum Pseudomonadota; class Betaproteobacteria; order Burkholderiales; family Comamonadaceae; genus Variovorax; species Variovorax sp. NFACC27. Next base: position 7,223,348 of record NZ_CP157613.1, read on the forward strand.
CAGCTGCTCGGTGAGCCAGGCGATGCAGTCGCTGTTCTCGGCGTGGATCATCGTCATCGCACCGTGGCGGCGGGCGGTGGCCAGCACCTCGATGATCTGGCGGTCGTCCAGCTTCAGGTCGTCGTAGGTCATGTAGATCTTGAAGGAGGTGTAGCCTTTCTCGATCAAGGCGGGCAGCTCGCGCTGCGTCACGTCGCGCGTGGCGTCGGCCACGATCAGGTGGAAGGCGTAGTCGATCACCGCCTTGCCCTCGGCGCGGCGGTGGTAGTCGTCGACGGCCTCCTGGACGCTGCGGCCCTTCTGCTGCGCGGCGAAGGGCAGCACGGTGGTGGTGCCGCCGCAGGCCGCCGAGCGGGTGCCGGAGAGAAAGTCGTCCGCGAAGCGCGAGCCGTCGCTGGTGGGCTGGTCGAAGTGGCAGTGGCCGTCGACGCCGCCGGGCGTGACCAGCCGGCCGCGCGCGTCGATCTCGCGCGCTGCGCTCGCGTCGAGGCCTTGCGCGATGGCGCAGATGCGCCCGTCGCGCACGCCGATGTCGGCGGTGTAGCGATCGCCGGCGGTGGCGATGTCGGCGTTGCGCAGGATCAGGTCGTAGGTGCTCATGGGCGTTGGTTCCTCATCGTTCTTCCTAGCGCTGCTCCAGCGCAGGTTCGGCGGGCACCGCCGGCGGCGTGGCGGCATTGCCGTAGGCACGGCCGTAGTGGCGCTCGATGCGGCGCTGGACGAAGTCCCAGGCGGTGGTCATGAGCAGGTAGTAGATGGCGGCAACGATGAAGAGCTCGAGCACCATGAACTTCTCCTGGATCAGCACCTGCGTGCGGCGCAGCAGCTCTTCCATCGAGATCACCGAGGTGATCGAGGTGGTCTTGAGCAGGCCGTTGATGCTGTTGCCCAGCGTCGGCACGATCAGGCGCATGGCCTGCGGCAGCACGATGTAGCGCATGGTCTGCGCGCTGCTGAAGCCCACGGCGCGCGCCGCGTTGGTCTGCCCGACGGGAATCGACTGGATGCCGCCGCGCACGATCTCGGCCAGGTAGGCCGCCTCGTTGAGGATCAGCCCCAGCAGGGCCGACTCGATCACCGAGAGCTTCAGCCCCAGCTGCGGCAGCCCGGTGAAGATGATGATGAGCTGCACCAGCAGCGGCGTACCGCGGAACACCCAGATGTAGAAATGCGCCGGCGCCGCCAGCCAGCGGTGGCTGGACAGGCGGGCCAGTGCCAGCGCGCAGCCCACGACCAGCCCGCCCGCGATCGCCGCGAGCGTGAGCCACAGCGTGGTCACCGCGCCGCTGAGGATGTACGGATTGAACAGGTAGTCGAAGAAGCCCGACCAGCTCCAGCCTTGTCCCATGGAAGTCTCCTTCGCTTGCTCGATGGCGATGGCGATGACGGCGCGCCGTCAGCTCGCCGGGCCCTTGACGGCCACGGCGCCATCGGCGGCCTTGACGCCGTACTGGTCGAACAGCTTCTGGAAGCTGCCATCGGCCTTCATGTCGTTCATGACCTTGGCCATCGCGGCGGCCAGGTCCTTGTTGCGCGCGGCCAGCGCGACCGGCGTGGGGAACAGGCCGTGCAGTACGCGCTCGAAGTCGCCGCGCTTCTGGTATTCGGCGCCGGTCGAGTCGATGGACAGCGCCACCTCGACCTGCCCCGCGCGCAGTGCCTGGAAGGCCATCGCGAAGTTCTCGAAGGTGCGGATGGTCATGCCCTTCATGCCCTTGTCGGTGAGCTGCTTGTCGAGCTCGCGCGCCTTGCGCTCCTCGAAGCCGCCGATCTCCACGCCGATGCTCTTGCCCGAGAGGTCTTCGGGCTTGGCGATCTTCAGCGGGTTGCCCTTGGCGGCGCTGATGCTGATGGCCTGGTCTTCATAGACGAGCATCTGCATCAGCTTGGCGCGCTCGTCGGTGAAGAAGATGCCGGTGTTGATGACGTCCCAGCGGCCGGCCTGCAGGCCGGGGATCATGGCCGAGAACTCGATGCGCACGTACTCGGGCGTGAGGCACAGGCGCTTGGCGATCTGCTCGCCCAGCTCCACGCGCATGCCCTTGAGTGCGCCGGACTGGTCGACGAACTGCATCGGCGGCAGCGTCGGGTTGACCGACATGGTCAGCGTGCCCTTCTTGACGAGGGCCGAATCCGGCACGGGCGACTTGCAGGCCTGCTGCGCGTTCGCGACGCCAGCGCAGGAGATGAAGAGTGCCGTTGCCGACGCGAGAGCGGGGAGCAGTTTCATGATGTTTGTCCTGGAGGGAGGATCGAGGCGACGAGGTGAGAAACGGAAAAAACGGGGAAACGGAGAAGCGGGAATGAGATGCCTGGCGTGGAGCGGCGGTGGCGTCAGGCGCGGATCGAGTCCAGCAGTTCGAGCCGCGCGAGCTCGCGGCGCAGGTCCGCGACGTCCGCATCGGGCAGCGGCAGGCGGGGGGCGCGGGGCTTGCCGACCGGCAGGCCCATCATCGACAGGCCGTCCTTGGAGGCCGCGACGTAGCGGTGGCCGCCGACCCAGCGCACGATAGGCAGCATCTTTTTATAGAGCGCGAGCGCGGCGGGCATGTCGCGCTCGTCGGCCACCAGCTCGAACAGGCGCGCCGACATCTTCGGGATGAGGTTGGAGCACACGGCCACCCAGCCCTGGGCGCCGAGCCAGAACGATTCGTAGCCCAGGATGCCCGCGAACACGGTCATGCGGTCGCCGCACAGCTCGATGATGTCGCGCACGCGGGTCACCTCGAGCGTCGACTCCTTGATGTACTTGCAGTTGTCGATGCGCGAGAGGCGCGCCACCAGCTCGGGCTTGAGGTCGACGTTGGCGGTGGCCGGGTTGTTGTAGACCATGATCGGAATGCCGATCGCCTCGCCCACCTTGCGGTAGTGCTCGAACAGCTCGTCGTCGGTGGGCGTGCTGTAGAAGGGCGGAATGATCATGACGCCGTCGGCGCCCATGTCCTCGGCCTCGCGGCTCAGCCGCACGCATTCGTCGGTCCACTCCGCTCCGGTGCCGATCAACACCGGCACGCGTTTTGCAGCGGTGCCCACGCAGGTTTCGATCACCAGCTGGCGCTCGTCGGGCGTCAGCGAGAGGAACTCACCGGTGCTTCCCAGGGGGATCAGCCCGTGGATGCCTTCCTCGATTTGCCAGTTGACCAGCTTCTTCAGCGCAGGCACGTCCACGTGCTTGCCGTCGGCGGTCATGGGGGTGATGAGCACCGTATAGGTGCCTCGGAACGCTGTCATGGGCAGTCCTTGGGGAAAATTCGGATCGACTCGGTATATGTATACGTTGAGTATACGTATACAATTCGACTCGTCAACCGTAAGTTGACGTTCTTCCTCCGCATTGCCCATGAGCGCCAGACTGACCCACCCTTCCATCACCCCGGCCGGGCGCCCCGTGCGCTTCTGGTACGACGGGCAGCCCGTCGAGGGCCTGGAAGGCGAAACCATCGCGGCGGCGCTGGCGGCCGGCGGCATCAAGGCGATGCGCCACACGCGCGGCGGCGAGCGCCGCGGTCTCTACTGCGGCATGGGGGCATGCTTCGACTGCCTCGTCACCGTCGATGGCCAGGCCAGCCAGCGCGCCTGCCTCACGAAAGTGGCCGACGGCCAGCAGGTTCGCTCGGCGCAGCCCGCCGGCACGCCCGACGATCCGCTGCGGCCGCTCACCCCAGGGCCCGGCGCCGAACCCGAGCGCCGGCAGGTCGACGTGCTCGTCGTCGGAGCTGGCCCGGCCGGACTTTCGGCCGCGCTCGCCGCGCGTCGCGCCGGTGCCGATGTGCTGGTACTCGACGAGCGCCCGCAGTCCGGCGGCCAGTTCTACAAGCCGCTCGCGCCTTCTCACGAGGCGCCCTCCCCGGCCGACCGCCAGTTCGCGCAGGGCCTCGCGCTCGAACATGAAGTCCGCGCAGCCGGCGTCGCCATCGCCCAGGGCGCGCAGGTCTGGGCCGCCTTCTCGCCGCGCGAGGTCGCGGCGCTCGTCGACGGACGAGCCTGCGTCATCAGCTGCCGGCAGCTCGTCATCGCACCCGGCGCCTACGAGCGCCCCGCGCCCTTCCCCGGCTGGACCCTGCCCGGAGTGATGACCACCGGCGCCGGCCAGACGCTCGCGCGCGCATACCGCGTCGCACCCGGGCGCCGCGTGGTGATCGCCGGCAACGGGCCGCTCAACCTGCAGCTCGCCGCGGAGCTTCTCGCCGGCGGCGCCGAGGTCGTCGCCGTGCTGGAGTCGGCCCCGCGCCCCTCGCCGCGGCAATGGCGTCATCTGCTGGCGGCGGCGCGCACGGCCCCCGACCTGCTGATCGATGGCTGGCGCTACATGCGGAAGCTGCGCGCGCACAAGGTGCCCGTGCTGTGGGAACACGCCGTCGTTTCCGCGGAAGGCTCCCCCGAATTGAGCTCGGTGCAAGTCGCGCGGATCGACGCCCAAGGCCACGCCGTGCCCTCCACGGCGCGCCGCCTCGAAGCCGACACGCTCTGTCTCGGCTACGGCTTCATCCCCTCCACCGAGCTCGCGCGCATGCTGGGCTGCGAGCACCGCCTCGCGCCCCGCCACCTCGGCTATCTCGCGACCGTCACGCAGGAAGACGGAGCCACCAGCCTGCCCGGCGTGTACGTGGTGGGCGACGGCGCCGATCTCGGCGGCTCCCGCGTCGCGCTTGCGCGCGGCACGCTGGCGGGCACCGCCGTCGCGCGCAATCTGGGCCTGCAAGCCCCGGAACCCGAAGAAGCGACGGAAAAACTGCATCGCGCCGAATGCTTCCAGCAGGCGCTGTGGTCGATCTACGCACCGCCGCCCATATCCCTCGAAGCGGTGCCCGACGAAACCCTGCTGTGCCGCTGCGAGGAGATCACCTTCGGCTCGGTGCGCGAGCAGATCCGAGCCGGCAGCGACACGCTGGCCGCGCTCAAGCGCAACACGCGCCTGGGCATGGGCCGCTGCCAGGCGCGCTACTGCGCCGTCACCGCTGGCAGGTTGTTGACCGAGATGACCGGCCGACCGCCGCAGGTGGAGCAGTACTTCGCGCCTCGCCCACCAGCCAAGCCGGTGCCGGCCGGCGCACTCGGCTTCGAGAAACCCGAGTGGGGCGGCCACAAGCCCGCCATCACGCCCAACCTCGCGCGGCCGGTGGAACAAGCGCCGTTCGAGACCACTCTGCGCACCGACGTGCTCGTGATCGGCGCCGGCGTGCTCGGCTCCTGCCTCGGCTACTACCTGTCGAAGGCCGGCCAGGACGTGACGGTAGTCGACCGCGACGACATCAACCTGCAGGCCTCGGGCGCCAACGCCGGCAGCCTGCACGTGCAACTGCTGTCCTTCGACTTCGGCGCCAAGGCGCAGGAAGGCGGTGGCCCGGCCGCGGCCACCTTGCCGCTCGGGCCGATGTCGGTGCGCCTGTGGCAGGAGATCGAGGCCGACTGCGGCGAAGACCTGGAGATCAAGATCACCGGCGGCCTCATGGTCGCCGACAGCGAGGCCGGCATGCGCTTTCTTGAAGCCAAGGCCGCGCTGGAGCGCAGCCACGGCATCGACGCGCAGGTGATCGACAGCGCCGAGCTGCGCCGCCTCTCACCTGCGCTATCGGCCGAGTTGCTGGGCGCCGAACTCTGCCCCATGGAAGGAAAGATCAACCCGCTGCGTGCCACCTACGCGGTCGCGCGGCGCGCGCAACAGCAGGGTGCGCGCATGCTGCGCGGCTGCGACGTGCAGTCCATCGAAGCGCTGCCGGGCGAAGGCGCCGGCTTCATGGTGCGCACCTCGCGCGGCACCATCCACGCCGGGCGCGTCGTGAACGCGAGCGGCGCGTGGTCGAGCGCCGTCGGCCGCATGCTGGGCGTGAGCATCCCGGTCAAGGGCGCCCCGCTGCAGATGATCGTGACCGAGCCCGCGCCGCCGCTGGTCAATCATCTCGTCGCGCACGCCGACCGGCACCTGAGCCTGAAGCAGGCGGCCAGCGGCGGCCTGATCATCGGCGGCGGCTGGACAGCCGCCTTCAACGAGGACATGCGCCTCAACCGCGCCGAACGCGAGAGCATCGAAGGCAACCTCTGGGTGGCCGGCCACGTACTGCCGGCCGTGCGCGGGCTGCACATGGTGCGCTGCTGGGCCGGCATGAACGTGAACATCGACGGCGCGCCGATCCTCGGCGAAGTGCCGGGCCGCCCCGGCTTCTACAACGCCGTGACCTCCAACGGCTACACGCTCGCCCCCATCACCGCGCGGCTGGTCACCGACCTGATCGTGCGCGGCCGCGCCGACATCGACATCAGCCCCTTTCTCATCGACCGCTTCCTCTGACCGCCATGACCGAAAACGCCTCCCCGCGCGACACGCTGCGCGACTTCATCGACACGCACTTCGACGAGCAGGTGCGCACCCTCGCCGAGCTGGTGCGCTGCCCCTCAGACAACCCGCCGGGCGACTGCGCCCCGCATGCCGAGCTCACCGCGCGGCTGCTCGAGGCCATGGGCTTCGAGGTGGAGCGCCATGAGGTGCCCGCCGAACACGCGGCCGCGCACGGCATGCGCAGCGTGACCAACCTGATCGTGCGCGAACGCTTCGGCGACGGCCCGGTGGTGGCGCTCAATGCGCACGGCGACGTGGTTCCGCCCGGCGCGGGCTGGAGCGTCGACCCCTACGGCGGCGAGGTGCGCGACGGCTGGCTCTACGGACGCGGCGCCGCGGTGTCGAAGTCGGACTTCACCACCTACGCCTTCGCGATGCGCGCGCTCAAGCACCTCGCGGCCTCGGGCACGCCGCTGGCCGGCACGCTGGAGCTGCACCTGACCTACGACGAGGAGACCGGCGGCATGACCGGCCCCGCTTGGATCCTCTCGAAGGGCCTGAGCAAGCCCGACTTCGTGCTTTCCGCCGCGTTCTCTCACCACGTCGTGGTGGCGCACAACGGCTGCCTCCACCTCGAGGTCGTCGTGCGCGGCACTTCGGCGCATGCCGCGCGCCCCGACACCGGCCACGACGCGATCGAAGCCGCGGCCACCCTGCTGCCCGCGCTCTACCGCTACCGCGACAGCCTCGCCGCCCGCCCCTCGCGCACGCCGGGCATCACCCATCCCACGATGGTGGTGGGCCTGATCGACGGCGGCATCAACACCAACGTGGTGTCCGACGTGCTGACCCTGCGCATCGACCGGCGCATCGTGCCCGAGGAATCGCCCGAGGCCGTCGAGGCCGAGCTGCGCGAAGTGATCGAAGCGGCCTGCCGCCCGCTGCCCGGCATCTCGGCGGAAGTCCGCCAGATCCTGCTGGCCCGCCCCTTCGCGCCCGCGCCCGGCGCCGACGAACTGGCTGCCCTGGTGTGCCAGGAGGCCAGCGAAGTGATGGGCAAGCCCGTGACGCCCATCGGCGTGCCGCTGTACACCGACGCCCGCCTGTACAGCGAGGCGGGCATTCCCACCGTGATGTACGGCGCCGGCCCCGAGTCGCTGCTCGAAGCCAACGGGCATCGCGCCGACGAGCGCGTGCCGCTGGACGAGCTGCGCAAGGCCACGCGCGTGGTCGCCAACACCCTCCACCGGCTGCTCACGCGCTGAATCCCATCGCATCGAGGACACGACATGATCGAGATAAGCCACGTCGACAAGAGCTACGGCGCCTTCCAGGTGCTGACCGACTGCACCACCCAGGTCCGCAAGGGCGAGGTCGTGGTGGTCTGCGGGCCTTCGGGCTCGGGCAAGTCCACCCTCATCAAGTGCGTCAATGCGCTGGAGCCGTTCCAGCGGGGCCGCATCACCGTCGACGGCGTGTCGGTGGGCGATCCGAAGACCGATCTCAACAGGCTGCGCGCCCGCGTGGGCATGGTGTTCCAGCACTTCGAGCTGTTCCCGCACCTGTCGATCGAGGACAACCTGTCGATCGCGCAGGTCAAGGTGCTCAAGCGCTCCGCCTCCGAGGCCCGCACCGCATCCATGGCGCTGCTGCAGCGCGTCGGCATGCGCGCCCATGCGCACAAGTTTCCCAGCCAGCTCTCCGGTGGCCAGCAGCAGCGCGTGGCGATCGCCCGCGCGCTCGCGATGAACCCGGTGGCCATGCTGTTCGACGAGCCCACCTCCGCGCTCGACCCGGAGATGGTCAACGAGGTGCTCGACGTGATGGTCGAGCTCGCACGCGAAGGCATGACGATGATGTGCGTCACCCACGAGATGGGCTTCGCGCGCAAGGTGGCGAACCGCGTGATCTTCATGGACCGCGGGCGCATCGTCGAGGACTGCGCCAAGGAGGAGTTCTTCGGCAACCCCTCGGGGCGCTCCGACCGCGCGCGGCAGTTCCTCTCGAAGATCCTGCAGCATTGAGACGGCACCGCCTGCGCCTGGAGCCGCCGGGATCTCACCTGGGCTGGATCGCCCGCCTGATCCGGTCCGCGTAGGTCGTCAGCGTCGGCACCATCGCCACGACCTCCTCCAGCGTGCGGCGGCTCTTCGGTGCGGAGATCGTGAGCGCCGCCACGACCTGGCCGTCCGTGTTCTGTATGGCCACCGCGGCGCCGACCACGCCGACGATGTACTCCGACTCGTTGGCCGCATACCCCTGGTTCTTCACCTTCCGAAGGCGCTCCTGGAGCACCTTGGGCTCGGTGATGGTCTTGGGCGTGAGCGGCTCCCAGGGCCCCGAGGCCATGAACCTGGCGAGTTCGTCCGGCGGCAGCGCCGCCAGGAAGACCTGCCCGCTGGACGTGCAGTGCAGCGGTGCCTTCTGCCCGGCCTGGAACTGCAGCGTGAGCGGAGACTGCCCCATGACGCTCGCGATGTACTCGACCTCGCCGGAGGACATCAGCGCGAGGCCGCAGGTCTCCCCGGTCTTCTGCGCAACGGCCGTCAGCAGCGCCTGGATCGGCGCGTAGACGATCGTGGAGCCCAGGATCGACGTCGCCAGCCCGACCAGCTTGGGCGCGACCGCGTACTTGCCCTTGACCGGCATCTTCTGGAGGAACTGCAGCTCCTCCAGCGTGGCGATCATGCGATGCGCCGTGGGCCTGGGCAGGTCGAGGAGGTAGACGATGTCGGCCGCGGAGATCATGCCCATCTTCGCCGCCAGGTTGAGCACCGCGAACAGCCGCTCGACAGGCGTTCCCGCGACGGCCGTCGAGGTCTTCTTCGCTTTCCTGGTCGCAGCGCCCATGGCCGCATTATTCCGGCTTCTAGCGTCGGCCCGGGACGGCATAGCGACTCTTCAGTACGGCCACGAGCTGCGACGTCGCCGAGCAGAGCACCATGTAGATCACGGCGACCGCCAGGTACATCTCGACGAGGCGCGCATCGCGCTGGGCGATCTTCGAGGCGGCGCCCAGCAGGTCGGTGACCGACAGCACGTAGACCAGCGAGGTGTCCTGGAACAGGATGATCGTCTGCGTGAGCAGGATCGGGCTGACCACGCGCAGCACCTGCGGCAGGATGATCAACCGGTAGCCTTGCCAGGTCGACATCCCCAGCGCCCTGCACGCGCCGTACTGCCCCTTCGCGATCGACTTGAACCCGGCGCGGATGATCTCGGCGTAGTAGGCGGCCTCGAACAGCGTGAACGTCACGAAGGCAGTCCACACGGGTCCGATCTGCACGGGTCGCGAAGCCCCGGTCATCCACATCAGCACGAGCGGCATCAGGAAGAAGAACCAGAAGAGCACCATGATCAGCGGCACCGAGCGAATCAGCGTGATGTACGCGCTCGCGAGCTGCGACGCGACCGGCACCTCCAGGTGCCTCACGAGAGCGAGCCCGATGCCGAGCACCAGGCCGCCGGCAAAGCCGACCGCCGTGAGCTGCAGGGAGAACACCAGGCCGTCGAGCAGGAATGGCCAGGCCTGCGCGATCACGGAGAAGTCGAAGTGGTTCATGGCTTCGCCGCCTCCTTTCGCATGGGAAAGAAAAGGAATCGGCGCTTCGCGATCACGGGCTCCGTGCCGGGCGTGCGAAGTCGTTTCTCCAGGCCGTGCATGACGGCGTAGACGGAGAGCGCGAGCAGCAGATAGAGGATGGTTGCCGCGCCGAAGGCCTGGAAGGTCTTGAAGGTGAACTCGTTGATCTGCCGGGCCTGTGCGGTGAGCTCGAGGAGGCCGATGGTCAGTGCCACAGACGTGTTCTTGAAGATGCCCATCACCTCGCTGGTCAGCGTCGGCATGATGATGCGCAGCGCCTGCGGCAGCAGGATGGTGCGATACACCCCCAGCTCCGTCATGCCCAGTGCCCGGGCCGCCGAGCGTTGGCCGTAGGGCAAGGCTTCGATTCCTGCCTTGACCTGCTCAGCCACCCGCGCACCGGTGTAGAGCGACAGCGCGATCAGCGCGGGAAAGAAGGCGCCCCAGGGCGGCACCATCTTCTTCATCGCGCTGCCGAGATCGGCCGGCAGCAGTTCCGGCAGCACGAAGTACCAGAGGAACATCTGGACGATGATGGGAATGTTGCGGAAGACCTCGACGTAGAGCCGCGCGGCCAGCGCGATGGCCCTGTTGGAGGATGTCCGGCCGCAGCCGACCAGAACCCCCAGCACGAAGGCCACGCACCAGCCCGCCAGGGCCAGCGCGACCGTCCAGGCCAGGCCGCTGAACAGCCAGGCGAGGTAGAGCTCCTCGCCGTCCTGGACTGTCTCGAAAAGAACTTCGAACACATCGAGCTCCGGTCAGTGTCAGGTGATGGTGGTCGCTATGCCTCAGTCGATCCGGTCGCTCGGGGCCTTCACGCGCTCCCTGAGCTTCTCCGTCATCGGAAAGGCCAGGCTCACGTTGCGCGGCGGGATCGGCGACTCGAACCACTTCCTGTAGAGCCTGTCGAACTCGCCGCTCTTCATGAGGCCGCCGATCACGCCGTCGACAAGAGCTTTGAACGCCGGGTCGTCCTTTCCCAGCATCAGGCCGTAGTAGATATTGTCGAAGCCGCCGGGCACGAGGGCAAACGACGCCGGGTTGCGCGAGTTCGCCTTCTCGCCCGCCAGCAGGATGTCGTCCTCGAGCCAGGCCACGGCCCGGTTGCTGTCGAGCGTGAGCATCGACTCGCCATGGTCCTTGGCCGCGATCGTCATCAGCGCCATCTTCTGTTCTTCGTTGAACTTGCGCGCGAAGCCCACGGCGTTGGAGCCTTGCGTAACCACGATGGTCTTGCCCTTGAGGTCGGCCGCGCTCTTCACGCCGGAGTCCACGCGCACCAGCCACAGCGGCTGGCTGACGAAGGTGGCCACGGAGAACGCGACCTGCTTCTGCCGCGCCGCGTTGTTCGCCGTGCCTCCGCACTCGACGTCCACGGTGCCGTTGACGACCAGCGGGATGCGGTTCGACGAGTTGACGGCCACCTGCTTGACCTCCAGCTTCGGCAGGTTCAGCTGCTGCTTCACCTTGTCCACGATGGCCGCGCACAGGTCCATCGAGATGCCGACGGGCTTCTGCTGGCCGTCCAGGAACGAGAACGGCACGGACGACTCGCGGTAGCCGAGCGTGATCGCCCCGGTTTCCTTGATCTTCTGCAGCGTGTCCCCGCCGGTCTGGGCGAAGCTGGGCATGGTCGCGGCCAGCAGGCATGCGGCTGCAACGGTGAGAAACGACGACTTCGGGTTCATGAAGACTCTCCTGCGATCAATGAAGAAAAAACGGATGGCGATCAGTCGACCCGGCTTGCCGCGGCCGGCTGGGCGGCACGGCTCAGGCGCTGCCGGATCAGCGATACGACCTGGTCGACGTCTTCGGAAGTGTTGAAGAGGCCGAAGGAGATGCGGATGCCGCCGCGCTCGGGCGATACGCGAACCTGGTTCTGCGTGAAGTAGTCCAGCCACTCCGCGACCGGCAGGTCCAGCACGTAGATGTGCGCGCGGCCCGCACGGGCTCGTGGACCGACGAGGCGCACGCCGAGCGTTTCGAGCCCGCCAATCAGCCGGTCGCCCAGCTCGAGCACATGGGCCTCGATGCGATCGACGCCGGTCTTTCGAATGAGTTCGATCGAGCTCGCCAAGGCATGCAGGTCGGGGAGGTTGTAGTTGCCGAACTCGAAGCGCCCTGCATCCTTGCGCGGCGTCAGATCGTCGGGCCGCGCGATGTAGTCCTCGGGAGGATTCGCCAGGCTGCTCATCGCCAGGTACGCCGGCTGCAGCTCGTCGAGACCTGCCTTCACATAGAGGATGCCCAGCCCCTGGGGCACCAGCAATCCCTTGTGGCAACCGGCCGCCAGCACGGACACGCCCAGCTTCCGCACATCGACCGGCAGCACGCCGATGGACTGCATCGCGTCGACGACCAGGTAGATGCCCTTTTGCGCGCACAGTCGGCCGATGCTTGCGATGTCGTGTCGCTGGCCCGCATGGAAGGTCACGTGCGACAACGAGATGACCCGGGTCCTGGCGTCGATGAAGGGCTCGAAGGTTTCCGCCGTCGCGACCTCGTCGTCCGCCACCTTCACGAAGCGCACCTGCACGCCCTTGCGCTTCAGGTTGAGCCAGGCATAGGCATTGTTCGGATGGTCGCCCTCGAGCATCAGGACCGTGTCGCCTTCCGCGAGCGGAACGGCATTGGCTGCGATGTTGAGGCCCTCGGACGTGTTCTTCGTGAAGGCGATCTCGCCGGGCGATGCGTTCAGCAGCGCGGCGACGTCCTCCCGGGCGCGCTCGACGCGGCGCATCCACACCGGCTTCGGGCCGGCCATCTCGTTGCCTTCCGCGAGAAATTCGGAAAGCGCCTGGCGCACGCAGGTCGCCATGGGTGTCTGGTGCGCGGAGTCCAGGTAGAGCATCCGCTTGGTGACCGGAAACTCCTGGCGGATGGAATCAATCTCGAGAATGGCGGACATGGCTTCCTCAGTTCAACAATCGTTGCCCCGGAATGGGGCGGCTGGTGCACGGAACGCATGACCCCCGTGTGACGTGAATCGATGCGACGGTGTCATCCTAGGAGTGCCTTCGAGTCACCACGTCTCGATATTCGGCCGTTCCGGAGGCCGGGCTTACGAGGAAAAACACGGGTAGATCGCTCCAGAAGTCGCGTCCGGATTTCGAGACAAAATTTCGCTGCAAACCGCGTCGAACGAGCGCTTCCAAGCACTGCCTGCAGGGTTTTGGAGAGGGCTGGGCAGCAGGCGCCCCCTGCGATGACGCCCTTGCCAGAGCAGGACTCCTGCACCATGCCGGGGCGACGTGAGCCCGGAACCGTTCGGATGATTTTTTGCGTTGCACTTTCCGGACGCGAATGCAACCAGCGCGCCACACGGGCAAGCGCGATGCAGGAGGCGGCCTGCGAAAGCCCACGCGTCGGGCTCCTGCGTATCGAAATCCGAACACCTCGAGGCGGCATGCGGACATACCATCCGCCGCGCCCTGCAGCTGCAGGACTTCGTGAGCAGGCTGATTGCCGTGCCATGCGCTTCGGTGCTTGCGGGTTTCCCTCTGCCACGAAGCCAACGTACATCGCCGCGCCTTGCGGCGTTCGCCCCTCGAGGAACCTTCGTACCATGAAAACCAAAGCCGCCGTCGCCTGGAAATCCGCAGCTCCGCTCACCATCGAAACCGTGGACCTCGAAGGCCCGAAGTTCGGCGAAGTGCTCGTCGAGATCAAGGCCACCGGCATCTGCCACACCGACTACTACACCCTCTCGGGCGCCGACCCCGAAGGCATCTTCCCCGCCATCCTGGGCCATGAAGGCGCGGGCATCGTGGTCGACGTCGGCCCCGGCGTCACCACCCTGAAGAAGGGCGACCACGTCATTCCGCTGTACACCCCCGAATGCCGCCAGTGCAAGTTCTGCCTGAGCCGCAAGACCAACCTGTGCCAGCTCATCCGCGGCACCCAGGGCAAGGGCCTGATGCCCGACGGCACCAGCCGCTTCAGCCTCGACGGCAAGCCCATCGCCCACTACATGGGTACCAGCACCTTCAGCAACTACACGGTGGCGCCCGAGATCTCCCTGGCCAAGATCCGCGAGGACGCCCCCTTCGACAAGGTCTGCTACATCGGCTGCGGCGTGACCACCGGCATCGGCGCGGTGATCTTCACCGCCAAGGTGGAAGCCGGCGCCAACGTGGTCGTGTTCGGCCTGGGCGGCATCGGCCTGAACGTGATCCAGGGCGCGAAGATGGTGGGCGCCGACAAGATCATCGGCATCGACCTGAATCCCGCGCGCGAGGAAATGGCACGCAAGTTCGGCATGACGCACTTCCTGAACCCGAAGGACCACGAGAACATCGTGGATGCGATCGTGCAGCTGACCGACGGCGGCGCGGACTACAGCTTCGAGTGCATCGGCAACACGAAGGTGATGCGCCAGGCGCTGGAGTGCACGCACAAGGGCTGGGGGCGCAGCATCATCATCGGCGTGGCGGAGGCTGGTGCGGAGATCAGCACGCGGCCGTTCCAGCTGGTCACGGGCCGCAAGTGGGAGGGCTCGGCCTTCGGCGGCGCACGCGGGCGCACGGACGTGCCGAAGATCGTGGACTGGTACATGGAAGGCAAGATCGACATCGACAGCCTGATCACGCACACCATGCCGCTGGAGAAGATCAACGAGGGCTTCGACCTGATGAAGCGCGGCGAGTCGATCCGCGGCGTGGTGCTGTACTGAGCGATGAGCTTCACGCTGGTCCCGGAGCACTTCTGCCATGGTGGCGCGCAACGACTGGCAGCGGATGGGATAGGCCTGTCAGTTCGTTCTTGATTTCTGTCGAACACCAGAAAGAAAAAAGCCGTTGAGTTCATCAACGGCTTTCTTGCTTGGTAGAGAGCTATCCCGGGAGCTGGGTCGTCCGCGACATGCTCAATAGGAGCCTTCCCGCGGGAGCTTGACCGGATGAAGCTCCAGATCGCCGAACTGGTCGATCACGACGGCTCTCATTGCCGCGACAAGAAGAGTCTCGCCATTGGCCTCGACTGTCCTGAAGCCCTGCTTGACGGCGATGCACCATCTGGTCGCCCCGAATCCGTCCCACCTGAAGCTGATCCGCTCCCTGTCGATGATCGGTCCGCCATCGGACCACATCGAAGACGGAGCGAATGAAAACGCTTCGCGCTTTGCGGGAATCACGAAGCACGACGGCCTTCCCTGGGGCCGAAGGATGGTCGGCATCATGCCAAGGGCACGCGCCACCCAGTAGTCAAGTTCCGCCCCGTTTACTTCTGAAACTCTCATGACCAGCCATTCTTCCGGGAAAGACCCCGGAGCCGGCACCAGGAACGGCGGCATTCGTGACGTTTTGCATCGAATGCACTGAAAGCTTCCCACTTTTCCCTGGGTTGACACAGAGGGAAGGCAACACCGAACGACTGCCTTAGGCCTACACCCGGCTCGAAGGCCCGTGATGTAAAGCGCTTACAAATTCGCAGGTTCTCTTGCCGAGTCCAGCAACACGCGCCAGGGCCGTGACTGTTACGGCCCTGGCATGTAACAACGCTACGTAACAAGCGCCGAAGCGCGCCCGCCAGGAGGCCTCCCGACGGGCTTCCTTCACACCGTGCCTGCCGAAAATCCATATGCAGATCAACGACTTGCATATGGATCGGCGCCGTTCCGGCAGCTGCGCAAAAAAGCGGCACACAAGTTGCCCCGTCAGCCAGTCCCATCACCGAGGAGGCTGCCATGACGGATGCCAACACAACGATTTCTTCGACCGCCGGAGGCGCCGATGGCGGTGCCGCACCGGTGATCCTCGCGCAATCGACAGTGAGGCCGGTCGCTCCCATGGGCGCGGCGGCCGCCACGGTGCCGCCGGCCGCGCCGGCAGGTGTCGGGTCGCTGTCCAACGCCACGCCCGGCACGGTCGTGATGCGCGACGGGGTGGCGATTCCCGTCTCGGGCAACCAGACGCTGATGGCCGGCGACCGCGTGATCGTTCCGCAGGACGGCCACGCCAATGTGCTCTTTCCCGGATCGGCCACCAACAAGGCCCCGCTCGCCGGCGTGTTCACCGGCGGAACCGACGCCACCATCAGCTCGACCAAGCTGGCCACCGGGCTCGAACAGGTGAACGTGGATGTGGCCAAGGGCGACCTCGAAGTGACCGCGCCCGACAGCGACGCCGAAGCCGCCGCGCTCGCGGTGAGCAAGAAAACCGCTGCCGGCAGCGGCATCGGATTGGGCGAGTTCGCGCTCGGCGCGCTGGGCGCCGTTGGGCTCGCCGCGGCACTGGGCGGTGGCGGCGGCAGCGACAGCGCCGTTCCCTTCTTCATTCCAGGCATCGGCGAAGGAGACGCCGATGCGGACTCCGATGCGGACGCAGATGCCGACGCTGATGCGGATGCGGATGCCGACTCGGATTCCGATGCAGATTCCGATTCCGATTCGGACTCGGATTCCGACTCGGATTCGGACGCAGACGCGGACGCAGACGCCGACCACCTGCTCGACCCGGGCGACGGCGTCGCCGGCCATCTGGTCGGCGCCCTCGACAACCTGCTCGGCCTGGGCGGGAGCGGCGGTACGGCAGCCGCCGCGCGCAGCGCCGCGGTCACCAACTCCGCGGGCACGCTGGGCTCGCTGCTGCCCACGGTCGACGGCCTCACCGACCTGGTGGACGACGTGCTCTCGCCCATCGCCGGCGACGAGTTCAGGCCCAACGATCCGAACGGGTTCGACCCGCTGGACAACACCGTCGACAACATCACCGTCAACCTCGGCGGCGTGCTCACTCCCGTGGTGGACGGCCTGCTGGGCAACGGATTGACCGACGCGCTCATCGGGTCGCTGAACGGCCAGGTCGACTACCTGACCGATGCGCTGAACAACATCCTCGAGAACGTGCTCGGCAGCGACGGCCTGCTCGGCGGCGTGACCACCGGCCTGGGCATCGACGGCCTCGTGGACGGCCTGATCGGCGACGACGGCGTGGTCAGCCAGGTGCTCGAAGGCCTGCTGGGCGACGGCAGCCTGATTGGCAGCGTGCTCGGCGAGGACGGACTGGTCGGGCAGTTGCTGGGCGATGGTGGCTTGCTGGGCGGTCTGCTCGGCGGCGACGGTGGATTGCTCGGTGGCGTGCTGGGTGATGACGGCCTGCTGGGCGGCCTGCTCGGCGGCGATGGTGGCCTCCTCGGCGGTGTGCTGGGCGACGACGGCCTGTTGGGTGGCCTGCTCGGAGGAGATAGCGGCCTCCTCGGTGGCGTGCTGGGTGACGACGGCTTGCTGGGTGGCTTGCTCGGCGGTGACGGCGGCCTCCTCGGCGGCGTGCTGGGTGACGACGGCCTGCTGGGCGGTGTGCTCGGCGGCGACGGCGGCCTCCTCGGCGGCGTGCTGGGCGACAACGGTCTGCTGGGAGGCTTGCTCGGCGGCGATGGTGGACTCCTCGGTGGAGTCCTGGGTGATGACGGCCTGCTGGGCGGCGTACTCGGCGGCGACGGTGGATTGCTCGGCGGCGTACTGGGTGACGACGGCCTGCTGGGCGGCGTACTCGGCGGCGACGGCGGCCTCCTCGGCGGCGTCCTGGGCGACGACGGCCCGCTGGGCGGCGTGCTCGGCGGAGAGGGCTCGCTCTCCGGCCTGCTGGGCAGCGAAGGTCTCACGGGCGGACTGCTCGGCGAGAGCGGACTGGTCGACAGCCTGCTCGGGCCCGACGGCACGGTCGGTCAGTTGCTGAGCGCGACCCCGCTGGCCGGCCTGCTGGGCGGCGAAGGTGGTCTGCTCGGCGGCGTGCTGGGCGATGACGGCCTGGTCGGTGGCCTGCTTGGCGGAGACGGACTGCTCGGCGGTGTACTGGCCGACGACGGTCTCCTCGGCGCCGAGGGTCCGCTCGGCGGTCTGCTGGGCGGCGCGCTCGGCGACGACGGCCTGCTGGGTGGCCTGCTTGGCGGCGACGGCGGCCTTCTCGGCGGCCTGCTGGGCGGCGATGGAGGCTTGCTCGGCGGCGTCCTTGGTGACGATGGACTGCTGGGTGGCGTTCTGGGCGACGACAGCCTCCTGGGCGGCGTGCTCGGCGGTGACGGTGGCCTCCTCGGCGGTGTACTCGGCGACGACGGCTTGCTGGGCGGAGTGCTCGGCGGCGGCGACAGCGGAGGCGGCCTGCTCGGTGGCGTCCTCGGCGAAGACGGCCTCGTGGGCAACCTCCTCGGCAGCGATGGCCTCCTCGGCGGCGTGGTCGGCGGCGGCAACAGCGAAGGCGGCCTCCTCGGCAGCGTCCTCGGCGAGAACGGCCTGCTGGGCGGTGTGCTCGGCGGCGACGGCGGCGGCGCAGGCGGTCTGCTCGGAGGCGTGCTCGGCGACGACGGCCTCGTCGGCAAGATCCTGGGCAACGACGGTCTGGTCGGCGGCCTGCTCGGCGCGCTGGGTGGCGACGGTCCGGTGGCCAACGTGCTGCAGCCGGCGGGAGACACGGCCGCCACGACGGTCGCCGCCGCCGGCAGCACGGCCGGCAGCACCACCGCCCCGGCGACGGACATCCTGGCCGGTGCCGCGAGCGCCGTCGCACCGGTTGTCGATACGGTGGCCGGCGTCGTCGAAGGCGCAGGCCATGCCGTGAGCACCGGGCTGGGCGACGCGGTGGCCCCGATCACCAGCCAGGTCGAGCAGACGGTGAGCCACGTCGTGAGCCCGGTCACCAACATCCTTCACGGCCTGCTGGGCTGACCAGGCCGGCGGACGGGCGGGCCCGCGCATCGCTTGCCGCAGGCAATGTAGGCAAGCGCCCACGCGCCCGGCCTGTCTTGTCCCGCAGTCACGGGCCGCCCGCGCGGCCAATCTGGAGGCCTGAAGGTCTTCGGCGGAAGACGGAAGAAATTCCATTCCGCGAACGGACTTCGGTTCCTCCTCACGGCGCTTCATCGCGTCGTTAAGCGCTCCCTCGAGGAGCGCTTTTTTTTGCCCGCGCCCCCGCCTCGCGCTGGGCCGGACACAGTCGCCGCGCAGTCAATGCCACGTAACAAGGCATCGATGTAATCAGATTGATCAGATTTGTAAACCTCCTCCCGCCCACATCCTCCCCGCCCGACGCGGCGGGAGAAATCGATCTCCAGTGACCTCCGATCTCCGCACTCCCCGCTCCACCAACGTCCTCGGCCGCCGCCTGCTCGCCACCTTCGGCATCGTTCTGCTGCTGACGCTCGCCGGCTCCGGCATCGGCATCCGCGCGCTCTCCAAGGTGGACGAGGCGACGCGCGAGGCCATCCGGCAGCACGGCGTCTCGGAGCGCATGGTGGTGGACGCCTATCGCCTGCAGTCCATCAACGCCGAGCGCTACAAGGCGATGGCGCTGAGCTCCGAGCCCGAAGTCGGCGAGATCCTGGCCGCGGACATCCAGGCGACCGAGACGAAGTACGCCGGGCTGATGCAGCAGGTGTCGCAGCGCCTGCGGAGAGCCTCCGACCGCGAGCTGCTCGAGCGGGCACAGGCCGCGGGCAAGGACTTCGGAATCGCCGTCAAGGAGCTCGTCGCCGCGCGCGACTCCGGCCTCACCGAACGCATCCGCACGGTCTACGCCCAGCGCTTCCAGCCGGGCTCGGCCGCCCTGCTGGAAGCCCTGTCGCGACTGGCGCTCGCGCAGCGCGAAGCCATCGACGAGGCCGGCAGCAACGTCGAGGCGCTGAGCGCCTCCGGCCGCCTGGCACTGGTGGTGTTCGGCGCGGCGGCCCTGCTGCTCGGCGCGGTGCTGGCGCAGTGGCTGGTGCGCAGCATCAGCCGGCCGATCCGCGCGGCCGGCGAAACAGCCGGCCGGGTCGCGAGCCTCGACCTGCGCCAGGACATCGAGGGCCATTCGCGCGACGAAGCCGGCCGGATGCTGCTGGCGCTCGGTGCGATGCAGGGCTCCTTGCGCGAACTGGTCCTGCGCGTGCGCGAGTCGGTGCAGGGCGTGCGCGTGGCGGCGAACGAAATCGCGCACGGCAATTCGGACCTGTCGGCGCGCACGGAGGAAGCCGCGTCCAGCCTGCAGCAGACCGCCGCGGCGCTCGAGCAGGTGATGCGCAAGGTCGAGCAATCGAGCCAGGCCGCGGGCCGCGTCGAGCAGATGGCCGGCGCCGCGGCATCCGTGGCGGCGCGGGGCGGCGAGGTGGTGTCGCAGGTGGTCGGCACCATGCAGGACATCCATCGCGCGTCGCGCAAGGTGGCCGACATCACCGGGGTGATCGACGGCATCGCGTTCCAGACCAACATCCTCGCGCTCAACGCCGCCGTCGAGGCGGCGCGTGCGGGCGAGGCGGGGCGCGGCTTCGCGGTGGTCGCGTCGGAAGTGCGGCAGCTGGCCACGCGCTCGGCCTCGGCGGCGCGCGAGATCAGGAGCCTGATCGACGACTCCGTGCAGCGCATCGAAGCCGGCACCGTGCTGGCCGACGGCGCGGGCCAGACCATGGGGCGCATCGTGGCGTCGATCGGGGAGGTCGCCGACACCGTGGGCGCCATCACGGCGGCGACCCGTTCGCAGACGCACGACGTCGCGCAGATCAACGCCGCCGTCGCGCACCTGGACCGGATGACGCAGCAGAACTCGGCGCTGGTCGAGCAGTCTGCAGCCGCGTCGGAAGGCCTGCGCGATCAGGCACGCAGCCTCGACGCGCTGATCAGCCAGTTCGTGCTGCCGGGCGATGACGGCAAGGCCGCGGCGGAAGATGCGCAGTGGCTGCCCGCACGCGCGGACGCCCCGGCCCGCGCAGTGCGACTGGCGACGGCACGGAAGGGCCGCCTGCTGCCGGCCTGAACACTGTCACCCTGTCCGCCTCAGCGGATCAGGCTCATCGGCGCGACCTGCGGCGTCACCTTCGCCTCGGTCGCCGTCAGCAGCTGGCCGTTCGATTCCTTCCAGCACATGAGGTTGGTGATGCCCGAGCCCGCCGGGCCCGGTGCCTGTATCGACACCGCCTTCCACCCCTTGCACGCGCCGCCCACGGTGGTGGGCCGGTCCAGAAACACGTAGTCGGTGCCGGCGTCGATGCGCATCACGCCGACCACGCCGGGCGGAAGCGGCTTGCGCGTCTGGGCGGACGCCGCGCATGCGGCCGTGGCCATGACGATGCCCAGTAAGAAGATGCTGCGCCCCATGCGTGCTGCTCCGGTGTTGCCGAAGGTCGATGTTACTTTTGCGCCCCTTCCGGCATCGCGGCGCATGCCCCCTGCCCCCATTCCCTCCCCAATTTCGGTTATGGATCGAAGACGTCCGAGTCGCTCCAATCGGCGCCTTGCGGCCGCGATCGGCGTGCCGCGCTGGAACTGTCTTCAGAAGAATCGACGAGGAGCTCGGGCATGGATCGGAGAAGGTTTGCACTCACCGCGGTGGGCGTCGCGGTATTGAGCGGTTGCGGTGGTGGCGGCAGCGGAGGCGGTGGCGGATTCGCCTTCCCGCCCGTCGGCGCGCCGCCCGCCCCCGCGCCGGGCGAACCTCCGGCACCTCCCGCGCCGCAGCCGCCGGCCCCGCCCGCGCCCAACCCACCGGCACCGGCTCCCGTTCCCGAGCTTGCAACGCCGACCTCGCTGCCCGCATCGACGATCCTTTCGCAGAGCCTCGCCATCCACGACGACGACATCAACGCCGCCGTCGGCCCCGGCCAGGCGAACTTCTGGGACCTGACGCCCGACTTCAGCATCGGGAACGGCTGGAACGGCCAGTTCGCCGGCTCGGGTTCAGGCGCGGGTTCGGGCGCATTGACCTTGGGCGTGACCGTGGGTGGCGGCTTCGCGGGCTTCAAGATCAACCAGACCTTCGCCGAACTGACGCCGCTCGGCCCCGAGATGACAGCGGCCGACGGCCTGAAAGTGGTGTCGATCACGACCGACCCGCAGTTCCAGTCGAACGGCGTCGCGGCATTCCTGCACGCGGTGCCCGATGCACGGCTGCAGCAGACCCTGGACCTGCGGCAGACCACCGGCCGCGTGAGCCTCGGGTGGACCGGCAATTGGGGCGTGGAGCGCGGCAACTTCCACGACGAGTCGGCCTTCATGCAGGTGGTGCTGCGCGACACCAGCGGCGGACTGCTCTCCACGCTCTTCAGGGTCGACAGTAATGGCCAGTCGGGCCCGTGGGGGTTCGCCTGGCTCACGTCCTATATCGGCCAGGTGGTGGTGCTGTCGTTCGAGCAATGCAACCGCGGCCAGGGCACGTCGATCGAGATGGTGTCGGTGGACGACGACGCCGCGCGCAGCTTCATCGTCAACGGCGACTTCAGCAGGGGGCTGACAGGCTGGACCGTGTCGCCCACTCGCGGCGCGCAGAACATCCGATCCGGCGTGAGGACACTGCGCGGCCTCGACGTGCAGCGCACCTTCTACGCGCAACCCGACCAGGCATGGGGGCGCATGACGGACACCTTCCACAACCCCTCGGCATCGCCCATCACGGCAAAGGTGACGTACACCAGCTTCCTGGGCTCCTACGGCGCGGGCGTGATCTATCCACCGGCGGGCGCGCCGCAGAAGGCGCTGGCGGTGTGGGACGGCCTGGGCAAGGGCCGCGACGCGGGCTTCGTCTTCGGCGCGGCGGACCACGTGGACTACGCCTCGACCTCGGCGCTCAACAGCTCGGACGGCAGCAACGTGGTGACGATGGATTTCGACATCACCGTGCCGGCCGGCGGCACGGTCACGCTGGCGAATTTCCTGATCCTGACGGGCACGAACACCTGGATCGGCGCCGCGGGCATCGCGACCCGCGCCACCGATGTGGACGCGCAGGCCGCCGCCATCGCCGCGGACTTCCGCACCAATGTGCTCTACCAGCGCGGCCTGACGCAGCTGCAGCTCGACACGCTGAAGAACTTCTGAGCAGCAGGGTGCGGGTGCCCCGCGGCACTCACACCACGCGGTGCTCCTGCACCACGAAGGCCGTGATCTCCGCCAGGAAGGTGAGCGCATGCGCCATCGTCACCTGCCCCTGCGGCGAGGCGAAGGCGGCGTTCAGCGTGTCGGTGCTCTCGAACCACAGCTCGACGATGCCGTCTATCGGCAGTTCCGCATAGCCGCAGGGCGTGCCCTTCACGAGCTCGCGCGCCGTCACCACGTTCTGGCGGTAGCCGCTCACGCCGGGCATGCGGCGCACATGATCGGCGTGCACCTTCCATTCGCGGCGGAAGTCGTCCTCCGACTGCTCGATAGGCCGGCGCAGCAGCGAGATGCGCTTGAGCAGGCCCTCGGGCTTCGGCGGCAGCGCGATCACCTCGGTCTGCGCGACGGTCACGATGTGCAGCCCGCCGAGAAAGCGCTCCTCGTCGGCGCGGATGGCTGCGGCGAGCTCGCCGCGGTTGAAGGCCGCGTCGGCCTGCGCGCTCTCGTCGAAGCGCAGTTGCGAGAAGCCGTCGAAGTCCCACGGCCCGCGTGCGAAGTCGATGCCGCGCTGCAGCCGGTCGAGCACGAGGTTCTGCCGGTAGCCGCGCAGCGTGGGTAGTTGCGCCACCAGCGGGCCGTGCCTGTCGCGCCAGTGGTCGCGGAAGGCCTCGTCGGTCCATTCAGGTTTCCTGCGGATCAGGCCCATGCGCAGGGTCGTCGGTTCGGTCATCTGCTTGTCTCCTCGTTGTCAGGTTGCTGTTGTTCGCGGGCTCCAGCGCGCGCACGCGCAAGGCCGGGCGCGCGCTTGGCCAGCCACACGCCATGGCGCACCGGCCAGAGCTCGAAGCCAGGGTCCGCGCCGAGCGCGGCGGCCGCGTGGTGCGGCCAGTAGGGGTCGAACAGGGCCTCGCGGCCCAGCGCGATCAGGTCGGCGTCGCCGGCGGCGAGCACGGCTTCGGCCTGCTGCGCGTCGACGATCATTCCCACGGCCTGCGTGGGCACCTGCGCCTCGCGCCGGATGCGCGCCGAGAACGGCACCTGGAAGCCCAGCCCGCGCGGCACCGGCAGCGCACGCGTCTCCTCGGTGAGCCCGCCCGAGGAGCAGTCGATCACGTCGACGCCGCAGCGCTTGAGTTCGCGCGCGAGCACCACCGAGTCGTCGAGGCTCCAGCCGTCGAGCGTGCCGTCGACCGCCGAGAGCCGGCAGAACAATGGCTTGTGCGCCGGCCATGCGGAGCGCACGCGCTGCGCGATTTCCAGCGCGAGCCACATGCGGTTGTCGCGGCTGCCGCCGAGTGCGTCGTCGCGATGGTTGGCGTTGGGCGACAGGAAGCTCGCGACCAGGTAGCCATGCCCGAAGTGCAGCTCGACCACGTCGAAGCCAGCCTTGTCCGCGCGCACCGTCGCATCGACAAAACGCTGCACCACCGCCGCGATGCCGTCGGCATCGAGCGCGCGCGGCGCCGACCAGCCCGGTCCCGCCGCGAGCGCGCTCGGTCCCAGGCGCTCCCACGGCTCCTCGTCGGCGGCCATGCGCGCATCGCCCAGCGCCGCGCCGCCTTCCCACAGCGGCTCGCTGCCGGCCTTGCGCCCCGCATGCGCGAGCTGCACGCCGATGGCGCCGCCCTGGGCATGAACGAAATCGACCACGGCCTTCAGCGGCGCGATCTGGCTGTCCTTCCACAGGCCGAGGTCGGCGGTGCCGATGCGCCCGCGCGGATCGACCGCGGTGCTCTCGGTGAGGATCAGCCCCGCCCCGCCGAGCGCGAACTTGCCGAGATGCACCATGTGCCACGGCGTGGCATGGCCATGGTCGGCGGCGTGCTGGCACATCGGCGAGATGACGACGCGGTTGGACAGCGTGAGGCCGCGCAGTTGCAGGGGCTGGAACAGCAGGGGAAGAGAGTCGGAAGACATGAATCGAAGGAATCAGGGCATCGGTCAGGACACGGTGGCCGCGGGAGACCGCGTGCCCAGCCAGGTGCCGCTCATCACGGCGGCGAAGCCGAGAAGGTGCCACCAGGTCAGCACCTCGCCGAGCAGCAGCGCCGCGAACGCGACGCCGAACACCGGCACCCAGTAGAGAAAGACGGCGGTGCGCGCCACGCCGATGACGGAGATGGCGCGGTTCCAGATCAGGTTGCCGGCGGCAGTGGCGGCCACGCCCGAGAACAGCACCAGCGCCCAAGGCCACGCCCCCGGAAAGATCTGCGCCGCGCCCAGCGGCGAGGGCCCGAGCAGCGTGTGCAGCAACAGCATCGCGGTGCCCAGGACGTAGATGCCCCAGCTCATCGACAGCGGATCGATCTGCCGCGCCAGGCGCTGCACGCCCACGCCGCCGACGGCGAAGCTCACCACCGAGAGCGCGAGCATCAGGTCGCCCAGGCCCGCGCTAGACAGGCTCGCGCCCGGATGGCTAAGCACTACAGCCGCGACGCCCGCGAAGCCGAGCGCCACGCCGAAGAGGCGCCGCGCCGTGAGCGCCTCGCGGAACACCAGCGCGGCCATCAGCGCCGACACCAGCGGACTCAGCGCCATGATCAGCGCGCCGTTGGTGGCGGTGGAGCGCTGCAGCCCCAGCGCGAACAGGATCTGGTTGGCATACACCATCAGGAAGCCGCAGCCGGCCAGCGCCGCGAGACGGCGCATGCCGAACACCGGCACCCCGCCGCGCCGCCACAGCACGATCGCGCTCAGCGCCAGGCAGGCCACCGCCATGCGCAGCGCCGCCAGCGGCAGGGTGTCGAAGAAACCCGTCAGCACCTTCACGGCCGACACGTTCACGCCCCACACCAGCATCGCCAGCAGCAGCCAGGCCTGCACGGCGGCGGGTGTCGCGTCCGGTGCGCGCGCGGCGGGGGCGGGATTCACCTCAGCCTTCGAGTTCGTTCCACATTTCGATGTCGCGCTCCGCAGTCCAGATGCGCGGATGGGCATAGCCGGTGGCCTCGTCGTACGCGCGGGTCACGTCGAAGGGCATGCAGTGGTCGAAGATCACCCAGTGGCCGTACGTGGGGCGCAGCGCCGCCACGGTTTCCTTGTAGATCGCGTTGAGCGTCTTGCCCTGCGCCACGCCGTTGTTGACCAGCGTGTACACGTCGGAGATGAAGGCGCGCGTGGAGGCGATGGCCTTGCGCACGTCGGCTGCGTTCTCCAGCGCTGCGCCGCGGCCGGGCACCAGCTTCTCGAAGCCGAAGCCCGCGAGACGGTCGAGCGTGGTGGGCCAGTCTCGGAAGTAGCAGTCGCCTGCGTAAGCCGTGCTCTGATATTCGACGAGGTCGCCCGCGAAGCAGATCTTCTGGTCTTCCAGGTAGGCGATGGTGTCGCCCTTGGTGTGGCCGCGGCCGACCTGCGCGATCTTCACTTCGAGCTTCTTGCCCAGCCACACGCTCATGGTGCCGTCGAAGGTCATGGTGGGCCAGGTCAGGCCCGGCGGCACCGATTCGACGTTGCGGAACAGGCGCGGGAAACGGCCGATCTCGCTGGCCTTGTCCTGCTCGCCGCGCTCGACGATCAGGTCGTAGGTGTCGCGGCTGGCGATGATCTGCTCGGCGCCCTCCTTGAAGTAGGCCGACGCGCCCAGCACGCGCACCGCGTGGTAGTGCGAGAGCAGCACGTACTTGATCGGCAACGGCGTCACTTCGCGAATGCGGCGGATCACGTCCTGCGCCATCGCGGGCGTGGCCTGGGTGTCGACCACCATCACGGCCTCGTCGCCGATGAAGATGCCGGTGTTCGGGTCGCCCTCGGCGGTGTAGGCATACGCGTTCTCCGAGAGGCGGGTGAAGGAGACCTTCTTTTCCTCGAGGTCGGCGTGGCTGGCGAATTTCTTGGTGGTCATGGGAGTTCCTTTGAAATGAGCGATGGAAGTCAATGCGTGCCGAGGTACGCGGACTTCACCTTGGGGTTGTCGAGCAGCTCGCGGCCGGAGCCTTCGAGCGTGATGCAGCCGGTCTCGAGCACGTAGGCGCGGTCGGCCACGCCCAGCGCCTGCTTGGCCATCTGTTCCACCAGCAGGATGGTCAGGCCCGAGCTGCGCAGCTGACGGATGGCGTCGAAGATGTCCTTGATGATGAGCGGCGCGAGCCCCAGCGAAGGCTCGTCCAGCAGCAGCAGGCGCGGCTCGCTCATGAGCGCGCGGGCGATGGCCAGCATCTGCTGCTCGCCGCCCGACAGCGTGCCCGCGTGCTGGTTCTGGCGCTCCTTCAGGCGCGGGAAGCGCGCGAACTCGCGCTCGATGCCACGCGCCACGAAGGCCTTGTCGTTGCGCCGCGAATAGGCACCGAGCATGAGGTTCTCGCGCACCGTCTGGTCGGGGAACACGCCGCGCCCCTCGGGCGACAGCGCCACGCCCAGGCCCACGCGCTTGTGCGAAGGCACGTTCGTGCTGTCGTTGCCGTCGATCAGCACGCGGCCCTCGGCCACGGGCTCCAGCCCGACGATGCTTTTCAGCAGCGTGCTCTTGCCGGCGCCGTTGGCGCCGATGATGGTGACGACCTCGCCCGCGCGCACTTCCAGGCTCACGCCCTTGACGGCCTCGATGGCGCCGTACGAGACCTTCACCGATTCAATCTTCAACATGGTGTTCCGGTCTTTCTGCTCAGGCGGCCACGGCATGTGCCTGCGGTTCTTCTTGCTCGTCGTCGACGCCCAGGTAGGCCTCGACCACGCGCGGATTGGCCTGCACTTCGGCGGGCTTGCCCTCGGCGATCTTGATGCCGTAGTCGAGCACGATCACGTGGTCGGAGATCGACATCACCAGGTCCATGTGGTGCTCCACCATCAGGATCGACACGCCGCACTTGCCGATGCGCAGCAGCAGTTCGCCGAGCTCGGCGGTTTCCTGCGGGTTCAGGCCGGCGGCCGGTTCGTCGAGCAGCAGCAGCTGCGGTTCGGTGGCCAGCGCGCGCGCAAGTTCCACGCGGCGCTGCAGGCCGTAGGGCAGGCTGCCGGCGGGCCAGTGCGCGAGGTGGCCAAGGTCCACGAGGTCGAGCAGCTGCAGCGCACGATCGCGCGTCGCCTTCTCCTGCCGGTTCGCCGTTGGCCATGCAACGAGCGACGACAGGAAACCGTTGCTCATGCGGCTGTGGCGGCCGAGCATGACGTTGTCGAGCACCGAGAGATCCGCGAACAGGCGCAGGTTCTGGAAGGTGCGGCCCATGCCCAGGCAGCAGATGGTGTGCGCCGGCTGGCCCACGATGTTGCGGCCCAGGAAGCGGATGGATCCCGCGTCGGGTTCGATCACGCCGGTGAGCATGTTGATCATCGTGCTCTTGCCCGCGCCGTTCGGCCCGATGAGCGCGTGGATGTGGCCGCGCTGCAGGCGGAACGACACGTCCTGCGCCGGCTTCACGCCGCCGTACGACTTGGTCACGCCCTGCACCACCAGCAGCTCGCCTTCGCCGCCGGGGCCGATCTGGCCCGGCACGCCGTTGCCGCCCGCGCCTTCGCCGCGATGGCGCGACTTCATGAACCACTTGTTGAACAGGCCCACCACGCCGCCAGGCATCACGTACAGCGCGAACAGCAGCAGGAAGCCGTACAGGAAATGCTGCGCCGAGGGCCAGCGCGCCAGCAGCGCGTCGGTCAGCGTGAGCAGCACCGCGCCCACCAGCGGACCGTACATCGAGCCCGCGCCGCCGAACAGCACCAGCAGCAGGATGAAGATCGACAGGTGGAAGGTGATGAAGTCGGAGTTGATGTACTGGTTCTGCTGGGCCACCAGCGCGCCCGCGATGCCGCAGGTGACGGCAGCGACCACGAAAGCCATGACCTTTGCGCGGTACACGCGCACGCCCACGGAAGACGAGGCGATCTCGTCCGCCTGCAGCGACAGCAGCGCGCGGCCGAAGCGACCGTTCAACAGGTTGCGCAGCAGCAGGTGCATCGCCGCGCACAGCACGATGCCGAGGATGACCCACTGCGTGGTGTCCAGCGGCGCGCCCTTCCAGGTCAGCGGGCGGATGCCGTAGATGCCCTGCGCGCCGCCGAACACGTCGGTCCATTCGCCCACGAGCTTCTCGACCACGATGCCGAAGGCCAGCGTGACCATGGCGAGGTACGGCCCCTTCACGCGCAGCGAGGGCAGCGCGATGAGCACGCCGCACAGGCCCGAGATGACGGCGGCCAGCGCGAGCGCGAGCCACGGGTCCATGTCGGTGCGCGAGGTCAGCAGCGCGACGCCGTAGGCGCCGGCCGCGAACAGCCCGGCCTGGCCCAGCGATTTCTGCCCCGCGTAGCCCACCAGCACGTTCATGCCGGCGGCGCAGAGGTAGTAGACGCACATCATGAAGGCGATGCGCAGGTAGTAGTCGTTGCCCGACATCGAGACGATGCCGCAGAGCACCGCGGCGACCAGCACCACGGCCAGGGGATGGGCCAGGCGCTTCATACCTTCTCCACCGTCGTGCGGCCGAACAGGCCCGTTGGGCGGAAGGCCAGCACCAGGATGACGAGCGCGAACACCGCCACCTCGCGCCACTGCGCCTGCCAGAGATTGACCATCGACTCGAGCACACCGAGCAGGAAGCCGCCGATCACGCAGCCGCGCGGGTTGCTCAGGCCGCCGATCATGGCGCCCGAGAAGCCCTTGAGCCCCACGGTCAGTCCCATGAAGAGCGAGGCCTGCGCGATGGGCGCGAGCAGGAAGCCCGAGAGCCCCGCCAGCGCCGAGCTGACGACGAAGGCGCCGATCATCATCGCGTTGGTGTTGATGCCCATGAGGCTGGCGACGTTGCCGTTCTGCGCCACGGCGCGCATCGCCTTGCCGATCATGGTGTTGTTCATGACGCGGTCGAAGCCGAGCATGACGACCACCGCCACGCCCAGCGTGAGCAGTTCCTGCGGGCGCACGCCCACGCCGAACATGCGGATCACGGTGTCGCCCACGGGCGCGGGCACCACCACGGGCTTCGGCCCCCAGATGGCGAGCCCCACGCTCTGCAGGATCACGCCGAAGCCCAGCGTGCTCATCACCCACGCCATGCCGGGGCGGCCGGCGAAGGGCCGCACGCCCAGCACGTAGAGCAGCCAGCCGAGCAGCCCCATCACGCCGAGCGCCGCCAGCAGCGCGAAGAGCTGCGCGCCCGCGCCGGGCACGGCGTCGCCGAAGGTGGTGGAGCTCAGCGGCTTGCCCAGCACCAGGAACAGAGCGCTCATGCCGATGAACGCGCCGGCCGAGACGAACTCGCCGTGCGAGAAGTTCAGCGTCTTGGTCGTCGTGAACGTGATGCTGAATCCGAGCGCCACCAGCGCATAGGCACCGCCGACGGCGAGCCCGCTGATGAGCGCCTGCAGGAGCGCTACAACCATGGTCTGTGTCTCTTCTTGCTTCTTGCTTTGCTTACTGCTTGAAGTCGGCCGGCTTCAGGCCGTCGATCAGCGCGTCGTTGTAGGGCAGCAGCTTGCCGTCCTTCCAGCGGATCCAGACCAGGTCCTTGGCGGTCAGGGCTTCGTGGTTGGTCTTGCTGAAAGGCTTCTCGTAGGTCTTGAGCACGCCTTGCACCGGCGTCTTCAGGTCTTCGAGCGCGGCGCGCACTGCCGCGCCGTCAGTGCTGTTGGCCTGCTTCATGGCCTGGGCCAGCAGCTGCATCGAGTCATAGCCGTGCAGCGCGAAAGAGAACGAGCCCGGTGCCTTCAGCTTGGTGCCGATGCGGTCGAACAGCTTCTGCTGCGCGGGCGTGCGCGTCTCGCTCACGGTGCGCATGAAGATCGGCTTCTCCGCCAGCGCCTTGCCGGCGGCGTCGTAGAAAGTGATGTTGTCGGCGGCCCAGGAGGTGAGCGTGAGCGGGAAGTAGTTGATCTTCTCCATGCTGCGCACCAGTTGCGCGATGGGCGTGCCCTGCGCCCACACCACCACGGTGTCGACGTTGGCGGCCTTCATCTTGCTCAGCTGCGAGGTCATGTCGGTGTCGCCGACGCCGAAGCGCTCGGTGGCCGCGATCTTGATGTCCTGCAGCTTGGCGATCTCTTCCATGTCCTTCAGGCCGCCCTGGCCGTAGCCGGTGGTCTCGGCCATCAGGCCCACCACCTTGGAGCCGGCAGTGTTCTTCTTCACGTAGGCCATGAGCGCGGCGACCTGCTCGCGGTCGACCATCGACACGCGGAACATGTAGTTGTCGGCGCCGGGGCTCATGGGCTTGGTGATGTCGGTGCCCGAGCCCACGTTGCCCAGCACGGGAATCTTCTTCTGGTTGGCGATGTGCTTCCACGCCATCGCGTTGCCCGAGTTGGTGGGGCCGAACACGGCGACCACCTTCTCGTTGTCGATCAGGTCGCTCATGTTCTGGATCGACTTGGGCGGTGCCGACACGTCGTCGCGCGTGACCAGCGCGAGCTTCTTGCCCAGCACGCCGCCGGCGGCGTTGATGTCGGCGATGGCCGCTTCCATGCCCAGCACCGCGGCCTGGCCGCTCTGCGCCGAGGGCGACGCGGAAAGGTCGCCGTTGTAGCCGACCTTGATGTCCTGCGCCATGGCACCAGTGGTGCCTGCCGCGAAGGCGGCGAACGCGGCCGTGGCGAGCAGCGTCTTGTACAGACGGATGGTTTTCATTTTTTGTCTCCTGAGGTTGACGGACGAGGAAGCGGAAAAGAGAAAGGGAAGGAAGCGCGGCTCAGACGGCGAGGAAGCCGCCGTCCACCGGCAGCACGATGCCGGTGACGTAGCGCGACATGTCGCTGGCCAGGAAGATCACCGGCCCGACCAGGTCTTCGGTCTGGCCGACGCGGCCCATGGGGATGCGCGTCATGAACGACTCCAGGCGCTGCGGGTTCTCGCGGGTGGCGGCGGTCATGGGCGTCTCGATCACGCCGGGGGCCAGCGCGTTGACGCGCACGCCGGCGGGCGCGAGCTCCTGCGCGAGCGACTGCGTGAGCATCTTGATCGCGCCCTTCGACGGCGAATAGCCCAGGCTCGCGCCCTGCCCCGCGTAGGCGGCGATGGAGGCGATGTTGATGATCGAGCCCTTGGTCTGCTTGAGCACTGGGATGAAGGCCAGCGTGGTGTTGAAGGTGCCGTGCACGTTCACGTCGATGGTCTTCTTCCAGTTGGCCGCTGCGTTCGGGCTGCTGGTGTTCTCGCGGATGATGATGCCGGCGTTGTTGACCAGCAGGTCCACGTTGCCGATCTCCTTGCCCACGCGCTCGGCCAGCGCCTGGCAGGCCTCGGGCGCGGTGACGTCGAGCACGAAGGACCAGGCCTCGCCGCCCGCGTCGCGCACCAGCTGCGCGGTTTCGCGCACGGTGGCGTCGTTCATGTCGGTGACGACGATGCGGGCGCCGGCCTGCGCCAGGCCCAGCGCGAGCGCGCGGCCATTGCCCTGCCCCGCGCCGGTGATGAAGGCGAGGCGGCCTTCGAGCAGGCGTGGTGCGACGTTGGATGGAAAGGCCATCGGTGTCTCCTTCTTTCTATCTATGTGTGTATGAAGCTCAGGCGGCGCGGCTGACCGGCACGGCCTCGCGCTGCTCCAGCTTCAGCTGCGCCGCCGCCTTGGCTTCGGCCTGCGCGACCTGCAGCCCGGCGACGTAGCCGAAGGTCAAAGCCGGGCCGAGCGTGATGCCGGCGCCGGGGTAGTTGCCGCCCATGACGCTGGCCGCGTCGTTGCCCACCGCGTAGAGGCCCTTGATCGGCTGGCGGTTGGCGTCGAGCACGCGGGTCTTCTCGTCGGTGACGAGGCCGGCGAAGGTGCCGATGTCGCCGATCACCAGCTTGATGGCGTAGTACGGGCCGTTCTCCAGCGGCGCCACGCACGGGTTCGGCGTGATGTTGGCGTCGCCCTGGTAGCGGTTGTAGGCCTTGCTGCCCTTGCCGAAGGCGGGGTCGTCGCCGTTGCGCGCACCCTTGTTGAACTCCTGCACGGTGGCTTCGAGCGTGGCCGGTGCGATGCCGAGTTCCTTGGCCAGTTCGCCGATGCTGGCGCCGCGCTTGAGATAGCCGCTCTTGAGATGCCGGCCGATGGGCAGCGGCGCGGGAGCGACGCAGCCCAGGCCGTAGTCGCGCAGCGCCTTGTGATCACACAGCAGCCAGGCCGTGACCTCGGGCTCGCCCTCGCAGGCCTTGACCATCGCCTGCACGAAGTCGTGGTACGAGTTGCCTTCGTTGGTGAAGCGGCGGCCCTTGGGGGTGACCGCGATCACGCCGGGCTTGGCGCGGTCGATGAAGTGCGGCATCACGCCCTTGCTGCCGTCGGGACGCGTGGTGACCGACGCCGGGACCCAGGCCGCGGCATGCGGAATGGTGCCGTCGACGCGGCCGCCCACGGCCTCGGCCAGTCGCAGGCCGTCGCCGGTGTTGGTGGACGGCGATGGCGAGTAGTGCTCGCGGCCGGTGGGTGCGTGCGGGAAGAGCTGCTTGCGGCGCTCCACGTCGTAGGGAAAACCGCCGCAGGCCAGCACCACGCCGCGCTTGGCGACCACGCGCACGTTCTGGCCTTCGTGCTGCACCACCGCGCCGGAGACGCCGTCGTACTCGACCACCAGCTTCTTCACGGGCGAGGAAAGCCACACGGGGATGTTCTTGTCCATCGCGGCCTTGGCCAGGCGGCCGGCCAGCGCGTTGCCGTTGGTCAGCGTCATGCCGCGGCCGTGGCGCAGCACGTCGAGGAAGTGACGGCTCAGGCGCTTGGTCACGTACCAGAACGAGGTCGGCGACTTGAAGGCCCGCATGAAGTGTTTGATCTCGGGGCCCGAGCCCAACATCATCCCGAACACGGTGAGCTCGGGCAGCGGCGGCGCCAGCTGCTTGATGCGCTTGCCGAGCTCGCGGCCGTCGAACGGGCGCGTGACCATCGAGCGCCCGCCCTGCTGGCCGCCGGGTGCCTCGGCGTGGTAGTCGGGGAAGACGGCCGGCATGTCGAACTGCACGCAGGTGTTGCGCGTGAAGAAGTCGATGGCCTTGGGGCCCATGTCGAGGAAGGCGCCGACGCGCGCGGCGTCGAAGTGCGTCGTGGTCTCGTGCTTCATGTATTCGAGCGCGGCGCCCTCGGGCTCGTGGATGCCCTGCTCCGTGGCCAGGCGCGTGCCCGGAATCCACAGCCAGCCGCCCGAGCGCGCGGTGGTGCCGCCGAAGCGCGGCTCCTTCTCGACCACCAGCACCTTCAGCCCCTGCGATGCCGCGGTGACCGCGGTGGCCATGCCCGATGCGCCGCTGCCGACGACGAGCACGTCGCATTCAAAAGTGTTCTGTTCCATGTCTCTGTCTGTTCGCTCGTTTGTGTAAGACCAAAGTTGCGCCGCAGTTTAGGCAGCGAGATTGATATGGTCAAGTGTCTTCGTTACTATCAGATGATCAATCATCATCGATTGAACACGACCATATCAGTAGAAACCCCGATGGCTATACTCGCCCCCACTCTCACTCCCCACGCCGGGCGCCCCATGGAAAAGCCAAGACGTGGCATTCAGTCCGTCGAAATCGGAACGCAACTGCTGGTGGCGCTCGGGCGCCACGTGGCGCCGATGGCGCTGCGCGACCTGGGCAAGGCCGCGGGCGTGCCCGTCGGCAAGGCACACCCCTATCTCGTCAGCTTTCTGAAGGTCGGCTTCGTCGTGCAGGACAGCGCGGGCCGCTACGAACTGGGCCCGCTGGCGCTGCAGCTGGGGCTGGCCAAGCTGCAGCGGCTCGACCCGATCAAGGAGGCGTCGCCCCTCATCGAGCAGCTCGCCTCCGAGACCGAGCAGAGCATCGCGGTGGCCGTGTGGGGCAACTTCGGACCGACCGTGGTGCGGCTGGAGGAGCCGATCCATCCGCTGCACGTGAACCTGCGCACCGGCACCGTCATGTCGCTGGCCTACACCGCGACGGGCCGGCTCTTCGCGGCCTACCTGCCGCCCAAGGTGGTCGAGAAGATGATGCTGGAGGACCTCGCGCGCGCACGTCCGGCGGACGGCCGCGGCTCCACCGTGGAGCTGTCGCGCGCGGAGATCGAGGCGCTGCTGGTCGAGACGCGGCTGCACGGCATGTCGCGCACGCTGGGCCAGCCGATCCCGGGCATCGACGCCTTCTGCGCGCCGGTGTTCGACTCGACCAACAACCTGGTGCTGGGCATCACCGCCATGGGCCCCGAAGCCACCTTCGACCGCGAATGGGACGGCCGCGTGGCGGCGCCGCTGAGGGCCTGCGCGCTGGAGATCTCGCGCCGCCTGGGCTTCGTGCCCACGGGCGAGCAGCCCTGAGCACGGGGCGCCACCGCCCCTTCAACAAGAAAAAAGGCGCTTCGTGAAGCGCCTTTTTTCATGGTTCCGAAGAACCGGTCAGTGCGTCTCGCGGCGCAGCTGCTGCACGTCTTCATGCAGCGAGTGCGCCCAGGCGCGCCGGTCGCGGCCTTCCGGATCCTGCGGCTCGCCGAATCGCACGATGGCCAGCAGCGGCGGCGCACGCAGCGTGTTCCACAGCGAGACGACGAGGTTGTCGTCGTCGATGTAGCGCGGCGCCTGGCTGGTCTCGCCGGTGGCGGCGTCGGCGAAGCGCAGCGCGGCGGGCAGCACCGGCGCGCCCGAGGAAATGGAAGCCTGCAGCAGGTTGGCGTGGAAGGGCAGCAGGCCGTGGCCGTCGCTGGTCGTGCCCTCGGGGAACACGCCGATCAGGTCGCCGTTGCGCAGCGCGTCGGTCATGTGGTGCACCACGCGCAGCGCGTCGCGGCGGCGTTCGCGCTCGATGTAGAGCGTGCCCGAGCCGTTGGAGAGCGTGCCGATCAGCGGCCAGCCCTTCACGTCCGACTTCGACACGAAGCGCACGTGCCGCGCCGCGTGGATGGTGGTGATGTCCAGCCACGAGAGGTGGTTGCAGATCAGCAGCACCGGCCCCTTGGGCGGCGGCGTGCCCTGCACCACCAGCGTGATGCCCATGAGCTCCAGCATGCGCCGCGACCAGGCCTGCACGCGCGCGTTGCGCTCGAGCTGCGACAGCTTCGGAAAGGTGAAGCGGATCGTCCACCAGCCCGAAGCCGCGTGCGCCACCGCGCGCGACAGGCGCCAGCAGGCTTTCAGCGAATGAATCATCGAACGGGCCCCTTCCCCGCTACGTCAATGCGCGATCGCGGAACACCGCGGAACCGGCTCTGCCGGGTCGCCGGTGTTGCCCCCTGCAAGGGGGTTGGCGTAGCGACACGAAGTGCGCGAAGACTGGGGGTGAGCGTCATCTCAGCCGTGGACGATGCGGCCCGCCACCAGCGTGTGGCGCGCGCGGCCCTGCAGCGGATAGCCGGCGAAAGGCGTGTGCTTGCCCTGGCTCCTGAGCGCGCCGGGCTCCACCTGCCATTCGAGCGCCGGATCGGCGATGCACAGGTCGGCCACGCCGCCTTCCTGCAGGCGGCCGATGCCGGTGCCCGCATCGGCGGCGCTCAGCAGGCGCGCGGGCGCGGAGGTGACGACCTCGATGGCGCGCGCGAGGCCCGCGCCGCTGCGCTCGCCCCACTGCAGCGCGAGCGGCAGCAGCAGCTCGAGCCCGGTCGCGCCGGCCTCGGCTTCGGCGAAGGGCAGCGTCTTGGCGTCGGCCTCGACCGGCGTGTGGTCGGACACCAGCGCGTCGATGGTGCCGTCGGCCAGCGCGGCCGAAAGCGCGTCGCGGTCGGCCTGCTGGCGCAGCGGCGGGTTCAGGCGGGCGCGGCTGTCGAAGTAGCCGATGTCGGTGTCGGCCAGGTGCAGCGAGTTGATGCTGACGTCGCAGGTGATCGGCAGGCCCTGGGCCTTGGCCTGGCGCACCAGTTCCACGCCGCGGGCGCTGGAGATGCGGCACAGGTGCACGCGCGCGCCGGTGGCCTTCATCAGCTCGACGATGGTGAAGATGGCGATCGTCTCCGCCGACACCGGCACGCCCGCCAGGCCGAGCCTCGTGGCCAGTGGGCCGCTGGCGGCGACGCCCTTGCCGAGGTCGCGGTCCTGCGGGCGCAGCCACACGGTGTAGCCGAAGGTGCTGGCGTACGACAGCGCGCGCTGTAGCACCTGCGTGTCGGCCAGCGGCACGTCGGCCTGGCCGAAGCCGATGCAGCCGGCCTCGGTGAGTTCGGCCATCTCGGTCAGCACGCCGCCGGCCAGGCCGCGCGTGAGCGCGCCCAGCGGGAACAGGCGCGCGGCCTGCAGCTTCTCGGCGCGGAACTTGAGCATCTCGACCAGGCCGGGCTCGTCGAGCACCGGGTCGGTGTCGGGCGGGCACACGAGGCTGGTGACGCCGCCCGCGATGGCCGCGGCCATTTCGCTCTCGAGCATGCCCTCGTGCTCGTAGCCGGGCTCGCGCAGGCGCGCGGCCAGGTCCACGAGGCCGGGCGTGACGATGCAGCCCGAGGCGTCGATGGTGCGCCCGGCCTGGAAGCCGGCGGGAATGCTGCCGCCGATGCCGGCGATCTTGCCGTCGGCGATGGCGATGTCGGCTTTCTTGTCGGTGCCCGACGCGGGATCGACGACGCGGCCGTTGGTGATGTGGATGTTCATGCGTCTGTACTTCCGGTGACAGTCATGGCCTTTTCGGGAAACACCGTGGAACCGGCTTCGCCGGGCCACTGGTGTTGCCCCCGGTAGGGGGTTGGCGAAGCGACACGAAGTGCGCGAAGACTGGGGGCGAGCAACATTTCTATGCTTCGTTGCCTGCGACGATGCTCATGACGGCCATGCGGACTGCGATGCCGAAAGTGACCTGCGGAAGGATCACGCTCTGCTTGCCGTCGACCACGGCGGAGTCGATCTCCACGCCGCGGTTGATGGGGCCGGGGTGCATCACGATGGCGTCGGGCTTGGCCAGCTGCAGCTTTTCCTGCGTGAGGCCGAAGGTCTTGAAGAACTCCTGCGACGAGGGCAGCAGCGCGCCGCTCATGCGTTCGTTCTGCAGGCGCAGCATGATGACCACGTCGCAGTCCTTGATGCCCTCCTCCAGCGTGTGGAACACGCGCACGCCCATGCCGGCCATGTCGCTCGGCACCAGCGTCTTGGGGCCGACCACGCGCACCTCGGCGCAGCCCAGCGTGGTGAGCGCGTGGATGTCGGAACGCGCCACGCGCGAATGCAGCACGTCGCCGACGATGGCGACCGTGAGATTCGAGAAGTCCTTCTTGTAGTGGCGGATCGTGTACATGTCGAGCAGCCCCTGCGTCGGGTGCGCGTGGCGGCCGTCGCCGGCATTCACCACGTGCACGTGCGGCGCGACGTGCTGCGCGATCAGGTAGGGCGCGCCCGACTCGCTGTGGCGCACCACGAACAGGTCGGCGGCCATCGCGCTCAGGTTGGCGATGGTGTCGAGCAGCGACTCGCCCTTGGTGGCCGAGGAGCGTGCGATGTCGAGGTTGATGACGTCGGCGCTCAGGCGCTTGGCCGCGATCTCGAAGGTGGTGCGCGTGCGGGTGCTGTTCTCGAAGAACAGGTTGAACACGCTCTTGCCGCGCAGCAGCGGCACCTTCTTCACCTCGCGGTCGCTCACGCTCGTGAAGTTGGCGGCCGTGTCGAGGATGTGCGTGACGATGTCCTTGGGCAGGCCCTCGATCGACAGCAGGTGGATCAGCTCGCCGTTCTTGTTGAGCTGGGGGTTTCGCTTGTAGAGCATTACTTGCTTTCCTCCACCTTGAGGCTGAATGCGCCGTCGGCGGCGCGGGCCAGCGCGAGCAGCTGCGAGTTCGGCAGCGTGAGCTTCTCGGCCGCGAAGTCGGCGGCAACCGGCAGCTCGCGCCCGCCGCGATCCACCAGCACCGCGAGGCGCACGCTGGCCGGGCGACCGAAGTCGAACAGCTCGTTGAGCACCGCGCGGATGGTGCGGCCGGTGTAGAGCACGTCGTCGAGCAGCAGCACGTCGGCGCCGTTCACGTCGAAGGGCAGCGAGGTTTGCGCGCTGGCCGAGAGGCCGCGGCGCGAGAAGTCGTCGCGGTGCATGGCCGACGAGATGACGCCGGGCGCGCCGGGCAGGCCCAGGTCCTTCTGCAGCCGCTCGACCAGCCAGGCACCGCCGGAGGTGATGCCCACCAGCTTCGTTTCGGGGCGCATCAGCGGCTTCACGCCGGCCAGCAGCTTCGTGTAGAGCGCTTCGGCATCGGGAATTGAACTCACGGGAGACTCCTCAGAAATTGCTCCAGGATGATGCAGGCGGAGGCCGCGTCGGCGTCGCGCGCGCCCGAGGCCAGCGCCTCGGTGGTGCTGTAGCGCTCGTCGACCTCGAACACCTGGAGATTGAAACGGCCGCGCAGCTGGCGCGCGAACTTCTGCGCGCGGCGGGTGTTCTCGTGCTCCGCGCCGTCGGGGTGGTAGGGCACGCCGATCACCAGCGCGTCGGGCTGCCATTCCTTGATGCGCGCCCCGACCTGCGCGAAGCGGGCGTCGCCCTCGGCCTTGATGGTGGGTTGCGGGGTGGCGGTGCGCAGCAGCCGGTTGCCGGTGGCCACGCCCGTGCGCTTCAGGCCGAAGTCGAAGGCCAGGAAGCTCTGGAAATGGGCGGGAACAGCGGCAGATGCCGGGGACTGAGCGCTCTCGGACATTGCCGGACCCCTCACAGGGGGCCGCCGCGCACGGCCGCCCGAAGCGGCCGGCCCGCCCCCGGTAGGGGGTTGGCGAAGCGACACGAAGTGCGCGCAGCCTGGGGGCGAGCCAAGTTCATCATGCGTGTCCGGCGTCGGGGGACAGCTTCCAGGCCTCGAGGCCCAGCAGCATCAGCGCCTTGTCGTAGCGCTGCTCGATGGGGGTGTCGAAGATCACGGCCGGGTCGGCGCCCACGGTGAGCCAGCTGTTCTCGGCCAGTTCGGACTCGAGCTGCCCTTCCCCCCAGGCCGCGTAGCCCAGCGAGACCAGCACCTTGCGCGGGCCCGCGCCGGTGGCCAGGGCCTCCAGCACGTCCTTGGAGGTGGTCATCTCGAGCCCGCCGGGGATGGTCATGGTCGAGGCGTAGACGGATTCCTCGGGCTTCTCGGCCTGGGTGAAGACCGGTTCGTGCAGCACGAAGCCGCGCTCGGTCTGCACCGGGCCGCCCTGGAAGACGGGGGCTTCGCCCAGCTCGGGGCGGGCCAGGTGCAGCTCGATCTTCTCGAACAGCACCTTGAGGTTGATGTCGCTGGGCTTGTTGATCACAAGGCCGAGCGCGCCGCGCTCGCTGTGCTCGCAGAGGTACACGACGCTGCGGTTGAAAGTTTTGTCTTCCATCCCGGGCATCGCTATCAAAAAGTGATGCGTGAGGTTCATCGGGGCAGAATCGGCGGCCATATGCCCCCGATTTTACTGGCCGTCGACAAGACCTATCCCAAAGGGCTCATGTGGTTCCGCCGCGACCTGCGCGTGGACGACAACGCCGCCCTCTACCGGGCGCTGAGGGCCTGCCGGCAGGTGCTGTGCGTCTTCGTGTTCGACAAGGCGATCCTGGACGCCCTGCCCACGGTCGACCGGCGGGTGGAGTTCATCCGCGAGTCGCTGGTGGAGCTCGAGGCCGAGCTGCGCGCCCTGGGCGGCGGGCTGATCGTGCGGCACGCCGTGGCGGCGCAGGAGATTCCGGCGATTGCCCGGGAGCTGGGCGTGCAGGCGGTGTTCGCCAACCGCGACGACGAGCCCGACGCGCTGGAGCGCGACGCCAAGGTCTTCGGCGCGCTGGCCAATGCCGGCGTGACCTTCCACACCTACAAGGACTCGACCGTCTTCGACCGCGACGAGGTCATGACCAAGATCGGCCAGCCCTACACCGTGTTCACGCCCTACAAGCGGGCCTGGCTGGCGAAGCTCGATTCCTTCTTCCTCAAGTCGTACCCGGTGCGCAACCACGTCGACGCCCTGGTGCCGTCTCCGCAGGCCTGGGGCGAGCCGGTGCCCGCGCTGCGCGAGATCGGCTTCGAGAAAAGCAACCTGTCGACGCTGGAGATCCCCACCGGCACCCGCGGCGCCGGCCAGCTCTTCGAGGATTTCTTCGAGCGCATCGACCGCTACGACCAGGCGCGCGACTTCCCCGCCGTGCGCGGCCCCAGCTACATGGGCATCCACCTGCGCTTCGGCACGGTGTCGATCCGGCAGATGGCGAGCCTGTCGCACCAGCTCTCGCTGCAGGGCAACACGGGCGCCGCGACCTGGCTGAGCGAACTGATCTGGCGCGAGTTCTACTTCCAGATCCTGGCGCACTTCCCGCACGTGCACAAAGGCGGCGAGTCGAAGAGCTTCCGCCCCGAGTACGACAAGATCCAGTGGCACCACGGCAAGCACGCCGACCAGCTCTTCGAGGCCTGGTGCCAGGGCCGCACCGGCTACCCGCTGGTGGACGCGGCCATGCTGCAGATCAACCAGAGCGGCTACATGCACAACCGCCTGCGCATGGTGGCCGCAAGCTTCCTGTGCAAGGACCTGGGGCTGGACTGGCGGCGCGGCGAAGCCTACTTCGCGCTGCACCTGAACGACTTCGAGCTGGCCTCGAACAACGGCGGATGGCAGTGGGCCAGCTCCAGCGGCTGCGACGCCCAGCCCTACTTCCGCATCTTCAACCCGGTGACGCAGAGCGAGCGCTTCGACCCCGAGGGCAAGTTCATCCGCCGCTACCTGCCGCAGCTGGCGGGGCTGTCGAACGCGGCGATCCACGCGCCGTGGCTGGCCTCGCCGGTGGAACTGGAAGCCGCCGGCGTCAAGCTCGGCGAGACCTACCCGAAGCCGGTGGTCGACCACGCCGAGGCGCGGGAGAAGACGCTGCAGCGCTACGGGGTGGCACGGGCGAAGAGCCTGCAGAAATGAAAAGGGGCCCGCAGGCCCCTTTTTCTCGATCACCGCCCGCAGGCGGCGAACGCATCAGCCAGCGTCAGGCGGCAGCAGCCAGCGCCGACTCGGTCGTGTACGCACGCACCAGGCGCAGCAGTTCCTCTTCCGAGTACGGCTTGCCGAGGTAGTGGTTCACGCCCAGCGTGCGCGCGTAGTCGCGGTGCTTCTCGGCGATGCGCGAGGTGATCATGATGATCGGCAGCTCGGCCAGAGCGGCGTCGGCGCGGATGTTGCGGGCCAGGTCGAAGCCGTCCATGCGCGGCATCTCGATGTCCGACAGCACCACCGCCGGGCGCTCCTGCTGCAGGCGCTCGAGTGCCTGCAGGCCGTCGGCCGCGAGCGACACGCGATAGCCTTCGCGCTGCAGCAGACGCTGCGTGACGCGACGCACGGTGATGGAGTCGTCCACCACCAGCACCAGCGGAATCTGCGGCGCCACCGGCGCCAGCGCCTGCAACGGTTCCTGCGGCGCACCCTGGTCGACCGGGGCGGTCGCCGCCGGAGCTGCCGTCAGCGCGGCAGCCTGGCGCTCGCGCGCCTGTTCGCCGTGCACCGCGGCCAGCGCCACGGGGTTGTAGATCAGCGCCACCGCGCCCGAGGCCAGCACCGAGATGCCGGCCAGGCCGGGCAGCCGCGCGAGCTGCGGGCCGAGGTTCTTCACCACGACTTCCTGGTTGCCCAGCACTTCGTCCACGTGCAGGGCGACGCGCTGCGCCGCGCTTCGCACGACCACGATGGTGTTGTTCCGGGCCGGGCCGTGCTCGCTGCGGGTCGAGGCCTGCAGCAGCGCGCCGGTCCAGTAGAACGGCACATGTTCGCTGCCGAACGGATGGCTGTTGTTCAGGTAGGCCGCTTCGAGATCCGTGCCGCCCACGCGCTGCACAAGCTCCACCAGGTTCGACGGAACGCCGATGGACACTTCGCCCGCGCGCAGCATCACCACGTGCGTCACGGCGGTGGTCAGCGGCAGCACCAGCTTGAAGGTGGTGCCCTGGCCCTGGGTGCTGTGCGTCTCGATGCGGCCGCCGAGCGCCGCGATCTGCGCGCGCACCACGTCCATGCCGATGCCGCGGCCGGCCAGTTCGGAAACCTGCCCCGCCGTCGAGAAGCCGGGCTTGAAGATCAGCTCGGTGGCCTCCTCGGCCGTGAGCTCCTGGTCGGCGCCCAGCAGGCCCAGCGTGCGGGCACGCTCGGCGATGCGCTTGTGGTCGAGGCCGGCGCCGTCGTCGCGGAAGCTCACCGACACGTCGTTGCCTTCGTGGTGCAGGTCGATGACGATCAGGCCGCTGGCGTCCTTGCCGGCCTTCTCGCGCACGGCCGCATCCTCGATGCCGTGGGCCACGCAGTTGCGCAGCAGGTGCTCGAAGGCGGGCGTCATGCGGTCCAGCACGCCGCGGTCCATTTCGATGGAGCCGCCGACGATGTCCAGGCGCACCTGCTTGCCGGTGTCCTTCGAGGCCTGGCGCACCACGCGGTAGAGGCGGTCGGAGATGCCCTCGAACTCCACCATTCGCGTGCGCAGCAGGCCGCGCTGCAGTTCGCGCGTCTGGCGCGCCTGCACGCTGAGGTCGTCTTCCGTCGCCTGCACCGTCTTCTGCAGGGTGCGCTGCACGGTGGCCACGTCGTTCACCGACTCGGCCATCATGCGCGTGAGCTCCTGCACGCGGGTGAATCGGTCGAACTCCAGCGGGTCGAAGCTCTGCT
This sequence comes from Variovorax sp. NFACC27, assembly GCF_048301545.1. Taxonomy (NCBI): domain Bacteria; kingdom Pseudomonadati; phylum Pseudomonadota; class Betaproteobacteria; order Burkholderiales; family Comamonadaceae; genus Variovorax; species Variovorax sp. NFACC27. The sequence goes on from NZ_CP157613.1 coordinate 7,266,383, forward strand.
GCGAGTCCTTGGCCTGCGCGAGGCGAGACTGCATCTGGCTTTCGGCCTGCACCTCGATGTCGCGCAGCTGCTGGCGCAGGCGGTCCAGGTTGCCCGTCAGGTCGGACAGCGAGCCGCGCAGCTGGCCAAGCTCGGCTTCCAGGCGCGAACGCGTGATGATGACCTCGCCGGTCTGCGCGACCAGGCGGTCGAGCAGCTGGGTACGGATGCGCACGGCCTGGCCGGTCGCGGCGCGCAGCGGTGCCACCAGGGCGGCCGGCGCGGGGCGCGGCTGCAGCGTGGCGGGTGCCGTTGCTGCCGGCGCCGTTTCGGCGGAGGGCTCGTCGTCGAGGCTCGCCGCAGGAGCGACGGTCTCGTCGTTCGCCGGCACGCCGGCTTCGGGCGCCTGCGAAGCGACAGCGACGGGCGCCGTCGACGTGGCGGCGGCCACGATCTGGGCCAGCTCGACCTGCGTGGCGTCGTCGGCCGCGCGCAGCGCGTCGAAGGTGGCCTGGAGGGCGTCGAGGCGGGCCAGCAGCTTCTCGATGTCGGCCCGCTCGGCGCCCTGGGAGCCCAGGACTTCGATCTCGGACTCCATGCGGTGCGCGCGCTCGCCCAGGCGCATGGCGCCGGCCAGCCGCGCACTGCCCTTGAGCGTGTGCAGCGTGCGAAGCACCGAGGCACGCGGCGCGCTGTCGTCGGGGTGGTGCGCCCACTGGCGCAGCGCCTCGCCGAGCTGGGGCAGCAGTTCGGCCGCCTCTTCCTCGAAGATCGGGAACAGGTCGACGTCGACCGCGTCGGCCAGGTCGATGGCGTCTTCGGAATCGTCCAGAGCCACGTCGGCGACGGGCTCGCTGACCACCACCTGCTGCAGCGGCCGGGCTTCGGCGCGCATGGCGACTTCGGTGGGCATCGGCGAATTGGCGATGTCGCGCAGCGCCTGCAGCGTGCCTTCGGCGGGGTCACGCAGGAGGCCGACCGCGAACTGGTGCAGCAGGCGGCGCAGCTCGTCGGCGGCGGTCACCAGCACCATGCCCTGCTCGCGCGTGCCGCTGCCCTGCATCTGCAGGTGCTGCAGCGCGGCTTCGAACAGGCGGGCCATGCCCGAGAGGCTGTGGAAGCCGACGGTGGCGGAGCTGCCGGCCAGCGAGTGGGCCAGCGCGACGGTCGAGTCGGACAGGCGCTCATGCGACTCGAGCGCCCACTCGCCCACGTCTGTGGCGAGCTGGCGGGACCATTCGTCGGCCTCGTTGAGGTAGACGTTGTAGAGCTGGATGCCGATGCGCAGCGGGCCGATCACCTTGACCTGGTCTTCGGCGCTTTCCTGCGACGCGGCCGGCGCGGCGGCCACGACCGGCTCGGGCTCGACGGGCGCCACGGGCTCGGGAGCGGCGTCGGCGACGAGGATCTGCGCTTCTTCGGGCACGGCGGGCGCCTCGAAGATGGGCACGACCACTTCCTCGGCAGCTAGCAGGGCAGGCTCGGGTTCGGATTCGGCCACCGGTTGCGGCGCGGACTCGGCGACCGGCTCTTCCACATGGACTGCATGCAGCGGTTCGGGCGCGGGCGCGGCCTCGACCACTTCGGGTTCGACGACGGGCTCGGCGGCGGCCTGCACGGGCAACGGCTCGGGTTCCCATTGCAGGTCGGGCAGGCCGGCCGTGGTGGGCACGGAGGTGACGATGGGTTCGGCAGCGGGAGCCGGCGGTTCGGCGGGCTCCGACTTCAGTTCCACGACGGCAGGCGTCCTGGCGGGCGGCGCCAGGAAGTCGAACATCTCGCCGCTCGGCAGCACCAGCGGCGGCGGAGGCTCGTCGGTCTGCTTGGCTTCGAAGTCGATGAAGTCGGTCGAGGCGAAATCGTCGTCGGCCTCGGGCGTGGCGGCGGCCTTCGCGGGCTCCGGCTCCTGCCAGGCCAGGGTTTCGAGCGGGGCTTCGGGAACTTCCGGGGCAGCGGCCACAGGTGCCGGCGCGGGCGCTTCCGTCGTCAGCGACAGGTCCGGCAGGTCGGGCAACTGCAGCGGAGGCAGCTCCGCCACCACCGGGGCCACGACCTCGATGGGCGCGGGTTCTGGCGCAGAAACGGGCGGCTCGGCCGCGATGTGGCGCGCGGCCACCGCAAGGGCTTCGGCATCGGCCACGCGCACCGGCGGAGGCACGGGTTCGCCCGCCAGCAGCGCGTTGGCCACGCGGCTGAACGGCGCGGACTTCCAGCCCTGCGCGGAGCCGGAAGCGATGGCCTCGACCCACTCGCCGAATTCCTTCATCGTGCGTTCGGTGCCTGCCAGCAGTTCCGGCGTGGCGGCGCGCTGGTCGGCCAGCCAGGTGTTGAGCACCTGCTCGAGCGACCAGGCGGCATCGCCGAACTCGGTGAGGCCGACCATGCGCGAGCTGCCCTTGAGCGTGTGGAAGGCGCGGCGCAGGATCGTGAGTTCTTCGGTGTCGTCCGGGTAGCTGGCGAGCTCGGCGATGGCGGCCAGGCCGTTCTGCACCACCTCGCGGGCTTCGTCGAGGAAGATGTTCTGCAGGTCGTCTTCTTCGAGCTCGGTGACTTCGGTGTCGGGCAGCGCGGTCGGGCCGGAGATCTTGTTGGTCCAGCTGTCGGCCTTGCTGCTGAATTCCTCGATCGGCGAGGGCTTGGCCTTGGGCGCGGCGAGCGCCGCGAGCTTCGAGGCGATCTGGGCGTCGACTTCCTCGATGCTGAGCACCGGGGCGGCCGGAGCCTGGCTGGGCGCGGCGCCCTCGCCGGCCGTGGCGTCGGCGGCCTGGCGGCCCATCAGCGGCTTGAGTTCGCCGGCGTCGGCGTCGAACACGAACAGGCGCTTGGCCAGCGCGGGCTGGTAGCCCAGCATGTCGATCAGGAAGCCGAGCGCGCCGAGGTTGTTGCCCAGCGCGTCGAAGCCGGCCATTTCCTCGGCCGGCGAGGTGCTGACGAGCATCGCCTCGACGTCTTCGCGCATGCGCTGCACGGTGAGCGCGGCCTGGTCGAGGCCGAGCACGGAGAACACGCCGCGCATCTGCATGAGTTGCGTCGGCACGGTGCGCAGCAGGCCCTTTTCGGCGGGGCGGCGGAAATACTGGTCGAGCGACTTCTCGAGTTCGCTCAGGTGGCTGCGCAGCTCGTCGACCACGGTGCCCATGGTCTGGCGGTCGCTCACGCGGCGATAGAGATCCTCCATCCACGGTTCGAGCGGCTCGGAATGGCCGCCGGCGCGCACGCGCTCGATGCGGCCCGCCAGCTGCAGCGTGCGGGCGGTGAGCTGCGGATCGCTCGGGTCCAGGTCTTCGAGGGCGGCTTCCAGGTAGAGCACCGAGGTGGCGACTTCCATCGCGAGTTCGGTGCCCGGAGCCTGGCCGGAACGCACGGAGGCTTCGACCGCATGGGTGAGGGCCTGCACCATCGGCAGGCTCGGCGGATGCAGCTTCTGCAGCGATTCGCCGAGCTGCGCGAAGGTGTCGGCCACCTGGCGCGTGCGGGTGATGTCGCCACCCGAGAGCGCCGACCACATTTCCTTGGCGGTTTCGATGCGCTTGCGGGCCTGTTGCAGCACCAGCGGATCGAAGCGGCCGAACTGCTCGACGTTGTAGTCGACGTGCTGCTCGCCGGCGATGCCCCAGGCGAGGCGCACGGTGCGCAGCGTGGCGGCGTCGTCGCCGGCTGTGGGCACGGCCTGCGCGCAGAAGAACAGCAGGTCTTGCCCGAGGCGATCGGACACGAGGCTGTCGCCGCGCGCGAGCGTGGCGTACTGCAGCAGCACGCGCGAGGCGGCGCGCTTGACGTAGGCGTCGGGCGTGATCAGCCCGGTGGCCAGGGCCTCGAAGAAGCCCGCGGCCAGCGTCCAGAAGCTCGCGACGCGGGGCAGCAGCGCGCCGCGGCCGAGGCCCAGGCACAGCGCATGCAGCCGGCGCGCGGCCTGCGTGTCGCCGCTCTTGATCAGCTGCAGCACCTCGCGGTCGAGCCGCGAGCGCACGGCGGGGTCGTAAGCGACAGCCGCCTGCGTGAGCGCCGGCTTGATCTCGACCCAGCGCCAGGCGGTGCTCCAGAGGTCGGCCGGGTGCACGCGCTCGTTGCCGACCAGCTCCAGCACATCGCGGTACTGGGGAAAGAGCGCCACCGAGGAGACCGGCTTGCCGGCCAGCAGCGCGCCGAGGAAGTCGGTGACGGCGAAGCCGGCACGCTCGATCTTGTTCACTGCCGCTTCGTTGCAGCGCTGCGGCTCGGCGATGAAGCCCTGCACCGCGAACTCGATGGCGCCCAGCACCAGCGCGGGCGAGGAGTGCCCCACCATCTGGAGCGCGCCGACGGCCTGGTGAAGTTGCTGGCGGGCCATCTGCAGCGGCCCGCTCTCGGGCTCGCTCGCGGCATCCACCTCGCGCACGAAGCGCCGCAACGACTTGCCTACACCGTCGAGGGATTTCTGGATTTCTCCCAGCACCCAGGCCAGCGGCCCGAGGTCTTCGGTGACCGGCGTGTTGCCGGCGTGAGGGGCCGTGGCAGGGGTTTGAGTCGACACGTTGGGTGCTCGCCGTTCTTATCTATCTGTTTTGTGGATCAGGCAATCTTGAAACGGGCGACCGAGCGGCGCAGTTCTTCGGCCATCTGCGAGAGTTCGCGCACCTGCTGGGCCGTGGTACGCGTACCTTCTCCGGTCTGTTCCGTCACCGCGAAAATGTGCTGGATGTTCGCAGCCACCACGTTGGCCGAGTCGGCTTCGCGGGAGGCGGATTGCGAAATCTGCTCGATCAGGTCGGCGAGTCGGCGCGACACGCGGTCGATCTCGGACAGTGCGGTACCCGCGTTGTCGGACAGCTTGGCCCCTTCGACCACACCCTGCGTGGAACGCTCCATGGCGCCCACCGCGTCCTGCGTGTCGGTCTGAATCGCCTTCACCAGCGCCGAGATCTGGCGCGTGGCGTCCGCGGAGCGTTCGGCCAGTCGCTGAACTTCTTCCGCCACCACCGAGAAGCCTCGGCCTGCTTCACCGGCGGACGCTGCCTGAATGGCGGCGTTCAGAGCCAGCACGTTCGTCTGTTCGGTAATGTCCGAGATCAGCTCCGTGATTTCACCGATCTCCTGCGAGGATTCGCCCAGGCGCTTGATCCGCTTGGAGGTTTCCTGGATCTGGTCGCGGATGGAGTTCATACCGCCGATGGCGTTCTGCACGGCCTGCAGACCCGAGGATGCGGCTTGCAGCGACTGGCGCGCCACCGTGGCGGACTCTTGCGCTTGCGTGGACACGCCGTTGATTCGCTCGGCCATGGTCAGCACCGACTGGCCGGTTTCGCGAATCTCGCGCAGCTGTTCAGTGGAAGCCGCCAGCAGTTCGGTCGAGGTGCTTTCCACCTGCGACGTCGTCTGCGCCACGCGGGTCGCCGTGTTCTGCACGTTGCCCACCAGCAGTCGCAGTTCTTCCACCGTGTAGTTCACCGAGTCGGCGATGGCGCCGGTGATGTCCTCGGTCACGGTCGCTTCCTGCGTCAGGTCGCCTTCGGCCACTGTCTGCAGTTCGTTCATCAGGCGAAGAATGGCGGCCTGGTTGGCGTTGTTCACGCGGCTGGCTTCGTCGGAAGCCTGTTCGGCGGCCAGACGCTCGCGTTCGGCGACGGCGGCGCGTTCGCGGCCTTCGCGCACCTGCACGAAACCGATGGCGCCGGCGAGTGCCAGGGCGGCCAGCGACAGCACGAACAGCAGCACGATGGTGCCGGCGCCCAGGCCGGTGCGGGCGGAGAGCTTTTCCTGCAGGTCGCCGAGCGACTTACGCAGCGGCTCGCTGTCGGTCAGGATGGATGCCTGCGCTTCGCGCGCGGCCACCAGACCCTGCAGGTTGCCCAGAATGGCCGAAGCCTGCGTGCGCATCTGCTCGTAGGTCTTCAGGATGGCCTCGAGCTGCTGGCGCGTCTGCGGGTCCTTCGAGCCGGGGAAGCGCTGCTGCGCATTGCCGTCGAGCAGGCCGCGGGTGGTTTCCTGGAAGGTGTTCAGGTCCTTGCCCAGCAGGAACACGGCGTCGGGGTTCACACCCTCGACCGTGAAGAACTCGTTGGTCGACTTGCCGATGCGCTGCGTCAGCATCACGAGCTGGCCGGCGGCGGAGATTTCGGGCAGCGTGGCGTTCTGCTGCATCTTCAGCGAGGCGACGGTTTCCGTCATCTCGAGCAGCGTGGACGACTGCTGGTTGATGTCGCGCAGAGCGGCGCCCACCTGCGTCAGGATCTGGCGCTGGGCCAGCACGGCCTTGGCGCTGGCCTCGGCGCGGGTGACGAGGGGGTTGATCTTGCCCATCTCCTCGTCGTACTGGTTGCCGACGGCTTCCAGGCGCAGCGAGTCGTCGCCGTTGGTCAGGCCGTGCACGCGACGCGTGAGGTCGTCGGCGCTGTCCTTCACTTCGACGAACGCCGAGGGGCTGCCGACGAGGGCCTGGGAGATCGACTTGGCCAGGCGCTGCGACTGCATCAGCGACTGGCCGGTGGCCGCCACCTGTTGCGCGAGGCGCTCGGCGCGAAGAATGGAGGAGCCGGCAACCAGCAGCAGCAACAGCACCACGATCGCCAGCATGATGGCCAGGATCCGCTGCTGTTTCGCCGGGCTGGAACCCGCACGGCCGCCGGTGGCGTCGGGCCGCGCCTCGACGGCCGCCGCGCCGGGCTCGTTGGCGGCATCGCCGCCACCGGGCAGGTCGACGTCGCCGAAGCTGGTGTCGGCGGGCGCGGCGCCCTTCTTGGCGAGGCGCACGGTTTTCTCGTCCGGAACCTGGACGGTGTCGACATCGTCGATCGATATCGAACCGGAGCCATCGACGCGGGCCTTGTCGTTCCCGTTGTTCACGGGCAGTAATTTCTTGAACTTGTCGGCGATCGAGCTCACGGTCGGTCCTTCAGGTGGTTTCCGGTACGACTACGCACCAATACTCAAAAACTGGGGTTGCTGCGAAAGCGCCTGCAGGTTGACTTCCTGCCAGCGCTCCCCCGCTGCATCGGTAAACAGATGCCCGTGCCAGGCAGGTGCTTCTGCGCCAGGAGGCTCGGACGCCGTGAAGGCCTCCGCCCCCCGCAACCCCGCCAGTCGATCGACCAGCAATGCGCAGTTGACTTCGAGCAGCTCGTTGAAAGCAACGAGCCGCGACTGGATGCGCGCCGCCTCGGTAGCGGCCAGCGCGCCCGGGACGCCGGTGGCGAACGCCGAAAGCTGCACGACGCCGTAGAGGCCGCCGCGCAGGTTGGCGACGCCGAGGAACCACGGCTCCGTGTAGGGCACTGGCTGCGGCGGCGTCCAGGGAAAGATCTCGCCGGCGTGTCCCAGCGGAAAGAGGTATTTGCCCTCACCCGCCTCGACCGCCAGCCACGTGGCGGCCACGCCCGTCGTGCGAGCGGCCTGCAGGCGGCTCGCCAGCCGGGACTGGAAGGCTCTCAGAGCATCGCGATTCGCCATGGACTCGGCAGGCTTTCGCTCAGTTCAGCGCGCTGATCTTGGACATCAGGTCGGCGGCGTTGACCGGCTTCACGATGTAGTCGCGCGCGCCCTGGCGCATGCCCCACACGCGGTCGGTCTCCTGGTTCTTGCTGGTGCACAGGATGATCGGGATGGCGGCGTACTTCGGGTCGCGGGCGATGGCGCGCGTGAGCTGGAAGCCGTTCTGGCCGGGCATGACCACGTCCATGAGGATCAGGTCGGGGTGCTCTTCCTCGAGGCGGCGCATGGCGTCGTCGGCGTTTTCGGCCGTCTTGACGGCAAAGCCGTTCTTCTGGAGGAGGTCGGACAGGAACACCAGTTCCGTCTTGGAGTCGTCGACGACGAGGATTTTGCGAATAGGCATTACTGCACTTCCTGTTGAACAGTGCCAAACTGCTGCACGGCCTGCAGCAGCTGGTCTTTGGTGAAAGGCTTGGTCAGGTAGTCCTGGGAACCGACCATGCGGCCGCGTGCCTTGTCGAATACACCGTCTTTCGACGACAGCATGACGACCGGGACGTTGGAAAAGTGGGCGTTGCGCTTGATGATGGCGCAAGTCTGATAGCCGTCGAGGCGCGGCATCAGGATGTCGCAGAAAATCAGATGCGGCTTGTGGTCGTTAACCTTGGAGAGCGCGTCGAAGCCGTCTTCCGCGAGAAGAACCTCGTGCCCACCCTGCTTCAGAAAAATCTCGGCACTGCGCCGGATGGTGTTGCTGTCGTCGATGACCAGCACCTTGTAACCAGATCCATTCGGGCCCATTGCAAACGCTCCTGCTCATGAGACTTGGAAGCCCGCCGCGCCGAACATCGACGCAGACCGCGTAGCTCTATCTATGCCATGCTTTCAGATTTCAACCATTTCGAAGTCTTCCTTGCGCGCACCGCACTCAGGACAGGTCCAGTTCATCGGAACATCGGCCCAGGCCGTGCCTGCCGCGATGCCATCTTCCGGTACACCAACCGCTTCGTCATAGATCCACCCACAAATCAGGCACATCCAAGTTTTCGTATTCATCGGAGCTTAAAGTCCTTGTTCATTAAATGCAACGAGTGTATCTATGCGTATCTCACTGGCAGACGGTAAACGTCGCGCCTATGCCACCATCCAGGGGATTCCGCACGGCGTATGACCATCTACTTACTTCCAGCAGACAACGCCCGCAAACCGGGCGATCTTAACGACCCCTCGCAGGACGACGGCGAACTGGCCGAACGCGACCTGAATCCCCCCTGCGTGCTGGTCTTCAACGCCAGCGATCCCAGCGGGGCGGGCGGCCTGGGGGCCGACGCCCTGGCAATGGGGTCGGTAGGCGCACACATCCTGCCGGTCGTCACGGGTGCCTATGCCCGCGACACGGCAGAGATTTTCGATCACTTCCCCTTCGATGAGGAAGCCATCGCCGAGCAGGCGCGCTCCATCCTGGAGGACGTGGAAGTCCAGCTGATCAAGGTGGGCTTTGCCGGCACTACCGAGGCGCTGAGCACCATCGCGGAAACCGCCGCCGACTATCCGGAGGTGCCCGTGGTGGCCTACATGCCCAACCTTTCGTGGTGGGACGAGAACCTGATCGAGCCCTATCTGGACGCTTTTCGGGAGCTGGTCCTGCCCCAGACGACGGTGTTGGTTGGAAACCACAGCACCCTGTGGCGCTGGCTGCTTCCGGACTGGAACGGCGATCGTCCGCCCGGCGCGCGGGACATCGCCAAGGCTGCCGGCGAGTTCGGCGTGCCCTACACGCTGGTCACCGGCCTGATGCTGCCGGACCAGTTCATCGACAACGTGCTGGCCTCGCCGCAGTCGGTGCTCGCCAGCGAGAAATACGAGCGGCTCGAGGCCGTCTTCGCCGGCGCGGGCGACACCCTGTCGGCCGCGCTGGCCGCCCTGCTCGCCAGCGGCACCGACCTCGTGGCCGCGACCACCGAAGCGCTGGCCTACATGGACCGCTGCCTCGACGCCGGCTTCCGCCCGGGCATGGGCCACGTGCTGCCCGACCGCCTGTTCTGGGCCGAACCCGAGGACGAAGACGGCGGCGAAGACCCCGACACACCGCCCGACTTCGCCCTTCCCCCACACGACACCCGACACTGATGACCGACCGCAACGACATTCTTTTCGAGCGCGCCCGCGCCGTGATCCCCGGGGGCGTGAACTCGCCCGTGCGTGCCTTCAAGGCCGTGGGCGGCACGCCCCGCTTCATCCAGCGCGCCCAGGGCGCCTACTTCTGGGACGCCGACGACAAGCGCTACATCGACTACATCGGCTCCTGGGGCCCGATGATCCTGGGCCATGGCCATCCCGCCGTGGTCGAGGCCGTGCAGAAGGCAGTGCTCGAGGGCTTCTCCTACGGCGCGCCGACCGAGCGCGAGATCGAGCTGGCCGAGGCCATCCTCGCGCTGGTGCCGTCGATGGAGATGGTGCGGCTCGTGAGCTCGGGCACCGAGGCCGCCATGAGCGCCCTGCGCCTGGCGCGCGGCGCCACCGGCCGCAAGAGCATCGTCAAGTTCGAAGGCTGCTACCACGGCCATGCCGACGCGCTGCTCGTGAAGGCCGGCTCCGGCCTCGCCACCTTCGGCAACCCGACCTCCGCCGGCGTGCCGCCCGAGGTGGTGCAGCACACCATCGTGCTCGAGTACAACAACCTGCAGCAGCTCGAGGAAGCCTTCGCGCTGCACGGCAAGGACATCGCCTGCCTGATGATCGAGGCGATCGCCGGCAACATGAATTTCGTGCGCGCCACGCCCGAATTCGCCCGCCGCTGCCGCGAGCTCTGCACGCAGCACGGCGCCCTGCTGGTGTTCGATGAAGTGATGACGGGCTTTCGCGTGGGACTGCACGGCGCGCAAGGCGTGCTGGGCATCAAGCCCGACCTCACGGTGCTCGGCAAGGTCATCGGCGGCGGCATGCCTCTCGCGGCCTTCGGCGGGCCGCGCGCGATCATGGAGCAGCTCGCGCCGCTGGGGCCGGTCTACCAGGCCGGCACGCTGTCGGGCAATCCGGTCGCCACGGCCTGCGGCCTCGCCACGCTGAAGGAGATCGCGAAGCCCGGTTTCTACGAGGCGCTCGGCAAGAAGACGCACTCGCTGGTCGACGGCCTGAAGGCGGCCGCGGCGGCCGAAGGCCAGCCCTTCAACGCCGACAGCGAAGGCGGCATGTTCGGCTTCTTCCTGATGAAAGACCTGCCGCAAAACTATGCCACCGTGATGACAACCGACAACGCGAAGTTCAATGCGTTGTTTCACGGTTTGCTGGATCGCGGCGTGTATATTGCGCCCGCGCTTTACGAAGCAGGCTTCGTGAGCGCGGCCCACAGCGACGAGGACATCGCCGCCACCATCGAAGCAGCACGACAAATCTTCAGGACACCCTAGCCCATGAACTCCCTGCGCACGTTGCCGGTCTTGAGCATCGCTCTTCTCCTTCCCGGCTTCGCGGCAGCGCAGGAGTCATCCTTCGATCCGAAGAACATCTGGATCAACCCGGGCTTCTATTCCGCACACTTCGACAGCGGCAAGGGCCTGGAGAACGTCAACCAGGGGCTGGGCTTCGAGTACCCGCTGAACGACACCTTCCGGGTCACGGCGGGCACCTTCCGCAACAGCGACCGCCGGCAGTCGAACTACGTGGGCCTGTACGCGCTGCCCTTCGAGTTCTACGGCGTGAAGTTCGGCGCGGTGGTTGGCGGTTTCGACGGCTACCCGAACTACCGCAACGGCAACTGGTTCCCGGCCATCCTTCCGGTGGCAGCCATCGAGGGCAAGAACTGGGGCCTCAACATCGCCTACGTGCCGACCATCAAGAACCGGCTGTACGGCGCGGTCACCTTCCAGCTGAAATACCGCTTCGGCAACCACGAGTAGCCGTCGTCGTCACCAAAGAAAAAGGCCGGCAGCACTGCCGGCCTTTTTCTTGGAAATACCGTGCCGCCCCTTGGCGGGACGGCTGCACTTTCAGTGCCTGAAGTGGCGCACGCCCGACAGCACCATCACCACGCCACGCTCGTCTGCGGCGTCGATCACCTCCTGATCGCGCATCGAGCCGCCCGGCTGAATGACGCAGCTCGCGCCCGCATCGACCACCACGTCGAGGCCGTCGCGGAACGGGAAGAAGGCGTCGCTGGCCACGGCCGTGTCCTTCAGCGACAGGCCGGCGTGCTCGGCCTTGATGCTGGCGATGCGCGCGGAGTCGAGGCGGCTCATCTGGCCCGCGCCCACGCCCATGGTCATGCCGTTGGCGCAGAACACGATCGCGTTGCTCTTGACGTACTTCGCGACCTTCCATGCGAACAGCAGGTCCTGCAGCTGCTGCGGCGTGGGCTGCTTCTTGCTGACGACCTTGAGGTCGGCAACCGCGAGCTCGTGGTTGTCGGCCGTCTGGATCAGCAGGCCCGAGCCGACGCGCTTGACGTCCATGGCGTTGCGGCCGTTGTCCCAGTCGGTGGTGCCGCCCTTGGGCAGTGCGATCTCGAGCACGCGCACGTTGAGCTTGGCCTTGGTGGCCTGGAACACCTCGAGCGCCTCGGGCGTGTAGCCGGGCGCCATCAGCACTTCGACGAACTGCTTGGCGATTTCCTGCGCGGTGGCGCCGTCCACCGGACGGTTGAAGGCGATGATGCCGCCGAAGGCCGAGGTCGGATCGGTCTTGAAGGCCTTGCCGTAGGCCTCGGCCGCGTCCTTGCCGATGGCCACGCCGCAGGGGTTGGCGTGCTTCACGATCACGCAGGCCGGCACGTCGAAGCTCTTCACGCACTCCCACGCGGCATCGGCATCGGCGATGTTGTTGTAGCTGAGCTCCTTGCCCTGCAGCTGCTTCGCCGACACCAGCGAGCCGGGCGCCGGATACAGGTCACGGTAGAACGCGGCCTGCTGGTGCGGGTTCTCGCCGTAGCGCAGGTCCTGCACCTTCACGAAGCGGCCGTTGCTCTGCGCCGGGAACAGCGAGCGCTTGGGCGCGGGCTGGCCGATGCTGGCGTCGAAGTCGATGGCCGAGAGGTAATCGCTGATCGCGCCGTCGTAGTCGGCGATGCGATTGAAGGCGGCCACCGAGAAAGCGAACTTGGTCTTGTCGCTGAGCTTGCCGTTCGCCTTGAGTTCGGCCAGGGCCACGGCGTACTGCGACGAGTCGGTCAGCACGCCCACGTCCTTCCAGTTCTTGGCCGCGCTGCGCACCATGGCCGGACCGCCGATGTCGATGTTCTCGATCGCGTCTTCCAGCGTGCAGCCGGGCTTGGCCACGGTGGCCTCGAACGGATACAGGTTGACCACCAGCAGGTCGATGGTGTCGATGCCGTGCTCCTTGATGGCGGCAACGTGCGCGGGCAGGTCGCGGCGCGCGAGCAGGCCGCCGTGGATCTTCGGATGCAGCGTCTTCACGCGGCCGTCGAGCATTTCGGGAAAGCCGGTGTGGTCGGCCACCTCGGTGACGGGCAGGCCGGCGTCGGCCAGCAGCTTGGCGGTGCCGCCGGTGGACAGCAGCTTGATGCCCAGCGCATGCAGCGCCTGGGCGAATTCGAGGATGCCGGTCTTGTCGGAAACGGAGATGAGTGCAGTCTGGGCCATTGGATATGCCGTGGAGTTATTTCAAAAGTTTGTGCTCGACCAATTTCTTGCGGAGCGTGTTGCGATTCAGGCCCAACCACTGCGCGGCCTTCGACTGGTTGCCCTCGGCGCGCGTCATCACGACATCGAGCAGGGGTTTCTCGACCACGCGCACGAGCATGTCGTACATGCCGTCGGGTTCGGTGCCGCGCAGATCGCGAAAGTAGCTGTCCAGACTGGTGCGCACGCAGTCCTCGATGTGTTTCTTGCTCATTGCTTCTTCTCTTTTTTTCAATCGACGGCGCAGGCCGTCTCCTCTTCACCCGGCAACGCCTCTTCGTCCACCAGGTGCTGCGCGGGCATGCGGTCCATGCGGTCCGCAAGCCCGTCGAAATAGTCGCCGACCGCGCGCAGCTGCTCGGCACAGTCCTCGATGAGATTCATGCGTGCGCGAAACGCTTCGCCGTCCGGCAGCGTGCGCACGTACCAGCCGATGTGCTTGCGCGCCGTGCGCACACCGCTGTAGTCGCCGTAGAGCGCATAGTGCTCCACGAGATGGTCGAGCAGCAAGCGGCGCACCTCCGCCACCAGCGGCGGCGCGCGGTGCGTGCCGGTTTCCAGGAAGTGCGCGATCTCGCGGAAGATCCACGGCCGGCCCTGCGCGGCGCGGCCGATCATCACGGCGTCGGCGCCGGTGGCCGCGAGCACGTCGCGCGCCTTCTCGGGCGAGCGGATGTCGCCGTTGGCCACCACCGGAATGCGCACCGCGGCCTTCACGGCGGCGATGGTGTCGTACTCGGCGAAGCCCTTGTAGCCCTGCTCGCGCGTGCGTCCGTGCACGGTGAGCATCCGCACGCCGGCCGATTCGAAGTCGCGCGCGAGCTTCACCGCGTTGCGGTGTTCCTGGCTCCAGCCGGTGCGCATCTTGAGCGTGACCGGCACGCCGAAGGGCTGCGCGGCATCGACCACCGCCCGCGCGATCTCGAGCGCCAGCGGCTCGTCGCGCATGAGCGCCGAACCCGCCCACTTGTTGCAGACCTTCTTGGCCGGGCAGCCCATGTTGATGTCGATGATCTGCGCGCCGCGCTCGATGTTGTAGACCGTGGCCTCGGCCATCATGGCCGCATCGGTGCCGGCGATCTGCACCGCAATGGGGCCCGGTTCGCCGTCATGGTTCGCGCGGCGCGAGGTCTTGAGCGAACCCCAGAGCTCCTTGCGCGAGGTGACCATCTCGCTGACCGCGTAGCCGGCGCCGAGCTGGCGGCACAGCATGCGGAAGGGCCGGTCCGTCACGCCTGCCATGGGCGCGACGAACAGGCGGTTTTCCAGCGTGTGGTTGCCGATCTGCAAGGTCATTTTGAAGGGGGAGCGTGCGCGTTCGGCTGCTGAAAAATGAGGCACGATTGTAGCCACGCCGCATTTCAGCGACTGAAACGATTTGCGCCTCCGGCACCCGTACAAATACCGGTGCGCGCCGGGGCTTTCTCCCACGCAGTTGCGGCACCGCCGCTGCCTATACTGCGCCGACCTTATGCAAGCCTGGCTCGATTCCCTCCTGGCGCTGCTGGCCCTGCCGCAGTACGGCCTCTCGACCCTGTTCGTCGCGGCGTTCGTCTCCGCGACGCTTCTGCCGGTGGGCTCCGAGCCGTTCCTCTTCGGGCTGCTCAAGCTCAACCCCGAGATGTTCTGGCCCGCCATCGCGGTGGCTACCCTGGGCAACACGCTGGGGGGCGCGGTCGACTGGTGGATGGGCTACGGCGCGCACAAGGTGGCCGACAAATACTCGCACTCGAAACACCATGTGCGCGTTCTGGGCTGGCTCGAGAAGCTCGGCCCGAAGGCCTGCCTGCTGAGCTGGCTGCCGCTGGTGGGCGATCCGCTGTGCGCCGTGGCGGGCTGGCTCAAGCTGCCCTTCTGGCCGTGCGTGGCCTACATGGCGATCGGGAAGTTCCTGCGCTACGTCACGATGACGGTCGCGCTGCTCTACGTGTTCCCTTCCTGAGGCCCGGGCTCCGGCTCCTCAATTCAGCAGTTCGTAGGGCCCGCCGCGCTCGAGTGCGCGCTTGTACGCGGGACGCGAATGGATCCGATCCAGGTACGCCATCAGCTTCGGCCTCTTCGCATCGAGCCCGCCGCGCGCCTGCGCGGCCTCGACCACGAAGCTCATCTGGATGTCCGCGCCGGTGAACGCGTCACCAGCGAACCACTCGCTCTTGCCGAGCTCGGCTTCCATGTAGTTCAGGTGGCTCGCGATGTTCGGATTGATGAACGCCGACTTCGTCTTCGCCGCGATGGCCTTGGCGATCGGCTTCGCGAAGAAAGGCATCTTCGCCGTCTCGATGCGGTCGAACACCAGCTTCAGCAACAGCGGCGACATCGCGGTGCCTTCGGCGAAGTGCAGCCAGTAGCGATAGCGCAACGCCTCCGGCGAACCCGCCGCCGGCGCGAGGCGGCCACTGCCGTAGCGCTCGATGATGGCCTCGATGATCGCGCCCGACTCCGCGAGCGTCAGTCCGTCATCCGTCGTGACAACCGGTGACTTTCCCAGCGGATGAATGGCCCGCAGCGAAGCGGGCGCCAACATGGTCTGCGGATCGCGCTGATAGTGGACGATCTCGTAAGGCAGCTCGAGCTCCTCGAGCAGCCAGAGAACGCGCTGCGAGCGCGAGTTGTTGAGGTGATGGACGGTGAGCATGGGTGTGGGCCTGGGAAGGAAAGTCGAGGCGCGCGGAGTCTATCCAACAAGCCCCTCGAAAACCCACGAAGCTCTTTTCGCGAAACACCGCGGAACCGGCTTTGCCGGGCCGCAGGTGTTGCCCCCGGTAGGGGTTGGCGCAGCGACACGCAGTGTCGCGAAGCCTGGGGGCGAGTCAGGTCAGGAGCTGAACAGGAAGTTCATCACGTCGCCATCCTTGACGACGTATTCCTTGCCTTCCGAGCGCATCTTCCCCGCGTCCTTCGCGCCCTGCTCGCCCTTGAAGGCGATGTAGTCCTCGAACGCGATGGTCTGGGCGCGGATGTAGCCCTTCTCGAAGTCGCCGTGGATCACGCCTGCCGCCTGCGGGCCGGTGTCGCCGATGTGGATGGTCCAGGCGCGCACTTCCTTCACGCCGGCGGTGAAGTAGGTCTGCAGGCCCAGCAGCTTGAAGGCCGCGCGGATCAGGCGGTTCAGGCCCGGCTCTTCCTGGCCGATTTCGGCGAGGAACATCTTCTTGTCCTCGTCGTCCATCTCGGCCAGGTCGGCTTCGATCTTGGCGCAGATGGCGACCACGGGCGCGTTCTGCTTGGCGGCGTATTCGCGCAGGCGATCGAGGTAGGGGTTGTTCTCGAAGCCGTCTTCCGCCACGTTGCCGACGAACATCGCGGGCTTGGCGGTGATCAGCGTGAAGCTCTTGACCAGCGGCTGCTCTTCCTTGGTGAACTCGAGCGCGCGCACCGGCGTGTTCTCGTTCAGCGCAGCCTGGCAGCGTTCGAGCAGGCCGACGAGCTTCTGCGCGTCCTTGTCGCCGGAGCGCGCCACCTTGGTGTGACGGTGCAGCGCCTTCTCGACCGTGGCGAGGTCGGCCAGGCAGAGTTCGGTCTGGATCACCTCGATGTCGGAAATCGGGTCGACCTTGCCGGCCACGTGCACCACGTTCTCGTCGTCGAAGCAGCGCACCACGTTGACGGTGGCGTCGGTTTCGCGGATGTGAGCCAGGAACTTGTTGCCCAGGCCTTCGCCGGTGCTCGCGCCGGCCACCAGGCCCGCGATGTCGACGAACTCGACGATGGCGGGCACCACGCGCTCGGGCTTGACGATCTCGGCGAGCTGGTCGAGGCGGGGGTCGGGCACTTCCACCACGCCCACGTTGGGCTCGATGGTGCAGAAGGGATAGTTTTCCGCCGCGATGCCGGCCTTGGTCAGCGCATTGAAAAGGGTGGATTTACCGACGTTGGGCAGGCCGACGATGCCGCATTGCAAACTCATGGGAGGTCCTCTTGGGTAACCCGCAATTTTAGGCGAGCATGTCCGGATGCCCATCCGACAGGTCTTCGAGCCGCCGCGCGCCGTCTTTTGCGATCAGGGTTAGCACCGATTCGCAAACGTTTGCGCAAACGTTTCCCTCAGTTAACATCGGCGCCCCGGCCAAGACCGGCGCACCGTTGTTCCGATCAACCAATCCCAGGAGACATCCAACATGAAGTTCACCCGCCGTACCCTGCAAAGCGCTGCCGCACTGACGCTGCTGGGCGCCTTGGCCGGAACGCCCGCCTTCGCGCAGGAAAAACCCAAGGTCGCGCTGGTCATGAAGTCGCTGGCCAACGAATTCTTCCGCACCATGGAAGACGGCGCCAAGGCGCACCAGAAGGCCAACGCCTCGAAGTACACGCTGGTGGCCAACGGCATCAAGGACGAGACCGACACCGCCGCCCAGATCAAGATGGTCGAGCAGATGGTGGCGCAGAAGATCAACGCGCTGGTCATCGCGCCGGCCGATTCGAAGGCACTGGTGCCGGCGATCAAGGCAGCCATCGACAAGGGCATCCTGGTGGTCAACATCGACAACCAGTTCGACGCCGCCGCACTGAAGGAAAAGGGCATCCAGGTGCCCTTCGTGGGCCCCGACAACCGCGCCGGCGCCAAGCTGGTGGGCGACGCGCTCGCCAAGGAGCTGAAGGCGGGCGACAAGGTCGGCATCATCGAAGGCGTGTCGACCACCTTCAATGCGCAGCAGCGCACGCTGGGTTATCAAGACGCGATGAAGGCCGCCGGCGTGACGGTGGTGGGCGTGCAGTCGGGCCAGTGGGAAATCGACAAGGGCAACACGGTCGCCGCCGGCATGATGCGCGAGCACCCCGACCTGAAGGCGCTGCTCGCCGGCAACGACAGCATGGCGCTGGGCGCGGTGGCCGCCGTCAAGGCCGCGGGCAAGACCGGCAAGGTGCTGGTGGTGGGCTACGACAACATCGGCGCCATCAAGCCGATGCTGAAGGACGGCCGCGTGCTCGCCACGGCCGACCAGTTCGCCGCCAAGCAGGCCGTGTTCGGCATCGAGACCGCGCTGAAGGCCATCGCCGACAAGAAGAAGCAGGCGGACATGCCAGCCGAGGTGAAGACCGACGTGGTGCTGGTCACCAAGGACTCGAAGTAAGCAATACACAAGAGAGAAAGCGCAGACGTTGACAGCATCCGCCGCCATGACCCCATCAACGGCCCTGCCCGTGCTCTCCCTGGGCGCCATGGGCAAGGACTACGCGGCACCGGTGCTGGACGACGTCTCGCTCGTGCTCAATCCCGGCGAAGTGCTGGCCCTCACGGGCGAGAACGGCGCCGGCAAGAGCACGCTGTCGAAGATCGTCTGCGGCCTGGTGCAGCCTACGCGCGGCCAGATGCTGCTCGACGGCAAGCCCTTCGCGCCCGCCTCGCGCCGTGACGCGGAGCGCCTGGGCGTGCGCATGGTCATGCAGGAGCTCGGCCTCGTCACCACGCTGTCGGTGGCCGAGAACCTGCTGCTCGACCGCCTGCCCAACAAGACCGGCTGGATCCGCCGCGCCAAGCTGCACGAGCTGGCCGCGCGCCAGCTCGCCAAGATCGGCATGGAGAACATCGACCCGGCCACGCCCGTGGCGCGGCTGGGCATCGGCCAGCAGCAGATGGTGGAGATCGCGCGCAACCTGCAGGACGACACGCGCGTGCTGGTGCTCGACGAGCCCACCGCCATGCTCACCCCGCGCGAAACCTCGCACCTGTTCGAGCAGATCGACCTGCTGAAGGCGCGCGGCGTGGCCATCGTCTACGTGTCGCACCGCCTGGAAGAACTGCAGCGCATCGCCGACCGCGTGGCGGTGCTGCGCGACGGCCGGCTGGTGGACGTGCGCGCCATGGCCGGCGTACGCGAATCCGAACTGGTGCAGCGCATGGTCGGCCGCGCGGTGCACGAGCACGAAGGCCGCGACCGCCGGGTGGCCGGCCCCGTGCTGCTGAGCGCGCGCGGCATCGGCCGGGCGCAGGTCGTGCGCGACGTCGACATCGACCTGCGCGCGGGCGAAGTCATGGGCCTGGCCGGCCTGGTCGGCTCGGGCCGGACCGAACTGGTGCGGCTGCTGTTCGGCGCCGACCGCGCCGACCGCGGCGAGATCACGCTTCATGAAAACAACCAGCCCGTGCAGCATGCGCGCAAGGGCTGGCGCTCGCCGATGCAGGCCATCCGCGCCGGCATCGGCCTGGTCACCGAAGACCGCAAGTCGCAGGGCCTGCTGCTGCCGCAATCGATCCGCGTCAACGCCACGCTGAGCGACCTGGGCGCGATCTCGCACGCAGGCTGGCTGCAGCGCGCAAAGGAACGCGGCATCGCGCAGAAGCTGGTGGAACTGCTGCGCATCCGCTCGCGCAGCATCGAGCAGCCGGTTTCCACGCTCAGCGGCGGCAACCAGCAGAAGGTGGTTTTCGCGCGCTGGCTGCACCGCGAATGCAAGGTGCTGCTGCTCGACGAGCCCACGCGCGGCGTGGACGTGGGCGCGCGCGCCGACCTCTACGCCGAGCTCGACCGCATGACCGACGCCGGCAAGGCCCTGCTGATGGTGTCGAGCGACCTGCGCGAACTGATGGCCATGTGCGACCGCATCGGCGTGATGAGCGCCGGGCGTCTCGTCGCCGTGTTCGAGCGCGGCGAGTGGACCGAACAATCGCTGCTGGCCGCAGCATTCAGCGACGCGACAGGACGCGCCGCCAACCCGCCGACGGTATCTCCCGTTTCCGTTCCGACCCCGGTCACCGCCGACACACCATGAACGCTGCCGCCTCCCCGACCTCCACCCCGAAGCCCGCGCCTTCCGCGCTCAAGGGCCAGCTCGGCACCTACCTGGGCCTGACGGTCGTGCTCGTGGGCATGATCGCGCTCTTCGGATCGCTCAGCGAATACTTCCTGACGCGCGAGACCTTCGTCTCCATCGCGAACGAGATCCCCGCGCTGGCCGTGATGGCGGTCGGCATGACCTTCGTGCTGATCATCGCGGGCATCGATCTCTCGGTGGGCTCGGTGCTGGCGCTGAGCGCGGCCGTCACGGCGGCCGCCATCCTCGAATGGAAGCTCTCGGTGCCGCTGGCCGCGGCGCTCGGCCTTGCCACCGGGCTGGTCTGCGGCACGGTCACCGGCGCGGTGTCGGTGGCCTGGCGGCTGCCGAGCTTCATCGTGTCGCTGGGCATGCTCGAGGCGGTGCGCGGCGGCGCCTACCTCGTGACCGACTCGCGCACGCAGTACGTGGGCGACGCCATCTCGGGCTTGGCCGCGCCGTGGATCGGCGGCATCTCGGCCGCCTTCGTGCTGGCGGTGGTGCTGGTGGTCGTCGGCCAGATGGTGCTCACGCGCACCGTGTTCGGCCGCCACGTGGTGGGCATCGGCACCAACGAAGAAGCGATGCGCTTGGCGGGCGTCGATCCGCGCCCGATCCGCATCATCGTGTTCGCGGTCACCGGTCTGCTGGCCGGGCTCGCGGGCCTCATGCAGTCGGCGCGCCTCGAGGCGGCCGACCCGAACGCCGGCGTCGGCATCGAGCTGCAGGTGATCGCGGCAGTGGTCATCGGCGGCACCAGCCTGATGGGCGGGCGCGGCTCGGTCATCAACACCTTCTTCGGCGTGCTGATCATCGCGGTGCTGGAAGCCGGCCTCGCGCAGGTGGGCGCCAGCGAGCCGAGCAAGCGGATCATCACCGGCGCGGTGATCGTCGTGGCGGTCATCATCGACACGCTGCGCCAGCGCCGCGCGGAACGCCGCCTGGCCTGACGACGCAGCCCATCCAGGAACAGGAAGAAAAGACATGGCCACCATCAAGGACGTCGCGCTGAAGGCGGAGGTGTCGGTCACCACCGTCTCGCACGTGGTCAACGACACCCGCCACGTGAGCGCCAAGGTGCGCGAGCGCGTGGAGCTCGCCATCCGCGAGCTGGGCTACGTGCCCAACGCGATGGCGCGCAGCCTGAAGAGCAACACCACCTCGACGCTGGGAATGCTGATTCCCAACAGCTCGAACCCCTACTTCGCCGAGATCGTGCGCACCGTGGAAGACCGCTGCTTCGGCGCCGGCTACACGCTGGTGCTGTGCAACACCGACGACGAGCCCCACCGCCAGAGCGTGTACCTGCAGGTGCTGGCCGAGCGCCGCATCGACGGCCTGATCGTGGTGTCGACCGGCGAGGGCGACCACGACGCGCTGGCCAAGCAGCTGCACGGCCTGCGCATGCCGACCGTGCTGGTCGACCGCGAGATCGCAGACCCCGCCTGCGACCTGGTGGAAACCGCCCACATGCAGGGCGGACTGCTCGCGGTGCGGCACCTGCTGTCGCTGGGCCACAGGCGCATCGCCTGCATCGGCGGGCCGGTGGGCGTGATGCCGAGCGAGCAGCGCATCGAAGGCTGGCGCATCGCGCTGGCCGAGGCCGGCGCCACGCCCGGCATCGCCAACGGCGATCCGCTGCTGTGGCGCGGCGGCTTCACCAGCCAGGGCGGCTACGAGGCGATGCACGCCATCCTGCGCACCGAGCAGAAGCCCTCGGCCGTCTTCGTCTGCAACGACCTGATGGCCATCGGCGCATTGCGCGCGGCGCACGAAAGCGGCGTGCGCGTGCCCGACGAGCTCTCGATCGTCGGCTTCGACGACATCGAGCTCTCTGCCTACACCAGCCCTCCGCTCACCACCGTGGCGCAGCCCAAGGAGCGCATCGGCGCGATGGCGGTCGACATGCTGCTGGAGCGCGTCGGCGGCAAGCGCCGCGACGCGCGCAAGGTGGTGCTGCAGCCCGAGCTGCGCGTGCGTGCGTCGACCGCGCGGCACGCGAGCTTCCGCGAGCCCGCCGCGCCTGCGGCCTCCGCCGGGGCCGCCGCACCCACCGCAGCCGAAACGCCTTCCACGCCAACCCGAAAGTCCCGCACCCCGTGAGCCTGAAGCCTTCATCCAGCAGCCCAGCCCGGGCGCCGCGCATCGTGGTGCTCGGCAGCCTCAACATGGACCTGGTGCTGCGCGTGCCGCATGCGCCGGCCGCGGGCGAAACCCTGCTGGGCCACTCGATCGCCACCATTCCCGGCGGCAAGGGCGCCAACCAGGCCGTGAGCTGCGCGCGCGAAGGCGGCCATGTGCAGATGATCGGCTGCGTCGGCGACGACGCGCACGGTGCCGCCCTGCGCGATTCGCTCCAGCGCGATGGCATCGACACCGCCGCGCTGCGCACCGTGTCGGGCGAGCCCACCGGCACGGCGCTGATCCTCGTGGAAGACGGCGGGCAGAACCGCATCGTGATGATTCCCGGCGCCAACGCGCGGGTGGAAGTCGACGAAGCCGCGCTGAAGCAGCAGGTGCAGGGGGCCGCCTTTCTCGTGGCGCAGTTCGAGACGCCGATGGAACAGGTCGCGCGTGGCATCGCCGTGGCGCACGGCGCGGGCTGCAAGGTGCTGCTGAATCCGTCGCCGGTGCAGGCGATCGCCGAGCCGCTGTGGCCGCTGATCGACACGCTGGTCGTCAACGAGATCGAGGCGCAGACGCTGTGCGGCCAATCCGCCGACAGCCCGCAGGAGGCTGCGCAGGCAGGCCAGGCGCTGCGTGCCAGGGGCATCGCGCGCGTGGTGGTCACGCTGGGCGCGCGCGGCGCGGTGGCGGTCGATGCCGACGGCGCGCGCCATCATCCCGCGCCGAAGGTGCAGGCGGTCGACACCACGGCCGCCGGCGACACCTTCCTGGGCGCACTCGCGGTCGCGCTCGGCGAGGGCCAGTCCTTCGACGAAGCCGTGCGCCTGGGCATCCGCGCCGCGGCGCTGTGCATCCAGCAGCCCGGCGCCCAGCCTTCCATTCCGCAGCGCGACGCCGTGCTGCGCAGCCCCATGCCTCCCGACTGGATCAAGCTTTGAAACGCTCTCCCCTGCTGCACGCCGAACTGTCCCACGTGATCGCCTCGCTGGGCCACGGCGACATGCTCGTGCTCGGCGATGCCGGCCTGCCGATTCCCGACGGGCCGCGGCGCATCGACCTCGCCGTGGCGCGCGGCGTGCCGCTGCTCGACGACGTGCTGAATGCGGTGCTTTCGGAAATGCAGGTGGAAGGCATCGTCGTGGCCGACGAGGCGCTGGGCGATGCGAAGAAGCTGCCGGGCTGGTATCCGCAATCGCTGGGCATCGAGCCGCAGACGGTGCCGCACGAGGAATTCAAGCGCCGCACCGCGAAAGCGCGCGCCATGGTGCGTACAGGCGAATGCACGCCCTACGCGAACATCATCCTGATCGCCGGGGTCGCATTCTGACTAACCCCCAGGCTTGCCCACTTCGTGTGGCCGCCAACCCCCTTGCAGGGGGCGATACCAGCGGCCCGGCAAAGCCGGTTCCGCGGTATTCCTGGAACAGACGGAACCTGCCCGGCTATTCAAACCTGTAGTTCGCGCCCACCGGCTGCCCGACCTTGAGCGTGTGCTCCACGCCCTGGATCACGATGCAGTTCATGCCGAAGGTGATGCCGCCGTCCACCCGCGCGTCGGCGCGGTAGGTGCGCAGCGTGTTGCCGACCTCGGGGCTGCTCAGGGCCGTGGCCGGGTCGATGTCGGGGATCGGGCAGCGCGTGCAGGGCTTGACGGGGCGCAGCTCGGCCTCGCCTTCGCCGGTCGTGATGTGCAGCGCGTCGACGCGGTCCTCGTCGTGCGACTCGATGCCGGCCAGCACGATGTTCGGGCGAAAGCGCTCGATGCCCACGGCGCCGTGGCCCTGGGCCGCGAGGCGGTCGTTGAGCTCGGCCAGCGAGCCTTCGCTGGCCACCAGCAGCGCGTAGCCGTCGGCGAACTGGGTCTGGGCTTCCACGCCGTCGGTCCACTTTATGCTCGACAGGCGCCTGTGCTCGGGGTCGAAGCGCACGAGGCGCAGGGTCTGCGGCTTGCCGGGCTCGGAGAGGAAATCGCTGAACCACTGCGCGGCGATGTCGCCCATGTCGTAGGCGGCGACTTCGTCCTTCCACACGCGCACCCGCACCGGCTTCTCGACGCGGTCGAAGGCCAGGTGCAGCGCCAGCATGCCGGGCGCGCGCAGCACCACTTCCGTGTACTTCATCTGCGGCTTGATGAGCGCCATGCGCGGCAGCTGCCGCTGGGTGACGAACTCGCCCTGCTCGTCGACCACCATCCAGGCCCGGTCGAACTCCAGCCCCGCCTCGGTCAGCAGCATTTCGGGGAGCTCCACGCCGGCGCAGGACTTGACGGGGTAGACGAACAGGCGCGAGATGGTTGCCTGGAGATCGAAGGCGGGCTGGGACACGGTGGTGGTTTCCTTGGAATTCGGCCGCGATTGTCCTGCAGCTTTCGAAAATTCCTGGTTCCTTCCAGGGATACCGCGGAACCGGCTTTGCCGGGCCGCTGGTATTGCCCCCGTGAGGGGGTTGGCGAAGCGACACGAAGTGCGCGTAGCCTGGGGGCGGCCGCAGTCCATACAATCCCTCGATGGCTCTCCCCCCCGAAGTTTGCATTCGCGGCGCCGGCATCGTCGGCCGTACGCTGGCCCTGCTGCTCGCACGCGAGCGCGTGCGCGTCGCGCTGGTGGTGCCGCCGGCCGCGCAGGGCAAGGAAGACATCCGCGCCTACGCGCTCAACACCGCCTCCCGCGCGCTGCTCGAATCACTGCGCGCCTGGCCCGACGCGGCGCACGCCACGGCCGTGCGCGAAATGCTGGTGCACGGCGACGAAGGCGGCCGGGTGCAGTTCAGCGCCGCGCGCCAGAAGGTCGATGCGCTGGCCTGGATCGTCGACGTTCCCGCGCTCGAGCGGCAGCTGGCCGACGCGGTGCGCTTCCAGCCGCTGATCGAAGTGGTGAACGAGCCCGTGGCCGCGCCGCTCACCGTGGTGTGCGAAGGCAAGGCCAGCGCCACGCGCGAGGCGCTCGGCGTGAGCTACGAGATCACGCGCTATCCGCAGCACGCGATCGCGGCACGGCTGGAAGCGGCGCAGTCGCACGACGGCATCGCGCGCCAGTGGTTCAACGACAAGGGCGAGGTGCTCGCGCTGCTGCCGCTGGACGGCACGCACGGCAAGACGGTCGCGCTGGTGTGGTCGGCCGACCAGCTGCGCGCGCCCGAACTGCTCGCGCAGGGCAACGACGAATTCGCCGCCGCCGTCACCGAGGCCAGCCACAACTCGCTGGGCGCGCTCAAGCTCACGAGCGAGCGCGCCGCCTGGCCGCTGGCCCGCGCCATCGCCGACCGCTGGACCGGCGCCATGCCCGGGCAGCCGGGCCGCTCCTGGGCGCTGGCGGGCGATGCCGCCCACACGGTGCACCCGCTCGCCGGCCAGGGCCTGAACCTGGGCCTGGCCGACGCGGCCGAGCTGGCCGACGTGATCAAGAACCGCGACTACTGGCGCAGCGTGGGCGACGCTCGCCTGCTGCGCCGCTACGAACGCGCCCGCCGCTCCGACGTGCTGCAGATGAGCCTCGCGACCGACGGGCTGCAGCAGCTCTTCGCGCACGACCTGGGCCCGCTGCAGGCATTGCGCAACTGGGGCATGCGCGGCTTCGACCGCACGCGCCTCGTCAAGCACTGGATCACCGCGCAGGCGATGGGCCTGAAGGCCTGAGCCCATTCACTTCCGACCGAACAAACGGACTCCCGATGACATTCGTACGCAACCTTCTTCTCGCCGCCTGCACGCTCGGCGCGGTCGTGGCCGCCACCGCAGGCGAAGCCGAGATCCGCAAGAACCTGCCTGCGCGCATTCCGCAGTTCCCGGCCATCGACGAGGTGTCGAAGTCGCCGATCCCGGGCGTGTACGAAGTGCGCGTGAACGGCTCGCAGATCTTCTATACCGACGAGCAGGGCAACTACCTCATCCAGGGCAACCTGATCGACGTGAAGGCGCGCAAGAACCTGACCGAGGAGCGCGTCGAGAAGCTCAGCGCCGTCGCCTTCGACCAGCTGCCGCTGAAGGACTCGATCAAGATCGTGCGCGGCAACGGCAAACGCAAGCTCGCGGTGTTCGAAGACCCGAACTGCGGCTACTGCAAGCGCTTCGAGAAGGACATGAAGACGGTCGACAACGTCACCGTGTACCTGTTCCTGTATCCGGTGCTCGGACCCGATTCGAACGTCAAGTCGCGCGACATCTGGTGCAGCAAGGACAAGGGCAAGGCCTGGAGCGACTGGATGGAATCGAGCACCCGCCCGGCCTCCGCGCCCGCGAGCTGCGACGTGACCGCGCTGCAGCGCAACGTCGAGTTCGGCCGCAAGTACAACATCACCGGCACGCCCACGCTGATCTTCAGCGACGGCACGCGCACGCCGGGTGCCATTCCCGCGGAGCAGGTCGAGAAGCAACTCGCGGCTTCGTCCAGCTGATGGCGACGAAGGCTCAGGCGCAGCACGCGGCGGGCGTGCGCTATCGCGTCGAATGCGCCGATCCGCACGCGCACCTGTTCGCAGTCACGCTCACCATCGACGCGCCGGCCGCGCAGCAGCGCGTGTCGCTGCCGGTGTGGATTCCGGGCAGCTACCTGGTGCGCGAGTTCGCCAAGAACCTGCAGGGCCTGCGTGCCGCGCAGGGCCGCCGCAAGCCGGTGCTGACGCAGCTCGACAAGTGCAGCTGGCTCGTCGAATGCACGCCCGGGCAGCCGCTGGTGCTGAACTACCAGGTCTGCGCCTACGACAACTCGGTGCGCACCGCCTGGCTCGACGCCGAGCGCGGCTTCTTCAACGGCACCAGCGTGTGCCTGCGCGTCGAGGGTCAGACCGAGGAGCCGCATGCGCTGGAGATCGTCGCCCCAGCGCTGGCCGACGACGCCGCGCGCTGGTCGTGCGCCACCGCCCTCGTGCCGCTGAAGGCCGACAAGCACGGCTTCGGCAGCTACAAGGCCTCGGGCTACGACGAACTGGCCGACAGCCCCGTCGAGATGGGCGCCTTCTGGAGCGCCGAGTTCGAAGCCTGCGGCGTGCCGCACCGCTTCGTGGTCGCGGGCGCCGCGGCATCGTTCGACGGCGAGAGGCTCATCGCCGACACCAAGGCCATCTGCGAAGCCGAGATGCGCTTCTGGCACGGCGACAAGGTCGGCAAGCGCGGCGGCCCGAAGCCGCCGATCGACCGCTACGTGTTCATGCTCAACGCGGTCGACGACGGCTACGGCGGGCTCGAGCACCGCCACTCCACCGCGCTGATCTGCAACCGCCGCGACCTGCCTCAGCGCGGCGACAAGAAGAAGCAGCCCGACGGCTACACCACGCTGATGGGGCTCATCAGCCACGAGTACTTCCACACCTGGAACGTCAAGCGCATGCGGCCGGCCGAGTTCGCGCGCTACGACTACAGCCAGGAGAACTACACGCAGCTGCTGTGGTTCTTCGAGGGCTTCACGAGCTACTACGACGACCTGCTGCTGCGGCGCGCCGGGCGCATCGACGACACGGCCTACCTGCGCCTGCTGAACAAGACCATCAACCAGGTCATGCAGACGCCGGGCCGGCTGGTGCAGCCGGTGGCCGACGCGAGCTTCGACGCCTGGGTCAAGTACTACCGCCAGGACGAACAGACGCCCAACAGCACGGTGAGCTACTACACCAAGGGCGCGCTGGTGGCGCTGTGCCTCGACCTCACGCTGCGCCATGAAGGCAAGGGCTCGCTCGACGACGTGATGCGCCTGCTGTGGACGAAGAGCGAGGGCGGGCCGATCTCCGAGGACGACATCGCCGCCGCGCTCGAGGCCGTGGGCGGCCGCTCGTACGCGCTGGAACTGGCGCGCTGGGTGCATTCGACCGAGGAGCTTCCGCTGTCGCAGCTGCTGCGCGTGCACGGCGTCGCCACGCTCGAAGACCCGTCGCAGCCGGCGCAGGCGCTGGGCCTGCGCGTGGCCGAGGCCAACGGCGGCGTGCAGGTGAAGGTGGTGCTGCGCGGCGGTGCGGCCGAGAAGGCCGGCTTTTCCGCGAACGACGAATGGATCGGCGTCGAGCTGCCCGCCGCCGGCAAGAAGGGCCAGCAACGGCCCGCGCAGGCCTGGCGCATCGCCAGGCTCGACGACCTGGCGCTCTACCTGGGCGAGACGACGACGTGCACGGCCATCGTGGCGCGCGACCGCAAGCTGATCCGGCTGCCGCTCGTGCTGCCGACGGGCGCGACCACCTGGCGCCTGTTCTCGCACGATGCCGGCAAGTTGACGAACTGGCTGTCCGGCTAGGGCCGGTTCACGCGCTTTCCGCCGCGGCCGGATTCCTCACGAACATCATCGGCTGCGGCTCGCCCACCAGCACGCAGGGCTTGCCGGTACGCCGGCAGTGGTCCTGCACGCGCCAGTAGGCACCGTGGCTCAGGCAGCCGGTCTGGCAGATCACGAGGTCGGCCGCGCGCAGGCTGGCTTCGAGCGCAGGGTCGTCCGCCGCACCGTCGCCGCCGTCGTGATGCAGGTAGCGGCCGCCGGCGATCTCGACCAGCTGGCGCGCGAGCGAAGGCGCCTCTTCCTCGTGGCCGATGCACAGCACGGCCTTCTCCCGCAGGTCGGCCGGTGCCTGCGACTGCGGCGGCATCGCCAGATGGCGCTTGCTGCCCGGCGACAGCAGCGCGTTGAGCCGCTTGGGCAGCGCGCCACCGGCCGAGGCGCGGGCGGCGAGCTCCTCGCGCACGATGGCGATGGCCGAATCCCTCGCCACCAGAGCGCCGCGCAGGCGCACGATCTGTGCTTCCAGCCGCTCGACGAGCGCGGCCTGTTCGACCAGCAGGCGCGAGCAGCGCTCCTGCACGCGGGCATAGGCCCGCAGCAACACGGCATGTTCTTGCATCGGGAACTCCATGGCGGGCATTCTAGATGAGAGCAATTCTCAATTGTGGCGCCTCACCCTTGCCGCTCAGTGGGAAACCGACTTCGAGAACACGTTCACCACCACCACGCCCGCAATGATCAGCCCGAGCCCTGCGATGGCCGGCGCGTCGAGCTTCTGGCCGAACCACAGCCAGCTCACCAGCGAGATCAGCACGATGCCCACGCCGGACCAGATCGCGTAGGCGATGCCCGTGGGTATGGTGCGCAGCGTCAGCGAGAGAAAGTAGAACGCGATCACGTAGCCCGCCACCGAAGCCAGCGTCGGCCACAGCCGCGTGAAGCCTTCGGAGCTCTTGAGGAAGCTGGTGGCGATCACCTCGGCCACGATGGCGACGAACAGGAAGCCGTAGTTGGAGTTCATGGCGGCCACTCTATGGGAACCCGCAATGCCCCCGCACCCGCGGCGGCCATGCTGGGTATAGTGAAGCGCGTTTTTCTTCCCCTTTCCCGTTCCCCCCGGAGACACCATGAGCTACGAAAACATCGAAGTGCGGACCGAAGCAGGCAAGGTCGGCATCATCACCCTCAACCGCCCCAAGGCCCTGAATGCGCTCAACGACGCGCTCATGACCGAGCTGGGCCAGGCCCTGAAGGCCTTCGATGCCGACGACGCCATCGGCTGCATCATCCTCACGGGCAGCGAGCGCGCCTTCGCCGCCGGCGCCGACATCGCGGCGATGGCCAAGTACAGCTTCATCGACACCTACAAGGGCGACTACATCACGCGCAACTGGGAAACCATCCGCTCGATCCGCAAGCCGGTGATCGGCGCGGTGGCCGGCTTCGCGCTGGGCGGCGGCTGCGAGCTGGCGATGATGTGCGACTTCATCATCGCGGCCGACAACGCCAAGTTCGGCCAGCCCGAGATCAAGATCGGCGTGATCCCCGGCGCCGGTGGCACGCAGCGCCTGCCGCGCGCGGTGGGCAAGAGCAAGGCCATGGACATGGTGCTCACGGCCCGCATGATGGACGCGGCCGAAGCCGAGCGCGCCGGCCTCGTGAGCCGCGTGGTGCCCTTCGAGAAGCTCGCCGACGAGGCGCTGGGCGCGGCGCTGGTGATCTGCGGCTTCTCGCAGATCTCGGTGATCGCGGCCAAGGAATCGGTCAACCGCGCCTTCGAGAGCGGCCTGAGCGACGGCGTGATGTTCGAGCGCCGCCTGTTCCACGCGCTGTTCGCCACGCAGGACCAGAAGGAAGGCATGGACGCCTTCCTGACCAAGCGCCAGCCCGACTTCAAGAACGCCTGACGGCGGCGGGACTGCCCGCTGCTCGTCAGCGCTGCAGCAGCGAACGCAGCGCGTCGAGCGCCTGGGCCGGCGGGGTGCCGACCAGCGCAACGCCTCCGGACGGTGAAGTCCAGCGCACCTGGCCGCCAGCGATCTCCAGCACGGCGACCAGCGTCTTACCCCGATAGAGCTCCAGCCGCGCCTCGACGGGCGCGGCCAGCGGCTCGTCGGGCGTATTGGCCGAGCGCGCCACGGTGCTCACCAGTGCCGGCAGGCCTTCGATGTCGTCGCGCTCGTGGCGCACGCTGGCGCCTGCGCGCGTGAAGCCGAAAGACGTCCAGCGATCAAGCGCCGCGAAGGATGCTGCCGTCGTGCTTCGCGGCCTTGCGAGCTTGGCTGCGGCTGTGCCCGGCGCAGTCGGGTGCAAGGCACCGGACGCCCCGGCGCTGGCGTTGTCCTGGGCGGCGAATGCCGGCGCGGAATCCTGTTGCGGCTCGCGATATGGCGGCGCGGCAGCCGGTGCGGGCGCAGCGGCAGGCGCGGGCAAAGGCGCGGGGACTGCAACGATGACCGGCGGCGGCGGCGCGGCTGCAACGGGAGGAGCCCCTGCCGCATAGGCGCGGCGTTGCTGTTGCTCGTCTCTCGCGGACGACTCGCGACGCTCGTCGCGCGTGATGGGTGCCGGCGCGGCCTGCTCGGCCACGATCGGAGGCGCCGCCGCCGGAGCGGCTGGAGCCACCGGCTCCGCGGGTGCGACCGGCGCGGCAGGAGCAGCCTGCGGAGCGGATGGCGCCGGCTTTGCTGCCTGCCGGACGGCGTCCGCATTCGCGGCCTTGGCAACCCGCTCGGACTCCTTCGCGGCCGAAGAAGAATCGCGCGAAGCCCTGGCACGTTGTTCGGCGGCAGGCCCCGCGGGCGCTCGCGCGACAGCAGGCGGTGTCGGCGCTGCGGCGGGAGCCTCCTGCGCACCGGCCGGCGAAGCAGCCTCCGCGGCAGATTGGGCGGGTGCCGACGCAGGTGCCGGCGCAGCGGCGGGCGCCGGAGCAGTCGTCGCCTCACCCACGCGCGCTTCGCCATCGAGCCGCGCATCGGGCACCGGCTCGCGATGCCAGAGCACCGTCACGAAAGCGGCCACCAGCACCGTGGCGAAAGCTGCATTCCACGGCATGCGCGCACGCGGCTCGCCCCCGCCGAACAGGCGACGCCACCAGGGCTGCGCACTCGCGTTGTTGGCGGCCTGGCCCGCGGCGGCCTGCACGGGCGCAAGGTTGTGCGCCATCTTCAGGATCGCCTCGCGGGTGCGCGGATGGGGCGTGGCTTCGCTGTCGGGCGCGTGGTCGAGCGCACGGCGCAGCGCCGGGTCGCGCAGGTCGTCGCGCTCGTCGCCGGATGCGGTGATGTCGTTGCCGCTCATGCCTGCTTCTCCAGCACCGACAGATAGCGCTCCATGCAGCCGCGCAGCTTCTGCAGGCCGTAGCGCAGCCGGCTGCGCACGGTCTCGAAGCCGATCTCAAGGCTCGCGGCCAGCGCCTCGACGGTCAGGCCGTCTTCATGGTGCAGCAGGAACGCGGCGCGCTGCTCGGCCGGAAGCTCGTCGAGGCAGGCCAACAGGCGGCGGCCCGCGGCGCGCCAGAAGGCGAGTTCTTCGGCGGACGGATGCGCCGCCGCATCGACGGCTCCGCGCACGCCGCGATCGAGCGTGGGCACGGCGTCGCCGTCGTCGTCCGGATGCGCGTCGAGCGCCACTTCGCGCCCGCTCACGCGCAGCCGGTCCATCGCCAGGTTGTGCGCGATGGTGAAGGCCCAGGTGCGCCACGTCGCGCCCTGCGGCGAGAAGCTCTCGCGCGCCGAGATGATGCGCACCCAGGTGTCCTGGAACACCTCGTCGGCCTGCGCCGCGAGCCGCGCGCCCAGCAGCCGCTTGACGAAGCGGAACAGCCCGCCTTCGTGGCGCGCGTAGAGCACGTCGAACGCGGCCGCGTCGCCCTGCGCGTAGGCCAGCATCAACTGATCGTCGGGCATGGTCTCTCGCTCGGGGGCGTTCTTGGCTGAAGGGGCGCGGGGAAGCGCGGACATCGGAGGATTTTCACCCGAGCTTGTACGGACGAAGAGGCGCACCGGGGTTCGGGGCGGCAAAAAAATTCACGACCGACTAACCCCGCCGGCGCAAGCGGGCCGTATCAGCCTGCACCCAACCACCCGGAGTGCTTCCATGACCCAGCCTTTCGCCACCCGCTTCCGCCGCCCGCTCGTCGTGCTGCTGTGTGCCCAACTGCTCATGGGCGCCAGCGGCGCCACAGAAATGCCCGCCATCGGAAGCTCCGTGCGCTGGCCGACGCCCGCGCCCGACAGCCGCACACTGCCGACGCAGACCTTGCCGAACTTCGAAGCGCCTTCCGCCACGCACTGCGCGCGGCCGGTGCGCACCTACGAGACGCCGGGCATGCCGCGCGTCTCCGGCGCGCGGGAGGAACGCAGGTACGCCGAGGCATCGAAGGAGTACAGGGCGAGTCCTTCCGTCGCGCCTTCGCCCACGACGCCAAAGCCGCTGGCTGCACCCGCGGCCAGGTCGGCCCCGGCCGGAGCAGCTCTCGCCGATGCCATCGCGGAAGCGCCGCCGGCCTCGGTCGCACCGGTCGCGCCCGCCCCCGCGGCTCGCGTTTCCGGCGAGCTTCAAGCGCCCGTACAGGCCCAGCGCCCGGCCAACGAACCCGTCACCGCCGGCATGGTCGACGACAACGCCGACTTCAGCGAATACCTGGCCTTCCACGGCCGCACGCAGGTTCCGCACCGCGAGCGCGACATCAGCGCGCGCTACCTGCTGCAGGTGCGCGACGCGCGCGGCACGGTCGTACCCGATGCCGAAGTGGCCGTGCAGGCCGCGAACGGCGCCGCCATGTGGGCCCGCACGGATGCGGGCGGCCGCGCGTGGCTGCACCCGAACGCCTTCGACAAGGCGCAAAGCCCGGTCTACGAAGTCACGGTGCGCAAGAACGGCCGCCAGAGCACAGCCTTCCTGCAGCGCGGCCAGAAGAACGCGGTCGACGTGGTGCTCGGCGGCAAGCCCGGCGCCGTACCGGCACGCGCCAGGCTCGACCTGGTCTTCCTGATCGACGCCACAGGTTCGATGGACGACGAGATCGCCAAGCTCAAGAGCACCCTGCGCACCATCGCCGACCAAGTCGCCGGGCTGCCAAGCCGCCCCGACACCTGCTTCGGCCTCGTGGCCTATCGCGACCGCGGCGACGAGTTCCTGGTGCGCCGCCACGACTTCACCAACGACCTGAACGCTTTCCAGGGCGTGCTCGACACGCTGCGCGCCGCGGGCGGCGGAGACTACCCCGAGGCGATGAACGAGGCGCTGAACGAAACCGTCCACAAGCTGAGCTGGCGCGGCAGCGACACCACCCGCCTCGTGGTGCTGCTGGCCGATGCGCCGCCGCACCTCGACTACGGCGGCCCGCAGTACGACGACGACATGGTCGCCGCGCTGGGCAAGGGCATCAAGGTGTTCAGCGTGGGCGCCTCCGGGCTCGACAAGCAGGGCGAATACATCCAGCGCCAGATCGCGCAGTACACGGGCGGGCGCTTCGTGTTCCTGACCTACAAGCAAGCGACGAACCCGGCGAGCGGCCCGGGAACGCAGACGGTGCACGACGTCGGCAACTACTCGGTGCAGACGCTGGACAAGCTGATCGTGCGGCTCGTTTCCGAAGAATTGGGCAGGTTGCCGTCGGGTGGTTGAGCAACGCGTTCGGAGTGGGCTATAATCTTGGGCTCGGTGTGCAACACCACCGAACGGCTCTTTAGCTCAGTCGGTTAGAGCGATGGAATCATAATCCACAGGTCCGCGGTTCGAGTCCGTGAAGAGCCACCAACAAAACCAAAAAAGCCTTGCAGGTCAACGACTTGCAAGGCTTTTTTCTTTGCCGCGCCGAGCCCGGCAAGGGCTGGCCGATAATTCCAGCCGATGCTCCCGCCCTCCCACGCCATCCTGAAAAGGCCTGCAGTCCGCGCCGGCCTGCGGCGTCCGGGTGCGGGCCTGATCCGCTGGGTGCTGCTGTGGTTCGCGCTGTCGCTCGGCGTGGCCGTCGCGTCGCCGCTCGTGCATCCGCAGACGGTGGAGCTGGTCTGTTCGAACGCCGGTTCGGTGAAGGCCATCGTTCACACCGACGACGGCGCGCAGGAACTGGGCGCGGGCCACATGGACTGCCCGCTGTGCGTGCTCAACGCGGCCCCGCCCGCGACGACGCCCGCCGTCGAACTGCCGGTGCTCGTGCCGATGGCGCGCGCGGTCCAGTCGATTCCATCCGCGCACGTCGCGGCAGCCCACGCCGCGCCCCTGCCGGCACGCGGGCCTCCCGCGTTCATCTGACGCTTCTTCCTCAGCTCCCGCGCGCGTGATGCATGCGGCCTCAAGGCGAGGCCCGCCCGCAGCGTGCGTTCCTGCAGCAACGAATCGGCACCCGCATGCAGCGGTGCCGGAAAGAGAGAAAGATTTCCTCAGATGAACCGCATTCCCCATCCAACGCGGCGCCGCCTGCTGCTGTCCGGCGGCAGCCTCGCGGCGCTCACGGCACTCGCGGCCTGCGACAAGGTGCTGCCCGCCAGCTTCAACGGCGTGGACATCACCGGCGCCAACTACGCGAAGGACTTCCGCCTGACCGACGCGGACGGCCGCGAACGCACGCTGGCCGATTTCAAGGGCAGGGCCGTGATGATGTTCTTCGGCTTCACCCAGTGCCCCGACGTGTGCCCCACCGCGCTCGTGCGCGCGGCCGAGATCAGGAAGATGCTCGGCGCGGACGGCGAGCGCCTGCAGGTGATCTTCGTCACCGTCGACCCCGAGCGCGATTCGCCCGTGGTGCTCAAGGCCTACACGCAGGCCTTCGACCCGAGCTTCATCGGCCTCTACGGCGACATGCAGCGAACCAGCGAGACAGCGAAGGACTTCAAGGTGTTCTACAGGAAGGTGCCCACCGGCTCCTCGTACACCATGGACCATTCGGCCTTCAGCTATGTGTTCGACCCCAAGGGCAGGATCCGCATCGTTCTGCGCCACGAACAGAGCGCGCAGGAATGCGCCGAAGACCTCCGCAAGATCCTGCAGTCCGCCTGAGCCTCATCATTCCAACCCAAGGAGATTCCGTTCATGAAAAACCGTATCGCACACATCCTCGCCATCACCAGCGCCGCCTTGCTCACCGCGCACGCAGCGAACGCACAGGTCACCGTCAAGGACGCATGGGTGCGCGCCACCGTGCCCCAGCAGAAGGCCACCGGCGCATTCATGCAGCTCAGCGCCGCGAAGGACACGAAGCTGGTCTCGGCGAGCTCGCCGATCACCCCGCTGGTCGAAGTGCACGAGATGGCCATGCAGGACAACGTGATGCGCATGCGCCAGGTCCCCACGCTGGAGCTGCCCGCCGGCAAGACCGTCGAGCTCAAGCCGGGCGGCTATCACGTGATGCTGCTCGACCTCAAGCAGCAGGTGAAGGAAGGCGACACCGTGCCGCTCACGCTCGTGTTCGAAGGCAAGGACGGCAAGCGCGAGTCGCTCGAGGTGAAGGCGCCGGTGCGGGCGCTGAATGCGTCGGCCCAGCCTGCGGGGCACGGCGGCCACAAGCACTGAGCGGCCACCGAGCGGCCGACCCGGCCAGCCCCTGCGCTGCGGAAACTGGCCGGAGGAAATACCCTGTTTCGGTGATGGCGCCGGCCCCCCGGACCCACAAGAATTGTTGACAAACATTCACAATTCATCCCCTCCCCGGCCGGCCCGTTCATGGAACGGATCGCACCGGGGCTCATGAGTTGTCCAGGAAGCCGGAAGGCGTTCTCGCCGTTCCGGCTCCGGCTGGGTAGCTCTGCGCGGCATCGATGGCCGAGGGAGGTGCACACAGGGGTTTTTCGGTGCCGCTCAGTTACCTCCTCCATCTGGAGCACGCTCGCCTGCCGATGCACGTGACCGACGCGCCGGACGTGCGACGTGTCTCCGTCCTGAAGGCAACCGGTCTCATCGAGGCCTCCATCGACCCGGCCTACGACACCGGGCACGGCAGCTACAGGCTGGCGCAGGCCGCGCTGGTGGTCTGCATCACCGAGGAGGGGCACGCCGAGATCGACCGGCTGCGCGGCCGCGACGGCATCGACGCGTCATCGAGGAAAGCATCGAAGGCGAAGAACCTCGAGCCGCTCGACTACCTGCGCGCCATAGAACGTTCGGCCTTCCCCCTTCGCGTGGAAGACCGGCAGGAGATCGGCTGCATCGAGGCACTCAAGCAGGCCGGCTTCGTCGATGCGGTCATCAGCCCCGCATTGGCATGGAAGGACGCCGGCGGCGAGCCGCAGGAGCTGGCGGTGATCAAGCGCATCACGCCGTTCGGTCGCGCGCAGCTCGCGCGCGGCGCAACCAAGTGATTTCGCGGCATCCGGAATTTCGATGAGCCGGGCCCAAGACCCGGCCGGTTGCGCGCCGCGCGCCTACATCCGCGCAACGTCGAGCGCTTCGCACTGCCCTTCGATGCCGGCGTGCAGCATGCCCAGCGAAGCGATCAGCAGGCGCTGGATCGACGATCGATGAGCATCGTCGAGCAAGGGCTGCGTTGCATCGCGGCGCCCTTCGTCCCATGCGAGCAGCTGCATCAGCGTGTGCGCGCCGTCGATCACGTCGCGCGCGTCGTTGAGGAACAAGGCTCGCCGTCGTTCCTCGTGATCGAGCCCGTGAACGGGATTCCAGGCGAACGGCTTGAACTCCGCGCCGGTCGTTTGCGCGGTACTTGATGAATCGGCCATGTTGGCCCTCCCTGTCGGTTCAGCTTTGCTGCAACCGTCGCATCCGCTGTCAAACGAAGGCGGCGGCTCGAACAGGTTGACAGACCGGGAACCGCTAGGCGAAACCGGCAGGGCGCGAGCCCTCCCATCCGAGCCGCCTGAAAAGGGAAGCCGGAATGGCAAAAGCCGCAAACCAAATGCGGTATGCGGCTTTCACCGCGGTTCTTTCAGGCTGTCAAACCCGGCCTCGCTGGTCGCGAAGCGGTCTGGAATGTAGCCGTCCGTTCTAACCCCGTCAATCGACGGCGACGGGCCTGTGTCCGGCCGCGCGTGTATACATTTGCGACCGCTTCCATGCCGCGCGAGCCACTGCCTATTCAACAGGCAACGTGGTGGGAAGCCACGCCAGTTCTAGCTCTGCCTCCCTACCTCCACCCACAACTCACAGAGTTGTCCACAGAAAATTCGAACAAGTCACTGAACTGTCAAAGAGATGTCGTCGCAACGTAACCTTTGAACTGTTCTCGCAGCTTTGTCTTCAGCAGTTTTCCGGTGGCTGTATGCGGCAGGCTGTCGACGAAGACCACGTCTTCCGGTAGCCACCATTTCACGACGCGCTCCGCGAGGAATGTGAGCAGTTCCTCGCGCGTGGCTTCCATGCCCGCACGCTTGACCACGATGAGCAGCGGACGCTCCTGCCACTTCGGATGCGCGATGCCGATCACCGCCGCTTCGGCCACCGCAGGGTGCAGGCTCGCCGCGTTCTCGAGGTCGATGGACGAGATCCACTCGCCGCCCGACTTGATGACGTCCTTCGCGCGATCGACCAGCTGCACGTAGCCGTCCTCGTCGATGTTGGCGACGTCGCCCGTCGGAAAGAAACCTTCCGCATCGAGCACCGGGCCGCCCTCGCTCTTGAAGTAACCACTCGCGATCCACGGACCGCGCACGTGCAGGTGGCCGAAGGCCTTGCCGTCGTGCGGCAGGCGCTGGCCGTCCTCGCCGACGATCTTCAGCTCCACGCCCCACACACCGCGGCCCTGGCGCATCTTCACGCGCGTCTGTTCTTCCTTCGGCATCGACAGGTGCTTGGGCAGCAGGTTGCCGATCACGCCGATGGGGCTGGTCTCGGTCATGCCCCAGCCCTGCACGAAGTCGGCGCCGAAGTCGCGCTCGAAGCGCTCGATCATGCTGCGCGGCGTGGCGGCGCCGCCCACGCCGATGCGCTTGAGGCCGATGGCGCGCGTGTCGATCTCGGGATGCGCATCGAAGTACTGGAACAGCATCAGCCAGATGGTGGGCACGGCCTGCGAGAAGCCGACCTTCTCGTCGCGCATCAGCTCGTAGAGGCTCTGGCCGTCCATGTGCGGACCGGGCATGACCAGCTTCATGCCGGTCATCGCCGCCGCATACGGCATGCCCCATGCGTTGGCGTGGAACATGGGCACCGCGAGCAGCAGCGTCA
The DNA here is from genome assembly GCF_048301545.1 of Variovorax sp. NFACC27. Classification (NCBI taxonomy): domain Bacteria; kingdom Pseudomonadati; phylum Pseudomonadota; class Betaproteobacteria; order Burkholderiales; family Comamonadaceae; genus Variovorax; species Variovorax sp. NFACC27. The sequence goes on from NZ_CP157613.1 coordinate 7,304,604, forward strand.
TCTGCGAGTTGACGCCGAAGGTGTCGGGCGCGCACTCCATCAGCGAATGCAGCACGGTGGAGCGATGCGAATACAGCACGCCCTTCGGGTTGCCCGTGGTGCCCGACGTGTAGCAAAGCGACGAGGCGGTGCGCTCGTCGAACTCGGGCCACTCGTACTGCTCGCTCTGCGAGCCGACGAGCTCGTCGAAGCACAGCAGGTTGGGCACGTCGATGGCAGGCATGTGCGCGCGATCGGTCATCGCGATGAACGCGCGCACCGACTTCAATCCAGGTGCAAGCTTCTCCACCAGCGGCGCGAAGGTGGTGTCGAAGAACAGCACCTTGTCCTCGGCGTGGTTGACGATGTAGTCGATCTGCTCCGGAAAGAGCCGTGGGTTCACCGTGTGCAGCACCGCGCCCGAACCCGAAACGCCGAAGTACAGCGCGAGGTGCCGCCAGGTGTTCCACGCGAGCGTGCCCACGCGGTCGCCGGGCTCGATGCCCAGCGTCTTCAAGGCATTGGCCACCTGCTTCGCACGGCGCCTGACCTCGGCGTAGTTCGTTCGATGTACCGGCCCTTCGACCGTGCGGCCCACGATCTCCGCGTGCGGATGGAAGGTGGCCGCATAGTCGATGAGCGACGAGATCAGCAGCGGGCGGTCTTGCATCAATCCGAACATGTCTTGTCTCCTGTACGCTGGCCGGATGCTAGGCAGCGGCCATGCTCCGCGGCATCGTCGGAACGGACGATTGAGGCCATCCGAGGGTTGCCCCTAGCATCGACTCCCAAGAGGACTTTTGCATGAACGTTCAGGACGCCATCGCCACCCGCCGCTCGGTGCGCGAATTTCTCGACACGCCGGTGCCCGGCGACGTCATCCGTCGCGTGCTCGAGCAGGCGTTGCGCGCGCCCTCCGGCGGCAACCTGCAGCCCTGGCACCTGCATGTGGTGGGCGGGGAAAAGCTCGCCGAGCTCAAGGCGATCATGCGCACGCGCGTGCAGGAGGCGCCCACCGGCGAAGGCAGCGAGTACGACATCTACCCGCGCGAACTCGTGGCGCCGTACCGCGACCGCCGCTTCGCAGTGGGCGAGGCGATGTACGCGCGCCTGGGCATTCCGCGCGAGGACAAGGCCGCGCGCCGCGAATGGTTCGCTCGCAACTACCAGTTCTTCGGCGCGCCGCTCGCGCTTTTCTGCAGCGTCGACCGCCGCATGGGCCCGCCGCAGTGGTCCGACCTCGGCATGGTGCTGCAGAACGTGATGCTGCTGCTGCGCGCCGAAGGGCTCGACAGCTGCCCGCAGGAATGCTGGGCGATCTATCCGCAGACCATCGGCAGCTTCATCGCGCTGCCGCCCGAGCGCATGCTGTTCACGGGCATGTCCATCGGCTATGCCGACCGCAGCCGGCCGATCGATGCGCTGGTGACCGAGCGCGCGCCGTTGTCGGAAGTGGCGGAGTTCACCGGCATCTGAGCCCGCGGCGGAACGGATCGTGCTTGCCTTCGCGGCGACAGCAACACCAGGCCTCACCGCATGCTCATCGCGCAGATCTCCGACCCGCACATCCGCCCTGCCGGCCAGCTCTACCAGGGCGTGGCCGACTCGAACCGAATGTTCGAGGAAGCCATCGACCATCTGCACGCGCTCGACCGGCGGCCCGACCTGGTGCTGCTGACCGGCGACCTCGTCGACGAGGGCCGCCCCGATGAATACGCACAGGTCCGACGCCTGCTCGCGAAGCTGGAAATTCCGCACCTCGTGATTCCCGGCAACCACGACAGCCGCGAGAACTTTCGCGCGGCCTTCGCGGACCACGCCTACCTGCCGGCCGAAGGCGCGCTGCACTACTGCGTCGACGACCATCCCGTGCGCATCGTGGCGCTGGACTCGTGCATTCCCGGGCTTCATCACGGCGGCATCGATGCGCGGGGCCTCGAATGGCTGCGGCGCACGCTGGAGGCCGAGCGCACGAAGCCGACGCTGCTGATGCTGCATCACCCGCCCTTCACGAGCGGCATTCCCTACATGGACGCGTACCGCTACATGGACACGGCACCGCTCGAGACCATCGTGCGCGACGCACCCAACATCGAGCTGGTGCTGTGCGGCCACGTGCACCGCACGATGCTTCGGCGCTGGGCCGGCACTGTTGTTTGCGCCTGCCCGAGCAGCACGACCGAGATCGCGCTGCAGCTGGCCGAAGACGCGGCACCTGCGTCGTACATGGGCCGGCCGGGCTGCATGCTGCATTTGTGGAGCGAAGCGCATGGCATGGTGACCCATGTCAGCCACATCGGGGCGATGGAAGGGCCGTTTCCGTTTGCCTGAGCCGGCCATCGCCCGGACGCTCAGGATCTCTTCAGGCAAGGCGGACAGAATCCGCCCGGGTTCCGCAAGGAGAGACTCGATGCAGAAACGACAACAGCCCTACTGGTTTCCCGCCAAGCGCTACGGCTGGGGCTGGGGGCTTCCCAATCGCTGGCAAGGCTGGGTAGTGATCGTCATCTACGCCGCGCTGGTGCTGACGGCGGTGTATTCGCTTCACCCCGGGCACGAACCGCTGCGCTTCTTCCTCGGGCTCGCGATTCCCACCCTCGCGCTCGTCGCGGTCTGCTGGCTCAAGGGCGAGCCGCCTCGCTGGCGCTGGGGCGACGACAACAAGAAATAGGCCGCTGGCGGCCCTCGCGCGCAGAATGCCGCCATGCCCCACGACCGCACGCTCCTGTACGCCGGACACGAGTTCACGGTGGAACACCTGCGCTCGCACACGAAGGAAGAGCCCGGCTGGAGCGGCCCCTACACGCTGGAATCGCGCCGCATCATCTTCCCCGTCGGCCGCACGATGCTCGACCTGCGCTGGGGCGGCAGCACCTGGCAAGTCGACGGGCTCACAGCCATGCGCCTGGCCGACGCCATGGTCTACCAGCTGCGCCCCGCAACGCACGCCACCCGCCGCAGCCTGGTGGTCAGCCGGCACCGGCCGAGTCGCGCCGACGATGCGGCGCCCGCGTTCTGCCTGCTCTCGCCGAGGTCGCTGTACCGGGTTCATGCGGCGCAGCATCGGCTGCGTGCGGGCGACGGCGGCACGGTGGCCATCGCATCGCTGGTCGACGAACTCGGAACATCCCGGCGGCAGTCGCCGCTGACGGGCGCAGTCGCGCGCGCCAGACGGCTGCTCGCGGAAACCGCCGATCGCGACACTCGGCTCTCGCTGCACGAACTCGCCGACGCGGTCTCCCGCTCTCCCTTCCACCTGGCGCGCAGCTTCCGCCACGAGACCGGCCTGAGCCCTCACCAGTACCGCCAGCACCTGCGCCTCGCCTCGGCCATGGAACGGCTGGCCGATGGCGACGCCGACCTCGCCGGCATCGCGCACGATCTCGGCTTCTGCAGCCAGAGCCACCTGGGCGCGGTGTTCCGGCGCGAAGTGGGCGTGACGCTGGGCGAAGCCCGCCGCGTGCTGGCCGGCAGCAGCAAGAGCGGCAGCAGCAGCGCACGAATTTGATAGCCGCCGCGCGGTGCTGCCGCGAGACTCGCCGCGATGATCGATCGGAGTCTCTTCACCGGACTGCTCGCCGCATTGGCCGCAGCCGTCATCGGCAGCGCCTGGCAGCTCGTTTCGCGCCACGGCGTGACCACCACGCTCGGGCCGCTGGACCTCGCGTTGATGCGCTACTGCATTCCCGCACTGCTGCTCGCGCCGCTGTGGCTCGGCCGCAAGCGCATCGCGCCGAAGGCCTCGCGGCTGGTGCTCGCGCTGCTCGTCATCGGCGGCGGCCTGCCCTTCGGCCTGCTGGTGCTGGCCGGCGCGCAATGGGCGCCCGCGAGCCACATGGGCATCTTCATGGCGGGCAGCCTGCCGCTCTTCACCGCCATCGGCGCGTGGATTCACACGAGGCAGAAGGTCGAAGGCACCAGGCTCGCGGGGCTGGCCTGCATCGCCGTCGGCATGGCGCTGTTCGCCGGCGGGAGCTTCAGCGGCGGCTCGCTCGACTGGCGCGGCGACCTGCTCTTTCTCGCGGCGGCCATGCTCTGGGCCGCGCACTCGCTGGCGTTCGCGCATTGCGGGCTCACACCTTGGCAGGGCGCGGCCTTCGTGAACGGATGGTCGGCGCTGATGCTGCTGCCCGCATGGCTGATCGCAGGCGCGCCGAAGCTGCTCGATGCACCATGGCCCGATGCAGCGCTGCAGGCCGCGATGCAGGGCGTGATCGCCGGCTTTCTGGGGCTGGTGGTCTACATGGTGGCTGTCGCCAGGCTCGGCGCGCCGCGCGCCTCGCTTTCCGCGGCACTGGTGCCGGTGCTGACCACGCTGGGCGCGGCGGCGTGGATGAACGAGCCCGTTACAGGTGCCGTGTTGCTGGCGCTCGCACTGGTGGTGCCGGGGATCGTGCTCGCGAGCGGCGCGGTGCGATGGCGCGCAAGGGGCACGCAGCCATCGGCATGAACCGCCGCGGGCAGAATGCTGCGCACCGTCGCCAGGAATGTCCGCATCGTGCGGAGCCGGAACATCGGCTTCATCCGGCCAAGTGACCGATCGCCGCAACAGTCATACGAAACACGCTCATGCCGATGTTCACCAAAATCCTGTTGGCAGTGGCACTCTCGCTCGCATGCTCGACCCCGGCCTTCGCCACCGGCAGCATGCAGTGCGAGGGCAAGCCGTATTCGGCGGAGATCCAGTTCCGGCTCTCTTCGGGCGAGCCGACGCAGTTGATCGTGGCGCGCGCCGACGACGATGAAGCGCAGCCGGAAAGATTCGAGCTGCAGCACAGGGCCGTCGACTACAAGCGGCGTGTCATGAGCCTCAAGGGAACCAGCCTCGGCGGTTCGGGCCGCACCACGATGCTGAACGTCTCGAAGACGCGGGGCACGCTGACTTTCTCCGGAGCCCGCCACAGGCTGCGCTGCGACTGGGAAAGCGCCGGCTGACGAGGCGCCAGGGCGGCCCTCGCTCAGGCCGCCGCGATCACCCGGTCCCGCCCCATCTCCTTCGCCCGGTACAGCGCCGCATCGGCCAGCGCCAGCACGTCGTCGATGTCCGTGCGGCCGGAGCTGTCCTCGCCGGCCGCCACGCCGATGCTCGCCGCGATCGAGCCGACGGCGGCCATCGGCGAATCGGACGGGAAGGGCTCGCCGATGGCCTGCCTGAGGCGTGCCGCGACTTCCATCGCCTCGGCCTTGCCGGCGTCGGGCAGCAGCACCAGGAACTCTTCTCCGCCATAGCGACCCAGCAGGCCCTTGTCGCCGACCGCGCGCTGCATGCGGCCGACCGCCTCGCGCAGGACGGCGTCGCCCATCTGGTGGCCGAAGCGGTCGTTGATGCTCTTGAAGTGGTCCAGGTCCACCATCAGCAAGGCGCCGCGACGCTCGCCGGAGGCGAACGCGCCGTGGCAGGCGTCCAGCAGCGCGCGGCGGTTGAGCGCGCCGGTGAGCGGGTCGCGCGTGGCCAGGTACTCGAACTCGGTGTGCACGCGGTCGGTGGCCATCAGGATGACGGCGATGGACAGCAGCAGGACGGTGAACGAGTACATGCTGATGTAGATCGACTGGATCCAGCTGCCCTCCATGAGTCCGCTGCCCGCCATGCCCGCGACCACGGACACGAAGCGCAGCCCCGCCACAAGCGCCTGCGCCAGCAGCAGCCCGGTCATGAGCCGCTTGCCGAACACGCGGCCCTTGTGGCGCATGTACAGCTGCGCATGCCGGAAGAACAGCGCCGACACCGCCGCGGTGACGAACAGCAGGCGCACCTCGAAGTCGGGCTTCACGATGCCGAACCAGAACAGCAGCAGCGCCAGCATGCCGTTGAGCGCCGTCCAGCCTCGCGTGTCGCCGTGGCCGAACAGGAACTTCTGGCTGCCGGCGTAGTACAGGATGCAGGCCTGGAACAGCACGAAGTTGGCGACCACGATGGTCAGGAAATCGGGGAAGTACCCCCGCGCCGCGAAGAGCAGCGTGCTCACGAACGCCACCAGCGGCGCGCGCGACCACTCTCCCAGGCCCTGGATGCTGCGCGGATAGCTGCGTCGCATGAAGAACACCACGAGCGCCATCATGACGCCCATGACACCGGCGAGCAGGATGATGGAGCGGGGATCGAGGATGGCTGGCGAAGCTCCCATGAGGCCCGATTATGTTGGCATCCGCCGGGCTTCGCCCTCCCGGGAACGGGCTATGGACTGCGCGGCCCGGCCCCGGCGGCATTCCGGCGGAACACCGGCTCGCGCTTTTCCATGAAGGCCTTCACGCCCTCGGCGAACTCGGGCCGGTCCAGCAGCTCGCGCTGGCGCGCCGCCTCGTGGCTCATCTGCGCGACCAGCGGCTGGCTCGCGGCCGACTCGTACACCGCGCGGATCTCGCGCGCCGCGTGCGCGGGCAGGCTCGCCAGGCGCCGGGCCACCGACACGGCCTGCGCGCGAAGCTCGGCGTCGTCCACGCAGGCCCACACCAGGCCCCATTGCGCGGCCTGCTCGGCCGGAAGCCGCTCGCCGAGCAGCGACATGCCCACGGCCCGCGCACGCCCCACCAGCCGTTCGAGGAACCACGTGGTTCCGAGGTCGGGCACGATGCCCAGCCGCGGCATGAAGGGCAGGTAGAAGTACGCGGAGCGCGCCGCGATCACGACGTCGGCTGCCAGCGCCACGCCCACGCCGGCGCCCGCCGCCGGTCCGTTGACGGCGTTCACCACCGGAAAAGGCATGCCGCGCAGGTCCTCGATGAGCCGGTTCGACAGCGCCTCCATCGCACTCGCCGTGCGCTGGCCGAGGCTGCCGCCGCTTCCATCGCTTCCGCCGGCGGGGCCCATGCTCGAAAGATCGGCGCCCACGCAGAAGGACTTGCCCACGCCGGTGAGGACCAGCGCGCGCACCGTGCCTGCCTCGGCCTCCTCGCGCAGCTGCGCGAGCCTTGCACGCAGGGCCTGCTGGAGCACCTCCGTCAGCGGATTGAGCCGCTTCGGAATGTTGAAGCTGAGGATCTCGACGTCGCCGTCGCGCTCGCACAGCAGCGGATCTTCGTCGGTGCCGCTGCCCATGCTCAGAGCCGCTCGACGATGGTCACGTTGGCCATGCCGCCGCCCTCGCACATGGTCTGCAGGCCGTAGCGCTTGCCGCGCTGGCCGAGCGCGTGCACGAGCGTGGTCATCAGCTTGGTGCCCGACGCGCCCAGCGGATGGCCCAGCGCGATCGCGCCGCCGTTCACGTTGAGCCGCGCCGGGTCGGCGTCCAGCGTCTGCAGCCAGGCCAACGGCACCGGCGCGAAGGCCTCGTTGACTTCGTACAGGTCGATGTCGGAGATCTTCATGCCCGCCTTCTTCAGCGCGCGCTGCGTGGCAGGCAGAGGGGCCTCCAGCATGATCACCGGGTCGTGCCCCATCACGCTCATGTGGTGGATGCGCGCGAGCGGCTCCACGTCCAGCGTCTTCAGGCCGCGCTCGTTCACCACCATCAGGCCGCTCGCGCCGTCGCAGATCTGGCTGGCGGTGGCGGCAGTGCAGCGCCCGCCCTCTGCGATGAGCTTCACGGCGGCAATGCTCTCCAGCGTGGCGTCGAAGCGGATGCCTTCGTCCACGGTGTGCTGCTCGCCGGGCTCGGTGCCGTCGGCCATGCGCACGGTCACGGGCACGATCTCGCGCTCGAAATGGCCTGCCTGCGTGGCGGCGATGGCGCGCCTGTGGCTCTCGAGTGCATAGCGGTCGAGCTCGTCCTTCTCGATGCCGTAGTTCCTCGCGATCATCTCGGCGCCGGTGAACTGGCTGAACTGCACGTCGGGATAGCGCTTCGCCATGAGCGGGCTCACGTAGAAGCCCAGCCCGTTCTTCAGCGGCAGCGTGACGGGCATGCCCATGGGCACGCGCGTCATGCTTTCCACGCCGGCGGCGATCACGATGTCCATCGTGCCCGACATCACTGCCTGCGCAGCGAAGTGCAGCGCCTGCTGCGACGAGCCGCACTGCCGGTCGACCGAGGTGGCCGGCACCGATTCGGGCAGCTTCGACGCCAGCACCGCGTTGCGCGCGATGTTGGAAGACTGCTCGCCGGCCTGGTCGACGCAGCCCATGATGACATCCTCGACCAGCGCCGGGTCGGCCCCGGTGCGATCCACCAGGGCATTGAGCACCTGCGCGGCGAGGTCGGCCGGGTGCCAGCCGGCGAGGCGGCCGTTGCGGCGGCCGCCGGCGGTGCGTGCGGCGGCGACGATGAATGCTTCGGGCATGGAGTTCTCCTGTCTGTTCCGTGTCTGTGCGGGTGCGAAGGTTCGGGTCAGCGCGGCGCCATGCGGATAGCCCCGTCGAGCCGCACGCTCTCGCCGTTGAAGTAGCCGTTGGTGATCATCAGCTCGGCCAGCGTCGCGTACTCCGCCGGGTTGCCCAGCCGCTTCGGGAACGGCACCGACGCGGCCAGCGCGGCCTTCACGTTGTCGGGCGCGCCCTGCAGCAGCGGCGTGTCGAAGATGCCCGGCAGGATGGTGTTCACGCGGATGCCCTCGCTCATGAGGTCGCGCGCGATCGGCAGCGTCATGCCGACGATGCCGGCCTTCGAGGCGGTGTAGGCCGCCTGGCCCATCTGGCCGTCCTGCGCGGCCACCGAGGCGGTGTTGACGATGGCGCCGCGCTCGCCGTCCTGCAGCGTGTCGAGCGTGAGCATGCCCGCCGCCGACTTGGCGATGCAGCGGAAGGTGCCGACCAGGTTGATCTGGATGATGCGGTCGAAATTCGCGAGCGGAAAGTGCTTGATCTCGCCCGTGGCCTTGTCGCGGCTCGCGGTCTTCACGGCGTTGCCGGTGCCGGCGCAGTTCACGAGCACGCGCTCCTGGCCGTGCGCCGCGCGGGCCCTGGCGAAGGCGGCGTCCACCTGCTCCTCGGAGGTGACGTCGACCTTGCAGAAGATGCCGCCGAGCTCCCTGGCCAGGGCCTCGCCCTGCTCGGCGTTGAGGTCGAAGAGCGCTACTTTCACGCCGTGGCCCGCGAGGCGGCGCGCGGTGGCGGCGCCGAGGCCCGAGGCGCCGCCGGTGACGACGGCCGCAATGCTGGAATCGAGTTGCATCTGCTGGTGTCCTTGAGGTGTCCTGGAGGTGTCTGGGATGGTTTGTCCACATCCAGTTTAGGAAGCAGAATCGACCGCACACATCGTCGGAAACGACGGGATTTCAGCGCCGCATGCAGTCCCCCACACCCCGGATCCTCGAAACCAAGCTCAATCCCCCGGCCTTCGTCGCCACGCAGGTGCAGCGCACCGCGATCGGGGAAGAGGTCGCCTCGGCGGCCGTGAAGCTGGTGCTCGTGCGCGCGCCTGCCGGCTTCGGCAAGACCACCGCCATGGCGCAGATCCGCGAGCGCATGGAGGCCCGGGGCATCGCCACCGCGTGGCTCACGCTGGACCGCGCGGACAACGACGTCTCGCGCTTTCTCGACTGCCTGGCCGAGGCCGTGCAGCGCCTGGGCGTGGAAGACCCGCGCGGCAGCAACAGCAGCCCCTTCGACGCGGTGGCCGCGCTGGCCGCGCACGAGTCGCCCTTCACGCTCTTCCTCGACGACTTCGAGCGGGTGCAGGAGCCGGCCGTGCTGGGCCTGATGCGCGAGATCGTCGAACACCTGCCGCGCAGGGGGCAGATCGTGATCGGCTCGCGCAGCCTGCCCGACCTGGGCCTGGGCCGGCTGCGCGCGCGCGGGCAGCTGACCGAGATCGACACCGACCGGCTGCGCTTCAGCCTGGAGGAAACCAGCGCCTTCTTCGGCCTTCGTCAGGCGCTGCCGCCGGAGATGCTCTCGCTGCTGCACCGCAAGACCGAGGGCTGGGTAGCGGCGATCTGGCTCGCATCGATGGCGCTGGAACGCCACGGCACCGGCACCGCGACCGGTTTCGTCGAGCGCTTCTCGGGCTCAGACCGTGCCGTGGCCGACTACCTGGCCGAGGACGTGCTCGCGCACCAGCCGAAGGAGATCCGCGACTTTTTGCTGCGCACCAGCATCCTGCGGCAACTCGACGCCTCTGTTTGCCAGGCACTGTGCCCGCGCATGGATTGCGCAGCCATCCTCGAGCAGCTGGCCGCGTCGAACCTGTTCCTCACGCCGGTGAGCGGCGACGGCGATGCATGGCGCTATCACAGCCTCTTCGCCGACTTCCTGCGCGCGCAGCTCGCGCGCGAGATGCCCGGCGAGCCCGCGCGGCTGCATCTCGCGGCATCGGGCTGGTACGAGTCGCATGGCCGGCCGGTGCCCGCCATCGACCATGCCATCGAAGGCGGGGACCATCCGCATGCGCTGACGCTGCTCGACAGCCACGCCGCGCAGTTCCTCGAAGAGGGCCGCATGCGCATGCTGGCGCGCTGGTTCTCGGCCATTCCCGAGCACCAGCTGCGCGAGCACCCGTTCCTGCAGCCGATCTCGCTGTGGGCCACCTGCTTCACGCACGGCCCGTGGGACGCGATGCGGCAGCTCGAGAAGTCGGGCTGCCTCGACAGCCCCATCGCCGAGGTGCGCGCGAGCGCCCACACGCTGGTGCCGCTGCTGCTGGCCATGCAGGACCGTCACGACGAAGCCTACGAGGCCGGCCGCCAGAGCCTCGCGCGCCTGCCCACCGGCCTCGCCTTTGCCGACAGCGTGCTGCTCAACGCCATGGCCCACATCCTCGCGGTGCGCGGCGACCAGCACGAGGCGCGGCGCCTGCTCGACGCGGCGCGGCGCCAGCAGGGCAACAGCGCCTTCAACCGCATGTACACCGAGTCGCTGGCCGGCCTGTTCGACCTGCACGAGGGCCGGCTGCGGCAGGCCACAGCGCGGCTGCGTATGGCGGTCGATTCGACGCACGCGGTGTCGTACAACCACAGCCACGGCAACGCATGGGCCGGCGTGCTGTATGCGGGCGCCGTCTACGAGACCAACCAGCTCGCGCAGGCCGAGCGCCTGCTGAACGTGTACCTGCCGCTGGCGCGCGACGTGGGCCTGCCCGACCACATGATCCTGAGCCACGTGATGCGCTCGCGGCTGGCCTTCCACGCGGGCGACATCGACGCGGCCTTCCAGGCCCTGACCGAGCTCGAGTACCTGGGCCACGCGCGCCAGCTGCCGCGCGTGGTGGCGGGCGCCAAGCTGGAGCGCTCGCGCATGCTGCTGCTGCAGGGCAACGGCCCCGCGTCGCACGACGAGCTGCTGCGCGCCGACGACCCCGCGCTGTGGCAACGCGAACTGCGCCAGCGCCTGCCCGCGCACGACCTCGACTACCTCGCGCTGGCCAAGGCGCGCTGGGAGATCGCATTCGGCGACGCGCGCGCGGCGCTGGGCGTGCTCGACGCGGAGCTGCACGCCGCACTCGCCGTGGCCCGCAACCGGCGCGCGCTCAAGCTCAGGGTGCTGCGCGCGCTGGCGCTGCAGCGCGCTGGCGACCTGTCGGCCGCCGTCGAGCAGTTCGGCGAAGTGCTGCAGGCGGCCAGCCAGGAAGGCTTCATGCGGCTGATCCTCGATGAGGGGCCCGCCGTGGGCCCGCTGGTCCATCGCTGCGCCGCGGCGATGCAGGAAGGCGCCACCATCGACCCGATCCTCGCGGACCACCTGCAGCGCCTGCTGCAGGCCGTGGGCCCGATGACCGGCGCGGCCGAAGCCGAAGCGCCGGCCGGCGGCGACGCGATGAAGGAGCCGCTCACGCGCAAGGAGATCCGAGTGCTGCAGCTGCTGGCCGAGGGCTACTCGAACAACGCGATGGCCGAGAAGCTCTTCGTGTCGGACAGCACGGTGCGCACGCACCTGCGCAACATCAACATGAAGCTGGATGCGAAGAGCAGGACGCAGGCGGTGGCGATCGCGCGCAGGCTCGGTGTAATTCGATAGACCTACATCCAGTCTCTCCTCCGCACCGGCTACCCCTTGAACTACGGATTCCGGTGATACCCCGCCACTGCGGGCGTCCCTAGCATTCCCCCGAAGACTTCCAACTGCTGCGATAGCGCAAGCAGCGCGGCGACGCGGAGAGTCGCGCGACCGGCGCAGGGAGCCATCGAAAGCACCAGAGAGCGGACTCAAGCCGAAGCACCATGCCCAAAGGAATCCCCAATCCCGCAGCCATGTATGGCATCTACCCTCGCAGCTGGGGCTACGAGGTGTCGATCGTGCGAAACGGCACGCGCTACTTCAAGCAGTTCGGCCGCGCCAGCTACGGCGGCGACCAGCAGGCGCTGCGCCAGGCGCAGGACTGGCGCGACGGTGTGGTGCGCAGCGTGCCGCCGGTCCCCCGGCGCGACCGCGCCGAGAAGCTTCGGATCAACAACACGACGGGCGTGTCGGGCGTGTTCTGCCAGGTCGCCCCGGGCGGCAAGGTGCGGGCCTGGGTCGCCAAGACCTACATCGGGCAGGACGAGATCCTGCGCACCGACTTCCCCGTGAACACGATGGGCGAGGCGGCGCAGACGCTGGCCATCGAGGAGCGCGCGCGCCAGCTCGACCGCATGGACGGGCTGGCCAAGCTGCACCCGGCCGAGGAGGCGATCCGCACGAGCCCGCCGGCCTTTGCGCCGGAGCAGCTGTCGAACAAGCGCTCGAAATCGGAGATCAAGCGCAGCACCAATTCGAGCGGCGTCAGTGGCGTGCACTTCAAGGCGCCGAACCCGGGCCATCCGGGCTACTGGCTGGCCATCACGTACACCGCCGGCAAGGGCAGCGTGAGCAAGGCCTTCTCCATCAAGGAGCACGGGGCCGAGAAGGCGAAGCTGCTGGCGATCGAGGAGCGCGAACGCCAGCTCGAGCAGAAGCTGGTGCACATGCAGCAGGCCGCGGCCGGCGCGCTCTCGATTCCCTACCTGCAGGAGCCCCGCCAGGGTGCTCGCCCGCACGGCTTGGCCGCCGGGGCAAGGCCGCAGCAGTGAACACGCGATTCGCAGGGGCCGGCCCCGTTCGCACGGCGGCCGGCGGATGCTCGCGTGCCCGGGTCGATGATATTTTTTCAGGCGCGGCCGCACGCGCCGATTTGCCTTTGTGCTTCGGCCAAAATAGCCGCGAAATTCGCGCGCCAAAGAGCAGCGGGCAAGTCGGGGAGCCCATCGGAATCAGCAGCGCTGAGTACGAAAGTAGCAGCATCAAGTCGAGAATGCCCAAAGGTATCCCGAACCCGGCAGCCATGTACGGCATCTACTCCAGGTCCTGGGGGTTCGAAGTTTCCATCGTCCGCAACGGCGTTCGCCATCACAGGCTGTTCGGCAAGGCCAGCTACGGCGGCGCGGAGCAGGCGCTGCTCCACGCGCAGGACTGGCGCGACCACATCGTGCGCAGCATGCCGCCGCAGACGCGCAGCGAGCGCGCCGAGAAGCAGCGGACGAACAACAGCACCGGCGTGACGGGCGTGTTCCACCATCTCGCACCGAACGGCCGGGTGCGCGCCTGGATGGCCAAGACCTATATCGCGCCCGACGAGATCCTGCGCACGGACTTCTCCGTGGCCGACCTGGGCGACGACGCGCAGGCGCTGGCGATCCAGGAGCGCGCGCGGCAGCTCGAGCGCATGACGGGGCTGGCGCGCATCCATCCGGCCGAGGAGGCGATCCGCATGGGGCTGTCGGCCCATGCGGCGGGACCGCGCACGGCCAAGCGATCGAAGTCGGAGATCACCCGGCGCAACAACACCAGCGGCGTGAGCGGCGTGCACTTCAAGACGCCCAACCCCAGCCACCCCGGCTACTGGCTCGCCATCACCTACACCGCCGGCAAGGGCAGCGTGAGCAAGGCCTTCTCGGTGAAGACACACGGCGCCGAGGCGGCCAAGAGCCTGGCCATCGCCGAGCGCGCGAGCCAGCTCGCCGACAAGCTGCGCACGGAAGAAGAAGCCCTGGCAGCCGGCAGGGAGGCCTCGCCGACCCTGGGGCGCCAGTCGCGCGGGCGGGCCGCAACGGCCCCCGGCGCCAAGCGGAACAACGGATGAGTGAATTGCAAGGAAGCGGCTTCGCGGAAGCGGCGAAGCCCGGAAGCGGTCGCCCGGACGGAGCGGGCCGCACATGACACACAGGCGGATCCACCAGCTGCTGCGAGTTGCCTCGCACCTGCTCGACCAGGCCGCGACGGACGTGCGCGGCACCGGGCTCGACCCCGTGGACGAGAACATCCAGCGCATCGGCCGCGCGCTGATCGAGGTGATCGAAGTGCAGCGGCAGATCTACGCCGCGCAGCCCGAACTGCAGCCGAAGACGCTGGCCGCCACCGCGCGCGAGCACGACGCCAACCGGCTCTTCACCCAGTTCACGCTCGAGGCTCTGGAGCTGGAAGACGCCGGCGACACCGAGGCCGCGCGCGAGAAATACACGCAGTTCATCGGCCTGTCGCCCTCGTACCACCACCGCGAGATCGCGCGGGCGGAGATCCGGCGGCTGTCCTGAGCGGGCGCGGCCCGGGGCTCAGAGCGCCCTGGCAATCACCTCTTTCATGATCTCGTTGGTGCCGCCATAGATGCGCTGCACCCGCGCGTCGGCGTACATGCGCGCCACCATGTACTCGTTCATGAAGCCGTAGCCGCCGAAGAGCTGCAGGCACTCGTCGATCACGCGGCCCTGCGCCTCCGAGCCCCAGAGCTTGGCCATGGAGGCGGTGGCGGTGTCGAGCCTGCCGGCCACGAGGTCTTCGATGCAGCGGTCGATGAAGGCGCGGCCCACCTTGATCTGCGTGGCGATCTCGGCCAGCTTGAACTTGGTGTTCTGGAACTCGGCGATGGGCTTGCCGAAGGCCTTGCGGTCGCGCACGTAGTCGAGCGTGGCCTGGTAGGCGCCTTCCATGGTGGTGAGCGCGCTCAGGCCGATGATGGTGCGCTCGTAGGGCAGGTCGCTCATGAGCTGGAAGAAGCCCTGGCCCTCCACGCCGCCGAGCAGTGCGTCGGCCTGCACGCGCACGTCGTCGAAGAAGAGCTCGGAGGTGTCCTGCGCCTTCATGCCGATCTTGTCGAGCACGCGGCCCACGCGGAAGCCCTTGCAGCCCTCGGTCTCCACGATGAGGATCGACGTGCCCTTGGCACCCTGCGCGGGATCGGTCTTGCACACCACCAGCACCACGCCGGCCAGGAAGCCGTTGGTGATGAAGGTCTTGGAGCCGTTGACGACGTAGCCGCCGTCCTTCTTCTCGGCGCGGGTGCGCACGCCCTGCAGGTCGGAGCCCGCGCCGGGCTCGGTCATGGCGACCGCGCCCACCAGCTCGCCGCGCGCCATGCGCGGCAGGTAGTTGCGCTTCTGCTCCTCGGTGCCGTGGTTGAGGAAATAGTGCGCCACGATGCTGTGCACCGAGGTCGCCATGCCGGTGAGCGCGCGGCGCGACATCTCCTCGTAGAACACGGCCTCGTGGCGGAAGTCGCCGCCGGCGCCGCCGTACTCCTCGGGGATGTCGGCGCACAGCAGGCCGAGCGCACCGGCCTTGCGCCACACCTCGTGGCCCACGTGGCCGCGCTTGCGGGCTTCCTCGTCGTGCGGCAGCACTTCGGTCTCGATGAAGCGCACCACGTTGTCGCGGTACAGCTCCAGGTCTTCGTCGCTCCAGGAGCGGCGGAAATCGATGGCCATGTTGTCTTCCTTTGCTTTCTTTTCTGTCGTATCTGATCGGCGCGGCTCAGCCCACACGCCGTTCCCTGCCGGCCCAGAAGGGCTCGCGCAGCTGGAACTTCTGCAGCTTGCCGGCCGCCGACAGCGGCAGCGCGTCGCGGAACTCCACGCTGCGCGGGCACTTGTAGCCGGCGATGTGCTCGCGGCAGTGGGCGATGACGGCCTCGGCCTCCAGCGCCATGCCCTCGCGTCGCACGATCACCGCGTGCACGCGTTCGCCCCACTTGTCGTCGGGCACGCCGATCACCGCTGACATCAGCACCTGCGGCATCTGCGCGATGGCGTTCTCGACCTCGGCCGAATACACGTTCTCGCCACCGCTCACGATCATGTCCTTCATGCGGTCGACCACGAACACGAAGCCCTGGTCGTCCATGTAGCCGCCGTCGCCGGTGTGCATCCATCCGCCGCGCAGCGCGGCCTCGGTTTCCCTCGGCTTGTTCCAGTAGCCCTTCATGACCATCGGGCCGCGCGCGACGATCTCGCCGACCTGGCCCGGCGGCACCTCCCTGTCTTCGCCGTCGACGATGCGTATCTCGGCAATGGGCACCGGCGTTCCCGCCGAGCGCAGCAGTCGGTCGCGATCGGGGCCCGGCTGGTGGCAATGCGGCGACAGCGCGGTGACCACGGGCGAGAGCTCCGTCATGCCGTAGACCTGCGCGAAGGCGGCCTTCGGGATCGCGCGCATCGCCTGGTCGAGCAGCGCGGCGTCGATGGGCGCCGCGCCGTAGAACAGCAGCCGCAGGCTCGATAGGTCGAAGTCGGCGAAGCGCGGATGCTCGATCACGCGCTTGATCATGGTCGGCACCATGAACATCTCGGTGATGCGCGCGGACTGCACGGCCTGCAGCACCGCCAGCTCGTCGAACATGGGCAGCACGTGCATCGGCATCAGCCGCAGCCCGCCACATGGAACATGGGCGCCGCGACGAGCGACACCGCGTTCTGCGCATCGCGCGGCAGTGCCGCGACCGTGCTCAGCGCGTTGATGCAGAGGCTGCCGTGCGTGAGCATCACGCCCTTGGGCTGCCCGGTGGTGCCGCCGGTGTACATGATGGCCGCGAGCTCGTCGGTGCCGTGCGGCGCGTCTTCCGCTGGCTCGGCCTTGGCCAGCAGCGCCTCGTAGCCCACCATGCCCTCGGGCACCGCGCCGTCGCCGCAATAGACCACCGTGCGCAGCGACGCCGAGAGCTGGCGCAGCGCCGGCACCATCGGCACGAACAGGTCGTCGACCAGCAGGATGCGGGTGTCGCAGTCGTCCAGCGAGTAGGCGACCTCCTTCGGGTTCCAGCGGATGTTGACCGGGTTGATGACGCCGCCGCCCCACCAGGTGCCGAAGAAGTATTCGACGAAGCGGTGCGAGTTGAGGCTCAGCATGCCGACGCGGTCGCCGCTCGCCATGCCGAACTGCTTCAGCACGGTGGCCAGGCGCGCGACGCGGTCGGTGAAAGTCGCGAAATCGAGGCTGGTGCCGCCGCAGACGATGGCGATGGCCTTCGCCTTCTCGCGGCGGCCCTTGTGCAGGGGTTGGGTGAGGAACACGAGGTTGTCTCCTTCAGGCACTGCCAAGAGGCGCGAGAGGCGCAAGAGGCGCGATCGCATCCGCCGCCACGCCCCAGCGGCGCAGCACGGCAGGGCCGTCGTCGCGCGCGGTCGCCTGCGGCAGCACCGGCGCGGTGCGGCTGAAGCGCGGCGCGGGCGCGGGCTGCACCACGCCGCCCACGTTGGCGAAGGTGCCGCGCGCCACGTTGTGCGGGTGCTCCGGCGCCTCGTCCCAGTCGAGCACGGGCGCGAAGCAGGCGTCGCTGCCTTCGAGCAGCACGCACCACTCGTCGCGCGTGCGCGTGCGGAACACGTCGGCCATGCGCAGCTTGAGCAGCGGCCAGCGGTCGGCGTCCATCTGCGCGTCGAATGCGGTGTCGTCGGCGATGCCGCAGCGCTCGCGCAGCAACGCGTAGAACTGCGGCTCGATGGCGCCCACCGCCACGTACTTGCCGTCGGCGCAGGCGTAGGTGTCGTAGAAGTGCGCGCCGCCGTCGAGCATGTTCTCGCCGCGCTGGTTGCTCCATTGCCCCGCCGATTTGAAGCCGTACATCATGGCCGACAGCAGCGCCGCGCCGTCGGTCATGGCGGCATCGACCACCTGGCCCTGGCCGGAGTTCTTCGCCTCGTGCAACGCGGCCAGGATGCCGAAGGCCAACAGCATCGCGCCGCCGCCGAAGTCGCCCACGTAGTTCAGCGGCGGCACCGGCGGTTCGCCCGCGCGGCCGATGGCGTGCAGCGCGCCGCTGATGGCGATGTAGTTGATGTCGTGCCCCGCAGCGTGCGCGAGCGGGCCGTGCTGGCCCCAGCCGGTCATGCGGCCGTACACCAGCCGCGGGTTGCGTGCGTGGCATTCGGCGGGGCCCAGCCCCAGCCGCTCCATCACGCCGGGGCGGAAGCCCTCGACGAGCACGTCGGCCTTGGCGATGGCGTCGAGCACGGACTGCGCCGCACCTTCCGCGCGCAGGTCGACCTGCAGCGTGCTGCGTCCGCGCGCGAGGATGTCGTGCGGCGCGGTGCGCGTGCCGGGGCGCTCGATGCGGATCACCTCCGCGCCCATGTCGGCGAACAGCATCGCGCAGAACGGGCCGGGGCCGATGCCCGCCATCTCGATCACCCGAAGGCCTTGCAGTGGACCTGCCATGGTCTGTCTCCTGTGTGTGGAGACATCTTGGCGCCGGCCCCACGGCGCCGCATCGTCGAAAGCGACGAATGCGCTACGCCTGCGCCTGCACCAGGGCTGCGCGCAGCTTCGCGACGCGGCGCAGGTGCCAGGACGGCGGGCCGAACTGGCCCTCGATGAGCGTGGCGCGGCGCACGTAGTGCCCGACTGCCAGCTCCTCCGTCATGCCCATGCCGCCGTGCAGCTGCACCGCGCCCTGCCCGACCGCCTTGCATGCCTTGGCGGCGGCCACCTTGGCGGACGAGACGGCGCGCGCACGTTCGCCGCTCGATGCGTCGTCGATGATTTCACCCACGCTGGCGGTGAGCGCCGCGGCCTGTTCCAGCGCCATGTGCATGTCGGCCAAGCGGTGCTGCAGCACCTGGAAGCTGGCAATCGGCACGCCGAACTGCTTGCGCTGCCGCACGTAGTCGAGCGTGTCGCGCATCAGGCGACGCATGACGCCGATGGACTCGGCGCAGACGGCGAGCGTGGCCTCGTCGAGCGCCTGTTCGATCTTCGGCAGCGCGCCGCCCTCTTCGCCCAGCAGTGCGTCGGCCGGCAGGCGCAGGTCGTCGAGGGCGATGTCCGCCGCACGGCCACCGTCGCGCGTCGGGTAGGCGCGCAGGCGCAAGCCCGGCGTGTTCCTCGGAACGACGAACAGCGAGAGCCCGGCGCCGCTTCGCGCGCTCACGAGCAGGTGGCTGGCCCATGGCGCTGCGTGCACCACGGCCTTACGGCCGTTCAGGCGGAAGGAGCCGTCGGCATCGCGCACGAATTCGGTCTGCACGTCGGCGCGGTCGTGCCTGCTCTGCGGCTCGCCGTGCGCGAACGCTAGCACGGCCTCGCCCGCGACCACGCGCTCCAGCAGCGCGTCGGCCTGTGCGCCGGGGTTGCGCTGCAGCAGGCCAGCGCCGATGACCATCGTCGACAGGTACGGCTCGGCGGCGAGCGCGCCGCCCAGCGTCTCCATCAGCGCGAGGTGCGCGGCCATGCCGCCGCCGAGGCCACCCGCCGACTCGGGCAGGGCCGCGCCCAGCAGGTCGAGTTCGGTGGCAAGGCCGCGCCAGAACGGCGGTGGTGCGTCGTCGGCCTTGCGCAGCGCGTACAGGCGTTGCTCGAAGCCGTGGTTGTCGTCGAGGTAGCGCGCGAGGCTGTCGCGCAGCATCGCCAGGGTGTCGTCGCGTTCGGTGGTGGCTGTCGTCATCGAAGAGCCTCAGTTCGCCAGCAGGTGGGCCGCGACGATGTTGCGCTGCACCTCGTTGGAGCCCGCGTAGATCGACGCCGCGCGGTCGTTGAGGTAGGCCGACATGGAGAACACGGCGTCCTCGGGAATGGGCAGCTCGCCGCGCTGAAGACTGTCGTCCAGTGGCAGGTCGGCCGCGGCGTAGTGGGCGGCGATTTCCACGCCGAGTTCGGTCAGTCGCTGGCGCAGCTCGGAGCCCAGCACCTTGCCCATCGACGGGCGTATGCCGTGCGGCTCGCCGCGGGCCTGCGCGCGCAGCGATTGCAGTTCGGTGGCCTCGAGCGCGTCGATGGCGCATTCAGCCTCGGCGAGGCGCAGGGCCATGTCGTCGGCCTCGTGCGCGTCGTGCGCCGCGGCCGCGAAAGCCGCATCGGCGGCCGCCTGCAGCCGGCGCAGGCGGGCGCGCAGCATCGGCGCCCACGCGCCACCGCGCTCATGCTGCAGCAGGTACTTGGCGATGGTCCAGCCCTGGTTCTCCTCGCCAATGAGCCCCTCGGCCGGCACGCGCACGTCGTCGAAGAACACCTGGTTGAGCTCGTGGTCGCCCGAGATGCTGATGATCGGCCGGATGGTGATGCCCGGCGCCGGGATGTCGAAGCACAGGAAGCTGATGCCCTGCTGCGGCTTGCCGCCCGACGTGGTGCGCACCAGGCAGAACATGCGGTTGGCGTACTGTGCGTGGGTGGTCCAGATCTTGGTGCCGTTGATGATGTAGTGACTGCCATCGCGCACCGCCTTGCATTGCAGCGAGGCCAGGTCGGAGCCCGACTGCGGCTCGGAATAGCCCTGGCACCAGTAGTCCTCGCCCGAACGGATGCCGGGCAGCCACGCGCGCTTCTGCGCCTCGGTGCCGAAGGCGATGATCACAGGCGCCACCATGCCCGGGCCCATGGGCGCGCGCGGCGGTGCGTCGGCTGCCGCCAGCTCGGCCGAGAAGATGTAGTGCTGCATCGGCGACCAGCCGGTGCCGCCGTGCTCCACCGGCCAGTGCGGAACGCTCCAGCCGCGCTTCGCGAGGATGCGGTGCCAGCGGTTGCCGAATTCGTGGTCGCTGAAGATGCCGGAGCTGCGCCGGCCAGCGGCGCGCAGCTCGGGCGTCAGCTCGCGCGCGAGGAAGTCTCTGACCTCGTCGCGGAACGCGGCCTCCGCGGTCGTGAGTGCCCAGGCCATGATGTTGGTCGTCTCCTGTCGGAATGCTCCGCCCGAGTGTGATGCCGGCGGGGCCGGCCGGCATCGTCGGATCGGACGAACGTGGCGGTGCGCGTCGTGCGCCGCCGGGACTCACGGATTTCCGTAGACCTTTGTTTTCATTCGGGATAGTCCGATACGGCGGGGCACCGGTTCCTGCTTCAATCGCCCCCGGGGAGTTGTTGTTCCGGGCGGCAGAGAAGAAAGCGCCGCCCCCGAAGGAGCATTGCAGTGAGCACTGTCATTCCCGGCTTTTCGCACAGCAGCGTCGAGCGCCTGTGCGACTACGAGTTGCCGGAACAGCCTGACGCCACGCTTTCCCGGAATCCACCGGAACCCGACGGCCCCGAGAACCTCGCGCTGGCCTGGTGGCTGTGGATGGACGAGCTGGGCAAGAGCATGTTCAGGCATTACGACGCCTGGCGCGAGCAGCTCGAGCACGCGACGAAGCCGAACGACCGCGACCGCAAGGGCTGACCCCGGCGGCCCTGCTTCTCTTCTTCAGGCCGCAACGACCTCGCGCTGCGGCGTCGCCTTCGACGGCACGGGCATGTGCTGTGCCCACTCGATGATTTCCAGCCTGCCGTCGGCATGCTCGGCCAGCGCCGTCAGGCTCTCGACCCAGTCGCCGTCGTTGCAGTAGAGGATGCCGTCGATGTCGCGCATCTCGGCATGGTGAATGTGGCCGCAGACCACGCCCTGCGCGCCCCGGTTGCGGGCCTCGCGGGCCACGGCCTTCTCGAAGTCGCCCACGTAGCTCACGGCCCGCTTGACCTTGCCCTTGAGGTACTTGGAAAGCGACCAGTAGGGCAGCCCCATGCGCGCGCGCAGCGAGTTGAGGTGGCGGTTGAGCTTGAGCGTGAATTCGTAGAGCGAGTCGCCCACGTAGGCCAGCCACTTGGCGCACTGGATCACGCCGTCGAACAGGTCGCCGTGGATGATCCAGAGCTTGCGGCCGTCGGCCGTCTCGTGGATCCATTCCTCGGCCACGTCGATGCCGCCGAAGTTGTGGTGCAGGTACTTGCGGGCGAACTCGTCGTGGTTGCCCGGGATGAAGATCACGCGCGTGCCCTTGCGCGCCTTGCGCAGCAGCTTCTGGATCACGTCGTTGTGCGCCTGCGGCCAGTACCAGTGCCGCTTGAGCTGCCAGCCGTCGATGATGTCGCCGACCAGGAACAGCGTTTCGCACTCGGTGTGCTTGAGGAAGTCGAGCAGGGCCCGGGCCTGGCAGCCGGGCGTGCCCAGGTGCAGGTCGGAGATCCAGAGGGTTCGGAATTGCAGTGGTGGACGCGCGCGGTCGTCGTCCTCCGGGTCGAGGGCCCGGACCGCGGTGTCGCGCCATGCGCGAAGGAAAGCGTCGTCGCGTTGCATGGCCCGGTAGGCTCCCACCGCCGGGTGACCATACGATGGCGCCCCCGTGACATCCCGATGACTTGTGGGGCTGTCGCAACGCCACAATCGCGCGATGCGTCCTGGCCAGATCATCGTTCTCGCAACCCCCGTCTTCTTCCTGCTGATCGCGATCGAATTCGCTGTCGGCCGTGCCCGCGCCCGCCGCGGCGCCGGGCAGGACACCTACCGCCTCGCCGACACCGTGAACAGCATCGGCCTGGGCATGCTGAGCCAGGTCAGCGCGGTGCTCACCGGGCTGCTGCGCATCGGCATCTACACGGCCGTGTATTCGGCGGTGGCGCTCTTTCCCCAGGAGGCCGCGAAGGAGTTCTGGACCACCTGGTACGGCTGGCTGCTCGCCCTGCTGTTCTACGACTTCTGCTACTACTGGCTGCACCGCATGGGCCACGAGTCGGCCGTGCTGTGGGCGGCGCACGTGGTGCATCACCAGAGCCAGCACTACAACCTGTCGACCGCGCTGCGGCAGACCTCCAGCGGCGCGCTGCTGGGCTGGATCTTCTACCTGCCGATGGCGGTGGCGGGCGTGCCGCCGCTGGTGTTCGGCGTGGTGGCTCTGATCGACCTGCTCTACCAGTTCTGGGTGCACACCGAGCAGGTGGGCAAGCTGGGCTGGTTCGACCGCTGGTTCTGCTCGCCGTCGAACCACCGCGTGCACCACGCGGTGAACGACAGCTACCTCGACCGCAACTACGGCGGCATCCTGATCGTGTGGGATCGCATGTTCGGCAGCTTCCGCGAGGAGGACGAGCGCTGCGTCTACGGCACGCGCGGCGAGTTGCGCAGCTGGGACCCGCTGTGGGCCAACGCCGAGGTGTACTGGGCGCTCGCGAAGGATTCATGGCACGCGCGCAGCTGGGCCGACAAGCTGCGCGTGTGGATCAAGCCGCCCGGCTGGCGGCCGGTCGACGTGGCGGCGCGCTTTCCGAAGCCGGCCTTCGACATCGCCCGTGTGACGCGCTACGAGCCGGCGGTGAGCGCGGGCG
This sequence comes from Variovorax sp. NFACC27, assembly GCF_048301545.1. Taxonomy (NCBI): domain Bacteria; kingdom Pseudomonadati; phylum Pseudomonadota; class Betaproteobacteria; order Burkholderiales; family Comamonadaceae; genus Variovorax; species Variovorax sp. NFACC27. Next base: position 7,327,684 of record NZ_CP157613.1, read on the forward strand.
TGCAATGGTTCGCGGGCATTCAATTCCTGCTGCTGATCGGATTCGCGGTGGTCTTCCTGTGGTTCTCCGACCAGATGCCGCTGGCGAAGTCCGCCGTGTGGCTGGCCGCGCTGACGGCCATGCTGTGGGCCATCGGCGGCGTGCTGCAGGGGCGCTTGACCGTCACCGAGGTGCTACTGGTCGAGGCAGCGGCCCTGGCCACGGCCAGCGCGGCACTGGGCATCGGCTGGCTGCACCACGTCTTCAAGCCGCTGGCGCTGTCGATCGCGATCTTCTTCGCGGCCCGGCGGGCGATGTCTGCAGGCTCCGTGACCGGCTTCGACGGCCTGCTGCTGGCCGGCCTGGTCGCCTCGCTGGCGGGCGACGTGCTGCTGATGGGGCCGGACAGGATGTTCGTTCCCGGCCTGGTCTGCTTCCTGCTGGCCCACCTCGCCTACATCGCGCTGTTCCGCATCGGCGTTGGCATGTTTCCGCGCCGCGGGGCATTGGCGGCGACGCTGCTGATCGGCGCCGGCATGTACGCCTTCCTCTGGCAGGGCGGACTGCCCGCGGCGCTGCGGATTCCGGTCGGCGCCTATGTGGTGGTGATCGCCTGCATGGCTGCGCAGGCCATCGGGCGCGCCACCGTGCTGAAGGATTCGGACTCGTCCCCGGCCTGGGTCGCGGTGGGTGCCTGCTTCTTCATGCTCAGCGACTCGCTGCTGGCCACCAACCAGTTCGTGACGCCGCTGCCGCTGGCGCCGCTGTGGGTGCTGGCTACCTACTATGCGGCTCAGATATTGATCGTGCGCCACGCGCGCGCCAAGGTCGCCTGACTTTGGCTTGCGCCTTCCCCCAGCGGGGGAAGGAGTCAAACTAGTCGGCGCAGCGCTGGATTTCCACCGTGGAGTGGCGGATTTCCTCGTGCATCGAGAAGCACGCCCGCACCTCGTCGGCCGTGAGCGTCGGCGAGTGCGTCACCACGGTGAGCGCGCAGGCGTATGCGTCGCGGCCCACGCGCCACACGTGCAGGTCGGCCACGCGGGTCTCGGAGTCGGCCAGCATGGTCTCGACGCCTTCGCGGATCTCCTGCGTGACCGGGTGATCCATCTCGCGGTCGAGCAGCACCTTGCCCGTTTCCTTCAGCAGCCCCTTGGCCCAGACCGCCACCAGCACCGCGCCGACGATGCCCATCGCCGGGTCGAGCCAGGCCCAGCCGTAGAACCAGCCGCCCAGCAGCGCCGCGATGGCGAGCACCGAGGTCGCGGCATCGGCCACCACGTGCAGATAGGCCGAGCGCAGGTTCAGGTCGTGGCCATGCCCATGGTCGTGGTGATCGTGGTGGTCGTGCGCATGGCCGTGGTCATGATGCGCCCCACCCAGCAGCCGTGCGCAGACCAGGTTGACCACCAGCCCCAGCACCGCCACCGAGATGGCCTCTGGATAGTGGATGGCCGCGGGCGACCACAGCCGCTCCAGCGAGCCCACCACCATCAGCGCCGCCACGCCCAGCAGCGCCAGCGCGCTCGCGAAGCCGCCGAGCACCTCGATCTTCCAGGTGCCGAAGGCGAAGCGCGGGTCTCGTGCATAGCGGCGCGCGGCCGCATAGGCGAAGGCGCTCAGTCCGATGGCCAGCGCGTGCGAGCTCATGTGCCAGCCGTCGGCCAGCAGCGCCATCGAGTTGAACCACCAGCCGGCGCCGATCTCGACGACCATCATCGCGAAGGTGATCCACATCACGAGGCGCGTGCTGCGCTCGGCGGAAGAGGTGTCGGCGCCGAAATGGTGGTCGTGCTGCCAGGCGCTCAGGTCATGGGTGTGCATGGGGGTCAGGTTCCAAAAAGGTCGGGGCCGTCGGCACGGCCGGAAGGCGGGGCCACGCCGAGGTGGCGGTACGCGGCCAAGGTGGCGATGCGCCCGCGCGGCGTGCGCTGCAGGTAGCCCTGCTGGATGAGGTAGGGCTCGATCACGTCCTCGATGGTGTCGCGCTCCTCGCCGATGCTGGCGGCCACGTTGTCCAGGCCGACCGGGCCGCCGTCGAAGCGGTGGATGACGGCCTCGAGCAGCTTGCGGTCCATCAGGTCGAAGCCCTGCGGGTCGACGTCGAGCATGGCCAGCGCCCGGTGCGCGATGTCTTCGGTGATGCGGCCGTTGCCCTTGACCTCGGCGTAGTCGCGCACGCGGCGCAGCAGGCGGTTGGCGATGCGGGGCGTGCCGCGCGAGCGGCGGGCGATCTCGAAGCCGCCGGCCTCGTCGGCCTCCACCTTGAGCAGGCCGGCGCTGCGGCGCACGATCAGCGCGAGCTCCTGGGGCGTGTAGAACTCCAGCCGCGCGACGATGCCGAAACGGTCACGCAGCGGGTTGGTCAGCATGCCGGCGCGGGTGGTGGCGCCCACCAGCGTGAAGGGCTGCAGGTCGAGCTTGATGCTGCGCGCCGCGGGACCCTCGCCGATCATGATGTCGATCTGGTAGTCCTCCAGCGCGGGGTACAGGATTTCCTCGACGACCGGGCTCAGGCGGTGGATCTCGTCGATGAAGAGCACGTCGTTCGGCTCCAGGTTGGTCAGCAGCGCCGCCAGGTCCTTGGGCTTCTCGAGCACGGGGCCGGAGGTCTGGCGCAGGTTGACGCCCAGCTCGGCCGCGACGATGTGCGACAGCGTGGTCTTGCCCAGGCCCGGCGGGCCGAACAGCAGGACGTGGTCGAGCGCCTCCTTCCGCTTGCGCGCGGCGCCGATGAAGATCTCGAGCTGCTCGCGCACCTTGGCCTGGCCGACGTACTCGTCGAGCAGCTTGGGGCGAAGGGCCCGTTCGATCGCCTCCTCGTTGGGAGAGGCCGGGGCGGCGGACACCACGCGTTGGGGGGCGGGCGCGAAGTCGTCAGTCTGGATGGTCATTGCGGAGGGGTCTTCGCTGGGGAGTTTAGTACCTGCCACACACTGGCAGAATGCTTCGGCCATATAACGAACGAGGGGAAGCCAGCACGTGTCGATCTACGAACTGAAGCCGCGTTTCCAGGCACTGCTGCGGCCGCTGGTGGTCCGCCTGCATGCGATGGGCGTCACGGCCAACCAGGTCACGCTGGCGGCATGCGTGGTTTCGGTCGCGCTCGGGCTCTGGCTCTTCTTCGCGGCGCCCTCGCTGGCGGCCTTCGGGCTCATCCCGCTGTGGATGTTCCTGCGCATGGCCTTCAACGCCATCGACGGCATGCTGGCGCGCGAGCACAACCAGCAAAGCAGGCTGGGCGCCTTCCTCAACGAACTGACCGACGTGGTCTCCGACGCGGCGCTGTACCTGCCCTTCGCGCTGGTGCAGCCCTTCAGCGGCTTCTGGGTCGGCACGGTGATCGTGCTGGCCGGGCTGAGCGAATTCGCCGGCGCGCTGGGCCCCACCGTGGGCGCCTCGCGCCGCTACGACGGCCCGCTGGGCAAGAGCGACCGGGCCTTCGTGTTCGGCGCGCTCGGCCTCTATGTGGCGCTGGGCGGGCCGCTGCCGGGCTGGACGGCCTGGCTGATGCCGCTGCTGGCCGCGCTCGTGGCATGGACCATCGTCAACCGCATTCGCCGGGCACTGGCAGAGGCCGACACCAATTCCACAGGGACTCAATGACAAATACGACTTCTCGCATCGCCGAAGAACTCCACTTCCAGACGCACGACGGCGAATCGCTGTTCTACCGCCGCTGGCCCGCCACGGGCGCGGCGCGGCGCGGCGCCGTGCTGCTGTTCCACCGCGGCCACGAGCACGGCGCGCGCATGGCGCACCTGGTCGACGAACTCGACCTGCCCGACTTCGACTTCTACGCCTGGGACGCCCGCGGCCACGGGCGCTCGCCCGGCCAGCGCGGCTACAGCCCCAGCTTCGGCACCTCGGTGCGCGACGTGCAGACCTTCGTGCAGCACATCGGCGCCGTCCACGGCGTGCCCGAGCAGGACATCCACGTGGTCGCGCAAAGCGTGGGCGCGGTGCTGATCGCCACCTGGGCGCACGACTACGCCCCCAAGGTGCGCGGCCTCACGCTCGCCTCGCCGGCCTTCAAGGTCAAGCTCTACGTGCCGTTCGCGCGGCCCGGCCTGGCGCTGATGCACAAGCTGCGCGGGCTTTTCTTCGTCAACAGCTACGTGAAGGCGAAATTCCTCACGCACGACCCGGAACGCATCGCCAGCTACGAGAGCGATCCGCTCATCAGCCGGCCCATCGCGGTGAACATCCTGCTGGGCCTGTACGAGGCGGCCGACCGCGTGGTGGCCGACGCCAACGCGATCACGCTGCCTGTGCAGCTGCTCATCTCGGGCGCCGACTGGGTGGTGCACCACAAGCCACAGCACCAGTTCTTCGAGCGGCTGGGCAGCGCGGTGAAGACCAAGACCGAGCTGCCGGGCTTCTTCCACGACACGCTGGGCGAGAAGGACCGCGCGCCGGCCGTGGCGCAGATCCGCGAATTCATCCTCCAGCGCTTCGACGAGCCCGCCGTGCCGGTCGACCGCCGCGAGGCGCACCTGAGCGGCGACACGGCCGACGAATCGCGCGCGCTGGCCGAGCCGCTCTCGCCCCTGTCGCCGCGCGGCGCCTACTGGGCCATGACCCGTGCCGGGCTGAAGCTGGGCGGCACGATGTCCGAGGGCATCAAGCTCGGCCACGAAACCGGCTTCGACTCGGGCAGCACGCTCGACTACGTCTACCGCAATCATCCGCAGGGCAGCTCGTTCATCGGCCGCTCGATCGACAAGACCTACCTGGAGTCGATCGGCTGGCGCGGCATCCGCCAGCGCAAGATCCACGTCGAGGAGCTGCTGCGCATCGCGATGGAGCGGCTAGCCGAGATGCACCGCGAGGTGCGCCTGATGGACATCGCCGCCGGCCACGGCCGCTACGTGCTCGACGCTGTGCTGGCGAGCCCCGTCAAGGCCAGCTCGATCCTGCTGCGCGACTACAGCGACATCAACGTGCGCGACGGCCGCGCGCTCATCGCCGAGAAAGGCCTGGAAGACGTCGCGCGGTTCGTGCAGGCCGACGCCTTCGACCGCATGAGCCTCGCCAGCGTCACGCCGCGTCCCACGCTGGCCGTGGTGTCGGGCCTGTACGAGCTCTTCCCCGACAACGAGATGGTTCGCCGCTCGCTCGCGGGCGTGGGCGACGCGGTGGAAGACCGCGGCTACCTGGTCTACACCGGCCAGCCATGGCATCCGCAGCTCGAGATGATCGCGCGCGCCCTCACCAGCCACCGCCAGGGCGAAGCCTGGGTGATGCGCCGCCGCACCCAGTACGAGATGGACCAGCTGGTGGAGGAAGCGGGCTTCCGCAAGATCGACCAGCGGGTGGACGAATGGGGCATCTTCACAGTGTCTCTGGCGGTGCGCGTCACGCAATGACGCGCACCCCGCCGGCACGACGGCTCTGGAAGCGCGCCGCCGCCTGGCTGGTGTTCCTGGGGCCGCTGTTCTACGCGACCTACGGCTTCGCCAACTGGTGGGCCACCACGCGCGCCGACGTGCCGTCGATGGCCTTCGAGTGGGAGCGGCAGGTGCCGTTCTGGCCGTGGACCATCTTCCCGTACTGGACGATCAACGTCTTCTACGCGCTGTCGCTGTTCCTCGCGCGCAGCCGGCACACGCTCGACCGGCATGCGCTGCGGCTGGTGACGGCCACGCTGGTCGCCTGCACCTGCTTCATCCTCTGGCCGCTGCACTTCAGCTTCGGACAGCCGCCGGTCGACGGGGCACCGGCCTTCCTGTTCAACGCGCTGCGCGGCTTCGACCAGCCCTTCAACCAGGCGCCCTCGCTGCACATCGCGCTGGCGGTGATCCTGTGGGACTGGTACCGGCAGTTCATCCGGCCGCTGTGGGCGCGGCTGGTGCTGCACCTGTGGGCCTTCGCCATCTGCGCCTCGGTGCTCACGACCTGGCAGCACCACTTCATCGACATTCCTACCGGCGCGCTGCTCGGCCTGTTCTGCGTGTGGCTGTGGCCGCTGGAGCGCGTGGTGTCGATGCCGCGCGCATGGCGCACCGCCAGTGATGCGCAGCGCTGGAAGCTGGCGGGTTTCTACGCCGTGGGCGCGGCGCTGTTCCTGGCGGCCGCGCTCTACGGCGGCGGCATCGCGCTGTGGCTCGCATGGCCGGCCGCCTCGCTCGCGCTGGTGGCGCTGAACTACGCCGGCTTCGGCGCGCGCGGCTTCCAGATGAACGGCCGCGGCCGCATGGGCTGGGCGGCGCGCTGGATGCTGGCGCCCTACCGCCTCGGCGCCGCCGTCAACGCCTGGCTCTGGACGCGCAAGCTGCCGGCCTCGGTCGAGGTGGTGCCGGGCCTTCGGCTGGGCCGCCGGCCCACGCACGCCGAATGGCTGGCCGCCGGGCGGCCCCGGCTGGTGAGCCTGTGCGCCGAGCTGCAGATGCCTGCCGGCGTGCCGCATGCGCGCTGCGTGCCGGTGCTCGACCTGACGGTGCCGCCCACCGTGCGCCTGCAGCGCGCGGCCGCCGTCGTCGAAGGCCAGCGCAGGAGCGCGGACGGTGCCACAGTGTGGGTCTGCTGCGCGCTCGGCTTCTCGCGCAGCGCGGCGGCGGTGATCGCCTGGCTGGGCCGCTACGGGGCGGCCGGCGGCGTTGCCCAGGCCGAGGACACGGTGCGCCGGGCGCGGCCGCAGATCGTGCTGCGGGACGCCTGGCGGATGTCGCTGGAGCCGATCAAGCCCTTGCAGGAGGTGCCGCGCCATGACCGATGACAACGACAGAACCACCTGCGCCGCGCTCGCGGCGCTGCTGCGCGCGATGGCGCTGCTGGCCCTCTGGGGCTTCGCGCTCACCTGCATCTCGGCGCTGGTGCTCGCGCTGACGCTGCGCTCGCTCTCGACCACCGCCACCATGGGCTTCGGCGCGGTCGTCATCCTCGGCGCGCTGGAGCGCTACTTCGCTTTCCGGCTGCGCTTCGACGAGGCGCTGTTCGACGGCCTGGCGCGCAACACCGTCGCCTCGCTCGACGCCCTCGACCGCTCGCTCGCCTCCCTCGGCCTGCGCGAGCCTCCGCCCTCGCAGCACGCTCCCCGCCCGCTGGACGATCGCGTGCAGGGCACCCGTCAGCTCATGCAGCGCCACGCCATCGTGGTGGCCTGCCAGAGCGCCATGTTCCTACTTGCCTTGATGACACAGGACATCTCTTGAACGCAGAAGAAGAAAACAAGAACAAGGACGAAAAGCCCGAAAGCACCGTGCTGCGGCGCGGCCTCGCCATCGTGGCGGGCAAGCTCATCATCGGCGCGGCCGGGCTGCTGACCGGGGTGCGCGCCATCTGGTCGGGCTCCACGCCGAAGGCCGAGCAGACGCTGTACTTCGCCAACCACACGAGCCACGGCGACTTCGTGCTGCTGTGGGCCACTCTGCCGCCCGACCTGCGCGCGCTCACGCGCCCGGTGGCCGGACAGGACTACTGGATGGCCTCGAAGACGCGGCAGTTCATCGGCATCGACGTGTTCAACGCGCTGATGATCCGCCGCGACGGCTCGGGCCAGGGCGAGAACCCGGTCGAGCAGATGAAGCAGGCGCTGGACGCCGGCGACTCGCTCATCATGTTCCCCGAGGGCACGCGCAACACCGGCGACGAGATCCTGCTGCCCCTGAAGAGCGGCCTCTTCCACCTGGCGCGCGCCTGCCCCAACGTGCGGCTGGTACCGGTGTGGATCGAGAACCTCAAGCGCGTGCTGCCCAAGGGCACGCTGGTGCCGATCCCGCTGGCCTGCACGGTTCGCTACGGCGCGCCGATCTCGCTGGCCGAGGGCGAGGACAAGAACAGCTTCATCGCCCGCGCCCGCGCCGCCATGCTCGACCTGCGGCCCGAGTACGACCGCATCGACGAGAACGGCACGGCCGGCAGCCAGAACAACAACGGAGGGACCGCCGCATGATCGAGCTTTCTCCCTTCGCGTGGACCACGCTCAAGCTCTTCGGTGGCGTGGCCGGCGTGCTGGTGCTGGCCTCGGCCATCGGCGCGCTGCTCAAGTGGCGGGTGGCGCACGGCCAGCCGCATTCGGTGATCGACAACCTCAACTCGCGCGTCAACGCGTGGTGGGTGATGGTGGCGGTGATCGGCATCGCCTTCGCCTTCGGCAAGGGCGGCGTGATCGTGCTGTTCTACCTGATCTCGTTCTATGCGCTGCGCGAGTTCATCAGCCTGGCCTACACGCGGCGCGGCGACCATGCGCCGATCGCGCTGGCCTTCTACCTCGCGCTGCCGGGGCAGTACTTCCTGATCTGGATCGACTGGTACGGGCTCTACGCCATCTACATCCCGGTCTACGCCTTCCTGCTGCTGCCCATCCTGGCGGCGGTGAGCGGCGACACGCGGCGCTTCCTTGAACGCACCTCGAAGATCCAGTGGGGGCTGATGGTGTGCGTGTTCTGCATCAGCCACGTACCCGCGCTGCTCACGCTGCAGATCCCGGGCTTCGAGGGCCGCAACCTGCTGCTGATCGCCTTCCTGGTGATCGTGGTGCAGGGCAGCGACGTGCTGCAGTACGTGTGGGGCAAGCTCTTCGGCAAGCGCAAGGTGGCGCCCGAGCTGTCGCCCTCCAAGACATGGGAAGGCCTGATCGGCGGCGTGGCGAGCGCCACCGCGCTGGGCGCGGCGCTGTACTGGGCCACGCCCTTCAACCCGTGGCAGGCGGCGCTGATGGCGCTCACCATCTGCCTGATGGGCTTCTTCGGCGGGCTGGTGATGTCGGCCATCAAGCGCGACCGCGGCGTGAAGGACTGGGGTTCGATGATCGAAGGCCACGGCGGCATGCTCGACCGGCTCGATTCGGTGATCTTCGCGGCGCCCATCTACTTCCACGCGCTGCGCTACTGGTGGGTGCCATGAGCAAGACAGAAGAGCGCGTCGTCCACGACACGCCCGTCGAATGCACCAATGCCGCCTCGTGGGCTCGCTGGCTCAAGCGCCACCACGCCAGCGCCGCCGGCGTGTGGCTTCGCATCGCGAAGAAGGACAGCGGCATCGCCTCCATCGACTACGCCGCGGCGCTCGAAGAAGCGCTGTGCTGGGGCTGGATCGACGGCCAGCGCAAGAGCGACGACGCGCAGTACTTCCAGCAGCGCTTCACGCCGCGCACCAAGCGCAGCATCTGGTCGCAGATCAACCGCGCCAAGGTGCTGAAGCTCATCGAGGAAGGCCGCATGCAGCCGGCCGGCCATGCCGAGATCGAACGCGCGAAGGCCGACGGCCGCTGGGACGCGGCCTACGAGGGCGTCGCCGCGGCCACCGTGCCGCCCGACCTGCAGGCCGCGCTCGACGCCAACAAGAAGGCCGCCAAGTTCTTCGCCACGCTAGATTCGCGCAACCGCTTCGCGGTGTTGTTCCGCACGCAGAGCGCGAAGAAGCCCGAGACCCGCGCGCGCCGCATCGCGCAGTTCGTGGAAATGCTGGCCAAGGGCGAGAAGATCCACCCCTGAGGCAGCCTCCGAGGCTCTTCAGGTGCCGGCGGCGATGCGCGCCAGCCGCTCGGCATCGACGATGCGGATGCGCTTGTAGCGCATGTCGATGGCGCCCTCTTCCACCAGGCGCCCCAGTTCCTTGTTGATGGTCTGGCGCGACAGCCCGAGCATGGCCGCCAGGTCGTTCTGCGACAGGCGCACCAGCGGGCCGGCATCGTCGCCTTCTCCCGCGCCCGGTCCCTGTCCGTTGTAGAAGTGGACCAGGCTCATCAGCGTCGCGGCCACGCGCCCGTGGATCGAGTTGAGCATCTGGTTCTGCAGCAGCACGATGCTCAGCCGCTGGCGCTGCAGGCCCAGCTTGGCCACGTCGCGCCACAGCACGGGCTCGGCGTCGAGCACCGCGATCACGGCGTCGCTGGGCAGGTGGATGATCACCGAGTCCTCGTGCGCGTGGTAGTCGTAGGGCAGCGGCACGTCTTCCAGCAGGCGCACCAGCGGCGCCACCTGCCCCGGCCCCAGCAGCGCGTTGACGTACTTGCGCCCATGGGTGCTCATGCTGCTGATCTCGAGGCATCCCGACACCACCACCAGCAGCTCGCGCCGGCTGCGGTCGTGCGCCAGCACCTGCGTGCGCCGGCTGTAGCGCTCCATGCGCGCCGACTTCATGAGCTCGGTGCGGCGCGCATCGGGCCAGCGCGAGAACAGCTCGTTCCAGCGCAGCGCGCGCTCGATGAGCGCGGTGCTTTCTTCTGCATTCCGAGGGGTTGAGCGGGGCGATCGGGTCAGCGGGTTCTCCCTGCCGTGATGTTCATGAATCTGTCAAAGCGTTGACAGATTCGGGAGTCCTTCATTTCTATCGTAAGCACCGGACATCCACAAGCACACAAGCGGCACCGACATGCATCACCCGCATGCGGCAAGCCCTACCGGAGACATACAACACATGAAGAAGACAGCAGCCGCCGGCCTCGCGCTGGCGGCCTACTCCTCGCTCACGCTGGCGCAGAGCAGCGTGACGATCTACGGAACGGTCGACCTCTACATGGCCTTCGCCAAGTCGGGCAACACGTCGTCGAAGCGGCTGGAAGACGGCGGCCAGACCGCCTCGCGCCTGGGCTTTCGCGGCACCGAAGACCTCGGCGGCGGACTCAGCGCGCACTTCACGCTCGAAAGCGGCTTCGCGCCCGACACCGGCAACGGCACGCTGCCCGGGCCGGCCATGTCGTTCAGCCGGCAGTCCTTCGTCGGCCTGTCGGGGCCGTGGGGGCAGATCGACGCGGGCCGCATGTACACGCCGATGTTCTACACGCTGTTCAAGGCCGACCCGTACGGCGTGAACTCGGTGTTCTCGCCGATCAACCTGGTGGCGGCCACCGACGCGCAGCCGGGGCTCACGCCTTTCGCCGCGCGTGCCAGCAACATGATTCGCTACCGCACGCCGGCCAGCAGCGATTTCTTCGCGGACATCGCCTACGCACCCGGCGAATCGAGCGCGCCCAGCCACCAGAGCGGCAACTTCTACGGCGGCAGCCTGGGCTGGTCGCGCAAGCCCTACTACATCGCCTATGCGTTCCAGCGCGCGCGCTCCGGCTCGGCCGCGGCGCCCGTGGCCGAGCCGGCCACCACCACCTACCAGGCGCTGAGCGGCGCGTACGAGCTGCCGGACATCGGCCTGCAGTTCTATGCCAACTACGTGCGCAACAGCTCGAGCCTGCCGCGTGTTCCCACGGCAAAGCTCGCGAGCCTGGGCGTCACCTACAACGTGACGCCCGCCTCGAACCTGATGTTCGAGGCCATGCAGCGCAAGGTGGACGACACCGGCCGCTCGCAGCTGGCCTGGACGCTGGGCTACGACTACTACCTGAGCAAGCGCACCGTGCTGTACGCGCGCTGGCTGCGCCTGCTCAACCGCAACGGCGCCTCGGCCTCGCTCGCGACCATCACGGTCGCACCCGACAGCGGCAACGGCGTGCGCGTGCTCGCCGCCGGCATCCGCCACAACTTCTGAAACCGCCTTCCCGCCTCGACTCATGGATTTCTTCAGCTCCCAGGCCGAATCGCTCTCGGCCCTGTTCGCGCCACGCTCCATCGCGGTGGTCGGCGCCTCGTCCAATCCGCAGAAGATCGGCGGCATTCCGGTCGACTATCAGCGCCGCTTCGGCTTCGACGGCGCGCTCTACCCGGTCAACCCCAACGCCGACCGCATCCAGGAGCTGCAGGCCTGGCCCAGCCTGCGCGCCATCGGCCAGCCGGTGGACCTGGCCGTGCTCGCCGTGCCCGCCGCGCTGGTCGACGGCGCGCTCGACGACGCCATCGCCGCGAAGGTGAAGGGCGTGGTGCTGTTCTCGTCGGGCTTCGCAGAAACCGGCGCCGAGGGCTCGGCCGCGCAGGCACGGCTCGGCGACAAGGCGCGCGCGGCCGGCGTGCGGCTCATCGGCCCGAACTGCCTGGGCTTCATGAACATCGCCCGCAATGTCTACGCGACCTTCTCGCCGGCGCCCGGCGTGGGCCGCGTGAGCGCGGGGCGCATCGGGCTGGTGAGCCAGTCGGGCGCGTTCGGCGCGTACGCCTACTCGATGGCGCGAGCGCGCGGCGTGGGCCTGTCGCTGTGGGCCACCACCGGCAACGAGGCCGACGTGCAGTTCGCCGACTGCCTGGCCTGGCTCGCGCAGGACCCGGCCACCGACGTGATCATGGGCTACATGGAAGGCTGCCGCGACGGCCCCCGGCTGCGCGCTGCACTGGCCCTCGCGCAGGCGAACGGCAAGCCGGTGGTGATGGTCAAGGTCGGCAGCACGGCACTGGGCGCGCAGGCCGCCGCCTCGCACACCGCCGCGCTGGCGGGCGACGACGCGGTGTACGACGCGGTGTTCCGCCAGTACGGCGTGCTGCGCGCGCGCAACCTCACCGAGTTCTTCGACCTGGCACACAGCGCGGCGGTGGCCGGCCGCCCGCGCGACCGCTCGATCGGCCTGTTCACGCTCTCGGGCGGCGTGGGGGCGCTGATGGCCGACGAGGCCTCGGCGCAAGGCCTGGACGTGCAGCCGCTGAGCGAGGCCGCGCAGGGCACGCTGCGCAGCTGGGTGCCCTTCGCGGCGCCGCGCAACCCGGTCGACATCACGGGGCAGGTCACGAACGACATGAGCCTGCTGGAGCGCAGCGCGCGCGTGATGCTCGACGACCGCGGCTTCGCGTCGTGGATGGGCTTTCTCGCAGCCGCCGGTGCGTCGGATGCGTTCTGGCCGGTGCTGCGCGAGCTGGTGGGCTCGCTGCGCAAGGCCTACCCCGACACGCTGCTCGCCATCAGCACGCTGCTGGCGCCCGAGCGCCGCGCCGAGCTGGAGGCGATGCGCTGCCTTGTGTTCGCCGACCCGTCGGATGGCATCCGCACGATTGCCGCGCTGGCCGGGTTGAAGACCGGCGCGCCGCTTTCTACGGCCTCCGCTCCTGCGTCGAATCCGCTGAAGCTCGCCCCCGGCACCATGTCCGAGCCCGACGCGCTGGCGCTGCTTGCCGAAGCCGGCGTGCCCGTGGTCGAGCACCGCGTGGTGCGCAGCGCCGACGAGGCCGCTGCCGCCGCTGAAGCGATCGGCGACGCGGTGGTGGTGAAGATCGTGAGCGCGGACATCCCGCACAAGTCGGACGTCGGCGGCGTGGCGCTCGGCCTGCGCGGCGCGGCGCAGGCGCGCGCGGCCTTCGAGCGCACGCGCGACCACGCGCTCACCGCGCGGCCCGATGCGCGGCTCGACGGCGCGCTGGTGGCGCGCATGCTGGGCGGCGGCGTCGAATGCATCGCCGGCGTGCACCGCGATCCGGTGTTCGGCCCGGTGCTGATGTTCGGCCTGGGCGGCATTCACGTCGAGACGCTGCGCGATGTGTCGCTGCGCGCGCTGCCGATCACGCGCGACGACGCGCTGGCCATGGTGCGCGAGCTGCGCGCCTTCGCGATCCTCGATGGGGCGCGCGGCCGTGCGCCGGTCGACCTCGATTCGATCGCCGATGCGCTGTGTGCGCTGGCCGGTTTCGCGCTGCGCGCCGGCGATTCGCTCGACAGCGCCGAGATCAACCCGCTGATCGCGCGGCCGCTGGCCGACGGCGGCTGCGTGGCAGTCGACGCATTGGTCGTCGGACGCGTCGGATGAACAACGACCGGAGACAGATCGCATGACGACATCGAAAAGACAACGCGCCCTGCTCGGCAGCATCGGCGCCGCCATCGCGCTCGCAGCAGGCAGCGCGCAGGCCGAAGCGCCCTTTCCGTCGAAGCCGCTGCGCATCATCGTGCAGTACCAGGCGGGCGGCTCCACCGACATCCTCGCGCGCATCGTGGCGGAGGGGCTGTCGAAGCGGCTGGGCCAGCCGGTGGTGGTCGAGAACCGCAGCGGCGCGGGCGGAATCATCGGCACCGACTACGTCGCCAAGAGCACGCCCGACGGCTACACGCTGCTGCTGACGGTGCCGGGCCCGGTCACCGCGAACATGGTGCTCTACAGCAAGCTGCCCTACGACCCACGCACCGACCTGCGCATGGTCTCGGACATCGCCACCACGCGCACCGTGCTGGCGGTTCACCCCTCGGTACCGGCCAAGGACTTCAAGAGCCTGATCGCCACCGTGAAGGCCGCGCCCGGCAAGTACACGATGGGCTCGTGGGGCCCGGGCACGCAGCCGCACCAGATCCAGGTCTACATGGACAAGACCTATGGCCTGCAGACGCTGCACGTGCCCTACAAGGGCGAGAGCCCGATGGCGGTCGACCTGATCAGCGGCGTCATCAACATGACCGTGGGCTCGGTCACCACGCTGCAGCCGTACATCGCGGCCGGCAAGCTGCGGCCGCTGGCGGTGGCCGGCCCGCGCCGCGCCAGGGCGCTGCCCGATGTGCCGACCTTCGCCGAGCAGGGCTACACCGATGAGGTCTATGCGCTCACCGGGCCGACATCGCTGATGGCGCCGGCGAAGACGCCCGACGCGGTGATCGAACGGCTCGGGCGCGAAGTCAGCGCTGTGGTCCGCCAGCCGGAAGTGAGCCGGCGCATCGAGGAACTGGGCGCCGAGTCGGTGGGCAACCTGCCGGCCGAGGCCACTGCCGCCTACAAGGCTTTCCTTCCCGTGACGCTGCGGCTCACGCAGGCCACTGGCGTGAAGCTCGATTGAGCGCCGCGCCCATCCGCATTCCATGAACTCCAGCAAAGAGACATCCACCATGAACGCTCCCGATCCCAATCTCGCCGTCGTCCTCGCGCGCAAGGCGCTCGCCCGCTCCGTCGGCCTGGCCGCCTTCGTCTACGGCTACCCGCTCACCGAGACCTACCGCACCTGCGCCATGCAGACCGCGCCGCAGGCCGAGCGCCGCGCCGGAGCCTCGCACGGCTCGGACGTGCGCGCGCCGCTGAACACGCTGCACCACGCACCGCGCCCCTCCACCCATGAAGACCGCGACGTGGTGACGCCGGCCAACGACCTGCTCTACACCATCGCATGGGTCCACCTGGCCCATGGGCCGATGCTGTTGACCGTGCCCGCGTCGTCGCGCCATCCGGGCCGCTACTTCGTGCTGCCGCTGTACGACGCCTATACCGAGAATTTCGAGAACCTGGGGCCGCGCAACTGCGACCCTGAGGGAGAGACCGTGGTGCTCGTCGGGCCGAACGGCACGGTGCCCGCATCGCTCGCCGGTCACCGCGTGGTGCATTGCCCCACCGATCTCGTCTGGCTGATCGGCCGCATCCTCGTAGGCGACGAAAGCGACTGGCCGGCAGCGCGCGCGCTGCAGTCCGAGATCAGGCTGGCACCCGCCCCCGGCACCGTGCTGCAGGGTCGGCCGTCCGCTGTCGAGCACTGGGACGGCCCTCCGGTGGACGCGATGGCCGCAGCCTTCGAGAACGGCGAGCCGGCCGCGCAGGTGGCGCAGCGCTTCTTCACCAACATGTGCCGGGAGCTCGCAGAGGCCCCGGGCCGCGTGGAAGACCGTGCGCTGGTGGCCTGGTTCGGCCAGGTCGGGCTGCGGCCGGATGCTGCCTTCTCATGGGACACGCTGGACGAGCCCGCGCGCGAAGGCCTGATCGAGGGCTTCACCGAAGGCGTGCAGCTCGTCGGTGCTGCAGGCCGCAACCGCCGTCCCAAGCCCTGGTCGATGGCACCCGCCACGGGCCGCTACGGCAACGAGTTCCTCGGTCGCGCCCGCACCGCCTACCTGGGCCTGGGCGCGCTGGCCACCAGCGAGGCCGTGTACGCCGCGGCGCATTACGACGCGAAGCAGGAACCGCTGGACGGCAAGCGCGGCTACACGATGCGCTTCGAGGCCGACGACCTGCCGCCGGCGGATGCCTTCTGGTCGGTGACGCTCTACGACGCCGACCGATTCCTCTATCTCAACGAGATCAAGCGCCACGCCATCGGCGACCGCACGCCCGGCCTGAAGCACGGCGCCGACGGCAGCCTGGAGATCCGCATGAGCCACGCGCGTCCGGCCGACGCCGCGAACTGGCTGCCCGCGCCGGCCGGGCGCTTCTACCTGATCCTGCGCATGTACTACCCGCGCGAAGGCGTGCAGAGCTGGCGCGTTCCGGCCCTGCAGGCACAAGAGAGCTGAGCCGTGCCGATGCCCATCGACAACGAACTGCGCACGCTGGCCGAGGAGGCCATCGTCTACGCCTTCCCGCTCTACGAGATGAGCCGCATGCGCGCGGCCACCTCGCCGCAGCGCACCGACGTCGCAGGAGAAGCTCCGAAGCCCCATCGCTGGTGCAACGTATTCACGCACGCGCGTCAGCTGCTGGGCGCGGGCAAGAGCCGCGTGGTGACGCCGAACAACGACACGCTCTACACCAACGCCTGGCTGGACCTGGGCGACGGGCCGCTCGTGATCGACGTGCCGGACACGGCCGGGCGCTACTACGTGCTGGGCCTGCTGGACTTCTACACGAACCCCTTCGCGCACATCGGCCAGCGGCTCACGGGCACGGCCGCGCGCTCGTTTCTCGTCACGCCGCCGGGCTGGCGCGGCGAAGTGCCGGCCGCGTTCCGGGAGGCCGGCTCGCATGTCGAGGCGCCGACGCGCTGGCTCTGGGTGATCGGCCGCATCCTGGTCGACGGGCCGCAGGACGTGCCTGCCGTCAATGCGCTGCAGGACGGCTTCATCGTGCGCACGCTCGGCGACTGGCAAGCGGGCAAGACGTCTTCGATGCCGAAGCACTTCGACCCGGCCTGCGACCCGAAGGCGCCGCTGAGCGCCGAACACTTCGCGACGCAGGTGAACCGCGCGCTGCGCGAGAACCCGCCGCCCGCGCGCGAGGCCGGGTTGATCGCCCGCTTCGCCGCGCTCGGTCTCGGGCCTGACGTCGATGCACTCGACGACACGCAGCGCAGCGTGCTGCAGGACGCGCTCGATGCCGTGCTGCCGCAGCTTCGCGGCGCGCAATCCGGCGCCACGTCTTCCACCGGCTGGGTGCAAATGCCGCTGGTCGAAGGCAGCTTCGGCGATGACCACCTGGCGCGCGCACTGGTGGCGCTCAAGTACATCGGCATGCTCGAAAGCCGCGAGGCGACCTATCCGCTGGCCTGGAACGACGCCTCGGGGCGCAAGCTCAACGGAAGCGGCCGCTACACGTTGCGCTTCGCGCCCGGCGCGCTGCCGCCAGTCGAGGCTTTCTGGTCGCTCACGATGTACGACAGCCGCGACTACATGCTGGTGGACAACCCCATCGACCGCTACGCCATCGGCGACCGAACGCCAGCGCTGCGCCATGACGCCGACGGCGGGCTCACGCTGCACATCCAGCATGCGCGCCCCGAAGACGAGGCTGCGCGGGCGAACTGGCTGCCGGCGCCTGCCGGCGATTTCTATCTCTGCCTGCGCGCCTATGTGCCGCGCGAGGAAATGCTGGACGGCCGCTATGCGCTGCCGGCACTGGTCCGTACCGGGGAGGCTGCATGAACACGAAAGACACGAGCAACATCGACAAGGCCGAGCAGGAGAAGCCTTTCCTCATCGTCGGCACGGGCACCGAGACGGTGGCGCCGGGCCTGCACATCCTGCGGGGGCAGGGCCAGTCCTTCGTGGCCGAGACGGACGCCGGACTCGTGGTGATCGATGCCGGGCCGGGCGGCCCGGTGACGCAGGGAATGATCGACGCGGTGCGCCAGCTCAGCAACGCGCCGCTGCATGCGCTTTGCTACAGCCACGGGCACGTGGGCTACAACTCCGGCGTGCCGATGTGGCTCGCGCATGCCGCGCAGCGCGGGGATGCGCCGCCTCGCGTCATCGCACACCGCAACGTGCTTCGACGCCAGGCCCGCTACCGGGAAACCGAGGCGCTGCAGCACCGCATGGCCGAGATCCAGTTCAACCGGCCCGCCGGCTTCTTCGACCGTCGGCTCACCATGCACGCGCCCACGGAGACCTTCGACGACCGGTTGCAGATCGGCCAGGGCGACAGCCGCGTCGAGCTGCGCTGGGCGCCTTCGGAGACCGACGACGCGATCGCGCTGTGGAGCCCGTCGCAGCGCGTGCTGTACGGCGGCGCGGCGCTGATCGACTCGATTCCCAACATCGGCACGCCCTTTCGCACGATGCGCGACACGGTGCGCTGGGCCGACACGCTCGATGCGCTCGCGGCGCTCGGCGCGCGCAAGGCGGTGCGCGAGTTCGGCGCCACGCTCGAAGGCGAGGAGCAGGTGCGTCACGTGCTCACGCACACCGCGCGTGCGCTGCGCTGGCTGCGCGCCGAGGTCGTGCGGCTGATGAACGAGGGCTTCAACGAGCGCGGCGTGCTCGCGCGCATCCGCTTTCCCGACGAGCTGTTCGGCGTCGAGTGGATGAAGCCTACATACGGCGACCCCGGCTACATCGTGCGCGACATCTACCGCTCGGAGAACGGCTGGTGGGACCGCAACCCGACATCGCTGCACCCCGAGGCGCCCGAGACCATCGGCCGGGCCGTGGCCGAGGCGATCACCGACAAGCGCGGCGTGATCGCGCATGCGTGCAGCCTGGCGAAGGAAGGCCGCTGGCAGCTGGCGCTGCACGTGATCGACCTGCTGGCCATCGCCGAGGGCGATGCGCCCGAGATCGCGGAGGCGCGCTCGCTCAAGGCCGAGTGGCTGCGCGAGCGCGCGCGACAGGTGCCCAGTTACGTGTCGCGCAACCTGTATCGCGTCGGCGCGGACATGATCGAGCAGGGAACGCAGGGGCGCTTCGGCATCCACTGACAGACCGATACAGAGATCAGGAGACAAGACATGAGAACCACACTCCTTCGACGCCACCTGCGTGCGTTTGCGCTGAGCGCGCTCGCGGCCTGGGCGGTGACGGCCGTCCACGCGCAAGGCGCCGATGCCTACCCCGACAAGCCGGTGACGCTGATCGTGCCCACGGCAGCCGCGGGCGGCACCGACACCATCTCGCGACTGATCGCGGACGCGCTCTCCAAGCAGCAGAAGCAGCCCTTCATCATCGACAACCGCCCCGGCGCCAACGGCATCCTCGGCACCGAACTCGCGGCGCGCGCCACGCCCGACGGCTACAAGCTGCTGTTCACCTA
The DNA here is from genome assembly GCF_048301545.1 of Variovorax sp. NFACC27. Classification (NCBI taxonomy): domain Bacteria; kingdom Pseudomonadati; phylum Pseudomonadota; class Betaproteobacteria; order Burkholderiales; family Comamonadaceae; genus Variovorax; species Variovorax sp. NFACC27. The sequence continues at coordinate 7,346,627 of NZ_CP157613.1, forward strand.
CGCCGCGGCGATGGTGGTGAACCCCAGCCTCTACAGGAAGCTGCCCTACGACCCGGTGAAGGACTTCGCGCCGGTGGCGCAGATCGGGCGCGGCGGCAACCTGCTGCTGGTGCGGCAGGACCTGCCAGTGAAGACGCTCAAGGAATTCGTCGCCTATGCCAAGGCGCGCCCCGACAAGCTCAACTACTGCTCGTGGGGCAACGGCTCGGGCGGCCACCTCGCGATGGAAAGCCTCAAGAAGCAGGCCGGCCTGGCGATGACGCACGTGCCCTACAAGGGCAGCGGCCCCTGCGTGCAGGACCTGATGGGCGGCCAGGTGGATGCGGCGTTCGCGGACATGTCCTCGACGGTGGAGCTGGTGCGCGCCGGGCGCCTGAAGGCGCTGGCCAACAGCGGGCCATCGCGCATCCCGATGCTGCCCGATGTGCCGACGATGACCGAGGCCGGTTACCCCTTCACGAACTACTCCTGGTACGGCGTGCTGGCGCCCGCGAAGACGCCGCCGGCCATCGTGAAGAAGCTCAACATCGCCGTGAACCAGGTGCTGAAGGACCCGGCCGTGGTGCAGCGCCTGCGCGAACTCAACTTCACCGACCTGCCGCAGAACACGCCCGAGCAGTTCGCCGCGACGATGCAGAAGGACCTGCACGACTGGAGCGTGCTGGTGAAGGACATCGGGCTGACGCTCGAGTGAGCGGCCGCCCGCTGGCCCGGGCTTACTTGGCCAGCGACTTCAGCGCCATCTTGATGCCCTCGCTGACCGTCGCATCCTTGGGCAGCGCCTTGAGGGCGAGCGCGGCTTCCTTGTCGCTGTAGCCCAGCGCGACCAGCGCCTGCAGGATGTCGGCCTGCGCGTCGGAGGCGGCGTGCGCCGGCAGGCCGATGTCGGCGCCGAGCTTGCCCTTGAGCTCCAGCAGCAGCCGTTCGGCCGTCTTCTTGCCGATGCCCGGAATCTTCACGAGCCGGCCCAGCTCCTGCGTGGTGATCGCCTGCGAGAGCTCGCCCACGCTCATGCCCGAGAGCAGGCCCAGCGCGGTGCGCGGGCCCACGCCGGTGATCTTGATGAGCTGGCGGAAGGCCGCGCGCTCCTCGGCCGTGCCGAAGCCGTAGAGAATCTGCGCGTCCTCGCGCACGACGAAGTGCGTGAGCAGTGAAACCTTGGTGCCGACGTTCGGCAGGTTGTAGAACGTGCTCATCGGCACGTCGACCTCGTAGCCGACGCCGTTGCAGTCCACGACCACCTGCGGCGGATTGCGCTCAGCCAGGGTGCCGGTCAGTTTGCCTATCATGGGTGCCCTTTTTCCTTGAAATGTCCGGCGTGATTCTGCGACACACCTTTACCCCACTGAACAATTCGCGCCTCAGCCACCTGTGCGGCCCGCTGGACGCCCATCTGCGCCGCATCGAGGAGGCGCTGGACGTGAAGATCGCGCACCGCCACGAGCAGTTCAAGGTCGACGGGCACAAGGCCGCCGCGCAGCGCGCGATGGACGTGCTGCAGGCGCTCTACGAGATCGCGCAGCGGCCCATCGACGCGGCGGTGGTGCAGCTCACGCTGGCCGGCGACGGCGGAATGATCGACGGCGACGAGGACGTGGCGATGCTCGTCACCCGCCGCGGCGACCTGCGGCCGCGCACGCCCACGCAGGCGATCTACCTGGACAACATCGCCAAGCACGACATCACCTTCGGCATCGGCCCGGCCGGTACCGGCAAGACGTATCTCGCGGTGGCCTGCGCGGTCGATGCGCTGGAGCGCGCCGCCGTGCAGCGCATCGTGCTTACGCGGCCGGCCGTCGAAGCAGGCGAGCGGCTGGGCTTCCTGCCCGGCGACCTGACGCAGAAGGTCGACCCGTACCTGCGCCCGCTGTACGACGCGCTCTACGACCTGATGGGCTTCGAGAAGGTGCAGAAGGCCTTCGAGCGCAACGCGCTGGAGATCGCGCCGCTGGCCTTCATGCGCGGGCGCACGCTGAACAACGCCTTCGTGATCCTCGACGAGGCGCAGAACACCACGCCGGAGCAGATGAAGATGTTCCTCACGCGCATCGGCTTCGGCGCGCGCGCGGTGGTGACGGGCGACGTGAGCCAGATCGACCTGCCGAAGAACCAGCTCAGCGGCCTGATCGACGCCGAGCGCGTGCTCAAGCGGGTGAACGGCATCGCCATGACGCACTTCACCAGCGCGGACGTGGTGCGCCACCCGCTGGTGGCGAAGATCGTCGATGCCTACGACGGCCATCGCAAGCGCGCGGGGAGCCACTGAGATGGCCGCATCGAAGCTCCCGGCGCTTTCGCTCTCGCTGCAGTTCGGCCGCTTCAAGGGCGTGGAGCGCCATCGCGCCGCGCTGCCGCGCCACAGCGTGACGCGCTGGATCCGCCATGCGCTCGACATCGACGGCGAGATCACGGTGCGCATCGTCGATGCCGAGGAAGGCCAGCGCCTGAACCGCGAGTTCCGCGGCAAGGACTATGCGACCAACGTGCTGACCTTCGACTATGCGCAGGGCCCGGTCGTGATGGCCGACCTGGTGCTGTGCGCGCCGGTGGTCGCGCGCGAGGCGAAGGAAAACCGCAAGACGCTGGCCGACCACTACGCGCACCTGCTGGTGCACGGCACGCTGCACGCGCAGGGCTGGGACCACGAGACCAGCGAGGCCGACGCCGACGAGATGGAGGCGTACGAGATCGAGATCCTCGCGGGGCTGGGCATCCGCAGCCCGTACGGCAAGTAGCCGGGGCAGCCGGCCGCCGCTAGGCCGTCATCTGCAGCGGGATCGTGACGGGGCCGTCGTTCAGCAGGTGCACCTGCATGTCGGCGCCGAATTCGCCGGTGGCCACCACCGGATGCGCGGCGCGGGCCCGCGCCACGAAGTATTCGTAGAGGCGCCGTCCTTCGTCGGGCGGCGCGGCCTGGGTGAAGCTGGGGCGGTTGCCCGCGCTCGCGTCGGCCGCCAGCGTGAACTGGCTCACCACGAGCAGGCCGCCGCCGATGTCCTGCACGCTGCGGTTCATCTTGCCGGCCTCGTCGGCAAAGATGCGCAGCTTGAGGATCTTGGCGAGCATGCGGTCGGCGAGCGCGTCGACGTCGCCGCGCTCGGCGCAAAGCAGCACGAGCAGGCCCGCGTCGATGGCGCCGACGGTGCGGCCGGAAATGTCGACGCGTGCATTCGCGACGCGTTGCAGAACAGCTTTCATAGGGGGTGATGTTCGCCGGCCTGGGTGGCGCGGGCTTCCATGGTGAGGGGCAGGAGCTGGATGGTGACGCGCAGGCCGGGCACGGCGTCCATCAGCGCCTGCTCGAGTTCGTCGCGCATGCTGGCGGCGTGCTGCAGGGTCCATTCGCCGGGCACGTGCATGTGCAGGTCGGCGAAGCGGCGCTGGCCGGCACCGCGCGTGGCCATGTCGTCGAAGCGCAGCCGGGCGCCGTCGGGCACGCGGGCGGCGAAGGCCTCCAGCGTGGCGCGCACGACGGCGATGGTTTCGGGGTCGAGGGCCTTGTCCATCAGCCCCTGCGACGAGCGCCACACCAGCTTGACGCCCTCGCGCGCGATGTTCAGCGCGACGCCGATGGCCAGCAGCGGATCGAGCCACAACCAGCCTGTGAGCAGCACGCCGAGGATGCCGGCCAGCACTGCGGCGGAAGTCCAGACGTCGGCCATCAGGTGGCGGCCGTCGGCCTCCAGCGCGATGGAGCGGTGGGCCCGCGCCGCGCGGAACAGCAGGAAGGCCAGGCCGGCGTTGAAGCCCGAGCTGAGCACCGACAGCGCCAGGCCCCAGCCCAGCTGCTCCAGCGGCTGGGGAGACAGCAGGCGCTGCACCGAGACCCAGAGGATGGCAATGGCCGCGCCGACGATCAGGACGCCTTCGAAGCCCGAGGAGAAGTACTCGGCCTTGTGGTGGCCGTAGGGGTGGTCTTCGTCGGCGGGCCGCTCGGCGATGGTCACCATGGCGAGCGCGAACATGGCACTCGCCAGGTTCACGAAGGACTCCATGGCGTCCGAGATCAGGCCCATGGAGTTCGTCATGTAGCCGGCCAGGCCCTTGAGCACGATCGTGATCAATGCCACGCCGATCGACACGCGAAGCAGCGTCTTAGGGGTAAACATCATGCAAAAGCCATCAGGAAAGGGGCAGGAAGCAACGCGAAAAGCGGTAAAAGGCCGCAGAAACTGCCTGAATTATCGGCCTCGTGTCCATATGTAACGCCTTCGCATTAATATTTGCGACCATTGCGCAACAGTTCTTCGCAGAGAGCCAGACGATGAAAAATCTCCTGACTGCCCTGGGCAGCCTCGCCATCGCGGGAGCCGCGCTGGCACAGACCCAGACGCAGACGCCGCCGGCAGCTCCCGCTGTGGCGCCCACGCCCGCAGCAACAGCAGCCGCACCGGCCGCACCAGTCGCGAAACCCGATCTCCAGGCCGGCTTCGTGAAATCCGTGCGCGGCAGCGTGCAGCTGCTCAACGGCGCCGGCGCCGCCCGCACCGCCAACCCGGGCGACGCGCTGGGCGCAGTCGATCGCATCGTGACCGGCCCCGACTCCTCGGCCTCCGTGGTGCTGCGCGACGACACGACGCTGGTGGTCGGCCCCTCTTCCCGGCTCGATCTCAAGGAATTCCACTTCGACGGCACCACGCGCGACGGCGGCATGCTTCTTTCGCTGCTGCGCGGCTCGATGCGCATGATCACCGGCCTGATCGGCAAGACCAACCCCGACGCGGTCCGGGTCGAGACGCAGACTGCCACCATCGGCATCCGCGGTACCGACTTCATCGTGCAAGCCGACGGCCAGCCATGACGAAGATGCAGATGCCGAAACTCCGATCCTCCCGCCTCGCCTCCCGCCTCGCCTCCCTTTTCGCGGCCACGCTGGCCGCGGCGCTGCTGGCCGCGTGCTCGACGCCCGGCACGCGGGTGGTGCTCCTGCCGCAGGCCGACGGCAAGCCCTCCGCGGTGGTGGTGCGCGCCAAGGACGGCGAGGAAGTGCTTTCCACGCCCTACCAGCGCGCCACGGCCGCGGTCGGCGCCAAGGGCGCGCCGGTGGTCGACAGCGTCGATCCGGCCAAGGTGCAGGCGGAGAACAAGGCGCTCTTCGACATGCGCCCGCCCCCGCCGCAGCGCTACACGGTGTACTTCGAGCTCGGCGGCACCACGCTGACACCGGCGTCGCAGCAGATCATGACCGAGGCGCTGGCCGCGGCGCTGGCGCGCAGCGGCGGCGACATCGTGGTCACCGGCCACACCGACACCAAGGGCAACGGCGAGCAGAACGACGAACTGTCGCGCCGCCGGGCGCAGGAAGTGGCCCAACTCTTCGTCGAGCGCCAGTTCCCGGCGAACCGCATCGAGGCCGTGGGCCGCGGCGAGCGCGACCTGGCGATCCCGACCGCCGACGAGGTGGACGAGCCGCGCAACCGGCGCGTCACCATCGAGGTCCGCTGATCGGGTCTAACAGGTAACGAGCCGAGCCCCCGGGCTCAGCTCAGGGTCACGCGCGCGAACTTGCGCTTGCCGACCTGCACCACGTAGCTGCCCGCGGGCAGCTTCAGCGCCTTGTCGCTGACCACGGCGGAGTCGATCCGCACGCCGCCACCGTCGATCAGGCGGTTGCCTTCCGAGGTCGAGGGCGCGAGGTTCGCCTGCTTGAGCACCTGAGCTATGCCCAGCGGGGCGCCCGACAGCGACACTTCCGGGATCTCGTCGGGCACGCCGCCCTTGCTGCGGTTGATGAAATCCTGCTCGGCCGCGTCCGCTGCCGCCGCGCTGTGGAAGCGCGCCGTAATTTCCTTGGCCAGCGCGACCTTGGCGTCCTTCGGGTTGCGGCCGCCCTCGACCTCGGCCTTCAGCGCCGCGATCTGCTCGAGCGACTGGAAGCTCAGCAGCGTGTACCAGCGCCACATCAGGTCGTCGGAGATCGACAGCACCTTGGCGAACATGGTGTTGGCGTCTTCGCTGATGCCGATGTAGTTGTTCTTGCTCTTCGACATCTTCTCGACGCCGTCGAGGCCCTCCAACAGCGGCATAGTGAGTATGCACTGCGGCTCCTGGCCATATTCCTGCTGGAGATGGCGACCGACGAGCAGGTTGAACTTCTGGTCGGTGCCGCCCAGTTCCAGGTCGCTCTTGAGTGCGACCGAGTCGTAGCCCTGCATCAGCGGGTAGAGGAATTCGTGGACCGAGATCGACTGGCCGGCCTTGAAGCGCTTGTTGAAGTCGTCGCGTTCCATCATCCGGGCCACCGTGTACTTGGCGGCGAGCTGGATCATGCCGCGAGCGCCCAGGGGGTCGCTCCATTCGGAGTTGTAGCGGATCTCGGTCTTCTCGGGGTCCAGCACCAGGCTGGCCTGCTTGTAGTAGGTCTGGGCGTTCGCCTCGATCTGCTCGCGGGTGAGCGGCGGGCGGGTGCTGTTGCGGCCGGAGGGGTCGCCGATGGTGGTGGTGAAGTCGCCGATCAGGAAGATCACCCGGTGGCCCAGGTCCTGAAGCTGGCGCATCTTGTTGAGCACCACGGTGTGGCCGACGTGGATGTCCGGCGCGGTCGGGTCCAGGCCCAGCTTGATCCGCAGGGGGGTTCCGGTCGCTTCGGAGCGCTGGAGCTTGCGCACCCATTCGTCCTGCGGCAGCAGCTCGTCGGCGCCCCGGAGGGAGATTTCGAGCGCGCGTCCTACACTATTCGAGAGGCTCATGGATGTAACAGATTCGGCCTTTACGGGCTTTTTTGGCTGATTTTTGGGGTGCCGAAGCTATACTCAGCCCGACTTTTCAAGCGCCGAATTCTAAGCGGCGCTTCTTTCCGCACCGTCTCCTGCCGCCCTGAACGTGACTGGGCCTTGCAGCACGGACCTGCAGAACCTGAGCTGGAATTCATAGTTTGATCAACGGCATTCTTGCCGCCGAGGAGCTACTCGCTTCTCGCGTGGCCTATACATTCCGGACGTACCCCAGGCAGATCACCGCGATCATCGCGGCCGCCTTGCTGAGCGCCGGCACCCTCGCGGTGGCCTCCCTCGGCCCCGACGCATCCGACCTCCCGGTCCACCAGATCCTCGAAGCCACGGCGCCCGTCTCGTTCGCCGACCAGAGCGAATCGCTCGAGAACTTCAGCTTCACCCTCTTCCGCACCGACGTCACCCGCTCCAGCGACACCGCCGACGCGCTGATGAAGCGCCTGGGCATCTCCGACCCGGCCGCCACCGCCTTCGTGCGCGGCAGCGTCGAGGCCCGCAATGCACTCTTCTCTCGCGCCGGCCGCACCGTGACGGCCGAGGCCACGCAGGAAAACCAGCTCAAGAGGCTCAGCGCCCGCTGGATTCCCGACGGCGACGGCGGCTTCAAGCGCTTTGTCATCGAGCGCACGCCCACCGGTTTCGCCGGCGTGACCGAGCGCGATTCGCTCACCCCGGGCACGCGCCTGGCGAGCGGCACCATCCGCACCTCGCTGTTCGCCGCCACCGACGACTCGCGCATTCCCGACGCGGTGGCGAGCCAGCTGGCCGACATCTTCGCGGGCGACGTCGACGTGCGGAACCTGCGCAAGGGCGACCGCTTCGCCGTGGTGTACGAGACCTTCGAAGCCGACGGGCAGGCGCTGCGCAGCGGCCGCGTGCTGTCGGCCGAGTTCGAGAACAACGGCAAGATCCACCAGGCCGTCTGGTTCCAGCCCCCGGGCGCGGGCCAGAAGGGCAGCTACTACCGCCCGAACGGCGACAGCCTGCGCAAGGCCTACCTGGCGACGCCGGTCGAGTTCTCGCGCGTGTCCAGCGGCTTCGCGATGCGCATGCATCCGATCCTGAACAGCTGGCGCCAGCACAACGGCATCGACTACGCAGCGCCCACGGGCACCTCGGTGCGCTCGGTCGGCGACGGCACGGTCGATTTCGCCGGCACGCAGAACGGCTACGGCAACATCGTCATCATCAACCACCGCAACAACCAGCAGACGGCGTACGCGCACCTGAGCCGCATCGACGTCAAGGCCGGCCAGGTCGTGAGCCAGGGCCAGACGGTCGGCGCGGTGGGCTCCACCGGCTGGGCCACCGGCCCGCACTTGCACTTCGAATTCCGCGTTGGCGGCGTCTATCAAGATCCGGCCTCCATCGCACAGGAAGGCGGCGCACCGATCACCGCCGCCATGCGTCCGGCCTTCGAACGCGTGGCCGTTGGCGCGCGCACCGAACTGGCTGCGGCCTTCTCCGTCATCCAGGCCAGCGCCGACTGATTCCGTCGTCGCCGCGCGGCCTCCCACCGATCCAGCCATGGCGGCCGAGCTCTTCATCGGCCTGATGTCGGGCACCTCGCTCGACGGCGTCGACGGCGTACTCGCCGACTTCTCGGGCGGCCGCATCGCGGTGCGCTCCTACGCCACGGCCGCTTTCCCCGTGGCACTGCGCGCGGAACTGCTCGCACTCAACACCCCCGGCGACAACGAACTGCACAGGGCAGCCCTTGCCGGCAACGGGCTCGCTCGGGCCTATGCCGGCGTGGTCCAGCAACTGCTGGCGGACAGCGGCACCGACGCCCGCGCCGTCACCGCCATCGGCGCGCACGGCCAGACCGTGCGCCACCGGCCGCTCGAGTTCGACGAGGTCGGCTACACACTCCAGATCAACAATCCCTCGCTGCTGGCCGAGCTGACCGGCATCGACGTGGTCGCGGATTTCCGCAGCCGCGACCTCGCGGCCGGCGGCCAGGGCGCACCGCTGGTGCCAGCCTTCCACAGGGCCTTGTTCGCGCGACCCGACGAGACGGTCGCGGTGCTGAACATCGGCGGCATCTCCAACCTGAGCCTGCTGCCGGCCACGAACACGGCCGGCGATACCTCCGTGCTCGGCTTCGACTGCGGCCCCGGCAATGCGCTGATGGACCACTGGTGCCAGGCCCACCAGGGCCAACCCTTCGACTGCGGCGGCCAATGGGCAGCCAGTGGGCAGGTGCTGCCCGGCCTGCTCGCGCAGCTTCTGGCGGATCCGTACTTCGCGCGGACGCCGCCCAAAAGCACCGGACGCGACCTGTTCAATCCGGCCTGGCTGGCTGCGCAGCTCGGCACGACGGCCATGGCGCCGGAGGACGTTCAGGCGACCCTGGCCGAGCTGACCGCTCAGGCCTGCGCGGCGGACCTCAAGAGCTATGGAAAAGATAGCAAGCTGCTGATCGTCTGCGGCGGCGGCGCCCTGAACGACCACCTGCTCGACCGGTTGCGCGCCCTGCTGCCCGGAGTGACGGTCGCAGCCTCGACCGATCACGGCCTGCCGCCCCAGCAAGTCGAGGCGGCGGCATTCGCCTGGCTTGCCCGCGCCAGCGTCCGTCGCGAGGCGGGCAATCTCGCCAGCGTGACCGGTGCGCGCGGAGAACGCGTGCTCGGCGCGATCTACCCGGCCTGAATCAGCCCTGGCCGGAAACCTCCGGCTGCGCCGGGTGCGGCGCGCGCACCTCTGATGGCAGATGCCAGAAGATCAGAGCAGAAGCCACCGTGATGAGCCCCATGCTCGCAAAGGTGGCCTGGAAGGCGTCCAGCGTGTGTGCCGGCGTATCCGTGCCGAAGATGCCGTTGTAGCCTGCCAGCACGGCGCCCGCGGCGGCCACGCCCATGCTCATGGCCAGCATCTGCACCATCGACAGCAGGCTGTTGCCGCTGCTGGCCATGCTGCCGTCCAGGTCCTTCAGCGTGATGGTGTTCATGGCTGTGAACTGCAACGAATTGACCGCGCCGAAGGCCAGCAGCTGCAGCAGGTGCAGCGCCATCGGCTGGCCAGGCGCCGTGAGCCCGAAGCTCGCCATGGTGCAGCCCACGAGGATGGTGTTGACCACCAGCACCCTGCGATAGCCATGGCGGGTGATCAGCGGCGTGGCGAAGCGCTTCATGGCCATGCCGGCCAGCGCGATCGGCAACATCATCAGCCCGGCATGCACCGGCGAGTAGCCCATCGACACCTGCAGCAGCAACGGCACCAGGAACGGCATGCAACTGCTGCCCAGCCGGGAGAACAGGTTGCCGATCAGGCCGATGCTGAGTGTCGGCACATGGAAGAGCGACGGCGAGAAAAGCGGCTCGGGCGTGCGCGCGGCGCGCAACCAGTAGGCGACGATGCTGGCGAAGCCGAAGATCAGCACGACCATCACGCCGCCCTGGCGCAGGCCCACGCCGTCCAGCGCAAGCGAGATCGCCACCATGCCGAAGGCCAGCAGGGCGTAGCCCACGCTGTCGAAGCGCTTGAGCACCACGCCGCGCAGGTCGGGCATGTACCTGAGCGTGGCGATGCAGCCGGCCAGCCCCACGGGCACGTTGATCAGGAAGATCCAGTGCCAGGAGGCGTACTGCACCAGCCATCCGCCCAGCGTGGGGCCCAGCAGGGGGCCTATGAGCCCCGGAATGGCCACGAAGCTCATCGCCTGGAGGAACTCCCCGCGCGGCACCGTGCGCAGCAGCGACAGCCGCCCCACGGGCAGCAGCAGCGCCCCGCCGAGCCCCTGCACCACGCGCGCCGCCACCAGCTGGCCCAGGCTGTGCGACAGCGCGCACAGCACCGAGCCCAGCGCGAACAGCACGATGGCCGAGAAGAAGACGCGGCGCGTGCCGAAGCGGTCGGCGATCCAGCCCGAGGCGGGGATCAGCATCGCCATGGTCAGCGCATAGGCCACCACCACCGACTGCATGCGCAGCGGGCTCTCGCCGAGGCTCGCGGCCATCGCCGGCAGGGCCGTGTTGATGATGGTGGCGTCGAGCGTCTGCATGAAGAAGCCGACGGCGACCAGCCACAGCAGGCTCTTGCGGACGGGATTGGCGGCGGCGGCTTCGGCCTCGGATGTCATGGGGGCAGGGCAGGGAAAACGGCGGGAACGAAAAAGCCGCCCGGAGGCGGCTTTTTCAGAGGGGCTGGGTGAGCAGCATTCGGCGGGAGATCAGGCCGAGAAGCTCGATCCGCAACCGCAGGTGCTGGTGGCGTTCGGGTTCTTGATCACGAACTGGGCGCCCTGCAGGTCTTCCTTGTAGTCGATCTCGGCGCCGACCAGGTACTGGTAGCTCATGGCGTCGATCAACAGCGACACACCGTTCTTGGTCATGGTGGTGTCGTCTTCGTTGGTGATTTCGTCGAAGGTGAAACCGTACTGGAAGCCGGAGCAGCCACCGCCCTGCACGAACACGCGCAGCTTGAGGTCGGGGTTGCCTTCTTCGGCGATCAGGTCGGCCACCTTGGCTGCCGCGCTGTCGGTGAAGACGATCGGCTCGGGCATCTGGGTCTGGATGTTTTCGGCTACGGCGCTCATGGACTGATAACTCCTTGGGGGGCCGGATGTGCGGCCAATGAAACGAATCCTACTGCAATGACGCAATCTCGGCAGGCCGGTACAGGCGCGCACCCCATTGCAAGTGGGGTCGGAGCGCCCACCGCCAAGGGCGTTCCAATGAAAAAGCCGCCCGAAGGCGGCTTCTTGCTCGCAACAAGCGGATCAGCGCTTGCTGAACTGCTTGCGACGACGGGCGGAGTGCAGACCGACCTTCTTACGCTCGACTTCACGTGCATCGCGCGTGACGTAGCCAGCCTGGCTCAGCACCGACTTCAGTGCTGCGTCGTAGTCGATCAGCGCACGGGTGATGCCGTGGCGCGTAGCGCCGGCTTGACCCGATTCGCCACCGCCGTGCACGTTGACCATCACGTCGAAGGTTTCGAGGTTGTTGGTCAGCGCGAGGGGTTGCTTCGCGATCATGATCGAGGTTTCGCGGCCGAAGAACTCTTGAATGTCCTTGCCGTTGACCGTGATCTTGCCCGAGCCCTTTTTCAGAAACACGCGGGCGACGCTGGATTTGCGACGGCCGGTGCCATTGTTCCATTCACCAATCATTCTCAAGGCTCCTTACAGTTCCAGCACTTTGGGCTGTTGGGCGGTATGCGGGTGCTCAGCGCCACCGTACACCTTGAGTTTCTTGATCATTGCATAACCGAGCGGGCCCTTGGGCAGCATGCCCTTGACAGCCTTTTCCAGGGCGCGGCCCGGGTGCTTGTTCTGCATGTCGCGGAAGTTGGTCGCCGTGATGCCGCCCGGGTAGCCCGAATGACGGTAGTACACCTTGTCGATGGACTTGGCGCCGGTGACGCGCAGTTGCGATGCGTTGATGATGACGATGAAGTCACCGGTATCGACGTGAGGCGTGTAAATGGCCTTGTGTTTGCCGCGCAAACGGAGAGCAACTTCGCTGGCTACTCGTCCGAGGACCTTGTCGGTCGCGTCAATCACAAACCACTCGTGCGTCACGTCAGCGGGCTTGGCGCTGAACGTTTTGGTCATGAGTTTTCTCTTGAAAAGAGGGTTTGGCGGGCCCTTTTCCACGGTCGGCGTTCCTCTGGCGGGAATCTCTTAGGTGGGTTTGAAGTCTTCGCCGCGGGGCCACAAAAACGCTGCGAAGCCCGCGATTATATGAAGAAACGGCCAAATGGCCAATTTCCGGACCTCGGACCGTTTTCAGCGCTGGATGCGGACAAGCTCCAGGGCCTCATTCGTCGCGCTGGAGTTGCCGCGCCGATGTTCGCCCTCGAACCGAACGATCCGGCCAAGTTCGGGGCTATAGAGGGCCGAGCCAACGAAGCGCGTGCCGACGAGAGAAGCGCCGGTCCCGTAGGAGGCATAGATCCACCCCTCGTAACCGATGCGCAGCACATTGAGCTCCACGCCTCCCACCCGGAACGGGCGCTCTCCACCGACCGTCACGTCCAGTTCGTGCCGCAGCCTGTCTCCGCTTGCAGCGATGTAGTCGAGATGCCAGCGCATGCCGGGCTGCATGCCCTTCCGGGCCCATCCCCCAGGAGGCGACGAAGTGTCGAACATGCCGCCAGCCGGTGATGTGACGGACACGACTTCCCCGCCGGCCTTCTCGATGCGCCCTCCCATGTTGAACGACAGCTCATCGCCGTTGACCTTGTCCAACCGATAGACCACCGGCGACCGGTTACCCGTCAACTTGTCAATCCGCACGTATTCAAGGGCGTCCCCAGGCCGCAGAGGCTCGTTCAGCGGCACTTCGACTCCGGGCACCCGCCGCTCCGACGACCCGCCGGGCTCACGGGCTCGGGCCTCCAGCATCGCCTTGGCCCGCATCGGCAGCTCCGCCAGGAACTCGACCGGCATCGCGAAATTGAGGCTGCCGCCATCGCGAGCGGCAAAGCTGGTGATGCCGAGCAGGCGCCCCTCGCTGTCGAACAGCCCGCCGCCGCTCGAACCGGGCGAGATCGCCGCGGTGGTCTGCAGCAGCCGCGCTTCCGACTCGCCGCCACCGCCGCCGCGCAGGCCCGACAGCAGCCCCTCGCTGAGGGTGTTTTCCAGCCCGCGCGGGTTGCCGATGGCATACACCCGTTGCCCCACGCGCGCGCTGCCCGCAGGCGCCAGCACGACCGGAGGCGCCGTGAAATTGGCCACCTTGATCTGGCACAGGTCGCGCGCCGGGTCCGGAAACTCCAGAGTCGCCCCGAAGGTGACGTTGTCCTGCTTGACGACGAAGCTGCTCGCCTTGGCCAGCACGTGGCAGTTGGTCACGAGGCGGCCGGGCGCGATCACCACCGCGCTGCCGGCGCGCAGGGGGCGCTCCTGGGCGTCGAAGGTACGAACCGACCAGACGCTGCCCGATACCTTGTTGAACAGCGCGTCCGGCTCCAGCGCAGCGGCCGTGCCCACCGCCAGGGCCAGGCCCAGGAACGCGGATGCCGCACGCAGCGGCCAAGCTCTCATCCGCAGACCGCTCATGGCTTGCCCGGCAGCAAGCCGTTCAGGTCGTCCATCGAAACGCGCGTTTCGGGCCTGGATTGCGACGAAGGTGGAGGGGGCGCCAGGGCCTGGCTCGGCGACGGAGCCACGGGTGCGGCAGGCGCGACCACCTTGACAGGCGCCGGCTCCTCAGGCGGCTTCACCGCCACGGCCTTCGGCGGCACCACCGGCTGCGCTGCAACCATCTCGGTCGTCCCGATCCGGACACCGGCCGTCGGCCCTTCGCCCGTCTGCGCGCTACGGTCGATGCTTCGCACCTCCCCGAAAATCAGCTGGATCCAGCTCGGATAGTTGTAGCCCGCCGCCGTGCTAGCGTCGACCACGGCGCCGATCATGCCGCCGATCAGGATGTTGCCCGCCATGCCCACGTTGGCTCGCGACACCGCCTGTCCATTGGCCGGCGCGAAGCCAGGCTGGCTGCATTCGATGTTGAGATTGGCGCCCGAGCGCCGGACCGGCACGGTGTCGCCGGAGCGCATGACCACGTCGTTGCGATCGTTGGTGACCAGGCACTTCGCGCCGTCCACCACCTTGCCCGTGGTCGTCATCGTCTCGATCTTCACGTTCTGCGTGGTGCCATGCGTCACCGATGCACAGCCCGTCAGAATAGACAGAACACCCGCGCCTGCGCACAGGCCCCAAAATCGCCATCCGACTCCTCGCATCTGCACCCTCTTTTTGTAAACCGATGTTGCGGCGCGAAAGTCTAGCGTTCCAACTCTCATTCTTCAGGCACTATTTCTCATGTTCAGTTACCGCCACGCCTTCCATGCCGGCAACCACGCCGACGTGCTCAAGCACACGGTGCTGATTGCCACGCTCGACCACCTGCTTGAAAAAGAAGCAGCCCTGACGGTCGTAGACACCCATGCCGGCGCCGGCCTCTACCGGCTCGACGGCGACTACGCCGGCACCAGCGGCGAGGCGGCCGACGGCATCCTGCGCCTTCTTTCGGACAAGAAAGATCCCGCCACCCCTGCCCCCACGGCGAAATCCGCTACCAAAAAGGTAGCGCCCGAAGCTGAGGCCCCGTTGGCCGACGCCATCGCCCGCTACCTGAGCGTGGTCCAGGACTTCAACCCCAAGGGCGGCGCCCGCGTCTATCCCGGCTCGCCGTTCATCGTGCAGCACCTGCTGCGCGACCACGACAAGCTCAAGCTGTTCGAGCTGCACCCCACCGACGCACGCACGCTGGACGCCAACATCGCCCAGCTCGAGGCTGGCCGCCAGATCACCGTCCTGCGCGAGGACGGCTTCGGCAGCGCCACCAAGTTCCTGCCGCCGCCGTCGCGCCGCGCGCTGGTGTTGATGGACCCCAGCTACGAGATGAAGACCGACTACGGCCGCGTGCTCGACTTCATGGCCGAGGCGCTCAAGCGCTTCGCCACCGGCACCTACGCGGTCTGGTATCCGATCATTCCGCGCCCCGAGGCGCACGACCTGCCGCGCCGGCTCAAGACCATGGCGACCAAGGCCGGCAAGTCGTGGCTGCATGCCACGCTGACGGTCAAGTCCAGCAAGATCACCAAGGACGCCGCCTCGGGCGAGACCCATCGGCCGGGGCTGCCGGCCAGCGGCATGTTCCTGATCAATCCGCCGTACACGCTGAAGCCGCTGCTGGCGGCCGCGCTGCCGCAACTGGTGCAGCGCCTGGGCCAGGACCGCAACGCCGCGTTCTCGCTCGATTCGGACGGCTGAGCAAGCCGCCCTCCCCGCATCTGCTTGCCTGCTTACTTGCGGCGACGGGGCGGCACAGCCGCCTTGCGCCGCGCCGGAGCCGGCGTACGCGCGCGTTGCTGCTGCGGCTCGCTCGAGGCCGCCGGTGCCGCCGCATCGCTGGCCTCGACCTGCAGGCCGCCGCAGCGCATGCCGTCGCGGTCGATCACCGTCAGCGCCACCTGCTTGATGCCCAGCCCCGTGAGGCCGATCCGGTCGGCCGCCGCGCGGCTCAGGTCGATCACACGGCCCGCCGCGTAGGGGCCGCGGTCGTTGATGCGCACCAGCACCTCGCTGCCGTTGACGAGGCTGCGAACGCACACGCGCGTGTTGAAGGGAAGGGTCTTGTGCGCCGCCGTCATGGCGGTCATGTCGAAGCGCTCGCCGCTGGCGGTCTTGCGCTGATGGAACTGGATGCCGTACCAGGAGGCTCCGCCGCGCTCGAAGATCTCGCGCGGCCCGTCGTCGGGCACGCCGTCGTCCGGGGCCTGCTCGCCGGTGCCGGAGACGGCGAGGTCATAGCGCACCGCCGGCACGCTGGAGCGCGCGGCCGCGCCCGGGGGCACCGCGATGGCGCGAGGCAGGGGCAGCAATTTCGCGTTGCCCTCGGCGTCGGTCGCAGGCGGCATCGCGCATCCCGCGAGAACGCAAGTCGCCGCGACGAGCGCCGCCCGAAGCCCCGCGCGCCCTCTCAATCGAGGCGCTCCAGCACAGCCAGCGTGGCCGCCGACTGGTTCATCGTGTAGAAGTGCAGCGCCGGTGCGCCGCCTTCCTGCAGGCGCGCGCACAGGTCGGTGACCACGTCGAGGCCGAAGGCCTTGATCGATGCCGTGTCGTCGCCGAAGCTCTGCAGCCGCAGGCGGATCCAGCGCGGGATCTCGGCGCCGCAGGCGTCCGAGAAGCGCATGAGCTGCGTCGAGCTCGTGATCGGCATGATGCCCGGCACGATCGGCGTGTCGAGCCCCAGCTTGCGCACGTCGTCGACGAAGCGGAAGTAGGCCTCTGGGCTGAAGAAGTACTGCGTGATCGCCGAATCGGCGCCCGCCTTCACCTTGGCGGCGAAGGCCTGCAGGTCGGCCTCGGGCGAACGGGCCTGTGGGTGGATCTCGGGGTAGCAGGCCACCTCGATGTGGAAGTCGCGCCCCGTCTCCTCGCGGATGAAGGCGACCAGATCGCTCGCGTACTGGAACTCGCCGCCGATGCCGTAGCCGCTGGGCAGGTCGCCGCGCAGGGCCACGAGGCGCTTGACGCCCATGGCCTTCAGCTCGGCGAGCTGCTCGCGCACCGTGGCGCGCGTGGCGCCGATGCACGAGAAGTGGCTCGCGGCGTCCACGCCCTCGGACAGGATCTCCTGCACCGCACCGAAGGTGCCCTGGTGCGTGGAGCCGCCCGCGCCGTACGTGACCGAGCAGAACTGCGGCTTGCGCGCATACAGCTGCTGGCGCACCGCGCGCAGCTTGACCGCGCCTTCGGGCGTCTTGGTCGGGAAGAATTCGAAACTCAACGGAAGGCGCACCTGCGTCTCCTTAGGAACCGTTCGCGTGAACAGCGCGAACGGCGTGAATGAAAAACTCGCGGTTGCCGTCGCCCCCGGCGATCGGGCTGTCGAACCATTGCAGCACCCGCAGGCCGAGCGCCTCGCAGGCATCGCGCAGGCGCTTCTCGACCACCGCATACAGCGACTCGTCGCGCACGATGCCGCCCTTGCCGACCTGGCCGGGCTGCAGCTCGAACTGCGGCTTGACCAGCATCAGCAGGTGCCCGTCGTCCGCGATGAATCCGACGACCGCCGGCAGCACCAGCGTGAGCGAGATGAACGACAGGTCGCCCACGATCAGGTCGAAGCGTGGGTCACTTTCATCACCCTCTTCGCCCAGGTCATCGGCCGACAGCGCGCGCGCATTGACGCCCTCGATGGCGACGACGCGTTCGTCCTCGCGCAGCCGCGCATGCAGCTGCCCGTGGCCGACGTCGACGCCCACCACCTTCGCCGCGCCGCGCTGCAGCAGGCAGTCGGTGAAGCCGCCGGTCGACTGGCCCACGTCGAGGCACAGTCTGCCGGCCGGGTCGATGCCGCTCGCCGCCAGCGCGCCTTCGAGCTTGAGCCCGCCGCGCGAGACGTACCGGGCCTCCGCCGCATCGACAAGTTCGAGTTCGGCGGATTCGGGCACGTCGTCCTTGTTCTTGACGACGGAACGCCACGCGTCACTGGTGCCCGCGTCGCGCCAGCGCAGGCCGCCGGCAATGAGCCGCACCGCCTGCGAACGCGACGCGGCCAGGCCGCGCTCCACCAGCAACTGATCGGCGCGCACGCGCTGCTGCCTGTCGCCTGCCTGCCCGCTCAGTAGCGGTAGGTGTCCGGCTTGTACGGACCGTTCTTGTCCACGCCGATGTAGGCGGCCTGGGTGTCGGTCAGCTCGGTGAGCATGGCGCCGACCTTCTTCAGGTGCAGGCGCGCGACCTTCTCGTCGAGGTGCTTGGGCAGCACGTAGACCTTGCCGGCCTGGTAGGCGTCGGGCTTGGTGAACAGCTCGATCTGGGCGATGGTCTGGTTCGCGAACGACGACGACATCACGAAGCTCGGGTGGCCCGTGCCGCAGCCCAGGTTCACGAGGCGGCCCTTGGCCAGCAGGATGATCTTCTTGCCGTCGGGGAACTTGATGTGGTCGACCTGCGGCTTGATCTCTTCCCACTCGTACTTCTCGATCGAAGCGACGTCGATCTCGTTGTCGAAGTGGCCGATGTTGCAGACGATGGCCTGGTCCTTCATGGCGGCCATGTGCTCGTGGCGGATCACGTCGCGATTGCCGGTGGTGGTCACGAAGATGTCGGCCTTGTCGGCGGCGTATTCCATCGTCACGACCTTGTAGCCTTCCATGGCGGCCTGCAGCGCGTTGATCGGGTCGATCTCGGTCACCCACACCTGCGCCGACAGCGCGCGCAGTGCCTGCGCCGAGCCCTTGCCCACGTCGCCGTAGCCGGCCACCAGCGCCACCTTGCCGGCGATCATCACGTCGGTCGCGCGCTTGATGCCGTCCACCAGCGACTCGCGGCAGCCGTACAGGTTGTCGAACTTGCTCTTGGTGACCGAGTCGTTCACGTTGATCGCGCGGAACAGCAGCGTGCCCTTGGCGGACATCTCGTTCAGGCGGTGCACGCCGGTGGTGGTTTCTTCGGTCACGCCGATGATCTCGGCCGACTTGCGGGTGTACCAGGTGCCGTCGACAGCCAGCTTGGCCTTGATGGCGGCGTAGAGGATGCGCTCTTCCTCGCTGGTCGGGTTCGCGAGCACGCTCTGGTCCTTCTCGGCGCGCTGGCCCAGGTGCATCAGCAGCGTGGCGTCGCCGCCGTCGTCCAGGATCATGTTCGGGCCTTCGCCCTTCGAGTCCTTGGGACCGAAGTCGAAGATGGCGTGGGTGTAGTCCCAGTAGTCCTTCAGCGACTCGCCCTTGATCGCGAACACCGGCGTGCCGGCGGCGGCGATGGCTGCGGCGGCGTGGTCCTGCGTCGAGAAGATGTTGCACGATGCCCAGCGCACTTGCGCGCCCAGCGCCTGCAGCGTCTCGATCAGCACGGCCGTCTGGATCGTCATGTGCAGCGAGCCGGTGATGCGCGCGCCCTTCAGCGGCTGCGACTTCGAGAACTCCTCGCGGATGGCCATCAGGCCGGGCATCTCGGTTTCGGCGATCCTGATTTCCTTGCGGCCCCAGGCGGCGAGGGACAGGTCGGCGATCGCCTGGTCGGCGGTCGAAACGGGGGTGGGCTTGAGAACAGCGCTCATGGGAACTCCAACAAAACTGGTTTGAAAGATGCCGCCGGATACGGGGAAAAAGGCTCACCGCAAGAACAGCGGGTGAGCGTCGTTGCTATATGTGGTCCGAGCCTCACGCCTGACGGCGCTGCAACGCTCCTCGGAGGGGCGGATTGTAGTCGCCGCGGCCGTCCGCGCCAATGCTGCGGGATTCGGCCGGGCATCGGCTGACATCCGCCAGCCTCGGCGTTGCATTGACCTCTGGTTACGATTTCCCCCGGGCCAGGTTCAGGAGCCAGCCGGCTCGCTGCAGGGCCCGTTCTGAAAACAAGAGGGAACAACACATGAGGATGACAAGGTATCTCGCAAGCCTGAGCATGGCCGCCCTGCTGGCGGCCTGCGGAGGAGGAGGCGGCGGCAGCTCCGGCGGCCTGTCGCTGTCGGCAGGCGGCAGCTCCAAGCCGGAAGCCCAGGCCACCAAGACCCTGGCCACGCCCGACGTGCGCAACGGCAGCTACCGCGTCTACGCGGCCAACGGCACGCAGCAGCAGCTCTCGGTCGACTTCGACGCCGGCAGCTACACGATGACGGACAACCTCGGCGTGCCCGAGTCCGGCACCTTCGCCGAGGACTTCACCGAGCCGGGCACCTACGTGTTCGCCAGCAGCCGCATCACCACCGCGGCCAACACCTCGCGCTTCCGGGTGACGAGCGACGCCCTCGTCGGCGCGTTCCCGTTCCAGACCGCGTACTCGAGCCCCGCAGCGTACGCCGCGCAGCCCTTCGTGGCAGCGCGCGATTTCGTCACCACCGCGGCACTGCTGGACGGCACCTACAACCGCTTCAGCGTCACGCGCAGCCCCGGCGGCGCGCAGGACTCGTCGATCCTCTCGATGCGCCTGTCGGGCAGCGGCACGGTGCTGGAGTTCTGCAACGACGCGATCATCTACAAGATCGACCTCTGCCCCGCCGCCTCGAAGCGCACCTACGCGGTCACGGCCGGCACCGACGACGCCTGGGTCGCCACCAACGTTGCCAACAGCAGCGACGTCGCCAACTTCCGCGTTGCGCGCATCGGCGGCCAGAACGTGTACCTCGGCGGGGGCGTCAGCGTCTCGCCGGCCCAGCAGTTCATGCGCATCGCCCTGCCCGAGTCTTCGAGCTGGCCGACCACGCGCGGCATCGGCTCGTCGACCACGGGCAGCTGGGGCACGAACCTGATCGACACCGCAAGCTCGGTGCGCACCTCCACCGGCACGGACGACACCTACGGAACGCTGACGATGCCGGTGGACAGCACCGCCTACGCGAACCAGCCCCTGGGCATCCGCGGCGTCAACATGAGCGGCGCGAGCAAATACTTCGCGATGCAGGGCGGCGAGCTTTCGGTACTGGTCGGCGCGCGCAGCAACACCGCCACGCAGGGCTACATCCAGCTCAACCTGATCGACACCGGCGCCGCACCCGATGCACGCAACGGCCGCTACAAGGTCTACGCCACCAACGGCTCGCGGCAGACGCTGGCCCTGAACCTCGACAGCAAGCGCTACGAGATGACCGACGGCGCCGGCACCGTCGCCTCGGGCAGCTTCGCCGAGGACACGGCTGAGGCCGGCAGCTTCGTCTTCGCGAGCAGCCGCATCACGAGCACGGCGAACACGGCGCGCTTCCGCTTCGCGACGGACACGGTGGTCGGCTCGTTCCCGTTCGCGGTCGCGCAGGTCACGCCGGAGAGCTATGCCGTGCGGCCCTTCGTGGCATCGCGCGCGCTGGTGAAGACGCAGAGTGCGCTCGACGGCACCTACAACCGCCTGGGCATCAACCTGACGGCCACCGCCGGCGACTCGTCGATCACGCAGATCCAGATCGCCAGCGGCGGTACGGTGCTCTACCTGTGCAACGACAACGTGGTCTACCGCATCGACACCTGCCCCGCGGCCTCCGTGCTGACCTACACCGTATCGGCCGGCACGACCGTGGACACCTGGCGCATCGTGAACGTGGCCAATCCGTCGGACAACGGCAGCTTCGCGATCGCGCGCGTCGGCAGCGAGAACATCTACCTCTCGGCCGGCATCGTGCCGTCCACGCCCACGAGGTCTGTGTTCCGCATCGGCCTGCCGGAGCGCGCGACATGGCCCACCGTCACGGCGCGCGGCGGCGCCACCAGCGGCAGCTGGGGCAGCACGGCCGTCGACGCCTCCAGCTACGCGCGCACGCAGACGCTGCCCGACGGCACCAGCGCCACGCTCAGCGCGAGCCTGGGCACCATGGGCACGAACGGTCCCGTCAACATGCGCGCTGCCACCTTCGCCGGCCCGGCCTACCACTTCGCCAGCCAGAGCAGCAAGCTCTTCGCGATGGTCGGCTCGCGCAACCCGGCCACGGCCGGCGCGATGGAGATCGACCTGATCGACTGAAGCCGCGGGCGCCCGCCCGGAAGGCCGCATGCCGCGTCGCGGGGCATGCGGCCTTTTTTCTTGCTCATTCAGGCCTAAGACGGCCGCCTGCACGTTTCGCCGCCGGGACGTACATTGGCCAGCCCCATCGTCCCGAAAGCCACCATGCCGATTCCTTCGTCCAGCGCGTCCAGGGCTCACCTGCTCGCCGCCGTTGCCGCCCTTTGCCTGACAGCCGCCCTGCCGACTGTCGCCTCGGCCCAGAGCGCCGAAACCGTCCGCATCCGCGGCACCCTCGTTCGCGTCGATGCCAGCACCCTCGTGGTGCAGGACCGCGGCGGCGAGGTCGTCTCGCTCGCCCGCCCTGCCGACCTGGCCGTCTCCGAGGTCTATCCGATCAAGCTCTCCGACATCAAGCGCGGCAGCTTCATCGGCACCGCCGCCATGCCGCAGGCCGACGGCACGCAGAAGGCGCTCGAAGTGGTGGTTTTTCCCGAGGCGGCGCGCGGCACCGGCGAGGGCCATCGCCCCTGGGACCTGCTGCCGCAGAGCACCATGACCAACGCCACCGTCGCCGACCTGGCCGCGGCGCCGAAGTCGGTGCGCGGCGGCCAGCAGCTGCACCTGACCTACAAGGGCGGCGAGAAGACCGTCGTCGTGCCACCCGACGTGCCGGTGGTCACCTTCCGTCCCGGTACCGATGCGCTGCTGGTGCCCGGCGCCCGCGTGCTGGTCAACGCGCAGGAGAAGAACGGCACGCCCACGGCGCTGCGCGTGACGGCCGGGCGCAACGGCTTCGCGCCGCCGATGTAGGCGAGGCCGCGAGCGGGAGGCCCGGCGGGCATCCAAGGGAAATCCCGCAGGCAATTTTGTCGTTGCGGCGCTCCGGCGCGGCGTATCGTGGCGAGGGATTTTTGCCGTCAGGCTTGGTCCTCGCCATCCATACGTCCAACGTCACAGGAGATTCCGCACCATGGCCACTGCCAAGAAAGCCGCCGCGAAGAAGACCACCGCCAGCAGTAGCAGCAGCACCTCCAGCGCGAAGAAGGCGGCACCGAACGCCGCGGACATGCTCAATCCGCTGAAAGGCATGGCCGACAGGCTGCAGAACCTCAACCTGACCGGCGGCGCCGGCAAGCTGCTGGAGAGCGGCCGCAAGGACCTGGCGGCGCTGATGCAGGCCAACGAGAAGTCCTACCAGGGCCTGCAGACCGTCGTGGCGCGGCAGACAGAGATGATCAAGAGCGCCATTTCCGAGTGGCAGGCCGCCGCCAAGGAAATGCCCGGCAAGGACCCGAAGGAAAACCTCGCCAAGCTCGACGAGCTCGGCCGCCAGTCGTTCCAGCGCGCGATCGACGACATCAAGGAGCTGGCCAATCTCGCGGCCAAGTCGCAGGCCGACGCCTTCGACGTGGTGCGCCAGCGCATCCAGGCCAACGTGGACGAAGTGACGAAGCTGCTGCAGCGCAAGTAAGAGCCCGCAGGCAGGAACAAGCCGGAGCCGCAAGCATGACCACGGTCGCGCCGCGCGTGGAGCGGCGCTCGCGCGCCAACGACATCGAGCTGGCCTGGGACAGCTTCGGCGACCCGGCCGGCTCGCCGCTGCTCCTGGTCATGGGCCTCGGCGCGCAGATGGTGGCGTGGGACGACGCCTTCTGCGCCCGGCTCGCCGAGGCCGGCGGGCACCGCGTGATCCGCTTCGACAACCGCGACATCGGCCACTCGACGCACCTCACGCTGCTGGGCGTGCCCGACATCCAGGCGCTGATGGTGCAGGCGATGGCCGGCCAGCCGCTGCGGACGCCCTACAACCTGCGCGACATGGCGGCCGACTGCGTCGGGCTGCTCGACGCGCTGGGCATCGAGCGGGCCCACGTCGTGGGCGCCTCGATGGGCGGCGCGATCGGGCAGGAGATGTGCATCCACCACGCGCGGCGGATGCTGTCGTTCACCAGCATCATGTCGAGCACCGGCGCGCCGGGCCTGCCGCCGCCGACGCCCGAGGCGATGGCCGTGCTCTTCTCGCCCGCGCCGACCACCTTCGATGCCTACCAGGCGCACCACGCCAAGGTGTGGCGCATATTGCGCGGCCCGGCGAGCTTTCCGCTGGACGAGGCGCGCGATGCCGAGAAGGCGCAGCTCGTCTTTCTGCGCGGACTCAACCCGGCCGGCGTGGCGCGGCAGCTCGCCGCCATTCTGGCCTCGGGCAACCGCAAGCCCGCGCTGCGCGAAGTGCGCGTGCCGACGCTGGTGATCCACGGCGACGACGATCCGCTGGTGCCGGTGGCCTGCGGCGTGGACGTGGCCGATGCGATTCCGGGCGCGCAGCTGCTGCGCATCCCGGGCATGGGGCACGCGCTGCCGATCCCGATGTGGCCGCAGATCGTCGACGCCATCGCGGCGCACACGGCGCGGCACGCGGGCAGCTGAGACAGCAGGCACGAACGGAACAAGGCGACAGACAAGAAGGGAGCTTCCGCCATGACGAACAAGTTCTCTCCCCTCGACCCGATGGCCATGTGGCGCGAACTCACGGCCCAGTGGGAAAAGAGCACCAACGAATTCGCCAACGAAACCATGGCCTCGGACCCGTTCCGCCAGGGCATGCACGGCGGCATGAACGCCTCGCTCACCGCGCAGAATGCGCTGGGCGACCTCATGGCGCGCTACCTCACGATGCTGAACCTGCCCACGCGCGCCGACCTGCAGGTGCTCGGCGAGCAGCTGCAGCGCATCGACGACCACCTGGCGCGCATCGCCCGCGCGGTGGAAGGCGGGAACGCGTCCTCCGCCGCGACCGCCAAGGCAGCGCCGGGGCCGCGCCGCACCCGCCAGCCACCTGCGGCCGCGCCTGCGCCGACGGCATCGAAAGCCCCCCCAGCACCGGCCCGTACGCGCAAGCCCGCCGGAAAGCGCCCGTCATGACCGCAGCGGCAGACGACACCTTCGCCCTGCCCGACATCGCCGCCGAGATCGAGCGCGCGATCCAGCGCAACATCA
The DNA here is from genome assembly GCF_048301545.1 of Variovorax sp. NFACC27. Classification (NCBI taxonomy): domain Bacteria; kingdom Pseudomonadati; phylum Pseudomonadota; class Betaproteobacteria; order Burkholderiales; family Comamonadaceae; genus Variovorax; species Variovorax sp. NFACC27. Next base: position 7,371,251 of record NZ_CP157613.1, read on the forward strand.
AGGGCCTGGACTTCCTCGCCTCGACCGCGCCCTCCGTCGGCCAGACGCCCAAGGACGAAATCCACCGCCGGGGCACGCTGAGCCTGTACCACTACAGGCCGATGGTCGACGAGATCTACCGCGTGCCCCTGCTGATCGTGATGGCGACCACCAACCGCGGCTACATCCTCGACCTCGCGCCGGGCCAGAGCATGGTCGAGCACCTGCTGCTGCGCGGCTACGACGTCTACATGATGGACTGGAACGCGCCGCGCCCGCAGGAGAAGTACCTGCGCATCGAGGACTACGTGCTCGACTTCATCCCAGACTCGATCCGGCACGTGCAGGAGCGCTCCGGCGAGGAAGACATCACGCTCGTGGGCTACTGCATGGGCGGCGTGCTCTCCACGCTGTACGCCGCGCTGCACCCCGACGGGCCGATGAAGAACCTCGCGCTCTTCACCACGCCCGTCGACTTCAGCCGCATGAAGCTGTTCCACGCATGGTCGGACCGCCGCTACTTCGATGTCGACCGGCTCATCGACACCGTGGGCAACGTGCCGCCCGAGATGCTCTTCACTTCCTTCGACATGCTGCGCCCCGCGGGCCGGAGCGCCGGCATGGTGCAGCTGTGGGACAACATGGACAACGACGAGTTCGTCAAGTCGTACCGCATGTTCGACCGCTGGGGCAACGAGATGCTGCCGCTGGCCGGCGAGTACTTCCGCCAGACCGTCAAGGAACTGATGTGGGGCAACAAGCTGCTCAAGGGCGAACTGGTGCTCGGCGGGCGCAAGGTGCAGCTGAAGAACATCAAGGTGCCGGTGCTGCACGCGCTCGCGCAGCACGACCACATCGTTCCGTACGAGGCCGGCCAGCCGCTCGTCGCCGGCATAGGCTCCACCGACAAGGAAGAGGTGGTGCTCAAGGGTGGCCACGTCAGCCTCGCCGCCGGCCCGAACGCCGTGCGCAGGCTGTGGCCCAAACTCGACGAATGGCTTGGAGTGCGATCGACATGAGCATCACCATCGTGACCGACTCTTTCTCGCGGACCTACCCGCGCACCGTGACGAGCAGCGAGGGCAGCATCGTCCTGCGCCTCATGGGCGCGGAAGACGCCGGCGCCGTGCTCGCCTTCGCGCAGGCCTTGCCGGCGCACGACCTGCTCTTTTTGCCGCGCGACATCACCCAGCCCAAGGTGATGAGCGCCTGGGTGCGCGCCATCGAGCGCGGCGACATCGACAGCGTGCTCGCGGTGCGCGACGAGGCGGTGCTCGGCTGCGCGGCGGTGATCCGCGATCCGCATTCCTGGTCCAGCCACGTCGCCGAGCTTCGCGTGCTCGCCGCACCCGAGCTGCGAGGCAGCGGCCTGGGCCACAAGCTCGCGCGCGAGGCCTGCGCGCTGGCCATCGAGCGCGGAGCGGAAAAGCTCGTCGCCCGCATGACCGTCGACCAGCGCGGCGCCATCGCCGTCTTCCAGGCCCTGGGCTTCAAGCCCGAGGCGCTGCTGGGCAAGCACGTGAAGGACCGCCAGGGGCTGACGCACGACCTGGTGGTGCTGAGCCAGGACGTGGCGCGGTTCGAGGCGCAGATGCGGGCGTATGGGATGGGCGAGGCGCTCGGGGGCTGAAGTGCCCCTTCGCACGGGCCGGCGGGGGCGGAAACCGCCGGCCTTTTAAAATCGCGGATTCCCCCCGCAGATTGCCCACCTTGTCTTTCGTAGCCGAAACCCGCCGCCGCCGCACCTTCGCGATCATTTCCCACCCTGACGCCGGCAAGACCACGCTGACCGAAAAGCTGCTGCTTTTCTCCGGCGCGATCCAGATCGCCGGCTCGGTGAAGGCGCGCAAGGCCTCGCGCCATGCCACCTCCGACTGGATGGAAATCGAGAAGCAGCGCGGCATTTCCGTGGCCTCGTCGGTGATGCAGATGGTCTACCGCGACCACGTCATCAACCTGCTCGACACGCCCGGCCACAAGGACTTCTCGGAAGACACCTACCGCGTGCTCACCGCCGTCGACTCGGCGCTGATGGTGATCGACGCGGCCAACGGCGTGGAAGCGCAGACGCGGCGGCTGATCGAGGTCTGCCGCCAGCGCGACACGCCCATCATCACCTTCGTCAACAAGATGGACCGCGAAGTGCGCGAGCCGCTGGACATCCTCGACGAGGTGGAGCGCGAGCTGGGCATGCCCTGCGTGCCCATGACCTGGCCCGTGGGCCAGGGCAAGAGCTTCCGCGGGATCATGAACCTGCGCACGCAGGCGATGACGGTGTTCGAGTCGGGCAGCGAGCGGCTGCCGCAGGACTTCGAGACCATCCCGCTCGCCGAGCGCGACACGCTGGTCAAGCGCTTCGGCGCCGACTTCGAGACCGCCATGGAAAGCATGGAGCTCGCCACCGGCGCATCGCCCGCCTGGGACCGCGAGGCCTTCCTGGCCGGCAAGCAGACGCCCGTGTTCTTCGGCTCCGGCGTGAACAACTTCGGCGTGATGGAAGTGCTCGACGCGCTGGTCGACCTGGCGCCCTCGCCGCGCTCGCGCACCAGCACCACGCTGGTCAACCGCCAGCCGGTGGTCAAGGAGATCCAGCCCGAGGACAAGGACTTCGCGGGCGTGGTCTTCAAGGTGCAGGCCAACATGGACGCCAACCACCGCGACCGCATCGCCTTCGTGCGCATGGCCTCGGGCAAGTACACGCCGGGCATGAAGCTGAAGGTGCAGCGCACCGCCAAGGAACTGCGCCCCACCAGCGTCGTGACCTTCATGAGCCAGCGCCGCGAGGCGGTGGAAGAGGCCTACGCGGGCGACATCGTGGGCTTCACCACGCACGGCGGCGTGCAGCTGGGCGACACCATCACCGACGGCGCGAGCCTGCAGTTCACCGGCCTGCCCTTCTTCGCTCCCGAACTCTTCATGACCGTGATCCTGAAGAACCCGCTGCGCACCAAGCAGCTGCAGCAGGGCCTGGCCCAGCTCGGCGAGGAAGGCGCGATCCAGGTGTTCCGCCCCGAGATCGGCGGCCCGATGCTGCTGGGCGCGGTCGGCCAGCTGCAGTTCGAAGTGGTGCAGCACCGCCTGAAGGCCGAGTACGACGCCGACGTGAAGCTGGAGGGCTGCCAGTACACCGGCGCGCGCTGGATCACGGCCGACACGCCGGCCGAGCTGCGCGAGTTCGTCAACGCGTACCCGCAGCGCATGGCGAAGGATGCGGCCGACACGCTGGCCTTCCTGTGCACCTCGCCGTACGACGTGCGGCTGGCGCAGGAGCGCTTTCCGAAGATCCACTTCCATCCGCTGCGCGAGCATGCGGGGCTGGCGCTGCAGAGCGCGGGATAGGCATTCGCCATGGAAACCTACATCCAGGTGGCGGGGCTCGGCGACTTGACCGAAACGATCGTCGAGCAACGCGCCGCCCTGACGATCACCGTCAAGGCATCGAAGACCGAGGTGGCACTGGCCGAAGCGACCAAGCTGCGCAACGACGCGATCCGGACGCTGAAAGAAGCCGGCCTCACGCCTGACGAGATCACCGAAGGCGGGCGCGACGCCTGGCAGCCCTGGTATCTGAAGCGCAGCGTGGGCCAGGAAGTGGCGCACCGCGTGCTGATCGCCTGCAAGGAAACGCGCCGTCTCTATCAGGCACTCGACGCGCTCGAACCGCTGTTCACGAACTCGCGCTACACCATGGGCGTCGACATGCAGCAGCCCCGCTTCGAAGCGCAGGACGACGCGGAAGCCGAGGCACGCATGGCCGCGATCCGGCATGCGCGCAGCAAGGCGTCGATTCTTGCGAAGGAAGCGGGTGTCACGCTGGGCGCGGTCGCGCAGGTCGAGGAGCTTGGTTCGCAAGCGGACAACTCGGGTGCCTACGGCGATCGCAACTGGGGGTATGCGGGTGGTGCCGTGGCACTGGCGTCCGCCGGCCCTGGGGACGACTTCGAGGAATTGGCGGGAGCCAGGCGCACACGAACGCTGCGCTACCGCGTGCGCTTCCTGATCGGCTGAGGCCTTCTCAGCTCCCCGTCGAAGCGTAGTGGCGCAACCCGATGCGCCACACCCCGAACGCCGCCGCGAGAAACACGCCCCCCGCGAGCGGCGACACCAAGCCCACCCATGCCGGCGCACCGAGCGGATCGGCCTTCCCCAGAATCGCCAGCACCGGGTAGTAGGCCACGCAGGCCAGCGGCACGATGAAGGTCAGCACGCGCCGGAACCATCGCGCATAGAGCGCCAGCGGGTACTGCGCCGCCTGCACGCCGCCGTAGGTCAGCACGTTCGCGATCTCCAGGCTCTCGACGGTCCAGAAGGCCAGCGTGCCCTGCAGCACCAGGATGCCCAGGAACAGCGCCACGCCGCCCGCGACGGCAAGCAGCGCGATGGCGACGGCGCCCGGTGTCCACGCGATGCCCATCTGCTGCGTCGCGAACGCAATCATCGCCAGCCCCTGCAGCAGGCGGCCCAGCCGGCTGATGCGGAAGTCGTTGCCCATGAGCTGCAGCGAGAGCGGACGCGGACGCAACAGCAGGCGGTCGAAGGCGCCGGTGCGCAGGAACTCGGTGCCCAGCACGTCGAAGCCGCGCCCCAGCGCATCGGCCAGCGCGAACATGCAGTTCACGAGACCGTAGAACAGCGCCACCTCGCCGATGCGCCAGCCCTGCACGTCGCCGAATCGGTGGAACAGCGCCCACACGGCGACGGCCTCGATGCCGGTGCCGAGGAACTGGCCGACCGTCGTCATCAGCGCCGAGGCCGGGTAGCGCGCCTGGCCGCCGATGGACGCGCCCACCAGCCGGAAGAAAAGCGGAATCGATCCCATCGCCCTCACCCGCCCTGCACCTGGAGGCTGCGCATCGTGCGGCCCATCGCCATGTGCCCCAGCGCCACGAGCACGGCGATCCAGAAGACCTGCAGCCCCAGCCCGCCGACGGCCTGCCAGCCCTGCAGCTGCCCGAAGTAGAGCCGCGCCGGAATGTCCATCAGCCCGGCCAGCGGCTGGAGCAGCAGCGCGGCCTGCCAGGCGTCGGGCAGCATCGCGAGCGGCAGCAGGTTGCCCGAGAACACGATGACCACGGGCGTGGTCACCGCGCTGATGCCGCGTTCGTTGAGCGCGGCGGTGGCCGCCACGTTCAGCAGCATCACCATCGACGTGGAGAGCAGCAGCGCGAAGACCGACGAGAGCGCGAAGGCGAGCCCCGCCGCCGCGCCCGCCGGGAGCTGCCATGCCCACTCGCCCAGGCCGAGCAGCGGCAACGCGACCATCGCGAAGGCCGCCATCAGCGCGATGCGCGGCAGCACGCGCGCGGCGATCCAGCCGGCGCTGCGCGCGAACCACAGCGCATAGGCGTCCACGGGGCGCAGGCGGTCGTAGGCGACGGCGCCGGTGCGCACCGCCTGCGCCACTTCCGGATCGCCCAGCCAGGGCAGGAGCACGAGCAGCCCCTGCGCCAGCCATGTGTAGGTGACGGCCTGGGCGAGCGACATCGACGTGCTGGCGCCCGAGGCTGTCGCGCCGCCATAGAAGGCCGCGAACACCATCACCTTGATGCCGCCCCACCAGCACTGCGTGGCGAAACCGGCGAGCGCGGCGGTGCGGTACTGCAGCATCTGCTGGAAGCGCGACGCGAAGGCCGCGATGTAGGGCCGCGCGAGGTCGTGCGGGCTCATCGCCGTCATGCTTCGGCGGCTCCGTGCATGGCGTAGAAGCGGGCGATCACGGCCTCGATCGCCAGGCCTTCGAGGCGGATGTCCTCCACCGCGTGCGCGGCGGCGATGCGCGCGATGAGCGCCGGTGCCGCGGTCTGCGCCGGATCGAAGTCGAGCACCAGCGTCTGGCCGTCGCGCGAATGCACCCGTGCGCCGTCCACCTGCGCGGGCAGCTCGGCGCCCTGCGCGAAATCGACGACGAGGCGGCGCTCGGCCATCACCTGCGCGCGCAGCGCCTCGACCGGGCTGTCGGCCAGCACGCGGCCGTGGCCGATGATGATCACGCGCCGCGCCAGCGCCTCGATGTCGTGCATGTCGTGCGTGGTCAGCAGCACGGTGGTGCCTCGCTCGCGGTTGGCGCGGCGCACGAAGTCGCGCACGGCCAGCTTCGAAGGCGCGTCGAGGCCGATGGTCGGCTCGTCGAGGAACAGGATGTCGGGCTCGTGCAGCAGCGCCGCCGCGATCTCGGCGCGCATGCGCTGGCCCAGCGAGAGTTGCCGCACCGGCTGCGCGAGCACGCGCTCCAGGTTCAGCAGCGCCACCAGCTCGTCGCGCGTGCGGCGGTAGCGCGCCGGGTCCACGCGGTAGATGTCGCGCAGCAGGTCGAAGCCGTCGCCCACGGGCAGGTCCCACCACAGCTGCGTGCGCTGGCCGAAGACCACGCCGATGCGCGCCACGTGGCGCTCGCGGTCGGTGAAAGGGTCGCGCCCGTCGATCTCCACGCGCCCGCCGTCGGGCCGCAGGATGCCCGAGAGGATCTTGATGGTGGTCGACTTGCCCGCGCCGTTCGGCCCGATGAAGCCCAGCAGCTCGCCGCGCTCCAGCGAGAACGACACACCCGAGAGCGCCTCCACCGTGCGATGGCGGCGCTGCACGAGGCCGCGCAGCGCGCCCATCACGCCGGGGTTGCGTTCGGAGATGCGGTAGGTCTTGCGGAGGTCGTCGACGAGGATGTGGGGCATGGAGAGCGCCGCGCCGGCCTCGAAGGCACGGCGGGGGCGGGATGCTACACGAAAGCACCGGTACGATCGCTGCTCCTTCCGGTTCGATCGCCATGCCCCCATCGCTCCCCCAGCCTCCGCTGCCCTCCTCGCCCCACCACCTGCTGCCGCTGTCCCGCTGGGAGGCTGCCGCGCGCGGCGCCCTCGTCGGAGTCTTCACCGACATCGACGACACGCTGACCCACGACGGCGCGATCACGCCCGACGCGCTGCAGGCGCTGAGCGAGCTCAAGGCGGCGGGGTTGTCGGTGGTGGCGATCACGGGCCGCCCGGTGGGCTGGAGCCTGCCCTTCGTCAACACCTGGCCCATCGATGCCATCGTGGCCGAGAACGGCGCGGTGGCGCTGCTGCCTTCGGCCGATGGCCGCGTGGAGAAGCGCTACCAGCAGGACGAGCCCACGCGCGTCGCCAACTTCGCGCGCATGCAGGCCGTGCTGGAGCGCATCGAGCGCGAACTGCCGGGCGTGGGCCGCGCCACCGACTCGCCGGGGCGCGAGACCGACATCGCCATCGACCACAGCGAGTTCGTGCAGCTGAGCGACGCCACCATCGCGCGGGTGGTGGCGCTGATGCGCGGCGAAGGCATGCACGCCACCGTGAGCAGCATCCACATCAACGGCTGGTACGGCGACAACGACAAGCTCGAAGGCGCGCGCTGGATCGCACGCGAACTGTGGGGCCGCGCGCTCGACGACGAGATGGACCGCTGGGCCTACGTGGGCGACTCCACCAACGACCAGCTGATGTTCCGCAGCTTCGCGCACAGCATCGGCGTGGCGAACGTCGCGCGCTTCGTGCCGCAGCTCGAGCACCTGCCGCGCTACGTGACGCAGGGCGAACGCGGCACGGGGTTCGCCGAGGCGGCGCGCGCGATTCTCTCGGCCCGGGCCGCCCGCCCCGAGCGCTGAGCATCTCGCTGCGCGACACGGCGCAGCGAACTAACAACACACGGACGAAAAAAAGCCCGCGCGAGGCGGGCGAAAAGGACCGGTGAAGGCTCCTTGGAGAAAGGGTTGCGTGTAGCCGCCGTGGCTCAGAAGGCGTGGCGGATGCCGAACTCGTAGCCGGTCGACGTCTTGGGCTGCAGCGCCACGCGGTTGTACGTGGCGACGTACGACGGGCCGGCACCGACCGTGTTGCCCGCGCCGTTCTTGTTGCTGACGCGAGCGACCGTGGCGTAGAGCGCGGTGCGCTTCGACAGGTTGTGCACGTAGCCCAGCGAGAACTTGTTGGACTTCGGATCGGGAGCGTTCACCGCGAAGAGGGCCGGCGTGCGGTTGAAGTCGTACTTGACCTGCGAGTACGAGGCGCGGATCTGGCCCGGGCCGATCGGCACGGTCACGCCGATCAGGTAGCCGGTCAGGTCGGTGCTGGGCACACGGGTGAAGACGTTCAGCGGATCGCGCTGGTCCTTCGAGCGCGAGTACTCGCCGAACACCTTGGCCACGCCGAAGTCGTAGGTCGCGCCGAGATTGAAGGTCTTGATCTTGCCCGGGCGCGCCACGGCGGCCGCGCCGGTGCCGGTGGTGAAGCTGGTGTCGTTCTGCGCGTAGCTGGCGGCGACGTCGAACGGACCCGAGGCATAGCCGACACGACCGCCGATGTGGCGGCCGGTGTTGGTGCGGTCGGCGCCGGCCAAAGTGTCGGGCGAGGTGCGGGTGATTTCGTGGAAGCTGTAGCCGACGTTGCCGTAGAAGCCGCCCAGGTTGCGCGGCAGGAAGTACTGAACCATGTTGCCGGCGCGCTTGTAGGTGCTGTTGCTGCCGTAGCCGGTGCCCGACACGCTGGCTTCGTTGGCGTCGATGATCAGCGAGCCGCCGATGCCGGTGTCGGCGAAGGGGTCGAACTGCTCGTCGTTCAGCACGGTGGCGGTCTTGTCGCGGCCCAGGCGGATTTCACCGAAGCCGCCGGCAATGCTCACCGTCGAGCGGCGGGTGAAGTTGGAGATGCCGGTGGCGCCGTCGTCGTTGGTGATCGGGGCTTCGAGCCAGAAGCTGGCCGACAGGCCGCCGCCCAGGTCTTCCACGCCGCGGAAGCCGAGACGGCTGGAGCTCAGGCCCGAATTGGCCAGTTCGCTACGGCTGGCCTTCACGCTGTAGAAGGGGGTGAAGGGGGTAGCCGGGATCGACTCGCTCTTGTTCGACACGTTGCGGTAGGCGGCATCGACCACGCCGAACAGCGTCACGGTCGATTGCGCCGATGCGGCACCGCAGGCCGCCATGGCGGCCAGAACAAGCAGGGATTTCTTCATTCGTATCACTCCAGGATGGGGAAGTTGCCGCTCCGATTCAGATGCAGCTGTTAAGAGCCCGGGCTTTCACGCCACAAGACTGCATCGGAGTGTTTCCATCGTGGAAGACAAACGAATTACATAGGGTAAACACTTGGCCGCCGAAGGGCCAAGGCTCTTGACATGAGTGTCCTGACTGTTTCCTGACCCGAAGCGCCTCGCGGCTACTCGCTCACTGGCAGCTCGCGCGAGCGCCGACGCAGGCCCGCCCACTGGTTCCAGACACCGAAGGCGGCGATCAGCAGCAGCACCGCTGCATAGCCTTCGGTGGTGTTCAGCAGCCCCAGCGGCGCCACCAGGAAGCCCGCCAGCATCGCCGGCAGGCTGAACGCGAGGTAGCTCACGACGAAGATCGCCGCGAACAGTTCGCCGCGCTCGTGCGACTGCGCCATCGGCGCCAGCGTCTGCACCAGCGCGGAGAACGCGCCGCCGAAGCCCAGGCCCGCCACCGCCGTGCCGACGAAGAACAGCGCGAGCGAGCGCGTTGCGAGCGAAGCCAGCAGCAGCACCAGCCCGGCCGCGATGCTCGCCATGCCGAGGATGACGGGCTTCGGCGCGGCAAAGCGCGCGAGCAAGGTGGGCGCGATCGCCCCCATGCCCGACAGCACCGCCACCGTGAGGCCGTTGACCACGCCGTTGTCGATGCCGAACACATGCAGCATCAGCGAAGGCGCCAGCGACAGGTACAGCCCACCGAGCGCCCACACCACGACGAACACCGGCAGCCCGCGAGCGAACTCGGCCCTGGCCTGGGCGGGAATCGACACGCGCGGAACCAGCGAGGCCAGCGCACCTGCACGCGGCGTGACGGTCTCGGGCATCCACAGCACCACCGCAGCACCCAGCGCGAACACCACGGCCAGCACGCCGAACACCAGCATCACCGGCTGCAGCGAGAACTTCACCGCCACGCCCGTCAGCAGCGCGCCCAGGGCAAGGCCGGCCAGCGGCGAAACGCTCGTGATCATCGCGCCCAGCCGCTTGCGCGCGGCCGGTGCGGCCTCGACCACCGCCGCGCTCAGCGCGCCGCTCGCGACGCCAGTGGCAATGCCCTGCACCACGCGCGCGGCGATCAGCCCGCCGATGCCGTTCGCGAGCAGGAAGAGCCCCATCGCCACCGCCTGCAGCACCAGCGCCGCCGGGCGCCGCCCGATGTGGTCGGACAGCGAGCCCGCGATCAACAACGAAACCAGCAGCGCGATCGCATAGACAGCGAAGGCCACCGTTAGCAGCGACGACGAGAAGTGCCAGGCGTGCTGGAACACCACGAATAGCGGCGAAGGCGCGGCAGCCGCGAAGAAGAAGGCGAACAGCACCGCGGCCAGCAGCGGAAAGGCAGCGCGTTGCGGCAGGCGCCAGGGCCTGGAGCGGGCAGCGATCTCGGCGGTGGCGGAAGCGAGTTCGGGGCAGGAGGATGGCATGGCGGATCCTTAATGCAACTTTTTTTGCTTTTGCGATTCTAGACCTGAGAACCTTCTAAAGCAAATATCTTTGCGTTAAAGTCCAGACCATGACCGACATCGCCCTCCCCAACAAGCGTCCCGGTGGCCGCAGCGCCCAGGTACAGGCATTGGTGCGCACCGCCCTCGAAGAACTGGTGGCGGAGCAGGGACGGGAGCGCGTGACGGTGCCGGCCGTGGCCGAGCGCGCAGGCGTCAGCGCCTCCAGCATCTATCGGCGCTGGGGCGATCTGCAGGGCCTGCTGGCTGAAACGGCCACCCACCGGCTGGACCCGAACCGCCCGCTGCCCGACACGGGCACCCTGCGCGCCGACCTGGAAGCCTGGGCGCGCGAGCTCATCGAGCACCTGGCCAAGCCGTGCAATACCTCGTTGCTGAAAGCCGCGGCCGCGCTGGCCAACGGCAACTCCGACACCGACTGCCTGCGCAACCGCCGCAGGGAAGCGCTGACGCTGGTCGAGCAGGCGCACGCCCGGGGCGAGCGCGCGCCCGAGCCGCAGCAGGTGATCGATCACCTGATCGCGCCGATCGTGTTCCGGCTGGTTTTCGGGGGCGATGCGGTGCAGCCGGAACTGGCGTCCCGGCTGGTGGACGAGCTCTTCGTCCTCAGCTCGCTCAGTTCGTCTTGACTTCCTTCGCCAGGCCCAGCTTGTCGATGATGGCCTTCTCGCGCACCACCGTGTCCTGCGCGAACTTGGTGTAAGTCGCTGAGCTCATGTAGTTCGGCAGCATGTCGTAGCGGCCCAGCGAGGCCACGTAGCTCGGCTCTTCCATCGCCTGCTTGAAGGCGTCGTGCAGCTTCTTCACCACCTCGGGCGACGTGCCCTTGGGCGCGCCGATGCCGAAGGGCGAGTTCTGCACCACGTCGTAGCCCAGCTCCTTCAGCGTGGGCGCGTCGGGGAACTTGGCCAAGCGCTTCTCGCCCCAGGTGTTGAGCACGCGCAGCTTGCCGGCCTCGACCTGCGGCGCGAAGCCGGTGCTGTCGGCCGCGGCCATCAGCTGGCCGCTGACCACCGCGAGCATCAGGTCGGCGCTGCCCTTGTAGGGCACGTGCTGCAGCTGGATGCCGGCCTTCTGCGCGACGATCTCCGTGGTCAGGTGCGGGCTGGTCAGCGTGCCGGTCGAGCCGTAGGTGAGCTTGCCGGGGTTGGCCTTGGCGTAGGCGACGAAGTCGGCCCAGGTCTTGAAGGGGCTGTCGGCCGGCACCACGATGCCGAAGGCGTAGCCGGTGACGTTCAGCACGTACGTGATGTCCTTCAGCGGGTCCCAGTTGATCTTGGTCGTGTAGCCCAGGCGGAACACGCCCAGCGGGATCTGCGCGACGGTGTAGCCGTCGGGCTGCGCGGTCTGCAGCGCCTGCGCGGGCAGCGTGCCGCCGGCGCCGGGCTTGTTGTCGATGATCACGGGCTGGCCGAGGATCTTGCTCGCGTTCTCGGCGAGCTGGCGCATGGTGATGTCGGTCGGGCCGCCGGCCGGGAAGGCGATCACCAGCTTGATGGGCTTGGCGGGAAAGGCCTGCGCGAGCGCCGCCATCGGGAGGGCGAGCCCGCAGCCCGCGGCGAGTGCGGCGGCGGTACGGAGGAAGGTGGAGCGGCGGAGCATGGCTGACTGGGTCCTGACTTTGAAAGCGCCGATTGGGCCCCGCTGCATCGGCGAAGGCAATCGGGGCTGCCCTGATTTCCCCGCGAAACCGGGGCGATTCGTGAGATCCGAGTCGCCTGCGCGTCAGCCGGTCAGAGCTGCCCGAACCCTTCGATCACGTTCACCGCGTTGACGCCCACCTCGGCCACCGCATAGCCGCCCTCGAACACGAACACCGTCGGCAGGCCGGCGCGCGCGAGGTCTTCGCCCATGCGCAGGTAGTCGTCGCTCCTGAGCTTGAAGCCGGAGATCGGATCGCCCTCGAAGGTGTCGACGCCGAGCGAGACCACCAGCGCGCCGGCCTTCACCTCGGCGATGCGGGCCAGCGCAGTCTTCAGCGCCGCGCGCCAGGCCGTGAAGTCCGTGCCGCGCGGCAGCGGCAGGTTGTGGTTGAAGCCCTCGCCTCTTCCGGCGCCGCGCTCGTCGGCGTGGCCCAGGTAGTAGGGGTAGTCGGTCAGCGGATCGCCGTGCAGGCTCGCGAAGTGCACGTCGTCGCGCTCGTAGAAGATGGCTTGCGTGCCGTTGCCATGGTGGTAGTCGACGTCGAGCACCGCGACGCGTTCGACGCCCGCATCGCGCAGCGCCTGCGCCGCCACGGCGGCGTTGTTGAGGAAGCAGTAGCCGCCGAAGAAATCGGCGCCCGCATGGTGGCCCGGTGGCCGCGTCAGCGCGAAGGCGGAGCGCTCGCCGCCGATGACGCGCCGTGCCGCGGTCCACGCACAGGCGGCGCCGTGGCGTGCCGCCGCCCAGCTGCCGGCCATCAGCGGCGTGCCCGCGTCGAAGGAGAACAGCCCCATGCGCGCCGGAAAGCTCTTGGGCAGCACGTCGCTGCGCATGCCGCGCGTGGGCCAGTACGAAGGCAGCGCGTCGCGCGTCGCGTTGGCCGGGTCCAGCGCCACCCACTCGTCCCAGGCGTGCGCGATGAAGTCCAGGTAGCGCGGCGCATGCACCTTGGCGAGCAGCGATTCGTCGAAGGCATCGGGCGCCTGCAGCGGGCCGAGGCCCCTGCGCTCCAGCTCGCTCTTCACATGATCGACGCGGGCGGGCACCTCGAAGCACGGCACGAGCTCGCCGCGAAACATCTCGACTTTGCCCTGATGGAGAACGTGCTGGTCGTTGTAGATGGTGAGCATGGAAGAGGAAAGGCAGGATCGGCGGTGGTGAAGCCGCCCATCATGCCGCACGCCGCAGCACCGCCCGGCGCCGCCCCGAGGCGGTGAGCCCGAACAGGTCCTTCGGGTCGTCGAGCTCCGGCACCAGCGCGATCTGCCGGCCGATGCCTCGCTCCATGGCGATGCGCTGGATGTAGCGCAGCGCCGTGTAGTCCTCCAGCGCGAAGCCCACCGAGTCGAACAGCGTGACCTGCGCGGGGCTCTCGCGGCCGGGCACCTCGCCGAGCAGCACGCGCCAGAGCTCCTGCACCGGGAAGTCGGCGGCCACCTGCTGGATCTCGCCTTCGACGCGGGTCTGCGGCTCGTACTCGACGAACACGCGCGCCTTGCCGAGCACGCCGGGATGCAGCTCGGTCTTGCCGGGCGAATCGCCGCCCACCGCGTTGATGTGCATGCCCGGCTCGATCATGTCGGGCGTGAGCACGGTCGCGCGCCCCTGGTAGGCGGTGACGGTGGTGACGATGTCCGCGCCGCGCACCGCCTCGGCCACCGAGCGCGCGCGCACGATCTCCAGCGGCGTGCAGGCCGCGAGGTGGCGCACCAGCTTGTCGGTGGCGTGCGGATCGATGTCGTACACGCGCACTTCCTCGATGCCCAGCAGCGCATGGAAGGCCAGCGCCTGAAACTCGCTCTGCGAGCCGTTGCCGATCAGCGCGAGGCTGCGCGAATCGGGCCGTGCCAGCGCCTTCGCGGCCATCGCCGAGGTGGCCGCCGTGCGCAGCGCGGTGGTGAGCGTGAGTTCGGAAAGCAGCACGGGGTAACCCGTGTCGACCTCGGCCAGCACGCCGAAGGCCATGACGGTCGGCAGCCCGACCTGGGTGTTGTGCGGATGCCCGTTGACGTACTTGAAGGCGTAGGCGCCGTCGTCGGCCACCGGCATCAGCTCGATCACGCCGAGGTGCGAATGGCTGGCCACGCGCGCCTTCTTGTCGAACTCCCGCCACCGCATGAAGTCGTCGCGCAGCGCGTCGGCCAGCGCGGTGAGGAACTGCGGAACACCGGTCTCGTCCACCAGGCGGACCAGGCTGTGAACATCGATGAAGCGGGTCATGACATGGCTCCTTGCGTAGCCCCGCCGCGGCGCTTCATCCCCTCACATGTTTACTCCGCCATGGCTGATTCAGGATGCGCCTGCGCCAAGGGTTGGAGCCATTGTGCGCCTGCTTGCGGGCTATTGCGAGCCCTGTCGGTCGCGTCTTCAGTCGTGCCTGTGTTCTTCGATGTTGCGTTCCAGAAAGCGCCACAGCCGCTCGTCTTCGCTGAAGGCCACGTTGAAGCGCAGCCAGCCGGTGGGATGCGGGTTGACCAGGAACAGCTGGCCCGGGCCGAGCATGATTCCTTCCGCCGCGGCGCGGCGCGAGAGCTCGGCGCTGTCGGTAATGTCCGGGTGGCGGGCCCACAGGTACATGCCGGCCGCCGCTTCGTGGAACAGCTCGAAGCCCAGACCGCCCAGCCGCCTCGCTACGCTGCCCTGTGCCTGCGCGAGGCGCTCGCGCAGGGCCTTGAGATGCTTGCGCCAGCGGCCGTCGGTCACGGTACCGAAGGCCAGGCGCTCGGTGATGTCGGACGAGGTGAGGCCCGAGATCATCTTGAGCTGTGCCAGGTCTTCGAGCAGCTCCGGCTGCGCGGCCACGTAGCCGACGCGGATGTTCGGCGAGATGGTCTTCGAGTAGCTGCTCACGTAGACCACGCGGCGCAACTGCCCCAGGCTGGCGAGCGAGGGGCGCATCGATGCGTCCATCTCGGCGTAGATGTCGTTCTCGACCAGCGTGAAGTCGTGCGTCTGGGCCAATTGAAGCAGTTGCACCAGTTGCGGCAGCGAGGCCATCGAGCAGGTCGGGCTCTGCAACCGGGGCTGGGTGAAGAAGGCCTTGGGCCGGTGCACCGCGAGCAGCGCCTCGAGCGCGGGCATGTCGTAGCCCGCAGGAGTGCGCGGCACGCCGATGATCTCCACACCCAGGAAGCGCAGCATGAACATCAGGTTCGGATAGCCCGGGTCGTCCACCAGTACCGAGTCGCCCGGCTTGAGCAGACGTCGCGCGACCAGGTCCAGCGCCTGGCTCGAGCCCTGGGTCAGCAGCACCTGGGCGGCCTCGACCACGATCTGCTGCTCCGAAAGCGCCTCGGCCGTCGCCATGCGCAGCGCCATGTGGCCGAAGGGCAGGCCGTAGCCGCCGATGTCGGTGCCCTCGGAAGCCAGGTGGCGCAGGCTGCGGCGCATGCCGTCCTCGAACAGCCAGTCGTGCGGCAGCCAGCCGCAGCCTGGCTTGAGCGGCAGGTTGCGGTTCTCGAAGATCTGCTGCAGGTACCAGCGGGCGTCGAAGCGGGGGTCCGGCCGGGGTGCGATGGCCGCTCCGGCGGCACTGTCCTCGCTGCGCCGCTTGACGAAGAAACCCGCATTGGCACGCGAGACCAGCAGGCCCTGGGCCACCAGCCGGTCGTAGGCCTCGACCACCGTGAAGACACTGACGCCGTGGGCCGCTGCAAAGGCGCGGATCGACGGCAGCTTGCTGTCGGCCTTGAGCTTCTGCGAGCCGATCAGTCCGCGCAGCCCTTCAACGATCTGGCTGACCAGTGGCGTCGGCTGTTCGGGGCGAAGAATGAGCATCGGGGGTGTCTCCGGCAGACCGGCCTGCACCATATTGAGGAAAGTATGTACAGGATACAAGACCAGTACAGTCTTCCGATCGATCGCTTCCGGTGTACATGGCCGGACCGAATCGTGCGACCTAGAGTGCCGGGATTCCTTCCTCCAAGCACCAAAGCACAGGTCGTACCATGCAACGCGAACCCCACCTCAGCAATGCCGTCCTCATGGCCCGCCGCAGCGCGGCAGTCGCCCGCGGCGTCGGCCAGGCCCATGAAATCTTCGTCAGCCGGGCCGCCAACGCCGAACTCTGGGACGTGGAGGGTCGCCGCTATATCGATTTCGCCGGCGGCATCGCGGTGCTCAATACCGGCCACTGCCACCCGGAGATCACGGCCGCCGTCAAGGCGCAGGCAGACCTCTATTCGCACACCTGCTTCCAGGTGGTGGCCTACGAGCCCTACGTGGAGCTGGCCGAGCGGCTGAATGCGCTGGCGCCGGGCGCGTTCGCGAAGAAGTCGGTGTTCCTGAGCACCGGTGCCGAGGCGGTGGAGAACGCGGTCAAGATCGCCCGCGCCCACACCCGGCGTCCCGGCGTCATCGCCTTCACCGGCGGCTACCACGGCCGCACGATGATGACCCTCGGCCTCACCGGCAAGGTGGCGCCCTACAAGGTCGGCTTCGGCCCGTTCCCGGGCGAGGTGTTCCATGCGCTGTACCCGAACGCGCTGCACGGCGTGAGCGTGGACGATGCGCTGCACTCGGTCGAGCTGCTGTTCAAGAACGACATCGAGCCCGAGCGCGTGGCGGCCTTCATCCTGGAGCCGGTGCAGGGCGAAGGCGGCTTCTACGTGGCGCCCAACGATTTCGTCGAGGGCCTGCGCGCGCTGGCGGACCGCCACGGCATCCTCATCATTGCCGACGAGGTGCAGACCGGCGCGGGCCGCACCGGCACCTGGTTCGCCAGCGAGCAGTGGCCCGTGGCGCCCGACCTGATCACCACCGCCAAGTCGATGGCGGGCGGCTTCCCGATTTCCGGCGTGGTGGGCCGCGCCGAGGTGATGGACGCTCCCGCGCCCGGCGGCCTGGGCGGCACCTATGCCGGCAGCCCCATCGGCTGCGCCGCGGCGCTCGCGGTGCTGAAGGTGTTCGACGACGAGCAGCTGCTGGCGCGCAGCCGTGCGCTGGGCGAGCGGCTCACGGCCGGCCTGCGCCGCATCGCCGCCGACGTGCCGGCCATCGGCGACGTGCGGGGGCTCGGCGCCATGGTGGCCATCGAGCTGTTCGAGGAGGGCGACACCGCGCGACCTGACGCCGCACTGACCCGCAAGGTGGTCGCGGAGGCGGCGCGACGCGGGTTAATCCTGCTGTCATGCGGCACCTACGGCAATGTAATTCGCGTGCTGGTGCCGCTCACGGCATCCGACTTGCTTGTGGACGAAGGCCTGGCGCTTCTCGCGGACAGCTTCGCCGCGCTGCGCTGATCGAACGATCCTTTCCTGAAATCCTCCATGACAGCTGAACCCTTGGTGCGCTTCCAGCGTGTCCAGAAAACCTACGACGGCGAGCACCTGGTGGTGCGCCAGCTCGATCTGGACATTCATCGCGGCGAGTTCCTTAGCCTGCTCGGGCCTTCGGGATCGGGCAAGACCACCACGCTGATGATGCTGGCGGGCTTCGAGTCGCCGACCTCGGGCGAGATCCTGCTCGACGGCAAGCCGATCACCCGCACGCCGCCGCACAAGCGCAACTTCGGCATGGTCTTCCAGAACTACGCGCTGTTCCCGCACCTGAGCGTGGGCCAGAACGTGGCCTATCCGCTGACCGTGCGCAAGGTGCCGAAGGACGAGCAGCAGCGCCGCGTGCAGCGCGCGCTCGACATGGTGCAGCTGCGCGGCATGACCGACCGCCTGCCCGGCCAGCTCTCGGGCGGCCAGCAGCAGCGCGTGGCGCTGGCGCGCGCACTGGTGTTCGAGCCGCAGCTGGTGCTGATGGACGAGCCGCTCGGCGCGCTCGACAAGCAGCTGCGCGAGCACATGCAGATCGAGCTCAAGGACCTGCACCGCCAGCTCGGCGTGACCTTCGTGTACGTGACGCACGACCAGGGCGAGGCGCTCACCATGAGCGACCGCGTGGCGGTGTTCAACGAAGGCGTGATCCAGCAGCTGGACACGGTCGACCGGCTCTACGAGACGCCCTCCAACCGCTTCGTGGCCGGCTTCGTCGGCGACAACACGGTGCTCAAGGGACAGCTGGGCCAGCAACAGGGCCATGGCGGCGAGCATGCGGAAATGAAGCTGCCCGACGGCCGCGTCCTGCACGGGCTCAACGTCAGCGGCGCGGCAGCGGGCGCGACCGTCGAGGCCTGCATCCGCCCCGAGCGGGTGGTGCTGCATCGCCGGCCCGACGCGCAGCGCGCCAACATGCTCGACGCCGAGGTGGCGCGGGTCATCTACTTCGGCGATCACCTGCGGCTGCTGTGCAGCGTCGGTGGGGGTCAGGCCGAGGCCACCGTGAAGCTGCCGCTGAACGGCCTCGACGGCGCCGCCGCGCCGCAGGCCGGCGAAGCGGTGGTGCTCGAGTTTCCGACGGCGCATGCGCGCATCTACGCCCCCTGAACCCGGCCGGTTGTTGTTCCCTCGTTTCCCTTCTCCCCTTCTCCATCACCCAGGAAGACTTCCACCATGAAAAAGACTCTCCTCGCCTGCACCGTCGCCGCCAGCTTCGCCCTGCCGGCCTTCGCCCAGCAGCAGCTCACCGTGGTCAACTTCGGCGGCGCCAACGCCAATGCCCAGAAGAAGGCCTACTACGAGCCCTACGAGAAGACCGGCACCAAGATCATTCCGGTCGAATACAACGGCGAGCAGGCCAAGATCAAGGCCATGGTCGAGACGAAGAAGGTCACCTGGGACGTGGTCGAGGTCGAGTCGCCCGACGCCGCGCGCGGCTGCGACGAGGGCCTGTTCGAGAAGCTCGACTACTCCAAGATCGGCAGCAAGGCCGACTTCCTGCCGGCCGCCGTCACCGACTGCGGCGTGGGCCTGTTCGTGTGGTCGACCGTGATGGCCTACAACGGCGAGAAGCTCAAGACCGCGCCCAGCAGCTGGGCCGACTTCTGGGACGTGAAGAAGATCCCCGGCAAGCGCGGCATGCGCAAGGGCGCTCGCTACAACCTCGAGTTCGCGCTCATGGCCGACGGCGTGAAGCCGGCCGACGTCTACAAGGTGCTCGGCACCAAGGAAGGCGCCGACCGCGCGTTCAAGAAGCTCACCGAGCTCAAGCCGAACATCCAGTGGTGGGAAGCCGGCGCGCAGCCGCCGCAGTTCCTGGTGGCCGGCGACGTGGTGCTGACCACCGTCTACAACGGCCGCATCGACGCGGCCAACCGCGAAGGCCGCGACCTCAAGATCTACTGGCCGGGCGGCATCTACGACCTCGACTACCTGGTGATCCCGAAGGGCGCGCCGAACAAGGAAGCCTCGCTGAAGTACATCCAGTTCGCGATGCAGCCGGCCAACCAGGCGGTCTATGCCCAGAACATCGCCTACGGCCCCACCAACACCAAGGCGCTGACCTCGCTCAGCCCCAAGGTGCTGGCCGACCTGCCGACCTCGTCGACCAACGCCAAGGATGCGCTGCAGTTCAACGTCGGCTTCTGGGCCGACCAGGGCGAGGCGCTCGAGAAGCGCTTCGCGGCCTGGGCCACGCAGTAACCAGACAGACGAACCAACCAACGAGCGAGCGCGAAAGAGGCCATGCACGCGGCAACGTCTGTCCCCCCGGTTCCAACGCAGGCCCCGCCCGGCGATCTGCGGCGTGCGCTGGCGCGCGCCGAAGCCCGCCGCAAGTGGCGCGCCTTCGCGCTCACGGCGCCGCTGCTGGTGTTCCTGCTGCTGACGCTGCTGGTGCCCATCGTGGCGCTGCTGCAGCGGGCGGTCGAGAACCCCGAAGTGGCCAACGCGCTGCCGCGCACCGTGCGCGCGCTCGACGGCTGGAACCGCAAGGAGGCGCCCGCGCCCGCGGCCTATGCAGCCATGGCGGCCGATCTGGGCCAGCTGCCCGACAGCTCCGACGCGGGCGCCCTGGCGCGCCGCCTCAACACCGAGATCGCCGGCGCCCGCTCGCTGGTGATGGGCGCCTTCAGGGCATTGCCCATCACCGGCACGCCGGAAGAGATCAAGGCGCGCATGCTGGAGCTCGATCCGCGCTGGGGCGAGGCGCCGTACTGGCAGGCCATCGCCAAGAACGGCTCGCGCTGGACGCCCGACTACCTGCTCGCCTCGGTCGACCTGCGGCGCGACGTGGCCGGCGAGGTGGAGCGCATGCCAGCCGACCAGCGCGCCTTTGCCGGCATCCTGCTGCGCACCTTCCAGATCAGCGCCGTGGTCACCTTCTTCTGCCTGCTGCTGGCCTATCCGCTGGCGTGGTGGCTGTCGACGCTGCCTGCGCGCAAGGCCAACGTGCTGATGATCCTGGTGCTGGTGCCGTTCTGGACTTCCATCCTGGTGCGCGTGGCCGCATGGATCGTGCTTCTGCAGTCCGAGGGGCTGGTCAACCGCGGCCTCATGGGCATCGGCCTGATCGACCAGCCGCTGGCGCTGCTGTTCAACCGCACCGGCGTGATCATCGCGATGGTGCACATCCTGCTGCCCTTCATGATCCTGCCGCTCTACAGCGTCATGAAGAGCGTGCCGCCCACCTACCTGCGCGCGGCCGTCTCGCTGGGCAGCTCGCCGCTGGCGGCCTTCTTCCACGTGTACGTGCCGCAGACCTACCCGGGCATCGGCGCCGGCGCGCTGCTGGTCTTCATCCTGGCGATCGGCTACTACGTGACGCCCGCGCTGCTCGGCGGCGCGGACGACCAGATGCTGAGCTACTACATCGCACGCTACACCAACGTCGAGATCAACTGGGGCATGGCCTGCGCTCTGGGCGCCGTGCTGCTGGTCGCAACGCTGGTGCTCTATGCCGTGTACCGCCGCATCGGCAAGGCCGAGCTGAGCCTCGGCTGAGCGACACGAGAAGCTGTACGAAAGACGGACAAGCATGCTGAAGCTCCCTCAATTCCCGGCCTACGCCACCTTCGCCGACAAGCTCGGCTGGTGGCTCGTGCGCATCGGCTGCGTCGCGGTGCTGGCCTTCCTGCTGGCGCCGATCCTGGTGGTGATCCCGCTGTCGTTCTCCGACAGCTCGTTCCTGGCGTATCCGATCCCGGGCTGGTCGCTGCGCTGGTATCGCAACCTCTTCGATTCGCCAGAGTGGGCGCGCGCGGCGCGCAACAGCTTCATCGTCGCGCCGGCCGCCACCGTGCTGGCCACCGTGCTGGGCACGCTGGCGGCGGTGGGGCTGTCGCGCACGAACTTCGCCTTCAAGGGCCTGCTCATGAGCGTGCTGATCTCGCCGATGGTGGTGCCGATCGTGGTGGTGGGCGTCGCCACGTACCTCTACTTCGCGCCCATCGGGCTGGCCGACACCTACTTCGGGCTGATCGTCGTGCATGCGGCGCTGGGCGCGCCCTTCGTGCTGACCACTGTGCTCGCCACGCTGGCCGGCTTCAACCAGAACCTTGTGCGCGCATCGCTGAGCCTGGGCGAGACGCCGTTCAGGACCTTCATGCGCGTCACGCTGCCGGTGATCGCGCCGGGCGTGATCTCGGGCGCGCTGTTCGCCTTCGCCACTTCGTTCGACGAGGTGGTGGTCACGCTGTTCCTCGCGGGGCCGGACCAGGTCACGCTGCCGCGCCAGATGTTCACCGGCATCCGCGAGAACATCTCGCCCACCATCGCGGCCGTGGCGACGCTGCTGATCGTCTTCACCACCACGCTGCTGCTCGCGCTCGAATGGCTGCGCGGCCGGCGGCGCTGAATACACACACGATGCCCACCACTACAACGACACCGAACCAGCCGCTCGGCGGCAACACCATGCCGCGCTTCGCCGGCCCCGGCACGATGATGCGGCTGCCTTCCGCAACATCGCCCGAAGGACTGGACGCGGCGTTCATCGGCGTGCCGCTGGACATCGGCACTTCCAACCGGCCGGGAGCGCGCTTCGGACCGCGCCAGATCCGCGCCGAGTCGGCGCTGCTGAGGCCCTACAACATGGCCACCGGCGCGGCGCCCTTCGACAAGCTGAGCGTGGCCGACCTGGGCGACGTGCCGATCAACACCTATTCGCTCGACAAGTCGCTGGCCATCATCTCGGCCTTCTACGACACGGTGCTGGCCGCCGGCTGCGCGCCGCTCACGCTCGGCGGCGACCACACCATCGCGCTGCCGATCCTGCGCGCGGTGGCGCGCAGGCATGGTCCGGTCGCGCTGGTGCACGTCGACGCCCATGCGGACGTGAACGACGACATGTTCGGCGAGCGCATCGCCCACGGCACGCCGTTCCGGCGCGCCGTCGAAGAAGGGCTGCTGGCCTGCGACAAGGTCTGGCAGATCGGCCTGCGCGGCACCGGCTATGCGGCGGACGATTTCGACTGGCCGCGCGAGCAGGGCTTCACCGTGGTGCAGGCGCACGAGGTCTGGTACCAGTCGCTCGCGCCGTTGATGGCGCAGGTTCGCGAGCGCATCGGGCCGACTCATCCGGTCTACATCAGCTTCGACATCGACGGCATCGATCCTTCGTTCGCCGGCGGCACGGGCACGCCCGAGATCGGCGGGCTCACCGTGCCGCAGGCGCTGGAGATCGTGCGCGGCTGCCGCGGCCTGAACGTGGTGGGCGCCGACCTGGTGGAGGTCAGCCCGCCCTACGACACGAGCGGGAACACCGCGCTGCTCGGGGCCAATCTGCTCTACGAAATGCTCTGCGTGCTCCCCGGCGTTCCTTTCCGCTGACACCGGGTGCCTGCACCGGTTATTCAATTCCTTCGAGACAACACGACACCATGGATACGAAGACATCCCCCCTCGCACTGCTGAACGACCCGACCCTGCTCAAGACCGACGCACTGATCGCCGGCAAATGGGTCGCCGGCGCCAGCCGCTTCGACGTGAACGACCCGGCCACCGGCCGCAAGCTGGTCGACGTCGCCAACCTTACGCGTGCGGACGCCGCGCATGCCATTGCCGCCGCCAACGAGGCGCTCGCCGCCTGGCGCGGCAAGACCGGCAAGGAACGCAGCATCGTGCTGCGCAAGTGGTTCGACCTGCTGATCGCCAACACCGAAGACCTGGGCCGCCTGATGACCGCCGAGCAGGGCAAGCCCTTTGCCGAGGCCAAGGGCGAGGTCGCCTACGGCGCGAGCTTCATCGAGTGGTTTGCCGAAGAAGCCAAGCGCGTGAATGGCGAGGTGCTGCCGCAGTTCGACAACAACCGCCGCCTGTTGGTGATGAAGCAGCCCATTGGCGTGTGCGCGGCGATCACGCCGTGGAATTTTCCGCTGGCCATGATCACCCGCAAGGTGGCGCCGGCGCTGGCCGCGGGCTGCACGGTCGTCATCAAGCCGGCCGAACTCACGCCGCTGACCGCGCTCGCCGCGGCGGAACTGGCCGTGCGCGCCGGCATTCCGGCGGGCGTGCTCAACGTGCTCACGGCCGACAGCCAGAACAGCATCGCGATCGGCAAGGAGCTGTGCGAGAGCGACGTCGTGCGCCACCTGAGCTTCACGGGCTCCACGGAAGTGGGCCGCATCCTGATGAGCCAGTGCGCACCCACGGTCAAGAAGCTGTCGCTGGAGCTGGGCGGCAACGCGCCCTTCCTGGTGTTCGACGACGCCGATCTCGATTCGGCGGTCGAGGGCGCCATCGCGAGCAAGTACCGCAACGCCGGCCAGACCTGCGTGTGCGCGAACCGGCTGTATGTGCAGGAAGGCATCTATGACGCATTCGTCGAGAAGTTCGCCGCCAGGGTCAGGGCGCTCAAGGTCGGCAACGGCTTCGACGACGGCGTGGTGCAGGGCCCGCTGATCGAGGATGCCGCCCTCGACAAGGTGCAGCGCCATGTGGCCGACGCCGTCGCCAAGGGCGGCAAGGTGCTGGCGGGGGGCCACCGGTTGCAGGGCCAGTTCTTCGAGCCGACCGTGATTGCCGAAGCCACGCCCGACATGCTGTGCGCGCGGGAGGAAACTTTCGGCCCCTTCGCGCCCGTGTTCCGCTTCAGGACCGAGCAGGACGGCATCGACGCGGCGAACAACACCGAGTTCGGCCTGGCGAGCTACTTCTACACCCGCGACGTGGGCCGGATCTTTCGCGTGGCGGAGGCGCTGGAGTACGGCATGGTCGGCATCAATGCCGGCGTGATCGCCACCGAGCACGTGCCCTTCGGCGGCGTGAAGCAGTCGGGCCTGGGGCGCGAAGGCTCGCACCACGGCATGGACGACTACGTCGAGATCAAGTACCTCTGCCTGGGCGACATCCAGAAGTAAGAGGAGCAGGAAAAGGGGCGGAGGCGAGCCCCGCCCTGCCCTACCGCGCCAGCACCGGCGCCAGGGCCACGCCGGTGTGCGTCCCCAGCCGCACCACTTCTTCAGGCGGCGCCGCCGCGACGATGCGCCCGCCCGCGTTGCCGCCCTCGGGCCCGAGGTCGAGGATCCAGTCGGCCTCGGCGATCAGGTCGAGGTCGTGCTCGATCACCACCACGCTGTGGCCGCCGTTCACCAGCCGGTGCAGCACGTGGATCAGCTTCTCGACGTCGGCCATGTGCAGGCCCACGGTCGGCTCGTCGAGCACGTACAGCGTGTGCGGCGCCTTCTGGCCGCGGCGGGTGATGTCGTCGCGCACCTTGCTCAGCTCGGTCACCAGCTTGATGCGCTGCGCCTCGCCGCCCGAGAGCGTGGGCGAGGGCTGCCCCAGCGTGAGGTAGCCCAGCCCCACGTCCTTCAGCAGCTGCAGCGGATGGCTGATGTTGGGCATGCTCGCGAAGAACTCGACGGCCTCGTCGACTTCCATCTTCAGCACGTCGCCGATGCTCTTGCCGCGCCAGCTCACGGCCAGCGTCTCGGGGTTGAAGCGCGCGCCGTGGCAGACCTCGCAGGGCACCTTCACGTCGGGCAGGAAGCTCATCTCGATGGTGCGCACGCCCGCGCCCTCGCAGCCCGGGCAGCGGCCTTCGCCGGTGTTGAAGCTGAAGCGCGCCGGGCCGTAGCCGCGCGCCTTGGCCTCCAGCGTGTCGGCGAAGAGCTTGCGGATGGTGTCCCAGAAGCCGATGTAGGTGGCCGGGCAGCTGCGCGGCGTCTTGCCGATGGGCGTCTGGTCGACCTCGAGCACGCGGTCGATGGTCTCGTAGCCTTCGACGCTGCGGCAGCCCGCCCATGCCGGGCGCTTGCCCGCGGCGTCCGAGTCGCGGCCCGCCTTGGTCATGCGCTGCGTCACGATGGCCTGCACGTTGGCCAGCAGCACGTCGCGCGCCAGCGTGGACTTGCCCGAGCCGCTGACGCCCGTGACGACCACCAGGCGCTGCAGCGGCAGCGTGGCGGTCACGTCCTGCAGGTTGTGCAGGTCGGCGCCGTGCACGGTGAGCCACTCGCCGCTCTTCCCGGCCTTGGGGTCGGGCGAGGGCACCAGGCGGCGCGCCTGCAGCGGGTGCCTGATGGCGTCGCGCAGGTAGCGGCCGGTCTGCGAGTCGTCGGCCTTCTGGATGTCGGCCACCGTGCCTTCGGCCACCAGCCTGCCGCCGCGCTTGCCGGCGCTCGGGCCGATGTCGATGATGTGGTCGGCGCGGCGGATGGTGTCCTCGTCGTGCTCCACCACCACCAGCGTGTTGCCCTTGTCGCCGAGCTTGTGCAGGGCGTCGAGCAGGATCTGGTTGTCGCGCGCGTGCAGGCCGATGGTCGGCTCGTCGAGCACGTAGCACACGCCCTGCAGGTTGCTGCCGAGCTGCGCCGCCAGGCGGATGCGCTGCGCCTCGCCGCCCGAGAGCGTGGGCGCGCCGCGGTCGAGCGTGAGGTAGCCCAGGCCCACTTCTTCCAGGAACTC
Organism: Variovorax sp. NFACC27; assembly: GCF_048301545.1. Classification (NCBI taxonomy): domain Bacteria; kingdom Pseudomonadati; phylum Pseudomonadota; class Betaproteobacteria; order Burkholderiales; family Comamonadaceae; genus Variovorax; species Variovorax sp. NFACC27. The sequence continues at coordinate 7,397,004 of NZ_CP157613.1, forward strand.
GAGCCGGCTCCTGATTTCCGGCACCAGGTCGCGCGCGATCTCGGCTTCGCGGCCGGTGAGCGTCAGCCCGTCGAACCACTGCCGCACCTCGGTCACGCTCATGCGCGCGAGCTCGGTGATGCCGATGCCGCCCGAGCCGTCGGCCGCGGTGCCGAAGCTCACGGCGCGCGCCGTGGCGTTCAGGCGCGTGCCCTCGCAGGTCGGGCAGGCCACGTCGGCCAGGTCTTCCACCTCGGGCTCGGCGAAGGTCTGCTCGCGGCCCTTGTCGTCGCCGGCCAGCACGGAGTCGTCGAACACCTTGCGCTGGTCCTTGCTGAGCTTGACGCCGGTGCCCACGCAGTCGGGGCACCAGCCGTGCTTGCTGTTGTAGCTGAACAGGCGCGGATCGAGCTCTGCGTAGCTGGTGCTGCACACCGGGCAGGCGCGCAGCGTGGAGAACACGTTGACGCGGCCGATGCCGGCCGCGGACACGCCCGCCATCATCGCGGCGCGCAGCCCGTCGAGCTCGCTCAGCACGTGCACCACGCCCTTGCCGTGCTCCAGCGCCTTGGCCAGCGCCTCGCGCAGCTCGTTCTCCTTCGAGGGCAGCACGTCGAGGCTGGCCACCGGCAGCTCGATGCTGTGCTCCTTGAAGCGGTCGATGCGCGGGAAGCCGGTGGTCGGCAGGAAGTCGCCGTCCACGCGCAGATGCGTGAAGCCGCGCGGGCGCGCCCAGTCGGCCAGCTCGGTGTACACGCCCTTGCGGTTGGTCACCAGCGGCGCGAGCAGGCCGATGTGCTGGCCCTTGAAGTTGCGCATGAGCTGCGCGGCGATGCTGTCGGGCGTCTGCGGCTGCACGGCGGCGCCGTCGTGGATGCAGTGCTGGATGCCCAGCTTCACGTACAAGAGGCGCAGGAAGTGCCAGACCTCGGTGGTGGTGCCCACCGTGCTCTTGCGACCGCCGCGCGACAGGCGCTGCTCGATGGCCACGGTCGGCGGAATGCCGTACACCGCGTCCACCTCGGGCCGGCCGGCCGGCTGCACGATGCTGCGCGCGTAGGCGTTGAGCGATTCCAGGTAGCGGCGCTGCCCTTCGTTGAACAGGATGTCGAAGGCCAGCGTCGACTTGCCCGATCCGCTCACGCCCGTCACCACGCTGAACTTGCCGCGCGGGATGTCCACGCTCAGGTTCTTCAGGTTGTGCTCGCGCGCGTTGACAATCTCCACGGCATCGGCGCCCGGCGCCTTCTTGGCGTTGGCGATGTAGCGGCGCGCGGCGCGCTCGGCCACCTTGTAGGCGTCGGGGCCGATGGCCAGCTCGTAGTCGGCCAGCGCGGCGCCGGTGAGCGAGGCGCGGTTCTCGCGCAGCTGCTCGGGCGTGCCTTCGGCCACCACCTGGCCGCCGCCCTCGCCGCCTTCGGGGCCGAGGTCGATGAGCCAGTCGCTGGCACGGATCACGTCGAGGTTGTGCTCGATCACGATCAGCGAATGGCCGGCGTCCAGCAGCTTGCGCAGCGCGCGCATCAGCCGCGCGATGTCGTCGAAGTGCAGGCCGGTGGTCGGCTCGTCGAACAGGAAGAGCGTGCCCTTGCGCGCCACCGACTGCTTGCTGGCGGTGGCGTTCTTCGCGGCCTCGGCCAGGAAGCCCGCGAGCTTCAGCCGCTGCGCCTCGCCGCCGCTGAGCGTGGGCACGGGCTGGCCGAGCTTGACGTAGTCCAGGCCCACGTCGGAAATCGGCTGCAGCACGCGCAGCACGTCGCGGTCGGCCTCGAACACCGCCGCCGCCTCGGCCACGGTGAGTTCGAGCACGTCGGCCACGTTGTAGCTCTTGCCCTTGCGTTCCACGCGCACTTCGAGGATCTCGGGGCGGTAGCGCTTGCCGTCGCAGTCGGGGCAGCGCAGGTACACGTCGGACAGGAACTGCATCTCGACGTGCTCGAAGCCCGAGCCGCCGCAGGTCGGGCAGCGCCCGTCGCCGGAGTTGAAGCTGAACTTGCTGGCGGTGTAGCCGCGCTGGCGCGAGAGCGTCGCGGTGGCGAAGATCTCGCGGATGGCGTCCCACGCGCCCACATAGCTCGCCGGGTTGGAGCGCGCGGTCTTGCCGATGGGCGACTGGTCGACGAACACCACGTCGCCGAGGTGGTCGGCACCCAGCAGGCGGTCGTGCGCGCCCGGGCTCTCGGTGGCCTTGCCGAAGTGGCGCATGAGCGCCGGCGCCAGCACGTCCTGTATGAGCGTGGACTTGCCCGAGCCGCTCACGCCGGTAACGCATACCAGCCGCGCCAGCGGGAACTCGACCGTCACGTTCTTCAGGTTGTGCTCGCGCACGCCTTCGAGGATGAGGCGGTGCGTGTTCTCGCTCACCAGCCGCTTGAAGCCCATGCCGATCTTCTTGCGCCCGCCCAGGTACAGGCCGGTGAGCGTCTCGGCGTCGCGCAGCTGGTCGGTGGTGCCGTCGAACACCACCTGCCCGCCGCGCGCGCCGGGCCCCGGGCCCATGTCGATCACGCGATCGGCGGCCAGCATCACGGCCGGGTCGTGCTCGACCACCACCAGCGTGTTGCCCGCGTCGCGCAGGCGCAGCATGGCCTCGGTGATGCGGTTCATGTCGCGCGGGTGCAGACCGATGCTGGGCTCGTCGAGCACGAACAGCGTGTTGACCAGCGAGGTGCCGAGCGCGGTCGTGAGGTTGATGCGCTGCACCTCGCCGCCGCTGAGCGTGCGGCTCTGGCGGTCGAGCGTGAGGTAGCCGATGCCGACGTCGTGCAGGTAGCGCAGGCGCGTGGTGATTTCCTCGAACAGCAGCTTCAGCGCCTGCAGCTCGCCTTCGCTCGCCGTGTGGCCGTTGCTGCGGTGCTCGATGCGGTCGAAGAGCTGGCGCAGCCGCTCGATGGGCAGCAGCATCAGGTCGTGCAGGCACAGGCCGGGCAGCGCCTCGAGCTGCGCGCGCGTCCACCTGGCGCCGGTGGGCATGAAGCGCTTCTCGGGCGGCAGCACCGCGTCGGCGTCTTCCTTGCTGCCGATGCGCCACAGCAGGCTGTCGAGCTTCAGGCGCGCGCCGCTGCAGGTGGGGCACGGCGTGTAGCTGCGGTACTTGGACAAGAGCACGCGGATGTGCATCTTGTAGGCCTTGCTCTCCAGGTAGCCGAAGAAGCGGCGCACGCCGTACCACTGCTTGTTCCAGTTGCCTTCCTTGTAGTTGGGCGTGCCCTCGATCACCCAGTGCTTCTGCTCCTCGGTGAGCTTGTTCCAGGGCGTGTCGCGCGGAATGCCGGCCGCCTCTGCGTGGCGCATGAGGTCGTCCTGCGCCTCTTTCCATGCCGGCGTCTGGATGGTCTTGATGGCGCCGGCGCGCAGCGTGAGCTTGTCGTTCGGGATCACCAGCCCCAGGTCGACGCCGATCACGCGGCCGAAGCCGCGGCAGGTCTCGCAGGCGCCGACGGCCGAGTTGAACGAGAACATCGACGGGATCGGGTCGGCGTAGCGGATGTCGCTCTCGGGGCAGTGCAGGCCGGTCGAGAACTTCCACACGTCGGTGGACGCGTTTTCCTCGGACCCCGTGGCATGCACCGTGACGCGCCCGCTGCCGCGCTTGAGCGCAACCTCGATGGCTTCCACCACGCGCGAGCGCTCGGCGCTCGATGCGCGGAAGCGGTCGGCCACCACGTCGAGCACCTTGCGCGGCCCGGTGGGCGTGGCCACCTCGCGCTCGGCCTGCACGCGCGTGAAGCCGCTCGCCGACAGCCATTGCGTGACCTCCTCGGCCGTGGTGCTCGCCGGCAGTTCGACCGGGAAGGTGACCACGAGGCGCGGATCACCCGCCGCAGCCGCGCGCTCGACGATCTGCGCGTAGATGCTGTCGGGCGAGTCGTGGCGCACCGGCAGCGCGGTCTCGCGGTCGAACAGGTTCGCCGCGCGCGCGAAGAGCAGCTTCAGGTGGTCGTTCAGCTCGGTCATCGTGCCGACCGTGGAGCGCGAGGAGCGCACCGGGTTGGTCTGGTCGATGGCGATGGCGGGCGGCACGCCTTCGACCTTGTCGACGGCCGGCTTGTCCATGCGGTCCAGGAACTGGCGCGCGTAGGCGGAGAAGGTCTCCACGTAGCGCCGCTGGCCTTCGGCATAGAGGGTGTCGAAAACGAGACTCGACTTGCCCGAGCCGCTGGGCCCGGTGACCACCGTCATTTCGCCGGTGCGGATGTCGAGATCGAGGTTCTGGAGGTTGTGCTGGCGCGCGCCGCGAATCCGGATGGAGCCCTGTGTCATGAGTGCCTTGGGGGGTGGGGCAAACATTCTAGGGAGTGCTCCGTGACGGGTTTGCGCACTAGGTCACAAGGTCGGGGGTTGCGCAGGGGTTTGTCCTGATGGAATTCACGACACTTTCAGAAACAAATACCACATTTGTTTTCATGGCAGCCCGAACCGGGCGCCCGCATTGCCTCGAAAGGTTTCCATGACGAAAACGCGCATGCTCTGCGCCACCGCACTGCTGGCCTTCAGCGCGCTCGGCGCGTCGGCCCAGATCCTGATCGGGCAGACCGCCGGCATGACCGGCTCGGTGGCGGCGAGCGTGAACGAAACCATCGGCGGCGCGCAGCTGGTGATCGACGCGGCCAACGCCCAGGGCGGCATCCACGGCGAGAAGATCGAGGTGCTGCGCATGGACGACGGCTTCGACGTGAAGCGCGCCAGCGAGAACGCACGCGTGCTGATCGAGGACAAGAAGGTGCTGGCGCTCTTCATGAGCCGCGGCACGCCGCACTCGCAGGCGATCATCCCCTGGCTCGACAAGTACGACGTGGCGCTCATCGGCCCCTCCACCGGCGCGATGGCGCTGCACAAGCCGCTGCAGAAGCACGTGTTCAACGTTCGCGCCACCTATCAGCGCGAGGCCGAGAAGGCGGTGCAGCACCTGCTGACCATCGGCCTCACGCGCATCGCGGTGGTGTACGTGACCGACTCCTTCGGCTCCGACGCCCTCGAAGGAGCGATGACCGGCTTCGCCAAGGGCAACGCGAAGCCGACCGTGACCATCCCGGCCGACCGCGACAAGCCCGACTACAAGGCCATCGTGCCCGCCATCAAGGACGCCAATGCGCAGGCCGTGGTGTGGATCGGCTCCGGCGTGGCGGTGGTCGACGGCATCAAGGCGCTGCGTGCGGCGGGTTCGGCGGCGCAGGTGGTCACGCTGTCGAACAACGCCTCGTCGGGCTTCATCAAGCAGCTGGGCGACGCGAGCAAGGGCGTGATCGTGACGCAGGTGTTTCCCAACGAGCGTTCGCTCGGCCAGCCGATGGTGAAGGAAGCCCTGGCTCTCGCGCAGGCCAAGGGCCAGGCCGAGCTGTCGCCGGCCGCGCTCGAGGGCTTCGCCTCGGCCAAGGTGCTGGTGGAGGCCCTGCGCCGCGCCGGCCCCAAGCCCACGCGCGCAAGGATGGTGGCAGCGCTCGAAAGCCTGCGCGGCTACGACCTGGGCGGCGGGCTGGAGGTGAGCTATTCGCCGACCGACCACAGCGGCATCGATTTCGCGGACCTGTCGATCATCAGCGACGGGCGCTTCAAGCGTTGAGTCCCCGCCCCCAGAGGGCGTTTCCACAGGCCCGCCGGTGCGAACCGGCGGGCTTTTTTTTCGCCTGAAAACCTTGGTCTGACAGGGTTTGCGCGAGCTAGCGATCTGTGACGTTCAGCAACACATTACACACCTGTTGACAGAAGCACCCCGCTTCGTGGAAAGGCTTTGCTCGATGAAGAAGACGTTCACGTCCTGCGCCGTTGCGCTGCTCCTGGCCATGGCGGCGCCGGGTGCTTCGGCCCAGATCCTGATCGGCCAGTCCGCCGACCTCTCGGGCCCGGTGGCGGCCAGCGTCAAGGAAACCATCATGGGCTCGCAGCTGGTCATCGACCAGGTCAACGCCCAGGGAGGCATCAACGGCGAGCAGATCGAGATGATCCGCATGGACGACGGCCTCGACGCCAAGCGCTCGCTGGAGAACACGCGCGTGCTCATCGAGGACAAGAAGGTGCTCGCGCTGCTGCTCAACCGCGGCACGCCCAACACGCTCGCGGTGATCCCGCTGCTCGACAAGTACGGCGTGGCGCTGGTCGGCCCCTCGACGGGCGCGATGGCGCTGCACAAGCCGCTGCAGAAGAACATCTTCAACGTGCGCTCGACCTACCAGCGCGAGGCCGAGAAGGCGGTGCAGCACCTGCAGACCACCGGCATCCAGCGCATCGCCGTCGTGCAGGCCGACGACTCCTTCGGCAAGGACGCGATGGAAGGCGCGAACAAGGGCTTCGAGAAGGCCAACCTGAAGCCGGCCGTGGTGGCGCTGGCCGACCGCAACAAGCCCGACTACGCGACCATCGTGCCGCAGCTCACCAAGGCGAACGCGCAGGCGGTGCTGTGGATCGGCTCGGGCACGGCCGTCACCGACGGCGTGAAGGCGCTGCGCGCCGCGGGCTCGGCGGCACAGATCATCACGCTGTCGAACAACGCGGCCTCGGGCTTCATCAAGGAGCTGGGCTCGGCGAGCGCGGGCGTGATCGTCACGCAGGTGCTGCCCTACGAGCGCTCGTTCGGCCATCCGCTCATCAAGGAAGCGCTGGCGCTGGCCAAGGCCAAGGGCCAGAACGAGCTGTCGCCCGCGCTGCTCGAAGGCTTCGTCGCCACCAAGGTGATGGTGGAGGCGCTGCGCCGCACCGGCCCGAAGCCCACGCGCGCGAAGCTCATCGCCACGCTGAACGCCTTCCAGTACGACGTGGGAGGCGGGCTCGACATCAGCTACTCGCCGACCGACCACACCGGCATCGACTACGTCGACCTGTCGATCGTGAGCGACGGCCGCTTCAAGAGGTAGGGCTCGCCCTCAGGCTGCGCGCACCTCGTGCGCTTCGCCGACCCTCTGCCGGAGGCAACACCTGCGGCCCGGCAAAGCCGGTTCCGCGGTGTTCCGCATGAATCTTCGGGTTTACTTCGGCGCGGCGGCGGGCGCCGGCTCGTGCGTGGTGGTGTCGCCACCATGCTTCTCGCCCGACATGTCGACCTTGTCACCGGCCTTCGAGATCACGTACAGGGCAATGGCGGCGAAGATGACGAAGCCGACGACGAGTTTCCACATGGGTTTTGTCTCCTGGATGGTTCAAGAAAAAGGCCTCATGCGGTCGGCATGAAGCCTCTTTGTTGAACGGAGGGCGCGGCGCCCTCCTTTTGTCTTGCTCTTGTTCGCGACGATCAGTCGTTCGCGTAGATGTCCACGTCCTTGGTCTCGCGGATGAAGAGCGTGCCCACCACCAGCGTGATGCCGGCGATGATGATCGGATACCACAGGCCGTTGAACATGTTGCCGGTGGAGGCAACGATGGCGAAGGCGGTGGTCGGCAGCAGGCCGCCGAACCAGCCGTTGCCGATGTGGTACGGCAGGCTCATCGAGGTGTAGCGGATGCGCGTGGGGAACAGCTCCACCAGCATCGCGGCGATCGGGCCGTAGACCATGGTCACCAGCAGCACCAGCCAGAACAGCAGCACGATGGTCAGCACCTTGTTGATCTTGGCGGGGTCGGCCTTGGCCGGATAGCCCGCGACCTTCAGGTCTTCGGCAACGCCCTTCTTGAACGCGGCGATCTCCTTGACGGAGTTCTCGTCGAACTTGGAGTTCACGACAGTCCCCACGGGCGCCTCGACCGTCTTGTCGCCGATCTTCACGACGGCCTTCGAGCCCGGCGCGCCGGCCACGTTCTCATAGCTCACCGAGTTCTGCACGAGGTAGCGCTTGGCGATGTCGCACGAGCTGCGGAAGTCGATCTCGCGGGCCACCGGGTTGCCCTGGAACGAGCAGGTCGCCGGGTCGGCCGTCACCGTCACGCCGGCCGTGGCCTGTGCGCGGGCGAGGTCGGGGTTGGCGGCTTCGGTCAGCATCTTGAAGACCGGGAAGTAGGTGACCACGGCCAGCAGGCAGCCGGCCATGATGATGGGCTTGCGGCCGATCTTGTCCGACAGCGTGCCGAACACCACGAAGAAGGGCGTGCCCAGCAGCAGTGCCGCGGCGATCATCAGGTTGGCCGTGGTCGCGTCGACCTTCAGCTGTGCCGTCAGGAAGAACAGCGCATAGAACTGGCCCGAATACCAGACCACTGCCTGGCCGGCCGTCAGGCCCACCAGCGCCAGGATCACGATCTTCAGGTTCTTCCACTGGCCGAAGGACTCGGACAGCGGCGCCTTCGAGGTCTTGCCCTCTGCCTTCATCTTCTGGAAGGCGGGCGACTCCGACAGCGTCAGGCGGATCCACACCGAGATGCCCAGCAGCAGGATCGACACCAGGAACGGAATGCGCCAGCCCCAGTCGTTGAATGCCGCTTCGCCCATGAACTCGCGCACGCCCAGGATCACCAGCAGGCTCAGGAACAGGCCGAGCGTGGCGGTGGTCTGGATCCACGAGGTGTAGGCGCCGCGCTTGCCGTGCGGCGAGTGCTCGGCCACGTAGGTGGCGGCACCGCCGTACTCGCCGCCGAGCGCGAGGCCCTGCAGCATGCGCAGCGCGATCAGGATCACCGGCGCCGCGACGCCGATGGTCGCGTAGCTCGGCAGCAGGCCGACGATGAAGGTCGACAGGCCCATGATCAGGATCGTCACCAGGAAGGTGTACTTGCGCCCGATCATGTCGCCCAGGCGGCCGAACACGATGGCGCCGAACGGACGCACCAGGAAGCCGGCGGCGAAGGCCAGCAGCGCGAAGATGAAGGCGGCGCCGGCATCCAGGCCGCTGAAGAACTGCTTCGCGATGATCGCGGCCAGCGAGCCGTAGAGATAGAAGTCGTACCACTCGAACACGGTGCCGAGCGAGGAGGCGAAGATGACTTTCTTCTCCTCCGAGGACATGGGCCGGGGGGCCGGATGCGGCACTCCCCTCGAATCTAGTGTGGCTGCCATTGGTCGTCTCCTGTGTATGCGTACATTCGTTCCCGGCATTCGGGACCGTGAGGCATTCTTGGAGGCGCGACTGACCCGAGCCTTTCGCGAAACTGAACCGGTGCTTACGGATTAGGGTGAAACCCGCGGGGCGCGTTTCAGCTTGTAAGAAATCGGACCCTTGCGCGGGTTTGTACTCAGGCCGGTTTGCTGCCGCGCAGCAAGGCCGGGCGCTGGTCCGCCGAGGCCCATTGCGGACCGTCGAACCAGGCATCGCCCTTCAGGTATGCGCGCAGCATCTGCAGGCCGTCGAAGCCCCAGAACAGGCGGCCGTCGACCACGTAGGAAGGCGTGCCGAACACGCCCTGCTGCAGCGCTTCGTCGGTGTTGCGCTTGAGCAGGGCCTTGCTCTCGTCGCTGTTCGCGTCGCGCTTCGGCTTGAGCTGTGCGGCGAGCGCGGCAAGGCGCGCGGCATCGCCCGCATCCTCGCCGCCGCGCCACACGTGGCGGAAGATGGTCTCGGCAGCGAGGCGGCTGATGCTGCCGTCGTCGCCCGTGGACACCGCGAGCCGCAGGTGCGGCAGCGGGTTGTAGGGATGCGAGGCCGGCATCTGGATCTCGATGCCGTGCGTGTGGCCCAGCCAGAGCACGTGGCGGTAGGTCCAGCTGCGCTTCGACGGGATCTCGGCCGGGCCGAGCTGGCCGTGCTGCTTGAGCAGCGCGCCCAGCAGCACCGGCTTGTAGGCCACGCTGTAGCTCAGGCCTTCCAGCGCCTCGGGCAGGTGCTCGAAGGCGAGGTGCGCGTAGGGCGAGATGAAGTCCAGATGGAAGTCGATGTGCTTCATGCGTGCCTGTCTCCTGTGTCGCTTGTGCCGTCTGGAGCCCGCCAGATGCCGGCCTTGGCCCGCAACTCTATCGCGCGCCACACGTGGCGCCGGGTTTCGTCTTCCATCCTGCTCCAGCCCGCGATCTCGGGAATGGTGCGCAGGCAGCCTTCGCAGAAGCCGCTCAGGCGGTCCATGCGACAGACCGACGAGCACGGCGAGGGCACGTCTTCCACCATGGCCTGCACGGCCACGGCGCGTTCGGCAAGCGTCTCGGCTTCCGCGAAATTCACACCACGTCGGCCACCGGCGCGCCGGTGAGCTTCTCGAGGTCGTGCGGGCGAAGCTGGAACACTGCATGCGGATGGCCGGCCGCGGCCCAGATTTCCTCGAAGCGGAACAGCTCGCGGTCGATCAGCACCACGGGCGGCGTCACATGACCCACGGGCGACACGCCGCCGATGGTGAAGCCGGTGCGCGCCTTCACGAAGTCGGCGTCGGCGCGGCCGGTCTTGCCGACCAGCGCGTCGACCTTCTTCTCGTCCACGCGCTTGTCGCCCGAGGTGATGACGAGCACCGCCACTTCATCGCTCTTGCGCCGGAAGATGATGCTCTTGGCGATCTGGCCGACCGAGATGCCGAGCGCGTCGGCCGCCTGCTGCGCGGTGCGGCAGGCGTCGTCGAGCATGCGTGGGGAATGGGGATGACCGGCATCCTGCAGCGCGCGGGAAACGCGCCGGACGCCTTCGGGGAGGGATTGGAGTTCAGAACCGCACATGGATTCGAATCTATCAGGCTGTCGCCAGACTGGCGGTAGAGCGTCGTCGAGCGCCGCTCAGGCGCTGCGCTTGAACATGAACAGGAACGCGCCCATCGCCATCAGCACGCCGCCGAAGACGCGGTTCTGCGCGCGCCGTGCGCGCACGCTGCGAAGCATGCCCTGCAGGCGCGCCGCCAGCCAGGCGTAGCCGTGCATCACGGTCACGTCGACCATCACCGTCGTGGCCAGCAGCACCAGCAGCTGCAGCCACAGGGGCCGCGTCGGCTGGATGAACTGCGGCAGCACGGCCGCCATGAAGACGATGCCCTTGGGGTTGGTCACGTTGGTCAGGAAGCCGCGCAGCACGCGCTGCGAGGCCGTGAGGTCGGGCTCGGCCGACGCCTCCTGCGCATTGCCTTCAGCCTTCGCGACGGGGGCGCGCCACTGGCGCCAGCCCAGCCACAGCAGGTAGCACGCGCCGACCACCTTGATGACCGTGAAGGCGGTAGCCGAGGCGGTGAGCACCGCACCCACGCCGAGGCCGGCCACCAGCAGGATCACGGCGAGCCCCAGCTGGAGCCCGACGATGGTCGCCGTGGTGCGGCGCACACCGTAGCTGAGGCCATGGCTCATGCTGAGCACGGCGCCCGAGCCGGGCGACACGGCGATGACGCAACTCGCCACCAGGAATGCGAGCCAGACATGCAGGTCCACGCTTGTTCCTCTTCTTTCGGTTTGCGATGCGCTTCAGCCGGCCCGCTTGGTGCGGATGGCCTTCGAGGCGCGGGAGTTCGGCTCGCGGCCCAATGCCTCGCTGATGTAGACGCCCGCGTCGATCAGCCTGTCGAGGTCGATGCCGGTCTCGATGCCCATGCCGTGCAGCATGTAGACCACGTCTTCCGTCGCCACGTTGCCCGTCGCGCCCTTGGCGTAGGGGCAGCCGCCCAGGCCGGCCGAGGACGACTGGAAGTTCCACACGCCCAGCTCGAGCGCCGCCAGCGTGTTGGCCAGCGCCTGCCCGTAGGTGTCGTGGAAGTGGCCGGAGATGGCGTCGACATCGAAGTGCGCCAGCGTGGCCTCCATGGCCGCCTGCACCTTGCGCGGCGTGCCCACGCCGATGGTGTCGGCCACGTCCACGCGCTGCACGCCGATGCCCTTCATCAGCTGCGCGAGGTAGCCGACCTTGGCCGGCGCGATCTCGCCCTCGTAGGGGCAGCCGACCGTGCACGACATCGCGCCGCGCACCTGGATGCCCTTCTCGAGCGCCGCGGCCACCACGGGCGCGAAGCGCTCGATGCTCTCGGCGATGGAGCAGTTGATGTTCTTCTGGCTGAAGGCCTCGCTCGCCGCGCCGAACACCACGATCTCGTCGGGCCATTCCTCGCGCGGTGCGGCGATGGCCGCCTCGAAGCCCTTCATGTTGGGCGTGAGCACCGAGTAGCGCACGCCGGGCCTGCGCCGGATGCCGTGCATCACCTCGGCGTTGTCGGCCATCTGCGGCACCCACTTGGGACTCACGAAGCTGGTGACCTCGATCTCCTTCAGGCCCGCGTCCTGCAGGCGGTGCACGAGGCCGATCTTCACTTCGGCGGAGACGGGCTGCTTTTCGTTCTGCAGGCCATCGCGCGGGCCGACGTCGACGAGGCTGACTTTGGTGGGGAGTTTCATGGGATGTCTCTTGTATCGCAGGAGGATGGAAGACCGCCTCCGATTGTCGGCCACATGGAAATACCCTGCCTGGTACACAAGCGGCGGAAGGTAGCAATGCGTGCCTGTGGCGTTGCAAATGGTGCCAGCCGCGCGGCGCCGGCGGCTGGAAGAGCCGGCTAAACGGTTTCGCGCTGCTCGAAGCCTTCGGGCAGGTCGTCCGCCGGCCTGGCGCCGACCATGTCGCCCAGGTCCACGGCATCGACGCGCGCACCGTCCGGCCCCTGATGCGCCCAGCGCACCAAAGCCTCCACTGCGCCGGCCTCGCCTGCGGCAAGCGCCTCCACGCTGCCGTCGCGCCGGTTGCGCACCCAGCCGCGCACGCCGAGCCGCCGCGCGGCCTGCACCATCGACCAGCGGTAGCCCACGCCCTGCACGAGGCCGCGGATCACGAGATGGCGGGTGACGGTGTTCATGGCTCGAGAGGAAGAGATCAGTACGACTTGGGCAGCCCCAGCGCCTTCTCGGCGATGAAGTTCAGGATCATCTGCGGGCTTACCGGCGCGATGCGCGGGATGTAGCTCTCGCGCAGCAGCCGCTCCACATGGTATTCCTTCGCATAGCCCATGCCGCCGAGCGTGAGCACCGCGTTCTGGCAAGCATCGTGCGCCGCCTCGGCCGCGAGGTACTTGGCGGCGTTGGCCTCGATGCCGCAAGGCTCGCCCGCGTCGTAGAGCGTCGCGGCCTTGAGCATCATCAGGTCGGCCGCCTCCAGGTTGGCCCAGGCGCGCGCCAGCGGATGCGCCACGCCCTGGTTCTGCCCGATGGGCCGGCCGAACACGACGCGCTCCTGCGCGTACTGCGAGGCGATGCGCAGCGCCGCACGGCCGATGCCGATGGCTTCCGCCGCGATCAATATGCGCTCGGGGTTGAGCCCGTGCAGGATGTACTCGAAGCCCCGGCCTTCCTCGCCGATGCGGTCTTCCTCCGGCACGTGGAGCCCATCGATGAAGAGCATGTTGGAGTCCACCGCCGCACGGCCCAGCTTGTGGATCTCGCGCACCTCGACCTTGCTGCGATCCAGCGGCGTGTAGAACAGCGTGAGGCCCTGCGTGGGCTTCTTCACCTGGTCGAGCGGCGTGGTGCGCGTGAGGATCAGCATGCGGTCGGCCACCTGCGCGGTCGAGATCCAGATCTTGCGGCCGTGCAGCAGATAACCGCCATCGGGCTGGCGCACGGCCTGCGTCTTCAGGCTGGTGGTGTCGAGCCCCGCATCGGGCTCGGTCACCGCGAAGCAGGCCTTCTCGGTGCCCGCGATCAGCGGCGGCAGGAAGCGCTGGCGCTGCTCTTCGCTGCCGAACACCACCACCGGGTTGAGCCCGAAGATGTTCATGTGCACCGACGACGCGCCGGACATGCCCGCGCCCGACGCGCTGATGGCGCGCATCATCAGCGCCGCCTCGGTGATGCCGAGCCCCGCGCCGCCCTGCGCCTCGGGCATGGCGATGCCTAGCCAGCCGCTCTCGGCCACGGCGCGGTGGAACTCGTGCGGGAACACGGCGCGGTCGTCGTGGTCGCGCCAGTAGTCGATGGGAAAGTCCTCGCAGAGGCGTTCGATGGCGGCGACCAGCGAGCGCTGGTCTTCGTTCAGGGAAAAGTCCATTTCAGTCCTTGGCTGTGTCGGGTTGCAGCGTCACGCCGCGTTCGAGCATGCGCTCGATGGCCTCGTCGCCGTAGCCCGCCTCGCGCAGCAGCTCCACGCTCTGCTCGCCGATGCGCGGCGCCGGGCGGCGAATGGCGGCCGGCGTGGCGCTGTAGCGGCCGACCGGCGCGAGGGTGCGGATGCGGCCCTCGCTCGGGTGGTCGAGCTCGGGATAGAAACCGACGGCGCGCAGGTGCGGGTCGTCGAGCAGGGATTCGGTGCTGTGCAGGCGCGCGACCGGGATGTCGGCGGCAGACAGCGCGGCGAACCACTCGTCGCTGCCGCGCGTGGCCATCACCTCGGCCACGAACGCATAGACCGCGCCGATGTTCGCGGCGCGCGCGGTGTGCGTGCCGAACATCGGCGAGCTGCGCAGCTCCGGCCGGCCGATCACGTCGAAGAAGGCCTGCCAGTGCTTGTCGTTGTAGATGAGTACGCTGAGGTAGCCGTCGGCCGTGGCGTACGGCTTGCGATGCGGCGCGAGCAGGCGCGCATAGCCGGTGGGGCCGAGCGGGGGCTCGAAGCTGTGCCCGCCGAGATGGTCGCCCATGACGAACTGCGACAGCGCCTCGAACATCGGCACCTCGACGGCCTGGCCCTTGCCGGTGCGCTGGGCATGCAACACGGCGGCCAGCAGCGCGATGGCGGCCTGCAGCCCCACCGCGCGGTCGGCGAGCGTGACGGGCGCGTAGCGCGGCGCGCCGCCGCTTTGCTGCGCGAACAGCGAGGCGACGCCGGCCGCGCCCTGGATCAGGTCGTCGTACGCCGGCTTGCCCGCATAAGGGCCCTGCTCGCCGTAGCCGAAGGCGCCGAGGTAGACGATCTTCGGGTTCGCCGCCGACACCGCCTCGTAGCCTAGCCCGAGCCGCGCCATCGCCTGCGGCCGCGTGTTGTAGATGAGCGCATCGCTGCCCGCCGCCAGCCGCAGGCAGGCTTCGCGGCCCTCGGGCTGCTTGAGGTCGAGCACGATCGAGCGCTTGTTGCGGTTGAGGTGCATCGCCATCGCGCCCATGCCCGGGTTGCGCATCGGGCCGACGGCGCGCAGGTTGTCGCCGCCGGGCGGCTCGACCTTGATGACGTCGGCGCCGAGGTCGCCCAGCGTCTGCGTCGCATACGGCCCCATCACCACGGCCGTGAGGTCGAGGATGCGGATGCCTTCGAGAGGTCCAGGAGTATTCATGTCTTCGCTCCTTCCCCCTCTGGGGGAAGGCTGGGATGGGGGCAGGCAGGGCGCCCGATGGAGACGCCGCATGCCCCCACCCCTGCCCTCCCCCAACGGGGGAGGGAGAAATGCAGATTCAAGGCAGTGCTCATTCGGGCTGGATCCCCGCGGCCTGGATCAGCTTCTTCCACTTCGCCAGTTCCGACACGGTGAATCCGCCCAGCTCTTCCGGCGTGCTGCCGAAGGCGTCGAAGCCCAGCTTCGCCACGCGCTCGCGGAAGACCGGGCCGTTCGCCATCTCGGCGAGCGCCTTGTTGAGCTTCAGCACGATGTCGCGCGGCGTGCCGGCCGGCGCGAACACGCCGTTCCACGAGGTGATGTCGAAGCCCTTGAGCTCCGGCGTGTCGGCCAGTGGCGGCAGTTCGGGAAAGAGCTTGGTGCGCTCCTGCGTGGTGACGGCGATCGCGCGCATCTTGCCGGCCTTCACCGTGGCGAGGCCCGCCGCGAGGTCGACCACCATCATCGAGACCTGCCCGCCGATCAGGTCGGCGATGGCCGGCGGCGTGCTCTTGTAGGGCACGTGCAGCATCGGCACGCCGCTCATGCGCGAGAGCGTGGCGCCGCTCACGATGCCGGTGCTGTTGCCGCTCGCGTAGGTGAGCTTGCCCGGGTGGGCGCGGCCCCAGGCCAGCAGCTCGGCCACGCTCTTCACGGGCAAGTCGTTGTTCACCACCAGCATGAAGGGCAGGTTGCCCATGCGGCTCACCGGCGCGAAGTCTTTCACGGGGTCGTAGGGCAGCGACTTCATCAGGCTCGGGTTGGCCGAATGCGTGGTGTTGGTCGTCATGAACAGCGTGTAGCCGTCCGGCGCCGCCTTGGCGACGTACTCGGCCGCGATCACGCCGTTGGCGCCCGCCCGGTTGTCGATGATCACCGAGGCCTTGAGCGCCTCGCCCAGCATCTGCCCGGTGATGCGCGCCACCGCGTCGGTGCCGCTGCCGGCGGCGAAGGGCACGACGATGCGTATCGGCTGCTTCGGGTAGCCGTCCTGCGCGAAGGCCCAGGGCATGGCGCCCGCGAGGCCCGCGGCCGCGCCGATGGAAATGAAACGGCGACGGTTCGCCATCGCGGCCGGTTGCCCGGTCGCGTTCTTCGTTGTCTGCATGGTTTGTCTCCGGTTGTTGTGCTGTCGGTTCTCAGGGCCGGATCACGCGCTCCGGCGATTCCTCGTACGGCGGGCTGTAGATCACCAGCACGCGCACCGGCTCGTCGCTCACCACGGTGAAGGTGTGCATCGCGTCGGCGGGAAAGAAGCAGCTGTCGCCCGGGTGCAGCTCCTGCCGCTGGCCGCCCACCTCGGCGACCGCGCGGCCCTCGAGCATGTAGCAGACCTGCTCGATGCCCGGGTGGGCGTGAGGCAGCGCGCCCTTGCCCTTCTGGATGTGGCCGACCAGCACCTCGAGCTGCTTCGCGCCCACGGTCTCGGGGCCGATCAGGCGCTTGTTCAGCGTGCCGGTGTGGTTCGCGGGGTGGTAGCCGGCGATCTCGGCCTCGCGGACGAAATAACGGGGGGCTGCTGCAGTCGTCGTTGTCATCGGGGGCTTTCGTTCTTGGGTTCGATGGCGAGGCAGGCGGAGCGCAGCATCGCGGCGATCTCCTCGATGCGCGCCTCCATGCGGTAGCGCGGGCCGGCGACGGAGATGGCATAGGCCTCGCCGCCGATGCGCAGCGGCCAGGCCAGGCCGATCAGGTCGGGAATGCTCTCGCCGAGGTTGCCGTACCAGCCGCGCGTGGCGGAGCGCTGCAGCTCGGCCTCGATGGCGTCGGCGGTGGTGAGCGTGGCGTCGGTCAGCGGCGCGAGCGTGGCGCCTTCGAGCAGCCTGCGGCGCTCGTCGGAGGCCAGCGTGGACAGCAGCGCGCGGCCGATGGAGTTGGCGTAGGCCGGGCGCGTCTCGCCCGACTCGGCGGTGTAGCGGATGCTCTGCGGCGCGCTCAGCACCTCCAGGTACACCACCTGGCCCGCGTCGCGGAACTTGCCGAAGACCACCGTCTCGCGCGCCGCGTCGCGCAATTCTTCGAGCGTGGCCTTCACCCGGTCGAGCACCGGGTCGTGAGCGGCGATGACCTGCGCCATCGCGAGCAGCCGGCCCGTCGGGTAGTAGCCCTGGCGGCGGCCGGTCTCGTACATGTAGCCCTGCTCCTCGAGCGTGCGGATCAGGCCCAGGCAGCTCGACACCGGCATGTCGAGCAGCCGCGCCATCTCGGAAAGAGCCAGCGGCTGCTTCTCCCGGGCGAAGAGCTCGACGATCTCGATCACCCGAAACGCAGTTTTCACAGTCATGAAAAGATTTTCATACTTGTGAAAAACATGTGTTTCAGGGTTTCCCCTGCCCGCGATGCATTCCGGCGGGCCCGGAAGGAGGACGCGCTCCCGTCAGTAGCCGCGTGCCGGATCGACCACGCCGGCGATCGGCAGCCCCTTCTCCATCGCGCGGATCTTCCCGGCGATCTGGGCAATGGACTCCTCGCGCAGCGTGCGCGCCGAGCCGTGCGGCGTCACGGTGATCTTCGGATGGCGCCAGAAGGCGTGGTCGGAAGGCAGCGGCTCGACCTGGAACACGTCGAGCGTCGCGCCCGCGAGCCGGCCGGCGTCGAGCAGCGGGATCAGGTCGTCTTCAACCAGGTGGCCGCCGCGCGCGATGCTGATGAGATAGCCCTCGGGCTTCAGCGTGCCCAGCGTGTCGCGGTTGAGGATGCCGCGCGTCGCCTCCGTCAGCGGCAGCAGGTTGACCAGCACGCGCGTGGACGACAGGAACTCGTCGAACTGCGCCTCGCCGCTGAACACGCGCACGCCTTCGATCTCCTTCGGCGAACGGCTCCAGCCCAGCACCGGGAACTCGAACTGCGCCACGGCCTTCGCCACGCGCTCGCCGAGCACGCCCAGGCCCATGATGCCGACGGGGAAGTCGCGCCGCAGCTTCGGCTTGCGATAGCTCCACTTGCCCTCGCGCGCATCGGCCTCGTAGGCGTCGAACTCGCGGAAGTGGCGGATGAGCGTGTGGCAGACGTACTCGGCCATCTGCACCGACATGCCCGCGTCGTCGAGCCGCACGATGCGCGTGTGCGCCGGCACCTTCAGCTTGAGCAGTGCATCGACGCCCGCGCCGATGTTGAAGATGCCGCGCAGCTTGGGCTGCTCGTCGAGGAACTCCTGCGGCGGTGCCCAGACAACGGCATGGTCGGCCTGGGGAGCGCCGGGCTTCCAGGCTTCGATGACGGCATCGGGGAGTTCGGCCTTCAGGCCTTCGATCCAGGGTTCCGGGCGGTTGTCGGTGAGGTAGACGGTGATTCGCATGGGCACGCATCTTAGGGGCCGCCCGCGCGACACGCAGAGTCGCGCCCGGCTCGCCCTCGGCTTGTGCGGGCACTGGCCATCTCCTATCCTCGAACGCTCACCTCAGGAGCCACCTTCAATGATCAAGTTCAGCGTGATGTACCCCCACACCCCCGGCGCACGGTTCGATCACGACTACTACCGCGACAAGCACATGCCCCTGCTCGCGGCCCGCATGGGCGACGCATGCCTCTCCTACACCATCGACAAGGGCCTGGGCGGCGGCGCGCCGGGCTCCGCGCCCACCTACGTAGCCATGTGCCACGTGTTCGCCGAATCCGTCGAATCCTTCCAGAAGGCCTTCGGCCCGCACGCGAAGGAGATCAGGGACGACGTGAAGAACTACACCGACATCGTGCCGGCGACGCAGATCAGCGAAGTGGTGGTGGGCTGAAGAAGCCCCCTCACCATCCGGTCAGCGCGGCGGCCGCTCCAGCGCCACCCAGCGCTGCACCGAGGGCCGCTGCCACTGGCGGTCCGCGTAGGAGGCCAGCCGCTGCGGCACGGCATCGCCGTTCATGACCAGGCGGTTGAGCATCAGTGCCAGGTCGACGTCGGCAATAGACCATTCGCCGAACAGGTTCTCGGCGCCGTCCGCGAGCAGCGCCTGCGCCACCTGGAAGAGCGTCTTCGCCGCCCGATGGGCCACGGCCGAGAGCGGCACGCCGGCCGGGCCGTAGAAGATCACTTCGGTGGGGCGCTCCTGCCGGATCGGCATCAGGTCGCTGCGCAGCCAGGCCTGCAGCTGGCGCGCCCGGGCCCGGTTGCGCGGCTCGGCGGGATACAGCGCCGGCCCTTCCGTGAAGGTCTCGTCGATGTACTCGGTGATGGCGGAAGACTCCGACAGGGCGAAGTCGCCGTGCACCAGCGTCGGCACGCGCTGCGTGAGCGACAACTGCGCGAAGCCGGCCGCCCGGTGCTCCAGCGCGCCCAGGTCGACGGGCGACATGTCGAAGCCGAGCTGCTTCTCGTGCAGCGCCACGAACACCGACATGGCATAGGGACTGGCGTACTGGGCATCCACGTAGAGACGCAGCGGATCCGGCATCGGAAAAGGCTCCTGGGGTAAGAAAAAGGGCCTAGAACAGAGCCCTCCCCGATCTTACTTACTCGGCCGCGTCATTTGGTTGCGGCGCGGCGGCGGCGCCACAGCACGCGCACCAGCCAGCCCACCGGCAGCACCACCAGCACCAGCCACGGCAGCACCGCCGCGATGAAGGTGATGAGCGAGCCCACGCTTTCCGCCAGCACCGAGCCGGCGTTGCGCAGCGCATGCCGCATCGGGCTGTAGCCGTCGCCGCTGCTCACCAGCGCGCGCTTGGCCGAGAACTGGATCTGGATGTGCTGCTTGCTGGTCTGCTGGGCCAGCACCTTGCGCTGCGTGGCGATGGCGTCGAGCTCGGCCTGCGTGTCCGACAGCGCGCGCTGGATGGCCAGCAGGTCGGTCATGGTGCGCTTGGTGACGGTGTCGCGCAGCATCGTGCGCAGGCTGTCGCGGAACTCGGTGCGGTTCTTGATGCGGGCCTCGACGTCGATCACCTCGGCGGTCTTGTCATCGCTGGTGGTGGTGTGCGAGACCACGTTCGCCACGCCAGCCAGGCCGCCGAGCAGCTTGTCGACGTCGGCGGGCTCCACGCGCATCTCGAGCATGGCGTTGCCGGGCTGCTGGGGCGTCTCGCGCAGCAGGGAGGACGACAGCAGCTCGCACTTCAGCGTGCCGCACAGGTCGCGCACCTTGCCCCAGGCATCGGCGAGTTGCTCGGCCGGCACCTCGACGTTCAGGTCCTGCCGCACGGCCAGAAAGCGCTGCAGGGGCGTGCCGTCCTGCTGCTGGTCGGAGGCGGAAGGCGCGGAGGCCGGCTCCGCCGAGCGCATGCGCTGCTCCTTCATGGCCATGCCGCCGCCGTAGCCGGCCGCTGCCTGCATCGGCGCGGGCGGCGGGGCCGATTCGGCGAGCACGCCGGCTTCGCCGCTGTTGCGGTTGCAGCCGGCCAGCGACAGCGCGGCCGCCAGGGCCAGCAGGGCAATGCCCGCATGGCGACGGGCAGAGAAACGGGACAAAAGGGGCAAACGGGGCAGGCGATAGGTCATGGAACGATTCCCTCGAGTGATGACTACCGCAGCTCATACGGGCGAGCGCCCGGAACGGGGTTAACTTTTTTTCAAACCGCCACCGCCGCACTCATCCGCAGCAGTTCGTCGCCCTCGGCCACCTGCTCGCCCGGCGCGAACATCAGCTCCTCCACCGTGCCGTCGGCCGGCGCGGCGATGGTGTGCTCCATCTTCATCGCCTCCATCACCGCCAGCGGCTGCCCGCGGCTGACCTTGTCGCCTGCCTTGACCGCGAAAGACACCACCTTGCCCGGCATGGGCGCGGTAAGCCGGCCGCCTTCGGCATGGGTGTCGCCGGCGTGGGCCAGGCGGTCGATGGCAGTGATCTTCGTGGCGCCCTTCGATGCGAAGACGTGCGCGGTGGCTCCGTCGACGTGCACGTCGAGCGTCTGGCGCGTGCCGGCGAACTCCACCTCGAACTCGCCGGCCGGGAACTGGCCGATCACCAGCGGCCCTGCTGCGCCGCCGGCCTCGAGCCACAGGCTGCCGTCGCGCTTGTAGGTCAGCACGGCGGTCTGCTCCGCACCGCGGAACTCGAAGTCGAAGTGGCGCCGGTACTCGCCCAGCGAGCGCCAGCCGTCGCGGCGCGCGAACGGATCGGGCATCTTCGCGGGCCATTCGGTGATCAGCGTGCGCGTGATGGCCGCGGCAGCCGCCAGCGGCAGGCCCAGCGGCTCGCGGTCGAACAGCACGGCGCGCTCGCGCTCGATCAGCGCGGTGTCGAGGTTGGCCTTCGAGAACGACTGCGTCGCCAGGATGCCGCGCAGGAACTGCACGTTGGTGGCCACGCCCACGATCTGCACCTGCGCCAGCGCCGCATCGAGCCGGGCCAGCGCCTCTTCGCGCGTGGAGCCGTGCACGATCAGCTTGGCGATCATCGAGTCGTAGAACGGCGAGATCTCGCCGCCCTCGCGCACGCCGTCGTCGATGCGCACGCGGCTGCGCTGGAAGGCAGTGGCTTGCGGCTTGCGGTACACGCGCAGCGTGCCGGTGGCGGGCAGGAAGTTGTTGTCCGGGTTCTCGGCGCAGATGCGCGCCTCGATGGCATGGCCGTGGATCTGCAGCTCCGACTGCTTCGCGGGCAGCGTCTCGCCCGAAGCCACGCGCAGCTGCCATTCGACGAGGTCCTGCCCCGTGATGGCCTCGGTCACGGGGTGTTCCACCTGCAGCCGCGTGTTCATCTCCATGAAGAAGAAGTTCATCTCGCCGCCCTCGCGCTGCTCGACGATGAACTCGACCGTGCCCGCGCCCACATAGTTCACCGCGCGCGCGGCGGCCACGGCGGCCTCGCCCATCTGCTTGCGCATGGCCTCGGTCATGCCGGGCGCAGGAGCTTCTTCAAGAACCTTCTGGTGGCGCCGCTGCACCGAGCAGTCACGCTCGAACAGGTAGACATAGTTGCCGTGCGTGTCGCCGAACACCTGGATCTCGATGTGGCGCGGGCGCTGCACGTACTTCTCGATCAGCACCGCATCGTCGCCGAAGCTGTTGATGGCCTCGCGCTGGCACGAGGCGAGCGCGGCGGCGAAGTCTTCCGCCTTGTCGACCGCGCGCATGCCCTTGCCGCCGCCGCCGGCGCTGGCCTTGATGAGCACCGGGTAGCCGATGCGGTCGGCCTCGCGCTGCAGCAGCTGCGGGTTCTGGTCGTGGCCGTGGTAGCCGGGCACCAGCGGCACGCCGGCCTTTTCCATCAGCTGCTTCGACTCGGCCTTCAGGCCCATCGCCTTGATGGCCGAGGGCGGCGGGCCGATGAAGACCAGGCCCGCGTCGGCGCAGGCCTGCGCGAACTCCTCGTTCTCGCTCAGGAAGCCGTAGCCCGGATGAACCGCCTCTGCGCCCGTGGCCTTGGCGGCTTCGAGGATCTTTTCCCAGCGCAGGTAGCTGTCCTTCGGGGCGCTGCCGCCGAGGTGCACCGACTCGTCGCAGGCGCGCACGTGGTTGGCGTGCGCGTCGGCATCGGAATACACGGCGACGGTGCGGATCGCCATGCGGCGCGCAGTCGCGGCAACTCGGCAAGCAATCTCGCCACGGTTCGCAATAAGGATCTTCTTAAACATTCGGAGTGTCTCCCGGAGGATTCTTTTTCAGTTGAAACGCGGGCACCACGCCCGGATCGGGCCGGCCGCTGAAGATGCGGGCCACGCGGGCGAACAGCGCCTTGAGGAAACGCCAGCTCTTGCGGATGAGCCACACGCTCGCCACAAGCACCAGCACGAACAGCACGAGGAAGACGAACGGATGCGCCACCGCGAGCCACAGCCCCGTGGGCACCATGGCGTCTTCGGCCAGCGAGGCGCCGACATTCGAGAACGGCTCGGGCGATGTGTTGATGGCCGCGCGCGTCGTGGCCTTGGCCGCGTGCGCGGTGGCCGCGAAGCTGCCGCCGAGCAGCGCCGCGACGATCGCCATCACGCCATGGTCGACGCCGAAAACGCTGGCCGCGAGCGCCGCGCCGGCCGGAATGCGGATCGCCGTGTGCACCACGTCCCACAGCGAATCGAGGCCGGGGATCTTGTCGGCGAAGAATTCGATGAACACCATGAAGCCGCTGGCCGCGATCACCACCGGATGCGCCAGCATCTGCAGCCCGCCCGGCAGCGGCACCCAGCCGAAGTAGCCGGCCAGGCCCGTCAGCAGCACGACCAGGTAGAGCCGCACGCCGCTGGCCCAGCCGATGGCGGCGGCCAGCGCGAGCAGCTGCGGCATGTCGAGGCTGGTGTTCATGGCGAGGCCCCTTCTCTCTTCAGTCGAATTCGACGGTGCCGGCTTCCATGGAAGCCACGAGTTCGGCGAGCCATGCCTCGACCGACGCATGCTCGACGGGGCGGTCTTCATCGGCCTTCCAGAAACCGACAAGCTGCCCAGGCTGGCCGCCGCCTTGCGTATCGATGTCCACGCACAGGTAGCTGCCGCCGCCGTTCGACAGGAAGGGCACCCAGCCGCGACGCCACGTGGCCGGGTCTTCGAAGTCGAAGCCGATCATGTCGTCGAGCATCTCCTTGGTGTCGGCGATGTCCTCGAGCGCGCTGAACATGCGGTTGCCCTGCAGGCTGTCGAAGCTGCTGTTCGGCTGGCCATTGCGCCAGCGGTAGAGCGCGCGGAAGGCCTCGGGCAGCTTCAGCGAGAACTTCGCCTCGAAGGCGTCGAGCGCACCGTCGTCCACGCCGGGCTGCAGCAACGCGTGGTAGTCCGGCCGACGGACGGCCAGCCACGCGTCCATGCGCCCGATGAGTTCGCGATGCTGCACCATGTCGCTCAGGCCTTGTTCGCTTCCAGCCACGAGGGCTTGCGCTTCTGCAGGAAGGCCTGCACGCCCTCTCGGCCTTCGTCGCTCGCGCGGATGTCGGCAATGCCCTCGACCGTCTTCGCGATCAATGCGTCGTCGATCTCGCGGCCGGCCACGTCGGCGATCAACTGCTTGCAGGCGCGCACCGCGGCTGGGCTCGCGCCGGTCAGCGCCTTCACCAGCTCGTCGACCTTCGCATCGAGCGCATCGGCGGCCACCACCTCGTGCACGAAGCCGATGCGATGCGCCTCGGCCGCGGTGAAGCGCTCGGCCGTGAGGAAGTAGCGCTGCGAGGCGCGCGTGCCCATCGCGCGCAGCACGTAGGGGCTGATGGTCGCGGGCACGAGGCCGATCTTCACTTCGCTCAGGCAGTACCAGGCACTGTCCACGCTCACGGCCATGTCGCAGGCCGCCACCAGCCCCATGCCGCCTGCGTACACGTCGCCCTGCACGCGCGCGATGGTGGGCCTGGGGCACTCGGCGATGGTGCGCAGCATGGCGGCCAGCTTGCCCGCGTCGGCGATGTTCTCGTCGCGCGTGTAGTCGGCCATGCGGCGCATCCAGTTGAGGTTCGCGCCCGCGCAGAAGGCCGGGCCGTTCGCGCCGAGCACGATGGCCTTGACCTGCGGCGCGGCACCGGCCTCGGTGAAGGCCCGCGTCAGTTCGGCGATGACGATGTCGTCGAAGGCATTGCGCGCGTCGGGCTGGTCGAGCCAGATGCGGGCGATCGCGCCGTCGAAGCTCAGCTGGAGTTTGGTGTATTCGCTCATGTCGGTTGTCTTGTCGTCATTGCGGGTGCCGGGGCAAGCCCAGCTTCGCGAGGAACTGGTCCACCATGGGTACCCAGATCGCGGCGTTGTCGCGGCCCTCGAAGAAGGCGTGACCGTCGTTGCCGTAGGGCGGCACGCGCTCGAAACGCACGTCCACGCCCTTGGCCTTGTAGGCCTCCAGCAGCCGGGTCGCCAGTGCGGGGCCGAAGAAATGGTCGTTCTCCGAATAGACCCACAGCATCGGCACCCTGGTGGTCGATGCGTAGCGGCCGAAGGCATCGACCAGCTTCGCTTCGTTGCACACGTCGTCCGGCCCGCGCGAGCCGCGGCCGCCCGCAAAGTTGATGGTGCCGACCACGCCCTCGGGGTTCAGGCTCGACAACGCCAGCACACCGAAGCCACCTGCCGACTTGCCGAGCAGCACCATGTGCTGCGCGTCGGCATACGGCAGCGTGCGCGCGTAATCGAGCGCGGCGCTGATGTCCTTCGCGCTTTCGAGGCCGGCCTGCACGTAGTCGGGGTTGGCACAGCTGAAGTAGTTCTCGGCCCACGGCCCGTCGGACTTGCCGTAGCCGCGCCGCAGCGGGTTGAGGACCAGGAAGCCGTGCTTCGCGAACATCTCGGCCTGCCGCGCGTAGCGGTCCTGCATCTTCGGAATGTCGGCGGACGAACGCGGCGTGCCGTGGTTGATCACCAGCACCGGAAACGGCCCGTTGCCCTCGGGCCTGTATTCGGTGGCGGCCAGCTTGATGTGGGACTCGCTGAAGAAGCCCTTTACCGTCATCGGAATTTCTATGTCGCGGCGCGCCACACTCTGCGCGTGCGCGCCCAGCGCCGCGCAGAGCAAGGCGGCGATGAGCGTGAGCCGGCGCAGCGTCATGAGAGCGACTCCGTCCCTCGCCCTACATCCGGAAGATGCCGAACTTCGGCTCCGGCACCGGCGCATTGCGCGCAGCCGCAAGCCCCAGCGCCAGCACGCGGCGCGTGTCGGCCGGATCGATGATGCCGTCGTCCCACAGCCTCGCGGTGGCGTAGTAGGGGTGGCCCTGGTCTTCGTACTGCTGGCGGATCGGCGCCTTGAAGGCTTCTTCCTCTTCCTTGCTCCAGCTGCCGCCCTTGAGCTCGATGCCGTCGCGCTTCACGGTGGCCAGCACGCTCGCGGCCTGCTCGCCGCCCATCACGCTGATGCGCGCGTTGGGCCACATCCAGAGGAAGCGCGGGCTGTACGCGCGACCGCACATGCCGTAGTTGCCGGCACCGAAGCTGCCACCGATGATGATCGTGAACTTGGGCACGTTGGCGGTGGCCACCGCCGTCACCATCTTGGCGCCGTGGCGCGCGATGCCTTCGTTCTCGTACTTGCGGCCCACCATGAAGCCGGTGATGTTCTGCAAAAACACCAGCGGGATCTTGCGCTGGCAGCACAGCTCGATGAAGTGCGCGCCCTTCTGCGCCGATTCGGAAAACAGGATGCCGTTGTTGGCCACGATGCCCACCGGCATGCCCTCGATCTCGGCGAAGCCGCACACCAGCGTGGCGCCGAAGCGCGCCTTGAACTCGTGGAACTCGCTGCCGTCGACGATGCGCGCGATGATCTCGCGCACGTCGAATGGCTTGCGCGTGTCGGTGGGAATCACGCCGTAGAGCTCTTCGCGCGGGAATGCTGGCTCGCGCACCGCGGCTTTCGCCGGGGCCTCGGCCGCCTTGGCGTTGAGGTTCGCCACCGCCGAGCGCGCCAGCGCCAGCGCGTGCAGGTCGTTCTGCGCCAAGTGATCGACCACGCCCGACAGGCGCGTGTGCACGTCGCCGCCGCCCAGGTCCTCGGCCGTCACCACTTCGCCGGTGGCCGCCTTCACCAGCGGCGGGCCGCCCAGGAAGATGGTGCCCTGGTTCTTTACGATGATCGATTCGTCGCTCATCGCAGGCACGTATGCGCCGCCGGCCGTGCAAGAGCCCATCACCACCGCGATCTGCGGGATGCCCTGGGCGCTCATGTTGGCCTGGTTGTAGAAGATGCGGCCAAAGTGCTCGCGATCGGGGAACACCTCGTCCTGGTTCGGCAGATTGGCGCCACCCGAGTCGACGAGGTAGATGCACGGCAGGCGGTTCTGCTCGGCGATCTCCTGCGCGCGCAGGTGCTTCTTCACCGTCATCGGGTAGTAGGTGCCGCCCTTCACCGTGGCGTCGTTGCACACGATCATGCAGTCGACGCCGTTGACGCGGCCGATGCCCGCGATGATGCCGGCGCCCGGCGCCGACTCCACGCCCTTGCCGTCGAGGTACATCGCATGCGCGGCCAGCGGCGCGATCTCGAGGAATGGCGTGCCCGGGTCGAGCAGCTCGGCCACGCGGTCGCGCGGCAGCAGCTTGCCGCGTGCCGTGTGCTTGGCGCGCGCGGCTTCGCCGCCGCCTTGCTCCACTTTCGCGAACTGCGTGCGAAGGTCGTCGACCAGCGCGCGCATGGCGGCGGCGTTGGCCTGGAAGTCCGCCGAGCGGGCGTTCAGTTTGGTCTCGAGTTGGCTCATGCTGTCTTTTCCTGGCTCAGGCCGAGCTGCTCGGTCATGGCGTCGCGGATCTTGAATTTCTGGATCTTGCCGGTTACCGTCATCGGAAACTCGCTCACGAAGCGGATGTACTTCGGCACCTTGTAGTGCGCGATCTGGCCCTTGCAGAACTCGCGGATGTCTTCCTCGGTGGCGCTCTGTCCCGGCTTGACGATGATCCAGGCGCACAGTTCCTCGCCGTACTTGCGGTCGGGCAGGCCGACGACCTGCACATCCTGCACCTTCGGATGGCGGTACAGGAACTCCTCGATCTCGCGCGGATAGATGTTCTCGCCGCCGCGGATCACCATGTCCTTGATGCGCCCGACGATGTTCACGTAGCCCTCGGCGTCCATGGTGGCGAGGTCGCCGGTGTGCATCCAGTGCTCGGCGTCGATCGCCTCGCGGGTCTTGGCCTCGTCGTCCCAGTAGCCGTGCATCACCGAGTAGCCGCGCGTGCACAGCTCGCCCGACTTGCCCGGCGGCATCACGGCGCCGGTCTCGGGGTCGACGATCTTCACTTCGAGGTGCGGCTGCACCGTGCCCACGGTCGACACGCGGCGGTCGAGTGGCGTGTCGGTGCTGCTCTGGCAGCTCACGGGGCTGGTCTCGGTCATGCCGTAGGCGATGGTGATCTCGCTCAGGTGCATCTCGCTGACCACGCGCTTCATCACCTCGATGGGGCACGGCGAGCCGGCCATGATGCCGGTGCGCAGCGTCGACAGGTCGAACTCCCTGAAGCGCGGATGGTCGAGCTCGGCGATGAACATCGTCGGCACGCCGTGCAGCCCGGTGCACTTCTCGGCCTGCACCGTCTCCAGCACGGTGAGCGGATCGAAGCCGTCGTTCGGGTACACGATGGCCGAGCCGTGCGTGAGGCAGGCCAGGTTGCCCAGCACCATGCCGAAGCAGTGGTACAGAGGCACCGGAATGCACAGCCTGTCGACGGGCGAGAGCTTCATGCATTCGCCGATGAAGAAGCCGTTGTTCAGGATGTTGCGGTGCGTGAGCGTCGCGCCTTTCGGAAAGCCGGTGGTGCCGCTGGTGAACTGGATGTTGATCGGGTCGGTGGCCTTCAGCGTCTTCTGCACCTGCGCGACGCGCGGGTCGTTGGCATCGCCGCTCGCGAGAAGCTGCGAGAAGCGCTGCATGCCGGGCTGCTCGTCGCCCTCGCCCGGCTTCGCATCGATCCAGAAGGTGTGGGCCAGCTGCGGCAGGCGCTTCGGGCCCAGCTCGCGCAGCATGCCGAGGTAGTCGCTGGTCTTGAACTGCGCCATCGTCACCAGCGCCTTGCAGCCGACCTTGTTGAGCGCGTATTCGAGCTCGGAGGTGCGATACGCCGGGTTGATGTTGACGAGGATCAGGCCGACCTTCGCGGTGGCGATCTGCATCAGCACCCACGGCACGTTGTTGTGCGACCAGATGCCCACGCGGTCGCCGGGCACGAGGCCCAGCTTCAGCAGCGCGCTGGCGAGGCGGTTCGATTCGGTCTGCAGCTCGCGGTAGGTGTAGCGCCTGCCTTCATGGCGGCTGACGAGCGCCTCGCGATCCGGCTGCTTCGCGACCATGTCGTCGAAGAAGTCGCCGATGGGTTGTTCGATCAGGGGGACGTCGGTGGCGCCCTTGCCGTAGCTCTCGGTCAACGAAGCAGTCATGCTCATTTCCTTCCTTGTCTCCGTTCGCTCTTTTCGCTTTTCTTCCCTGCCCGGTTCGTGCCGGGGCAGGGAGAAAACATCCTATGCCGTCTCTGCGAAAAGCTCGCGGCCGATCAGCATGCGGCGGATCTCGCTGGTGCCCGCGCCGATCTCGTACAGCTTCGCGTCGCGCCACAGGCGCTCGACCGGAAACTCCTTGGTGTAGCCCACGCCGCCCAGCGTCTGGATCGCCTCGCCGGCCATCCACGTCGCCTTCTCTGCCGAGTACAGAATGGCGCCGGCCGCGTCCTTGCGGAAGGTGCGCGCATGGTCGTTGCGGTCGCAGGCCTTGCCCACGGCGTACACATAGGCGCGCGTGGCCTGCCAGGTGGA
The DNA here is from genome assembly GCF_048301545.1 of Variovorax sp. NFACC27. Taxonomy (NCBI): domain Bacteria; kingdom Pseudomonadati; phylum Pseudomonadota; class Betaproteobacteria; order Burkholderiales; family Comamonadaceae; genus Variovorax; species Variovorax sp. NFACC27. The sequence continues at coordinate 7,426,109 of NZ_CP157613.1, forward strand.
GTACATGTCGGCCAGCTTGCCCTGCATGAGCTGGAACTCGCCGATGCTCTGGCCGAACTGCTTGCGCTCGTGGATGAAGGGCAGCACAGCGTCCATGCATGCGGCCATGATGCCCAGCGGGCCGCCCGAGAGCACGGCGCGCTCGTAGTCGAGGCCACTCATCAGCACCTTGGCGCCCATGCCTTCACCGCCGAGCACGTTCTCTTCGGGCACTTCGCAGTTGTCGAAGAACAGCGGGAAGGTGTTGGAGCCGCGCATGCCGAGCTTGTCGAGCTTGGTGCCGGCCGAGAAGCCCTTGAAGTTCTTCTCGACGATGAAGGCCGTCATGCCGCGCGCGCCCATCTCGGGCTCGGTCTTGGCGTAGATCACCAGCGTGTCGGCGTCGCCACCATTGGTGATCCACATCTTGCCGCCGTTGAGCACGTAGTAGCCGTCCTTCTTCTGGGCCTTGAGCTTCATGCTCACCACGTCGGAGCCGGCGTTGGGCTCGCTCATGGCCAGCGCGCCCACGTGCTCGCCGCTCACCAGCTTGGGCAGGTATTTCTTCTTCTGCGCCTCGCTGCCGTTGCGGTGGATCTGGTTCACGCACAGGTTGGAGTGCGCGCCGTACGAAAGGCCCACCGAGGCCGATGCGCGCGACACCTCCTCCATGGCCACGATGTGGGCCAGGTAGCCCAGCTCGGTGCCGCCGTACTCTTCCTTCACCGTCATGCCGTGCAGGCCGAGGTCGCCGAGCTTCTTCCAGAGGTCGTGCGGGAACAGGTTCTCGCGGTCGATGTCGGCGGCTCGGGGAGCGATCTCGTTCGCGGCGAAGTCCTGGATCGCGCTGCGCAGCGAGTCGATGGTCTCGCCCAGGTCGAAGTTCAGGCCGGGATCGTGCATGGGGTTTGTCTCCTCTGAGGGGTCGGCGCGCAGGGCTACCCGCGCGGGATGGCGCTTGCTTGAAAGACCGCAGCTTACGCTTCGCGGTGCCTCAATTGGCGCCACAATGGTTGCAAATCGCGCCACGACCGAATCGCCGAACCATGTCGCCCCCCTCGTTCCTCCGACCCGCCCGCGCCGTCACGCCCATGGCCTTCGTGAGAGCCATCGTGCAGGCCTACGAACGCTACGGCATGGACCCCGCCGAGGCCCTGAAGGCGGCACAGATCACGCCGCGCGAACTGGCCCGGCCGGGCGCGCGCGTGACGGCCGCGCAGTTCGAGGCGCTGTCCGGCCACGCCATGCAGGAACTCGACGACGAAACGCTGGGCTGGTTCACGCGGCGCCTGCCCTGGGGCAGCTACGGCATGCTGTGCCGAGCCTCGCTGACATCGCCCGACCTGGGCGTGGCCCTCAAGCGCTGGTGCCGCCACCACCGGCTGCTGACCGAGGACATCGGCCTCTCGCTCGACCTGGCCGGCGGCGTGGCCACGCTGCGCATCGCCGAGAACCGCCCGCTCGACGACGCCTTCCGCGAGTTCTGCCTGGTGACCACGCTGCGCTTCGTGCACGGCTACATGTGCTGGGCCATCGACTCGCGCATCTCGCTGCGCCATGCGAGCTTTCCGTTCGCCGCGCCGCCGCACAGCGACGCCTACCCGCTGATGTTCACGCCCGACGTGCGCTTCGGCGCGCCGCAGGCCGGCATCGCCTTCGACGAGCGCTACCTGGCCCTCCCCCTGCAGCGCGACGAGCGTGCGCTGCGCACCATGCTCAAGCGCGCGCTGCCGCTCACCATCCTGCAGTACCGGCGCGACCGCCTGCTGGGCCAGCGCGTGCGCGAACTGCTGCGCTCGCGCGCCAGCGAGGCCACCACCGCCGAGGCGCTGGCCGCGCTGCTCAACGTGTCGGGCCGCACGCTGCACCGGCAGCTGCACGAGGAAGGCACTTCGCTGCAGATGCTGAAGAACGAGGTGCGTCACGAGATGGCCGTCGACCAGCTGCGCCGCACCACGCGGCCGATCAAGCAGGTGGCGCTGGCGGTGGGCTTTCGCAACGAGAAGAGCTTTTCGCGCGCCTTCCTGCAATGGACGGGGCAGGCGCCGCGCGACTTCCGGCAGCAGGGCAAATGAACGGGATCAGGCCGTCTTTTCGCGGTCCCGCAGCAGGCCCTCGAACGCGGAGACCTGCCACGCGAACTCTTCCGCGAAGGCGTCGGGATCGGTGATCGCGTAGGCGCCATAGGCGTAGACCATGGCGTAGGCCGCGTACTCCGCCGCCTGCAGCGCGCGGCCGGCCACCGCCTGGTAGACGGCATAGGTCGCGGACACCGCTGCATGGGCCGTTCCGTCGATGGAGCGCGAGCCCGGATGGCTGCCCGCCACCACGGCCATGCGCTGTTGCGCCGATGCCAGCGCGGCAGCATCGGCATGGCCATCGACAAAGGCCCCGAGCGTGTCAAGGCCGCTCAATGCTTCGGGCGACTCCAGCAGGTGCCTCACGCGCTGCGCGCACATGAAGCCGAAGCGAAACCGCAACGGGGCATGGGCCTCCGCATCGAGATCTGCGGTCCTGGCGAGCCGCTGGAGTTCCGTATTCATGTCAGGCGCCCTTTCTCGGTGGATAGAGCATCGCCTGCTGTGCTCAGGCAGGTGCGTCTATCAGCGCCAGCGCGTCGGCGATCGACTGGCTGTCTTCAGGCCGCACCAGCTTCGCGACCTGCTTGCCGTCGCGCATGAACACCAATGTGGGCCAGAGCCGCACGTTGAACGAACGGCCCAGTGGACGGCCGCTGCCGTCTTCCACCTTGATGCGGCGCACGTTCGGATACTTCGCGAAGGCCTCGGTGATGTTCGGCTGCGCGGCCTTGCAGATGCCGCACCAGTTGGTGCCGAACTCGACGACGGCGGGACCGGAGAGCGCGTCGATCTCGCTGCGCTCGGGTTGCTCGGTTTTGTATTCGGAGGTCATGGGGGTGCTTGCTTCCTGCGGCTGGGGAGTGGGCTGTGCTCCCTCGCATTCCAACAGAAACTCAGGCCGCCTGCAGCCCGTAGCCCGAAAGCAGCGCCGGGAGTTCGGCCATGTCGCTGAACACCTTCACCGCGCCCACGCTCAGCAACGGGCCGGGGCCGCTGTGGCCCGACTCGCCCGTGCTGTAGCCGAACACCGTCGCGCCCGCGGCCACGCCGGCCATCGCGCCGGTGACCGTGTCTTCCACGATGGCGCAGCGCCTGGGGTCGACGCCCAGTGCTTCGGCTGCGGCGAGGTACACGTCGGGATGCGGCTTGGAGCGCGGCATCTCGTGGCCGCTGAAGATGCGGCCCTGGAAACAGTCGAGCAGGCCGACCTTGGCGAGCTGCAGCTCGACCTTGTGGCGATCGGCGCCCGATGCGCAGGCGATGCGGCCCTTGAGCCTGGAGTGGATCTCGCGGATCGCGGCAGGGGCATGGGGGATGGCCGTGAGGTCGCGCTCCAGTGCCTCGTTGCGGCGGGCACGGAAGGTCTTGAGCCAGTCGTCGGTGATCTTGAAGCCCGTCTTCGATTCGATCAGGGCGGCTTCGTCCTTCACGGCTTTGCCTGTGAAGGTGTTCATGGATTCTTCCGTGGTGATTTGCCAGCCTAGTTCGCCGAGCATTTCGGCGAGGACTCGGTTGGTGATGGGTTCGGAGTCGACCAGGACGCCGTCGCAGTCGAAGAGGACTGCGGAGAAGGGGAAGGGGGTCATTGGGATTGGGGCCTGACTTTCGGATTGCCTTGATGGTAGCAACCGGCTTTGGAATTGCTGGTCCGGGGCCGGGTCTCGGCCCGGCGGGCGACCTACTTTTCTTTGCTTCGCCAAAGAAAAGTAGGCAAAAGAAAGGCGACCCTACTGTCTGCGTCCCTTCGCTTCGCTGCGGGCAACCTGCGGTGCTCGACGTAGGAGGGGGTCCGCAGAACTCGCTTCGCTCAAACAGCTGCGGCCCTTATCCCTCCTACGTCTGCGCTCCTCGGCGCAGCCAGAGGGGAGGGGAGACGTGCGGGCCATCGCTTTGCTCGGCCTTCTGAACAGCCTGGACTGGCCTTCGCTTCGCTCGGCCACGCATTGAGGCCCCGAAACTGCAATGGGCCCCTTGCCCCATTCCAAGCACAGCAGGCGCGCAGCGCTTGCTGTGCCTTGGGGGCCGAGCGCAGCGATGGCCTGCTCGGTCTCCAACTCCCTTCTGGCTGCGCCGAGGAGCGCAGCGTTTCGCGGATCAGGGATCGCAGCTGTCTGAGCGAAGCGAGTTCTGCGAGACCCCGCGAAACGCGAGCACCGCAGGTTGCCCGTAGCGAAGCGAAGGGACGCAGACAGTAGGGTCGCCTTTCTTTTGCCTACTTTTCTTTGGCGAAGCAAAGAAAAGTAGGTCGGCCGCCGGGCCGAGACCCGGCCCCGGAAAGCAATCTCAAGACACGGCCCGGATGGGGATATACATCTCGCCCCCGCCCGCCATGAACTCCTTCGATTTCTCTTCCATGCCCTCCGCCACGGCGGCAGTCTCGGCCACGCCCTTCTTCGCCGCGTACTCCCGCACTTCCTGAGTAATCTTCATCGAGCAGAACTTGGGCCCGCACATCGAACAGAAGTGCGCCACCTTGCTCGAATCCTTGGGCAAGGTCTCGTCGTGGAATTCCCGCGCAGTGTCGGGGTCAAGCCCCAGGTTGAACTGGTCCTGCCAACGAAACTCGAACCGCGCCTTGCTCAGCGCATCATCCCGCGACCGAGCCCCCGGATGCCCCTTCGCCACATCCGCAGCATGCGCCGCGATCTTGTACGCAATGATCCCCTGCTTCACATCGTCCCGATCAGGCAGCCCCAGGTGCTCCTTCGGCGTCACGTAGCAGAGCATCGCAGTCCCCGCCCAGCCGATCATCGCCGCGCCGATCGCGCTGGCGATGTGGTCGTAGCCCGGCGCGATGTCGATGGTCAGCGGCCCGAGCGTGTAGAACGGCGCCTCGTGGCAATGCTTGATCTGCTCGTCCATGTTCGACTGGATCATGTGCATCGGCACATGGCCCGGCCCTTCGATCATGGTCTGCACATCGTGTTTCCACGCGATCTGCGTGAGCTCGCCCAGCGTGCGCAGTTCGGCGAACTGGGCTTCGTCGTTGGCATCTGCGCCCGAGCCGGGGCGCAGGCCGTCGCCGAGCGAGAAGCTCACGTCGTAGGCCTTCATGATGTCGCAGATGTCCTCGAAGTGCGTGTAGAGGAAGCTCTCCTTGTGGTGCGCGATGCACCACTTGGCCATGATCGAGCCGCCGCGCGACACGATGCCCGTCATGCGGTTTGCCGTGAGGTGGATGAACGGCAGGCGCAGGCCGGCGTGGATGGTGAAGTAGTCGACGCCCTGCTCAGCCTGCTCGATGAGCGTGTCGCGGTAGATCTCCCAGGTGAGGTCCTCGGCCACGCCGCCGACCTTCTCGAGCGCCTGGTAGATGGGCACGGTGCCGATCGGCACGGGGCTGTTGCGCACGATCCAGTCGCGCGTGGTGTGGATGTTCTTGCCGGTGGAAAGATCCATCACGTTGTCCGCGCCCCAGCGGATGGCCCACACCAGCTTCTCGACCTCTTCCTCGATGCTCGAGGTGACGGCCGAGTTGCCGATGTTGGCGTTGATCTTCACCTTGAAGTTGCGACCGATGGCCATCGGCTCGACTTCGGGGTGGTTGATGTTGGCCGGAATGATCGCGCGGCCGCGCGCCACTTCGTCGCGCACGAACTCGGGCGTGATGATGCGCGGAATGCTCGCGCCCATCGGGTTGCCCGCCACGCGCTTCGCGCGCTCCTCGTTGGCGAGGTATTCGGCCATCCACTCGCGCTTGCCGTTCTCGCGCAGGGCCACGTACTCCATCTCGGGCGTGACGATGCCGCGGCGCGCGTAGTGCATCTGCGTGACGTTGGCGCCCGACTTCGCTCGGCGCGGCGTGCGCTGCAGCGCCGAGGCGCCGGCGCGAAGCTCTGCCAGGCGCTGGGCGTCGCGGTCTTCGTTCTTCGCGCCGTCGTCCAGCGCATGGTGCATGCGGCCCTCGTAGCTCTCGGTGTCGTTGCGCTCCGCGATCCACGCGCCGCGCACGTCCGGCAGGCCGCGGCGCACGTCGATCTCGACCTTCGGATCGGTGTACGGGCCCGAGGTGTCATAGAGCGACACGGTCTCGCCGTTGGTCAGCTGCACGTCTCGCACGGGCACGAACAGATCGGGCCGGCTGCCCGGAATCACGCACTTGTGCGACGCGGGAAAGGGCTCGCGCGTCAGCGAAAGCAGCGAGGTGAACTTGTCGGGGGCATTCATCGGAGGCACTCCTTGTTGAGGGAAAGGGTGCTCCGCAATCGCTCGGTGGACTTCGGGATGCCCGTCACGGAAGGGGGGGGTGACGGACCGGAGTCAGGGAGTGCAGCTCTTCTTACGCCGGTATGACCCGGATCAAGTTCGCGGGTCGGCAGCTTTGCCATCTCAGCACGCCACATGCGTGCACCCCGGAGCGGGGCCGATTGTGCGAGCCCCGGCCCGGCGCGTCAACCCGGGGTTGTTACTGCAGGTCGCCGTCGACGTAGAACCAGCGCCCGTCCTCGCGCACGAAGCGGCTGCGCTCGTGCAGGCGCGTGGCGGCGCCGGAAGGGCCGCGCTGGCGCGCGACGAACTCGACTTCGGCATGGTCCGCGTCGAGCACGGAGCGCGAACGGACGTCGAGCCCCAGCCACTTGACGCCCGGCTCGAACTCGATGGAAGCCGGACGTTTCGACGCGTGCCAGGTGGCGAGCAGGTACTCGCCTCGCTCCAGCACGAAGGCCGAATAGCGCGAACGCATCAGCGATTCGGCATCCGGCGCGGGCGTGTTCGAGAAATCGTCGAGATAGCGGCCGCAGCACATGGCGTAGGCCACGGGCTTGTCGCGGCGGTCGGTTCGGCCGCAGGGGCAAGGCCCGGTAGGGGGATCGATGGAACTCATGAAGACCGCTATTGGAACACCTTGCGGACCTGCTGCCGACAGGGCAAGCCCCGAGGCTATGAAGACCGGCTCGCGGCGATGGCCTCCTGCAGCGCCTGCGCGTCGGCCGGCTTGTAGATCAGCGCATAGCCTGCGCGCTCGACCTCGGCCCGTGTCGCATGCGCGGTCTCGCCGGTGAGGATGACCACGTTGCGCGCCTTGCCGACGGCCTGCAGGGCCTGCGCCGCCGCCAGGCCCGAGAGGCCGCTGCCCAGCCGCAGGTCGCTCAGCATCAGGTCGAACACGCCGCCGTGCTGCAGGGCCTCGCGCGGATTCGAGGCCAGCGCGACCTCGTGGCCCCAGCTGGTCAGCAGCGAGCGCATGGCTTCGCGCACAGGCTCCTCGTCATCGAGCACGAGGATGCGGATCGGCGCCAGGGCCGCTCCCGCAACGGGTACGGCCGCCGCTTCGCCGTCCTGCTGCGCCGCCGCACCGGCGGACGCGGCCGCTTCCTCCAGCACCAGCGAGAAGGTGCTGCCGCGCCCCGGCGCGGTACGCACCTGGATGCGCGAGCCCATGGCCTGGGCCATGCTCGCCACCAGCGACAGGCCCAACCCGAGGCCCCGGCTGCGGTCGCGCCCCGGGTTGTCGACCTGGAAGAACTCCTCGAACACATGCGCCTGGTGCCGCGCCTCGATGCCCACGCCGGAGTCGCGCACCTCGATGCGCCATGCGGGCAGGCCATCGGCAGAACGATGCAGCCGGCGCGCGAAGACGAAGACCGTGCCCCCGGGCGTGTACTTGATGGCGTTGTCCACGAGGTTGCCCAAAAGACGCGCCAGCATGCGCGCGTCGGCGCGCACCACGGCCTCGGTCGGGCGGATGCGCAGCGCGAGGCCCTTGGCATCTGCCAGCGCGGCGAAGCGGCCGTTCAGCGCCTCGAAGACGGGATCGAGCTGCACGGCCTCCAGCCGCACCGGGGCCACGCCGCCGTCGAGCTGCGCGATGTCGAGCAGGGCATCGACCGAACCGCGCAGCGCATCGACGCTGTCGCGCATGAAGCGCAGGTTGTCGGCGTTCGGCGCGTCGCGGGTGTTGAGCGCATCGACGAAGATCGCCAGCGCATGCATCGGCTGGCGCAGGTCGTGGTTGGCGGCCGCGAAGATGCGCGCGCGCTGCGCCGCGAGCTGGGCCACGTGGTCGAGCTGGCGCGCGAGCGCATCGGCCAGCCGTGCGTTCTCGAAGCCGTGCTCGATGGAGCGCACGATCAGCCGGTTCTGCTTGCGCGCGTAATAAAGCGCCGCGAACATCTGCGACACCACCAGGCAGCCCATGAGGATGGTCACGCTGCCCGGCTCCACCACCAGCCGCAGCGCCATGCCGAGGAACATCGGCACGCTGAAGCACAGCGCGGCCAGCCACCATTGCGCGAGCGCCGCGATGACGACGCCGGAGACGCCGCTGATGAAGAAATACATCAGCAGGATCAGCGTGAGGTTGTCGTGCGGGAAGAAGAGCCACGGCGCCAGCCCCCAGATCAGCCCCGGCACCAGCATGCGCACTTCGAGCCGGCGGCGCATGCTCACCGCATTGCCCGCGTCGATGCCGGCGGGATCGAAGCGGCGCAGGTAGCGATGCCGTTGCCACTGCGAGGTGTGCACCAGCAGCCCCCACGCCAGCGCGCCCAGGTTGTGCGTGAGCACGAGAAAGGTGATCCAGAAGATGGCGGCGACGCTGGCCGCCATGAGCGGCGTGTCGTAGGTGTCGTCCAGGTAGGCCCGTGCGAGGCTCTGGTCTACCAGCGGATTGGGGTTGGGCGCCTCGACCCAGTAGTCGCGCAGGCGCCGCAGCAGCGGTGCCGGAAAGGGCGCGCGGGTGGAGCTGGGGGAGGACGGCTGCATTGAGGGGCAGGTAACCGGCGCCCGATTTTGCGCGCTTTGCAGGGCATTCGCGCGGGCCCCGCGGGCATCCACTCTTGGCGCGGCGCTTGCTAAACGTTAGCGTTACAACGCCTTCGAGAAAGCACGCGATGTACCTCACAGCTCCTGAACAGCAGGCCCTGCGCGGCGTTTTCGCGCTGCTGGCCGAAGACGACCGCGACGAACGCGAGATCCGCGAGCGCCTGGGCCGGGCACTGCTCGACCTGCTGCATGCGGACCAGTTCGCCTCGTTCGTGTGGGACGCCGCAAGCGGCAGCTTCGGCTCGCGCGTGGCGCTGCACATGGACCCTGCCAACCTCGACAGCTACGCGCGGTGGCACCAGCACCACGACCCGATCACCTTCGTGCTGCAGTCGCGCCGCCGCGCCACGCGCGTGACCGAGGTGATACCGCAGCGCGAGCTGATGCGCACACCCTTCTTCAACGACTTCCTCGCGCGCGACGGGCTGCACTGGGGCATGAACCTTCATGCCTTCGAGGGCGATCGTGCGCTGGGCGATCTGCGCATCTGGCGTCGCAAGGGGCGCGGCGATTTCGGCGATCACGAGAAGGCGCTCCTGGACCTGATCGAGCCGGCATTCATAGGGGCCCTGCAGCGGGCGCAGCGCGTGGCGGCGACTGCATCGCCCTTGCCGTCCGGCGCGCAGGACGCCGCCTGGGCCTTGCTGAGCGCACGCGAGCAGGAAGTGGCGCGCTGCGTGCGCGAAGGGCTCACAGACAAGGAGATCGCGCGGCGCATGGCGGTGAGCGTGCCCACGGTGCGCACCTACCTGCGTCGCATCTTCGACAAGCTGGGCATCGAGCGCCGCTCGGCGCTGGCGGGCCGGACCATGCCGGCCGCGCGCTGACGACGACGCCCGCCTATCGCCCGGCCGTCATCACCTCGGCGCCGGCAGGCGGCCCAGCACCTGCTCCACCGCGAGCCCCAGGGCCAGCAGCCTGCGGTCACTGCCTGCCGGTCCGTCGAGCTCCAGCCCCACCGGCAGGCCCGTCGTCGCGCCGAGGCCCGAGGGCAGCTGCACGCCCGGAATGCCGGCGTTGCTTCCGGGGTCGGTGTTCTGGATCAGCGCGCCGAAGTTCTCGGGGCTGCTGGCCTCCGGGGCCGCCGCCAGCGCCACGCGCGGCACCGTCGGGAACACCAGCGCGTCGAGCCTGTTCTTCGTGAAGGTGTCGCGGTAGAGCTTCTGCAGCGCGGGGCGCGCGACGCGCATCGCGCTGTCGTAGACCGGCTTCGCATCGACCACGCCGTTCGGCGCCGGCAGCTTGCGCGGGATGACGAAGGCCTCGAAGGTGCCCTTGACGTCGGGGCTGGCGATACCGGCCGTGAGCTGCGCGATGTCGATGCCGGTGCGGTACTTCGAGAGGTAGGCCACCATGTCGTCGTTCGCCTCGTAGAGCGCGAGCGGAAAGCCGACCGCGCCATTGAGCTCCATCAGCTTCGGCATCTCCACGTCCACCAGCGTGATGCCGGCCGCGCGCAGCTTCGCGAGCGCGGCGTCGGTGACGGCGCGCGTGTCGGCATCGAGGTTGGCGAGAAATGCCGGCACCACGCCGAGGCGCACGCGCTTCAGGTCGGCGGGCCTCGACGGCTTGCCGCCGGCGATGACGCTGTCGAGCAGCGCGACGTCGGCCATCGACTGCGCCATCGGCCCGGCGGTGTCGCGCGTGTGCGAGATCGGCGCAATGCCCTGCTGCGGGTAGCGCCCCACCGTCGGACGCAGCGACGCGCAGCCGTTGAACGCGCAGGGAATGCGCACCGAGCCGCCCGTGTCGGTGCCCAGCGCGGCCGGCACCATGCGCGCGCCCAGCGCCGTGCCGTTCCCCGAGGACGAGCCGCCGGCGATGCGGGTCGCGTCGTAGGCATTGCGCACGCCCACGTCGGGCCCGCTGTGGAAGCCGGGGTTGTAGCCGGTGACGCCGAAGGCCAGCTCGTGCATGTTCGTCTTGCCGAGGATGACGGCGCCGGCGGCGCGCAGCTTCGCCACCACAGGAGCGTCGGCCGCGGGCACGAAGCCCTTGAGCGCGGGCGAGCCGGCCGTCGCGGGCAGGCCCTGCACCTGGATGTTGTCCTTGATGGCCACCGGCAGCCCCGCCAGCGGCTTGCATGCGCCGCCGCGCTTGCGCAGTGCGTCGGCCGCGCGCGCCTGCTTCAGCGCACCGGCCTCGTCGAGGGTGATGAAAGCGTTGAGGTTCGCCTTCGCCTTGGCTTGCGCGATGTAGGCCGCCGTCAGCTGCTCGCTGGTGACCGTGCCCGCGCACAGCTGCCGCATGGCCTCCGTCGCTGTCAGCGTTGCGATGTCGGGTGCCGCCGGCTGGGCCCGGGCGGAAAAGGCGAACGCGACGGCGAACGGCAGGAGCGCCAGCCGCGCGGCAAGGGGAATGGGTTTCTGAACGGTCATGGCAAGGGCCTCCGGGAAAGAGGCGGCCATGGTGCGCCGGCGCGCGGCGCCTGTCTGTCATCCAAACCGATGACAGGCAGGAACGGGTCGCCGCCGCCCTACCTGAACATCACCCACTCGGGCCGCATGTTGAAGCGCACCGGCAGGAGGCTCACGCCGAGCCCGCTGGTCACGTACATGCGCCGGCCCTTGTGGGTGACCCAGCCGTAGGCCCACTCGCGCGGGGCCGCTCCCGGCACGATCAGCGCCCCGAGCCCCGGCAGGCTGACCTGTCCGCCATGCGTGTGCGAAGCCACCACCAGCCCCCGCGTGCGCGGCATGGTCGCGAAACTGAAGGGGTCGTGCATCATGACCAGCGTCGCAGCGCCGGGCGGCACGCCGGCCAGCGCCCGCATGGGCTCCGAATGGCCGGTCGAGTGGTCGCCGATGCCAACCACCCAGACGTCGTGGCCGGGCAGCCGCACCGAGGCGTTCTCCAGCACGCGGATGCCATGCGCGGCCAGCGCCTGGGCGGTGCGCGGCCCGTCATGCCACCAGTCGTGATTGCCGAGCACCGCGTACACGCCCTGCGGCGCCGCGAGCCGGCCCAGCACGGCGGCCATCTCCTCGATGGAGAGCGCCTCGTCGTCGCCCGAGCCGGCGAGGAAGTCGCCGGGCAGCAGCACCACGTCGGGCTGCGCGGCATTGATCTCGTCGACGAGGCGCGCGGCCCGCTCCACGCTCGTGATGCGCCACGCAGAACGCGTGGTGAGATGCCAGTCGCCCGCCACCGCCAACTTGAGGCCTGCCGGCGCGGTCCACTCCGTCGAGCTCAAGGGCTCGACACGCGCCGCCACCCAGCGCGGCTCGATGACGAAGCCCCAGATTGCCGGCGCCGCCAGCAGGAGCGCCGCGGCGATGCGGCCCCAGCGGCGCCCGCGGCGTTCGCTCACGCCAGCGCGCGTTGGATCAGCAGCTTCTGGATGTCCGAAGTGCCTTCGTAGATCTGGCACACGCGCACGTCGCGGTAGATGCGCTCGAGCGGGAAGTCGTTGACGTAGCCGTAGCCGCCCAGCGTCTGGATGGCCGCGCTGCACACGCGCTCGGCCATCTCGCTGGCGAACAGCTTGGCCATGGCGGCCTCCTTCAGGCAGGGCAGGCCGGCATCGCGCAGGCTGGCCGCATGCCAGATGAGCTGGCGCGCAGCCTCGATCTGCGTCGCGCATTCGGCAAGGCGGAAGCCCACGGCCTGCTGGTCGAAGATCGAGCCGCCGAAGGCCTGGCGCTCCTTGGCATAGGCCAGCGCCACGTCGAAGGCGCTGCGCGCCATGCCCACGCTCTGCGCGGCGATGCCGATGCGCCCGCCTTCCAGCGCGCCGAGCGCGATCTTGTAGCCCTCGCCTTCCGCGCCGATCAGGTTCTCGCGCGGGATGCGGCAGCCGTCGAAGTTGATCTGTGCGGTGTCGCTGCTGTGCTGGCCCAGCTTGTCTTCCAGGCGCGCCACGGCGTAGCCGGGCGTGTCGGTGGGCACGATGAACGCGCTCATGCCGCGCTTGCCTGCGCCCTTGTCGGTCACGGCGATGACGATGGCCACCTGGCCGTTCTTGCCGCTGGTGATGAACTGCTTCACGCCGTCGATCACGTAGCCGTCGCCGTCCTTGCGCGCCGTGGTGCGCAGGCTGGATGCATCGCTGCCGGCCTGCGGCTCGGTGAGACAGAAGGCGCCGAGCATCTGCCCCTGCGCCAGCGGCTCCAGCCATTGCTTCTTCTGCTGCGCGTTGCCGTAGCGCATGAGGATGGCGTTGACGGGGCAGTTGGTCACGCTGATGGCGGTGCTGGTGCCGCCGTCGCCGGCCGCGATTTCCTCCAGCACCAGCGCGAGCGTGAGGTAGTCGAGGCCGGCGCCGCCATGCTCCTCGGGCACGCAGATGCCGTAGGCGCCCAGCGCCGCGAGGCCCTGGTGGGCTTCCTTCGGAAAGCTGTGCTCGCGGTCCCACTTCGGCGCGTTGGGCCAGAGTTCGGCTTGCGAGAAATCGCGTACCGCGTCGCGGATGGCTTCCTGGTCGGCGCTGAGCAGCATGGCGTTGTCTCCTGTCTTTCTTTCTCGTTCGTGCTTCTTGCTTCTGCTTACTTGCCGGCGCCCAGGTCCATGATCAGGCGGGCGGCCATGTACAGGCGACGCGGAATGGAGCTGATGTCCACGTACTCGGCCTTGTCGCTGTGATAGCCGAAGCCCGGCAGGCCCAGGCTTTCGATCACGGGTTTGCCCGAGAGCGCCGCATAGGCGGCGTCGGTGCCGCCGCCGGTGCGCTCTTCCACGCCCAGCGTGCCGCCGGCTTCCTTGTAGTAGGCCACGGCCTTGTCGACCAGCTTCTTGCCGCCTTCGCCGGCATTGAAGGCCGGACGGCCGCGGGTGACGATCACCTTCACGTCGGCCTCGGGCAGCTTCTTCTGCTGCGCGCGTTCTTCCAGCGTCTTCATGGCTGCGTCGAAGTCCTCGTTGCGCGCGTAGCGAACGTCGGCGTTCAGCGTGGCGCTGGCGGGGATGATGTTCGAGACGTTGCCGGCCTTGGCGATGGTCCAGTTGAAGCGCAGGTTCTTCGACTTGTCGTCGATGTTCATCGTGCGCAGCACCAGGTCGGAGGCCTCGACCAGCGCATTCACACCCAGCTCGGGCGCCGCGCCCGCATGCGACGCCTTGCCGGTGATGTTGACCTGCACGTAGGCGATGCCCGAGGTGCCCAGCGAGAGCTTCTCGTCGCCGGCGCTGGTGGGCTCGAAGGAGAGCACGTAGTCGGCCAGCTTGGCTTCTTCCTGGATCAGGTCGCGCGAGCCGAAGGAACCCTTTTCTTCGTCGGTGTTGAACAGCACGGTGATGGTGCCGTAGTCGCGCACGCCGTAGTCCTTCAGCAGCTTGAGCGTGTGCAGGATGACCGCGTTGCCGCCCTTGTCGTCGGCGATGCCGGGGCCGTAGGCCTTGTCGCCTTCCACGCGGAACGGCGCCTTCGCGAGGATGCCCTTCAGGTAGACCGTGTCCATGTGCGACATCAGCAGCAGGTTCTTGCCGCCGCGGCCCTTGATCTTGCCCACGATGTTGTCGCCCACCACGAGGCCGACCGACTTGCTGCGCGTGACCGTGAAGCCCAGGTTCTTGAGCTCGGCCTCGAGGTAGTTGCCGGCGGCGGCGATGCCCTCGGCGTCACCGGTGCCGGTCTCGATGTTGACCAGCTTCTCCAGGGTCTTGATCACGGCCGGCTGCTCGTCGGTGGCGGCCTGGAACAGCACGTTGTCGCGCTTCTGGGCCCAGGCAGCCGGCGCCAGGAAAATCAGGGCGGCCAATGCGGCGACGGTGTGACGGGGAATGGCCGAATACATGAGCGAAGTCTCCAGGTGACAAATAGATAGGCGAAGCTGCCATTCTAGGCACCGCTCTAGGGAGAAAACGCTCTCAGCGAGCCCCGAGTTCGACGCACTGCTGCAGTGAAAAGGCGGTTCCCCCGAGCTGATTCGCAAGGCCCTGCAGCCGCTCCGATCCGAGGCGATGCGCATCGGCACGCAGAAGCTTCAGCATGTGCAGCTGTGCGTCTGTGAGCCGCGACTGCGCATCGATCGAGAGCCAGCAATAAAGTCTCGTGAGATCTATGGGGTCGGTCGACCATCGCTGCTGGAAATACGCGACCAGCCCATCCGTATCGTGCGCGTATCCGGCCCGGCGCGCTGCGAACTCCAGCTCCAGGCCACGCGCCGCATCCTTGGTCATGCCATCGATGCCCAGAAGCAGGCGGCGCCCCAGCTGCAGACGGCACTCCGGATGTCCGCGTTCAGCGCCCCGGAGCAGCCAATGCCTGGCGATGTCGGCATGCCCGGAGGACAGCCGTCCGCGCTTGACCTGGCTCACAAGGCCCGTCATCAGGCACATCGCTGCAGCGTCACCGCCCTTCGCCATTTCCTCCAATCGATTCATCGGCCGTTCGAGCGGATACACGAAGCCTCCATCCGGCTGCAGCACCTGCAGCGCGAGGTGCGCCAACTCGAAGCCTTCGGCCGCCAGTTGCCTCCAACGCCTCTCGCGCTGAATGAGGCCCTCCTTTGTCGCATAGCGGCGGCTGGGTCGATTCCATTGGGACAACTCGCTGAAGAGCTCCCGCTCGTGAATGGTCCGCTGCTCGACGCTCAGCCGGGCGGCGTGTCGCGAGTCGAAGGCGGGCAGGTCCCTGCGAGGGAAATGCTCGCGAGTCGACTCGAACAGCAGCATGGCGCAGGCGGCGAAAAAGAGCGCCCCCACGGATGCCGCCAGCCAAGGCAGCGGCCGACGATTCTGCGCGGCCATTCAACGGCTGGCCGCAACGATTTCCACATCGGCGGGACACGAGCGACCGGGCTCCCGCCATCCGATGACCGTTCTTGTGCGTGCGTCGCGCACAAGCTCATAGCCATGGTCGTAGATGCCCGACTCGTCCAGCGTGGCCAGCCGAGGCTGGAGACGACGGCCGATTAGGCGCTGCGCGCGCGCAGAATCGGTGTCGCAAAAACGATGGCCCGAAACCCGCAGCTGGAGCCTGCAGATGGTGCTGCCATCTGACTGGAATTTCGAATAGCTGCCCAAAACAGCCTGCCCCGGCATTTCCGTGAAATTCGAGAAATTGCTGACAGAGCCTTTATTCAGGTAATTTCCGTCAATTCGAACGGAGAGTCGTCGCTCGATGCTTTGAGGATCGCACAATACGGCGGCGCCTTCCCGACCCAATGCCGTCAGCCTCAAAAGTATTTCATCGGCTTCGGCAAAAACGAGACTGGCAGACGGCTCCCGCAAGGCGAGGAGTGCCAGAAAAATCGCCCCGATCGATACCAATGCTGGCAATTTCAGGGCATCGAGCAATGACCGCGGAAATTGCCCACAAATCGCCGGATGGCCTGCAGCCAATACGAGCCCCATCCCTCTCTTCTCGTTCATTATGAATTCCATTCCACGCGCCTTGTCGCCACGCCTTGGCGATCTTTGGCGCGCGGATGGTATCAGAGAAGCAGAAAAATAAATGCCGATTTACATTATTTTTTCAATGACGTCATTAATGACCAAAAATGACGAAATATATAAATCGTTAACAACAAATAAATTAAATCAGTTCGAGCGCCACGGCCGTACCTTCACCCCCACCGATGCACAGCGTGGCCACACCGCGCGTCTTGCCGCGCGCCTTCAGCGCGTGGATCAGCGTGACCATGATGCGCGCGCCGCTGGCGCCGATCGGGTGGCCCAGAGCGCAGGCGCCGCCGTGCACGTTGACGATGTCGTGCGACACGTCGAGCTCGTGCATCAGCGCCATCGGCACCACTGCGAAGGCTTCGTTCACTTCCCACAGGTCGACGTCGCGGGCCTTCCAGCCGGTCTTGGCGAAGAGCTTCTGCACGGCACCGACCGGTGCGGTGGAGAACCACTCGGGCTGCTGCGCGTGCGTGGCATGGCCGACGACGCGGGCGATGGGCTTCGCGCCGATCTTCTTCGCGTGCGACTCGGTCATCATCACCAGCGCGGCGGCGCCGTCGTTGATCGACGAGCTCGATGCGGCGGTGATGGTGCCGTTCTCCTTCTTGAATGCGGGCTTGAGCGTGGGGATCTTGTCGAGCTTGACCTTGCCCGGGCCTTCGTCGACCGAGATCACGGTGTCGCCGCCGCGGCCCTTGACCGTGACGGGCACGGTCTCGTCCTTGAAGAGGCCAGTGTCGGTGGCCTTCTTGGCGCGCTCGACGCTGGCGATGGCGAAGGCGTCCTGCTGCTCGCGGGTGAACTTGTACTTGGCGGCGCAGTCCTCGCCGAAGGTGCCCATGGAGCGGCCGGGCTGGTAGGCGTCTTCGAGGCCGTCGAGCATCATGTGGTCGAAGATGCGGTCGTGGCCCATGCGGTAGCCGCCGCGGCCCTTGAGCATGAGGTAGGGCGCGTTGGTCATGCTTTCCATGCCGCCGGCCACCATCACCTCGTGCGTGCCGGCCAGCAGCAGGTCGTGCGCGAGCATCGCGGCCTTCATTGCCGAGCCACACATCTTGCTGAGCGTGACCGCGCCCGCGCTGTCGGGCAGGCCGCCCTTGTAGGCCGCCTGGCGCGCCGGGGCCTGGCCCTGGCCGGCCATCAGGCAGTTGCCGAACAGCACCTCGCCCACGCTGTCGGGCGCGATGCCGGCGCGCTCGACGGCGGCCTTGATGGCCGCGCCGCCGAGGTCGTGCGCGGAGAGGGAGGCGAAGTCGCCCTGGAAGCTGCCCATGGGGGTGCGTGCGGCGCCGACGATGACGATGGATTCGGACATGGAGGTCTCCTTCAGTTCAGTAATGCGAAAGCGGAATCACGAAAGCGGAATAGGGAACGATCGGTCAGAAATGCGTCGCGTGCCCCTCGTGCTGGAAGCGCTGCGACTCTTCGTAAGGGAACACATCCAGCATCTGGCCGGCCTGGATGCGCTCCTTGTGGTGCTGCCAGAAGGCGGCGTCGAGCAGGTCGGCGTGGTGCGCCATGAAGGCCGCGCGCACGTCCTTGTTGCCCAGCAGGAAGGGCTCGAAGGTCTCGGGGAACACGTCCTTCGGGCCCACCGAGTACCAGACCTCGCCGCTCATCTCGTCTTCCTCGTTGCGCGGCGCGGGCACCTTGCGGAACTTGCAGTCGGTGACGTATTCGATCTCGTCGTAGTCGTAGAACACGACCTTGCCGCCGCGCGTGACGCCGAAGTTCTTCCACAGCATGTCGCCGGGGAAGATGTTGGCCGCGACCATGTCCTTGATGGCATTGCCGTATTCGATGACCGCGCGCTCCAGCTGCTCCTTCGCGCGCTTGGCGTGCGCCGGGCTCTCGGGGTTGGCCAGTGCGTCGAAGGCTTCCTGCAGGTAGATGTTGAGCGGGATCATGCGCCGCTCGATGTAGACGTGCTTGACCACGACTTCCATTTCCCCGTTGCCGTCGCGGTCGCCGATCTCGAGCTGGCTGGGCGCGAACTTGCGGATCTCCTCGATCAGCTCGGGCTCGAAGCGGTCGAGCGGGAAGCCAACGTCGCTGTACTCCAGCGTATCGGCCATGCGGCCCACGCGGTCGTGCTGCTTCACGAGCATGTACTTGCCCTTGATCTGCTCGCGCGTGGTGTCCTTCTGCGGCGGATAGAAGTCCTTGATGACCTTGAACACGAACGGAAACGACGGCAGGTCGAACACCAGCATGACCATGCCCTTGATGCCGGGCGCGATGCGGAAGCGGTCGCTCGAGTAGTTCAGGTGCGAGAGGAAGTCGCGGTAGAAGAGCGTCTTGCCCTGCTTGGCCAGGCCCAGCGCGTTGTAGATCTCGGCGCGCGGCTTGCGCGGCATGAGCGAGCGCAGGAACTGCACCCAGGCCGAGGGCACCTCCATGTCGACCATGAAGTACGCACGCGCGAAGCTGAAGAGCATCTGCAGGTCGTCTTCGCCGAAGAGCGCCGCGTCGATGTAGAACCGGCCGTGACTGTCGTGCAGTATGGGCAGCGAGAACGGCAGCTCGGTGAAGCCGTTCATGATCTTGCCGACCACGTACGCGCCCTTGTTGCGGAAGAACAGGCCCGACAGCACCTGCAGCTGGAAGTTGGCGCGCAGCTTGACCTGGTGGAAGCGGTTCAGGATGACGCGAGCCACTCGCTCCGCGTCGCGGCGCTTGTTGGCGAAGCTGCCGAGCAGGGCGAAGTCGTCGAGCATCTGCTCGATGGTGTCGGCCAGCGTGTCGGGCGCGGGGTAGTAGGGGCGGTAGGTGGGTGCGCCGCGCGGCTCGATGTACTCGGTGCTGATGGCCGGGCGCACGAAGATGAAGTCGTTCTGGAAGTACGCGCGGTGCAGGATCTTCGTGGTGACCGAGTTGAAGAAGCTCTCGGCCAGCTCGGGCTGGTGGTGGTCCACCAGCAGGCCGATGTAGTGCAGCTTGATCTGGTGCCACACGTCCATGGGCTGCTCGCCGGCCTTGAACTCCTTCTCGAGCCGGGCCACGGCCTCGCTCACGCGCAGGTCGTAGAACTCGATGCGCTCGCGCTGCGCGCGCTGCTGGCCGTGCCAGTCGGCGGTTTCGAAGCGGTGCTTGGCGCGCGCCGACTCGGCCCTGAACAACCGGTAGTGCCGGTTGAAGCCGTCCATCATCGCCTTCGCGATGTCGTAGGCCAGCGGCGAATCGAGGCGCTGCGGGAACATGACGGGGCGAAGGCGCGGCTGGACGGGAAGGCGGCGGGCCGCTCGGTGTCAGGCCTGGTCTGTGCCTTCGGCCTTGGGCTGCGTGCCCTGCGCCCCGACCGACCGCACCACCTCGCCCGGCTTGCTCCACTTGTGGCGGATGCGCTGCACCGTGGCCTTGTAGGCGGCGTCGAGCGGCTGGGTGCCGTCCACGCTCAGGCCCAGGTCCTGCAGCAGGCCGTCGTGCACGCCGAAGGTCCAGCCGTGGATCTTGACCTTCTGGCCGCGCGCCCAGGCATCGACCATCACGGTGCTGACGGCCACGTTCACCACCTGCTCTGCCACGTTGAGCTCGCACAGTGCGTCGACGCGAGCATCCTCGTCGGGCAGGCTCTCGAGCATCACGTGGTGGCGGTCGCGCACGTCCTGGATGTGGCGGATCCAGTTGTCGGCCAGGCCGATGCGCTTGCCGCTGAGCGCGGCCTTCACGCCCGCGCAGCCGTAGTGGCCCACCACCATGATGTGCTCGACCTTCAGGTGCTCGACCGCGAACTGGATCGCCGAGAGCGCGTTGAGGTCGGAGTGCACCACGATGTTGGCGACGTTGCGGTGCACGAACACTTCGCCCGGCTCCAGGCCGGTGATCTGGTTGGCGGGCACTCGGCTGTCGGAACAGCCGATCCACATGTAGCGCGGCGTCTGCTGCTTCACCAGGCTGGTGAAGAAGCCGGGCCGGTCGCGCTCCATCTGGGCGGACCAGGCGCGGTTGTGGGCGAAGAGGTCGTCGAGGGTATCGGATTTGTCGGACATAGTTGGCTATTGTCGATGAGTCGTGTATCAGGCCTTGGCTTCGGCCGGTCTGGGGGCCTTGCCGGCCTTCTGCGCCTTGGCGAGCGTCGCCCGCCCCTTCTTCTCGTGCTCCTTCACTTCCGCGAGGTTGGCCTGCAATTCGGCCAGCTGCGCCTCGAGCTGGGCCCTGTGGGTACCCAGCACGCCGAGGAACTTCTCCAGCTGCGCGA
Organism: Variovorax sp. NFACC27; assembly: GCF_048301545.1. NCBI lineage: Bacteria > Pseudomonadati > Pseudomonadota > Betaproteobacteria > Burkholderiales > Comamonadaceae > Variovorax > Variovorax sp. NFACC27. Next base: position 7,446,476 of record NZ_CP157613.1, read on the forward strand.
CGGTATCGCGCGGGCTGTCGTACATGTCGAGGATATCTTTTGCCTCCGTCAGGCTCAGGCCGAGGCGCTTGGCGCGCAGCGTGAGCGTGAGCCGGGCGCGGTCGCGCGTGCTGTAGATGCGCTGCAGCCCGGCGCGCTCGGGGGCCAGCAGGCCCATGTCCTCGTAGAAGCGGATGGCCCGCGTCGTGAGGTCGAACTCCTTCGCGAGCTGGCTGATGGTGAAGGTCTGCGCGGGCATGACGACGATGGCGGCTGGCGGGAAAAATGGCCTTGACTGGGGGCGTTACGGGCGCGACAGCAGGTTTGCGCCGCGATCCCTACAATGGTGCCCTTGACTCATGACGTTTACGTAAACGTCAATCTTACATGAACCTCCTCGAACGCGAACTCCACTACCCCCTCGGCGACACGCTCCCCGAGCCCGGCCAGGCCCTGGAAGTGGCACCCGGCGTGCGCTGGATCCGCATGCGACTGCCCTTCGCGCTCGACCACATCAACCTCTGGCTGCTGCGCGACAGCATCGACGGCGTCGAGGGCTGGACGGTGGTCGACTGCTGCATCGCCCGCGACGAGGCGCGCGCCCAGTGGGAACAGGTGTTCGAGACGCAGCTGCAGGGCATGCCGATCCTGCGCGTCATCGTCACGCACATGCACCCCGACCACATCGGCCTGGCCGACTGGCTTTGCAAGCGCTGGAACGCCCCCCTGTGGATCAGCTCGACCGACTACCACGTGGCCCGCGTGCTCAGCACCGCCGGCGACACCCTGGCGGGCGGCGAGCAGGCCGCTCGCTTCTTCGCCTCTCACGGCCTGACCGACCCCGAGTCCGTCGCGAAGATCCGTGCGCGCACCAACTACTACGCGAACATGGTGCCCTCGGTGCCCGACAGCTTCGTGCGCATGCTCGACGGCGACATAGTGAACATCGGTGGCCACGCCTGGCGCTGCATCAGCGGCTACGGTCATGCGCCCGAGCACATCTCGCTGTACTGCGACGAGCTCAAGCTGCTGCTGGGCGGCGACATGATGCTGCCGCGCATCTCCACCAACGTGAGCGTGCACGCGGGCGAGCCCGAGGCGAACTCGCTGCGCCTCTTCCTCGACAGCATCGAGAGGTTCAAGTCGCTGCCGGCCGACACGCTGGGCCTGCCCTCGCACGGCAAGCCCTTCCGGGGCATCCATCGCCGCGTCGAGCAGCTGCAGGAGCACCACCGCGACCGGCTCGCCGAACTGCTCGAGGCCTGCACCGCGCGCGCTCTGACGGCCGCCGAGGGCCTGCCGATCCTGTTCAAGCGCGAACTCGACCTGCACCAGATGACCTTCGCGATGGGCGAAACCGTGGCGCACCTTCACCTGCTTTGGTTCGCGGGCCAGGTGCGGCGCGAGCTGGGCAAGGACGGCATCTATCGCTTCGGCCCCAAGGCCACGGTGGCCGCGACGGCTTAGACTCGGCGGATGGACACGCTGGCTCAGCTGCGCGCGGGCCGGCTGGCAGGCGCAACACGCATCGACCTCTCGTGCGGACTCACCGAGTTTCCGCGCGAGGTCTTCGACCTTGCCGATTCGCTCGAGGTGCTGAACCTGTCGGGCAATGCGCTCGACGCCCTGCCCGACGACCTGCATCGCCTGCGCAGGCTGCGCGTGCTCTTCTGCTCGGACAACCGCTTCACCACGCTGCCCGAATCGATAGGCCGCTGCCATGGCCTCGACATCGTCGGCTTCAAGGCCAACCGCATCAGCAGGGTTCCGGCCGCGGCGCTGCCGCTTTCGCTGCGCTGGCTGATCCTCACCGACAACGCAATCGAGGAACTGCCCGAGTCGCTGGGCGCATGCACGCGGATGCAGAAGCTGATGCTGGCAGGCAACCGCCTGCGCGCGCTGCCCGCGTCGATGGCCGCGCTCAGGCAGCTGGAACTGCTGCGCATCTCCGCCAATCGCTTCGAGGCCCTGCCCGAATGGTTGCTTTCGCTGCCGCGCCTGTCGTGGCTCGCCTGCGCGGGCAATCCCTTCGACACGCAAGCCGAGGACGCGGCCATCGTCGCCCAGTCGGTACCGCATGTCGACTGGAGCGAACTGACACTGGGCGAGAAGCTCGGCGAAGGCGCCTCGGGCGTGATCCACGGGGCCACGCTCGGCGCTGCCGCTCAGCCCGTGGCGGTCAAGCTCTTCAAGGGCGCGGTGACAAGCGACGGCTGGCCGCACAGCGAAATGGCCGCCAGCATTGCGGCCGGCGCACACCCCACGCTGATCGCCGCGCAGAGCCGCATCGACGGCCATCCCGAAGGCACGGAGGGCCTGGTGATGGCGCTGGTCGATCCCGCGTTCGCCACGCTCGCAGGGCCGCCGAGCCTCGCATCGTGCACGCGCGACGTCTATGCCGACGAGGCGCTTTGGACATCCGGCGCGGCACTGCGCATCGCCCGCGACATCGCATCGGCCATGCGGCACCTGCACGCGCGCGGGATTCTTCACGGCGACCTCTACGCACACAACATCCTCTGGCACGCCCAGGGCGGCGGACGGCTGGGCGACTTCGGCGCCGCCTGGCTCACGGGTTCGCTCGATGCGGCACAGGCACGAGCCTTCCAGGCGCTGGAAGTGCGCGCCTTCGGCTGCCTGCTAGAGGAACTGCTCGAGCGCTGCACCGATGCAGCTCCCGCATCGGTGGCCGCGCTGAAAGACCGCTGCCTGCATCCCGCCCCCGCCACGCGCCCGACATTCGCCGAGGCCCTGTCGCTGCTACAGCAGGCATCTTCCGCGCCATGACCCGGCGCCGGCCACCCCAGCTGCCGCTGCCCACGCGCGACGGCGTCGGCCCGAGCTGCATCGGCTTGCCGTACGGCCCCTGGCCGACGATCGCCGAGTTCCTGATCGAGCGCTTTCCCGTCATCACGCGCGAAGCCTGGCTGGAGCGCATCGAGGCGGGAGACGTGGTCGATGAGCACGGCGTGCCCGTGACCCTGACGCGCCGCTACCAGTCGCCTCTGCGCGTGTACTACTACCGCACGCTCGACGGCGAGACGGCCATTCCCTTCGAGGAGCAGGTCGTGTTCCAGGACGACGAGCTGCTGGTGGTCGACAAGCCCCCCTTCGTGCCCGTCACGCCCAAGGGCAAGTACCTGAAGGAAAGCCTGCTGGTGCGCCTCAAGCGCAAGCTGAAGCTCGACGACCTCGTGCCGCTGCACCGCATCGACCGCAGCACCTCGGGGCTGGTGCTGTTCTCCGTGCGGCCCGCCACGCGCGGCGCCTACCAGTCGCTGTTTCCCGAGCGGCGCATCACCAAGCACTACGAGGCCGTGGTGCCTTGGCGCGAGGGCGTGTCGTCGGTGCCCGAGGTCTATCGCAGCCGGCTGGTCGACGACGATCACTTCATGCGCGTGCGCGAGGAGCCCGGCGAGCCCAACTCCGAGACCCGCATCGAGGTGCTGCGGGTGCACGAAGGCCAGGCGCTGCTGCGGCTGTCGCCGATCACGGGCCGCAAGCACCAGCTGCGCGTGCACTGCATGGCGCTGGGCATGCCGATCGTGAACGACCCGATCTACCCCGTGCTGCTGCCCGAGGGCGCCGACGATTTCGACAAGCCCATGCAGCTGCTGGCCCGGTCGCTCGACTTCTCCGATCCGCTGACCGGCGCTCCCCGCAGCTTCACCAGCCCCCGCAGCCTGCTGCTGACACCGAGGTGACGCGCGCGCGGCGCGGCGCGCACTAAGCTCGTTTCCTGAATCCGATCACGATCACTCATTCAGGAGACACCCGCACCATGGACACCACCCAACTCTTCTCGCTGAAGGGACGCACCGCGTTGATCACCGGCGGCTCGCGCGGCATCGGCCGCATGATCGCCGAAGGCTTCCTGGCCCAGGGCGCGCGCGTGTACATCTCTGCGCGCAAGGCCGCGGCCTGCGACGAGACGGCGAAGGAACTGTCGGCCTTCGGGCACTGCGTGTCGCTGCCGGCGGACGTGTCGACCGTCGAGGGCGCACAGGCGCTGGTCGATGCCTATGCGAAGCACGAAGGCTCGCTGGACATCCTGGTGAACAACGCAGGCGCGGCCTGGGGTGCGCCTTATGAAGAGTTTCCAGAGAGCGGCTGGGACAAGGTGGTGGACCTGAACCTGAAGACGCCCTTCTTCCTGACCAAGGCGCTGACGCCGATGCTGAAGAAGGCCGCGACGGATCACCTGGCGAAGGTGATCAACATCGCTTCGATCGACGGGATCTCGATCAATCCGCAGGAGACGTATTCGTATGCGGCGAGCAAGGCCGGACTGATCCAGCTCACGCGCCGCATGGCGTTGCGACTGGCGCAGGATCGCATCGTGGTGAGTGCGATTGCGCCTGGGGCGTTTGCTTCGGACATGAACAAGGTGGCCCGGGATCATGGGGATGAGATCAAGGGGAGGATTCCGGCTGGGCGGATCGGGGTGCCGGAGGATATGGCGGGGGCGGCCATCTACCTTGCGTCGCGGGCTGGGGACTATGTGATGGGGTCTACGTTGGTGGTGGATGGGGGGGTTACGCATGCTCGGTGAGCTGCTACTCCCTAAGCCGATGTTTGCTGGGGGGTTGCTTTCCGAGGCCGGGTCTCGGCCCGGCGGGCGACCTACTTTCTTTTGCTTCGCCAAAAGAAAGTAGGCAAAGAAAAGGCGACCCCACTGTCTGCGACCCTTCGCTTCGCTGCGGGCAACCTGCGGTGCTCGCGTTTCGCGGGGTCTCGCAGAACTCGCTTCGCTCAAACAGCTGCGGCCCTTGTCCCTCCTACGTCTGCGCTCCTCGGCGCAGCCAGAAGGGAGTTGGAGGCCAAACAGGCCATCGCTGCGCTCGGCCTTCTGAACAGCCCACACTGGCCTTCGCTTCGCTCGGCCACATATTGAGTCCCCGCGACTCCTGCAGACACTACGCTCTATTCCAAGCACAGCAGGCGCGAAGCGCTTGCTGTGCCTTGGGGGCCGAGCAACGCGATGGCCCAATTGTTCCCCCTCCCCTCTGGCTGCGCCGAGGAGCGCAGCGTTTCGCGGATCAGGGCTCGCAGCTGTTTGAGCGAAGCGAGTTCTGCGGACCCCCTCCTACGTCGAGCACCGCAGGTTGCCCGCAGCGAAGCGAAGGGACGCAGACAGTAGGGTCGCCTTTCTTTTGCCTACTTTTCTTTGGCGAAGCAAAAGAAAGTAGGTCGCCCGCCGGGGCGAGTCCCGGCCCCGGGAAACAACCACCTAAGAGCAATCAGTTCCAGCGAGGAACAGCCTCATCCTTAAGCTGCTGCCTCAACACCCCATAGTCCGGCAAAACACTCTCCACCGTCTCCCAGAACCGATGCGAGTGATCCATGACCCTCAAATGGGCAAGCTCATGCGCAACGACATAGTCAATCACCTCCAACCGAAAGTGAATCAACCGCCAGTTGAGCCGAATCGACCCATCCGCACTCGCACTCCCCCACCGAGTGGCGGCATTGGAAAGCGACAGCTTCTCCCACCGCACCCCGAGCAGCGGCGCGAAGTGATCCAGCCGCTCGATGAACAGCTTTCGCGCCTGCCGCATGAGCCAGGCCTGCGCCGCATCGCGGATCTGCGAAGGCTCGGCGTTCTGCGACACGGCCAGCCTCAGGACCCGGGGCCCGTCGCCCTCGGCCGGATCGAGCGTGCCCCCGACGCCGGCAAAGCCGTGCTTCGGATCGAGCCGCATCACGATCTGCTCGCCCAGGAAGGGAAAACCCGCGCCGTCCTTCCATTCGATGCGCGTGGCTTCGACGCGTGCATGGCGTTGCTGCGTCTCCGTCAGCTTGCGCAGGATCCAGTCGGATTTCTCGCGAATGGCCGCGTCGACGTCGCGCAGCGCCACCCATCGCGGCGCCCGCACCGACAGCCCTTCGGCCCCGACCAGGAAGCCGATCGTCTTGCGCTTGCCGCGCTTGAATTCGTAAGCCACGCGCGCTGAGCCGAGCACCACCTCGCGCGTGGCCTGGGGGTGCACGAAGTTCGCGAGCGTCAGCGTGTCGGCCAGCGGCACCGCCGGCGGCGCGTGCGGGTCTTCGACCGGCGCCACGACGGCCGGTGGCGCAACCGGGGGCTCCGGTTTCTTACTGGTCCGGCGCGGCCGCGCCGGCGCGGGAGCCGGTGGCGCGAATTCGCTGCCCAGCCCCTCGAAGAGGTCCATCGTGAACCGGAGCAGTCCCCCCATGGCGGGCCTTCTCTCTCTTCTTCCTCAGCTCACCGCTTCCTGCTGCGCGGGCTGCGGGGAGCTGTCGACGTAGGCTTCGGGGTCGAGGCGGCGCATTTCGGCCTCGATCCATTCCTCGACCTCGCGCATCAGCTCGTCGGGCTTGCGGCCCACGCTGGGAATGGCCGGGCCGATGGACACGTCGACCACGCCCGGACGCTTGATGAAGGCCTTGCGCGGCCACACCTTGGCCGAGGTCACGGCGATGGGGATCACCGGCACGCCGGTCTCGCAGGCCAGCCGCGTGCCGCCGCTCTTGTAGGTGCCCTTCTGCCCGCGCGGAATGCGGGTGCCCTCGGGGAACATGATGATCCAGATGCCCTGCGCGAGCAGCTTGCGGCCCTGGTTCACGACCTTGTTGAAGGCTTGCGCGCGCTGGCTGCGATCGATGTGGATCATGTCCAGCCGTGCCATCGCCCAGCCGAAGAAGGGGATGTAGATCAGCTCCTTCTTGAACACGTAGGCCAGCGGGTGCGGCATCAGCGTGGGCATCAGGAAGGTCTCGAGCGTGGACTGGTGCTTCACCAGCAGGATCGCGCCGGCGAGCTTGTCGGTCGGCAGGTTCTCCATGCCGCTCACGCGGGTCTTGATGCCCAGCAGCACGCGCGCGCCGCCGATGGCCCAGCCGAGCCAGCGCACGGCCATCCAGTAGAGCGGCACGCCGCGCTTCCAGAGCGAGCTGACGCACATGATGATGCCCCAGGGCACCACGGTGACGAGCATCCACAGTGCGTGGAGAACGGAACGGAACAACGCCATCAGAGAGCTACCTGCAGTGCGTCCCGCGCTTCGCGCGCGAGCAGAAAGTCGACAAAGGCGGCGAGATCGTCGTGGACCATCGTGTTCGCCGGGTATTCGGAAGGAAGCGGATCGACGCCGCGGCAGGCCGCGCCCATGCCCGTGAGCAGCAGGTGCGGCTCGCAGCCGGCGGCCGCGCCGGCCTGCAGGTCGCGCAGGCTGTCGCCGCAGGTCGGCACGCCCTCGAGATCGATGCCGTAGCGGTCGCCGATCTGCAGGAACAAACCCGGCTTGGGCTTGCGGCAGTCGCAGTCCTCGTCGGGGCTGTGCGGGCAGTAGAACACCGCGTCGACCTTGCCGCCCACGGCCGCGAGCATCTTGTGCATCTTGGCGTGCATGGCGTTGAGCGAGGCCATGTCGAACAGGCCACGGCCCAGGCCCGACTGGTTGGACGCAATCACCACGTGCCAGCCCGCATGGTTGAGGCGCGCAACCGCCTCCAGCGCACCGGGCAGCGGCGTCCACTCGATGTCGCTCTTCACGAAGTCTTCGCGGTGCACGTTGATCGTGCCGTTGCGGTCGAGGATGACGAGTTTCATGGCGGTGCCGCTCCTGGTAGTGGAGGCGTCGTGGTCGGGGTCAGACGGCCAGCCGTTCGAGCTGCGCCACGCGGTTCATCGCGGCGTGCAGCGACATCAGCAGGCCCAGGCGGTTCAGGCGCAGATCGGCCTGCTCGGCATTGACCATCACGCCGTCGAAGAAGGCGTCGACCGGCTCGCGCAGCGCGGCCAGCGTCTGCAGCGAGGCGGTGTAATCGCCAGCCTCGAACTGCGCGTTGGCGGCGGGCACGACCTGCGCCATGGCTGCGTGCAGCGCCTTCTCGGCGGGCTCCTGCAGCAGCAGTTCGCTGACGTGCGCGTCGGCCTCGGGGGCCTTCTTGAGGATGTTGCCGATGCGCTTGTTCGCAGCGGCCAGCGCGGCGGCGGCCGGCAGGGCCGCGAAGGCGCGCACGGCGGCCAGCAGCTTGGGCACTTCGCCCAGGCGCTGCGGGCGCGGAGCCAGCACGGCTTCGACCTCCTGGGCGCTGGCGCCCTGCTCGCGCAGGGAGCCGGCGAGACGGTCGAGGATGAAGTCCTGCAGTTCGCCGGTGGCGCGGCTGCTCTCGAAACCGGCGATGCCGCTGAACTGCGCGGCGGTGTCTTGCAGCAACGCGTCGAGCCCCAGCGGCAGGTCCTTCTCGATCAGCATGCGGATCACGCCCAGCGCGTGGCGGCGCAGGGCGAACGGGTCGCGGTCGCCGGTGGGCAGGTTGCCGATGCCGAACATGCCGACCAGCGTCTCGAGCTTGTCGGCCAGCGCCACCACGAGGCCCACGGTGTTGCGCGGCAGTTCGTCGCCGGCGAAGCGCGGCTTGTAGTGATCCTCGATGGCGTCGGCCACCGAGGCGTCGAGACCGTCGTGCTGCGCGTAGTAGCGGCCCATGATGCCCTGCAGCTCGGGGAACTCGCCGACCATGTCGGTCACGAGGTCGGCCTTGGCCAGCTGGGCAGCCTGCGTGGCATGCGCGGCGAGCGTCGCGTCGCCGAGCTTCTCCGCAATGCCGCGCGCGATGCGCATCACGCGCTCCACGCGCTCGCCCTGCGTGCCCAGCTTGTTGTGATAGACCACCTTGCCCAGCGACTCGACGCGCGAGGCCAGCGACTTCTTGCGGTCCTGGTCGAAGAAGAACTTGGCGTCGGCCAGGCGCGGGCGCACCACGCGCTCGTTGCCGCCGATGACCGCGCTCGCGTCGTCGGGGCTGATGTTGCTGACGACCAGGAACCTGTTGGTGAGCTTGCCCGACGCGTCGAGCAGCGGAAAGTACTTCTGGTTGGCCTTCATCGTGAGGATGAGGCATTCCTGCGGCACTTCGAGGAACTCGCGCTCGAAGCAGCAGACCAGCACGTTCGGGCGCTCGACTAGGGCGGTGACTTCATCGAGCAGGGCTTCGTCCTCGATGGGCACCGAGCCGCCGCCGACCTTCACCGCGGCCGCCGCGAGCTGGCGCGCGATCTCGGCGCGGCGTGCCTCGAAGCTCGCGATGACCGCGCCTTCTTCCTGCAGCTGCAGCGCGTAGCTGTTGGCATCGCGCAGCACGACCGGGTCGACCGCCGCCTCGAAGCGGTGGCCGTGCGTTTCGCGGCCGGCCTTCAGGCCCAGCGCCTCGACCGGCACCACGGCATCGCCGTGCAGCGCCACGAGGCCGTGCGCGGGGCGCACGAAGCTCACGCTGCTCCAGCCCGGCAGCTCGCAGCCGCTTTCGAGCTGGTAGCTCATGACCTTGGGAATCGGCAGCTTGGCGATGGCTTCGGCCAGCGCCTTCTGCAGGCCTTCGGCCAGCGTGGCGCCTTTGGCGGTGCTTTCGTAGAACAGCGCTTCGGCCTTGCCGTCCATGGCGCGCTTGAGGCCGGGCACGGCGGAGGCATCGGCGCCGAGCGCGCCCAGGCGCTTGAGCAGCGCGGGCGTGGGCTGGCCGGATGCGTCGAGGCCGACGGCCACGGGCATGAGCTTCTGCGACACGGCCTTGTCGGCAGCGCGCTCGGCCACATGCGTGACGTGCGCGGCAAGGCGGCGAGGCGAGGCGTACGGGGTCAGCACGGCGCCGGGCTCCACGAGCCCCTGCGCCGCGAGCTGGTCGCGCAGCACGCCGGCAAAGGCGTCACCGAGCTTCTTCAGCGCCTTGGGCGGCAATTCCTCGACAAACAGTTCGACAAGAAGGCTGGCAGACGACATGGCTCAGAGAGTAGGAGGGAATGGGCCGCGAGCGGCACCGGCCACGGGCACGCGACTGGGCAGCGCCGTGGAAGGGAAAGAAAGAGGAAGAACCGGATTCATGCGGCGACGGCGCCGACGCGCCGCTCCACATTGCGGCGTGCGACGAGCACGGCCACCGAAGCCACCAGCAACGGCGCCCACACGGTGAGCATCTCGTTGAACAGCACCTGCGCGCCGCGCGGCGAGAAGAACTTCTTCAGCGCGATCGGCGACACCTCGATGGGCCGCCACGGGCTGAAGTAGCGCACGTCGCTGAACGGCCAGAAGAAGGCGATGCCGATGCCGCCGTTCGTCAGCATGTCCAGCAGCGGATGCGACACGGTGCACAGCGAGATCCACGCCCACCCCGCCGCCCGGCGCATGCCCCAGCGGGGCGCGAGCCACCAGCCGGCGAGCCCCAGCAGCAGCGCGAACACCAGCGTGTGCGTGAAGCCGCGGTGCCCCGACATGCCGCCGTAGGCGATGCCGAGCTTGAAGGCCAGGCCGTCGAAGTCGGGCACGATGGAAGCGAGCATGCCCGCCAGCAGCGCCGCGACCGGCACGCGCCGCGTGCCCAGCGCAATGGTTGCGCAGACCGGGACGGCGACGTGGGTGAAGACGGTGGGCATGCGACGACAGCTGCTTCAGGCAGCCTTCTTCGGAGGGATCTGCGCGACCCATTCGCGCGGCGCCATCGGGAAGCCCAGGCGCTCGCGGCTGTCGTAGTAGCTCTGCGCCACGCTGCGCGCGAGGTTGCGGATGCGGCCGATGTAGGCAGCGCGCTCGGTCACGCTGATCGCGCCGCGCGCGTCGAGCAGGTTGAAGCTGTGCGCGGCCTTCAGCACCTGCTCGTAGGCGGGCAGCGCGAGCTGGGCTTCCATGAGGTGCTTCGCCTGCTTCTCGTGCGCATTGAAGGCGGTGAACAGGAACTCGGCGTCGCTGTGCTCGAAGTTGTAGGTCGACTGCTCGACCTCGTTCTGCTTGTAGACGTCGCCGTAGCTCAGGCCGTCGGTCCAGGTCAGGTTGTAGACGTTGTCCACGCCCTGCAGGTACATGGCCAGGCGCTCCAGGCCGTAGGTGATCTCGCCGGTGATGGGCTTGCAGTCGATGCCGCCGACCTGCTGGAAGTAGGTGAACTGCGTCACTTCCATGCCGTTGAGCCACACCTCCCAGCCCAGGCCCCAGGCGCCGAGCGTGGGGTTCTCCCAGTCGTCTTCCACGAAGCGGATGTCGTTCTTCTTCAGGTCGAAGCCCAGGGCTTCGAGGCTGCCGAGGTAGAGCTCGAGGATGTTCGAGGGCGCCGGCTTCAGCACGACCTGGTACTGGTAGTAGTGCTGCAGGCGGTTGGGGTTCTCGCCGTAGCGGCCGTCCTTGGGTCGGCGGCTGGGCTGCACGTAGGCGGCTTTCCAGGGCTCCGGGCCCAGGGCTCGCAGGAAGGTGGCGGTGTGCGAGGTGCCCGCGCCCACTTCCATGTCGTACGGTTGCAGCAGCGCGCAGCCCTTGTCGGCCCAGTACGACTGCAGTTTGAGAATGATTTGTTGGAAGGTCAGCATGGATCTGCGTGAAGGCGGCCGCCCGGCGGGAGAAGAACCCGCGGCGCAACGAGCCGGCTATTTTACGAGGCAGCGGGCAGTCAGGAGCGGGCCGCTATGCTCTCGCCCTTTGCCCACCCGGCCCCGCCCCGAAACCCCCTCTGTCTTCCATGCCCGTTGACCATGCCGCTTTGATCGCCCTGGGAGAACGCGTCGGCGCCCAGGCCTGGCCCGGATTCCTGGTTCTTCTCGCCCTGCTGACCCTGGTCGCCGGCATCGCCGCCTGGAGCTTCGAGCACCTGCGGCGCCGCCGCGCGGCACAGCCCGAGCCGGGCACCGGGCTGCTGTTCGGCGGGCTGGCCATCGGCGCCGCGGCCGTGCTGGCGCTAGCCTGGGGGTTCGCCGAAGTGGCCGAAGGCCTGGGCGACGGCCGGCCGATGGGCCTGCTGGACGAGACGATCAGCCATTCGGTCGGCGTCCATACCCCGCCGGCCGTGCGCGAGGTGTTCTCGTGGCTCACCCATCTGGCCGACCCGATCACCGTGGTGCTGCTGTGCACCGGCGTGGCGGTGGCGCTGTGGCTGCGCGGGCATCGCGGCTTCGCGGCCGGCTGGGTCGCGGCCACGGTCGGCAATGCGGTGCTGAACCACATGCTCAAGCACATCTTCGAGCGCGCGCGGCCGGTGCACGACTTCGGCTTCGCGCAGGTGTCGGGCTATTCATTTCCGAGCGGCCACAGCTCGGGTTCGATGGTGCTCTACGGCATGCTGGGCTACCTGGGGCTGCGCATGCTGCCGGCGCGCTGGCGGGTGCCTTCGGTGATGGCCGCGACCGCCGTGATCGTCACCGTGGCCTGCAGCCGCATCTTCGTGCGGGCCCACTTCCCGAGCGACGTGCTCGCGGGGCTGTGCTCGGGCACCGCATGGCTGGCGATCTGCATCGCGAGCATCGAGTACGCACGGCACCATCGCGGAACGGGCCGCCGATAGGCAGGAAAAAAGAAAAGGCCGCGGCGGCTTTCACCGCTGCGGCCTGGCACGCACGGGGCGCCGAAGACGCCCCCAAGGGAGATCAGTACTCCCAGAAGATGCGCTGCAGTTCCTTGGTGTTGTTGGTCTTGGTCAGGGCGACCATCGCCAGGATGCGCGCCTTCTGCGGGCGCAGGTCGTGCGCCACCACCCAGTCGTACTTGTCGTCGGGCTGCTCGGCGTTGCGGATCACGAAGCCGTCGGGCACGCGCGCGCTGCGGATCACGATCACGCCGTCGGAGCGGGCCTTCTGCAGGTTCGGCACGATGCGATCGGCCACCGAGCCGTTGCCGGTGCCGCCATGGATCAGCGCCTTGGCGCCGCTCTTGGCGATGGCGTCGATGGCCACCGAGCTCACGCCCTCGTAGCCCATGGCGATCTCCACCGGCGGCAGCGTGGTGATGCTGTCGATGTCGAACTCCGAGTTCATGGTGTGGCGCTTGACCGGCGCGCGGAACCAGTAGTTGCGGCCCTCGACGATCATGCCCAGCGGGCCCCACTGGCTGGAGAAGGCACTGGTCTTGATGTTGACGTTCTTGCTCACGTCGCGGCCGGTGTCGATGTTGTCGTTCATCGTCACGAGCACGCCCTTGCCCATTGCGTCCTTGCTGCCCGCCACGTTCACGGCGTTGTACAGGTTCAGTGCGCCGTCGGCCGACAGCGCGGTGCCCGGGCGCATCGAGCCGACCACCACGATCGGCTTGTTCGTGTGCACGGTCAGCGTGAGGAAGTAGGCGGTTTCTTCCAGCGTGTCGGTGCCGTGGGTGATGACGATGCCGTCCACGTCCGACTGCTTCGACAGCGCCGACACGCGCTTGGCCAGCGTCAGCAGGTTGTCGTTGGTCAGGCTTTCCGATGCGACCTGGAACACCTGCTCGCCGCGCACGTTGGCAACCTTGGAGAGCTCCGGCAGGCCGGCGATGAGCTTCTCGACGCCGACCTTGGCGGCCGCGTAGGTGGCGCTGTTGACGGCCGAGGCGCCGGCCCCGGCGATGGTGCCGCCGGTGGCGAGGATCACCACGTTGGGCAGCGCCTGTTGCGCCTGCGCGAGCGCGCTGGCGGCCAGCAGCGCGGCGCCGGCCGCGAAGGCACGGAAACGGGGAGAGAGGTACATGTAGAACTCCTGTGTTGAGTGGATTCTTTCGAGGCGGCGAGGACGATACATGAACCATGCCTGCATGCCCTTCGCGCCCATGCCGGCATGGCATGCGGTCATGCGCGGGACGCCGGTGGAGCCGGTGGTATTACCATCGACCGGGCGCACCGCCGCACCGCCCATCCGCCACCATGAACGCCGATCCCGCCGCCCTCCCCGTTTCACCCGCCCGGGAAATGCCCGCGCCAGACGGGCCCCTGTCGCGCGCACGGCCGGGGCGCGAGCGCATCATGGCGGCGATCCGCACCGCGGCCGTCACGGAGTTCAGCCTGCACGGCCTGAAGGGCACCTCCACGCAGGCCATCGCAGCGCGCGCGGGCCTCACCAAGCCACAGCTGCACTACTACATCGCCGGCAAGGAAGAGCTCTACGAAGAGTTGCTGATGCAGGTGCTGCACGCATGGAAGGTGGTGTTCTCCTTCGAGGACGCGAGCGACCCTGCCACGGTGCTGGGCAACTACATCCGCAAGAAGCTCGACCACGCCATCGACAGCCCCGAGATGTCGCGCCTCTTCACGCGCGAGATCCTCGACGGCGGGCGCAACCTCGACCGCTACTGGCCCAACGCGCGGGCCTGGACGCAGAACAAGATCGACGTGATCAACGGCTGGATCGCGCGCGGCCAGATGCGTCCGCTCGACGCGCGCATCCTGCTGATGCACATCTGGGCCATGACCCAGAGCTATGCCGACTACGCGATCCAGACGCGCGTGATGCTCGGCCTGCCGCCCGACGCGCCCATCGACCGCGAGCCCATCGCGCGCGAGCTCGTGGCCTTCGTGCTCAACGGCTGCGGCATCAAGGCCTGAACGCGGGCCCTGCCCCAGGGCCAATCCTTTCGTCTTAACTCCCTCCCGTATTCCTCGCGCTTCCTGCAACGCAGTGACTTTCTGCACTGTGTTGGGCGTGCCCGCGCGCCTACCTTCGCTCGCTTCGCCGCCCGCCCTCTTTTTTCTTGCGGCGGCGAATCACGAACAAACAGGAGTAGAGGATCATGAAAACGAGATTGTTCTTTGCGGCGCTCGCGACGGCGGCACTGGTAGCCTGCGGCGGTGGTGGAGGAGGCGGCGGCAACTTCGGGAGCCTGCCAGTCGGCTGGGTGCCTCCGTCACCGGGGCCGGGCGCGGGCCCGAGCCCCGAACCCAACCCGGAGCCGAACCCCAACCCGACCCCGACGCCCACGCCCATTGCCGCGAGCTACAAGTTCCTGAAATTCGAGCAGAACCGCGATCCGGACACCGAATCGGCCGAGAAGCGCTTCAACGACTACATCGCACTGCTCAACCGGGAGGGCGCCGCCGGCTACCGCTACCTCGAGGGAGAGGCCGGGGGCACCATCGTGCGCCTGCAGGACAGCTTCATGCTGGTCAAGGACACGGAGAGCACCTACAGCTACGAGTACAAGCGGCTGACCTACGACATCCTGCAGACCACCGCGCTGCAGGCGCTGCTGCAGCAGGCGAAGGAACAGGGAGCCAAGGGCATGGTGCTGCTCAAGATCCTGGCGCCCATCGATCTCAACAGCAACCTCGATCCCGAATTCGCCGTGCTCTACCGCAAGGATCTCGGCTCGTCGGCCACCTACGACGTGACGGCCGAGTTGTATGCCGAGAACGTCGCCGACTACGTGAGCCGCGCGAACGCGCAGGGCGCGAACGGCTACCGGCCGTGGGCCACGCCCTTCCTGGTCAACCAGGGCGGCTACCAGTTCTTCCTGAAAGACCTGGGCAGCGCATCGCGCTACCACTTCAAGGCCGTGATCAGCCCGCTGAGCGTGGTGGGCGGCGAAGTGAAGGACGTCAAGGCACAGATCCGGGAACAGGGTGCGCAAGGCTACCGGCTGCTGAAGGACCGCTTCCTGAAAGACGCGAACGGCGAATCGAAGGACTACATCTACTACGTGAAGGACACGACGCAGTCGAGCAGCTTCGAATACGAGTTCCTCGACAACCCGGACCCCGTGTTCGGCCTGCAGGAGGCCAATGCAGCACAGGCGAACGCGCAGACGGCCAACGGCCTCCGCTACTTCGGCGTACCCGACTCGCCGATCTTCTTCCGGTCGTCGGCCTGCACGGGACCGCTGTGCCTGTCGCCCGACCGAACCGAGACCAGCGACCGGAACTGAGCGGCAAGCCCGCAGCGAGCGGGCTCTTCTGGGTTGCGCAGGCGGCCTACAGGCCGTGCACGACCCAGGCACCGGCAGGCGGCGCGCGTACGTGCACGGTGTTCTCGCCGGGCCGGGCAAAGCGGTACTCACGGCCGCCGATCATGATCGACTTCATGTTGGTCCAGACCAGATAGTCATGTCCCTCGGCGGTCTGCGTGGACCGCAGCACCTGGAACACCGCCGGCACGACCACCACGAGGCGCACCCTCGCCGTTGCTGAACCGGCGCCCAGGCTGCTCTCCGCCGCGCACAGCATCGGCGCAAGCATCAGCGCACCCAGGGTGGCGCGCGCCGATTGCAGTCGACTTCCCGTCATAAGGCCCGATCCGTTGTCCATCGCAAGAACATGAGGTGCGGGCGCGACACATGCGCCCGATCTCCGGATATCGGCAGGAACGAGAAGAAATGCAGGGTCCGCCCGGGCAGGATCGGCGCCCCGCCTGCGGCCTAGTAGGTCACGGTCACCCGGATTGCGTTGCTGCCATCGCCGACCGGAGCGGTTGTGGCCTGCGGCGACGCGCCGCCCGTGGTCGCGGCCATCGCACCGATCGCGCCGTGCCAGGCGAAGCCGAGGCTGTCGCGGCCGTCGGCATCGGTTCCGGGCACCGTGAAGGTCGTTTCGCCAACCTTGTCGAACCTGTACTCCCGCCCCTTGATGACCACCGACGCCATGTTGGTCCAGACGCGGTATTCATGCCCACCTTTCACGGGCGTGACCTCGAGCACCTTGAAGGTCGGCAGAACGTTGATCGTCAGGTTGAAGCGGCCCATGGCGCTGCTCGTGCCGCGCATCGGCTCCGCGGAGCTGAGCTGCAGAGGCAGCGGCAGCAGGAGCAACAGCATGCCGACGGCAGCCAGCGGGGGTACCGTTTGCGGCGACCGCAGCGCGGTCGTCCTTGCAGCGCGCCTGTTTCCGGGCATGGGAACTCCTCTCGTCGCAACCTGGGGAAGGCATCGGATCGATGCCCAGTCAGGCTTATCGGCAGAGTCGCGGAAAAATGAAGGCTGTCCGGGCGCTATTCTTGGCGCATTGCCTGGAATTTGCCAGCGGGCATTCCGTACCGGGGCGGCCGCAGGCGCCGCTGCGGCCCAGGCTAGTAGGTCACGGTGACCGTCACGACGTCCATGTAGCTGTCGGGCCGCACGTTGGCGCTGGCCCCCAGAACGCGGCCGTACAGGGGCAGCGCCTGAACCTGGCCGCTGCCGGTGCCCGCGACGGTGTTGGTTCCCGTGACGCTGCCCCAGGCATTTGTGCGGCCGGCGTTGCGGTAGAGCTGGTAGGCCACCGTGTCCGTGTTGCCGGGCACGCCTCCCGTCGGTGTCATCACCCCTGCACCGGAGGTCACGTTGTTGGAAGGCGTCAGCGCGACCGTGTAGGAAGTCGGCGTCGTGCAGGTGACGTTGATCGTGCTGATCTGGTCGATGTTGGCCCCGCCCGGGAGACCTGCGACGGACCCGAAGTTCAGCGGATCGGCCGTGACCAGGCAGCTCTTGGAAACGGTCGCGCTGACGATGAAGGCGAACTGGTCCGCCAGCGTCGTGCCGCACGTGGTCGGCGGAGCGCTCGTGCTCGAGGTCAGCGTGATCGACGTATGGATTCCGGCGAAGTTGTCCTGGTACGAGCCCGGAGGCACCGTGCTCTGGCCCGAGAGCAGCTCCCCGCGCATCGTGGCGGTCCCCGAGGACGTGGTGGACCGGGCGGGAATGCTGATGTTGATGGTGAACGGATTCGGGACCGCGGCGTTGCCGTTCGAGCCCCAGATCGTGCTGCTCGTCCCCTGGTAGAGCTGGAACTTCAAGGAGTTGCCTGCGCTGCTCTTCATGACGCGAGGATTGAAGTTTGTGAGACCTTCGTTGCCGTCGCCGATGTTGAAGCAGACCCTGGCGTACTCGGTGGTGTTGTTGTTGCCGGTCTTGGTGCAGGTGTAGCTCAACGTGGCATTGACGGGCGTAGCCGTGCCGGCGACCAGGTCGACCGGCCCGAAAGCCACGGCCGTCATCGACGCGGTGCAATTGATCGATGCCTGGGCGCTGCCCACCGACAGCAGCCACAGCAGCGCGCAGAACAGGGGCAGGCGCAGGGCCTGCAGCGTGCGGATCAGAAGACTCATGGTGTCTTGGCCTCCCTGGCGCAGCGCAGCGGCCCGATCTGCGGGATTGCGGCGCCGTCCTTGCGATAGTCGAAGCTGGTCCGGCAGGCGCCACCGGGCGTCTGCACGTCGAGCGTGTTGTGGGCCTGGAGCGATTCGAGATACACCGCGCCGTCGAAGCCGACCAGGGCCGGCTCGCCGCCCTGCCCGTTGACGCGCACACGGCTGCCCAGCGGCAGGGGCTTGCCCGCCTCGTCCACCAGCAGCAGCGCGGCCGCGCTGACCGGCGTGATGCCGAAGCGCACCATCGTGCCGGCGCGGTCGCTCGGCGTGGCGACCGTCTTCACGCGTTCGATCTTCACGTCGGCGGGCAGCTGCATCGGGTCGATGGACAGCTGGTTGTTCTGGTAGGAGCGCAGCGGGGCCACCAGCAGCATGCCCTTGTCGTCCGTAGTGCCGATGTCCCGGTTCTCCAGTCTCACGGGCACGCCGGCGATGCCATCGGTGGAGACCACCGCGAAGGCGTCGTCGATGCGCCGGGCCGCGAAGGGCTGCCCGCCCATGACCGCGATCGAGCCGGTGGCGCCGGCATAGGCGAAGCGGCTGTCGCCGAGCACGCTGATGCCGGCCATGGCGCGTCCGTAACGGCCCAGGTAATCGATCTCGGCCTGTCCGCCGTTCTGGCCCCCACCCTGGCGCAGGCCGGCGCGCCAGCCGATGCCGCCGTCGCCCGGCATGGAGCTCTGCGCATCGGCGGTGTAGACGGTCTGGCCGTTGTCGCGCTGCACGCCGGCGCTGGCCGTGATGTTGCCGTCCAGCGCCCAGGTGAAGCCGACGAAGAGGCTGCGCTCCCGGCGGTTGTCCAGGTTCTGGTTGAGGCTCACGTTCATCGAGGCGCGGCTTCCGATCGCCCTGAACCAGTAGACGCTCGCCATGCGCGTCGCCTCCTGCGCCGGGTAGCGCAGGTAGAGGTAGCTGAGGCCGAAGCTGCCGAAGTCCTTGGTGGTGTAGCCGATCGACGCCCGGCCCGAGCCGCGCGGCGGCGCGCTGCCGTACAGGGAGGCGACGTCGCGGTATTCGCCGCGCGTGCGCGTGCCCTCGACCGCGAAATTGAACTGGTTGTCGCGCCAGCTGTAGCCCAGGTTGAGCAGCGAACCCTGCTCGCCGCGATAGCTGCTGTGCGCCACGGCGCCCGTGAACACGCCGCTCTGCCCGAGCAGCCATGCACCGCCGACGCCACCCTTGACCAGCCCCTTGGTGGCCTCGCCGTGCGCCTCCAGCGTGAAGCCGTTGCTCACGCCGTAGCGCCAGGTACCGGTGGCGGCGGGGTCATTGCCGTAGTCGTTCGAGCGCAGGCCGTAGTTCTTGCGCACCACGCCGAGATCGACGGACCAGTCGGACAGGCCTTCCTGCAATAGCCGCTGGGTGTCGTACAGCGAGAAGTCGAGCGTCGTGGCACGACCGAAGGCGTCGGTGAGAACCACCTGGGCGTTGCCCGCGCCGTTGATGCTCGGAACCGTGTTCAGTTGGAAGGGCCCCGCAGGGACCTGGCCCGTGTACTGGCGCAGGCCGTTGATGTAGAGCTCCACCTGCGAGGGCAGCGTGGCCGACCCAAGGAAGGCCGGCAGCGGGGTGGTGGTGCGATAGGGTTGCAGCGAAAAGTTGCGCGAAAGCTGGATGCCGCCGATCCGGGTCGAACGCGACCACGGCAGCGACGCGGTGGTGGTGTCGCCCACGCGAAGCGTGAGCATGTCATCGGGAAACGACTGGCTCCAGGTGGTGTCGAGTCGCACCGAGTCGTGCGTCCAGTCCTCGTTGCCGGAGCGGTAGGCGCGCGACATCATCGTGCTGGTGAACACGCTGCTTCCGCTGAAGGCGCGCACTTCGGCAAGCGCGTTGAGGCTGGAGCTGTTGCCCCGGCCCTGCGTGCCATAGAGGTCGTAGTTGAGCAGCAGGCCGGGCGATGCGCTGGCCTTCGGCGTGAGGACCGTCGATGTGTTCACCACGGTCGTGGGCAGCCGCAACACGTCGGCGGAGGCGTTGATTGCAACGCTCTGCGTTGCCGCGTCGTACGCGACCTTGACGCCGGGAAGGCTCTTGAGCCTCACGGGATCGGACACGCCCGCCGGCAGGATAAAACCCAGTTGCCGCAGCGTCGCGGCGCTGGCCCAGAGTTCCCGGTCGCGCAAGCCGAAATGCACCAGCCCCTGGGGATTGCCGTTGAGGCTCAGCTCGAGATAGAGGTCGTTGCCGGTCGGACCGGTGAGGTCGCCTTCCGCGGCGGATGCGACCAGCCATGAACCCGGTCCGGCTGCAGTCTTCTCGGCCTGGGCGTTGAATGGCGCCAGACCCGACAGAAGCAGCAGTGGGAGCAGGCGCTCAGCGGACGCGTGGAAGTGGCGGAATCTTTTCCTGCGTCGCGTTGCCATTGATCTTCGTTTCCAGGACGCCGCCGGAAGCAAATGCTTCCACGGGAGTCTTCAAGGGCCAACGCATGCTCGCGCCCGGCAGGACGTAGCCCATCAGGCCGCCGTGCACCGCGGTGCGGCGGCCGGCGGTATCGACAAAATCCAGATCGGCAAGCTGGGCGTGCATGCCGCCGCCGTTGGCGACTTCGAGCAACGCCTGGCCGCCTTCGCGGCGCAGCGACCACGTGAGCTGGGGCGTTGTCGGCTGTGCCCCAGCGGCTGCGATGAAGATGGGCACCGAATAGCGCAGCACGAGCTGCAGGCCCTTCTTTTCCTTCATCTCGACCGGCAGCTCATCGATGATGACCCGGTACGAGTTCTCGACCGCGCCGGCGGGAATGCCGGTGCGGATGACGCGGATCAGCTGCCGCTCGGACGGGGCCAGCTGAACCATCGGCGGGCTCACGAGGAGTTCGCGCGAGGGCGTCAGCTTTTCGGCTCCGTTCTCCTGCGCCCACTGATAGACCCGCACCTGGGCATGCACCACGTCGTCGCCGGTGTTGCTGAGCCAGAGGCCATCCGCGTTCTGCGTGGCCTGCAGCGTCAGCGTGACCGGAGAGACCTGCAGCCCGCTCGCCGAGGCGGCCGCGTGCGCCAGCAGGGCGAGCGCGAGGGCAAGGGTGTGGCGCAGCAGGCGGTGCACGGTCTGTCTCAGGCAATGGATCAGTAGTTGACCTGGACGGTCACGGTGTCGGCATAGGCGCCGGGCGTCACGTTGGCGCTCGCGACCGTCGCAAACACGGGAATCGACTGGGCCGCGCCGGTGCCGGTGCCGGCCACACCATTGCCAACCGCGGTGGGCGTGGCGGTGTTGCCCCAGATGGGACCTGTCGCGCTCACCGAGCGAAGCTGGTAGGCAATGGTGTCCGGGCCAGCCACGATGGGACTCATGAAGCCGGCGCCGGAGGTGTCGGTGGCGGCGGTGCTCGAGGGCTGCAGGCCGATGTTGTAGGGCGTCGACTTGGAGCAGGTCACGCTGATGTTGCTACTGGCCGACAGGGCAGTGGCGGCGGAGGTCACCGAGCCGAAGTCGATGTTCGAGCCCGCACCTGCCGTGACCGAGCAGGCCTTGGTCACGGTGATGAGGACCTTGAACGTGGAGCTGGCCGTGTCGGCGATCGCCGCGCTGGTGGCCATGACTGCAAGGACGGCGGCAACGATGAGGGTAGGTTTTTTCATGAGAAGCAGGACTCTCGGTTATCGAACGCGTTGATGAAGAGAGAAATGAGGCCCAAAGTTCACAAATTTGGGACTGTGAATTTTAGTTAACAATTGGCAGAAAGGGTGAGTTACTGTTACAGAAACAACCAAAACTCTTTCCCGACAGCCGCGTTTTTCCAGGCCAGCGTGACTTTTGTTACGAAATTAGGCCACTCGTCGGTCAGCCTCCCGACGGTTCCGTCGCACGGCTACCACGCCGCCCCAAACCAGTGCACCACCACTGGCACGTCGCTTGCATAACCTGACCACTTGCTCTGATTAAGCGGTCAAACACACCATGCGCGTGCTCGTCGTCTACTGCCATCCGGTCGAAACCAGCTTCCACGCCGCCCTGCACCAGGAGGTGCTGAAGAACCTGCGCGCCGCCGGGCACGAGGTGGACGACTGCGATCTCTACGCCGAGGGCTTCAACCCGGTGCTCTCGCGCGAGGAGCGGCTCGGCTATCACGACGTGCCCTCAAACCAGCTGCCGCTGAAGCCTTATGTGGAGCGGCTGCAGTGGGCCGAGGGCATCGTGTTCTGCTTTCCGACGTGGTGCTTCGGCCTGCCGGCGATGCTCAAGGGCTACTTCGACCGGCTCTTCATGCCGGGCGTGGCCTTCGACATCAGCGACCCGGCCAACGTGAAGCCGATGCTCACGCACATCAAGCGCATCAGCGCCGTCGTCACCTACGGGCGGCCGCGCTGGATGGCCATCTACATGGGCGATCCGCCACGCAAGATCGTCACGCGCTACATGAAGCGGCTGACCGGCCAGCGCGCGAAGGTGGACTACCACGCCCACTACCACATGAACGTCGCGACCGAGCCCCAGCTCAAGCGCTTCATGGCACGCGTGGGCCAGGCGATGGCGCGCTTCGCATGAACGCGCCCGCCCCCACCCTGCTCGACAACGTGCGGCTGCCGCGCTGGCTGCTGCCCGGCGGCTGGCCGCAGCACGACGGCGTGCCGGCTCTCGCGCGCATCGCCATCGATGCGGGCCGCGTGCAGTCGGTGCAGCCGGCCGCGTCCGAGCCGTCGCCTTCCGCCTGGGACCTCGCCGGCACGCTGGCCCTGCCTGGGTTCGTCGACGTCCACACGCATCTCGACAAGGCCTTCACCCTGCCGCGCATGAAGCAGGTGGAGCCCGGCCTGCTCGGCGCCATCGACGCGATGCTGGCCGACCGCGTGCACTGGACGCCCGCCGACGTGCGCGAGCGCGCCTCGCGCGGCCTGCAATGGGCCTGGGAATGCGGCACGGCGCACCTGCGCACGCACGTCGACTGGTGGGAGCCCGATGCCGTGCCGATGGCATGGCCGGTGATGGCCGAGCTGGCACAGGAGTGGGCCGGCAGGGTTCGGCTGGAGCAGGTGAGCCTCATCAAGCTGCCGCTCTTCGAAGACGCCGCGCAGGCCATGCGCCTTGCCAGGCAAGTGAAGGCGACCGGGCCGCATGCGCTGCTCGGCGGCTTCGTGCATTCGACCAACTGGAGCGAGAACGCACTGCGCAACCTGCTGCTGTCGGCACAGGCCTGCGACCTCGACATCGACCTGCACGTCGACGAGGAACTCAACGCCTCGGCCGTCGGCCTGCAGACCACCGCCCGCATCCTGCGCGAGATCGGCTACGAAGGCCGCGTGGTCTGCGGCCACATCTGCGCGCTCGCGGCCCAGCCCGAGGCGCAGGCCTTCGCCACGCTCGACGCGGTGGCGCGCGCGCCGATCACTGTCGTTTCGCTGCCCGCCACCAACCTGCTGCTGCAGGACGCAGTCACCGGCCGCACGCCGCGCCTGCGCGGCATCACCCTGGTGAAGGAGGCGCGCGACCGCGGCATTCCGCTGCTCTTCGCGAGTGACAACGTGCAGGACCCCTTCTGCCGCCTGGGCAGCTTCGACCCCGTGGAAGCGCTTGGCACCGCCGCGCTGGTGGCCCAGCTCGACGAGCCCTTCGACACCTGGTCGCAGGCGCTGTGCCGCAGCGACTGGCTGCAGCGCGCACCTGCGTCGGCCACGCCTTCGCTGGTCGGCCGTTCCGCCGACCTGGTGCTGTTCACGCAGGCCGACCGCCACGGCTGGCCCTCTCGCACCGCCACCCGCGTGGTGCTGCGCGAGGGCCGCGTCACGCACGGCGACGCAACGCCTTTCTTCCCCAAGTAAGAGAACAAGGACTTCCCATGCTCCACGGCTACATCCCGCCCCACCGCTTCCTGCCCTACCTGAGCTGGACCGAGATCGCCGCGCTGCCCGATCGCGAGAACACAGTCATCGTGCTGCCCTGCGGCGCCATCGAGCAGCACGGCCCGCACCTGCCGTGCTCGGTCGACAGCGTGATCTGCTCGGGCGTGATGGGCAAGGCGCTCGAGAAGCTGCCCGCAGAGGTGCGCGCCTTCGCACTGCCGACCATCACCTACGGCAAGTCGGAAGAGCACCTGCACTTCCCGGGCACCATGACGCTGACCGGCACCACGCTGCTGTCGACCGTGATCGAGATCGGCGAGTCGGTATACCGCTCGGGCTTTCGCAAGCTGCTGTTCGCCAACGGCCACGGCGGCCAGCCGCAGGTGCTGGAGATGGCGGCGCGCGAACTGCGCCTGCGCCACGGCGACTTCGTGGTGGTACCGCACGGCGTGTCTCGCCTGCCGAGCGCTGCGAGCAAGCAGGTGAGCGAGCAGGAAAAGAAGCTCGCGATGCACGCAGGCCATTCCGAGACGGCGCTGATGCTCGCGCTGGCGCCCGAGACGGTGCACATGGAGCACGCGGTCGCCAACTTTCCGCCGCCATTCCCGATCAAGCTGCTGTCGGCCGATGGCCGTCCGGCCTGCGCCTGGACCTCGCGCGACTTCGGCCCGAGCGGCGTGATCGGCGACCCGACCACCGCCACGCGCGAACAGGGCGAAGCCATCCTCGACACGCTCTCCGACAGCTGGGTGCAGGCACTGACCGAGCTGCACGCGCTGCGCTGGGTGGTGCGCGAAGAAGCCACCTGGGAGCGCGGGCACCAGCAGGGCTTCGTGCAGCAGAGCTTCCAGCCGGCCTGAGCCCGGCCCGAGCCCGCTTCTTGCAACGGCCGCTTCTCCTTTTCCTTCTTCTTCAACTCCCCTGCCACGAGAGGTTCACTCCATGCGCTCCTTCGCACTGTCCATCGCCGGCGCCGCCGCCATCGCATTCCTCGCCGCCGCACCCGCGCAGGCCGAGGACAAGTTCACCTACATGACCAACTGGTACGCGCAGGCCGAGCACGGCGGCTTCTACCAGGCCGTGGCACAGGGCATCTACAAGAAGTATGGCCTCGACGTCACCATCAAGATGGGCGGCCCGCAGGTCAACATCACGCAGATGATGGCCGCCGGCCAGGCCGACTGCATCATGGGTTCGAGCGACATCCAGATGATGCAGGTGCGCGAAGGCGGCGTGCCGGTGGTCAACGTGGCGGCCTTCTTCCAGAAAGACCCGCAGGTGCTGATCGCGCACGAGGACGTGAAGAAGTTCGAGGACCTCAAGGGCAAGACGCTGCTGATCGGCGCCCAGGCGCAGCGCGGCTACTGGCCCTGGCTGAAGGCGAAGTTCGGCTTCACCGACGAGCAGACGCGCCCCTACACCTTCAACATCCAGCCCTTCGTTGCCGACAAGAACACCGCGCAGCAGGGCTACCTCACCTCCGAGCCCTACGCCATCCAGAAGGCCGGCGTGAAAAGCACCGTGCTGATGTTCAGCGACCACGGCTTCCCGGCCTACGCGACCACCGTGTCGTGCATGGAGAAGACGGTGAAGGACCGCAGCAAGCAGGTCGCCGCCTTCGTGAAGGCCTCGGCCGAAGGCTGGAAGAGCTACCTCGCCGACCCGGCGCCCGCCAATGCCCTCATCAAGAAGGACAACCCCAACATGACCGACGACCAGCTGGCCTACAGCGTGGCCAAGCTCAAGGAGATGGGGATGATCACCGGCGGCGACGCGGCCAAGCTCGGCATCGGCGTGATGACGGATGCGCGCGCCAAGGCCAGCTACGACTTCCTGGTGAGTGCGAAGCTGCTCGACCCGTCGAAGGTTGAGCTGGCGAAGACCTACAGCACCGAGTTCGTCAAGGACGCCAAGGTCCTGCCCTGACGCTCCGGCATTGCCCTGAAACCAGGCGGCCGCGCAATGCGGCCGTTCTCGAAAGGCCTCACGAATGAATCGCATCGACCCTCACACGCTGGCGCCCCCGCCTGAACTCGCGCCCGCCGTGCCGGCAGTGGAAGTGCTCTCGGCCGAGAAGACGTACCCCAACGGCACGCAGGCGCTGCTGCCGGTGGACCTGTCCATCGCCGAGGGCGAGTTCGTCACCCTGCTCGGCCCCTCGGGCTGCGGCAAGAGCACGCTGCTGAAGATGGTGGCGGGCATGCTCGAGCCCAGCGACGGCCGCCTGCTGGTGTGGCGCAGGCCGGTGGCGCAGCTGCACGACTGCCCGCACAAGATGTCCTTCGTGTTCCAGTCCCCCACGCTGATGCCCTGGGCCAGCGTTCGCACCAACGTGCGGCTGCCGCTGGACCTGGCCGGCGTGCCGCGCAAGGAGGCCGATGCGCGGGTGACGGAATCGCTCGCACTCGTGGGGCTCGAGAAGTTCGCCGACGCGCTGCCGCGCGCACTCTCGGGCGGCATGCAGATGCGCGTGTCGATCGCGCGCGGCCTCGTCACGCAGCCCGACCTGCTGCTGATGGACGAGCCCTTCGGCGCGCTCGACGAGATCACGCGCCACAAGCTCGACGCCGACCTGCTGGAGCTGTGGCGCAAGAAGAAGCTCACGGTGATCTTCGTGACGCACTCGATCCACGAGGCGGTGTTCCTGTCGAGCCGGGTGGTGATGATGGCCGCGCGGCCGGGCCGCGTGGTGGAGGAGTTCCGCATCGACGAGCCCTATCCGCGCAGCGCGGACTTCATGGTCACGCCAGAGTTCGCGCGCCACGCCAAGCGGCTGCAGGACAGCCTGCTGCGCGCCAGCAGCACCGACGAGGAGGCCGCACGATGACCGCCAAGGCCGTTCCCCTGCTGGGCCAGCCGCGCGTGCAGCGCGTGCTCTACCCCGTGCTGATCGGCGTGGTGCTGGTCGCGCTGTGGCAATGGATGGTGGTGGCCATGGAGCTGCCGCCCTACCTCGTGCCCTCTCCGTACCTGATGGTGCAGACGCTGGTGACCGACTGGGCGCCGCTGGGCAACGCGCTGCTGGTCACGCTGAAGATCACGGTGCTTTCGTTCCTGCTCGCAACGGTGGCGGGCGTGCTGATCTCCTTCCTGTTCGTGCAGAGCAAGCGCATCGAGACCGCGCTCTTTCCGTACGCGGTACTGCTGCAGGTGACGCCGATCGTGGCGGTGGCGCCGCTCATCATCATCTGGGTGAAGAACCCGGTGGCGGCGATGACGGTGTGCGCGGCGCTGGTGGCGCTGTTCCCGATCATCAGCAACACCACGCTGGGCCTGCGCAGCATCGACCCCGACCTGCAGAGCTACTTCAAGCTCAACCGTGCCACGCGCTGGCAGCAGCTGGTGCGGCTGCGCATTCCGAGCGCGCTGCCCTACTTCTTCGGCGGACTGCGCATCTCCAGCGGCCTCGCGCTCATCGGCGCGGTGGTGGCGGAGTTCGTCGCGGGCACGGGTGGCTCCGGCGCGGGGCTGGCCTACCAGATCCTGCAGGCGGGCTTCCAGCTGAACATTCCGCGCATGTTCGCGGCCCTGCTGCTCATCTCCCTCACCGGTGTCGCGCTCTTCGTGCTGATGGCCTGGCTCACGAAGCTGGCGCTGGGCTCGTGGCATGCGAGCGAACTTTCCCAGGATTGAACCTTGACCATGAACGCTCCTGTTTCCGCCATCGAGCAGCTGTTGCTCGAACTGCCAGACCTCGACTGGATCACCGACGAAAGCCGCGTCACGCGGCTGTCCTCCGACTTCTCGTGGTTCAGCCCGGTGCTCGTGCGCCAGCTGAAGGACAAGCGCGCCGACGTCGTCGTGCGCCCACGCACCGAGGAAGAGATCCGCGCGGTGGTCGGCGCCTGCGCGCGCCGCTGCGTGCCGATCACCATCCGCGGAAGCGGCACCGGCAACTACGGCCAGACCACGCCGCTGGCCGGCGGCGTGGTGCTCGACATGACGGGCTACAACACTTGCCTATGGGTGCGCCCGGGAGTGGCGCGCGCGCAGGCCGGCATCCGGCTCGGCGAGCTCGAGAAGCAGACGAAGCCTACGGGGCAGGAACTGCGCTGCGTGCCCTCCACCTACCGCAGCGCGACGCTGGGCGGCCTGTTCGGCGGCGGCTTCGGCGGCGTGGGCTCCATCAACTACGGGCCGCTGGGCGCGCCGGGCAACGTGATCGGCATCCGCGCGATGACCATCGAGGCCGAGCCGCAGGTGGTCGAGTTGCGCGGCGCGGAGGCGATGCGCATGCATCATTTGTGGGGCACCAACGGCCTCGTGCTGGAACTGGAGATCGCGCTGGCACCCGCGCATCCGTGGCTCGAGACGCTGGTGACCTTCGGCGACTTCGAAAGCGCGCTGAACTTCGCCGACAAGCTCGCGCACGCGCCGGGCATCGTGAAGCGCGGCGTGACCTTCTTCGCGGCGCCAATCTCCGACCATCTGGCGCAACTGGCCGCGCATCTGCCGAAGGGCTGCCACACGGTGCTGTCGCTGGTGGCCGAATCGTGCGAGCCCGCGTTGCTGCAGCTGGTGGAAGCGCACGGCGGCACCGTGAGCTACCGCAAGACTGCCGCCGAGGTGCAGAAGAGCAACCGCACGCTGATGGAGTTCACCTGGAACCACACGACGCTGCACGCGCTGAAGATCGACCCGAACCTGACCTACCTGCAGAGCGGCTTCATTCCCGGCAGGCACGTCGAACAGGTCATCGAGATGGAGAAGCTGCTGGGCGCTGAGCAAGGCGAGGTGATGATGCACATTGAGTTCCTGCGCAACGTGGCCGGCCTCATGACCTGCAGCGGGCTGCAGCTGGTGCGCTTCAGCACCGAGGAGCGGCTGCAGGAGATCATGCGCATCCATCGCGAGCACAACGTGCACATCAACAACCCGCACGTGAACATCGTCGAAGACGGCAAGGCCGGCGGGCCGCTGCCGCCGGAAGTCATCGAGGTGAAGAAGCGCTTCGACCCGCTGGGCCTGCTGAACCCGGGCAAGCTGCGCGACTGGCCGGTGAAGGCTCTGCCCGCAGCAGCCTGATGCTCAGCGCCGGCGGCGGCCCTGCACCCAGGTCACCGCCACGATGGCCATGGCCAGCAGCCACAAAGGCCAGAGGCCGAAGGGCGCCACCCAGCGCGCGAAGGGCGTGAGGCCGCGCCGGCCTTCCACGTTCGCTTCGAGCACGCCGCGCGTGAGGCGCGGCAGCTCGTGCGTCACGCGGCCCTGGGCGTCGATCACCACAGTTGCGCCGGTGTTGGTGGAGCGCACCATCGGCCGCGCGAATTCGAGCGCGCGCATGCGCGAGATCGACAGGTGTTCGTCGATGGCGACGGTGTCGCCGAACCACGCGATGTTGCTCACGTTGAGCAGGATGGTGGGCGCCGTGGCCTCGTCGCGGAAGTTCGCGCCGATCTCGTCGCCGAACAAATCCTCGTAGCAGATGTTCGGCGCGATGCGCTGGCCCTGCCACACGAAGGGCGCCTGCGCGAGGCCGCCGCGCGCGAAGTCGCCCAGCGGGATGTTCATCATCTGGATGAACCAGCGGAAGCCCGGCGGAATGAATTCGCCGAAGGGCACCAGGTGGTGCTTGCTGTAGACGTAGGGCTGCGCGTCGCCGGGGCGGAAGCCGAGCACCGAGTTGCTGTAGGTGCCCTGTCCGCCAAGGGGCAGGCCGACGATGGCCGCCTGCGTGCCCTGGCTGTAGCGCGCCCGGATCGCGTCGAGATAGCCGGCCGGCAGTTGCACGGGCAGCAGCGGCAATGCGGTCTCGGGCGTTACGACGAGCGAGGCCTTGGCATCGCGCAGCTGTTCGCCGTACCAGCGAAGCGCGGTCTCGATACCGCCGCCGGGAATGAACTTCTCGTCCTGCGGGATGTTGCCCTGCAGGAGAGCGACGTTCAGGCTGCCGGCGGTGCCCTTCGCACTCTGCACGTCTTCGCGAAGCGCGGGCACGAGATTCGGCACGGCGAACACCAGCGCGACCAGCACCACGACCTGCACGGCTTCGGCAATGCGAAGCGGGCGATGGTGCAGCACGATCAGCGCGACGACCAGCGCAGCAGCCGCGCCGATGCCGTACACGCCCACCCATGGCGCGAGCGCCGCGAGTGGTCCTTCGACATGCGCATAGCCGCCCGCGCCCCATGGGAAGCCCGTGAACCAGCTGCCGCGCACCAGCTCCGCGAGCGTCCAGAGCGCGGCGAAGACCACCGCGCCTGTCACGCGTCCCTCGGGTCCGCGCACGACGAACCATGCCGCTGCGATGGCGTAGTAAAGGCCCAGCGCAGCCGCCAGCGCGAGCACGGCGATGGCCGCAAGCGGCGCAGGCAGGCCGCCATAGGTGTGCATCGAGATGAAGAGCCACCAGAAGCTGCCGGTGAGCCAGGCGGTGGAGAACAGCCAGCCATGCAGGCCGGCGCGACGCCAGCCGGCGCCCTGCGCGCGCAGGCCGTCGAGCAGCCAGACGAAGGCGCCGAGCGACAGCAGCTGCAGCCACCACAGCGGCTTGCCGCCCGCGGGCGAAGCCATCGACAGCGCCTGGGCGAGCCCGGCGGCGACGAAGCCGAGCGGGCGAAACAGGGAAGCGAGGGAGGAAGCCTGCGCGCGAGCCATCAGTCGGCCGCGTCGCCGCCGCGTGCCGGGGACACCTTGAACCAGCGCACGGCGCCGCCCTTGGTGTGCAGCACGACGAAGTCGAAACCGCCGATCGCGTGGTGCTCGCCGCGCTTGGGCACATGGCCCATCTCGTGCGCGATCAGGCCGCCGATGGTGTCGAAGTCTTCGCTGAGCTGCTCTTCGTCGAACACGATGCCGAAGGCCTCGGCGACGCGCTCGATGGGCGTGTCGCCCGAGACGCGGTAGGTGTGGTCGGCGAGGCCGAAGATGTCGCCCTCGTCCTCGGCGATGTCGAACTCGTCCTCGATCTCGCCCACGATCTGCTCGAGCACATCCTCGATGGTGATGAGGCCCGCGACGCGGCCGAACTCGTCGATGACGATGGCCAGGTGGTTGCGGTTGCCGCGGAACTCGCGCAGCAGGTCGTTCAGGCCCTTGCTCTCGGGAACGAAGGTGGCCGGGCGCAGCAGCGCGCGGATGTTCAGGCCCGGCGCGCGCTGCAGCTTGAGCAGGTCCTTCGCGAGCAGGATGCCGATGATGTTTTCCTTCTCGCCCTCGTACACCGGGAAGCGCGAGTGCGCGGTGTCGATGACGAGGTGCAGCAGCGCGTCGAAGGGCGCGTCGATGTTCACCAGGTCCATGCGCGGCGCGGCGACCATCACGTCGCCGGCGGTCATGTCGGCCATGCGCAGCACGCCTTCGAGCATCACGCGCGACTCCGCGCCGATCACCTCGTTGTCCTCGGCGTCAGCCAGGGTTTCGATCAGTTCGTCGCGCGAGTCAGGGCCGGGGTGGATGAATTCGGCGAGTTTCTGGAGAAAGCTGCGCTTGTCTTCCCGTTCGACGGGAGCGCGTTCAGGGTGAGGGTCGGCCACTGCGGGAGGGCGGAGTTGAGGAGGAACAAGGATACCGGATTGCGTGTGACACGCTCTACCGGGCAATTCCGGCGAGGGTAAGCACGCAGGCGCCATCCGGGCGCCGGCAGCTACTGGGCCGACTTCTTGCGCGCGTCGCGCATGCCGCTGCGCACTTCCTGCAGGCTGGCTAGAAAGGCCCAGAACTGCTTGGCGCGGGTCTTGAGCGCGTAGTCGACGGCAGCGTAGTGCTCCAGTGCGATCTCGCTCATGCGGCTGTCGAAGGTGGCGCTGGGCAGCTCGAGGTGGGCTTCGGCTTCGGCGCCGCTGCGCACCACGGTGGCGCCTGCATTACGTGCGATCTTCAGCATGGCGGCGTTCTCGCTCAGCGCATGGATGAAGAGCATGCCCACGCCTTCGTTGCGCGCCACGACCACTGCGCGCTCGAACAGGCGGGCGCCGTAGCCGCGGCCGCGGGCATGGGCCGAGACCGACACGCCGAACTCGGCGCAGTCGCTGTGCTGGTCGCCGGGAGCGAAGGCCAGGTGCGCCATCGCGATAAGGTCGAGGCGGCGGTTGTAGATGCCGAAGAGCTCGTCACGCTCGAAGTCGAGGCTGTCGACGTAGCGCTGGATCTGCTCGTCGGCCGCCGCATAGCCGAAGCGCAGGTAGCGATCGTGCGGGGTGAGGTCGAGCAGGTGGCGGGCGATGCGCTCGCGTTCGCGCGGGCCGATCGAGCGGATCGGCACCATCACCGGTTGAGGCGCGCTGACGGCGCGTGGTTGCGCCTCAACCATCGGCGCTTTCAGGAAAGAGCCAATGCCGAGAGACGCTTTGAGAAGGGTCTTGGCGGTAAGCATGGCTCAAATATAAGGGTTTCCCCTTAAACAACAAGTTCGCAAGGTCAATCACGGGACACATTTGTGACCCAGTGCCAGACCGCGACCAGACCGTGTGGCTCTCACGCAACCGAAATGTAGCTAAACGGGCACAGCTGTTGTGGCTTTGACACGGTCGAGCACGAAGCTGGTCTTGCAGTCCTCCACGCTGGGGTGCTTGAGCAGGGTGTCCATGATGAAGCGGCTGTAGTGCGCCATGTCGGCCACCACCACGCGCAGCAGGTAGTCCATGTCGCCGGTCAGGGCGGCGCACTCGACGACCTCGGGCCAGGTCTGCACGCTGGCTCGGAACAGGTCCATGGGGTTGCGCTTGTGGGTCTCGGTGTGCTTTTCGAGCCGCACGTTGAGGTAGGCGGTCAGGCCCAGGCCGATGGCTTCGGGCTGGACCAGCGCCACGTAGCGGTCGATCACGCGGTGTTCCTCGAGGCGCTTGACCCGCCGCAGCACTGCACTGGGCGACAGGCTCACCTGCTCGGCGATCTGGTCGTAGGTTGCGCGACCGTCTGCTTGCAGCGTGCGCAAAATCAGCCTATCAATCTTGTCCAGTGCTTCCATTTCATCATTCTTGCAGTTTTACTGCGTGATGACCACCATGGGCGCGTGGAAACGCAGAAAACCTGAGAGGCATCCACCCTACATTGCATGACCGGCCGATTTCGCGCCTTGTTCATTCAATCCAATCAATCCCCACCTCTACCGGAGACCGCACATGAGCCAAGCCGACGCACCCGCCTTCACTCCCTGGGAGAACCCCATGGGCACCGACGGCTTCGAATTCATCGAATACGCGGCACCCGATCCGGTTGCCATGGGCAAGGTATTCGAGCGCATGGGCTTCAAGGCCGTGGCCAAGCACCGCCACAAGAACGTGCTGCTTTATCGCCAGGGCACGATCAATTTCATCCTGAATGCGGAGCCCGACTCGTTCGCGCAGAAATTCGCCCGCGAGCATGGCCCGAGCGTGTGCGCCATTGCCTTCCGCGTGCAGGATGCCAAGCAGGCCTATGAACGCGCCACGGCGCTGGGCGCATGGGGCTTCGCCGACAAGGCCGGCCCCGGCGAGCTGAACATTCCCGCCATCAAGGGCATCGGCGACAGCCTGATCTACCTGGTGGACCGCTGGCCTGGCAAGAACGGAGCGAAGCCCGGCGACATCGGCAACATCGGCTTTTACGACGTCGACTTCGAGGCTCTGCCCGGCGTGCCCCCGGAACAGGCGCTTTCGCCGTTCGGCAACGGCCTGACCTACATCGACCACCTGACGCACAACGTGTACCGCGGCCGGATGAACGTCTGGGCCGGCTTCTACGAGAAGCTCTTCAACTTCCGCGAGATCAAGTACTTCGACATCGAAGGCCAGGTTACGGGCGTGAAGAGCAAGGCCATGACCAGCCCCTGCGGCAAGATCCGCATCCCGATCAACGAGGAAGGCAAGGAGCAGGCCGGCCAGATCCAGGAATATCTGGACATGTACAAGGGCGAAGGCATCCAGCACATCGCCATGGGCTCGGACGACCTGTACGCCACCGTCGACGCGCTGCGCGCCAACGGCGTGACGCTGCTGGACACCATCGACACCTACTACGAACTGGTCGACAAGCGCATCCCGGGCCACGGCGAAAGCGTGGAAGCGCTGCACAAGCGCAAGATCCTGATCGACGGCAAGAAGGATGCCCTGCTGTTGCAGATCTTCAGCGAGAACCAGCTCGGCCCGATCTTCTTCGAGTTCATCCAGCGCAAGGGCGACGACGGCTTCGGCAACGGCAACTTCAAGGCGCTGTTCGAGAGCATCGAGCTCGACCAGATGCGCCGCGGCGTGCTGAGCGCCGCAAAATAAGGGCCCCTTCCCTTATTTACCTGCTTCTGGAGCACGCATGCGCAGCTGTACGCCTTCGATCGGTTTGACCTTCATTGCGGCGGCTGCCGCCGTTCTTTCGGGTTGCGCGATGGCGCCCGCGGCCACGCCGGCGGCCGGCGCCTCGCACCTGGACACGGTGCAGAAGGCAGCGGTGCTGCGCATCTGCACGCCGGGCGACTACAAGCCCTTCAGCTTCCAGAAGACCGACGGCAGCTTCGAGGGCATCGACGTCGACCTGATGGCGGGCTTCAGCGCCAGCCTCGGCGCGAAGCCCGAGTGGGTCAAGACCACCTGGGCCAACCTGCTGCCCGACCTGACCGCCGGCAAGTGCGACATCGCCGTGGGCGGCGTGTCGGTCACCACCGACCGCCAGAAGCGCGCCTTCTTCAGCGCGCCCTACATGGTCAATGGCAAGACGCCCATCGCGCGCTGCGCCGACGTGGCCAAGTACCAGAGCGTGGCGGCCATCGACAAGCCGTCGGTGCGCGTCATCTTCAACCCGGGCGGCAGCAACGAGCGCTTCGCCCGCGCCAACTTCAAGCAGGCCAAGCTCACGCTGCACGGCGAGAACGTGACGATCTTCGACGAGATCCTCGCCAACCGCGCCGACGTGTTCGTCACCGAGGCGGCCGAGGCCATCACACAGCAGAAGCTCAAGCCTGGCCTGTGCGCGGTCAACCCCGACAAGCCGCTGCAGTACGGCGAAATGGCATGGATGCTGCCGCGCGACGATGTGGCATTCAAGTCGTATGTCGACCAGTGGCTGCACCTGCAGCAGGCCGGCGGCGACTTCCAGCGGACGATGGACCGCTGGCTCAAGTAAGCAACGAAGCAACTCAAGACCGATCTCGATGGAAACCCCTGCAGCTGTCGTCACTCCCGCCGTCTACGGTGCCTCGGACCGCCCGCCCCGCGGCGACTATTCGCGCGGCGGCGCGGTGCTGGCCGACTACACCTGCCCGCAGGATTGGGCCAGCTACACGCCGGCCGATCACGACACCTACCGCCGG
Organism: Variovorax sp. NFACC27; assembly: GCF_048301545.1. NCBI lineage: Bacteria > Pseudomonadati > Pseudomonadota > Betaproteobacteria > Burkholderiales > Comamonadaceae > Variovorax > Variovorax sp. NFACC27. The sequence continues at coordinate 7,481,262 of NZ_CP157613.1, forward strand.
CTCTACGAGCGCCAGGTGGCACAACTGCCGGGGCTGGCCTGCGACGCCTTCATCAAGGCGCTGCCCTCGCTGGGCGTAAAGGACCGCATCCCGCGCTTCGACGAACTCAACGAGCGACTGCACCGCGCGACGGGCTGGGAGATCGTGGCGGTGCCGGGGCTGATTCCGGAGCTGCCTTTCTTCACGCTGCTCGCGAACCGCAAGTTTCCGGTGACGGACTGGATCCGCAAGCCCGAGGAGTTCGACTACATCGTCGAGCCCGACGTGTTCCACGACCTGTTCGGTCACGTGCCGATGCTGTTCGACCCGACCTTTGCCGACTACGTGCAGCGCTATGGGCAGGGCGGTATCAAGGCGCACGATCTTGGTGCCGGCGAGAAGCTGGCGCGGCTCTACTGGTACACGGTGGAGTTCGGGCTGATCCGCCAGCCGGACGGCCTGCGCGCCTACGGCGCCGGCATCCTTAGCTCGGTGGGCGAGTTGAAGCACGCGGTGCTCAGCGACGAGCCGCGGCGGCTGCCGCTCGATCTGCTGCGCACCATGCGCACGCGCTACAAGATCGACACCTACCAGGCCAACTACTTCGTGATCGACAGCTTCAAGCAGCTGTTCGACCTCACGGAGCCCGACTTCACGCCGCTGTACGAGTCGCTGGAGGTCGCGACCGACATCGAGGCCGGGGTGCTGCTGTCGGGCGAATCGGGCAAGGCCTGAATTTCCGAAGGGTTGCTCTGCGCCCTCTTCGCTGCGCGCAGCTATCGCGCGCGCGACAGCACGCGCCCTTGCCCTAGGACAAGCCCGCTGGTCGCGGAGGCAAAGTGCCTTCCACAATCCGCGCCAAAGGAGCTTGCATGCAGACCACATCTTCCGCGCGACAGAACTATCCGGCCGGCGTGCCGCACGAGATTCATCCGGAGCAGTACCGTTCGTTGCCCCAGATGTTCGACGAGGCTTTCGCCCGTTATGCCGACCGGCCTTTCTCGGTCTGCATGGAGCGCTGGATGTCCTACGGCGAGCTCGACACCCTGTCGAAGGCGCTGGGCGCCTGGCTGCAGTCGCGCGGACTCGAACCCGGTGCACGAGTGGCGATCATGCTGCCCAACATTCCGCAGTTCGCGGTCACCATGTGCGGCGTGCTGCGCGCGGGGTACACCTGCGTCAACGTCAACCCGCTGTACACGGCGCGCGAACTCGAGCACCAGCTGAAAGACTCCGGCGCGACGGCCATCGTCATCCTCGAGAACTTCGCGGCCACGCTCGAGAAGGTGATCGAGCGCACGCCGGTGAAGCACGTGGTCATGACCTCGATGGGCGACCTGCTCGGTGGCTTGTACGGCGCATGGATCACGATGGCCGTGCGGCACCTCGCGAAGCTGGTGCCTGCCTACAAGCTGCCGCTGAGCGACGGGCGCAGCGTGACGCCGTTCAACCAGGCCATTTCGGAGGGACGCGGCCGCACGCTGGGCCCGGACCAAAGTACCCTCGATTCCATTGCCTTCCTGCAGTACACGGGCGGTACGACCGGCCTGTCGAAGGGCGCGGTGCTGACCCATCGCAACATCGTCGCGGCCACCCTGCAGGCCGAGGCGTGGTTCACGCCGGCGCTGTCGCGTGCCGGCGATCTGGCGAAGGTCAACAGCATCGCGGCGCTGCCGCTGTATCACATCTTCGCGCTGACGCTGTGCCTGCTGGTGATCCGCCAGGGCTCGCACATGACGCTGATTCCGAACCCGCGCGACTTCAACAAGTTCATCGCGGTGCTGAAGAAGCGGCCCTTCCACATGCTGCCTGCGGTGAACACCTTGTTCAATGCGCTGCTGATGCATCCGGACTTCAAGTCGATCGACTTCTCGACGCTGTTCGTCTCGCAGGCGGGCGGCATGGCTGCCTCCGAAGGCACGGCGCGCAAGTGGTTCGAGGCCACCGGCTGTCCGATGATCGAAGGCTGGGGCATGAGCGAGACCTGTGCGATCGGCACGAACAACCCGGTGTCGAACACGAAGTTCACCGGGACGATCGGCCTGCCGCTGCCCAGCATCAAGATCGCGATCAAGGATGACGAGGGGAATTCGCTGCCAGACGGCCAGCCCGGGGAGCTCTGCATCAAGGGGCCGAACGTGATGACGGGCTACTACAACCAGCCGGCGGAAACCGCCGCGGCGTTCACGCCCGACGGCTTCATGCGCACCGGCGACATCGCGGTGATGCAGGAAGACGGCTACAGCCGCATCGTCGACCGCAAGAAGGACATGATCCTGGTCAGTGGCTTCAACGTGTTCCCGAACGAGCTCGAGAACGTGATCTCGCTGTGCCCGGGTGTCGTGGAATGCGCCGCAGTGGGCGTGCCCGACGAGAAGCAGGGCGAAGCCATCAAGGTCTTCGTGGTCCGCAGGGATCCGACGCTGACCGAGGATGCGGTGCTGCAGTACTGCCATTCGCAGCTGACCGGCTACAAGCGGCCCAAGCACATCGAGTTCAGGGAATCGTTGCCGAAGACCAATGTCGGGAAGATTCTGCGCCGCGAACTTCGCGTCAACGCGGGCGCCTGAACGATGAGCCATTCGTCGGCGAGCGCCGGGCTGCCGGCGAATGTCGTCGTTTTCGAGCGGGGCTGGCTCTCGTCGAACAATGTGCTGTTCGTGGGCGGCGAAGAGACAGCCATCGTCGATACGGGGTATGCGACGCATGCGGAGCAGACGGTCGCCCTTATCGAGTCGGTGCTTGGCGGCAGGCCGCTCGATCGCATCCTGAATACGCATTTGCACAGCGACCACTGCGGAGGGAACGCGGCACTGCAAGCACGTTACCCGTCAGTTCGTACGGATATCCCGCCAGGCGAAGCTGCGTTCGTCGAAAGCTGGGATCAGCAAGGCTTGAGTTTTCTGGCGACGGGGCAGACCTGTCCGCGATTCGGCTTCACCGGGCTGCTGCGGCCGGGGAGCGAGTGCGTGCTCGGGGACAGGCCGTGGCAGGTGCATGCCGCGCCGGGACACGATCCTCACTCGGTCATTCTGTTCGAGCCTGAGACGCGGACGTTGATTTCTGCGGACGCTCTATGGGAAAACGGCTTCGGCATTGCGTTTCCCGAACTGGCCGGAGAGCCTTCGTTCGACGATGTGGGGGCCACTTTGGATCTGATCGCGGAGCTTGCACCGCAGCGGGTGATTCCGGGACATGGCGCCGTGTTCGATAACGTCGATGCGGCGCTGTCTGTTGCGCGTCGGCGGCTTGACGGCCTGCGGCGCGATCCGATCAAGCATGCGCGGCACGCCATCAAGGTGCTGATGAAGTTCAAGCTGCTGGAGGTGCAGTCGATCTCCGTTGCGGATTGGGAGGCCTGGCTGCGAGGCACTGCCTATCTGGATGCAATTCGGTCGCGTTTTTTCAGCGAGATCGAATTGGATCGGCTGACCGGAGATATCTTGGCGGAATTGATAGCCGCAGGCGGAGCCGAGGTGAACATTTCAGGCCTGCACAATCTCTAGCTGCTTCTCGGTATTTTCCGTTTCCGCGACTGCAAAGCAAAAACCCCCAGCCGATATTCGACTGGGGGTTTCTGGGCTGTAAGAGCCTGACGATGACCTACTTTCACACGGGAACCCGCACTATCATCGGCGCTGAGTCGTTTCACTGTCCTGTTCGGGATGGGAAGGAGTGGGACCAACTCGCTATGGTCATCAGGCATAAAGGGTTGTCTGATTGATCACGTGATCAATCAAACGAATTCATAGAGTTTGGAATCAGCTTTGGCGAATTGTTTTGAATGCGTCAACTTGGCATAACACCTTGATCTGACTGATCAAAGTTATAGGGTCAAGCCGCACGAGCAATTAGTATCAGTTAGCTTAACGCATTACTGCGCTTCCACACCTGACCTATCAACGTCCTGGTCTTGAACGACTCTTCAGGGGGCTCAAGGCCCCGGCAGATCTCATCTTGAAACGAGTTTCCCGCTTAGATGCTTTCAGCGGTTATCTCTTCCACACTTAGCTACTCGGCAATGCCACTGGCGTGACAACCGATACACCAGAGGTGTGTCCACTCCGGTCCTCTCGTACTAGGAGCAGGCTTCCTCAAATCTGCAGCGCCCACGGAAGATAGGGACCAAACTGTCTCACGACGTTTTAAACCCAGCTCACGTACCTCTTTAAATGGCGAACAGCCATACCCTTGGGACCGGCTACAGCCCCAGGATGAGATGAGCCGACATCGAGGTGCCAAACACCGCCGTCGATATGAACTCTTGGGCGGTATCAGCCTGTTATCCCCAGAGTACCTTTTATCCGTTGAGCGATGGCCCTTCCATACAGAACCACCGGATCACTATGTCCTGCTTTCGCATCTGCTCGACTTGTCAGTCTCGCAGTTAAGCACGCTTATGCCATTGCACTATCGTCACGATGTCCGACCGTAACTAGCGTACCTTCGAACTCCTCCGTTACGCTTTGGGAGGAGACCGCCCCAGTCAAACTGCCTACCATGCACTGTCCCCGATCCAGATAATGGACCTAGGTTAGAACCTCAAACACACCAGGGTGGTATTTCAACGTTGGCTCCACAAGATCTAGCGACCCTGCTTCAAAGCCTCCCACCTATCCTACACAGATCTGTTCAAAGTCCAATACAAAGCTACAGTAAAGGTTCATGGGGTCTTTCCGTCTTTCCGCGGGGAGATTGCATCATCACAAACATTTCAACTTCGCTGAGTCTCAGGAGGAGACAGTGTGGCCATCGTTACGCCATTCGTGCAGGTCGGAACTTACCCGACAAGGAATTTCGCTACCTTAGGACCGTTATAGTTACGGCCGCCGTTTACTGGGACTTCAATCAAGAGCTTGCACCCCATCATTTAATCTTCCAGCACCGGGCAGGCGTCACACCCTATACGTCCACTTTCGTGTTTGCAGAGTGCTGTGTTTTTAATAAACAGTCGCAGCCACCGATTTTTTGCAACCCATTCATGCTCCGTTGTTCACTTCACACTAATAGGGCACACCTTCTTCCGAAGTTACGGTGTCAATTTGCCGAGTTCCTTCTCCTGAGTTCTCTCAAGCGCCTTAGAATACTCATCTCGCGCACCAGTGTCGGTTTGCGGTACGGTCGTGTGTAGCTGAAGCTTAGTGGCTTTTCCTGGAACCTCGTTCAGTCACTTCACCAGCAAGCTGGCTCGATCGTTGGCCTCGGTATATGTGCACCGGATTTGCCTAATGCACGCCTACATCCAACTAAACCGGGATATCCAACACCCGGATGACCTATTAAGATCCGTCCCCACATCGCACTACACATCGGTACAGGAATATTGACCTGTTTCCCATCAGCTACGCATCTCTGCCTCGCCTTAGGGGCCGACTCACTCTACGCCGATGAACGTTGCGTAGAAAACCTTGCGCTTACGGCGAGGGGGCTTTTCACCCCCTTTAACGCTACTCATGTCAGCATTCGCACTTCTGATACCTCCAGCACGCTTTACAACGCACCTTCACAGGCTTACAGAACGCTCTCCTACCACTTGCAATAAATTGCAAATCCGCAGCTTCGGTAACTGGCTTAGCCCCGTTACATCTTCCGCGCAGGACGACTCGATCAGTGAGCTATTACGCTTTCTTTAAATGATGGCTGCTTCTAAGCCAACATCCTGACTGTTTTAGCCTTCCCACTTCGTTTCCCACTTAGCCAATTTTAGGGACCTTAGCTGGCGGTCTGGGTTGTTTCCCTCTTGAGTCCGGACGTTAGCACCCGGTGCTCTGTCTCCCAAGCTGTACTCTTCGGTATTCGGAGTTTGCCTTGGTTTGGTAAGTCGCCATGACCCCCTAGCCAAAACAGTGCTCTACCCCCGAAGGTAATACTTGAGGCACTACCTAAATAGTTTTCGGAGAGAACCAGCTATTTCCAAGTTTGTTTAGCCTTTCACCCCTATCCACAGCTCATCCGCTAGTTTTGCAACACTAGTCGGTTCGGACCTCCAGTACCTGTTACGGCACCTTCATCCTGGCCATGGATAGATCACTTGGTTTCGGGTCTACACCCAGCGACTGATCGCCCTATTCGGACTCGATTTCTCTACGGCTTCCCTATTCGGTTAACCTTGCCACTGAATGTAAGTCGCTGACCCATTATACAAAAGGTACGCAGTCACCCTTGCGGGCTCCTACTTTTTGTAAGCACGCGGTTTCAGGATCTATTTCACTCCCCTCCCGGGGTTCTTTTCGCCTTTCCCTCACGGTACTAGTTCACTA
>NZ_CP157613.1:7490000-8320371 GCF_048301545.1 Variovorax sp. NFACC27
GACTTGCATGTGTAAGGCATGCCGCCAGCGTTCAATCTGAGCCAGGATCAAACTCTATAGTTCGATCTTGATTTTTGCGCCCCATCTCGCGATGAAGCAAAACTCACAAAAACGGAATTGAAGTGAACTTCACTTCTATTCTCATGAGCGTTTTTAAGTCTTGCGACTTGTTCCGAAGAACTTGTGCAATTACCTTCAAACGCCCACGCTTATCGGCTGTAATTTTTTAACGATCACCGAAGCAACTTGTCGTTTACTTCGTTTGCTTGCTGCGATCAGCGAAGCCTTGTAGTCTAGCACGATTTTTAAAGAATCGCCAAACTTTTTTCGCTTTCCATTTCTTCGCTATTCGCAGCTCACAACTTTCATTGTCAGCCGCCGAAGTCATTTCAGCGGAGCCTTGTAGTCTAGCACGATTTTTTCAAATCTCACCAAACTTTCCTGGCTTTTCGCCTCAACCAACTTCTTTCGCAACCCGCAACATTCATCGCAAGTCGCTGAAGCAGTTCGTTTCAGCGAAGCCTTCGATTATGCACCGTTTTTTCAAACCGCGTCAACTTTCGAAGACTTTTTCTTCACCCCATCCAACCACCTCCGAAGAGACCGGCTGGACCTGAACACCAAGAGGTATTCAGCAGCGAAGCCCACGAGTATATGACAGATTTCGGCCTTCGCAAGACCTCCCGCAAAGAAACTTGAAGCGGGTCCCTCCAGGGGCCTGTTCCCAGAGGCTGTCCTATCTCTATATAGAAGCCACAGGCAGCCTGACATCGCCTCCTCCGATAATCCGCGCCACATGGCACTCATCACACTCCTCGACGCGCAGCTCGCGTTCGGTCACGTTCCGCTGCTGGATCATGCGGACTTCTCTCTTCTCGAATCGGAGCGCATCGGCCTGATCGGCCGCAACGGCGCCGGCAAGTCTTCCCTGCTCAAGATACTTGGCGGCTTGGAGAAGACCGACGACGGCACCCTGCAGCTGCAGCAGAACCTCCGCGTCGCCTATGTCGCCCAGGAGCCCTCGCTGGATATGGATGCGGACGTCTTCACCGCCGCCAGCCAGGGCCTCGCCCCCGTCATCGCCCTGCGCGATCTCTATCTCTCTGGTGCGGAGGGCCTCGACCTCGACGCCCTCCAGTCCCAGATCGAAGCCTTCGACGCCTGGAACTGGGAACAGCGCGTGGAGGAAACGCTGCACCGCCTGCATCTCGATCGCGACGCCCGCGTCGGCTCGCTCTCCGGCGGCACCCGCAAGCGCGTGGCCCTGGCGCAAGCCCTGGTGGCCGCCCCTGACGTCCTCCTGCTCGACGAGCCCACCAACCACCTGGACCTCGACTCCATCGAATGGCTCGAGCAGCTTCTGATCGACTTCAAGGGCAGCGTCGTCACCGTCACCCATGACCGAAGCTTCCTGAACCGCGTCGCGACCCGCATCGTCGAGCTCGACCGGGGCAAGCTGGGTTCCTACCCCGGCAACTTCGAGCAGTACCTCGCCCAGAAGGAAGAGCAGCTCGCCCAGGAGGCGGTCATCAACGCCAAGGCCGACAAGCTCCTGGCCCAGGAGGAGATCTGGATCCGCAAGGGCGTGGAAGCCCGCCGCACCCGCAGCCAGAGCCGCATCACCCGCCTGCAGGAACTGCGCGCCAGCCACGCAGCCCGCCGGAACGTGCAAGGCAGCGTCAACATGGACGTGGCTTCCGGCCAGGCCAGCGGCAAGATCGTGGCCGAGCTCACCGACGCCACCAAGTCCTTCGGCGAGAAGACCGTGATCCGCAAGTTCAGCGGCACCATCCTGCGCGGCGACAAGGTCGGCCTGCTCGGCCCCAACGGCGCGGGCAAGACCACCCTGCTGAAGCTGATCCTCGGCGAGCTCGAGCCCGACAGCGGCAAGATCCGCCGCGGCACCAACCTGCAGGTGGCGTACTTCGACCAGATGCGCGACAAGCTCGATCTCGACGCCACGCTGGAAGACTTCATCAGCCCCGGCAGCGAATGGATCGAGATCGGCACCCAGAAGAAGCACGTCAAGAGCTACCTCTCCGACTTCCTCTTCTCCCCCGCGCGCGCCAACTCCCCCGTTCGCTCGCTCAGCGGCGGCGAGCGCAACCGCCTGCTGCTGGCCCGACTGTTCGCCCGTCCGGCCAACGTGCTGGTGCTCGACGAGCCGACCAACGACCTCGACATCGACACCCTCGAGCTGCTCGAGAACCTGCTGCAGGACTACGACGGCACCGTGTTCCTCGTGAGCCACGACCGCACTTTCCTCGACAACGTGGTCACCAGCACCATCGCCTATGAAGGCGACGGCCGCTGGCGCGAGTACGAGGGCAGCGTGCAGGACTGGCTGACCCAGTCGAAGCGCGCCCGCGAGATCGCCGAGCAGCGCCTCGCCGCCGCTGCGGCAGCAGCCCCGGCCGCGGCTCCCGCGCCCGCCCCTGCAGCGGAGGCTCCCGCCTCCAAGACGGCACCGGGCGTTCGCAAAAAGCTCTCTTACAAGGAGCAGCGCGAACTGGACACCCTCCCCGCCCAGATCGCGGCCCTCGAGACCGAGCAGCAGCGCATCACCGAGATGCTCGAGCTGGACGGCGGCGCCATCTACGCCACCGACTCCTCGCGCGCAGCCGAACTGGCGGAGCGCCACGCCAAGATCGACGACGAGCTCCTGGCCGCCATGGAGCGCCAGGAAGAACTCTCCGCCGGGCGCTGACACCCGGGCGCGCCTGCCGTCCGACGCGCGGCGGGCGCCGACTAGGCTATATATGCGGCACCTCCCTCCAAGCCCCGGGAAAGCCGCATGCCTTCATCCTTCCAGACGTTCTTCCGCCGATCGGCGGCACTGCTGGCGCTGCTGATCCTCGGCGCCTGCGCGCAGCTGCCGCAGAACGTCGACCGCCCCGTCTCGACCGCCATCGCCTCGCCGGCCACCGGCACCGCGCTGGCCGATCTGGTCCAGCAGCGCCGGCAGGCCGAAAAGGCCCGCTACGAGTCCGGCTTCCTGCTGCTGGGCGGTCCGCAGGCGGCCTACGGCAGCCGCCTCGCGTTGATCGAAGGCGCCCAGAAGACGCTCGACCTCCAGTACTACGCCATCCACGCCGACGCCAGCACCGGCCGCCTGGTGCGCGGCCTGCGCGCGGCCGCCGAGCGCGGCGTGCGGGTGCGCGTGCTGCTCGACGACTTCCACACCACCGGCCGCGACGCGCTGGTGCTGGGCCTGGCCTTCATTCCCAACATCGAGATGCGGCTGTTCAACCCGCTCGCGGGTTCGCGCGATTCCACCTTCAGCCGCCTGCTCAACTCGATAGACGACGCCTCGCGCATCCAGCAGCGCATGCACAACAAGCTGTTCCTGGCCGACAACGTGCTGGGCGTGACGGGCGGGCGCAACCTCGGCGACGCCTACTTCGGCAATGCGGCCAACGGCAACTTCGTCGATGTCGACGTGCTGGCGGCCGGCCCCATCGTGCAGGACCTGTCACGCAGCTTCGACAGCTACTGGAACAACGAGCGCGCCTATCCGGTGCAGTCGCTGGTCACGCGCGAGGAATTCCAGGCCATGCGCGACCGCGCGAGAAAGGCCGACCAGGAACTGGCCGAGGAGTCGGCCCGCCAGCAGGAAGGAGGCGCCGGAGCCCCCACGGCAGCCCAGCGCGCCCGCGCCTGGGACGAGAAGCCGCTCGACCTGCGTACCGCCACCTTCGTCTGGGCGCCGGCCGTGATGCTGGCCGACAAGCCCGGCAAGATCCCGGCTGACTCCGATCCCGGCAACCGGAAGGCGCCCGGCCTCGTGGTCAGCCGGCCCGACGACAAGGCCGGCAGCTCGCGCGGCGCGGCCTCGCTGGAAGCGGCCTCCGACCTGGCTGCCGGCGGCGACACCGTGGTCGAGGGGCTGCTGCAGCTCATCGGCCAGGCACGAACCGACCTGGTCATCATCTCGCCCTACTTCGTGCCCGGAAAGGACATGCTGCAGGCCTTCTCCACCGCCCGGGCGCGCAACGTGCGCATCCGCGTGCTGACCAACTCGCTGGCCTCGAACGACGCGCCGGTGGCCCACGTCGGCTATGCGCGCCACCGCGAGGAACTGCTGAAGATGGGCATCGAGCTCTACGAACTGCGCAGCGAGCAGGCGAGCTTCGGCAACGTCTTCGGCTCCTCGGGCGGCAGCAGCGGAAGCTCGGGCGTGTCGGGCGAATCGCGCGCGATGCTGCACTCCAAGGTACTGGTGATGGACGGCCGGCTGCTGGTGGTGGGCTCGATGAACCTCGACCTGCGCTCGCAGCTGCAGAACACCGAGATCGCGCTGCTGATCCGCAGCAACGAGCTTTCGCGCGCGGCCTCGGAGCAGATCGAGCGCGGCATGCGCGAGCGCTCGTGGCACGTCGAGCTGGTCGACGGCTCGCTGCTGTGGCGCGCGCCCGAGGGCAGCGGCCTGAAGGACAGCACCACCGAGCCCGACGCCAGCGCCACGCTGCGGCTGCTGCTCAAGCTCTTCGGACCGCTGGCGCCCGACCAGCTGCTCTGAAACCCTGAAGCTGCCGCTCAGTGCTTGTGCTGGTGCGCCGCTCCGGCCGCATCGGCACCTTCGGGCGTACCCACGGGCAGCGTCACGTCGAGCGAGGTCTTCACGCCCTTGGCGTCCTCGAACTTCAGCGTCATCGGCACGGTCGCGCCCTTTGCCAGCGCGCCCTTCAGGTCCATCATCATCACGTGGTAGCCGCCGGGCTTGAGCTCGACGGTCTGGCCCGCGGGCAGGTCGAGGCCGCCCGTGAGCTCGCGCATCTTCATGGTGCCGCCTTCCATCTTCATCTCGTGCACTTCGGCAACACCGGCGGCCGGCGTGGAGATGCTCACCAGCTTCGCGCCGGTGGGCGAAGTCAGCTTCATGAAGGCGCCCGTGCCGCTCTGGCCCGGCACCGACTGGCGCACCCAGCCATCGCGCACGTCGACCGTGGCCACGCCTTGGGCCACCACGTTGAGCTTCGCGGCCGGGCTCTTCAGGCCGGCGGTCGAGTTGCCGGAAGCCGGCACCTCGGCCCAGTCGGCCGCGCCGGTGTCGCAGGTCTGCAGCACCTTGAACCACAGCGTGCCGGGCGTCGTGGGCACCTTGCCGCGCAGCACGAATTCGGCGCGCTCGCTGCCGGGCAGCGCGTTCTCGGGCTTCTCGGCGGTCCAGCGGACCTCGCCGTCGCCGTCCTTCGCGCTCTTCTGCACGTCGAGCTTCCATCCCTTGCGCGCCTGCGCGTCGCTCAGGATGAAGCCCTTGGGCAGGCGCACCGCCAGGCCGGTCGTGGCCTTGGCGCCTTCGCAGGCGTGGCCGACGCGGAAGGCGGCGTCGTAGTCGCTGCCGACGGTGACGCCGCCCGGCCGCAGGGTGACGTGCGCCACCGCGGCGCCCATGCCGGCCAGCATGGCGCAGGCAGCGGCGGTGGTCCTGAGGATGGCCATCGAAGTCGTTTTCATCATGTCGTGTGGTCCTTGCAGTTGAAGTGGAAGAGTCAGAGGTCGAACTTGAGTTCGGCCACGTAGGTGCGCTGCGGGTACGGGTGGAAGGCCCAGTACTTGTTGTTGTTCAGGTTGTCGATGCCGAAAGAGGCGCTCCACTGCCGGTCGATCCGGTAGCGGACGCGCGCGTCGACCACGAAGAACTTCGAGAAGCCCATGTAGGCGAAGCCGTTGGGGTCGCTGTTGTCGAGCGTGCCGTACTGCCTGCCGCTGTAGCGCGCGCCGACGGTGTAGCTCCAGCGGTCGTCCGGCCGGTAAGTGGCGAGCAGCGTGGCGCGCACCCTCGGCACGCGCGGCTGGTCGTGGCCGACGCTGGCCGGAAAGCCGCTGTTGGCCGTGATCTTCGATCGCGTCAGCGTGAGGCTGCCGCTCAGGTCCAGCCCGCGCACGCCCACGTCGACCGCGTTCAGCGCCACCTCGAGCCCGCGCGTGCGGATGGCGTCGACGTTCTGCACCGTGCTCACGAGGTTGTTGAGCGCCTGCGTGTAGAGCGCGTCCTTCGTGTTCTCGAAGAACAGCGTGGTGCGCAGCACGCCGTCGAGCCCCCAGCCCTTGAGGTCGCGTTCCGCGGTGAGCTCGGTGGTCCACGAGCGCTCGGGGCGCAGGTTGGGGTTGGTGTTGACGATGCGGTTGCCGTCGATCGAGCCCTGGTAGAGCTCGGTCACCGTCGGCATGCGCACTGCCCGACCGGTCGAGGCCTTGAGCAGCCAGTCGGAGGTGGCCTGCCACGCGACGGCGGCCTTGGGTGAGTCGTAGCTGTTCTTGCGCGGCGAGAAGTCCAGCAGCGTGCTCGCGTTGCCGAGCTGGCCGCCGTAGGCCTCCCAGCGTTCGTGGCGCAGGCCCAGCGTGGTCTTCCAGTCCTTCGCGAAGCGCCAGGTGTCCTGCACGTAGAGCGACTGCAGCCGGGTGTTGCCGTTGAAGGCCGAGAACGGCGTGACGGGCGAGCCGTCGATCCAGTCGAGCGTGTTGCCGACGCTGGTGCGAAGCCGCGCCGTGTCCTGCTGGAAGCCGAAGTCGACCACGTGCGCGCCCACGCCCTCGGCCGAGCCGGTGGGCCGCCAGGTGCCGGCAGCCTTGAAGGTGTTCCAGCCGGTGCCGCCCATGTCGGTGGTGCGGCCCGGGCCGCCGCTGAAGGCGCCCGGCAGCGGCGTGGTGGGCGTGCGCGAGGTGTCGCGCGAATAGTCGTACAGGCTGGCCGCCACCTCCCAGTCGAACACGCCGCCGGTATGGCTCTTCACCGAGAGTCCGTGCATGTAGTGCGTGAGCGCGGTCTCGGTCGGCGCGAGCGCGGCGCTGGGCGAATCGAGGTTGTAGGTGCGCCCGCCGATGTTCACCCGCCCGCCGTACACCGGCCGGCCGAGGGCGTCGCGCAGCCAGGTCTCGACACCACCGTGCGTGGTGTTGTTCCAGGCGCCCAGCGTGTAGGTGGCGCGCACCGTGGGCGAGAAGTCGTAGGCCACCTTGAGCTTGGCCTGCTCCTGCGTGGTGTCGTAGATGGTGGAGCCGCCCACCAGCCACCAGGGCTGGTTCGACGGGTTCAGCCCGCCCACTGCACCGGTGACGGGCGTGCCGGCGCTGCCCACGGTGCCGGCGCTGACGAGCCGGTTGCCGAACACCAGCGCCTGGCCCTTGCTGTGCGTGCGCGAGGCGCTGAGCCACCACGACCAGTCGCCGCTGCGGCTGCCCAGCGACAGGTCGAGCTGCTGCCCGGCCGGCGACGAGTGGCTGTTGTACAGGTCGAAGTTCGACACGAAGCCGCTGAGCTTGACGTGCGCCTCCAGCTTCGTGGGCATGCGCGTGACGTAGTCGACCACCGCGCCCACCGAGTTGCCGGGGTACGCGGCCGAGAACGGCCCGTAGAGCACGTCGACGCGCTCGATCTCCTCGGGCGACACCATGCCCCAGCGCGGCGCGTAGGTGGCGCCGTTGCCCAGCGGGTTCGACAGCATGATGCCGTCGGCGAACACCATCGAGCGCGCGCTGTTGCCGGTGCCCGAGGCGCGCGTGGCGAGCACGGCGTGGTTGAAGTCGCCGATGTAGCGCTTGCGCACGACCAGGCTCGGCAGGTACTTCAGCGCGTCCTCGCTGTCGGTGGCGTTGACGGTCTCGACGATCTGGTCGTGCGTCACGCCTTCGATGGTGGTCGGGATCTGGGCCGGCAGCGAGGTCGGCCGGCCGCCCGTCACCGTGACGATGCCGAGCGTGCGGCCGCCGCCGGCGCCCTCGGGCGCGTCCGCGGACGGCTGCTGCTGCGCCAGCACGGGCGCGGCGAGCGGGAATGCCATAGCGATCGCCAGGGCGCGGGAATGCTTTTTCAAGAGGGACCTTCTCCGTGAAACTTCAAGCCGGACAGGCCGCGCACGCGCATCGGGCGCGCGTGCACAGCTACGGTTTCGAGAGCGTCAGGAGAAAGTCGGGGGCCCGCGCGCCGGCAAAGGCGCCGCGGTGGCCGCGGCCAGGCGCGCGGCGGGGATGAGCTGGACCACGCGGCCCAGCGGCAGGGGAAGATCGAAAACGGGAGCCGCCGCGACCGGCGGCGGCGCGCCGGTGAGCACGCACAGCGGGCAGTCCATGTGCGAGGCGCCCATTTCGCGCGCCCCGTCATTGGTATGGACCACCACCTTGATGGAGCCGGCTCCGGAGCACACCAGCTCCACGGCCTGCGGGTTGACCAGCGGAGAGGCCACCGCCACGCCCAGCGACATCACGAACCACAGCAGCACCCACCGGCCGGCGAGGGCGATGGAGCGGGTGGATCGGTGCAGCGCGTGCATGGCGGCCGCGATTATCTGCGCACTTTGCCCTTGGCGGCAGGGGCTGCGGCCTTGGAGGCCGTCGTCTTGGTGGCTGCCTTGGCCGGTGCCCGGGCCCCGCCCCTGGCCGCGGCGGGCGCCGCCTTGGCCGGCTTTCCACCCCTTGCAGCCGCTGCAGGCGCAGCCTTCCCGCGCTGGCCCTTGACCGCCTTGCCGCCGCGCACTGCCCTGGGCGCCGGCGAAGGCGCCGCGAGCGCGGGCATCGGCTGCGCCGTCTGCTCCTGCGCGTTGGTGAGCACCGGCGTCACTGTGAAGCCGCGCGCCGCCATCAGCGTGGGCAGCCCCTGCGGGCCGATCATGTGCAGCGCGCCGACCGCGGCGAACACGCCCTTGCCGCCGGCGTGAAGGCGCTCGATGCCGTCGGCGAGGTTCGGGTTGCGGTCGTCGAGCAGGCGCTTGAGCAGCCGCTGCTCGGCGGGCGTGTTGAGGCAGTCGCACCATTCGGGATAGCGCGCGAGCCGTGCAGCATCGCTGCGCGCCCAGACGTCGGCCAGTTCCTTGAGCTGGCCGCGCAGCTTGCCGGACTCCAGCTCGTCGAGCGCCGCGTCGACCTGCTCGGCCTCTTCGGACTCGGAGCCGCCGGTCAGCACCTTGAGCTGGTCGGCCGCATTCTCGAGAGCGACGATCGGCTTGTTGTTGTTGCGGGCGGCGACCGCCAGGGTTTCGTCTACGCCGAATTCCGGGTACAGCCCGTCGGGGCGCCCCACCAGCCCGGCCAGCGCCGTGACCTGCAGGATCGGCTGCAGCTTCGACAGCGAACCCGGCGGCACGCAGGCCTCGGTGTTCTGGCGTTCCAGCCGGCGGGCGCGCTCGCCGCTGAGCATGCGCGCCAGCAACTCGGGATCGGCCGGCCGGCCCATGGCGCGGGCGGTGGACTCGTCGCGCATGTCGAGTTCGAGCGCGACGGTGTCGCTCTGCATCAGCGCCTTCTGGATGGTCGGGCCGGGTCGCACCCAGTCGCCCCGGCCGATGTGGATGGTGCCGTAGAGCCACGAGGTGCGCCCGTCGCGCTCGATGCGCCAGAGCACCCCGCGGTCGATGCCGTTGCGCAGGCCGGCGCCGGGCTTCTCGAGGCTCGCGATGGCCGATGGCGGGCAGGTCGCGGCATGGGCCGCGGCGAGGGTGAACATGCAGCACGCGCCGGCCAGGAGCCGCAGCGGCACGCGCCGGAGTTCCGGCGCGGAAGGAGAAGGAAAAAGGGCGTCGCGCATCCGAGCGACGAAGGTCCGGAGTATCCGCAAGGCTTGCTCCATGATGAAAGAAAGTCCGGCATTCTCACAGCACCGCTGCCCATAATCCGAAACCATGCAGAGCATCTTCCACCTTGCCTTCAATGTCCGCGACCTCGACGGCGCCCGCCGCTTCTACGGCGGCGTACTCGGTTGCGCCGAAGGCCGCAGCACCGACACCTGGGTCGATTTCGATTTCTTCGGCCACCAGATTTCTCTTCATTTGGGCGAACCCTTCGCCACCGCCCCCACCGGCCGCGTCGGCGACGTGATGGTTCCGATGCCGCACTTCGGCCTCGCGCTCGCGCTGCCCGACTGGCAGGCCATGGCGAAGCGGCTCGAGGCCGCCGGCACCGAGTTCGTGCTGAAGCCGCAGGTGCGCTTCGAGGGCCAGCCGGGCGAGCAATGGACGATGTTCTTCCTCGATCCGTTCGGCAATCCGATCGAGGTCAAGGGCTTCCGTTCGCTGGACACCCTCTACGACAAGTAGGCAGCCAATGATCCCGCGCCCGGCCGCCGTCATCGGTCTCCTCGCGCTGCTGTGCGCCACGCTCGCGCATGCCCAGCTCGACTGCGAGATCAACGGCCGCAGCGTGAACCCCGACGACGGCAGCAGCACCGCGGGCAAGACCGGCCTGCTGCGCTGCAAGGACCGCTCGACCGGCGAGCTGCAGCGCGAGTCGCAGATACAGAACGGCGTGTCGATGGGCCTGGTGCGCATCTACGAGAAGGGCAAGCTCGCCAAGGAGCACAGCCTCAACGCCAAGGGCAACCTGCAGGGCCGCGCGCGCGAGTTCTCGCCCACCGGCCGCGTGCTGCGCGACGCCACCTACGACGACGGCCAGGAGCGCGGTCTGGTGCGCAGCTTCTACCCCGACGGCAAACTGCGCCGCGCGATCTTCTATCCCAACTCGGACACCGGCGGCGGCAACGAGCGCGCGTCGGTCGAGTTCACCGAGCACGGCCAGCTCTCGGCCCTGCGCTGCGCCGACGCGCCCACGCTGGCGCCGGTGGTCGACGACGCCAAGCTCTGCGGCTTCTCGGGCACGGGCCCGTCGCAGGTCGACCTGTTCGATGCCCGCGGCACCCTGCGCTCGCGGCTCGCGTACGTGTCGGGCAAGCGGGTGCGCGCGCAGAGCTTCTACGACAACGGCAAGACCTCGTCGCTCGACGAGACGGTGGGCAACCAGCGCACCGAACAGAGCTTCTCGTCAGAAGGCGTCAAGCGCCGCGAGACGGCGTTCCTGCTGGTGGAGCGCGCCAGCATCCGCGTGCGCGAGCAGGCCTTCTCCGAGAAAGGCACGCTGGTGCGCGACCAGCGCTGGAACAGCGCGGGCGAGCCGATCGTCGACGACAGCTACTACCTCAACGGCCAGCCGCGCAGCAAGTCGGCCTACAGCGGCAGCGGCGACGCGCGCGCGGTAGAGATCACCGAGTTCTACGACAGCGGCCAGCGCGCCGCGCAGGGCCGCTACGAGCTCCAGGGCCGCAACCGGCAGATTCCGGTCGGCACCCACCAGCGCTTCAGCGAAAAAGGCACGCTGCTGGCCGAGTCGAACTTCGACGCCAAGGGCCGCGTGACGCGCGAGCGCGCCTGGGACGAGAACGGCGAGCTGCAGCGCGACGACGAAGTCTTCGAGGACGGCTCACGCAAGGCGTACACAAGATAACGCCCCCAGGCTCCGCGCACTTCGTGTCGCTGCGCCAACCCCCTACCGGGGGCGACACCTGCGGCCCGGCGAAGCCGGTTCCGCGGTGTCCCGCGAAAAGAGCTGCTCCTGGCGAGCTCAGTCCAGCTTGATCCCCGCCTGCTTGATGATCGGCCCCCAGCGCTTCGACTCGGCGCGCGACAGCGCCGCGAACTGCGCCGGCGTGCCCGGCATCGCTTCCATGCCGAAGTCGTCGAAGCGCTTCTGCACCGCGGGCGTGCTGAAGGCCTTGTTCAGGTCGCCGTTGAGCTTGTTCACCACGGCCGCCGGCAGGCCGGCCGGGCCGAGGATGCCCTGGAACGCGAACACCTCCGTATTGGGCACGCCCACCTCGGCCAGCGTCGGCACGTTGGGCAGCGGCTTGCTGCGCGCGCCCGAGCCGATGGCCAGCACGCGCACCTTGTTGCTCTGCATGATCGGCAGGCCCGAGGCCAGGTCGAGGAACATGCAGGGTACCTGCCCGCCCATCACGTCGGCCATGGCCGGCGCCGCGCCGCGGTACGGAATGTGGGTGATGAAGGTGCCGGTGCGCACCTTGAACATTTCCATGGCCAGGTGGTGCGGCGAACCGTTGCCGGGCGAGGCGTAGTTGACCTTGCCGGGGTTGGCCTTCACGTAGGCCAGGAAGTCCTTGAAGTTCTTCGCCGGGAAGTCGGGGTGCACGACCAGTGCCAGCGGGAACTTGCCGATGGCGCCGATGTACGTGAAGTCCTTCTCGGGGCTGAAGGGCAGCTTGCTGAAGAGATGCTCGTTGAAGGCCAGCACCGCGTTGTCGGCCGACAGGATGGTGTAGCCGTCGGGCTTGCTCTTGGCGACGATGTCGGCGCCGATGTTGGTCGATGCGCCGGGGCGGTTGTCGACCACGATCTGCTGGCCCAGCGTCTGGCGCATGGCCTCGGCCAGCACGCGTGCGATCACGTCGGTGCCGCCGCCCGCCGGATAGGGCACGACCCACTTGATGAGCTGTGCGGGGTACTCCTGCGCGCGGGCGAAGGGCGATGCGGCCATTGCGGCGCCGGAGGCGAGCGTGGCGAGAAGGGTGCGGCGATCCATGGAAGCGGTCTCCAATCAGCTAGTTGTATGTAGTTCCGGAAATCAGGAAGCGGACAGCGATGGTACGGGCAGCGCGCGCAGGGCGTCGGCCAGCGCGGCGCGGCAGCGCGCCTCGTCGCCGACCTGCTCGAACAGCAGCAGCGCGAGCCGCGCGAGGAACAACGATTCGCGCTCGGCGCCGGCTTCGGAGATGGCGCGCGCGCACTCGGCATACAGCCGGTCGCGGGCGTCGGGTTGAAGTTGGGATGCAGTAGTCATGCGGAAAGCTCCCGGGCCGCTCGGGCCAGTGCGGGTTGCAGGGCGCCCGGCGGCAGGCGGTGCCAGCGCGCGGCCACGTGGCCGTCGGGGCGCAGCAGGTAGACCGCGCCGTCCCGCGCGCCGAGCGCCTCGAAGACTTCGGGCGTGGCGTGCGCATCGGCGCCGTCGGTGCCCGGGCTGGCGATACTGCGCAACACGAAGGGCAGCGCGCCCTTCCGTGCCCGCTCGATGTCCGCAGCCGGCAGCGCGACGAGGTCGGGCCGCAGCACCAGCAGCGTGAAGGTGGGCGCGATCCAGTCGGTGAGGTGACCGCGTTCGAGCTGCTGCTCGGGCATCGCCTCGCCCGGCAGCGGGCCTGCGGGCAGCGCGTCGCCATCGCTCGACAGCGACGAGGCGGCATAGCGCACCGCCTGCGTCTGGCGCGGATTGATGAGCTGCGCGATGCCGCGATGCTCCTCCGACAACGACAGCGCCGCCTCGCGCAGCAGGTCGAAGCCGCGCGACGGTGGCGACATGAACTCGGTGCTGCGCATCGCGTTCTCGGCGTTCACGTGGAAGGCCTCGATGCGCTCCTGCGAGTACGAGTCGAGCAGCGCCGCGTCCGACAGGCCCTTGGCCACGAAGGCCAGCTTCCACGCGAGGTTGTCCGCGTCGTCGAAGCCCGAGTTGAGCCCGCGCACGCCGAAGATCGGCATCGCATGCGCCGCGTTGCCCGCGAAGACGACGCGGCCGCGGCGGTAGCTCTCGAGCGTCATCGCACCGGCACGATAGACCGAGGTCCACACCGTCTTCCACGGCAGGTGGCCTTCGCCGATGGCGTCGAGATGGCGCTGCACGAATTCGGCCACCGCCGCCGGCTGCAGCGCCTCCTCGGTGCTCTGGCCGGGGCGCAGCTGGTAGTCGATGCGCCAGATGTCGTCGGGCTGGCGGTGCATGAGCACGGTCGAGCCGGGGTTCCACGGCGGATCGAACCAGGCGCGGCGTTCGGTCGGGTGGCCGCTCTTCAGTTCGATGTCGATGATCACGTAGCGGCCTTCGTAGCCCGTGCCTTCCAGCGCGAGCCCCATCGTCTTGCGCACGAAGCTCTGGCCGCCGTCGCAGGCCGCGAGCCACTGGCCGCGCAGCCGGTAGGCACCTTCGGCATTGCGCACATCGAGCGTCACGCCTGCGTCGTCCTGCGAGAGGCCGGTGAGCTCGGTGCCCCAGCGGATGTCGACGAGCCCCGGCGTGCGCTCGTTGCGGCGCAGGATTTCCTCCAGCAGGTAGTGCTCGGCGTAGTACTGCTCGAGATTGATCATCGGCGGCAGCTTCTGCCGCTCATCGTTCGGCATCTCGAAACGGAACACCTCGGCCGTCTTGTAGAAGCTGCGCCCGCCGGTCCATGGCAGGCCCTTGTCCATGAAGGCACGCAGCACGCCGAGCCGCTCCATGATCTCCAGGCTGCGGCGCGAGATGCAGGCCGCGCGGCTGCCAACGCACACAGTGTCGTCGGCCTCGAGGATCACGCTGCGCACGCCGTGGTTCGCGAGCCCCAGCGCGAGCGCCATGCCGACCGGGCCGCCGCCCGCGATCACCACCGGATGGCTGCCGGCTTCGACGCCGCCGGGTTCGAGCGCGGGCGTCCTGGGTTCGTAGCGCGTGTAGTGGAAGGCGCCGACGGAGGGCGGCAGTTCGGTGGCGCTGGCCGGCGGGGGCACGGGGCCGCTGGCGGCATCGCCGGGAGAGGCAGCGGGGGAGTTCGTCATCCGGCGGGATTGTCCCGATGCGCGCGGGGCGGCAATGTCATAACTTCGTACGAGGTAGTTACCCGAATCCCCGCTCTCCAATTCCCCTTTTCCACGCATGAGACGCTGGCGCATCCACCCCGCCGAAGACACGACGCTGGCCGCGGCCGTGGTCGGCGACGTGCTCTCCGGCGTGGGCACGCCGCTCCTGGCGACCAGCTATCTCAAGGCCATGCAGCGCGTGATGCCGGTGACCTTCTGCACCGTGTTCGTGGTCGACGCCGCGGGGCGCATCGAGCTCGTGTCCGCCGCCAGCAGCTACGGCAGCACGGCCGAGCGCACATCGGAGCGCTACGTGGCGCAGCGCTTCGACCTGCTCGACCCGAACATGGCCTGGCTCGCGGCGCGCAAGCTGCCGAAGCGCGCGCAGCTATGGATGGGCCACCAGCGCGCCGACGAGGTGGCCGACCCGGTGTACCGCGCCGCCTGCTATGGCGACGTGGGCATCCGCGAGCGCGCATCGGTGCTGTTGCTGCAGCCCACGGGGCAGCGCGTGGCGGTGAGCTTCTACCGCAGCCTCGCGCAGCCGGAGTTCGGCGCGGCGGACTTCGCGCTCATCGAGGCGCACGCCACGCTGCTGGCCGACGCCACCGCGGCGCACGGTCGCAGCGCCGTGGCTGCGCGGAAGGCGGTGGAACCCGCCCTCGCCTCGCGGCTGCTGAAGCTGAGCCTGCGCGAACGCGAGGTCATCGGCCACCTGATGGCCGGCCGCACGGCCAAGGAGGCCGCGCGCGAGATCGGCGTGGAGCTGACGACGGTGCGCACCCACCAGTACCGCGCGTTCCGGCGGCTGGGGATACGGTCGCAGAAGGAGCTGCTGCGCGGCGCGGGGCCGCACTGAGCGAGCAGCCTCAGTCTTCCGAGGCCTCTTCCGCCTGCGGCGCCTCGTCGCCGACTTCCCCGGCCTGCTGCGGCTTCACCAGCGACACCGGCGCTTCCTTCGGACGGCCGGCGGTGGACACGATCTCCTGGTCGATCGCACCGAACAGCGAGCGCCCGTCCAGCCCCTTCATCTCGATGCGGATGGTGTCGCCGAACTTCATGAAGTCGGTGTAGGGCTGGCCGGTCTGGATGGTCTCGATGCAGCGCTTCTCGGCGATGCACGAGTAGCCCTTGGGCCAGTCCATGTGGCCGTTCTTCTCCACGCCCTTGTTGCTCACGGTGCCGCTGCCCACGATGCTGCCGGCGCGCACGTTGCGCGTCTTGGCGATGTGGGCGATGAGCTGGCCGAAGTGGAAGGTCATTTCCGGGCCGGCGTCGCACATGCCGACCTTGCGGCCGTTCCAGCTGCTTTGCAGCGCGAGGTGCACGCGGCCTTGCTGCCAGGCCTCGCCCAGCTCGTCGAGCGTCACGGCCACGGGGCTGAAGGCGGTGGCGGGCTTGCTCTGGAAGAAGCCGAAGCCCTTGGCCAGCTCGGCCGGAATGAGGTTGCGCAGGCTCACGTCGTTGGCCAGCATCACGAGGCGGATGCCCTCCAGCGCCTGCTCGGGCGTGGCGCCCATGCGCACGTCGCCGGTGACGACCGCGATCTCGGCCTCGAAGTCGATGCCCATGGCCTCGCTGGGCACGACCACGTCGTCGGTCGGGCCGAGGAAGTCATCGCTGCCGCCCTGGTACATCAGCGGGTCGGTGTAGAAGCTCTCGGGCACTTCGGCGTTGCGCGCCTTGCGCACCAGCTCGACGTGGTTGATGTACGCCGAGCCGTCGGCCCACTGGTAGGCGCGCGGCAGCGGGGCCATGCACATCGACGGATCGAAGGGAAAGGCGTGGCGCGCGCGACCGGCGTTGAGGCTGGCGTACAGGTCCTGCAGCTGCGGGCTCATGAAGCCCCAGTCGTCCAGCACCTGCTGCAGCCGGTTGGCGATGCCGGTGGCGTAGTGGGCGAGCGTGAGGTCGCGCGATACGACGACGAGCTGGCCGTCGCGCGAGCCGTCCTTCAGGGTGGCGAGTTTCATGATGCGGTGCGTGCTTGCTGGGAGGAAGGACGGGGACGCGGCGCCGGCACGGACCGGGCGCCGCTCCCACTTAAACTGGTTGGACGGGCGGCAGTTTACCGAGGTGGTCTTCGTGAACCTCCGGGCCGGCGCCTCACTCCACACAACGATGCCGACGCTCGTCGCCCCTTCTTCCCAGTTGCCTGCAGGCCTGCCCGGGCGTCCGTCGTGGCGCGCGCTGATCGGGCTGACGCTGCTCGTGGCGCTGGTCCACGTGGTGCTGCTCGGGGTGGCGCCGATGGCCATCGGGCCGGAGCCTTCGCCGCTGGCGAGCAAGTTCAGCACGCGGACCATCGTCATCGCGCCGCCGGCCTCCGAAGCACCCGCGCCCGCCGCCGCACCGGCCCAGGCCAGGCCCGCGCCGCCGCCCAAGCCGCGACGCCCGCGCGAGCCCACGGCGCCCAGGCCGAAGCCGGCCCCGGCAGCCGTCGCGCCGACGCCGGAACCCGACACCCCCACGAATCCCGCCCCGGAAACGCCCGACCTGACGGCCCAGGCCGCTACCGATTCAGGAGCAACGCCGCCGGAAGCGGCAGCCAGCGCGCCGGCGGGCCCGACCTCTCCCGCCGGCGGCACCGGAACCGGCACCGCGGCAGCCGCCGGCGGCGAAGGCTCGGGCACCATCGCGGGCACCCAGGCGATGAAGATCCCGGGCTCGGTCACGCTCGATTTCGAGGCTACCGGTCAGTCGGGGGCCTCCCCGCAGCGCGGCGTGTTCGGCGAGCTGGTCTGGCTGCAGGACGGCAGCCGCTACGACGGACGGCTGACGCTCAAGGCGGTGTTCTTCACGCTGCTGAACTGGCACAGCACCGGGCGGATCGGCCCTTCCGGCCTCGAGCCGGAGCGCTATTCCGAGAGCCGCAAGTCCGAGGTGGCCTCGCATTTCGCGCGCGACCGGGGGCAGGTCGTGTTCAGCAACAACGCGCCTCCCGTGCCCCTGCTGGCCGGCGCCCAGGACCGCATGAGCGTGATGATGCAGCTCGGCGGCCTGCTGGCCGCCAGCCCGGAGCGCTATCCGGCCGGCACCAAGATCTCGGTGCAGACCGTGGGCCCCAAGGACGCCGATGTCTGGGTCTTCGTGGTCGGCGAGGAGGAAAAGCTCAGCCTCCCGGCCGGCGAGTACGTCGCCCGCAAGCTCACGCGCGACCCACGCCGGGATTTCGATAGGAAACTGGAGCTCTGGCTTGCGCCAGCGTACGGCTACCTTCCCGTGCGCATCAAGCAGACGGAGACCAACGGGGACTTCGCTGACGCGCAATTGCGCAAACCCCTGCCTGCGGGCCCGTCAAATTGAGGAGAAAGTCACACCAACGGAGCAAAAGGGACTGGAGATATGCCAATTAGCCTGTTGGTTTTACAAATAGACAACCTATCTTGAAACTGGCGCGTTGATTGCTATCTAACCCCCATGAACGCCATCGACATTCTCACAGGGCCCGCCATGAACATGCTTTATGACTCGGAGTCTTTCGTCGTCGTGCACGTACAGCCCAACGAGGGCGACGCGCCCGCGCAGCCGAACATGCCGGTTCTGGAGCGCCACGGCTTCGAGATCGTGGACAAGCGTTCGGGCAAGGAGGTCTACCTCGATGGCTCATGGGCGGAACTGTTCCAGCAGCAGATCGCCGCATGGCAGCTCAACACCCCTACCCAGGAAGAAGTCGAAGACACGCTCGAGGGCTACGCCGAACTGGCGCACACCCCGGTCCTAGTGCACTGAGCCCCCACCGAAAACCGCGACACGCGAGCCTCAGTAGGTCACGGTCACCGTGATGGTGTCGGAATAGCTGCCCGGCGCGGCCGTGTACTGGCCGGCGGGTATGCGTCCGTAGACGGTGTGCGTGGTGCTCGCGCTGGCATTCCCATTGAACCCGACCGATACCGAAGCGCTGCCCGACACCGTATCCGTCGCCCACACCGTTCCATAGCCCGAGCTGGTGTAGAGGTTGTAGCTCAGGGTACGGGAGCCGTAGCTCATGTAACGGCTCGCGGTCGTTCCCGAGTTTCCCGCGCTCACGCTCAACGTATAGCTCAGGGTGTCGGTCCCGAGGATGCGCCCCGAGAAAGTGGCTGTCACCGTGATGGTGCTGCTCGTGGTCGTGGCGCTCGACGTCCCCGCGCTGTAGCTGCCGAAGCTCATGGCCGTCGCGCTGACGGTGGCCGAGCAGTTCAGCGTTCCCAATCCCGAGCCCGAACATGTCGCGTGCGCCGGTGCGGCACACAGGAATAGCACGCCGATCAGCGCGCCGAGACCGATGACGCGGGCGTTCCTGTTTCGCATGTGTAGGGTCCGATCTGTGGCAAGGTGCCGGCGGTGGAGACGGGGCCGACCGTGAAGCTGCAACGCCCGCCGCGCCATCTCGCCTCGAAGCGTTCGCCCGCGCGGGGCCGGTCGAGCTGCAACGCGCCGCCGTAGCCCGTGATCAGCGGCGCGGCGCGGTTCTCTCCCACGACATCGATGCCCGCCGGCAGCGGCGAGCCGTCGGGCAGCAGGACTCGCATGGTGACGCTCGCATCGCGCGAGATGTCGAAGGTGGCCACTGCAACGCCCTTGTACGAGGGCACCACTTGCAGCACATCGGAGTGCACCTGCGCCGAGATCGGCAGGTCGCCGTTGTCCACGCTGATCCTGTTCGCCTCGTAGGCGTGCAGTCCCGTCACCAGCGCGCGCCCTTCCCCATCGGTGGTCGTCGCCAGGTTGTTCTCCCGGTAGATCCTGATGCCGGCTGCACCGGGCACCGTCACCAGCGCGAAGCCGTCGCTGGACGACTGCGCCGCGAAGAACATGCCCGACGCATAGCCCAGCGAGCCTTCGGCCAGGACTCTTGCGCTGGTTTCCTTGTCGAGCTCGACGGCCTGCGCGGTGAACGTCGCATAGGGCGTGCGCCAGGTCGCCTCGGCCTGCGCGCGCTCGGTTTCGCCGTGCGAGGCGACCACGCGCCAACCCAGGCCCTCGTCGCTCGGCGGCGTCTGGCTCACGTCGATCGTGGTGGTGGTCCTGCCGTTGTTCCGGCCCATCGTGGCCGACGCGGTCTGCCGCTCGCCCAGCGGCAGGGTCAACATCAGCCCGACCGAGGCCACGCGCTGCCGGCTCGCTGCGGTGGCCCCTGAATCGGTGCGCGCCACGTAGGTGTTCAGGTACACGGCGCCGAGCTGGATGGAATGGTTGAGCGACAGCACCTTCGCCTCGTCGCCGCTGCTGTAGCGCAGTGCCGTATAGGCCAGTCCCAGGCTGCCGAGGCGGCGGCCGAGGGCACGGCCCACGAACAGCTGGGTCTGTCCCGTGGTGTGCGTCTGGCTGTCAAGCCAGGCGACCTGCATGAAGCCCGCGCTCGCCGTCTGCCGGCTGGCCGAGAAGCTCCACTCCGGGGCGATGTGCGCGAACGAGACACGCGCCAGCCTTCCGCTGCCCGTGTCCTGCGAACGACTGGTCGCGCCGTGCATGCCGAACTCTCCCAAAGGCGCCCACACCCAGGTCAGGCCGGCGCCGGCGACCTGAAGCCGTGGACCACCCTCGCCGTGCAGTTCCAGCGTGGCCGTGTCGCTGAGACCGCGGCGCCAGTTGCCGGCGGCGAACATGCTGCCGTAGTCGTTGCTGCGAAGACCGTAGTTCAGGCGGCTCCATCCGAGGTTGACCGAGTAGTCCGACAGGCCCGCGCGCAGCAGGTTCGTGCTCACGTAGTAGGGCGTGGTGACGGTGCGCCGCACGCCCAGTGCGTCGGACACCGAGAAGCTCATCTCGCCCGCGCCGGTGAGCACCGGCACGTTGTTCAGCGAGAAGGGGCCTGAAGCAACCTGCCCCTGGTAGTGCAGCGTGTTGTTGACGTAGGCCTCGAGCGTCGACGCCACGGCCGCCCCGCCCGTGAGAGAAGGCACGGGATAGCTGATGTAGCCGGGGCTCAGCCCGAACTGGGTGCCGAACTGCAATCCGGCGAAGCGCGACGGCGTGGACCACGCGGCGTTCTGCGTGATGGCGTCGCCGACTGTCAGCCGCGTGAGGCTGTCGGGGTCGTCGAGGCGGTAGTAGCTCTCGAGCCGGACCGTCCGCGCGAGCGACGAAACACCCGCCGCATCCTGGTAGGCCGCCTGCCCGACGAGCACGCTGTTCGCCAGCAGTCCCCAATGGCCGGACACCGTGCCGTCGAGCAGCCCCGACGCGGCCGTGCCGTTGCGGTCATGCTGCAGCGCGACGCTGTAGTTGACGAAGGCGGCATTGACCGACGGCGTCAGCGCCGGCCGGCCCGCAGCCCTGCCTGCGAGCGCGTTTGCCACGAAGGCCGTCGCCGGCAGGCTCACGCGCGCCGTCTGCGTGCTTTCCTCGAGCGTCACGCTGCCGTCCGGCGACGCGGCGAGGTCGTAGTAGTCCACCCCATCGACCACTGCCGCCGTGCGATCGGGAACGACGACGCGCCATGCCTGCAGGTCTGCGCGGCTGAAGAGCAGCCGGCTGCCCTGCCGCAGCGCCGAAAGCGCGGCCCCCTGCGCCGCGCCGTTGACCTCCACGTCGACGATCAGCGCAGCGGGCGCCGCATCGTCCGCCGCCCGGGCCTGCATCGCCATCAGGCAACCGCAGAAGCAGCAGGCAGCGCAGGCCGGCAGCAGCCTAGCGAGCCACGGCAGCCGCACCTGGCACCTGCAGGAAGACCGGGGGCAGCGGCACGTCGGAATCCGTCTGCGCCTCGAACTGCAGACTCATGCCCGGCGGCAGCGAAGGCAGCGGCACCGGCAACCGGGCGCCCTGCCGCGGCAGCACGTAGACCGACATCCGCTGGCGCAGCAGCTCCTTGCCATCCGCCTGGCGCACGGTGACTTGCGTGAACTGCAGATGCTCGCGCCCCAGGTTGTCGACGGCCAGCGTGGGCGCGGACGGAGGTGCGGACGTGGCAACCGGCGCGTCCAGGCGCCAGGTCGCCGAAGGCGTGCCGGCAGGCGTCGAAGGAGGCACGAAGATCGGCAGCACCAGCTGCAGCAGGGTCTGCAGTTCGGGGCCGGCCCCCGGCGCTTCGCCGCCGCCACCATCGGCCACGGGAAGCGCCTTGTCACGCGGCAGCTGTCTCAGGAAGATCCGGTAGCTGCGTTCGGCGTCGGCCAGCGCGCCCACCTGCAGGCCGAGGCGCACGATCTGCCGGCCATTGGGCGGAATCCGGAAGATGGCCGGATTGACCAGCACCTCGCGCGTCGGCGCATACAGGTCCTGCCCGTCCTTCTGCGACCAGCTCATGACCTCGGCCTGCATCGGGATCTCGCTCGCGCCGTCGTTGGTCACGGTCAGGGAGGCCACGGGCCGGCCGGGCTGCAGCACCACGCGCACCGGCGCGATCTGGATGCTGGCGGCGCCGGCATCGAAGGAGCCGGCCATCGCGGCTGCGAGCGCGATGGCCGCCGCACGCGACATGCCGATGCTGCCGGCGAGATGGCGCATGAGCCGATCGACGAGCACGATCCGCGAAGCTCAGTAGGTGAGCGTCAGGGTGATGGTGTCGGTGTAGTCCGTGGCGGGCGCCACTGCGTACTGGGCGGCCGGGATCTTGCCGTAGACCGTGTAGGTCACGGCCGATCCGGTGCCGGTGTAGTCGGTGCCGGTGGTGCTGTTGCTCCAGTTGGTCGCGTAGGTCGAGTCCTTGTAGAGGCCGTACGACAAGCTGTTGTAGCCGCTGGTCGCGGTGGCGCTGGTCATGGTGCGTGCCGTCACCGAGCCGCTGGTGCCTCCGCTCATGCCCAGCGAGTAGGTCGTGCCGTAGGTGCACTGCACGGTGAACGCG
Source organism: Variovorax sp. NFACC27 (assembly GCF_048301545.1). Taxonomy (NCBI): domain Bacteria; kingdom Pseudomonadati; phylum Pseudomonadota; class Betaproteobacteria; order Burkholderiales; family Comamonadaceae; genus Variovorax; species Variovorax sp. NFACC27. Next base: position 7,512,102 of record NZ_CP157613.1, read on the forward strand.
GTGCTGCCGGTGAGGGCCGTGCCCGGCGTGAAGCTGCCGAAGGCGAGCGTATCGGGCGTGGACATGGCGCAGGAGCTCAGCACCGTTGCCGTCACCTTGAAGGTCGTGGTCGCCGTCGTCGCCTGCGCGGACTGCAGCGGCAGCACTGCAAGCGCCACGACGGCCGTCATCGTGGCGATGGCGCCACCAAGTCTCGGGATATTCATGCTTCGCCCTCGGAACAGTAGATGTTGGAAAGAACCGCCGGACGGGTGTCCGGCCCTGGATCGCAAGCCGAATGTGGTCTTTGGTATGACTGGCCAGCGACGGGCGAAGTAAACCTAAAGAGTTAGGAAACAATTAGCAGCGTGTGAGGAAAAAGTCTCGGAAGTAACCGAAGCCTGCGAACGGGCAAAGAAAAAGCGCCCCGCGGGCGCTCCTTGCTGCTTTCTGCTTCTTCGCCGGGCGCCTGCCCTCAGCGGTAGATCCACCGGAACATCGGCCCCACGATAAGCAGCACCGCCACCAGCCGGCAGACCTGGAAGGCCGTGACCACCGGCACGCCCAGCTGCAGCACCTTGGCCGTGATCGACATCTCCGCAATGCCGCCCGGCGAGGTGCCCAGGATCATCGTGGCCGGATGCAGCCCGGTCGCCCAGGCCAGCAGCAAGGCCACGGCGGCGCACAGCAGCAGCATGCCGAAGGTGCCCAGCACCACCGAGCCCAGCCAGCGCGGCGCCGTGTGCAGGAACTCGCGGCTGAAGCGCACGCCCAGGCTCACCGCGATCACCAGCTGCGCCGTGTTCGACATCCAGGTGGGCACGGCCGACAGCGACTGGCCCGCCATCGTGAAGCCCATCGCCACCAGCAGCGGCCCGATGAACCACGGATTGGTGCGCTTCAACGCGCGCATCGCCAGGCCGCCGATGCCGGTCGCCGCCGCCAGCAGCGCGAGGCCGCCGGGGTTCACTTCGCGCACGCCGGGCGGGTTGATCTCGAGCCCGTGCAGCCCGCTCCACTGCATCGCGAAGGGGATCGTCACCGTCACCACCACCAGCCGCAGGCTGTGCGCCGCGGCCACCAGGTCGGTGCGCGCGCCGGCCGACTCGGCCATCAGGGTCATTTCCGAGGCACCGCCGATGGCACCCGAGAAGTAAGTCGTGGCTCTCATCGACTTCGCCGGCACCTGCGGCATGCGCGACGCGTGCATGGAATGCAGCCAGCGGCCGAAGCCCACGCCCAGCAGCAGCGCCCAGGCAATGGCCAGCACGATCGCCCACCACACGCTGGCCACGAGCCCCACCACGTGCGGCGTGAAGTACAGCCCGAGCGCCGTGCCGATGGTCCATTGCCCCGCGTTGCGCAGCGGCGTGTAGCTCGCGGTGGGCGCGCCGGCGATGGAGGCCAGCGACACCGCGAGCAGCGGGCCGATCATCCAGGGCAGCGGCGTGTGCAGGGCCAGGCACGCGCCCGCGGCAGCGAGCGCCAGCAACAGCGTGGCCAGCACGCGAACGGGATAACGGGAAGACACGGACCGGAGGAAGGGACGACAGGGAAAAGCGGCGGCGGACGGCACCGCGTGCGCGCGCCGAGGGCATAGTATGGCGCGATGCCTCTTCCTTACTGGCCCGCCCGGGCTTCACGCTTCCTGCTGCCGCCCCTGTTCGCCGCCACCGCGTTCACGACGGGCTGCACGGCGCTTTCCTTTTCTTCTTCCGGCGCCGCCGACGCGCCCGATGCCCCCATCGCCCGCCGCGTCGCGGCGCTGCAGCCGGTGGACGCCCTGCTGCTCGGCGAGCAGCACGACGCCCCCGAGCACCACGTCATCGAGCGCGAGGCGGTCGAGGCGCTGGCCGAGCGCGGACATCTCGCCGCGCTGGCGCTGGAGATGGCCGAGGAAGGCCGCAGCACCGCGCAGCTCGCCCGCACCGCCACCGAGGCGCAGGTGCAGGCCGCCCTCGACTGGAGCGACAAGGCCTGGCCCTGGGCCAGCTACGGCCCCGCCGTGATGGCCGCCGTGCGCGCGGGCGTGCCCGTGGTCGGCGCCAACCTGCCGCGCGCCCGAATGAAGGACGCCATGGCCGACGTCTCGCTCGACGTGCAGCTCAACGGCGAGGCCTACGCCGCGCAGCAGGACGCCGTGCGCGAGGGCCACTGCAGGATGCTTCCCGAGTCGCAGATCGTTCCCATGACGCGCATCCAGGTCGGCCGCGACCGCGCAATGGCGCAGGCCGTCGTCAAGGCGAGGAAGCCGGGCCAGACGGTGCTGCTGATCGCCGGTGCCGGCCACGTCGTGCGCGCGCTCGGCGTGCCGCAGCACCTGCCCGACGAGGTCAAGGTCGCCACCGTGCGGCTGCTGGCCGCGCCGGCCACTTCGGCGGCAGACCCCGCCACGGGCGACTACGACCGCATCTGGCGCACGCCGCCTTTGCCCGAGAAGGACTACTGCGCCGAATTCAAGCGACAGCAGCAGCAACAGACGAGGCCGCAGCCGAAGACCTGAGCGCGCGATCCACGAGAAAAAAGCCGCCGGCCCGAAGGCCCGCGGCTTTTCTTTCTTCAGGAGTCCGCAGACTCAGCGCGAGGTGATCGTCGACACCACCGAGTTGCCCGTCGCCGACGCCGTGATCTGGTTGCCCGTGGTGCGCAGCGTGCTGTTGCCCACCGGGCCCGAGACCGCGACGCCGAAGTTCACGCTCGTCACCGTGGCCGTCACCGCGCCGGTGTTGACCTGGTAGTTGCCGATGGCCGCGCTCGGCGCGCCGGTGTTCAGCGCCGTCTGCGTCACGCGGTTGGTCGCGCTGTTGCCGAAGGCCTGCGCGGCCAGCGTGTTGCCGGTGACGCCGGCCGTGCCGTTCGACACGCCCGCGCCGGTGCCGTTGAGCGCCACCTGGTAGCTCGTGCCCGTGCTGGTGGCCGACACCGCGCCCGCGTTGTTCTGGCTGTTGAGGATCGCCGCGCTGGCGCCCACGTTGAGCGCCAACGGCACGCCGACCAGGCTCGACGTACCCACCGTGGCCGCGCCGCCGTAGCTGCTGCCGGCGCCGGACTCGAGCACGTTGGTCGCCGCGTTGCCGCGCGCCAGCGCCGCCGTGGTGTTGCCGTCGAGCGAAACGCTGCTGCCGTTGAGCGGCACCGCGCTCGCCAGCGTGGCGTTGGCCACCGTGCTGGCAGTTGCCGTCACGCCCGCGGTGCTGCCCTGCACGTTGACGATGCCGGTGCTGGCACCCTGCGTCGCGCTGCTCGCCACCGTGGCGGTATTGGCCGCGCGGTTGGCCGTGGCCTCGGCGAAGGTGCTGTTGCCCGAGATCGTGAGCGCGCCGTTGATCAGCCCCGTGGTGGGCGCGGCGTTGTCGTCGTTGTGGATCGAGGTGGCGGCGGTGCTGCTCACCGTCGATGCGGCCGTCTGGCGGTTCGACAGCACGTGGTCGCCGGTGGCCGTCACGTTGTCGGCGCTGCCGGTCTCGCCGAGCGTGGCCGAGCCGGTGGCGCCCGCAGGCAGGGTGTTGGCCGCGCTCACGCTCAGCGTGTTCGAGGCGTCGTTCATCACGCCCAGCGCGGTGTTGCTGTTGCCCGAGAGCCGCACCGTCGAGCCCGTGGACCCGGCCGGCGCGAACAGCTCCTGCGTGGACGATGCCGTCACCGGCGCGGTGCCCGCCTGGCTCGACTGCAGCGCGGTGCGCGCACCCACGTTCGAGCCTGCCAGCGTCACGCTGTTGAGCGCCGTGTTGGCCACGGCCTTGGCGCTCTGGCTGTTGTTCGTCACGCCCAGCGTCGAGGCACTGACTGCGGACAGCGGCGCCGAATCGATGCCGATGCTGCCCGTCGCGGTGGCCGACACCGCGCCTGAGCCGACCTGCACGTTCGCCAGCGCATGGTCGGCCGACACCGCCACGGACGAAGCCGGCCCGCCCGTCGCGGTGGCCGACGCCGGCGCGCCGCCCGCGATGGCGCCGCTCTTCACGTCGATGCTGTTGGTGGCTGCGCTGCCGGTCGCGGCGGCGATGGTGCTGTTGCCGTCCAGCGTCGCGCTGCTGCCGACGAGCGCGGTGGGGCCGGTCAGCGTGAGCTTCGTCGCGTTGTTGGCGTTGGCGGTCACGGCCGCGCTGCTGTCCTGCGCGTTCAGCACCGCCGTCCTGGCCGACTGCGAGGCGCCGCCGGCCAGCGAGGCCGCGTTGGTCGCGCGGTTGGCAGACGCTTCCGAATAAGTCGTGTTGCCCGAGGCCGCGAAGCTGCTGTTGACCAGGCCCGAGTTGCCGGCCGCCAGGCGGTCCTCGTTGTAGATCGCGGTGTCGGCGGTGCTGGTGACGGAGGCGCCGGCCGACTGGCGGTTCACCAGCACCTGGTCGCCCGCGGCGATGGTGTTGCCGGGCAACGGGCCCTGCGCGATGAGCGCCGGCGCCGGCAGTGAGCCCGAGGTGCCGCCCGTGACGGCGAGCTTGTTGTCCACGTCGTTGATCACGCCCAGCGCCGTGTTGGCGTTGTTCGACAGCTTCACCGACGAGCCCGACACCGAGGCCGGTGCGAAGGCCTGCATGAAGGAGCGCGCCTCCACCGCCGCCGTGCTGCCCTGCCCCGACATCAGCGCGGCGCGGGCCGACACGTCGGTGGCCGCGAGCGCGATGGCGTTGCTGCCGGTGTTGGCCACGGCCTTCGCGCTCTGCGTGTTGTTGGAAGCGCTCAAGGTCGAGCCGGCGATCACCGCACCGGGCGCCGTGTCCACGCCGAAGGCGGCTGCCGTCTTGGAAGAGATGGTCGGGCTGGTCACGAGCTGGATGTTCGAGAGCGCATGGTCGGCCACCGCGCCTGCAATGCCGGCGATGCTGGTCGCGCCGCCGAGCGGCAGTCCGTTGCCCACCGCGATGGTGTTGCCCTTCACGTCGATGCGGTTGGCCGCGGCGTTGCCCGTGGCGGAACCGCCGGCGGAATTGCCGTCCACCGTCACCTGCGAGCCCTGGATGCTCGCGCCGCCCAGCACCACCTGCACGCCGTCCTTGTTGGTCAGCAGCGGGCCTTCCTGGCCGGTGAGCGAGCTCACCGCCGCGCTGGTGAGCTGCAGGTTCTGCACCGCGGTGGTGGTCGAGACGCCGACGGCATCGATGCCCACGCCGTTGGCGGCGCTGTTGCTGGTGGCGCCGGCCAGCGTGGCGTTGCCGGTGGCGGCGATCTTCGAGTTGCTGACCGCTCCGCCGACCACCACGTTCACCTCGGGCCCGCCGCTGCGCTGCGCCGACACCGAGCCCTGGCCCGATTGCGCGTTCTGCACGCTGAAGGCCGCGTTGGTGGCGAGCACGTTGCCTATCAGCGTCGCGCCCGACAGCGAGAAGCCGGAGGTGTCGATGTCGTTGCCCGTCACCTTCACCGTGTTGCCCGTGGCGCGGCTGCCGTAGGCCAGCGCCTCGGCCGTGTTGCCCGAGCTGGTGACCGAACCGTCGGCCAGCGTGCCCGTGACCGTGGTGCCGGCCACCACGCCACCGGCCGCGATGGCCGAAACGCCGGTGCCCGCGCCCGCCACCGCCTGCGTGTTGGTGACGTTGGCTACCGAGGCATTCGCGCCGCTCAGGTTGTTGATATCGAGCGTCACGCCACTGGCGGCGTCGTTGCCGTAGGCGGCGGCGACGAAGGCGTTGCCGCTGTTCGCGACGCTGGCGGCGGAGACGTTGCCCGCGACCGCGGCCGCGAAGGTGTTGGCGCCGGTGGCCGCGGAGTTGACGTTCGCCTGCACCGACTGGTCGTTCAGCACGCCGTAGGCGGCGCTCACCGTCGGCAGCGCGCCGGCCGAGTTGCTGAACGGCAGCCCGCCGAGCAGGTCGACCGTGACGCTCGATGCCGGCGTGATGCCCAGGCCGGGTGCGGCCGCGAGGTTGCCTGCGCTCACTCCCAGCGTGTTGGTGGCCGAGTTGCCGTAGGCGATGGCGCGCTGCAGATTGTCGGTGAGCGCGGCCGAGCCCCCGCTGAGGTTGCCGTTCACCAGGAGGCGCGCCTCGGGGTTCGACAGCCCCGCGCCGACGGCGGAATTGGCGTCGTTCATCTGCACGCTCGCGATGCCCGCGCCCGTGCCCACCGAGTTGCCCGAGAGCGTAAGCGTGTTGGTGGCGCCGCTGCCCAGCGCCACGGCTTCCTGCCGGTTGTCGTCCAGCACCAGCGTGCTGTTGGCGACCGGCGCGCCGCCGCCGTTGGCGACCAGCCAGATCTGCGAGCCGATGCTGGTGGCCGCGACGCCGCCGCCGTAGTTGCCCTGCAGGTTGGTGAGCGTTGCGGAGCCGCCGGCGGACACGCGCCCGTCGGAATTCGTGCCGCCCGTGAGCGTGGCGTTGCCCGTGCCCAGCGCCACCGTGCCGGCCTGCAGCGCGAGGCTCTGCGTGATCTGGTTGCCCTGCGCGGTGGCCGCCGAGGTGTTGTCGGAAACGCGGACCGTGCTGCCGGTGGTCTGGCCCGTGCCGGGCGACTCGCCCGTCTGCGCCGCGATGACCGAGGGGAGCAGCAAAGCGCTGACCGGCGCGTTGGAGTTGGCCTGCTGGTTCGACACCGCGGCGGTGCCGGTGAACGAGGCCGCGTTCTTGCCGGTGGCGATGGCGCTGGAGGCCGTGTTGCCCGTGACGGCCGCCGTGATGCTGTTGTCCGCGAGCGTGACCTGGCTGTTCTTGCTCGACTGCACGCCGGCCAGGATCTGCGCGCCCGTGGTCTGGGCGACAGTGGTCACGCCGAGGTTGCCCTGGCTGTTGACGATGGCCAGGTCGCTGTTGACGTTGCTGGTCACGCCCACGCCGTTGTGGATGCTGTTGTTGGCCGCGGTGGCGGCCGTGCCGGTGCCCGCGACGCTCACGTCGTCGATCAGGATGCGGTTGCCCGCAACGCCGGCCGTGGCGCCCAGCGCCTCGTTGCCCGTGGCCGCGCTGGAGATCGCGTTGCCCTGCACCGACAGCGAGCCCTGCAGCACGTTGGAGCCGCCCGCGGGCGCGCCGCTGACGATGCCCATGATTACCGAGCCGGTGTTGGTGGCCGAGCGCGTCGCGAGGATGCCGTTGCCGTTCGCCTGCAGGTTCGCGACCACCGCCGAGCCGGCGAAGGTCGGCGCGCCGCCCGACTGGATCTCGGCCGTGCTGTTGGCGCTGTTGGCCTTGAGCACGGCGGAGATCGAATTGCGTTCCAGCGATGCGGCCGTGGTCAGCGTGTTGCCCGCGTTCGCGGTCAGCATCAGGTCGACCATGTTGTTCAGCACCGCCGCGCTGGAGCCCGTGCCCGTGGCCGATTGCAGCGAGGTCACGACGATGTTGCCCTTGGCGTCGAAGAGCGGCGCGCCCGCCGGATAGGTCAGCACCGAGGTGCCCGCCTGCGCCGGCGCCGCAACCGCCGCGGCGCCCGAGACGATCGAGCTGCCGCTGTTGAGCGTGGCGGCGGCGGAGATGGTGTTGTCGGCGTTGACCACGCTGCCGGTCTGCAGCGTGCTCGATTCCGAGGCCAGCTTGCTGCCGGTGACGCTGCTGTTGATGACGCCGGTGTTGGTCGCGACGCCGAGAGTGGCCGCGTTGTTCACCGGCAGGCCGGGCGCGGCCTGGATGCCGTTGCCGAAGCTGTTGCCCGTGGCGGTCGCGCCGATCAGGTTGCCGCTGGTGCTGATCGCCACCGGGTTGGGGTTCGACGGCGTGCCGGTGGACGTGGTGCCCACGGTGGCGCCGGTGATGGCGGCGTTGACGTTCGCAGAGTTGGTGGTGCCCGCATTCACCGAGGGCGTGCCCGTGGCGGTGCCGTTGTAGGCGGCGTCGACCGAAGTCTCCGCGGCCTGCGCGCCGGAGGCCGCGGCGATCAGCGCCATCGCGACGGCGGTGCCGATGCTGCTGCGGCCGAACATGGGCGCGCGTGCGGCCCGGCTCTGGATCTTGCGTGCTTTCATGTCATGACTCCTCGGATGTTGGATGCGGTCTGGCTCGGAAAACGGATGGATGCGCGCTGCGCGGAACGCGCGAAGCGGTCAGTCGCCCTTGACGGCGCTGTCGGAAGAAGAAGCGGAAGTAGAGGAAGGCGAAGGCGCCGAGCCGCCGACCACCGGGCTGCCGATGCGCAGCTTGGCGATTTCCTGCAGGCCCGGGCCGTCGCGGTGGATCGACGTGTCGGCCGCGTCGGGCCGCCAGGTGATGCTGATGGCACCCGGTGCCACGCCGCGGTTGGCCAGCGCCGAAGTGACGGCCGCGATGCGCTGGTCGGTGAGCTCGTCGCGCTTGCGGGCGTCCCAGTTCTCGGTGTCGCGCGCCACCAGCACGATGTCGGTCGTGCCCTTCTTGGCGGCGCCGGCGATCTGGTCGATGAGCGCGAGCGAGCTGCCGCCCAGCGTGGTCGCACCGAAGTCGAAAGGCACCTGCGTCGCCGTGCCCGTGAGGCGCGCGCCACCGGCGCCACCCGCGTTGACGGCCACGCTGCCCTGCGCCACCGGCGAAGCGACGGCCGCGCCGCCTGCCGTCGCTACGCCCGGGTTGTCGACCTTGCGCAGTTCGGCCGCGGGCGTGAGCGGAATGGGCTCGCCGCCGCCCGGGCGCATCGTCATGCAGGGCCGGTAGTCCACCTGCGTGACGGCCGACATGAGACGGACGACGCCTTCCTCAAGCGCGGCGCGCACGCCCATCTGCACCGGCTCCTGGCCCTTGGCGCCGATGTCCACGTCGTAGAGCTTGCTGCCGAAGAAGCGGAACACGTTAAGCCCCACCTCGTAGCCGTTGAACTGCTTGGTGAGGCTCACGGTGCGCACCACCATCAGCGACTTGGTGTCGACGATGCGCAGGTCGATGCTCACCGACTGGCTGAAGGTGCGCGCCTTCACGCCCACCTGGTTCACGCCGAACTCGGCGCCGCCGGAGTTGATGTTGTAGTTGAGTTCGGTGATGCCGCCCACGATGAAGTAGTCGGACTTGTTGATGGTGCCGCCGAAGTACGGCAGCCACGGCACGTTCTGCCCGCCGTTGGGTCCGCCGAGCTGGTGCGTGCGGCCATCGCCCAGCTGGCGACGGTCGGCGTACGCGAGCTCGCGCTCGGCGATCACCGGGTCGAAGCGCTCGGCGATGCTCACCGCGCCGCCGAGCTTGCCGAGCGCCGAATACACCATCAGCGCGCCGCCCTGCGTGATGGCGTTGCCCTCGTTGATGCTGTACTTGCCCGTGTAGTCCTTCACGTCGCCCACGCCGATGATGACGGGCGGGCGCCGCGTGGCCGCGATGTGGTCGGCGTAGCAGGCGAGCACCGCCTCCATCGGCGTGACGTTGTCGCGCACCGAGGGGCCGAGCACCACGGGTGCCTCGTTCGGCGCGAAGCGCTGCTGCGGCGCGGAGACGCACCCCGCCAGCGCCAGCGTGGCGACAGCGGCTGCGAGAACGAATGTGCGGCGAATGCGATGCTGCATGACGCGCTCCCGCTCAGTTGAGCACGCCGAAGGCGCACGCCGAGCTGCCGCCCACGCTCGCGGTCTGCGCGCCGGTGTTGCCCTGCGTCGAGTTCAGCGCCTGGTTGGCCGCGCCCTGCACCTGCGAGCTGGTACCGCCGACGATGCCCGATGCGACCGCGCCCGAGTTGGCCTGCGAGGTGCCCACCGTCGCGTCGCCGAGCGTGCCCACGGCCGTGCGGCTGTCGTTGCCCGATGCGTTGGAAGTGGAGCCTGCCGTGCTCGGCGAATTCGCGACCGTGCTGTTGTTGCCGTCGTTGCCCGTCGAGGTGGCCGAGACGTTGCAGTTGTACTGGCGGCCGATGTTGTTGGTCGTGTTGTAGACCGGTGCAGAGTAGTAGCCGCTCTTCTGCTTGCGGATCATGTCCTGGATCGCGGCCTGGTTGACCTTGTCGGTGCTGGTCTGGAACTGCCATGCGGCGTTCTCGCCGGCGTTGTTGGCGAACGCGGCCAGCGGCGCGCACACCACGGCCAAAAGAAATACGCGTTGCATGACGTCCCCTCTCCGCAAGACGCACCCGAAGGATTCCCGAGTGCTACGTTTCGCGGAGGGATGCTAGGGACGGGACGAGATGGCCGGTATCCCGGGAACCGGTAGGCGGCATCCCGTGAACCGGTAGAAATAAAAAAGGGAAAAAAGGACGCGCGACCGGCCCAGGTTCAGAACGCGAGCTGCATCGTCTGTTGCATCGCTGTTGCGGTTGCGAGCGCCTGTTCGCGAGCAACATCGGCATCGGGCAGCGCGCCTTCGTGCCGCAGCAGATGCCGCTTGCGGAAGACGCCACCCGCATAGCCCTTGAGCTCTCCGTTCCTGCCGATCACGCGATGGCACGGCACGACGATGCTGACCGGATTCGATCCGTTGGCCGCGCCGATGTCGATGGCCGCGCGCGGATCGTCGAAGCCCAGCTGTTTGGCAAGCTCGCCATAGCTGGTGGTGCGCCCCGCCGGAATGCGGCGCAGCGCGGCCCATACCTTGCGCTGCAATGCATCGCCCAGCGTCGCGACGGGCAGCGCATCGATGGCGGAGAGGTCGCCGTCGAAGTAGCGGCGCAGGGCATCGGCCACCGCTTGCGGTGCAGCGATGCCTTCGGCCAGTTCGATCCCGTCCTCGTGCAGCTGGCGCAGAAGACGATGCAGGCGGGCGCGATGGTCTGCGAAGTCCAGCGCATGGATCGCGCCGGCGTGGTCGGTGACGAGAAGAAGCTCGCCCAGCGGCGAATCGAGACGGCTCAGTTGCAGCTTCAGCATGATCGTGTCCTCGAAAAGGAGAAGGCGGCGGGGGCCGCGAACAACTTCATGTTGCGCGTTCCCCGCCGCCTTCACTCGCCGTATCCGGACATCGATGTGCGACGCCCTTTCAGCGTTCGCTCAGGCGTGCGCCTTGATCGAATCGGCCAGCGTGTTCACCAGCGTGTCGATGTGCGACTTCTCCACGATGTACGGCGGCGCGATCACCAGCACGTCGCCCGCGGGCCGCACCAGCGCGCCCTTGTGGAAGCAGTCGAGGAAGATCTCGTAGGCGCGCTTGCCCGGCGTGCCCGCGATGGGCGCGAGCTCCACCGCGGCGGCGAGGCCGAGGCTGCGGATGCTGATGACGTTGGGCAGGCCCTTGAGCGTGCTGTGGAATGCGTCGCCCAGCACCTTGCCCATCTCGCCGGCGCGCGAGAACAGGTTCTCCTGCTTGAAGAGATCGAGCGTGGCGATGGCCGCGGCGCAGGCCACCGGGTGGCCCGAGTAGGTGTAGCCGTGGAAGAACTCGACCACATGCTCGGGCGCGTCGGTCTTCATCATCGCGTCGTAGAGCTTGTCGCGGCAGATCACGCCGCCCAGCGGGATGACGCCGTTGGTCACGCACTTGGCGAAGTTCAGCATGTCGGGCACCACGCCGAAGTAGTCGGACGCGAAGTTGGTGCCCATGCGGCCGAAGCCGGTGATGACCTCGTCGAAGATCAGCAGGATGCCGTGCTTGTCGCAGATCTCGCGCAGGCGCTTGAGGTAGCCCTTGGGCGGCAGGTACCACCCGGCCGAACCGGCCACCGGCTCGACGATGATCGCGGCCACGTTGCTCGGGTCGTGCAGCGGCAGGATGCGCGTTTCGAGCTCGACCAGCGGGTCTTCGGCCCACACCGGCTCCTCGTTGTGGATGTAGGCGTGGTTCACCGGGTCGTGGATGAAGCGCATGTGGTCCACGCGCGGCAGGAAGGCCGAGCCGAACACCTTGCGGTTGCCCGGAATGCCGCCCACCGACATGCCGCCGAAGCCCACGCCGTGGTAGCCCTTCTCGCGGCCGATGAACACGTTGCGGTGGCCCTCGCCGCGCGCGCGGTGATACGCCAGCGCCACCTTCATGGAGGTGTCGGCGGCTTCCGAGCCCGAGTTGCAGAAGAGCACCTTGTTGAGGTCGCCGGGAGCGAGCGAGGCGATCATCTCCGCCGCCTTGAACGCCTTGTCGTTGCTGACCTGGAAGGCGGTGGCGTAGTCGAGCGTGTCGAGCTGCGTCTTGATCGCCTCGTTGATCGGCTTGCGGTTGTGGCCCGCGCCCACGCACCACAGCGAGGAGATGCCGTCGATCACCTTGCGGCCGTCGTGGGTGGTGAACTCCATGCCGTCGGCCGCGACGAACACGCGCGGGTCCTTGCGGAAATGACGGTTGGGGGTGAAGGGCAACCACTGGTTGTCCATGTTGAAGTCCTGATAGGCCATGTCTCGCTCCTGCGGTTGGGGTATCTGGGAGGGGAAAATCGCGATTCTGGCACCCCTGCCACAATTACGCCCCTGGATATGGATCACCCCCAGGCTTGCCCACTGCGTGTGGCCGCCAACCCCCTTGCCGGGGGCGATACCTGCGGCCCGGCAAAGCCGGTTCCGCGGTATCCCTGGAATCGGCGCGCGGCGGTAGAGCCGCATGCCGGTTGATCGAGCAACTGAACTGATATGACGACGAATACGCCCGCCTACATCCTGAACCTTTCCTGCCCCGACCGGACGGGCATCGTGCACGCCGTCTCGGGCTTCCTGCTCGAGCGCGGCGCCAACATCGAGGAGGCGGCCCAGTACAACGACCATGACACCGGCCTGTTCTTCATGCGCGTGCGCTTCGCCTGCGGCGCTCACAGCGAATCCGCGCTGCGCGAGGAACTGAAGACCTTCGCCACAGGCTTCGGCATGACCCTGCAGCTGCACGCGGCCGCCGAACCGATGAAGACGGTGATCCTGGTCAGCAAGGAAGGCCACTGCCTGAACGACCTGCTGTTCCGCTGGAAGAGCGGCCTGCTCGCCATCGACGTGCGCGCCATCATCTCGAACCACCGCGACTTCTACCAGCTGGCCGCCAGCTACAACGTGCCCTTCCACCACATCCCGCTGACGGCCGCGACCAAGGCGCAGGCCGAGGCGAAGCAGTTGGAAATCATCGAAGCCGAGGGCGCCGAGCTCGTGGTGCTCGCGCGCTACATGCAGATCCTGAGCGACAACCTGTGCCGCAGCCTCTCGGGCCGCGCGATCAACATCCACCACTCGTTCCTGCCCAGCTTCAAGGGCGCCAAGCCCTACTACCAGGCCCACGACCGCGGCGTGAAGCTGATCGGCGCCACCGCCCACTACGTGACTGCCGACCTCGACGAAGGCCCGATCATCGAGCAGGACGTGGCCCGCGCGGACCACACCGACACGGTCGAAGACCTCACGGCCCGCGGCCGCGACACCGAGAGCCAGGTGCTGGCGCGCGCGGTGAAGTGGCACAGCGAGCATCGGGTGCTGCTGAACGGGCATCGCACGGTGGTGTTCCGCTGATCCCCGGATCCTCGTCGATCAGCAGGCCCTGAAACGAACATGCCCCCTGAAAAGGGGGCATGCGTGCTTCAGGCGCTGCCGTCAGTTGCGATACGGATTGTTCGGCCGGCGGTCATAGCGGTTCGGCACGCCGTCGCCGTCACGGTCCCAGCGGCCCGAGTTGTAGACCCAGCGGCCGCCGTCCTGGCGCCACTCCGGCGGACGGTAGGCATAGCCCGGGCGGGCTCGGACCCAGCCGCCGCCGATCCACACGTGGCGGCCGCCACGCCACTCGTAATGTCCCGGCGCCCACACATAGCCGCGGCGCGGCGGGGGAACGCGCTCATAGCGCGGCGGAGGCGGCGGCGTCTGGATGGTGATCACAGGCTGCGCCTGCACGGCCGTCGGAACGGTCAGTGCGCCCACCGACAGAAGCGATGCAGCGCCGACGGAAAGAGCCAATGCGAGTTTTTTCATGAAGAACTCCTCATGAGTTGTTGGAGGAGCCTTCATGCTGCCCAGCCCTTGTGAACCTCCTGTAAGCCAGACACGAAGTCTTGTGTAAAGCTGTGACGCGCCTTTGGGGCCTTTTGGGCTCTTGCTAGCGCTCACTCACAGAGGTTCACAGAGATTTTCCGGCATTCACTCCTGCAGTTCGTGCAGGTCTATGGCCGTGGCCATCGCCGCATGGCCGGCCTTGTTGGGGTGCAGGTGGTCGCCCGAGTCGTAGAGCGGGTTCAGCGCCTGCGGGTCGGCCGGGTCGCGCAGCGCGGCGTCGAAATCGATCACGCCGTCGACGTCCTGCCTGCTGCGGATCCAGCGGTTCACGGCCTCGCGCATGACTTCGTTCGCCTCGCTCCAGTAGGGCGTGTTCCTGAAAGGCGGCACGGTGCCGATCAGCACCTTCACGCCCTTGGCGCGCGCCTGCTTCACGAGCTGCTTCAGCCCCTCGGTGATGCGCTCGGCCGTCGGCATGTCGCGCGGCTTCAGTTCGGCACCGGGCACCTTGGCGAACATCGCGCGGCCGATGTCGTTGGTGCCCAGCAGGATGATCGCGTGCGTCACGCCGCTCTGCTTCAGCGCGTCGAGCTCGAAGCGCGAGAGCCCGCTGGGCCCGATGCCGTCGGCCAGCAGCCGGTTGCCGCCGATGCCGAGATTGAGCACCGCGACGTCCTGGCCGCCGGGTTGCGTATCGCGCAGGCGCGTGGCCAGCATGTCGGGATAGGCACCGCTGGTGGCCTCGGTGCTTCCGGCGGTGATCGAATCGCCGAATGCCACGACAGTGCGAATGGACCTGGTGGTGAGCACGTCGAGCCCTGTCACGATCTGGTTCAGCACCAGCGTCGACGGGTTCCTGAGCTTCGGCGTCATCACGGCATTGCCGGCCGTGACCCAGGTCGAGCCCGACTCCAGCATCGACGCCGTGGCGAACGGCGTGGTGCGGTCGAAGAAGGCGCTCACGACCACTGTCTGCCCCGCCTGCACCGGAAGGTCGACGCCATCACTCCATGCATCCGCGCCCGGGGCGATGGTGAGGCTGCTGCGGCCGCCGAAACGCAGCACGTGCAGCGAGGTCGGCGAGAACGCCTCGCCACCGGTGCCGCGCGCCACGCTCGCGGCGGCGATGCGCAGCGGCGTCTTGCCGAAGCGATTGGAAAAGCGGATGCGGATGCGCTCGCCGTCGAGCGACAGCTCCACCTTCTGGCGAAGCGTCTGCCCGCGCAGGTCATTGCCCGCCGGCGACGAGAAGCCGGCGCCTCCCGGGCTCGCGGCCATCTCGGCGAACTCGACAGGCGCCACGGCCCAGCTCGCGACCCAGTGCGCCTCGGCGGGCTGCCGCGGACGCCCATCGGGCGTGACGGCCTGCACGCCGACGGCCAGCAGGGCGAGGAGGAAGGCGGCCACCCAGTGCGCGACGGCAACGTCGCGGAGGCGGGCTGCCCATCGGGAGACCAGATTCATGCGCGCAAAGCGGCCCAGTGTACGGAGCCACTGTTCCCCCGCGCGTGACGAGGTCTAAAGCCCGGTTACCAGGTGTCTACATACGCAACCGCAGGTCCCTGCGCCTTCGTGGCCGATGAAAGGCCACGCACCAGCCAGGTGCGTGTTTCGGCGGGGTCGATCACCGCGTCGATCTCCAGCGTCTGCGCCATGTGGATCGCCTCGCCGTTCTCGTACTGCTGCGCCACCAGCTTCTTGAAGAGCGCATCGCGCTCGGCGCCCTCGGACGCGGCGGCCAGTTCCTTGCGGAAACCCAGCCGCACGGCACCTTCGAGCCCCATCGCGCCGAATTCGCCGGTGGGCCAGGCCACTGTGAAAACAGGCGCATCGAAGCCGCCGGCCGTCATCGCCTGCGCACCCAGTCCGTAGCCCTTGCGCAGCACCACGGCGAAGAAGGGAACGCGCAGGTGCGAGGCCACCATGAACATGCGGCACACGTGGCGCACCTGCGCCTGCGCCTCGATGTCGGGCCCGACCATGAAGCCGGGCGTGTCGCACAACGAAACAATTGGAAAGCCGTGCGCGTTGCACAGCTGCATGAAGCGCGCGGACTTGTCGGCCGCCTCCACGTCGATCGCGCCGCCGAGATGATGCGGGTTGTTGGCCATCAGGCCCACGGGCCTGCCCTCGATGCGCGCGAGCGCGGTGACGATGCCCGCGCCGAAGCCCGCGCGCAGCTCGAGCAGCGAGCCGGTGTCGGCCACGCCGCGCATCGCGGCGCGCACGTCGTACACGCGAAGGCGGTTCTCGGGCACCACGTGGCGCAGCGTGCGCGGGTCGGCGCACTGCCACTCGGTGGTCGCGCCCTGGAAGTACGAGAGGTACTGCTTCGCGGCGGCCACCGCGGCGGCTTCGTCTTCCACCAGGATGTCGATCACGCCGTTGCGCGACTGCACGCCGCTCGGACCGATCTGCTCGGGCGCGAAGGTACCGAGCCCGCCGCCCTCGATCATCGCGGGGCCGCTCATGCCGATGTTGCTGCCCTTGGTGGCGATGATCACGTCGGCGCAGCCCAGCAGCGCCGCGTTGCCCGCGAAGCAGCGCCCGTGCACGATGCCCACCACGGGCACCTTGCCCGACAGTGCCGCGAACTGGCTGAAGGTGTGGTTGTTCAGGCCGGCCACGATGGGCATGTCGGTGTCGCCCGGCCGCCCACCGCCGCCTTCCGCGAACAGCACCAGCGGCAGCCTGAGCTGGTGCGCCACCGCCAGCAGCCGATCGGTCTTGTGGTGGTTGCGCATGCCCTGCGTGCCGGCCAGCACGGTGTAGTCGTAGGCCAGCACCGCGCAGCGCGAGGCCTCGGGCCCGAACTGCTTAGCGTTGATGCTGCCCAGCCCCGTGACCATGCCGTCGGCGGGCGTGTTGACGATCAGGTCTTCCAGCGAGCGGCGGCGCGTCTGCGCGGCGATGGCGAGCGCGCCGTACTCGATGAAGTTGCCGGGATCGGACGCCGTGTCGCACAGGTCGGCGATGTTCTCGCGCGCGGTGCGCCCGCCCTGCGCGTGGCGCTTGTCGACCGCCGCCTTGCGGTTGGCATCGAGCGTGTAGGCGTGGCGATCGATTACCTTCCGCAGGTCGGGGCGGATCGCATCCAGGTCGTGCTCCGCGCGGGCTTCCGCCTGCACCGCCTGCGCGTCGACGGCTTCGAGCTGCACCAGCGACTGCCCCTCGACGAGATAGTCGCCCGGCGCGGCCAGCAGCGCGACCACGCGGCCGGCCACGGGCGCGTGCAGCAGGTGCTCCATCTTCATGGCCTCGAGCACGCCGAGCTGCGCGCCGACAGGCAGCACGTCGCCCACCTCGACCTCGAACTGCACGAGGCGCGCGGGCATCGGGGCCCTGACGGTGAGTTCGTCCGATCCGTCGTCATCGGCAACAGGCGACGATTCCGCCGGTGTCTGCACCGTCTTCCTCGCCTGCTTTTCGAAGGCGGTTGCGGCAGCGAGCAGATCGCCCAGGTGCGCCTCCACGAAGCGCGTGTGCACCGCCTGCGTCGCGAACTCGGGCCGCGCCGCGATGGCACGCAGCAGCGGCAGGTTGGTGGCGATGCCGTCGATGTGGCATTCGTCCAGCGCGCGCAGCGAGCGGCGCAGCGCGTCCTCGAAGCGCGGCGATGGCGAGTGCACGATGAGCTTGGCCAGCAGCGTGTCGTAGTGCGGCGATGGCGCGAGGCCCGCGTAGCCGTGCGTGTCCACGCGCACTCCGGGGCCGGCCGGCAAATCGAAGCGCGCGAGCGTGCCGCCCGAAGGACGGGCATTGCCCTGCGCGTCGAGCGTCTCGGCATTGATGCGCCACTGCACCGCGAAGCCGCGCTGCGCCGCCGTGCGATCGGGCTCCACGCCGAGCTCGCCCAGCGACTGGCCGGCAGCGACGGCGACCTGCAGCTGCACCAGATCGAGCCCCGTCACGGCCTCCGTCACCGTGTGCTCGACCTGCAGGCGCGGGTTCGCCTCGATGAAGACGAAGGGCAGCGTCGCCGATGCCGCGTCGACGAGAAACTCGAAGGTGCCGAGGCCCCGATAGCCCACCGCCTTCGCCATGCGCAGCGCCGCCTGCGTGACCTGCGCGCGCAAGGCTTCGGGCAGCGATGGGCTGGGCGCGATCTCCACCAGCTTCTGGAAGCGCCGCTGCAGCGTGCACTCGCGCTCGCCGAGGCTGGCGACAGCCTTGCCGTCGCCCAGCACCTGCACCTCGATGTGCCGCGCATTGCGCATCAGCCGCTCGACGTACACGCCCTCGATGCCGAAGGCGGCCTTGGCCTCCGACATGCAACGCGCGTGCGCCTCGGGCAGATCCTCCGCGTTCAGCACCGCGCGCATGCCGCGCCCGCCACCGCCGCCGATGGCCTTCACCATCACGCCAGCACCTTGTGCATGCTGCTCGGCGAAGAAGGCCTGCGCCTGCGCGAGCGTCACGGCGCCGGCGCTGCCGGGCATCACCGGCACGTCGCACTGCGCGGCCAGCTCGCGCGCGCGCGCCTTGTCGCCGAAGAGCTCGAGCTGCCCGGGCGTTGGGCCGATGAAGGTCAGGCCGGCATCCGCGCAGGCCTGCGCGAAATCGGCGCGCTCGCTGAGAAAGCCGTAGCCGGGATGCACCGCATCGCAGCCCCGGGCCTTCGCCACGGCGATCAGCGCCGCGATGTCGAGGTACGCAGAAGGCCCCGTCGCGTCGAGCGCAACGGCCGTGTCGGCCAGCTGCACGTGCAGCGCCGCCGCGTCGTCGCGCGCATGCACCGCCACGCTGGCGATGCCCAGGTCGCGCAGCGCGCGCACCAGGCGCACCGCGATCTCGCCGCGGTTGGCAATCAGAACTTTGGAGAACAGCAAACGGAACCTCTCAGCTTTTGTCTTTGAGCAATCGGCGCAGCACCTTGCCCGCGCCGGTGGTGGGCAACGCGTCGATGAAGCTCACCGCGCGCGGCGCCTTGTAGCTAGCCATGTTGTCGCGCGACCAGGCGATGAGCGCATCGGCTTCGAGCGCGGCGCCCGGCTTGCGCACGATGAAGGCCTTCACGACCTCGCCCTTCTCGGCGTCAGGCTGCGCGATGACTGCCGCCTGCGCCACCGCCGGGTGCTTGATGAGGATGGTCTCGACCTCCTCGGGGAACACGCTGTAGCCCGAGACCTTGATCATTTCCTTGAAGCGGCCGATGAAGGTGAGATACCCGTCGGCATCGATCCTGCCCATGTCGCCCGTGTGCACCCAGCCGTTGCGCAGCGTGGCGGCCGTGGCCTCCGGCTTGTTCCAGTAGCCCTTGAACGAACCGGGGCTGGTGAGCACGATCTCGCCGACCTCGCCCGTTGGCATGTCGGCCTGCGTATCGGTGTCGATGATGCGGATGGTCACTCCCGGCACCGCGATGCCCTGCGTGCCCCAGCGCGGCGCGTGGTGCGGCGTGTAGGTGTCGCAGGTGTGCGTCTCGCTCAGGCCGTAGGCCGCCTCGAACGAGGTGCAGTTGGGCGCGTGCGAGCGCCACTGCAGCGCCAGCGGCTCGGTGAAGGTGATGCCGAAGCTGGTCACCGGGTTCATCTTCAGGCTCGACAGATCGAAGCCCGCGATGTCCGGCACCTGCATGCAGGCCACGTTCATCGGCGCGATGCTGTACCACCAGCTCACCCTGTAGGTGTCGATGGCCTGCAGCACCGCGCGCGGATCGAAGCGATGCATCAGCACCGAGGTCGCGCCGGTGAGCACGGGCACGTTGACGCCCATCAGCATGCCGGCGATGTGATACAGCGGCGCGATGGACAACAACACGTCCTCGGGCCCCACGCCGTTGCAATCGGCCGCCGCGCGCGTCTTGAAGAGCGCGTTGCCGTAGCTCAGCATCGCGCCCTTGGGCAGGCCGGTGGTGCCCGAGGTGTAGGTCATGAGCGCCACGTCGTCCATGTCGATGGCCACGGGCTGCGGCTTCGCGTCGCCACGCATCGCGGAGAGGAAGTCTTCGCAGCCCTCGGCCGCGGCGCGACCGGCCTTGCGCTCCGCCGCCAGTTCGGCCGGCAGGTCGAGCGAGGGCGGGTCGGGCAGCAGGTCGGCGTAGTGCACCGCGAAGACGTGCTCCAGCGCGCTCTCCGGCTGCACCTTGCGCACGACCGGCAGCAGCGGCGCGGCGGCGACGATCACGCGCGCCTTCAGGTCGTTGACCTGGTAGGCCAGCTCGTGCTCCTTGTTGAGCGGCCCGCTCGGGCAGACGATGGCGCCGATCTTCTGGATGCCGAAGTGCGCCACCAGGTACTGCGGGCAGTTGTTGAGGAAGAGCACCACCGGCTCGCCCTTCTTCACGCCCAGCGCCTGCAGGCGTGCGGCGAAGGCGTCGCTCGCGCGGTCGAGCTCGGCCCAGCTCATCGAGTGGCCGTACCAGATGCAGGCGGGGCTGCCGCCCCGCTCGCGCGCGTGGGTGCGCAGGTACTCGTGCAGGGGCTGCTGCGGGCGTTCGGGCAATGTCTCCATGGCGTCACTTTCTCAGGGTTATCGATAGCCGCCTGTGGCGGGCGGGCGCTTGCCAATGCCGCATGGTGCACGAACAATCCTACCCATGGGTATAACTTCCGCGACACGGCACAAACCCTCTGCAACGCAAGAGCAGCAGCAGAGCGAGAGCAGCACGACGGCACAGCCGCACCTTCCGCAGGGCACCGGCCGCCAGCGCGCGGCCACGCAGGGCACCGATCTGCAGCGCGAGCGCATCCTGCAGGCTGCCGCGCAACTCTTCGCGGCGCAGGGCTATGCCAACACGACCATGGCGCAGATCGTGCGCGAACTGGGCGTGACCAAGCCCTTCGTGTACTACTACTTCCGCGACAAGCAGGAGATCTTCGAGACGCTGTCGTGGCGCCCCGCGGTCGACTGCTTCACCGCGCTCGACTTCGCCGCCGCCGACCCGCGCCGCGCGAGCGAGAAGGTGCTCGAGGGCATCGAGCGGCTGATCCGAGCGACCATCTCGCACCACCCGGTGGCCTTCTTCCCCTATCGCGAGCCGCAGGTGTACCGCCCCGAGTACATCGCCGCGCAGAAGAAGCTCGCGCATCACTTCTACGACCTGCTGTGCCCGCTGCTCGAGGAAGCACGCGCCGACGGCGACCTCGACTTCACCGAGACCAAGATCACCGCGCTCGCGGCCTGCAGCCTGCCGGGCTTCCTCTACAGCTGGTACCGCCCGGGCGGGCGCCTCTCGCCCGACGAAGTCGTGGCCGAACTCACGAAGCTGGCAAGCCGCGTGATCGGGCTGCGAACGAAGAACTGAAGACAACACCTCCGGAGACAAATCACCATGAAGTTCAGGAAAGCGCCACTGGCGCGGATCGCCCTTGCCTGCCTGCTGGCCACCGCCGGCGCGTCGCACGCCCAGCAGGCGACCTACAAGATCGCCTACATCGATCCGCTGTCGGGCCCCTTCGCCAACGTGGGCGAGCTGATGCTGATGCACACGCAGTACGCCATCGAGGACATCAACGCGAAAGGCGGCGTGCTCGGCGGCACCAAGCTGCAGCTGCTTCAGTTCGACAGCAAGCTCTCGGCGCAGGAAAGCCAGAGCGCGCTGCAGGCGGCCATCGACCAGGGCGCGAAGGCCATCGTGACCGGCGGCTCGGGCTCCTCGGTCGTCACGGCGCTGGTGCAGTCGGTGGCGCGCTGGAACCAGCGCAACCCGGGCAAGGAGCTGATCGTTCTGAACCACTCCTCCATCGACCCCGAGATGACGGGCAAGGCCTGCAGCTTCTGGCACTTCCAGACCGAGGCCAACACCGCGATGAAGATGAAGGCGCTGGCCAACTACATCAAGAAGACGCCGGACGTGAAGAAGGTCTACCTGCTGAACCAGGACTACGCGCACGGCAAGCAATGGGCCAGCTACGGCCGCCAGCTGGTGGGCCTGGCGCGGCCCGACATCCAGTTCGTGGGCGAGACGCTGCACCCCATCGGCCGCGTGAAGGACTTCGCGCCCTACATCGCCAACGTGAAGCAAAGCGGCGCCGACTCGGTCATCACCGGCAACTGGGGCCAGGACATGACGCTGCTGCTGAAGGCGGCCGGCGACGCCGGCTACAACCTGCGCTACTTCAACCACAGCGCGGGCTCGGTGCCGGGCACGGTCACTGCCGTGTCGCAGGCCAAGCTGGGCCAGCTGACCTGGGTGGCCGAATGGCACCCGGGCGAGGCCGACACGCCGAAGGTCGACGCGCTTGCCAAGGCCTACAAGGCCAAGACGGGCAAGGACTTCCTCGCGCCGCGCATCGACATGACGCCGCGCCTGCTGGCCGCCGCCATCGACAAGGCCGGCTCCACCGACACGGTGAAGGTCGCGCGCGCACTCGAGGACCTGACTTTCGACTCCGTGGTGGGCCCGGTGCGCATGCGCGGCGAAGACCACCAGCTGCTGCTGCCGCAGGTGGTCAACACCATCGCGCCGGTGGACGGCAAGACGGTGAAGACGGGCTGGGAAGGCACGAACTATGGTTTTCGCACCGACGCGGTCTATACCGGGAACGAACTGGCACAGGGCACGGAGTGCAAGATGGTCCGGCCCTGAGCGATTCCTTCACGACTGCTGAAGAGGGCGGGGTCTTGTAAGGGAAACCCCGTCCTGCCTGCCGCCTGTGCCGTCGGGATACTCCGGCTTGCGAAGCCCGGATATCAGAGGCGGGTCCATTCCAAAGGCACAACAAGACCATGGCAGGCAAAAACTCGCTCCATCCGATCCCTCACCCGGCGAAGAAACCCTTCGTCGGCAACCTGCTGTCGATCGGGTCCGACTCCCCCGTGCTCGACATGTGGAAGATCGCGCAGGACCTCGGCGGCATCTACTGGCTGGACATGCCGGGCATGCCGGTGATCGTGGTGTCATCGCCCGCGCTGGTCGACGAGCTCTGCGAGGAAGAGCGCTTCGACAAGAGCACGCGCGGCGCGCTGCGCCGGCTGCGCGCCGCGTCGCACGGCCTCTTCACCTCCGACACGCACGAGGAGACCTGGTCGAAGCCGCACAACATCCTGCTGGCCAACTTCAGCCAGCGCGCGATGCAGGCCTACCACCCGATGATGCTGGACATCGCCGGGCAACTGGTCACCAAGTGGGAGCGCCTGAACTTCGACGAAGAAGTGGACGTGGTGCGCGACATGACCGCGCTCACGCTCGACACCATCGGCCTGTGCGGCTTCGGCTACCGCTTCAATTCCTTCTACCGCGAGGGCTTCCATCCCTTCGTCGACGCGATGGTGCGCACGCTGGAGACGGTGCAGAACCGCCGCGGCCTGCCGCTCGAAGAGCTGATGCTGAAGAAGGAGCTCGCGCAGCAGCGCAGGGACATCCGCTACATGCACAAGATGGTGGAGGACATCATCGAGGAGCGGCGCGCGAGCGGAGCCGACATCGCCACCAAGCCCGACCTGCTGAGCTACATGATCGCGGGCGTGGACAAGAAGAGCGGCGAGAAGCTCACCGACAAGATGATCCGCGACGAGTGCATCGAATTCCTCATCGCGGGACACGAAACCACCAGCGGCCTGCTTTCCTTCGCCATCTACTTCCTGCTGAACAACCCCGACGCCATGGCCAAGGCGCAGGCCGAGGTCGACAACGTGTTCGGCCCCGACACCACGCAGAAGCCCACCTACGCGCAGGTCAACCGCCTGCAGTACGTGATGCAGGTGCTGAAGGAGTCGCTGCGCCTGTACCCGACTGCGCCAGCGATCTCGATGCGCGCCAAGGAAGAAACGAAGATCGGCGGCCAGTACACGATCAAGAAGAACAACATGGTCATCATGCACGCGCTGGCGCTGCATCGCGACAAGGGCATCTGGGGCGAGGACGCCGACCAGTTCAACCCCGACCACTTCAGCCGCGAGGCCGAGCGCGAGCGGCCGGTGAACGCCTTCAAGCCCTTCGGCAACGGGCAGCGCGCCTGCATCGGGCGGCAGTTCGCGCTGCAGGAAGCAGTGCTCACGCTGGGCATGATCCTGCAGCGCTTCAACCTGGTGGACCACACGGGCTACAAGCTGAAGATCAAGGAAGCGCTGACGATCAAGCCCGAGAATTTCAGGATCAAGGCGCTGCTGCGCGACCCGGCCACGCGTCCGCGCGGCAACATGACCGATGCCGCCGCCGCCCCGGTGCAGCCCGTGCAGGCTGCCGCGCGCAAGCCGCAGGCGGCGCGCCATGGCACCTCGCTGCTGGTGCTGCAGGGCTCGAACCTCGGCACCGCAGAAGACCTCGCACGCCAGCTGGCAGAGGCCGGCGAGATGCGCGGCTTCTCCACGCAGCTGGCCTCGCTCGACGACTATGCCGAGCGGCTGCCGGCCAGCGGCGCGGTCGCCATCGTCTGCGCCTCGTACAACGGTGCGGCGCCCGACAACGCAGCCGAGTTCCACCGCTGGCTCGACAAGGCCGACGACTCGCTCAATGGCGTGCGCTTCAGCGTCTTCGGCTGCGGCAACACCGACTGGGCCTCCACCTACCAGGCCGTGCCGCGCCGCATCGACGAGCGGCTGGAAGCGCTGGGCGCCGCGCGCGTTCACTCGCGCGGCGAGGGCGATGCGCGCGAGGACATGGACGGCGCCTTCCAGGACTGGAGCGACGCGCTCTGGCCCGAACTGGCAAAGGCCTTCGACATCAAGACCGGCGCCGACACGCCCGCGCAGAGCGAACCGCTCTACACGCTGGAAGAACTGCCGCCGCCGCAGAAGAACGCGATCGTCGACGCGCTGGGCGCGGTGGCGCTGCGCGTGATCGAGAACCGCGAGCTGCAAAGCGGCGGCAGCGACGGCGAAGCCGGCCGCTCGACCCGCCACGTCGAGCTGATGCTGCCCGAGGGCCTGGTCTACCGCGCCGGCGACCACCTGAGCGTGGTGCCGCGCAACGGCCCCGCGCAGGTCGAGCGCGCGATGAAGCGCTTCGGCTTCGACCGCACGGCCCATGTGCGG
This sequence comes from Variovorax sp. NFACC27, assembly GCF_048301545.1. Classification (NCBI taxonomy): domain Bacteria; kingdom Pseudomonadati; phylum Pseudomonadota; class Betaproteobacteria; order Burkholderiales; family Comamonadaceae; genus Variovorax; species Variovorax sp. NFACC27. Next base: position 7,536,700 of record NZ_CP157613.1, read on the forward strand.
CTGCACGCGGCGGCGGGCCGCAAGGCAGCGCTGCCGGTGGAACAGGTGGTCGCGGTCGACCGCCTGCTGGGCGACTATGTCGAACTGCAGGACGTGGCGACGCGCAAGCAGATCGCGACGCTCGCGGCATATACCGAGTGCCCGTTCAGCAAGCCAAAGCTCGTGGCGCTGTCGGGCAGCGACGAGGCCTCGCAGGCGAAGTACAAGGCCGAGGTGCTGCACAAGCGCAAGTCGGTGCTCGACCTGCTGGACGAGTTCCCGGCCTGCCAGGTGCCCTTCGCCGTATTCCTCGAGATGCTCTCGCCGCTCTCGCCGCGCTACTACTCGATTTCGTCGTCGCCCACGATGACGCCGGGCCGCTGCAGCGTGACAGTGGGCGTGGTGAACGGACCGGCCAAGTCGGGCATCGGCACCTTCGAGGGCGTGTGCTCCAACTTCCTGGCGCGCGCGGAAGCCGGCGACACGGTGCACGGCGTGGTGCGCGAGACCACGGCCGAGGGCTTCAGGCTGCCGGAGGACGCGAGCCGGCCGCTCATCATGGTCGGCCCCGGCACCGGGCTCGCGCCCTTCCGCGGCTTCCTGCAGGAGCGCGCGGCGCAGGTCGAGGCGGGCACCGCGCTCGGCGAGGCGCTGCTCTTCTTCGGCTGCCGCCATCCGGAGCAGGACTTCATCTACGCGGACGAACTCGAGGCATGGGCGCATCGCGGCCTGATGAAGCTGCACACCGCGTTCTCGCGCGCGGGCGAGCGCAAGGTCTACGTGCAGGACCTGATCCGCGAGCAGGCCGCCCACGTGTGGAAGCTGCTGGAAGCGGGCGCGGTGGTCTACGTGTGCGGCGACGGCTCGCGCATGGAGCCCGACGTGCGGCGCACGCTGAGCGACCTCGCGCGCGAGCACGGGCACGACAGCACCGCGTGGATGGACAGGATGATCGCCGACCAGCGCTACGTGCTGGACGTGTGGGCGGGGAACTGAGGAAGGCCCGAGGGCCTGGCGACGCTCAGGCTTCGAGCGCCGGCTCGCAGTAGTCCTTCAAGGTGCCGCGCACGCACCAGCCGTCGGGCGTCAGCGCCATCACTTTGTCGGAGAGGCCGTGCGGCCCCGCCCCGACCCTGACACCCGCGGCGGCACGGCACATACGGCCCAACACTTCGGCGGCCGAGACGGTCTCGCCGCGCTTCTCGAAGCTGGCCCCGCTGTCCATGAAGTAGACGACGTCGCGGCTCGGCACCACCGCGAGCAGCTCGCCCTCGAATCCCAGCGCAAGCAGCTCCCAAAGGTCCGGCAGCAGCAGCATGCAGGCCTCGAAGCCATCCCCCGCCACGAGGGCCCTGTACATGCCGAGATCCCGCGTGACAACATTGGACGCGACGAGCCGCAGCATGTTGTCGATCGCCAGTTCGTACAGCGACTGCGCGTCGAGCCCCGTTTCCGCCATGCCTTGCGGCGTCAGCGTGATGAACTGCGCGGGCGTGTCGACCGCGAAAGTCACCAGCAGGTCGGAGTCTGCGGCGAAGGGATAGGCCACCGGCGCATGCGCCTCCCGATCGCCGCCGCGCGCCTCGATCTGGTCGAGCACCGGCCGCATCGACTCCAGGAAGTCGACATGCTTGATGCAGGGGTAGACAGGCGGCAGGCTGTGCATGGTGCCGCCATTGTTTTGGGCGGGCCGGGCGCGCCGCAAGTGACAGAAGTCATGGCCTGAAGGTGGATTTGCCTGGCTGGAGATACGCCGTTCCGCCTACCCCCCCGGGGGCCGCATGACTTTCTGCACTGGCCCGCCGCGACGCGGCCGTCAACAATGCGACCGGATGTCACGAGTACACCAGCCGACTGGCAAGAGAGGACTTCCATGAGATACCTGCCCCTGCTCGCGGCAATGCTCCTGCTGCCCGCGGCGGCCGTTGCGCAGCCTGCGGCTGCCACGCAGGCGGCCGAGGCTTCGCCCACCACGATGGACGAGGACATGACGGTGCTGGCGGAGCGCGCCGTGCGCGTGACCGCGGCGAACGGGGTCACGCTGGACTATTCGCCGGAAAGCATCGAGCTCGTCGAGCAGCGACTGGGAAAGCTCCACGATGCCTTCCGGAAGCTGCAGGACGAGCCTTCGGGCAAGCTCGCGTCGCCTTCGGACTACGAGATCCGGCTCATGTCCCTGACCTACGGCGCGTACATCGCCGAGGTTCTGAAGCGCAAGCATGGCGAAGGCACTTGGTCTTACGAGAGCAGGCTGTATGCGGGGCAGGAGGTCCCGACATTCCATGTCGGCGCCAACCGCATCGAAATGTGGCCGCAGATCAAGGTGGAAAAGCGGTTGAGGAACGGACCGGAGGATAACGTCTGGCACTACTTCCAGCTGCCCCTGCAGAAGCTCGGAGCGAAATAGCCACCGCAGTTCCTGGTTGCCGGCGTCAGATCTGGCGCGTCTGTCCGACACAACCCAGCCGGCTGCAGGTGCGCACCGTGTGCGGGTTGAACGTCGTCTTGGCTGTCACGATGTTGAGCGCCGCCTTGTGCACGCGGCAATAGACCGCGGAGCAATGTCCACAACGGTGCCAGCCCTTGGTCGGCCTCAGCAGGCCCAGCGGGACCGCGTTGCAGATGCAGCACGTCACGGTCACCTCGTCGAGGACATCCACATGCGCGCGCTTCAACTCACTTACTCCGATCACGGTATCGGGCTGCCCCTCATCCCACATCACGCTGCAGCCATGCCACACGTGCGGCTGGGGCACGGTCTGCACGATCGTGCGGCGCATGGCTCCGCGGTAGGAAAGATTGATGCCGATGCCCATGTGGTGCCAGCTGTACCACTGGGCCGTCTTCATGTGCAGCGTGTAGGTGCAGGCGGCAATCGGCAGCACGGACACGGTCATGCCGTTCTTGCGTGCGGCGATGCGCAGCATCGCCTCCTTGAAGGTGTCCTGGGCCGCCACGTTGCCGCCCGCCGCTGCGACCCAGTTGTTGCGCAGCAGCGTGAAGTCGGCGCCGGAGCCCGGATAGTTCGCATCGACGTTGTTGATTCCCGCGACGACGGGCGGCTCGACAAGGATGTTCATCGCAATGATGTCCTCCCACACCGACACCGCACTGCCCGGGTCCCGGATGCGGCCGGTGCCCCCTGTCAGCGCCCAGTTCCAGCACGCGTTGTCGTAGACGTTGCCGGCGCCGGTTCCCGGCACGGGAAAGCCGGAGCGCTGCCTGGGCGTGCCGAGCGGGGCCGCAACGGGGCCGCAACGGGGCGAGCGTCCATGAGGTTGATGTAGCTGGCAAGCCGCAGGCGTTGATCCTGGCTGAGATTGGCCATGTCGTCTCTCGGTTTGGGGCCGGGCGCACTGCCTGGCCGTCGGGGCCGATCATGCAAAGCGATGGCTGTTCAAGCCCATCCCATGAAGCGGGTAGGTCGCGCGGCCAGGTGCGAGTCCTCGAAAGCAGAAAGCCGGCAACCGCCGGCTTTCTGGTTCTTGGTTAGAGCCTCTGCGGCTCAGGCATCCCGATCCGGATCCGGATACACCAGCGGCCCCAGCACCCCGCGGTTGAACGGCTTCCACTCGCCCTCCGGCTGCGCCAGCCGGTCCGCCACCGCATAGAGCACCGCCGGGTGCGCGCCCAGCCCCAGGTGGCTGGCGATGACTTCGATGTTCTCCGACTGCGGGCCGGTCTTCTCGATGCTGCAGCGCCATGCGACGACGCCGTCGGTGCGGCTGAAGATCGAGGTGGTCGGCACGGGCGGCGTGGGCTGCACGAACTTCATGCGGCGCGGGTCGTGCGAGCTCTGGCCGCTCACGCCCTCGTAGACGCGCCATGCGTTGGTGGCGCGCGGGCTGCCCGAGAAGGGGCTGCCCAGCGTGATGACGTTCCGGATCATGTGCGAGTAGGAAGAAGCCAGCATCCGCGCGTACACGCCGCCCAGGCTCCAGCCGATGACGCTGACCTTCTGGCCGCTGTTGTCGTGCAGCGTCTTCAGCAGCTCGACCATGCCCTGCTCCACGCCCTCGCGCGGGCCGAAGTTGCGGCCCTGGCCCCAGCCGTGGGCGTCGTAGCCGCGGCTGCAGAGGTATCGGCGCAGCAGCAGCGTGGAGCCGTCGCCCGCCACCAGGCCCGGCAGCACCAGCACCGGGTGCCCGTCGCCGCGCGGCGTGAGCTGCAGCAGCGGCCACATGGCGAGGCCGGCGCCGGTTTCCCAGAGCGCGCGGGCTTCGGCCAGCAGCAGCAGGCGCGAGGGCGGCGTGACGTGTTCCTTGGCGTAGGTGGCTGTGGTCATGATGGATGGCTCCTTTGTGGTTTTTATCTGCTTCAGGACGAACATGGGGCCCGCGGACTCAATGCCCCGTGGGACGACAGCGGCATTTATCCGAGGTATTTGGCCCTCAGGTAATCAAGGTAAGCCCTCGATTCGCCGGAAACATACGGCGAGACGAGCGTGAGCGTGTAGAAGGCCGCAAGGCCCGGGTCGGCCTGGGCCAGGGCATCGCGCCCCGGCACCAGCCGCTCGAACGAGAGCCAGCAGGTGGTGGTGAAGACCATCTGCAGCGCCAGGATGCGGGCCTGCTCCGCGCTGGTCTCGATGACGCCCGAGGCCACGAGGCCCTCGCACAGCGTCTGCGCGGCCAGCAGGTTCTGCGCCGTGAGGGCCTGGGCGCGCTGGCCCAGCGAGGGGTACTCGCTGGCCAGGAAGGCCATGTCGCGATAGATGAAGCGGTACTCGTCGATGGCCTCGAAGCGCAGGTGCAACGCGAGCCAGAGGTCGTCGATGGCCGCGATGGATGCCGACGAGCCGTTCAGGGCCTCCAGCCGCTGCTCGAAGCGCCTGAACAGCCACTCGACGATGAGCTGCTTGGCCTTGAAGTGATAGTGCAGGTTGCCCGGGCTGATGCCCAGTTCGGCGGCGATCTTGTGGGTCGACACGGCCGCGAGGCCTTGCGCGTTGAACAGCGCGAGGCTGGCCTGCAGGATGCGATCGCGCGTGGTGTTGGAACTGGCCACAACCGGCTTGGCTTGTCGCTGCGTTGTCGCTCAGCGCTGGGCGCGACGGCCGCGGGAGGCGGCGGTGCCGGTGGTGCCTTCGAGTTGCGCCACGCGCTCGCGCAGCCGGGCGATCTCGTCGCGCAGGGCCTGCACTTCGTCGGCGCCGGGGATGCCCAGGCGCTGCAGTGCGGTGGCGACGCGCTGGTCGAACACGTCCTCGAACTTGCGGATGCCGAAGCTGTCGAGGCCGAGGCTGGGAACCTTGCCGTGCCCGATGCCGAGCAGGCCTTCGATCACGTTGGCCTGGCGCTTGGCGACGTCGTTGCGCACGTTGTCCAGCGCCTTGAGGCCGGCGCGCAGCAGGACTTCGGCCTTGCCGGGCTCGGCGGACTTCTTGCTCGCCGCTGGCGCCGCCTTGCGGGGCGACGTCTTCCTGGCGGCTGCCGGAGCCTTCTTCGCAGGCGCTGCCCTCTTCTTCAACTTTGCAGTTTCGTCAGGACGGGTCGCCATGCAGTGCTCCAGATGCCGGAAAAAAGGAAGAGGGCGCCGCGAGGCGCCCCAGGGGTCAGGCCGCCTTGCGGGCAGCAGCGCGGCGAACCGGCTTCTTGGCGGCGGCCTTGGCCTTCACCGTGCGAACCGGCTTGGCAGCTTCTTCAGCGCCGACCACGCGGGCTTCGATCTGCTTGGTGCCGGCGACGACGCGGTCGGCGATCTGCACCGAGACGGTGGCCAGCGGCTGGTTCAGCGCGCCGAGGGCGTTGATCACCGAGGTGGCGACCGGCGATTCGACGCGGGCCACGCGGCCGGCGACGGCTTCGATGCCGCTGGTGGTGCCGGCGGCGACGCGGTCCATGACCGAGACGATGCGGCCGGTGTCGATATCCACGCGGTTGGCCAGGAAGCCGTTGATCTTCTCCTGCGCGCCGATCAGGTTGGCCTTGACCTGCTCGCTCACCAGCGGAATCTGGCGGCTGCCGAGGAAGTCGCTGTAACGCGAAGCGGCGCCGCCCAGCAGGCGGTGCACGCCGGCGCGGTAGGCGCCGACCAGGGTCTTGCCCGCGTCGTTGTACTGGCCGACGACGTGAACGGCTGCGGAAGCGATGGAGGTTTGCGTGGACATGATGAAGATTTCCTTGAAGTTGATGGGCTTCGCGAAGGAAACGAGAGATGAATCAGTCGCGATGGGCCTATCTTCTTCCGCGGGGCCTAGGCCTGGAAAACTAGAACGGTCGGAAAACTAGTCCAACTGCCCCAATTTTCTTCGGCCGGCCCGGCCTGCCGATCATGCCGCGGCGGCCCTGGGAGCGCTGGAACGCTTCGCCGGGGCGGCCTTGCGGGCCGGCGGCTTGGGCGGCGCGGCCTTCCTGGCGGGGGTCTTGGCAGCAGCCTTGACGGGCGCCTTGACTGGAGCCTTCTTCGCCGCGACCTTCACCGCCGCCTTCTTGCGCGCGGCCGGCTTCTTCCTGGCGGCGGCAGCGGCGGGCGCGCTCTCGGCTTCGTCGGAGGGCTCCTGCACGGCCGACTTCGGCGGCATGGGCGCGGGCGCCGCGCCGGCGGCGGCCGGGTGCTTCTGCGTGAGCTCCATCAGCAGCTTGTGCTCGGCCAGCATGTAGTCGCCGATCTCGGTGATGTCGGGCACGGCGCGGCGGCAGGCGATCAGGCCGTAGTCCATGCGGCCGTTGTAGCTCTGCACGGTGACGTTGAGCGCCGTGCCGTGGCTGGCGATGGACACCGGGTAGTAGCAGGTGACCAGCGCGCCCGCGAAGTACATCGGGAAGGGGGCGCCCGCCACGTTGGAGACCGCCACGTTGGCCGCGGGCGGCAGCAGGTTGACGATGCCCGAGCGCCCCACCATCGAGACGATGCCCGACACCAGCCAGGGCGCGGCGAAGGTCGGGAAGTCGTCCAGGACCACCGCCTTGAAGCGGTTCATGGTCGACTTCGAGCTGTTCGAGGAGGCATTGATCGCCTTCAGCCGCTGCACCGGGTCGGTGATGTCGCTGGCCAGGCTCACGAGGATCATGCTGGCCTGGTTGTTCGCCGTGTCGTCGCCCGCCTCGCGCAGGCTCACCGGCACGCCCGCCACCAGCGGCTTGGCCGGCAGCTCGTTGTTGTCGGCGAGGTAGTGGCGCAATGCGCCGGAGACGGTGGCCAGCACCACGTCGTTGAGCGACACGCCGAAGTGCTTGGCGATGTACTTGGTCTCGGCCAGCGAGATGGTGCGGCCCGCGAAGGTGCGCTGGTTGGTGATCGACACGTTCAGCGAGGTGCGCGGAGCGAAGAGGTTGAACTTCTTCGGCGCGGCGGCGGTGTCCTTCTCGGCCGCCTTCTCGTCGGGCTTGGCGAGGCCGCTGATGGCGCGCGCGATGGCGGGCGCCATCTTGAAGAGCTTCACGTACTGCTGCGCGGTGTTGCGCAGCGCCGCTGTGGCGAGCTCGGCCATGCCCAGCTGGTAGTTGTTGCCGCGCGGTCGGCCGCGCGGCGGCTTCACCACGCGGCCGGTGGGCTCGAGGTCGAAGATGGCCTTGCCCACTTCCACGCCGGCCTGCCCGTCGATGCCCGCATGGTGCACCTTGGTGTAGAGCGCCACCTGCCCGCTCTTGAGGCCGTCGATGATGTAGAACTCCCACATCGGGCGGCTGCGGTCGATCAGCGACGAATGCAGCCGCGCCACGTACTGTTGCAACTGCCGGTTGGTTCCGGGCTTGGGCAGCGTGATGTGGCGCACGTGGTAGTCGAGGTCGATGTCGTTGTCCTCGACCCACACCGGGTTGGTCATGTCGAAGGGCATCAGCGCGAGCTTGCGCGTGAACACGTCGGCCAGGTGGATGCGGCTGGCCATGAAGTTCTTGGCGTCCTCGTAGAACTCGCCCTTGTAGCCCTTGGGCAGGTCCAGAACGTTCAGCGAGCCCACGTGCATGGGCATTTCCGGCGTTTCCAGGTGCAGGAAGGTGGCATCAAGACCGCTCAGGTGTTTCATGTGTTGTCTCTCCTTGGTGGGGCATGCGCCGTTCGGCAGGATACCGTGCGCATCGCGTTCCCGGGCCTCTGGTTCTTCAGTGTTTCCACCGGGGGAAGGCACTCGCGCGACAGGGGTTTGCCCGCAGTAGCAGGAAAGTGCCAGTCGCCCGGCCGGGGCGACAACCGTGCCGTTCGCGGTCTTTCACGCGGGCTCCGTACACTGCGGCCATGACATCCAGCCTCCCCCCGCAGCCCTCCCAGGACGACAACCTCTGGCTCGAAGACATCGACGGCGAAAGGCAGCTCGACTGGGCACGCGCCCAGAATGCCATCACCGTGCAGGCCTACGCGCAGTCGCCTGCGTTCGAGGCGCTCCAGCAGGGCATCCTCGAGGTGCTCGACTCCGACGATCGCATCCCGATGGTGCGCAAGATCGGCCCGCGCTTCTTCTACAACTTCTGGCGCGACAAGGACCATCCGAAGGGCCTGTGGCGCCGTACCACGCTCGACGAGTACCGCAAGCCGCGCCCCGAATGGGAGAGCGTTCTCGACCTCGACGCGCTGGCCGCGGCCGACGGCGAGAACTGGGTCTGGCACGGCGCCGACTGCCTGGAGCCCGAGTACCGGCGCTGCCTGATCTCGCTGTCGCGCGGCGGCGCCGACGCCGACGTGGTGCGCGAGTTCGACCTCGAGACGAAGCAGTTCGTGCCGGGCGGCTTCTCGCTGCCCGAGGCCAAGAATCACGTGGGCTGGAAGGACATCGACAACCTCTACGTGGCCACCGACTTCGGCCCCGGCTCCATGACCAGCTCCAGCTACCCGCGCATCGTGAAGCAGTGGCGGCGCGGTACGCCGCTCGAGAGCGCGGTGACCGTGTACGAAGGCCTGCACGAGGACATGTCCGTCAGCGCCTACCGGGACAACACGCCCGGCTTCGAGCGCGACTTCGTCTCGCGGCAGATCGACTTCTACGAGAGCGAGACCTGGCTGCGCAAGGCCGACGGCACGTTCGCCAAGATCGACGTGCCCGACGACTCGCTGGCCGAGATCACGCGCGAGTGGATGCTGATCGAGCCGCGCACCGACTGGACCGTGGCCGGTGCCACCTACAGGTCGGGCTCGCTGCTGGCCGTGAAGTTCGACGACTACATGGCCGGCCGGCGCGAACTCACGGTGCTGTTCGAGCCCGACGACACCACCGCGCTCGACAGCCATTCGTGGACGCGCAACCACCTGATCGTCAACGTGATGCACGACGTGGTGAACCGCCTCGAGGTGCTCACGCCTCCCGCCGGTGGAACGGGGCCGTGGAAGCGCGAGAGCCTGGGCGGTGCGCCCGAGCTCTCGACCATCGCGGCGGGCGGCATCGACGAGGACGAGAACGACGACTACTTCCTCACCGTGAGCGGCTTCCTGCAGCCGACCACGCTCTACATCGGCACCATCGGCACGGCTGAAAAGAGCGAGCCCCAGGTGCTGAAGGACAGCCCCGCCTTCTTCGACGCCTCGCGCCATCGCGTGAGCCAGCATTTCGCGACCTCGAAGGACGGCACGCGCGTGCCCTACTTCGAGATCGCCCCGAAGGACCTGAAGGCCGACGCAAGCAACCCCACGCTGCAGTACGCCTACGGCGGCTTCGAGATCCCCCTGCAGCCCAGCTACAGCGGCAGCATCGGCCGCGCATGGCTGGACCAGGGCGGCGTGTACGTCGTCGCCAACATCCGCGGCGGCGGCGAATACGGCCCGCGCTGGCACCAGGCCGCGCTGCAGGAGAACCGGCTGCGCACCTGCGAGGACTTCGCGGCCGTCTCCGAAGACCTGATCGCGCGCGGAGTCACCTCGCCCGCGCACCTGGGCGCCATGGGCGGCAGCAACGGCGGCCTGCTGATGGGCAACATGCTCACGCTCTATCCGCAGCTCTACGGCGCCATCGTGAGCGAGGTGGCGCTGCTCGACATGCGGCGCTACACGCACCTGTCGGCCGGTGCCTCGTGGATCGCGGAATACGGCGACCCCGACCAGCCCGAGGAGTGGGAGTTCATCCGCGCCTTTTCGCCCTACGAGAACGCGAAGCCGGGCCGGGCCTATCCGCCAGCGCTCTTCACCACCTCCACGCGCGACGACCGCGTGGGCCCGGTGCATGCGCGCAAGATGCACGCGAAGATGACGGCGCTGGGCCACGACAGCAGCTTCTACGAGAACCTGGAAGGCGGCCACAGCGCGGCCACGGACAACAAGGAATCCGCCTTCATGGACGCGCTGGGCTATGCCTACCTGTGGCAACACCTGAGGAGTTGAGATGAGCAACGCGAACGTCACCCTCGAACTGATCGGCGCGCCCACCGACGTCGGCGCCAGCGTTCGCGGCGCCGGCATGGGGCCCGACGCGCTGCGCGTGGCGGGCCTGCCCGAGGCGCTCGCGCGGCAGGGCTACACGGTCATCGACCGCGGCAACCTCGCGGGCCCGGCCACGCCCTGGGCGCCGCCGGCCAACGGGCTGCGCCACCTCGACGAGGTGATCGCCTGGAACCGCTCGGTGTACGCGGCCGTCGACACCGCGCTGGGCACTAGCCACGTGCCCCTGATGATGGGCGGCGACCACTGCCTGGCCATCGGCTCGATCAGCGCGGTGGCATGGCATGCACGCAAGCGCGGCAAGAAGCTGCGCGTGCTGTGGCTCGACGCGCACTCCGACGTCAACACCGAGACCACCAGCCCCAGCGGCAACCTGCACGGCATGCCGGTGTCGTGCCTGCTGGGCCACGGGCCGGCGGTGCTCACGGGCTGGAGCGGCGAGCGCGCGGCGCTGCAGCACGACGCCATCCGCTTCATCGGCATCCGCAGCGTGGACGGCGACGAGAAGGAAGCCATCCGCACGCTGGGCCTGAACGTGTTCGACATGCGCCACATCGACGAGCACGGCATGCGCACCACCATGACCGAGGCGCTGCAGGACGTGGACGAGGACACGCACCTGCACGTGAGCTTCGACCTCGACTGCCTCGACCCGGCCGACGCACCCGGCGTGGGCACCGGCGTGCGCGGCGGGCCGACCTACCGCGAGATGCAGCTGTGCATGGAGATGGTTGCCGACACCGGGCGGCTCGGCTCGCTGGACGTGGTGGAACTCAACCCGGCGCTCGACGTGCGCAACCAGACGGCCGAAGTGGCCGTCGAACTCATCGAGAGCCTGTTCGGCAAGTCGACTCTGGTGCGATAGCAGGAACTCCCCCAGGCTTCGCGCACTTCGTGTCGCTTCTCCCCCCTCGCTGGGAGCGACACCTGCGGCCCGGCAAAGCCGGTTCCGCGGTGTCTCGCGAACGGGCCATGCCGAGCATCGAAATGAATCAGGGGCGCTCGACCTGCGCCGCCTTGGCGCGTGTGGTGTAGCCCTGGTAGGCCGGGAGCGCGACGGCCGCGAGGATGCCGAGCACCGTGATCACGGGCAGCAGCCATGCGCCGATCAGCACGCCGATGCCGTTGGGCGGCGGCGGCGCGCCGAAGCGGTTGCGGCCCTTGGTGCCCGACTTGAAGACCCAGATCAGCGCGACGAAGGGGATCAGCGCCAGGAACAGCATCCAGCCCGACCAGTCCATGTCGTGCGAACGCTGGATGCCGGTCAGCACGTAGAAGACCAGATAGGGGATCGCGAGCAGGAAGGTCAGCCCTCCGATCACGCCCTCGGAGCGCGCGAGGCCGCTGAAGCCCAGGATCCCGCCCATCACGCCGGCCGCGACGATGAAGATGAGGTAAGAAAAAAGCGTGTAAGCCAGGAAGCGGGCCCGCCCGATGCGGCCCTTGGCGGACCACAGCTTCACCGGCTGCACGGCATCGGTGCCGCCGTCGTAGACATCGGCCACCGCGGAGCGGGGCGCCGCGTACGGATTGGGATTGGTGAAATCGGTCGTCATTTGCTTCTCTCTCCTCTGCTTTGTAAAGAGCCCATTGTGGGCAAAGACCTTTACAAAAGGCCAGCCCTTTTGACAGCGTGGTAGCGATTCACCAGCGCCACGGCCAGGTCGGCAGGCTCCACGTCGACCGACAGCGGGTCGTTGCCGACCACGCGCGCGAAGGCGTCGCGGCGCGACTGCTCGAAGAGGTGCGCCGCGGCCACGTCGACCGCGTCCCGCGCATGCACCAGCGGCTGGGCGGCGATGTGCCCCAGCACGCGTTCGCGCAGGCTCGCCACCAGCACGAGGTGCTTGCGGCGCAGCAGCTTGATGGCGGGGCGCAGCTCGGCGGCGTCCTCGTCGCGGAAGTTGGTCAGCACGATGACGAGCGCGCGCCTTTTCTGCACGCGCAGCAGTTCCTGCGCGGCCAGCAAGTAGTCGGAATGGGTGGCGCCGGGCTGGATGTCGTGCAGCCGGTTCATCAGCGCATTGAGCGTGGCCGTTCCCTTGCGCGGGGCGAAGTCGCGCCGCTCCTCGGCGGGGCAGCCGAAGGTCATGGCGCCGACCTCGTCGCCCTCCTTCAGCGCAACGTAGCTCAGCAGCATCAGCGCGTTGAGCGCTTCGTCGAAATGGCTGCTGGCCTTCTGCGCCAGCGCGCCTTCGTCGGCGCGCATGCGGCGGCCGCAGTCGAGCAGGAACAGCACGCACTGGTCGCGGTCGTCCTGGAACTCGCGCACGATGGGCCGGCGCTGGCGCTGCGTGGCCTTCCAGTCGATGTGGCGCAGCGAGTCGCCGGTCTTGTAGTCGGCGAGCTGCCGGAAGTCGGTGCCCAGCCCGCGCTGCGCATAGGTCTTGATGCCGATCTGCGCGAGCCGCCGGTCGCCCGAGAGCCACGCGTAGCGCGCCAGCGCGGCGAAGTTGGGATACACGCGCAGCCGGCGCGGCTCGCCCAGCGTCTGGCGCAGCTCGAAGCAGCCGAGGCGGGTGCGCCAGCGCAGCTGCGTGGCGCCGAACTGCGCGACGCCGCGCTGCGTGGCGGTGGCCGTGTAGCGCAGCGCGACGCGCGAGAGCGCCGGCACGGCGTGCGCCTGTGGCAGCCCCTCGAAGGCGAAGTGGGTGTCGAGCTCGTCGAACACCGACACCTGCCAGGCCTGGGTGCCTTCATTGACCAGCGTGAGCGTGAGCACGGTGGGCACGCCGAGCGAGAACGCACCCGGCAGGTTGCGCTCGATGCGCAGCGGCGCCGCGCGCCACGCACGCAGGCTGCTCCACAGGTCGAAGCCGGCGAGCACGAAACCCAGCGCGAGCAGCACGCCCGCCACGGCGGCGACGTACGCCAGCGGCGCGCCCAGCAGCAGCGCCACGGAGGCGGCCGCGCTCAGGCCGGCCAGCGCCAGCACGGCCGCACGCGCGGGGATCGGAACAGCAGCGCGCATCCGCGGGCCTAGAGCCGTGGCGCCTCGACGCTGTCGCGGGCGGCGCGCAGCAGGGTGTCCACGCCCATGCCTTCGAGCTGCGCGTCGGGCGAGATCATCACGCGGTGCCGCAGCGCGGGCAGCGCCTGGCGCGCAACGTCGTCGGGCGTGATGAAGTCGCGCCCGGACATCAGCGCGGCGGCGCGGGCGGCGCGCACCAGGGCCATGGTGCCGCGCGGCCCGGCGCCCGACGACAGGCCCGGCCAGTCGCGCGTGGCGCGCGCGATGCGCACCGCATAGTCGATCACGCGCTCGTCGGCCTGCACCAGGCAGGCCAGCCGCTGCAGCTCGAGCACCTGCGCCTCGTCGAGGCAGGGACGCACGGCCTCCAGCGGAAACTGGTTGCCGGCGCGCTGCCGCGTGGTCAGCTGCACGATGGCGTTCTCTTCGGTGTGGCTCGGAAAGCCGATGTCGATCTTCAGCAGGAAGCGGTCGAGCTGCGCCTCGGGCAGCGGATAGGTGCCCTCGGTGTCGATCGGGTTCTGCGTGGCCATCACCATGAAGGGGCGCGGCAGCGGCATGGCCGTGCCTTCGAGCGTGACCTGGTACTCCTGCATGACTTCGAGCAGCGCGCTCTGCGTCTTGGCCGGCGCGCGGTTGATCTCGTCGGCCAGCAGCAGGTTGGTGAACACCGGCCCCTGGTGCACGCGCAGGGTGCCGAGGCTGCCGTCGCCGCGCGAGGCGATGTCGAGCACCGCGTGGCCGGTGATGTCCGAGGGCATCAGGTCGGGCGTGAACTGCACGCGGGCGTAGCGCAGCGTCATGGCCTGCGCCAGCGCCCGCGCGAGCAGTGTCTTGCCGAGCCCCGGCACGCCTTCGATCAGCACGTGGCCCGAGGCGACCAGCGCCACCAGCGTCTGGTCGACCGCCTCGAGCTGGCCGACCACGGCCTGGCCGACCTCGGCGCGCAGCGTCTGCAGCCACTGGGCCGCGCGCGTCAGTTCTTCGGGTTGGATGGCTTGCATGTGCGTCTCTCGGTTCAGGATGTGGATCGGGCGGAAGAAGAAGAAGAAGAAGAAGAAGATGAGTCGGAGGACCTGGGCACGAACGGCCCGTTGGCATCGAGCCGCCTGCGCGCGGTTTCGAGCACTTCCAGGTCAACCGCCATGCCGCCGGCATGCCGGGGGCGCGCGCCGTCCATCGCGCGCGCGAGCATGGCCGCGTCCAGGCCGGTGGCCTGGGCGATGGCGGCGGTGCGCGCCGCGGCATCGCGGTGAGCATGGCCGCGCAGCTGGCGGCGGGCGGACTCGTCCAGCGCGCGCAGTTGCGCCGCGTGCAGCGCCTGCGCGCCGTGCATGTGCAGGAAGCCGGCGGTGCCGCGCACCTGCTCGGCCATGGAGCGCCGGTGCGTGCCGGCGGAAGGCGCCAGCGTCCCGAAGCGCACGGCCGCGCGCCAGAGCGCGAATGCCAGCGCCAGCATGCCGACGACCAGCGCCACCCAGCCCCTGTGCCAGAGCCAGAGCATGAAGGGCTCGCGCGCTTCCTCGACGACGAACCAGACCTCCGCCCCGCTGCGCGCCTGCACGGCCGCGGCAGCGAACAGCGCGTTGTCGGCGCGCACCATGTTCTCGTTGTGCCACAGACCCCAGGGCATCACGGTGACGGTGCCCCGGCCGACCCGCACGCGGATCGCCTCCGTGGCACCGCGCGTGCCGAGCACCGCCCACAGCGGCGGCGGCTGCTTGTCGGCGGCACGGTAGCGCGACGACGACCACCATGTGCAGATGCGGAAGCTGCGTCCGCCGGCGTAGCTCGCGGGCACGGTGTCGGGCTCGGTGACGGCGTGGCAGTCCGCGTCCTTGGGAGGCGGATCGAAACGGCGCGAGGCGGGTGCTTTCTCTTTCTTCTTCGGCTCGGGAGCGACTTTCTTCTCGTCCGACCCGGGCTGCTTCTCGCGGACCAGCGGAAGCCAGTCTTCCAGCTGCTCGCCGCTGACCAGGTAGGCGGGTATCACCAGGTGCCCGCCCTGCTCCACCCATTCGCGCAGGCGCTTTCCGCGCTCGGGGAACATGTCCCAGTAGCTGGAGGCGAGCACCAGACGCGCCTGCGCGGGCGGCATGGCGTCGAGGCTCTCGCGCCTGACCACCTTCATGCCGAGTTCGCGCAGCATGGCCTGCGCGCCGTAGAACCGGTTCGTCCTGGCCTCGCCGCTGGCGGGCGTGGACACCTCGGTGTCCGCCCATTCGGTGGCGGAGACCAGCCAGAAGCCGACCAGCGCCACCACCAGCACCGCGAGGATGCGGACCGCCCAGGCGCTGTTGTTGTTGCCGCTGCTGTTGGTGCTGCTCATGCGGTCGCGCCCTTCAGGTCACTGGCCGGCGCGGCAGCGGCGGCCGCGTCGGGCAGGTGCAGGTCGAACTCGCCGCAGATCGCCAGCACCTGCGCCGTGCCGGGCAGCCGCCCGCCGTACGCAGCCAGCTGCCAGGCATCCACCAGCCGCACGAAGAAGGCCTGCGCCTCGGGCGCGAGCCGCGTCGAGGCGAGCGCCACGCACTCGCCCTCCGTGCTCGCGGCGCGCACCGGCACCCCGTGCGCATGCACCAGGCGCGACAGCGCACCGCGATACAGCAGCGACAGCGCCGCCCGCTGCTGCCCGCGCTGCCAGAGCCCGGCCGCGGCATTGCCGATGTCGTCCGGCAGGCTCTCGGGCCGGATGTCGAGGCTGCCCACATGGCTGGGCAGCGGCGCCTTGCCCGGTCGCGCCCCACCGGCGCGCACCCGCACCCAGCGGTGCAGCCGGATCGCCAGCCAAGCCAGCGCCAGCGCGGCCAGCCCCCAGATCAGCCAGCGAGCCCCCTCGGCCACCGCCCGCACGAAGTCGCGCAGCCAGTCGAGGCTGTCGGTCTTCTTCTCGGGCTCCTCTTCTTCGTCGCGGTCCTTGAAGCGCAGCTGCTTCTCGGTCCTGGTGCCCGGCATGTTCGGATCGGCACGCACCTTGTCGATCGCGGCGTTCACCTGCTCGCGCGTCGACGCGGCTCCGTCCGCAGCCAAGGCCGCCGAAGGCGCCATCACCCCCACGCACAAGAGCACGAGCAGAGCGACCACAAGCCCCCTTCCAGGGATGCCGCGGAACCGGCTCTGCCGGGCCACCGGTATCGCCCCCAGCGAGGGGGTTGGCGAAGCGACACGAAGTGCGCGAAGCCTGGGGGTGAGCTCCAGGCCGCCGTGGAACCGGCTCTGCCGGGCCACCGGCATCGCCCCCAGCGAGGGGGCTGGCGAAGCGACACGAAGTGCGCGAAGCCTGGGGGTGTTACCTGAACCCACGACGGAACTCCTGCTCGATGTCCCAGGCCTCGAGCTCCACCCGGCGGTTGAGGTACATCGCGAAACCCGCCGCCACGTAGAACGGCTCCAGCACGCCCACGACGAGCGCGTATGCGCCGGCAGTCAGCAGGCTCTGCAGCAGCGAGTCCGACTGCGTGAGCCAGCTGAACAGGTCGCGGGTGCTGCCTTCGGGCGCGAACCAGAACAGCAGCGACAGCAGGCAGATGTCGAGCGCCATCTCGACGTTCGCGAACACCAGCTGCATCCCCGTGGCCGCGCCGCGTCGTCCGCGCAGCAGCTGCGTGCGGCGCCTGCGCCTCGCGCTCCCGCGCTGGCCTTCGAGCTGCTCGATGGCCTGGGTGAACGAACGCCAGGGCGAGAAGCGCCGCCACAGCAGCGTGCGCAGCAGTTGCCCGCCCCACACGGTACGGCGGTTGGCCCACAGGTCGGACCAGCGCGTCTCCTGCCCGAACACGGCGCGCGAATGGACGAAGAGCAGGCTGCGGTCGAGCCAGGGCTTGAGCCAGAAGATCAGCAGACTGGGCAGCCAGCCGGCGATCTCGACCGTGCTGAGCGCCAGCAGCACCATGACGATGTGCACCGGCAGGAAGGTGCGCCACACAGAGCGCGCATGGCTGCGCACCAGCTGCGCGCCGAGGTCGGCCGCCTCGGCCATGGGCCGCGGCCGCAGCGCGATGGCGAGGCCGTCAACCTGCATCGTCTTCCCCCGCCTTCGCCGTGGCGCGCGGCCGGCCCTGCCAGCCCAGGTACGCCAGCACCAGCACCCAGCAGGCGCCGCCCACGCCGTATTTCACCGCCGGCGCGATCCAGCGCGCCGAGGACCAGAAGGCTTCGACCGCCGCGGCGATCAGCAGCAGCCCGATGACGCCGTAGACGATCACCACCGCATGGCGCGCAGCCAGCCGCAGCGCCTCGAGCCGCGTGTGCCGCCCCGGCGCCACCCACGAATAGCCGAGCCGCAGGCCCGCCGCGCCGGCCAGCACGATGGCGGTGAGCTCGAAGGCCGAGTGCGTGACCACGAAGGAGAGGAAGTTCCGGGCGTGGCCCGCCCCGATCAGGTAGCCGCCAACGGCCCCGATCTGCACGCCGTTGAACACCACCACCGCCGCGCTGCCCACGCCGGCGAAGATGCCCGCCGCGAAGCAGCGAAAACCGATGCCGATGTTGTGCATGATGTAGAAGCCGAACATCTGCCAGTCGTCGCCCGCGCTGCGCGTGCGGCCCAATGACTCGGCACTGTCGCTGTACATCGAGTCGAACTCCTGCACCGAGTTGGCATCGAGCAGGTGCAGGATGAAGCCCGGGTCGCGCCAGGCCGCCCAGCCGGCCAGGAGAAGCGGCAGCACGAACATCAGCGCGGAGACCAGCAGGTAGACGCGATGCGCCCGCACCGCTTCGGGAAAGTCGACCAGCGCCAGCCGCGCGAAACGCGCGAGGCCGTAGTCGTGCCGGCGATAGATCAGCCGGTGCGCGCTCTGCGTGAGGCTTTCGAGCCGCTGCGTGAGATGGATCGGATAGGCGCGCGCCTGCGCCAGCGCGAGGTGCTCGCACACGCGGCGGTACAGCGTGGCGAGCCGCGCGCCGTCGAACTTGCGCTTGGTCTCCGCGACGCGGATGACTGCCTCGAGTTCGGCCCACAGGGGCGCATAGGCGGCTTCGAAATCGAGCGGCGTCATGGCGCTGTCCCTCCCCGTGCGTCGACGGCGGCGGCACCGTTGCGGCGGCCCAGCACCCATTGAGCCACGCCGAGCAGGCGCTGCGATGCCGAGGCTCCCGTGGTGTCCGGGCCCAGCACCGGCTCGGCGACGCGGGCGAGCTCGTCGAAGCGCTCGGGCGTGAGGCGCGTGGCGCGCCCGGCCCACGACACGATGGCCATCTGCTCGCGCGCCGACAGCGGCCGCGCGGGCGCCTGCGGCTCGGCCACGGGCAGGCTGCCGTGCAGGTTCACCTGGTCGCTGAACACCACCAGCGTGCCGGCGGCGAGGTCGCCCAGCCGCTTGCTGTCGTGCCGCCACAGCATCGACACGATGCCGGCGCCGTAGAAGGAAGGCATGAAGTCGGCCGCGCGCAGCAGGTTGCGCGTGAGCGCGGCGGCGGGCGTGACGGGCAGGCCCGAGTCCATCACCACGCGCAGGCCCATCACGCGCTTGCCGGGCGTGGCCGCCGCGCGCGTGAGCTCGAACACCACGGGATAGAACCACTCGAGGCAGAAGTAGGCGATGAGCAGGATGCCGAAGCCCATCTTGCCCAGCATGCCGACCGTGATGGAGATCGCGACGAAGATGCCGAGCCGGATCGCGAGGTCGATGAGGTACGCCAGCCCGCGCGCGACCAGTCCGGCCGGGCGCAGCGAGAGCGCGATGCCTTCCGGGGTCTCGGCGGTGTAGAGCGTGTCGAGGCGCACTGGCGTCGGGCCCGCCTCAGGCCTGCAGCACGACCGTGTCGGCGATCTGGTCGTGCAGGCAGCGGCGCGACGCGCGGAAGATGAACAGGCTGTCCACCACCAGGTAGAGCGGCCCGAGCAGCGGCCAGATGGTCATGATGAACATCGGGCCGTCGCGCAGCGCCAGGATGCGCCCGATCTGCGCCTGCGAGCCGTCGGGCCGTGCGATGCGGATCTTGAACAGTGCCTTGCCGATGGTCTGGCCGCGGGTGGCCAGCAGGTAGCCGTGCAGCACGAGATAGAGAACGATGCCGGAGGCCGCGCTGGAGATGCGGGGCTCCCAGAAACCGAGGCCGTCGTCTTCCCAGAGGTTGATGGGCGTGAACATCGCGAGGAACCAGATCGCCGCGATGGAAATGCCCGCGTCGAGCATCGCGGCGAGGAAGCGCGTGCCACGCGATGCGAGCTCGCCCGGCTGCGCGCCGCCGGGCTGCACCACGTCTTCCACATGGGATTGCGGAGGCGCGTAGCGCGCGTCCTGCGACTTGTCTTCCATGCCCGTCCCTCTCCGAAACGAATGAGTTTTCGGAAGATTCTAGGGTGTCGACGTTCACGCCCCCAGCCGGACGAGCGGCCGCACTACCTCGGCGGATGCGGATCGAGGCTGGCCGCCAGGCGGCGCAGGTCGTCGAGGAGCAGGCCCAGTGGCGCGGCGAGCAGCGCGTCCGGCGCGCTCTCCCGCGAGGCCTGCGCGCGGCGGTCGAGCTCGGCGAGATCCGGCGGCGCGCCCTTGCCCTCGATCGCATCGGCCATGCCGGCGACGGCCGCGCCCGCGGCCTGCGCTGCTTCGTGCCATGAAGCATCGGCCAGCGCGCTTCCGGCCTGCCGGAACACGCGCTCCAGCATCGCCGCGTCCTGGAAGACGCGTGCCGCCAGCCGGGCCTTGTCGCGATACGAGGTTCCGTGCGCCGGGCCGCGGCGCCACCAGCGCGCCTCGAGGTCGGCGCCTCCGGCCAGCGCGGTCAGGCGGACCAGTGCCGCTCGCGTGCCTGCGTGGATGCGCTCCGTCTCCGCCGCGTTCGGGGGCCGTCGCGAGGCGCCCATTCGCCTCGCGATGCCGCGCAGCAGGGCGGCGCAGCCTTCGTCGAAGCGCGCACCCGCGTGGTATTCGGACATCACCGTCGAAACGACGAGCGCCACGCCCACGCCGATGCCGATCTGCGCCATGCGAAGCAGCGCCACCTGCAGCGCCGAATGGCCCGGAATGCCGCCGGCAGACAGGATGATCAGCGCGGCTACTGGCGCGCTGCGCAGGCCCGGCGCGGATGCGCTGGCGAACGACAGCAGCATGACCACGCCCAGCGTGGTCGCGAGCACCGGCGCGCCATGGTGATGCAGATAGACGCCGGCAAGCCCGAAGAGCGCGCCCGCCGCCGTGCCGCGCACGCGATCCCATCCCGCGTCGAGCGTGGAACCGGCGCTGGGGCGCATGACGATCAGCACGCTCATCACGGCCCAGAAGCTCTCGGGCAGCCGCAGGGCCGTCGCCGCGCCCCATGCGATGGCCACGGCCGCCGCGAGCTGCGCGCCGGAGCGCCAGCGGCCATGCCGCCAGGGAGCGGCGAGGCGCTGCAGTGCACTCGTGCCGTTCATGGCCCTGGCGTCTTCGCCTTGCCGCCGAGCGTGGCCGCGATGCCGTCGATCAGCGCGCAGGCCTGCAGCAGCAGGGCGCGCTGGTCGGCGTCGAGCGTGGCATCGATCGCCTCGGCAAGCGCCGCTTCACGCGTTCGCATGATGGCCTTGAGCCGGCGCGTGCCCTCGGCGGTGAGGGACAGCAGCCACTGGCGCCCGTCGGCCGGGTGCGGCGCGCGGCCGATCCAGCCTTCGGCCTCCAGTTCGGCCAGCAGCCTGGTCAGCGACTGGAGCTTGACGCGTTCGAGCCCCGCGAGTGTCGTGGGCGTGCACGGCCCGTGCTGGTGAATCTGGCCCAGCACGCTGAGCTTGGCCACGCTCGGCCCCTCGGGCGTGACGCTGCCGCTGCGCAGCTGTCGCGTCAGCAGCGATACGGAAGTGCGAAGGCGCGAGGCGCACTGCGCCGGATCCGGGATGGTGGAAGCCATGCCCGGATTGTAAGACGTGTCTTGGTATTTTGGGCCGGCGCCGCTCAGCCGCGGTTCGGCGACGAAGTCACCGGATAGGTGACTGCCGGCGCGGCGGCAGGCTCGGGCATTGCAGCGGGTGGTGGCGAGGCGACCGGCGTTTCGGCGGGCGCCCCGGCCTCCTCTTCTCCTTCCGGGCCCTCGAGGTAGCGGTCGAGCAGCGAGAAGAAGCGGTCGTAGAAGCGCTCGTCGGTCAGCGTCTCGCTCGCCACCTTCACCATCGCGTCGTCGCTGCCCGCGAACGGCAGCGAGAGCGAGCCGATCGCGCCCACGCCGAGGCTTGCCGAGTTGTTCACCTTCTTGAGGCCGTAGCGGTCCTGCAGCGCGGTGGCGAAGGCCACGGTACTTTTGCTCGCCTTGCCGCTGCGGGTGCTTTCCCGCGCGCAGACCACGCGGAACTCGACCTCCACATGCACCTCGGCAGCCGGCTGGAAGCTCTTGCGCCCGGTGACGAGGTCGGAGTTGGCGGCCGTGATCATGTAGCCCTGGCTCAGCAGCGCCCGGCGCGCGGCCTCGCAGGTCTGGGCCTCGGTGGCCTCGTAGTCGCGGGTGTGGGTGGTGGTGGAGCCGAAGGCCTCGGGTTCGTAGTTGACCCGGCGGGAGGTACTGCCGCAACCGGCGAGCACGAGGGCTGAAAGCAGGCCGATGACGACGACCCGGGCGTGGACAAAAGGAAGAAAGAAGGAGTGCATGGACGGCATGAAGCGGCGAATGCTAACCGGCGGCCTTGCCGGCAAGCCTTCGAGCGCGCCCGTGCAGGCGCGTTCCCGCCATGCGGTCGAAATTTTCAGGACCAGGGCAGCACGTGATGCGCGCGAACCCGCGTCGCCGCGATCAGCCGCGCGTTCGGCGCGTCGGTGCTCGCTACCCAGGCTCGCGCTTCCTCGGCGCTGCGGCCGAACTGCTGGTGGCGGCGCACCAGGCGCTCTTCCCGCAGGGCATCGTCGATGTCCACGTACCAGACCTCGTCGAGCATCGCCGCAGCTCCCGCCCACGGACCGACGTCGTGCAGCAGGTAGTTGCCCTCAGTGATGACGAGCTGCGTCGAAGGCAGCACCGCGATCGCGCCGGCGACCGGCTCCTCGATCTCGCGGCGGAACTCGGGGGCATAGACGATGTCGCCGTCGGGCCGCTGCTCGCGCAGGCGCTGCAGCAGGGCGACATAACCGGCGCTGTCGAAGGTGTCGGGAGCGCCCTTGCGGCCGGCGCGGCCGAGCCGTTGCAGCTCGACATTGGCAAGGTGGAAGCCGTCCATGGGCACGACCTGCGCACGGTCGGCACCCACCGCCTGCAGCAGCGCCGCCGCGAGCGTCGACTTGCCCGCGCCGGGCGCGCCGACGAGCCCCAGCAGCCTGCGCTGCCCGCCAGCCATGAGGGCCTGCAGGCGGGTGGCGCTTTCGGGGGGAAGAGGAGGAAGAAGCGGGAGGTTCTGCGCGGGGGTGGTGGTCATCCCCCGAGCGTAGCCTCCCCTGGCGTCAAAAAAAGATCAGGGATACAGGCCGCGTTCCTGGCGAGCCATCAGGATGCGCTCGCAGGCCACCGCGTACGTCGCCGTGCGCAGGGTGATCTTGTGCTTGTCCGCCGTGTCCCAGATGTGGTTGAGCGCGTTCATCATGATGCGGTCGAGGCGCACGTTGATCTCGTCCTCGTCCCAGAAGAAGGACGAGAAGTCCTGCACCCATTCGAAGTAGCTCACGGTCACGCCGCCGGCGTTGCAGATCACGTCGGGCACCACCAGCACGCCGCGCTCGGAGAGGATGTCGTCGGCCTGCGGCACGGTGGGGCCGTTGGCGCCTTCGAGCACCAGCTTGGCGGTGGTCTTCTGCGCGCGCTCGGCGGTGAGCTGGCCTTCGAGGGCCGCCGGGATCAGGATGTCGCAGGGCGTGTTCCAGAAGTCCTCGTTCGGCACGATGTCGCCGCCGGCCTTGAAGCCGATCACGCCGTCGGTGCGCGAGATGGGCACCAGCTTGGCCAGGTCGAGGCCGTTGCTGTTGACGATGGTGCCGGTGTGGTCCTGCACCGCGACGATCTTGGCGCCGGCTTCGGCGAAGAGTTCTGCCGCGACGGAGCCCACGTTGCCGAAGCCCTGCACCGCGATGCGCGCGCCGCGCAGGTCGATGCCCAGGCGGCGTGCGGCTTCGCGGCCGGTGACGAACACGCCGCGGCCGGTTGCCTTCACGCGGCCCAGCGAACCGCCCAGGTGCAGCGGCTTGCCGGTGACGACGCCGGTGGCGGTGCCGCCGACGTTCATCGAGTAGGTGTCCATCATCCACGCCATGATCTGCGCGTTGGTGTTGACGTCGGGCGCGGGGATGTCGGTGTGCGGGCCGATGATGATGCCGATCTCGCTGGTATAGCGACGGGTGACTTTCTCGAGCTCCTGCAGCGAGAGCTTCTTCGGGTCGACGCGGATGCCGCCCTTGGCGCCGCCGTACGGCAGGTTGACCGCCGCCGTCTTGATGGTCATCCAGGCCGACAGGGCCATCACTTCTTCCAGCGTGACGTCGGGGTGGAAGCGAACGCCGCCCTTGCCCGGGCCGCGGCTCATGTTGTGCTGCACCCGGTAGCCCTCGAAGTGGGCGATGGTGCCGTCGTCCATTTCGATGGGCACGTCGACGATGAGCGCGCGCTTGGGGCGCTTGAGGGTTTCGACCCAGCGGGCCAGCGGGCCGAGGTACGGCACGACGCGATCGACCTGCGAAAGATATGTGCCCCACGGGCTGTTGGCTGTAGGACTGACGAAGGAGAGTTGTTCGCTCATATGAGTTCCCTTGCTCGGTTTGTTAGGGTGGCCGCAACGATAGACCTCCGCCGCGCGTTGCGCCATGGCTTATGCGCGCCGCGGAGGCGGTTATGCAAGAGAGGTTGGTAGCGCCGCGGCGCACACATTGCGCCGATGTAATCGCGGCGTGCGGAGGCTGACGGCATCGCTTCCTAGATTGGCACGGTCGGCGCCATTTCCGGCGACGGCGAACAACCAGGAGACACCGACCATGCCGCATCGCACGCTTCTTCTTTCTTCCTCCCTTCTCGCCGCCGCTGCGCTGGCACCGCTGGCTGCATCCGCCGCCGGCGAGTACCACTTCGCGCCGACCGAAGCCGGCGTGACGCGCTACCCCGACCACGCGAAGCAGGACCCTTCGCGCGACAGGGTCGTCGCCGAGCTGGCGACGGCGCAGAAGCAGCCCGCGTGGAACAACGTGAGCCGCGGCGCGCCCTGGCCGGCCGCGCGCACCGGCCAGCCCGCCACGCGCGAGGCGGTGGAGGCAGAGGCCATCAAGGCCATGCGGGCGGGAACGATTCCGTCGGGCGAGCGATAGGCCGCCACGACCGTTGTCGGCGCAGATGACAGAAACGTCATCGACGGGTTATCGACCTCGCGGATCCGCTTCGTAGAGTTGCCTCACCAACCCAGGCAAACCCAGCAACCAACGTCACACATCAAGGAGTAACGAATGAGCAAGCAAGCTTCCGCCACCCGTCTGTTCGGCACCGCCGCCCTCGCCGCCCTGCTGGGCACGATCGCCGCGCCGAGCTTCGCCGGCAACTACGCGGAGGGCGATCCGCGCCCCGCGCCGCTGGCCTCGTCGACCACGCGCGCCGCGGTGACCGCCGACGCGGTGCAGTGGCTGAAGACCGCGCCCACGCAGGGCTACACCAGCGGCTACCAGCAGGAGCCGGTCGCGGTCTCGGCCAACAGCCGCGCCGCCGTGGCGGCCGACACGCGTCTCTGGATCCAGTCAGGCCTGGCGGCCCAGCAGGCCAGCGAAGCCGGTGCCGACACCATGAAGCCGGGCTACCGCGAAGCCGCCGCCGAATACTCCCGGCTGCGCGCAAGCCCGGCCTACGGCGCCCTGGTCGACCAGCTCAAGAACCAGCAGGCGGCCGCGCAGTCGCAAATGCAAACGCAAGTTCGCTGACGGCGAACGGAACGCACGGCGGCTCCCTGGGTAGTCCAGGGTAGGCTGCCGGCAGTTCCTTGGTTCTATCTCCTATAGCCGGCGGCCATAGGCCGCATCTTCCGCCACGATTCGCTGTCCGGGCTGGATAATCCTCCGATGCTCGACCTGGACCGCATCGATCTCCGGCTGCTGAAGATCCTTCAGGAAGACGGCCGCATCACCAACCTCAAGCTGGCCGAGGCGGTGGCGCTCTCGCCCACCGCGGTGCTGGCGCGGGTGCAGCGGCTCACACGCGACGGCTTCATCCAGGGCTACGAGGCGCGGCTCGATCCGCACAAGCTGGGCCGCGGCTTCACCGTCTTCGTCGAGGTGCTGCTCGACCGCACCACGCCCAACGTGTTCGACCAGTTCAAGGCTGCCGTGCAGGTGCGCGACGAGATCATGGAATGCCACATGGTCGCGGGCGGCTTCGACTACCTGCTCAAGACCCGCATGGCCGACATGGCCGCCTACCGCGAGTTCGCCGGCACCGTGCTGTGGCAACTGCCCGGCGTGCGCGAGACGCGGACCTATGCGGTGATGGAAGAAGTGAAGAACAGCGCGCGGCTGCCGCTGGGGGTCTGACGCACGAAGAGGCGATCAGGCTGGCCTGGCGTAGGTGCGCCCGCCGAAGATCGCCGTGCCGACGCGCACCATCGTGCTGCCCGCGCTGATGGCGGCCTCGAGGTCCGCGCTCATGCCGAGCGACAACGTGTCCAGCGCGATGCCCGCGTCGCGGATCGACTGGTACACGGCATGCGCGCGCAGGCACAGATCGCGCTGCGCTTCGAAGCCGGCGGCCGGCTCGGGAATCGCCATGAGCCCGCGCAGCCGAAGTTGTGGCAAAGCCGCCACAGCGCGCGCCAGCGCCAGCGCCTCTTCCGGAGGCACACCGGACTTGTTGGCACCGCCGTCCACATTAACCTGAAGGCATACATCCAGCGGCGGCAGGTGCGCCGGCCGCTGGGCCGAAAGACGCTCCGCGATCTTCAATCTGTCGATGCTGTGGACCCAGTCGAAGTGCTCGGCCACCGGCCGCGTCTTGTTGCTCTGAAGCGGCCCGATGCAGTGCCATTCGAGGGAAGAACGCAGGTCGGCGAGGGCTTCGATCTTGTCCAGCCCTTCCTGCACGTAGTTCTCGCCGAAGGCCGACTGGCCCGCCGCGTGCGCCTCGCGCACCGCCTCGGGGCCGAAGGTCTTGGACACCGCCAGCAACCGCACTTCCGACGGGTCACGGCCGGCCGTTACACATGCCTTCGCGATCCGGTTGTTTACTTGCTGGAGGTCGTCGCCAATCATCGTCATAATCGTCCAAAATCGTATCAAAACGTCACGAAACCCGAGCCGAGGAGCCCCGTGGACATCACCCAATTGCTGGCGTTCAGCGTCAAGAACAAAGCCTCCGATCTGCACCTTTCCGCGGGCCTGCCGCCCATGATCCGCGTCAACGGCGACGTGCGCCGCATCAACGTCGACGCGCTCGACCACAAGGGCGTGCACGCCATGGTGTACGACATCATGAGCGACACGCACCGCAAGCACTACGAAGAGTTCCTGGAGGTCGACTTCTCCTTCGAGATCGACGGCCTCGCGCGCTTCCGCGTGAACGCCTTCAACCAGGCGCGCGGCGCGGCCGCCGTGTTCCGGACCATTCCATCGAAGATCCTCACGCTCGAGCAGCTCAATGCGCCGAAGATTTTCGGCGAACTGGCGCTCAAGCCGCGCGGGCTGGTGCTGGTGACGGGCCCCACGGGCTCGGGCAAGTCGACCACGCTGGCCGCGATGATCAACTACCTCAACGAGAACGAGTACGGCCACATCCTCACAGTGGAGGACCCGATCGAATTCGTGCACGAGTCGAAGAAGTGCCTGATCAACCAGCGCGAAGTGGGGCCGATGACGCTGTCGTTCTCCAACGCCCTACGCTCCGCGCTGCGCGAAGACCCCGACGCCATCCTGGTGGGCGAGCTGCGCGACCTGGAAACCATCCGCCTGGCCATGACCGCCGCCGAAACGGGCCACCTGGTGTTCGGCACGCTGCACACCTCGTCGGCCGCCAAGACCATCGACCGGATCATCGACGTGTTCCCCGGCGAAGAGAAGGAAATGATCCGCGCGATGCTCTCGGAGTCGCTGCAGGCCGTGATCTCGCAGACGCTGTGCAAGACCAAGGATGGCCAGGGCCGCGTGGCGGCGCACGAGATCATGCTGGGCACGCCGGCCATCCGGAACCTGATCCGCGAGGCCAAGGTGGCGCAGATGTACTCCACCATCCAGACCGGCCAGGGCTCGGGCATGCAGACGCTCGACCAGAACCTGACGGAACTGGTGCGCCGCAATACCATCTCGGCAGCAGAGGCCCGCGGCAAGGCCAAGATCCCAGAGAATTTCCCAGGCTAGTCATGAGGCCCCCCGGCTTTTCACTTCGCTGCGCTGCGTGTAACTCCACCCCCAAAGGGGGAGGCGCGGCCGCCTTGGGGCGGCCCGGCGGTCGGCCGCCAACGGGTTCAATCTAAACAGATCAAGGAGCGCTCTCATGGAACGCGATCAAGCCAGCCAGTTCATCAACGACCTGCTCAAGCTCATGGTGAGCCGCAACGGCAGCGACCTGTTCATCACGGCCGACTTTCCGCCGGCCATCAAGGTCGACGGCAAGGTCACCAAGGTTTCGCAGCAGGCGCTGGGCGCGCCGCACACGCTGGCGCTCACCCGCTCGATCATGAACGACCGCCAGACGGCCGAATTCGAGCGCACCAAGGAATGCAACTTCGCGATCTCGCCGACCGGCATCGGCCGCTTCCGCGTGAACGCCTTCGTGCAGCAGGGCAAGGTCGGCATGGTGCTGCGGACCATTCCCGCCAAGCTGCCGACCATCGACGGCCTGGGCATGCCGCAGGTGCTGAAGGACGTGTCGATGACCAAGCGCGGCCTGTGCATCCTGGTGGGTGCCACGGGCTCGGGCAAGTCGACCACGCTGGCGGCGATGATCGACTGGCGCAACGAGAACTCGTTCGGCCACATCGTGACGGTGGAAGACCCGGTCGAATTCGTGCATCCGCACAAGAACTGCGTGGTGACGCAGCGCGAGGTGGGCATCGACACCGACAGCTGGGAGGCCGCGCTGAAGAACACGCTGCGCCAGGCGCCCGACGTGATCCTGATGGGCGAAATCCGCGACCGCGAGACCATGGAACACGCCGTGGCCTTCGCCGAAACGGGCCACCTGTGCATGGCAACGCTGCACGCCAACAGCGCCAACCAGGCGCTGGACCGGATCATCAACTTCTTCCCCGAAGAGCGCCGCGCCCAGCTGCTGATGGACCTGTCGCTGAACCTGCGTTCGCTGGTGTCGCAGCGGCTGGTGCCGACGGAAGACGGCCTGGGCCGCGTGGCCGCGGTCGAAGTGCTGCTGAACACGCCGCTGATTTCCGACCTGATCTTCAAGGGCGAGGTGGGCGAGATCAAGGAGATCATGCGCAAGAGCCGCAACCTGGGCATGCAGACCTTCGACCAGGCGCTGTTCGACCTGTTCGAGAGCCACTCGATCAGCTTCGAGGACGCCATCCGCAACGCCGACTCGGCCAACGACCTGCGCCTGCAGATCAAGCTCAACAGCCAGCGTGCGCGCAGCACCGACCTGGCCGCGGGCACGGAGCACTTCGCGATCGTCTGATCGGATCAGTCGATCGTCCGCTGCCACGCGGCGAACACGCCGGCAGCCAGCGCAATCACAGCCATCGCGGTGAAGCCGTCGAGCGAGGCCATGAACGTGGCCTGCTGCTCCAGCGTTCGGTAGAGCGTGCCGAGCGCCATCGCATGCGCCTCGCCGGCCGCGTGGCCCGTCGCTGCGAAGCCGCGGGTCAATGAATCCAGCGCCTGCATGAAGCTCGCGTTCGCGGCGTTGGCCGATTCGCTCAGCCGCACCTCGTGCAGCGCCAGCCGGTGCTGCTGGAGCGCGATCACGGTCGAGGTCGCGAACGAGATCGCCAGCTGGCGCACGAGGTTCTTCAGGCGGTAGCCGTGCGCGAACTCCTCCGCCGCGAAAGGCTTGAAGGTGAGGTTCGCCACCGGCAGCACGACGAACAGCATCAGCAGCCCGCGCAGCAGCAGCGGCACCAGCAGTGCCTCGCGCCCGGCCTGCGGCGTGACGCGCGACAGCAGCCACGCCGCCAGCGCCGCGATGCCGAAACCGACGACGATCAGCCACTTCTTGCGCGCCAGCCGCGCCGAGTACTTCAGGTAGACGAAGACCAGCAGCCCGGTCGCGAACGAGGCCGCACCCGTGAAGTAGCCGGTGTTGCCCACGGTGAAGCCCAGGCCGCCCTCCATCATCCGCGGCAGCAGGTAGCTGAAGCCCGTCGAGAGGTAGTAGTAGACGACGTAGAGCGCCAGCCCGACGCGGAACGACGCGTTGCGCAGCGCATGCAGCCGCACCAGTGGCGCGGGATGCTGCCACTGCTGCCAGCCGAACCACGCGAGCCCTGCGACGCCAGCGATGGCCAGGCCGATGAGCGCGGGCGAGCCGGCGAAGAGCTCGAAGTGCGAGCGCGTCAGCACCACCTGCAGCGCGGCCTGCGCGAGCGCGAACACCATGTAGGCGATGTAGTGCGGCTCGGTGCGCTCGTGCGGCTCGACGTCGCCGATGTCGGGCAGCGTCCAGAGCACGAGCAGGCCGATCAGCGCCGCGGCCGGCGCGGTACTCGCGAACAGCCAGCGCCAGTCGAAGTTGGCGACCAGGAAGGCGCCCGCGATGGGTGCCAGCGCACCGCCGAAGACGATCAGCACCATGAACGCCTTCAGCGCCTTGGCGCGGCGCGCGGGCGGAATGCCGATCTGGATCAGGATGCGGCAGGCGCCCAGCATCGGCCCGACGAAGTAGCCCTGCAGGGCCCGCGCGGCCGTGAGCTGCATCGAGCTGTCGCACAGCGCCGCGCCCACGCCGCCCGCGGCGAAGGCGAACATGCAGACGGCCAGGTAGCGCCGGTAGCCCAGCCGCTCGATCCATGCGTGCTGCTGCAGGATGCCGAGCACGGCGCCCAGCGCATAGGCGCTCGAGGCCCACACGAGCTCGTCGGGCGAGGCGTTCACGCCGCCGGCGATGTAGCTGGCGAAGAAGGCGAAGAGCGCGTTGTCGAAATAGTCGATGGCCGTGACGAGGCCGATGGCCCAGGGCAGCAGCGCGACCGCGGCACTGCTGCCGCGCGAAGGCCATGCCAGGGCCGTCGTGCTCATGATGCGGGCCGTTCCTTGCGGCGCTGCTCGAGCGCCTCTTCCACCGGCTCGCCGGCGAGGCGGCGCTCCACGTAGTCGAGGTCGCGCTTGAGCTGCGCCTGCAGCGCGGCGGCTTCCTTGAGCTCGCGACGGACCTGCGCCACGCGCGCGTCGAGCGTCGCCAGCTGCCCGGTGAGAGTTTCGCGCAGCGTCTTGAGCGAGGCATTCGACAGCCGCGGACGCCCGCCTTCGGCCGGCGCCTCCATCGGCTGCTGAAGCATCGCGGTGATGGCCGTGAGCGAGAAACCCAGCGAGCGCATGCGCAGCACGCGCGCCAGCTTGTCGAGATCGGCCTGCTCGTACAGGCGGTAGCCGCCCTCGCTGCGCACCGGCACCACGATGCCCAGTTCCTCGTAGTACTTGAGCGTGCGCGGCGTGACGTCGAGCCGGGCCGCGGCGTCGCGCACCGTGATGGTCCTGGCGGGGTTCTGGTCGGTCATGATGGGGCGATTTTACCCAAACCTGTACGTTCACGTATATGTTAGGCGCATCCCACCTGCGACGGAATGGCTTTAAGCTGTCGCCCCATGAGCAGCATCAACCCCCGCACCTACGAATCCGTTCCCGCACAGACAGTGGCCTTCCTCGGCCTCGGCGTCATGGGCGGCCCGATGGCCGGCCACCTGGCAAAGGCCGGCCACAGCGTCACGGTCTACAACCGCACGGCTGCCAAGGCGCAGGCCTGGGCCGACGAATTCGGCCCGCCCGGCCGCCATGCCGCCACGCCGCGCGAAGCGGTCGCGGGCGCCGACATCGTGTTCAGCTGCGTCGGCAACGACGACGACCTGCGCTCGGTGGTGCTGGGCGACGACGGCGCCTTCGCCGGCATGAAGAAGGGTGCCGTGCTGGTCGACCACACGACCGCCTCGGCCGACGTGGCGCGCGAGCTTTCCAGGGCGGCCCAGGCGCTGGGCCTGCACTTCATCGACGCACCCGTCTCGGGCGGCCAGGCCGGAGCGCAGAACGGCGCGCTCACGGTGATGTGCGGCGGCGACGCGGCGGTGTTCGAACGCATCAAGCCGGTGGCCATGGCCTTCTCGCGCGCGGTCACGCTGCTGGGCGAGAGCGGCGCCGGCCAGCTCGCGAAGATGGTCAACCAGATCGCCATTGCGGGCCTGGTGCAGGGCCTGTCGGAAGCCATCGCCTTCGGCCAACGCGCCGGACTCGACATGGAAGCCGTGCTGGGCGTCATCAGCAAGGGCGCTGCCCAGAGCTGGCAGATGGAGAACCGCGGCAAGACCATGATCGAAGGCAAGTTCGACTACGGCTTCGCCGTCGACTGGATGCGCAAGGACCTGGGCCTGGTGCTCGACGAAGCCAAGCGCAACGGCGCGCGCGTGCCGGTGACGGCGCTGGTCGACCAGTTCTATGCCGACGTGCAGCAGGCCGGCGGGCGGCGCTGGGATACCTCGAGCCTCATCACGCGGCTCAAGTGACCAGCCAGGTGACGCCATGAAAAAAGCCCGCTGACGCGGGCTTTTCTGTTTTGGCTCGCCGGCCGGCTCTTCAGCGCACCGGCGAAGTCGTCACCCCGCTCGAGGACGGCGTCGACGTGGACGAGCCCGAACCGGGCAGCGGCTCCATCGGCGGCAGCGGCACGCGCGAGGTGGAGGAAGACGACGACGGCGTGGAGGGCGTAGCCGAAGTCACCGGCGCCGGCCCCGCGCCGCCGCGCTGCGCGGCGGCCTGGTTCGCCGCCTGGCTTGCCGCCAGGTCGGCCTCGCTCACGACCTCGACCACGCGCACCACCTTGACCACGCCAGACACGCCGCGCGTGATCTCGGTGGCGCGATCGGTCTCGCGGCGCGTGGCGATGCCCATCAGGTAGACCACGCCGCGCTCGGTCACCACCTTGAAGGAATTGGCGAAGATGTCCTTGGCGTCGAGCAGGGAAGCCTTCACCTTGCCGGTGATGTAGAGGTCGTTCGAGCGGTCCTGGAAGGTGCTGGAGGAGCCGACGGTCAGTTCGTTGACCACCGAGCGCACGTTCACGATGCGGCTGACTTCGTCCTCGACGCGGCGGCGGTCGGCGTCGCTGCCCACGGCGCCCGTCAGCAGCACCTGGCGGTTGTAGCTGGTGACGCTCACGTACATCTGGTCGTTGGCGATGTCGCGCACGCGGGCCGCCGCGCGCAGCTCGATGCCCTGGTCGTCCAGTTGCGCGCCCGAGCTGCGGCGGTCGGTGGCCACCATGCCCACGCCCACCACGGCCGCGCCACCCACGACGAGCGGCACGCAGGCGGAAAGACCCGTGACCAGTGCGGCGCCCAGGGTCAGGGCGAGAGCGAAACGTTGGGTCGATGTCGTCGTCATGGTCGTCATGGTCATGAGGAAACTTCCTGTTCTCCGAGTAACTGGGCGTCCACGCCGTCGCACAGGCAATGCAGCGCGATCTGGTGGATCTCGTGGATGCGAGCCGCACGCTCGTGCGGCACGCTGATCTGAACGTCGGTCTCGCGCAGCGCGCGGCCGATGGAGCCGCCCGCCCCCGACGCGGCATTGCCGAGCAGCGCGACCACGGTCATGTCGCGCTCGTGCGCCGCGGTCACGGCGGCCAGCACCGAAGCCGATTGGCCGCTGATGCTCAAGGCCAGCAGCACGTCGCCGGCCTGGCCGAGCGCACGGACCTGGCGGGCGAAGCGGTCGGCATCCACGGCTTCCGCGCCGTCGGCACCGGGGTCGGTGGCGTCGCCGGGCAGCGCGATGGCGCCGAGCTCTGGCCTCTCGCGTTCGAAGCGGCCCACGAACTGCGCGGCGAACTGGGCCGCCAGCAGGCCCGACACGCCGGCTCCGCAGGCGAGCACCTTGCCGCCGCTGGTCACGCACGCCAGGATGGCCTGCATCGCTTGAGAGATGGGTTTGCTGAGGACCGGTCCGGTCTGGTATTTGAGGTCGGCACTGTCGATGAAGTGCTGCTGAATCCGTTGCTCGAGCATGAGGCGGGATGATAACTGCGGGTTGTGAAACAAGACGTTTGAGTTGTGGAGCCTTGGTCAGCGCTTCGGTTCCCGTGCGAGGGCATGACGAGAGGCATCAGCCCGCGTCGAAAGCCCCTTGCAGCCAGGTGATTTTCTCCTCGACCAGCACCACATCGAAACGGCACGGCGGAAGCGTGCGCAGCCGGCTCAGGTAGTGCTGCGCGGCGAGCACGATGCGCCGCTGCTTCGCTCCGGTGATGCTGCCGCCTGCCCCGCCGTGCGCGCCGGTGCTGCGCTGGCGGACCTCCACGAACACAAGCGTGCCCGCGGGCGAAGGGCGCGGATCGCGCATGATCAGGTCGATCTCGCCGCCGCCGCGCCCGGGCGTCCGATAATTGCGGGCGAGCAGCACGAGGCCGGCGTCCTGCAGGTGGTCGAGCGCGGCGTCTTCCGCCGCATCGCCCCGATGCTTCGTCGTGGTGTCGGTCTTCATGGCCCTCCCTGTCTGCGGCCTGCTTGCGATCTCTTTTTCTGACTTCTTGTTCGTTCCGACGGAGAAACCCCTTGGCTTCACTCGCCCCTGCTTCTTTCGGCGCCGCCCTCGCGGCCGCGCACGACGCCGCGGGTGCGCAGCATTATCCGCAGGGCACGCTCTACGTCGTCGCCACGCCCATCGGCAACCTGGCCGACATCACGCTGCGTGCGCTGCACGTGCTGCAGCTGGTGGACGCCATCGCCTGCGAGGACACGCGCCACACGCAGGCCCTGCTGCGCGCCTACGGCGTCGACCGCCCCGGCTCCCGGCTGCTGGCGGTGCACCAGCACAACGAGGCCGAGGCCGCGCAGGCCGTGGTTGCGCGGCTCGCGCAGGGCGAGCGCATCGCCTACGTCAGCGACGCCGGCACGCCCGGCGTAAGCGACCCCGGCGCACGCCTTGCGGCCGCCGTGCGCGCCGCGGGGCAGCGCGTGCTGCCGCTGCCGGGCGCCAGCAGCGTGACCACGCTCATCGGCGCCGCGGGGCTGGTGGCCGACGGCGGCGGTGACGGCAATGCCAGCAGCAGCGCTTTCGTCTTCGCTGGATTCCTGCCGAGCAAGTCGGGCGAGCGCGACACGGCCGTGCAGGTGCTGTCGCAGGAGCCGCGCGCGGTGGTGCTGCTGGAGGCCCCGCACCGCATCGAAAACCTCGCGCGCGCGCTGTCCACGCTGGGCGAGCGCCGCGTCACCGTGGGCCGCGAACTCACCAAGCAGTTCGAGGAAATCGCCACCGTCGCGGCCAGCGCATTGCCCGACTGGTTCGGCGCCGACCGCGACCGCACGCGCGGCGAGTTCGCGCTGGTGCTGCACCCCGTGGCCGTGAGCGGCGACGGCGGCGCGGAAGGCGAGCGCGTACTGCGCCTGCTGCTGGCCGAACTGCCTGTGAAGACGGCCGTGAAGCTCGCGGCCGAAATCAGCGGCGCCCCGCGCAACACGCTGTACGACACGGCCTTGCGCATCCGCAACGAGGCTGAGCAAGACTAGCCCGGCGGAAGAAAAGGAAACTCCGGCGGCACCGCCGCGGTCAGCCAGACCCCGTTTTCCGCACGATGGAAGACATGGCCCGCCGCATGCATGCGGCCCGTATCCACCCTGAGCACATGCGCCTTGCCATGGCGTTGCCCAACCAGCACCGCAGTGGCTTCGTCCGCTGACAGATGCACGTGCTGCCGCGATCCCGGCAGCAGGCCCTGGACACGAATGGACGCCAGGAAACGCGTGGCCGTGCCGTGGAAAAGCAGCGGCGGCGGAGCAATCGCCTCGAAGCTGCGGCTGACCTGCGGCGTGGAGTGGCCCTGCAGCGCACGAATGCTCAGCCCGTCTGTCGACAATTCGTAACGCTTCTTCGCGCCCGAGTCGACTGCCTGCAGGACATCCGCCGTCGTCAGGTCGCGCCCTGCTGCCACGGCTCCGGCCACCAGCGCTTCGATGCCGGCCCAGCCCTGCGCGTCGAGCCGCAGGCCGATGGACTCCGGCGCATGCCGCAGGACATAGGCGATGAACTTGCTGGCGTCTTCGGGCGTCATCGGGTCTTCCAGTGGTCGCCGTGTGCGAGCAGAGCGTCCATCAGCCGCTGCACGTGCGCGGTCGGTGGCCGGTCGGCTGCGTGGAACACGTGGTAGTCGAGCGACGGATAGCCCTGCAGCGGAATCGCCACCAGGCCATTGGGAATGTGGCAGCAGGCATTCACCACCGTGAGGCCGAAGCCCAGTTGTGCGAAGCGCAGCATCAGCTCCCAGCCGTTGGCTTCGAGCGATGGCAGCCACTGCACCGACTCGGCCTGCAGCAGACGGCCGAGCAACTCGCGATGCGGCCGCCCCGCCGGCGGCACGATCAGCTGCGCGCCCTTCAAGTCGCGCAGGCGCGCCGTCTTGCGCGAGGTCAGCGCGTGGCCTCGCGGCACGACCAGCACCTGCCCCACGGATGTCAACCGCACGGCACGCAGATCGGCGGGCACGGTGCCAAGCGGCGCGATGCCCAGCTGCGCCTGCCCCGAGCGCACTGCCCGGATCGATTCGTCGCGATCACGCGTGAGCAGCTGCAGGTGCGGCGACGCCCCCGCGCCCGAGAACCGCGACAGCGCCTTGCCCAGCAGGTAGAGGTATGCGCCCTCGCCGGCGGCCAGGGTGACGACCGGAGCGTCCTGCCCCTGGGCCAGGCCCTTCACGAAGCGTTGGTTGAACGCGAGCAGCTCCCGCGCATGCCTCGCAACCTGCTCGCCCGTGGCAGTGAGTTCGAGCGCACCGCCCACCCGCACGTAGAGCTTCGCGTCGATCTGTTCCGACAGCTTGCGCACCTTGGCGTGCAGCGCCGGCTGGCTGATGTGCAGCAGGCGCGCCGACTCGCTGAAGTTCAGCGTGTCGGCGAACACGGCGAACGACTGCAGTGCATCGAGGTTGGTGCGGGGGATGTCCATCTGGCTATCCATTCTATGGATAGCTCATCCAATAACAGTAGTTCCTGGTGATGAGCTTCATTTCTACGATCCGCCTGCTTCAAGACGAAAAGGAACAAGAAATGAAACACACATCTGCATCTACATCTGCACCCTCATCCCGACTCCCCCGGCTCGGCATCGACATCGGCCGCGTGCTGATCGCGGCCGAAGGCGCCGGCGGCGCGGACACATCCTTCATCGGCGGCTCGCTGCAGGACGCGCTGGACACACCGCCCTACGAAGGCATGTTCGAGGCTGTCGGCCCGTTGGTCGAGAAGTTCGAGGGCCGCGTGTGGCTGGTGTCGAAATGCGGGCCGAGCGTGCAGGCCAAGAGCCGTGCGTGGCTGCGGCATCACAGCTTCTTCGAGCGCACCGGCATCGCGCCCGCGAACCTTCGCTTCTGCCTGCAGCGGCCGCAAAAGGCCGACCACTGCCGCGAGCTGCGGATCACGCACTTCATCGACGACCGCAGCGACGTGCTGCACCACCTCGAAGGCATGGTGCCTCACCGGTACCTCTTCGGCCCGCAGCGCAAGCCGGTGACGGTCGCAGGATTGGTGTTGCTGCCGGCGTGGAAGGACGCGGCCGCCCTCGTCAACTGACCGGCAAGCTCGGAGAGCTAGCC
The DNA here is from genome assembly GCF_048301545.1 of Variovorax sp. NFACC27. Taxonomy (NCBI): domain Bacteria; kingdom Pseudomonadati; phylum Pseudomonadota; class Betaproteobacteria; order Burkholderiales; family Comamonadaceae; genus Variovorax; species Variovorax sp. NFACC27. The sequence goes on from NZ_CP157613.1 coordinate 7,573,547, forward strand.
GTCCAGCTCGGCGTAGCGCCTGAAGATGCCGTCTTCGTTGAACGCGATGCGGCGAGGACTCTGGAGGTAGTCGCGCACGCGCTGGCGGCGCTTGACATTGGCATGCAGCTTCTCGACCGCGGGCGTGGCGACCAGCGCCCGCGCCGAAGCTTTTGGAAATGCGTAACGCAATCCGTCCACCAGCTGGAACAGCGACAGGTCGGCGTAGGTCAGCGTGTCGCCCACCAGATGCTGGCTGCCCGCGGGATTGCGCTGCAACACGCATTCGAACCAGTCGAGGAACTTCGGGATGCGCTCTTCACGAAAAGCTCTTGCGCGCAGCATGGCCGCATCGCGCTGGTCTTCGTAATAGGCGCCGACCGAGATCGGATGGTGCGTGTCGTGCGCCTCTGCCACCGCATCGGCGATGGTGAGCTGCAGCTGGTGCGTCCACAGCCCGTCCGATTCGCCCACGCCCGAGAGGCCGAGCCTGGGGCCCAGGTACAGCAGGATCGCGGCGGTTTGTCCGACCACGATGTCGCCGTCGACGAGGAACGGCGGCGCGAACGCCGGGCGCGCACTGTCGGGGTCACCCAGCCGCTCACCCAAGGCGGACTCGCCTCCGCCTTCGGCCTCGGGCAACCGCGCCACGTCGACGTAGTCCGCGCCGGCCGCTTCGAGCGCGAGCCGCACGAATTCACCGCGGCCCTGGATGGTGGGCCAGTAATGGAGTTGGTAGGGCATGCGGGGATGGTGGCATAGGTGTGGGCGCGCGGGCAATCATGAACACTTCATCGCTCGAATCGCCTCCCTCAAGGAGCTCGCGTAATTGGTGGAAGAAGCGAGCAGAAGGCGCGCTCGACCTCTTCCCTGCTCGCAGACGCCTTCAGCGCGCGCGGGTAGGTTTTGATCCTTCTTGCTCCAACAGTGAAGCTCATCATGCGGAAAGTTCTTTCTCCGTCATAAAAAACAATTCCATCCAATCCGTCGCGTACGTTGGCCTCCGGAACCCTGAACGAGCGCAATGCATGGCTCAACGCGGAGAACGACTCACTGTCTCGTTCGGTGAAAACCTTTCTGAGCAAGTCGTCAGGTATTTTCAAGCGACGACCATTTAAATACAGCATTGAATCATTATTTTTCCATCGAATGTCGCAGTCAGAATCAATGCGGTCGCTATTCGCAAATTTAATTATTTTCTCCGAAATCTCTTGACTCTCCACCCCTCCTCCCAGACTGCCCCATCCAATAAAATGATCACTCCTAAATCCAGCAAAAGAGTCAACGGGAATTAGAAAAAACACCGTAAAGAAAAAAGCGCTCTCAATTCTTCGCAAAAGAAAAAATACCTTCATATAAAACCCTCAATCAGTTTTTGTTTCCGGCTTCTTCCTCTTTGGTCGAGGAGGAACACCAATAACCCCGTTCAGTGCATCAACATCCATTGAACTCAAACCAGAGTTGGCAAGATCTTTTTTAGCCTGCTCGTGATAAGAAACAGGAACGAAATATCTCAAATAACTCGGACTTTTTACTATTTTTCGACGCTTCCTTCCGCTCTTTTCAATCACCTCCACCATCTTCTCCGGTTCCATGTTGAATGGGGAAAATTGAATTCGATCTTCTTGATTTCCACCGAGCAAGATCAAATTTCCTTTTCCTTCCTTTCCGTATGCAAAACCAACGTGATAGCCGTGCCCATTTTTTCGTGTGGCAATCGCAATTGCCCCATATATCGGCTGACCCAACTCCACAAACAAAGGGTTTCTTATATTCTTCTCCTCATCCATTTCATAAAAACCATGTGCTCTACCGAGCGTGGCACGCCGATCCCGAAACCCCACGTTATCTACTGGATAACCTGCCTTCAACAAGCACCAATTAGCAAACGCGGCGCACCAAGCTCTTCGAGAAAGAAATTTCGAGCCATCTCCTATTTCGACGTGATAGTCGATCTCCTTCTCCAGTACGTCTTCTCCTTTGCCGTATCTAAGTTTTGCTTCAGCAATGGCGATAGCCATCCAGGGTGCACGGTCCGGCATTGCATTGATCAACGCCAGAACCTTCCCCGTTCCCTCCTTCGATCGCTCCGAATCCGATGACCTGATTCCAGACAAAACAGGCGGTGGTGCGGGAGCAGAAACACGTACGCGCTTCGGCGGAGCTCCCGGGCTCGCCGGTGCACTCACAGGCGGGGGCTTGGCGGCCAAGGACGGAGGATTCGATGACCTGCCGTCCGGCTTTGCCTTGCCGCTCCCGGTAATCAGCAGCACCTCCCCGGGGTAGATCCTGTCGCGGTCGAGTCCGCTTGCCTCCTTGATGCCGGCAACGCTGGTGCGATAAAGCTTCGCGATCTTCCAAAGACTGTCCCCCGGCTGCACCACGTAGCTCATGGGCTTCCTCTGCCCCACCGTCGAACTGTTGACCTTCTCCGATCCGGCAACGCCCTTCCATCTCCTGAACTTCGCCAGAAGATTGAAATCCTTCCCGACGTCGCCCTCGATGATTCCGACCACCACGGCCTTCTTGCTCTTCGGCTCCGCCACCTTGACGTGCACGGCCGATTTGTCGGCCGGATGAATCACTGGAGGAAATCGCCCCGTGGCGTCGGACTTGACCGTTTCCTCCTTGCCTCCTCTTTGCAGAATGATCTCGGCATCGGGCAAAGGCTGGCTGCCGTCGGTCGCGTTGATCCTGCTCACGGCGACCCAGGTTTCCTTTCTGGTCTCGGCGTTGGCGTGATACCCCTCGATCTCCGCGATGCTGTTCACTATCTTTTCGAGTTCGGCATCGCTGCACTCGCCGATCTTTCTGCTGGCCGGAATGCCGCTCGTCTTGAGCAGATCGCGCGCATATTTTTCCGTGTCGTTTTCCTTCTTCGGGGCGTAGACAGGAATGGCTTCCGGGATCGTCCTGTCGCCGTGCAGTCGCTTCAGGTTCGCCTTCAGTTCCTCTCGCCCCGCATCTTCATCGGGGAAGATCAGGAAGGTCCGGCCCGATCTGGTCGTGGCGAATCCGACGTAGCCCTTTGCCTTTCTGGGCGCGGGCACACCGTCGACCATCCGGGCGGTCAGATCGCCGGGGTTGTTGATGCGCCATGGCAGCGTTCCGCCCGAGCGCAGCAGGTGTCGGCCGTCTTCGCAGATGAACTCGGCGACTTCGATGTTGGGGTGGTAGGTAGCGGATATCAGCTTGGGCATGCTTGGTCTCTCGCGCTCAGGCCAGGCTGCTCAGATGAGCTTCGACTGCCGACTCGGGGAGGAAGTGACTGAAGGCCGAGGCACCTCCCGGCGGGGCATATCTCGAGCTTTCGGCATCGGGCGATTCATCGTCCTCACGGACCTCGTCGCCTTCGTCGTTGTCCGGACTGGCCTGCCGCGCGTGGATCGTCGGCACGGGCGCCCAGTCCCACGCCTCCTCGCCCACGACCAGCACCGCCTCGTCGGGCGTCTCGAAGCTGATCCTGGGGAGCCGCCCGTCGTCGGGAATCACGCCCTCCGCCTTGATTTCCTGTTTCTCGCCGAGGATCCTGTAGGGCAGTCCTGCCATCTCCATGTGCTTGAAGACTTCGTCGCTGCCAAGCGGCGCGAAACGGACGCTGTACTTGTCGTCATGGCTAACGCCCTGCATGCGCAGCCGCTTGGCCATGTCCATCGGCCCCGCATAGCTGTGGGTAGCGGCGTGTTCGCGCCAGAGGCCTCTGGTTCCATGCACGATGCCCGAGGCGTTCCACTTGCTGAAGCTGCCGCCTCCGTTGATCAGGATCTCCTCCTTCGCGGTGATGGCGATCCGGTCGGCTTCGAGCTTGATCTCCAGCCTGGCCAGCAGGTTGATGCTGTTCTGCAGAGCGACGATGTCGATGCCCGCGGTGGCGGCCGTCAGGCGGATGGCCTTGTACGCGAAGAGGCGCGCGGCCTCCCTGACGCTCACCAGGAAGCTCCTGCCCGCGCTGATGCTCGTATGGCCGCCGCTGCTCAGGGCGTTGTGCGTGATGCTGGCAATGTGGGTGGCGCCCGCCGCGGCGCTCTGGATGCCGGCCGCGCTGGCGAGCACGAGGTGAGGCTCGTCGAGTTCCGGAAACGCCTCCTGCCGCGAGCCTCCGCTCCTTCCCTTGATCGCATCGTTCTGCTCCTTGAGTGCCGTCGTGACAGCATCCTGGTCGCCCGCTTCGTGCGCCCTGGCCTCCTGCGCGGTCTGGCTCTGACGCTCGTGCAGATCGCGCGCGGCCGTCAGGCGGGCGACGGTTTCGCCGAGGTCGGTGATATGCGCCTGCGCGCCGGGCCGAGCCTCGGTGGTGAGCAGCAGCCCCTTTGCGGCGCGCACCGCCGCATGGCCGTCGGTGCGCAGTTCGGCTCCCTCGCCCCGGTCATCCTTGCGGCCCGACGTGTCGTCGATGCGGCCGATGTGGCCGAGGCTCAGGCTGCTGCTGAGGTGGTCGCTCTTGAGCTGGGCCTGGAGCTTGCCATGATGGTCGTCCAGAGCCAGATGATTGCCCCGCGCTCCGCCCGCACGGCCCGAACCGTCGCTTGCGTCCAGCTCGCGGCTGCGGATGCCCGACAGATTCTTCTGGTCGGGCAGGCGCCACGCAGGCATGTTCTCGGCATTGAACACGCGGCCGGTGATGATGGGGCAGTCCGGATCACCGCTCAGGAAATCGACGACCACTTCCTGCCCGATGCGAGGCAGCGCAGCAGCACCGAAGGTCTCGCCTGCCCAGGCCATGGACACGCGCACCCAGCAACTGGAGTTCTCGTCGTGTCGGCCGAGGCGATCCCAGTGGAACTGGACCTTGACACGGCCGTACTGGTCGACCCATATCTCTTCGTTCTTCGGGCCGACCACGATGGCGGTCTGCGGACCGCGCGTTCGAGGCTTCGGCGTGGTGCGCGGCGGTCGCCATGCATGGCTGACGGGCTGCGCTTCGAAGCAGAAGCACTGAATCGAGCCTTCGCCCGCGTTGGCGCCTTCGCTGGCCTGGAGGTTTTCCTGCAGCTCGTAGTCGACGCTGGTCAGCAGGTATTTCTGGTTCTGGTCGTCCCTGGGATGACTCGCCAGCTGGAAGGTGTAGCCCGGCGCGAGCTCGCGTCTGTTGGAACGCCCGCTCGCGGTGCAGCGTCCGCTCAGCTGCTCTTCGGTCCGGATGCGCGTGCAGGTCTCGCCGTCGTCGTACTCCCGGTAGCCGCCGGGCCATTCGTAGAGCTCGAAGTCGTCGTGCGCATGGCCGGCGCGCAGTTGCCGCCGGCTGGAAAGATCCGCCCTTGGCTTGAGCGGGTCGAACTCGTTGGTGAAGTGAAGGCCCGATCGGATTTCTTCCCCGGTTTTCCATTCGTAGATGCGCTCGCTCGGGCTCGATCCCCCTCCGGTCATGCCCGCCTTCTCCAGGGGATGGAAGCGCACGACGTCGCCTCCCGGCAGCGGATCGTGCGAGCTCGCGATGTCGTCCGCGAACACAAGCACATGCCGCTGCGCCTCGTGCCTGAAGTAGTAGCAGATGCCCTCGAGTTCGCACAGGCGCGAGACGTACGAGAAATCGCTCTCGTGATACTGCACGCAGTAGTCCCGGACGCGGTAGTCGCGGCCCAGTCTTTTCTCCATGGGGTAGCCATAGCCGCCGAGCACGTCGGCCACGATTTCCGGCACGGTCTTGTTCTGGAAGATGCGGAAGTCGCTTCGACGCGTGGCAAGCCACAGCCACGGGCGCAGCCTCATCCGATAGAAGGAATGGCGGGCGTCCTCCCCGGTCAGGCCGAAGGATGCGACGACGCCGCCCAGATGGCGCGTATCGCCGCTCTCCGTCCGCACCTCCACGGTGGCGGGCTTGCCGAGCAGCATCCGGGGATCGACGCCGTTGCTGCTGCCCAGCAGATCGATCTCGAAGGCATAGAGCTGGCTCAACGCTTCGTGGCCGGCCAGCCGGTGGAACTGCAGCGCCTCCCCCATCGGCGTTCGAATGGTGACGCGGCGTGTCATCGCACCGCCGAAGACGCAGGAATGCACGACCGGCGAACGTGCCGGCGCGTGCCATCGAAGATGGACATGGATCCTCCCTGAAATCGCCGCTCTGATCGGCGGCATGTTTCGTCGGAGTATCCGAGCGGGCACGGTCTTCCATCTGACAACGACGAGATGGCTTGCCGATTCGTGAACGAATGCGCGTGCCGGCCGCGCGCCCCGTCGCTGCCCGACAGCGGAGGTGTCGAATGTTCACAGGTCGATGCCTGGGCTCACCGGGTTTCGCACGCTCGGGTGCGTCCCGCCGGCTTCCACTTCTTAATTACTTACTTCTCTTATTTAAAGATAGTAGTAGTAGATAAGGGTAAACCCGCGCTGTGGACAGCACCGTTTTTTCCTTGCGTGACAAGGACTTGCGGTTCCCGTACTACTGTGTGTGTGCCTGCTTCGGGACTGCTTCCGGAAATGGAACAACATCCTGGAAGTCGATCCGGCTGTGGATAAGGCATGACTTGTGCCGAAACTGTCCCCAGAGTTGTCTGATGCCGTGCGGACGCGCGATGTCTTCGAGCCTTCAAGGCCCTTCGGGAAATGCGCGGGAGAGGATCGGCTGCCGCCCTAGCGCGGGGGCGGTTGCGGTTTGCTTCGGGGAAAAACAAAAAAGCCGGACACATTTGAAATGTGTCCGGCTTGGTGTCTTGGTCCCGCCGCCAGGAATCGAACCTGGATCTCAGCCTTCGGAGGGCCGAATTCTATCCGTTGAAATACAGCGAGGAATCTGGGTCCGGCGTGCACCGGAGCCACGCATTATCGCCTATCAGGCGACAACGGTTTCGGTCTCGTCCACAACGGGTGCGCCCGGCAACGGCCGGACGAAGCCGAGGCCCGCCAGGTAGACCCTGAACGTGCGCCTTCCGGTGGGCACCAGGTCGAAGGCCTGGGGGTCGAGCAGCCAGTTCTGGATGAGCCCGCTGATCAGCGCATGCAGTCCCTGCGCCGCCACATGGCCCGGCACCGGCAGCTTGATGCGGCCGCGGCGCGCGGCCATGCGCAGGGCCTTCTCGAAGTCGCCGACGCAGGCGTTGCGGGCGTCGAGGTGGCGCTGCTGCACCGAGGCCATGTCGTGCGTGTATTCGACCTTGTGGGTCGCGATGTCGAACACGCGGCGCACCTGCGGGTCGGTGGTCATGAGGGTGAGCGCGTGCACCATGCCCTCCTCGATTTCCGCCAGTGGGTCGTCGACGCCGGGAGCGGTCGCCGCCGCCCTGGGCGAGGTCTCCAGCGGCAGGATGACGCGCTCCATCATCGCGTTGAAGAGATCGGCCTTGTCCTTGAAGTGCCAATAGATGGCGCCGCGCGTCGCGCCGGCCTGCTGCGCGATCTGCTGCAGCGTGGTCTGCGAGACGCCCTGCGCCTGAAACAGCAGCTCCGCGGCATCGAGCAACCGATGCCGCGTGGCCAATGCCTCTTCCTTCGTACGACGTGCCACCAAGTCTCCTGATTTGTAAAGACAACGCCCTCTATGTATCGTGGGGCCATTGCATGGCTGTCACTATACATCCATGAATGTATGTAAACTAGCCGGCTTCCCCGATGGCCGACCTGGCTGTACAGGTTTCCGGTTCGCACCGCGCGCCCGCCATCTCCCGTCTTCGCATCAAAGGAATCGCATGCCTCTCCTGCATGTTTCGCGCCAATCGTCCTTTTCGCCGCGCCTCGCGACCGTGGCCGCCGTCGTCCTGCTGGTCCTCGCGGGCTGCGGCAAGAGCGATGCGCCCGGAGGCCCGGGCGGCGGAGGCGGTGGCGGTGGCCACCCCGCGCCCGAAGTCGGCGTGGTCGTGGCCGCGCCGACCGACGTCGGCCTCGTCACCGAGCTGCCCGGCCGCCTCGAGGCCTCCCGCATCGCCCAGGTCCGCGCCCGCGCATCGGGCATCCTGCTGAAGCGCGAATTCCGCGAAGGCAGCGACGTGAAGGCCGGCCAGCTGCTGTTCCGCATCGACCCGGCGCCGCTGGTGGCCGCCACCCAGAACGCGCAGGCCACGCTGGCCCGCGCCGAAGCCAATGCCGTACAGGCCAAGGCCCTGGCCGACCGCTACAAGCCGCTGGTCGAGGCCAATGCGGTCAGCAAGCAGGAATACGCGACCGCCGTGGCCTCCGCCAAGCAGGCCGAGGCCGACGTGGCATCGGGCCGCGCAGCGCTGCAGACCGCCAAGATCAACCAGAGCTATGCCGACGTGACCTCGCCCATCGCGGGCCGCATCGGCCGCGCGCTCGTCACCGAGGGCGCGCTGGTGGGCCAGGGCGACGCCACCGAGCTGGCCGTGGTGCAGCAGATCAATCCGCTGTACGTGAACTTCACGCAGTCGGCCTCCGACGCGATGAAGCTGCGCCGCGCCGTGGCCGCCGGCCAGTACAAGCGCGCGAGCGGCGAGGAAGCCGCGACCATCCGCGTGGTGCTTGAAGACGGCACCGACTACCCGCTCGAAGGCAAGCTGCTGTTCTCCGACCTCACGGTCGACTCCACCACCGGCCAGGTCACGCTGCGCGCCGAAGTGCCCAACCCCAAGGGCGAGCTGCTGCCCGGCCTGTACGTGCGAGTGAAGCTCGAGCAGGCGCAGGCCACCAACGCGATCACGGTGCCGCAGCAGGCCGTCACGCGCACCCAGCAGGGCGACACCGTATCGGTGGTCGACAAGGACGGGAAGATCAGCCAGCGCAGCGTGAAGATCAGCGCCGCCAAGGACAACCAGTGGGTGGTGCTCGACGGCCTGAAGGCCGGCGAACAGGTGATGGTCGACGGCTTCCAGAAGCTGCAGATGATGCCGCCCGGCACGCCGGTGAAGGCAGTCCCGTGGACCAAGCCCAACCCGAACGGCGGCGCGGCCAAGCCCGCCGCCGAGGGAGCCGCGCCTGCGGCACCCGCCTCCGCCGAGAAGACCCCGGCCGAGAAGAAGTAATCAGGAGCGCGCCCGCAAATGGCCAAATTCTTTATCGACCGACCGATCTTCGCCTGGGTGATCGCACTGTTCATCCTGGTGGTGGGCGGCGTGTCAATCACCCAGCTGCCGATCTCGCAGTACCCGCCGGTGGCGCCACCCGCCATCGTCATCAACGTCGCCTACCCCGGCGCCTCGGCCCAGACGCTCGAGGACAGCGTGCTGTCCGTCATCGAGCGTGAAATGAACGGCTCCCCGGGCCTGATCTACATGGAATCGGTGGCCCAGGCCGACGGCACCGGCTCCATCACGATCAGCTTCGAGCCCGGCACCAACGACGACCTCGCGCAGGTGGACGTGCAGAACCGGCTGTCGCGCGCGACGCCGCGCCTGCCCTCCGCCGTGACGCAGCAGGGCGTGCGCGTGGACAAGTCGCGCAACAACTTCCTGATGTTCGTGATGCTGTCCTCGGACAACCCGAACTTCGACCCGGTGGCGCTCGGCGACTACGCCGCGCGCAACGTCGTGCCCGAGCTGCAGCGCGTGGTCGGCGTGGGCCAGGCGCAGCTCTTCGGTTCCGAGAACGCGATGCGCGTGTGGATCGACCCGGCCAAGCTGCAGGGCTTCAACCTGTCGTCGACCGACGTCAACAACGCCATCCGCGCGCAGAACGCGCAGGTGTCCTCGGGCACGCTGGGTGACCTGCCCAACATTCCCGGCCAGGCCATCGCGGCCACGGTGACCGTGAACGGCCAGCTCGTCAACGTGGAGCAGTTCCAGAACATCGTGCTGCGCGCCAACACCGACGGCTCGACCGTGCGGCTGAAGGACGTCGCGCGCGTGGAGCTCGGCGGCCAGTCGTACGCCACCTCGGCCCGCCTGAACGGCGTGCCCGCGGTCGGTATCGGCGTGCAGCCCACGCCCAACGGCAACGCGCTGCAGTCGGCCAAGGCGATCCGCGCCAAGATGGCCGAACTCGAGCGCTACTTCCCGCAGGGCGTGAAGTGGGCGATTCCGTACGACAGCTCGCGCTTCGTGCAGATCTCGATCACCGAAGTGGTCAAGACGCTGCTGGAAGCCGTGGCGCTGGTGTTCATCGTGATGTTCCTGTTCCTGCAGAACTGGCGCTACACGATCATCCCGACCATCGTGGTGCCGATCGCGCTGCTGGGCACTTTCGCCTCGCTGCTGGCGCTGGGCTTCTCGATCAACGTGCTGACCATGTTCGGCATGGTGCTGGTGATCGGTATCGTGGTGGACGACGCCATCGTGGTGGTGGAGAACGTCGAGCGCATCATGAGCGAGGAGGGGCTGCCGCCGCTCGAAGCCACGCGCAAGGCCATGAGGCAGATCTCCGGCGCCATCATCGGCGTGACGGTGGTGCTGATCTCGGTGTTCGTGCCGCTGGCCTTCTTCGCGGGCTCCACCGGCAACATCTACCGCCAGTTCTCGGCGGTGATGGTGGCCTCGATCGCCTTCTCGGCCTTCATGGCGCTGTCGCTCACGCCGGCGCTGTGCGCCACGCTGCTCAAGCCGGTGGAAGCCGGCCACCACCACGAGAAGACCGGCTTCTTCGGCTGGTTCAACCGTGGCTTCTCGCGCACGGCCAAGGGCTACGAGAGCGTGGTCGCGCGCATCCTGCGCCGCGCCGCGCGCTACCTCGTGATCTACGTCGCGATCATCGGCGCGGTGGTGTTCACCTACACCCGCCTGCCGAGCTCCTTCCTGCCGCAGGAAGACCAGGGCAACATCATCGTGAACGTGCAGCTGCCGCCTGGCGCGACGCAGGAGCGCGCGCTGTCGGTCATGCAGCAGGTCGAAGGCTTCATCCTGAAGCAGCCCGAAGTGGAAAGCATGGTGGGCGTGATGGGCTTCAGCTTCTCTGGCCAGGGCCAGAACGCCGGCCTCGCCTTCGTGACGCTCAAGGACTGGGAAGAACGCAAGGACCCGGCCCACTCGGCCAGCGCGCTCGCCGGCCGTGCCTTCGGCGCGCTCTCGGGCATCCGCGACGCCTTCATCTACCCGCTGAGCCCGCCGCCCATTCCCGAACTGGGCAACGCCAGCGGCTTCAGCTTCCGCCTGCAGGACCGTTCGGGCGCGGGCCACGACGCGCTGATCAAGGCACGCAACCAGCTGCTGGGCATGGCCTCGCAGAGCAAGGTGCTGGCCCAGGTCCGTCCCGACGGCCTGGAAGACGCGCCGCAGCTGCAGATCGACATCGACCGCGACAAGGCGAACGCGCTGGGCGTGAGCTTCGACGCGATCAACACGACGCTGTCGACCGCGCTGGGTTCGAGCTACATCAACGACTTCCCGAACCGCGGCCGCCTGCAGCGCGTGGTGGTGCAGGCCGACGCTCCGGCGCGCATGCAGCCCGACGACCTGCTCAAGCTGAACTCCAGCAACACGCAGGGCCAGCCGGTGCCGCTGTCGGCCTTCGCGACCACCAAGTGGGTCACGGGCGCCACGCAGACGGTGCGCTACAACGGCTATCCGGCGATCCGCATCAGCGGCGACGCGGCACCCGGCTACAGCACGGGCGCGGCCATGGCCGAGATGGAAAAGCTCGCCAAGCAGCTGCCGCAAGGCTTCGGCTTCGAATGGACCGGCCAGTCGCGTGAAGAAAAGCTCGCGGGTTCGCAGGCCATCATCCTGTATGCCTTCGCGATCCTGGCGGTGTTCCTCTGCCTGGCCGCGCTGTACGAGAGCTGGTCGATCCCGCTGTCGGTGATCCTGGTGGTGCCTCTGGGCGTGCTGGGCGTGCTGGTGGCGACGATGCTGCGCTCCTATTCGAACGACGTGTACTTCCAGGTGGGGCTGATCACCATCATCGGCCTGTCCGCGAAGAACGCGATTCTGATCATCGAGTTCGCGAAGGACCTGCAGGCCCAGGGCAAGGGGATCATCGAATCGGCGCTCGAAGCCGCCCACCTGCGGTTCCGCCCGATCATCATGACCTCGCTGGCCTTCGGCCTCGGCGTCGTGCCGCTGTTCATCGCCTCGGGCGCGGGCTCCGCAAGCCAGCGCGCCATCGGCACCGGCGTGCTCGGCGGCATGGTGACGGGTACCGCCCTCGCCGTGATCTTCGTGCCGGTGTTCTTCGTGGTGGTGCGCAAGCTGTTCAAGGGCAGCGCGCGCCAGCACGAGGCCGACAAGCGACACGCCGAAGCCGCCGGCATTGCACCGGAGCAACCACAACATGACTAAGAAACTGATTCCAACCGCGCTGGCCGCCGCGATGCTGCTGGCGGGCTGCTCGCTGATCCCGACCTACGAGCGCCCCGCCGCGCCGGTGCCGACCACCTACCCGGGTGATCCGGCGCAGCCGTCCGGCCAGGCCGCGGCCAACCTGCCGTGGCAGGACTTCTTCACCGACCCGCGGCTCGCGGGCCTGATCCGCACGGCGCTCGCGAACAACCGCGACCTGCGCGTATCGGTGCTCAACATCGAGCAGGCGCGCGCGCAGTTCCAGATCGAGCGCTCCAACCTCTTCCCCGCGCTCGGCCTCACGGGCACGGGCTCGCGCTCGAGCCCCAACGCCTACCAGGCGATCGACCCGAGCCAGGGCAGCGTGTCGTCGCAGTACGCCGTCAACTTCGGCTTCACCTCGTGGGAGATCGATTTCTTCGGCCGCATCCGCGCGCTGAAGGACCAGGCGCTGGCGCAGTACCTCGCCACGGACGAGACCCGCAAGGCGGTGCAGACCAGCCTGATCGCGTCTGTGGCCAACGGCTGGCTCACGCTGCTGGCCGACGACGAGCTGCTGGAGATCACGCGCCAGACCATGGTCACGCGCGAAGAATCGGTGCGCCTTACCAAGCTGCGCTTCGACAACGGCGTTTCGTCGGAACTCGACTACCAGGCCGCGAACGGTCAGCTCGAGGCCGCGCGCGCGGCCTACGCGCAGCAGCAGCGCACCCGCGCGCAGGACGAGAACGCCCTCGCCCTGCTGCTGGGCGCTCCGGTGCCGGCAGATGCGACGGCGGGTGGTGCGAAGGGCCTGGACGGCATCAAGCCGATGCCCGACGTGCCGGCCGGCCTGCCCTCGGACCTGCTGGCGGAGCGGCCCGACATCCGCTCGGCCGAGCAGCAGCTGATCGCGGCCAACGCCAACATCGGCGCGGCGCGCGCGAACTTCTTCCCGCGCGTGTCGCTGACTAGCTCCATCGGCACCGCGAGCAGCGAGTTCTCGGGCCTGTTCGACCGCGGCTCCAAGGCATGGTCGTTCGCTCCGATGGTGACGCTGCCGATCTTCGACGCCGGCCGCAACATCGCCACGCTCGACTCGGCCAAGGCCGGGCGCGAGATCGCGGTGGCGCAGTACGAGAAGTCGATCCAGACCGCGTTCCGCGAAGTGGCCGACGCGCTCGCGGGCCGTGCCACGCTGGGCGAGCAGGTACGCGCGCAGCGTGCGCAGGCCGATGCGGAGTCGGTGCGCTACAAGCTCTCCGACCTGCGCTATCGCAACGGCATCGCCAGCGCGCTCGACCTGCTCGATGCGCAGCGCTCGCTGTTCACGGCCCAGCAATCGGCCGTGAACTCGCGCCTGCTGCAGCTGCAGAACCAGGTCACGCTCTACCGGACGCTGGGCGGCGGCTGGGCCACGCGCGACGGCAACGGCGAGAAGGGCTGAAGCCCTCGAGGGCGTCTCGAGCCCGATCAGGGCCGAGACGCCAAGGCGTCCCATAAGGGTGCTCCCTTGCTCCCGCCGGCAAGGGCACTCCCTATAATCGCCGGTTGGTTAGGAAAAGCCCCCCGACGAGCCCCCGATAATTGAGGACGCGAATGAGCGCAGACCCGCATTACCAGGCCACAGAAGAAGCCCACACCGGGCCGATCAAGAACCCGAAGCAACTGCTGCTCGCGGTATTTTTTTCCTTCATTGTCCCGATCCTGATCATCGTGGGCCTTGTCTCCTACGTGGTCTCGGGCACCAAGCCCGCCGGCACCGCCGAGGGCGAGAACATGGCGCTCTACGGCGTGACCAAGGAAGCGCGCGACCGTGACGTGGCCGAACGCCTCAAGAAGGTCGGCAGCATCGAGATCCGCGACGCCAACCGCCCGCTCGCAGCCGGCGAGGCCGTATTCAAGGCCCAGTGCGTCGCCTGCCACGGAGCGCCCGGCATCCCCGGAGCCCCTCACCTGAACGACGCCGCAGCCTGGGGCCCGCGCATCGGCCAGGGTTATGCAACGCTGCTCGAACATGCCCTGAAGGGCAAGGGCGCCATGCCTGCGCAGGGCGGCGGCGACTTCGAAGACCTCGAAGTTGGCCGTGCCGTGGTCTACATGGCCAATGCCGGCGGCGCCAAGTTCCCGGTGCCGGATCGCCCCGCCGCAGCAGCCGCGGCGCCTGCCGAAGGCGCTTCAGGTGCGGCTCCTGCCGCAGCGGCCAGCGCGCCAGCCAAGTAAGCGTTTTCCCTGATCAGCCACGAAAGAAAGCCGGCCCAGCGCCGGCTTTTTTCATTCAGGGGTGCGACGCGGCCGCAACGGCGGCGTGGCGTTCGGCAGGGCTCAGCACATGGCCGAAGCGCGCCGGCAACTCGCCGGCCTGCACGTTCGCGGGTGTCCACAGGCCCCGTTCCACGGCTTCCGCCGCGATGCCCACGTCCTGCGTGTGCACCAGCCCGAGCCCGAGCGGCGAGACCAGGTAGAGCCGCCCTTCCTCATCGAGCAGGCAATCCGACACCGTGGTGGCCACGCCCGTATGGGCCGTGACGGCGAAGCCGCCGCTCGCATTCGCATCCTCGGCAACGCGCCAGACCAGCGGCGAGGCCTCCAGCTCCACGTAGACGCGCTGCGGCCCGTTCTGGAAGAACCACTGGCCTTCGTCGTCGTGCTCGTAGTTGCGGTGGATGAATTCGATCAGCTTGTCGTGCCGCAGCATCGAGCCCTTGGCCGAGCGGAACGGGCCCATGGCCTGGGTGCGGTCGTCGCGCATGTACCAGTTGCCGCGGGCGTCGAGGCCGAGCCAGCCGTAGCAGTGCGGCACGTTGGGCCACTTGGCGAGTGCTTGTTTGACGATGTCGTCCATGGCAGCATTTTGCTCGCCCCCGGCTCCGTGCACTTCGTGTCATTTCGCCAACCCCCTACCGGGGGCGGGCCGGCCGCTTCGGGCGGCCGTGCGCGGCGGCCCTCACGAATGAACAGGGGGTGCGAACTGAGCCAACCACCCGCCGACCCGCTCTGGCATGCCCCGCACATGCCCCGGCGGCGACCCCATCGGAAAGCCGACGTGCCCGCCATGCGCGGGCTGCCACAGCGTGACGTGCGCCCCGACCTCGCCGGGCTTCGGCAGGCTGCTCGCCGGAATGAACGGATCGTTGCGCGCATTCACCACCAGCGCGGGCACGCGGATCGAGGCCAGGTGCGGCTTGGCCGAGCCCCGGGCCCAGTAGTCGTCGGCGTCGCGAAAGCCGTGCAGCGGGGCGGTGAAGACGTTGTCGAATTCGTAGAGGTTGCGCGACGACACCAGCCGCTCGCGGTCGAACAGGCCCGGAAACTGCGCCAGCTTGGCCAGCGCCTTGGGCTTCATGGTCGCGAGGAACATCCGCGTGTAGACCAGCTTGTTGAAGCCCCGTCCGATGGCCTCGCCACCCGCCGCGAGGTCGAGCGGCGCGCAGACCGAGGCCACGGCACTCACCGCGCCGGAGGCAGTCTCGCCCGCTTCGGAAGCCCATCGCATCAGCGCATTGCCGCCCAGCGACACGCCCGCCGCCAGCACCGGCCCTCCGCCCTTCTGCGCATGCTGCTCGCGCATGCGCGCGAG
Organism: Variovorax sp. NFACC27; assembly: GCF_048301545.1. Classification (NCBI taxonomy): domain Bacteria; kingdom Pseudomonadati; phylum Pseudomonadota; class Betaproteobacteria; order Burkholderiales; family Comamonadaceae; genus Variovorax; species Variovorax sp. NFACC27. The sequence goes on from NZ_CP157613.1 coordinate 7,589,180, forward strand.
GATCCAGCCGATCTCCTCGAAATCGCCCGAGTGGTAGGCGCGCGGCGCTAGGTTCATCTCGCCGCTGCAGCCGCGGAAGTGAGGCACCGCGAAGGCCATGCCGCGCGACGTCGCAAAAGCCGCGAAGGCTTCGGCGTAGTGGCTGCGCGACGAGCCCTCGAGTCCGTGGAACAGCACCAGCAGCGGCCTCGCGCCGGCAACCGGCGCATCGACGAAGTCAACGTCGATGAAGTCGGCGCCGTCCGGCGTGGACCAGCGCTCTCGCCGGTAGACCGGGGCCGGCCCGTCGAAACGGCGGGCATAGAGCGCGGCCCAGATGGTCTGCAGGTTGCCGCCGGGCAGCCAGCGCGGCGCCGCGTAGTCCATCGACTCGAAGGAAGTCGCGGCGGCAGCCGCAACAGGAGAAAAGGAAGCTGCGGGAGAAAGCATCAATCGATCGTCAATGCAGGACCTGGGGTGGGTCGTTCGCGTCGTCCGGTTCGCGCGCGGTGCCGGGGCTCGCGTGATGCGCCACCATGCGCCAGCCCTGGGCGGTCTTGTGATAGACGTTGGTCGCCAGCACGAAGGCATGGCGCGGCCCCTCGGCGGTGAGCACCTCGATGCGCTCGAGCACGTTGTGCACCGCGCTCGCGAGGGAATCGATCTTGCGCACCCGCGCCGGCATGGCGTGGATCGCGCCGTTGCCGAACATCTGCTCGAAGGCCGCGCGGATCGCCACGGCCCCCACCAGCCTCGGGCCGCCGGGGTGCACGCAGAACACCTCGTCCTCATCGGCCCAGCAGGCCATCAGCGCATCGATGTCGCCGCGCTGCAGCGCTTCGTAGAAGGCCGCCTCGACATCGTCGGCGGTACCGCCGATGGCCGCGGCGGCGCGGAGTGGGGTCTTGGGCATGGCGTGATTTTGCCGTGCGCTCCATGACGCCGGCACTGCACCGCTTTGGTCCTTGCCGCACCGGCTGGCCGCAGCCTGGCCGGATCGCATGCTCCGTTTTGGACCAAATGGTCAAAAAGAAAACGCCAATTTCTCATAAACCATTGATCTGAAAGGACTTATCCAACTGGCACGGCGCATGCAAGGAGCCTCTCGAACCCGCAACAGGAGCCCTTCCAATGAACGTCGGCATCTTCATTCCCATCGGAAACAACGGCTGGCTGCTTTCCGAGAACGCACCGCAGTACAAGCCCAGCTTCGAGCTCAACAAGCAGATCACGCTGAAGGCGGAGCACTACGGCGTCGACTTCGCGCTGTCCATGATCAAGCTGCGCGGCTTCGGCGGCAAGACGGAGTTCTGGGACCACAACCTGGAGTCCTTCACGCTCATGGCCGGCCTCGCCGCGGTCACCAGCAGGATCAAGCTCTTCGCCACCGCCGCCTCACTGGTGATGCCGCCGGCCATCGTGGCGCGCATGTCGTCCACCATCGACTCGATCTCCAACGGCCGCTTCGGCCTCAACCTCGTCACCGGCTGGCAGCGGCCCGAGTACTCGCAGATGGGCATGTGGCCCGGTGACCAGTTCTTCGGCACCCGCTACCAGTACCTGTCCGAATACATCCAGGTGCTGCGCGACCTCTGGGGCAAGGGCTCGTCCGACTTCAAGGGCGACCACTTCAAAATGGACGACTGCCGCCTGAGCCCGCAGCCGCAGGCCGACATGAAGGTGATCTGCGCCGGCCAGAGCGACGCGGGCATGGAGTTCTCGGCGAAGTACGCCGACTACAACTTCTGCTTCGGCAAGGGCGTGAACACGCCCAAGGCCTTCGCGCCCGCGGCCGAGAAGCTCATCGAGGCCACCGCGAAGACCGGTCGCAAGGTCACCACCTACGTGCTGATGATGGTGATCGCCGCCGAGACCGACGAGGCCGCGCGCGCCAAATGGGAGCACTACAAGGCCGGCGCCGACCACGAGGCCATCGCATGGCTGGGCCAGCAGGGCGCGGCCGACACGAAGTCGGGCGCCGACACCAACGTGCGCCAGATGGCCGACCCGACCTCCGCCGTGAACATCAACATGGGCACGCTCGTAGGCTCGTACGAGAACGTCGCGCGCATGCTCGACGAAGTGGCAGAGGTGCCCGGCACCGAAGGCGTGCTGCTGACCTTCGACGACTTCGTGCAGGGCGTCGAAGCCTTCGGCGAGCGCATCCAGCCGCTGATGAAGAGCCGCGCGCACGTGCCGAGTCCCGTGCCCTCGCAGGTCGAGCCCGAGCGCCTCGCGGCCTGAGCGGAAGGAGCGCCACATGACCACTCCCGCACGCAACACCACCCTCACCTCGAACACGCCCGTCGGCGCACCGCGCGCACCCGGTGCGCCGGCGCCGCTGATACTTCCCGCACGCCCCGAGCCGCTCGCGCTGCACGCGAGCGACTCCGCACTGATCGTCGTCGACATGCAGAACGCCTATGCATCCATCGGCGGGTATGTCGACTCGGCCGGCTTCGACATCTCCGGCGCGCAGGGCACCATCGCCGGCATCGTGCGCGCCATCGCGGCGGCACGCGCCGCCGGCATGCTCGTCGTGTTCCTGCAGAACGGCTGGGACGCGGGCTACGTCGAGGCCGGCGGCCCCGGCTCGCCGAACTGGCACAAGTCGAACGCGCTCAAGACGATGCGCGCGAAGCCCGAGCTGCAGGGCAAGTTCCTCGCCAAGGGCGGCTGGGACTACGAGCTCATCGAGGAAATGAAACCGCAGGCCGGCGACATCGTCGTGCCGAAGACGCGCTACAGCGGCTTCTTCAACAGCACGCTCGACAGCACGCTGCGCGCGCGCGGCATCCGCCACCTGGTGTTCACCGGCATCGCCACCAACGTGTGCGTCGAATCGACGCTGCGCGATGCCTTCCACCTCGAGTACTTCGCCGTGATGCTGGAAGACGCCACGCACGAACTCGGCGGGCCCGCGATCCAGAAGGCCTCGGTCTACAACGTGGAGACCTTCTTCGGATGGGTCTCCACGGTGGACCACTTCTGCAGCGTCTTCGCGCCCGCCTCCACTACCCACCCCGCACCGGCCGAAGCGGCCATCGCCTGATTTCTCTTCACCAACAAGGAGTCTCCATGCCCAAGCAAGCCATCATCCCTCCCGGCACCGGAGTGCCGATCGCCCCCTTCGTTCCCGGCACGCTCGCCGACGGCGTGCTCTACGTCTCGGGCACCCTGCCCTTCGACAAGGACAACAACGTGGTGCACGTGGGTGACGCCAGCGCGCAGGCGCGCCACGTGCTCACCACCATCAAGGGCGTGGTCGAGGCTGCCGGCGGCACCATGGACGACGTGACCTTCAACCAGATCATGCTCAAGGACTGGGCCGACTACGCGAAGATCAACGCGGTGTACGCCGAGTTCTTCCCCGGCACCAAGCCCGCGCGCTACTGCATCCAGTGCGGCCTGGTGAAGCCCGATGCGCTGGTCGAGATCGCCTCGATCGCACACGTCGGCAAGAAGGCCTGAGCTTCATGAGCGCCCTGCACTACGAGGTGCACGGACCGTCCGGCGTGGCAGCCACGGTGCTGCTGTCGTCGGGCCTCGGCGGTTCCGCCGGGTTCTGGCAGCCGCAGCTCGGCGCGCTGATCGTCGCCGGGTACCGCGTCATCGCCTACGACCAGCGCGGCACGGGCCGCAGCCCTGCCGCATTGCCCGAGGCCTATGCCATCGCGGACATGGCCCGGGACGTGATCGAGATCCTCGACGCGACGAACACTTCGCAGTGCCACTTCGCAGGCCACGCGCTCGGCGGCCTCGTCGGGTTGCAGCTCGCGCTCGACGCACCTTCGCGCATCGCGAGCCTCGCGCTCGTCAATGCGTGGTCGAAGCCCAATCCGCATTCGGCGCGCTGCTTCGATACACGGCTCGCACTGCTGGGCGCGTGCGGACCGCGCGCGTATGTCGAAGCACAGCCGATCTTCCTTTACCCCGCCGCCTGGTCCGCGGGGAACGCTCAGCGCGTGGCCGACGAAGTCGATCACGCCTTCGCGCACTTTCCGGGAGAAGCCAACATGAGGGCGCGCATCGCCGCCCTTCGGGCATTCGACGTCGACGCACGCCTCGCCGACATCGCCGCTCCCGCACTGATTGCAGCGGCCAAGGACGACACCCTCGTGCCCTGGACCTGCTCCCAACGCCTGGCCGACGGCATGCGCGACGTCACGCTCGACTTCGTGCCGCATGGCGGCCATGCCCACAGCGTGACCGAGGCGGAAGCCTTCAACCGCAGCCTGCTCGACTTTCTTTCGCGGGTCAGCGCACCCGCCGTTCCAGCATGACCTCCACCAACACTCTCGACGACGCCGCGCTTTCGCTGCTCTTCACCGGCGCGCGCACCCACAACGGCTGGACCGCCGAGCCCGTCACCGACGCGCAGCTGCGACAGATCTACTCGCTCGCGAGCCTCGGTCCCACCTCGGCCAACTGCTCGCCCGCGCGCTTCGTCTTCGTGCGCACGCCCGAAGGCAAGCAGCGCCTCGCACCGGCTCTCTCCAAGGGCAATCTCGACAAGACCATGGCCGCGCCCGTCACGGTCATCGCCGCGTGGGACCGCAAGTTCTACGACAGGCTGCCCACGCTGTTCCCGCATGCCGACGCGCGCAGCTGGTTCACCGGCAGCCCCGAGGCCGCGCACGAGACCGCCTTCCGCAACGCCAGCCTGCAGGCGGGCTACCTGCTGCTCGCGGCGCGCGCGGTCGGCCTCGATGCGGGTCCGATGTCGGGCTTCGACAAGGCGAAGGTCGACGCGGCCTTCTTCGAGGGCACCGACTGGACCGTCAACTTCCTCATCAACCTCGGCCACGGCGACGCGTCGAAGGTGTTCGGCCGCCTGCCGCGGCTGGCCTTCGACGAGGCCTGCGTGCTGGCCTGAAGGAGCCGCGCGACATGCTGCACAACGCCATGGCCTCGAACCCCGTCTCCCCATCGGCATCGATTCCCCCCGGCTTGCAGAAGGCCGACTACCGCAATGCGATGGCACGGCTGGGCGCAGCGGTCAACATCATCACCACCGACGGTCCCGCGGGCCGCGCGGGCTTCACTGCCTCGGCAGTCTGCAGCGTGACCGACGAGCCGCCGACGCTGCTGGTGTGCCTGAATCGTTCGGCCTCGGTGTACCCGGCATTCAAGGCGAATGGCGTGCTGTGCGTCAACGTGCTGGCTGCCGGGCACCAGTCGCTGTCCGCGCTCTTCGGCGGCAGGACGCCGATGGACGAGCGCTTCGCCGCAGCCCGCTGGAGCAGCAAGACCACCGGCTCGCCGGTGCTCGACGACGCGGCCGTGTCCTTCGACTGCCGCGTGGTGCACGCGACGAGCGCGGGCACGCACGACGTGCTGTTCTGCGAGGCCGTCTCCATCGCTATCGGCGGCGCGGCGCAGGGCCTCATCTACTTCGACCGGCAGTACCACGAGATCGCGGCACCGCAGCAGCACTGATCTCTTTTCCTTCCCTCTCCCCAAGGGGAGAGGGAGCAAGCCTCAGCGCGGCGCGATGCCCTGGAGAACGATGCGCTGCACGTTCTCCACCGTGCGCTCGAAGAATGCCTCGTCTTCCAGCGTGTGCCCCGACAGCGCCTGCACCTGTACGCCGAAGTCCGCGTAGTGCTGCGTCACCGCCCACAGCGCGAAGATGAGGTGATGCGGATCGACAGGCGCCAGCTTGCCCGCTTCGATCCATGCGCGGATCACTTCCGATTTCTTCTCCACCAGCGTGCGCAGTTCTCGGTCGAGTTCGTCGCGCAGCAGCGGCGCGCCCTGGATCATCTCCAGGCAGAAGAGCCGCGACGCATCGGGCCGGTCGCGCGAGATCACCAGCTTGCGGCGGATGTAGTCGCCGATGGCCTGGGCCGGGTCCTGCTCCGCGCTGAAGCCGCGTAGCGGTTCGAGCCACAGCGCGAGCAGGTCGCGCAGCACGTTGACGTAGAGCTCTTCCTTGTTCGCGAAGTAGTAGAGCAGGTTGCTCTTCGAAACGTCGGCGCGCGCCGCCACCTGGTCGATGGACGTGCCATGCAGGCCGAAGCGCGAGAACAGCCCCAGCGCGGCACCGAGGATCGCGCTGCGCTTGTCCTCGATCTGGCGCAGCCTGCGGTTCACCGCGGACGCGCTGCGCACCGCGGGCTTCGCGCGCTTGCGCACCGGGATCTCTTTGCTGGCGCTCGCGGCCAGTGCTTTGGTCTTCGGCATCTTCCCTCGCTCTTCCCTCGTTCGTTCGGTCGTGAATCGGTGGACAGGACAACGCACCACTGTAAAGCCGCGATGCATCGCCTTGCGCCGCAACCGTCTTCGCGGCACGGCAATGCGCACCATGCTGACGCGACGGATGGGTTTTGTCCATTTGGTCCAACTGGCACAGACGTTGCATGGCGAAAGGCATGCCAAGCATGAGGAACCTGCCATGACCCTGCTTTCCGTACCCATCATCGATCTCGCGCCCTACTTCGCCGGAACCGCCGAAGGCAAGGCGGAGGTAGCGAAGAAAGTCGACGAGGCCTGCCGCAGCATCGGCTTTCTCGTCATCACCAACCACGGCATCTCGCCCGATCTGATCTCGCGCGTGTCATCGCTCTCGCGCAGGTTCTTCGACATGCCGCTGGGCGAGAAGCGCAAGGTCGATCGTCCGCGCGAGGACGCGGTGCGCGGCTACAGCGCGGTGGGAGAGGAAGGCCTCTCCTACAGCCTCGAGGAGGCGGCGCCGGGCGACCTGAAGGAATCGTTCTCCATCGGCCCCTCGAACGTGCCGGACGACGACTACCACCGCGGGCCTGCCGCAGGCCCGCACTTCGAGCCCAACAGCTGGCCGCCCATCGAGGGCTTCCGCGAAGCCTACGAGGGCTACTTCGATGCGATGAGCGATCTCTCGCGCTCGCTGATGCGCGTCTTCGCGCTCGGCCTGTCGCTGCCCGAGTTCTTCTTCGACGACAAGATCGACAGGCACATCAGCATGTTCCGCGTGCTGAGCTACCCGCCGCAGCGCGAGCAGCCGCTGCCCGGCCAGCTGCGCGCGGGCGCGCACAGCGACTACGGCAGCCTCACCATCGTCCTGCCCGACGACAAGGGCCTGCAGGTGTTCAACAAGGCCGGCCAATGGGTCGACGTGCCGCAGGTCGAGGGCGGCCTGGTGGTCAACATCGCCGACCTCATGATGCAGTGGACCAACGACCAGTGGGTGTCCACGCTGCACCGCGTGATCAACCCGCCCTTCGAGGTGGCGAGCACCAACCGCCGCCAGTCGCTGGTGTTCTTCCACCAGCCCAACTACGACGCGATGGTCGAGTGCCTGCCCAGCTGCCTCGCACCGGGCGAGCAGGCGAAGTACGCGCCCATTTCCTCGGGCGACCACCTCACTTCGAAGTTCGTCAAGCAGACGACCTTCGGCGGCACCAAAGTGGCGGCCTGAACGCATGGCTCACCTGTCCTACGTCAACGTCTTCGCGAAGGACGTTGTCGCCCTCAGCGGCTTCTACCAGCGCGTGTTCGGCTTCGAGGAGATCGAGGCGATCCGCTCGCCGATCTTCCGCGGGCTCGATACCGGCAAGTCGAGCCTCGGCTTCAACGCCCTCGATGCCTACGAGCTGCTGCACCTGAGCGAGTTCTCGGACACGCGCGGCGTGAAGTTCCTGCTGAACATCGACGTCGACAGCCAGGCCGATGTCGACCGCATGGTGCCCGTTGCGCTCGAAGCCGGCGCCACGCTCGTGAAGCCGCCGTACGTCACCTACTACAACTGGTACCAGTCGGTGCTGCTCGATCCCGAGGGCAACGTGTTCCGCATCAACTTCATGATGTGACGCGCGCTGCGCCGCTTCTTTCCGTTTCGCCTCTCCTCCCTTCAACGCTTCTTCAACGCCTCTTCTCAAAGGTAGTTCCATGCAGCAGCTGCGCACCCTCACTCCCGGCCTGGGCCTAGCGATGACCATCGCGGCCGGCGGCGCGTTCTTCACCTCGCTGCCCGCCGCGGCGGCCGACGGCTTCACGCTGAAGGACAAGCCGAAGATCGCGATGCTCTACTTCGGCCCCAAGAACGACGGCGGCTGGACGCAGGCCTTCGACGAGGCCCGCGTGAAGATCGAGAAGGAGATCGGCCAGAAGATCCAGTTCGTGGAGAACGTGCCCGAGGACGCGTCGGCCATCAAGCCGGCGGCCGAGAAGTTCATCCAGCGCGGCGCCAACATCGTGATCGGCACCGCCTTCGGCTACTCCGACAGCTTCAAGGACCTGGCCGCCAAGTACCCCGACGTGGCTTTCCTCAACGGCTCTGGCACCACCAACGGCAGCAACCTCGAATCGTTCTACGGCCGCACCTACGAGAGCCAGTACCTCTGCGGCATGGCCGCCGGTGCCGCATCGAAGACCGGCAAGCTCGGCTTCGTCGCGGCCAACCCTTTCGGCGTGGTGAACTGGACCATCAACGCCTTCGCGCTCGGCGCGCAGAAGATGAACCCGAACGCCACCGTCAACGTGATCTACACCGGCGCGTGGAACGACCCGGTGAAGGAGCGCGCGGCGGCCGCGGCGCTCATCGACCAGGACGCCGACGTGATCGGCCAGCACGTCGACAGCCCCACGCCGCAGATCGTCGCGCAGGAGCGCGGCGTTTACGGCACCGGCCACCACCGCGACCTGCGCCAGTTCGCGCCCAAGGCCACGCTGTGCTCCTCCGTGTGGGTGTGGGACCGCTTCCTGACGCCGGAGCTCAAGAAGATCATCGCCGGCGGCTGGAAGCCCGCGCAGTACGGCGCCTTCATCGAGATGAAGGACGGCGGCACCGACATCGCCGGCTTCGGCCCCGCGGTGCCCAAGGACAAGGCCGCGCTCATCACCGCCGAGCGTGACGCGATCATGAAGGGCAAGCAGATCTACGCCGGCCCGCTCGCCGATCGCGACGGCAAGGAACGCGTGGCCAAGGGCGCCGTGCTGTCGGACGCCGACCTCTGGAAGATGGACTGGTTCGTCAAGGGCGTGGTCACGCAGAAGTAAGCCGAAGGCCAGGCCATGCCCAATGCGCTCGAACTCACCGGCATCAGCAAGTCCTTCGACGGCTTCGCGGCCCTGACCGACGCCCACTTCGCAGCGCGCTGGGGCGAAGTGCACGCACTGCTGGGCGAGAACGGCGCGGGCAAGTCGTCGCTGATGAACATCGCGGCCGGGCTCTATGCGCCCGAGGCCGGGCAGCTGCTGGTGGACGACAACGCGGTGCGATTCGACGGCCCGCGCGACGCGGCGAAACACCGCATCGGCATGGTCCACCAGCATTTCAAGCTGGTGCGGCCGTTCACGGTGGCGCAGAACATCCTGCTCACCGCACCGCCGCCGGCCGAGTTCCAGAGCCATGGCGAGCGGCTGCGCGAGATCACGCGCGACATCCGCAACAAGGCCGCGGAACTGGGCTTCGACATCGATCCGTCGAAGCGCGTCGACGCGCTGTCGATCGCCGAGCAGCAGCGCGTGGAAATCCTCAAGGTGCTTCTGGCCGGCGCGCGCATCCTGATCCTCGACGAGCCCACGGCCGTGCTGACCGACCAGGAGGCCGCGCGCCTGCTGCAGACGGTGCAGGGGCTGGCGCGCAAGGGCGCCGCCGTGGTGCTGGTCACGCACAAGATGGCCGACGTGAAGACGTATGCCGACCGAGTGACGGTGATGCGCGGCGGGCACACGGTGGCCACGCTGCAGCCCGGCGAGGCATCGGTGGCCGAGCTGGTGAAGCTCACCGTGGGCGAATCGATTGCTGCACAAGGATTCCAGGCTTCGACCACATCGCGTGGCCCGGTGCGCCTCTCGGTGCGCGGACTTCGCACACCCGCCTCGCTCGAGGGCCGGCGCGTGCTCGACGGCGTGGACCTCGAACTGCACGCGGGCGAGATCTACGGCCTTGCCGGCGTCGGCGGCAACGGCCAGGGCGAACTGGCGGGCGCGATCATGGGCCTGCCGGGCGAAGCCACTGAAGGCGAGATCCGGCTCGAAGGCCACGGCGACCTGAAGACCATGGCCGCATCGGCGCGCCGTGGCATCGGCATCGCCGCCATTCCGGCCGACCGCTACGGGCTCGCGCTCGCGGGAGGCCTCTCGGTGGCGGAGAACTACGCCATCGGCCGCGTGCACACCGGTCGCTACGGCCCCGTGTGGCGCCTGCGCCGCAACCGCATCCAGAGCGACACGCAGGAAGCGGTGCGCGCCTTCGACGTGCAGGGCGTGCGCTCGGTCGCGCAGAAGGCCGCGCTGCTCTCGGGCGGCAACGCGCAGAAACTGGTGCTCTCGCGCGAGTTCGGCAAGTCGCCCACGCTGGTGCTCGCGCACAGCCCGAGCCGCGGGCTCGACGTGCGCGCCAGCGCCGAGGTGCATGCCCGCCTGCGCGCCGCGCGCGACAGCGGCGCCGCGGTGCTGCTCATCAGCGAGGACCTCGACGAGGTGCTGCAGCTCGCGGACCGCGTGGGCGTGATGACGCGCGGACGCATCGCCGGCGAGTTCGCCCAGCCCGCGGACCGGCAGGCCATCGGACAGGCGATGGTGGACCATGGCTGACGCATCCCTCATGGCCGACATGGCAGCTCCTTCTTCCAAGATTCCTTCTCCCATCGCCCACGAGGCACTGCGCGCGACGCAGCCGCTGGCCCGCCGCCGCTACGCGCTCGAGATCCGCCAGCACATGTCATGGCGCTGGCAGGCGCTGATCCTTGCGGCCGCCTTGCTCGCGGGCTTCGCCATCTCCGCCGCGATCCTCGTGGCGGCCGGCGTGCCTGCCGACGAACTCGCCAACGAGTTCGTGATACAGACCTTCTTCGACGGCCAGAACTTTCGCGCCGTGCTGTTCCAGGCCGCGCCGATGATCCTGGTCGGCCTCGCCGGCTCCATCGCGTTCCGCGCGCGCTTCTGGAACCTCGGGCTCGAGGGCCAGATGATCTGGGGCGCCATCGGCGCGACAACCATCTCGATGTGGCAGATCGGCCCCGAGAACCTGCGCCTGCCGCTGATGTTCGTCGCGGCCGTCGGCTGCGGCCTGCTGTGGGTGCTGGGGCCCGCGTGGCTCAAGCTGAAGCTCGGCGTGAACGAGATCATCTCGACGCTGATGCTCAACTACATGGCGGCCAACTTCCTGCTGCACCTGGTCTACGGCAGCTGGAAGGACCCGAAGGACAACTTCCCCTACTCGCCGCAGTTCCACGCCTTCGAGCGCCTGCCCGAGCTGGGTGCCGGCATCGGCAGCTCCATCCTGCTCGCGGGCGTCGTCGCGCTGCTGGCGTGGTGGCTGGTGAGCGTGAGCCGCGTGGGGCTCTACCTGCGCTTCGTCGATGCGAATCCGCGCGTGGCGCATGCCAACGGCGTGCCGGTGCGGCGCACGATCTACGGCGCGGTGCTGCTGTCGGGCGCGATGGCCGGGCTCGCAGGCTTCGCGGTAGCCGCGGGGCAGGAGGGGCGGCTCACGCAGGCCTTCTACCAGGGCTATGGCTTCTCGGGCATCCTCATCGCCTTCCTCGCGCGCAACAACCCGCTTGCGGCCACGGTGGTCGCGCTGCTGGTGGCGGCTCTCTTTGTCACAGGGCGCAGCCTGCAGGTGTTCTACCAGGTGCCATTCTCGATGGTGCAGCTCATACAGGCGGTGATCGTGGTGTGCGTGGCGTCGAGCGACTTCTTCATCCGCCACCGGCTGCGCCGCGTGGGTGGGGAGGCTTCGGCATGAGCGCCGCGCCGGGCCGCCCCAAGCAAGCTCGCGCCGCAGCGCGAAGCGCGGAGGCTTATCGATGAGCGGTGGCATCGTCCTGAACTGGCTGGCGAGCACGCCGGACTTCGCTGTGCCTTATGCATTGGCAGCGCTCGGACTCATCATCTGCGAGCGCGCGGGCGTGCTCGCGCTCGGCGCCGAGGGCCTGATGCTGGTCGGCGCGCTGGCTGGCATCGGCGCGCAGATCGTCATCGGCCAGCCGGCCGTGTCGCTGGTGCTCGCGATGCTGGCAGCCAGCGTGGTGTCGGTGCTGTTCGCGGTGATGGTGATCTGGCTGCGCGTGAACCAGGTGATCGCCGGGCTCGCGCTGGTGTTCTTCTGCCAGGGGCTCACGGCGCTGGTCGGCTCGATGGCCGAGTGGACCAACCATGCCACCGAAGGCATCGGCACGATGGGCCTGTGGCCGCTGTCGCTGCTGCCGGTCGTGGGCAGACTCTTCGAGCAGAACGCGATGGTATGGCTCACGCTGCCGATCTTCGGCGCGGTGGCATGGTTCTTCGCGCGCACTTCCGCCGGCCTGCGGCTGCGCGCGGTGGGCGAGAACCCGCAGGCGGCCGACGCAGCGGGCATCCGCGTGACGGCATGGCGCTTCGCGGCGGTGCTCGCGGGCTCGGCGCTCGTGGGGCTGGCGGGCGCCTACATCTCGGTGGTGAGCACCAAGCTGTGGATCGCGGGCATGACCGGCGGACGCGGCTGGATCGCCGTGGGCCTCGTGATCTTCGCGCGTTGGTCGCCGTGGAAGGCGCTGGTGGGAGCCCTTCTCTTCGGCTGCATCGAGGCGCTGATCCCGCAACTGGCCGCGGCCGGCGTGCAGCTGCCGCAGTACTTCGTGATGATGACGCCGTATGCGGTGACGCTCGGCGTGATGGTGTGGGTCGCGCTCTCTCGGCGCGGCGCCGATGAAGAGCCCGGTGCGCTGGGCCAACCCTATGTGCGGGAAGAACGCCGATGAAGGCCTGGGTCTACGACGAGGAGCGCGAGCTCGACACGGCGAAGTTCGCCGACTACCTGAATCCCGCGACCACCGCGATCGTCTCCATCGATATGCACCGTGGCCATCTCGACGACAGCCCCGACTGCCCCTGCCCCGCGCCGCGCGCACGCGACGTGGTGGCGCCCATCGACGGCTTCCACGACGCGGTGCGGGCTCTGGGCGTGCGCATCGTGCATGTGCGGTCGGTGCTGCGGCCCGGCGGGGTGGACGACATCAACGGCATTCCGTCCGCATGGCGCCGCACCTTTCCGCTGCACGTGGGCGAGATTCCGAATGCCGACGCGCATGCCATCGAGGGCTCGAAGTGGACCGAATGGGTCACGCGCGTGGAGCCCGGCGACATGCGCGTGGACGGCAAGCGCCGGCTCTCGGCCTTCTACCCGACCGACCTCGACTTTCTTCTTCGCAACCAGCGCATCGAGACGGTGGTACTCAATGGCGGCTTCACCGACTGCTGCGTTCTCAACACGGCCTTCGACGCCAGCAACCGCAACTACCGCGTGATCGTGCTGCGCGACCTGGTGCGCGGCACCGATGCGCACCTGGAAGGCGCGGCGCTGGCGATGGTGTCGCTGCACCTCGGGCTGGTGATGGATTCGCGGGAGCTGCTGCGCCAGTGGCGCGGCTGAAGCTCAGACCTGCACACCCAGCCAGCGCGCGGCCACAGCCGGCATGTCGCCCTGTGCGGACTCCCACACCAGTTCGGGTGCCGCCACATGCACGCCCGGCGGCGCGATGCGCAGCGCCACATCGACCAGCTCGGCCACCTTCGACGCACGCACCGGCTGCTCGCTGCTGGGCACCATGAAGCGCACGACCGACAGCATCCACGCGGCCACGCGCTCGAAAGGGTTGGCCAGCTTCGCATTCGCCGGCTTGCGAGCCGAGCGCACGAGGATCACGCGCTCGAAGCCGCAAGCCACCACGGCCTGCTCGTCGAGGCTCGCGAGCCCGCGCTTCAGCGCCTCGGGCAGCTTGCCCTGGTCGTGCGGCTGCACGATGGCCAGCGTCTGTACGCCGCAGGCACGCAGCCAGCGGGCCAGCTCAGGCAGGTCGGAGGGCTCGGGTACCCACAGCGCACGCTCGCGGTCGTGGTACAGCCTGGGCGGGTCGAAGGCGATGATGGCGGTGTGGGCCGAGGTGATCGGCCATTGCGCGATCGGCTGGGCCGGGCTGAGGTAGGTTTCCACGCCGCGCAGCCCGTCGCGGATCGGCTCGCGCGCCAGCACGCGGGTGTGCGCATGGCGATGGCTGCCGGCCAGCCGCCGCAGCAATTCGGCCCCCAGCGCCCCTGTGGCACCCGCAATCAGCAGCGTTCCGAAGGCGGAAGAGGCAAAGGGCAATACCGCACGATTGGCGGCTTGCAGGGCTTGTAGAGGATCGACGGGCATGGAGCCGTCTATGCTACCTTCCGCATCTTCTGCGGAGGTAATGCAAATGATGATGAAGCGCTGGCTCTTGATTCTCGCGGCGGTCCTGTCCCTGAGCGGCTGCGGCTACAACCAGTTCCAGTCCCTCGACGAGGCCAGCAAGTCGGCCTGGAGCGAGGTTCTCAACCAGTACCAGCGGCGCGCCGACCTCGTGCCCAACATCGTGGCCACCGTGAAGGGCGAGGCCAGCTTCGAGCAGGACACGCTCACCAAGGTGATCGAGGCGCGCGCCAAGGCCACCTCGATCCAGGTGACGCCCGAGACGCTGAACAACCCCGAAGCGTTCAACAAGTTCCAGCAGGCGCAGGGCGAGCTTTCTTCAGCTCTGTCGCGGCTGATGGTGGTGTCCGAGCGCTACCCCGACCTCAAGGCCAACCAGTCGTTCCGCGACCTGCGCGTGACGCTGGAAGGCACCGAGAACCGCATCACCGTGGCGCGCAACCGCTATATCGAAAGCGTGCAGGAGTACAACGTGCTCGCGCGCAGCTTCCCGACCAACATCACGGCCAAGGTCTTCGGGTACGCGACCAAGCCGAACTTCTCGGTGCAGAACGAGGCGCAGATTTCCACGCCGCCCACCGTCGACTTCAGCACCCCGAAGAAGTAGCTCTCCCCCCAGGCTTCGTGCACTTCGTGTCACTGCGCCAACCCCCTCGCCGGGGGCAACACCTGTGGCCCGGCAAAGCCGGTTCCGCGGTGTTCCTGGAATGGGTCGCGCGCGCGCTTGCAGCACTGGTCGCAGCCTGGATGCTGCTGGCGTCGGGTGGAGCGCTCGCGCAGGGCCTGCTGCCGATCCCCACGCTCACCGCGCGCGTGATCGACCAGACCGGCACGCTCGACAGCGCGCAGCGCAACGGCCTCGAGACCAAGCTCGCCGCCTTCGAGCAGCGCAAGGGCTCGCAGATCGTGGTGCTGATGGTGCCGACCACCGCGCCCGAAGACATCGCCAGCTACACGCAGCGCCTGGGCGATGCCTGGAAGATCGGCCGCAAGGACGTCGGCGACGGCCTGCTGGTGGTGGTGGCCAAGGACGACCGCAAGATGCGCATCGCCACGGCCAAGACGCTCGAGGGCGCGGTGCCAGACATTGCGGCCGCACGCATCATCGACGAGGAGATGAAGCCGCGCTTTCGCAACGGCGACTTCGCGGGCGGGCTGAACGCGGCGGTGGACCGGCTCATCGGGCTGGTCGACGGCGAGCCGCTGCCCGAGCCCTCGCGCAACACGGGCAGCAGCGGCGGCAATGAGGGCTTCGACTGGGAGAACCTCGCGATCTTCCTGTTCGTGGGCGTCTTCATCGGCGCGCCGATCGCGCGCGCCATCCTCGGCAAGAAGCTGGGCACGATGGTCGTGGGCGGCGGCGTGGGCGTGGTGGTGTTCTTCATCACCACCAGCATCGTCATCGCGGTGATCGCGGGTCTGGTGGCGCTCATCGTGTCGCTGATCGCGGGCACGGGGCGGCCGGGCGGCGGCGGTGGTGGCGGCTGGAGTTCCGGCGGCGGAGGCTGGAGCAGTGGCGGTGGCGGCTTCAGCGGCGGGGGCGGAGGCGGCGGTTTCAGCTCCGGCGGCGGTGGCAATTTCGGCGGCGGCGGCGCGTCGGGGGATTGGTGAACACGATGCAGACCATGAACGCGAAGCCGACCGACGCGGGCCTCTTCACGAAGCTGGGCCGCATCTGGCGCCATCGCTGGATCGACGAATCCGAGGTTCGCCGCGCGATTCCCCCGGCCGTACTGGAGCGCCTCGCGGGCCGCGTGAGCGCGAGCGAGCGGCGCCACAGCGGCGAGATCCGCATCTGCGTCGAGGCCGGCCTGCCGATGTCGTACCTGTGGCGCCATGCACCGCCGCGCGAGCGTGCCGTCACGCTGTTCGGCAAGCTGCGCGTGTGGGACACGGCACACAACAACGGCGTGCTCATCTATCTGCTGCTGGCCGAGCACGCCATCGAGATCGTGGCCGACCGGGGCATCGACGCGCATGTCGACAACGCCGAATGGGCTGCGATGGCGCAGCGAATGAGCGCGGCCTTTCGCGAAGGCCGCTTCGAGGACGGGCTCACGCAGGCGCTGGAAGAGATCTCCGCCTTGCTGGTCGAGCACTTTCCGCTGGCCGAGGGCGAGCTCGACGTGAACGAGCTGCCCGACGAGCCAGTCGTTCTCTGACTTCTTCACTCCCTCCCCCGCTGGGGGAGGGCGGGGGTGGGGGCACGCGGCGCCTCCATCGAGCGCCCTGCCTGCCCCCATCCCGGCCTTCCCCCAAAGGGGGAAGGAGCAAGAGTCACTCCTGGACCGGCAGCGCCCACACTGCATCACCGCCCACCGCATGAAAGCGCCGCCCCGGCGCCGATTCCATCAACCAACCGCCCGTGAACTCGCCGAAGGCCGGCAGCACGGCCTGCTGCTCGTCGCTCGCGAAGCACGGCAACCGCACGCTGTCGCGACCCCGCCCCTGGAGCCTGCAGACGGGATGCAGATGCCCCGCGAGCACGAAGTGCGTCGCATGCGTCTGCGGATGGTGGCAGCAGGCGAAAGGCCCCTGCAGGAAGGGCTCGTCGACCACCTCGATGTGAAGCGCCTCCGGTGGGTCGCCCGCGCGGCTGTCGTGGTTGCCGCGCACCAGCGTCATGGCGATGGCCGCATGGCGTACGCGCCAGGCCTCCACGGCGGCGAGCACCGTGCGCGCCTGGGCCGCATGCAGGAAGTCGCCGAGGAACACGATGCGCCGCGGCTCATGCCTTTCGAGCAGCGCATCGAGCCGCGCCAGGTTCTCCTGCGTGGTGCCGCCCGGCACCGGCTGGCCGAGGGCGCGGTAGGTTGCGGCCTTGCCCAGGTGCAGGTCGGCCACGAACAGCACGCGCTGCGCGGGCCACCAGAGTGCGCGCTCCGGCAGCAGGTGCAGCAGCTCGCCTGCCCAGTGGACGGCAAGCGGCGAAGCGGAGGTATCGGGAGAAGCCACGAAGCCAGTGTCGCAAAACCTGCGACCGCCTTGCAAAGGCCCTCCAGAGCCCCCATCTGCCGGCCATGACCGAATCGCCCCCGCTGCACATCGTCTGCCCGCACTGCCACACGACCAACCGCGTGCGCACGGCGCAGCTGGGCAGCGCGCCCGACTGCGGCAGCTGCCATCGCCCGCTGTTCACCGGCCATTCCACCGCGCTGGCGGACGCGGCCACCTTCGACCGCCACATCTCCCGCAACGAGATCCCGGTGCTGGTCGATTTCTGGGCGCCCTGGTGCGGCCCCTGCCGGCAGATGGCTCCGGCCTACGAGCAGGCCGCCGCCCAGCTGGAGCCCTACGTGCGGCTGGCCAAGGTCGACACCGAGGCGGTGCCCGCACTGGGCTCGCGCTTCAACATCCGCAGCATCCCGACGCTGGCGCTGTTCCGCGGCGGCCGCGAGGTGGCGCGGCAGGCCGGCGCGATGGGCGCGGCCGACATCGTACGCTGGGTGAAGGCACACGGCGCCGGCTGAAGACTCAAAGCGGTGGCAGCGGCCGGGAAGGCCGTGAGGGCCGCCTGCGGTCGCGCCGTTGGCTCACCGGCTTCGGCGGCTTTCCCGGCCCTTCCTGCCCGAAGGCCAGCGTTCCCTTCACGCGCTCCACGCCGCCGGCCGTGACCGCGCCGCCCGCAGCTTTTTCGAGCTGCTCGACCATGCGTGCAATGCGGTCGGCCACGTTCTCGTTCGACAGCTTCTCGCGGAACAGCTCGACCATCAACGGAAACGAAAAAGGCGTCGGCCGCGCGAGCGGTTTCAGCACCAGCTGCTGCGTGGCGATTCGCTCCAGGCTGGCGCGCAGCCGGCCGATCTCCAGCTCCTGAGAGAGCAGTTCCTGCTCGGCCTGCAGCAGCAGCCTGTTGCCGGGGTCGTACTTGCGAAACACCTCCCAGAACAGCGACGACGAAGCCTGCAGCTGCTTGCTGCTGCGCTTCTCGCCCGGATAGCCCTGGTAGATGAGACCCGACACGCGCGCGATCTCACGGAAGCGCCGCTGCGCGAGCTCGCTGGCGTTGAGCGAGGCCAGCACCTCGTGCAGCAGCAGTGCATGCGCGTCCTCTCCCTGCGGCAGCGCCAGCACCTGCGGCAGCAGCGCCGGCCAGTCGACCTCCGTCGCGCTCAACAGCTCGAAGCCGTAGTCGTTGACCGCGATCGAGAAGGTCCGCGCCTCGTGCTGCGCGATGCGCCAGGCCAGCAGGCTCGCGAGCCCGAGGTGCACGTGCCGGCCAGCGAAGGGATAGAGGAACAGGTGCGAGCCCTCGCGCGTGCTCAGCGTTTCGGCCAGCAACGTTTGCGGCGTGGGCAGTGCCGACCACTGCTGCTGTATCTCGAGCAGCGGACGCACGCACTGCAGCTCCGGCGAGTCGTAGCGACCCTCGCCGGCTTGCGCGAGCTGCTGCACCACCGCATCGGCCAGCGTGTTCGACAGCGGCATGCGCCCGCCGCCCCATCGCGGCACCGCGGCCCGCTTGCCGCTCGCGCGCCGCACCCAGGCCGTCATGTCGTGGATGCGCACCAGCTCCAGCATGCGGCCGCCGAAGAGAAAACAGTCACCGGCCTTCATGCGCGCGACGAAGCTTTCCTCCACGTTGCCGATCTTCGAGCCGCCGAGGTACTGCACCGAGATGCTCGCGTCGCTCACGATGGTGCCGATGTTCATGCGGTGCCGCCGCGCGAGCCGCGCATCGGGCACGCGCCAGACACCCTCGGCATCGGGCACCACGCGCTTGTAGTCCGGATAAGCCGCGAGCGATGGCCCGCCCTGCGCCACGAACTCCAGGCACCACTGCCAGTTCTCGCGCGAGAGGCCTTCGTAGGCGGCTGTGCCGCGTACCTCCTCGTACAGCTCGTCGGGTACGAAGCCGCCGCCCAGCGCCACGGTCACCAGGTGCTGCACCAGCACGTCGAGCGGCTGCTCGGGCGAGTGGCGCGCCTCGATGTGCCCTGCCGCGATGGCGGTGCGCGCGGCCGAGCCTTCCACCATCTCGACGCTGTGCGTGGGCACGAGCGTGATGCGCGAAGGCCGTCCCGGTGCGTGGCCCGATCGGCCCGCGCGCTGCAGCAGCCGCGCCACGCCCTTGGGCGAGCCGATCTGCAGCACGCGCTCCACGGGCAGGAAGTCCACGCCAAGGTCGAGGCTCGAAGTGCAGACCACCGCCTTCAGCTCGCCGCTCTTCAGGCCCAGCTCCACCCATTCGCGCACCTCGCGGTCGAGCGAGCCGTGATGCAGCGCGATCAGCCCGGCCCACTCCGGTCTGGCTTCCAGCATCGCCTGGTACCAGATCTCTGCCTGCGATCGCGTGTTGGTGAAGACCAGCGTGGTGCTGCTCGCGGCGATCTCCTCGATCACCTGCGGCAGCATCGTGAGGCCGAGATGCCCACCCCAGGGAAAGCGCTCGGCGACGCCGGGCAGCAGCGAATCGACCACCAGCTTCTTCGGCACCTGCCCTTGCACGAGCACGCCGTCTTCACGGCCCAGCAGGGCATGCATCGCCTCGTGCAGGTTGCCCAGCGTGGCCGACATTCCCCAGATCGCGAGGCCCGGGCTCCATCGCTTCAGCCGCGCGAGCGCGAGCTGCACCTGCACCCCGCGCTTGTTGCCCAGCAGTTCGTGCCATTCGTCGACCACCGCCATGCGCACATGCCCGAGCACCTCGCGCGCATCGGCACGCGCGAGCATCAGCGAAAGGCTCTCGGGCGTGGTGACGAGCACCGTGGGCAGGCGCTGGTTCTGCGCGTTGCGCTCGGCCGAAGTGGTGTCGCCGCTGCGCGCGCCGGCACTCCATGGATGCACTTCGGCACCGAGGGCTTCGAGCGCCTGCTGCAGCGCGCGCAGCGTGTCGGCCGCCAGTGCGCGCATCGGCGTGAGCCACAGCACGGTGAGCGGCTCGGCAACGGGCCGTGCGTTTGCGTTCGCCTTGCGCGCCCGTGCGAAAGCCTGCAGCGCCCCGAGCCACACGGCATACGTCTTGCCCGCGCCGGTGGTGGCATGCAGCAGGCCCGACCTGCCATCGGCAATGGCCTTCCAGACCTCGCGCTGGAACTTGAACGGCTTCCATCCGCGCGCGGCGAACCACGCATCGAGCGCGGCCTTGACCGCCCTGCTCCTTCCCCCTTTGGGCGAAGGTCGGGATGGGGGCAGACGGCCTTGAGCGGGCCGCGCACTGTTCGAACGCCGCGTGCCCCCACCCCAGCCCTCCCCCAGCGGGGGAGGGAGGAAGACAGGTCCTGCGACTTGTTCATGTGGGCAACAACGCCGCCAGCGTCTGCAGGCTGTCGGCCTCTTCCACCGGCTTGTCCTCGCGCCAGCGCAGCATGCGCGGAAATCGCACCGCGATGCCGCTCTTGTGCCGCGTGCTGCGCGCGATGCCCTCGAAGCCGAGTTCGAACACCAGCGTGGGCCTGACGCTCTTCACCGGCCCGAAGCTCTCCACGGTGGTCTTGCGGATGATCGCGTCCACGCGCGCCATCTCGGCATCGGTCAGGCCGGAGTAGGCCTTGGCGAAGGGCACGAGCTTGCGGTCTTCCTGCCCGGGCGGGCCGTCCCACACCGCGAAGGTGTAGTCGCTGAAGAGGCTCGCGCGCCGGCCGTGGCCGCGCTGCGCGTAGATCAGCACCGCGTCGACGCTCAGCGGATCGATCTTCCACTTCCACCACACGCCCACGTCCTTGGTGCGGCCCACGCCGTACTGCGCGTCGCGGCGCTTGAGCATCATGCCTTCCACGCCCATGGCGCGCGCCGCTTCGCGCTGGCGCGCGAGGTCGGGCCAGTCGGGTCCGGTGAGCATCGGGCTGGGCAGCAGCGAGGGGTGCCGCATGCGCTCGACCAGTTCGTCGAGCAGCGCGCGGCGCTCCGACTGGGGCCGCGCGCGCAGGTCGCGCCCTTCCCATTCGAGGATGTCGTAGGCCAGCAGCACCACCGGTATGTCGCGCAGCAGCTTCGCGCCCAGGGTCTTGCGGCCGATGCGCTTCTGCAGCTCGGCGAAGGGTTGCACGCGGCCTTCGCGCCACACGACGATCTCGCCGTCGAGCACGGTGCCGTCGGGCAACGCCTCGCCGAGCGCGGCGAGTTCGGGGAAGCGCTCGGTCACCAGTTCCTCGCCGCGCGACCACACCCATGCGGCGCCCGCGCGCTTCAGCAACTGCGCGCGGATGCCGTCCCACTTCCATTCGACGATCCAGTCCTGCGGCGGGCCCAGCACCGCGTCGAACTGCTCTAGCGGCAGGTTGAAGGGATGCGCGAGGAAGAAGGGATACGGCTGGCCGCTGGTCTTCTGTTCCTGCTCCGCGCCCGACTCGGGCGCGACGAGCGCCTGGTAGTCGGCGGCCCGAGGCCTCCCGCCGATGTGCGTGTAGCCCATGAGGCGCTGCGCGACGCGCTTGGCGTCGATGCCTCCTACAGCCGCCAGCGCCTGCGTGACCTGCAGCTTCGACACGCCGACGCGGAAGGCGCCGGTGATGAGCTTGAAGTACACCAGCCGCTCCTCGGGCGCGAGTTGGCGCCATTGCGCGCGCAGGCGGTCGGCGAGCTCGTCGGGCGCGCTCTTCGCGGCATCGCGCAGCGGCAGCAGGTGCTGTTCGACCCAGCCTGCGAGGCCGAGATCGTGCGCCTCGCTGGGCGGCGGCAACAGCAGCGCGATGGTTTCGGCGAGATCGCCCACGGCGTCGTAGCTCTCGTCGAACAGCCACTCGGGCAGGCCCGCCGCCTCCTGCGCGAGCAGGCGCAGCAGCTTGACCGGTACCAGCTGGCGCGGCTTGCCGCCGGCGAGGAAGTAGACGGCCCAGGCGGCATCCGCCGCGTCGGCCTCGCGCAGGTAGCGTTGCAATGCCGCCTGCTTGGCGAGGCTCGAGGTGCTGGCGTCGAGCTCGTGGTACAGCGCGGCGAAAGCCTTCATCTCACGCCTCCGCCCCCTGGTCGTCCTCGTCGCCGTACTCGGTCCTGAAGGCCTGCGCGTCGAGGCCGTTCTCGCCGAGCCACCGCACCATCACCTGCACGCTGCCGTGCGTGACGAACACACGCTCGGCTCCCGTGCCGGCGATGGCCTGCTGCAGGCCGGGCCAGTCGGCGTGGTCGGACATCACGAAGCCGCGGTCCACGCCGCGCCGCCTGCGCGTGCCGCGCAGCTGCATCCAGCCGCTCGCGAAGGCGTCGGCGTAGTTGCCGAAGCGGCGCATCCACGGCGAGCCCTGCGCCGAGGGCGGCGCGAGCACCAGCGAGCGCTTCAGCAGCGCGGCATCGACACCCGCGTCGTCCGCGCGCAACGTGGGCGGCAGCGCCACGCCGGCCGCGCGGTACACGGCATTGAGCGGCTCCACTGCACCGTGCACGACGATGGGCCCGATGCTCGCGTCCACGCCGTGCAGGATGCGCTGCGCCTTGCCGAAGGCGTAGCAGAAGAGCACTGATGCGCGTCCCGCCTCTGCATTCGCACGCCACCATGCGTCGATCTGCGAGAACAGCTCGGCCTGCCTGGGCCAGCGATAGACCGGCAGGCCGAAGGTCGACTCGGTGATGAAGGTGTCGCATGGCACCGGCTCGAAGGGCGCGCAGGTGCCGTCGGGCTCGGTCTTGTAGTCGCCCGAGGCCACCCATACGCGCCCGCCGTGCTCGAGCCGCACCTGGGCCGAGCCCAGCACGTGTCCCGCCGGATGCAGCGAGACGCGCACGCCGTGGTGCTCGATCACCTCGCCGTAGGGCAGCGTCTGCAGCGGGATGTCCTGGCCGAGGCGCGCGCGCAGCGTGCCGGCGCTGTCGGTGTGGGCCAGGTAGTGCGCATGCCCCGGGCGCGCGTGGTCGGAATGCGCGTGCGTGATGACGGCACGCGCCACCGGCCGCCACGGATCGATGTAGAAATCGCCGGGCGGGCAGTACAGGCCCTCGGGCCTGGCGACGACGAGGAGGTCTTCTTCCTGCTTTGCGGGAGGCATGGCACGCCATCGTAGGCGCTGCCGAGGTTTCGCGCCGCCGAACGGCGGGCGCGAAGCGTTGTGGGCTGGCTCCTACCCTACGGACGCTTCGGGCGGTTCTTCATCATGTCGAGCACGTTCATCTTCATGCCGTTGGGCATGACCATGTCGCCCGGCTTCTGGTCGGCCTTGCAGGGGCCGATCCAACGGGCTTCCATGGCGCTCGTGCCTTCGGCCCGGCCCATCAGCGGCGGGCTGTAGGTCGACTTGCTTTCCATGCGGTAGGCGGTGTTGAAGTCGCCGCTGATGACCGCATGCGAGGTGGCCACCGTGTTGCCGATCTTGCAGACCGAGTCCATGACCAGCTTGCCGCCGTCGGTGCGCAGCTCCTGCTTCGAGCACATGTCCTTGCCCATGCCCTGGCCCATGTCGCGCATGGCCTTGTCGGTGGCGGCGTCGATGCACTGCTGCATGGTGTGGGTGCCGCCGCCGGGGCTGGCGCCCTTGCCCGTGGCTTCACCGGTCTGGGTCTGGATCTCCCAGAGGCCGGGCTTGCGGGCGGGGAAGTCGAGCGCGAACGCCGGGCCCGCGACGATACCGGCCACGATGCAGGTCACGACGGCGGAAAGGCGAATCTTCATGGCGGACTCCCGCTCCTTCGGATGGCGAAGCCCGGGTTGTACCTTGCGCGCCGCCGCGTTGGAATACCGCGATCGGCCTACGCCTGCGCCCCGGGTCGTTGCCGCGTGGCGATGCCGAACGCCACGCCCAACGCAAAACCGCCCAGCACGTCGATCAGCACATGCTGGCGCACCGCCATCGTCGAATAGACGATGCCCACCGCCCACGCCACGTTGGCGACGCGCAGCCAGGCCGGCGCGCCCACCGCGCGCAGCTGCCTTGCCAGGGCGACGCAGGTGAACACCGAGAACGAGACATGCAGCGAGGGAAAGGCATTGCCGGCCGAGTCGACCATCTTGAGGAACTGCAGCGAGGTGCCCGGCGTGGTCTCGACCACGAAGTTGGGAATCGCCGTGGGCATGAACCAGAACACGAGCAGCGCCAGCACCGTCATGGCCGCGCAGCCCAGCGAGAAGCCTTGCAGCTCGCGCATGTCCCTGGCCAGCAGCACGGGCAGTGCGATGTAGCCCCAGAGCGAGAGATACACCGGCAGCAGCCACGGCCAGAAGGCGATCAGCCGGTCGATGGGCGTGAGCGGCAGCACCCAGGCCTGGCCCGCGTTCTTCATGATCCAGAAGTACAACGGAAAGAAGCCGAGCGTGGCGACGGTGTTGCCGACCAGCTTCAGCGGAAACAGCGTGATGCTGCGCTTCCACAGGGCCGCAAGCCACGGCGGCACCCTCGACGAAGACGATGCGGAAGAGGACGACGGAGAAGAAGAGGTGACGTCGGACGCGGGAGGTGTCATGGAGGCCCGGGCAACGCGCCGCGCGCTACCAGGGCGTCCACTTTAATTCGCTTTTCGCCGAAGCCACCGTGCGTTCGATGAAGCGCACGCCGCGCGCGCCGTCCTCGACGCGCGGATAGTCCGCAGCCAGTGGATCGGCCGGCAGGCCCGCGAGCCTGGCGCGGATGTCCGCCGCCACGCCCGCGTACACGTTCGCGAAGGCCTCGATGAAGCCTTCGGGGTGCCCCGCCGGCAGCCGGCTCGCGCGCTTCGCCGACTCGCACAGCCAGGGCGCGCCGCGCGTGAGCACCTGCAGCGGTCCGTCGTGCGGCAGGTGCACCAGCCGGCTCGGCTGCTCCTGGTGCCATTCGAGCGTGCCCAGCGTGCCTGACACGCGCAGGCGCAGGTCGTTCTCCAGGCCGGTGTTGATCTGCGAGGCGATGAGCACGCCGCGCGCGCCGCCTTCGAAGCGCAGCAGCAGGCTGCCGTCGTCGTCGAGCATGCGGCCGGGCACCAGCGCACCCAGGTCGGCGCAGAGGCTTTCGATGCGCAGCCCGGTGACGGTGGCCACGAGGTTCTCGGCATGCGAGCCGATGTCGCCGATGGCGCCGGCCGCGCCGCTGCGCGCGGGGTCGGTGCGCCAGTCGGCCTGCTTGTTGCCGCCGCTGGCCTCGACATGGCTCGCGAGCCAGCCCTGGTTGTATTCGACGACGACCTTGCGCACCTCGCCGATCAGGCCCGAGCGCACCATCTCCCGTGCCTGCCGCACCATCGGATAGCCGGTGTAGTTGTAGGTGACGCCGAACACCGTGCCCCGCTTGGCCACTGTGGCGACCAGCGCGTCGGCCTGCTCGCGCGTGTGCACCAGCGGCTTGTCGCACACCACGTGGAAGCCTGCTTCGGCGAAGGCCTGCGCCACCGGAAAGTGCACGTGGTTGGGCGTGACGATCGACACGAAGTCGATGCGCTCGCCCTCCGGGCGCTTCAGCTCGTCGGCCAGCAGCGCCTGCCAGTCGCCGTGGTTGCGGTCGTCGGCCAGGCCGAGGTCGCGGCCCGAGGCGCGCGCCTTCTCGGGGCTGGACGAGAGCGCGCCCGCGACGAGCTCGATCTGCCCGTCGAGCGCCATGGCCTTGCGGTGCACGGCGCCGATGAAGGCGTCGCGGCCGCCGCCGACCATGGCGTAGCGCAGTTTGCGAGGAGGTGTGTCTGTCATCGATCGTCTCGGCGTTTCCGGAAACTGTTCCCTCTCCCCTTGGGGAGAGGGCTGGGGTGAGGGTGGCGGCATTTGCGCACGCACCGTTTTCGCCGTCGCCGCAGGCCCTCACCCCAACCCTCTGCCCAGAGGGAGAGGGAGCAAAGCAGGCCCGCCGCTTCAGAACATCAGAACGGCGAGTTCGGGTGGTAGAAGTCCTTCGCGTTTTCCTTGGTGATCAGCACCGACGGAATGATGGTCGTCGCCGGCAGCTTCTCGCCCTTCAGGCGCGCCTCGGCCGTGAGCTTGATCGCGTCGTAGATGAACTTGGGCGAGTAGCTCACGTCGGCCGTGATGCGCTTGTCCTTGCCGTCCATGATGGTCTTGACCATGTCCTTGGCGCCAGCGCCGCCGAACACGATCTTGATGTCGTCGCGCTTGGCCTGCGAGATGGCCTTGAGCACGCCCACGGCCATGTCGTCGTCGGCGGCCCAGATGGCGTCGATGTTCTTGAAGCGCGTCAGGTAGTCCTGCGTGACCTTGAAGGCGTCGTCGCGGTTCCAGTTGGCGTACTTGGCGTCGAGCAGCTTGATGTCGGGACTGTTCTTGAGCACGGCATTGAAGGCGTCCATGCGCTCGTTGTCCAGCGTGGTCGCGATGCCGCGCAACGCCACCACGTTGCCCTTGCCGCCGAGCTGCTTGACGATGTATTCGGCCGGGATCTTGCCGAAGGCCGTGTTGTCGCCGGCAACATAAGCGTCTTGTGCGCTGGTATCGGTGAGGCCGCGGTCGACCACGGTGACATAGGCGCCCTTGGCCTTGACCTGCGCGACCGGCTTGGTCAGCGCGGCCGACTCGAAGGGAAACACGACCAGCGCGTTGATCTTGGTGACCGTCGAGAGGTCCTGCAGCTGGTTGGCCTGCTCGGGCGCATTGGCGGCCGTCTTGATGGTGATCTTCAGGTCCTTGTGTTCCTTCTCCAGGTCCTTCTTCGCCTGGTTGGCCCAGTAGTTGATGCCGCCCATGAAGCTGTGCGTGGCCGCGGGAATCGAAACGCCGAGGTTGACCTTCTCCGCGGCAAGCGCGGGCAGGCTGGCGAACGCTGCGGCGGCAACCGCCGTGAGTGCGAGGCGTCGGGTGAAAGTCGTCATGCTGGATGTCTCCTCTTGGTTGATGGAACGGAACGGGAAAGAACTAGCGCCGGCCGCGTTGAAGGAACGCGACGATGATGATCACGAAGCCCTGCACCGCCGCGTTGAGGTACACGCTGATGATGCTCGTGAGGTTCAGGATGTTGCTGATGACCGAGAGCAGGATCGCACCCACCACCGTGCCGGTGATGCTGCCCGCGCCGCCCTTGAGCGCCGTGCCGCCGACGATCACCGCGGCGATGGCTTCCAGCTCCCACAGCAGGCCGGTGGTCGGCGAGGCCGAGCCCAGGCGCGGCACGTACAGCAGCGTCGCGATGCCCACGCACACGCCGAGCAGCACGTAGGTGAGGATCTTCACGCGGTCGACGTCCACCGCCGCGTAGCGCGCCACCTGCTCGTTGGAGCCGATGGCCTGCACGTAGCGACCGTAAGCCGTGCGGTTGAGGATGAGGCCGCCGACGACGGCGACGATCACGAACACCCACACCGGCACCGGAATGCCCGCGAGGCTCGCGTAGTACACGGGCGCGTAGAGGTCCGACAGCTCGTTGTCGAGCGTGAGTGCGCCGCCGTCGGCGAAGTACGTGAGATACGCGCGGAAGATGCCCAGCGTGCCCAGCGTCACGATGAAAGGCTCGATGCGGCCCTTGGTGATGAGCAGGCCGTGCGCGAGGCCGAACACCGCGCCGAGCACCACGGCCAGCACTGCACCCATCACCACCGCCAGCAGCGGCGAGCCCGAGGCCGGCCCGGCCCAGTTGATGAACATGATCACGCTGCCCGCGATGAGCGCGGCCATCGAGCCCACCGACAGGTCGATGCCGCCCGAGATGATCACGAAGCACATGCCCACCGCGATGATGCCGATGAAGGCCGTGCGCGTGAGCACGTTCATCGCGTTGTCGAGGGTCGCGAAGTCGCCGTTCAGCAGCGTGCCGGCGATGCACAGCAGCACCAGGCCGATGACGGGCCCGAGGCCATGCAGGCGCTCGGTCCAGCGCGGCTTGGTCTCGCTGCGGTGCTGCTGCTGCGCGGCTTCAAGCGTGCGCGGCGGTTGTGTCTGCTGTTCCGGTGGCATGAGCGATGAGCTCCTCTTCTGTCAGATGGTCGGCGTCGAGCGTGGCGACGATGCGGCCCGCGCGCATCACCGCGACGCGGTGGCACAGGCCGATCAGCTCCATCAGTTCCGACGAGACGACGATCACCGCGAGCCCTTCGCGGGCGAGTCGCTGGATCAGGAAATAGATGTCGCGCTTGGCGCCCACGTCGACGCCGCGCGTGGGCTCGTCGAGCACCACCACCTTCGGCCGCGGCTGCAGCACCTTGGCGAGCGCGAGCTTCTGCTGGTTGCCGCCCGACAGCGACGAGGCCTTCACGTCGAGCGAACCGGTGCGGATGCCGTAGTCCTTCACCGCCTCGGCCAGCGCGCCGCGCTCTGCCTCGGGCTTGAGCCAGGGCTGGGCATAGCGCTCGAGCGCCATCAGCGTGAGGTTCTGGCGCAGGCCGAAGTTGACGTGCAGGCCCTTGCCCTTGCGGTCTTCGCTCAGGTAGGTGAGACCGTCCCTTGCCGCCTCACGCGGATTGCGCCAGCCCTTGCCGTGCGGCACGGGCTTGCCGAGCATCTCGACGCTGCCGCCGCTCGCGGGTCGCAGGCCCAGCAGCCCCTCGAAGAGCTCGGTGCGGCCGGCACCGACGAGGCCCGCGAAGCCGAGGATCTCGCCGGGGCGCACCTCGAAGCTCGCGTCCTGCGCCCAGCCGGGCACGCTGAAGCCTTGCACGCGCATGGCGGGCGCGCCGGTGGCAGTGACCGCATCGCGGGGTGGATAGAGATCGGCCAGCTCGCGGCCCACCATCAGGTTGGCCATCTGCTGGCGCGTGACGTCGGCCGTCGGGGCACGCGCGACGAAACGACCGTCGCGCATGACGATGACTTCGTCTGTCACCTGCTCCACTTCGTCGAGCTTGTGCGAGATGTAGACGATGGTGACGCCGTCGGCGCGCAGCTGGGCGATGAGCTTGAACAGGCGCTCCGTCTCGCCGGGCGTGAGCGTGGCCGTGGGCTCGTCCATGACGAGCAGGCGCGCGCGGCGGGCGATGGCTTTCGCGATCTCGACGAGCTGCTTCTCGGCGACGATCAGCTTGCGCACCTTGGTGCGCGGGTCGATGTTCAGGCCGACGGCCGCGAGCGCGGAGGCGGCGTCGCGCTCCATGGCGGCGTCGTCGAGCAGCCAGCCCTTCTTCTTTTCGTGGCCGAGGAAGATGTTCTGGGCAACGTTCAAGTCTTCGGCGAGATTGAACTCCTGGTGGATCAGCACGATGCCGAGCGCCTCGGCGTCGCGCGAGCTCGCGAACTGCTGCGGCGTTGCGTTGATCTTCAGCGTGCCGCCGGTGGCCGACTCGTAGCCGGACAGGATCTTCATCAGCGTGGACTTGCCCGCGCCGTTCTCGCCGAGCAGGCCGTACACGCGGCCGGGCGCGAGCGCGAAGCTCACGCCGTGCAGCACCTGCACGGGGCCGAATGCCTTCACGATGCCGTCGAACTCGACGGCGACGCTGCCTTTGTGGATTACCGCAGCGCTCGTCATGGCGCCACCCCGCGGGCCTTCAGCGTTTCCTGCATCGCGAGCACGCCGGCGCCGACCAGGCCGCCCTGCATGCCCAGCGGCGTGTACTGGATCTCCAGGTGCCGCGTGGAGAGCGCCAGCGAGCGCTGGTAGACGCTCTGCCGCACGGCAGCGAGAAACAGCGGCCCGATGCGCGTGATGCCGCCGCCGATGAACACATGCGACGGATTGAAGAAGTTGACGACCGACGCGAGCATCTGCCCGATCAGGCTGCCCGCGCGCTGGATGATGGCGTTGGCGGCCGTGTCGCCGCCGCGGCTGGCCTGGCCGACGTCGACGGCATCGATGCGGCCGTACAGGCGCAGGACTTCGGCCAGCGCGGCGCTCTCGCCGGCTTCGGCAGCCTGCACCGCCATGCGCGTGATCGCCGGGCCGGCGGCCATGGCTTCCACGCAGCCGAGGTTGCCGCAGTGGCAGCGCGGGCCTTCCTGGTCGACGCAGATGTGGCCGACGTCGCCGGCCGAACCGGCGGCGCCGCGGTACACCTCGCCGTGGCACACGATGCCGCAACCGATGCCGGTGCCGATCTTGATGACGAGGAAGTTCTGCAGCGAGCGCCGCAGGCGCCACAGTTCGCCGAGCGCCATCAGGTTCACGTCGTTGTCGACAAAGACGGGCGCCGCGTAGTCCTCGCGCAGGTAGTCGCGGATCGAGAAGCTGTCCCAGGCGGGCATCAGCGGCGGATTCACGAGCTGGCCGATCTCGAAGTTGACCGGGCCGGGCACGCCGATGCCGATGCCGAGAACGTCTTTCGCGGTGTGGCCGCAGTTGGCCAGCAACTCGCGCATGAGCGTGCGCACGCGGGCCAGCACGACAGCGGGGCCTTCGCGCACATCGGCCGGTTCATCGTGTTGCGCGAGCACGCTGAGGTCCGGGCGCAGCACGGCCACGTCGAGGCTGGTGGCGCCGATGTCGACGCCGACGAGCACGCCGAGTCCGGAATGAAGCTGGAGGTTTTCGGGGCGGCGTCCGCCCGAAGAGCGCTGCAGGCCGGCTTCGGCGAGCAGGCCCTGGTCCACGAGGCCGGCGATCAGCCCGTTGGCCTTGCTCTTGGAGAAGCCGAGCTGCTCTGCCATGGCATGCCGCGAACCGCCGGCCGACCAGAAGGTCGTTTCCAGCAGCCGCATTTCGTCCGCAGTGATGCCACTCCAGGGTGCCACGCGTCTTGTCTCCGGTGTTCTTTGTCCTGGCCCGGCAGCGGCAGCCGCCGGACGAAGGCGAATACTAGGTGGCGGGCTTCAGCCGGACAAGGCCGAACTTCGACCTTGTTCAGACCGAAGATAGACGGTTCGAAGATGAATGGACGAAAAAAAGCCGCCTGGGAGGCGGCTTTCTTCTTCGTTGCTTCGACGATGGGCTGGAGGCCCGACTTCGATTACTTCTTCTGACGGTACTTGCGCAGCGCCGCGATCTGGGCGGCCATCACGGCCAGCTCCGACTGCGCCATCGCGATGTCGATGTCGCTCTTCGCGTTCTTCAGCGCTTCTTCGGCGGCGGCCTTGGCCTGGTTGGCCTTCTCGTCGTCGAGGTCCTTGCCGCGGATCGCGGTGTCGGACAGCACGGTGACGGCGTTCGGCTGCACTTCGAGAATGCCGCCGGCCACGAAGACGAACTCTTCCTTGCCGTCGGCGGTTTCGATGCGCACGGCGCCGGGGCGGATGCGCGTGATCAGCGGGGTGTGGCGCGGGAAGATGCCGAGCTCACCGGCTTCACCGGGCAGCGCGACGAACTTGGCTTCGCCCGAGAAGATCGACTCTTCCGCGCTGACCACGTCCACATGAATGGTGCCTGCCATGGTGATTCCTTCTTAAGCGACCTTCTTGGCCTTCTCGAACGCTTCGTCGATGGTGCCGACCATGTAGAACGCCTGCTCGGGCAGGTGGTCGGCTTCGCCGTTCACGATCATCTTGAAGCCGCGGATGGTTTCGGCCAGCGGCACGTACTTGCCGGGCGAGCCCGTGAACACTTCGGCCACGTGGAACGGCTGCGACAGGAAACGCTGGATCTTCCGGGCGCGGGCCACGGCCAGCTTGTCTTCGGGAGCCAGTTCGTCCATGCCCAGAATGGCGATGATGTCGCGCAGTTCCTTGTAGCGCTGCAGCGTGCCTTGCACGGCGCGGGCCACGTTGTAGTGCTCTTCGCCGACCACGTTCGGGTCGAGCTGACGCGAGGTCGAGTCCAGCGGGTCCACGGCGGGATAGATACCGAGCGAGGCGATGTCACGCGACAGCACCACGGTCGAGTCCAGGTGGGCGAAGGTGGTGGCGGGCGACGGGTCGGTCAAGTCGTCGGCAGGGACGTACACGGCCTGGATCGAGGTGATCGAGCCGACCTTGGTCGACGTGATCCGCTCCTGCAGGCGGCCCATTTCTTCGGCCAGCGTCGGCTGGTAGCCCACGGCGGAAGGCATGCGGCCCAGCAGAGCCGACACTTCGGTACCGGCCAGCGTGTAGCGGTAGATGTTGTCCACGAAGAACAGAACGTCACGGCCTTCGTCGCGGAACGACTCGGCGATGGTCAGGCCGGTCAGCGCCACGCGCAGACGGTTGCCCGGGGGTTCGTTCATCTGGCCGTAGACCATGGCCACCTTCGAGTCCTCGAGCTTCTCGAGGTTCACGACGCCGGAGTCGGCCATCTCGTGATAGAAGTCGTTGCCTTCGCGGGTACGTTCACCCACGCCAGCGAACACCGACAGACCCGAGTGAGCCTTGGCGATGTTGTTGATGAGTTCCATCATGTTCACGGTCTTGCCCACGCCGGCGCCACCGAACAGACCCACCTTGCCGCCCTTGGCGAACGGGCAGACCAGGTCGATAACCTTGATGCCGGTTTCCAGCAGGTCTTGCGAGGGCGACAGTTCGTCGTACGCGGGAGCCTTGCGGTGGATGGAAGCGGTGAGCTCCTGGCCCACGTCGCCGCGCTCGTCGATCGGACGGCCGAGCACGTCCATGATGCGGCCGAGGGTGGCCTTGCCGACCGGCACGGTGATGGGAGCGCCGGTGTTGGTCACGACCAGGCCGCGACGCAGGCCGTCGGACGAGCCCAGTGCAATGGTGCGCACCACGCCGTCGCCGAGCTGCTGCTGAACTTCGAGGGTCAGCCCGCCGCCTTCGAATTTCAAGGCGTCGTACACCTTGGGCATCTGGTCACGCGGGAACTCCACGTCGACCACGGCGCCGATACATTGGACAATTTTTCCTTCAGCCATGGCGTTTCCTTCTGGATGGATCTCAATAAATTTGCGACAGGTTCTTGCAGAAGCGTCCTGGTGCCAAAACGGGCCGCTTTTGCAAGAATGCCGGCGGGGCCGGCACCCTTGAATGTCCTGCTGTCAGTTTCCCATCAGCACTTCATGGCCGTCGCCTGGGCGGCGAAGGCGTCGGAAGCAGCCTTGCAGGCCTGGCCCAGCGCGGCCTTGTCCGCGCCCATCGAAGCCCAGGTGGCCTTCGTCTGGTCGAGGCTTGCCTTCATGGCGTCGGCAGCAGCACCGCTTTGCGCAGCGACGCAGGTCTGCACCTTGGCCAGGTAGTCGTTGCATTCCTGCGGCAGGTCGGCGGCGGAAGCCGTCGGTGCTGCGGCGGGAGCTGCCGCCGGCGCTGCTGCCGGAGCAGGCGCGGGAGCCGGAGCGGGCGCAGCAGGTGCAGCGGCGGGAGCAGCCGGTGCAGGTGCGGGCGCCTCTTCCTTCTTGGAGCAGGCGGTCAGAGCGGCAGCAACAGCCACCAGAGCAAGCATCTTCTTCATTTTGCGCAGAGTCCCCTAAAAAAGGCCTTGGGTTACCAGGCGCGCGGAGCGCACCCGATCAGCAACGCGGCCTGTTGCATTGCCTCAATCAAACGCCTGCAGCCGCAGCCGCGCCGGACACGATTTCCGACAGTTCCTTCGTGATGCCGGCCTGGCGGGTCTTGTTGTAGACCAGCTTCAGCTCGTTGATCACGTTGCCTGCGTTGTCGGTCGCGGCCTTCATGGCCACCATGCGCGCCGAGTGCTCGGACGCCATGTTCTCGGCCACTGCCTGGTAGACCAGGGATTCCACGTAGCGCACCAGCAGCTCGTCGATCACGCTTTGCGCGTCGGGCTCGTAGATGTAGTCCCACGAGTGATGTCCCGACTCGGTCTGCAGCGTCTCGGCCTTCAGCGGCAGCAGCTGCTCCACCATCGGCTCCTGCTTAATGGTGTTGATGAACTTCGTGTAGCACAGGTACACGGCCGACAGCTTGCCTTCGGCGTAGGCGTCCAGCAGCGTCTTGACCGGCCCGATGAGCTTGTCCAGATGCGGCGTGTCGCCCAGCTGCGTCACATGGGCCACCACGCGGGCGCCGATGCGGTTCAGGAAACCCAGGCCCTTGTTGCCGATGGCGACCGACTCGACCACGCTGCCCGCGGACTGCGCTTCGCGCAGCTTGCCCGTGACGGCACGCAGCAGGTTGGTGTTCAAGCCGCCGCACAGGCCCTTGTCGCTGGTCACGATGATGAAGCCGACGCCCTTGGCGTCGTTCGTCTTCATGAACGCGTGGGTGTACTCCGGGTTCGCCTTGCCGAGGTTGGCCGCGATGTTGCGGATCTTTTCGCTGTAGGGGCGAGCGGCGCGCATGCGTTCCTGCGCCTTGCGCATCTTGGAAACCGAGACCATTTCCATGGCCTTGGTGATCTTCTTGGTGTTTTCCACCGATTTGATCTTGCCGCGGATTTCCTTACCAGCTGCCATGAGAGCTCCTTCTTGCGTCGATCAAGGGTCGATCAGGCGAACGACTTCTTGAACGAGGTCACGGCGGCCAGCAGTTCGGCTTCCGATTCCTTGTCGAGAGCCTTTGCCTTCTCGATCTTGTCGAGCAGCGCGGCGTGGCTGGACTTCAGGAACTGGTGCAGGCCATGTTCGAACGGCAGCACCTGCTTGATCTCGAGGTCGTCCATGAAGCCCTTGTTCACTGCGAACAGCGACGCGCCCATCAGCGAGATCGGCAGCGGGCTGTATTGCGGCTGCTTCAGCAGTTCGGTCACGCGGGCACCGCGGTCGAGCTGCTTGCGGGTGGCTTCGTCGAGGTCGGAAGCGAACTGCGCGAACGCAGCCAGTTCACGGTACTGGGCCAGGTCGGTACGGATACCGCCGGACAGGCCCTTGATGATCTTCGTCTGGGCCGACGAACCCACGCGCGACACCGAGATACCGGCGTTGATGGCGGGGCGGATACCTGCGTTGAACAGGTTGGTTTCCAGGAAGATCTGGCCGTCGGTGATCGAGATCACGTTGGTCGGAACGAACGCGGACACGTCGCCGGCTTGCGTTTCGATGATCGGCAGTGCGGTCAGCGAACCGGTCTTGCCCTTGACCGCGCCCTTGGTGAAGGCTTCGACGTAGTCGGCGTTCACGCGGGCCGCGCGCTCGAGCAGACGGCTGTGGAGATAGAACACGTCGCCGGGGTAGGCTTCGCGGCCCGGCGGGCGGCGCAGCAGCAGCGACACTTGACGGTAGGCAACGGCCTGCTTGGACAGGTCGTCATAGACGATCAGCGCGTCTTCGCCGCGGTCGCGGAAGTATTCACCCATCGTGCAGCCCGAGTAGGCCGACACGTACTGCATGGCGGCCGATTCCGAAGCGGAAGCAGCGACCACGATCGTGTAGTCCATGGCACCGGCTTGTTCCAGTGCGCGCACCACGTTCTTGATCGACGAAGCCTTCTGGCCGATCGCAACGTAGACACAGGTCATGTTCTGACCCTTCTGGTTGATGATCGCGTCGATGGCCACGGCCGTCTTGCCGGTCTGGCGGTCGCCGATGATCAGCTCGCGCTGGCCGCGGCCGACGGGCACCATCGAGTCGATGGACTTCAGGCCGGACTGCATCGGCTGGTCGACCGACTTGCGGGCGATCACGCCCGGCGCGACCTTCTCGATCACGTCGGTCATCTTGGCGTTGACCGGACCCTTGCCGTCGATCGGCTGGCCCAGGGCGTTCACCACGCGGCCGATGAGCTCGGGGCCCACGGGCACTTCCAGGATGCGGCCCGTGCACTTGACGGTGTCGCCTTCGGAGATGTGCTCGTACTCGCCCAGAATCACGGCGCCGACCGAGTCGCGCTCGAGGTTCAGCGCGAGGCCGAACGACGGCGTGCCGTCAGCCGTGGGCGGGAACTCCAGCATTTCGCCCTGCATCGCGTCGGACAGGCCGTGGATGCGCACGATACCGTCGGTCACCGACACCACGGTGCCTTCGTTGCGGATGTTGGCGCTGACCCCGAGGCCCTCGATGCGGCTCTTGATCAGTTCGGAAATTTCTGCGGGATTGAGTTGCATGACTCTTTCCTTCTTTCTTTGTAAGGGGCCGGGAGCCGTCAGGCCACCAGCGCAACTTTCATTTGTTCAAGGCGCGCTTTGACGGAGGTGTCGAGCACCTCGTCGCCGACCACCACACGGATGCCGCCGATCAGTTCGGGCTCTTGCCGAACCGTGACCTGGAGCTTGCGACCGAAGCGCTTTTCGAGCGCGGCCGAAACGTTGGCCAGGGCCGCGGCTTCGATCGGGAAGGCGCTGTAGACAACGGCGTCGGACGAACCGCTCTTCGCGTTGGCCAGTGCCCGGAACTGCTTCGCAATTTCCGGCAGCACCGAAAAACGCCCGTTCTCGAGGAGCGCGGACAGGAAGTTCTGGGCAGCGGGAGCCAGCGGTGCACCGAATGCACCGGCGACCACGCCGACCACCTGTTCGGCCGTGGCCTTCGGGTTGTCGGCGAACTGCTGGAGCTCCGGATTGGCCGCGATGGCGGCAATCTTTTCGAGCCAGGCGCTGGTTCCGGCGACGTCGGACGACGAAGCCTTGAAAAGCGCCTCGGCGTAGGGGCGTGCAATGGTGGCGAGTTCTGCCATGGCTTCTATCAGAGTTCGGTCTGCAGACGGGCGAGCAGGTCGGCGTGAACGCCCGCATTCACTTCCTTGCGCAGAATCTGCTCTGCGCCCTTGACGGCCAGTGCGGCGACCTGCTCGCGCAGGGCTTCGCGGGCCTTCAGTGCCTGCTGTTCGGCTTCGGCGCGTGCGGCGGCGACGATCTTGTTGCCTTCCTCGGTCGCGCGGGCCTTGGCCTCTTCAACGATGGCCTGGGCGCGACGTTCGGCGTCGGCAAGACGTTGCGCGGACTCGTTGCGCGCCTGACCCAGTTCGGCTTCCACGCGCTTGTTGGCGGCGGACAACTCGGACTTGGCCTTGTCGGCTGCAGCGAGGCCTTCGGCGATCTTCGCGGCGCGGTCGTCCAGCGCCTTCGCGATCGGCGGCCACACGTACTTCATCGTGAACCCGACCAGGATCAGGAACACGATCATCTGAACGATCAGGGTACCGGTAATGCTCACTTTTCACCCTCTCTATGGGATTGAATCGAAGCCATTCGCTAGCAGGGCCAGAGAACGACGACGCAGGTCCGACGAGAAAGACTTACTTCGGCAGGTTGGCGATTTGCGACAGGAACGGGTTGGCCGTTGCGAACCACAGGGCGATACCGGTGCCGATAATGAAAGCGGCGTCGATCAGACCAGCCAGCAGGAACATCTTGGTTTGGAGTTCACCCATGAGTTCGGGCTGACGTGCGGCCGACTCGAGGTACTTGCTGCCCATGATGCCGATGCCGATACATGCGCCCACAGCGCCCAGACCGATGATCAGGCCGGCGGCCAGTGCAACAAAGCTAATAACTTCCATGATGACTCCTAGAGGACTTTGGTTGAAGAGAAAAACAAAAACAAGAACGAAAACTGATGATCAGTGGTGATCGTGGGCCTGGCCGATGTAGACCAGCGTCAGCATCATGAACACGAAGGCTTGCAGCGTGATGATCAGGATGTGGAAGATGGCCCAGGCCGTGCCCGCAATGATGTGGCCGATGGCCAGGCCGATGCCGGTGGCCGACATGGACCAGGCACCACCCATCAGGGCGATCAGCAGGAAGATCAGTTCGCCAGCGTACATGTTGCCGAACAACCGCATGCCGTGCGAGACCGTCTTGGCGACGAACTCGATCATCTGCATGGCGAAGTTGAAGGGGTACAGAGCCCAGTGATTGCCGAAGGGCGCGGTGAACAGCTCGTGGACCCAGCCGCCGGCGCCCTTGATCTTGATGTTGTAGTAGATGCAGATCAGCAGCACAGCCACCGACATGCCCATGGTCACCGACAGGTCGGCGGTGGGCACGACACGCAGATAGGCGTGGTG
Source organism: Variovorax sp. NFACC27 (assembly GCF_048301545.1). Classification (NCBI taxonomy): domain Bacteria; kingdom Pseudomonadati; phylum Pseudomonadota; class Betaproteobacteria; order Burkholderiales; family Comamonadaceae; genus Variovorax; species Variovorax sp. NFACC27. Next base: position 7,626,772 of record NZ_CP157613.1, read on the forward strand.
CGGATCTTCGCCCGCGATGTGGAAAATCTTGGCCCAGATCGCCGGGAACAAATCGACCGGGAACAGGTCCATTGCGTTCAGCAGGAAGATCCAGACGAAGATGGTCAGGGCCAGCGGAGCGACGAACTTGCGGCTCGTGGCGTTGTGGACGATGCCCTTGGCCTGCTGGTCGACCATTTCGACGAGCAGTTCGACAGCCGCTTGAAAACGGCCGGGAACACCCGAAGTGGCCTTGCGGGCAGCCAGCCAGAGCAACCAGCAACCCAGGATGCCGAGCGTGATCGAGAAAAAGAGAGAGTCGAAGTTGAAAACCGAGAAGTCGGCCACACCTCCGGGCTTGGAGCTTTGCAGGTGCGTCAAGTGGTGAACGATGTATTCACCAGCGGTCTGACCATGTTCCGCAGCGTTTTCAGCAGCCATTCCGTTACTCGTCTCTCAGTTTCCGGCGCCGGGGCGAGAACATCACCGCCAACCAGGCCGCCTTCATTGTCACCACCAGGCCGATCAGCATTGCTGGCCAGCTCAGCGCCGTAATCAGCCTTGGCGCAGCGATCAGCATCGCCACCGACAAGGCCATCTTGACCATTTCCCACAGGAAGAACCCGAACACCGCAGTGCCCGGATTCAGGGAGGAAAACCGGCCGGTCAGCCCGCGTGCGAAGACCGCCGATGGAACAACCACCGCGATCGCGCCATATGCGGCGGACCAGCCCAGATTTTGCCTCCCCGTCAGCCCCCAGGCAGCCAAAGCCACCACCAGACCGACAACCAACTGACCCGCGATCACCCGCCACGGGGAGATCGATGGGTTCTTTGCTCGCAGTTCACGCGCCTCATCGGCGGTCAACGGCTTGAATTCTGCGTCGAGGTCTTCAGCGACCTCCGAGTCCTGGCGGGCGATTGTTTTCATTTCGAATGAAGCCCGGATGACGACCCAGAATTTCTACAAAGCCATTGATTATAAGTAAAAACCCAGCCTGTCCCGCCACCCGCGCTGTCGCGCACGCAAATCGGCACTGCATTCCCTGACGCGAACCCGACGCGGCGTGCACAACCATAATTCCTCCATGCACCCTATCACCGACGCCCTGCCCGCCACGCTTTGTTACCTCGATGGCGAGTACACCGCCCTGCGCGACGCGAAGATCAGCGTCCTCGATCGCGGCTTCATCTTCGGCGACGGCATCTACGAATACGTCCCCGTCTACTTCGGCCAGCCCTTCTGCTTCGAGGAGCACATGGCGCGCCTCGATCGCTCTCTCGCGGAGCTGCAGATCGAGAACCCGCTCTCGCTCGAGCAATGGCGGGAGATCGTGATGCGCCTCGTCGCGCCCGGCGGGGATGAGCCCCAGTCAGTGTACTTTCAGGTAACGCGCGGCGTGGCCCCGCGCGACCACGCGATGGTGCGCGGCATCCGCCCCACCGTGTTCGTGATGGTGAACCCGCTGCCGCCCAGCTCCGAGGCTGTGCGCGCCAAGGGCGTGGCCTGCGTCACCGCGGCCGACTTCCGCTGGCAGAAGGCGCACATCAAGAGCACCAGCCTGCTGGGCGCGGTGCTCGCGCGCCAGATCAGCGTGGAGGCCGGCGCGGCCGAGACCATCATGTTCCGCGACGACTGGCTCAGCGAGGCCTCGTCGAGCAACGTGTGGATCGTGAAGGACGGCAAGCTGATGGGCCCGCCCAAGAACAACCTCGTGCTGACCGGCATCCGCTACGGCCTGTTCGAGCGTCTCAGCAAGACACTCGGTATTCCCTTCGCGCTGCGCCCCATCTCGCGCGAGGAAGTGTTCGCCGCCGATGAAGTGCTGATCTCCTCGGCCAGCAAGGAACTGCTGCCGGTCGTCACGCTCGACGGCAAGCTTATTGGCAATGGCCGCCCCGGCCCCATCTACAAGAGCTTGTACGAGGCCTACCAGGAGGCCAAGGTACACAACGCACAAACGCAGAAGCAGCAGAAGCACGGAGTCCCGGCATGACCGACAACACGACCACCACCGAAACCACCTCGATCCCCGATCCGCGCAAGGAATCGCTGATCGAGTACCCCTCGCAGTTCCCGATCAAGGTGATGGGTGCCAAGGCCGACGGCTTCGTGCACGCCATCACGCAGATCGCTGAACGCTTCGATCCCACGTTCGACGCCACCACCGTCGAGCTGCGCGACAGCAAGGCCGGCAACTACCTCGGCGTGACCATCACAGTCACGGCCACCAGCCGGGAACAGCTCGACGACCTGTATCGCGCGCTGTCCTCGCACCCGATGGTCAAGGTCGTGCTTTGACCTGCAAGCCGTTCGCACGGCAGGCCATGCAATGACAGACTCAGCCGCCATCGCCGTTCCCGCCATCGAACTGCTCGCGCTGGGTCGCGTCGACTACGCCGACACCTTCGCGGCGATGAAGCAGTTCACGTTCGAGCGCACGCCCGACACGCCCGATGCGCTATGGATTTGCGAGCACGCCCCGGTCTTCACGCAAGGCATCGCGGGCAAGCAGGACCACATCCTGAACCCCGGCGCCATCCCCATCGTGCAGACCGACCGGGGCGGGCAGGTCACCTTCCACGGCCCCGGCCAGGTGGTGGCCTACCCGCTGATCGACCTGCGGCGCGCGGGCTACTTCGTCAAGGAATATGTGTTTCGCATCGAGGAATCGGTGCTTCGCACGCTGGCCCATTTCGGCGTCACGGGCCACCGCGTGGCGGGCGCCCCCGGCATCTACGTGCGGCTGGACGACCCGTTCTCCCACGCAGCGCTGACCGGCCCGATGCCCGCCGCCGACCCGTTCCGCGGCCTCGGCAAGATCGCCGCGCTGGGCATCAAGGTGAGCCGCCACGCCACCTACCACGGCGTGGCGCTCAACGTGCGGATGGACCTCGAACCCTTCTCGCGCATCAACCCTTGCGGCTATGCCGGCCTGCAAACGGTCGACCTTTCTACAATCGGCATCCAAACCACATGGGAAGAAGCCGCCGCGGTGCTGAGCCAGAAGCTCTCCACCTTCCTGGCGCCTTGACATACCGATGAGCACCACAGAAGTCGTCCGCGACGCGCAAAGCGCCGAAACCTACAACCCCCTGGCCAAGCAGAAAGCGGCGGCCAAGCTCTCGCGCATTCCCGTCAAGGTGGTGCAGAGCGGCGAAGTGCTCAAGAAGCCCGACTGGATCCGCGTCAAGGCCGGCAGCCCCACCACGCGCTTCTACGAGATCAAGCAGGTCCTGCGCGAGAGCAACCTGCACACCGTCTGCGAAGAGGCTTCCTGCCCGAACATCGGCGAATGCTTCGGCAAGGGCACGGCCACCTTCATGATCATGGGCGACAAGTGCACCCGGCGCTGCCCGTTCTGCGACGTGGGCCACGGCCGCCCCGATCCGCTCGACAAGGACGAGCCGCTCAACCTCGCGAAGACCATCGCCAAGCTGCGCCTGAAGTACGTGGTGATCACCAGCGTCGACCGCGACGACCTGCGCGACGGCGGCAGCCAGCACTTCGTCGACTGCATCAGGAATATCCGCGAGCTCTCGCCCACCACCCAGATCGAGATCCTCGTGCCCGACTTCCGCGGCCGCGACGACCGCGCCCTCGAGATCCTCAAGGCCGCGCCGCCGGACGTGATGAACCACAACCTGGAAACCGCGCCGCGCCTCTACAAGGAAGCGCGTCCCGGCAGCGACTACCAGTTCAGCCTGAACCTGCTGAAGAAGTTCAAGGCGCTGCACCCCAACGTGCCCACCAAGAGCGGCATCATGGTCGGCCTCGGCGAGACCGACGAAGAGATCCTGCAGGTCATGCGCGACATGCGCGCCCACGACATCGACATGCTGACCATCGGCCAGTACCTGTCGCCGTCGGGCTCGCACCTGCCGGTGCGCCGCTACGTGCACCCCGACACCTTCAAGATGTTCGAGGAAGAGGCCTACAAGATGGGCTTCAGCCACGCCGCCGTGGGCGCGATGGTGCGGTCGAGCTACCACGCAGACCAGCAGGCAGGACACGTTCTGGCCGGCGCGCCGGCGCTCGATTGAGCAACGACACCGCGGCGACACAGCCCGCTGCGGACGACGCACCGCGGCAGGGCAAGCCCCTGCACATCCTCCTGGCGATGTGCTACCTGCTGCATCGCACGGGCGCCGAGATGTTCACGCGCGACCTGGCGATGTGGCTGCGACGCCGCGGGCACGCCGTCACCATCTTCGCGACGGCCTTCGGCGACATGGCGAACGAGCTGCGCTTCGCCTCCATCGCCTGCGTCACCGACCTGGCCGACATGGCGGCGCGACCGGACACCATCGTCGGCAACACGCACCACGAGACGGTTAGAGCCCTGCTGCATTTCCACGACGTGCCGGTCATCACGATCTGCCACGACCGCAGCGACGACCATGGGCGGCCCGCTCAGTTCGCGCAGGTCGTGCGCCATGTGGCGGTCGACGAGAACTGCGCGCAGCGGCTGGTGCACGAGTTCGGCATCGAACGCGAGCGCATCGAGCTGATCCAGAACGGCGTCGACCTCTCTCGCTTTCCTCGGCGCGGCGCACTGCCGCAGCGGGCCCGCACGGCGCTCGTCTTCAGCAACTACGCCTCGCACAACGAGCAGCTCGAGGAAATCCGCGCCGCCTGCGTGCAGCGCGGGCTGTCGCTGGACGTGATCGGCAGCGGCACCGGCAACCACCTGCCCGACCCGGCCGAGGCGCTGGGCCGCTACGACATCGTCTTCGGCAAGGGCCGCTGCGCCACCGAGGCGCTGTGCACCGGTAACGCGGTGGTGGTTCTCGACCCGGTCTGGGGCATGGGCGAGATGGTGACGGCTTCCACGATCGCCCACGCGCGGCGCTGGAATTTCGGCCGGGCGCTGCTGATCCGTCCGATCACGCGGGAAAGCGTGGGCGCTGAACTCGACCGCTACGACGCCGAAGATGCCGCCAGCTCCGGCGAGTGGATGCGCACGCACGGCAGTCTCGACGCCACGCTAGGCGCGCTCGAAGGCTGCGTGCTGCGCATGGTCCGGCAACACACGGTGATCGAAATTCCCGCCGGCCAGCGGGCGGACGAGATGTCCCGCTACATGCAGGACTGGATCCGGCGCGGCAATCCTTCGGCCGCGCAGCTGACCATCGCATCGCTGCACCAGCATGTTGCGGGGCTGCAGCAGTCCTTCAACGACCACCAGCACATGTACCAGAGCCGGATCGAGGCGGTACAGGCCGAGGCGCAGCGCCAGGCGGAGCACGCGGCGCAGTCGAATGCGCACTGCAACGAGCGGCTGGCCGAAGCCGAGCGGCAAGTGCAGCAGGCACGCACCGAACTCGCCCTGCTCCAGGCGCAGCTGCGCGAGGTCTACGCCAGCCGCTCGTGGCGCGTGACCGGGCCGCTGCGCCGCATCTCGACCCTGGTTCGCCCAGGCGAACCGCAGGCATGAAGGCGCTGGTGATCGCCGCCCATTCGGGGCATGAGCTGCTGCTTTGGAAGTGGCTGCGCAACGAGCGGCCCGACTTCGTGGTGCTGACCAACGGCGCCGGATCGACCGGCGTGCCGCGGCTCGAACCGACGGTCGACAATCTCTCGCGCGCCGGTGCCCGCTGGATCCCGGAGGTAGTGCAGCCGGTCGCCGACGCCGACATCTACCGCGCCCTTCTCGAAGGCGACACGAGCCTCTTCACGCGATGGGTCGATGCGCTGGCCGATCACGTCGTCGAGCAGGGTATCGACTGCATCGTCGCCGACGAAGCCGAGGACTACAACCCTTCGCACGACATGTGCCGCCTGATGGCCAACCAGGTCGCGGCGCAGGTCGTGGCGCGCGGCCGCGAGGTCGTCTCGCTCGGCTATCCCACCGTGGGCCACCCCAGCCCGCCGGCGCGGCTGGCGTCCGAGCGCCACGTCGTGGTCGAGCTCGATGCGAACGAGCTGCAGGCCAAGCTGGACGACATGCACGGCTACGCGCGCCATTTCGGCGGCCAGCTGGAGCAGGAGCTGGCGGGCTTCATCGCCGAGTTCGGCGCCCAGGCCTACGGCCGCGAATGCCTCTTCGCCGCACAGCCCACGCGCTACGAACTGGCCCAGCCGCCCGCGGGCAAGCCCGCCTTCGAAGTCTTCGGCGAAGAACGCGTCGCCGCCGGCGTCTACAAGCACGTGATCCGCGGCTCCCACCTGCAGGCCGTGGCCGACCGGCTGCGCGGCGCCATTCGCCGTTGACCTGACGCATCAGCCAGCGACGACGCCGCGATGATCTTCACGACGCCCGCCAGCGACGACGACAGCACGGCCACCGTCGCCGATCCCGTCGTCACCGTACCGGCCCCGCTTGCCGCCGACACCGCGCTGTCCCATGCTGTCGTGGGCATCGGCCGCTTCGGCTGCGTGCACGCCCGCAAGCTCCTCTCCCTGCAAGGCTTCCATCTGCGCGCGCTGGTCGATTGCTCGCCGTCGGCCCGCGTCGCAAGCGAGCTTGCCGCGCTGCCGTTGCTGTCCAGCCTGGACGACATGCCGCGGGACATCGCCTCGGCCACCGTCGCCACCTGCGACGACGCGCATGCCGAGGTCGCGATGGCTTTGATGCGACGCGGCTGTCATGTGCTGGTGGAAAAGCCGCTGTGCATCGACCGGCACGAAGGCGCCCTGATGATCCGCACGGCGCGGCAATGCGGCGTCACCCTCGGCACCGGACACATCGAGCGCTTCAACCCGGTGTTCGACGAGGTGCTCCTGGGCCGGCTGCGCAATGCGGCCACGAACCATCGCCAGAGCCGGAGCGCCCGTCCGTTCATGCGCTTCCGGCGCTGCTCGACCCGCATCGCGACCGCCAGGGACAGCGTGCTGGACCTGATGGTGCACGACCTCGACCTGTTCGCATGGCTGTGCGCAATTCCCGCCGAGGCGCCACTCGAGCTGCTCACGCTGCATGTCGATGCGCACGGCGTGCGCGCCCGCGTGCGGCTGGATGCGCTGGTCGCCGAGTTCGAGAGCGGCTACGGCAGCCTGCCCGCGGCCCGGCTGCAGCTGTGCGACAACCATCGCGAGCAATGGCTGGACCTGCGCGGCGCGGCGTCGACAACGGCGGCCAACGGCGACGATGCCCTGGCGCGCCAGTACCAGGGCTTCCGGCGCGCGGTGCTGGGCGAGCCCAGCCGCATCGCGTCCGGCGCGGATGGCCTGGCGGCCGTCACCCGCGCCTGCCAGATACTGCGCGCATGAAGATCCCGCTGTTCCGGCCGGCGGCTTCCGCCGAACCGACGGCGGCGCGCCTGGCCCAGTCCCTCGCCGGCGTGCTGCGCAGCGGCACCTACATCCTCGGTCCGCAGGTCCAATCCCTGGAGACGCGGCTGTCGGCATTGCTGCAAGGCCGCGAGACGGTGGCAGCAGGGTCGGGCTCCGAGGCGCTGCTGCTGGCCTTCAAGAGCCTCGGCATCGGAAGCGCGGGCGGCGGCGACGCGCTGGACGAAGTCCTGGTGCCGGCCTACACCTTCGTGGCCTGTGCGGAAGCGGTGCTCGCAGCCGGCGCGCGGCCGGTCTTCGTCGACAGCGCGCCGGACGACTTCATCCCCATGCCCGAGGATTTCCGCAAGGCCCGCACGCCTCGTACGCGCGCGATCCTCGCGGTGGGCCTGTTCGGCGATGCGAGCAGCCTGCCCGAGCTGGCCGACTGGTGCCGCGACGAAGGGCTGCTGCTGGTCGAGGACGTGGCGCAGTGCCTGGGAGCCCAGTCCGACGACGGCGCCGCGGCAGGTCACGCCGGCACCTGGGGCGATGCCGCGGCGATGAGCTTCTATCCGACCAAGACCCTGGGCGCCGCCGGCGACGCCGGTGCCCTGGCCTTCAAGGACCCGCGCCACGCGGACAAGGCCCGGCTGCTGCGCAACCACGGCTACCGCGACGGCCTTCATCGCTGCCTCGGGCACAACAGCCGCATGGACGAGCTGCAGGCCTGCCTGCTCCACGCCGCGCTCGACGACTTCCCCGCGAACCTCGCGCGGCGTCGCGCCATCGCCGCGCGCTACCTCGCGGCCTGGTCGGACCTGCCGATGCGCCTGCCGAAAGACTCGGCCGGCCACGCCTGGAACTACTTCGTCGTCCGGCTGCCCGGTCCGCTCGAGCGAGAGAACTTCGCGGCCCGGCTGGCAGCGTCCGGCATCGCCACCCGCGTCTACTACGAGCAGCCGCTTCACCTGCACGAGGCGCTACGGCCCTGGCACGGCGACCGCGGTGCCCTGCCGCACAGTGAAAGGCTGGCCGGCTGTTCGCTCGCATTGCCGCTGTACCCGATGCTCGACGACGAGGAAATCGGGTACATCATCGATGCCGTACGGCAAGCAGCCCGAGCCCCAGGCGATCAGCACCCGACGACATGCCAGCCACCGTCCTGACCACGCTGTCGACCCGCCCCGTCCCGGGCCTGGTCGAGAACCACGCGGCCTATGCGCGGCGGCACGGCTACGCGCACCGCGTCGTCGACAGCACCCATGTGTGGGGCCCACGCCAGCCGGTCTACTTCCGCTACCACGCGATCTACCACCACCTGGCGCAGATCGGCGAAGGCAGCCTGCTGCTGGTGCTCGACCAGTTCGCGGTGGTCTACGAGCCCCGTGCGCTGGAAGAGACTTTCGCGGGCGTCGACGCGCTGGTCAGCGCGCAGCCCGACGACGACGCGCTCTGCAACACCAGCATGCTCCTGCTGCGCAACACGGCCGAGGTGCGCGAGAAGCTTCGCCAGCTGGTCGACCATGTCTCCCACTGGGCGGTGCGCATCCTGGAAGACGACGAGCAGCCGGAGAACTCGCTGGTCGCGCACGTCTTTCCGCCCCGCCCCTGCGGCCTGGCGCTGCCCAACGGCGTCTATCCCAACGTGCAGGCCAGCTGGCCCGGCGGCGGCTATCACGACTCCATCCGCGGCGTGCGGCCGCTGGTGGCCAGCGACGCGCCCACCTGGCGCCGCACAGGGCCCGGCAACCGGTGGACGCCGACGCTGGACTATGACTTCCGCGGCGTGCAGAACCTGGTCGACGAGGCCGCCGCGCTGGCCGCCGGCGAACGCCCGCCCTGCCTCGCGCTCTCCGAAGCCGCGCAGCCGGAGGGCGACGAGCTGCACCTGAACCCCGGCGCGCGCATCGCCTTCGTGAGCATCTACACGCACCACATCGCGAGCTACGGCCGCACCCACGAGGAGAGCTTCGCGCGCTACTGCCTGCGGCATGGCTACGGCTATCATCTCTACCGCAAGGTGCCGGAGTTCGCGAACGGGCTGACGGGCTCGTGGGCCAAGCCGCACGTGATGCGGCGCCACCTCGCCGAGCACGAGTTCCTGCTGTGGGTCGACGCGGACATCATCGCGATGAACCAGTCGCTGCGCATGGAGCCGCTGGTCGAGGGACGGGATGCCCTGGTGGGCAACGACCACACGGCGTGGAACATGAATTCCAGCGTGGTCGGCGTGCGCAACACGCCCGCGATGCATGCGCTGGTCGAGGACGTCTGCCAGCAGATCGAGAACGCGCCCGACCGCTCGTCGATCCACGCCAACGGCGGCGACCAGACCTACTTCGCGAACGCGTTCAGGGCGCGCGGCCTCATCACGCAGGCGCAGGTGGTCGATGCCCTGTCGCTCGACGCCCCCGTGATCTACGCCACTGGCGAGAGCCACTTCGTGCATTTCCCTACGCAATACACGCCGCAGCGTGCCGCATCGATGCACGCATGGAACCAGCGCAGCCTCGCGCGCGACGCCGACGGCTAGAGAATCAGGCGCAGCCCCTTCGCGAGACACCGCGGAACCGGCTTCGCCGGGCCGCAGGTGTCGCCCCCGGCGAGGGGGTTGGCGCAGCGACACGAAGTGCGCGAAGCCTGGGGGAGTTTCACGGTAAGTCGAGCCTGTAGCCGACCCCGTAGATCGACCGGATCAGTTCCTGCCCTCCGCTCGCCGCGTCGAGCTTGCGGCGCAGGTTCTTGACGTGGCTGTCGACCGCGCGATCGGTCACGGCGCGCTGGTCGGCATGCACATGGTCGAGCAGCCTGTCGCGCGAGAGCACGCGGCCGCGCGCGTCGGCCAGCGCCTTCAGCAGGCGGAACTCGACCGGCGTGAGATCCAGCGGCGTGCCCTGCCAGGCGGCCTTGTAGGCCTGCGCGTCGATCTGCAGCGGCGACGCCTCGCGCGCCGCATAGCCGCTGCGCCGCAGCAGCGCCTTCACGCGCGCCACCACCTCGCGCGGGCTGAAGGGCGTCTTGCAGATGTAGTCGTCCGCGCCGATCTCGAGCCCCATCAGTCGGTCGGCCTCCTCGACGCGCGCCGTGAGCATGATCACCGGCACCTCGCTGAACTGCCGCAGCTCGCGGCACACGCTCATGCCGTCCTGCCCGGGCAGCATGACGTCGAGCAGCACCAGGTCGGGCCGGCGGGCCTTCACGCTGGGCACCGCCTCCAGCCCGTTCGCGATCCATTGCGAGGTGTAGCCCGACGCCCGCAGGTAGTCGGCGAGCAGCGCGGCCATGCGCGGCTCGTCCTCGACGATCAGGATGTGGGCCGTCGCCGCCGGCGTGTCGTTCGTCGTTGCTGTCGTCATCGTCCTGCCCTCCTCCTCATGCCCTCGGCATGCGGATCGCGATCCACACGCCGCCCAGCGGCGAGGCCTTGGCCTCGATGGTTCCGTCGTGCGCCTCCACGATGCTGCGGCAGATGGCCAGCCCGAGCCCCGCGCCGCCGCTGGCGCGGTTGCGCGAGCCCTCGCCGCGGAAGAAGCGCTCGAAGAGGCGCGGCAGCAAGGCCTCGTCGATGCCCGGCGCGGAGTCCATGAGGTCGATGGCGATGCGGTCGCCGTCCTCGCGCGCCTCGATGCGCAGCACGCCGCCGGCGTCCGTGTAGCGGCAGGTGTTGAGCACGAGGTTGCTGAAGAGCTGCTGCATGCGCCGCTCGTCGGCGAACACCACGAGCGGCTGCGCGGGCAGCGCCAGCTCCAGCCGCAGGCCGGCCGAGGCCAGCCGCTCGCGGAAGGCATCGAGGCTCGGCTCCAGCAGGTCGCGCACGTCCACGTCGGCCTTGCGGTAGGCGAGCGCGCCCACGTCGGCCAGCGACAGGTCGTAGAGGTCGGTCACCAGCTGGTTGAGCATGCCGACCTCGTGCTGCAGCGAGCGCACGGCCTGCGCGTCGAGACGGCGCACGCCGTCTTCCATGGCTTCGAGTTCGCCGTGCAGCACGCCCAGCGGCGTGCGCAGCTCGTGCGACACGTCGGCCATGAATTCGCGGCGCATCTGCTCGTTGCGCTGCAGCGTGTTGGCGAGCGAATTGAAGTCGCGCGCCAGTTGCCCCACCTCGTCGTGCGAGGCCACGGCCACGCGGCTCGCGTAATCGCCCGCCGCCAGCCGATGGGTAGCCGTCGCCACACGCTTGACGGGCGCGAGCAGCACCCGCGCGATCCACCATGCGATGCCCGCGGCCAGCAGCACGCAGAGGCTGCCGATGACCCAGCTCGCGCGCAGCTGGTTCTTCTGGAAGCGCTGGTCGCCGGCCTCGCTCACGCTCTGGAAGGGCATCATGACGACCCAGCCCACGGTCTTGCCGTCGACCACCACGGCGCGCTCGACGGCGCCCTTGCGCACGTCCCTGAAGCCGATGATCACCCGCCTGTCGACATCGAGCAGCGAGATGCGCAGCACGGCACCGGTCAGGTCGGACACCAGCGCCGGCGAACGGCCCGGCTCGAAATGCTCGCCCGACGCGGAAGGCGCGGGCCGCATGATCTCGAACCAGGGGCGCGGGTTGTCGCGCAGGAAGTCCCAGCTGCCGTTCAGCCGGTAGGCCGCGGCGGCGTTCGGCACCACGGCGTCGAGCCGCTCTACGCCCTGTTCGTTGAGATAGCCGACGAAGCCGCGCTCGAAGTTCCAGCGCGAGGCGGCGCCCATGGCGACCACGGCCAGCACGGCGGTGGCCAGCACGGCGAGAAAGAGCTTGGTGGTGATGCTGATCTTCATGAAGGGCCACAAGATAAGCCAGATGGGGCCCGCGCGGTGCATCGCCGCCCCATGGCCGTGCGGGCCGCGGGGACCTCCACATTCGCTCCACATTCCCTGAAGACCATGGGTTCCAACCTGATTGGAACTCCGAACATGATGTCTTCCCGCTTCAACCGCACCGGCCTCGCGTGCGCCCTGGCCATCGGCCTGCTGGGCGCTGTCGCGGGATGCTCCGGCTCTTCCTCCACTTCGCCCGGCCCTTCTTCTCCTTCCGGCCCTCCCGGCCTCGCCGCAGGACCCCAAGGCGCTTCCGCCACGCAGGTCAGCGTGGTGACGGTGCAGCCCGAGAACCAGCCCGTCACCACCGAGCTCTCGGGGCGCACCCGCTCCCGCCTGAGCGCCGAGATCCGCCCGCAGGTGGGCGGCATCGTGCAGCAGCGCCTCTTCGAGGAAGGCGCGCTGGTGAAGGCCGGGCAGGTGCTCTACCAGCTCGACCCCGCCAGCTACAAGGCCGCCTATGCAAGCGCGCAGGCCACCGTCGCGAAGTCGGAAGCGACGGTCAACGCCGCGAAGGTCACGGCGCGCCGCAATGCGGAGCTCGCGAAGATCGAGGCCGTCAGCAAGCAGACCAGCGAAGACAGCCAGGCCACGCTGCAGCAGGCCGAGGCCGAGCTGGGCGTGGCCCGCGCCGCGCTCGACACGGCGCGCATCAACCTCGGCTTCACGCGCATCACTGCGCCCATCGCAGGGCGCATCGAAGCCTCCACGGTCACGCCGGGCGCGCTGGTCACGGCCAGCCAGACCACTGCGCTCACCACGGTGCAGCAGCTCGATCCGATCTACGTCGACGTGACGCAATCGACCACCGAGCTGCTGCGGCTGCAGCGCGAACTGGCGGCCGGCACGCTCAAGGGCAGCAGCGACAAGAGCGAAGCCTCGGTGAAGCTGCTGCTGGAGGACGGCAGCACCTACGGCCACGCCGGGCGCCTGCAGTTCTCCAGCGTCACGGTGAACGAAGGCACCGGTGCTGTCACGCTGCGCATCCTGGTGCCGAACCCCGATCGCACGCTGCTGCCCGGCATGTACGTGCGCGCAGTGCTGGAGGAAGGCGTGGCCGAGGGCGCTCTGCTGATACCGCAGCAGGGCGTGACGCGCACGGCCAGCGGCGACGCGTCGGCGCTGGTGGTCACGGCCGACGGCAAGGTCGAGAAGCGCGCGCTGAAGGTGTCGCGCGCGGTCGGCAACCGCTGGCAGGTCACCGAGGGCCTGAAGGCCGGCGAGCGCGTGATCGTCGAGGGCTCGCTGAAGGTGAAGGCGGGCGACTCGGTGAAGGCCGTGGCGGCTTCCGACGCCACGGTGGCCAGCGCGGGGGCCGCAGCCGCGGCCGCCGCGCCCACCGCGCGCTGAGGAGGCCACGCACATGGCACGCTTCTTCATAGACCGGCCCATCTTCGCGTGGGTCATCGCCATCGTCATCATGCTGGCCGGGGCGCTGTCGATCAGCACGCTGCCGCTGGAGCAGTATCCCGACATCGCGCCCACCAAGGTCACGATCAACGCAACCTACACGGGCGCCTCGGCCAAGACCATCGAGGACTCGGTCACGCAGGTGATCGAGCAGAAGATGAAGGGCCTCGACCGGCTCGTCTCGATGTCCTCGAGCAGCACCTCCTCGGGCACCGCGCGCATCGAGCTCACCTTCGAGGCCGGCACCAACGCCGACGTGGCGCAGATGCAGGTGCAGAACAAGCTGCAGCAGGCCGAGTCGCAGCTGCCGCAGTCGGTGCAGAACCAGGGCGTGACGGTCACCAAGTCGGGCACCGACTTCCTGATGATCGTCTCGCTGATCTCGCAGGACGGCAGCGCCTCGGCCACCGACATCGGCGACTACATCTCCAGCAGCCTGCTCGACGTGGTCAGCCGCATCGACGGCGTGGGCGACGTGCAGACGCTGGGCTCGGGCTACGCCATGCGCATCTGGCTCGACCCGGCGAAGCTGCAGAAGTATTCGCTGATGCCCTCGGACGTGACCACCGCGCTCACCAGCCAGAACACCGAGGTCTCGGCCGGCCAGCTCGGCGCGCTGCCGGCGGCCGCCGGCCAGCGCCTGACCGCGACCATCACGGCGCGCAGCAAGCTGCGCACCGCCGACCAGTTCCGCGAGGTGATCGTCAAGTCGGACAGCAGCAGCGGCGCGATCGTGCGGCTGGGCGACGTCGCGCGCATCGAGCTCGGAAGCGAGAGCTACACCATCAGCTCGCGCTTCGATGGCAAGCCCGCGGCCGCCATGGGCGTGAAGCTGGCCACCGGCGCCAACGCGCTCACGGTGTCGAACGCGGTGAAGGCCAAGCTCGACGAGCTGTCGCCCTTCTTCCCCAACCAGATGAAGGCGGTGGTCGGCTACGACACCACGCCCTTCGTGCGCATCTCCATCGAGGAAGTGGCCAAGACGCTGGCCGAGGCGATGGTGCTGGTCGTGCTGATCATGTACCTCTTCCTGCAGAACCTGCGCGCCACGCTGGTGCCCGCCATCGCGGTGCCGGTGGTGCTGCTGGGCACCTTCGGCGTGCTGGCGCTGCTGGGCTACTCGATCAACACGCTCACGATGTTCGGCATGGTGCTGGCCATCGGGCTGCTGGTGGACGACGCCATCGTGGTGGTGGAGAACGTCGAGCGGCTCATGACGGAGGAAGGGCTCTCGCCGAAGGAAGCCACGCGCAAGTCGATGGGCGAGATCACCGGCGCGCTGGTGGGCATCGCGCTGGTGCTGTCGGCGGTGTTCATTCCGATGGCCTTCTTCGGCGGCTCGACGGGCGTGATCTACCGCCAGTTCTCGGTGACCATCGTCGCGGCCATGCTGCTGTCGGTGCTGGTGGCGCTGACGCTCTCGCCTGCACTGTGCGCCACGCTGCTCAAGCCCGTGGAGGCCGGCCACCACCAGGAGAAGCGCGGCTTCTTCGGCTGGTTCAACCGCAACTTCGAGCGCAACGCCGAGCGCTACCGCTCGGGCGTGGGCGGCCTGCTGCACCGGGGCAAGCGCAGCATGCTGGTCTACGTGCTGCTGCTGGGCGTGCTGGGCGTGACCTTCATGCGCCTGCCCACCTCGTTCCTGCCCGACGAAGACCAGGGCACGCTGATGGCGCAGGTGAAGCTGCCCGCCAGCGCCACCGACGAGCAGCTGCAGCAGACCATGAAGAGCTTCGAGCAGTACCTCTCCTCGCAGAAGGAGGTCGCCCACTTCATCACGCTGACCGGCCTGAGCGGCGACCAGGCCACGGGCAATGCCTTCATCACGCTGAAGGACTGGAGCGAGCGCGGCGGCAAGGCGCAGGACGCCGCATCGCTGTCGCGCCGCTTCACCATGGACATGGCCGCGCGCACCAGCAACGCCAACGTGTTCGTGATGCTGCCGCCGGCCGTGCGCGGCCTGGGCTCCAACGCGGGCTTCGACGTGCAGCTGCAGGACCTGGGCGGCATCGGCCACGAGGCGCTGGTGCAGGCGCGCGAGCAGTTCCTGGCGCTGGCCCGGAAAGACCCGGCGCTGAGCCAGGTGCGCAGCAACAACCTGGACGACACGCCGCAGTTCGCCATCGACATCGACGACCGCAAGGCCGCCGCGCTGAACCTGTCGACCTCGGACATCAACGACACGCTCTCGAGCGCGATGGGCGGCAGCTACGTGAACGACTTCATCAACAACGGCCGCGTGAAGAAGGTCTACGTGCAGGCCGACGCGCCCTTCCGCATGCAGCCCGACAGCGTGGACCGCTGGCACGTGCGCAACGGCAACAGCGAGATGGTGCCCTTCTCGGCCTTCGCAAGCAGCCGCTGGACCTACGGCTCGCCGCAGCTGTCGCGCTACAACGGCATGTCGTCCTTCGAGCTGATCGGCGACCCGGCCGCGGGCGTGAGCTCGGGCACGGCGATGGACGCGGTGGAACGCATCATGAAGCAGCTGCCGCAGGGCATCGGCTACGAGTGGGCGGGCAGCTCCTACCAGGAGCGCCTGTCGGGCTCGCAGGCGCCGCTGCTGTACGCGGTGTCTATCCTGTTCGTGTTCCTGTGCCTGGCTGCCCTGTACGAAAGCTGGTCGGTGCCGTTCTCGGTGATGCTGGTGGTGCCGCTGGGCGTGCTGGGCGCCGTGCTGGCGACGAAGCTGGCGGGGCTGTCGAACGACGTGTACTTCCAGGTGGGGCTTCTGGCCACGGTGGGGCTGTCGGCGAAGAACGCGATCCTGATCGTGGAGTTCGCCAAGCAGCTGCAGGACGAGGGCATGGCGCTGGTCGAGGCCACGCTGCAGGCGGTGCGCCTGCGGCTGCGGCCCATCCTGATGACCTCGCTGGCCTTCATGTTCGGCGTGCTGCCGCTGGCGCTGAGCACCGGCGCGGGCTCGGGCAGCCGCCGCGCCATCGGCGTGGGCGTGCTCGGCGGCATCGCCACCGCCACCGCGCTGGGCATCTTCTTCGTGCCGCTTTTCTTCGTCGCTATCCGGCGCTTCTTCGCGCAACGGAAAAAGCCTACGACTCCGACCACGCCGGCCTCGCTGCCCGCATTGCCCGAGGCATGAAAGCCATGACACATCCTCGCTTCAGACTCCGCGCGCTTTGCGCGCTCCTCGCCGCCGCGACGCTGGCCGGCTGCGTCAACCTCGCCCCCGTGTACTCGCGGCCCGAGGCGCCCGTGCCCAAGGCCTGGCCGGCCTCCACGGACGCGAAGGACACAAAGGACACCAGGGACGCCAAGGACGGCACCGTCTCCGCCACCACCGGCTGGCAGAGCTTCATCACCGACGACCGGCTGCGGCGCACCATCACGCTCGCACTGGCGAACAACCGCGACCTGCGCGTCGCCGTGCAGAACATCGAGAAGGCGCGCGCGCAATACGGCGTGCAGCGCGCCGAGCTGTTCCCCAGCGTCTCGGCCACGGCCGGCGGCACGCGCCAGCGCACCTCGGCGGCCACGAGCAGCAGCGGCGAATCGTCCATCGGCAACACCTACACCGCCTCGCTGGGCTTCAGCAGCTACGAGCTCGACCTGTTCGGCCGCGTGCGCAACCTCAACGAGGCGGCCCTGCAGAGCTACCTCTCGACCGAGGCCACGACCCGCAGCACGCAGATCAGCCTGGTGGCCGAGGTCGCCTCGGCCTGGCTCACGCTGGCCGCCGACAACGAGCGGCTGAAGCTCGCGCAGGACACGCTCGCGAGCCAGCAGCGCTCCTACGAACTGACCAGCCGCATGAAGGCGCTCGGCGCCAGCACCGCGCTGGCGCTGGCCCAGGCGCAGACCACGGTGGACTCGGCGCGCGTGGACGTGGCCGGCTACACCGCGCAGGTGGCGCAGGACCGCAACGCGCTCGACCTGCTGGCCGGCGCCACGGTGCCGGACGAACTGCTGCCGGCCGCCGGCATGACCACCGCCAGCGCGCTGGTCGAAGTGCCCGCGGGCCTGCCCTCGACGCTGCTGCAGCACCGTCCCGACGTGCTGGCCGCCGAGCACACGCTGCAGGGCTCGAACGCCGACATCGGCGCGGCGCGCGCGGCCTTCTTCCCGACCATCTCGCTGACCGCGAGCTCGGGCTCGTCGAGCACGGCACTGTCGGGCCTGTTCAAGGGCGGCAACAGCACATGGAGCTTCGCGCCCTCGATCAGCCTGCCGATCTTCAACGCCGGCAGCAACCGCGCCAGCCTCGATTCGGCGAAGGCGCAGCGCGAGATCGACCTCGCCACCTACGAGAAGACGGTGCAGACCGCGTTCAAGGAAGTGGCCGACGCGCTGGCCGTGCGCGGCTCGCTGGGCGAGAAGCTGGCGGCGCAGCAGTCGCTGGTCGATGCCACGCAGAAGAGCTTCACGCTGTCGGAAGCGCTCTACCGCAACGGCAGCTACAGCTATCTCGAAGTGCTGGACGCGCAGCGCTCGCTGTACACGGCGCAGCAGACGCTGATCACGCTGCGCCTGTCGGAGCAGAGCAACCGCATCACGCTCTACAAGGTGATGGGCGGGGGCGACACGGCGCAGCCGGCTTCGACCGGCTGAAGCTGCTCAGCCGCGCGTCGCGTTTTCCTTCATCTTCGCCAGCGCGATGGCGATGGCCGCGCCGCCCAGCGTCTTGATGAGGCCCGAGTGCTGCGCGTAGAACTGGCTGACCTCGTCGATCACGCCCGCGTGCTGCTGCTCGGCGTGCGTGGCGATCTCTGTCACCTGCGCGGGCGAAAGCTGCGAGGCCTGATCGGGCGTGACCTGCGTCTGCCCCGGCTGCAGGATGCGCCCGAGCACGCCGCCGGCCAGCGCGGAGGCGGCGGCCGGGCCGAGCGTGGCCAGGATCTGGTTGAGCACGCCGGCCTGCTGCGCCGGCGAGGACTGGCCGAACAGCTGGCCGACCGTGTCGCCGAAGGGCGGCGTCTGGTCCGAGCGCATCGCCGCGGCGAGCCCCGCACCCAGCTCGCCGGGCGAGGCGTGCTGCGCGACCTGGTCGAGGTGGGCTTCGGCATTGTTGTTGCCGATGGCCTGCTGGAGGATGTCGAGTAAACCCATGGCGAGCTCCTTGGTGATCGGATCAGTTGGCTTCAGCGGGTCACGAGGTGCCAGATCCCGAGCAGCACCGCGGCGCCGACCACCGAGGCGATGAAGCCGGCACCGGCCCCCGCCGCATACCAGCCCATGGCCTGCCCGGCATAGGTCGCGACCAGCGAGCCGGCAATGCCGAGCACCGCGGTGAGGATGAACCCCATCGAGTTGTTACCCGGCAGCACGGCGCGGGCCAGGAGCCCGGCGATGAAGCCGATCAGAATCGTCCAGATGATGTGCACGGAAACTCCCTGTCCTTGGTGACAACAAGCGCCGCCGCTTTGTTGCGAAAGGCGCCCGGGGATCGTCGCCCCGCCTTCCTGAGCGGCAACTGACGGCGTGCCGTCCTGCACCCGGGCGGTCGCCAAGGCGCTGGCCGAAAGCGGGAGCATTTCGCTATCCTGCCGGCTGGCCAAGAAGAAGGAAGATGACTTTGCAAACGCACCCTGCCGTCCAAGCCGCCATGGAACGCAGTTTCGGCGCCATTGCCGATCTGATTCGCCTCCACGCGCAACACACGCCCGACCACGCAGCGCTGGCGGACGCCACCCGCACGCTGGACTACCGCGCGCTCGACGCGCTGATGGACCGCATCGCGGCCAGCCTGCAGCGCGACGGACTCAAGGCCGGCGACGCCATCGCCATCTGTGCCTCGTCGTCGGTGAACTACGCGGCCGTGTTCCTGGGCGCGCTGCGCGCCGGCGTGGCCGTGGCACCGCTGGCACCCGGCTCCACGCCCGCCAGCCTGGCCCGCATGATCGAGGACGCCGACGCGCGCATCCTGTTCAGCGACACATCGGCCGCGGAAGTGATCGGCCCCGCGAATGAAGGCGGCATCCCGCGCGTGGCGCTGGACGGTTCGCAGGTCGGCCGCGGCATCGACGAATGGCTCGCACCGGCGGGCGCACGGCCCGAGGCCGTCGAGGTGCAGCCCGGCTGGGCCTTCAACATCATCTATTCGTCGGGCACCACGGGCGAGCCCAAGGGCATCGTGCAGGGCCACGGCATGCGCTGGGCCCACGTGCAGCGCGGCGCCAAGTACGAGTACGGCCCTGACACGGTCACGCTGCTGTCGACGCCGCTGTACTCCAACACCACGCTGGTGGTGTTCTTCCCCACCCTGGCCTTCGGCGGCTGCGTGGTGCTGATGCCCAAGTTCGACGCGCTGGGCTACCTGCAGCTGGCGCAGCAGCGCCGCGTGACGCACACCATGCTCGTGCCGGTGCAGTACCAGCGGCTGATGGCGCATCCGCGCTTCGACGAGCACGACCTGTCCTCGTACAGGCACAAGTTCAGCACCAGCGCGCCCTTCGGCGCGGCGCTGAAGGCCGACGTGCTCAAGCGCTGGCCCGGCGGGCTGGTCGAGTTCTACGGCATGACCGAGGGCGGCGGCACCTGCATCCTGGAAGCGCACCTGAACCCCACCAAGCTGCACACCGTCGGCCGCCCGGCCGAGGGCAGCGACATCCGTCTGATCGACGAAGAGGGCAACGAGCTGCCCAGCGGCAACACCGAGGTGGCCGGCGAGGTGGTTGGCCACTCGGCCGGCATGATGACCGGCTACCACCGCCAGCCCGCGAAGACGCGCGAGGCCGAGTGGTTCGACGCCACCGGCAAGCGTTTCATACGCACCGGCGACGTGGGCCGCTTCGACGCCGACGGCTTCCTCACGCTGTTCGACCGCAAGAAGGACATGATCATCAGCGGCGGCTTCAACATCTACCCGAGCGACCTGGAAGCCGTGCTGCGCGGCCATGCGGCGGTGGCCGACGTGGCGGTGGTGGGCGTGCCCTCGGAGCAATGGGGCGAGACGCCGGCCGCCTTCGTGGTGCGCCGCGAGGGCGACGCCACGAGCGAAGACGAATTGCTGCAGTGGACCAACGCCCAGCTCGGCAAGACCCAGCGCCTGGCGCGCCTCGCCTTCATCGACGAGCTGCCGCGCAGCGCGATCGGCAAGGTGCTCAAGCGCGAGTTGCGTGAACTCGTCGGCCGCTGACACCGGCGCGGCGGCGGCGCCCGACCACGGCGGCGGCGGCAACGGCCTGCTGTGGGTGCTGGTCGCGGTCGCCGTGCTGTTCGCGTTCCTGCGCCCGCGCGCGCCGATGGACTGGCTGCGGCTGGTCGACTGGCAGACGGTGGGCGCGCTCGCGGGGCTGCTGGCCATCACGCAGGGCGTGGAGCGCAGCGGGATGCTGCAGTCCGCCGCGCAGCGCCTGCTGGCGCGCACGCACAACCAGCGCAGCCTGGCGATGCTGCTGACGGCCAGCGCGGCATTTCTCTCGGCGCTGGTCACCAACGACGTGAGCCTGTTCCTGCTGGTGCCGCTCACGCGCGTGCTCGCCACGCAGGCGCACCTGCCGCTGGCGCGGCTGGTGGTGCTGCAGGCGCTGGCGGTGAACGCGGGCTCTGCCCTCACGCCCATCGGCAATCCGCAGAACCTGTACCTGTGGCACCGCTCGGGCGAGGGCTTCGTCGCCTTCATGGGGATGATGGGGCCGACGGTGGCGGTGATGCTGTTCTGGGTCTTCGTCGCGGTCTGGCTGCTGGTGCCGCGCACGCCCATCGAGCTGAAACCCGAGGCCGAAGCCGCGCCGGTGCAGCCGCGCATGCTGGCGCTGTCGGCACTGCTTTTCGTCGGCTTCGTGGTCGCGCTCGACCGGCACTGGCTGCTGGCGGGGCTGGGCGTGGTGTTCGGCGTGTTCCTGGTGGCGTATCCGCGCGTGCTGCGCGGCATCGACTGGGCGCTGCTCGCGATCATCGCGCTGATGTTCGTGGACCTGCGGCAGCTCGCGGAGCTGCCCGCCGTGGTGGCGCTGCTGGGCCACTGGCCGATCACCGAGGGCTGGCGCGCGTACCTCGCGGCCATCGTCACCTCGCAGTTCATCAGCAACGTGCCGGCCGCGATCCTGCTGGACGGCCATGTGCGCGACCTGCCGGCGCTGGCGGCCGGCGTGAGCGTGGGCGGCTTCGGCTGCGTGCTGGGCTCGCTGGCCAACCTGATCGCGCTGCGGCTCGCCAAGCTGCCGAACGGGCTGCGCGAGTTCCACCGCATCAGCATTCCGTTCCTGCTGGTGTGCGCGGCCTCGGCGCTGCTGCTGCGGTTGGGATGACAGCGGCGGGCCGGAGTCGGACAATCGCGTCCTCCCTTCCCCGCCCCTTTCCATGCACACGCCCGCCACGCACACCCTGGCCCTGCGCGACTACGGCCACTCGCACGGCAGCCACGCGCACGAGCATTTCCAGGTGCTGATCGGCCTGGACGGCGTGCTCGAGATCGAGGTGGAAGGCCGCGGCGCCGGCATCGCCGCCGGCGAGGCGCAGGTGGTCGCGCCGGGCGACCGGCACGACTTCAGCGCGCAAAGGCATGGTGCCGTGTGCCTGGTGCTCGACACCACCCATGCGGGCTGGGCCCGCTGCGCCGAACGCGCATCTCCCGATTCGCCTCAGCTGCACACGCTGGCGCGCTACCTTGCGCAATGCATGAAGCAGCCGCAGGCCTCTGCGCTGGCCCTGCAGCACGGCCCCGCGCTGCTGCTGGAGGCATGGAATCCGGCACCGGCATCCTCATCGGATTCGCGCCGCCGCCGCATCGACTGGCCCCTGCTCGCCGACTGGGCCCGCGCCCGCTGGCACCAGCCGCTGGCCGTGGCCGACCTGGCGGAGGTCGCCTGCCTGAGCCCCAGCCAGTTCGCGCAGCGCTGCCGCGACGAGCAGGGCATGGGCGCGATGCAGTGGCTGCGCTCGCTGCGGCTGGCGCATGCGCGCGAGCTGCGGCTGGGCGGCTTGAGCGTGGCGGAGACGGCGCGCCGCACGGGCTACCGCTCGCCGTCGGCGCTCACGGCCGCCCTCCGACGCTGAGGCGCTGACTTTCTCCCTCCCCCGCTGGGGGAGGGCCGGGGTGGGGGCACGACGGCGACGAAAAAACACGGGGCGCGATCAATGGCCTGCCCCCATCCCAACCTTCCCCCAGCGGGGGAAGGAGCAAAGCCCAAACCGTCGTTTCGCGACGACGGACCATCGTTGCGCGACGACCGCATCGCGTAGCCTCGCCGTCCATGCCATCGACCGCCTACGCCCTGATCGCCATCGCCCTGTGGACCACGCTCGCCTCGCTGGGCACGGCCCTGTCCCACCTGCCGCCCTTCCTGCTGACGGGCCTGGCGCTCATCATCGGCAGCGTGCCGAGCTGGCCGCTGGTGCTGCGCGACCGCGCCGCCTGGAAGGTGCCGCCGCGCACGCTGGCGCTGGGGATCTACGGGCTCTTCGGCTATCACTTCCTGCTGTTCATCGCGCTGCGCTACGCGCCGCCGGTCGAGGCCAACCTGGTCAACTACCTGTGGCCGCTGCTGATGGTGGTGCTGGCGCCGGTGCTGCTGCCGGGCGTGTCGCTGCGGCCGCTGCACCTGGTGGCGGGGCTGCTGGGCTTCGCGGGGGCCGCGGCGGCGATCCTCGGGGCGGGCGGCGGCAATGCGTCCTTCTCGGGTTACCGGGGCTTCCTGCCGGCGCTGGCCTCGGCCTTCGTCTGGGCCAGCTATTCGCTGTGGACGAAGCGCGTGCCGGCCTTCCCCACCTCGGCGATCGGCCTGTTCGGGCTGGTCTCGGGCGCGCTCTCGCTGGCCTGCCACGCGGTGCTGGAGCCTTCGGTGGCGCTGTCGGGCCGCGACTGGCTGCTGCTCGTGCTGTGCGGCCTGGGCCCGCTGGGCGCGGCCTTCTTCGTATGGGACATGGCGCTCAAGCGCGGCGACGCGCGGCAGATCGGCATCCTGAGCTACATCACGCCGCTGGGCTCGACGGCGCTGCTGCTGCTCGTGACCGGGCGTCCGCTGACCTGGACCATCGTGCTCGCGGCCTGGCTGATCATCTCGGCGGCGATCATGGGCACTCGCGCACGGTGAGACGTGCCGGGCGTGCTGAATCAGGCTGTATCCGACGGGGCGGCTTCATTTTTTGTGGCTAGAGTGGAGGCTCAGGAAAAAAGGAGCCAACCCACATGGACGACAAGAACAGGGATTTCGAGATCACGCCCAAGCTGGTGTTCGACCTGAACCTGGCGCTGTACCTCGACCTGGTGGCCGCGCTGGAGGGCGCGGGCGCCGTCACCTACCGCCAGATGGCGGCCCGGGTGCTCAACATCAGCATGGATGCCCGCAACGACGGCGAAACCGGCCTGTCGACGGTGCTCGAGGGCATCGCCCGGGGTTTCGCGGGCCACGGCGACGGCCTGTCGATCGAGCTGCTGAAGGCCGCGCGCGGACTGCGCGAGGACGACGCGCTGGGCGACATCCCGCTGCGGCCCGACCTGGGCTGAGCGCCGGCCCCGGCTTCGGCCCGGCCCGGGCTGTCGGGGCTACTTGTAGTCGAGGGTGAAGGTGGCGGTGCCGTCCGCGCGTCCCGGCGTCACCTTGTCGGCGGTCTGGTAGTAGCGCGCGGTGTAGGGCAGCACGTAGTCGCCGTCCTTCGACGGCCCGACCAGCGCCTCGTCGCCGAACTTGACCGGCTGGCTCTGGTTGTCCACCACCTGGATGCCCACGCCGGTCGCGGTGCCCGTGCCGCCCTGGGTGATCTTCAGCACCCCCTGCACGTTCGACGGGTCCGGCGTGGCGTCCATGCGCAGGTAGACGGTGTTCTGCGCGTTCTGCCCGGCCTTGCAGTTGAGCCTGATATCGAACTTGCGGTCGCCCGTGGTCGTGCCCTTGCCCTTGAAGTTGTTCTGGGGCACCTTGCCGAAATCCACCGTGATGTTGCGCGAGCCCAGGTCCACCGAGCACGAGGGCGTGATGATGGTGATGCCTTCGCCCAGCAGGTTCGTCGTGAGCACCGACTTGTTGTCCGCCACGCTGTAGTACTGCGTGTAGGTGCCCTGGGCCAGCGGGCCGTTGCCGGTCACGGTCGCGATCTTGAACAGCTCCACCTGGAAGCGGGAAGCCGCGTTGAAGTCGCCGAAATCCGTGGTGGTCGAGCGATCGTGCGGGTAGTAGTTGACCGCGGTCTGGTCGAAGTAGCGCGACAGCCGGATGCCGACGCCGGGCACGTTGGTGGTGTACACGTGGTCGTAGCCCGCCACGGGGGAGCCCTGCAGCATGACGCCCTTCACGTTGCCGCCGCCCGAGCAGGTCCATGGCTTGTTGGTGGTGCCCGTCAGAGGCAGCGGGAAGAGCTGGCTCTTGAACATGGTGCCGACCGCGGCGTCGTTCGGGATGACGACCCGGCCCATCGCCATGTTGACGGTCTTCTCGATGTAGCCCGGCGTCACGTAGCAGGCGGCGCGCGCGGCCTGCGCGCCGAGCAGCAGCACGAGGGCCCCGAGCGTCGGAAAGGCGATGCGTGCGACCTTCGTCGCGCCGGATGGATGGCTGCTGCGGCTCATTCCGCTCCCTTCGGTTGCACGGCGTCCGGTCCGGTGGCGGCGCACTGGCCGTTCAGCTCGCGGATCGGCGGCGGGTTCTTTTCGTCGGGCAGGCTGTAGGGCACGACGCACCGGTCGGCCTGGCCCTGGCCCCATCGCACGGTCAGCCGTCCGCTGTCGGCCGCGCCGGTCACGAAGGACTGGCCGTCGGGCCCGACGATGCCGACCTCCTGGCCCGCCTCGTTCTCGATCTTCGAGCCCAGCGGCAGGGCCCGGCCCTTGCGGTCGGTGAGCACCATCAGCAGGCGGAAGCCCACCGAGGTCTCGAACTTCGCGACCACCACGGCGCCGCGCGTGGGCACCAGCTCGGTCGCTGCATTCTTCACTTCCACGGTGTCGCCGAGATCGCTCGTGCGCACGGCCAGTCGATTCAGCCGGTACGGCGTGAGATTGGGAATGACCGCGTTGCCGGCCCGGTCGGTCGCCACGCCGGGCTGCGACTCGAAGCCCACGCCCTGCGCCTTGGGCGCCTGCACCAGCGCCACCGTCTCGCCCAGCGGCTGCGACGCCGTGACGCCGCCGCCGTGGAACAGCAGGCCGCCGGCGACGCCGACGGTGCTCTGGCCGTAGCCGCGGCCCTGCGAGTACCCGAGGTCCAGCCGACCCACCGACGACAGATAACTGGCGCTC
Source organism: Variovorax sp. NFACC27 (assembly GCF_048301545.1). Classification (NCBI taxonomy): domain Bacteria; kingdom Pseudomonadati; phylum Pseudomonadota; class Betaproteobacteria; order Burkholderiales; family Comamonadaceae; genus Variovorax; species Variovorax sp. NFACC27. The sequence goes on from NZ_CP157613.1 coordinate 7,652,310, forward strand.
GCGCTGGCGCTGCTGCCGCCGCCCTGGTTCGCGTTGCTGGCCGTGACGTTGTAGGTCAGGCGGCTGTCGTCGAAGGCCGAGCCGTAGACGCTGGCCTGCTGGTTGAGGCGGCCGGTGCTGTCGCGGTTGACGGCGTACTGCGCGCTGGCACGGGTGTCTCCCAGCGGAATGCTCAGCGTGAACATCAGCTGGCGCACCGGCGCCCGGTTCAGGCTGGTGGTGTAGTTGTAGTAGACGCTGTAGCCGAACTGCCTGTAGTTGCCCGAGTAGCCGACCTGCACCAGCCTGTCCTTCGCGCTGGTGCCCCAGTAGCTCTGCTGGCGGGCCGAGGCGAAGACGCTGCCCCAGTCCTTGATCTGCTGCGAGACCTCGAAGCGGATCTCGTTGCGGCGGCTGTTGAAGGACTCGAAGGGCAGCAGGTCCTGCATCTGCACCGCTTCCTGGAAGGTGCGGAAGCCGCTGGTCGAATAGCGGTAGCCCGCCACGCGGAAATTGGTGCCCGACGAGAGGATGGCCTTCGAGTAGAGAAAGCGCACCGACTGGCCGTTGAAGTTCCTCGCGCCGTTGACCGGCGTCCGGTCGGTGGTGCGCGCGGCCGAGAGGTCGACCGACACCGCGCCGAAGTCCTTCATGTTCTTGCCCACGCCCACCAGCACCGACTGGTAGATGTTGGCCGCCAGCAGGCCGCCGTAGAGCGTGAACTCGTTGCCGAGGCCGCGCGCCAGCGTCGCCTGCACGAAGGCGGGCTGCGTCAGCGTGGGACGGCTCCCGGTGCTCGTCGTGCCGAAGTAGTTGTTGCGGTACTTGCCCACGGTGGCCGAGTAGCGCCAGGTGCCTTCGCGCAGCAGCGTGGGCACGGCGGAGAAGGCCTGCGTGTACTTGACCTCGCGGCCGTCGGCCTCGGTGATGGTCACCTCGATGTCGCCGCTGGACGCGGTCGGGTAGAGGTCGTCGATCACGAACGGGCCCGGCGCGACGAAGGTGCTGTAGATGATGTAGCCGTTCTGCCGGACCGTGACGCGCGCGTTGGTCTGCGCCACGCCGCGCACGGTGGGTGCGTAGCCCTGCTGGCTGTCGGGCAGCATCGCGTCGTCGGAGGCCAGCTGCGCGCCGCGGAAGGGAACGCTGTCGAAGAAGTTGCCGGGCGTGTTGCCGTCGCCGATCAGCAGGCTGCCGTTGATCGGGGCGATGTCGCGCTGCGCGTAGGTGCTGATGCCCTGCCAGCGGCTCTGGCCGTCGATGCCGCGGTTGTAGGTGGAGAAGTGGCGAAAGCGCCAGTCCTCGTAGTTGAAGCCGGCGCGCAGGCCCGCGAACAGCGTGTTGCGCTGCAGGGTCTTGTTCGTGTCGGCGAAGGGATTGCTGTCGAAGGCGCTCTGCGGCGTCGCGAACGGATTGACGTCGTTGCGGTACTTGTCGCCGCTGTAGCGCGCGAAGTTGAGCTGATAGTCCAGCATGCCGGCGGTGATGCCCCTGCTCCACTTCTCGGGGCCGACCGCGCCGCGCGCCGAGCGCTTCAGCGCCGCCTGCGGAATGCTCACGAACAGGCGCTGCCTGCCGGCGTCGTAGCTGTACCTGGCCTCGGGGCTGATGGCGGACAGGTCGACGCAGGCGTCGTCCGCCGCGTTCGCCAGCGCGGCGAACACCGCCACGTTGACGCCCCAGCCGTCGAGCATGCCGCGCGTGATGCAGGGCTCGGCGTCGTTCCTGCCTTCCTTGTCGACGAAGCGGATCTCGGCCTGGCCGGTGCCGCGTTCGTTGAGCGACACGTCGACCATGTACTTGCCCGCGAGCACGCGGTTGCCGAAGGAGAAGAGCGACAGGTCGGCGTGGGGCTGGTCGCCGCCGATGTTCAGGAATTCCTCGTTGAAGCTGGAGGCCGCCTGCTGCTGCGATTGCTGCTGCTGCTGCGCATGACCAGTCGCGCCCAGCGCGCCCAGCAGGGCCGCGCACAGGGTGAGCCGGAACGGCGCGCGAGGAGCGGACAGGCAGCGGCGCATGGGGGGATGCCTCAGCGCTTTGCGCCGTCGGCGGGCGGCGGGGTGACCGTCTCGACCGTCACCGCCACGGGCTCAGCGCCGGCCGGCACCTGCACGCGCTCCTCGGGCGTCTCGCCGCCGTAGTCGTTGAGCGTGGTGTAGCCGACCTGTACAGCCTGCGGCGCCTTCACCGCGCTCAGCGGGTACGCCACTTCGCCGAAGGGCGGCACCATGTCGGCGTTGATGAGCTGCTGGCCATTGTTGACATTCAGCGCGGTGAAGGTCACGTGGTAGCCCGTGGGGTTGGCGATCTTCAGCACCGCGCCCTGCCCCTGCGCACCGGCGCTCACCGCCCACCTGAGCTGGCCGCGCGACTGGTCGGACTTGCCCTGCAGTCCCGAGGGCCGGTAGAACACCTTGATGCGGCTGCGCACCGCGATCTGGAGCACGTTCTCGTCCCTGGACTTCTCGGGAATCTCCTTGACGTTGAGCCAGAACACCGACTCGCGGTCCGACGGCAGCTCGCCCGTGGTGCGCATGATGCGCAGGATGTTCTCCATGCCCGGGTCGAGCCGCGACAACGGCGGCGTGACGAGCAGCGGCGTCTTGTTCCGGCCCTCGCCGGCGTCGATCCAGCTCTGCACCACGTAGGGCGAGACGCCGGTGTTCTTCACCGGGATGGAGGCTTCGCGGTCCTTCTCGCCGAGGATCACGCGGGTGCCGCCGAGCATCACGCCCGCGCCTGCCGGCCACTGCAGGCCCAGCGTCAGCAGGACGGCGAGAGCCCATCGGAAGCGGTTGTTGCTGCACATAAGAGAAGAGAAGAAGTCCTCGGCCCGGGCCGAACGCATGAAGGACGTGGAACACGCGAACCCGGCGCGACGGCGCGCGTTGCAGCGCCGTCGGAAAAAGCGGGAAGAAAAAGGGGATGCCGGCGCCGGCGGGGACGTGGAGTCCGGACGCGGCGCCGGGCATTGGCGGCATCGCCGGCCGACCCGAAGCGGCGGGCGCTTCGGCGGGCCGTGGATGCCGCGGGCGCGCCTGCTTACTTGTAGGCGACGGTGAACTGCGCGACCGAGTTGGCCGGACCGACCGTCACGGTCGTCTTGGTGGCGACGTAGGCGGCCTGGAAGTTCAGCGAGTTGTCGCCGAGGCCCAGCACGTACTGGCCCGATTCCGAACCCAGCGGGATCTTGGTGCCGGCCGAGTCGCCGAGTTCGATGGCCACGCCCGAAGCCGAGCCCACGCCCACCTGGCCGGCGTTGGCGATGCGCAGGTTGGTGGCGTCGTCGAGGTCGGCCGTGCCCGAGAAGGTCACGGTCGCGCCCTTGGCGGTGGCGCCGCAGCCGAGCAGGTCGATCTTGAACTTGGAGGGGGTGGCCTTCTTGCCGACCACTGCCGTGCCGGCGGTGGCGCCGTCGAACGCAGTGCGCGAAACCTTGCCCAGGGGCACGGTCATGTTCTGGCTGTTGGGAGAGATCGAGCAGGGCGCGTCGACGATCTCACCGGTGAAATTGATGGTGCCGTCGGCGGCGAATGCGCCCTGCGACAAAGCGCCGGCGATGGCCAGCGCTGCGAACTTCGTGATTACAGACTTCTGCATTTCTTGCGTTCCCTGGGGATTGATGTGACTGAACTGCGACCTGCTGATGCAAGGCAGGCGCGCAGTCTATGCAGTCGATGACGCAAGAAGAAGGTGCGTTGGCGCTAGTTAACCGTAGTTAACATTGCACTCAAGATGTCTGTGAAATTTACACGAACGTTAACAACTCGACACTAGATTTCGGCGACCTGCAGCACCAGCTTGCCGAAGTTCTCGCCCGCGAAGAGCTTGTTGAGCGACTCGGGGAAGGTGTCCAGCCCCTTCACGATGTCTTCCTTGCTCTTCATGCGCCCATCTTTCAGGTAGCCGGCCATTTCGGCGATGGCGATGTGATAGCGGTCGGCATAGTCGAACACCACGATGCCTTCCATGCGGGCGCGGTTCACCAGCAGGCTCAGGTAGTTCTTCGGCCCGGCCGAGGGCATGCTGTTGGCGTTGTTGTACTGGCTGATGGCGCCGCAGATGATGATGCGGGCCTTGCGCGCGAGACGCGCCAGCACCATGTCGAGGATCTCGCCGCCGACGTTGTCGAAGTAGATGTCCACGCCCTTCGGGCAGTGCGTCTTGAGGCCCTCGCGCACCGCTGCGGCGCCGGCCTTGTAGTCGATGCAGGCGTCGAAGCCCAGCTCCTTCACCACCCAGTCGCACTTGGCCTCGCCGCCGGCGATGCCGACCACGCGGCAGCCCTTGATCTTGGCCAGCTGGCCCACGGTCTGGCCGACCGCGCCGGCCGCGCCGGAAACCACCACCGTCTCGCCCGGCTTGGGCATGCCCACGTCCATCAGGCCGAAGTAGCCGGTCATGCCGGGCATGCCCAGCACGTTGAGCCACTGGGTGATGGTGCCGACGTTCAGGTCGATCTTCACCAGGCCGTTGCGCTTGACCTGGTCTTCGGGGATCAGGATGTATTCCTGCACGCCCAGCGTGCCGTAGACGGTGTCGCCCACCGCGAACTGCGGGTTCTTCGACGCGATGACGCGGCCGACGCCGCCGGCGCGCATCACTTCGTCGATGCCCACTGGAGGGATGTAGCTCTTGGCGTCGTTGAGCCAGCCGCGCATGGCGGGGTCGAGCGACAGCGACAGCGTCTTGACGAGCACGCCGCCCTCGGCCGGCTCGCCGACGGGCTCGGTGGTGAACTTCCAGTTCTCGCGCGTGGCAGTGCCCTCGGGGCGCTTGGCGAGGCGGACCTGGTGGTTGGTGAGTGGGGTGCTCATGGTGTCTGTCTCCTTGACCTTGAATGAGGGGCTTGACGGGCGCTCGTGCGCGGGCGCCTGCATCGTAGTCGCGGGCCCGGGCCGGGCTGGTAGCGCAGGTGACAGGCGGGCCGGCGGCGGCGCCGGCCCCTCGCCTCAGGTCAGCCTGACGACGATCTGCAGCCCCGGCTGAGCGTTGCGCAACGTGAGCTTGCCGCCGTGCGCCTCGGCGATCAACCGGCACAGGTACATGCCGAGGCCGACGCCGCCGGTGGCGCGCGCCCGGGCGCCGTCGGTGCGGTAGAAGGGCTCGGTCAGCCGCTCGAGCTGCTCGTCGTCCACGCCGGGGCCGTGGTCGCGCACCTCGATCTCCACGCCCTGGCTGCTGCCGTCGAGCACCGCGCGCAGCGACACGCACGGCGGCCGCGGCGCGTCGGCGCTGTAGCGCAGCGCGTTGTCCAGCAGGTTGCGCACCAGCAGGCGGATGCGCATGCGATCCACCGCGTGCGGCGGCAGGCCCTCGGCCAGGTCGAGGTGCACGTGCTGCGCGCCGGGCATCTCGGCCACGATCTCGCGGATCAGCGTCGCCAGGTCGACCGGCTCGCGCTGCAGCGCCACGTGCGGGCTCGCCAGGCGCTCGCTCTCGAGCAGGTCGCTGATGAGATCGCGCATCTCGTTGAGGTCGCGCAGGAGCGCATCGCGCTCGGCCTGCCCCTCGGGCGTGGTCGGCAGCAGCTCGGCGTTGAGCCGGGCGCGCGTGAGCGGCGAGCGCAGCTCATGGCTCAGCGCCAGCAGCAGCCCGCGCTTGGCGTCGAGCATGGCCTGGATGTCCTCGGCCATGGTGTTGATGCGCTCGGCCAGGTCGCCGAGGTCGTCGTTGCGGCGGATCGGAATCGGCTGCGTGAACTCGCCGCGGCCGAAGCGCTGCGCGCCCTCGCGGATGTCGATCAGCGGACGCAGCAGCCGGCTCACGTAGGCGTACGCCAGCAGCACGCACGACAGCAGCAGGCCGAGCGTGGCCCAGCCGATGACGCGCGGCGCCAGCTGCCAGAGCTTGGGCGACCAGCCGAAGATCACGCGGTGGCCGTCGGCCGTGGGGCGGATGAACCACTTGTCGCCGCCGAACACGTCCTCGCGGTCGTGCATCCAGCCGCCGGGGCTGTTCGCGCCGCCGGGGTTGGAATCCCAGTTGACCTTGGGTCCGACGATGCGGATGGTGATCGGCAATCGCGCCACCAGCGCCTGCGCGCGCGAGACATCGGGCGGCGCACCGATCTCGGCGACCAGCCGGTCGGCGTAGTCGGTCAGCATCGGCTTGGCGGCCTCGGCCCAGCCGGTGGAGAACGACTTCTTCATGCCGCCCATGAAGACCGCCGCCATCACCAGCGCGAGCATCACGAACATCAGCACCAGCCGCACGCGCAGCGAGCGGCGCCAGCGGCGCTTGCCCTGCACTTTCTCGTTCCAGCGCGCGTGCCACTTGGCGTGCCAGTCGCCGCGCGTCATCTCGTCGCGGCATTCCTCGCCGCGCCACCGCATCCTGCGGGACTCCCTGCTTCGGCCGAAATTCATGCAGGCTCGCTACGGGCAACCGCCAGCGCATAGCCGGCGTTGCGCAGCGTCTTGATGCAGTCCAGCGGCTCCAGCTTCTTGCGCAGCCGGCTCACGACGATGTCGACGGCACGCGTGTAGAGCTCGGCCTCGTGGCCGCGCAGGCGGTTGAGGATGTCGTCGCGGCTGAACACCTTGCCCGGTTCCGCGGCCAGCAGCGCGAGCAGCTCGAACTCGGTGCCGGTGAGTTCCACGCGCTCGCCGTGGCGCAGCACCTGGCGCCGGTCGAGGTCGATTGAAAGCCCGTCGAACACTCGGTACTGCGTGCCGTTGGCTGCCGCCTGCGGCGTGCTGCGCTGGCGGCGCAGGATGGTCTGCACGCGCGCCACCAGCTCGCGCGGCTCGAAGGGCTTGGGCACGTAGTCGTCGGCGCCGAGCTCGAGGCCGACCACGCGGTCCATCACTTCGCCGCGGGCTGTGAGCATCACGATGGGAATGTCGCTTTCCTTGCGGATCTCGCGGCACAGCGCGAAGCCGTCCATCTCGGGCAGCATCACGTCGAGGATGGCCGCGTCGTAAGTGCCCGCGCGCAGCTTGGCCAGCCCTTCGCTCGGGCGCACGGCGCTCTCGAGCGTGCAGCCGAAGCGCGCGAAGTAGGTGGTCAGCGGCGCGGCGAGATGTTCGTCGTCGTCGATCAGCAGGATGCGCGGCATGGCGGGATTGTGCCTCCGGACGAGAAAGTGGCGGATGACTTCGCTGACCATCAGACCCGCCGGCATCGCACCGCCCAGGTCAGGCCCGTCACGAGGGTGGAAAGCAGCAGCGCGTGGTAGACCACGTCGGGCACGGTACGCGGGCCGATGCCCGCGATGATGGTGCCGAGCCCGACCAGCGTACCCAGCAGCGCGAAGCCCTGGCCGAAGATGGCGGCGCGGCGCGCGTGGTGCGGACGCAGCCAGGTCTCGACCGAGGCCAGCACGAGCACGGTGGCGATCACCGCCTCGGCGGTTCGGGCCGCCGCGTGCGCGTAGCCGGGCACGAGGAGCCCCGCGTGCACCATCGACGCGATGCCCAGCGTGAGCGCCTCCGTCAGCATCCATGCGCGCGCGGCCGGCGCGTGCACGGCATGGGACGCGGTGTCGTCGCTGCTCATGTACTCGTCGCTCACCATGGATCTGCCTTGCCGATGCGGCCCAGGTGCGTGGCGGCAAAACCCGTCGCGTACTTGAGCCCGTAGCCGAGCGCGTGGTCGACGCCGATGTGGGCCAGCCAGATCAGGCTGCCGGCCACCGCCCAGGGCATGGCAGCGAACACGCCGAGCGCCAGCAGCAGCACCGGACCGACGTACGAATGCGCCGCGTTGTAGAGCGCCGCCCCTGTGCGGGGGCCCGCGAGGTAGCCCAGCAGCGAGAGATCGGGCACGAGCAGCCAGAGCGCGAACACGCCCCAGCCCGCGCCGAACTGGGCGTAGGCGGCGAGCGCCACGCCCAGCACCACGGCGCCTTCGAGTTGAAGCAGCGCGCGCACCCCGCCCGTGACCGCCGTCGCGGCCTCCGCCGGAGACACCGTGGATCCGGCCTTGCCGGCCCACGGGTCTCGCCCGCGCAGAAGCGGCAGGCGGAACGACGGGAGCTCAACCACGATGGCTCCAGCGGCGGCCGCCACGCTCCATGAAGTCGCGCACCTTCTGCTGCTGCGCGGCGTTCAGGTTGTCGTAGAAGTCGGCGGCGGCGGCGATGATCTCGGGGCTGCCGCTGCGCACGGCGGCCGTCTTCTCGTCGATCAGGCGGGCGGCGCCGGCCTGGTCGAGCTTGTTGCCCGCGAACAGCGCCTTGAACTGCGAGCGCGGATCGCCCGAGCCGCCGGCACCGCGCATGGCTTCGCGCTGCGCCTGCAGCTTCTCGGCCAGCACCGTGAGCTTCTGTTTCTGGTTGGCATCGAGCTCGAGCTTGCTGCCCACGCGCTCGACCATCTTCGCGCGGAACTCGGCGCTGTCGCCGCCCCAGCCGTGGCGATAGCTGCTGCAGCCGGCGATGCTGCCCGCGACCATGGCAGCTCCCGCAAAACCGAAGAGAGTGCGCTTGATCCAGTGTTTCATGGTGATTCCTTGTGTTCCTGATGTTGTGTTGAGGAGGAAGCTCCATGGTGCGATCTGCACCGGGCCAAGTCCTCTCGCTGCGGTTGCGGCGTGTTTCGTTTTATTGCGACAGGCGTGGCGGCAAGCCGGACTGCTGCTTACAGGCGGCTGCTCTTGGCGTTGGCCGCAGCGGCGCGCGCGTCGACGGGGTTCTGCATGGTCGAGATGACCTGGCTGTTCACGCGCGAACTGGCCGATACGTTCTGGTCGGGCGCGGCAGTTGCGCGCACGGCTTCGGCGACGATGCGCGCGCGCTCGGTCGACACGGCCATGGTCTCGGCGCCGCGCGAGCCGCGCACCACGTTCTGGTCGGGTGCCGATGCGGTGCGCATGGCTTCGGCGTTGACATCGGCGCGGCTCTTGGCCGACACGACGGGCTGCACGCCCTCGTAGCTCTCGGCCTTCGCGCCGGCTGCGGCGAGCATGGCGAAGGATGCGACGGCGACGATCTGGGTGAAGGAGACGGACTTCATTTCAGGCCTTTCTTGCAGTGGTTGAAGAGAAGGCCTGATCGTGCTTGCGGGGTTTGCGCAAGTCCTTTCGCCGCAGTTTCGGCGTGTTTCGTTTCTTTTCACTCACCCGTGAGGGTGAGTGAAAAGTACGCTCAGTTCATGGTGTCAGCCAGCCATTGCGGCGGCAGGATCGTCGGATTCGAGCACGCCCTTGGCCCAGGCCTCGAGCTTGCCGGTGTCGGCGCGCAGCACTTCCTGCTTGACCGCGAGGATGCGCGAGGGATGCATCGAGAAGCTGCGCAGGCCCAGCCCCAGCAGCAGGCGCGTGAAGGCGACGTCGCCCGCCATCTCGCCGCACACGGCCACGCCCTTGCCCTGGCGACGGCACTCGGCAATGGTGTCGGCCACCAGGCGCAGCACGGCCGGGTGCGCGGGGTCGTAGAGATGCGCCACCGATTCGTCTGCACGGTCGATGGCCAGCGTGTACTGGATCAGGTCGTTGGTGCCGATCGACAGGAAGTCGAAGTGCTTGAGGAAGATGCGCAGCGTGAGCGCGGCGGCGGGAATCTCGATCATGGCGCCGAGCTTCACGTGGCCGTACACCGCGCCGCGGTTGTCGAGCTCGGCACGCGCGAAGTCGATCAGCGAGAGCGTCTGGCGGATCTCGCTCGCGTGCGCGAGCATGGGAATGAGCAGGTGGATCTCGCCGTGCGCCGCCGCGCGCAGGATGGCACGCAGCTGCGTGAGGAACATCGCCGGATCGGCCAGGCTCCAGCGGATGGCGCGCAGGCCGAGCGCGGGATTCAGGTGCTCCTGCTTGTTGGCCGAAATGCTGTCCAGCGGCTTGTCGGCGCCCACGTCGATGGTGCGGATGGTGACCGGCATGCCCTGCATGCCCTCGACCGCGCGCTTGTAGGCCTGGTACTGCTCTTCCTCGTCGGGCAGGCGGGTCTGGCGCGTGCCCGTGTCGCGGCCCATGAAGAGGAACTCGCTTCGGAACAGGCCCACGCCCACCGCGCCGGCCTTGACCGCGCCCACGGTGTCTTCGGGCATCTCGATATTGGCGAGCAGCTCCACGCGCTGGCCGTCGAGCGTGATCGCCGGCTTGTGCCGCAGCCGCGCGAGCCGGCCGCGCTCGAGGTCGCCCTGGCGCTGCTTGAAGCCGTACTCGGCCAGGATGATCGGCGAGGGGTCGACGATCACCACGCCCGCGTCGCCATCGATGATGACCCAGTCGTCCTGCCGCACCAGCTGGCTCGCGGTGCGCGCGCCGACCACGGCCGGGATGTCCATGCTGCGCGCCACGATGGCCGTATGCGAGGTGCGCCCGCCCACGTCGGTGACGAAGCCGGCGAACACGCTTTTCTTGAACTGCAGCATGTCGGCCGGCGAGAGATCGTGCGCGATCAGCACCAGCGGCACGTCGATGCCGTCGCCCGCGGTGGGGTCGTCGTTGTCATCGTCAGCGGAGGCGGCGCGCTTGCGGCGCGGCGGGCTCGGCGCCAGCACGGCGGCCGTGCCCTTCATGCGGTGCAGCAGGCGCTCGACCACCTGCTCGAGGTCGGCCTTGCGCTCGCGCAGGTATGGGTCCTCCATCTCGTCGAACTGGCGCGCGATGATCTCGAGCTGTGTGGTCAGCGCCCATTCGGCGTTGTAGAGCCGCTCGCTGATCCAGTGCTTGACGCCGCCGCTCAGGGCCTCGTCCTGCAGCAGCATCTGGTGCACCTCGAGCAGCGCCGCGAGCTCGTGCGGCGCATCGTTCGGCCCCATCTGCGCGACGTTGGCCTGCAGCTTCGCCAGCTCGTCGGCCACCGCGTTGCGCGCGGTGCGCACGCGATCGATCTCGGTCTCGATCTCTTCGGGCTTGATGAAGTAGTGGGCCACGTCGATGCGGCTCGACACCACCAGCACGGCGCGCCCGATGGCAATGCCACGGGCGACGGGGAGGCCGTGGACTGCGAAAGTCATGGGGCTGTCCTTATTCGCCTTCGCCGAACTTGTCGTCCATGAGCTGGACGATGGCGTTCATCGCTTCTTCTTCCTGGGGGCCGTTGGTTTCCAGCTCGACGGTGGTGCCGATGCCGGCGGCCAGCATCATCACGCCCATGATGCTCTTGGCATTGATGCGGCGGTCGCCGCGGGAGAGCCACACCTCGCAGGGAAAGCTGCCTGCGAGCTTGGTCAGCTTGGCCGATGCGCGTGCGTGCAGGCCCAGCTTATTGCTGATGGTCACGGATTTCTTGATCACTGTGCTTTCTTTTCGCCTGGTTCTGGGGAGCCGCCACCGCCACCTGCATGACGCCCGCAGTGCCGCCCGCGAGGGCGCGCTGCACCAGCGTCTCCAGGGGTTCGTGCCGGTAGGTGACGGCACGCAGCAGCATCGGGAGGTTGACCCCCGCCACCAGCCGCGACCGCACGCCGTCCACCAGCTTCTGCGCCACGTTGCAGGGCGTGGCGCCGAATACGTCCGCCAGCACCAGCACCTGCGAGCGCGGCGTGTGCAGCTGCTGCGCGAGCGTGATGCGCGCGGCAGCCAGCGTTTCTTCGGGCGACACGTTGGGCAGTACGTCGAGCGCGACGATGGCCTGCTCGCAATCGGGAAACACATGCAGCGCGCACTGCCGCATCGCGTGCGCGAACGGTGAGTGGGCGATGATGAGGATGCTGTTCATGCGGGACGGAGGACGACGCGTCGATTATGCGGGGCCGTCCAGGGGAAGTAGATATGCGACATAACGCGACAGCCGCGAAAAACGGACAGTGCCGCACGAATCGGGCCGGCCGTTGCGGACACGCCGCCAGTCGAGACAGCTATCAGAACCATAGCAGGCAGCGCCGCCGCGGCGAACATGCCGCCGGTCATGGCAGCCTCAGGCCCTCGAAGAAGGTCTTCGACGCCTCGGCCGAGGAAGGATGGCCGAGCACGGTGGCCTGGTAGAGCGCGACGGTGCCGTCCTTCTGCGACTGGGCGAACCAGAGCACCTGCAGCTGCGTGGCGGCGCCCTGCGGCTGCTGTTGAGGCTGTGGCAGCGCGTCGAGCTGCAGCGGAGCGGGCACGGCGGTCGCGCGCTGCACGCTGGGGCGCGACTCCGCAACCTGCGCCGCGCCCAGCTGGCTGCGCGTGGCGGCCTGCCAGGCATGAAGCCAGGCTTCGGCCTGCGCGGGACTGCCGGCGGAGGCATGTGCGATGGCGAAGGTCGCGCCGCCGGCCTCGCAGCCCGTCATGTCGACCTGCACCGATTCGGAGCCCAACGGCAACGCGCGGGTGGCGCGGTCTGCCTTGCAGGGCAGCATCGCAACCAGGCCGGCTCCGGCGATCGGCACCTCGCGCCAGTTGAAGGCGGGGCTGCAGGCTGCGAGCAGGGCAGCCGCGGCCAGCACGAGCCGGGAAGAAAGGACGACAGCAGGCGGCATGGGGCAGCGATTATCGAGCGGCGCCGGGCCAGCGGGATGTCGCCAGCAGGATCCGGCATGCGGAACTAAAATCGCGCCGCCCTTCTCTTGCACCAAGCCATGAAGAAATACCTCGCTGCAGCCGCCGTCGTCGTCGCATTGGCCACCGGCGTGGGCGTGTACCTCGGCTCCGGTGCCACCGCCGCTCCCGCCTCCACCTTCGTGCTGCTCGACGGCACGCAGAAGAGCACGGCGGACCTGAAAGGCAAGGTCACCCTGGTCAATTTCTGGGCGACCAGCTGCGTGACCTGCGTGGGCGAGATGCCCAAGGTCATCGCCACCTACGACAAGTACAAGGCGCAGGGCTACGACACCCTGGCCGTGGCAATGAGCTACGACCCGCCGAGCTACGTCGTCAACTTCGCCGAGACGCGCAAGCTGCCGTTCAAGGTGGCGATCGACAACACCGGCAGCGTGGCGCAGGCGTGGGGCGACGTGAAGCTCACGCCGACCACCTACCTGGTCAACAAGCGCGGGGAGATCGTGAAGCGTTATGTGGGCGAGCCGGACTTCGCCGAGCTCCACAAGCTGATCGAGAAGCTGCTGGCTGAAGCCTGATCCCCAATCGATCCCCCAAAAGAAAAGGCGCCCCGAAAGGGCGCCTTTTGCTTTTGTCCTGCTGCGATCCGCTGCTTACTGGTTGCGGAAGCTGTCGTGGCAGGCCTTGCAGCTCGCAGCGGTCGGGCCGAACTGGGCCTTGAGCGCGTCGAGGTTGCCCGCCTTGGCGGCGGTCACCAGCTTGCCGGTTTCCTCGATCAGCTTCTGCTGGCGTTCCTTGAACTTGGCGTCTTCCTTCCAGATCTCGGGCTTGGCCTTGCCGCCCTCGGCGCCGGGACCGAAGCCCGCCCAGGGCAGCTTCGCCATGTCGGCGACCACTTCGGCATTGGCCGCGGCGGCAGCTGCATCGTAGGGCGCGCGGCCGTTGGCCATGGCGCCGAGGCGGCTGAAATGCTGGCCCATCACGAACAACGCGCTCTGGCGGTACTTGATGGAGTCCTCGGGCTTGGCGAACTGGGCCGCCGCGGGAAGGGACATGGCAGCGCAGGCGGCTGCAAGGGCTAACGAAGCAATTCGGGTCATCGTGGATCCTCGTTGTGGGAGAAAAACGCCGTCGAACGCAGCGCTGCGAGCGAGTGTAGGGGCGGGCCGTGTCCGGCGCATAGCAACAACCCGAAGCGGTCCGGGGCCCGGACTTTGCTAATCTGCGCCTTCCGCAGCATTGCGCCCCCGGCGCCTTCCTCGATGACCGACTCCTCCGTGGCCGCCCTTCGCGCGGCCTCCGGCCCCGGCGCCCGCACCCGCGTCTGGGACTTGCCGACGCGCCTTTTCCACTGGGCGCTGGCCGTCGCCGTCATCGGCATGATCGGCACCGGCCTGAACGGGGCCATGGAATGGCACTTCCGCCTGGGGTACACGGTGCTCGCGCTGCTGCTGTTTCGCGTGCTCTGGGGCTTTGTCGGCGGGCGCTGGTCGCGCTTCGGCGCCTTCGTCTACGGACCGGGCTCGCTCGCGGCCTATCTGCGCGGGCGGGCGCATCCGGACCACCTGATCGGGCACACGCCGCTGGGCGCGCTGTCGGTGTTCGCGGTACTGGTCATCCTGGCGGTGCAGGTCTCCACCGGGCTGATGGCCGACGACGAGATCTCCGCCTCGGGGCCGCTCACCCGCTTTGTCTCGAGCGAAGTCGTGAGCCTGGCCACCGGCTGGCACAAGGCGCAGGGCAAATGGGCCGTGATCGCGCTCGTCAGCCTGCACGTGCTGGCGGTGCTGTTCTACGTGCTGATCAAGCGGCACCGCCTGGTGCGGCCGATGGTGACGGGCGACAAGCTGGTTTCCTCGGAAAGCGGCCAGGTGGCGCCGAGCCGCGACGACGCGGCTTCGCGCTGGCTGGCGCTGGTTCTGTTCGCGCTGTGCGCGGGCGTGGCCTGGTGGATTTCCTCGCTGCGCGTATGAGCTTCTCCGTGTCACGCCCCCTGCCGCTGTCGGCGGTACCCGCCGTGGTGCTGCTCACGCCCGAAGAAGCGCACGAGATCGAGGCGGTGCGCACGATCTTCCGCGACTACGCGGGCTCGCTGGGCATCGACCTGGATTTCCAGGATTTCGACGGCGAACTGGCCCAGCTGCCCGGCGAATATGCCGAGCCGCGCGGCACGCTGCTGCTCGCGCTGGTCGATCCGGCCAATGTGAAGGAAGACGCCGGGCGCCAGGCTCCGACGCTGAAGCGCGCCGACGGCACGCTCGCGCACGTCGCGGGATGCTGCGCGCTGCGTCCGCTCGACAACGCGGACTATGTGAATGCGGCGGAGATGAAGCGCCTGTACGTGCGCCCCGGCTTCCGCGGCCTGGGGCTCGGCCGCCAGTTGGCGGAGGCGATCCTGGATGCAGCACGCAGCGCCGGATATGGCTGCGTGCTGCTCGACACCCTCGACGACATGGAGTCGGCGCGGGCACTCTACGAAGACCTGGGCTTCGTGGAAGTGCCGCCCTACTATCACAACCCCGTTGCCGGGGCCCACTACCTCAAGGTGGATCTCTGAACGGCTGAGCCGTCGATCGGATCAGCCGCGAGCCTGGGCCAGCAGCGTGCCGGCGTCGCTGACTTCGAACTTGCCGGGCGCCTCGACGTTGAGGGTGGCGACCTTGCCGTCCTTCACGAGCATCGAGTAGCGGTTGCTGCGCAGGCCCATGCCGCGGCCGGTCAGGTCGAGCGTAAGGCCGGTGGCCTTGGCGAAGTCAGCGCTGCCGTCGGCCAGCATGCGCACCTTGGCGCCCGTCTTCTGGTCGCGAGCCCAGGCGCCCATCACGAAGGCGTCGTTCACGCTCACGCACCAGATCTCGTCCACGCCGGCTGCCTTGAAGTCGTCGAAGTGCTGCACGTAGCCCGGCACGTGCTTGGCCGAGCAGGTGGGGGTGAAGGCGCCGGGCAGCGCGAACAGCGCGATGGTCTTGCCAGCCGTTGCCTTGGTCACGTCCACCGGGTTCGGGCCGATGCTGCAGCCTTCGCCCTCGACTTCGGAGTATTCCTGCAGGGTGGCCGAGGGAATGGTGTCGCCGACTTTGATCATTGAATGTGCTCCTGAAAAAGAAAAACGGCCCACATTGTGGGCCGTTTCCGGATCGGATGCCCCTGAGGGGCTCCAATGATTGATCAGACCAGGACGGCCTTCTCGACCAGACGGGTCACGACCCAGTTCTTGGTCTTCGAGATCGGACGGCTTTCCGTGATCTCGATGGTGTCGCCCAGCTTGTACTCGCCCTTTTCGTCGTGGGCGTGGTACTTGCTCGTCTTGGCCACGATCTTGCCGTAGAGCTCGTGCTTCACACGACGCTCGACCAGCACGGTCACGGTCTTGGCGCGCTTGTCGCTGACCACCTTGCCGATCAAGGTGCGCTTGAGGGATTTTTTAGCTTCCGTCATGTTCACTCCTTACTTGGCGGCTTGGGTTTCTTGCTGCTTCTGAGCAAGAATGGTCTTGGCGCGCGCGATGTCGCGGCGGGTCACGCGCAGCGTCGAGGTGTTCGACAGCTGTTGCGTGGCCTTCTGCATGCGCAGGCCGAAATGGGCCTTCTGCAGGTCCTTGATCTCGGCTTGCAGGCCTGCGACGTCCTTCGTGCGCAGGGTTGCGGCCTTCGTCACCTTGGCCGGAGCCGCGGCGGTCTTCTTACGTGTTGCCATGGATGTTCTCCTCTCAGGCGCCGAGCTGGCGAGCGACGAACGTCGTGCGCAGCGGCAGCTTGGCGGCGGCCAGGCGGAACGCTTCGCGAGCGAGTTCTTCGGGCACGCCGACGATCTCGAACACGATCTTGCCGGGCTGGATTTCGGCGACGTAGTACTCGGGGTTGCCCTTACCGTTACCCATCCGCACTTCGGCGGGCTTGGTCGAGATCGGCTTGTCCGGGAACACGCGGATCCAGATACGGCCACCGCGCTTCACGTGACGCGAAATCGCGCGACGAGCGGCTTCGATCTGGCGCGCCGTCAGGCGGCCGCGGTCGGTGCATTTGAGACCGAAGTCACCGAACGCGACCGAGTTACCCGTGGTCGCGATGCCGGTGTTGCGGCCCTTTTGTTCCTTGCGGAACTTTCTGCGTGCAGGTTGCAGCATGTTTTGTTACTCCGTGAGGGCCCCGGGCACTTGCGTGCCCGGGAGCGACCGATTACTCGGTCTTGGCACCGTCCGCTGCTGCAGCGGGCGCGGCTTTGCGGACGCGCTTAACGGCGGGTTTCGAGTCTGCACCGGCACCGCCGGTTGCTTCTGCGGGCTTGTCGCTGCCATCGGCCGGAGCGGTGTTGCCACCGATCGGACCGCGGGCACCGGCGCGGGGGCCGGGGCCACGGCGGTCGCTGCCCGGACGGTCGCCACCGGGGCGGCCATCACGGCGCGGACCGCGCGGACGACGTTCTTCTTCAGGACGCGGCGTCTCGACGGCGGGCAGGTCGTTACGACCCAGCGTGTCGCCCTTGTAGACCCAGACCTTGACGCCGATGACGCCGTAGGTGGTCTTGGCTTCCGAGGTGCCGTAGTCGATGTCGGCGCGCAGGGTGTGCAGCGGCACGCGGCCTTCGCGGTACCACTCGGTACGTGCGATTTCGATGCCGTTCAGGCGGCCAGCCGACATGATCTTGATGCCCAGGGCACCCAGACGCATGGCGTTCTGCATGGCGCGCTTCATGGCACGGCGGAACATGATCCGCTTCTCGAGCTGCTGCGTGATGCTGTCGGCGATCAGCTGCGCATCGATTTCGGGCTTGCGCACTTCTTCGATGTTGACTGCAACCGGCACGCCGAGCTGCTTGCCCAGTTCGCGCTTGAGGTTCTCGATGTCTTCGCCCTTCTTGCCGATCACGACGCCCGGACGTGCCGAGTAGATCGTGATGCGCGCGTTCTTGGCGGGACGCTCGATCATGACGCGCGACACCGAAGCGTTCTTCAGCTTCTTCTTCAGGTATTCGCGAACCTTGATGTCTTCGGCCAGCATGCCCGCGAAATCGCGGTCGCTTGCGTACCAACGGCTGGACCAGTTACGGGTGACCGCAAGGCGGAACCCGGTTGGGTGGATTTTCTGTCCCATATTTCTTCCAGGCCTTCTTAGTTGCCAACCGTCACGTACACATGGCACGTGGGCTTGCTGATGCGATTGCCGCGACCCTTGGCCCGCGCGGTGAAGCGCTTGAGCGTGGCGCCTTGCTCGACGTAGATGGTCTTGACCTTCAGTTCGTCGATGTCGGCACCGTCGTTGTGCTCGGCGTTGGCGATAGCCGATTCGAGCACCTTCTTGACGATCACAGCGGCCTTCTTCTGCGTGAATTGCAGGATGTTGAGCGCTTGATCGACCTTCTTGCCGCGGATCAGGTCAGCGACCAGACGGCCCTTGTCGACCGACAGGCGGACACCGCGGAGGACTGCACGTGTTTCAGACATGGTCGTTCCTTACTTCTTCTGGACTTTCTTGTCCGCGGGGTGCCCCTTGAACGTGCGCGTGAGCGCAAATTCGCCGAGCTTGTGGCCGACCATCTGGTCGGTGATGTACACAGGCACGTGTTGCTTGCCGTTGTGCACAGCGATGGTCAGGCCGATGAACTCGGGCAGAACCATCGAGCGACGCGACCAGGTCTTGATCGGCTTCTTGTCCTTGGTCGTCACGGCCTTGTCGGCCTTGGCCACGAGGTGGTGGTCGACGAACGGACCCTTCTTGAGAGAGCGAGTCATTGGCTATCCCTTACTTCTTGCGACGCGACACGATGAAGACCTGCGTGCGCTTGTTGTTACGGGTGCGATAGCCCTTGGTCAGATTGCCCCACGGGTCGACAGGATGGCGGCCTTCGCCAGTCTTGCCTTCGCCACCACCGTGCGGGTGGTCGACCGGGTTCATCACCACGCCGCGAACGGTCGGGCGAATACCCATGTGACGCTTCACACCGGCCTTGCCGAGCTGGCGCAGGCTGTGCTCTTCGTTGGCAACTTCACCGATGGTCGCGCGGCATTCGATGTGAATGCGGCGAACTTCGCCCGAGCGCATGCGGACCTGGGCGTAGACGCCTTCACGGGCCAGCAGCGTGGCCGAGGTACCGGCCGAACGGGCGATCTGCGCGCCCTTGCCGGGCTGCAGTTCGATGCAGTGGATCGTCGAACCCACCGGGATGTTGCGGATCGGCAGGGTGTTGCCGGCGCGGATCGGGGCTTCGGCGCCCGACAGCAGCGTTGCACCAGCTTCCAGACCGCGCGGGGCGATGATGTAGCGGCGCTCGCCGTCGGCGTAGCAGACCAGAGCGATGTGGGCGGTACGGTTCGGGTCGTATTCGATGCGTTCGACCTTGGCCGGGATGCCGTCCTTGTTGCGCACGAAGTCGACAACGCGGTAGTGGTGCTTGGCACCGCCGCCACGATGGCGGATCGTGATGTGGCCGTTGTTGTTGCGGCCGGCCTTCTGGAACTGGGGTTCCAGCAGGGGGGCGTGAGGAGCACCCTTGAACAGGTGGTCACGCGAGATCTTCACCGCGCCGCGTTGGCCCGGCGAAGTGGGTTTCATCTTGATGACGGCCATGATTAAGCGCCTTCCCCGACGAGGTTGAGCTCTTGACCGGCCTTCAGCGTCACATAGGCCTTGCGAACGTTGTCGCGGCGGCCGACGGACTTGCCGAAGCGCTTGGTCTTGCCCTTGGTGTTGAGCACCGACACGCCCTTGACTTCGACCTTGAACATCAGTTCGACAGCGGCCTTGATCTCGGGCTTGGTGGCGTCTTGCAGCACCTTGAAAGTGACAGCGTTCGACTTCTCGCCGACCATCGTTGCCTTTTCGGACACGATCGGGGCGACCAGCACCGCCATCAGGCGGCCTTCTTCGAACGTACGTTCAGCGGCGGTAGGGTTCACGCGGCTCATGCGAACATCTCCTTGAGCTTGTCGACGGCACCCTTGGTGACCAGCACCTTCTTGTAGTGAACCAGCGACACCGGATCGGCGTAGCGGGGTTCGACCACGAGAACGTTGACCAGATTGCGCGAGGCAAGGTACAGGTTTTCGTCGACTTCTTCGGCGATCACGAGCACGGACTCGAGATTCATCGCCTTGAAACGGGCTGCCAGCGGCTTGGTCTTGGGCGAGTCGACCTTGATCGAGTCGACCACGGCCAGACGGCCTTCGCGAGCGAGCTGCGAGAAGATGGACGCCATGCCGGCGCGGTACATCTTCTTGTTGATCTTCTGCGAGAAGTTTTCGTCAGGCATGTTCGGGAAGATCCGGCCGCCCCCGCGCCACAGCGGCGAGGAAGTCATACCGGCACGGGCGCGGCCCGTTCCCTTTTGCTTGAAAGGCTTCTTGGTCGAGTGCTTGACCTGCTCGCGGTCCTTCTGGGCGCGAGTGCCTTGGCGTGCGTTGGCCTGGAAAGCAACGACGATCTGGTGGACTAGGTCTTCGTTGTAGTCACGGCCGAACACGGTCTCGGGTGCGTCGTACTTCGACGCGGCCTGGCCTTGTTCGTTCAGGAGTTCGAGTTCCATTACTTCGCTCCTTGGGCCTGCGGCTTGGCCTTGATGGCGGGACGCACGGTGACGAAGCCACCCTTCGAACCCGGAATCGCGCCCTTGATGAGCAGCAGTTGACGTGCTTCGTCGATGCGGATCACGTCGAGGTTTTGCGTGGTGCGGGTGACGTCGCCGAGGTGGCCCGTCATGCGCTTGCCGGGGAACACGCGACCGGGATCCTGCGCCATACCGATCGAGCCGGGCACGTTGTGCGAACGGCTGTTACCGTGCGACGCGCGCTGCGAGCTCATGTTGTGACGCTTGATCGTGCCAGCGTAGCCCTTGCCGATGGAAGTGCCCTGCACGTCCACCTTCTGGCCCACGGAGAAGACGCTTGCCACCGGGATCACGCCGCCAGCCTTGTGCTGACCTGCGGTATCGGCGGTAACGCGGAATTCCTGGATGATTTCACCAGCTTCGACACCCGCCTTGGCGAGGTGGCCGGCTTCGGGCTTGGTCACGCGCGATGCCTTGCGCGAACCGAACGTCACCTGCAGGGCGACGTAGCCATCGGTCTCTTGGGACTTGATCTGGGTCACGCGGTTGTTGGACACATCCACCACCGTGACAGGAACTGCGTCCCCGTCATCGGTGAAGAGACGCATCATCCCCACCTTGCGGCCCAGCAACCCGAGGGAGTTGCTCAGACTCATTTGTTTTCTCCAAAAATGGAAGCTTCCTTCGCCGCTGCCACTTCAATTGGCGACAGCGTTTGCCGGGTTTCCCCGAACAGCGGAAGAAGGTTGATAAATCTCTGCTCGCATAGCGCCCATGCGGGCGCAACAAGGGCAGAGCCAGCGATTATAGCCCGCGGTGCGGGCTTGACGCAAGCACCGTCATTGCGGCGCTTTCGGGCCTCGGCGCCCCTTCATGGGGCGTTTTTCGGCCTATTTCGGCTCTTTGGCCGGCATCGAAATGATTTTTTCGCCTTCCGGGGACGATTTCAGCTCGCCCGCGGCCTTCATGGTCGGCGCGCTCGAGCCGGTCTGGACAGGAATGGCGACGATGCTCATGGCGCCGTTCTGCGTGACGAAGACGTTCAGGTAGGCCAGGCCTTCGCGGTCGCTGGTCACCGTGGCGGTGGCGGTCGTGCTCTGGCCGGCGGGAAGCGCGAGGGTGCTGCTCGTCGTCAGGGTCAGCCCGGCGTCGGTCGTCAGGCGCGCAGTGGCGCCAGCCGGGTCGCTCACGCCGTCGAACTGCAATACGACCGAAATCGCCCGGCCGACCCTGGCCGTGCCCTCGACCCGATACTGGATCGCGACACCGGAATCGTTGGGCTTGCGCACCGCAGCCGTCATGGGCGCAGCCTGGCCGAAAGAAGCCGAGCCCTTGGCGGTGCGCGGCGTCGACGTGCTGTCCGCACATGCTGATGCGGCAACAAGCGCCAAGCATGCGGCGGCGATCATCGAGCTGGAACGGAGGTTCATGGCGGCCTTCCTCGCTGCTGTCTATTTATTGAATCGAAACGTTGAAGCAGGTGCTTGCGGCGGCGTTATTGACATCGTTGACGACCAGCACATAGTCGCCAGCCGACAGGCTGACCGTATTCGTGTTCCGGCTCACCACCCCGCCCTGGTAGATCACGAAGTTCGGGCTGGCGCCCGCCGGCGGGCTGACCGTGAACAGGTAGTTGCGGCTGGCCGGCGCCGTGAAGCGCAGGTAGGCGAAGCTTCCGAGCTTGTTCCCCTGGCGCTGAGGATCCGCGGCATTCGTCACGCAGGCCTGCGTGACCGAGCCTCCGACCGCCGCCGTCGTGTACATCGGCAACACGTAGCTCACGGCCGGAGCGCCGCCGTTATTGCTTTCCTGCGCACCGTAGGGATCGTTCGAGGCGGCGCTGATGTTCTGGCCCGCGAGCAACGTTGCCAACGCCGACGCATTGCCCGAGGCGACCGAATTGAATGCCGCCGTGAACGGATGAATCGAGGTCACCGGCGCTCCGCTCCGGAACAACGCGCTCGTCAGCGTGTCATGGATGGGCTTGAAGCCCACCTGCTGGTTCAGATTCCAGAAGATCGACTGGATCGAGGATTCGCTGAACCAGCCCGCATTGGTGGCCGTCGGCCCTCTCGTGAGATCGAGGCTTCCGCCACTGGCCTGGCCGGGTCCGCCCGAGTCGACATAGTTGCTGCGCCCCAGCGCGATGCCCGACCAGCCGTTGCCCCAACCCTCGGAGAAGGCGAGGCGGCGGTCGACGCGCTCGCTCGTGGAGTGCGCGCCGCCCGTCGAGTCGTCACGGCTGAACGAGGCCTGGTAGTAGTGCCCCCATTCATGCGCAATGACCGGAGCATCGAATTCGTCGGTATCCACGTCTTCCTTGCCGAGCACGTAGATTTCGGCGCCCGAACTCCTGCCGATGAAGAACGTGGTGCCGATCTGCCCCTGCGCGATGCTGCCGCTGGCGTTCGTGTTGTTGACGCTCCAGAACACCTTCAGCGACGGGAAGGCCGTCGCAGGCGCCGCCGACATCACTTTCTGCATCGCCGTGTAGACCGTATCCATGATGGCGAACGGCCCGGACACGCGCTGGCTGGTGTAGCTCGAACCGCCCCAACCGCTGGCGGCACGCAGGTCGCGGGTGAGCGCCGCGCTGCCGGTGGAGAACGCCGACGACTGCATGGAATAGATGGCGCTCGATTGCGTGTTGTCGCGCACGGTGACGTCCCAGCTCGGGAACGCCCCGGTGCGGGTCATCTGGGCCCGCACGCGGACGATGACGTTCGTGTTTCCCGGAACGCTCGCCGAATAGGCGCCGTTGTCGTCGGTGGAAGTGGTAGCCAGCTGGCTGCCGCTGGTGGCGTCGAGCACCTCGACGAAGGCTGCGCGCACCGGCTTGACCGTGGTGTTGGCATACACGAGGCGGCCGCTGGGATTGGGCACCGACTCGTAGGTGGCCGTGCCGCTCAACGCGACCGGCGCCGTCGGAACTATGGGCAACAAGGGAATCCCACCGCCGCCTCCCCCTCCGCCGCCACCGCAGGCGGTCAGCAGCACTGCTGCGATGCAAGCCACAAGGCTCGAAGCAAAGGAGATGCGGTGTCTCATGGTTGTGCTGCCCTCGTTTCAGCTACCCGGCGCCTCGATGATTGACGGCGGCCGGCACGGGAGGATGCCACATCCGCGTGACATAAAGCACAAAACCCGCCTGCATTTCTGCAGGCGGGTTTTCTAGCAATCGCGGCGCGAAGCCGAATGGATTACTGCAGCTTGATCTCGACGTCCACGCCAGCCGGCAGGTCGAGCTTCATCAGCGCGTCCACGGTCTTGTCGGTCGGGTCGACGATGTCCATCAGGCGCTGGTGCGTGCGGATTTCCAGCTGGTCGCGCGAGGTCTTGTTGACGTGCGGCGAACGCAGGATGTCGAAGCGCTTCATGCGGGTCGGCAGGGGCACGGGGCCCTTGACGATCGCGCCGGTGCGCTTGGCGGTGTCCACGATTTCAGCGGCCGACTGGTCGATCAGCTTGTAGTCGAATGCCTTCAGGCGGATGCGGATCTTTTGCTTGGTAGCCATGGTGATTCCTTTGCTCCCGTCTTCTTACAGGTCGAGGATCTTCGCCACGACGCCCGAACCCACGGTACGGCCGCCTTCGCGGATAGCGAAGCGCAGGCCTTCTTCCATGGCGATCGGAGCGATCAGCTTGACCGTGATCGACACGTTGTCGCCGGGCATGACCATTTCCTTGTCCTTGGGCAGCTCGATCGCGCCGGTCACGTCCGTCGTGCGGAAGTAGAACTGCGGACGGTAGTTGTTGAAGAACGGCGTGTGACGGCCGCCTTCGTCCTTCGACAGAACGTACACCTCGGCGGTGAAGTGCGTGTGCGGCTTGATCGAGCCGGGCTTGCACAGCACCTGGCCGCGCTCGACTTCTTCGCGCTTCGTGCCGCGCAGCAGCACGCCCACGTTGTCGCCGGCTTGACCCTGGTCCAGCAGCTTGCGGAACATTTCCACGCCGGTGCAGGTGGTCTTGACCGTCGGGCGGATGCCCACGATTTCGATTTCTTCACCGACCTTGATCACGCCGCGCTCGACGGCGCCGGTCACCACCGTGCCGCGACCCGAGATCGAGAACACGTCTTCCACGGGCATCAGGAACGTGCCGTCCACGGCGCGCTCGGGCGTCGGGATGTACGTGTCCAGGGCTTCGGCCAGCTTCATGATCGAGCCTTCGCCGAGTTCGCCCTTGTCGCCTTCCAGGGCCAGCTTGGCCGAGCCGTGGATGATGGGGGTGTCGTCGCCGGGGAATTCGTACTTGTCGAGGAGTTCGCGGACTTCCATTTCGACCAGTTCGAGCAGCTCCTTGTCGTCGACCATGTCGCACTTGTTCAGGAACACGATGATGTAGCCCACGCCCACCTGGCGAGCCAGCAGGATGTGCTCACGGGTCTGGGGCATCGGGCCGTCGGCGGCCGAGCACACCAGGATGGCGCCGTCCATCTGGGCAGCGCCGGTGATCATGTTCTTCACGTAGTCGGCGTGGCCGGGGCAGTCGACGTGTGCGTAGTGGCGGTTGGCCGTTTCGTATTCGACGTGCGCGGTGTTGATCGTGATGCCGCGGGCCTTTTCTTCAGGCGCAGCGTCGATCTGGTCGTAGGCCTTGGCTTCGCCGCCGAACTTCGACGACAGCACGGTCGCGATCGCAGCCGTCAGCGTGGTCTTGCCGTGGTCGACGTGACCGATCGTGCCCACGTTCACGTGCGGCTTGGTGCGGGTGAATTTACCTTTTGCCATTTTTCAATCCTTGAAAGAGCAGTCCCGTGTATTGGTTTTATGTCTGCATCCGGTTGCTGGTTCGCCCCGCACGGGAACAGGGCGGCACCGGATCGCAGACAGGAAGGGCCGCGCACTGCGCGGCCCTGATTCGTAAAAAGCTTACTTGGCGCGAGCGGCCACGATGGCTTCGGCGACGTTGCGGGGAGCTTCGGCGTAGTGCTTGAACTCCATCGTGTACGTGGCGCGGCCTTGCGACATCGAACGCAGCGTGGTCGAGTAGCCGAACATTTCCGACAGCGGCACTTCTGCCTTGATGGCCTTGCCGCCACCGACCATGTCGTCCATGCCCTGCACCATGCCGCGGCGGGACGACAGGTCGCCCATCACGTTGCCGGCGTAGTCTTCAGGCGTCTCGACTTCCACGGCCATCATCGGCTCGAGGATCACGGGGTTGGCCTTGCGGGCACCTTCCTTGAAGCCGAAGATCGCGGCCATCTTGAACGCCATTTCGTTCGAGTCCACGTCGTGGTACGAACCGAAGTGCAGCGTGACCTTGACGTCCACGACGGGGTAGCCCGCCAGCACGCCTTGCGTCAGCGCTTCCACGACGCCCTTTTCCACTGCGGGAATGTATTCGCGAGGAACCACACCGCCCTTGATGGCGTCGACGAACTCGAAGCCCTTGCCGGCTTCCTGGGGTTCGATCTTGAGCACCACGTGACCGTACTGGCCCTTGCCGCCCGACTGGCGAACGAACTTGCCTTCGGCTTCTTCGACGGTCTTGCGGATCGTTTCGCGGTAGGCCACCTGCGGCTTGCCCACGTTGGCTTCCACGCCGAACTCGCGCTTCATGCGGTCCACGATGATTTCGAGGTGGAGCTCGCCCATGCCCGAGATGATGGTCTGGCCCGATTCCTCGTCGGTCTTGACGCGGAACGACGGGTCTTCCTGTGCCAGGCGCTGCAGGGCGATGCCCATCTTTTCCTGGTCGGCCTTGGTCTTGGGCTCGACGGCCTGCGAGATCACCGACTCGGGGAACACCATGCGCTCCAGCGTCACGACGGAATCCGGATCGCACAGGGTTTCGCCCGTGGTCACTTCCTTCAGACCCACGCAAGCGGCGATGTCGCCGGCGCGGATTTCGCTGACTTCTTCGCGATTGTTGGCGTGCATCTGCACGATACGGCCGATGCGTTCCTTCTTGCCGCGCACCGGGTTGTAGACGCTGTCACCCTTGGAGAGCACGCCCGAGTACACGCGCACGAAGGTCAGCTGGCCGACGAAGGGGTCGGTCATCAGCTTGAACGCGAGCGCCGAGAACTTCTCCTCGTCGTCGGCCTGACGCACCACCGGTGCTTCGCTTTCGTCGGTACCAGCCACCGGGGGGATGTCCGTCGGAGCGGGCATGTACTCGATCACGGCGTCGAGCATGGCCTGCACGCCCTTGTTCTTGAAGGCCGAGCCGCAAAGCATCGGCTGGATTTCGCCGGCGATGGTGCGCTGGCGCAGGGCCTTCTTGATTTCCTCTTCGGAGAGCTTTTCGCCTTCGAGGTACTTGTTCATGAGGTCTTCGCTCGATTCGGCGGCGGCCTCGACCAGCTTCTCGTGGTATTCGTTGCAGACATCGACTAGGTCGGCCGGGATCTCGCCGTAGGTGAAGGTCACGCCCTTGTCTTCGTCCCAGATGATGGCCTTCATCTTCACAAGGTCGACGATGCCCTGGAACTTGTCCTCGGCACCGATCGGGATCTGGATCACGACCGGGTTGGCCTTCAGGCGGTCGATCATCATCTGGCGAACGCGCAGGAAGTTCGCGCCGGTACGGTCCATCTTGTTGACGAACGCGAGACGGGGCACCTTGTACTTGTTGGCCTGGCGCCAGACGGTTTCCGACTGGGGCTGCACACCGCCGACGGCGTCATAGACCATCACGGCACCGTCCAGCACGCGCATGGAACGCTCCACCTCGATGGTGAAGTCCACGTGGCCGGGGGTGTCGATGATGTTGATGCGGTGCTCGGGGAAATTCTGGGCCATGCCCTTCCAGAAGCAGGTGGTGGCAGCCGAGGTGATCGTGATACCGCGCTCTTGCTCTTGCTCCATCCAGTCCATCGTGGCGGCACCGTCGTGCACTTCACCGATCTTGTGGTTCACACCGGTGTAGAACAGGATACGTTCGGTCGTCGTGGTCTTGCCGGCGTCGATGTGCGCGGAGATGCCGATGTTGCGGTAGCGCTCGATGGGGGTCTTGCGGGACATGATTTACTTTCGGGTTAAATGCGTTGAGCGCTGGGCCTCGAGAACGGGCTTCGCACCCGTCACTCGACACCCAACGCCCAAGCGAAGTTTGATTTTTAGAAGCGGAAGTGGCTGAAGGCGCGGTTGGCTTCTGCCATGCGGTGCACTTCGTCGCGCTTCTTCATCGCGCCGCCACGGCCTTCGGTGGCTTCCATCAGTTCGTTGGCCAGACGCAGGGCCATCGACTTCTCGCCGCGCTTGCGGGCGGCTTCCTTGATCCAGCGCATCGACAGGGCGAGGCGGCGGACGGGACGGACTTCGACCGGCACCTGGTAGTTCGCACCGCCGACGCGACGCGACTTCACTTCGACCATCGGCTTCACGTTGTTGATGGCAACGGTGAACGCCTCGAGGGGGTCCTTGTCCGGGTTCTTCTTCTCGATGAAGTCGAGGGCACCGTAGATGATGCGCTCGGCAACAGCCTTCTTGCCGCCTTCCATGATCACGTTCATGAATTTGGACAGCTCGACATTGCCGTACTTGGGATCCGGCAGGATTTCACGTTTGGGGACTTCGCGACGACGTGGCATTTTTCTAACCTCTTTGCTTCAGTTGGCACCGTTTCCGGGGCCGCGAGAGCCAGTCAGGACTCTCACTTACTCGACCCGACAGTGGGTCACTTCGTTCGATGTACCCGCCAAGGTAACCGAACACCGTTTGTTTTTTACGACAGGAAGACCTATCAGGCCTTCTTGGGACGCTTCGCGCCGTACTTGGAACGCGACTGCTTGCGGTCTTTCACGCCTTGCAGGTCGAGCGAACCGCGAACGATGTGGTAACGCACACCGGGCAAGTCCTTGACACGACCGCCGCGGACCAGCACGACGCTGTGTTCCTGGAGGTTGTGGCCTTCGCCGCCGATGTAGGAAATGACTTCGAAGCCGTTGGTCAGGCGGACCTTGGCAACTTTACGAAGCGCCGAGTTCGGCTTCTTCGGCGTCGTGGTGTAGACGCGGGTGCAGACACCGCGACGTTGCGGCGAGTTCTGCATGGCAGGGCTCTTCGAATTGATCTTTTCGACCGTTCGACCCTGACGCACCAGTTGATTGATGGTTGGCATGAATTAAAAAGTCCCCAAAACGAGAAACGCCCCGGCCCTGGCTGTGAAACCGCCCTTGTCGTGACTCAAGGAGGCCGGGAATGACGAAAACGTGAAACCCTTCGGAAAATTCCGAAAAGCCCACGAGTATAGCAAACGAGTCTGAAACGGCAAGGTCAGCCGCCGCGGATGCCCGCCAGCGGCCCTTTATGCCTCTTTTCCGCTCCTCCGGCTTACTTGATCCAGAGACGCAGGGCGTCCCAGGCGCGGCCGAAAACGCCGGCCTGTTCGACCGGTTCCAGGGCGACGAGCGGCACGTCGGCCAGAGGCTGGTCGTCCAGCGTGACCTTGAGCGAACCGACCGCCTGGTACTTGGTGAACGGCGCCACCAGCGGGTCGGGGCGCGACACCTGGGTCTTGATCTTGTTGGCCGTGCCGGTCGGAACCGCCACCACGATGGGCTCTGGACGACCCAGCTTCAGGATGTTGGCCTTGCCCTTCCAGACGGCCGGGGTGGCCGCCGGCTGGCCGCCGTCGAACAGGCGGACGGCGTCGTAGGCCGTGTAGCCCCAGTTCAGGAGCTTCTGCGATTCGTTGGCCCGTACGGTCTCGCCCGTGGTGCCCAGAACGATCGACAGCAGGCGGCGCCCGCCAGTCAGGTTCGGGAAGTCGCGCTTGGCGGTGGCGATCATGCAGTAGCCGGCGGCATCGGTATGGCCGGTCTTCAGGCCGTCGACGGTCGGGTCGCGGAACAGCAGCAGGTTGCGATTGGTGTCGTTGGTCGACGGGGTGCCCGGGTAGCGGTACTTCTTGATCGCGTAGTACTTTGCCTCCTCGGGGAAGTCGCGCACCAGGCGGGTCGCCAGGATGCTCAGGTCGCGAGCCGTGGTGGTGTGGCCGGGCGCGGTCAGGCCCTCGGGATTCTTGTAGGTCGTGTTCTTCATGCCCAGCACCTTGGCCTGGGCGTTCATCATCTCGACGAAGTGCTCGACCGTGCCGCCCACGCCTTCGGCCAGCGCGATGGTGGCGTCGTTGCCCGACTGCACGATCAGGCCCTTGATCAGGTCTTCAACCGGCACTTGCATCTTGGGGTCGATGAACATGCGCGAGCCGGGCATCTTCCAGGCGCGCGGGCTGACCGGCAGGGTCTGGGTCAGCGTGATCTTCTTGGCGCGCAGAGCATCGAACACCAGGTAGGCGGACATCAGCTTGGTGAGCGAAGCCGGCTCCACCGGGCTGTCGATGTCCTTCTGGGCCAGGATCTGGTTCGCGGTCACGTCCAGCAGCAGATAGCTGCGCGCGGCAATTTCAGGCGGCGCCGGCATCTGGGCGGCGGCGAGCAGGCTGAAGGAAGCGGCGGCGGTAAAGACCAGCGCGCGGAGCGCGCCAAGAAAACGATTCATTGGGAGTTCGGAAAGAGACGAAAACAAGCCGGAGAGGCTTTCAAGCGATGTCCGCGCGCAGATGGCGGACGACCAGACCCTTGAGCAGCGGCAATTGTCCGTGAAAGAAATGACCGCCCCCGGGGATGACTGTGACAGGAAGTGACTGCGGCCGCGCCCAATCCATCACGGCGGACAAGGCCACGGTGTCGTCGGCTTCGCCATGGACCACCAGCGCGCGCTCGTGCGCCTCGACGGGCAGCGTCGCGACGTTGTTGCGCGCCGCGGCCGTGCCGACCAGCACGATCTGCCGGATCTCGCGTTCGGCCCAGAGCCTGGAGACGGCGCCGCTCGCGACGAAGGCACCGAAGGAAAAGCCTGCGATCGCCAGAGGCCCCTCGGGCGCGAGCTGCCCTACGACGCTCAGCATGTCTTCCAGCTCGCCGCGCCCCTCGTCGTGCACGCCTTCGCTGGCGCCCACGCCGCGGAAGTTGAAGCGCACCGTGGTCCAGCCGGTGGCGATGAAGGCGCGCGCCAGCGTCTGCACCACCTTGTTGTCCATGGTGCCGCCGAAGAGCGGATGCGGATGGGCGATGACTGCGACGCCGCGCGCGGCGCCCGCAGGCTGGTCGCGCTGAACCTCGATCGCGCCGGCGGCGCCCTGGAGGCTGATCTTTTCTGTCTGGGAATTCATTGGCGCAGGTACGAGCAGAGGGTCGTCGGAAAAGTTCAGCGTCCCACGTTCGGGGGCAGCAGGAGCCGTTCGACGACCTGGCCGTTCTTCAGGTGCGACTCGACGATCTCGTCGATGTCCTCGCTGTCGACGAAGGTGTACCAGACGGCCTCGGGGTACACCACGGCCACCGGCCCGCCCGCGCAGCGGTCGAGGCAGCCGGCCTTGTTGACGCGCACCTTGCCGGGCCCCGATAGCCCCTCTTCCTTGACCTTCGCCTTGCAGCGGTCGAAGCCTTCCTGAGCGTTGTGCATGGCGCAGGAGTCCTCGCCGTTCTTGCGCTCGTTCAGGCAGAAGAAGATGTGGCGGCCGTAGTAGCCGGACGGAGCGGCTGGGGTGGAGCTGGGCATCGGCGGATTTTAGTGAACGACCTCTTCATTCATAGCCGCATGCCCCGCGGCTCGCCCGCTCAAGCCGCCGGGACAGCGCCGGAGCGCCCTCGGCGCGAGAGGGCGACGACCACATAGACCAGCACGGCATAGGGCCATACCCAGCCCAGCCACTGCGCCAGCCCATGGAAGCGGATGAAGCGCCCCTGCTCCCAGGTGGCCAGCGTCTGCGCGAAGTACGCGCTCTCGGGCGCCTGGTTCAGCAGGCTCAGCTGCAGTACGAGCCCCATCAGCAGCAATGCCGCGCACAGGCGGCGCGGCGCGAACAGCAGCAGCACGCCGGCGAAGAAGGCCGCGGCCATGCCGACCTGCGCCGGCAGCCCGAGCCAGGCCCAGGCGTGCTCGGGCCCGTAGCTCAACGCCGCGGACAGCGCCGAGGCCGCGACGCCAGCCAGCAGCGTCAGAGGCAGGAGCACCGCCCGCTGGACCACCGAGCGCGCCACGAGATATCCCAGCAGGCACGGCACCAGCGCGCCCAGCATCACGCACAGCAGCTCTACCGCCGGCACCAGCGGCTCGAGCTCGAACTGGCGCACCGGCAGCCAGTCGATGAAGGGTGTGTCGAGCAGCCACTCGGAGATCGTCGCCTCGAGCCGCTCGAACACCTGCCCGAGCCCGAAGGTTACCGCCGCCGGGAAAAGCAGCGCGAACGGCCACAGCGCGAGCAGCACCAGCGCACCGCGCGAGTCTTCGGCGAACCACTGCGAGCGCGCGCGGCTCCAGTGCGCGACCGCGCCCAGCCGCTCGAGGCCCGCCGCCAGCACCGCGCCGACGACCGCCCCCAGGGTATTGAGCCCCAGGTCCACGTTGGAAGGAATGCGCGCGGGCAGGTAGCTCTGCAGCGTCTCCATGGCGAACGAAACCGCCGCTCCCGCCACCGTGGCACGCAGCACCGCACGCCAGACGCCGGCGGCGCGCCCCGTGCGCAGCACCGCCAGCGCGCACAGGAAGCCGAAGGGCACGTAGCCCGCCACGTTGACCGCGAAGTCGAAGCCCGTCCAGTACTTGGGCCAGGGCGCCGAAAGGTACGCCCAGGGCGCGATTCCCTGGTCGCGCCAGTCGGCGAACGGGTAGAGGCTGGCGTAGACGATCAGCGCCGCGTACGCCAGCGCCAGGGGGAGCGCGGCGGACTTGTGCGGTCGATCCACCGTTTGCACCGGCCGCTCAGAACGGCTTGACGACCACCAGGATCACGATGGCCAGCAGCAGCAGCACCGGCAGCTCGTTGAACCAGCGAAACCAGCGGTCGTTGCGCCGGTTCTCGCCGGCCGCGAAGCGGCGCAGCAGCACGGCGCAGCCATGGTGATAGCCGATCACCACCAGCACCAGCGCCAGCTTGGCGTGCATCCACCCGTTGCCCGGGCCGCGCCCGATGCCGTAGCCCAGCCAGAGCCACAGGCCGAAGCCGATCGCGGGAACCGCCAGGAAAGTCGTGAACCGCAGGAGCTTGCGCGCCATCAGCAGCAGGCGCTCGCGCTCGGCCACCGACTCGGGTGGAACCATCGCCAGATTGACGAAGATCCGGGGCAGGTAGAACAGCCCCGCGAACCAGCTTGCAATGAAGACGATGTGTAGAGATTTGACCCAGAGCATGGCGGCAGTTTAGTGGCGCACCCTCTCTGCCACGGCCCGTTTCCCCTTGGGCCGCTTGTATGACAGGCAAAAAAAAGCCCGACGTCTTCACGTCGGGCTGGGAAGCCCTTTTGCTGTCACACATCAAGGCACCCGCTCAGGGAGGAAAAGCGGGGAGCGGCAAGCCGCCCGCTTCAGAATTTAACAAAGACGAAACAAGGTTTCAAGCGACTGAGGCACTTTCTTTGACGTTTAAAGCAAAAAGCTGAGAACCTTGGTTCTACGAATTTCCGTAGTTGTCCGACAACCGAACGCCCGTGCCAAGAGGCTGTAAACAACCGCTTCGGGCACAATTTTGGGTATATGACGTCATCATCTTCCCCCCTGGCCATGTTCCCCGCCGGGCGGCCGCGACGCCTGCGCCGCGACGCTTTCACCCGCAACCTGGTGCGCGAGCACGCACTGACGGTCAACGACCTGATCTACCCGGTGTTCGTCCAGGAAGGCGAAAAACGCCGCGATGCCGTGCCCTCGATGCCGGGCGTGGACCGCCTGAGCCTCGACCTGCTCCTGCCCGTGGCCGAGCAGTGCGTGACGGCCGGCATCCCGGTGATGGCGCTGTTCCCGGTGATCGACGCCAGCCTCAAGACGCCCGACGGCCGCGAGGCCTTCAACCCCGACGGGCTGATTCCCCGCGTGGTGGCCGCCCTCAAGGCGCGCTTTCCCGAGCTGGGCGTGATGACCGACGTCGCCCTCGACCCCTACACCAGCCACGGCCAGGACGGCCTGCTAGACGACACCGGCTACATCCTCAACGACGCGACCGTGGAGGTGCTGGTGAAGCAGGCGCTCGCACAGTCGCAGGCCGGCGTGGACATCGTCGCCCCCAGCGACATGATGGACGGCCGCATCGGCGCCATCCGCAACGCGCTGGAAGCCCGCGGCGACATCCACACGCGCATCATGGCCTACAGCGCCAAGTACGCCAGCGCCTTCTACGGCCCCTTCCGCGACGCCGTGGGCTCGGCCGCCACGCTCGGCAAGAGCAACAAGAAGGTCTACCAGATGGACCCCGGCAACAGCGACGAGGCTCTGCGCGAAGTCGCCATCGACATCGCTGAGGGCGCCGACATGGTGATGGTGAAGCCCGGCATGCCCTACCTGGACATCGTGCGCCGCGTGAAGGACCAGTTCCGCGTGCCCACCTTCGCCTACCAGGTGAGCGGCGAATACGCCATGCTCAAGGCCGCCGCCCAGAACGGCTGGCTCGACCACGACGCCGTGGTGCTCGAAAGCCTGCTGGCCTTCAAGCGCGCCGGCGCCGACGGCGTGCTGACCTATTTCGCGCTCGACGCCGCGCGCCTGCTGCAGAAGTAACGGCGCGCCGGCAACCGGGCATGCGCATCTTCGAAATCAACCGTTCGCAGGTCAGCGAACACGCCGCACTGGCGCCGCTGACCGTGCCGGGCGCCTGCGGCGCCAGCGGCTATCTCTGGATCTCGCTCACGCGGGAGGAATTCCGCGCCTCGCTGGCCGAGGTGCAGCAGATCCTGCAGACGCTGTGCATGACGCAGCTGGTCGACCTGCACGTGGCCGACCTGCTCAACGACCAGCTGCCCTCGCACTACGACTACACCTCGCTGTACGACGTGCTGGTGTTCCGGCGGCTGGCCAATGGCCAGGGCCAGGCGGCGCTGGGCAACGGCAAGGGCAGTACCAACGAGGCGCCGCCCCCCGCTCCTGCCGCCGCGCCGCGCCAGCCCCGCAGCGGCCCGCCCGTGCTGCGCCGGGTCGACACGCGGCCGGTCGGCTTCGCGGTGTTCGACCGCGTGCTGCTGTCGGTACACCCGGAGGACGGCGCGGTGCGCGACGCCTTCGCCGCCAGGCTGCTGGCGGCCGCCTCGAGCGACGACCGCGGCGCCCCGGCGCTCGACGTGCGCGCCACCTCGGCCCGCCTGCCGACCAGCCCTTCGGACCTGATGCTGCGCGTCATCAACCAGATCGTCGACGGATATCTCGACCTGCGGCGCGAGCTCACCAAGCAGCTCGACCACTGGCAGACGGAGCTGATCGACCCGCGCAGCCGCTTCACCAATTGGGGCGCGCTGATGGAGGCGCGGCAGTCGCTGCACCACCTGGACGAGATCTGCGAGGACCAGCGCGCCGCCATGCAGGACTGGATCGACTCGCTGGAGACGCTCCCCGTGCCCAAGGGCGAGACGGAGCAGCGCGAGCGGGAGCTCATCATGATCCGCAGCCGCGACGTGCTCGAGCACATCGAGCGCGTGGTGCACCACGTGCACCGGCTGGAGCAGAACGCCGAGACCGCCGTGCAGATGCATTTCAGCGTCCAGGGCCACCGCGCCAACGACATCATGCGGGTGCTGACGGTGCTCACCGCCGTGTTCCTGCCGCTGAACCTCATCGCGGGCATCTTCGGCATGAACTTCGAGTTCATCCCGCTGGTGCACAAGGCCGACGGTTTCTGGATCGCGATGACGTCGATGCTGGTCATCGCCGTGCTGCTGGTCGTGATCTTCTGGCGCAAGCGCTACCTCGCCCGCACGCGCTGACCGCAGCAACAGCCTCCGCGCCAAAGAAAAAGGGCCACGCTTTCGCGTGGCCCTTTTGCATTTCGGCAGTCCCGGAGGACCGCTTCAATTGCTTCGATTACTTGGCAACGGCGCCCGAACCTTGCTGGGCCTGAACGCGAGCGTCCATCGGGTGGGGCATGGTCGAGATGACCTTGCTGTTCACGCGCGAACCGCTGGTCACGTTCTGGTCGGGAGCGTAGGCGGTGCGAACGGCTTCGGCTTCGACGATCGAACGGTCCTTCGACACGGCGACCGTTTCCGGGCCGCGCGAACCGCGGGTCACGTTCTGGTTGGGAGCCGATGCGGTGCGCACGGCTTCGGCGTTGACTTCGTCGCGGCTCTTGGTCGAGACGGCGGTGTTCACGCCTTGGTACGTTTCAGCTTGAGCGCCGGTAACGGCCAGCAGGGTCAGGGCAGCAGCGGCGAGGATTTGCGAGGTCTTCATATTCAGTTCTCCTAGGGAGGGTGTTCGGATGGTTCGTCCACCAGGCTTGCTGGTTGGCTTGCCTGTGCGGCGAGTTTCCGGGCGAACGGCGCTGCCGGAACACTCGGTTCAGAGACACCGTGTTTCCTCTATTGAAACAATGCCGACATCAAGGCATGCAAAGCAAAAAACCGGGCCGATTCGCACCGGCCCGGTCTTTTCGAGAGGAGAGGACTTCCGGCCTATGGCCGGGGCGCTGCCTGGAACTGCGACGGCACTTCGCTGTTGACGAAGGCGCGGCGATCCAGGTTCTGGTTCGGCGCGTGGGCCGCGGACACCGCCTCGGCACGGACCGAAGCCCGATCGCGCGAACTCGGCCGCGAAACCAGGGGCGCCGCCACGACGTCGCCGTAGACATTGCCTTCGCGCGCCGCCGCATCCGCGCCGGCCACCACGTCGGTCCGGCTGGTGACGGCCTTGAGCGGCTGCACCGGCTCGAAGCCCTGTTGCGCGCCCTGCGCCTGCGCGCCGGAGGCGGCAAGCAGCGACAGGACGGCAGCAGTAATGAGGTTCGAGGTCTTCATTTCAGTTCCTTCCAGCGGCCCGGCCGGGCTGGCGACGCTGGCGTGTAACCGAAGTGTCGCCCAAGCCGGCTAGGAAAAACCCGGGAGAATCGAACCATCGCGTTCCCAAAACGGAAACAATGGACCCATCCCCATGGACAGCCTCGATCTGATCAGAACCTTCCGGGAAGTCGCCTCGCACGGCAGCTTCTCCCAGGCAGCCAAGAGGCTGGACATGTCGAAGGCCACCGTCAGCAAGTATGTGGCCGAGCTGGAAACCCGCTTCGGCGTGCGTCTTCTCAATCGTTCCACGCGCTCCGTGAGCCTCACCGACGCCGGCCAGCTGCTGCTGGAGCGCAGCACGCCGGTGCTGGAGATGGTCGAGCTCACCCAGGCCGAGCTGCAGGAGCGCGCCAGCCAGCCCGGCGGGCGGCTGCGGATCTCGGCGCCGCACGGCATGGGCAACGGCGAGTTCCCCAACCTGCTGGCCGACTTCATGCGCTACTACCCGGACGTGAGCATCAGCCTGCAGCTGACGAACCGCACGGTCGACCTCGCGGAAGAAGGCATCGACGTCGACATCCGCAGCGGACCGGTGGAAGACGCCAACCTCATCGTGCGCAAGCTCCGGCGCATGGAAATGGTGGTCTGCGCCTCGCCCATCTACTGGAAGAAGCACGGCAAGCCCGAGCATCCGCGCGACTTGGCCGCGCACGACGCCCTCACCCACTCCCTGCTTGGCGCGCAGCCGGTATGGCGCTTCGACGACGACGGCCAGCCCCTGGACGTGCACGTCAAGAGCCGCATGGACTGCACCGAGGGCGCGCCGCTGATCCGCGTCGCGATGCGCGGATTCGGCGTGATCTACCTGCCGTCGATCCTGGTGCAGTCGCACATCGAGCATGGCGAACTGGTGCCGGTGCTGCAGGACTACACGCGCAAGGACATGTGGCTCTCGGCCGCGTACCTCCAGCGGCGGCACAACAGCGCCGCGCTGCGGGCGCTGCTCGACTTCCTGCAGACGCGCGTGGGCGAAGGCCCCGGCCTCAAGCGGAAGTAGATAGAGACAGTAGAGACAGCAAAGACAGGCGCCATGAAAAAAGCCCGGCATGCCGGGCTTTTCTTCTGCTTGCCGAGAAGCGTCAGCCGACGTGCTTCGCGAAGAACGCCAGCGTGCGCTCGCGCGCCAGCCTGGCGGCCTCGGCGTCGTACGAGCCGCGCTGGTCGCAGTTGAAGCCGTGGCCCACCGGGTACACGTGCACTTCCACTTCCGGATGCACCTTCTTGAAGGCCTCGACGGAGTCCAGCGGAATCCAGTGGTCCTGGTTGCCGAAGTGCGCGAGCACCGGCACCTTGGGCTGGCGCGCCGTTTCTTCCGGCGAGGTCATGCCGCCGCCGTAATAGGGCGCCGCCGCGGACAGGCCGGGCAGCAGCGCAGCAGCGCGCCACGTCAGCAGGCCGCCCCAGCAGTAGCCGACGATGCCCACCTTGCCGGCCTTCGAGGCATAGGCGATGGCAGCCTCGATGTCCTGCAGCACGCCCGGCGCCGGCAGCGCCTCGACCGCCGTCTTCAGGCCGAAGCCGTTCTTCATGTCGTCTTCCGAGTAGCCCAGTTCCACGCCCGGCTTGACGCGCTGGAAGGTCGACGGCGCCACGGCCAGGTAGCCTTCGGCCGCATAGCCGTCGGCCACC
Source organism: Variovorax sp. NFACC27 (assembly GCF_048301545.1). Lineage (NCBI taxonomy): Bacteria > Pseudomonadati > Pseudomonadota > Betaproteobacteria > Burkholderiales > Comamonadaceae > Variovorax > Variovorax sp. NFACC27. The sequence continues at coordinate 7,689,601 of NZ_CP157613.1, forward strand.
GAGCGGATGTGCGAGTTCACACCGAAGATTTCCTGCACCACGACGACGGCACCGCGCGGCTTGCCCGCGGGCTCGGCCACGTAGGCGGGAAAGGTGAGGCCGTCCTTGGCCTTGAGATCGATGAATTGACCCATGTGTCTTGCTCCTGAATGGCAAATAGATGAATAGATGCCGGGTTTACGGGCGCAGCGCCCGCTCGACGAAGTCGAGGCGGTCCTGCCCCCAGAAGATTTCGCCGTCGATCACGTAGCTCGGCGCGCCGAACACCTGCGTGTCGATGGCTTCCTGCGTGTAGGCCTCGTAGCGCTCCTGCACTGCCTGGCTCTGCGACTGCTCGCCGCGCTTGGGCGACAGCCCGCATTCGATCACCAGCGAGTCGAGCACCTTCGGGTCGCCGATGTTGCGCTCCTGCACCCACACGGCCTGGAACACCGCCGCGCACATGCGCATCGCGGCCTCGGTGCCGTCGTGCATGTCGACCGCGATGATGATCCGGGCCGCGTCGTCGCTGGCCACGGGAAAGAACTTCGGCTTGACGTTCAGCGGCAGGCCCAGATGGCTCGAGCAGCGCGCCAGGTCGACCAGCCGGTAGGCCTGGCGCTGCGGCGCGCGCTTGCCCAGCGGCAGCCCGCCGGACACCGGAAACACGCTGCCCATGTCGATGGGCCGCACGCGCACCGTGGCGCCGGCGGCCGCGGCAATCGCCGCAAAGCGGGAATGCCCCAGATAGGTCCACGGGCTCTGTGGCGCAAAGTAATAGTCGATCGTCTTGGTGCTCATGCGCATGCCCCCGGTGATGTAATCCAAGCCGGCCGTTTTAACTGACACGCAGTTTCTCTGCAGGAGGTAGGTTTTGGACCAGGTGCTATTGATCACGGGCGGCGGCCGCGGCATCGGCGCCGCCACCGCCCTGCTCGCGGCCAGCCGCGGCTACGCGGTGGCCGTCAACTACGCCACCAACTCGCTGGCCGCCGACGAGGTGGTGCGCACCATCCGCGACGGCGGCGGCAACGCCATGGCCGTGCAGGCCGACGTGGGCGACGAGGCGCAGGTCACGGCCATGTTCCGCAAGGTCGACGCCCGGTTCGGCCGCCTCACGGCCCTGGTCAACAACGCCGGCGTGGTCGACGTGACGGCGCGCGTCGACGAAATGAGCGTGGCACGGCTGGAGCGCATGTTCCGCATCAACGTGATCGGCAGCTTCGTCTGCGCGCGCGAGGCCGTGCGGCGCATGAGCACCCGCTACGGCGGCTCGGGCGGCGCCATCGTCAACATCTCCAGCGGCGCCGCGCGGCTGGGATCGCCGGGCCAGTACGTCGACTACGCCGCCAGCAAGGGCGCCATCGACACTTTCACCATCGGCCTGGCCAAGGAAGTGGCCGAGGAAGGCATCCGCGTCAACGCGGTGCGCCCCGGCCTGATCGACACCGAGATCCACGCCTCCGGCGGCCTGCCCGACCGCGCCTTCGAACTCGCGCCCACCGTGCCCATGAAGCGCACCGGCACCGCAGAGGAGATCGCCGGCGCCATCATGTGGCTGCTCTCGCCCGAGGCCAGCTACACCACCACCGCCCTGCTCGACGTCACCGGAGGCCGCTGACCCATGAGCACCTCGATGGACCTGATCAAGCCGCTGGTGACGCTGGTGGCCATCGTGAATCCGCTGGCCATCGTGCCCTTCTTCATCCACTACACGCAGGGCTACAGCGACGCGCAGCGCCGCCACACGGTGCGCATGTCGGCCTTCAGCGCCTTCGTGGTCATCGCCGTCAGCGCGCTGCTGGGGCTGCAGCTGCTGTCCTTCTTCGGCATTTCCATCGCGAGCTTCCAGGTCGGCGGCGGTCTGCTGCTGCTCATGAGTTCGCTGTCGATGCTCAACGCGAAGCCGGCCGAGAGCAAGACCAACGTGGAAGAGCTTCGCGCCACCGAGGTGAAAGCGTCGATGGGCGCGTCGATCGCGGTGGTGCCGCTCACCATTCCGCTGCTCACCGGGCCGGCCACCATCTCCACGGTGGTGATCTACGCCGACAAGGCGCAGCACCTGTGGGAGCTCGCGATCCTGGTCGGCTACGGCGTGGTGGTGGCGCTGGCCACCGCCCTGGCCTTCTCGCTCGCGCAGCCGATCGCGCGCGTGCTGGGCAAGACCGGCATCAACATCATGACGCGGCTGATGGGGCTGATCCTCGCCGCGCTGGCGGTCGAGGTGATGGCCGACGGGCTCGGCAAGCTGTTCCCCATACTGAACAAGCTCGGCTGAAAGGCCGGGCAGTTCAGGCCAGCATCTTCTCGATGACCTTCCAGTGCGCGGGTTCGACCGGCGTGATCGACAGCCGGTTGCCCTTGCGCAGCACCACCAGATCGGCCAGCTCGGGCTTCGCGCGCAGCTCGGGCAGCGCCAGCAGGCGCGTCTTGCGCAGCGCCTGCACGTCTACCAGCAGCCAGCGCGGATCGTCCTTCTTCGAGGCCGCGTCGTAGTAGGGCGACTTCGCGTCGAACTGCGTCGGATCGGGCTTGATGCCCGAGGCCACCCGCGCGATGCCGGCGATGCCCGGCTCCGGGCAGCTCGAGTGATAGAACAGCACGCCGTCGCCGACCTTCATGCCGTCGCGCATGAAGTTGCGTGCCTGATAGTTGCGCACGCCGGTCCACGCCACGGTGGCGTCGGGCGCGGCGAGCGCATCGTCGATCGAGACCTCGTCGGGCTCGGATTTCATCAACCAGTAATTGGGCATGGTGCCCGTTATGGTGTCACATAGTCAGACACGACGACCCATTTCCCGTCCTTGATCTGCGACAAACGGGACTGGTCGTTCCCCAGGCGCTTCGTGGCCGTGTAGCTGCTCTTCGGGCTGCCGAACATGTCGGGCTCGAAGGTCATGCTGTCCATGGCCTTGATGAAGCTGTCGGTCGTGAGGTTCGGGCCGGCCTTGGTCGCGGCCTTGATGAACGAGTCGATGATCACGTAGCCGTACACCGAGAACACGGTCGGGTCCTCGTTGAACTTGGTCTTGTACTTGTTGGCCCAGAAGCGCAGCGGCTGCGACTGTTCGTCGGTGTAGGGGTTCTGCACCGTCATGGTGGCGTAGACACCGTCCATCGCCTTGCCGCCGAGCTTGTGGATGAGGTCGGTGTAGGCCGCGCTCGAGCCCAGGAAGGTCGGGTTGAAGCCGGTCTTGCGCGCCTCGCCCACGGTGCCGATGGTCTCGCGGATGATGGTGCCGAGCACCACGAGGTCGCAATTGGCGGCCTTCATCTTCGCGACCTGCGAGCTGAAGTCGGTGGCACCGCGCTTGAACGAAGTCTTCTCGGCCAGCTCCATGCCCGCGGCCTTCAGGCCCGCCTCGGCGCCGCGCTGCACCTCCAGGCCGAACTCGTCGTCCTGGTAGATGGTGCAGACCTTCTTGGCGCCCTTGTCCTTGATCATCTTCGGCAGCGCCAGCCTGATCTGGTCGTAGTAGGTGGCCGCGAACGAATACTTCAGCCGGTTCAGCGGCTCGTACATTTCGCGCGCCGCCGTGATGGGCATGTAGTTGACGATGTTCTTGTCGAACTGCACCGGCATCGCCGCCATGTTCTGCGCCGTGCCGATGTGGCCGGCCATGATGAAGATCTTTTCCTGGTTCACCAGCTTCTGCGCCGCCAGCACGGCCTTCTTAGGGTCGTAGCCCGAGTCCTCCACGAACAGCTTGAGCTTGCGTCCGTTGAGGTTGCCCTGCTCGTTGAGTTCGTCCACGCGCAGCTGCATGCCGTTGCGCGCCTGCTTGCCGAAGCCCGCGAGCGGACCCGACAAATCCTGGATGGTGCCGATGCGGATCTCGTCCTTGGTCACGCCCTGCTGCTGCGCCGACGCGAACGTCGCGATCAGTCCCAGCACGGCCAGCGTCGTCAGTGTCTTGAGCTTCATGCGGTTGTCTCCTCGGGTTGACGAAAAAAACGAATCACCGATACATGGCTTCTATGCGCTCGGCGTACTTGGCCTGCACCAGCTTGCGCTTGAGCTTCATCGTGGGCGTGAGCTCCTCGTCCTCCGCGCTGAGCTGCGTCTCGAGCAGAAAGAACTTCTTGATCTGCTCGACGCGAGCGAACTTGGCGTTGACGCGATCGATCTCGCCCTGGATCAAATCCTGCACTTCCTTGGCGCGCGTCAGGCTCTCGTAGTTGCTGAACGGCACGTCGTTGTCCTGCGCAAACTTCTCGACGTTCTCCTGGTCGATCATGACGATCACCGTGAGGTAGGGCTTCCTGTCGCCGATGACCACGGCATCGGTGATGTAGAGGCTGAACTTGAGCTCGTTCTCCAGCTCACTCGGCGTCACGTTCTTCCCACCCGCCGTGATGATGATGTCTTTCATCCGGTCGGTGATGCGGAAATACCCGTCCTCGTCCATCACGCCCACGTCGCCGGTGTGCAGCCAGCCGTCGGCGTCGATGGTCTCCGCCGTCTTCTCCGGCAGGTTGAGGTAACCCATGAAGACATTGGGGCCGCGCACCAGGATCTCGCCGGTGGCGGGGTCGATGCGCACCTCGTTGTAGCTGGTGGCTGGCCCGATGGATCCCGGCTTGATTCGCGCGGCCGGCACGGCGGTGGAAGCACCGCACGACTCCGTCATGCCCCACACCTCCAGCATCGGCACGCCCAGCGCCAGGTACCACTTCACCAGCTCGGGCGAAATGGGCGCCGCGCCCGTCACCAGGAAGCGCGAACGGTGGATGCCGATGAGCTTGCGCGCGTTGTCCAGCGCGAGCGCGCGCGCCAGCCTGAACTTGAGCTTCAACCCCGTGCCCACGGCCTCGCCCGCCAGCACGCGGTCGGCGATCTGCCCGCCCACGCCGATGCTCCACTTGTAGGCCGCCTGCTGCAGCGGGCTCGCTTCCTTCAGCGCGATCATCACGCCCGAATAGAACTTCTCCCACACGCGCGGCACCGCGGTGAACACGGTGGGTGCGATCTCGCGCACGTTCTCGGGCACCGTCTCCGGGTTCTCGACGAAGTTGAGGATGGAGCCGGTGTACATCGCGAAGTACTCGCCGCCCATGCGCTCGGCGATGTGGCACAGCGGCAGGAAGCACATGCGCTCGTCCTTGTCGTCCTGCGCCACGAGCGTGTTGTAGCCGCGCGCGGTGTACACGAGCCCCGCATGGCTGTGCATCGCACCCTTGGGCTTGCCGGTGGTGCCCGATGTGTAGACGAGGATGGCCAGGTCTTCCGGACGGCAGGCCGCGACCGTGCGCTCCACCGTTTGCGGGTCGGCCGCCAGGCGCTCGCGGCCAAGGGCGCGCAGCGCGTCGAGGCTCATCACGCCCGCGTCGTCGAGCTCGCGCAGGCCTTCCATGTCGAACACGATCACGCGGCGCAGCCCCGGCAGGCCGGCGCGCACCTCGAGCGCCTTGTCGAGCTGTTCGTCGTCCTCCACGAAGAGCACGGTGGTGCGCGAGTCCTCGCAGAGGTAGTGCACCTGCGAAGCCGCGTCGGTCGGATAGATGCCGTTGGACACGCCGCCGCAGCTGAGCACCGCGAGGTCGGCGAGCACCCATTCGATGACGGTGTTCGACAGGATCGACGCGCACTCGCCCGGCGCGAAGCCGATGGCCTGCAGCCCCGCCGCGATCTCGCGCACCGCGTCGGCCGTCTGGTGCCAGCTCCAGCTGCGCCAGATGCCCAGTTTCTTCTGCCGCATCCAGATGTTGTCGCCGCGCTGCTTCACGGCGTTCCAGAACATGGCGGGGATGGTCTCGCCGGGCACGACGATGTCGCGCCCGGGTTCGAAGGTGTTCAGGTCCCAGAGTCCTTGCTGCATGGCTGCTACCTCCAGGTCTTCTTCTTTTTCCAGCGCCGCTCGCCGCGCACGCCGTCGTCCTTCATGCCGAGGTAGAACTCCTTGATGTCTTCCTTCTCCCTCAGGCGTTCGCAGGAGTCTTCCATCACGATGCGGCCGTTCTCCAGCACGTAGCCGTGGTCGGCCGCGTTGAGCGCCATGTTGGCGTTCTGCTCCACCAGCAGGATCGTGGTGCCGCGCTCGCGGTTGATGCGCACCACGATCTCGAAGATCTCCTTCGTCAGCTTCGGGCTCAGGCCGAGGCTGGGCTCGTCCAACAGGATCAGATGCGGCGCCGCCATGATCGCGCGCGAGATCGCCAGCATCTGCTGCTGACCGCCCGAAAGAAGCCCCGCGTCCTGCGCGGCCCGCTCGCGCAGGATCGGGAAGTAGCCGTAGACCGTCTCGATGTCGCGCGCCACGCCGTCGCGGTCCTTGCGGGTGTAGGCGCCCATCAGCAGGTTGTCCTTCACCGACAGCAGCGGGAACACCTCGCGCCCCTCGGGCACGTGGCTCAGTCCCTGCTGCACGATGAAGGCCGGGTCCTTGGCGGTGATGTCCTTGCCCTGGAACTCGATGCTGCCCTTGCGCGGGTCGATGATCCCGGAGATGGTCTTGAGAATGGTCGTCTTGCCCGCGCCGTTGGAGCCGAGCACGGTCACGATCTCGCCCTGCCTCACCCGCAGGCTCACGCCCCTGATGGCCTTGATGGGGCCGTAGGCGCTCTCGACGTTCATGAGCTGGAGGACTGCGTCGCTCATATCCGTCCTCCAACACCCAGCCAGGCCCGGCATGCGGTGCGGTGCGGTCGCCCCCTCTGTGCCGCCGAAACGCGAGCACCGCAGGGGAGCCGCGAAGCGGCCGGCATAGTGGGGGCGACCGCGCCGTACCGCATGCCGGGCGCTCCCGAAGAGGTAGCGAACGAAGCACTCATGCCGCCACCCTCCTCAGGCTGCTCACGTCGTCCACGGTCCCGAGGTAGGCCTCGATGACGCGAGGGTCGGCCTGCACCTCTCCGGGAGAACCGGTCGCCAGCACCTCGCCCTGGTTCATCGCGAGCACCCGGTCCGATACCTTGGAGACGAGCGACATGTCGTGCTCGACCATCAGCACCGACACGCCCAGCTCGTGCTGGATGTCCTGGATCCAGAAGGCCATGTCGGCCGTCTCCTCCACGTTGAGGCCGGACGAAGGCTCGTCGAGCAGCAGCAGCTTCGGCTCGGTGCACAGAGCCCGCGCCAGCTCCACCACCTTGCGAACGCCGTAGGGCAGCCCAGCCACCATCGAATCGCGATGGTGCTGAAGATCGAGCAGCTCGATCACCTGCTCCGCCTTCTCGCGCGCCGCGATCTCCGCGCGTCGCGTGGCGGGCGTGAAGAACACCTCGCTCCAGAAGCCCGTCTGCCGATGCGTGTGCCGGCCGATCAGCAGGTTGTGCAGCACCGTCGCATGCTCGAACAGCTCGATGTTCTGGAAGGTGCGCGCGATGCCCAGGGCCGCGATCGAATGCGGTGCCTGCTGCGTCAGCGCGATCGGCCCGCCCGCTTCGCCATGCCACTCGATCGTGCCCGTGGTCGGCGTGTAGATGCGGCTGATCAGGTTGAACACCGTCGTCTTGCCAGCGCCGTTCGGGCCGATGAGCGTGAACACTTCGCCGCGGCGCACGTCGAAGCTCACCTTGTTGACCGCGAGCACGCCGCCGAAGCGAACGCTCAGATCCCGTGCGGAAAGAAGGATGTCGCCGCTGCTCATCTCAGTCGGTCCGATTTGGTGAAGGACTTCTGCCGCTTGAACAGGCCCTTGCGGTAGAACGGGAAGAGTTGCAGCCAGGTGCGGATCTTCAGCCAGCGGCCGTACAGGCCCAGCGGCTCGAACAGCACGAACGCGATCAGCACCAGGCCGTACACGAGCCCCTGCAGCCCCGGCGCCTGCCCGATGGCCGCCGGCAGCCAGTCCTTGCCGATGGAAATCAGCTGCGGCATCGCGATCAGGAAGATCGCGCCCAGGAACGCTCCGTGCACCGAGCCCAGCCCGCCGATCACCACCATCAGCAGCAGGTCGATCGACTGCAGGATGCTGAACTGGTCCGGCGAGATGAAGCTCAGCTTGTGCGCATACAGCGCCCCGCCCATCCCCGCCAGCGCGGCCGAGATCGCGAACGACATCGTCTTGTAGCGCGCGAGATGGATGCCCATGCTCTGCGCCGAGATCTCCGAATCGCGGATGGCGACGAAGGCCCGCCCCGTCGGCGACCGCAGCAGGTTCAGGATGCCCAGCGTCGCGAGCACCGCCACCACGAGGCAAAGAAAGTAGAAGCCCTCGCCCGAGCCCAGCGACCAGCCGAAGAGCTGCGGCGACTTCACGTGCAGCCCGGCGTTGCCGCCCGTCATGCTCTCCCAGCGCGCGAACACTTCCTCGACGATGAAGCCGAACGACAGCGTCGCGATGCCGAGGTAGATGCCCTTCACGCGCAGCGCCGGCAACGCGACCACCACGCCGACGGCCGCCGACAACGCAGCCGCCGCAATCAACGCGATCGGAAACGGCACGCCAAGATTCGTCAGCACGCCCTGCGTGTACGCCCCCGCGCCGAGGAAGGCCGCATGCCCGATGGAGAACTGCCCCGTGAAGCCTGCCAGCAGCATCAGCCCCAGCCCGACGATGCCGTAGATCAGCACGAAGGTCAGCTGAGCGAGCCAGTACTCGTCGATGATCCACGGCGCCGCCAGCAGGAAGGCCACCAGCAGGCCGTACCAGAACACGTGCCCGCCGTGCTTGGCGAGGCGGACGTCCTGGTCGTAGCTTGTCTTGAAGATGAAGCGCATACGAGACTTACACCTTCTTGCGCAGCTTTTCGCCGAACAGGCCGTTCGGCTTGATCATCAACATCAGCAGCACCACGATGTACGGCGCCGTGTCCTTGAACCCGTCGGGCAGGTAGAAGCCCGCGAACGATTCGACGATGCCGATCACCAGCCCGCCGACGATCGCCCCCGGCAGGCTGCCGAAGCCGCCCACCACAGCAGCCGGAAAGGCCTTGAGCCCGATGAAGCCCATGTTGGCGTGCACGAAGGTGATGGGCGCGAGCAGCATGCCCGCGATGGCCGCCACCGCTGCCGCGAGGCCCCACACCAGCCCGTTGAGCCGCTTCACCGGAATGCCCATGTAGTAGGCCGCGAGCTGGTTCTGCGACGAGGCTTGCATCGCGATGCCCAGCTTGCTGTAGCGGAACATCGCGAACAGCAGGCCGCACAGGATGGCCGTGGCCACGATGATGACGAACTGCTCCAGGTTCACGACAAGCTCGCCCAGCTTCCAGATCTGGTCCTTGTAGGGCACGGCCAGCGTGTGCGTGTCGGTGCCTATGCCCGGCACCATGGTGACGAGCCCGCGCGCCACGTAGGCGATGCCGATGGTCAGCATCACGATGGAGAACTGCGGCTGCCCGAGGATGGGCCGGATCACCACCAGTTCCAGCAGCACGCCGAAGGCCGCCATCGCCACCACCGCGAGGATGGCCGCGAACCAGAACGGCATGCCGAACAGCGACATGCCCGCGAACGCGCCGAAAGCCCCGAGCATCATCAGGTCGCCCTGCGCGAAGCTCACCGTCTCTGTGGCCTTGTAGATGAGCACGAAGCCCAGCGCGATCAGGCCGTAGATGCAACCTTGCGCGATGCCCGACAGCAGGAGTTGGAGGATCTGCATGGGCGCCCTCTGCCGCGATTACTGCCGGAAGCCGCCGGCCGCGTCATGCAGCGCGAGGCGGCGCGAACCGGCCACGATGTCGCTGGGCTTGAGGCCGTAGACCTGCCGGATCGAATGGCTGAAGTGCGTCGAGTCGGGATAGCCGGTGTCGAGCGCGATGTCGGTCAGCGTGCAGCTCTGGCGCACGTAGCGCAGCAGGCTGCGCGCGCGCTTCCAGGCCCTGAAGGCGCGGAAGGCCATGCCGGTCTCCTGCTTGAACAGGTGCAGGAAGCGCGAGAACGACAGGTGCACCGAGGCCGCGCACTCCTCGGCCGACATCGGCGCGGCGGGGTCGGCGTTGATGGCCTCGGCCACCTTGCGGATGCGCGGGTCGAGCGCGCGCGGCGCGAGCGCTTCGCCGAAGAACGTCGCGTCGAAGTCGAAGCCCTCGAAGTCCGTGCCGCGCGCCGAAGCCGCGAGCAGATGTGCATGGGCATCGCGCACGCGTTGCACGAAGGCCGGCGCGTCGACCGGGCCGCAGTGCTGCAGGAACGCCGGCATGCGCGCGGGGTCGACCGATTCAGATTCGATGATCAGGCTGAGGATCAGCGGGTGCGCGCTCTCGACCTGGTGCGGCACATGCGGCGGCACGACGATGAGCTCACCGCTTTGCCACGCACCGCCACCGATGCGGATGCGGATAGGCGGCGCGCCGGCGGGCGACACGCACACGCCGTGTCCGCCCATCGTGCGCTCGGCGGCGGCACCGAGCAGGCCGGCGTAGAACACGCGATGCGGCGTGAGCCACATCAGGCGTTCCCCTTGCCTCTCGGCGCCGCGGCCGGGCGGCGTCGTCCTCGTTCGCTGCATGGTGTTTGTCTCCTGCATCGGTGGACTGCCACTGCGTGGTGGCGTCTTTGTTGGCTGGATCGTAGCGGCGGGCGCCGCCCGGGCGGTATCGATTTGCGCGGGGACTTTCCCTAGGCTCTGGCGAAGGCCCGGCGCAGCTCGGCGGCGCACAGCGCGACCGCCGCGTTGGCCTCGTCGAGCACCTTGCCCATGGGCACGAAGCCGTGGATCTGCCGCTCGAAGCACACGTAGACGGCGCTGTTGCCGGCGGCGGTGAGCGCCTCGGCATACGCGGCGCCTTCGTCGCGCAGCGGGTCGTAGCCGGCGGTGAGCACCAGCGCCGGCGGCAGCTTCGAAAGATCCGGATGCAGCAGCGGCGAGGCGCGCCAGTCGAGGTCGTGTTTCGGGTCGGTGATGTAGTGGTCGTGGAAGTAGCGGATGGTGTCCGCCGTCAGCAGATAGCCCTGCCCGTTGGCCTGGTGCGATGCGTGGCCGCGCCGCATGTCGGTGGCCGGGTAGATCAGCAGCTGGTAGACGATGGGCAGGTCGCCCGCATCGCGCGCCGCGATCGACACCACCGCCGCGAGGTTGCCGCCCGCGCTGTCGCCGCCCACGGCCAGGCGGTTCGCATCGAGCCCCAGCGCGGCGGCCTCGCGGCGCACCCAGCGGGTGGCGGCCAGCACGTCGTCGACGGCGGCGGGAAAGCGGTGCTCCGGGCCCATGCGGTAGTCGACCGCGACCACCGCGCAGCCCGCGCCGTTGGCCAGTTCGCGGCACAGCACGTCGTGCGTGTCGAGGTCGCCGATGACCCAGCCGCCGCCGTGGTAGTAAACGAGCACAGGCAGCGGGCCCACGCCGGAGCCTGCCGGCCGGTACAGGCGCACCGGGATGGTGCCGTGCGGCCCGTCGGCGGCGAGGTCGCGCACCTCGGCCACTTCGGGCGGCAGCGGCTGCGTGGCGGTGCGGCGCTCGCGGTAGAAGGCCCGCGCGTCGGCGGGCGACAGGGTGTGCGTCGGCGGAATGCCGCGCGCCTCGATGAAGTCCAGCAGGGCGCGCGCCTGGGGATGCAGCATGGTGTCTCCGGTGGATCGTTGCGAGCTTCCAGTGTGGAAGGCAACGGGGCCGCGCGGTATCCGCACGCACCCGCACCCGACCGGGCCCGGCAAGCCTAGGGTGAATCGACATTCAAACGCGGCCACGTTTGAATGTCGATTCACCCCAGCACCATGCCTGCGCCCTTGCGGCGCGGCTTGCGGAAACTGGCTATGCGCCCATCAAGCCTTGCGGGGCTTCACGCGCGAGGCGGCTTCCTTGGCCAGCTTGCGGGCGGTCTCGGTGTCGGCGGCGTGCACCAGCGCCACGCCCATGCGGCGCTTGGTGAAGCTCTCGGGCTTGCCGAACAGGCGCACTTCGCTACCGGGCACCTGCAGCGCCTCGGCCACGCCGTCGAAGGCGATGCCGGTGGCGTCAACGCCGCCGTAGATCACCGCGCTGGCGCCCGGGCTCTTGAGCGAGGTGTCGACCGGCAGGCCGAGGATGGCGCGCGCATGCAGCTCGAACTCGTTCTGCCACTGCGTGGCCATGGTGACCATGCCGGTGTCGTGCGGGCGCGGGCTGACTTCGCTGAACCAGACCTCGTCGCCCTTCACGAAGAGCTCGACGCCGAAGAGGCCCTGGCCGCCCAGGTCGGCCGTGACGGCCTGCGCGATCTGCTGCGCCTTGGCCAGCGCGGCGGGCGCCATGGGGTGCGGCTGCCAGCTTTCCACGTAGTCGCCGCTCACCTGCACGTGGCCGATGGGGTCGCAGAACTGGGTCTGCACGGAGCCGCTCGCGTCCTTGGCACGCACGGTCAGCAGGGTGATCTCGTAGTCGAAGTCGATGAAGCCTTCGACGATCACGCGGCCATGACTGACCCGCCCACCGGCCATGGCGTAGTCCCAGGCCTTCTGCACGTCGGCGGGGCCGTCGATCTTGCTCTGGCCCTTGCCGGAGCTGCTCATGACGGGCTTCACGATGCAGGGGTAACCAATGCCCCCGTCGATCGCCGCCTGCAGCTCGGCCAGCGAGTCGCAGAACTTGTAGGGGCTGGTCGGCACGCCCAGCGTCTCGGCGGCCAGGCGGCGGATGCCCTCGCGGTCCATGGTCAGGCGGGCGGCGCGAGCCGTGGGGATCACGCGCACGGTGCCGGCTTCTTCCAGCTCCTGCAGCATGGGCGTGGCGATGGCCTCGATCTCGGGCACCACCAGCGCGGGCTTCTCGGCCTCGATCAGCGCCTTCAGCTGCGCCGGGTCGCTCATGGTGATGGTGCGGGCATGGTGCGCCACCTGCTGGCCGGGGGCGTTCTCGTAGCGGTCGACGGCGATGGTCTCGACGCCGAGGCGCTGCAGGGCGATCAGCACCTCCTTGCCGAGTTCGCCGGAGCCCAGGAGCATCACGCGGGTTGCGGAGGGGGAAAGGGGGGTGCCGAGGGTGGTCATGGTCGGAAGTCGAAAAGAGCGGAAAAAAGCAACCGCAGCACTGTAAGCCACCGGCGGCCGGCGGTGTCGCACACGGCAACGGCCGGGCCGCGGGGCTGCTTCACAATCGATGTCCTGCCGCGGCGCCAGCCGCGCTCCCCCATTCTTTTTTCGCTTTCTCAAGGAGTTCTCTCATGGCTATCCAGACTGTAGGCATCATCGGCGCCGGAACGATGGGCAACGGCATCGCGCAGGCCTGCGCGGTGGCCGGCGTGAAGGTGGTGATGGTCGACATCGCCCAGGCAGCGGTCGACAAGGGCCTGGCCACGGTGTCGGGCAGCCTCGATCGCCTGATCAAGAAGGAAAAGCTCACGGCCGAGCAGAAGACCGCCGCGCTGGCGCTCATCAAGGGCTCGACGAACTACGAAGACCTGAAGAGCGCCCAGCTGGTCATCGAGGCGGCCACCGAGAACCACGCGCTCAAGCTCAAGATCCTGAAGCAGGTCGACGACATGCTGGCGCCCGAGGTCATCATCGCGTCGAACACCTCGTCGATCTCGATCACCCAGCTGGCCGCGGCCACCTCGCGCGCCGACCGCTTCATCGGCATGCACTTCTTCAATCCGGTGCCGATGATGGCGCTGGTGGAGCTGATTCGCGGCTACCTCACGAGCGACGCCACGCACGACACGGTGAAGGAACTGGCCGAGCGCCTGGGCAAGTCGCCGATCACCGTGAAGAACGCCCCGGGCTTCGTGGTCAACCGCATCCTGGTGCCGATGATCAACGAGGCCTTCTTCGTGCTGTCCGAGGGCATCGCCACGGCGGAAGACATCGACGCCGGCATGAAGCTGGGCTGCAACCAGCCCATCGGCCCGCTGGCGCTGGCCGACATGATCGGCCTGGACGTGTGCCTGGCCGTGATGGAGGTCTACCTCGAGCAGTTCGGCGACTCCAAGTACCGCCCCTGCCCGCTCCTGAAGGAAATGGTCGCCGCCGGCCAGCTGGGCCGCAAGACGGGCCGCGGCGTCTACACCTACTGAGCCGCGCAGCCATAACAACAACACGGAGACAAGACCGATGACTGCGACCCCCACCACCCCACCGGCAGAAGGCTGCATCGACACCCAGGTGCTCGACCACGTGCTGCTGATCGGCATCAACCGCCCCGCCAAGCGCAACGGCTGGACGCCGCCGATGTTCAAACAGCTGGCCGAGGCCTACACCCGGCTCGACGACGATCCGAACCTGCGCGTGGGCGTGCTGCATGCCTTCGGCGACCACTTCACGGCGGGCCTCGACCTGCCGGCGGTCACCGAATACATGAAGCGCGGCGAGAAGGCGATTCCCGCCGGGCTGGTGGAGCCGCACGACTTCGGCCTGCCCGACTACCGCCGCCGCACCAAGCCGATGGTGGTGGCCGTCAAGGGCATCTGCTTCACCGTAGGCATCGAGCTGATGCTGGGCGCCGACATCGTGGTGGCGGCCGACAACTGCCGCTTCTCGCAGATGGAAGTGCAGCGCGGCATCATGGCCACGGGCGGCGCCACGCTGCGCATGGCCGAGCGCGCGGGCGTGGGCAACGCGATGCTGCACCTGCTCACGGCCGACGAGTTCGACAGCGCCGAGGCCTACCGCCTCAACTTCGTTCAGAAGGTGGTGCCCGCCGGCCAGGAGCTCGACGCGGCGCTGGCCATCGCGCAGCGCATCGCCGCGCAGGCTCCGCTGGCGGTGGTGGCCACGCGGCTGAACGTGATCAAGGCCGTGGAGCAGGGGCCGCTGGCCGCGGTGTCGGAATTCATCGAGACGCAGAAGCGCCTGTCGAACAGCGAGGACGCCGCCGAGGGCGTGCGCTCCTTCATCGAACGCCGTCCGGCGCGCTTCAGCGGTCGCTGACCGCTTCTTCCACCAAGAACAACGAGCCGACGAACATGCCTCTTTTCATCCGCACGGCGCTCGCCGCCGCATTCACCCTGCTCGCCGTGAACACCACTTCCGCACAGACGCCCACGCCTCCCGCGCTGCCCGACCCCGCGGCCACTTCGGTCGACGCCATGGGCTGGATGAAGGGCTTCCCGCCCCCGCCCGACAAGCTCATCACCTTCGACAACCCGGCCGGCGGCGTGTTTCCGCGCACGCGCTGGAGCTTCTCGCACGTGCGCGAGACGGTGCCCACGGCCAACGTGTGGCGCGGCGCCGGCGCGGCCAGCCCGCTGCCTTCGGGCACTTCGCCGGTGCAGATCGAAGCCGTGACGTTCAAACCGCTGGGCAGCGACCAGACGCTGAACTTCGCCCAGATGATCTCGGGCACCTACACCGACGGCATCCTGGTGATGCACCGAGGCAAGGTGGTCTACGAGAAGTACTTCGGCGCGCTCACGCCCGAGCGCCCGCACATCGCGATGTCGGTCACCAAGTCCTTCGTGGGAACGCTGGCGGCCATCCTTGCGGACGAGGGCAAGCTCGACCCTGCGGCGCCCGTCACCAAGTACATCCCCGAGCTCAAGGACAGCGCCTACGGCGACGCCACGGTGCGCCAGGTGATGGACATGACCATCGGCGTGCGCTATTCGGAAAACTATGCCGATCCCAAGGCCGAGATCTGGGACTACGCCCGCGCCGGCGGCATGCTCACGCAGGGTGCGAACTACACCGGCCCGAAGTCGTTCTACGAATTCCTCGTCACGCTGAAGAAGGAAGGCGAGCACGGCGAAGGCTTCGCCTACAAGACCGTCAACGCCGAAGTGCTGGCCTGGATCGTGCGCCGCGCCAGCAACCAGTCGCTGGCCGACCTGCTGAGCGAGAAGATCTGGCGCCGCATCGGCGCCGAACAGGATGCCTACTTCATGGTCGACCGCATCGGCACCGAGTCGGGCGGCGGCGGCCTGAACACCGTGCTGCGCGACCTCGCCCGCTTCGGCGAGACCATGCGCAACGGCGGGCGTGCCTCCAACGGGCAGCAGGCCATTCCGAAGGCGGTGGTGGAAGACATCCAGCGCGGCGGCGACCCGGCCAAGTTCGTGAAGGCCGGCTACCCGCTGCTCAAGGGCTGGTCGTACCGCGACATGTGGTGGGTGTCGCACAACCCGCACGGTGCATACATGGCGCGCGGCATCCACGGCCAGAGCATCTACGTGGACCCGAAGGCCGAGATGGTGATCGTGCGCTACGCGGCGCACCCGGTGGCGGCCAACGGCGCGAACGATCCGCTCACGCTGCCGGCCTTCCAGGCGATGGCAGAAGCGCTGATGCGCCCCTGACCGAGTCTTCTCATATCGAAGCCCGCTCGCGGGCAATCACCAGGAGCCCGTCCATGATCAGGCTCTCGACCAGCTCGAAGTGCCCGTTCATCACGGGCGCCATCTTCCAGCCCGCGCCGCCGGTCATGTAGCAGGCCGGCTCCACGCCGCAGTGCGAGCGCACGTGCTGCACCATGCGCTCCACCGCGCCGGCGATGGCGTAGGTGCCGCCGCTGGTCAGCGCGTCGCTGGTGTTGGTCGGGAATTCGCGCACCTCGCCGGTGGGCACGTGCAGGCCCGCAGTGCCCGATTCGAGCGCGCGCAGCATGATGCCGTGGCCCGGCAGGATCAGGCCGCCGAGGAACTTGCCGTCGGCATCGATGGCCTCGACGGTCACGGCCGTGCCGATCAGCACCACCACCATCGGCCGCGGCGCCTGCCCCGGCTTCGCGGCAGCCAGCATGCGGTGGCGCGCGCCGATCATCGCCACGAAGCGGTCGGCGCCCAGGCGCGTGGGATGGTCGTAGCCGTTGACGATGCCGGCCTCGCCCGCACTCGACATCACCCAGCGCGGCGTGCAGTCGAAGCGCTCGACGATCTGCTCCTCGGCGCGGCGGCGCACCGCGTCGCCGGCCACCACGCAGCCCAGCATGGAACCGGGGGAAGGCAACTCGGCCCACGGGCCGTCTGCCAGCCGTTCGATGTGGTCGAGGAATTCGGCGCCCTGCGCCTGCAACGCGGCACCGGGGCGGGCCGAGTCGTAGAGCGCCCACTTGAGGCGGGTGTTGCCGATGTCGATGGCGAGGAAGGGGGATGACATGCGCGGGATTATTGCGACTTTGTGGTTATTTCCGCTGGCACGTCGTTGACACACGCGGCATGGGCCTACGCCGGCTCCCGAAGTTCCGCCGCTACATTCGCCAGTTCCATTCACCACCGCACAAGGAGAGAACCATGGGATTGCTCAGTTTCATCAAGGAGGCTGGTGAGAAGCTGTTCGGCGGCTCGTCGGCGCAGGCCGCCACGCCCGACGCCAACCAGGCGGCCGCGGCCGCCATCAAGACCTACATCGAGACGCAGAACCTCGGCCTCACGGGACTGGAAGTGACCTACACCGCCAGCACCGGCGTGGTCACCCTCGCGGGCCAGGCACCGTCGCAGGAGGCCAGCGAGAAGGCGTCGCTCGCCGCGGGCAACGTGGCGAACGTGACCAGCGTGGAGAACAACCTCGTGGCACCGGCCGCGCCGCCCGCGCAGTACCACGACGTGGTGCGCGGCGACACGCTCTCGGCCATCTCGAAGAAGTACTACGGCGACGCCAACAAGTACAACGTGATCTTCGAGGCCAACAAGCCGATGCTGTCGCACCCGGACAAGATCTATCCGGGGCAGAAGCTGCGCATTCCGGCGCTCTGAACTCTCTGCGGCACGCGGCTACGCGCCGTTGTGCCGCCAGGCCCCCGGCGATACGCCGTACTCGCGCTTGAACGCGCGGTTGAAGGCGGCCTCCGACTCGTAGCCCACGCCTTCGGCAATGCGCGCCAGGTTGCATTGGTCCCTGCGCAGCATGCCGGCGGCCAGGATCATGCGCCAGCGCGCCAGGTAGTGCATGGGCGGCACGCCCACCAGTTCGGCGAAGCGGTCCGCCAGCACGCTGCGCGAGATGTGGGCCTCGTGCGCCAGTTCGTCGACCGTCCAGTTGCGCGCGGGCTCGGCATGCATCAGCGCCAGGCAGCGACTCACGTGGGGATCGCGCAGGCCCGCCAGCCAGCCCGGGTTGTTGGCGGGCATGGATTCGATGTAGCCGCGCAGCACTTCGGCGAACAGCACTTCGGCCACCTTGGCGGCGACCATCTCCGAACCCGGCGAGCGCGAAGCCGCATCGCCCAGCACGAAGTTGACCGACTGCTCGATCCACGGGCCCGCCGGCCTGCTGCGCAGCGGCGTGGTGAACAGGCGCGGAATGTTCGCCATGACGGGATTGGGCGCGTCGCCCTCGTAAGCGAACCAGCTGCACACGAGCACCGTGCGGTCGCCATTGCCGCCGTAGCGGACGCGCTCCAGCTCGGGCGCGCGCGGACTCACCACGTATGTCATGTCCACGGCTGCGTTTTGCAGGCCGCTGCCCAGCACGTGGGAGTCGCCATGCGGCGCGGCGATCACCTCGCCCTCACGCGCCCGGATCGGCTCCCCGCCGTCGACCTGGGCCCAGCATTCGCCCTGCAGCACCAGGTGGCAGATGGCCAGCCGCTGCGCGCCGGGCCTGAGCAGCTGCGCGATGTCCGTCCCCTTGGGTACCTTGAAACACCAGGGCGCATACATGTCCCCGTTCAGGAACAGCGCGCCTTCCAGGCGGATGGTCCGCAGCACGTCCGACAAGACATCCATGGTCACCTCCCGGGCAAGCGAGGGCGGGGTTTCGGTCAACAAGTCCGGCGAAGCGGACAAGACGCGGCGGCTTCGCCTCGGCACCATAGATCCTGGTCGCCTTCGACCGATTCTGACAGCCAGACAGGAGTACCACCATGCCCAAATTCGTCATCGAGCGAGACATTCCCGGCGCCGGCAAGTTCACCCCTGCGGACCTGAAAGCCATCTCGCAGAAATCCTGCGGCGTGCTCAGCAGCATGGGCACGGACATCCAGTGGATCCACAGCTACGTGACCGACGACCGGGTCTACTGCGTCTACCAGGCCACCGACGAGGCCCTGGTGCGACGACACGCGGAGCTCGGCGGCTTCCCGGCCAACCGCGTGGACCGGGTGTACAGCGTCATCGACCCGGCCACGGCCGAGTGAGGCGGGCGGCTTTCCTTCTCTAGTTCTGCCGCCAGGGCAGCCCGCGCTTGCGCCAGCCGCCGATCAGCCCGCGGTGGCCGTTCTCGTCCGGGTTGCCCTCGAAGCCTTCGAGGATGTTGTAGGCCTGCGCGCCCAGCTCGGTCGCGCGCTTCGCCGCGGCGATCGAGCGCACGCCGCTGCGGCACAGCAGCACCAGCTTCTTTCCGCCCTCGGCGGCGAGGCGCACGCCGTCGTCGAAGGCCGGGTTCATCGCCATGCCGGGCCACTGCTTCCAGGCCAGCGGCACAGCCCCCGGCACGTAGCCGACCCATTCGCGCTCGGCGTCGGTGCGCACGTCGACCAGCACGGCCTCGCCGCTGGCCACCCACTGCGCGGCCTGCTCGGGCGTGATGTCGCCGGCATAGCCTTTTTCCCCAACGGGTTCAGTCATCTCTCTGCGTCCTTCCAGTGAATAGGGTTACTTCAGAGGCGGCGGCCGTCTTTGCACCGCCTCGCGCCCCCGCCGGATGATGGAATTTTTCACCAGTTCGTGAAAACCCTGTTTGTCGCGTATTCCTGCGCGCCAAAGATGCGGCTTGGGCCTGCCGAACATAACTCCAAGGGGCGGGCAGGTTTTCTTCGTCATCAGAACTTGTTTGGAGAGAGACAACATGACAGACAGCAAATCACCCCGCCGCCGCAGCCTTCTCAAGGGCGCGGCCGTGGCCGCAGGCGCCATGTCGGTGCCGATGGTCAGCATGGCCCAGACCACTTCCCTGCGCTTCCAGAGCACCTGGCCGGCCAAGGACATCTTCCACGAGTACGCCAACGACTTCGCCAAGAAGGTCAACGACATGGCGGGCGGCCGCCTCAAGATCGAGGTGCTGCCCTCGGGCGCCGTGGTGCCCGCGTTCCAGCTGCTGGAGGCGGTGAACAAGGGCACGCTCGACGGCGGCCACGGCGTGGTGGCCTACCACTACGGCAAGAACTCGGCGCTCGCGCTGTGGGGCTCGGGCCCCGGCTTCGGCATGGACGCCAACACCGTGCTGGCCTGGCACAACTACGGCGGCGGCAAGGCGCTGCTCGACGAGATCTACAAGAGCCTGAACATGGACGTGGTGTCGTACCTCTACGGCCCCATGCCCACGCAGCCGCTGGGCTGGTTCAAGAAGCCGGTGGCCAAGGTCGAGGACATGAAGGGCCTGAAGTTCCGCACCGTCGGCCTGGCGGTCGACATGTTCACCGAGATGGGCACGGCGGTGAACCCGCTGCCCGGCGGCGAGATCGTGCCGGCGCTGGACCGCGGCCTGATCGACGCGGCCGAGTTCAACAACGCTTCGAGCGACCGCGTGCTCGGCTTTCCCGACGTGGTGAAGAACTGCATGCTGCAGAGCTTCCACCAGTCGGGCGAGCAGTTCGAGGTGCTGTTCAACAAGGCCAAGTACGCGGCGATGCCGCAGGAGCTGCGCTCGATCATCGACTACGCCGTGCAGGCCGCGAGCGCCGACATGAGCTGGAAGGCAGTGCAGCGCAACTCGCAGGACTACGCCGACATGAAGAAGGCCGGCATCAAGTTCTACAAGACGCCCGACGCGGTGCTGCGCGCGCAGCTCGCTGCCTGGGACAAGACGGTGGCGAAGAAGTCCGAGGAGAACCCGCTCTTCAAGAAGGTGCTGGAGTCGCAGCGCGTGTTCGCCGAGCGTGCGCTGCAGTGGCAGAACGACTACGGGGTGGACTTCAAGATGGCCTACGCCCACTACTTCGGGAAAAAGAAGGCCTGAGAAAGCGCCTTTCGCCGGTCTTTCGTTCGCGCCAGCCATCCGGGGCGTCCCGGGTGGCTGGCTTTCCGATGCGTGCTCTCCTGTCCCGCCATGCCTTCATGACCATCCAACGCTTCCTCCACGCCGTCGACCGGTTCAGCATGGTCATCGGCAAGACCTTCTCGTGGCTCATCGTGGCGCTGATGCTGCTGGTGTGCGGCGAGGTGTTCAAGCGCTATGCGCTGAACGCGCCCACCGCCTGGATCTTCGATGCCAACAACATGCTCTACGGCACGCTCTTCATGATGGGCGGCGCCTACACGCTGGCGCAGGCCGGGCACGTGCGCGGCGACTTCTTCTACGGCAGCATGAAGCCGCGCACGCAGGCGGCGCTCGACCTCGTGCTGTACGCGCTCTTCTTCCTGCCCGGCGTGGTGGCGCTCACCTGGTCGGGCTGGACCTACTTCGGCGAGTCGCTGGCGATGCGCGAGCAGACCTTCAACGCCGACCCGATTCCGGTGTACCCCTTCAAGTTCGTGATCCCCGTGGCCGGCGCCGTGCTGCTGCTGCAGGGCTTCGCCGAGATGGTGCGCTGCGTGCTGTGCCTGAAGACCGGCGCATGGACGCCGCGCCTGAAGGACGCCGAAGAAATGGACGTGGTGGGCGAGCAGCTCGCCGGCAGCAGCTACGTCGATGAAGCCGACAAGCGCGAGGTGATGGAAAAAGCCCACGCCATCGAGCAGGCCGCGCAGCAGCGCAAGAGCGAAAGCAGCAACAACGGCACGGGAGGTGCAGCATGAGCGAGCCCGCACTCGGCCTGCTGATGCTGGGCCTGATCGTGGTCGTGATCATGCTCGGCTTTCCCACGGCGTTCACGCTGATGGGCCTGGGCATGTTCTTCGGCTTCATCGCCTTCTACGACCCGTCGATGCCCTGGCTCGACAACAAGGTCTTCGACCTGATGGTGCAGCGCGCCTTCGGGGCCATGACCAACGAGACGCTGCTGTCGATACCGCTGTTCGTGCTGATGGGCTACGTGATGGAGCGCGGCGCGCTCGTCGACAAGATGTTCCACAGCGTGCAGCTCGCGTTCCGGCGCGTGCCGGGCTCGCTCGCGGTGACGACGCTGATCGTCTGCACCTTCTGGGGCATCGCGAGCGGCCTCGTCGGCGCGGTGGTGGTGCTGATGGGCGTGATCGCGATGCGGCCGATGCTCAACGCGGGCTACGACACGCGGCTCGCGGCCGGCGTGATCACCGCCGGCGGCACGCTGGGCATTCTCATTCCGCCCTCGGTGATGATCATCGTGTACGCGGCGGTGGCCGGGCAGTCGGTGGTGAAGCTCTATGCGGCCGCGATGTTCCCGGGCTTCTTCCTCGCATTCCTCTACCTGCTCTACGTGATCGGCTGGGCGCTGCTGCAGCCGAAGGTGGCGCCGAAGCTGCCGCGCGAACAGCAGCGCGCGCCAGTCACGCCATGGGTCGCGCACGTTGCCGCGAGCTATTCGACGCGCATGCTGCCGGCGCTGCTCGCGGCCGTGGTCTCGCCCGGCCGTGCGCTGCGCGGCGCGGTAGAGGGCGTACGCATCACCTGGTGGCTGCTGCTGCGCAACCTGCTGAATGCGCTGGTGCCGCTCGCGCTCGCGGCAGTGACGCTGGGTTCGGTGTGGTGGTACGTGACGATCTACTCGCAGAAGGACAACAACAGCAGCACGCCCGTGGCGGAACAGCAGGCGACTCAGAAGGAGGCCGCGGCGCTGCCCGAAACGTCGCACGCATCCGAAACCGGCCTCGCCGAACCGCCCACCTCCGACGAGCCCAAGGAGCCCGCATCCGAAGGCAGCCTGCAGGAGCCCCCCGGCGGCGTGGAAGAACCTCCGGGCAGCGAAGCAGCCCCGCCCCCGGCTGCCGCCGAAGGCGGCCTGCAGCAGCTCGGCGAGGCCGTCGACGCACCGAAGATCGCGGCCGTGCCCGAGGCCTTCTACACCGGCTTCCTGCTGTGCAGCCTCTTCACGCTCGCGTTGCTGGCCTGGTACTACTGGCGCATGGACGCCGAGCAGTTCGAGATCCTGCGCATGCTGGTGTCGTCGGTGATGCCGCTGGCCACGCTCACGCTGGTGGTGCTGGGCGTGATCCTGTTCGGCATCACCACCGCCACCGAGTCGGCCGCGGTGGGCGCGGCCGGCGCCTTCCTGATGGCGTGGCAAGCCGGCACGCTGAACTTCAAGAAAATCAAGGAAGCGGTGTTCCTCACGCTGAAGACCACGTCGATGGTCTGCTGGCTCTTCGTGGGCTCGGCGCTGTTCTCGGCGGTGTTCGCGCTCTTGGGCGGCCAGCGCATCGTCGAGGAATGGGTGCTGGGCATGAACCTCACGCCGCTGCAGTTCCTGCTGCTGTCGCAGGCGATCATCTTCATCCTGGGCTGGCCGCTGGAGTGGACCGAGATCATCGTGATCTTCGTACCCATCTTCCTGCCGCTGCTCGCGCACTTCCAGATCGACCCGCTGCTGTTCGGCGTGCTGGTGTTCGTGAACCTGCAGGCGGCGTTCCTCTCGCCGCCGGTGGCGATGTCGGCCTTCTACCTGAAGGGGGTGTCGCCCCCGCACGTGACGATCAACCAGATCTTCGCGGGGATGATGCCGTACATGCTGATCGTCATCCTGTGCATGGTGTTCATGTACATCTGGCCGGGGCTGACGCTGTGGCTGCCGCAGTACCTGTACGGCTGAGGGTGCGCTCAGGCAACGGCCAAGGCAAGGCGCCGGGCACGGCGACGCTCTAGCAGTTCGAACAGGCCCATGCCCAGCAGCATGGCGCCCACGAAGACGGCGGCCTTGAACTCGCCCGTGCCGAGCGAAACCAGCCCGGGACCGGGACAGAAGCCCGCAATGCCCCAGCCGATGCCGAACAGCAGGCTGCCGCCGATCAGTCGGCGGTCGAGCCGCCGCGCGGTGGGCAGCGCGACCGGCGCGCCAAGCAGCGACAGCTTGCGCCGGCGCGCGAACATGAAGGCGAAGGCGCTCACACCGACGGCACCGCCCATCACGAACGCGAGCGACGGGTCCCACGGCCCGGCCAGGTCGAGAAAGCCGAGTACCTTGGCCGGATTGGCCATGCCGGACACGATGAGGCCGAGCCCGAAGACCAGGCCGGAGAGCAGGGAAGCAATGACGAGCGGCATGGCGGATCGCTCCCTGCTCACAGCTTCAGCAGATGGCGCGCCACGAACACCGTGGCGAACCCTGCGGCCATGAAAACCCCGGTGGCGGCCAGCGAACGCGGAGACAGCCGCGCCAGTCCGCACACACCGTGACCGCTCGTGCAACCCGCGCCATAGCGCGTGCCCACGCCCACCAGCAGGCCGGCCAGCGCGAGCGTGCCGTAGCCCGCATCGATCCGCGCCGCGGGCAGCACGGCGAACAGGCCGTAGACGAGGGGCGCGCCGACCAGGCCGAGCACGAAGGCCGCGCGCCAGGCGATGTCGCCCTTCGCGGGGCGCAGCAGCCCGCCCAGCACGCCGCTGATGCCCGCGATGCGTCCGTTGAGCAGCACGAACATCGCCGCGGCGATGCCGATGAGGACGCCACCGGCCAGCGCGGCCCACGGCGTGAAATGAGGCCAGTCGATGGCGGGCATCTTCAGCTCTCCTTCGGGCAGTAGAGGCGGTAGAGCACCGCGAGGATCTCGAGCAGCGCGGCATCGGCGACGCTGTAGTAGATGTTCTTGCCGTCGCGCCGGGTGTTGACCACGCCTTCGGCGCGCAGCACCGAGAGCTGCTGCGACAGGGTGGGCTGGCGGATGCCCAGCACGCTTTCAAGGTCGCTCACGCACATCTCGCCTTGCGAGAGCTGGCACAGCAGCAGCAGCCGGTCTTCGTTGGCCAGCAGCTTGAGCACGCCGACCGCCCGGCCGGCGGCGCCGCGCAGCGCTTCGGGATCGATGACGAGGGTGGAGTTCTTCATGGGCAATGACAGTTAGCCAACAAACATTATATCAATCAATATAATATAGATGCCTTGAATGAAGCCGATGCA
Source organism: Variovorax sp. NFACC27 (assembly GCF_048301545.1). NCBI lineage: Bacteria > Pseudomonadati > Pseudomonadota > Betaproteobacteria > Burkholderiales > Comamonadaceae > Variovorax > Variovorax sp. NFACC27. The sequence goes on from NZ_CP157613.1 coordinate 7,714,218, forward strand.
CCCTGCATCACGGAAGGATTGCCATGACGACGACCGCGCCCCGCACCACCACCCAGGCATTTTTCGACCCCGCGACGGGCACGGTGTCCTATGTGATCCGGGACCACGCCACGAGGCGCGCAGCCGTCATCGACCCGGTGCTCGACTACGACTTCAGGTCCGGCCACACCGGCACCGCCTCGGCCGACCGACTGCTGGCCTACGTGCGCGCCCAGTCGCTGCAGGTCGACTGGATCCTCGAGACCCACGCGCATGCCGATCACCTCTCGGGCGCGCGCCACGTGCAGTCGCAGGCGGGCGGACGCATCGCCATCGGCGAGCACATCCGTACGGTGCAGGCCACCTTCCGCAACCTCTACAACCTCGAGCGCGACTTCCTGCCCGACGGCAGCCAGTTCGATCATCTCTTCGAGGACGGCGAATCCTTCCGCATCGGCGACACCGAGGCGACCGCGCTGCTGGTGCCCGGCCACACGCCGGCCGACATGGCGTACCTGGTGGACGGCGCGGTCTTCGTCGGCGACACGCTCTTCATGCCCGACCTGGGCAGCGCGCGCGCCGACTTCCCGGGCGGCGACGCGCGCCAGCTATATCGCTCGATGCGCCGCCTGCTCGCCCTGCCGCCCGAAACTGCCGTGTATGTCTGCCACGACTACCCGCCCGCCACGCGCGAGCCCCGCTGGCAAAGCAGCGTCGCGGAGCAGCGCGCCCACAACATCCACGTGCACGACGGCATCGGCGAAGACGAATTCGTGCGCATGCGCACCGCGCGCGACGCCACGCTCGACGTGCCGACGCTGATCCTGCCGTCGATGCAGGTCAACGTGCGCGCCGGCCGGCTGCCGCCACCCGACGACAACGGGGTGGCCTACCTGCGCATTCCGCTCAACGCCCTGCCCCGGAATGAAAACCGCAGGCGCTAGCGCCGACGCTCCACGTACGGCCGCGCCTGCAGCAGCACGATCCTGTCGCCCACCGTCGCCCATTCGATGTCCTGGTCGACGGCGTTGAACGTGCGCTTCACCGCCGCGCCCACGTTGGCCAGGCGCACCACCAGCTCGTCGGTCAGCACGTTGCGGCCGGCTTCCACCGGCACTTCCTTCACGCCGCCGTCCTTGTCGAGCTGCAGCGCCGTGTCTTCGGCCGAGCGGCTCAGCACCTGGATGGCCTTGGACCAGCTCGAGTACATCACCTGCTCGGCCACGCGCCGACCCTCGACCACGCGGATGCCGATGCCGCGCTTGGCCGAGATGTAGGTGATGTGCGGGTGCCCCGCGTCGAAGGGGTCGCGGGTGATCATCACGCCGGCGTTGGTCGAGTCGATGGCGGTCTGCACGAACACGCCCATGAGCACCGACTCGGCGCCGAAGCCCGCAGCCGTGCGGGCCTCCCAGGCCTCGGGGTTGAACACCGAGGCCCAGACCTTCTTCACGGCCACCTCGAGCGCGTCGCCGGTCTTGACGTTGGGCACGGTGGTGTAGAGCCCCGCGCCGCTGAAGCCGGGCAGGTCTTCCGAGTTGGACGAGCTGCGCACGAACACGCCGCCGCCGCCGAGCTGCGATTGCCATGCCGCGCGCCAGCCGGCCGCGGTGGCGGCATCGACCGGCCATTGCACGATTTCGTCGCGCAGCTGCGCCAGAGCCTTCTGGCGCACCTTGGGATCGCTCGCGAAGCCCGGCTGCTGCTGCATGCGCGCGATGCGGTCGGCCAGGCCGTTGGCGCGCATGAAGCGGTCGTAGTGCGCGAAGGGAACGCAGAAGCCATCGGGCACCGAGGTGCCCGGAATGTGCGCGGCCTGCATGGTGCCGAGGTTCGCGGCCTTGACGCCGCACTGGGCGCTGTTGCGTGCGCGCAGCGAGGCCAGCGGCAGCAGCCGGCTTTCGCGCAGGTCGGGCTTGATGGCGCGCGAGCTGCCCGGTACGACCCCCGTGGCGGCGGTGCGCACCGCGCGCGGCGGCAGCGCGGCGATCTCCTCCGGCGTGAGCCGTCGCACCTGGTAGCCCGACGCCGCCACCTTCAGCGCCACCCATTGGCCGGCGTGCTCCTTCAGCACGGCGGCGGCGTCGCGCACATAGGCGTTGGGAATGCCCCAGCCCTTGGCCAGCAGGTTGACGTGCGAGAGCGCCGTCGATGGCCGCTCGGTCAGCACGGCCGCCACCGGCGGCAGGCCGATGGGCACCTGCCGCAGCACGGCGATGTCGTCGGGCAGCAGCGCGTTGATGCCAGATTCGTCGTCCACGATGCGCACGCGGCCGGTGGCGGTGCCGAGGTTCATCGGCAAGAAGGGCTGCTCGCGGATCAGCGCTTCCTGACTCACGAAGTCGATGCCGGTTTCCTTGGCCACGCGCTCGTGCAGCGTGGAGTTGGTCTTGAACTTCACCGGCGCGAAGAAGCTGGCCTTGACCTGCTGGTCGGCCTGCCGCAGCAGCGGCGCGGTGAGCTTGTCGCCTTCCCAGAATTCGTAGGTGAAGCTGCCGATGTTCTGCTGCCAGCTCAGTGTGCCGAACAGGAATCGGCGGTCGGGCACGAGGTAGTTGCGGTCGATCTCGCGCTTGATGGTGTTGGGCACGAGCCGGGTGTCGCGCAGGAAGCGCACGTGCAACTGGTAGCGCGGCGTGTCGATGTAGTACATGCGCGGCGGCTTCGCCTGCCGGTCGACGGCGAACAGCACGTGGGCGAGCTGCATCGGCGTGCCGGCGTCGTAGACGCGGGCGAGCTGGTCGAAGTCGCCCTGGCTGCGCAGCGCGGGCAGCGACGACGGAACCGACGGGCGGGGCACGAGCTGCGCGGCCGGACCTTCGGGCTGCGGCTGGTTCTGTTGCTGGTAATACGACGGCTTGCGCGCGAGCTGGGCGGAGGCCGGCAGGGCCGCCAGCATCGCGGCCGTGGCCATGCAGAAAACGATCGCGCTATTGTTTTTGGAGCGCAGCATGCCCGTGGGCCATGCGCTGTTCTGGTTTTTCATGTGGCGTCCCTCCTTACAGCCGGTTGCCGATTGCACGCGCGCTTCACCAAGCAGGGGTCGCGCGGTGACAGCGGCAGCGGATTCTCGCGCGTTACAACTCCAGAGCTTCCGCACCCTCCCGAGGATCAGAGAACAACGCCATGAACCAGACCGCGTCCCTCTTCACGCTTTCCGCCGCGCGCCGATGGCTGCTCGGCGCGGCACTCCTTTGCGTGGGCCTCGCGGCCAGCGCGCAGCAGGACCCGCCGGGCCGCATCGCGCGGCTCAACTACCAGCAGGGCACGGTGAGCTTCGCGCCCGCCGGCGCCGACAGCTGGTACGACGCGCAACCCAACCGCCCCCTCACCACCGGCGACCGGCTCTGGACCGACCACAATGCACGCGCCGAGCTGCACGTCGGCTCGGCGGCGCTGCGGCTCGATGGCCAGACCCACGTCGAATTCACCGAGCTCGACGACGACACGGCCCGCATCACCTCGAACCAGGGCAACCTGCAGCTGCGCGTGCGCGACGAACTCTCGGGCCAGCGCTTCGAGGTCGATACCGGCAACCTCGCGGTGGTGATCGACGAGCCGGGCGAATACCGCATCGCCGCCGATCCGGCCGCCGGCACCACCTGGGTGGCGGTGGCTTCGGGCCGCGTCACGCTCTACGGCGAGAACGGCCAGTCGCAGTCGCTGGGCGCGCGCCAGCAGCTCACCGTGTCCGGACGCGATCTTGCCGCCATCGGCGGAACGCCGGCCCAGGGCAGCGGCTTCGACGCCTGGGTGGCCGAGCGCAACCGCATCGAGGAGCAGTCGGTTTCCGCGCGCTACGTGTCGCGCGAAGTGGTCGGCTACCAACAGCTCGATGCATACGGCGACTGGCAGAGCGATCCGACCTACGGCGACGTCTGGTTCCCGCGCAATGTCGATGCCGACTGGGCGCCCTACCGCGACGGCCAGTGGGTCAACGTCGCGCCCTGGGGACTGACCTGGATCGACGCCGCGCCATGGGGCTTCGCGCCCTCCCACTACGGCCGCTGGGCGCGCGTGGGTCCGCGCTGGGGCTGGGTGCCCGGGCGGCCGAACGGGCGGCCCGTGTATTCGCCGGCACTGGTGGGCTTCGTGAACGGCGGCGGCAGCGCGGGCGGCAACGGCGTGGGCTGGTTCCCGCTGGCCCCGGGCGAACAGTGGCGCCCCGGCTACCGGGCAAGCCAGCGCTACCTGGACCAGGTCAACCGCATGGCCATCTACAACCGCCAGGCGCCGCGCAACGATTTCTATGCCAACCAGCAGATGCCCGGCGCCGTGACGGTGCTGCCCGCCGACCGCTTCGGCCGCGGCCCCTTCGGACGGCGCGACCTGATGCGGCTGCCGGACGACCGCTTCGCGCGCGGACCGGTGGCGCCCGCCCCCGGCATCGCCGTCAATGCCTTCGGCGGCTTCGGCCGGCCCGCCGCGGTGGTGCCGCCGGCCGCGGTGCTGATGGCGCGACAGCAGCAGATCCAGCTCCAGCAGGCGCAGCAGGCCCAGCAGCAACAGCTGATGCCGCAACAGCAGCAGATGGAATGGCAGCGCCAGCAAGGCTCGAGGCAACAGCAGGATTGGCGCCAGCAGCAGGACTGGCGGGCGCAGCAGGAATGGCGTCAGCGCGGCGAGCAGGAGCGCTGGCAGCACCAGCAACAACAGCAGATGCAGCAACAACAACTGCAACTCCAGCAGCAACAGGCGCTGCGCCAGCAGCAGGAAATGCAGCAGCGCGCCGCCCAGGCACAGGCCCTGCAGCAGCAACAGCTGCTCCAGCAGCAGCAGGCGCAGCAGATGCAGCTCCAGCAGATGCGCGCGGCCCAGCAGCAGGCATTGGCGCAGCAACAGCAGCTTCGCCAGCAACAGGAGATGCAGCAACGCGCCGCGCAGATGCAACAGCAGGCGCAGGCTCAACAGCAGGCCTTGCAGCAGGCCCAGCTGCGCGCGCTGCAGCAGCAGCGCGGCATCCAGCCGCCCGTGGCGCCGCAGCCCCAGCCGCAACCCGGCCAGCGCGGCGGTGACGATCCGCGCCGGCTCTGGACCTCGCCGGACTCGCGCCAGTAGCGCTTCAGCCGCGCGGCGCGGCTTCCGAAGGCTGGCCGCACTGCGCGCAGAACTTCGCGCCGGCCTGCATCGCAGTGCCGCACTGCCTGCAGGCCGCCGGCTGCATCGAACCGCCGCATTGCTGGCAGAAGCGCGCGCCCGGCGCGTTGACCGTGCGGCATGCGGGGCACGCGCTGCCGCTGCCGCCACCGCCCGCCGGCGGCGCGCCGTTGCCATAGCCGTATCCGCCGTGCGAGCCGTGGTGGCCTCCACCGCCGCCGTGGCCTCCGAAAAGTCTTTCAAGCATGCCCATGTGCATCTCCCTGGAAACAGGCTGCCCGCGGAAGCGTCGCCGACGGCGATGAACTCCCGCGGGGCCTGGACACAGTGGAATCCCTGAAGCAGCTCCAGGGTCAAGCAAGCCCCGACGGAAGCGCCGGCTTCGCCCCCGCCGCTACAGTCGGCGGCCAAGGAGCAAGCCTTTCATGCCCACATTCGACTTCGATCTCTTCGTCATCGGCGGCGGCAGCGGTGGCGTTCGCGCCGCGCGCATGGCGGCGCAGACCGGCGCCCGCGTCGCCCTCGCCGAGGCCGCCGAGCTCGGCGGCACCTGCGTCAACGTGGGCTGCATTCCCAAGAAGCTCTACAGCTACGCGGCCGGCTATGCCGAATCCTTCGAGGAAGCCGCGGGCTACGGCTGGAAGCTGCCCGAGGCGCCGCAGTTCGACTGGGCGCACCTGAAGGCGCAGCGCGCGAAGGAGATCACGCGGCTCAACGGCATCTACGCCTCGCTGCTGAAGAACGCGGGCGTCACGCTCGTCACCGGATGGGCCCAACTGGTCGGCCCGCACACGGTGGAAATCGGCGGCAAGCGCCACACCGCGCGCCACCTGCTCGTGGCCACCGGCGGCACGCCCTTCGTGCCCGACATCCAGGGCCGCGAGCACGTCGTGACCTCCGACGCGATGTTCGACCTAGACCCGTTCCCCAAGCGCCTGCTGGTGGTGGGCGGCGGCTACATCGCCTGCGAGTTCGCGTCGATCTTCAACGGGCTGGGCTCCAAGGTCACGCAGCTGCACCGCCGCGCGCACCTGCTCACCGGCTTCGACGACGACGTGCGGCAGTTCCTCGCGAACGAGATGGGCAAGGCCGGCGTCGACGTGCGGCTGAACTGCGAGGCCACCTCGGTCACGCGAGGCCCCGACGGCCTCACCGTCACGCTCGCGCGCGGCCAGCAGATCGAGGCCGACACCGTGCTCTTCGCCACCGGCCGCGTGCCCAACACGCAGGGGCTGGGCCTCGAGGCGGCGGGAGTGAAGCTCGACGAGCGCGGCGCGATCGCGGTCGATGCGCACTACCGCAGCTCGGTGCCGTCGATCTACGCTGTGGGCGACGTGTCCACGCGCGTGCAGCTCACGCCGGTGGCGCTGGCCGAGGCGATGGTGGTGGTCGACGAGCTCTTCGGCAAGGGAAAGCGCCGGCTCGACTACGAATTCATTCCCACCGCCGTGTTCACGCACCCGAACATCGGCACCTGCGGCTACACCGAGCTCGAAGCGCGCGCGAAGTTCGGCGAGGTCACGGTGTTCTCGAGCGAATTCAAGTCGCTGCGCCACACGCTCTCGGGCAGCAGCGAGCGCACCTTCATGAAACTGGTGGTCGAGAAGACGACCGACCGCGTGTTGGGCCTGCACATGGTGGGCGCCGACGCGGGCGAGATCGTGCAGGGCTTCGCGGTGGCGATGCGCGCGGGCGCGACGAAGGCGATCTTCGACGGCACGGTGGGGATCCATCCCACCGCCGCCGAGGAGTTCGTGACGATGCGCGAGCCGATGCCGGGGTAAGCCTCCCAGCGAAAGCTCAGCGCGACTTGCGCTTGTAGAAGACCTGCGACTTCAGGTTCTGCGCAATCGGCTCGACCTCAGCCTGCCAGCCGTTCATGAAGTCTGCAGTGCAGACGCCCTCCGGCGTCTTGTCGAACAGTTCGCGCACAACGCGCACACCGGTCTTCGTTCGCTTGTAGCTGCTCGCAAACTCGAGATACCGGCCGCGCTTCGTCAGCGACTCCGGAAGTTGGACGAAGCTCACGCCCGGAGCCAGTTCGATGTCGTAGCTTTCTCCGGTCTTGAATCCTGTGCAGTAGTTGCGGCGCGTGACCGAAGCCTGATCTCCCTTGAATGCAAAACGAGAAACAGACAGTGGCAGGCTGGCAACGGGGCTCAGCCGGAAGGCGCCGGAGGTTCCGGCTTGCAGGTAGTTGTCTATCTCGAAGGTGAAGCCGAACGAATACTCGTCCGCCAGGGTCTTCTCGTCGGACAGATCGCCGCGATCGAGTTCGCCCTTGCCTTTGAAGCCGGAGGCCGACAGCATGCGCCGTACGAAGTCGCGCACCGCGGTCGCCTTGAGATCACCCATGTAGGCGCGCCATTGCGCAGCTTGTGTTCCCTTTAGGTTGACCTGCATATCACCTGTCGCGCTGCCGTCGGCGCCGATACGCAGTCTGGTTCGCACATGCTGCTGCTTCCGGTCGGCGGGCAAGGGGGGAATCGTCGCCAGCACCGTGGTCGCGCCCACATGAAGGACGGGCTTGCCATGCGAGCCACTCGGCAGGTAGCCAAAGGGAATGTCCTTGGCCGTGGCGTCCAGGTAAATCTTCCAATCGGGCAAGTAGTTGATGACGTGGTTGACCATCGACACGACAGGCGTGGCCGGCAGATCGAGCTGGTTACCCGCATTGATCAGCACTTGCTCACCCCGGATGCCGGCCGCGCGCCACAGCGCCTGCAGCAACGTCGCGTGATCCTTGCAGTCACCCATCTTGTTGTCGAGCACCGTATCAGTGTCTCGTGGTACGACCGCGCCCACGCCGATGCAATTGCCGCCGTAGGTGATGTTGCGGGACACCCATTCGTAAAGCAGGCGGGCTCGCACGAGGGGATCCGCCTGATCGCCCACGATGGACTTCGCCAGCGCAGTCACCCGGTCATTGGGCTCGGCTTTGGGCAATGCACGATCGCCATAAGCCTTGGCGATCGACTCGTAACTCGGGAAGGTGCTCACCATCAGCACAGGGAATTCTTCCAGGCGCCATATCCCTTGGTCGGTTTCGTCGTATGTCCGCGGCGAAGGATTGCGATAGCTCCACGTCCGCACCTGGAGACCTCCGTCTTCGCCGGCAACTTCCTCCTTCAGGTTGTGGCCTTCGAACTTCAGGTCGAGTGACTTGGAGAAACGGACCGTGATCCGGGCATCCTCATAGACGCTGTACGGTGAGAAGGCTTGAACGACCGAGAAAGCGCCCGGAAAGATCGGCTCTTTGTCGGCAATCCGGTATTTCACGCCGACCGTGTCGCCCACGGCCACGTCTGGAAACACCACGGAGAGACGCGTGTAGTCGGAGAAGAGTGGCTTCGCTCCGTCGCGCCCGTTGTTGACCTCGGTCTGGTAGTTGGTCGGAGGCGCCACGATGCGCCGTCCATCGGCCTTCAATGTATAGGCCTCCAGAATCTCGCCCTTCTGGATGCTCGTGCTGTACGAGAAAGTCGAGGACTTCATGTCCTCCAGCGCACTCGCATGAACAATCTGGGTCGCCGATGTATAGGTAGTTGTGGATCGACCGTCGGGCGCCACCTCGTAGTCCGCATACCACTGCTTTGAAATAACGTGGGCCTGCTGAGGCTCGGCGGCCTGCGCCACCGTCGCGCCGGCCAAAGCGGCAAGCAGGCAAAACGCTCCCCATGGCCACTTGCTGGCCTGCTGCATCCATTCGAACATGAACTCCTCCAGAGCTTTTCTTGTGAAACTGGGCGATATATCCCGTTCATGGCGCCCTTCAGGCGCGTTTCAAAATGATACGAGAAGTCGCGCGTCAGCCAAAGGCTAAGAGTGGGCTCCTTGTTTCTGCTTTCCTTCAATTAGTTTCACCATCACGAACAGCACCCGATTCGCCGGGGTCGGCACTCCCAGCGCCTCGCCACGCCGCACGATGAGGCCGTTGAGGTGGTCGATCTCGGTGGGCTTGCCGCGCGCGAGGTCCTGCGCGGTCGAGGAGTATTGAGAGGGCATGGTCTGCGCGATGGCTCGCACCGCGGCGTCGGTGTCGCCCACCACTTCCACGCCCTCTGCCTTCGCGACCGCGAGGCACTCGGCCACCACGTCACGGATCATGTCGGTCACGCCGGTGCCTTTCACGAGCACGCCGTAGGGCAGTTGCGTGACGGCGGAGAGCGCGTTGTAGGCGCAGTTGAGGATCAGCTTGGCCCACAGCGATCCGCGCACGTTGGCGGATATCTGCGTGGGCACGCCGGCGGCCTCGAGGTGCCGCGCAACTTCCTCGCTGCGGCCCGAGGGCGCGATCACCAGTTCGCCGCGACCGTGATGCTTCACATGGCCGGGGCCGGCCATTTCGGTCGCCACGTAGACGACGGCCGCGGCGACTTCATTCGACGGTGGCAGCACGGAGCGCACGCGCTCGTCGTTGTCCACGCCGTTCTGCAGCGTGAGCACCAGCGCGCCGGGTGCGAGATGCGGCCTGATCTGTCCGGCGGCCGATTCGGTGTCGGTGGATTTCACGCAGAACAGCACTAGGTCGGCGCCCTGCACGGCCGAAGCCTCGGTGCTCGCGGCAACGCGCACGTGCTCGTCGAAGGCCTTGGTCTCCAGCCGGAGTCCCCTGGCATCGACGGCTTCCACATGCGAGGGGCGCCCGATCAGCACCACCTCGTGCCCGGCGCGCGCCAGCATCGCCCCGTAGTAGCAGCCGACCGCGCCGGCGCCCATCACTGCGACTTTCATCGATTCGTTTCCTTGCTTGTCCGTTTGGAGGAAGAGCCTGACCAGGACGGCGGCTTCATGCCTCGCTTCATGCCTCGCTTCATGCCTCGGTCTCCACGCCTCGCGACTTCAGCCCCTCGTCCAGCAGCCATTCGCGGAACGCCGCGAAGGCCGGCAGGTCGAGGCGGTCGGGCCGATAGCAGAGATAGTGTCCCTGGTTCACGCTGACCGGTGTGCCGCAGGGGCTCAGCAGCGCGCCTTCGGCGAGTTCTTCCTGCACCAGCAGCTTGGGCACAAGGCCGATGCCCAGGCCGTTGAGCGCCGCCTGGATCAGCGCCGAATACTGGGCGAAGCGAGGCCCGGCCACGATCTGCACCTCGGGCACGCCGTGCTGCACGGCCCACAGGCGCCACGCGGTGGGCGCGCCCTCGTGGTGCAGCAGCGTGTGGCCGACGATGTCGGCGGGCTGCGCGATGCGGTGCCGCCCTTCCACCAGCGAGCGCGCGACGATCAGCACGAACTCGCGCCCCGCGATGTATTCGGACACCACGCCGGGCCAGCCGTCGGGCCCGTAGCGGATGGCGGCGTCCACGCCGGCCGGGATGCCGTCGCTGGGCTCCAGGTGGCGGCTGAAGCTCAGCATCACGTGGCGGCTCTTCTGGCTGAAGGCGGGCAGGCGCGGAATCAGCCACTTGGTGAGGAAGGTGGGCACGCTCGCCAGCGTGAGCAGGCCGGCGCCGGCGTCGCCCGATCGCGCCTCGAAGGTCGCGGTCTCGATGGCGCGCAGGCCGCCGGAGATCTTCTGCCAGTACACGCGGCCCTGCGGCGTGAGCTGCACGCCGCGTCCGTTCTTCTGCAGCAGCTCGCGGCCCAGGAAGGCCTCGAGCCCCGCGATCTGCTTGCTGACCGCGCTCACGGTGATGCACAACGCCCCGGCCGCGAGCGTGATGCTCTGGTGGCGCGCCACGGCATCGAAGGCCAGCAGCTCCTGGATGGTCGGGCAGTCGCGCTTCATGCATGGCTCCGCTTCATGAAAGCCGCATGAAAAACGCTTTCCGATTGCTCAAGTGTCGTCATCCAACTTTCACCCATAAGTACGCACGCGGTTCCTAGAATTCGAGGCAACGCGGCGGCATGTCCGGCGCGAACAGTAGCGCATCCGGAAAGTATGCCGGGCGCCAATGACATACGGAGGCAAGCTTGGTTCGCGTCATCTCGCTCATCTACGGCCTGTACCTGCTGCTGCCCATCGCGCTGCTGCTGGTCGGCAGCGTGGGCGGCAACTGGACCAACACGCTGCTGCCCACGGGCGTCACCGGCCAGTGGTACCTCGACCTCTGGCTCGACACCTCCTTCCGCAAGGCCTTCGTGAGCAGCCTCGTGGTGGCGCTGGCGGCCTGCGCCATCAACACGGTGCTGGCGCTGCCGCTGGCCTATGCGCTCTATCACGGCGCGCGACGCGGCGGCAGCCTGGCGGCGCGCATCGTGAGCGCCACGCCGGTGGCGGTGCCCGCGATCACGCTGGCCTTCGGCTACATGATCGTGTTCAACACCGACCTCGCGCCCTGGCTGGGCTCGATGCCGCTGCTGATCGCGGCGCACGCGATCCTCACGCTGCCCTACCTCACCAACACGCTGCTCACCGACCTGCGCCACCTCGACCTCGGGCGGCTCGAGCAGGCCGCCGCCACGCTCGGCGCCTCGGGCTGGCAGCAGTTCACCGGCATCGTGCTGCCCAGCCTGCGCCAGAGCCTGATCAGCGGGCTGGTGATGGTGGCGGCCATCTCGGTGGGCGAGTTCGGCGTGTCGAACCTGCTCACGAGCTTCCAGAACCGCACCTACCCGGTGGTGCTTCTGCAGGCCTTCTACGGTGCGACGGGCTTCGCCTGCGCGGCCACGGTGATCCTGCTGGTGCTGGCGAGCGCGTCGGCGCTTCTTTCCTCTTCCCTCGTGAAGCAACGCGCATAAGCGGCACAACCGATACGCCATGAGCCTCCTCCTCGACAAGGTCAGCTACAACTACCCCGGCAGCACGCACGGCCTGCACGAGGTGTCGCTCGACGTGCGCACCGGCGAACTGGTCGCGGTGATCGGGCCCAGCGGCTCGGGCAAGTCGACGCTGCTGAAGCTGGTGTCGGGCCTGGAGACGGGCCACACCGGCCGCATCGCGCTCGACGGCGAAGACATGTCGCGCACGCCGGTGCACCAGCGCCACATCGGCATGGTGTTCCAGAGCTACGCGCTCTTTCCGCACCTGAGCGTGCTCGACAACGTGGCCTACGGCCTCAAGCTGCGCAAGGTAGCGACCGCCGGGCGGCGCCAGCGCGCACAGGAGCTGCTCGACATCGTGGGGCTGGGCGAGTTCTCGCAGCGCGCCGTGGCGCAGCTTTCGGGCGGGCAGCAGCAGCGCGTGGCGCTGGCCCGGGCGCTGGCCATCGACCCGCGCGCCCTGCTGCTCGACGAGCCGCTGTCGGCCCTCGACGCCAGCGTGCGCGGCCACCTGCGTGACCAGATCCGCGCCATCCAGCAGCGCTTCAACGCCACCACGCTGCTGGTCACGCACGACCAGGAAGAGGCGCTGGCCATGGCCGACCGCGTCGCCATGCTCAAGGACGGCCGGCTGCTGCAGATCGCCACGCCGCGCGACATCTACGAGAACCCCGCGAGCCGCGCGGTGGCGGAGTTCGTCGGGCTCTCGACGATCCTGCCCGCGAAGGTGGCCGCGCCGGGCCGGCTGGACATGGGCTTCGCAGAACTCTTCGCCGACACCGGGCAGCGCGCCTTCGGCACCGCGGTGCACGTGCTGGTGCGGCCCGAACACATCCGACCCGACCCGGCGACCGACGCCGTGAACCGCCTCGCGGGCCGCACCGGCGCGCAGCGCTACCTGGGCGCGCTCACGCGCTACGACTTCGAGGTGCAGGGCGCCGGCAAGCCATTTCTCGCCGAATCGGCGAAGCCGGCCACCGAAGCGATCGCCATCGCGCCCGAGCACCTGCGCCTGCTCGACGACTGAAGCGACAACTGAATCGACCACTGAAACCTTTCTCCAAGGAGCCACCATGCAACGCAGACATCTGATCCAGGCCGCCGGCGCACTGCCGCTGGCCACCCTCGCGGCACGCACCGCATTCGCCTTCGACGGCCCCGAGCTCTACGCGGGCGAGAAGGCGCTGTACGCCGAGGCGCAGAAGGAAGGCCTGTGCGTCTCCTTCGACACCGGCCCCGAGTGGGCCAACTGGAAGTCGCTGTTCCGCGACTTCAAGAAGCGCTACCCCGAGATCGAGCTGACCTACAACGACATCGGCTCCGCCGCCACCGTGGTCGCGCTGGAAAAAACCAAGCGCCGCCCGCAGGCCGACACCGCCTACTACTTCGCCGCATCGGCCGTCGACGCCGCCAAGAAGGACGTGGTCGCCCCCTTCAAGCCCGTCAACTTCGACAAGCTGCCCGCGGTGTTCCGCGAAGCCGAGGGCCGCTGGTTCACCATCCACACGCTCAACATCGCCTTCCTGGTCAACAAGAAGCTGGTGAAGAACGTACCCACCGGCTGGGCCGACCTGCTCAAGCCCGAGTTCAAGAACACGGTGGTGTACCTCGACCCGCGCTCCACCGGCATCGGCCAGGTTCTGACCTTCGCGGCGGCGTATGCCAACGGCGGCAGCGTCGACAACGTGCAGCCCGGCACCGACTACCTTGGCAAGCTGCATGCGGCCGGCAACGTGCTGCGCGTGGAAGGCACCACGCCCTATGCCAAGTTCCTGAAGGGCGAGATCCCGGTGTGGATCAGCTACGAGAACGACGGCCTGAAGGCCAAGCACGTCGACGGCATGGGCGACGCGGTGGAAGTCGTGATCCCGAAGGAAGCCAGCGTGGCCGCGCCCTACGCCATCAGCCTCGTGAAGAACGGCCCGAACCCGAACGCCGGCAAGCTTTGGCTCAACTTCATCATGAGCGAGGCCGGCCAGTCGCTCTTCGCCCAGGGCTTCGTGCGCCCCGCCGTGCCGGGCACGCCGCTGGCAGCCGACGTGGCCGCCAAGATGCCGGCCGCGCCGCAGATCAAGCCGCTCGACGTGGTGAAGGCCTCGGAGCGCAAGGCCGAGGTCGACAAGCTCTGGGCGCAGGCGGCGCTGGGCAAGTAACAAGAAAGCCCGAAGGAACGTGATGCGACGCTTTGGCGCCTGGCCCGCATGGGCCTTCATGGCGCTGTTCTTCGCGGTGCCGCTGGCGGCGCTGCTGCCCGAGGCCTTCGGCGAGGGCGGCAGCGCCTTCGGCCGGCTGTTCGGCAACCCGCTGTTCTTCGGGGCGCTGCGCAACACGCTCGCGCTCGGGCTGGCGGCGGGCGTGATGTCGGCGCTGGTGGGCACCTGCATCGCGATCGAGCTCGCGCGCCAGCCCGAAGGCCGGCGCCAATGGCTGATGACCCTGCTGGGCCTGCCGCTGGCTTTCTCGGGTCTGGTGATCGCCTACGGCTTCATCCTGGCCTTCGGACGCGCGGGCTTCGTGACGCAGCTGCTTGCGGGCCTGGGCGCCGACCCGGCCGTCATCGGCAGCTGGATCTACAGCGTGTCGGGCCTGGGTTTTGCGTATGCCTACTACCTGATTCCGCGCGTGGCGCTGTCGCTCTACCCGGTGTTCGCGAACCTCGACCTGCGCCCGGCGCAGGCAGCGCGCACGCTGGGTGCCTCGCGCTCGCGCGCCTTCTGGGACACGGTGGTGCCCGAGGTGCTGCCCTCCGTGCTGTCGAATGCCTGCATGGTGGCTGCCATTGCGATGGGCACCTACGGCACGGCGCTGGCGCTGGTGGGTACGCAGCTCAACATCCTGCCGCTGATGCTGCTGGCGCAGGTGGGCGACGGCGGTTCCGATTTCGCGGTGGCGGCGGCCCTGTCGCTGGTGCTGATGGTTGTGTGTGTGATCGTGATGGGAGTGGGCGATGTCTTTACGCGAAGGCGCGAGCGCGGTGGCGCTGCCGGCGCAGGTCACTGAGGCGCTCGCGCGCCTCGCGCAGAAGCAGCGGGGGCCGCAGCGCCACCGGCAGCCGGTGGCCATCATCGGCCCCGGCGACGGCGGCCCGGCCGAATGCGAGGCCGCGCACGCGGTGGCGCATGCGCTGGCCGGCGCGGGCATGTCGGTGGTCTGCGGCGGGCGCGGCGGCGTGATGGCCGCGGCCTCGCGCGGGGCCGTGGAGGCTGGCGGCATTGCCGTGGGCATCCTGCCCGAGGACGACGACCGCAACGCCAACGAATGGCTCAGCGTGGCCATCCCGACCGGCATGGGCGAGATGCGCAACGGCATCGTCGCGCGCAGCGGCGTGTGCCTGGTCGCCATCGGCGGCAACATGGGCACGCTGTCGGAAATGGCGCTGGGGCTCAAGTGGGGCAAGCCGGTGTTCGTGATGCACGGCGACGTGGCGCTGCCCGGCGCGGTGCAGGCCACGGACGTGAACGACATGCTGGCGAAGGTGCTGGCCTGCCTCCTGGCCTAGCCGAGCCTGGCAACAGAGCGGCTGCCACGGCCGCATTGCACAATGCCGGCATGCCCTACATGCCAACTTTCGTCGCTCCCGCCCGCTTCACCGATGCCGCCGCCGCACTCGAACAGGTCAAGGCCATCTACCAGGCCGGCCTCACGCACCTGCGCGAATCGATGCTGCGCTTCGTCGCCGGCGAGGAACTGCCGGGGCGGGTGCGGGCCTGCTACCCCTTCGTACGGGTGCACACCCACACCGTCTCGCGCCACACGCCGCCGGCCAACGCCGGCCTGAGCTACGGCTTCGTGGCCGGCCCCGGCCGCTACGAGACCACGCTGACGCGCCCCGACCTGTTCGCGCGCTACTACCTCGACCAGTTCCGCCTGCTGCTCGAGAACCACCAGGTCGAGCTCGAGGTGGGCACCAGCACGCAGCCGATCCCGATCCACTTCTCCTTCGCCGAGAACGACCACATCGAAGGCACCATGAGCACCGAGCGCCGCGCGCTGATGCGCGACGTGTTCGACCTGCCCGACCTGGGCGTGATGGACGACGGCATCGCCAACGGCACCTTCGAGGCGCGCGACGGCGAGGCGCAGCCGCTGTCGCTCTTCACGGCCGCGCGCGTGGACTACTCGCTGCACCGCCTGCGCCACTACTCGGGCACGGCGCCCGACTGGTTCCAGAACTTCGTGCTCTTCACCAACTACCAGTTCTACATCGACGAGTTCGTGCGCCTCGGCCATGAGGCCATGGCCGACGAGAACAGCGAGTACGTCGCCTTCATCGAGCCCGGCAACGTGGTCACGCGCCGGCGCGGGCTGCCAGCGGGCTCGAGCGCCACCTACGGCCACCTGCTCGACGGCAGCCAGGGCACCGCGCCGCCGCGGCTGCCGCAGATGCCGGCCTACCACCTGGTGCGCGAGGACTGCAGCGGCACCACCATGGTCAACATCGGCGTCGGCCCGGCCAACGCCAAGACCATCACCGACCACATCGCGGTGCTGCGCCCGCATGCGTGGATGATGCTGGGCCACTGCGCCGGCCTGCGCAACACCCAGCAGCTCGGCGACTACGTGCTGGCCCACGCCTACGTGCGCGAGGACCACGTGCTCGACGAAGAGCTGCCGCTGTGGGTGCCGATCCCGGCGCTGTCGGAGATCCAGCTCGCGCTGGAAAAAGCCGTGGCCGACGTCACGCGCTACGAGGGCCCCGACCTGAAGAAGATCATGCGCACCGGCACCGTGGCCAGCACTGACAACCGCAACTGGGAGCTGCTGCCGGGCAACCAGCCGCAGCGCCGCTTCAGCCAGAGCCGCGCGGTGGCGCTGGACATGGAAAGCGCGACCATCGCGGCCAACGGCTTCCGCTTCCGCGTGCCCTACGGCACCCTGCTGTGCGTGAGCGACAAGCCGCTGCACGGCGAGATCAAGCTGCCCGGCATGGCCAACCACTTCTACCGCGAGCGCGTGGAGCAGCACCTGCGCATCGGCATGCGGGCCATCGACATCCTGCGCGAGGAAGGCTCGTCGCGACTGCACAGCCGCAAGCTGCGCAGCTTCGCCGAAGTGGCGTTCCAGTAGTAATGGCATTCCCCTAAGAAGAAGGGCTCCAGCAGGGGCCGGCGAGGGCACGGGCCTCAGGGTTTGTCCTGCCCGCGGCCGCGCGGGAATGGCGTGTTTCGCGGACATCATCCGGTCTATCCCACGACAACCGGAAAGAAGATGACCCAGTCGCGCTCCGTTTCCTCCATCTCCCGTCGCAGTTTTTCTGCATGGATCGCGGCCTCGGCCGCAGCAGTCGGCGGGGGGCAGGCCGCCCTGTGGCCGCGCGCGGCCCACGCGGCCGATGCGCCGCTGAGCAACAGGCTGCGCATCGTGATTCCCGCCAACGAGGGCGGAGGCTGGGACCAGACGGGCCGCGCGCTCGGCGCCGCGATGCTGGCATCGGGCGCGGTCGGCAACGTGGTGTACGAGAACGTCGGCGGCAAGGGCGGCACGGTCGGCCTCGCGCGGTACGTCGAGAAATACGACGCCGACCCCGACACGCTGCTGATGAGCGGCATGGTCATGGTCGGCGCGGTGGCACTGCAGAAGCCCACGGTCACCATGGCCAACATGGCGCCCATCGCCCGCCTCACCAGCGACTACGAGGTGATCGCGGTGAAGGCCGACTCTCCCCTCAAGACGCCGAAAGACCTGATCGCGCAGCTGCGTTCCGACGCGGCCAACACCGTCATCGCGGGCGGCTCTGCCGGCGGCGTGGATCACATGTACGCCGGCATGCTGGCGCGCGTGGCCGAGGCCTCGCAGTCGCTGGTCTACCAGGCGCATCCCGGCGGCGCGGAAGTGGTCGAGGCGCTGGAAAGCGGCAAGGCCGCCGCGGGCATCTCCGGCTACAGCGAATTCGCGGAGAGCCTGGCCAACGGCAAGCTGCGGGCCATCGGCGTCTCGTCGAAGCGGCCGTTCCAGGGCATCGCCTCGGTGCGCGAACAGGGCGTGGAGGCCGACCTCGCCAACTGGCGCGGCGTTCTCACCGGCCGCAAGGTGCCGCCCTACCGCAAGGCGGCGCTGCTGACGGTGGTGCGGCGCGCCACCGCCACCGACCTCTGGCAGAAATCCGTCAAGCAGAACAACTGGGACCCGTTCTGGCTCGAGGGCAAGGAGTTCGAGAACTTCCTCGAGACAGACACCGCGATGGCCGGCCCGCTGATCTACCTGCTGAAGCTGAAGGCCTGAGCGCCGAAGGCCCGGCAGGACCGGGCCGCCTGGTCATTTATTCGGGTTTTCCCCGATGAATTGACACTAATGTCTGACATGGTTTTCGTCCATCATCTCGTTACTTTTACGGGGAGATTGAAACAAAATGACGCATTCCATGCCAACCGACCTCTCTCGTCGCGGTTTTGCCACCCTGGTTGCATCGGCCGCGGCGGTGGGCGCCGTGCCCGCCTCGCTCTGGCCCGCGGTGTCCCGGGCGGCCGAGCCGCAGCTGATTCCGAAGCTGCGCATCTTCATTCCCGCCAATGAAGGCGGCGGCTGGGACCAGACAGGCCGCGCCCTCGGCGCCGCCATGGTCGCCTCCGGCGCGGTGGGCGACGTGGTGTACGAGAACCTCGGCGGCAAGGGCGGCACCATCGGCCTGGCGAAGTACGTCGAGAAGTACGACGCCGATGCCGACACGCTGCTGATGAGCGGCATGGTCATGGTCGGCGCGGTCGCGCTGCAGAAGCCCGCCGTCACCCTCGCGCAGGTCGCTCCGGTGGCACGCCTCACCAGCGACTACGAAGTGGTGGCCGTGAAGGCCGACTCCCCCATCAAGACGCCGAAGGACCTGATCGCGCAGCTTCGCGCCGATGCCGCGAAGACCGTCATCGCGGGCGGCTCGGCCGGTGGCGTGGACCACATGTACGCCGGCATGCTGGCGCGCGTGGCCGGCAATGCCGGCGCGCTGGTCTACCAGCCGCATCCGGGCGGCGCGCAGGTGGTCGAGGCGCTCGAATCGGGCAAGGCCGCCGCCGGCATCTCGGGCTACAGCGAATTCAGCGACCACCTGGCCAGCGGCAAGCTGCGCGCCATCGGCGTGTCGGCCAAGCGCCCGTTCCTGGGCATTCCGTCGGTGCGCGAACAGGGCGTGGACGCCGACCTCGCCAACTGGCGCGGCGTGCTCACCGGCAAGAAGGTCACGGCCGAGCGCCGCGCCGTGCTGCTCGAGGCGGTGCGCCGCGCCACCATGGCCGAGGTCTGGCAGAAGACCATCAAGCGCAACAACTGGGACCCGTACTGGATGGCGGGCAAGGACTTCGAGAGCTTCCTCGATCTCGATACGGCGATGGCCGGCCCCTTGATCTACCTGCTCAAGCTCAAAGCCTGACCGTCGTCCTGCTCGTTCAGGCGAAGAGCTCCGGCATCTCCCGCTGCGCCTTCGGCGTCAGCGTGAGCGCGCGTCCGTCGAGTTCCTGCCGCACCCATCCGCGCTTCAGCGACAGCTGCAGCCACGCCGCGCCCAGCGCGCCGCCCAGGTGCGGGCGGCGCTCGCTCCAGTCGAGGCAGGCGCAGGCGAAGCGGCGGCGCGAGCGGCGCACGGCGTCGATCTCCACGCCCAGGCTCTCCAGCGCGATCGCGCCTTCGGGCGTGAGCTCGTACGAGCCGCTCTGCAGGCCGCTGAGCCAGCCTTGGGCGTGCAGCCGGTCGTGCAGCGCGACGCCGGCCGTGCCCGCCATGTGGTCGTAGCAGGTGCGGGCGCTGCGCAGGCGGCTGGGCGTGTTGGGCTTGAACTCGGGCGCGGGCGGCGTACGGGGCGTGCCGGCCACCACCATCAGGCTCTCGAGCGCGGAGGCGACGTCGTCGTTGGCGAGGCGGAAGTAGCGGTGCTTGCCCTGCACCAGCACGTCGACCAGCCGCTCCTCCTTGAGGCGCGCGAGATGCGCGCTGGCGGTGGACGCAGCCACCTCCGCGACGGTGGCGAGCTCGGTGGCGGTACGCGCATGGCCGTCCATCAGGCAGCTCAGCATGCGGGCGCGCGCCGGTTCGGCGATGGCGCCGGCGAGGCGGGCCAGTTGAAAGTCGGCGGAGGAGGAAAGGGTGTCGTCCATGCGCCCATCCTAAGACGGCGACGCACACCACACTTCGTTCGCGAGCGAAGTGTGGCGGCCGGCTCGATCGCACACTGGCGCCCATGAACCCAAGCCCCACGCTCTTCGACATGCCCGCAGATCCGGTCGCGGCCGCCACCCATGCCGACCCGTATCCGTACTACGCAACCCTTCGCGACGGACCGCCGCTCGCGTGGAACGAGAAACTGCGCCTGTGGGTCGCGAGCCGTGCCGACGTGATCGAGCAGGTGCTGCAGGCCCACGGCGCGCTGCGCGTGCGGCCTGCCGCCGAGCCGGTGCCGCGCGCCATTGCAGGCAGCCCTGCCGGCGAGGTGTTCGGCCACCTCGTGCGCATGAACGACGGCGCGGCGCACCAGGCGCACCGGCCCGCGCTGCAGCGCGCGCTCGCCGGGCTCGACCTGGACGCGGTGCATGCGGCCGCCCTGCAGGTGGCGCAGCGCGTGCCACGCGAGCAGGCGCTGTCCGACACGCTGTTCTCGATGCCCGTGCAGTCCGTCGCGCACCTGCTCGGCTTTACCGACGATGCGCTGCCGCAGGTGGACAGGTGGATGCGCGACTTCGTGGCCTGCCTGTCGCCGCTGTCCACGTCCGATCAGCTGCAGCGCGCCAGCACCGCCGCCTCGGAGCTGATGACCCGCTTCGAGATCATGGCAGCCGGCACGCCGCCCAGGCATGGCACGCTGCTGGCAGCGGTACTGGCCGAGAGCGCGGGCGACGCGCCGCTTTCGCGCTCGCTGCTCGCGAACCTCGCCGGCCTGCTTTCGCAGACCTGCGACGCCACGGCGGGGCTGGTCGGCAACAGCCTGATCGCACTGATGCGCGAGCCTTCGCTGCTGCCCTCGACCCGCACGCGCGATGGCCTGCAGGCCATCGTCGAGGAAACCGCGCGGCACGATCCGGCGGTGCACAACACGCGGCGCTTCGCGGCCGAGGCAGTCACCATCGCCGGCACCGACTTGGCCGCGGGCGACGCGGTGCTGGTGCTGCTGGCATCGGCCAACCGCGACCCGGCCTTCAACCCGGAGCCCGACCGCTTCATGCCGGTGCGAGCCCGGCGCCGCATGCTCGGCTTCGGCCACGGCATGCATGCCTGTCCCGGACAGGCGCTGGCATGCACGCTGGCGGCGGCCAGCCTGCGCGCGCTGCTGCTGTCACACCACGCGCACGATCTCGATGCGCAGCGGCTGCGCGGCTGGAGCTATCGGCCGTCGGTCAACGGGCGCATCCCGGTGTTCCACTGACCGGTGCCCGCGAGGTGCGGCGACAGCTGCGCGTCGCCCCAGCGCAGAGGCAGCGCCGCCGGACGGCGCAGGGCGTGCTCGACATGGAAGCGCACCAGCCGCTCCGCGCCTTCGAACGCGGCCACCTCGGGGCCGTCCCACACGATCTCGGCAGTGACCGCCACGTGCAGCAGGTCGCCACTGTCGAAGTCGACGAACAGCAGCCCCGCGCGCGGATGCGCCGCCAGGTTGCCCAGCGTGTTGAAGAAGCGGTTGCCGTTGAAGTCCGGCAGCGTGAGCACGTCGTCGCCGTCGATGCGCACGAAGCCCGGACGGCCGCCGCGATGCGACACGTCGACGCCGTGCGAGCTCGCGTCGGCCGCGTCGCCGGTCGCTGCCTCGTCGGGATAGGCGGTGGCGATGAACAGCGTGTCGGCGCTGCCGATGAGGCGGTGCGCAGCGAGGTCGAGCCTGTCGAGCCACTGCGCCTGCGGCGTCGCGTCGGCGCGCGGCGGCACGAACACCGGCTCGCGCGCCTGGATGTAGCGCGGGCAATTGCCGAAGCTCTGCTGCACCGCGACCATGAAGCCCGCATCGTCGAGCGACTCCACCGTGCCGTTCATGCGATTGCGCCGCCGCGTGTGCGGCTGGATGCCGAGCAGGCCCAGCGTGGCACCCTGCTTCAGCTGGCCGACGAGCGGATCGCCCGCCGCCGGCAATGCATCGATGCGCAGGTGCGTGGGATCGGGCGAGTGCACGAACCCGACGGGCGCGGCGAGCACGCTGGCCCAGGGCTGCAGGTTCCCGTCGATGCTGCCCGCCACGATGAACGGCAGCAGCTCGAAGAAATCGCGATGCTGGTCTGGCATGTAGTCGCGGATCACGCGCGGCCCGGCGACCTCCATCTGCTCGCGCGAGCCCGCCAGGGCCTGCAGCGCGCGCTCGCCCGCATGGAAGGGGGCGGCGATCATGAGCCTGCTCCCACCGCAGGGTTTACCGGCGTGCGCACCATCGGCACGAAGCCCGGCAGGGCTTCCACGCGCCCGAGCCATTCGCGCACCTTCGGATAGCCGTCGAGCGACACGCTGCCCTCGGGCGCGCGCGCCACGTACGCATAGTTCGCGATGTCGGCCAGCGTGGCCGACGGGCCGGCGAGAAAGGGCTGCTGCTCCAGGTGCATTTCCATCACCGACAGCAGCGCGTGCGAACGCTTGACGATCTCCGTCGGATCGGACGAATGGCCGAACAGCGCGATGATCCGCGCGGCCGCCGGGCCGTAGGCCAGCGGACCGGCGGCCACCGAGAACCAGCGCTGCACGCGCGCCGCGCCGACGGCATCGCGCGGCATCCAGCGCGAGGGGTCGGGCGCATAGCGTTCGTTGAGGTAGACCAGGATGGCGTTGGAGTCGGCCAGCGTGACCTCGCCGTCCTCGATCACCGGCACCTGGCCGAAGGGATTGCGCGCCAGGAACTCCGGCGTGCGGTTCTCGCGCTTGCGCATGTCGATCTCGACTGCCTCGAAGGGCAGCCCGAGCATCGTGAGGAACAGGCGCACGCGATGCACGTGGCCCGAGATGGCGGAGCCGTAGAGCTTGATGGGCTGGGCGGGGCGGGTGGCGGTCATGGGCAATTCCTTTTCTCGGGGGTCCGAGGCATGAATGCGATTCTTCTCTCTTGCACCAGATGAATGAATAGCCATTCCTGTATTTGACTGCTGCGTTTTCCGGTTTAATCGCCCCATGGATCGCTTCAAGGCCATGCAGACCTTCGTGCAGATTGCCGACCAGGGCAGCCTGACCCGCGCCGCCGAGGCGCTCGGCACCTCGCTGCCGGCGGTGGTGCGCGCCCTCGCCGCGCTGGAGGCCCACCTTGGCGTGCGCCTCTTCCACCGCACCACGCGCCGCCTCTCGCTCACCGAGGAAGGCCGCAGCTACCTGCCGAGCGCGCGCGAGGTGCTGCTCGCGGCCGACGCCGCCGACCTCGCGCTGAAGGCCGAGGCGCGCGAGCCGGCGGGCCAGCTCACCATCACCGCGCCAGTGCTCTTCGGCCACATGTACGTGGCGCCGGCCATCGTGCGCTTCATGAAGCGCTACGAGAAGGTGCGCTGCAGCGTGCGGCTGTACGACCGCACGGTGAACCTGCTCGACGAGGGCATCGACGTGGGCATCCGCATCAGCCCGCTGGAAGACTCCTCGCTCGTGGCGCAGACCATGGGCACCATCCGCCGGGTGCTGGTCGCGAGCCCCGATTTCCTGGAACGGCACGGCACGCCGACGCATCCGCGCGAGCTGAACGGCGCGCCCTGCGTGCGCGGACGGGTGGACGCGCCCGCGCAATGGCAGTTCTACGAGGCCGGGAAGGCGATCAGCGTGATGCCCGACAACCGGCTGGAGTTCAACCACCTCGCGCCCGCCATCGAGTCGTGCGCGGCAGGCATGGGCTTCGGCACTTTCTTCTCGTACCAGGTCATGCCGCACGTGGCGCAGGGAAGGCTGAAGCTGGTTCTCGAAGACTTCGAGCCGCCGCCCCGGCCGGTGAGCGTGATCTATCCGAACGCACGGCTGCTGCCGGCGCGCACGCGGGCGTTCATCGAATGGATGAAGGCGGAGTTCTGCGGGCTCAGGCTTTGAGGAAGACGTCTCGTCGCGGCGATGCCTTGGGCAACAGCGCCGTAACCAGGCCGTGCAAGGCCTCGTGCAGCTGCGCGAGAAATTCCTCGAGCTGCCCGGGCAGGGCATCGACTCGCGACACGCAGACGCTGGCCGGCTCGCCGATGTGGACCGCGACCTGCCATTGCCCCATCTTGTTGGCCATGCGTCCGTGGCGCCAGTACTCCCAGGCCTGTGCCGTCGTCTTCACGGCACGCTGGCCGGGAAACTCGGGGTGCCGCGGCATGTCGCCGTTCAACAGGTAGCGCAGCCGCCCCATGTCGGCCTTGTCCTGAGCACACTCGGCGCGCAGTGCGCGGCCCACCGCGTCGGCATCGACAGGGTTGTGCGGCACCAGCCACATCAGGTCGAGCAGGTCCTTGAAGCGCGGCCGCACCAGGCACTGGTGCAGCTTCCACGCGATCTGCAGGTCGAGCGCGCAGGTACTCGGCAGATGGAACGCCTCGCCGAGGCAGGGCCGGTAGTGCAGCGGCACGGGCGGAGGGTCGAGCTTCAGGTTGAAGCTCACGTCCAGCCTGAAGCGGTGCAGCGGGGTCTGCGAATCGCCGTCGAGCACGCAGCCGTCGATGTCGGTGCTGACGGTGGGAAAGTCGTCGTCCATCGCGTAGTCGATCATTCGCCAGAACGCGTTCTCGGTGAACGGACGGAAATGCAGGCCGTCGTCGAGGCACACCGTGGTCACGGACTGCGCCCATGTATTCAGCTGCCGGGCGCTGCGCTCGCGGTCGAAGGGCTCGGTGCACACCCAGTCGATGTCGCGCGACAGGCGTTCGTTGTCCTGCTCCGGCCCGCTCAGGTACTGG
Source organism: Variovorax sp. NFACC27 (assembly GCF_048301545.1). NCBI lineage: Bacteria > Pseudomonadati > Pseudomonadota > Betaproteobacteria > Burkholderiales > Comamonadaceae > Variovorax > Variovorax sp. NFACC27. The sequence goes on from NZ_CP157613.1 coordinate 7,738,787, forward strand.
CGCGTGATGAGGCTGCCCTTGAGCATGAAGGGGCCGCCGACCCATGCGGCACGGCGCATGAAACCTTCGAGCAGGACGAGTTCCCTCACCTGCTCGACCGACGCCCCGGTGCGCCGGGCTTCGTTCTCGATGCCCGCCAGCGTTGCCAGCAGGGTCATGCAGAGGCTTCCAGCCACCCTGCGTCGAGCGACTCCCGGCTGTCGAGCAGGCAGATCTCCGTTTCCTGCTTCAGCAGCGGCCAGCCCTGGCGCTCCAGCTGGTCGGCCAATGCCGCGACGCGGGCCTTGAAGCCGTCCAGCGCTTCGCGGCTGCGCAGCGTGACGAAGCGCGCGTCCGTCTCGCCCTTCAGGCTGTTGCGCGACAGGCGCGCCCCGTGCGTCTCGCACAGGTGCTGCAACGCGGAGGCGTCGTGCACCCGCAGCTTGCCGTGCCATTCGAAGTACTCGTCGGGCCGGCTCAGGCATTCGTGGCCCTGGATGGGGGCCTCCACCTTCACGCGCAGCACGGCCATGCCCGCGCGAGCCAGCCACTGCGCGAGCGCCACCGCTTCGGCCTTCGCCTCGGCCAGGTCGCCGCGCAACCAGGTGGTGGCCATGGGCTGCTGCTTCTGCTCGCCGTGGGCGAGGTCGATCAGCAGCGGCTTGAGCCCCACCTGCTCGCACACCTCGACGAAGGAAGGAATCCGTGCCGCCTCCATCGCACCGCAGGTCAGGTGGAGTTCGAGCCGGCCTTTGCGTAGCCGCGGAATCGTCTTCATGGCGCGGCCACCCTCGAGGGCAGGGGCTTGCCGTCGCACAGCGCGGCCGCGTCGCTGACCATGCCGCGCACCGCCTCTTCCATGCCGAGGTTCAGCACCGACATGAATTCGCCGTTGCCATTGGCCCAGTTGGTGCGCGTGCCCATGCCGTGGTACTGGCGCACGACGGCTTCGGTGCCGGGCATGCGGTAGGTGGCCTGCAGCACGACGTGCGAGACCAGGTTCAGGCCGGCCGACCACGAATGCGCCAGGCGCAGAGCCACGTCGGCCGTCACCTGCCGCGCATTGCCCGATGCGGGCAGCGCGGCGGTCACGACCCGCAGGCCGTAGCGGCTCGCCGACTGCAGCGCGCCGCGCGTCCAGGCGCCGGCGTCGCTGCCGCCCTGGATGGATTGCACCGCGAGGGGCGTGGCGTGCAGCGTGGGCATCATGACGGTCAGGTTGCCGACGCTGGCCTTGTGGAGGCGCACGTCGTCGATCTTCGGCAGGTACAGCGTGCAACCGCTCGCCACGCGCAGCTGCGCGACCGGCGTGCTGTTGGGCCGCTCCGCAGGTTCCGGCGCCGGCTCGTACACCATGGGAAGCGGCTCGGTCTCCGTCAGCGCATGCGACAGGCCGGGCGCGCCGAGAAGCGCGGAAAAGGCACCGAGGGCGGCCGCGGCCCGCGATACGTGGCGTGGCGTCATGGGGCTGCGCTCCTGACCGAGTAAAGGGCACCGTCCTGGTCGCGGAACAGCACGCGTCCCGGCCGCTCGTCGAAGCTCGGGCCGGCCAGCGTCACCCAGGAGCCGTTGACGTTGAAGCGTGCGGTCTTCACCGCACCGGAACGGACGCCCGCGACATCGAGCGCCACCGCATGCAAGGTCTGGGCCATCGAATCGCGCATCACGCCGCGCAGCACCTGCCCGTCGTCGGCCGTGAGGCGGCGGATGACGGTGCCACGCGCGACGCCGCCCACCGGCGTCTGGAAGATGACGGCGGCGCGATAGGAGGGCTCGCTTTTGCCGTCCTGCCAGAGAAGAGCCGATGTGCGCGTGGTGAATGCGCCCAGCCCGGGTTCCAGCGCGTACTGCAGCAACAGCACCATGTACGCGGGGCCGTTCTTCGTGGCGGCGATGCGGGCCTCGTGCTCGGCCTTGACCGGCATGGCGGGAAGCAGCTCCGAGGAGCGGATCTTCAGCGGAAACGAACTCGGCTCCGTCAGCTGCGCCTCGAGCACCCGGCCCGCCTCGGTGCGGTAGTCGTAGTCGAGCAGCGGGCCGACGATGGCCTGCACCTCGGCGCTCATTTCCTTCTGGCGCGACTGCTGCACCGACGAATCGATGAGCGCGCCGATCAGCCCGCCGCCGGTGGCCGCGCTCACGCCCGGGGGCTGGGCGGAAAACATGAAGCTCTCCTGCGCGACGACGACACGCAAGTCGACCTCCTGGACCTTGTTGCGGTCCGCGGCAGCCAGGGGCCTGTGAAAAGGCGCGCAGGCACCGAGCAGCAGCAAGGCCGTCAGCGCGAGCCAGAAACGCAGCATCTTTGGGCCTCCCCCCGGTGCAATGCCATCCATTGATCGATCAATCGATCGGTGCGGCGATTTTGCAGCCGCCGGACACGCGATCCGCCCCGGGTTATCGAGGGCCCATGGTGCCTGTCGTCTTCAGGCGGCTGTCGAGCATCCAGCCCATAGTGTCCTCGCCCGTCTTCGGATGGATGAACAGCACCTGAACCCACTCCTTGTAGGGGGTGTAGACGGTGACGCGGTCCTTGGGAATCAGGAACCTGCCGCTGTCGCAGGCGGCGTCAGGTGCCGTGTACAGGCGCGCCCGGCCGGTGCCGACCACGACCGCGCCGTAGCGTGGAACGAAGCCAGGGCTCGCATTCGCGACGGCATGGAGCTGCTCGCACTGTTTCGGATCGGCCGGCGCCGCCGTCGCCGCCACGGCCTGCTGCACCGCGGCGACGGCCAGGCAGGCCACGCACCACCATGAAGTTGCTCTGGACATCGGCGAATTGTCCATCGATTGAAGCGATGGGACGCCCGCCGCGCGGCTGCGTCAGAATGGCCGCGTGCCGCCTACACCCTCCTCCGCCCAGCCTCCCCTCTTCCACGCCAGCCACCTGCACAAGCGATATGGAGACACGACGGTCGTGAACGACCTGTCGTTCGAGATCGCGCCCGGCGAATGCCTGGGCGTGATCGGCCCGAACGGCGCGGGCAAGACCACCACCATCCGCATGTGCCTGGGCCTCACCGCACCCGACGGCGGCGACATCTCCGCGCTGGGCCTGCGGATGCCGCACGACGCGCTGGCCATCAAGGCTCAGCTCGGCGTGGTGTCGCAGTTCGACACGCTCGACCCAGACTTCAGCTGCGCCGAGAACCTCGTGGTGTACGGCCGCTACTTCGGCTTCAGCAAGGCGCATGTGCGTGCGCGCGTACCGCAGCTTCTGGAATTCGCGGCGCTGTCGCACAAGGCCGACGCGAAGCCGGGCGAACTCTCGGGCGGCATGCGGCGGCGGCTCTCGCTGGCGCGTGCGCTGGTCAACGATCCGAAGCTGCTGCTGCTCGACGAGCCCACCACCGGGCTCGACCCGCAGGCACGCCACCTGATGTGGGAGCGGCTGCAGGTGCTGCTGCAGCAGGGCAAGTCGATCCTGCTGACCACGCACTTCATGGACGAGGCCGAGCGCCTGTGCTCGCGCCTGCTGGTGCTGGACCACGGCCGCAAGATCGCCGAGGGCCGCCCGCGCGACCTGATCGCCGAGCACCTGGAGCCCGACGTGGTCGAGGTGTACGGCAACGGCGCGCTGTCGCTGGCGGAATCGGCCGAGCTGAAGGCGATGGCCGCGCGCGTGGAGGTCAGCGGCGAGACGGTGTTCTTCTACACGCAGGACGCGCGCAGGCTGCTCGATGCGCTGACGCGGCACAGCGGACTGCGCACATTCCATCGGCCCGCGAATCTCGAAGACCTTTTCCTGAAGCTCACGGGCCGGCAAATCCGCGAGGACGGCTGAAATGAGGTTCACCCCCAGGCTTGCCCACTTCGTGTGGCCGCCAACCCCCTCGCCGGGGGCAATACCTGCGGCCCGGCAAAGCCGGTTCCGCGGTATTTCTGAAATGGAGCAGCAACCATGAACAACGTCTCGAGTGCGGCACCGGCACTCACGCCTCCCTCGCCTTCGCCATGGCGCCCGCCCGAACTCTCGCTGCGCTGGTGGCCCGTGTTCCTGCGCAACCTGCTGGTGTGGCGCAAGCTCGCTCTGCCGAGCCTGATCGGCAACATCGCCGAGCCGCTGATCTGGCTCGTGGCCTTCGGCTACGGCATGGGCGCGCTGGTGGGGCAGGTGTCGGTCGACGGCGTGAAGGTGCCGTACATCCTGTTCCTCGCGAGCGGCTCGATCTGCATGAGCGCGATGAACGCGGCGAGCTTCGAGGCGCTGTACTCGGCCTTCTCGCGCATGCATGTGCAGAAGACCTGGGACGGCATCATGAACGCGCCCGTCGGCCTCGACGACATCGTGCTGGCAGAGATGCTGTGGGCGGCGTTCAAGTCGATCTTCACCGTGACGGCGATCCTGTTCGTGATGCTCGGGCTGGGCATCAGCCACAGCCCGAAGCTCGTCGTCGCATGGATGGTGCTGATCGGCGCGGGCATCACCTTCTCTTCGATCGCGCTGATCTTCAACGCGCTGGCGAAGGGCTACGACTTCTTCACCTACTACTTCACGCTGTTCATGACGCCGATGATGTTCCTGAGCGGCGTGTTCTTTCCGCTGGAGCAACTGCCCACGGCCGTGCAGGCCGTGGCGGCGTGGCTGCCGCTGACGAACGCGGTGGCACTGGTGAGACCGCTCTTCATGGACCAGTGGCCAGCCGGCTGGTGGGTGCACGCGGTGGTGCTGGCGGTGTATGCAGTGGCGTCGTTCTGGACTGCGCTGTCGTTGACGCGGAAGCGGTTCAGGGCGTGATGAGGCCCGGGCTTTCCATCGCGCGCAGTTGCATGCGCCCCGAGGTTCGTGCCCGCACCTCGGGCGAAGCAAGACAGGTGGCGACCGCCTCGTAGCCCGGAGCACCGGGATACGGAGCCACCTGCGTCGGCGGGCTGTGGTTCGCGGGGCAGAGGATGATGGTCTCGTCCGGCCCGACGGCGGACAGGTCGAGGATGGCGCAGGAGCGGGTGAGCATGAAGAGGGCGCGCGCATCGGGGCCCCGGCGGCGCAGCCAGGCGATCAGCGCTTCCTGGGTTGCGTGGTCGAGGCCCTGTTCGATCATGTCCACGACCAAAGCGTCGGGCCCTTCGGCTTCCAGCCCGACGAGCAATGCGATCAGGGCATCCGATGTGCCGGCCCCGTCTTCCACGAGCCAGGCCATCGCCTCGTCGACGCGGGACTTCAGGCGAGGGTCGCTTTCCAGCAGCGATTTCGCCGCGGCAATCCCGCCGTCCTCAAGTCTCTCCAGCCCCAGCATGACCGCATCGGGCAGTGCCTCGGCAAGGCTGTGCGCCAGTCGGGTCTTGCCGCTGCCGAGCGGGCCGATGATGTAGTTCAGCGAGCGGATGTCGCGCAGCTCGAAGAGCTCTCCGCCCCATGGCCACGGGAGTTCGAATGCGACGCGGACTTCGCTCGACGGTGCCTGCAGGTCCATCAACTCGTCGATGGTCGGTGCACGGCCTTGCATCAGATCGCTTCGCAGTCCGCGGACCTTCTCGACTGTGTTGGCGAGCTGGCGAAGCTGCGACTCCAGCGCTGCCTGGTGTGCCGCAAGCGTCGGCTCCAGCCCGCTGGAATTGCCGTCCAGCACGCGTTCGACCTGCGCGAGGCTGAAGCCGAGCGCGCGCAACGCGACGATCTCCGCGGCGCGGTCGAGCTCCTTTTGGCCATAGGTGCGCCAGCCCGCTTCGGTCCGGCCGGGCGCCACGAGTCCGCGCTGCTCGTAGAGCCGCAAGGCCTTGGCGGAAACGCCGAGCCGCTTCGCGGCTTCCGATGGGCTGAGAAAGCGGGTGGTGGATGGCATGAAGAGAACCTTTTTCGACAGTTTTCTCTTTTTAGGGGCTGCCCCTGGGGCCGGGTCAACAGGTGGAGCCGAAAGATTTGGCCCATGAGCCTTGCGGGTTCAGAATGCCCGTTCGCGGCCGACTGTAGCCCTTGCAGAAACCGACGCTTGCAAATTAGATTGCACACAATCTAATTGCTCGCTACAATTCGCCCCATGCGCTCCACCAAAGTCTCCGCCGACGAAATGCTCAAGCTGGACAACCAGCTGTGCTTTGCCGTGTATTCGGCCTCGCTGGCCATGACGCGGCTCTACAAGCCGGTGCTGGAAAAGCTGCAGCTCACCTACCCCCAATACCTCGTGATGCTCGCCCTCTGGGAACAAGACGGGCTCATGGTCTCCGAACTCGGCGAGCGCCTCTCGCTCGACTCGGGCACGCTCACGCCGCTGCTCAAGCGCCTCGAAGCCAACGGCTACGTGGCCCGCGTGCGAGACGTGGCCGACGAGCGCCGCGTGCACATCACGCTGACGACCACCGGCCGCAGGCTCAAGAGCCGTGCATCGAACGTGCCGGCCTGCCTGATGGCCGCCGCCGAGTGTTCGGTGCCCGAGCTGATTTCGCTCACCCAGCAGATCCAGACGTTGCGCGACCGCATCAAGAAGGCAGCCTGACGCATCGCACCATTTTTCTCCCGCTTCGATCGATCCCATCAAATCAAGAGAGAACGAAGCCTTTTCACCACCCTCCCTCCGTTTCATCATCACCAAAGGAATCACCATGACCACCAAGCTCGACAAAGTGCTCTACACCGCAGAAGCCCACACGGTCGGCGGCCGTGACGGCGCAGGCAAGTCCAGCGACGGCGCCATCGACGTCAAGCTGAGCTCGCCCGGTTCCGGCAAGCCCGGTACCAACCCCGAGCAGCTGTTCGCGGTCGGCTATGCCGCCTGCTTCATCGGCGCGATGAAGGCCATCGGCCCGAAGATCGGCGTGAAGGTGCCGGAAGACGTCGCTATCGACTCCAGCGTTTCCCTCGGCCCGACGAACGGCGGCGCCGCCTACGGCATCGCCGTGAAGCTGGCGATCACGCTGCCCGGCCTGGATGCCGATGCCAAGCAGAAGCTGGTCGACACGGCTCACCAGGTCTGCCCGTACTCGAACGCCACGCGCGGCAACATCGACGTGGAACTCACGATCGCCTGAGCCCCACGGCGCATACGCAGAACAAGCGGTCCGGCCACAAGCCGGGCCGCTTTTTTCATGCCCGCCGATGTCTCACGGGTGACGCAGAAAGCCGCCGCGCGATGGCGCCTTTCATCAAGCTTGGCTAACGTTGGCGAACCTCACAACCGCCAGGAGCCACGCTCATGAGCACCACCAGCCTCCTCATCCGCAAAGACCAGCTCGCCACCACGCGCCTTCACACCGCCACCGACGAAGCGCTCGCCGACGGCCAGGTGCGCGTGCGCATCGACAGCTTCGCGCTCACCTCCAACAACATCACGTATGCCGCCTTCGGCGACGCGATGAGCTACTGGCAGTTCTTCCCGAGCGGCGAGGAAGGCTGGGGCAGCATCCCCGTGTGGGGTTTCGCGAGCGTGGTGCAGTCGCTGCACCCCGGCGTACCGGTGGGCGAACGGCTCTACGGCTACTGGCCGATGGCCTCCGGCGCGGTGCTGAGCCCCGGTCGGCTCTCTCCCGAACGCTTCACCGACGTGGCGCCGCACCGCGCCGAACTGCCCGCCGTCTACAACCAGTACTTCCGCTGCGCGAGCGACCCGCTCTACACGGCCGACACCGAGGACATCCAGGCCCTGCTGCGCCCGCTGTTCATCACCTCGTGGCTGATCGACGACTTCATGGCCGACAACGACTTCTTCGGCGCCAACACCATGCTGCTGTCGAGCGCGTCCAGCAAGACGGCCTACGGCACCGCCTTCCAGCTGCACAAGCGCGAAGGCATCGAAGTGATCGGCCTGACCTCGCCCGCGAACGTGGCCTTCTGCGAAAGCCTCGGCTGCTACGACCGCGTGGTGACCTACGACGCGCTCGACATCATCGCGGCCGACACGCCCTGCGTGTACATCGACTTCGCCGGCAACGGCGAGCTGCGCAACGCCATCCACGAGCGCTTCGCCAGCCTGAAGTACAGCAGCTCCATCGGCGGCACGCACGTCGAGCAGCTCGCAAGCAAGGGCGCGGGCAAGAGCCTCCCGGGCCCGCGCGCCACGCTGTTCTTCGCGCCGGCGCAGATCAAGAAACGCACCACCGAATGGGGCCCCGAGGAGTTCGGTCGCCGCATGGTCGCGGCCTGGCACGACTTCATGGCCGTGGTCACCGACGCGAAGGCGCCCTGGCTGCACGCTGAGCACCACGACGGCGGCGAGGCGGTGCAGACGGCCTACGCGCAGGTGCTCGCAGGCAAGGGCGATCCGCGCACGGGCCACATCCTTTCCCTTTCCAGGCAACCCGTCACGTCCTGAGACGGTCGGGCGCCCGGCGGCGACGACAATCGCCGCATGACCCAATCTTCCGCGGCGCCCGCGAACACACATCCCTACGAGAGCCTCACGCCCGACGTGGTGCTCGACGCGCTCGCGACGCTCGGCCTGCACGGCGACGGCCGGCTCACCGGCCTGAATTCCTACGAGAACCGCGTCTACCAGGTCCACCTGGAGGATCGCAGTGCCGTGGTGGTCAAGTTCTACCGCCCCGGCCGCTGGAGCGAGGCCGAGATCCTCGAAGAGCACGGCTTCTCGCTCGAACTGGCGGCCGGCGAAGTGCCTGCCGTGCCGCCCCTGGCCTTCGACGGCAAGACGCTGCACCACCACGCGGGCTTCGCCTTCAGCGTGAGCCCCTACCGCGGCGGCCGCGCACCTGAGCTCGACGACTTCGAAGTGCTCGAATGGGTGGGCCGCTTCCTGGCGCGCATCCACACGGTCGGCAGCGCGAAGCCTTTCGAGGCGCGGCCCGCGCTCGACCTGCAGACCTTCGGCATCGCGTCGCGCGACTGGCTGCTCGCCAACGACAAGATCCCGCTCGACGTGCAGCGCGACTGGGAAAAGACCTGTAACGAGGCGCTCGACATGATCGGCGCGACGGCGTTGGCAGCCAACCCGCCTTCGAGCGACTTCCAGCCCCGCAAGCTGCGCCTACACGGCGACGTGCACCCCGGCAACATCCTGTGGACGCCCACCGACCGCCCCGGCGGCGGGCCGCACTTCGTCGACCTCGACGACGCGCGCACCGGCTTCGCGGTGCAGGACCTGTGGATGCTGCTGTCGGGCGACCGCGCGCAGCGCACCGCGCAGCTGTCGGGCCTGCTGGACGGCTACGAGCAGTTCCGAGAGTTCGACCGGCGCGAGCTGGCGCTGATCGAGCCGCTGCGCACGCTGCGGCTCATCCACTACAGCGCGTGGCTCGCTCGGCGCTGGGAAGACCCGATCTTCCCGATCAACTTCCCGTGGTTCGGCTCCAGCGACTACTGGAAGGGACAGATCCTCATGCTCGAGGAGCAGTGCGAGCAGATGGCGGAAGAGCCGCTCTACGCCTGAGCCTGGTCTTCCTGCGCCGCTGCAAGGCTGTCCGCCACGCCCTGCAGCAGCCGCTCGACCAGCACGTTGGCCGGCCCGTTGCGCCAGATGCCGTAGGCCTCCGACTGCGCCACCGCCCTGTCGAGCGGCCTGAACACCGCGCCGCGCAGGGCCGAATGCCGCATCGCCTGCGGCACCAGCGCCACGCCCAGGCCCTGCGACACCCACGAGACCACCGCCAGCCAGTGGCGCACCTCGTGCCGCACCTCGGGCAGGAAGCCCGCGTCGGCGCAGATGGTCAGGATGCGCTCGTGGTAGTCGGGAGAAACCTCGCGCGAGAACAGCACGAAAGGCTGCTCGCGCAGGTCGGCCGGCGCCAGCACGCGCTTGCGCGCCAGCGCATGGCCGGAGGGCAGGCAGGCCACGAAGGGTTCGGATAGCAACAGCCGGTGCTGCAACTCGGGCGGCACGCGGTGCGTGTGGGCGAAGCCCAGGTCGAGCCGGTCGTTCATCAGCTCGGCGATCTGCATGCCCGAATTCAGCTCGCTCAGCGTGATGCGCACCGCCGGGTGCTTCGCCTGGAAGGCGCGCAGCGCCTGCGGCAGGCCCCGGTAGAGCATCGCGCCCACGAAGCCGATGCGCAGCCGTCCGGCCGAGCCCAGCGCCACGTCGCGCGCTTCGATTGCGGCTTCTTCCGCCTGCAGCAGCACGCGCCGCGCCGAAATGCGCAGTGCCTCGCCGGCAGGCGTGAGCCGCACCTCCTTGCTGTTGCGCTCGAAGAGGCGCGCGCCCACGTTGTCCTCGAGCTGCCGTATCGCCACCGACAGCGGCGGCTGCGAGATCGACAGCCGCCGCGCCGCGCGCCCGAAGTGCAGCTCCTCGGCGAGCACGGAGAAGTAGCGCAGGTGCCGCAGTTCCATGGATAGCCAGATCGAATCGAACAAGACCAAATCGATATTAGACACGGATCGTCGCGGCTTCAACAATGCGCCAAACAAAGGATTCAAGGACCCAAGGAGACAACGCGCATGTCCGCAGACCACGCCCATCCGATTCCCGACCGCCACGGCCAGAACCTCTTCACCACCGACGCCGAGCTCCACGCCCTGCTCGCGCTCTACCTGCCCGAAGACCTGCGCCGCCACATGCAGCCGCACTTCGAGCGCCTGGGCGGCCTCGCCGGTGGCCTGATCGACGAGCTGGCCGGCACGGCCGACCGCAACCCGCCCGTGCTGAAGCAGCGCACGCGCACCGGCCTCGACGAGCAGAAGATCGTCAAGCACCCCGCCTACGTGGAGATGGAACGCCTCGCGCTCGCCGAGTTCGGCCTCGCCGCCATCTCGCACCGCGACGACACGCTGGGCTGGAAGGGGAAGATGCCGCCGCTGGTCAAGTACGTGCTGACCTATCTGTTCGTGCAGGCGGAGTTCGGCCTGTGCTGCCCGGTGTCGATGACCGACTCGCTCACGCGCACGCTGAAGAAGTTCGGCAGCCCCGAGCTGGTCGCGAAGTACCTGCCGCGCCTCACCTCGCTGGACTTCGACGAGCTCGCCCAAGGCGCGATGTTCATGACCGAGCAGGCCGCCGGATCCGACATCGCCGCCACCGCCACGCTGGCGCACCGCGAGGCAGACGGCAGCTGGCGCCTCACGGGCGACAAGTGGTTCTGCTCCAACCCCGACGCCGACTTTGCGATGGTGCTCGCGCGCGCCGACGATGGTGCGGCCGGCATGAAGGGCGTGTCGCTGTTCCTGCTGCCGCGCCGGCTCGACGACGGCAGCCTCAACAGCTATCGAATCATCCGGCTGAAGGACAAGCTGGGCACGCGCTCGATGGCCAGCGGCGAGATCCGCCTCGAAGGCGCCACCGCCTGGCTGGTAGGCGAGGAAGGCCGCGGCTTCGTGCAGATGGCCGACATGGTCAACAACTCGCGCCTGTCGAACGGCGTGCGCGCCGCCGGCCTGATGCGCCGCGCGGTGGCTGAGGCCGAGTTCATCGCTTCCGAGCGCCGCGCCTTCGGTCGCACGCTGGAGCAGATGCCGCTGATGCAGCGCCAGCTCGACAAGCTGCGCCTGCCGGCCGAGCAGGCCCGCACCATGGTGTGCCAGACGGCCCTCGCGCTCGCGCGTTCCGACGCCGGCGAGCCCGATGCCTATGCGCTGCTGCGCGTCCTCACGCCGCTCATCAAGTTCCGCGCCTGCCGCGATGCGCGCAAGGTCACGGGCGACGCGATGGAAGTGCGCGGCGGCTGCGGCTACATCGAGGAATGGAGCGACGCGCGCCTCGTGCGCGACGCGCACCTGGGCTCGATCTGGGAAGGCACGAGCAACATCGTGGCGCTGGACGTGATCCGCGCGGTGAAGCGCGAAGGCTCGCTGCCGGTGCTGCGTGCGCACTGCGCGAAGCTGCTCGACGACGCGGCGCTCGCTCCCGGGTTCGACAGGGCCTTGCGTAACGCGCTGGACCGCGCCGCCGCGCTGACGGAGACCGCCGCGCGCGAAGGCGGTGATGTTCTTGCGCGCCAGGCCGCCTCTGCCCTTTACCACTGCACCAGCGCCATCGCGATGGCATGGGAGGCCTCGCGCGGTGGCTCCCACGCGCGCCTGCGCTGGGCGCAGCTGGTGCTGCTGCACCGCGTGCTGCCGCGCGATCCGCTCTCGCCCGACGCGATGCCGGCGGACTGGAACGCCACGAGCACCTCGTCCACGGCCGTGCCCGCCTGAGCCTTTCCTTTCATTCAAAAAGACGGAGACATCCCTTGAAACGCTTCACCTTCCTGCTGGCCGCCTGTGCCACGCTGATGACGGCCATGCCCGCCGCGCAAGCCGCCGACGCTTTCCCCTCCAAGCCCCTGATGCTGGTCGTTCCCTTCCCGCCCGGCGGCCCCACCGACGCCATGGCGCGCACGCTCGCCGCCGAGATGAAGGACCGCCTCGGCCAGCCCATGATCGTGGAGAACCGCGCAGGCGCCGGCGGCAACATCGGTGCCGAGTACGTGGCGCGCGCCGAGGCCGACGGTCACACGCTGCTGTTCGGCACCTCGGGCCCGCTGGCCATCAATTCGAGCCTGTACCGCAAGATCAACTACGACCCGGTGAAGAGCTTCGCGCCGGTCATCCAGGTGGGCTACCTGCCGAACATCCTGGTGGTGAACCCCGCGCTGCCCGTGAAGAACGTGCAGGAGCTGGTGGCCTACGCCAAGGCCAACCCCGGCAAGCTCAGCTATGCCTCGTCGGGCAACGGCGCCTCGTCGCACCTCGCGGGCGTGCTCTTCAACTCGGTGGCGGGCACCGACCTGCAGCACATTCCCTACAAGGGCACGGGCCCCGCGCTCAACGACCTGCTGGGCAACCAGGTCAGCATGACCTTCACCGACATCCTCACCGCGCTGCCCTACGTCAAGGCCGGCAAGCTGCGCGCTCTCGGCGTGGCCACGGTCGCGCGCTCGCAGGCGCTGCCCGATGTGCCGACGATCTCGGAGCAGGGCTACAAGGGCTACGACGTGAGCGTGTTCTTCGGCATCGTCGCGCCGGCCGGCACGCCTGCCGATCGCGTGAACAAGCTCAACCATGCGTTCACTGAAGTGCTGAATTCGCCCAAGGTGAAGCAGATGTTCGCGGCGCAAGGCCTCGAGGTGCCTGCCGACACTTCGCCGCAGAAGCTCGGGCAGTTCATTGCCGGCGAGTCCGTGAAGTGGAAGGACGTCGTGAAGAAATCGGGAGCGCAGCTCGATTGATGGAGTCATCCGGGGCGCGATCACGCCGACGGGGGACATTCGCGGAGGGGAGTACCCGGCGGCCTGTGCACGCGCCCCGAAAAGCAAAACACAGGAACAAGAAATGACACAAGCCCCACAAGGCGCCCTCGCAGGCATCCGCGTCCTCGACATCTCCCGCATCCTTGGCGGCCCCTACTGCGGCCAGATCCTCGGTGACCACGGTGCCGACGTGCTCAAGGTCGAGCCGCCGCAGGGCGACGACACGCGCACCTGGGGCCCGCCCTTCAGGGAAGGCGTCGCCTCGTACTACCACGGACTCAACCGCAACAAGCGCGTGCAGCACCTGGACTTCTCGACCGAAGAAGGCCGCGAAGCGCTGCTCGCGCTGGTGGCCGAGGCCGACGTGCTGATCGAGAACTTCAAGACCGGCACCATGGAACGCTGGGGCATCGGCTATGAAGAACTGTCGAAGCGCTTCCCGCGCCTGGTGTGGTGCCGCGTCTCGGGCTTCGGCGCCGACGGCCCGCTGGGCGCGCTACCGGGCTACGACGCCGCCGTGCAGGCCATGACCGGCATCATGAGCATCAACGGCGAAGCCGACGGCGGCCCACTGCGCGTGGGCCTGCCGGTGGTCGACATGGTGACCGGCCTCAACGCGGTGATCGGCGTGCTGCTCGCGCTGCAGGAACGCAACCGCAGCGGACGCGGGCAGTTCGTGGAAGCGGCGCTGTACGACAGCGGCCTCTCGCTGCTGCATCCGCACGCCGCCAACTGGTTCATGGACGGCACCGAGCCGCGCCGCACCGGCAATGCGCATCCGAACATCTACCCGTACGACGCGCTCGCGACCGGCACCGACCCGGTGTTCGTGGCGGTGGGCAACGACCGGCAGTTCGCCAGCCTGTGCCGGTGCATCGGATTGCCCGATCTGGCTGACGACCCGCTCTACCGCACGGCCGGCGCGCGCTCGGTGCACCGCGACGGACTCAAGCAGCAACTCGAAGCGGCGATGGCCGCTTTCGATGGTCGTGAACTGGTCGAGCAATTGATGGCCGCCGGCGTACCCGCCGCGCCCGTACTGCCGGTCGATGCCGCGCTGCAGCATCCGCACACGCTGCACCGCGAGATGGTGGTGGAAATGCCCGGTGGCTATCGCGGCATCGGCGCGCCGGTGAAGCTCAGCCGCACGCCGGCAAGCTACCGGCACGCGCCGCTCACGCCCGGCGAGGCCTTCCTTCCGCAGGACGGAAGCTCAGCGCAGCAGCAGTGACGACCGGCCGCGGCCGATGCCGTAGTAGGCGATGCCCGCCGACTCGACCTCCGCGGCGTCGTAGACGTTGCGGCCGTCGAAGATGACCGGCGTGCACAACTCCTTCGCAATGTGCGCGAAGTCGGGGCGCCTGAACTCATCCCACTCCGTGACGAGCGCCAGCGCATCGGCGTCCTGCAGCGCTTCTTCCGCCGTGGCACACCAGCGCACATCCCCGCGCTCGCCGATGAGATCTCGTGCATTCGGCATCGCCGCCGGGTCGTAGACCTGCACGCGCGCGCCCGCCGCCCACAACCGCTCCAGCAGCACCAGGCTCGGCGCATCGCGCATGTCGTCGGTGTCGGGCTTGAAGGCCAGGCCCCACACCGCGATGGTCTTGCCCGCGATGCGGCCGCCGAAGTGGTGCGTCATCAGGTCGAAGAGCCGGCCCTTCTGCTCGTGGTTCGTGGCCTCGACGGCGGAGAGGATGCGAAGCGCATGGCCGTCGCGCTGCGCCGCATGCGTCAGCGCCCGCACGTCCTTCGCAAGGCAGGAACCGCCGTAGCCTGCGCCGGCCTGTAGAAAGTCGGGCCCGATGCGACGGTCCGCACCGATGGCGCGCCGCACCATCTCGATGTCGGCGCCCGCATGCTCGGCCACGCGCGCCATCTCGTTCATGAAGCTGATGCGGGTGGCGAGCATGGCGTTGGCCGCGTACTTGGCGAGCTCGGCCGAACGGCGGTCCATCAACAGCAACTGCTTCGGGTCCTGGATGAAGGGTTCGTAGAGCCGCGTCAACAGGTCGATGGCCCACGGGTCCTCGCTGCCGATCACCACGCGATCGGGATGGCGGCAGTCGCGCACGGCCGAGCCTTCGCGCAGGAATTCGGGGTTCACCGCCACCGCGATGCGGTGCCGCGCGCCACGCTGCGAAAGCTCGCCGCCGAGCACTGCCTCGACCTGTGCGGCCGTGCCCACAGGCGCAGTCGACTTGCACACCACCAGCGCATCGCGGTCGCGGTGCCGCCCGATGCCGGCTGCCACGGCGATCACGTGCCGCAGGTCGACCCGGCCTTGCGCATCGGCCGGCGTGTTCACCACGATGAAGAGCAGGTCGCCATGCAGGCAGGCGGTGCGCTCGTCGGCGGTGAATTGCAGCGTTCCGGAGGCGAGTCCGGCGGCGACCAGCGCCTCCAGGTCCGGCTCGTGCAGCGGCATCAGGCCGCGCTGCAGCCCCTCGATGCGCGCCAGGTCCGCGTCCGCGCACAGCACCTCGTGGCCGGCCTCGGCCAGGCAGGCGGCGAAGCTCAGGCCCACGTAGCCCGCGCCGAAGATGGTCACTTTCATGGGCGGCCCCATGGCGTGCGGCACTGGTGGTGGGCGCGGTTGTGCGATAAAAGCAGGATGCAAGCCTTCAAAACGATGTCCGGACAGGAAAATTCGATGATGCCCGATCAAGTTGCCGCGCGTTGCGCGCTGGTCCTGGAGACCAACAACCTGCGCGGCGGAGCCGATGCCGAAGCCAGGGCGGGTGCCAGCCTGCAGCGCCTGGTCGCCCTGCTGGCCAGGCAGAAGCTGCCGCTGAGCTCGCTCGCGCAGGTGGTCATCACGCACGACGGGCTGAGCGCCGCCACCTGCGAGGCCGTGAGCGCGCTCGCGGGGCGCCCCGTCGACTTCGTGCGCATCGACGCCGCCACCGGCTATTACGACGCCAAGAACGTCGGCTTCGCAGCCACCGACGCTCAGCGCTGCACGCACGTGGTGTTCGCCGACGCCGACTGCCTGCCCGACGACGACTGGCTGCAGCAGATGCTGCTGCCCTTCACCAAGGGCGCCGACGCGCCCGCCGTGGTGGCCGGCCGCACCAGCTACGCCGCCAACGTGGTGGGCACCGCGCTCACCACCATCGACTTCATGTACTTCCCCAACGCCGACCATGCCGGCGCCACGAGCAACTTCTACGCGAACAACGTGGCCTTCCGCCGCGAAGTGTTCGAGCAGCACAGCTACCAGGCGCTCGACGGCGTGTACCGCGCGCACTGCCAGGTGCTGGGCATGCGCCTGAAGGCGGCGGGCGTGCCGATCCACTATGCGGCCGCAGCCCACACCGAGCACCGCCTGCCCGACACGCGCGCCGAGGCTCTCAAGCTGCGCTGGATGCGCGGACAGGACACCTATTCGCTCACCCCGCACCTGCTGCGCAGCTATGTGTCGCCGCGCTGGCAATGGCTTGCGAAGAGCGGGCCGATCGGACCGCTGGCGGTGCTGTTCACGCGGCTGGGCTTCAGCATGAAGGCGCTGAACCACCAGGATCTGCCGCCGCTGCGCGGACTGCGCTGGCTCGCGGGCGTGGCGCTCATCCTCGGCTTCTCGGCCGTCGACATGCTGGGTGCGTTCGCGCGCGGCATCGGCTGGCACACCACGGGCCGCACCAATGCCGATGCGCAGGCGCTGTCGTACCACCGACCCTGAACGACGCTCCGCTCTCTTCTCCAGAAAAACAAAAAGACAGGAACCATGTCCATCCGCTCTTCGTTCACCGCCCGCCGGCTGGCGCTCGGCATCGCGCTCGCGGGCGCCTTCACGCTGGCCGGCGCGGCCGACTTCACCGGCCGCGGCGTCTTCAATTTCAGGTCCGACACCGGCTGCCCCTTCGCCGCGCTCGCGGGCCAGGGCAACGACTGCAACCGCCTCGCGCTCGACGACCCGGACACCCGCGCCGCACTCGACATCGGCGCGCACACCATCCGCTTCGTCAACACGCGCAGCTACGGCGAGAAGACCATCGTCGGCGACGTGCTGCTGCAGGGCTCCGGCCAGGCGCGCGGCAGCAGCCAGCGCGTGCCGCTGACCTTCCATGCGCTGCTGAGCCGCTCGGGCAACGAGTGGTCGATCAGCAGCCATGCACACACGCCCATCGGCGGCGAGTTCAGCGACATCCGCATCGACCCGTACCAGATCGTGGTGGTGAACGAGTCGACCACCGACCATGTGCTGCTCACCGCCGACCAGATCGTCGAGGCGCTGGCCCGGCCCTCGCTGACCGCGCGGCTGGCCAACGTGTTCGTGCAGGTGGACGACAACCGCGCCGAGGGCGCGAAGGATGCCGACATCACCATCGGCCTCGGCCTGAGCAGGGCCTCGAAGTCGGTGGCGCGCGCGCGTTTCCATGCGCCGGGCGCCAAGGGCCGCGACCTGGCCGAGGCCATGCAGCAGGGCAACTGGACGCTGGAGCTGCAGGCGCTGAGCGGCCAGATCCCGCGCCAGGTGGTGCAGCGCGACCTGTTCCTGTACGGGCTCGAATCGCAGTCGCTCCTGCAGCCGCTGCTGCAGCGCGGCTTCCGCAAGAACGAGAAGCTGGTGCTCGGCGCCGCCAACGGCAAGGGCTACGTGCGCTACGACGGTCAGCAGCGCGAGTTCGCGGGCGCCGACGCGGCCGCGCGCGCATTCCTGCAGGACAGCTTCATCGGCCTGGTGCTGGGCTGGCAGCAACAGCACACGCCCGTGAAGACCAAGACGGATGCCCGCTGACTCGCCAGCCGGCGTTTCGACCGGCTTCGACTGCCTCTCGCCGCCCCGGCTGCGCGGCTGGCCCGCGCTGCAGGCCTGGCTGGTGCATCGCGTCAAGCGCGCCGCGCTGCGCCAGCTGCATGCGAGCAATGCGGGCGAGATGCTGCTGCTGCGCTTCTATCTGGTGGGAGAGGAATCCTCCGAGCAGGCGCTGCAGCGCGAACTGCGCATCGCGCCGCCCGAGTGGCTTGCGCGCCAACTCGACCAGCACCTGGCCGACGAGCAGCTGCACGCGCGCCTGTTCGCGCAGGCCATCGTCGAGCGCGGCGGCAATGCGCAGGCCGCCGCATCGCCCGAGGAGGCGCCGCAGCCCGACTGGTTCAGCCGTCGCAAGCTGGCGCGCTGGCAGGCGCTCATCCGCCGCCATGCGCCGCACTTCGCGCACGGCGGGCTGGTGCCGGCCTACGCCATCGGCCTTTCGGCCGAGCAGATGGCCTCGCGCATCCTGCAGCGCCACTGCGCGCTGATCGGGCCGCAGCACGAGCTGCATCCGCTGCTGTCGCGCGTGCTGGCCGACGAGGACCGCCACATCCGCCTGTGCACCCGCACGCTGCAGCGCTGCGTGGCGCCGCACGAAGAGGCGCGGCTCGCGCAGCTGATGCGCGAGGTGCGCGACACCGAGCGCGGCTTCGGCGTGACCGGCGCGCTCGGCATGTGGCTGGCCGGCGCGGCGCTGCGGCTGCGCCCCGGCGCCGAGCGGCCGGTGCGGCACCACGCCTGAGCGATGCCGCCGCGCATCCTCTACCTCGCGACCGCGGACGCGCGCGGCCACCTGATGCGCGCGCAGCTGCTCACGCATGCATTGCGCGCGGCCGGCGCGCAGGTTCGCGTGCTCACCACCTCGGACGAAGGCGCGCGCTTTCTCGCCGGCTTCGGCATCGAGGCGCCGGTGCTCTCGCGCCACTACGCAGTGCAGTTCGACACCCAGCAGAACATGCTGCGCCGCGAGACCGACCGCAACGTGGCGCTGTACATGTTCAGGCCCGAACGCATGCTGCGCGACGTGTGGCGGCTGCGCGCGCACTTCCGCGATGCCGACCTGGTGGTGAACGACTCCTTCCACCCCGCGCTGCTTCTGATGGGCTGGCTGCCCTTCTGGCGGCGCAAGGTGGTGCACGTGTACGGCGCGAGCCTGCGGCACGCGCTGGAGACGAACTTCAGCGGACGCATGCCGGGCTTCGTCGCCAGGCTGTTCAGCGGCATCGTGGCCTGGCAGATCGACCGCAGCCTCGCGCGCATCGAGCACGACTTCGCCTACGGCGAGCCCCGGCACGACGGGCACGGCCGCCACCGGCTCGCCACGCCGGTGGCGATGGTGGACGCGGCCGGCCACTGCGATGCATCGCAGCAGGTGGCGGCCGTGTATCTCAATCCGCATTTCCAGGAGCCGGCACTGGCCGACGGGCTGGAACAGGGCCTGGCCGACGCAGGCGTGCCTGCGCACCTGGTCGGCGAAGGCTATGCGCATCGGGCGCACTGGCATGCGCGGGACGAGCACTGGATCGAGGCGGCGGCGCGCAGCGCGTTCATCGTTTCCGCGCCCGGCATGGCGGCGCTGTCGATCGCGGCGGTCTATCGCAAGCCGATCCTGCTGTTGCTCACGGACCAGCCCGAGCAGGCGATCAACGCGGGCCGCGCGGCGCAGCTGGGGCTGGCGCATCGCGTGGTGGTGTGGCGCGGCGATGCACGGAAGTTCGCGAGGGCCGTGACCGCCGCGGCGGGCGAGCTGCTCGACTTGCCGGACGGCGAGGCGAATGCATCCGAGGGGCGGCAGGCCGCCATCGATCGGCTGCGGCACTGGACCGGGTTGCTGTCGGGGCTGGCGGAGACTGTGCGTAGCTCGTGATGCTGCCGCACGGCTTCTTCAGTGGCTGCCCGCCGAGCCGCGCGCCGAATCGACCACCGCGCGAAAGACCCGCGCCATCGCGCGCACCGGCGACATTTCCGACCATTTCGCCGCTGCCTTAGCCTTCGGCGGCGCCGAGATCAGGCCCCGGCCCATGCGCAGCGACACATGCAGCCTCCTGAGCGTGAAGCCCGGCCGCGCCGCCTTGCGGCGCAGCCCGAGGCCGAGGCCGCGCGCTGTGTCCGCCACGACGAACTGGATCACCAGGCACTTGCGCCCGGCCGCCGGCTCGACCTCGAACACAAGACTGCGCCGGCGCGCTCCGGTGACGCGCTGGCCGGGCAGCACCGCGCCGTCGAGCATCGCGTGCACGCTCGTGGCCTTGGCGTTGCTGCGGTAGTCGATGCGCACCTCGACGCGATGCGGCTGCATCTGCGACAGCGGCAGCGATCGCGAAGACAGCGCCGGCAGCGGCACCACGAGGCAGGCGAGCTCGCCCTCGCTGCGCGCGCCCTCGCCGTCGAAGCCGGCCCAGCCGTGGCTCAGCCAGCTCATCGCGGGGCTGCCGGGGTGGAACAGGTAGGGGCGCTCCAGCTGCAGCTCGGCCATTTCGGCCAGGCCCCGGGTCTGATCGTCGAGGCCCCAGCGCGTGAGGAAGGCGCGGTCGATGGCCGCCGTGGGCCAGGCCGGAAAGCTCCGTGCGCCGCCGCCACTGCCCTGTCCATCATCCAGGCCGCAGGCCTCGGCCATGAAGTCCATCGAGCCCAGCTCGGCGCCCACGGGTATCCAGCCCGAGCAGGCCGTCGGCAATTGCTCCGGCGCGTTGCGGTCGGCGCGGATCAGCGCGTGCGCGGGCTTGCGGAAGTAGCGTGCCTCGGTCAGCACGCTCGACGACAGGCTGGCGGCGAAGTGCACGTTGGCCGCCGACAGAAGCGCATAGCTGTTCTCGCTCGTCCACGCCACGTTGGGAATGGCGCGCGCGATGGGCGCGAGGTCGTGCAGCGCGCTCTCGTAGGGATGCGGCTTGACGACCAGCAGGTCCACGCCCTGCGCCAGCTCGCGCAGCGGCGCGATCACGCTGGCCGGATGCATGGTGCGGCCGCCGCTGATGAGCGACAGGTCGACCAGGCTCTGGCCGAAGAAGAGGCCAACGCGCAGCCTCGGGTCGAACAGCGCGGCCGCGCCGTGGCGTGCGAAGCGGCCCTTGAGCGCACTCGCGTGGTTCCAGAAGAGTTCTTCGTCCACGCAGCGCGCGAGCAGCGCGGCCTCGATGGCGGGGTCGTTGGTGCGCGCGCAGAAATGCAGGTGCTCCGTGAAGCGGCGCGGGTCGATCTCGATGTCGAGATAGCTGGCGCCCGAGCGGTCGATGCAGTGCTGCTGCGCGGGCGTGAGGCCCCAGCCGATCACCATGCATCCGGGGCCGAAGGCCGGCATGCCGTCGCGACCGGCCAGCGGCGAGAGGTCGGCGATGCAGGCACGCGCCCAGCCTGCGGGCGTGGGGGGCAGATCCAGCCGGTCCATGAGGCGCGCGACGTCGATGCGGCCGCCCTCGGCCAGCGGCGCCGCCTCGCTGGCCGGCAGGCCCAGCCGGCCCAGCGCGGAGTCGAAGAAGCCGCGCAGGAAGCGCCGGTTGGCGACGTGGTACTGGAGCCCGTTGGCGGGAGAGCGGAAGAAATCGTCGGCGAAGACGACGTTGTGGAACCGGCGAGTCATCATGGCCTCGGGAGGCGGCGCTCTTCTGCGCTGCCGCAAGCCGCCCCGCCGACCTTTCTTGTGAGCGATGCGCCAATCTAGGCAGCCACTCTTAGCCCGGCGTGAGCAAGGAGCCACGCCTTCGCAAAGTTGCCGTAAAGGGCGCGGCGCCCTCCGGTCTTCAGTCCAGCGAAAGATTGAGGTCGCGGATCAGCGGATGCCAGCGCGCCGATTCGCCCCGCAGCAGCGCCGCGAACTGCGACGGCGCGTCGCCCGCGGGCTCCACGCCGTACTCGGCGAGCCTGCGCAGCACGGCCGGGTTGTGGATGGCGCTGGCCACCGACTGCTGCAGCCGCGACACGATCTCGCCCGGCGTGCCGGCGGGCACCACCAGGCCCATGAGCGCGGCGGCCTCCACGCGCGGAAGGCCGAGCTCGGCGAAGGTGGGCACGCGGGGCAGCTGTGCCAGCCGCACCGGGTGCGCCACCGCGAGCGGACGCAGCCTGCCGCTCTGGATGAAGCGGCGCGAGGCGGCCAGGTCGCACATCATCACCGGCACCTGGCCGCCGGCCACGTCGGCCACCGCGGGCGCGGCGCTGCGGTAGGGCACGTGGACCATCTCGAGGCGGGCCTCGCGCTCCAGCAGCTCCATCGCCAGGTGCTGCGGGCTGCCCGTGCCGGCCGATGCGTAGCTGACCTTGCCGGGGAAGGCGCGCGCGTCGTCGATGAAGGCCCGCGCGTCCTTCACGCCGCTGGCCGGGCCGACCAGCAGCACCATCGGCAGCCGGCCG
Source organism: Variovorax sp. NFACC27 (assembly GCF_048301545.1). Lineage (NCBI taxonomy): Bacteria > Pseudomonadati > Pseudomonadota > Betaproteobacteria > Burkholderiales > Comamonadaceae > Variovorax > Variovorax sp. NFACC27. The sequence goes on from NZ_CP157613.1 coordinate 7,760,928, forward strand.
AGCAGGGTGACGGGCGCGAAGTCGCGCGAGGGGTTGTAGCTGAGGTTGCGGTAGAGCGCCGGGTTGAACACCAGCGTGCCGCTGTCGGCCGACAGCACCGTGTAGCCGTCGGCCGGGGCGCGCGCGGCTTCCATGGCGCCGAGCGCCGTGTTGCCGCCCGCGCGGTTCTCGATGACGACGGACTGGCCCGCGTCGATGGCGAGCTGGGCGGAGATGGTGCGCGCGACGATGTCGGCGCCGGCCCCCGCCGGGTACGGCACGATCCAGCGGATGGCCTTGGCGGGGTATGCGAACTGCGCCCTCGCCGCGCGATGGACTCCCAGGGCCGCGAGGGCGGCCATGGACGCGAGCTGCAGCAGGAGCGATCGGCGGGGCATCACGGGCGACTGTCTCCGGGGGAGATACCGGCCGCCATGTTAGGCCGCACCGCGTGTCCGCGTGAGAGGCGCGCCTATAGGCGCATCAGGGCGCGACGGGATTGCCAGGCGTGCCGGCATCGCGGGTCGAAATCGCGGCGGCGGCGGCAGCCGTCGCGGTCGCCGCCGGTGCGCGGTAGGTGACGTTCACCGCGGGCGCGACGGGCGCCGCGGGCTCGGGCGGCGGCCGGGTGATCTTGACCAGGGGCGCCCGCCTGACGGTTGCCGCCGGCGCGGCGCTGGCGGGTGCCGCGGCCACCGGGGCGGGCGGGGGAACCGGGCCCACGGGCGTGAACGGGGCCGCGGGCGTCGAGTAGTACTGCACCGGGGCCGGCGCGGCGGCCGTTCCGGGGGAAGCCGAAGGCGCGGCAGAGGCCACCGCGCCGCCTGCCGCGGGTACGCCGGCCGCCGTGGCCGTGGCAGGCGCCACGGGAGCCACTGGAGCAGTTGGCGCGGCGTTGGGGTCGTAGAGCATGGTGCTCTTGCTCACGCCCGTGCGCACCGGCCCCACGCCGACGCCCACGCCGGCCGAGCCCGACACCTGCCCGCCGTTGTTCACGGCCACGCCCGCGCCGAGCGGGCCGAAGCCGGTGTTGAGCCCCACGGAGAAATTGCCGTCCTTCGTGGCGCCCAGCCCCAGCGAGAGCCCGGGCACCAGCGGAATGCCGACGTGATAGTGGGAACAGCCGCCCGTCAGGAGCAACAGCAGCGCCGCCGGAACGACGGCTGCTGCACGAGTGACGCGCGGCCGGTCGTTCACACCAGCAGCGCGTTGACGCGCCTCACGTAGGCGGCCGGGTCCGCCGGCAGGCCGCCTTCGGCCAGCAGCGCCTGGTCGAACAGGATGTTGGCGAGGTCGTCGAAGTGCGAAGAGCCCTCGAGCTTCTTCACCAGCGGATGCTCGGCGTTGACTTCGAGCACCGGCTTCAGCTCGGGCGCGGGCTGGCCGGCCTGCTTGAGCATGCGCGCGAGCTGCGTGCTCATGCCGCCGTCCTGCACCACGAGGCAGGCGGGCGAATCGACGAGACGCGTGGTCACGCGCACGTCTTCCGCCTTGTCCTTGAGCGCTTCCTTGAGCTTCTCGAGCAGGGGCTTGAACGACTCGGCGGCTTCCTCGGCGGCCTTCTTCTCGGCCTCGTCCTGCAGCTTGCCCAGGTCGACGGCGCCCTTGGCCACGCTCTGCAGCGGCGTGCCGTCGAACTCGTTGAGGTAGTTCAGCGCCCACTCGTCGACGCGGTCGGTCATGAGCAGCACCTCGATGCCCTTCTTCTTGAAGACTTCGAGCTGCGGGCTGTTCTTCGCGGCGGCGAGCGTGTCGGCCGTGATGTAGTAGATCGCGTCCTGGCCTTCCTTCATGCGGGCCTTGTAGTCCGCGAAGCTCACGCTCACCGAGTCGGTGGTGGTGGAGGCGTAGCGCAGCAGTTTGGCGATGCGCTCGCGGTTGCCGAAGTCCTCGCCCAGGCCTTCCTTGAGCACCGCGCCGAACTCGGCGTAGAACTTGGCGTACTTGCCCGATTCGTCGGCTGCGGCAGCGGCGGTCTCGGCGGCGGTGGGCGCGTTCTTGTCGACCACGTCCGTCACGCCTTCGGTCGGCTCCGGAGCCGGCACCGATTCGCCCGAGCCCACGTCGATTCGGCCCTCGCCGCTCTCGGGCGCGGTCTTCTGCTTCTTCGCCAGGTCTTCCAGCATGCCGAGCACGCGCTTGGTGCTGCCTTCGCGGATCGCCTTCACGTCGCGGCTTTCCTGCAGCAGCTCGCGGCTCACGTTCAGCGGCAGGTCGGCCGAGTCGATCACGCCCTTGACGAAGCGCAGGTAGCTGGGCATCAGCGCCTCGGCGTCGTCCATGATGAAGACGCGCTTCACGTAGAGCTTCACGCCCGCGCTCTTCTCACGGTTCCAGAGGTCGAAGGGCGCCTTGGCCGGAATGAAGAGCAGTTGCGTGTACTCGGTGCTGCCTTCCACGCGGTTGTGGCTCCAGGCGAGCGGGGCCTCGTAGTCGTGGCTGATGCTCTTGTAGAACTCCTCGTACTGCTCGGCGGTGATGTCCTTCTTGGGGCGGCTCCACAGGGCGTTGGCCTTGTTGACGGCTTCCCACTCGCCGGTCTTCACCATGTCGCCGGGCTGGTCGTTCTCGCCGTCCTTCCACTCTTCCTTTTCCATGAGGATGGGCAGGGAGATGTGGTCGGAGTACTTGCCGACGATCTGCTTGAGCTTCCAGGCGTTGAGGAACTCGTCAGCATCTTCGCGCAGGTGCAGCGTGATGCTGGTGCCGCGCTCGGCGCGCGTGATGTCGGTCACCTCGAAGTCGCCGGCGCCGCCGCTCACCCAGCGCACGCCCTGGTCGGCCGGAAGGCCCGCGCGGCGCGACTCGACCGTGATCTTGTCGGCCACGATGAAGCCCGAGTAGAAGCCCACGCCGAACTGGCCGATGAGCTGCGCGTCGGCCTTCTGGTCGCCGCTCAACTTGCTCATGAAGTCCTTGGTGCCGCTCTTGGCGATGGTGCCGAGGTTGTCGATGGCCTCCTGGCGCGACAGGCCGATGCCCTTGTCGGTGATGGTGATGGTGCGCGCGGTCTTGTCGAAGCTCAGGCGCACGTCGAGGTCGGACTGGCCTTCGTAGAGCTCGGGATGGTCGAGCGCCTCGAAGCGCAGCTTGTCGCACGCGTCCGATGCATTCGAGATCAGCTCGCGCAGGAAGATTTCCTTGTTCGAGTAGAGCGCATGCGTGACGAGGTGCAGCAGCTGCGCGACTTCAGCCTGGAAGGGGAGTTTGGTTTTGGAGGAATCAGCCATGGAAAGAGAAATGTCGAAGCCGAAAAATTCTAAGTCGGGCGCGGCGCCAGGGGGCGCCGCCGCGCCAACGTCTTCAATTGGGTTGTCTTTAGTCCTCATCAAGGGCAAATGAAGCCCAACGTTTGATTTTGGGCATTCCTGAAGGCCCGGGGGCCGCGCTCTCCTCTGTGGAAACCCTCGGAGCCCACCTCGAAGCCCCGAAAAATTGACCTTGGTTAACAGTTCTGAAATATCCTGCGCCTGACACGGAACAGGGCAGCGACGCCTGAGGAACAGCACAGGGATGTCACCAGATGATTCGACTGACGCTGTGGGCCGTATCCGGTCCCGCTGGAGGCCTGCGGCGTCCGACCACCGCGCTCGGCTGGCTCGAGTGCACGACCGCCCTGGCATGGCTGTCCTGTGCGCAGGCACAGGCCGAGCCCCAGAAATCCCAGGCTGTCGTGGCTGACGCACGCATCGAAACCCTCGATCGCGCGCAGGCGGAGCAGGCGCGGCTGAAAGCGCTCGCCGATTCCGCGCCCAAGGCCTACGAAGACCGCTTCATGACCTCCGACGCCGACGCCCGCGCGGCCGACGCGACGCCCGAGCCCGAGCAGCCCGAGGGCTACCGGGCCTGGCTGGTCGAAAGCCGCATCGGATTCGGCGACGCCACCACCACCGGCTACGGCCGCCAGCGCGCGACCGAGTTCGGCCAGCGCTTCGAATACCGTCGCGAAACCCTCAACTACGGCGAGTTCGTGCTGCAGGCCGACGGCCGCCACCTGGGTGGCGACAACAGCGCGAGCGGCCTGGGCATCGGCTCGCTGGGCTATGCGCGCGAAGCCACCAGCGGCCGCTTCACGCTGCGCAACCTCGGCTTTCCGCTGACCACGCAGACCTTCGCCGACACCGCCGTGGGCGACATCCAGAGCGAACTCACCGACGGCCTGGCGCGCAACTACAGGCTCTCGCTGGGCTCGACCACGGTGCGCGGCGCGTCCACGCGCGTCTTCAGCAACGACTTCGACCTGCGCGCCGGCTTCGGCCAGCGCGGCAACCTGACCGGCGGACCGTACCCCGGCTTCGAGAAGGGCCAGGGCACGCTCGGCTGGCTCGGGGCCACGCTGCGCCTGGGCGAGCCGTGGTTCGCATCGTTCCAGCTCGACCGGGCGCGCAACGTGCCCGCCTACTACTACGACCCGCTCACCGCCCAGGGCTACGGCCGCAAGGACGTCACCAGCTGGGCGAGCTCGGTGGGCTGGGGCCGCGAGGTGGCGCGCGACGGCGACTTCAAGGCCCGCGCCACGCTGGTTGGCAGCCGCGTGAGCTCGTCCACGCCGGGCGTGGCCACCGGCGATTCGCGCGGGCTGTTCGTCGAGGCGAGCGCGCGCACGGGCCTGTACCGCCACGAGTTCGGCGCATACACCGCGCGGCCCAACCTGTACTTCGGCGACTACGCGCTGGCGACCGGCACGCGCGGCGCGTACTGGCGGGTGGACCGCAACACCAGCCGCCTGAGCTGGGGCGTCGGCCTGGACTACGAGCGCTCGCAGCGGGATACGAACTTCAATCTCGCGGGCTACCGCCGCTTCGGCGCAAGCGGCAACTTCCAGTACCTGTTCGACCGCGACAACTCCGTCGGCGGCAGCCTGAGCGCCTACCGCACGCGCTACGACGGGCTCCCCGACGGAAGCACCACGGGCAGCAGCGGCGACGGCCGCAGCCTCTACGGGAGCGCCTTCTACCAGACCCGCTTCTTCGACTGGCCGCGCAGCCGCTTCTCGCTGACGGTGCGCCGCAACGAGCTGATCGTGCTCGGCGACTCGGCAGCCACCGGCCAGGAGCTGCAGTGGGAGCAGGACTGGATCGGCGGGCGCCGCGAGACGATGCGCCCCGAGCTCACCACCACCGTCGGCTACGCGCGCGACCGCAGCGGCGGCACCTCGCGCAACTACCCGACGGCGGGCCTGCAGTTCCGCTACTGGATCGACAACGGCTTCCACGTCGGCGGCAACCTGCGCTACACCTCGCAAAGCGGCGGCCTCTACACCAGCCGCGGCCTGTCGGGCTCGCTCACGGCCGAGAAGGAGCTGGGCATGGGCTGGCGCGTGGGCCTCATGGCCAACTTCAACCAGGCGCGCGCATCGCTGCTGCCGACCTCGTACTCGTCTCCCAACCTCTATCGCAGCAACGAGAAAACCGCCTACGTCTACCTGCGCTGGGAGGGCAGCGCCGGCACCGCCTTCCGCCCGGCGGGCGCGCGCGGCGAAGGCGCGGGCGGCGGCAGCGTGTCGGGGCGGGTGTTCTACGACGCCAACCGCGACGGCGAGCAGCAGTCGGGCGAAGGCGGCGTGGCCGGCGTCGAGGTGCTGCTCGACGGCCGCTACCGCGCCATCACCGACCGCGACGGCCGATTCGAGTTCCCGCTCGTGACCACCGGCCGCCACCAACTGACGCTCACGCTCGAAAGCGTGCCGCTGCCCTGGGGCTCGGCCGGCGAGACGGGGGTGAGCGTGAACGTTCCGCTGCGAGGCCGCGCCAGCGCGGAGATACCCGTCGTCAAGGTGGGCGAATGAGCCGCGCCGACCTCCCGCTTTTCCACACCGCCGCATCCAACCAGAAGGAGTTCCCATGATCCGAACACCCCTCGTGCGCAGCATGCAGATCCTTTCGCTCGCCGGCCTCGCGCTGGCCGGCGGGCAGGCCCTGGCCGAGAGCCAGTACGGTTCCGGCACTGGCACCATCACCGCGCAGGCCAAGGTGAACCTGAGCGTGACGGTGCCCAAGCTGATCCTGCTGCGCGTGGGCTCGACCAACACCACGGTCGACACGGTGACATGGACCTCCGCGCTCAGCATCCCGGGCGTTCCCACCACGCCGATCACCGGCAACAACACCAACGTCGACTGGAGCGGCGCGGCGCCCACCGTCACGACCTCGACCGCCGCGAACACGCTCACCGTGTACGCCTGGACCAATGCCGGCGCCGGCACCATCAACTGCGCCATGGGCGCATGGGCGCCCCTCACGGGCGGCCCAGCCAACGCGGACTTCACCGTCACCACCACGGGCACGCTGCCGCACCCGGGGGCCAACCTCGGCGCCTGCGCCTCGACCTCGTTCCCCTCGAACGCGGTCGCCACCGGCACCTGGGCCTACACGCTGGGCGGCACGCCCGCCGGCTGGGTCGCGAACACGTACACGAACACCATCACGTACACCGCCCAGGGCATCTGACGATGCCGGCGCGAGCGGGGATGGCAACGGCAACGGCAATGGCGAGCGCGACGGCGCTCGCAGCGGCGGCGGCTTTGCTCGCCTCCACGCCCGCGCGCGCCGTCATCACCACGGTCACCGACACCGGCAGCTCCTACCTCCTGACGCTTCGCGTGGGCTCGGCCGGCGCGACCGTCGACACCGTGGCCTTCAGCGTCACCGGCGCCAACGCCGGGCTGACCCCCACGGCCGTGACCGGCACGCCGACCATCGACGTCTGGGTTATACCGGTGCGCCCCGTGGCCAACACCACCGTGGCCCGTCCGGTGACGCTGCGCGTCGACTCGTCCGTCGCCCTGACCTGCCAGTCGGGCGGCTGCGGCACCACGGCCATACCCTTCAGCAAGATCAGCTGGGTGGCCACGGGCAACAGCAACGCGGCCTCGGGCGACATCCAGAACGGCCGCTTCGACGCCACCGCCAACCAGTCGATCGCGAGCTACGACGCGAACGCCACCTTCTGCGTCGGCCCGCTCGGCCTGCCCTGCGTGCTGGGCGTCGGCACCTGGACCTATCTTTCGCGCAACCTGACGGCCACGCGGCTGCAGTTCAGCTACGACAACGACGTCATCTACCCAGGCGGCAACTACAAGGGCACCGTGCGCTTCACGGCCTCGATGGAATGAAGCCGTCATGCCTTCGCCGCTCGACTGCCGCCGCCGCGCTGCTGTGTGGCGCGGCTCTCGTCGCTCCCGCGTGGGCGAACATCGCCCGGCTCGACGACTCGACCTCGCCTCGCGCGCATGTGCGCAGCGATTTCAGCAATGCTCAGGCGATGGACGGCCACGTGGTCGTGCTGCCCCTCGGGCGCATCGAGTACCGGCTGGCCATGACGCCCCACATGGGCCGGCGCGCGCGCATCTTCTACGTGATTCCCGCCAACGTCGCAGGGCTGCGTTCGCCGGCGGGAATGCAGGTGCAGTGGCGCGGCAGCGGCGCGTTCGCGAGCGGCAGCGGCCGGCCCGGCGACCGGGTGCAGGTGTGGAACGGCGTGGTCCAGGCTCCATGGATGAACGAGACCTTCGATCTCACGCTGCGCATCGATCCCCGCGAGCTGCGCATGCCCGCGGGTTCGGCGCTGAGCTTCGAGTCGTTCTTCGAAATCGAGACGCTGCCATGAACGCTTTCCGCTCTTCTTCCTTCCTTGCGCTGCTGCTGGCAACCGCCGGCGGCGCGATGGCGGCCTCGCCCTTCGAGCTGGCCGTCACGCCGTCGCGCTTCGAGCTCGCGGGCAAGCCCGGCACGCGCCTCGGGCAGTCGCTCGACATCCACAACCTGGCATCGACCGCCACCGAGGTCTCGATGCGCACCATCGACTGGAGCTACTCGGCCGAGGGCAACATCGGCTATCACGACGAGCTGCTGCCCGGCAGCTGCAGGCCGTGGGTGGTGCTGGAGCGGCGCAGCGTGTCGGTGCCGGCGCGCGGCAAGAGGTCGTTCCGCTTCCAGGTCGATCCGCCGGCCGACGCGCCGCGCGGCGAGTGCCGCTTCATGATCGCCATCGAGGGCACCGAGCCGGCGCAGCAGACCGTCATCCGCAGCGGCGGCGCCAGCCTGAGCCTGCCGGTCACGGGCCGCATCGCGGTGGCGGTGTACGTCATGCTCGACGGCGCCGAGCCCAGGCTCGAGATCAGGCAGATCGCCAGCGGAGAAACCGGCGGCGCGCGCCGCGCGGTCGTGACCGTGGCCAACACCGGCGACGCGCACGGCCGGCTCGAAGGCAGCCTCGACGCCACCGACAGCAAGGGCCGCGCGTTCGAGCTGGTGCCCGAAGGCACGCCGATCCTGCCGGGCCAGACGCGCACGCTGGCGCTCGTTCCCAAGGCCGAGAACGGCCAGCCGGCGCCGCAGCCCGTCTACCCGGTCAAGGCCAGCGGCAGGCTGGACTGGGACAAGGGCAGCTTCAAGGTCGACGTGGAACTGAAATGAAACGGCCCCAGGCTCCGCGCGCTTCGTGTCGCTTCGCACTGGCAGGCGCGGTCGCCGGCGTGCTGGGCACGGGCATCGCGCAGGCCGCGTCCAGCACTGTCGGCCCCAGCGCCTCGGTGCCGCTGAGCACGGGCGTGAACCTCGACTTCACGATCGCCATCGACAAGTTCATCTTCTTCCGCATCGGCGACGGCGCCTGGCCCACGCCCGGAGGCACCACGAGCACGGTGAGCTTCGTGCTGACGCCCTCGATCCCGGGCGGGCCGACCACGCCGGTCGCCGGCAACAACACGCCGGTGAACTGGAGCGGCGCGGCGCCGAACTTCAGCGTCACGCCCAGCAACAACGCCCTGCCCGTCGAGGTGCGCAGCAACGGGGGGCAGATCACCCTGCGGGCGACGGCGACGACGCCCCTGGCGAGCGGAGCGAACACCATTCCGCTGTCGGAGATCACCATCGCCAGCAGCGACACCAACCTGCCCGCGCCGCAGATCCCGAACACAGGCACCGGCACGGCGGTCAACGTCGTGGGAACCAGCTTCGCCAACCTGGTCACGCAGCGCAGCGCGACCTGGACCTTTTCCTACGCCAACCTGGCGAGCCGCACCGCCGGCACCTATACAGGCCAGGTCACCTTCACCGCCAGCTCGCCCTGACCCTGCCCCCGCGCAGGCAAGTCACGGCATCGCCCCCTGGAGGACTTCTTCCAGAAACACCGCGGAACCGGCTTTGCCGGGCCGCAGGTGTTGCCCCCGGTAGGGGGTCGGCGCAGCGACACGAAGTGCGCAAAGCCTGGGGGCGAGCCCTATCTCGGAAGCGACTCCACCTCGCGGGTCCAGCGGTCGATGATGCGCTTGCGCTCGGCCGCCTTGCCGTACTTCTCGAAGTCGTACTTGATGAGCTTCACGTCGGCCATCGACGGGATGCGCGGGTCGGGCTTGAAGGTCTTGTTGGCCGGCGACTGCAGGCTGCCCGACTTGCCGCCGATGGCCTGCCCCGCGGGGCTCATCAGCCAGTCGTAGTAGCGCTTCGCGTTCTCCTTGTTGCGCGCGCCCTTCACGAGCGCGATGCCGCCGATCTCGTAGCCCGTGCCCTCGCAGGGCGCGGCGGTCTTCACCGGAAATTTGTCGTAGCGCCAGCGCTCGAAGCCGAAGATGAAGCTCACGCCGATGGCGACCTCGCCCTTGGCCACGTTGGGCGCCTGCGCCTGGCCGCTGCGGGTGTAGCTGGTGACGTTGCGGTGCAGCTTCTTCAGGTACTCGAAGGCCTCCTCCTCGCCCATCTGCTGCACCAGGCCCGCGATGATGGTGTAGGCCGTGCCGCTGGTGGCGGGGTGCGAGATCTCGATCTCGCCCTTGTATTCGGGCTTGACGAGGTCGGCCCAGCACTTCGGCTCGTGCAGCTTCTTCTTTTTCAGCACGTCGGTGTTGAAGCCGAAGCCGATGGCGCTGGTGTAGAAGCCGCCCACCATGTTCTGCGACAGCGCGTACTGGCGCACGGCCCAGTCGTGCAGGTCGTTGATGTAGGCCGGGCGGTAGGGCTCGAGCAGGCCCTGCTCGGCCGCCTGCAGGAACGGGTCGCCGGTGCCGCCCCACCAGATGTCGGTCTTGGGGTTGGCGGCCTCGGCGCGCAGCTGGGCGCCGATCTCGCCGGTGCCCTTGTGGGCCTGCTGCACCTTGATGCCGGTCTCGCGCGTGAAGGCCGCGGCCGCCGCCTCGCACCAGCCGGCGTCGGTGCTGCACAGCGCGTTGACGGTGCCTTGCGCCGATGCGTTCGGCGCCACAAGAAGGAATGCCGTGGCAATGCCTGCGGCGGCGGCGATGTGCCGGATGGCGAATTGGCGCATGGGCGGATCTCCTCGTTGTCGTTGTTGGAAGACGCAGGATAGCGCCGCTCTTCAGCGCGCGGCCAGCAGCGGCGGCAGGTGCTCGGCAAGCCAGTCGCTCACCACGCGCGTCTTCAGCGGAAGGTATCGGCTGCGCAAACGGATCACGTTGAGCGCGAAGCCGAAGGGCCGGGGCTCGTCGAACACGCGCACCAGCGTGCCGGCGGCGAGCGCATCAGCCGCGAGCCATGCCGGCAGGCGGGCGAGGCCCATGCCGCCGACGGCGGCTTCGAGCAGCACCTCGGCGCTGTCGCAGCGCAACCGAGACGGCGGCGTCAGTTCGACGAGGCGGCCTTCCGCGTCATGGAAGCGCCAGGACGAAACCTGGCCGTCGCGCGCGTAGAGCACGGCCTCGTGTTCCTTCAGTTCGTCGACGCCCGAAGGATGCCCGTGGGCCGCAAGGTAGCCGGGCGAGGCGCACAGCGCCATCCACTGCATGCCGACCGGCCGCGCGACCAGCTCCGCGCTGTCGGCGAGTTCGCCGCTGCGGATGGCGAGGTCGAGCCCCTCCTCGACGAGATCGACGCGCCGGTCGTTGAACGAGAGTTCGAGCGACAGCTGCGGATGCCTGCGCGCCAGCGCCAGCAGCAGCGGCCCGACCTTCAGCCGGCCCAGCATCGCCGGCATGCTCAGCCGCACGAGGCCCGAGGCGGTGCTGCGCGCCACGTCGGCCACGGCCTCGGCAGCGTCGAGCTCGGCCAGCGCGCGGCGGCAGCGCTCGTAGTAGCCGTGGCCTTCCTCCGTGAGGCTCTGGCTGCGCGTGGTGCGCAGGAAGAGCCGCGTGTCCAGCCGCGCCTCGAGCCGCGCGATGCTCTTGGCGACGGCCGAGCGAGTGACGTGCAGGCGCTGCGCGGCCAGCGCGAAGCTGCCCGCCTCCACTGCGGCGACGAATTCCTCTATGCCTTGAAGGCGCTGGCTCATTGGATACTTTCAGGCACCATTTGGAAGAAAATTATCCATCACCGGATAGCTTTCATCGTCAATAGCATGACGGCTCCTTGTCTTTCCCTGGAGTTCTCTCATGCAAGAAGAAACAGAAGCAGAAGCCCGAACGCTGCGCCGCTGGCAGCTTCCCAGGCTGGGCCGCGCTCATCTCGAACAGGCCGAAGCCCCCTTGCCCGTGCCGGGCGCGAACCAGATCCTCGTGAAGGTCGGCGCGGTGTCGCTCAACTACCGCGACCTGCTGATGACGCGCGACGGCATGGGCATGGCGCTCGAACTGCCCTTCGTGCCCGGCTCCGACATGGCCGGCACCGTGGCGGCCGCAGGCCCCGGCGTGACGCGCTTCGCCGTGGGCGATCGCGTCGTCAACACCTTCTGGGGTGGCTGGATCGACAGCCACTGGCACGCCGGCACCACGCTGCTCGGCGGCCCAGGGCCCGGCATGCTGGCCTCGCACGTGCTGATCGATGCCGACTGGGCCGTGGCGGCGCCAGCGACGCTGAGCCTGGCCGAAGCCAGCACGCTGCCGTGCGCGGGCCTCACCGCGTGGTTCGCGCTGGCCGAGACCGGCGCGCTGCGCGCGGGCGAGACGGTGCTGATCCACGGCACCGGCGGTGTCGCGCTCTTCGGCCTGCAGATCGCGCGGCTGCACGGCGCGCGGGTCATCGTGGTCACGGGCGGCGACGAGGCCAAGCGCGCGCGGGCTCTTGCGCTCGGCGCCACGCACGTGCTCTCGCGCGACGGCGACTGGCCCGCCGAAGTGCGGCGCCTCACGCAGGGACGCGGCGCCGACCACGTGCTCGAACTCGCGAGCGGCCCCAACCTCGACCGCTCGCTTCAGGCCGTGAAGCAGGGCGGACGCGTGTCGATCATCGGCATGCTCGAGGGCGAGACGCTGAGCGCGTCGTTCTACGCGATGGTGCTGGGCCGCGTGACGGTACAGGGCATCGGCGTGGGACATCGCCGCGCGCTGGAAGACCTCGTGCGCGCCGTCGATGCGAATGCGCTCAAGCCGGTGATCGCCGCGCGATACGACTTCGACGCGCTGCCCGATGCGCTCGACCACCTGGAGCGCGGCGCGTTCGGAAAGATCGTCGTGACCCTGTAAAAGATCACGAAACGCGCTGGTGCCGCAGATGCAACGCAGTTGCGGCAATGCACAAAAGCCGCGCCATCCGTGAACAGGTTCCGTTAGTGCCAACGACTTGCTCGACGCCCTCTATTTGCGTTCCTAGAATCCGGCCGCGCATCGCTTCGCGGCCTGCGCGCCTTCTCAACTTCAGGATGGAGCGTTATGGAACACAGTACCTATAAAAAGTGGTCTGCCGAGTTCATTGGTACTTTCTGGCTCACGCTCGGAGGCTGCGGAAGCGCAGTCCTGGCGGCGGCCTTTCCAAATGTCGGCATCGGCCTGCTCGGCGTCTCGCTGGCCTTCGGTCTCACGGTGGTGACGGGGGCGTATGCACTGGGCCCGATCTCGGGCGGGCACTTCAATCCGGCAGTGTCCATCGGCCTCGCGGCCGCGGGCCGCTTCAAGGCCTCGCAGCTCGCGGGCTACATCGTGGCCCAGGTGCTCGGCGCCATCGCCGCGGCGGGCATTCTCTATCTCATCGCCACCGGCAAGCCGGGCGCGGACATCGGCGGCTTCGCCACCAATGGCTATGGCGAGCACTCGCCCGGCAAGTACGGCATGACGGCCGCGCTGCTGTGCGAAGTGGTGATGACGGCCGTGTTCCTGATCGTGATCCTCGGCACCACCGCCAAGCGCGCGGCCGGCGGCTTCGCGGGCCTCGCGATCGGCCTGTGCCTCACGCTGATCCACCTGATCTCGATCCCGGTGACCAACACCTCGGTCAACCCGGCGCGCAGCACGGGCCCGGCCCTGTTCGGGCCGTCCTATGCGGTGTCGGAACTGTGGCTCTTCTGGGTGGCGCCCATCGCGGGCGCGATCATCGGCGCGGTGATCTACCGCGCGCTGCTGAGCAACGGCAGCGACGACTGAGCCTCGCCGCCGCCGTCGCATTCACTGACGGCGGGAACCGAAACGCAGCGGCCTCAGCTGCCGCTGCCCGACTTCACCATCGGCAGCGAAGTCGATTGCCCGATCGCCTCGGTGCCGCTCGGGTGCGAGGCCGCATAGGCGCCGGCCTGGATGTCGGACACCGGCGTCGTCGAATTCATCGCGGGCGCGCTCGTCGACTGGCCGATGGCTTCGGTGGTCGTCGGGCGTGCGGCAGCCATCGCGCCGGCCTGCACTTCAGGCTTTTCGGGCGAGTTCATCTGCAGCGGGTGGAAGTCCGAGCCATCGGTGGTTTCAGCCGATGCATTGACGGCGCCCATGGCTGCCAGCGCAGCAAAGGAACCGACGGCGAGAAGCTTGAAGGAAGTGCGCATGGTGTGTTCTCCTGATTGCAGGTTGTCCCCGGTCTCGAGCCATCGAGCGAACTGCGCGTGGCAGGACCTGAGTGCACTCTAGGCACGCAGACTGAGTTGGATGTGAGCGAAGAGTTAGGCGCGAGTGAGCGGCGCGCTTTTTCCTGAAACTTTGGACCGCACCTGCCTCATGCGCCGATGCGCTCGCTCCAGCTAGGCAGCAGGCACCGCAGGCAGATGCACCCGCGCCATCAGCCCCGGCCCGTCGGTGCGATTGCGCAGCTCGATGCGCAGGCCGTGCCGCTCCGCCGCCGTGCGCGCGATCGCGAGCCCCAGCCCGCTGCCGCCTGCAGCCGCACCGGGCACGCGGAAGAAGCGGTCGAACACGCGGCCGATGGCGGCCTGCGGAATGCCGGGGCCGTTGTCGAGCACGTCGACCACCGCGTGGCCCTCGAACTCGTGCAGCCTCACGTCGACCACGCCGCCTTCGGGCGCATAGCGCAGCGCGTTGTCGATGAGGTTGTCGAACACGCTGCGCAGCTCCGCCGCCGGCGCGAACACCACGGCGGCGATGCCGCCTTCGAAGCCGATGTCCACGCGCCGCGCGTCGGCCAGCACCATCAGCTGGCTCACGCTGTCGCGCAGCAGCACCTCGATGTCGACGCGCTCGCTCGCGTTGCCCACGCGCGGCGCGTCCTGCCTGGAGAGATGCAGCAGCTGCTCGATGAGGTGCTGCGCGCGGGTCACGCCAGCCTCGAGCTGGTTGAAGCGCTCGGTGGCCTCGCCGGCCGGCACGTGCGCGCGCAGGTTCTCGATCTGCAGACCGATGGCGGCCATCGGAGTGCGCAGCTCGTGGGCCGCGTCCTGCACGAAGCGCCGCTGCGTGGCGAAGGCGCTGCGCACGCGCGACAGCAGGTTGTTGAAGGCGCCCACCAGAGGCGCGATCTCGTCGGGCACGCGCGCGAGCGAGAGTTCGGTGGGGCTGCGCTCGTCCTGCGAGGCCACGTCGCGCGCTACCGCGCGCAGCGAGCGCGAGGCGGCCGACACGATGATCCACAGGATCAGCAGCGCCAGCGGCAGCAGCAGCGTGATCGGCAGGCCTTCGAGCAATGCGCGGCGCAGGGCGCGGCGGCGGCGGTAGTCCTCGTTCTGCAGCACCTGCACGCGCGGCTGGTCGGCGCGCGTGCCTGGCTCGGCGGTGAACACGCGCCAGGCGGAGCCCGAATGCGTGCCGGTGTTCACGTCGCTGAAGCCGGGCCGGGCCTGCAGGGGCACCGTGAGCACCGGCCACGAGGTGGCGCGCAGCGTGGCGCCGTCGGGGCTCCATATCTGCACGATGAAGGCGCCGCGCGAGAAGGCGGCCTCGCCGTCCATCGGATGCGGCAGCTTCTGCGGGTCGCTGCCCGCGTACGACTCGGCCACGAGGCGCATCTGGTCGTCCAGCGCGTTGTGCACCAGGTTGCCGTACGCCACGAAAGAGAACCACGCCGTGAGCACGGCCGCGCCCAGATGCAGCGTGATGAGCCAGAACAGCAGCTGCGTGCGCAGCGAGCGCGGCCGCCACCAGCGGCCCGTGCCGCGCGAAGTCCCGTTCATTGGCAGTTCAGTCCGGCAGCCTGTTCGCGGAACACCGCGGAGCCGGCTTTGCCGGGCCACCGGTGTTGCCCCCGGCAGGGGGTTGGCGAAGCGACACGAAGTGCGCGAAGACTGGGGGCGGGCATCATCATGCGGCTACGCGCCACCCAAGCCCGCGCACGTTGCGGATCGCGTCGGCGCCGAGCTTGCGGCGCATGCCGTGGATCAGCACGTCGATCGCGTTGCTGGTGACTTCCTCGCCCCAGCCGTAGATGCGGTTCTCGAGCTGCTCGCGCGAAAGAATGGCGCCGGGCCGCTCCAGCAGCGCGTGCAGCAGCGCGAACTCGCGCGCGGTGAGCGCCTCGCGCGCGCCGTTGACCACCACCTCGCGCGTGGTGAGGTCGAGCTGCAGCGCGCCGCTGCCCACCAGCGAATGCGCCGCGCCGTCGCGGCGGCGCACCACGGCGCGCATGCGCGCGAGCAGCTCGCGGAATTCGAAGGGCTTGAGCAGGTAGTCGTCGGCGCCGAGGTCGAGGCTGTGGATGCGGTCGTCGAGGCCGTCGCGCGCGGTGAGCACCAGCACCGGGGTGGCGTCGCCGCGTTCGCGGGCGCGGCGCAGCACTTCGGTGCCGTCCTGCTTGGGCAGGCCCAGGTCGAGCAGCACGCAGGTATAGCCGCCGTCGCCCAGCGCGCTCTGCGCCAGCTCGCCGTCGCGCACCCAGTCCGCGGACCAGCCCGCGCCCTCGAGCGCCTGCTTCAGGCTGCGCCCGATCATTTCATCGTCTTCCACCAACAGCACGCGCATCGCGGCACTCCTTCGGCCGCAAGGTAGCACGCGACCGGGATGATCGGAAGAGCCTGCGCCGTGGCGCAGAGTAGGTACGAATACTTAGCGCACGCTTAGGCGGCGGGCGTGCCGAAGGGGCATGGCGGGGTCGGTCAGGCCATGCGCACGGCATGGCGCTCGCCCTCGCCGTCCGAGCAGAAGGCGAGCAGGTCGAGGGCCTCCTTCTCCACGCCGGCGCGATCCGCCTTCGACCAGCGCGTGAACGCCTCCAGCACCACGGTGGCGGCGCCGTTCTTCGCGCGCTCGATCTTCCAGACGCCCGCCACGAAGCCGTCGAGCAGCACCGTGCCGCGCACGATGCCGTTGACGGTGAACACGCGGGCGCGGTGCGACTCGCTCAGCACACGGCTGCGGTCGGCGTGGGAGAGCAGCAGGTTGTCCCACTCGGCCACCAGGCGCGGCGGCGCGGGCGTGTCGGGATTGGGGCGCGGCGCCCGGGGCAGGTCGAAGAACTCCTGGCCGTCTTCACCCGCGAACACGCGCAACCGGGGCCGCAGGCGCTCGGCAACCGCCTTCCAGCCGGTGAGGCCCGACCATGCGCCGGCATCGGCCAGCGTTGCGGGTCCGAAGGCGGCGAGGTAGCGCAGAAGCAGGTCGTCCTGCGTGGCCGGGGGAGCGTCCGCGGCTTCCCCGAGCCAGTCGCCCAAAGGCTGCAGCACCGCGTTCTGATGCGAGTTCCAGGTACCGGCAGGCGGCAGGTGCACGAGCGGCAGGTTGTTGCGGATCAGTGCGGCGAGCGAAGCGGGCTCCCTGCCCGTCCACTGTAGGCCCAGCGCCTGTCCGAGCTCCGCGCCGGTGCGCGGCTTCTCGTCGAGCAGCGCACGCCCCGCCGCGACTACCGCTGCGCGATCGAGCCCCTCGAGTTCCTTCTTGTGGTTGCTGCTCAGCAGCCCTCGCTGATGCACGGGCTCCAGCAGCGGACGCCAGGCCAGCGCGTCCTGCGCGGTCATCAGGTGCAGGGTGGCGCGCAGGGTCGACATTCGCACGATGCGGCGCTTGCGCAGGGCCTCGGTGAGCTGTTCGCGCCGGAAGCCTTCGATGCGGCTCCAGAGGCCGACGTAGGGCGGATTGGGCGCCTGCGCCTGCAACCCCGCCAGCCGCTCGACGGCCTGCGTCGCAGTGAGCCTGCGCCTCTCCAGCAGCATCTGCCGCGCCAGCGTGGCGCGGTTCAGCGCGCGCAGGCTCAGAACTTCTCGTGCGGCGCCAGGTATCGCCATTGGCCCACGGGCAGGTTGCCGAGCATCACGCGGCCGATGCGCACGCGCTTCAGGCCGACCACCTTCAGGCCGACCAGCTCGCACATGCGGCGGATCTGGCGCTTCTTGCCTTCGGTGAGCACGAAGCGCAGCTGCTCGGGGTTCTGCCAGTCGACGCGCGCCGGCTTCAGCGCCTGGCCGTCGAGGCTCAGGCCGTGGCGCAGCTTCGCGAGCATGGCCTTCGGAAAGACCGCCTGCACGTTGGTGGTGACGGGATCGTCGTCGTCCAGGCGCACCAGCTGGCCGGTGGGCGCGGGCTGGCCCAGGCCGTGGTAGGCGACGCGCACCAGGTATTCCTTCTCCATCGTCGAGTCCTCGCCGATGAGCTGGCGCGCGATGCGGCCGTCCTGCGTCATCACCAGCAGGCCGGTGGAGTCGATGTCGAGTCGTCCGCACGGCGCGAGACCACGAAGCTGCCCCGGGCTGAAGAAGAAGCGCGCGTTGTCGTCGGCCCAGCGGTTCTGCGGCGTGAAGAGCTTGACCGCCGGATCGTGCCCGTCCTCGGCCTGCCCGCTCACGTAGCCGATGGGCTTGTTGATGAGGATGGTGACCTGGTTCGCCTGCTGCCCCTTGGCGGCCTTGTCGACCTCGATGCGGTCGGAGGGCGTGACCTTCACGCCCATCTCCGCCGGCTTGCCGTTGACCTTCACCCAGCCGTTGGCGATCCATTCGTCGGCTTCGCGGCGCGAGCACAGCTTGAGCTCGGCCATGCGCTTGTTCAGGCGCACGGCATCGGTGGGGGAAGTGGAGGGCTCTGTCATCTCGGGCTTGATCAATGGGCGGCACCGATGCTATCCTGAACCCAGACGCGAGTTGATCGCGTCCTTTTTGGGGGATTCCCAAGTGAGCACACGCAAGTACCAGTACGCCATCGTCATCGGGCGTTTCCAGCCCGTTCATTTCGGACATCAACGACTCATCGAGGAAGGCCTCCGCGCCGCCGAGAGGGTCATCGTCGTGGTCGGCTCCGACCGGCAGCCACGCAGCGTCAAGAACCCCTTCACCTTCGACGAACGCGAACGCATGGTGCGCGCCTGCCTGCGCGGCACCGAGCAGATGCGCGTGAGCGTGGTCGGCGTGGGCGACTCGCCCTACAACGACCAGATCTGGATCGCGTCGATCCAGTCGGCGGTCGAGCGGCTCATTCAACAGGACGGCCATGCGCCCGCCAAGGCAAAGGTGGCGCTGGTGGGGCACCTGAAGGACTCGTCGAGCTACTACCTCAAGCTCTTCCCGCACTGGGAGTTCGTCGGCCAGAACAGCGTGGAAAGCCTCAACGCCACCGACGTGCGCAGCCTCTACTTCGACGCCGAGAACCGCGGCCAGCTCGCGCGCGCCGACCTGCCCGACGGCACCGCGGCCTTTCTCGACCAGTTCACCCGCACGGCCGACTACGCCGAGCTCTGCGAGGAGCGCGCCTTCCTCGCCGACTACCGCGACAAGTACCGCTATGCCGGCAGCGAGTTTCCGCCGATCTACACCACGGTCGATGCCGTGGTCGTCGAGGCCGGCCACATCCTGCTGGTGCAGCGCAAGTTCCATCCCGGCAAGGGCACGTGGGCGCTGCCCGGCGGCTTCGTCGGCCAGCACGAGCGGCTGCAGGACGCGGCCATCCGCGAGCTGAAGGAAGAAACGCGCCTGAAGGTGCCGGTGCCCGTGCTCAACGGCAGCATGAAGGCCAGCCACGTGTTCGACGCGCCCGACCGCTCGCAGCGCGGCCGCACCATCACGCACGGCTTCTTCTTCGAGCTGGCGCACAACCAGTGGACGGGCCTGTCGGAGGTGCGCGCCGACGACGATGCGGCCGAGGTGCGCTGGGTGCCGATCGCCGAGTTCCTCGACATGCAGGAACGCATCTACGAAGACCACTTCTTCATCGCGAATCATTTTTTGGGTGGCCTGGGCAAGAACTGAACCAGGCTTTGTCAGCAAGAACGGCCCCGGTTGACGGGGCCAACGTGAAAGGAGCTTTCACATGAACCGCAATCTCGCCTCCACGCCCCTGGGCAACAACCTGCTGCTGCGCACCGACTCCTACAAGGTGTCGCACTGGATGCAGTACCCGCCCGGCACGCAGACGGTGTACAGCTACATCGAGTCTCGCGGCGGCATCTTCAGTCATTCCCTCTTCTTCGGGCTGCAGGCCTACCTGCGCGAGTACCTGCAGACGCCGGTGACGCGCGACGACGTGGAAGAGGCCGCCGCGCTCATGGCCGTGCACGGCGAGCCCTTCAACCGCGAGGGCTGGCTGCGGCTGGTCGAGAAGCACGGCGGGCTGATGCCGGTGCGCATCCGCGCCGTGCCCGAGGGCAGCGTGACGCCGGTGCACAACGTGCTCGCGACCATCGAGAACACCGACCCCGAGTTCTTCTGGGTCACGAGCTTCCTCGAGACCGAGCTGCTGCGCGCCGTCTGGTACCCCACCACGGTCGCCACGCTCTCGGCCGCCGCGCGCACCACGCTGCTGCGCTACCTGGAAGCGACCTGCGACGATCCACAGGGGCAGATCGCCTTCAGGCTGCACGACTTCGGCGCGCGCGGCGTGTCGAGCCTCGAATCGGCCGCGCTCGGCGGCATGGCGCACCTGGTGAACTTCATGGGCACCGACACGCTGGCCGCGCTGGTGGCCGCGCGGCGGTACTACGACTGCGACGTGGCGGGCTTCTCGATTCCCGCGGCCGAGCACAGCACCATCACCGGCTGGGGCCGCGACCACGAGGCCGATGCCTACGGCAACATGGTCGACCAGTTCGGCAAGCCCGGCGCGACCTTCGCCGTGGTGAGCGACAGCTACGACATCTTCAATGCCTGCGCCCGCATCTGGGGCGAGGAGCTGAAGGCGAAGGTGGTGGCCTCGGGCGCCACGCTGGTGGTGCGGCCCGACTCGGGCGACCCAGCCGAGACCACGCTGAAGGTGGCGCAGATACTGGCCAGCCGCTTCGGCACCACGACCAACGCCAAGGGATTCCGCGTGCTGAACAACGTGCGCATCATCCAGGGCGACGGCGTGAACCTCGATTCGTTGCGGCTGTGCCTGTCGAACTTCTTCCACAACGGCTTCTCGACGGAGAACATCTCCTTCGGCATGGGCGGCGGTCTGCTGCAGCAGGTCAATCGCGACACCATGCAGTGGGCGATGAAGTGCTCGGCCATGCAGGTGAACGGCCAGTGGCGCGACGTGTACAAGTCGCCGGTGGGCGACGCGGGCAAGGCCTCCAAGAAGGGGCGGCTCGCGCTGGTGCGCGACGCGCGCGGGGAAGTGAGCAGCCTGCGCGAAGACGCCCTGGCCGACGGGCAGCTCGACCTGCTGCGCACCGTGTTCGAGAACGGGCGCATCGTCGAGAGCACCACCTTCGATGCTGTCCGCGAACGCGCGGCGGCGGGCGTGGGCCAGTTGGTGATGGCGCGCGCGCCGCTCTGAGGCGCGGGCGGCCTCCCGGGGCGCCCGGCCGCCCCGGGCCATGGGCGCTTTCGTGCGCGGACGGTACTGCCACATGCCATCGCCATAATCCGCCCAGACCGCCGAACCCATGACCAAACTCCTGATCCTCAGCGTGAGCGCCGGCAACGGCCACGTGCGTGCAGCACAGGCGCTTGCCGCCACCGCCCAGTCCCTCGCCCCGCCCTGCACGGCGGTCCACATCGACGCGATGGCCCACGTGGCCGCCGGCTTCCGCAAGGTCTACACCGACTGGTACATCCAGCTCGTCAACCGCGCGCCCGAGCTGTGGTCGTACCTGCACCAGCGCACCGACGTCACGCCGCACCACGCGCCCTCGCAGCGCCTGCGCCGCGGCATCGAGCGGCTGAGCACCGGCGCGCTGTTGCGCGAGATCCGCCGCGAGAAGCCCGACGCCGTGATCTGCACCCACTTCCTGCCGGCCGAGCTGCTGATGCGCGAGCGCAACCGCGGCCGCATCGACTACCCCGTGTGGCTGCAGATAACCGACTACGACCTGCACAACATGTGGCTGGTGCCGGGCATGACGGGCTACCTCGCGGCGACGGAAGAAGTCGCCTTCCGCCTGCGGGCGCGCGGCATTCCGCCCGAGCGCATCCACGTCACCGGCATTCCGGTGATGCCCGCGTTCTCCGAGCCCGATGCGCCCGCGCTGGCGCGCGATGCCTGCGTGGCGGGCCTCGGCCTCGATCCTTCGCGCCCGGTGCTGCTGATGGTGTCGGGCGGCGCCGGCGTCGGTGACCTGCCGAGCATGGTCGAGCGCGTGCTCGGCATGGGCGGGCCCGACGGCAAGCCGAACGACTTCCAGGTGATCGCCGTCGCAGGCCGCAATGCGGAGGCGCACGGCAAGCTGGAAGCGCTGGCCAAGCGGCACCTGGGCCGCGTGGCCGCCATCGGCTTCACCAACGAGATGCACAGGATGATGGCCGCGTCCGACCTGGTGGTGACCAAGCCCGGCGGCCTCACGGTGTCGGAGTGCCTGGCGCTGGGCAAGCCGATGCTGCTGATCTCGCCCATTCCGGGGCAGGAAGAGCACAACGCCGGCTTCCTGATGGAGGAAGGCGCGGCCTGGCTCGCCTACGACGCCATCGGGCTCGACTACAAGGTGGCGCGCCTGATGGCCGACCCCGCCAAGCTCGCGAGCATGGCCACGCGCAGCCGCGCGCTGGGCAAGCCACAGGCTGCACGCTCCGTGCTTCGACACGTACTGGGTACCGCGGCATGAGCGGCGCAGTCGAAAAGACGAGCGTGGCGCGCACGCTCGGGTACCTCGCCTGGGTCATCGTCATGGCCTTCTTCTTCGCCAATGCCGAGATCCAGATCGAGGGCGGCGCCGGCTGGGCCACGTCGCTGCCGACCTGGCGCATCGAGAACAGCATCTGGCTCGACATCTTCTGGGGCGGCCGCGCAATGACGGGCTACCACGCCTGGGTGTTCACCTTCATGGCGCTGGTGTTCTTCTCGCCGCTGGCCTTCAACGGGCGTTGGACCTGGCGCGACGTGGGGTTGGCCGTGGCGGGCCTCATCGTGTTCTGGGTGTGCGAGGACTTCACCTGGTTCCTCATCAACCCGGCCTTCGGCTGGGAGCGCTTCAACCCGGTGGACGCGTTCTGGCACAAGCACTGGATCTGGGGCGCGCCCGTCGACTACTGGGGCGGGCTCGCAGTGGCGGCGATCATCCTGGTGACGCGGCACTGGCGGCGCAAGGACAGCCGATGAGCAGCAGCAGAAGACGCAAGGAAGGCCGGCAGGAGCACATCGCCGAGGCACCGCGCCCCGGCCACTGGGCCGATCCGCTGGACGCGCTCGGCGTCGAGAACCTGCACCGCATCACGCCCACGCTGTACCGCAGCGCGCAGCCCCGGCGCGCCAACCTCGCCGCGCTGCAATCGCTGGGCATCCGCACCGTGGTGAGCCTGCGCTCGTTCAACGACGACCGCGAGGTGTTCGCCGGCAGCGGCATCCGGCTGGTGCGCGTGCCGATCAACACCTGGTCCATCGACGACGCCAAGGTGCTGCGCGCGCTGCACGCCATCCGCGCGGCCGAGAGGCAGGGCCCGGTGCTCATCCACTGCATGCACGGCGCCGACCGCACCGGCGTGGTCGCGGCGGTGTACCGCATGGCGATGCAGGAATGGGACAAGGAGAGCGCGCGCCACGAGATGCTGCGCGGCGGCTACGGCTATCACACGCTGTGGCGCAACATCCCGCGCTACATCGAGCGGCTCGACCCGGCGAAGATGCGGCACGCGCTGGCTGCGGACCATTCCACGCCGCCGCCGCAGGTGTCCTGAAGGCGCCAGCAGCCGGCGGACCTCGCTCCTATACTGGCCGCCCCGTGGCCACGGGCCATCCCCGAACCTTCATCAAGAGGTACTTCCATGGCACTGCAGATCCGCTCCCTCATCCGTTCCAGCGGCGAACTCGAACTCTCGCTGCATGACGACCCCATTCCCGAACCGCAGGCCCACGAGGTGGTGATCCGCGTCGAGGCCTCGCCGCTCAATCCGTCGGACCTGGGCCTGCTGTTCGGCGCGGCCGACATGAGCACGGCCAAGGCATCCGGCACCGCCGAGCGCCCCGTCGTCACAGCCACCGTGCCCGAGCGCGCGCTTCCCGCCATGAAGGCGCGGCTCGACCAGTCGATGCCGGTGGGCAACGAAGGCGCGGGCGTGGTGGTGAAGGCCGGCTCGTCGCCGGCCGCCCAGGCGCTGCTCGGCAAGACCGTGGCGGCCATCGGCGGCGCGATGTATTCACAGTACCGCTGCCTCGCCGCGGCCCAGTGCCTGGAGCTGCCGGCGGGCACGACGGCAGCCGAGGGCGCGTCGTGCTTCGTCAACCCGCTCACCTCCCTCAGCATGGTCGAGACCATGCGCATGGAAGGCCACAAGGCGCTGGTGCACACGGCCGCCGCGTCCAACCTCGGCCAGATGCTCAACAAGATCTGCCAGAAGGACGGCATCGCCCTCGTCAACATCGTGCGCAAGCAGGAGCAGGAAGACCTGCTGCGCGGCCTGGGCGCCAAGTACGTGTGCAACGCGACCTCGCCCACCTTCCTCGAGGACCTGACGCAGGCCCTGGTCGAGACCGGCGCCACGCTGGCCTTCGACGCCACCGGCGGCGGCAAGCTCGCGGGGCAGATCCTCGGCTGCATGGAAGCGGCCCTCAACCGCACCGCCAAGGAATACAGCCGCTACGGCTCGACCACGCACAAGCAGGTCTACATCTACGGCGGCCTCGACCGCTCTCCCACCGAGTTCGTGCGCAACTTCGGCATGGCCTGGGGCATGGGCGGATGGCTGCTGTTCCCGTTCCTGCAGAAGCTGGGCGACGCGGGCACGCAGCGCCTGAGGGCGCGCGTCGTCGCCGAGCTGAAGACGACCTTCGCGAGCCACTACACGCGCGAGGTGTCGCTGGTGGAGATGCTGCAGCTCGATGCGATCGGGGTGTATGGCAAGCAGGCTACGGGGGAGAAGTTCTTGCTGAATCCGAGCAAGGGCGTCGCGGCCTGAAAAAAAGGGCGGCCCTCGCGGACCGCCCTTCCAGGGCCATCAGCTCTTCACGAGCATGGCCATTTCACTCGCAGGTGCCACTGCATAGTGGTCGAACTGCATCGTGTACTGCGCACGGCCCGAAGACAGCGCGCGCAGGTTGCCGATGTAGCCGAACATTTCCTTCAGCGGCACATGCGCGTCGATGACCGCGGCATTGCCGCGCATCGATTGGCCGCGAACCATGCCGCGCCGCCGGTTCAGGTCGCCGATGCAATCGCCGAGGTAGTCGGCGGGCGTGATGACTTCCACAGCCATCACCGGCTCCAGCATCTGCGGCGCGGCTTTCGCGGCCGCCTCACGGAACGCCGCGGCTGCGGCCAGTTCGAACGCCATCGCCGACGAATCGCGCTCATGGTGGCTGCCGTCCACCAGCGTGGCCATGAAGTCCACGCAGGGGAAACCTGCCACCACACCCGATTGCGCGGCACGGCGGATGCCGGCCTCGACCGCGGGAATGAATTCACGCGGAATGGCGCCACCCACCACCTGACTCTCGAACACGATGCCTTCACCTCGCGCCAGCGGCGCAAGGCACAGCCTCAGCTCGGCGAACTGACCGGGACCGCCGGTCTGCTTCCTGTGCACATGGTGCACCTCCGTTTCTCTCGATACCGTTTCTCGATAGGCGACCTGGGGCCGGCCCACCGACACTTCGACGCCGTACTTCGCGCGCAGCTTCTCGATGGAAACGTCGAGCTGCAGCTCGCCCATGCCCGACAGGATCGTCTGGCCCGATTCGGCGTCCTGCCGCAGCTGCAGGCTCGGGTCTTCCCGAAGCATGGCCTGCAGCGCCTTCGACAGAGCCTGCTGGTCGGCTTGCGCCTTCGGCTCGATCGCGACGTGGATCACCGGCTCGGGCACGCTGATCTCCTCCAGATGCACCGGATGATTCCGGTCGCACAGCGTGTGGCCGGTCAGCGTGTCCTTCAATCCGACGATGGCCGCGATGTCGCCGGCCACGAGCTCGTCGCGCTCGATGCGGTCGTCCGCATGCACCTCGTACAGCCGTGCCGCGCGTTCGGTGCGGCCCGTCGCGGCATTCAGCATCGTGTCGCCACGCTCGAGCTTGCCGCTGTAGACACGCACGAACACCATCGAGCCGTGGTCGTCGCTGGCGACCTTGAACGCGAGCGCCGCGAACGGTGCCTGCGGATCGCAGGTCATCGCCACTTCGCCCGGCCTTGGCAGCCAGTCGACGATCGCGTCGAGCAGCGGTTCCACGCCACGGTTGCGGTACGCCGAGCCGGCCAGCACGGGCACGAAGGCACTGGCCAGCACACCCTTGCGGATGCACGCACGCAGCACCTCGGCCGACGGTTCCTCACCGTTCAGATAGGCGACCATCGCCGCCTCGTCCTGTTCGACCGCGATCTCCACGAGCCGCGCGCGATGACGCTGCGCCGAAGCGAGCATCCCGGCCGGCACGTCGGCCATGCGATACGGTTGTCTCGCATCGTCCTTGTCCCAGACGAGCGCACGCATGCCGACCAGGTCGATCACGCCGCGGAAGTCGCCTTCCGAGCCGATGGGCAGCTGCACGGGCAGGGCCTTCACGCCCAGGCGTTCTTCCATCATCGCGACGACGCGCAGGAAATCCGCACCGAGTCGGTCGAGCTTGTTCACGAAGGCGATGCGCGGCACGCGGTACCTGTCCGCGAGGCGCCAGTTCGTCTCGGTCTGCGGCTCCACGCCGGCCACGCCGTCGAACACGACGACCGCACCGTCGAGCACACGCAACGAGCGGTTCACCTCGATGTTGAAGTCGATGTGGCCGGGCGTGTCGATCAGGTTGATCTGCACCGCGTTCCAGTGGACCGTGATGGCCGCGCTGCTGATGGTGATGCCGCGCTTCTGTTCCTGCGGATCGAAGTCCATGCGGGCCGTGCCCTGGCTGACGTCGCCGATGCGATGGCTCTCGCCGGCATAGAACAGGATGCGCTCGGTGGTCGTGGTCTTGCCCGCGTCGACGTGGGCAATGATGCCGATGTTGCGGAGGTTTCTGGGTTTCGGGTTCATGACGAATCTTTCTTGTCTTCTTGTCGAAGCACGCATTGCGACGCTGTGCTTCGAAGGCCTGGTTGGCATGCGCCAGCCCCAGGCAGGAAAAATTCCCCTGAAGGGGGCTAGCGACGAACGGTGTCGTGCTGGGTAGCGATGCGGCGGCCGGAGCCCGGGCGCACGGTGTCCACGCTCCGGCGGAGGCGAATCGTGGCGATCAGCTTGTCGTAGGTACGCATGGCGTCTTGAGGATGAAAGAGCAAAAAACAAAACCCCGGAGGGACGAGCCTGCCGGGGTTTTCTTCAATACCGGAAGGCACACCGCCTTCCGAACGCGATCGAGGGCGATGTCAGGTGGCGATGAACGCCTCGATGGCTTGAGTGAATTTCATGGTGGGCGGGATTGTGGGGATCTCTGTTAACAAACGCAAGCACCGCGATGCGCGGTGTTGGCCGGAAGTCACGGTAATCAATATGCGGCCTGCATCAAGTCCTGCAAGCCCTAGACCACCAGCCGATACCCCACGGCCGTTTCCGTGAGCAGGTGCCTCGGCTGCGCCGGATCGGCCTCCAGCTTCTGCCTCAGGTGCCCCATGTAGATCCGCAGGTAGTGGCTCTGGTCGGTATACGACGGACCCCACACCTCGCGCAGCAGCTGTCGTTGCGTCAGCACGCGCCCCGCGTTCGCGACCAGCACCGACAGCAGCCGGTACTCGGTCGGTGTGAGGTGCACCTCGACGCCTGCGCGGCGCACGAGGCGCGCTGCGCGGTCGAGTTCGATCTCACCGAAGCGGAACAGCGCCTCGGGCGCTTCGTCGACGGTGCCGCCCGTGGCGCGCGGGCGGCGCAGGTTGGCGCGCACACGGGCCAGCAGTTCGCCGGTGCCGAAGGGCTTGGTGAGGTAGTCGTCGGCGCCGGCGTCGAGCGCGGCGATCTTGTCGGCCTCGTCGGTGCGTGCCGACAGCACGATGATCGGCACGGCCGACCAGCCGCGCACGTCACGAATCAGCGAAACGCCGTCGCCGTCGGGCAGCCCGAGGTCGAGCACGAGCAGGTCGGGCTGGCGCGTGCCCGCAGCCGCGAGTCCGTCGCGCAGCGTGCCGGCCTCGTGCACCGTCCAGCCCTCGGCCTCGAGCGCGCCGCGCACGAAGCGACGGATCTGCGGCTCGTCTTCGATCACGATGGCGGTAGGCGATGGCATGGGGTCAGATCTGGGCTTCGGCGGGTTCGGGCGGCTCGCGGCGCGGCAGCGTGACCGTGAATTCTGCACCGCCGTCGCGCGCATTTTCCGCAGTGATCTCGCCGCCGTGCGCGCTCACCACGGCCTTGCAGATCGCAAGGCCCAGGCCCACGCCCGGCGTGGCGGACTCGGCCTCGCCGCGCGTGAACTTGTCGAAGAGCTTCTGCTCGTGCCCGAGCAGCGCTGCCGGGAGACCTGGGCCGTGGTCGCGCACAGTCAGCACCAGCGCGCCGGGCTCCGCACGCGCGCCGACCACGATGGGCGGTGCGCCGTACTTGGTGGCGTTCTCCAGCAGGTTGACCAGCACGCGCTCGATGAGCACCGCGTCGAACTCGACGAGCGGCAGCTCGGGGTCGAGCGCGGTCTGCACCACTGTGCTGCCCAGCGAAGTACGCGCCGCGCGGATGGCCGAGCCCACCACCTCCTCCACCGACTGCCAGTCACGCCGCAGGTTCACCGCGCCGCCGGCGATGCCGCTCTCGAGCCGCGCCATGTCGAGCAGGTTGCTCACCAGCGCATGCAGCTCGTGCGCCTGCGCCACGATGGCACGCGCGGCGTTGGCGTGCTCCCCGGGCGGCAATGTCTGCAGCGATTCGGCCAGCGCGATGAGCGCCGTGAGCGGCGTGCGCACGTCGTGCGAGATGGCGCCCAGCAACGCGTTGCGCAGCCGTTCCGACTCCATCTCGACCACCGCCTGCTGCGCCACTTCGACATAGTGCACCCGCTCCAGCGCGATGGCGATCTGCCGCGCCAGCGTGTCGAGCTGCTGCGCCTGTTCAGGAATGAGCAGCCAGCGCGGCTGCGCGGGCGACAGCGCCAGCACGCCGCGCACGCGCATCGGCGCCTGCAGCGGCACGTAGTGCCAGGGCTGGGCCGCCAGCGTGGCGGTCGCGAGGCCGGCGCTCTGGCCGTGGCGGAAGGCCCAATCGGCAACCTGGGGATCGAAGCCTTGCGGCGGATCGGCAGGCATCACCAGCTGGTCGGAGGCGTCGGTCACCAGCACCAGCGCATCGCCGCCGAAGTGGCCCCGCACGGCGGCGGTGCCGAGCGTGACCACCTGCGAAGCCTCGAGCGCCGCCGACAGCTCGCGCGTGAGCTCGAACAGCGATCGCGCGCGCCGCTCGCGACTGGTCGACACGCCCGCCGCGAAGCGCAGGCCGGCCGTGAGCTGCCCCACCAGCAGGCCGACGCCGAGCATGATCGCGAAGGTCAGCACGTACTGCACGTCGCTCACCGCGAACGACAGGCGCGGCGGCACGAAGAAGTAGTCGAAGGCCGCGACGTTGAGCAAGGCCGCAAGCGCCGAAGGCCCGCGCCCGAAGCGCAGCGCCACGCCCACCACGCCGAGCAGGAACAGCATGACGATGTTCGACAGCTCCAGCACGCTGGCCAGCGGCGTGCACACCAGCGTGAGCGCGACGCTCGTGGCCGTGGCCCATGCGTAGGCCGGCCAGTGGATGGGCGCCTTCTCGTGGTCGTCGCTGTCGATGCGCGCCCCTTGCAGCGACGCGCGCGACAGGCGGCGCGAGCTGTCGGCGGGCGCGACCTCCATGATGTCGAGCGTCGGCGCGCGTTGTGCCAGCGCGCGCGACAACGGCTGCGCCCCCGCAGGCCACCAGCGGCGCCAGCCGGTCTCGGGCTGCGAGCGGCCCAGCACCAGCGTCGCGCAATTGAGCCGCCTCGCCTGCTCGGCCAGTTGCTCCGCCACGTCGGAGCCGGTGAGCACGGCGGTGGCCGCGCCCAGCTCTTCCGCCAGCTTGAGCACCGCGAGGATGCGGTCGCGTTCCGCGGCGGCCAGTCGCTGAAGCCGGGGCGTCTCGACGTACACCGCATGCCAGCGCACGTTGAGCTGCCCGGCCAGGCGAGCCGCGGTGCGCACGGTCTGCGCCGCGCCTTCGTGCGGGCCGACGCAAGCGAGGATCGCGCCCGAGGTGTTCCAGGCCTGCAGGCCCCGGCCGTTGCCGCCCGCGCCCGACTGCTCGACGCGCCAGCCGCGCACGTCGTCTTCCACGTGCTCGGCGGTGCGGCGCAGCGCGATCTCGCGCAACGCGATCAGGTTGCCCTTGCGGAAGAAGTTCTGCGCCGCGCGCTCGGCCTGCTGCGGCAGGTAGACCTTGCCGGCCGCGAGCCGCGCGGTGAGCTCGTCGGGCGTGACGTCGACCAGCACCACCTCGTCGGCCTCGTCGAGCACGGTGTCGGGCACGGTCTCGTGCACGCGCACGCCGGTGATCGCGCCGACCGTGCCGTTGAGGCTTTCAAGATGCTGGACGTTGAGCGCCGACCACACCTCGATGCCCGCGGCCAGAAGCTCCTGCACGTCCTGCCAGCGCTTGGCATGACGCGAACCGGGAGCGTTGGTGTGGGCCAGTTCGTCGACCAGCAGCACGGCGGGCTTGCGGGCCAGCGCGGCGTCGAGGTCGAACTCGGCCAGGGTGCGGCCGCGATGGTCCAGCTCGCGCAGCGGCAGCGCCTCGAGCCCCGCGAGCAGCGCGGCGGTCTCGCTTCGGCCGTGGGTCTCGACCACGCCGATCAGCACGTCGCGCCCGGCTGCGCGTTCGCGCTGCGCGGCGCTGAGCATGGCCCAGGTCTTGCCGACGCCCGCGCTGGCGCCGAAGTAGATGCGCAGCTTGCCGCGCTGGGCACGCGCCTCGTCGCTGCGCAGCTGCGCGAGCAGCGCGTCGGGGTCGGGGCGGAGCACTTCGTTCATCGGCGGAAGGAGGTTAGCGCATCGGACGGTCCTTGCGGCGGCCCGCGTGGCGACCTGCGTGGCGCCGCGCCGTGCGCGACAGCACCCACCAGGCGAAGCCCAGCGGCACGAACAGCGCCGCCATGGCCAGCAGCGCAAGAAGCAGGTCAGTGACCATGGCGCAGGCCGCAGCGCGCGAGGTGCTCGCGCCAGCTCACGAGCCGGCCGATCTCACCCGATGGCACGCACTCGATCAGCCGGTGCAGCACGTCGGCATAGCGGCCGAGCGGCAGGCGGATCATCAGGCGCACACAGGGCGCGTCGCTCTCCTGAGAGCTGCAGGCATGCAGCAGCGGCTCGCAGCGCACCACGCCGGCCTCGGGGCAGCCGGCGATGCTGCGGCGCACGCGCAGGGCGTCGGCGCAGCACACGGTGACGTCGAGCACGTAGAACGGGCTGCTGCCGGTGTTCATGGGAGCGTGCGTTCTCGGCACGCCGGGGTGTTCTCGGTAGGCGGCATAGGCCATGGCTTGTTTCTCCTCAACGCGGTGTCGAAGGACTGAATGAACCGGAGGCGGCGTCGAGCGCGATGTTCAGCGCCAGCACGTTGACGCGCGTCTCGCCCAGGAAGCCCAGCAGGGGCTTCTGCGTGTTCCTGTCGATCAGCGACTGGACCTGCGCGAGCGGCATGCCGCGCACGCGCGCCACGCGCGCCGCCTGGTATTGCGCGGCGGCCGGGCTGATGTCGGGGTCGAGCCCGCTGGCCGAGGCCGTGACCAGGTCGACGGGCACCGGCGCGGTGTTGTCCGGATCGGCCGCACGCAGCGCTTCCACGCGCGCCTTCACCGCATCGGCCAGCGCGGGGTTGAGCGGCCCCTGGTTCGAGCCGCCCGAGGCGCTCGCGTTGTAAGGCTGCGGCGCGGTGGCCGACGGACGGCCCCAGAAGTGCTTCGGGTCGCTGAAGTTCTGGCCGATGAGCTTCGAGCCCACCGTGGTGCCGTCGAGCACGATCAGGCTGCCGTCCGCCTGCGCGGGGAATGCCGTCTTCGCGACGCCGGTGACGGCCATCGGATAGATCAGGCCGGTGAGCGCGCTCAGCAGCACGAAGAGCACGAGCGCGGGGCGGACGATGCCGCCCTCGCTGCCATTGCTGTTGCCATTGACGATGTTGTTGTTCATGACGGAATACTCCTCAGACGAGATGGACGGCCACCAGCAGCCAGTCGATCAGCTTGATGCCGATGAAGGGCACCAGCAGGCCGCCCAGGCCGTAGATGGCGAGGTTGCGGCGCAGCAGCGCGGCGGCGCCCACCGGCCGGTAGCGCACGCCCTTGAGCGCCAGCGGAATCAGGAACACGATCACCAGCGCGTTGAAGATCACCGCGCTCAGGATCGCCGACGACGGGCTCGCGAGCCGCATCACGTTGAGCGCGCCCAGCTGCGGGTAGGTCGAGATGAAGATCGCCGGGATGATGGCGAAGTACTTCGCCACGTCGTTCGCGATCGAGAAGGTGGTGAGCGAGCCGCGCGTCATCAGCAGCGCCTTGCCGGTTTCCACCACCTCGAGCAGCTTGGTCGGGTTGGAATCGAGGTCGACCATGTTGCCGGCCTCCTTCGCGGCTTGCGTGCCGCTGCCCATGGCCACGGCCACGTCGGCCTGCGCGAGCGCGGGGGCATCGTTGGTGCCGTCGCCGGTCATGGCCACCAGGCGGCCCTCGGACTGGTACTGGCGGATCAGCGCGAGCTTGTCCTCTGGCGTGGCCTCGGCCAGGAAGTCGTCCACGCCGGCTTCGGCGGCGATGGCCGCGGCCGTGAGCTTGTTGTCGCCGGTGATCATCACGGTCTTGATGCCCATGCGGCGCAGCTCGGCGAAGCGCTCCTTGATGTCGGTCTTGACGATGTCCTTGAGCTCGACCATGCCGAGCACGCGGTTGCCCTCGGCCACTGCCAGCGGCGTGCTGCCGCGGCGGGCGGCTTCCTCGGCCGCGCGCAGCACCTCGGGCGCCATCACGCCGCCGAGCGCTTCCACGTGGCGGCGCACCGCGTCGACCGCGCCCTTGCGCAGCAGCACGTCGTCGGTGTCCAGGCTGTTCGGCGCGGCCGGCAGGTCGACGCCGCTCATGCGGGTCTGCGCGGTGAAGGGTACGAAGCGCGCACCGTCGACGGGCGTGGTGTCCAGGCCGTCGCGACGGGCCAGCTCGACGATGCTGCGGCCCTCGGGCGTCTCGTCGGCCAGCGAGGCGAACATCGCGGCGCGCGCGAGGCGGGCCTTCGGGATGCCCGGTGCCGGCAGGAACGAAGTGGCCTGGCGGTTGCCGTGCGTGATGGTGCCGGTCTTGTCGAGCAGCAGCACGTCGACGTCGCCGGCGGCTTCCACGGCGCGGCCCGAGGTTGCGATCACGTTGGCCTGCATCATGCGGCTCATGCCGGCCACGCCCACGGCCGACAGCAGGCCGCCGATGGTGGTCGGGATCAGGCACACCAGCAGCGCGACCAGCGCGGTGAGCGACACCACCGTGCCGGCGCCCGCGGCTTCCACGCTGAAGACCGAGAACGGCAGCAGCGTGACGGTGACCACCAGGAACACGATGGTCAGCGCCACCAGCAGGATGGTCAGTGCGATCTCGTTGGGCGTCTTCTGGCGCTTGGCGGCCTCGACCATGCCGATCATGCGGTCGAGGAACGATTCGCCCGGGTTCACCGAGATGCGCACCACCAGCCAGTCGGACAGCACGCGGGTGCCGCCCGTCACCGCCGAGAAGTCGCCGCCCGATTCGCGCACCACGGGTGCCGATTCGCCGGTGATGGCGCTCTCGTCGACCGAGGCCACGCCTTCGATCACTTCGCCATCGAGCGGGATCACGTCGCCGGTCTCGACCAGCACCACGTCGCCCTTGCGCAGGTTGGGCGCCTGTTCGGGAAGCCACTGCGCGCCGTGGTGCGGCTCGTGCAGCTTCTTGGCCCAGGTGTCCTTGCGCAGGCCGCGCAGCGAGGCGGCCTGCGCCTTGCTGCGGCCCTCGGCCAGCGCTTCGGCGAAATTGGCGAACAGCACGGTGAACCATAGCCAGATGGTCACGGCCAGCACGAAGGCGGGCTTCATGCCAGTGTCGCCCGGGAAGCTCAGCGCATGCACCCAGAGCACCGTCGTGAGGATGCTCCCGATGTAGACGATGAACATCACCGGGTTGCGCCACTGCGTGCGCGGGTTGAGCTTGGCGAAGGCGGCCCACAGCGCGGGCTTGACCAGCGCCGCATCGAACAGCGAGAGGGAAGTTTTTGTTGTCTTGGCAGTCATGGTGCGCTCCTTCTCATTTCCAGAGCACGAGGTGTTCGACGATCGGGCCCAGGGCCAGCGCCGGCACGTAGTTGAGCAGGCCGACCAGCAGCACGGTGCCGATCAGCAGGGAGACGAACAGCGGGCCGTGCGTGGGCAGCGTGCCGCTGGTGACGGGCAGGCGCTTCTTGGCGGCAAGAGCGCCGGCCACGGCGAGCACCGGCACGATCATCGCGAAGCGGCCGAGCCACATGGCGAGCGCGAGCAGGCCGTTGTAGAAGGGCGTGTTGGCCGACAGGCCCGCGAAGGCGCTGCCGTTGTTGTTGGCGGCCGAGGTCAACGCGTACAGGATTTCGGAGAAGCCGTGCGCGCCGGGGTTGGCGATGCCGGCCTTGCCGGCGTCCGCGATCACCGCCACCGCGGTGCCGGCCAGCACCAGGATAGGCGTGACCAGGATGGCGATGGAGATCAGCTTCATCTCGCGCACCTCGATCTTCTTGCCGAGGTACTCGGGCGTGCGGCCGATCATCAGGCCGGCGATGAACACCGCGAGCATCGCGAAGATCAGCATGCCGTAGAGGCCCGAGCCCACGCCGCCGAAGACCACTTCGCCGAGCTGCATCAGCACCAGCGGCACCATGCCGCCCATCGGGGTGAGCGAGTCGTGCATGCCGTTGACCGCGCCGCACGAGGCGGCCGTGGTGATGGCCGCGAAGAGCGAGGAGGCATCGATGCCGAAGCGCACCTCCTTGCCCTCCATGTTGCCGCCGGCCTGCAGCGCGCCCTGCACCTGGTCGACACCCAGCGAGGCCAGCAGCGGATTGCCGGCCTGCTCCGCGGGCGTGATGACCATCACGGCGACCACGAACATGACCGTCATCGCCGCGAGCACGGCCCAGCCCTGGCGCATGTCGCCGACCACATGGCCGAAGGTGAAGCACAGCGCAGCCGGGATCAGGAAGATCGCGAGCATCTGCAGCAGGTTCACCAGCGCCGTCGGGTTCTCGTACGGATGCGCCGAGTTGGCGTTGAAGAAGCCGCCGCCGTTCGTGCCGAGCATCTTGATGGCTTCCTGCGAAGCGACCGGGCCCATGGCGAGCGTCTGCGTCTTGGTGGTGGCGTCTTCCATCACCGGCTGGCCCTTTTCGTCCTTCAGCGGCTGGCCGTCGGCGCCGTTCTTCGGCTGCTGGAAGGCAGTGGTCTCGAGCGTGCTCACTTCCTTGTAGGCGTCGAAGTTCTGGATCACGCCCTGGCCGGCGAAGACGACGGCGAGCACGAACGAGATCGGCACCAGCACCCACAGCGTGACGCGCGTGATGTCGGCCCAGAAGTTGCCGACCAGGCCCTTGCCGTCGCCGCGCCGCGCGAAGCCGCGCACCAGCGCGAAAGCCACGGCGATGCCGGTGGCGGCCGACAGGAAGTTCTGCACCGTGAGGCCGAGCATCTGCGTGAGATAGCTCATGGTGGATTCACCGGCATAGCCCTGCCAGTTGGTGTTGGCCACGAAGCTCACCGCGGTGTTGAAGGCCGAGTCGGGCGACACGGCCGCCATGCCGGCGGGGTTGAGCGGCAGCCAGCCCTGCAGCCGCTGCAGGGCGTAGACGAAGATCGCGCCGATGGCATTGAAGGCCAGCAGCGCGAAGGCATAGCGCAGCCAGTGCATCGACTGCTCGGGCTTCGTGCCCGCGAGCTTGTAGAGCGGCGCCTCGACGCGCTGCATCCAGCGCGGCACGCGCTCGTTACACAGCGCGGCAAGGAACTTGCCGACCGGCCATGCGAGCAGTCCCAGCAGGACCAGGAAAAGGGCCAGCAGGCCCCAGGCGGAGGTGCTCATTTCAGAATTCCTCCGCGCAGATCAGCGCGAACACGAGGTAGGCAAAAAGAACCACGGCGATCAACGCGCCGAAGCCGTAGAGAACCTGGAGGCTGATCACGATGACGCTCCATCGGCGGCGACGTTCGACGCCTTGTTCGACGGCTTAGGCGCATCGAGCCTGTTCAGCCCGATCACCATGGCTCCCACCACGGCCCATAGCGCCAGCAAGGCGCCCATCCAGACGATGTCCATACATCACTCCTGCAAACGAGAAAAGATGGGCTTCAGTCTCGGCAGTCGGGCGTCAAAACGGGGGA
This sequence comes from Variovorax sp. NFACC27, assembly GCF_048301545.1. Taxonomy (NCBI): domain Bacteria; kingdom Pseudomonadati; phylum Pseudomonadota; class Betaproteobacteria; order Burkholderiales; family Comamonadaceae; genus Variovorax; species Variovorax sp. NFACC27. The sequence continues at coordinate 7,796,547 of NZ_CP157613.1, forward strand.
AAGAGTGGTGGGGTGGGCGTAAAGAAAGCGTAAAAACGCGGGGCTCCAGGGCTATTCAGAGCTTGAAACTCGGGGGCAGACGGTTAGGTCCTGCATGGGAGGGACCGCGTCGAAGGCGGCGTAATTGCCGTCGTGATCGGTCCAGTCAGGCGGATGGACGTTCGAAGAGACGTGCAGCTTCACGCCATCGAAAAGAGTCCGCACCGCATGCGCCGTCACGGCCGCGCGTCGCTGTGCCAGTTGCCTTGCATCGGGTGCGGTATCGCGCGCCACGCCCTCGAGGTCGACCGAGTCCAGGTTTGGGTACAGGCGACGGAAATGATCCAGCCGATTGGCGATCAGCGCGATCTGGTCGCGCTCCAGGACTGCGGAGCCTTCGGCGAAGACGACGACGGTCGAAGCCCAATGTCTGCATTCCTGCGCCGTTGCGCAGATGTTCAAGCCGCCGAGGACAAGCAGGACGAGGCCGGCGCGTTTTCTTGCCCTCATCTCCGACGGCCTCCCTCCACCATCTGGCATGGACATTCATGCGGACAGGCGGGAAGGAAGTCGATCTCCACCCGCTTGACGTCTTCCCTGCCCAAGGCGCCTGCAGGATAGACATGACCTTTCATCGGAAGAGTGACCGTCGGTGCGCTGAAACGCAGGCTCTCATCGAGGATGCGAGCGACATTCCTGGCCCGCTCCATTGCCAGGCTCCGCGGTTCCTGCTCTCCCTGCTCGGCGTTGGCTCCCATGCTTATCGACTGGCGATTCGGATACCTCTCGCGAAGCATCGCGGTCCAGTTGGCCAGCCTCGACACCTGTTCGGCCGAGACCCTGGACGAATTCCGCTCGAAGAACACGTCGATGCTTTTCCCGGGACTGCAGGCGATGGCGGCAGGAGCGGCAACAGCGAGCAAGATCGCGATCGATCTAGTCCACATAGCGCTCACCCCAGACAACATAGCCGGCAAGGTTGTCGGCATTCGCTTTCAGGTTCTTTCTCCCGCCTGCAACGGCTTTCAGCGAGTCCTTCATCTTGTAGACGTCGTCGAGACTGCCGAAGCAGTCATCGAAGTGGGTCACTTCGTGAATCAGGCTCAGGAACTTCGAATCGGACTCCGCAGAGAACTCCCGCAAGTCACAAAAGTCGATGTGAATCCCGATGGTGCGATTCGCGATGTCCGCCCTGCAGACCCCCGCAACGACGCCGCCTGTGTCTTTGGGAAGCACGCAATTGATGTTCTTCCTGGTCAATTCGGAGTATCTGACGAAGTTGCTGCAATCCAGTCCGCGAAGCACACCGACACAGGCTGTGAAACCTCTTTGCAGGTATTGCCGCATCGGTTGATCTGCGACTCCGAACCACTCCTTCACCCGATCCTGCGCCTCCTGATCCCAGCGCTCCAGCTCGGGCAGTCGCCTTCTTGTCAAGAGCGTCACCGCGCGGTCACGGAGCTTCAGCATCAGCGTGCAGAACTCCTTGTTCGTCATGTTCGGGCAGATGTTTTCTGTCTGCTCGGCCTCTGGCGGATGCGTCACCAAGGCGTCGACCACTTTTCTGCTCGCCTCGATGACTGCTGAATCCCTCGTGAACCATCCCGGCAACGCCGTGAAACCAGGCTCGAATTCATTCGCAGCCCAGGCCATTTCATCGTCGTAGACCGGCGCATACGGCAGCCTGGAAACAAGCGGCGGCGGCACCGGGCAGTGGCACACCACCACGTCACCCTCGAGAGCTATCTCCGCGCCGTGGAAACATCCCCTGCGAGGCCCGCCGGCCTTGGCAATGATGCCGACGCTGTTGCAGCCCTCGCAGTAGGCCCGCCCGCCGACGAGCGCGAAGCGGCTTTCGAAGACATCCGACATGTGGCCGTCATAGGGCAGCACTGCGCCGCCCGGCGCCGGTGGATCACCCACCACGATCACCTTCCGCATCATTTCCGTGAATCTCCAGGTTGAGGACAGCAACTTGTAGAGAGCCCGGGTTACGCCGCCACCAATCGCCGCGGGCAATTGCCGGCGGAGCGACTTTTTTCACGGCATCTGATCGGCACGACGGGATGAGAGGACTGTCACAACCCGGCTGCCTCGCACGTCTGTGGTCTGCGGTATTTCCCGCTCGACTCCTGGAGACCCAGACATGCACTGCCTTGCGCAAATAGCCCCGGCCTATGACGGCCATTGCGATGCCTTCATCGACAGGCAACCGGTATCAACAAATAATCAAAGTATTTTCTTTGATTAATAATGGACGTCGTATGAACAAGCAATCAAGGGCCTGGCTGGGTGCCGGCCTCGCGACATTGGTATTGGGAGGCGCCGGCTTCGGGCTCGCCACGAAGCTCAGGCCGGCACATGCGGAGGGTGGAGGCGGCATGCCGCCCGCCAAGGTGGCTGTGGCCGCCGCGCAGAAGACGGAAGTGGCGCGCTTTCTCGGCGGCATCGGCACGCTGGAGGCCAACCGGCAGGTGGAGGTGCCGGCCGAAGTGGAGGGGCGCATCGCGAAGATCCTCTTCACACCCGGCGCCGAGGTGCGGGCCGGGCAGGTGCTGGTGCAACTCAACGACGCGCCCGAGCAGGGCGACCTGGAACGCCTGACGGCCCAGCGCGCCAATGCGAAGGCGCTGCTGGAGCGCACCCGCCGGCTGGTGCCGCAGCAGGCCGCCACGCAGGAGCAGCTCGAGCAGGCGCAGGCCGCGTTCGACCAGGCCAGCGGCGAGCTGCGCCGCGTGCAGGCGCTGCTCGACCAGAAGCGCATCAAGGCGCCCTTCGACGGCGTGCTCGGCATCCGCCGCGTCAATCTCGGCCAGTTCGTGCGGGCCGGCGACGCGCTGGTCTCGCTCACCGACAGCCGCACGCTGTTCGCCAACCTCACGCTGCCCGAAACCGCCCTGCCCGTGCTCAAGCGCAACCAGCAGGTGGCGCTTTCGGTCGATGCGTATCCGGGCCGCGTGTTCCAGGCCAGGCTGAGCACCATCGAGCCGCAGATCGGCAGCGACACGCGCACCGTGCGCCTGCAGGCCACCATCGACAACGCCGACGGCGCGCTCACGCCGGGCATGTTCGTCAACGGCAAGGTCGCGCTGCCTGCACGGGCCGACGCCATCACGGTGCCCGAGACCGCCATCACCTACAGCACGCACGGCGACTCGGTCTTCGTGGTGCGGCCCGCCGAGAAGGGCGACGGCTTCACCGCGCAGCAGGTGTTCGTGAAGGCCGGCGAGCGGCAAGACGGCCTGGTCGTGATCGAGAAGGGCCTCTCGCCCGGCGACAGGGTCGTCACCTCCGGTCAGCTTCGCCTCTACACCGGCGCGCCCGTGATGCCGACGGCGAAGGACACGCTGGCCCTCGCGCAGGAAGCCAAGTCATGAAGTTCACCGACCTCTTCGTGCGCCGGCCCGTGCTGGCGCTGGTGGTGAGCACGCTCATCCTGCTGCTGGGCGCGCGCGCCCTGGGCGACCTGCCGGTGCGGCAGTACCCGCTGACCGAAAGCACCACGCTCACCATCACCACGCAGTACCCCGGCGCCTCGCCGGAGCTGATGCAGGGCTTCGTCACGCAGCCGATCGCGCAGGCGGTAGCGACCATCGAGAACGTCGACTACCTCTCGTCGTCGTCCACGCTGGGCCGCAGCGTGATCAGCGTGCGCATGAAGCTCAACGCCGACGCCAACCAGGCGCTCACGCAGGCGATGGCGCAGGTCAGCCAGGTGAAGTACCGGCTGCCGGCCGAGGCCTTCGACCCGGTGATCCTGAAGTCGTCGGGCGAGGCCACGGCCGTGGCCTACGTCGGCTTCTCCAGCAAGACGATGCCGATGCCCGCGCTCACCGACTATCTCTCGCGCGTGGTGCAGCCGCAGTTCGCCTCCATCACCGGCGTGTCGGGCGTGGAAGTGTCGGGCGGGCAGACGCTGGCGATGCGCGTGTGGCTCGACCCCAACCGCATGGCCGCGCGCGGCATCTCGGCCGGCGAGCTGGCCGACGCGCTGCGCCAGAACAACGTGCAGGCCGCGCCCGGGCAGGTGAAGGGCCTGTACGTGGTGTCGAACATCCGCGTGAACACCGACCTGGTGAATGTTGCCGAATTCCGCGACATGGTCGTCAAGCGCGAGGGTGACGCCATCGTTCGCCTGGGCGACGTGGCCACCGTGGAACTCGGCGCGGCCAGCGCCGACAGCAGCGCGACCATGGACGGCGTGCCCGCCATCTACCTCGGCCTGCAGGCGGCGCCCAACGGCAACCCGCTGGTGATCGTGAAGCGCATCCGCGAACTGCTGCCCGGCATCAAGCAGAACCTGCCGCCGGGCGTGGAGGTGCAGTTGCCCTTCGAGCTGGCCCGCTTCATCGAGGCGTCCATCGACGAGGTGCGCCACACGCTGCTGGAGGCCATCGCCATCGTGGTGATCGTGATCTTCCTGTGCCTGGGTTCGGTGCGCGCGGTGCTGATTCCGGTGGTGACCATTCCGCTGTCGATGCTGGGCGCCGCCGCGCTGATGCTGCTGTTCGGCTTCAGCATCAACCTGCTGACGCTGCTGGCGATGGTGCTGGCCATCGGGCTGGTGGTGGACGACGCCATCGTGGTGGTGGAGAACGTGCACCGCCACATCGAGGAAGGCAAATCGCGCGTGCAGGCCGCATTGATCGGCGCGCGCGAGGTGGCCGGCCCGGTGATCGCGATGACGCTCACGCTGGCAGCCGTGTATGCACCCATCGGCCTCATGGGCGGGCTCACGGGCTCGCTATTCAAGGAGTTCGCCTTCACGCTGGCGGGCGCGGTGGTGGTGTCGGGCGTGATCGCGCTCACGCTGTCGCCGGTGATGAGCTCGTTCCTGCTGCCGCAGGACGCAACGGGCAGCCGCATGGCGCGCGCCGCCGAGAGCTTCTTCCACCGCCTGGCCACGGGCTACGGCAAGCTGCTCGACGTGTCGCTGCACCACCGTTGGGCGACCGGCATCTTCGCGGCGCTGGTGCTGGCGAGCCTGCCCTTCCTCTACAACGCGGCGCAGCGCGAGCTGGCGCCCGGCGAGGACCAGGCCATGGTGCTCACCGCCATCAAGTCGCCGCAGCACGCCAACATCGACTACGTCGAGAAGTTCGGAAAGAAGTGGGACGACGTGTTCGCCTCGCTGCCCGAGAACACCGGCCGCTGGCTCATCAACGGCTCGGACGGCGTCTCCAACAGCATCGGCGGCGTGCAGCTTTCCGACTGGAAGGACCGCAAGCGCAATGCCGACCAGATCCAGGGCGACACGCAGGGCCGCATGAACGAGGTGGAAGGCAGCAGCGTCTTCGCCTTCCAGCTGCCCTCGCTGCCGGGCTCGACCGGCGGGCTGCCGGTGCAGATGGTGATCCGCAGCGCGGGCGACCACCGCACCGTGTTCGAGGCCATGGAGGCGCTGAAGAAGTCGGCGCGCGACAGCGGCAAGTTCATCGTGGTCGACAGCGACCTGGAGTTCAACAACCCCACGGTCGAGATCCGCGTGGACCGCGCCAAGGCCAACAGCATGGGCGTGACGATGAAGTCCATCGGCGACACGCTGGCGGTGCTGGTGGGCGAGAACTACGTCAACCGCTTCGGCATGGACGGCCGCTCGTACGACGTGATCCCGCAGTCGCCGCGCGAGCAGCGGCTGACGGCCGAGGCGCTCTCGCGCTACTTCGTGAAGAGCGCGAGCGGCCAGCCCGTGCCGCTGGCCAACCTGGTGCAGCTGTCGACCAGCGTGGGGCCCAACAAGCTCACGCAGTTCAACCAGCTCAACGCGTCCACCTTCCAGGCCATTCCGGCACCGGGCGTGACCATGGGCGACGCGGTGGCCTTCCTCAGCGAGGAGGCGAAGAAGCTGCCGGCCGGCTTCAGCTACGACTGGCAGTCGGACGCGCGGCAGTTCACGCAGGAAGGCTCGGCGCTGGTGATGGCCTTCGTGTTCGCCATCGTCGTCATCTACCTGGTGCTGGCGGCGCAGTACGAGAGCCTGCGCGACCCGCTGATCATTTTGATCAGCGTGCCGATGTCGATCTGCGGCGCGCTGGTGCCGCTGGCACTGGGCTTCGGCACCATCAACATCTACACGCAGATCGGGCTGGTGACGCTCATCGGGCTCATCAGCAAGCACGGCATCCTGATGGTGGAGTTCGCCAACGAGATCCAGATGCACAAGGGCCTCGACCGGCGCGCATCGATCGAGGAGGCCGCGCGCATCCGGCTGCGCCCGATCCTGATGACCACGGCCGCGATGGTGGTGGGCCTGGTGCCGCTGCTGTTCGCAAGCGGCGCCGGCGCCAACAGCCGCTTCAGCATCGGCCTGGTGATCGTGGTCGGCATGCTGGTGGGAACGCTGTTCACGCTGTTCGTGCTGCCCACCATGTACACGCTGCTGGCGCGCGACCACCGCGCGGAGGGCCGCTCGCAGCGCGCGGCCGAGCTCGAGGCGCTGGCCGAAGGAGCATGACCATGAAACGACTCTTTTCCTGTACGGCCCCCTTCGCCTTGAGCCTGCTGATGCTGGCCGGCTGCGCCGTCGGGCCCGACTACAAGGCACCGGCCGACGCGCCGGTGGCCATCCGGGCGCCCGAGCGTTCGCTTTTCGCGAACGACGCGGTGCAGCGCGACTGGTGGCGCCAGCTCGACGATCCGCAGCTCGATGCGCTGGTCGACCGCGCCCTGGCCGAGAACCACGACATCCGCATCGCGCAAGCGCGGCTGCTGGAGGCGCGCGCCGTGCAGACCGAAGCCGAACTCGACCGCCTGCCGGTCGTCACCGCGAGCGCGAGCAAGACGCGCAGCATCGCGCAGGGCAACAGCGGTGCGCAGCCCGATGTGCGTTCGCTCTCGCAGAGCAGCCGTGCCGGCTTCGACGCCTCGTGGGAGATCGACCTGTTCGGCCGCCTGAAGCGGCTCGACGAGGCCGCCACCGCGCGCGCCGAGGCCAGCGCGGCCGATCTCGAACAGGTGCGCATCGTCGCGGTGGCCGAACTGGCGCGCAACTACTACGAGATGCGCGGCGCCGAGCAGCGCATCGCCGTGACGCGCCGAACCCTCGACAGCCTGCGCCAGAGCCTGCGCGTGACCGAGGCGCAGGTGCAGACCGGCCGCGGCCTCGAAGGCGACCTCGCGAGCGCGCAGGCCAACCTCGCGGCCACCGAAGGCGATCTGCCAACGCTCGAAACCACGCGCCGGCAGGCCGCCTACCGCGTCGCGGTGCTGGCCGGCCTTCGCCCCGGCGAGCTGGAGCCCATGCTGCAACCGCGCCAGCTGCGCGTGCTCGACAAGCGCCTGCCCGTCGGCAACCTGGCCGAGCTGCTGCGCCGCCGCCCCGACGTGCTGCGCGCCGAGCGCGGCCTCGCGGCCAGCACGGCCGACGTGGGCGCGGTCACGGCCGAGCTGTATCCGCGCTTCGACATCGGCGGCTTCCTGGGCTTCGTCGCGCTGCGGGGCTCCGACCTCGGCAGTTCGTCGAGCCGCGCATTCAGCGTGACGCCGGGCGTGAGCTGGCCGGCCCTGCGGCTGGGCTCGGTGAAGGCCCGCGTGCGCGGCGCCGAAGCCCGCGCGCAGGGCGACCGGGCGCTCTACGAGCAGACCGTGCTGCGCGCCATCGAGGACGTGGAAGGCGCCCTCACCGGCTACGGCCAGAACCAGCTGCGCCTGCAGCGGCTGGTGGAGGCCTCGGCCCGCAGCAGCCGCGCCGCCGAACTGGCCGAGGTGCGCTACCGCGAGGGCGCAGCGCCCTACCTGAGCGTGCTCGACGCCCAGCGCACCCTGCTGCGCGCGCAGGACGCGGTGGCACAGGCCGAGACCGCCTCGTACACCAGCCTCGTCGCGCTTTACAAGGCACTGGGTGGCGGCTGGCAAGCACCCGCGGTGGCAGGGGGAGCGCCAACCACCTGACAATGGTGCTGTTTTCCATGTCCGAAGCCGCCATGTCCACCCCCGATGCAAAGCCAACCTGGATGCCGCACCAGCCGGCAGACCGCATCCTCTCGACGCTCAAGACCCGCGGCGCGCTCGGCATTCCCGACATCGCCAAGGTGCTCAACGTCACGGTGGAGGCGGTGCGCCAGCAGATGGCCAAGCTGGAGGCCGAGGGCCTGGTCGACTCCGAGAGCCGCTCCAGCGGCCGGGGCCGGCCCACGCAGATCTGGCGACTCACCGGGGAAGGCCACAAGCGCTTTCCCGACACGCACGCCGAGATGACGGTGCAGATGATCAGCGCCGTCATCAGCGTGTTCGGGCAGAAGGGCATGGACCAGCTCATCGGCGCGCGCGAAGCCACCATGCGCGCCAACTACACCGAGGCCATGCGCGGCGCGCGCAGCCTCAAGACGCGGCTGGAGCGGCTGGCCGAGATCCGCAGCCGCGAGGGCTACATGGCCGAGTTCCGGCCCGACGAGCAGGGCAACGGCTTTCTCTTCATCGAGAACCACTGTCCCATCTGCACCGCGGCACAGGCCTGCACGGGCTTCTGCCGCAGCGAACTGCAGCTCTTCGACGAAGTGCTGGGGCCCGACGTGAGCGTCAGCCGCGTCGAGCATGTGCTGGCGGGCGCGCGACGATGCGCCTACCGGGTCGAACCCAAGGCGAACGCCTGAATCCCTTTTCTTTTTTCACAACCACCCACGAGGAAATCACGATGGAACACAAGCTCCCACCCCTGCCGTACGCACTGGACGCGCTGGCACCCGAGTATTCGAAGGAAACCCTCGAGTACCACTACGGCAAGCACCACAACGCCTACGTGGTGAACCTCAACAACCTGCAGAAGGGCACCGAATTCGAATCGATGACGCTCGAGGAGATCGTCAAGAAGTCCAGCGGCGGCATCTACAACAACGCCGCGCAGATCTGGAACCACACCTTCTTCTGGAACTGCATGAAGCCGCAAGGCGGCGGCGCTCCCACCGGCGCGCTGGCCAAGGCCATCGAAGCCAAGTGGGGCAGCTACGACGCCTTCAAGGAAGCGTTCGTGAAGTCGGCCGTGGGCAACTTCGGCTCGGGCTGGACCTGGCTGGTGAAGAAGGCCGACGGCTCGGTGGACATCGTGAACACGGGCGCCGCCGGCACGCCGCTGACGACCGCCGACACCGCGCTGCTGACGGTGGACGTCTGGGAGCATGCCTACTACATCGACTACCGCAACCTGCGCCCGAAGTTCGTCGAGACCTTCCTGGCCAAGCTGGTCAACTGGGACTTCGTCGCCAAGAACTTCGGCTGATCGGCTGACGCCGCTCAGTTGTTGATCAGGTTCAGGATGTTCCCGTCCGGGTCCTTGAACCACGCGACCTTCATGTCGCCCATGACATGGAGGTCGCCGACCAGCTTGGTGTCGGGCATGTCGTAGTGCTCGAAGCGCACGCCCCTGGTCTTCAGGGCCTCCACGATGCGCTCGATGTCTCCGTCGACCGACCATGTCACGGCCGTCGCCTGGTTGGTGCCCGCGAACTGCGAGCGGTACACGTTGATGCGGGTGCTGCCGCTGCGATAGACGATGACCTCGTCTCCCTCCGCATCGACCTGCGACAGGCCCAGCGTGTCTTCGTAGAAGCGGCGGGCCGTGGCGAGGTCTTTCACCGCCAGGTTGGCCACCGCGTTGATGTTTCCGAGCATGCGAGTCTCCTTCCAGGCCCGGTGCGCCGCGGAAGGGCGTCGGGCTTGCCAAAAATACTCAACCATGCGGTGCAGTATTTGCGTCGGACGGGGCGCTGTCAAGGCATCGGAAAATGGGCCCCCGCAAGTCGATACGTGCCCCATCGCGAATGAAGAAATCCTTCTTACGCAGCTTCCGGCACACTGCACCCCCGGTGCAGTGACGACGGCAACGACTGCAACCCCGAATCGACTCCGACAAAGAGACAAACCCATGATCCGCAGACACCTCGGCAAGCTGGCCACCTCGCTGGCCTTTTCGCTGGCACTCCCGCTGGCCCTCACCGCCACCGCCCACGCGCAGACCGCGTCCTACCCCGCCAAGCCCATCCGCATGGTCGTGCCCTTCCCGCCCGGCGGCGGCACCGACATCCTGGCGCGCCTGGTGGCCCAGAAGCTCACCGAGGCGAAGCACTGGACCGTGGTGCCCGACAACCGCGCGGGCGCCGGCGGCACCATCGGCATCGCCGAAGCCGCGCGGGCCGCCCCCACGGGCTACGACATCGTGATGGGCCAGAAGGACAACATGGTCGTCGCGCCCTGGCTCTACAAGAACCTGAGCTACAACCCGGTGAAGGACCTCACGGCCGTGGCCCACGTGGCCTACACGCCGGTGGTGATCGTCACGCAGGTCAACTCCAAGTTCAAGACGCTCGACGACGTGGTGAAGGCCGCGCGCGCCGCGCCCGACACCGTCACCTACGGCTCGCCCGGCAACGGCACCACCATCCACCTGGCCGGCGAGATCTTCAACGGCGCCGCCAAGATCAAGATGCGCCACGTGCCCTACAAGGGCTCCAACGCAGCCATGATGGACGTGCTCGCGGGCAACGTCGACCTGATGGTGTCCTCCGTGCCCTCGGCCATGGCGCAGATCAAGGCCGGCAAGCTGCGTCCGCTGGCCGTCACCTCGGCCAAGCGCAGCACCTCGCTGCCCGACACGCCCACCGTGGCCGAGCTGGGCTACAAGGACTTCGACGTGAGCACCTGGTACGGCCTCTTCGTGCCGGCCGGCACGCCGAAGGACGTGGTGACGGCACTGAATACCGAAGTCAACAAGCTGCTGGCCACACCCGAGATGAAGGCGGCCATCATCGCCCAGGGCGCGGAGCCGCAGAGCATGACGCCCGAGCAGTTCGGCACGCTGCTGAAGACCGACTACGAGAAGTGGAAGGGCATCGTGCAAGCCTCGGGCGCGACAATCGAATAAGGCCGCGCGCCGCAGAATGGTGTCTCCAGAACAGGCCGCAACGGCACGGAGACACCGATGGTTCCTTCCCTTCCCCTGAAGACGGCCGCCCTCGCGGCGGCTGTCGCCCTCTTCCAGGGCTGCGCCCAGACTCCCGCGCAGAAACCTTCAGACGCCACCGTCGCCGCCCACGTGGCGGCAGCCACGAAGGCCGCGGGCACCGACCTCGGGCCGCTGCTCTCGCTGTGCAAGCCCGCCCCCGCCACGCGCCCGCCGCAGGAAGAGCTCGACAAGGGCCTGCCCCTGCTCATCAACAAGCCCGCGCCGCCGCCGGCCAGGGCCTTCGACAACCTCTACTTCGTGGGCGCCGACTGGGTCAGCGCCTGGGCCATCAAGACATCGGACGGCATCATCCTCATCGATGCGCTCAACAACCAGGTGGAAGCCGCCGCGCTCATCGAAGGCGGCATGCGCAAGCTGGGCCTCGACCCGGCGCAGATCAAGTACGTGATCGTCACGCACGGCCATGGCGATCACTACGGCGGGGCACCCTATCTCGCGCAGAAGTACCGCGCGCGCGTGGTGATGAGCGATCTCGACTGGACCATGACCGAGACCAAGCTGGAGTTCGCCACGCCCGTCTGGGGTGCGCCTCCGAAGCGAGACATCTCGGTGAAGGATGGCGACCGCGTCACGCTCGGCGACACCACCGTCACGCTCTACCTCACGCCGGGCCACACCATGGGCACGCTCTCGCCGGTGTTCGACGTGAGCGAGAACGGCAGGAAGCACCGCGCCATGCTCTGGGGCGGCACGGGCTTCAACTTCGGCAAGGACGTGCCGCGGCTGGACAGCTACATCGCATCCACGAAGCGCATGGACTCGCTGGTGAAGACGCAGAACATCGACGTGATGCTGTCCAACCATTCGAACGTCGACAGCTCGCAGGCCAAGATGGCCGCGCTGCGCCAGCAGCCCGCTGGCGCAGCGAACCCCTTCGTGATGGGCACGCCCACTGTGGAGCGTGCGCTGAACGTGATGGGCGAATGCGCGCAGGCGCAGCGCGACAGGTTCGCGATGCAGTGAGCGGGCGCCGGGCTCAGTCCGGCGTGAACTTCGCGTTGAAGATGGCGACGTCGGGCTCCAGCTCGAATGTCGCCACCTGCCCCATCTTCCCGTCGCTCATGCGGCAGGCAGAGAACAGGCTGTAGCGCCCCTTGAAGCCGAACTCGTCCATCACGATCAGCGCGTAAGGGTACGGCACGAACACCTGGTGCTCGAACACGATGCGGTGCACGTTGCGCGGCGAGGGAAAGAGCTTGTACTCGCCGGTGTCGATGGCCTGTGCGGTTGCCATGGGAATGCTCGCTTTCCGATCAATCCGGATCGCGCACGTCGGCCACGGGCTTCGCGCCGAAGTCCGCGCGCGCCAGGTACTTCAGCACCTTGGCGGCTGCCGAGGCGGGGCTGTCGAGCATGCCTTCGTTCTTCATCTTCTCGAAGCGCGTGCGGTCCGGAAACTTCTCGGCCGATGCGCCGCGCAGCTGCACCTGCATGTCGGTGTCGATCACGCCGGGCGCGAGCGAGACGATGCGCGCGCCGTTCGGCGCATTCGCCTCCTCCAGCGCCACGGAGCGCGAGAAGTGGTCCATGCCGGCCTTGGCCGCGCAGTAGGGCGCCTGGCTGCCCATGGCGTTGCGGCCCAGGCCCGAGGAGATGTTCAGCACCTTGCGCGCGCCGCGCCATTCGCGCGTGGCGCCTAGGAAGGCCGCCGTCAGCAGCATCGGCGCTTCCAGGCCGATGCGCAGGGCCAGCGACAGCTCGGACTCCACGGCGCGCGACAGCGGCGCCGGGTTGCCGACGGTGCCGGCGTTGTTGACGAGCGTGACGCTGTCGAAGCGCTGCGCGTCGACGGTCTCGAGCCAGGCAGACAGGCGCTCGGCTGCGGCCACGGGATCGGACAGGTCCTGCTCCCATTGCGTGAGCTCGGCACCGCCGGCCTTGGCCGCTTCGGCCAGCGCGGGCGACTGCTTGCGCGAAATGCCGATCACCGTGTGGCCGGCCTGCAGCAGCTGTTCGGCCATGGCCTGGCCCAGGCCGCGCGAGGCGCCGGTGATGAGGGTGAGGTGGGAGGTGGACATGAAGATCGTGGTGGGGACAGAAAGAAAGACCGTGAGCTTAGGCGATGTACAGAGGGTCGGTGGAACCCGCGGTTGAACCAGCCGCTGCCGCAAGGAACCCGGCAGCGGGAGCTGAAGGACGTAGAAGGGTGTCCTTGGAAATGGACAAATCCCCCTTTCACATCCAAAATGTGGCGTATGAAGGACAAAATCAGACTGCCCATCGAGCTCGGGCAGGCCATCCAGCGCGCGCGAAAAGAAGGCCGCCTGAAGGCGACCGACATCGCCTCGCGGTCAGGCCGCGCGCGTAACGTCCTCTACCGCCTGGAACGAGGGGAAGACATCACCCTCGCCTCGCTTTTCGACATCCTGCGCGCCATGGATCTCACGATCCGCCTGGAACGCCTGGGCATGCCGACGCTGGAGGAAGTCACGGAGCGCTTCGGACAGGATGACGACGATGCTTCCTGAAAAGATCAAGCAGCTCGATGTCGAGATCGCCGGCGCGTCGGCCGGCCAGTTGCTCAGGCACTCGGTCTACGAGTTCCGGTATCTCGACGGCCGTACGGATCAGCCCTCGGTCGCACTGCTCATGCCGCCGACGCGTCCGACGTACCAGGACGGCGACCTCTTCGCAGTCATGGATCAGAACCTGCCCGAAGGCGACCTGTACCTGCGCCTGCGGGCGATGTTCCCCAAGCAGCAGCTCACGCCGATGCATTTGCTCGCAGTGGTCGGGGCCAACGGTATCGGGCGGCTGGGCTTCCGGCTGCCGGGGGCGCAGCCACTCGCGGCGCCTCGGATCATCGACCGCAAGACCTTGCTCGGAACCCGCTACACACCCGAGGTGTTCGACGACCTGGTTCGGGCGTACCTGAGCACGGGCGCCGGCATTGCGGGCATGCAGCCGAAGATCATGGTGCCGGATCGGGTCACCCTCCCTGTGCCCACGATCATCGTGAAGGCGGCCGCACCGTCCTATCCGGGCCTGTCGGCCAACGAGTTCATGTGCCTGACGGCCGCCGGCCACGCCGGCATCGAGACGCCCACGTTCGACCTCTCGGACGACGGGCAACTGCTGCTGGTCGACCGGTTCGACATTGCGGCGGACGGCTCTCGCATCGGTTTCGAGGACATCGCGGCGTTGATGAATCTTCGGGTGCGCGACATCCAATCAGATCGGAAGTACCACGGAAGCTACCAGCGCATCGCCGAGCTGATGCAATACCTTCAGCTGCCCAGCGAGAACCTCGAGCGCTTCTTCGAGCAGGTGGCATTCAGCATCATGGTGCGCAACGGCGACGGCCACCTCAAGAACTACGGCTTGCTCTACTCCTCTGCGGCTGACTGCCGCCTGGCACCGATGTTCGATGTGGTGACCACCGCGATCTACAGGTACACGCGCTATGAAGGCGGCCCCGAATTGGAAGACCGCACGCTGGCGCTCAAGCTCTTCGCCGGCAAGGGCCACACGAAAGCCTATCCGACCACCGAGGAACTGCTGCTGTTCGGCAGCAAAGTATGCGGGGTCGCAAAGCCCGCGCTCGCTCTCGCGCGAATCGCCGAGGGGATGCGCAAGACGCTGGATCAGGCGGGCCGCGACCAGCGAATCCCGAAAGATCTGCTGGAGAAGATGCGGGACACGTGGACCGACGGAATGATCTACGCCAAGGCGCGGTAGATCTCCGGATGCATCGGGCTCGTCCGTTCGAACACCGAAAGCCGCTGTCGCCAGTCAGTGGTTCGCGGACAAGACCTCCAGCCTCTAGCGGAACTGCTTGCGCAGGAAGTTGCGATGCCGCGCAATGTGCTGCATCTGCGCCGGCGCGATGCTGCCGCCCAGGTCGACCTCGTCCGCGCCGTTGAGCACCGCGTTGGCATTCGCCATCGCACGCGCGACGACTTCTTCCTCGCTCACGCCGAGCTGCGCCGCGAGGTCGAGCGCCACGCGCCGCATCGCGCGCTGCGAGAGCATCCACATCGCGCCGAAGCGGTCCCACGCGAGCGCGGCCTCCTCGGCCTTCTCGCGGTCGGCAAGGATCTCGTTGAGCGGCTTGGCCAGCACTTCGTTGAGCGCATCGAGCTTTTCCGTCAGCGCCTCGTTGCGCTCGATGGCTTCTTCGAGCGTCGGGCCGGTGTCTTCGGCCTTCGCCTTCGAAGGAGCCTCGGCCGGCGGAGGGACGAAGGCTGCTTCCGCATTTGCGGGTACCACCAGGAGCTGGTCTTTGAGGGTCATGTTCTTTCCTTTTCCGCCGGAGCGTTCTTCTTGTTGTTCGACATCGCGGTCGCGCGCAGGCCGGGCAGGTCGAGCACGCGCAGCCCGCCGTACTCCACGCGGATCAGCCCTTGCGCCGAAAGGCCGTTGAGCGCCTCGTTCACCCGCTGGCGCGAGAGGCCGACCAGGTAGGCCAGCTCCTGCTGCGTGATGCGCAGGACTTCGCCCACGCCCGGATACAGCACCGGGTTGAACAGCGACACCAGGTTGCGCGCCACCCGCGCGTCGGGGTTGTTGAGCCGGTCGATCTCCAGCGCCGCGATGAACTGGCCCAGCCGCTCGTTGAGCTGGTTCATCACGAAGCGGTTGAAGCCGATGGAGTGGTCGAGCAGCCAGTGGAAGCTCTCGGTCGGCAGGCCCGCGATCAGGCTGCGCCGCAGCGCCTGGATGTTGTATCGGTAGGGCTCGCGCTTCATCACCGTGCCCTCGCCGAACCAGCCGCCGGGCGGCACGCCGGTGTAGGTGACGGAGCCGCCGTCGGCGTTGTCGTTGCTCATCTTCAGCAGCCCTTCCACCACGCCGAACCAGTAGGTGGGCGAGCGCCCGACGCGGCAGACCAGGTCGCCGGGCTCGGCCTCGCCGATCACCAGCGCCGCCTCGGCGCGGCGGCGCTCGGCGGGCGTGAGCTTCGACAGCCATGGAATGCTTTCGAGCTCCGCGTCATTGGCGGGGCGCACGCGGTCCCTGATGGTCGAACCGCCGAGCGCGCTGTTGTGGTTGGGATTGCCGTGAGGCATCGGGAAACTCCGGGGAGTAGTGTCCCTAGGATTGTCGTTGGAACGACAACCGGGCGTCAAAGTGAGACCTACGATCCGCCCACTGTGCAAACAACCGCCCCCACCTTTCCCCGTCTGCTGCTCGCGCATGCCGAGGCCCGACCCGAGGCGCCCGCCATGCGCGAGAAGGACCTCGGCATCTGGCAAACCTGGAGCTGGAGCGCCGTGGCGCAGGAAGTTCGCGAGATCGCCTGCGGCCTCGCGAGCCTCGGCTTCAGGCCATTCGACAACCTGGCGATCGTCGGCGCCAACCGGCCGCACCTCTACATGTCGGTGGTCGCGGCGCAGAGCCTGCGCGGCGTGCCGGTGCCGCTGTACCAGGACGCGGTGGCCGGCGAGATGGTCTTCATGCTGCAGGACGCCGGCATCGAGTTCGTGATCGTCGAGGACCAGGAGCAGGTCGACAAGCTGCTCGAGTGCCGCGAGATACAGCAGGGCAAGCAGCCGGGCATCCGCTACATCATCTACGACGACCCCAAGGGCCTGCGCCACTACGACCAGCCGGGGCTCATGAGCTACGAGCAGCTGCGCGCGCTGGGCCGCGAGTTCGACAAGGCCAACGTGGGTCACTACGACCGCGCGGTGGCCAGCGGCGAGGCCGCCGACGTGGGCGTGATCCTCTACACCTCCGGCACCACCGGCCGCCCCAAGGGCGTGTGCCAGACGCATGCGAGCTTCATCGCGGCGGGCCGCGGCGGCGTGGAGACCGACAGGCTCGGCCCCGGCGACAACATCATGAGCTACCTGCCGATGGCGTGGGTGGGCGACCACCTGTTCTCGGTGGCGCAATGGCTGGTGGGCGGCTTCACGCTCAACTGCCCCGAGTCGAGCGAGACGGTGATGAACGACATGCGCGAGATCGGCCCGAGCTACTACTTCGGCCCGCCGCGCACCTTCGAGGGACTGCTCACGGCCGTGTCGATCCGCATGGAAGACGCGGCCGCGCCGAAGCGCTGGCTCTATGCGAAGTTCATGGCGCTGGCGCAGCGCGTGGGCGCGGACATCCTCAACGGTGCGCCGGTGGGCGCGCGCGACCGCCTGATGTACCGCCTGGGCGACCTGCTGATCTACGGCCCGCTGCGCAACGTGCTGGGCATGAGCCGCATCCGCGTGGCCTACACCGCGGGCGCCGCCATCGGGCCCGACCTGTTTCGCTTCTACCGCTCCATCGGCGTCAACCTGAAGCAGTTCTACGGTCAGACCGAGACCTGCGCCTACGTGTGCCTGCAGCAGGACGGCAAGGTCAAGCTGCAGACCGTGGGCACGGCCGCGCCGGGCATCGAGCTGAAGATCGCCGACGACGGCGAGGTGCTGGTGCGTGGCGTCTCGGTGCTCAAGGAGTACTACAAGCGCCCCGACGCCACCGCCGAGGTGCTGGACGCGAACGGCTACTTCCACACCGGCGACGCCGGCGTGCTCGACAGCGAGGGCCACCTGCGCATCATCGACCGCGCCAAGGACGTGGGCCGGCTCGTGGGCGGCGCGATCTTCGCGCCCAACTACATCGAGAACAAGCTCAAGTTCTTCCCGCAGATCAAGGAAGCCGTGTGCTTCGGCAACGGCCGCGACGAGGTCTGCGCAGCCATCAACATCGACTACGAGGCCGTGGGCAACTGGGCCGAGCGCCGCGGCCTGGCCTACGGCGGCTACGTGGACCTGGCCGGCAAGCCCGACGTGCTGGCGCTGGTGGCCGAGTGCATCGCCAAGGTGAACGCCGACCTCGCCGCGGAAGACGGCATGGGCGAGACGCAGATCGCGCGCTTCCTCGTGCTGCACAAGGAACTCGACCCCGACGACGACGAGCTCACCCGCACGCGCAAGGTGCGCCGCGGCTTCATCGCGGACAAGTACGCGGTGCTGGTCGACGCGCTGTACGGCGGCAAGGCCGAGCAGTTCATCGAGACCCAGGTCAAGTTCGAGGACGGGCGCACGGGCTCGGTGAGTGCCACGCTGAAGATCGTCGACGCGAAGCGCTTTCCGTTGATCAAGGCGGCCGCATGAACGCGCACAACCTCACCGAGGCATCCATGCTTGCAACAACGACCCGAGGCGGCCGCAAAGATGGCGAGGTCATCCTCGATGTGCAGAACATCAGTTTGAGCTTCGGCGGCGTGAAGGCACTGACGGACATCAGCTTCAACGTGCGCGAGCACGAGGTGCGGGCCATCATCGGGCCGAACGGCGCGGGCAAGAGCTCGATGCTGAACTGCATCAACGGCGTGTACTGGCCGCAGCAGGGCTCCATCACCTTCCGCGGCCAGACCTTCAAGCACATGAACTCGCGCCAGGTGGCCGAGATGGGCGTGGCGCGCACCTTCCAGAACCTGGCCCTCTTCAAGGGCATGAGCGTGCTCGACAACATCATGACGGGGCGCAACCTCAAGATGAAGAGCGGCCTGTTCGCGCAGGCGCTGCGCTGGGGCCCGGCCGAACGCGAGGAGCTCGCGCACCGCGAGTTCGTCGAGCACATCATCGACTTCCTCGAGATCCAGGCGCACCGCAAGACGCCCGTGGGCCGCCTGCCCTACGGCCTGCAGAAGCGCGTCGACCTCGGCCGCGCGCTCGCGATGGAGCCGCAGGTGCTGCTGCTGGACGAGCCCATGGCCGGCATGAATGTGGAAGAGAAGCAGGACATGAGCCGCTTCATCCTCGACGTGAACGACGAGTTCGGCGCGACCATCGTGCTGATCGAGCACGACATGGGCGTGGTGATGGACATCTCCGACCGCGTGGTGGTGCTGGACTACGGCAAGAAGATCGGCGACGGCACGCCCGACGAGGTGCGCAACAACGAAGACGTGATCCGGGCATACCTCGGCGTGGAACATTGATCATGGGCTTTTTCCTCGAAACCCTCTTCGGCGGCCTCATGGTGGGCATGCTCTATTCGCTGATCGCCATCGGCTTCGTGCTGATCTACAAGGCCTCCGGCGTCTTCAACTTCGCGCAGGGCGCGATGGTGCTGTTCGCCGCGCTGGCGATGGCGCGCTTCGCCGAGTGGTTCCCGCAGTGGTTCGGCTTCGAAAGCCAGATCCTCGCGAACATCCTGGCCTTCATTGCGGCCATGGCGGTGATGGTCCTCGTGGCCTGGCTCATCGAGCGGCTCGCGTTGAGCAAGCTGGTGAACCAGGAAGGCATCACGCTGCTGATGGCCACGCTGGGCATCGCCTACTTCCTCGACGGCGTGGGCCAGACCATCTTCGGCAACGACATCTACAAGATCGACGTGGGCATGCCCAAGGAACCGCTGATGGTGCTGGAGAACACCTTCCAGGGCGGCCTGCTGCTGAGCCAGGAAGACCTGATCGCCGCGCTGGTGGCGGCGGGCCTCGTGGTGGTGCTCGCGGTCTTCTTCCAGAAGACGGCCACCGGCCGCGCCCTGCGCGCTGTGGCCGACGACCACCAGGCCGCACAGTCCATCGGCATTCCGCTCAAGCGCATCTGGGTGATCGTGTGGTCGGTGGCCGGCTTCTCCGCGCTGGTGGCCGGGATCATCTGGGGATCGAAGCTGGGCGTGCAGTTCTCGCTGTCGCTGGTGGCACTGAAGGCGCTGCCGGTGGTGATCCTCGGCGGGCTCACCTCGATTCCGGGCGCCATCATCGGCGGCCTCTTGATCGGCGTGGGCGAGAAGCTCTCCGAAATCTATCTCGGGCCCATGTTCGGCGGCGGCATCGAGATCTGGTTCGCCTACGTTCTCGCGCTGGTGTTCCTGCTGGTCCGTCCGCAAGGCCTCTTCGGCGAAAAAATTATTGATCGCGTATGAAATACGAGATCAACAATTTTTCGGTGCAGGCTAACTTGCGAAGCAAGTTAAGCGAAGCGGGCCGGAGCCAAAAGATCATCGATCGGGTCTGAAAATGTTCTACAGAGAAAACGGCCAATTCAAGTCGAGCTACCGCGCCGACCAGCAGATCTTCCCGATCGCGCAGGACCGCCTCGCGATCCTCGTGCTCCTGCTGGTGGCTTTCGTGGTGGTGCCGCTGGGCGTGTCCGACTACTGGATGCGCGCCATCCTCACGCCCTTCCTGATCCTGTCGCTCGCGGCGCTGGGCCTCAACATCCTGGTGGGCTACTGCGGCCAGATCTCGCTGGGCACCGGCGCCTTCATGGCGGTGGGTGCCTATGCGGCCTACAACTTCCAGGTGCGCATCGACGGCATGCCGCTGATCGCATCGCTGCTGCTGGGCGGCCTGTGCGCCACGGTGATCGGCGTGCTGTTCGGCATTCCGAGCCTGCGCATCAAGGGGCTGTACCTCGCGGTGGCCACGCTGGCGGCGCAGTTCTTCACCGACTGGGCCTTCCTGCGCATCCAGTGGTTCACCAACAACTCCTCTTCCGGCTCGGTGAGCGTGGCGGGCCTCAACGTGTTCGGCGTGCCCATCGAATCGCCGGCGCAGAAGTACCTGTTCTGCCTGATCTTCGTTTCGGTGTTCGCGCTGCTGGCGAAGAACCTGGTGCGCAGCGCCATCGGCCGCGAATGGATGGCGATGCGCGACATGGACGTGGCGGCCGCGGTGATCGGCATCCGCCCGGTGTACGCCAAGCTCACGGCCTTCGCGGTGAGCAGCTTCATCGTCGGCGTGGCCGGCGCGCTGTGGGGCTTCGTGCACCTGGGCGCGTGGGAGCCGGCGGCCTTCAGCATCGACCGTTCGTTCCAGCTGCTGTTCATGGTGATCATCGGCGGGCTCGGCTCGATCATGGGCAGCTTCTTCGGCGCCGCCTTCATCGTGCTGCTGCCGCTGTTCCTGAACCAGCTGCCCGCGTGGCTGGGTTTCTCCATTTCCACCGCGCTGGCCTCACATCTGGAGACCATGATCTTCGGCGCGCTGATCGTGTTCTTCCTGATCGTCGAGCCGCACGGCCTCGCGCGGCTGTGGTCCACGGCCAAGGAGAAGCTGCGGCTGTGGCCCTTCCCTCATTGATGAGTTCCCGTTCGTAGAAAACCCGGCACCGAGGTGCCCACAAAGGAGACAGGCATGAAACTGAAATCGCTCGCTCTGACCGCCGCCCTGGTGGCCGGCACCCTCGGCGCGGCGCTTGCGCCGTCGATGGCCAGCGCGCAGGCCAAGGAGCAGTTCTTCCCGCTGCTGGTTTATCGCACCGGTCCCTATGCGCCGAACGGTACGCCCTGGGCCAACGGCAAGCAGGACTACATCAAGCTGGTCAACGCGACCGGCGGCATCAACGGCGTGAAGATCTCGTACGAGGAGTGCGAGACCGGCTACGCCACCGACAAGGGCGTGGAGTGCTACGAACGCCTGAAGGGCCGCCCGGGCGTCGCGCTCTTCGATCCGCAGGCCACCGGCATCACCTTCGCGCTGACCGACAAGGTGCCCACCGACAAGATCCCGCTGATCACGCTGGGCTACGGCCTGGCCGCCTCGCAGGACGGCGGCGTCTTCAAGTGGAACTTCCCGCTGATGGGCTCCTACTGGACCGCGGCCGACATCCTGATCCAGCACATCGGGAAGAAGGAAGGCGGCATGGACAAGCTCAAGGGCAAGAAGATCGCCCTCGTCTACCACGACTCGCCCTTCGGCAAGGAGCCGATCCCGCTGCTGCAGGAACGTGCCAAGCAGAACGGCTTCGAGCTCTCGCTGATTCCGGTGACCGCGCCGGGCGTGGAGCAGAAGTCGGCCTGGCTGCAGGTGCGCCAGCAGCGCCCTGATTTCGTGCTGCTGTGGGGCTGGGGCGTGATGAACTCCACCGCCCTGAAGGAAGCCGTGGCCACGGGCTACCCGCGCGAGAAGATGTACGGCGTGTGGTGGGCCGGCGCCGAGCCCGACGTGAAGGACGTGGGCGCCAATGCCAAGGGTTACCACGCGCTGGCGCTGAACACCTCGGGCACGCAGCCCAAGGTGATCCAGGACATCCTGAAGCAGGTGCACGACAAGGGCCAGGGCACGGGTCCAAAGGACGAAGTGGGCTCGGTGCTCTACACGCGCGGCGTGATCATCCAGATGCTGACCATCGAGGCCGTGAAGCGTGCGCAGGAGCGCTTCGGCAAGGGCAAGGTCATGACCGGCGAGCAGGTGCGCTGGGGCATGGAGAACCTCGCGCTCGACCAGAAGAAGCTGGACGCGCTGGGCTTCTCGGGCGTGATGCGCCCGGTGAGCACCTCGTGCCAGGACCACATGGGCTCGACCTGGGCGCGCGTGCATACCTGGGACGGCGCGAAGTGGGGCGACATGTCCGACTGGTATCAGGCCGACGAACAGATCATCAAGCCGATGGTGAAGACCGCCGCTGACAAGTACGCGGGCGAGAAGAAGCTGACCCGTCGCGAAGCAGCCGACTGCCAGTCGTGATGCGCTGAGCGAGCGTTCCGTGGCGGCTCGCGAGAGCCGCCATTCGCAAGAACGGCGGGCACCGCGCGTGCCGTTCTTGCGAATGCTTCGGACCACACCATGAGCGAATCCAAAATCCTCCTCGACGTCAACGGCATCGAGGTCATCTACAACCACGTGATCCTGGTGCTCAAGGGCGTGTCGCTGACGGTGCCCGACGGCGGCATCGTGGCGCTGCTCGGCGGCAACGGCGCGGGCAAGACGACCACGCTGCGCGCGGTGAGCAACCTGCTCGCGGGCGAGCGCGGCGCAGTCACCAAAGGCACCATCGAGTTGCGCGGCGAGCGCATCGAGGCGCTGTCGCCGGCCGAGCTGGTCAAGCGCGGGCTGATCCAGGTGATGGAAGGCCGACACTGCTTCGCCCACCTGACCATCGAGGAGAACCTGATGACCGGCGCCTACACGCGCACCGACGGCAAGGCCGCGGTGCAGCAGACGCTGGAGAAGGTCTATGCCTACTTCCCGCGCCTGAAGACGCGGCGTACCTCGCAGGCGGCCTACACATCGGGCGGCGAGCAGCAGATGTGCGCCATCGGCCGCGCGCTGATGGCCAACCCGACGATGGTGCTGCTGGACGAACCCTCGATGGGCCTCGCGCCGCAGATCGTCGAGGAGGTGTTCGAGATCGTGAAGGACCTCAACGCCAAGGAGCGCGTGACCTTCCTGCTGGCGGAGCAGAACACCAACATGGCTTTGCGCTACGCCGACTACGGCTACATCCTGGAGAACGGCCGCATCGTGATGGACGGCGAGGCGAAGAGCCTGCGCGAGAACGAGGACGTGAAGGAGTTCTACCTGGGCGTGGGCGGCGCGGACCGCAAGAGCTTCCGCGACGTGAAGAGCTACAAGCGTCGCAAGCGCTGGCTGGCTTGACTCTCCCCCAGTCTTCGCGCACTTCGTGTCGCTTCGCCCCCCTCGCCGGGGGCAATACCAGCGGCCCGGCAAAGCCGGTTCCGCGGTATTCCTGAATGAGCAAGTTGAGCGCCTTGAACAGAACTGAAAGATGAAGGGTACGGACATGACCGACCACTACGACAAGCTCGAGATCCGAGACCCCGCCGAACGTGAACGCGACCTGCTGGCCGCGCTGCCGAAGCAGATCGCGCAGGCGCAGACGGCGGCCCCCGCGTTCGCGAAGATCCTGGACGGCGTGAAGCCCGCCGACGTCACCACGCGCGAGGCGCTCGCGAAACTACCGGTCACGCGCAAATCGGAATTGCTCGACCTGCAGAAGGCGCGCCGCGCGGACGATCCCTTCGGCGGCTTTTCTTCGATCGTGCGCGGCCCGCGCATGCCGCGCGTGTTCGCGAGCCCCGGCACCATCTACGAACCCGAGGGCGAGGCGCGCGACTACTGGCGCACCGCGCGGGCCCTGCACGCGGCAGGCTTTCGCAGCGGCGAGCTCATCCACAACAGCTTCAGCTACCACATGACGCCCGCGGGCTCGATCATGGAAAGCGGCGCGCGCGCCATGGGCTGCACCGTGTTCGCGGGCGGCACCGGCCAGACCGAGCAGCAGCTCGAGGCCATGGTCGACCTCAAGCCAGAAGGCTATGCGGGCACGCCGAGCTTCCTCAAGATACTGCTGGAGAAGGCCGAGGAAAAGGGACAGAAGCTGCCCTGGCTCACCAAGGCGCTCGTCTCCGGCGAAGCCTTTCCGCCGAGCCTGCGCGACTGGATCGCCACGCGCGGCGTGAAGGGCACGCAGTGCTATGCCACCGCCGACCTGGGCCTCATCGCCTACGAGACCAGCGCGCGCGAAGGCCTGGTGCTCGACGAGGGCGTGCTGGTCGAGATCGTGCGGCCCGGCACCGGCGACCCGGTGCCCGACGGCGAGGTCGGCGAGATCGTCGTCACCACCTTCAACCCCGACTACCCGCTGGTGCGCTTCGGCACCGGCGACCTCTCGGCCGTGCTCGCGGGCACCTGCCCCACGGGCCGCACCAACAAGCGCATCAAGGGCTGGCTCGGCCGCGCCGACCAGACCACCAAGGTGCGCGGCATGTTCGTGCATCCCTCGCAGGTCGCCGAGATCGTGCGGCGCTTTCCCGAAGTGCAGCGCGCGCGGCTGGTCGTCTCCGGCGAGATGGGCGACGACAAGATGACGCTGCGGCTCGAATGCGCCGGCACGGCGCCCGAAGGCATCGAGGCACGCGTGAGCGCGGTGATCCGCGAAGTGACCAAGCTGCGCGGCGAGGTCGTCGTCGTGGGCGCGGGCGAACTGCCCAACGACGGCAAGGTGATCGAGGACGCGCGCAGCTACAAGTAGCGGCGATACAGCACCCGCGTGATGACGCGCGTGAGCACCACCACGAGCACCGAGTAGACCAGCACGAGCGCCAGCGCGAAGCCGACGAGGCTGCCCGCGCTGTTGAAGCCGTGCAGCCACACCGCCAGCATCAGCCACAGCAGCGCGATGGCGATGCAGCCCACCTGCACCAGCGCGAAGGCCAGCACCGCAGCCCCCACCGCCCTGAAGGGCCGCACGCGCGACAGCACGGGCGCGGCGCCGAGCCAGCCGCCCCAGAACGCCAGCGCGAAGGCGACCAGGGGCGGGACCGCCCAGGCGACCAGCAGCTCGGGGCCGTCCAGGTCGCGCGCCACGGATGTCCAGCGACTCAGCGCCGCACCGATCCACATCTGCAGCGACGCGAACACCGAGGCTCCCACCAGCGCCACCGCGCGGCGCGGCGGGGAGCCGAAGCTCTCGCCATGCTGCATCTCCGGAACCGCCGCGCCACGCGCCCGCAGCGCGAACCACGCCGCGACCCACACGCCCAGCACCAGCACGACCAGCTGGGCGATGGACTGCAGGAACATGAACAACGGCATCACGGCACGCATGGACGGCGATCCGAAGAACTCGTGCAGCCGGCCGCCCGGCATGAAGAGCAATTGCAGTTCGTAGAACAGCGGGCTCAGCACATAGAAGTTCAGCACCAGCACCATGAAGTACGCCAGCGCGTAGCGGATGCGCGGCTGGGGCAGCGCCGCCACGCTCTGCGTGCCGCGCTTCTCGAGCGCGTTGCGCCCGTGGCTCCATGCCAGCGCCGCCGCCAGCACCCACGCCATGGCAATGCTGAACACCATCGGTATCCACACGCCCGGCAGCGCATAGGCGCTGCGCAGCTGCTCGCTGTGGGGCGAGTCGGGCCAGAGCTGCATGACCATGTTGGCGGCCACCATCGCGATGTCGATGGCCACGGTGATGAGCGCGAGATCGCGCGGCAGGCGTCGCGCGCGCTCGTTGGAAAGGTTTGCCGTCATGAAATCTCTTCGCCTTGCATGGCGCATGCCTCGGCATGCGGAGAAGGCGAGCGTATCGGATGACGGCCGGCAGGCCGTGTAGGCTCAGTGCGCGAGTGCGGTCTCGCCCTGCTCCTCTTCGGGCGCGGGCCCGACGTACACCGACTGCGGACGGATCAGCCGCCCCTTCCGCACCTGCTCGCGCGCATGCGCCACCCAGCCGCCCACGCGGCCGGCCGCGAACACGCAGGTGAAGCTCTCGCGACCGAAGCCCAGGGCCTCCAACAGCAGCGCGGTATAGAACTCCACGTTGGTCTCGAGCGCGCGGCCCGGCTTCTTCTCGCGCAGGATGGCCAGCGCCGCCTGCTCCGCGGCCTCGGCCAGAGCGAAGCGCGCGGCGTTGACGCTGCCTTCCTCGCCGAGCCGGCCGAGCGCACGCTTGAGCGCATCGGCGCGCGGATCGCGCACGCGGTAGATGCGATGGCCGAAGCCCATCAGGCGCTGGCCGCTGGCCACGGCCTCCTCCAGCCACGCACGGGCGTTGGCGGCGCTGCCGATGGCGTCGAGCGCATCGAGCACCGGCCCGGGCGCGCCGCCGTGCAGCGGCCCCTTGAGTGCGCTGATGCCGGCGAGCACGGCCGAGGCCAGGCCAGCGCCGGTGGATGCGACCACGCGCGCCGCGAAGGTCGAGGCGTTCAGGCCGTGGTCGCACACGGTGACGAGGTACGTGTCGAGCGCGGCGCTTTGCGCCGGCGTGGGCGCGCGGCCATGCAGCATCCGAAGCATGTCGGCGGCGTGCGGCAATGCCTCGTCGGGCGCGAGCGCCGGCACGCCCAGGCGCCAGCGCATCACGGCGGCGGTGTAGACGGCCGGCGCGGCCACGAGGCGCAGCGCGGTCGGCAGGTCGTCGCCATCAGGCAACCGCGCCAGCAGCGCGCGCACCGCCTCGATGGGCGGCAGCCGGCGCAGCATCGCGCCGTCGTTGGGTTGCAGGCGCTCGAAGGCCTCGCGGCGCGCGCGGCCGATGGCGGCACGCAGGGCGGCGGCGGCAGGCAGCGTGTCGAAGAAGCCTTCGAACAGCAGGCCCACCACGTCTTCATAGCGCCAGCGCTGCGCGATCTCGTCGAGCTCGTGGCCGCGGATCACCAGCCGGCCGGCCTCGCCGTCCACCTCGGACAGCACGGTATGCGCGGCCACCACGCCTTCGAGGCTGCCATCGTCGTTGTTCATCGCTCTTTGCTCCTGGGTTGTCACGATGACATTGATTCTGTTCCGATGAATATTGACGTCAATCTTGATCTATTCTGTCAACATGACCACGAAGAGAACCGCGCAGCTGTGGCTCCCTGCCGCCGAAGCCCTCGAACTGATGCAGGTGCGCCCGCAGACGCTCTACGCGAGCGTGAGCCGCGGCCGCATCCGCGCCAAGCCCGATGCCGCGGACCCGCGCCGCAGCCTCTACCACCGAGACGACGTGCAGCGCATCGCGGCGCGCGCACGCGGCCGCCGCAGCAGCGAGACGGTGGCGAGCGAGGCGATCCAGTGGGGCGAGCCGGTGCTGGCCTCGGCGGTCTCGACGGTGGCCGAAGGGCGGCTGCTGTACCGCGGGCAGGACGCCTGCGTGCTGGCCGGGCACGCCACGCTCGAGGAGGTCGCGGGGCTGCTGTGGGAAAGCCCGTCGCCGCGCTTCGCGGCCTCGTCTGCCGTGGCACTGCCCGGCACCCAGGCAGCACCCCTTCAGGCCGGCCTGCTCGCGCTCGCGTCGCGCGCAGCCACCGACCTGCCCTCGCGCGGCCGTTCGCGCAGCGTGCTGCAGGCCGAGGCGGCGGACGCGATCGGCGCGCTGGCCGATGCATTGCTCGGCGCCGCGCCGGCGCGCGATGTGCCGCTGCACATGCGGCTGGCCTCCGCATGGCGCAGGCCCCGCGCCGCCGACGATCTGCGCCGCGCGCTGGTGCTCCTGGCCGACCACGAGCTCAACGCATCGACCTTCGCCGCGCGCGTGACGGCATCGACCGGTGCCTCGGTGTCGGCGTGCCTGCTCACCGGCCTCTCGACATTGACAGGGCCGCTGCATGGCGGCGCCTCCGCGGCGGTGCAGGCACTGATGCGCAGCGCTGCGGCCATCGGCGCCGAAGCGGCGGTGCGCGAATGGCTCGCGCACGACCGGCCGCTGGCGGCCTTCGGGCACCCGCTCTATCCGCAAGGCGATGCGCGCTGCCGCGCACTGCTCGCGAACATCGAGCTGCCGCCGGCCTTCGGTGAACTCCGCGACATCGGCGAGAAGCTGCTGGGCGATGCGGTGAACATCGACTTCGCGCTCGCAGCCCTCGCTGCCGTGCACAGGCTGCCGGCCGGCGCGCCGCTCACGCTGTTCGCTCTCGCGCGCACCGTCGGCTGGACGGCGCACGTGCTCGAGCAGCAGGCCACCGGGCAGCTGATACGCCCTCGTGCGCGCTACACCGGACCAGGGGTCGCGCAGCCTGGCTGAGAAGGCGCCGCCGCGCGCCCCGGGAAGGTGCGGATGACGACGCAACCCTAAGGGCTATTCGCTATAGGTCAGGCAGCAGTCAGCCCTTAAGATCGCGGCGTTTTTATCCCCCCCTTTCGGAGACGACATGAAGAAACTGTTCGCCCTCGCGGCGATTGCCGCTGCTGCCGTCGGCGCGCACGCCCAGGACTTTCCCGCGGGCAAGACCGTGACGCTGGTGGTGCCTTTCGCGGCCGGCGGCCCGACCGACCGTGTCGCGCGCGACCTGGCCGAAGCCATGCAGAAGACGCTGGGCACCACGATCGTGGTGGACAACACCGCGGGCGCGGGCAGTTCCATCGGCACCGCCAAGGTGGCGCGCGCCAACCCCGACGGCTACACGCTGCTGCTGAACCACATCGGCATGTCGACGATGCCGGCGCTCTACCGCAAGCTGCCCTTCAACGTCGAGACCGACTTCGAATACCTCGGCATGGTCAACGAAGTGCCGATGACGCTGATCGGCAAGCCCGGCCTGCCCGCCAACAACTACAAGGAACTGACGACCTGGATCTCCGCCAACAAGGGCAAGATCAACCTCGGCAACGCCGGCCTGGGCGCGGCATCGCACCTGTGCGGCCTGCTGTTCCAGAGCGCGCTGAAGGTCGAGATGACGCCGGTCCCCTACAAGGGCACCGCCCCGGCCATCGCCGACCTGCTGGGCGGCCAGATCGACCTGCTGTGCGACCAGACGACCAACACCACGTCGCAGATCGAGGCCAAGAAGGTCAAGGCCTATGCCGTGACCACGAGCAAGCGCCTGACCACGCCCGCGCTGAAGGACCTGCCCACGCTGGACGAATCGGGCCTCAAGGGCTTCGAAGTGACGATCTGGCACGGCGTGTACGCACCCAAGGGCACGCCCGCGCCGGTGCTGAAGAAGCTCAACGAAGCCATCAAGGCGGCGATGAAGGACCCGGGCTTCATCCAGCGCGAGGAAGCGCTGGGCGCGGTGATCACCACCGACAAGCGCACCGAGCCTGCCGAGCACAAGAAGTTCGTCTCGGCCGAGATCGCGAAGTGGGGCCCGATCATCAAGGCCGCTGGCGTGTACGCCGACTGATAGATTCACTGCAACCACGAGCAGCCGCAAGGCCGCCTGAGCCCCCTGGGCCAGGCGGCTTTTTCGTTATGCTGCGCGGGATTTCTTCCATCCACATCCCGCTCCTTCTTCTCCTCCATGCGTCTTCGCAGCGCGGCCCTTCTGGTCTTCGTGGCCCTGCTGGCGCGGGAGGGCATGGCCCAGGCGCAGACACGTATGCAGGAAGCCCGGACGCTGCTCTGGGTGTGGGACCGGCCCCAGCTCTTTTCCGCTCTGCCCGAAGCCACGGGCGTGGCCTACCTGCATGCCACGGTGCGCCTGAGCGGCACCGAGAGCCGCACGAGCTGGCGCCAGTGGCCGCTGCGCATCGCGCCGGGCGCCACGGTGGTGCCGGTGGTCCACGTCGCGCTCGACAATCTCTCGCCCTCACCGCTCGACGATGCGCAGCAGCAGGCGATCGCCGCCGCCGTCGAGCATGCCGCGAAGCAAGGCAACCGCTCGGGCTGGGTGCAGCTCGACTTCGAGTCGCGGCGCAGCCAGCGCGATGCCTACGTCACGCTGCTGCGCCGGCTGCAGCCGCTGCGTGAAGGCGGCACGCGGATCTCAGCCACGGCGCTCGCGTCGTGGTGCATGGGCGATCCGTGGCTGCCGGCCGGCCTGCTCGACGAGATCGTGCCGATGTACTTCCGCATGGGAGCGGAATCCGCGCGCATCCGCCAGCGGCTCGGCGCGACGGGTGCGGCCACGGTGTCGGCCTGCCGCGACGCAGCCGGCCTGATGCTCGGAGAAGACTGGCCCGCGCTGCGCGACGTGAAGCGGCGCTACGTGTTCCATGCGGGCTCGTGGAAGAAAGAAGACTTCGAAAAACTGCAGACCGGAAACAGGGAAGCGTACAAATGACTCTTTCGAAAATGGGAGGCGCGAGGCTGCTCGCCATCGCCGCATTGGCCGGCGCCACCCTGCTCGGCGCAACGGCGACGCACGCCAGCGGCGGCGGCGAGCCCGAGGACCTGTTCTTCGCCAGCACCCGGCCCGACCAGCCGGTGCGCGAATTCGTCGAGCGGCCCGCGGGCTACTACACCGGCTACCTCGTGCCCTACCAGGTGCTCTGGTACTGGCGCCTGCACGGCCAGGCCTTTTCTCCCGACGCGGTGCGCGCCTTCACCGACCTGCTGGAGAAGCTGCCGCGCGAGGACAACGGCATGGCCGAAACCGACGACGCCTGGATCGAATGGCGCAAGGCGCGCGACGACGCCATGGCGAAGCTCGATCCGAAATCGCCCCGCGACAGGCCCAACATGCCGCCCCCGTCGCAGCAGCCGCCGAACTGGAACACCGGCACCCTGCAGGCCGACCCGAACTGCTTCTACGGCGACGCCTTCCGCAACGCCACGAAGACGCTGGCGCAGCGCATGACGCGCGCGGCCGGAGACAAGTCGGCCGGCCCCTTCGTGCTGCACTGGCTGAAGGCGCAGGACGCGGTGTTCGACACCTGCAACAAGGAGCCCGGCGCCGTTCCCGAACTGCCGCCGGGAGCGCCCGCCTGGCTGCAGGCCGACCACGCCTACCAGCTGGCCGCGCAGCGCTTCTATGCCGGCGACTTCGACGAGGCCGACACCGCGTTCACCGCCATCGCGGCCGACAAGTCCAGCTCCTGGCGCGATCTCGCGGCCTACATGCGGCTGCGCGTGCTGGCGCGGCAGAACCCGGGCGATGCGCCTTCGGACGGCCCGGAGAACAAGAAGGAAAGCGCCGAGGCCCTCAAGCAGCAGGCCGAGCTCACGAAGCAGGTCGACGCCATCGCGCTGCCGCTGCTGAAGAACCCGCGCCTGAAGGCGCTGCATCCCTCGGTGCACCGGCTGGCCGAGGCGCTGCGCATCCGCTACCTGCTGCCCGCCACGCGCATGCAGCGGCTGGCGGACGGCCTGAAGACCATGGGCCAGCCCGACGCGGCCGCCGCGAAGCTGCTGCTCCTGAACCACGAGTTCCGTGCCTGCGGTTTCTTCGGAGGCTGCAGCTACATCGGCCCGGCACAGACCTCCGACCTCGTGCAGTGGATCAGCACCGTGCGCGGCTTCGACGGCCCCGGCGGCGGCGGTGAGCCCAACGGCAAGTGGCGCGAAACGCTGAGCTGGAGCCGCTACCAGCGCACGCACGACCTCGCCTGGCTGATGGCCGCCGCGAGCCTCGTGCCGGTGGCCGCCACGAACGACGACAAGCGAGAGGCCGAACTGCAGGCCGCATTGGCGGCCGTGCCCGAAGACCATCCGGCGCGTTTCGCCGCCACGCAGCTGCGCGCGCAGCGCATGTTCGCGCAGGGGCGCTACCAGGAGGTGCGCGAGCTCATGGCCGCCACGGCCGATTCGCCGCTGATCGCACGCAGCCTCTCGGGCCAGAACCTCGTGAAGGCATTGCTGCTGCCGACCGCCGCATCGGAAGATGAATGGCGCCGCCTCGCGATCCGCCCCGTGGTCGCGCGCCGCGATCCCGAGGCGATGGAAGCGAAGCCGACCGCGGTGCCGCTGGCCAGTGCCTTCGACGAGGACGTGGTGCGCTTCCTCAACACGCGCGCGCCGCTGCCGATGTGGCTGCGTCTCGCCGCCGATCCGGCCCTGTCGCCCGCGCTGCGCGACAGCCTGCTCGAGACCGCATGGACCCGCGCCGTGCTCGCCGAGGACTACGCCACGGCCCGACGCGCGGCGCAGATGCGCATCGCCTCGCCGCCTCAGGCAGGCACCGCCAAGGGTGCGGACGCGATCGCCGGCATCCGCCGCTCGGCGGGGCTGCCCGACACCGACGGCGCCGCCTGGCGGCACCTGCTGCTGGAGCGCATGGCGAGCACCACCGAAGTGCTGCTGCCGCCGCACTGGCCCGGCTCCGAGGGCATCCGGCCCACGCCGCTCAAGCTCGGCGCAAGCTCCGAGTACTACGACCGCGGCATGGCGGTCGGCAGCTACGGCAAGTGGTGCCGCCCGCTGGGCGTTGCGATCTCCGGGCCGCAGGCGGCCACGGCGGCCGACTTCGAGATGCCCGCCTTCCTGCCGCAGGAAGAACGCACGCGGCAGGCCGCGCTGGTCGAGAAGCTGCGCGCCATTCCGCAGGACTCGATCTACTTCACGCAGGAAAGCCTGGCGCTGATGCAACGCGACCGCGCCGATCCGCTGGTGCCGCAAGCACTGTCGGTCGCCGTGAAGATGGCGCGCTACACCTGCCAGGACAAGGCGGCGGGCGACTGGTCGCGCAAGGGGCTGCAGGCCCTGCGCACGAACTATCCGAAGTCGCCGTGGACCGCCTCCACCCCGTACTGGTACGGCGGCCGCTGAGGCAGGCCGCCGTCGCTTTGCAAGTCACTTCGGACGTATCGCGTCGGCCGTTCCCTGGATGAAGGCCTTGATGCTCTCGATGTCGTCGTTGGAGAGCTTGCCCGTGAAGTCGGGCATGCCGCGCGACATGGCCGGGCCCTTGAGCACGAACTTGTCGAGGTTCTCGATGTAGGCCGGGTCCATGTAGCCGAGGTTGGGAATGTTGCCGCCGCGGTCCACGCCCGGCACGCCGTGGCAGAAGACGCAGTTGCTCACGTAGAGCATGGTGCCGGCCTGGACCTTGGCGGGGTCGTACTTCACGCCCTGCACGAGCTTGTCCATGCGGTACTGAACGAAGTCGGGCATCTTGGCGGTGCCGCCCACCGCGAAGGTGTAGACCGTGCCGGGGCCCTGCCGCTCGGTGGCGCGCTGCGCGAGGCCGTACACGCCGCCCCAGCCCACCGCGACCGACACGTATTGCTTGCCGTCGACCATGTAGGTCGACGGAGCCGCGACAACGCCGGTGCCGGTGGGCGTTTCCCACAGCTTCTCGCCGGTCTTCGCGTTGTAGGCCAGCAGGCGTCCGTCGGCCGTGCCCTGGAACACGAGGTTGCCGGCGGTGGTGAGGGTGCCGCCGTTCCAGGGCGATGCGTAGTCAACGCCCCAGGCTTCCTTCTGCGCCACCGGGTCCCAGGCCACGAGCCGGCCGAAGGGTTTGCTCTTGGGCGGCTCGGCGTTGGCGAACTTGGCGAGGTTCCAGCCCAGGCCCGCATGCGGGCGGCCGGGCACGTCCTCGTTGAACTTCCAGTCCTTGTCGTCCATGAGGTTGATCGGCACGTGCTGCGCGGGCAGGTAGGCGAAGCCGGTCTGCGGGTTGAACGACATCGGGTGCCAGTTGTGCGCGCCGAAGGGGCCGGGGATGCTGTCGCCGGGCTTGGTGCCGTCGCGCGCGGCGGCGATCTCGATGGGGCGGCCGTTCTTGTCGTAGCCCGTGGCCCAGTTGACCTCGACGAAGTTCTTCGCCGAGATGAACCTGCCGTTGGTGCGGTCGATGACGAAGAAGAAGCCGTTCTTCGGCGCATGCAGCAGCACCTTGCGCGACTTGCCGGCGATCTTCACGTTGGCCAGGATCATCGACTGCGTGGAGGTGTAGTCCCAGTTGTCGCCGGGCGTCTCCTGGTAGTGCCACACGTACTTGCCGGTGTCGGGGTTGAGCGCCACCACCGAGCCCAGGTAGAGGTTGTCGCCGCCCTTGGGGCTGCGCGCCTTGTGCGACCAGGGCGAGCCGTTGCCGGTGCCCACGTACATCAGGTTGAGCTCGGGGTCGAAGGCGAAGCTGTCCCACGCGGTGCCGCCGCCGCCGGCCTCCCAGTACTTGCCGCTGGGGTCCCAGGTCTTGGCGGCGCGCGCCATCGACTCGTCCTCGAAGGGTTTGCTCGGGTCGCCAGGCACCACGAACCAGCGCCACTTCTGGTCGCCCGTCTTCGCGTCGTAGGCGGTGACGAAGCCGCGCACGCCGTACTCGGCGCCGCCGTTGCCGATGATGACCTTGCCCTTGAACACGCGCGGCGCGCCGGTGATGGTGTAGCTGCCCTTCTGGCCCTCGATGGTGTTCTTCTCCCACACCTTCTGGCCGGTGGCCGCGTCGAGCGCGATGAGGCGTCCGTCGTAGGCCGCCACGTAGACCCTGCCCTCGTAGATCGCGACGCCCCGGTTCACCACGTCGCAGCAGCCCCTGAAGCCTTTGGACTTATCGACCTGCGGATCGAAGGTCCACAGCTTCTGCCCGGTGCGCGTGTCGATGGCATGCACCACGCTCCACGAGGCGGTGACGTACATGATGCCGTCCACCACCAGCGGCGTGGCCTCCACCCCGCGCGTGGACTCGAGGTTGTACGACCAGACCAGCCCCAGCTGCTTGACGTTGCCGGCGTTCACCTGGTCGAGCTGGCTGAAGCGCGACTCCGAATAGTCCAGGCCCACGCTGGGCCAGTCGGGCGTCTTCTTCTGGGCGGCGTTGGCGCGGATGAAGCCGCCGTCCACCCGTTTGGTCGCGGCTGCCGCGCGGTCCTGTGCGTTCTGGGCCGTGGCCGCCGTTGTCGCGCCCAGGCACAGCAATGCGCCGGCGAGCACGAGCAGCCCGGAGTGTGTTTTTTTCATCGCAGGTCTCCTTTGTGCCTCAAGAATCGTCGGGACGGGCCTCGCGTTCATCTTCGGGATTTCCCCAGTCCGGCGCTGTTCCATTGCGGAACACATTCGATGCTGGTCCCGGTCCCCGACCCCACGCAGGGAGGCAATGAATCCATGGCCCTCGACGCAAGAAGAATCGGCACGCCCGACGCCCCGCGCCAGCTCTTCGCCAGCACGCCCGCGCAACGCGTGGCGCTCGCGCGGCGGCAGTTCTTCGAGGAAGGCGTGCGCCCCTCGGGCCTGGTCGACGAGGCGGTGATCCAGTCGTGGATGCGCTGCAGCCGCACCCACACCGACCGCCAGCGCATCGTGCCCTTTGACGCGGTCACTCCCAGCCGCCTGCACGCCACGCTCGCGCGCAACCGCGAGCTGCTCGAAGTGGCGCGGCAGGAACTGGTGCAGATGGAGCACGCGCTCGCGGGCACCGACTGCCGCATGATCCTCACCGACAGCGAGGGTGTGGTGGTGCACGTCACGCAGCAGCCTGCCGCCGTGCACCAGCCGGTGCTGCGCAAGACCGCGCGCGTGGGCGTGAACATTGCCGAGCACATCGTCGGCACCACGGCACCGGGCATCGTGGCGAGCACCGGGCAGGCCTGCACTGTCGACGGCGCCGAGCACTACTTCGACGTGCTGTGCCACATGCAGTGCGCGGCCGCGCCGATACGCGACGTGACGGGCCGGCTCGCGGGCGTGCTCGACCTCACGGTGGAGGCGCGCCGCTTCGGCTTCGACGCGGCCTCTATGGTCTCGCTCTACGCCACCACCATCGAGAACCGGCTGCTGCAGGCGCAGTCGCGCGACCACCTGATCCTGCGCTTCCAGGCCAGCCCGACGCTGCTGGGCACGCCGCTGGAAGCGCTGGCCGGCATCGCGCCCGACGGCACCATCACCTGGCTCAACAACGCGGGCGCGCGGCTGCTCGGCCGGCTGCCCGAGGCGGAGGACGAACGCGATGTCGAATGCCTGCTGGGACACGACCTCGCGAGCCTGCTGCGGCTGGGACGGCGCGAGGCCGCGCAGCCGCTGCGGCTGGCGAGCGGACTGGGCGTGTGGGTGCAGGCGCGGCTGAAAGGCAAGGACGGCGCGGACTTCCGCCATGCGGTGGCGATGCCCGGGGAGCCGGCGCAGCTCGCCATCGAGCGCGATGCGCAGGAGCCCGCCGGCGACGCATGCGGGCACGCGGATCACGGCGATCCTCATGCGGAATCAACGACGACGCTGCGCGAGCACAGCCGCAAGCTGATAGAGGAAACGCTCGCCGCGCACGGCGGCAACGTGTCGCAGGCGGCGCGGCAGCTGCGCGTGTCGCGCGGCACGCTCTATCGCCGGCTGCGCGGCTGGCGCGACGACGCGGAAGGAACGGGCCCGGCGGACTGATCGCTCAGGCCGCCGCGCGGGCCAGCGCACGCGCGCGCCGCGCCTTCGCGTCGGGCTGCAGCGGCCGCAGGTATTCGTGCAGCGCGAGCGCCGCGGCGCCCACTGCCGGCGCAAGCTCCTCGTAGCGCGCGGTGCGCAGGTCGGGCGCGGGCATGCCGGCGCCGTCGGCGTGGCGCTTCACGCATTCGAAGGCGGTCTGAACGAAGCCGCGATGGTCGGTGCAGGCCTTGCCGCCGAGCACGATGGCGCGCGGATTGAAGGTGACCCACAGGTTCTGCAGCAGCACGCCGAAGAAGGCGGCCGCACGGCGGGTGTCGACTCCTTCGCGCTCCAGCACGCGCGAGCCGAAGAAGGCTTCGGCGCAGCCGCGGCGGCCGCAGGAGCACAAGGGGCCGTCGAGTTCGAGGATGGTGTGGCCGATTTCGCCGGCCATGCCCTGGCCGCCGGTGAAGAGCCGGTCGTTCAGCACCACGCCGGCGCCCACGCCCACGTCGCAGTTCACGAAGATCAGCGGGTCTTCGCCCTCCTGGCCGACGCTGGCGGCGAACTCGTACTCGCCGAGCACGGCGGCGTCGGCGTCGTTCTGCAGCTGCACGGTGACGCCTGGCAGGCCGACGGCGGCGAAGGCTTTCTCGAGCGCAGGCAGCAGGCTCACGTTGCGCCAGCCGAGGTTGGGCGCGAAGCGGACCACGCCGGTGCAGTCGTCCACCGCGCCGGGCACGCACACGCCGATGCTCGACAGGCGCAGGCCGAGCTGCTTCAGCCTCTCGTGCGCGGCCGCGGCCATGCGCGCGACCAGCGCGCATACGCCGGCCGGCGATCCGTCGGTCAGGTCATGGCTCTGCGAATGCAGCACCTCGCCCTGCAGCGACATGCACACGAGGCGCACTGTTTCCACCGCGATCTCCACGCCCATCAGCGCGCGCACGCCGACGTTGATCTGAAGCGGCGTGGAAGGCCGGCCCAGCCCGTCGGCCACGGTCGCGCCGGCCTCGCTGAGCCAGCCCTCGTCGATCAGCTCGCGCACCAGAAGGCTCACGGTCGACTTGGTGAGGCCGCTCTCGCCGGCCAGCCGCGCGCGAGAGAGGCCCGGCTGCGCGCGCAGCAGCCGCAGCAGCACGCTGCGGTTCATGCGCTTGACGAGCTGCTGGTCGGCCGTGGTGGTCACTTGAGGTCTCTGGTCAGGCAGGTGCCGCGGCCGTATCGGCGTGGTGGGCCTGCTCCTTGCCTTCGGGACGCTTGCCGGCAATGATCATTCCGAGCACTTCGTCCTCGGTCACGTCGGCCGTGCGGTAGGTGCCGACCAGCTTGCCGTTCTTCATCACCGCGAGGCGGTCGCTCAGCGAAAACACGTCGGGCATGTCGTGCGTG
Organism: Variovorax sp. NFACC27; assembly: GCF_048301545.1. Classification (NCBI taxonomy): domain Bacteria; kingdom Pseudomonadati; phylum Pseudomonadota; class Betaproteobacteria; order Burkholderiales; family Comamonadaceae; genus Variovorax; species Variovorax sp. NFACC27. The sequence continues at coordinate 7,833,939 of NZ_CP157613.1, forward strand.
ATGAGGAAGATGCCCACGCCGTCGGCCTTGAGCTGCTTCACCAGGCCGCCGACCATCGCGGTCTCTTCGGGGCCGAGCGCGGCGCAGGGCTCGTCCATGATGAGGATGCGCGCATTGAAGTACAGCGCGCGCGAGATCGCCACCACCTGCCGCTGCCCGCCCGAGAGCCGGCGCACCGGCACGCGGATGTTGGTGAAGTTTCTGTTCAGGCGCTGGAACACCTTGCGCGCCTGCACTTCCATGAAGTGGTCGTCGAGCGTGTTCCAGGGCGTCATCTTCTCGCGGCCGAGGAAGAGGTTGGCCACCGAGTCGAGGTTGTCGGCCAGCGCGAGCGTCTGGTAGATGGTCTCGATGCCCTGCGCCTGCGCCTCGGCTGGCGTGCGGATGTGGACCTTCTCGCCCGCGATCAGCGTGTCGCCCGAGTCGATGGGGTAGGCGCCCGCCAGCATCTTCATCAGCGTGGACTTGCCCGCGCCGTTGTGGCCCAGCAGCGCGACCACTTCGCCGGGATAGAGGTTCACGCTCACGCCGTCCACGGCCTTCACGCCGCCGAAGGCCTTGCGGATCTCGCGCAGTTCGACGAGGGGTTTGGAGGTGTCGATGTTCGTGTCCATGTCAGTTCTCCCCGAACTTGCGGCGATACAGCACGTCAAAGACGACCGCCACGATCAGCACCTGGCCGATGATGACCATGCGCTTGCCGATGGGCACGTCGAGCAGCAGCATGCCGCTGTCGAGCGACTGCATGATGAGCGCGCCCAGCACCGAGCCGAAGATGGAGCCGCTGCCGCCCGCGAGCGCGGTGCCGCCGATGACGGCCGCGGCGATCACGTACAGCTCCATGCCCGTGCCCAGCGAGTTGGTGCCCGCGTTGAGGCGTGCGATCGACACGATGGCCGCGATGGTGACCAGCACCGCCAGCAGCGCGAACAGCATCAGCGTGACGCGCTTGACCGGAATGCCCACCAGCGCCGCCGCGTCGGGGTTGCCACCCATCGCGAACACGTAGCGCCCGAAGCGCGTGCGGTGCACGATGAACGACAGCACGATGGCCACCACGGCCCAGATCAGCACCGGGATCGGAATGCCCTGCGGCTCGCTCTTCGACGAGATCTGGTAGCTGTTCATGATCCATGCGAAGCCGAACACCACGGCCACCGGCACGGCGGTGATGAGCACGTCGAGCCACAGTGCCTCGGTCGGCATGTCGTAGCGCTGGCGCGCGCGGCGCTTCTGCACCATGCGCGCGAACAGCACCACCGCCACCAGCGTGGCGAGCACCCAGCTCGCGGTGACGCCGATGCCGCCGTCGTAGCCGCCGCCCAGGCGCTGGAAGAATTCGTCGTTCACCGGCTGCGTCTTGCCGTCGGCCACCAGGAAGGCCGCGCCGCGGAAGGACATGAGGCCGCCCAGGGTGACCACGAAGGAAGGCACGCCCAGCACCGCCGTGAGCCAGCCCTGGTAGATGGACACCAGCAGCGCCACCGCGAGCCCCGCGAGGCAGGCCGTGGGCCACGACCAGCCCGAGGTGTATTGCAGGTAGGCGATGAGCACGCCGACGAAGCCCATCACCGAGCCCACCGACAGGTCGATGTGGCGCGCCACGATGATGAGCACCATCACGGTGGAGACGATGCCCACCACCGCGGTCTGCTGCGCGACGTTGTAGAGGTTCTCGGGCGAGAGGAACACGCCGCCGGACATGACGCTGAACGCCACGGCCATGATGACCAGCAGCACGCACATCAGGATGAGCCGCAGGTCGACGCCGGTGCGGCGCCACCAGCCCGGTGTTGATGACGATGGGTTGCTCATGTTTCAGACCCCCTTGGGACTACGGAGAGATGCGCAAGCCCCCGCCGGCCTGGCCCGTGGAGGCCGGCAGCTGGTGCGTTGCATGGGAAGGAGAAAAGGCCGGCGCGCTTTCCGCGGATGGCGCCGGCGGGTTGCTCGTCTGTCGTGCCGCGTTACTTGCAGGCCGCGGGCGCGCTCGCGCCCGACACGCCCTTGCAGAGCTCGTCCTTCTTGATCCAGCCGGCCTTGACCACGAGGTCGAGGTTGTCGCGCGTCACGGCCACCGGTGTCAGCAGGCGCGACTGCAGCGAGACCTTCTTCGGGCCCGAGTTCCAGGTCGCGGCCTTGTCGACCGGCTTGCCCTGCGACAGCGCGATAGCTGCGCTGGCGGCTTCGCGGCCGAGCTCGCGCGAGTCCTTGAAGATGGTGGCGGTCTGCGTGCCCAGCGCGATGCGGTTGAGCGCCGCGAAGTCGGCGTCCTGGCCCGACACCGGAATGCCGCGGATGCCCTTGGCCGTGAGCGCGGCCACCGCGCCGCCGGCCGTGCCGTCGTTGGCGGCCACCACCGCGTCGACCTTGTTGCCGTTCTTGGTGAGGATCTGCTCCATGTTCTTCTGGGCGACCTCAGGCTTCCAGCCTTCGGTGTATTCGTCACCGACGATCTTGATGTCGCCCTTCTTCACGGCGGCATCGAGCACTTCCTGCTGGCCGGCGCGCAGGAAGTCGGCGTTCGGGTCGCTGGGCGAGCCCTTGATGATCACGTAGTTGCCCTTGGGCTTGACCTTGAAGACTTCGCGCGCCTCCATGCGGCCGACCTCGACGTTGTCGAAGGTGATGTAGAAGACGCCGGGCGCCTCGATCAGCCGGTCGTATGCGATCACGGGCACCTTCTGGCGCGTGGCCTTGGTGACGGCGGGCAGGATGGCGTCCTTGTCCATCGCCAGCACGATGAGCGCCTTGGCGCCCTTCGACATCAGGCCCTCGATGTCGCCCAGCTGCTTCTCGGGCGAGCCGCCCGCATCGGCACTGATGTACTTGGCGCCGAGCTTCTCGAGCTCGGCCTTGATGGCGGCCTCGTCGGTCTTCCAGCGTTCTTCCTGGAAGTTGGACCAGCTCACGCCGACCACGGTCTGCGCCATCGCGCCCACGGCCGTGAGACCGAAGGCCATGGCGGCCAGGGTGTGTTTCAGTTGCATCGGTGTCTCTCCTGTTGGTTCGCCCGTCGATCGGCGCATGGCCGATGAGGCCAGTAAGAAATTAGTTAGTTTGAAGGGCGAACTAACTATCCCATCGGGACGGGACTCCCGGCATCCGGGAATTCCCGAAGCGCATTGCGCGCCCCCTTTTGCGAGATGAGGTCCTACGCCGAGCGCCCGCGCGGCCGGGTATCTTTCGCATCCCCCGCCCCCGGCGGGGCCCGCATTGCCCCGGACGCCCCAGGCGCTCCGACCCACAAGGAGACAACGAAATGTCCACCGACATGCTCAGGCAGATTGCCGCCACGCGGCTGCCGATGGTGATGTCCTCGCCCAAGGACATCGATGAAGTGCTGAAGCTGCGCGCCGCGGGACTGGTGCTCGCGCTGGTGCCCTCGGCCGCCGACATCGCGAAGATGCCAGGCCTGCGCGTGGTGCAGGTGCTCGCCGTCACGCAGAAGGGCTTCGAGGCCCTGCAGTGCGTGCGCTATCCGGGCGAAGGCGCCCACGAGAAAAAGGGCCAGGAAGCCCTGGCCCTTTCCTGAGGCGCGGTCCGCGCGTCACGTCATTCGCTCACTTGCGCGTACGCGCGGCGTCGCGCAGGTCGCGGATCTGGTCGTGGTTGCGCTGCGTGCCGTCGGCCTGCATCGAGATCACCCTGCGCACTTCGAGCGGCAGGTTCTGCTTCAGCGCCTTGCGGTAGCGTGCGACCGCCGTGTCTTCGCCGCGCTCGCACGACTCGAGGATCGACAGTTCGCTGTTCGCGCCCAGCGATCCCTTCACGTGCACCCAGCCGCGATGCAGCGCGCCGCTGGCGGTGCCGCCTGAAGCAGGAGTGCCGCCGTAGGTTGCGATGAGGGCGATCAGCTCGACTCCGGCCTGCCTGCATTGCTCGGCGCGGCTCGCGAACAGCTGCTTCGTCGCGGGGTCCTTCACCTCCTCGGCACAGGCGCGGAAGCCGTATTCGCCGTCGCGCGCGTTCTCGAGCAGGTCGTTGAGCACGTCCACCACTTCGTCGTTGCCCAGCGTGGGGCCGGTGGTCAGGGTGTCCGCGGTTGCTTCGGTGTATGCCATGTCGTGGTCCTTTCGTTGCCTGCCTTGCGGCAGGCCGGGTCTGCGAAGTCCAGCCCTCCTGTCGCCTCTGTGTTGGATTGCTCTGGCGCTCTGGCGGCTGGTCCAAGACCCATGTTGGAAAGATCGACGGCACCGCCGCGTCGGCCCATCGGGCGACACGGCGTAGGCGGAGGATGACCCGCCCGTTCGCGATTCGACCCGCGGCTCAGTCGATGAGCTGCGTCTTGATGGCGTAGTAGGTCAGGTCGCTGTTGGTGGAGAGGTTCATCTTCTCCATCAGCCGCGTGCGATAGGTGCTGATGGTCTTCACCGACAGCGAAAGCGCCTCGCCGATGGCGCCCACGGTCTCGCCCTTCGCGAGCTTGAGGAACACCTGGAACTCGCGCTCCGACAGGTGCTCGTGCGGCGGCGCGCTGCCGTCCTTGCGCTCCAGCTGGCCCGCGAGCAGCTCGGCCACCGAGGGCGAGATATAGCGGCGGCCCAGCGCGATGGTGCGGATGGCCTTGGCGATCTCCTCGGGATCGCATTCCTTGTTGAGGTAGCCCGATGCGCCCTGGCGTATCAGGTTCACCGCGTAGTGCTCCTCGGGGTAGCCGCTGAGGATGAGCACGCCCAGGTCCGGAGCCTTGGCGCGCACCATGGCAAGCGCGTCGATGCCGCTCTGGCCGGGCATGGACAGGTCCATCACCAGCACGTCGATGTCGGTGGTGCGCACCAGGTCGATGGCTTCGCGGCCGGAGCCGGCCTCGCCCGCGACGCGGAAGTCGACGAAGGTGGAGAAGAATGACTTCAGGCCTGTGCGGACGACTGCGTGGTCGTCGACGATGCCGATCTTGATCATGGTTATGTGCCTCCTGGTCTGTGGATGGGCCGCGAGCGAATGGATGGAATGGCCGACGGCGTCGGCATTCGGGCAAGCGGAAGGAGTGCGTCACGATGCCACATGCATCCGCGGATCGGGGCGCTCGCAAGCGGGTCGGGCACTTGTCCTGCAACCGAATGCCGATACGGCTTTCGGCGATGTAGGAGCAAGGCCACCGCCGCGCGGCGAAATCTATAATCTGCCTTCCGCCCGCTGACTACTTTCTGCTTCAGATCCAGCCGCCGCCACATCTCAGCACTGCTCGACGGGTTTCCGTCTCCATGTTCGAGATCTCCTTGTGGCCGCGCACTACTACACCGAACTCGTCAGTTTCTTTGCCCGATCGCTGGGCGACCGCGACGTCGCGACCGATGTCGTGCAGGAAAGCTACGCACGCGTCTTCTCCATGAGCGCCTCCGCCGTTGCGGTGCGCGATCTGCGGGCCCTGCTCTTTCGCATCGGCAAGAACATCGTGATCGACGGCGCCCGGCGCAAGGCGGCGGAGGCCCGGATGCTGGGCACACTGGCGCTGATCTGCGCCGACGATGCCCCCTCGGCCGAGCGCGATGCGATGGCGCGCCAGCAGCTTCGGCGCCTCGCCGCACGCCTGGACGCGATGCCGCGCAAGCGCCGGGAGGCCTTCGTGCTGGTACGGATCTATGGCTTCAGCCACGCCGAGGCCGCCGCGCACATGCAGGTCACGGTCGCGGCCATCGAGAAGCACGTCGTGCGCGCGGTCTGCGACTGCATGGGCCTTGCGGCGGGGCGCTGCTGAATGCCGCGCACGACACCCTCGTTGCCCGCAGGGGGCCGAGCCGACGCAGTCCCCGGCAGCCTGCTTTCGCATGCGCTGCTGCTGATCGCACGCGAGCACGGCGGCGACGCCGCCACGGCGCAGGCCGCGCGCGCGGAACTGGCCCGCTGGCGACGCGAATCGCCGATGCACGAAGCCGCCGCCGAGGCCGCACGGCGCGGCTGGGAGTCCACCGATGCCAGCGAGCTGCGCGATGCCGTGCCGCTACCGCCGATGCAGGGAGCCCGCGAAGCGGGTTCGCGCCGTCGCGTCATTTCGGCGCTCGGCCTCGCCGGCCTTGCCGCAGCCCTGGGCGCGACCGGCCGCTGGTACTGGCTGCAGCCGCTGGAGCAATTGGCCCTGCACACCGGCCGCGGCCAGATGCTGCCGCGCCGGCTGCAGGACGGCAGCCTGCTCGCCCTGGGACCGCGCACCGATGTCGGGGCGACGATCTACCGCGACCGGCGCGAGGTGCGCCTGTCCGCGGGCGAGATCCACGTCGAGGTGCGCCCGGACGCGACGCGCCCCTTCACCGTGATCACCGAGTGGGGGCGCGTGCGCGTGCTCGGCACCGTCTTCACCGTCGCCGTGCGTGCTCAGTCCATGGTCGTGGCGGTGGCGGAAGGCCGTGTCGCCGTCTGGTCGGCCCGTGACGGCGATGGCAAGAGCAGCGATGTCGCGCGCCCGCCCGATGCCGAACTGGTGTCGGGGCAGACCGTGCGCATCGAGCACCACGCCATGGGCGCCATCGGCGACATCCAGTCCGCCGACGTGGGTGCATGGCGGCAGGGCTGGCTGGTCTTCGACCGCACGCCGCTGCCCGAGGCGATCGCGCGCTGGAACGACTACCTGCCCCAACCGCTGACGACGAGCGACGAAACCGCACTGCGGTCGCTGCGCCTGACGGGAAGCTTCCGCGTTCGGGACCCCGGCGCCTTCCTCGACAGCCTGCCTGGCGTGCTGCCCGTGCGCGTGGTGCGCCTGCCGGACGGCGGGGCGCGCATTCTGCCGCGGCGCTGAATGACGGGAACCGCGAGGAAAGGCGAGGGGAAAGCAGGTTGCGAAAAATAAATGTCCGGTGCCGGCGAGGTCCTGCGTCTTCACTTTGAAACCCATCAAAGGACACGCATCCATGACCCGTCACCACACCGGCCAGGCCGACCTTCCTCTTCCTTCTTCTCTTCTTCCCTCTTCATCCGGCCCCTTCTTCCCCCGGCCCGCCGCCACTCGCGGCAACGGCCACCTTCGCAGCACGGTACTTGCCTGCGCGCTCGCGCTGGCTTCGCTTGCCGGCGTCGCACCGGCGATGGCCGAAACGCCTGCCGGCTCGGTGCTGGCGGTTCAGCGCACGGTTTCCCTGCCGGCCCAGCCGCTGGGGCGTGCCATCAACAGCCTGGCGCGTGAATGGGGTGTCGCCATCTCGGTCGACTCGGCCCTGACGGAAGGACGTTCCGCGCCGGCGCTGCAAGGAACGCTGACGTTGCGGCAGGCGCTCGACCGCGTGCTGGCGGGCAGCGACCTCGCCGCCGTCGCCGGCACATCGGCCATCACGGTGCAAAGGCAGGCCTCGAGCGTCTCGACGCTGCCGACCATCGACGTGGCCGCGAGCGCCGAGCAGGAGAACGCCTTCGGCCCGGTGGCCGGCTTCGTGGCCCGCCGCAGCGCCAGCGGCACCAAGACCGACACGCCGCTGCTGGAGGTGCCGCAATCCGTCTCCGTCATCACCCGCGACGCACTCGACGCGCGCGACGTGCAGAGCTTGTCTTCCGGCCTCGGCTACACGTCGGGCGTGCGTGTGGGCGAGGCCGGCTACGACCCGCGCTTCGACGCTTTCTCGCTGCGCGGCTACGACGTGACCTACACCGGCGTGTACCGCGACGGCCTGCGCCAGCTCAACGGCAGCTTCTCGATCTTCCGCGAAGAGCCCTACGGCGCGGAGCGCATCGACGTGCTCAAGGGCCCGAGCGCGGGACTCTACGGACAGTCGAGCCCCGGTGGCATCGTCAATCTGGTTTCCAAGCGCCCCACGCCCGATGCACTGCGCCAGGTGGAGTTGCTGGCGGGCAGCTTCGGGCGCCGCGAGGTGCGCACCGATCTCGGCGGGCCACTCGACGACGCAGGCACGCTGAGCTGGCGCCTCACGGGCCTGAAGCGCGACAGCGATTCGCAGATCCCGTGGGCGCCGGACAACCGCACTTTCGTGGCGCCCGCGCTGCGCTGGCAACCCGACGCCAACACCTCCTTCACTCTGCTGGGCCACTACCAGAAGGATCTGACGGTCGGCAATGCCGTGTATCACCAGACAGGCACGGGCATGGACAGGCGCTATTTCTCCGGCGACCCGGCGTTCCAGAACTACGGCCAGGAGCAAAGCCAGATCGGCTATCTCTTCGAGCACCGCTTCTCCAACGGCTGGACGGTCCGGCAGAACCTCCGCTCGGGCCGCATCCGCTCGGACATGCGCTACGTGACCACCACGGCGATTTCCGACGACGGCCTGCGCGCCAGCCGCTATGCGGGCCGCATCGTGCAGCAGCTGGACAGCCGCGCCATCGACAACCAGCTGCAGGGCGAATTCGCCACGGGCCCGTTGCGGCACACGCTGCTGGTGGGGCTGGACTGGAACCAGTCGCGCGCCGCCGACCAGCGCGGCTTCGGTTCAGCGCCCGACCTGGACCTGCTCACGCTCAACTACGGCTTGCAGCCCATCGTCTCGCCCGAGCTCACCGCCGGCAACACGCGGCTGCGCATCCGCCAGACGGGCCTCTATGCGCAGGACCAGGTGCGCTGGGACCAGTGGCTGCTGACGCTGGGCCTGCGCCGCGACCGCGTGCGCACAACCGACGAAGACCTGCTCGCATCGACGGCGCAGGACACCGGCGTCTCGCACACCAGCGGCCGCGTCGGCCTGACCTATCTCTTCGACAGCGGCGTGGCGCCCTACCTCAGCTACGCCACCTCTTTCGCGCCGCTGGCCGGCCGCACCTTCGAGGGCGAACTCTTCAAGCCCACGCAGGGCAAGCAGTGGGAAGCCGGCGTGAAGTACCAGCCGGCGGGCAGCCGCACGCTGCTCACGGGCGCGGTGTTCCAGATCACGCAGGACAACGTGGCGACCGCCGACCCCGCGCATCTCAACTACCAGGTGCAGACCGGACAGGTGCGCTCGCGCGGGCTCGAACTGGAGGCGCGCTCGGACGTGTCGCGCGCGCTCTCGCTCACCGCGGCCTACACCTTCCTCGATGCGAAGGTCGCGCGCGGCGACAACGTCGGAAAGCAGGTCTCCGCCCAGCCGCGCCACAGCGTGTCGACCTGGGCCGAGTACCGCTTCTCGGGCGCCGCCTCGGGCCTGCGGGCCGGCGCGGGCGTGCGCTACATCGGATCGAGCTTCGGCGACGCCGCGAACACCGCGGTCCGGCGCAACGGCAGCGTCACGCTGCTCGACGTGGCACTGCACTATGAGCCCACGCCGAAGTGGCTGCTGTCGCTCAAGGTCAACAACCTGGCCAACCGCGACTACACCACCTGCGCCAGCGGCTATTGCTACCGCGGCGCACTGCGCACCGTCGTGGCCAGCGCCCGCTACACCTTCTGACAGGAACCGGCCCGCCATGCAACGCCGACTCTTCGCATCCTTGCCCCTCACCGCCCTGGCCGCTCTTTCCACCGCGCCTCTGCAGGTGCGCGCGCAGGCCCCAAGCACCGCAATGCCTTCACGACAACCGGCCGTGCTGCCTGGCACGCATGCCCTGAGCGTGCGCGGCGGCCCCGCGCGCGACCGCGAATACAGGCTGCTCGTCAGCCCGCCTGCCGGCAAGGCAGTGCCCCGCGGCGGGCATCCCACGCTGTTCGTGCTCGACGGCAACGCGCACTTCGGCGCCTTCCACGACGCACGGCGCGCCAGCTCGGCCTTCGCCGAGACGATGGTGGTCAGCGTCGGCTACCCGACCGACGGCACGCACGACTTCCTGCGCCGGTCGTACGACTATTCGCCGCCCGCGCCGGCCGGCGAGAAGCCACCGCAGGGAGGCGACGATGAATTCCTCGACACGCTCGAGCAGGTGGTGATTCCGGAAATCGCGCGCCACTATCCGCTGGACCGAGACAGGCTCTCGCTCTTCGGCCACTCGTTCGGCGGCATGTTCGCGGTGCACGCGTTGTTCACGCGTCCGATGCTCTTCACCCACTACGTATCGGCCAGCCCTTCGCTGTGGTGGCGCGACGACTACCTGCTGCCGCAGGAGCGCCGCTTCGCCGCGCGCGTGACCGCGGGCGAGATCGCGCCCGTACACCAGAGCCTGCTGCTGGTGATCGGAGACCGCGAGACCCCGCAGGAGATCCAGGACGCGCAGGCGCTCGCGCAGCGCCTCGCGCCGCTGTCCGCATACGGGCTGCGCACTGCCTTCCAGCTCCAGCCGGGAGAAGACCATATGTCGCTGCCGATCGCGATCGCACCGATGGTGCTGCGGCAGGTGTTCAGCGCGCGCAGGCTCTGAGCCGGGCGGATGCAGTCCGGGGCACTTACGGCCTCTTCAGCTGGAGCTGGAGCTCGATCCCTTCCTCAGCACCAGCAACATGCCCACAACCGTCACAGCCATTCCGGAAAGGATTGCCGGCGTCAGCGGTTCTCCGAAGAGCGCCCATGCCTCCAGCGAGGTCGCAACCGGAACCAGATAGAAGTATGTGGCTACCGTGGTTGCCTCTCCTTTCTGCAGCATGAACAGCAACAGAAGCATCGCCGCGGTGGAGACACCAACGACGAGCCACAGCAAGCCGAAAGCGAACTTGACGCTCCACATGACCTCTTGCTCTTCGGTCGTGATCGCGACCAGGCCCGCAAACACGGTCAGTGCCACATACTGGAAGAGTGTCGACGTCAGAAGATGGCCGTCCGATTTCACCTGGTTCTGGACAATGGTCCCGACAGTGACTCCGAGCAAGGCAATCAATGCGCCGGAGAATGCAACAGCGCCGAAAGTCAACTCATGGCTGGTGGGAGACAGCACCAGGAACACGCCTGCAAATCCCAATCCGATGCCCGCCCACTTGGTTCCCGAGAGCGGTTTTCTCTGGAGCAAGGACGCGTACACCGCAGTCAGCAGCGGCTGGGTACCGGTGACGAGCGCAACCAGCCCTGCGGGCATGCCGTGACTGATTGCAAAGAAGCAGCCCGCCAGGAAGGCCCCCTGCAGCAGCAGCCCGACCTTGACCTGCGTCCAGGCTCCTCTCGATGACGGGAACTTCACTCCCATCGCAACGCTGATGGCGAAAAACACCAGGCAAGAAAACACGCCTCTCAAGAACAGGAGCTTGAAAGGAGGTGCGTTCTGTATGGTGAACTTGGCGGCGACAAAGCCGGTGCTCCACAAGACGACGAACAGCCACGGCGCTGCCGACACCAATGCGTTGTTGTGCGATGTCTTAGCGTTCACGGTGCTTGTTCACGGATTCCGGCGCAAGTGACGCGCGACCACGACTTCAGCGCTCGCCTCAGACAGCGGGCGACCAGAGGTCGTAGTTCAGCGCGAAGGTGTCACCGTCTTTCGAGACGGTTCCAGCCGTCGGGGCATTGAAGTGCATCCCGGTCACGAGCAACTTGTCGCTGACGATTTGTTCAAGCAGCCGCTTGCGCGTCTTGCTGGCCTGTGTCGGGTCGCTATCGAAGGCGATCGTGACCTCCGGTTGGGCGATCTGCACATGAGGGAAGTGGACGATATCGCCCCAGATCAGCAACGACTCCTTGCCTTCTCCAACAAGGTAGCCGGTGTGGCCGGGGGTATGGCCGAACAGCTCGACTGCCTGGATTCCCGGAAGCACCGACTCGCCGCGGAACGGCACGAGCTTGCTGTCGTACGCGGAGAACGCGTTCCTTGCGACTTCGAAGAAGGGGCGGAAACCATCGGGCGCGTTGGAATAGATGGTTTCGTCACGCCAGAAGGCGAGCTCCTTCTCGTTCACGAAGAGCCGCTCGACATTGCGGAAAACGGGTGTCTTCAGCGGTGCAGCCAGGCCGCCGATATGGTCCGGATGGGCATGCGTCAGCAGGATCGTGTCGATTTGCAGCGGGTCGATTCCCGCGGCCGCAAGGCCGACCTGAAGGCGACCTCCCCACCCATTGATGCCACCTGCACCACCGTCGACAAGAATCGTGCGGTCTCCGGTTTCGATGACGTAGACGTTGATGTTCATGCGCGGAATGGGAGGAGCACCGCGCTTCTCCAGCAGCGCCTCTGCCTTCGCACCGGTGATGCCGGAAAGAAGTTCGAAGGACACGTCCAGGAAGCCGTCACTCAGCATCGTGACGGTCATGTCTCCGACCTTCTTTCGATTGATGGCGGGGGCTTGATAAGTAGTCAACTTTGACATCTGAATTCCTCAGGAAGATGAGCAGCAACAGCCGAAAACTGTCTGACTCGATCGTAGAAATTCAGCGTGCTCGCGTCCGTTCAACAACCCGCGCGAAACGCTCATCCGATCAATCGCTCACCGGCGGCCGACCTGCGCCGGCCCGAGGCCATACCTCTCTGTGAACCGCTTCGAGAAGGTCGTGACGGAGTCGTAGCCGACCTTCGCGGCGATTGTCTTGACCGGCAACCGAGAGGTGAGCAGCAGGTGAAGCGCCTGCCCGACGCGGGCATCCAGAAGCACCGACCGGAAGCTTGTTCCCTCTGCTGCCAACTTCCGGCGCAGAGTTGGTCCGCTGATGCCCAGGCGCTCCTCGAACTCTTCGGAATGCCAGTCGCGAGATGGGTCGCCCGCCACCAGTTTTCGAATCTGCGACGCCAAGCTTGGGCGAGGGATGCGAAGGAGGCCCAGATGTCCAATCTCATGCAGTCGAACGATCACTTCGACGATGGCATGCAGCGCAAGCGATCGCCGCCCTTCCTGCATCACCTCGGTCCATCGCAGGAAGGGATCGATAAGCAACGCGAGCGGCTCGGCGCTGATCTGGCCAGGGTCCGCGGCGACCGTCTCCGGCAGGAGCTTTTGTGCCGATTCCAAAAGGCTCTGCTGGAGGTGAATTCCAATGGCCACATACTCGCCGATCTCCCGGTCGGGAAACTGCTCCCAATCAATCGACCGGGCGTTGGGGACTATCAGTATCTGTCCTGGCTCCACCTCGATGGTCCGCAGACCATCCGTGATACGACTCTTCCCCAGCAGCGGTATCGCGAGAAGGCCACTCTCCAGCTCATAGTTGCGAACGCGTTGCGCTTCAACGGCACGCAGGCAATCGCATGGAAGCGGATGGCTGCTGCGCACCAGTTCCAACAGGCGTTCTACGAGAACCCTGATGTCTCCACTGGAACTGCCAGGGCCTTGAGCCATTGACGCGATGGAGCTGAAGCCGTTCATGGTTGCCGTCAGCCAGCAGCATCACTGCGCTTGTACCGGGCCCGACGCGAACAGCGGGAGCACAAACTCGCCGAGCTCTTGCAGGACTTCGCGCGCGGGACGTCGCGACGCCTTCAGGTTGAAAGCGACGTGGTTGACACCGACGTGGCGCAACTGCTCCAGATAGGCAATCAGTGCATGGCGGCCAGCCGCCATGCCGGAGTGGATTGGCTGCACCGGAGCATCGGGGTCCGCCAGCAAGTCGAAGAACAGCCCTTGCGCGAAGGGCTTGAAAACCTCTCCGCACGCATCCCTCACAGCCTGCCTCCAGGTCGCGGCAATGAGCTCCGTGCGACGGGCATCTACAAAGTAGTAGAGCCAGGCGTCGGCGTTTCGCGCAATCCAGTCCAGGTCTTGCCGACTGCGGCCCACGACGACAATCGGCAAGCGCCCCTCCCTCGGCTTGGGCAGGACGTCGAGGTTGCCCAGGAACTGGCCGAATCGCCGACTGCCTCCAACCGGAAAACTGTTTTCGCTGGCCATGCGAATGCTGGCGAGTGCCTCCTGGAAGCGATCTCCCCGCGATTCGTAATCCTGCGGGATGTTGAAGAGCGGGTATTCCGAAGGTCGGTCTCCAGACGCCACGCCAAGCAGCATCCGGCCTCCGGACATCACATCGATCGATGCGGCCTGCTTGGCCACGTGAACGGGGTGCCTCAGCGTAATCACGGCGGCACCGGTGGCCAGCCCGATCCGCCTCGTGTTGGCTGCCAGGAAGCCGAGGTAGGTGAAGGGGTCGAACATCTGCCCGACGTCCCCGAACGACGGATCGTAGGCCGGGACATCCCGCGCCCACAGAGTCGCAAAGCCAAGCTCGTCGGCCATCCTGGTCAACTCGGCGTGTTGCTCCATCAAAGGTGCAGGAGAACTCGGGTACGCCTCCAAGGGGAGGATGAACCCCAGGGTGAGCCGGCCAGGTGCAAACGCCCGCGCAAAGCCGGGGTGGGCGCCAATCCGTGGAGAAGAATGGAGCATCATCAATCCGTTTTCCGTACCGAAAGCAAACGCCCTCGAGGGAGCTTGCGCTGGGGACAGGGTCAGACCTTGACCACGATCTTGCCGATCTGGCTGCCAGCCTCCATGTAGCGGTGAGCGTCCGCGATGTCGGCGAAGTCGAAGACCTTGTCGATGACCGGCTTCAGAGCGCCGGAGGAGAGACCTTCGGTGATGAATTTCTTGGCGGCAGCGAGGCGCTCGGGTACTTCGGTGATCTCGAAGAGTTCGTAGCCGCGCAAAGTCAGATGCTGGGACAGTACGTCCATCACGGGCACGGGCAGGTCCCCAGGGCTCAGGGCGCCGTACTGGTAGTAGATGCCTTCATAGGCCATCGCGCGGAACAGCGCACGTGCACCAGGACCGCCGACCGGGTCGAACACCAGCCGGGCACCCTTCCCGCCTGTCAGTGCGCGAATCTTGTCGGTCAGCTCCGGATCGTCGCCGGTGAACACATGAGCGGCTCCCGCAGCCTTGAGCTGCTTCTCGATGTCCAGTGAACGGGTCAACGCGACAGGGGTTGCACCAACCATATTCGCCATCTGGATGGCTGCCAAGCCCAGGCTGCTGGACGAAGCGCCCAACACCACAGTGCCACCAGCCTTCATGCCCCCCATCAGCACGAGAGCGCCGAACACCGTGACGAACTTCATCCAGGTCGCAGCGGATTCTTCGTAGGAGATGCCATCGGGGATTTTGACCACCGCATGGACAGGTGCGTTGACCAGCTCGCCATACATACCGTAGTTCGCAAACGAGAATGCGGGGATAACGCTCACCCGGTCGCCGACCTTGAAATCAGTGACGTTGGAACCCACCGCCGTCACATCGCCAGCTGCTTCGTAGCCCATCTTCGCGGGGAACACGGGATCGATGACGTACTGCCCGTTGCGGTACATGATTTCAGCGCGATTGATGCCCAGGGCCTTCACGCTGATTTGGACCTCATCTGCCAAGGGCGCCGCTACTTCGACGTCCACGAACTCCAGCACCTCCGCGCCACCAACGCGGTTGAAATGAATAACTCTCGACATGAACACCTCGGAAAAGTTGGAAATCGCATCGAAGCGACAACTGAACTCTAGGAGGTGATGCAGCCTTCAAGAAGCCGGTTGGCAACAACTAACTGTTATCCCCAAAATAACAATCACCGGCTGCACGACTCTTTCACTACCCCTGCAAGCCAATCCACGAACACCTTGGTCTTGCTGGGAAGATGGGCGCGATGGGGATAAAGGACGGAGATGGCTTTGGGGGAGGCAGGCAGATCCGGCAAGACTTCAACCAGCCGTCCCGACTCCAGATACGGCAACAGGGCCGGACGGACGCCCTGGATCACCCCCATTCCAGACAGCGCGCAGGTCAGCAGAGCGTCTGAGTTGTCCGTAACGATTGAACTGGAGAGCTTCAGCCTGACTTCTTCGTTGTTTTCATTGAATGTCCAGTCGACCAATCGACGGTTCCGGCCACTGGCAAAGTTGATTGCCTTATGTGCTCGCAACTCTTCGATGGACGAAGGCATCCCGTGGCGCTCGATATAGGTTCGCGAAGCGCACGTGGTCATTCGAACCTCGCCAATGCGCTTCGCGACAGCACTCGAATCGTGCAAGTCACCCAATCGGACCACGCAATCGATCCCTTCGTCGACTATGTCGACCGGCTGGTCGGTAACGCCCAGGTGAATCTCGATTTGAGCGTGGGCACGCTGGAAATCCGGCAGCGCAGGAATCACGATGGCCTTGGCTATGGTGGCGGCCAGATTCACCTTCAGCCGTCCTTTGGCACTGCGCCTGCGATCCGAGTAACTCGCGAAGGTGTCCTCGATGCCAGAGAGCAGCTGCACGGTGCGCTGGTAGAAGTCCTCCCCTTCATCGGTCACGCTCAGTTTGCGGGTCGTGCGATTGAGCAATCGAACCCCGAGCTCCTGCTCCAGCGCCTGGATCGCCCGGGTAGCAACCGGCCGGTGAAGCTGCAGTTGCTCGGCCGCGGCCGTGAAGCTTCCCTTCTCCACGACCTGCACAAATATCTGCATTGCCTCGATACGGTCCATGCTGCCTTTCCCATCTGCTGGATGCCGGGTTACTTCAAGCTCTTGAACTGGCGTGACTCCCTCGAGCCGACACGATAACTCGTTGAAACGCCTCATTCTCTCGAGGAGCTGGAACAGGGTGATGCCGGTTCACTTTCCCATGAGGCTGTTGATCGCGGACTCGGTCGCGCAGGCTTCTGCCGTCGATCGCAAATCGGCCTTTGAATGCTGAACAACGACACGCTGCTCTGCTCGTGCTCGTATGAAGAGCTGCGGCAAACGATGCGTACCGGCGCCACCGGGAAAGGCCTGACGCTGATGCGCGATGCGCAGCTCGGCGGCGGGTAAGCCCGGTGCCGCGATTCCGTCTCGCTTGATACGATTTTTTCCGGAACGCCCATCCCGAGGGCGCCGGAGACAAGATGGACTCGAGCATTTCCAGCGGCGGCAGCCATGCCGTCGGCGAAGCTCTGTACCGCACCATGGTGCGGACAAGGGCCTTCGAGAACGCGGCGGAAACCGCCAGCCAGGGCGGCGTGAGCGCATACGGCCAGCAGGCAGCGGGCGCCGCGAAGGTGCGCGGCCCGCTGCACCTGTCGACCGGGCAGGAGGCGGTGCCGGCCGGCGTCTGCGCCCACCTGCGCGCCAGCGACTACCTCACCTCCACCCACCGCGGCCACGGCCACACGCTGGCCAAGGGCGCGGACCTCACCCGGATGATGTGCGAGCTGTTCGGCAAGGCCACCGGCTTCAACGGCGGCAAGGGCGGCTCGATGCACATCGCTGACTTCTCGGTCGGCATGCTGGGCGCCAACGGCGTGGTGGCGGCGGGGCTGCCTATCGCGGTGGGCGCGGCGCACGCGCAGAAGCTGTTGAAGAAGGCCGACGACATCACGGTCTGCTTCTTCGGCGACGGCGCGATCAACCGCGGGCCCTTTCTCGAAGCGCTGAACTGGGCGCGCGTGTACGACCTGCCGGTGCTCTTCGTCTGCGAGGACAACCGCTGGAGCGCGACCACCGCGAGCGGGCCGATGACGGCGGGCGAAGGCGCCTCGGCGCGCGCCGAGGCGCTCGGCATCGCGGCCACGCAGGTCGACGGCAACGACGTGTTCGCTGTGCACGCGGCGGCCGCGAAGCTGGTGGCCGAAGTGCGCGCCGGCAGCGGGCCGCGCCTGCTGCATGCGCTGACCTACCGCGTGAAGGGGCACGTGTCGGTGGACGTCGCGGCATACCGCGATCCGGCCGAGCTGGCGGCGGCGCTGGAGACCGATCCGATCGCGCGGGCGCGCGGCCATCTTCTTTCGAACGGCGTTGCCGCAGCGGCGCTCGACGCCATCGAGAACGCCGCGCGCGACGAGGTCGACACCGCACTCGCGGTGGCCGACGCGGCGCCCTGGCCCGAGCCAGGCGCCGCCTTCACCGATGTGCAGACCGTCGGGGAGGGCCAGTGGCGATGAAGCAGCAACTGAGCTATTCGGAAGCCGCCCTGCTGGCCCTGCGGCGCGAGATGGAAGCCGACCCGCGCGTGGTGGTGCTCGGCGAGGACGTGGGCCGCGGCGGCATCTTCGGGCAGTACAAGGGGCTGCAGCAGCACTTCGGCGACGGGCGCGTGATCGACACGCCGATCAGCGAGGCCGCGATCATGGGCGCCGGCGTGGGCATGGCGCTCGCGGGCCTGAGGCCTGTGGTCGAGATGCGGGTGGTCGACTTCGCGCTGTGCGGCATGGACGAGCTGGTGAACCAGGCCGCCAAGAACCGCTTCATGTTCGGCGGCCAGGGCCGCGTGCCGCTGGTGGCGCGCATGCCGGGCGGCATCTGGGACGCCTCGGCGGCGCAGCATTCGCAATCGCTCGAAGCCTGGTTCGCGCATTTGCCGGGCGTGGTGGTGGTGTGCCCCTCCACGCCGCAGGACAACCACGGCCTGCTGCGTGCCGCGCTGCAATGCGGCGACCCCGTGGTCTATATCGAGCACAAGACGCTCTGGGGCACGACCGGCGAGGTCGACGAGAGCGTCGCCGTGCCGCTGGGCAAGGCGGCGCGCGTGCGCGAAGGCAATGCGCTCACGCTGGTGAGCTGGAGCCGGCAGATGCAGGCCTGCGCGGCAGCCTGCGATGCCCTGGCGGCCGATGGCATCGCGGTGGACCTGATCGACCTGCGCACGCTGTGGCCCTGGGACCGCGAGACGGTGCTTTCGTCGTGCGCGCGCACCGGCCGGCTGCTGGTGGTGCACGAGGCGGTGCAGGCGGCGGGCTTCGGCGCGGAGATCGCGGCCAGCGCGGCGGAGGCCACGGGCTGCCGCGTGGCGCGGCTGGGCGCGCCGCGCATTCCGGTGGGCTATGCGCCGGTGCTGGAAGCGCAATCGCGCGTCGGCACGCAAGCCATCGTGGCCGCGGCGAAAAGGCTCGCCGACTGACGCACGACCGGCGATGGACCCGCTCTTCTTCAAGCTGGTGCGGGTCGTGAATCTCACGGCGCGGCCCTTTCACGAGCGCGTGGGCAGCGAGCACCGGCTCACGCTGAACGAATGGCGCACGATGGCCGTGCTCGCCGCGCAGCCGGGGCTCAACGCCACGCAGGTGGCCGACCAGACCGGCCTCGACAAGATGGCGGTGAGCCGCGCGCTAGCCGGCCTGCGCCGCCACAAGCGCCTGCAGCGCCACGACGATCCGACCGACCGGCGCAGCAGCCGGCTCTACCTCACCGCCGCCGGCAAGGCACTGCATGAAACGGTGGGCGCGCTCGGCCGGCAGCGCGAGGCCGAGCTCTTCGCCGGCGTCGAGGCCGGCGAACTGGCGCGCCTGGAAGCCACGCTCGACAAGCTGATCCTTGCCGTGTCGGGCGGCATTGACGGTGCGTCCGCGCCGGACGCTCAGGCCGTGTAGCCGCCGTCCACGCTCAGGCTGGCGCCGGTGACGAAGCCGCCCTCGGGCCCGGCGAGGTACGCGACCATGCCGGCGATCTCGTCGGCGCGGCCGTGGCGCGGCAGCGCCATGAGGCCGTGCATGAAGCCGGCGCGCGGTCCGGCGGCGGGGTTCATCTCGGTGTCGGTCGGGCCCGGCTGCACGTTGTTGACCGTGATGCCTCGCGGGCCGAGGTCGCGCGCCAGGCCGCGCGTGAGGCCGACGATCGCGGCCTTGCTCATCGCATAGACGCTGGCGCCCGCGGCCGGCACGCGCTCGGCGTTGATGCTGCCGATGTTGACGATCCGCCCGCCCTCGCCCATGCGGCGCGCTGCCGCCTTGGCTGCGACGAAGACGGCGCGCACGTTGACGCCCACGGTGCGGTCGAAGTCCTCGAGCGTGAAGCTGTCGAGCTCGCCGCGCAGGTAGACGCCGGCGTTGTTCACCAGGATGTCGAGCCGCCCGAAGGCCTGCGCGGCCTGCTCGACGGCGGCGGTGAGCGTCGCGGCGTCGCCCGCATCGGCGCGAAGGGCGAGAGCGCGGCCGCCGGCGGCACGGATCTCGCCGGCCAGCGCGTCGGCCTTGGCCTGCGCGCTCACGAAGGTGAAGGCCACGGCGGCGCCGTCGCGCGCCAGCCGGCGCACGATGGCCGCGCCGATGCCGCGCGAGCCGCCGGTGACGAAGGCAGCCTTGCCGGCCAGGGCAGGCTGGGGAGCCAGGTGCGTCGTCGTCATGGCGTCCGGGCTCAGGCCGCGAAGCCGCCGTCGATGTTGAGGCTCGCGCCCGTCACGAACCCGGCTTCGGGGCTGGCCAGGTAGCCGACCATGCCGGCGATTTCCTCCGGACGGGCGTGGCGGGCCAGCGCCATCAGTCCGTGCATGGCGGCGGCGTTCGGGCCGTCCACCGGGTTCATGTCGGTGTTGACCGGGCCGGGCTGCACGTTGTTGACCGTGATGCCGCGCGGGCCGAGGTCGCGCGACAGGCCCTGCACCAGACCGACCAGCGCCGACTTGCTCATGGCGTAGGCGCTGCCGCCGGGCCAGGGCATGCGTTCGGCATTCGTGCTGCCGATGTTGATGATGCGGCCGCCTTCGCCCATGTGGCGCGAGGCCGCCTTGGCGGCGACGAACACGGCGCGCACGTTGATGTCCAGCGTCTTGTCGAAGTCTTCCAGCGAGAACTCGTCGAGGGTGCCGCCGAGGAACACGCCGGCGTTGTTCACGAGGATGTCGATCTTGCCGAAGGTGCGGGCGGCTTCGTCGATGCCGGCGGTGAGGGCCGCGGCATCGGCGCTGTCGATCTTCAGCGCGAGCGCGCGGCCGCCTTCGGACTGGATGCTGCGCACCAGCTCGTCGGCCGGGGCGGCCGAGCTGGCGTAGCTGAAGGCGACGGCGGCACCGTCGCGCACCAGCCGGCGCACGATGGCCGCGCCGATGCCGCGCGAGCCGCCGGTGACGAAGGCGACCTTGCCGGCCAGGACGGGGGAAGACGAAGAAGAGGAAGAGGAAGAAGCAGTGTTGGAGGCCATGATTTTTTTCCGTTGAGGTGGAGGAAGAAGGCCTCAGTGTGGGCGTTTCATTCCTTCTCCGGTAGCCATCAATCCACCCAATCAAATTCAACCAGAAGTTGAAGATGAGCGAGACAATGCGGCCATGGAACCGCTCAATCACCTGGAATCCTTCGTGCAGAGCGCGGAGGGCGGCAGCTTTTCCGAGGCCGCCCGGCGCCTGGGCCTGACGCCGGCCGCGGTCAGCAAGAACGTGGCACGGCTGGAGGCCCGGCTGGGCGTGCGGCTGTTCCAGCGCAGCACGCGCCGGCTGACGCTGACCGAGGGCGGCGAACGCTTCCTGGCGCAGGTCGCCCCCGCGCTGGCCACGCTGCAGGAGGCCGTGGCCGGCGTCGACACCGACGACGGCCAGCCCTCCGGCACGCTGAAGGTGAGCATGGGCCAGGCCTTCGGACGCGAGCACGTGCTGCCGATGCTGGGCGACTTTCTCGTGCGCTACCCGGCCATCCTGCCGGACTGGCACTTCGACAACCAGCAGGTCGACCTGGTGGGCGAGGGCTTCGACGCGGCCATCGGCGGCGGCATCGAGCTGCCGGCCGGGCTGGTGGCGCGGGAGCTGGCGCGCATCCACGTGGTGGCGGTGGCATCGCCGGCGTACATGGAAGGGCGCACGCTGCCAAGGCACCCGTCGGAGCTGGCGGCACTCGACACGCTGATGCGCCGCTCCTCACCCACGGGCCGGGTGCGCAGCTGGACGCTGCGGCGCGTGCGTGCGGGCTCCGGCGAGGGGGAGATCAGCGTCGAGCTGCCCCGGCCGCGCGCGATCTTCAACGACCCCGAGGCGATCGCGCATGCCGCGCTGATGGGGCTGGGCGTGGCGATGCTGCCGCTGCCCTTCGTGGAGCGCGGGCTGCGCAGCGGCGAGCTGCTGCGGCTGCTGCCCGACTGGTACCAGGACGCAGGCGCGGTGTGGCTCTATTACCCGAGCAAGAAGCTGCTGCCGCCGAAGACGCGGGTGTTCGTCGATTTCGTGCTGGAGCGCTTGCGCAGCGAGCGATTCGCGCAGCGGATGCAGGTGGCCTGACCGAGAACTCCCTCACGGGTTCAAGGAGCTCACGGGGTTTTCACCCGCGACGGTCGCAGCGCGCACCTGTACAAACGCGCGCATGACCAATCCGACTTTCTTCTCCTTCTCCTCCTCTTCCCCGAACCGCCGCACCGCGCTGGCCGCGTCGGTCGCTGCCGCGCTGACCCTGATGACCGCCCCCTCGTGGGCCCAGGGCACCTGGCCTACCAAGCCCGTGCGCATCGTCGTGCCCTTCGCGGCCGGCGGCACCACCGACATCCTCGCGCGCGCCGTGGCGCCCGAGCTTTCGAAGGCCTTCGGCCAGCAGTTCATCGTGGACAACCGCGCCGGCGCTGGCGGCAACGTGGGCGCCGAGATCGTGGCGCGCGCGCCGAACGACGGCTATACGCTGCTGATGGGCACGGTGGGCACGCACGGCATCAACCGCGCGCTGTACCCCAAGCTGCCCTTCGACCCGATCAAGGACTTCGCGCCGATCACGCTGGTGGCCGCCGTGCCTAACGTGATGGAGATGAACGCCGAGAAAGCGAAGTCGCTGAACATCCACAACGTGCAGGACTTCATCAAGTACGCCAAGGCCAACCCGGGCAAGCTGAACATGGCCTCCAGCGGCAGCGGCACCTCGATCCACCTGGCGGGCGAACTGTTCAAGAGCATGACGGGCACCTTCATGGCCCACATCCCGTACAAGGGCTCCGGCCCGGCGCTGCTGGACATGGTGGGCGGCAACGCCGACGTGATGTTCGACAACCTGCCGTCGTCGATGGCGCAGATCAAGGCCGGCAAGCTCACGGCGCTGGCGGTGACGAGCGCGCAGCGTTCGCCCGCGCTGCCGGACATTCCGACGGTGGAGGAAGTGGGCGGACCTTCGCTCAAGGGTTTCGAGGCGAGTTCGTGGTTCGGACTGCTGGCGCCGGCGGGCACGTCGCCGGAGATCGTGAACCGCATCCAGCAGGAAGTGGCCAAGGCGCTGGGCATGCCGGCCATGAAGGAGAAGATGCTGGCTCAGGGCGCGATCCCGAGCGGGAATTCGCCAGCGGACTTCACGAAGCTCATTGCGAGCGAACACGTGAAATGGGCGAAGGTGGTCAAGGACTCCGGCGCGAAAGTCGACTAACCCCCAGGCTGCGCGCACTTCGTGCGCTTCGCCAACCCCCTTGCAGGGGGCAACACCGACGGACCGGCAAAGCCGGATCCGTGGTGTTCCTCGAAAAGATCCAGGGAAGGCTGATCCAGATTGATCAGGTCTTCCAGGTCACGTCTTTCTTTTCGGCCAGCGAGTCCTTGAGCATGTGCAGCAGGGGGATCGCGCGCTGGTGCAGGCCTACGTGCTGCTTCTCGGCCTCGTTGGCGTGGCCTTCGACGGCGTAGTCGTCGTTGTTGTGGGCGTTGGAGGCCTCGCGCGCCAGCGCTGCCTCGATGGCCGCGATGGCACCCGGGATCTGCTCGACGGTGATGATGCCCTGCGGGGCGGCCGACTTGCCGACGATCTCGAGCAGCTGGCGGGCATGCACTTCGAGCATCACGAAATCGGGAGAGGCACGGGACTGGAATCGATAGAGCATGGTGTTCTCACTCACTTGTAGATGTAGTCACGTGCAAAAGGGTACACCGATTGCGCGCCGCGCAGGACACCGTGTTCGACCTTGCCGTCGGGCTTGGTGGAAAGCATCTGGTGCAGAGAGATCCAGCCCTGCTCGAAGCTCATGGCGGAACCGGCGAGGTACAGGCGATAGGCCCGCAGGATGCGCTCGGCGTTGTCGCCCTGGCGGCCGCCGCTTCGTTGCAAGACTTCGCGCGCGGTGTCGAGCTGCGCCTCGAGCGCGTCCGACCAGGCCCACAGCGTGCGTGCGTAGTGCGGGCGCAGGCTCTCGGTGTCGACCATCTCCAGGCCGGCTGCGGCAGTCTCGCGCAGCACGTGCGTCACGTGCAGCAGCTCGCCGCCGGGGAAGATGTATTTCTCGATGAAGTCGCCCATGCCGGCGCCGAGCTGGCGATAGTTGAGCTCGCCCGAGGTGATGCCGTGGTTCAGCACCAGGCCGCCGGGCCTCAGCAGCGAATGGATCTTGCGGAAGTAGGTCGGCATGTTGGCCGCGCCCACGTGCTCGAACATGCCGACGGAGGAGATCTTGTCGAAGGGCTTGTCGGTGGGCACTTCGCGGTAGTCGCGCAGCTCGACTCGCACGCGGCCCTGCAGGCCTTTCTCTTCGATGAGCCGCTGCACGTGCGCGTGCTGGTTCTTCGACAGCGTGATGCCGGTGGCGTCCACGCCGTAGTGCTCGGCCGCCCACAGCAGCAGCGCGCCCCAGCCGGAGCCGATGTCGAGGTAGCGCTCGCCGGGCTGCAGCATGAGCTTGCGGCAGATGTGGTCGAGCTTGGCTTCCTGCGCCTGCGCCAGCGTGAGGTCGGGCGTGCGGAAGTAGGCGCATGAATACACGCGGCGCGGGTCGAGCCACAGCGCGTAGAAGTCGTCGGAAACGTCGTAGTGGAACTCGATCTGGGCCGCGTCCTTGCGCAGCGAATGCGAGCCGTGCGACTTGGCCCGGCGCTGCAGGCGGCTCCACCAGCCGGTGTCGGTCTGCGCCGGGTTGCCCGGGAGCATGCCGACCGTGGCGTCGATCAGGTCGCGCATGGCGCCTTCGATCTGCACCTTGCCTTCGACGTATGCCTCGCCGATGGCTCCCACCTGTCGTGCCGCCAGCTTGGCGAGCACCGCCCATTCCTTGAAGGCCAGGGTGACGCGGGCTCCCGCCTGGGCTACGCGCCGGCCATCCGGCAGCTCCAGCGCGATGGGGACAGGCAGCGAAGCCAGCTGCGACTCGATTTTTGGTATCAAGTGTTGCATGGGCGCATGGTATTGATTTTTCCAAGCTTTTGCATGACTTCCCGTGTCGGCGCAGGCCGCGAGATGCGCTCCGGGGCGGGCCTGCAGGAATCCCGATTGACAACAGATTGTTTATGTCTAAACTATTTAGCCATGAACAGCCTCGACCCGTCCAAGTCCGCTCCCGCCTCGGACCTCCAACGCATCCTTTGCATCGGCGGCGGGCCGGCAGGCCTGTACTTCGCCCTGCTGATGAAGGCGCGCAACCCCGCGCTGCAGATCACCGTGGTGGAACGCAACCGCCCCTTCGACACCTTCGGCTGGGGCGTGGTGCTGAGCGACCAGACGCTCGCCAACTTGCGCGCTGCCGATGCGCCGACCGCGGCGCTCATCGGCAACGAGTTCCATCACTGGGACGACATCCAGGTCTTCTTCAAGGGCCGCCAGGTGCGCTCGGGCGGCCACGGCTTCTGCGGCATCGGCCGCAAGCGGCTGCTGAACATCCTGCAGGAGCGCTGTCTCGAGCTGGGCGTCGAGCTGGTGTTCGAGACCGACGTCGCCGACGACCAGGCGATTGCCGCCAAGTACGAGGCCGATCTGGTGATCGCCAGCGACGGCCTCAACAGCCGCATTCGCCAGCGCTACGCCGACGTCTTCAGGCCCGACATCGACCTGCGCAACTGCCGCTTCGTCTGGCTGGGCACGCACCAGACCTTCGACGCCTTCACCTTCGCCTTCGAGCAGACCGAGCACGGCTGGTTTCAGGCGCACGCCTACCAGTTCGACGACAAGACCTCGACCTTCATCGTCGAGACGCCCGAGGCAGTGTGGAAGGCTCACGGCCTCGACCAGATGGAGCAGCCAGAGGCCATCGCCTTCTGCGAGAAGCTCTTCGCCAAGTACCTCGGCGGCCACTCGCTGATCAGCAATGCCACGCACCTGCGCGGCTCCGCCAACTGGATCCGCTTTCCGCGCGTGGTGTGCGAACGCTGGACGCACCGCATCGACGTCGAAGGCCGCTCCGTGCCCGTGGTGCTGATGGGCGACGCGGCGCACACGGCGCACTTCTCGATCGGCTCGGGTACCAAGCTGGCACTGGAAGACGCGATCGACCTGGCCAACGAGTTCGCCCAGGGCGGCACCGTCGACCACGTGCTCGAAGGCTACGAGGCACGCCGCAGCGTCGAAGTGCTGAAGATCCAGAACGCCGCACGCAATTCCACCGAATGGTTCGAGAACGTGCCGCGCTACACGGGCATGCAGATCGAGCAGTTCGCGTACTCGCTGCTCACGCGCTCGCAGCGCATCAGCCACGAGAACCTGCGCCTGCGCGACACGCAATGGCTGAGCGGCTATGAACAGTGGCTGGCCGGCGGCAAGGCGCTGCCGCCGATGCTCATGCCCTACAAGGTGCGTGGGCTCACGCTGAAGAACCGCATCCTCGTTTCGCCGATGGCCACCTACAGCGCGGTCGACGGCGTTCCGCAAGACTTCCTGCTGGTGCACCTGGGCGCACGCGCACTCGGTGGTGCCGCGATGGTGTTCGTCGAGATGACGAGCCCGACGCCCGAAGGCCGCATCACCCCCGGCTGCACGGGCCTCTACAACGACGCGCAGCAGGCGGCCTTCAAGCGCATCGTCGATTTCGTGCACACGCAGTCGAGCGCGAAGATCGCGATGCAGCTCGGCCACAGCGGCCCCAAGGGATCGACCCGCGTGGGCTGGGAAGGCACCGACGAGCCGCTCGAGAGCGGCAACTGGCCCCTGCTGGGCGCGAGTGCGCTGCCGTATGGCGAACAGAACCAGCTGCCCGCGGCCATCACCCGCGCCGAGATGGACACGCTGCGCGACCAGTTCGTCGACTCGACCCGCCGCGCGGCCGAATGCGGCTTCGACTGGCTCGAACTGCACTGCGCGCACGGCTACCTGCTGTCGGCTTTCATCAGCCCGCTCACCAACCTGCGCACCGACGAGTACGGCGGCGACATCGAGGCGCGCTGCCGCTATCCGCTCGAAGTTTTCCGCGCCATGCGCGCCGTGTGGCCCGCCGACAAGCCGATGAGCGTGCGCATCTCTGCCCACGACTGGGCGCCCGGCGGTAACACGGATGCCGACGCCATCGTGGTGGCCCGCCTCTTCAAGGAAGCCGGCGCCGACTTCATCGACGTGTCCTCCGGCCAGACCACGCGCGCCGCAAAGCCGGTGTACGGGCGCATGTACCAGACGCCGTTCTCCGACCGCATCCGCAACGAGGTCGGCATCTCGACCATCGCGGTGGGCGCCATCACCGACGCCGACCAGGCCAACAGCATCATCGCGGCCGGCCGCGCCGACCTGTGCGCGATCGCGCGCCCGCATCTCGCCGATCCGGCATGGACGCTGCACGAGGCGGCCAAGCTGCAGAGCCGCGACGTCGAATGGCCCGTGCAGTACCTGAGCGGGCGCGACCAGATGTACCGCGAGATAGCCAAGCAACAGCAGCTCGCGGCCGCCGCCAATGCCGCGATGGCCGCGCAGAACAGCGAGGAGACGCACTGACATGGACCTCGAAGCGCGCGCGCACAGCGAACATCCCGAAGCCTTGCGGCTCTGGCTGCGGCTTCTCACCTGCACCCAGCTGATCGAGAAGCAGGTGCGCAACGAGCTGCGCTCGCAGTTCGCCACCACGCTGCCGCGCTTCGACCTGATGTCGCAGCTCGAGCGTTCGCCCGAGGGGCTCAAGATGAACGAGCTCTCGCGCCGGATGATGGTGACGGGCGGCAACGTGACGGGCATCACCGACCAGCTCGTGTCCGAAGGGCTGGTGGAGCGCATCAACGTCGAGGGCGACCGCCGCGCATGGCGCGTGCGCCTCACGCCGCGCGGGCGCAAGCTCTTCAACGAAATGGCGCAGCAGCACGAAGACTGGATCGTCGAGGCCTTCTCCGGCCTCAGCGCCAAGGAGATCGCGCAACTGCACAAGCTGCTCGGCAAGGTCAAGCAGCACTCGCACAACCAACTACTGATGGCGGAGACCGAATGAAGCACTACGTCGGCGCGGGCAATCCCATGCGCGCGCAATTCGAACCCAAGGCAGCCTACAAGGCCGAGCACTTCGCATGGAGCTACGAAGCGGGCGTGGGCACCATCACGCTGAACCGGCCGGACCGCAAGAACCCGCTGACCTTCGACTCGTACGGCGAGCTGCGCGACCTGTTCCGCGCGCTGGTCTACGCCACCGACGTGAAGACGATCGTCGTGACCGGCGCGGGCGGCAACTTCTGCTCGGGCGGCGACGTGCACGAGATCATCGGCCCGCTGACCGGCATGCGCATGCCCGAGCTGCTGGAGTTCACGCGCATGACGGGCGACCTCGTGAAGGCGATGCGTGCGTGCCCGCAGCCCATCGTCGGCGCGATCGACGGCGTGTGCGCCGGCGCCGGCGCGATGATCGCGCTGGCCTGCGACCTGCGCTACGGCTCGCCGGCCACGCGCACCGCTTTCCTCTTCACGCGCGTGGGCCTCGCCGGTGCGGACATGGGCGCCTGCGCGCTGCTGCCGCGCGTGATCGGCCAGGGCCGTGCGTCGGAGCTACTGTTCACCGGCCGCGCAATGACGGCGCAGGAAGGCCATGCCTGGGGCTTCTTCAACGCGCTGCACGAAAGCGATGCATTGCTCGAGGCCGCGACGAAGGTTGCGCGCGACCTGGCCGAAGGTCCGACCTTCGCGCACGGGATGACGAAGACGATGCTGTCTCAGGAATGGTCGATGACCATCGACCAGGCCATCGAGGCCGAAGCGCAGGCGCAGGCCATCTGCATGCAGACCGAAGACTTCAGGCGCGCCTACGAGGCCTTCGCGGCCAAGCGCAAGCCGGTGTTCGGCGGAGACTGAAACGATGATGACCAAGGCCCCCGCACCTCCATCGACAGCGCATCTCGCGCTGCCCTTCTTCGACGACGCGCACCGTGCGCTCGCCGACGGCCTGCTGCCCTGGGCCGATGCGCAGCAGGTCGACGAAGACGACGACCGTGCCGCCTGCCGCGACTGGGTCCAGCGGCTCGGCGCCGGCGGCTGGCTGCGCTACTGCGTGCCGGGCAGTTCCGGCGGCGCGCTGGAGCGGCTCGACTCGCGCGCGCTCGTGCTGCTGCGCGAGACGCTCGCCTACCATTCGCCGCTCGCCGACTTCGCGTTCGCGATGCAGGGTCTGGGCAGCGGCTCGATCACGCTGGCTGGCACGCCGCAGCAACACGCCGACTACCTGACCGCCGTTGCCAAGGGCAGCAAGATCGCGGCCTTCGCACTCAGCGAGCCCGAAGCCGGCTCCGACGTGGGCGCGATGGCGATGCGCGCGGAGGAGACCTCCGACGGCTGGAAGCTCAACGGCGAGAAGACCTGGATCAGCAACGGCGGCATCGCCGACTTCTACTGCGTGTTCGCGAAGACCGACCCGGCGGGCGGCACGCGCGGCATCACGGCCTTCATCGTCGATGCGAAGACGCCCGGTCTCGACACCTCCGCGCACATCGACGTGATGGCGCCGCATCCGCTGGCCACGCTGCGCTTCGAGAACTGCGTGGTGCCGCGCACCGCGCAGCTCGGCGAGCTCAACGGCGGCTTCAAGCTCGCGATGCGCACGCTCGACATCTTCCGCGCCTCGGTGGCCGCGGCCGCCCTCGGCATGGGACGCCGCGCACTGGCGGAGGCGATTTCGCATTCGAAGAAACGCCGCATGTTCGGCCAGACGCTGGCGGACTTCCAGCTCACGCAGGCCAAGCTCGGCGAAATGGCAGCGCTGATCGACAGCGCTGCCCTGCTCACCTATCGCGCGGCATGGATGCGTGACGACGCCGAACGACGCGGCGCGCCGGCGGTGGGCGACGTGTCGGCCGCAGCGGCCATGGCCAAGATGTGCGCCACCGAGAACGCGAGCCGCGTGATCGACATGGCGCTGCAGATGCACGGCGGCCTCGGCGTGAAGGTTGGCACGAAGGTTGAAAGCCTCTATCGCGACATCCGCTCGCTGCGCATCTACGAAGGCGCGACGGAAGTTCAACAACTGATCATCGGCAAATCCGTTCTGCGGGGATAAACACCGTGTCTGCCCAAGTCGACCGCTTCGTTCACGACCGCTTGCCGCCCGCGGCACAGCTGCCCGTCTTTCGCTACGACCTGCCCGAGCTACGGCTGCCCGACCAGCTCAACCTGGTCGAGGAACTGCTCGACAAGGCTGCGGCGAAGGGGTTCGGCGACAAGCCGATGCTGCGTTCGCCGCAGGGCACGCTGACCTATGCGCAGGCGGCCGTCGAGGTCAATCGCATCGCCCAGGTGCTGGTCGAAGATCTCGGTCTGGTGCCGGGCAATCGCGTGCTGCTGCGCGGCGGCAATTCCGTGGCGATGGCGCTGGCCTGGCTCGCGGTGGTGAAGGCCGGGCTCATTGCAGTGGCGACGATGCCGCTGCTGCGCGCGAAGGAACTGGGCGACATCATCGAGAAGGCGCAGCCCGTGGCCGCTCTGTGCGACGGACGGCTGCTCGACGAGCTGGCGATCGCGCAGCGGGAACATCCG
This sequence comes from Variovorax sp. NFACC27, assembly GCF_048301545.1. Lineage (NCBI taxonomy): Bacteria > Pseudomonadati > Pseudomonadota > Betaproteobacteria > Burkholderiales > Comamonadaceae > Variovorax > Variovorax sp. NFACC27. The sequence continues at coordinate 7,863,937 of NZ_CP157613.1, forward strand.
GTGCTTGCCGCGGTGATCGCATTCAACAAGCCCGACGCGGAAGACTCGCTCTCCGCGCGCGCGGCGAAGAAGAGCGGCGTATTCACGGCCTGCCCCACGGCTTCCGACGACATCGCGCTACTGGCTTTCACCTCGGGCACCACCGGCAAGCCGAAGGCGCCCGTCACCACGCACCGCGACGTGCTCGCGATGTGCGAGACATGGCCGCGCCACGTGCTGCGCGCGCGCAGCGACGACATCGTGGTGGGATCGCCCCCGCTGGCCTTCACTTTCGGGCTCGGCGGGCTGCTGGTGTTTCCGATGTGGGCCGGGGCTTCGGTCTACTTTCCCGATGCGCCGTTCACGCCCGAGGGGCTGGTGAAGCTCATCAACGAGGTCGGCGCGACCATCTGCTACACGGCGCCCACGTTCTACCGCCAGATGGCGCCGTTCGTGAAGCAGCACGGCATGCCCAGCCTGCGCATCAGCGTGAGCGCGGGCGAGGCCCTGCCTGACGCCACGCGGCAGCTGTGGAAGGAGGCTTCCGGCATCGAGATGCTCGACGGCATCGGCGGCACCGAGGTGTTCCATATCTACATCTCGGCCGCGGGCTCCGACGTACGCCGTGGTGCCGTCGGCAAGGCCGTGCCGGGCTTCACCGCGAAGGTGGTGGACAACCAGGGCAAGGAAGTGCCGCGCGGCACGGTCGGCAAGCTCGCGCTGCAGGGGCCGGTGGGCTGCAGATACCTCGACGACCCGCGCCAGGCAGACTACGTGAAGAACGGCTGGAACTACCCCGGCGATTCGTTCGTGCAGGACGACGACGGCTACTTCTTCTACCAGGCGCGCGCCGACGACATGATCATCACGGCCGGCTACAACGTCGGCGGCCCGGAGGTGGAGGATGCGCTGCTCAAGCACCCGGCCGTGGCCGAGTGCGGCGTGATCGGCAAGCCGGATGCCGAGCGGGGCATGATCGTGAAAGCGTTCTGCGTCCTCAAGCCGGGGAACGAGGGCAACGCCGCCCTCGTGAAGACACTGCAGGACCACGTGAAGGCGACCATCGCGCCGTTCAAATACCCACGGGAGATCGAGTTCGTACCGGCGCTGCCGCGCACGGAAACCGGCAAGCTCCAACGATTCAAACTGAGACAACTCAACACGACATCATGATCAACAAACTCCTGCAACCCGAAGGCTGGCTGCCTCCCAAGGGCTATGCGAACGGCGTCGCCGCTCGTGGAACGATGCTGTTCGTCGGCGGCCAGATCGGCTGGAATGCCCAGCAGCAATTCGAATCGGACGACTTCATCGACCAATGCGGCCTGGCGCTGCGCAACATCGTCGAGGTGCTGCGCGCGGGCGGCGCGGGCCCGGAGCACATGGTGCGCATGACCTGGTACGTGACGGACCGCGACGAATACAGCCGCCGGCTCGCCGAGCTCGGCCCCGTCTATCGCGACGCGATGGGCCGCAACTTCCCGGCCATGACCTGCGTGCAGGTGGCTGCGCTGGTGGAGCATCGGGCGAAGGTCGAGATCGAGGTGACGGCAGTCATTCCTGACTGAGTTGCCACGCTGGCCAAAAATAAAGAATGCCCTCATTGCGAGGGCATTTCTTTTTGCCATTCACCGGCAATTGATGGGTAAAAGATCGAAAAAGAAAAAGGCCCTTTGATTTCTCAAAGGGCCTTTTCAATTTGGTTGCGCGAGCAAGATTTGAACTTGCGACCTTTGGGTTATGAGCCCAACGAGCTACCAGGCTGCTCCATCGCGCGGCAGACTTAGATTATAGCTTATTCAGCAGCGTTTTGCTCGGCTGCGTCTTCTTTAATTTCAGGACGATCAACCAGTTCGACGAGCGCCATCGGGGCGTTGTCACCCACGCGGAAACCCATCTTCAGGATGCGGGTGTAGCCGCCCGGACGCGCTGCGAAACGCGGGCCGAGGTCACCGAAGAGCTTCACGACGCTGTCGCGGTTGCGCAGGCGGTCGAAGGCCAGGCGCTTGTTGGCGACGGTGGGCTTCTTGGCAAGCGTGATCATCGGCTCGATGACGCGGCGCAGTTCCTTGGCCTTGGGGACCGTGGTCTTGATGACTTCGTGCTCGATGAGCGAATTCATCATGTTCTGCAGCATCGCGAGGCGGTGCGAGCTGGTGCGGTTGAGTTTGCGGAGTCCGTGTCCGTGACGCATGGTGCTTTCCTTTACTTTATAAAACAGGCAGCCGTGTCAGGTACTGCCCGGTGCACTGGCCCTTTTCAGGGGGCCTATTTCAAAAATTCAAATAATCAACGCTTGTCGAGGCCGGCCGGCGGCCAGCTTTCGAGCTTCATGCCCAAGGTCAGGCCGCGGGAGGCGAGCACTTCCTTGATTTCGTTGAGCGACTTGCGACCCAGATTCGGGGTCTTGAGCAGCTCGTTCTCGGTGCGCTGGATCAGGTCACCGATGTAGTAGATGTTTTCGGCCTTCAGGCAGTTGGCCGAACGCACCGTCAGTTCGAGTTCGTCGACAGGGCGCAGCAGGATCGGATCGAACTGCTGTGCGCTGCGCGGAGCCGGAGCATCGAACGCAGCGAGTTCGCCGCCTTCGAGCTGCGCGAACACGGCGAGCTGCTCGACCAGGATTTTAGCCGATGCGCGCACTGCGTCCTCGGCGGTGATCGCACCGTTGGTCTCGATTTCGACCAGCAGCTTGTCGAGGTCGGTGCGCTGCTCCACGCGGGCGCTTTCGACGGTGTAGCTCACGCGCTTGACGGGCGAGAACGAGGCGTCGAGGACGATGCGGCCGATCGACTTGGTCGGCTCGTCCGCATAGCGGCGCATCGTGCCGGGCACGTAGCCGCGGCCTTTCTCGACCTTGATCTGCATGTCGAGCTTGCCGCCTTGCGACAGGTGGGCGATCACGTGGTCGGGATTGATGATCTCGACGTCGTGCGGGGTCTGGATGTCCGAGGCCAGCACCGGGCCTTCGCCGTCCTTGCGCAGGCTCAGCGTGACTTCGTCGCGGTTGTGGAGCTTGAACACCACGCCCTTGAGATTCAGCAGGATGTTGACGACATCTTCCTGCACGCCGTCGATCGACGAGTACTCATGCAGAACGCCAGCGATCGTGACTTCGGTGGCCGAGTAGCCCACCATGGACGACAGCAGAACGCGACGCAGCGCGTTGCCGAGCGTGTGGCCGTAGCCGCGCTCGAAAGGCTCGAGCGTCACCTTGGCCTTGTTGGCGGCAAGTTGCTCGACCTGGATGGTCTTGGGTTTCAGCAGGGTGGTTTGCATGCAGACTTCCTCTCAATACCCCCGGCTCGTTACACCGGTAAGGCTGGTGAAGCACCTGAGCCGCGACGAAGCGCGGAACAGGAACGTGAACAACAAAAACAATCTCCCGCACGCGCCGAATGGCGGGTGCGGGTAGAAGAAATCAACGCGAATACAGTTCGACGATCAGCGATTCGTTGATGTCGGCTGCGAATTCGTCGCGATCGGGCACCTTCTTGAACGTGCCTTCGGCCTTGTCGGCATTCACGTCGACCCATGCCGGAATACCGACTTGCTGGGCGAGTTGCAGCGCTTCGACAACGCGGGTCTGCTTCTTCGACTTGTCGCGCACGGCGATCACGTCGCCGGTCTTGACCAGGTACGACGGGATGTTGACCGACTGACCGTTCACCGTGATCGCCTTGTGCGACACGAGCTGGCGCGCTTCGGCGCGGGTCGAGCCGAAGCCCATGCGGTAGACGACGTTGTCCAGACGCGATTCGAGAATGAACAGCAGGTTGGCGCCGGTGTTGCCACGGCGGCGGTCGGCTTCTTCGAAGTAGCGGCGGAATTGCTTCTCGAGCACGCCGTACATGCGCTTGACCTTCTGCTTCTCGCGCAGCTGCAGGCCGTAGTCGGAGGTGCGCTGACCCGAGGTGCGGCCGTGCTGGCCGGGCTTGGAGTCGAACTTGGCCTTGTCCTGGATCGAGCGGCGGGCGCTCTTCAGGAACAGGTCGGTGCCTTCACGGCGGGAAAGTTTGGCCTTGGGGCCGAGGTAACGTGCCACGATTTTTCCTTTGTGTCATCTGCCGCAGTTGCCTGCGGGAGCCATCGGCAAGATGCTGATGGCGGTGGGCTTAGTTAAAAAACAAATGCGCAGCCGCTATTCAAAGCCGGCTGCGCCTTGCGGACTGACGATCAGATGCGGCGACGCTTCTGGGGACGGCAGCCGTTGTGCGGAACGGGCGTCACGTCGGCGATCGAGTTGATCCGGATGCCGAGCGCAGCCAGTGCGCGCACCGACGATTCGCGACCGGGGCCGGGGCCCTTGATCTCGACGTCGAGGTTCTTGATGCCTTGTTCGACAGCAGCACGGCCGGCAACTTCCGAAGCGACCTGCGCAGCGAACGGGGTCGACTTGCGCGAGCCCTTGAAGCCCTGGCCACCCGACGAAGCCCACGACAGGGCGTTGCCCTGGCGATCGGTGATCGTGATGATGGTGTTGTTGAACGAAGCGTGCACGTGAGCGATACCGTCCGCGACGTTCTTGCGAACCTTCTTGCGAACGCGCTGTGCGGCGTTGTTTGCAGGTGCTTTAGCCATGCTGTTCTATCCTTATTTCTTCAGGGACTGCGCAGCCTTGCGCGGACCCTTGCGGGTGCGGGCGTTGGTGCGCGTGCGCTGGCCGCGCATCGGCAGGCCGCGACGGTGACGGAAGCCGCGGTAGCAGCCAATGTCCATCAGGCGCTTAATGTTCATCGTCGTCTCGCGACGCAGGTCGCCTTCGATCGTGAACAGCGCGATCTGGTCGCGGATCTTCTCGAGATCGGCGTCGGTCAGATCCTTGATCTTCTTCGAATACTCGATGCCGCTCGCTTCGCAGATCTGACGGGCGCGGGTGCGACCGATGCCGAAGATGGCGGTCAGGCCGATTTCAGCGTGCTTGTGCGGCGGGATGTTGATGCCAGCAATACGTGCCATGTGCGTCCTCTAATACTCTTCAATCAACCCTGGCGCTGCTTGTGGCGCGGGTCGGTGCAGATCACACGCACCACACCCTTGCGGCGGATGACCTTGCAATTACGGCAGATGGTTTTGACCGAAGCCGAAACTCTCATTTCACTCTCCTAAAACTGTTTAACGTGGCGGTCTACCGCCCGGACTCAATACTGAAACACAGCCCTACGATGTCTTGAAGTTAGCCTTCTTCAGCAGCGATTCGTACTGCTGGGACATCATGTAGTTTTGCACCTGGGCCATGAAGTCCATCGTGACGACCACGATGATCAGCAGGGAGGTACCACCGAAGTAGAACGGCACGTTGTACTTCAGGATCAGGAACTCTGGCAGCAGGCAGACGAAGGTGATGTACACCGCGCCAGCCAGCGTCAGGCGAACCAGAATCTTGTCGATGTAGCGAGCGGTCTGGTCACCCGGACGAATGCCAGGAATGAATGCACCACTCTTCTTCAGGTTGTCGGCCGTTTCCTTGCTGTTGAACACGAGCGCCGTGTAGAAGAAGCAGAAGAAAACGATCGCAGCGGCATACAGCAGCACGTAGATCGGCTCTCCGGGGCGCAGTGCGCTGGCAACGTCCTTGATCCAGCGGAAACCGCCTTCGCCGGTGCTGAACCAGCCGACCACCGTTGCCGGCAGCAGGATGATCGACGAGGCGAAGATCGGCGGGATCACGCCGGCCATGTTCAGCTTCAGCGGCAGGTGCGACGACTGGCCGCCGTACACCTTGTTGCCGACCTGGCGCCGCGCATAGTTCACGAGGATCTTGCGCTGGCCGCGTTCCACGAACACCACGAAGTAGGTGACCAGCACCACCACGGCGACGATGAAGAGCGCGACGATCACGTTCATGGCGCCGGTACGAACCAGCTCCAGCAGGCCGCCGATGGCGTTGGGCAGACCGGCCGCGATACCCGCGAAGATCAGGATCGAGATGCCGTTGCCCAGGCCGCGCTCGGTGATCTGCTCGCCGAGCCACATCAGGAACATCGAACCTGCCGTCAGGCTCACCATGGCGGTGATGCGGAAGCCGAAGCCGGGCGAGATCACCAGGCCGGCCGACGACTCGAGAGCCACCGCGATGCTGAACGACTGGAACAGTGCCAGACCCAGCGCGCCATAGCGCGTGTACTGCGTGATCTTGCGGCGGCCGGCCTCGCCTTCCTTCTTCAATTGCTCGAAGGTAGGAAGCACGTAGGTCATCAGCTGCATGATGATCGACGCCGAGATGTACGGCATGATCCCCAACGCGAACACGGTGAAGCGCGACAGCGCACCGCCCGAGAACATGTTGAACAGGCTCAGAATGCCGCCCTGCTGGCCCTGGAACAGCGCAGCCAGCTGGTCCGGGTTGATGCCCGGCACAGGGATATGCGCGCCAATCCGGTAGACCACGAGCGCGAGCAGCAAAAAGACGAGCCGACGACGGAGGTCGCCGAACTTGCCTGTTTTTGCGATCGTTGCCGCGTTAGTTGCCACGAAGAACTTCTTTCAGTCCGATGATGATCAGGCGATGCTGCCGCCGGCCGCTTCGATCGCAGCCTTGGCGCCAGCCGTTGCGCCCACGCCCGTCAGCTTGACGGCCTTGGTGAGCTCACCGGTCTTCACGACCTTGACGACCTTGGCCAGCTGACCGACGAGGCCGGCTTGCTTCAGCGCCAGGATGTCCACTTCGGCCAGGCCGAGCTGCTCGAGAGCGGTCAGCGTGACTTCGGCGTTGAACTTCAGCAGATGCGACTTGAAGCCACGCTTCGGCAGGCGACGCTGCAGCGGCATTTGACCGCCTTCGAAGCCGACCTTGTGGAAACCACCTGCGCGCGACTTCTGGCCCTTGTGGCCGCGACCCGAGGTCTTGCCCAGGCCGGAACCGATACCGCGGCCGACACGACGCTTGGCGTGCTTGGCGCCATCCGCCGGCTTGATGCCATTGAGTTCCATATCAGTCTCTCTTACAGGACTTTGACCAGATAACTGATCTTGTTGATCATGCCGCGCACAGCGGGCGTGTCTTGCAGCTCGCTCACGCTGTTGAGCTTGCGCAGGCCGAGGCCGCGCACGGTCGCGCGATGCGATTCCTTGGTGCCGATCGGGCTCTTGACCAGCTGCACCTTGAGGGTTTGTTGTTGCGTCATTTGAATGCTTCCTTGAGGCTTGCGACGGCCTGCGCTCAGGCGAAGATTTCTTCGACGGTCAGGCCGCGCTTGGCAGCCACTTCGCTGGCGGTCGTCGAGTTCTTCAACCCGTCGAGCGTGGCGCGAACCATGTTGTAGGGGTTCGACGAACCATGGCTCTTGGCCACGATGTCGGTGATACCCATCACTTCGAACACGGCGCGCATCGGGCCGCCGGCGATGATGCCGGTACCCTTGGGGGCCGGGTACATCACGACCGTCGAAGCGCCATGGTGGCCTTGCACCTGGTGGTGCAGCGTGCCGTTCTTGATCGAAACCTTCAGCAGGTTGCGACGCGCTTCTTCCATTGCCTTCTGCACTGCAGCGGGCACTTCCTTCGACTTGCCCTTGCCCATGCCGACGCGGCCATCGCCGTCACCGACCACGGTGAGTGCTGCGAAACCGAGGATACGACCACCCTTCACCACCTTGGTGACGCGGTTGATCGCGATCATCTTCTCGCGCAAACCGTCCTCGGGGCCTTCGTTCTGCGTTCTTGCCTGAATCTTTGCCATTTTGAATCTCGTGTCCGGTTAGAACTGCAGGCCGGCTTCGCGGGCAGCCTCGGCCAGCGCCTTGACGCGGCCGTGGTATGCGAAACCTGCGCGGTCGAAGGCGACCTTCTCGACGCCGGCAGCCTTCGCCTTTTCAGCGATGCGCTTGCCGACGGCGGTGGCGGCGGCAGCATTGCCGCCCTTGCCCGAACCGCCGAGCGAGGTACGCACTTCGGCTTCTGCCGTCGATGCGGTTGCAATCACCTTGGCGCCGTCGCCGGAGATGACGGTGGCGTAGATGTGCAGGTTGGTGCGGTTCACCGTCAGACGAGCCACACCCTGCGTCGCGATGCGGATGCGGGTCTGGCGCGAGCGGCGAAGACGCTGTGCTTTTTTGGTCAACATCATTTTGCTGCCCCTTACTTCTTCTTGGTCTCTTTGATCACGATCTTCTCGTCCGCATAGCGGATGCCCTTGCCCTTGTAGGGCTCTGGCGGACGAACGGCGCGGATCTCAGCGGCGATTTGACCAACGCGCTGACGGTCAGCACCCTTGATCACGATTTCAGTCGGGGTCGCGGTAGCCACCGTGATGCCTTGCGGCATGTCGATGTTGACCGGGTGCGAATAGCCGACCTGGAGGTTCAGCTTCGTTCCCTGGGCTGCGGCCTTGTAGCCGACGCCGATCAGGCTGAGCTTCTTCTCGAAGCCCTTGGTCACACCGACCACCATGTTGTTCACGAGCTGGCGAACCGTGCCGCTCATCGCGTTGGCTTCACGCGAATCGTTGGCGGGCTCGAAGCTCAGCTTGCCGTCCTTGCTGACGACGTTGACCAGTGCATTGCGCGCGAGGGCGAGCGTGCCGCCCGTGCCCTTGACGCTGATCTGGTCTTCCTTGATCGACACATCCACGCCTGCGGGGATGGTGATCGGCATTTTTCCTACTCGGGACATTTCAGTTACTCCTCGATGTCTCGGTTAGGCGACGTAGCACAGGACTTCGCCGCCGACACCGGAGGCGCGGGCCTTGCGGTCGGTCATCACGCCCTTGGGGGTCGTGACGATCGCAACGCCGAGGCCGTTCTGGACTTGCGGAATCGAAGCGCTGGCCTTGTAGACGCGCAGGCCGGGGCGGCTCACGCGCTCGATGCGCTCGATGACCGGACGACCAGCGTAGTACTTCAGCGAGATTTCAAGTTCGCTCTTGCCGGCTTCGGTCTTGACCTGGAAACCGTCGATGTAGCCCTCGTCCTTCAGGACTTGTGCGATCGCGATCTTCACCTTGGAAGACGGGACCGACACGGTGGGCTTCGCCACCATCTGCGCGTTGCGGATACGCGTCAGCAGGTCGGCAATGGGATCACTCATGCTCATGTTGTTTGCTCCTGCCTGGCTTACCAGCTGGCCTTGGTGACACCGGGGATGTCGCCGTTGAAAGCCAGTTCGCGGATCTTGGCGCGGGCCAGACCGAATTGACGGAAGGTGCCGCGCGGGCGACCGGTGATTTCGCAACGGTTGCGCTGACGCGTGGGGTTCGCGTTACGCGGCAGCTTTTGCAGCGCCAGGCGTGCAGCGGCGCGCTCTTCTTCGCTCTTCTTCAGGTCGTTGGAAGCTGCCTTCAGTTCCGCGTGCTTCGCGGCGAACTTGGCAACCAGCTTGTCGCGCTTGAGTTCGCGCTGGATCAAAGATGCTTTAGCCACAGGTCACCTCAGTTCTTGAACGGGAAACGGAAGCCAGCGAGAAGCGCCTTGGCTTCTTCGTCGGTCTTGGCCGTCGTCGTGATGCTGATATTGAGACCGCGCAGGGCATCGACCTTGTCGTACTCGATCTCGGGGAAAATGATCTGTTCCTTGACGCCGATGTTGTAGTTGCCACGGCCATCGAAAGCACGGCCGGAGATACCACGGAAGTCGCGGACGCGCGGCAGCGCGATGGTCACGAAGCGATCCAGGAATTCGTACATGTGCACGCCACGCAGCGTGACCATGCAGCCGATCGGCTGGTTTTCGCGGATCTTGAAGCCGGCGATAGCCTTCTTGGACTTGGTGACCACGGGCTTCTGGCCGGCGATCTTGGTCAGGTCGGCAACGGCGTTGTCGAGGACCTTCTTGTCGGCGACAGCTTCACCCACACCCATGTTGAGCGTGATCTTGGTGAGGCGCGGGACCTGCATCGGCGACGTGTAGCCGAACTTTTCCGTCAGGTCTTTCGCGATCTTTTCGCGATAGTGTTGTTGGAGACGTGCCATGTGAGTACCTCTTAGGCGAACTTGATTTCTTCGCCGCTCGACTTGAACACGCGAACAGCCACGCGCTTGCCGTCAGCATCCTGGGTGACCTTGACGCCCACGCGATCGGCCTTGCCGGTCGCGGCGTTGAAGATCGCCACGTTGGATTGGTGAATCGGCATGGCCTTCTCGACGATGCCACCGGTCGTACCCTTCAGGGGGTTCGGCTTGGTGTGCTTCTTGACGAGATTGATGCCTTCGATGACCACGTGCGAGTCATCCTTGCGCAGCGAGACAGTGCCCCGCTTGCCCTTGTCGCGGCCGGCCAACACGATGACCTGGTCGCCCTTGCGAATCTTGTTCATGGCGTTGTGTCCTTAGAGAACTTCGGGTGCCAGCGACACGATCTTCATGAACTTCTCGGTGCGCAGTTCGCGCGTGACCGGTCCGAAGATGCGGGTGCCGATGGGCTCCAGCTTGGCGTTGAGCAACACTGCAGCGTTGCCGTCGAACTTCACGAGCGAACCGTCGGCGCGACGGATGCCCTTGGCGGTGCGGACCACCACTGCGCTGTAGATCTCGCCCTTCTTGACGCGACCACGCGGAGCGGCTTCCTTGATGCTGACCTTGATGACGTCGCCCACGCTGGCGTAACGCCGCTTGGAGCCACCGAGCACCTTGATACACAGGACGGATTTCGCGCCCGTGTTGTCGGCCACTTCGAGCCGGGATTCAGTTTGGATCATTTCTTGATATTCCCAACTTGTACCGATGTGCTTCCAGGAGGGAGGCAAATCAGTCAGTCTTGGGCCCGTCGTCCATACCCCGAACCACTCGGGGCACTTCCGCTTTGGGCTGAAAGCTCCGCCTTTTGAAAGCGAAGCCCGCGATTGTTGCACGCGAAGGCCGGGAAGTCAACAACCCGTCTGCGGCGGGACGCTGCCACTAGACTCCGGGGCGTGCGCCCGTCCGAAAAGCCCGAAAAACCCATTCTTTCGACCTCATTGCCGCTGCCGCGCCGTCGCCTCCTGCTGGCCGGCGGCGCCGGGCTGGCGATGCTGGGCGTGGCCGGCTGCAAGGGCGGCGCGACGCCGAACCCGGACTCCGGCCGGCTGCGCCGCATCGCCGAAGCGCGATGGCCGCACCGCCTTCATATAGAAGGGACCACGGCCGGAGGCCTCTCGGGCGTCGACTACGACCCGATCCGAGGTGAGTACCTGCTCATCAGCGATGACCGGTCGGACCTGGCTCCCGTCCGCTACTACGTCGCCCGCTGGCCCGATCCACCGGCCGCGCCGCCCGAACCGACAGGCGTGGTGCAGCTGCAACGCCCCGGCGGCGGCCCCTGGCCGAACCGGCGCAACGCGGTCGACGGTCTCCCGGTGCCCGACCCCGAGGCGCTCCGGCTGCGCCCCGCCACCAACACCCTGCTGTGGACCAGCGAAGGCGACGTCGCCCGCGGCTTCGGCCCCGCGTTGTACGAATCGGCCCGCGACGGCCGCTTCCTGCGCGAATTCCGGATGCCGGCGATGTTCCAGCCTGATCCGGCAAAGCGCCGCGGGCCGCGCGACAACCTGACTTTCGAGGGTGTCAGCCTCACGCCCGACGGCCGCTTCGCCTGGCTGGCGATGGAGAATGCCCTCATCCAGGACGGCCCCGAACCCGCCGTCGGCGCCCCCGGCGGCCCCTGCCGCTTCACCCGGATCGACCTGGAGACCAGCCAGGCCGACCGCCAGATCGCCTACATTCCCGACGCCATCCCGCTGCGCCCGCTCGTTCCCGGCAGCTACGCCGACAACGGCGTGAGCGAGATCCTGATGATCGACGCCGACCGCATGCTGGTGCTGGAGCGCGCTTACGCCACCGGCCGCGGCAATTCGCTGCGCCTGTATGAAATAGATACCCGCGCGGCCAGCGACGTGCTCGCCGTCGACGCGCTGGCGCCCGGCAACCACCGGCCGGCGGCCAAGACGCTGGTGGCCGACTTCGCCACGCTGGGCCTGTCCAGGCTCGACAACACCGAAGGCATGTGCTGGGGCCCGCCCCTGCCCGGCGGCAAGCGCATGCTGGTGGTCGTGAGCGACGACAATTTCAATCCGCTTCAAATCACCCAGTTCGCCGCCTTCGAATACGCCGACCGACCATGACCATCGCCGTGACCTTCCTGCCCCGCACCGGCCCCGCGCCGCTGCCCCCCGTCGCCTTCATCGGGGGCGGCAACATGGCCAGCGCCATCATCGGCGGCCTGATCCAGCAAGGCACCCCGGCCGAGGCCTTCGAGGTGGTCGAGCCCTTCGAGGAAGCGCGCGCAAAGCTGTCCCAGTCCTTCGGCATCGTCGCGAAGGCCGAGGCGGGCGAGGCCCTCTCGCGCTGCGGCGTGGTGGTCTGGGCGGTCAAGCCCCAGACCTTCGCGGAAGCCACCCGGCCGGTGCGCGCCCATGTCGAAGACGCCCTGCACCTGAGCGTGGCAGCCGGCATTCCATCCGACAGCATCGCCCGCTGGCTCGGCACCGAGCGCGTGGTGCGCGCCATGCCCAACACGCCCGCGCTGGTGGGCAAGGGCATGACCGGCCTGTTCGCCCGGCCCGGCGTCGACAGTTCCGACCGCTCCATGGTCGGGCAACTGCTGGCGCCCACCGGCGAGCTGCTCTGGGTCGACGCCGAACCGGCGCTCGACGCAGTGACCGCCATTTCGGGCTCCGGCCCGGCCTACGTGTTCTATTTCATCGAGGCGATGACCGAGGCCGGCGTCGAGATGGGCCTCACGCCCGAGCAGGCGCTGCGGCTGTCCGTCGGCACCTTCACCGGCGCCTCGGCACTGGCGCACAGCGCGACCGAGCCGCCTTCGGTGCTGCGCGAGCGCGTGACCTCCAAGGGCGGCACGACCTACGCGGCCATCACTTCGCTCCAGGCGGCCGATGTGAAGTCCCAGTTCAAGACAGCGATCCGCGCCGCACAGAAGCGCGCCGCAGAGCTGGGCGAGGAATTCGGCCGAGGCTGATTTCAGGCCTCGGACAACGCCCCCGGCCCGAGCAGGAACAACCACTCGGCAGCCAGCGTGACGGTGCCGTCCTCCAGCTCCAGCCAGACCTCTTCCTTCAGCAGATAGCTGTCGCCCGGCCTGGCCGTCACGTCCGCAATGCGTACGCGCGCCCGAAAGCGCGCACCCACCGGCATAGGCCGCACGAAGCGCAGGCGGTCGAAGCCGTAGTTGAGCGCGTGGTTCGAGTCGAAGGGCAGCAGCGTGCGCATGGCCTCGCCGGTCAGCCGGATCAGGTGCGACACCTGGAAGAAGCCCTGCACGATGGTGCCGCCGTAGCCGGCCTCGCGCGCCGCACGTTCGGGGTCGAGGTGGATCCATTCGCCCTCGCCGTCGCCAGACAGCTCCGAGTAGCGGTCGACCATCTCCTGCGTGATGCGGTGCCAGCCGGAGTGGCCCTCCTGGCCGATCTTCTGCTTCAGCCGCTCCAGCACATCGGACATGGTGATGCTCAACGTAGCGCGTAGCCGGCCACGATGCCGGCGAACACGGTGAAACCCAGCCAGTGATTCAGCCGGAAGGCCTTGAAGCAGCCTTCGCGCGTGCGGTCGCGGATCATCCGCCAGTGCCACAGCGCCTGCGCCACGGCGACCGCGATGCCGACGTAGAACAGCACGCCCAGCGAACGGCTCGCGCCGGCCCAGGTCCAGACCGCGATGAAGATCGCGTAGCTCGCCATCACCGCCGCCACGTCGAAGCGGCCGAAGGTGATGGCCGATGTCTTCATGCCGATCTTGAGGTCGTCGTCGCGGTCGACCATCGCGTACTCGGTGTCGTAGGCCAGCACCCAGAACAGGTTGCCCACCAGCAGCGCCCAGGCGAAGAGCGGCACGGTGGATTGCACCGCCGCGAAGGCCATCGGAATGCCGAAGCTGAAGGCAACGCCCAGCACCGCCTGCGGCACCGAGACGAAGCGCTTGGCGAAGGGATAGACCAGCGTGATGGCCAGCGCCGCGAACGACCACAGCACCGTCGTGCGGTTGGTCGTGAGCACCAGCCCGAAGGACGCCAGTGCCAGCACCACGCCCAGCCCCAGCGCCTCCTTGACCGGCAACTCGCCGCTGGTCACGGGCCGCTGCGCGGTGCGCTTCACGTGGCGGTCGAAGTCGCGGTCGGCCACGTCGTTCACGCAGCAGCCGGCGCTGCGCATGAGAACGGTGCCGAGCGTGAACACGACCAGCAGGTGCCAACCGGGCCAGCCGCCCGCTGCGAACCACAGCGCGCCCAGCGTGGGCCAGAGCAGGAGCAGCCAGCCCGCCGGACGGTTCCAGCGGATCAGGTCGAGATACAACGCAAAACGCCCGCGGCGAGCCGCGGGCGCAGTGACGGAAGGAGCGGAATCAGTCTTCAAGGAGGGAACGCAGCATCCAGGCCGTCTGATCGTGCACCGTGCAGCGCGCGGTCAGCATGTCGGCCGTCGGGTCGTCGCCGGCTTCCTCGGCGACAGGAATGAATTCGCGCGCAATGCGCGACACGGTTTCGTGGCCCTTCACCAGGATGCGCACCATCTCCATCGCCTTGGGCGGGTTCTGCGGCACGTCGGGCACGGTGGCGATCTTGCTGAACTCGGCGTACGAGCCCGGCGCGTAGTGGCCCAGCGCGCGGATGCGCTCGGCGAGCACGTCGGTCGCGCCCCACAGCTCGGTGTACTGGCCCATGAACATCGCGTGCAGCGAGTTGAAGTGCGGGCCCGTCACGTTCCAGTGGAAGTTGTGCGTGGTGAGGTACAGCGTGTAGGTGTCGGCCAGCACGCGGCTCAGGCCTTCGGCGATGGCGGCGCGGTCCTGGCGCTCGATGCCGATATTGATGATGGGCGCGTTGCGGCTGCCCGACTCCTGCGCGACCTGCTTGCCGCCCTTCTTGGGCACCTTGCCGGCGGAAGAGGCGGACGAGGTTTTCTTCGAGTCTTTGGCCATAGAGCGAGATCCTTTTCTTCGATCGAATTTTGGGAGGTGCTGGACTGAATTCTGGAAGCCGGCGCGCGGCTTCGCAACAGCGTCACTCTATCTCAGCGATCAACGATTCAAAACGGCCGCCGCGTAGGTCAAGTTCTCGAATTGCGAACTACGAAAGGCGCTTCACGCCCGGCAGCTCGCACGCATAGATCGCGTTGCGCAGCGCGGCGATGGCCTCGTAGCGCGTGAAGGTGCGGCGCCATGCGAGCACCACGCGGCGCGTGGGCGGATCGCGGTCGTGCGCGTCGCGCACCGGCAGGTAGCGCACCATCTGCTCGGGCTCCTTGCGGCCCTTGACCTTCGGCTTGATGGCATCGGCCGGCACCGACAGGCGCGGCACCAGCGTCACGCCCATGCCCGAGGCCACCATGTGCTTGATGGTCTCCAGCGACGAGCCCTCGAAGCTCTTGCGGATGCCCTCGGCGTTGCTCGAGAAGCGCGCGAACTCCGGGCACACCTCCAGTACGTGGTCGCGGAAGCAGTGGCCGGTGCCCAGCAGCAGCATCGTCTCGCTCTGCAGTTCCTCGGACGTGATCGATTCGCGGTCGGCGAACTTGTGCTTGTTGGGCAGCGCCGCCATGAAGGGCTCGTCGTACAGCGGCGCCATCGCGAGGCCGGTGTCGGGAAAGGGCTCGGCCATGATGGCGCAGTCGATCTCGCCGGCGCGCAGCATCTCGAGCAGCTTGGCGGTGAAGTTCTCCTGCAGCACCAGCGGCATCTGCGGCGTGCGCGCGATCACCTGGCGCACGAGGTCGGGCAGCAGGTACGGCCCGATGGTGTAGATCACGCCCAGGTTCAGCGGACCGGCCAGCGGGTCCTTGCCGCGCTTGGCGATCTCCTTGATGCTGGCTGCCTGGTCGAGCACGCTCTGCGCCTGCTGCACGATCTGCTCGCCCAGCGGCGTGACGGTCACTTCGCCGGCGCTGCGCTCGAAGAGCTTGACTTCGAGCTCGTCCTCGAGCTTCTTGATGGCGACGGAGAGGGTCGGCTGCGAAACGTAGCAGGCCTCGGCCGCCTTGCCGAAGTGCCGTTCGCGGGCCACTGCGACGATGTATTTGAGTTCGGTGAGAGTCATAGCTTGCGTCAATTATGCGCAAGGGTGTGTCACGAGGATGGCTTGGGGTCTTAGAGGCTCCTAACAGAGTGTCAAATTTCCCAACAGAGTGTCAAAAATCGAGAACGCAGGCGCAAGCATTGGATAACAGAGTGTCAAAAATTTCTGCGGAAAACTCGGAGCAAATGCCAGTAGTAGACACTAACATCGAAGGAAAAAGTCTCACTTATTGCCAGCGAACCCGGCACCGGAGACTGCGCATGAAATCAAGTCATTGCCTCAACTAGAGCAGTATTCTTGGCGTCTAACGCGGGACGCCCCCTACCTCGACTGAGCTCGCCAGCGCATCAGTGGGGGCGCCTGTGCACCTGCGCCGCCACAGACGCGGCTTCAAGCCTCGCCTCAAACTCGGCGACGAAAAGTCCCATATCGATACCCAGTGCGGCGGCCCAATGCCTCAGTTCAACAAAGTCGATGCGCCGAGCTCCCCGCTCAACTTTGCTGAGGTCGCTTTGGGTTATGCCAAGTTTCTTGGCCAGTTCCACCTGAGTCATTTCTCTTGCCTGCCTGAACTCTCGTAGGAGAGTCGTCACCAGCTTGCTTTGCCGGCTGTAAATTGTCTTCTGCATGAGCCACTTCCTTGTGGCTCGCACCCTGAAGTTCGTTTTGGAATAGTGGAAATTCGACTATTCTTCAGATCTCGCACTGAAGCGATTCGACTCGTCGCGGCTCCCAGCGGAGTCTGCGTCGTCTTACAGCTGGCACAGGACGATGAATGAAAGCAGAACCGACACAGCCTCCAATCAATAGCCGGGTTGCAGATCTTGGTGATCCAGCTTTGCCGGCCGATTCATCAAGTTCTCGACGAAATGGGCCGCGCTTGGCACCACCACAGGACATCGTCGACTTGTCGTTGAGAGGCAGCACTCGTTCACGTTGGTCTCAGGAGACTCGCTCGTGACACTCCCACTCGTGGCCATGCTCGCAGTCGCGCTGGTTCTCTTCTACTGGGCCTGGATCGCATCGCCTCGTTCGATCCAGGCTGGGCGCGAGCAGTTGCTCCGGGCCCAAGGTCAGGCATCCGGTGCGACCTTCTTCCCAGTCGATCCGCGCCGCATGCTGGGCGATTGGGATGAAATTTGCATCCTGTTTGATCCGGATGCCCGCAAAGCCTGCATCGTCAGTCGGGGCAAGAAGGCCCGCACGGTCGACTTCGACTACTTCCAGACCTGGCAGCTCAAGTGGACCGAATATCCCGGAAATCCGGTGTTTCGCTTTCAGCACGTGCACTTCCTCTTCGAGACCAGTGACTTCGATCGCCCGACGATTCGCGTCGCCGTGCCCTCCAGGTCCGACGGCGAGGCGTGGAATGCCAAGCTCTCGATCCTGATGCCCTGAGCGCACAGCAAAGAGAAAGACATCCCGATGTGAAACTGCTCATCCTTTCGGACCTGCACCTTGAATTCGGCATCTTTAACGCCCCCAAGGTCGACTACGACGCCGTCATCCTTGCCGGAGATATCTTCGTACCCGGCTCC
The DNA here is from genome assembly GCF_048301545.1 of Variovorax sp. NFACC27. Lineage (NCBI taxonomy): Bacteria > Pseudomonadati > Pseudomonadota > Betaproteobacteria > Burkholderiales > Comamonadaceae > Variovorax > Variovorax sp. NFACC27. The sequence goes on from NZ_CP157613.1 coordinate 7,881,389, forward strand.
AAGGCCATGCGCTGGGCCCGGCGAGCAGACAATTTCGGAGAGACGATCCCGATCGTCTTCGTACCGGGCAACCACGAGTTCTACAGTGGCGTGCTGCAGACCACGCAGAAGGAAATGGCGCTGACCGCGGCCGCGTGCAAGGTTCATCTTCTGGCGCCCGGTGAGGCCGTGATCGACGGTGTCCGATTTCTGGGCTGCACGTTGTGGACCGATTTCGAGTTGCCCATTCAGGCCAAGAGCGGCTCCACCGTCGACACCGAGCGCGCCATGAAGGTGGCCAAGCTCCAACTCAACGACTACTCATCGATCCGGTGGGCCGAGACACCAGAGCCTGCCGAACAGTCCGTGGCGCACGCCAAGCCGAGGAAGCGCCGGCTGACGCCCGAGGACACGCGGGCGCTGCACCAGCGTGACCGTGCCTGGCTGGCCCAGAAGCTCGCAGAGCCCTTCGACGGACCGACGGTGGTCGTGACCCACCATGCACCGCACCGCGGATCGCTCGCATCGCACTACCAGGCCAACTGGCTGTCCGGCGCCTTCGTGAGCGAGCTCCCGGGCTCTTTCTTCGAGGTGCCCACGCTCTGGGTGCATGGCCACATCCACGAGAGCTTCGACTACCAGGTCGGCAAGTGCCGCGTCCTGTGCAATCCCCGGGGGTACTTGCAGTACGGTCGCGGCCTGGAGAACCAGCGGTTCAATCCAGGACTGGTGGTCGACCTATGAAAGACGCCCATACGCCTGGCGGGAACGAGATCTTGATCGCCACGATCCGGGGGGCCGAGCTCGTCGCTTTCCTGCACGACAGCCCGAGCGGTCGCACGAAGTCGATCATCATCGAGTCCGCGCGCCCCGCGGTGAGTGCGCCTTCTCGCGCTGGACGCACAGCGATCTCATCTCCCCGGCGCATGCTGCCGCCGCCCGCAGTGGCATTGCTCAAGCAGCTAACCAAGAAAGTCGGCACGACAGCATCAGGCACCCCAGAGGCCATGGTGAAGATCGAGCAGGCTTTGAAGCGTCTCGGTCTTGACGGCCTGGCCCGCCGGAATGATCTCAGTGGTTCCTTTGTCGTGGAGGCCACGGCCGACCAGATTCGAGAGCTGGCGGCAACGCCTGGGGTTCAGGCCATCCGGCCGAATCGGCGTCATCGCAATGTCCGCAATATCGCTTCATAGGTTCATCGAAGGAAGGCCATGGACCAGCCTCCAACCCCGCGACTGCCGCCCGATCCGGTGGACCAGGGCACCGCAGGATATCAAGGCGACTCCAGCGATCTGCTGTTCCTGGATGTCGATGGCGTTCTTCATCCCGTCGGTACGGACTACTCGTTCAGCAGCAGGTTCTTCAGCCATCTGCCGCTTCTGGAAGAGCTGCTCCGGGAGTTCAGGTCCATCGATGTCGTCATCTCGTCGGATTGGCGATTGGCCGAAAGCATCGAGCAGCTGCAATGGTATTTCAGCGCCGACATCCGGCTTCGGATCATCGGCGCCACGCCGCAGATCGACCCCGGTGTGGCTGTCCACCACCGGCGCCAAATGGAGATCCAGGCCTGGCTCGACGGGAATGGCCGCCATGACGCAGAGTGGGTCGCACTCGACGATTGGCCCGGGAGCTTCGAAACGGGTTTCGAGCGGCTGGTGCTCACCGATTCCCAACGGGCGTTCGATCAGGACAGTTTTCAGGAGCTGCGTTCGCACTTTCTGCGGTTTGCCGCTGGCCGATGCTCCGCCGCCACTTCGACGCACACGTGAAATGAACCCTCTCATTCCTTCGAATCTCCCCGCGCACTCCGGGCACGAACAGTCGGCTCCCAAGCTGATGTTTTTCGGCGACCCGCACGGCGATCTCGAGCCCGTGATCGCCGCGGTCGAGCGCTTCCGGCCCGAGGCGATCGTGCTGCTGGGCGACATCCAGGCGCGCCGGCCTTTGCACATCGAGCTGGGACCGATCCTGGATCTCACCGAGGTCTGGTTCATCCACGGGAACCACGACACGGACTCCGATGCCGACTACGACAACCTGTGGGGATCAGAGCTCGCGGATCGCAACCTGCATGGACGCATCGTCGAGATCGCCGGCTTCAAGGTTGCAGGTCTGGGCGGCATCTTTCGCAGCAAGATCTGGGACCCGCGACAACCGCTCAAGGAAGCCGCATTCGCCTCGGCTGACGCGTTGCGCCGGTCCATGCGTCCCGAGGAGCGGTGGAGAGATGGCATTGCCCGCCGGCACCGGTCCACGATCTTCCCGGACGACTATCAGCCACTGCTTCGGAGCCCATCTGCCGATATCCTGGTGACGCACGAGGCGCCAGCTGCGCATCCGCACGGCTGGCAGGCGATTGACGGGCTCGCCGAAGCGCTCGGCGTGCAGTTGGTGGTCCACGGCCATCATCATCAGAACATCGACTATCGCGCCGAGGGAATGTTGACCAAAACGGCACCGTTTCGGGCCTTCGGGGTCGACATGGGCTCGCACCTGGCATGGCCGCGGTCTTTTCAGAACGAGGCCGGATTGGGAAGTCCGCCACCCGACTTGCTGGATCTCGCGACCCAGGTCTTCGGCGCAGCGGCTCAGGCGTGGCTGGACAAACCACACGAATGGCTCGATGGCCAAACGCCAGCAGCGTTCGCTGCCGCGGGCGGTGCGGACAAGGTGCGATCGATGCTCAACGCAATTCAACACGGCGGGGTCGTATGAGGACCGCCGCAACGCCGTTCTGCGTCTTCAGGGCCAAGACAAGCACCAAGCTTCCCACGCTTTGAGGAGCGATCCAGTGAAAGTCCTCATCCTTTCCGATCTTCACCTCGAGTTCGCGCCCTTCGAGCCGGCGCCCGACCTCGCGTTCGATGTCGTCATCCTCGCCGGCGACATCCATTCGCCGGCCAAGCGCGCCGTCCAGTGGGCGGCGGATCGCTTCCGTGGCAAGCCGGCGATCTATCTGCTTGGAAATCACGAGTACTACGATGGACGGCTGGATACGACACTTGCCGAAGCCCGCCGCGAAGCCGAAGGAACCAATGTCCATCTGCTCGACGGTGACGAGTTGGTGATCGACGGCGTGCGCTTCCTCGGCGCAACGCTGTGGACCGACTTCGCGCTCGCCATCGAGACACCTGAAGGTCCGGTCAGCGATGTCGAGCGTGCCATGAAGATGGCGACGAATCTGCTGAACGACTATGCGCTGATCCGCACAGTCGACGAATCCGCAGAGCCCGATACCTGGCGGGACAAGCAGGGAAGAAAGCTTCAAGCAGCCGACACGCTGTAAGCGCTCAATAAACCACGCCCTTGCGCGCGGCGCCGGAATCGATGCGCGCGCAGAGGTCTACGGTTCGACGAGCTCGATGTTCCAGGGCAGCAGCGCCTCGTAGTCGTCGGCAGTCTGCGCCAGCGGCAGCTTCTTGAACAGCGCGACCAGGTATCGGTAGGGCTCGATGTTGTTGGCCTTGGCGGTCTCGATGAGCGAATAAAGATTGGCACTGGCGTTCGCGCCGCCCACGGTGTCAGCGAACAACCAACTGCGCCTTCCGACGACGAAGGGCCGGATCGCGTTCTCCACCGGGTTGGAGTCCAGCGGCCAAGCGCCGTTGTCCAGGAACCGCACGAGCTTGGGCCACTGCCCGTGCAGGTAGTGCAGTGCTTCGCCCAGCAGGCTCGACGGTGAGACGCTGTGCAGATGCGTGAGCATGAGTCGCTCGATCTCGCGCACGACCGCGGCGCTGTAGCGCGAGCGCATCCGCAACCGGCGCGCGGGCGTCCAATCCCTGGCCAAGGCCTCCGCACGGTACAGCTTGCCAATCAGCCGCACGAACCGGGTCGCGAGCTGATCGGACGAGCGGGCTGCCTTCGGCACGGCCTCCTCGGCCTTGATGAACGGCCTACGCGCGTGGACCCAGCATCCGAGATGCGTGAGGCCGCCGGCCTTCGCGATGCCGTTGTAGACCTCGTAGCCGTCAGTGATGAGCGTGGTGCCGGGGCGGATGCCGGCATACAGCTTCTCGGCGTGCACCGTGCCGCGCCCCGGCGCATAGGCGAACAGCCGTACCGGTGGGCCGGTGCCGTTCATCTGCGCCCACATAAAACTCTTCGTCTGTGCCTTGCGCCCAGGCTCCTTCAGTACCTGGACGTGGGTCTCGTCGCCGTAGATCAGATCCGAGTCCAGCAAGTGATCGCGCAGCAGGTTGATGACCGGCTGCACGGCCTGGCCGATGCGCACGATGCCGGCAGCCAGCGTGTTGCTCGCGATGTCGCCGCCGAAGCGGCGCAGCAATACGGCCGTGCGGTACAACGGCATGCCGAACTGGTACTTGCCGGTGATGACCCAGGCCTGGGCCTCTTCGGTGAGCAGCCCGCGCGGGATGATGCGCGCCGGCGCCGGTGCAAGCTTCAGGCTCTGGTCGCAGCAGGGACAGGCGTACTTGATGCGGTGGTGCTGCAGCACACGCACCTGCTCGGGAATGACGTCCATCTGCTCGCTGACCTCGGCGCCGATCTCCACCAGCGCGTGCCCGTCATGGGCGCACACCCGCTCGGCCTCGGGCAGCTCGTGGCGCACGATCTCGCGCGGCAGCGCGGGGTCCAGCGGCTTGCGTCCACGCTTCTTGCGCTGGTGCCCGGCGACCGGTGTCGATTCCTCTTCGTCGATGTCTTCGACCTCGGCCTGCGGCGTCAGATCGGTGGGCGCGAGTGCCTCGGCCTCGTTCAGGAACAGGTCCTTCTGATCCGTGCCGCGGGCTTCGCTCTTGGCAGCGAAGAGCTGGCGCTGCAGCGCCTTCAACCGCTCCAGGGCGAGGTCCCGCTCGGTGGTCGCCACCCGCAGCGCGCCGGCCAGCGCATCGCGCTCGGCAATGAGCGCGGCGAGTTCTTCAGCGGTGATGGTGGCAGGGGCGGCTGGTGGCGACACGCCCGCTTGGATCGACATGCCCCATCATTGTTCCGTCAAACCTCAAGCCACGCTGGCATAGCGCAGTCGGGAGTGGCGTTGCACCACCGCGATGTCGATGCCCTCGAGCAACCAGTGCAGCTGTTCGGCCGTCAGCGTGGGAACCGCCTCGGCCGAGGGCCAGACGAACCTGTCCTTCTCGAGACGCTTGAGCAACAGCCAGAAGCCGTTGCGCTCCCAACCCAGGATCTTTACCCGGTCGCGCCGGCGGTTGCTGAACACGTAGGCGCACGAGGCGAACGGGTCCAGGCCCAGTGCCTGCTCTACCAGCACGGCCAGGCCGTTGATGTTCAGCCGGAAGTCCACGGGCTCGCGGTGCAGGTAGACCTTCAGCCCTTCGTCGAAGCGGAACATGGCAGTCGGCTCAACATTTGCACCAGCGTCGGCAATTGCTGCAAGCTCGTCTCACCGAGATCGAGCTGCACGCCGTTGGGCAGGCGCACCTGCAACCCGACCATCGGGATCGGTGCCGCCGCCAAGGGGCTGTCATCCGGGATCACCGCCACTGCCGTAGCAGGTGCGTGGGCCATCGCGGGCGCAGCCACTGCACACTCGCGATGAGGCAGATCTTGCTCACCCTCGACGTGTACAGCAACGAATGCTGCATCGTGCGTTCGCGCGATGTCACCTGTCGGCACCTGGGCACTTCGCCGCTGGTAAGCCGTGATCCACGTCCTCAGAAGGTTTGTGTTGACACCGTGCTCCATCGCCATGCGTGCCACCGACACTCCCGGCTTGAGGCAGGCAATGATCAATTCCTTCTTGGCAGCTTCGTCGTAGACGCCGCGACCGTCACTCTTGCGTCCCACAACCAACCGGCTTCTCAACTCTGCGTACTGCTCTGTCATCTCTACATGTCCATGTTGCTCTACATGGACACGTAGCCTCACAGCTCATCGTTCACTCAACAAGGGCGTGGTTAATTGACCGCATACGACACGCTGCGGGTTCATCAGGCGCAGCGCGCCTGGCTGCGCGACAGGCTCGTAGAGCCGTTCGCCGGACCTACAGTGGTCGTGACGCACCATGCACCTCATCGCGGCTCCCTTTCACAGCGCTATGCCGATGACTGGGCTTCGGGGGCCTTCGTGAACGAGCTTCCGGATACGTTCTTTGATGTGCCCGTCCTCTGGATCCACGGTCACACGCATCAGCAGTTCGACTATCGAGTCCGTACTTGCCGGGTCGTGTGCAATCCGCGCGGCTATGTGAACTGGAGCGGAAGGATCGAGAACAAGGCGTTCAATCCTGGGCTGGTCATCGATTTGAGAGTTGTCGTCGGAGGCATCGACTCGTGAAGCCGCTCCCTCCCTCCAACTTCACGCCCGGCTAAGTTGCAGCCACCCGGTGTCGCGACTTCGATCCGCCCGGCAAACTGGTTGTTGAAATCGCCCGCATGCACGAATACTACGAAAAAGAAAAAAACCCGCAGAAGCGGGCCCAAGGCTCGCTCCCAGCGAGCAGAGAGGATGTCAAGCTGAAGGCCTGACACATCGATCATAGGCAGTTTGAGTAAAGCTCGCGGGCTTCTCCACTCGAACACGAAAACAGTAGATTGAAAAGCAATGCCAGGGCCTCGCCGCCGGTTGGCCAGATCGCTGAATCAGAGTTCTCGATCGCTAGGATCTCAGAGCCAATGGCCCTTCCATTCGGGAACGACAGAGGCAAGGTTCAACTTGAGTTCTTCGCCATCCTTCGTGAGCGACAGGCGGCGAGGCGCTGGCTCCGCAGCCGACCTAGTCCCAGGCATCGTCGACGTTAAGGAGTCCAAAGCGACTGTGCTCCGTCAACTCGAACCTTCATTCGATCAAGCGCGTCTCTTTGATCTCTGCCAGACCTTCGTGTGGCTCGACAGTAACCAGTGAAGCAACAAACAGGACCTCAGGCGGACTCTCGGGGTTCGCAACATCGGTGATGGCGACGACGCTTGGACTTCGATTTCAACCGCTCAAAATCTTCTCGCTTGAGGGATGGAAGGGCGACGTTCCGACAAGTTATGAATTGCGCCGCATCGACGAGCGACTGATGCAACAGATTCGCGATGTTGCCAATCCCTACAGCCTAAGCTACTGGAGACCAGCTAGTGATTTCGAGCAACACGGCCTTGGCTTTTGCGCCACATATCAAGACTCCATCGTCAGCATGTGCTATACGGCCTTTGCGTGGCATGGGCATCACGACATCGACATCTTGACTACTGACAGTCATCAACAAAGGGCTTGGCACGTTGGTAGCGTGCGCGTTCATCGACCACTGCCTGAAGCATGGGCAAATCCCGAACTGCGATTGCTGGACCAACAATCGCCCCTCGGTGGCTCTTGCTGAAAAATTTGGCTTCGAGGCGCGGGTGGAGGGTTCAACCTACCATGGGGTCAGGCACTGACGGCAGTCGGCCGATTGTGTTGAAAAAACTCGCCTTGAATCTTGCCTGCACTGGCGATTGATTTGGGGTCTTCTGCGTGCGCGGCCTAAGTCTCGAGCCAGACGTTCTCACTAAAGGAATACCCCATCAGATTGCCTAACGGAAGTGGCGAAAGTCCCTTCAGCTTGCTGGTATGCCCATCGATGCTGGGTAAGAACATTGGGATACCGATGCCAGCTTCCTGGTGAATCATGGTCTGCATGTCCGCGTAGTGCTGCTTGCGCTTGGTCGCATCGGTTTCGCCGCGCGCACTGAGCAGCAGTTGGTCGAACTTCTCGTTTTTCCAGCGAGACTCATTCCACGCCGCATTGGAGTGAAAAAACTGAGTGAGCAGCGTGTCAGCGCTCGGACGTGGGTTCACGTTGCCGAAGCCAACTGGACTGTTGAGCCAGTGGTTAGACCAATAGCCATCGGCTGGCATGCGCTTGATGTCAAGCTCCAATCCAATGCGCTGGCCCGTCTGCTGCATCAGCAGCGCCATCTCCAGCGAGTAGATCGCTGCGGGCGAAGCCACCACCGGCACTTTGCCAGTGATGCCGGATTTCTGCAGGTGGAACTTGGCCTTGTCGAGATCGAAGGGGCGCTGCGGCAGTCCGTCGAAGAAGAATCTGTTGGTCGGGTCGATTGGTTGATCGTTGGCGATGACTGCGTAGTCCAACGCAATAGTCTTCTTCATCTGCTCGCGGTTGAACATGTATTTCATGGCCAACGCGAAATCAGGACTCGTGCCCGGTCCCTGGTCGCGACGCATGATCAGGTTGGTATAGCCGCCCGCCTGCGTCGTGAAAATCGAAAAGCCAGGGGTGCTCTTGACGCGCTCCACGGATCGTGGGTTAACTGAGCCGATCAGGTCCAAGCCGCCTGAAAGCAATGCGTTGACGCGGGCGCTTTCGTCGCCGATGCCCACAAATTCGATCTCGTCGAGGTAGGGCTTTCCCGGCTTCCAGTAGGCCTCGTTGCGAACCACGATGGAACGCACGCCTGGCTTGAACTCCTTAAGCTTGAACGGGCCCGTGCCGATGCCGGTGTTGAAGTCGGTGGTGCCTTCCTTGACGATGTGAAAGTGAAAGGTACCGACGATCACCGGCAAATCGGCGTTGGGCGCCGACAGCACCACGGTGATCTCGTTTGGCCCCGTTGCCTTAACGCTGTCAATCTGGTCAGCCAGCGTCTTGGCCTTGGACGCGGTGGCCGGATCCTTGTGGCGCATCAATGAATAGACCACGTCGGCGGGGTTGAGCGCCTTGCCGTCGTGGAAAGTGACACCCTTGCGCAGAGTGAAGACCCAGGTCTTGGCGTCTCGACTGCTGAATGATTCGGCAAGGGCCGGTTGAGGCGTGAGGCTGCCGTCAAGCGATGTCAGGCCGTTGTAGATCATGTTGCAGCGCGAGTAGTCGGTCTGGTTCGACTGCTTGGCCGGATCCAACGTATCGGTGACGGCGGCGGTGGCGCCCGCGACGCGGATCCGGCCTCCCTTTTTTGGCGTCTGCGCGTGAGCGGACATGGCAGCGCCGGCGATGCCGCCGGCCAGCGTGGCCTGCATGCCGCACGCCATCAACATCGCGAGAATGTCGCGCCGCGTGGCGCCGCGGCGCAGAGACTCCATCATGCGGAGGCTCTCGTTGGGACCGACGAGATTTTCAAAACCGTTGTGGCTGCTGTCGTTCATGGTGGACTACTCCTGGTGAAGCCTGTGATTGAAGAGCGGAAGGGGAAGAGCCAGGTTTAGCGGGTGGCTGAGGCCAACCGATCGTCGAGTGAGCAGTTCGACGCCGACTGGACCGACGGAAATCCGGAGAGGCTGGGAAGTGACGGTCCGCCCGCTCCCGTACGAAGGTTTGGCGTCGCGACTGCCCATTTGTGGCGATGCGTTGGTCCTTGTGGACCGACATCTGCATGCCATGGCGGCTGCAGTCCATCGCCTGGTTCAGGCCGCTGGGCTGACGCCGACGCGGAATCGGTCCAGTAGGAGTCGAGCTTCATGGCGTGGGGTGGTTGGATGCGCGGAAAAAAGATCAGAGGCCGACGACGCCAGGCAGGCCGCCGATGTCCTTGATCTCGGTGTAGCCGTAGGCCGGGTTGCCCGGGCCGTGGCCGCGGTTGACGAACACCTTGTTGACGATGCCGATGTCGTTGGCCGACATCAGGTCGTAGCGCAGGCTGGACGACACGTGCAGCACGTCTTCCGGGTTGCAGCCCAGCGAGTCGAGCATGTATTCGAAGGCCTGCAGGCGCGGCTTGTAGGCCTGGGCCTGCTGCGCGGTGTAGACGCGGTGGAACGGTGCGCCGAGCATGGCCACGTTCTTCTGGATCTGGTCGTCCGAGGCGTTCGACAAAATGACCAGAGGGATTTCCTTGGCCACCTTGGCAAGACCTGCGGCCACGTCGTCGTGCGGGCCCCAGGTGGGCACGGCGTCGTAGTACTTCTGGCCGTCGCTGTCGAAGTACTGGATCTTCCATTTCTTGCACAGGCGGCGCACGGCGTTCTTCAGCACCACCTCATAGGGCTGCCACGCGCCCAGCACTTCGTCGAAGCGGTAGGCGGTGAAGTCCTCGACGAACTGGTCCATCTGCTCGGGCCGGATGCGGTCGGCAAAAAGGTCGAGGGTCAGCTCCTTCATGCGGAACCGGGTGAGGGTGCCGTAGCAGTCGAAGGTCACGTATTTGGGACGGAAGGTCATGGTCTCGAATCCTCTGTGAAGGGTGGCAAATGCGACAAATCGTTATGAAGCGAAGTGGGCCTCGAGAGGCGGTGCGTGGCGAAGCGAAGCAGTGGTTAAGGATTTGGGGGAGGCATGCCATGCGACCATGAACCTTAGTGCGCCGCACCGAAGTCGATGAGCACGCTTTTGAAGCGAAGGTTGCTCTCGACCGCCTGTCGACCGAGATCCTTGCCGATGCCTGACTGGTGGAAGCCCCCGGTGGGGATCACGAAATCCGCACTTCGGCCATATCGGTTGATCCAGATGGTGCCGGCGGAGATGCCGCGCATCGCACGGAGTGCACGGCCAATATCGGCGGTGTGGACGCCCGCTGCGAGCCCATAGTGCTCGTGTGCGGCCAGGGCCAAGCCTTCCTCCTCATCGGCGAAGGTCTGTACCGTGAGCACCGGACCGAAGATCTCTTCCTGAACTGCCGGATTGGACCCGCTGACCCTTTCGATCAGCGTGGGCTGGAAGTAGGCGCCGCCGGGACCACCGTCGTGCAGGTCACCGCCGCAACGCACGCGCGCACCCGCGTCACGGGCGCGATTGACGACGTTGAGGATGCGCTCAGCGTGCGAGGCCGAGATCATCGGCGGCAACGTGGTGTTGTCCTCCCACGTGGCGCCGGGGCGTGCTGAGGCGAGGCGTGCGGCGATCCGCTCGACCAGTGCCTCGGCGATGCCGTTTTGCACGATCAGGCGAGTACCGGCCACGCAAACCTGACCAGCGTTGCCTATGATCGAGTCGGTGATCATGCCGGCGAGGCGTTCCAGACCGGGCGCGTCGTCGAATACCAGTTGCGGGCTCTTGCCTCCTAGTTCCAGGGTCACCGGCTTGGGTCCGGTCAAGGCGCAAGCAGCCATGATGGCCGAGCCCGTTCGCGTGGATCCGGTGAATGTCATCTTCGAAATGAGGGGATGCCGCGAGAGTGCGTCACCTGTGATAGCACCGGTGCCTTGAACGATGTTGAAGAGTCCCGCCGGCACACCGGCCTCGACTGCTAGCTCGGCGAGTCGCACGGCGGAGTAGGGCGTCAGCTCGGATGGCTTGAGAACTACTGCATTTCCAGCGGCGAGCGCGGCACCGACCTTCCACGACACCATAACCAGAGGGAAGTTCCACGGCGTGATGGCGCCAACCACGCCGTAGGGTTCGGCGACGACCATGCCCAGATGGTCTTGTCGCGTCGCCGCGACCTCCCCGCCGAGCTTGTCCGCATACTCGGCGAAGAAGCGCAGGCCCTCCGCTGTGAAGGGGACATCCCACGCGATGACATCGCGCACCGGACGCGTGGAGCACACTGCTTCGAGAGGCCCGAGCCGGGCTGCGTCGACCTCGACCAGTTCCGCCCAGCGGCGCAGCACGCGTGCGCGTTCGCGAGGTGGGCGGCGCGCCCAGTCGCTCACGCGCCAAGCGCTATAAGCGTCGCGGACTGCGGTGTCCACTGTGGCGGCGTCGGCGAGGGGCAGTTCCGCATGCGGCTGGCCATCGGAGGGCCGTCGCACGACCATGCGGCCCACATCGGGGATCAGGCGTCCGCCGATGAAATGGCCCGAGGACACATGGATCTGTCGGGGGTCGAAGATTTGCATAAGTGGTCCCGAAGTGGTCAGGGCGGCATGCCATGCGAGGCATGCTGGCGCCGTATCTGCATGGATGGAATTCTGGATGTGGGGTCTCTGCTCGGGAGCAGCGGGGTCGAGTCCTGCACGCTTGAGCTGAATTTGGGGGCGTGCGACAGCACAGAATTCCTGTATCCGTGCAGCGCCAGCATCTTCTTTCGCGGCAGCCTCTGGCCACATTGCGGCGCAGGGAGCTTCCATCGACATGCAAGAAGAGAGTGGGTGCGATGGGTTCGCACAGCTCGCGTCATGAAGCTCATTCCGGCTGAATGCCGGCCTCCTTGACGTACCCGTGCCAACGAGTTGCATCGCTCTTCACGAATGCCGAAAACTGCTCTGCGGTCATGTGGGGATAGGGATTGAATCCCATGTCCAGGCATGCCTGCCGAGGCTCGGCGCTTTCCATGCGCAACCTGAATTCATCGTTGAGAAAGTCGATGATGTTTCGTGGCGTCTTGGCGGGCGCGAAGATGCCGTGCCATGTTGCAACGTCGTATTCGGTACCGATTGCACTGGCGATGGTGGGCAGTTCGGGCGCCCATTTGACGGGGTGCGCGCTGGTTACGGCAATGGCCACAAGTTGCCCAGCCTTCACGAGTGGCTTCACCGAAGACCAGGCCTCCATGTGGAAGGTGTTGCGGCCTGCTACCAGATCCGGGATAGCCTTGGTGTCCTTGTAGGGCACATGCAGAAGTTCAGGCAGATCGAGCTTGCGCGCCAGTACTGCACCTGCGATGTGTGAAGAGGTGCCCGCGCCGTACGAGCTGTAGCTCGCGGCTTTGGAGTTGCGTTCCAGGTAGCGCCGCAGCTCGGCGAAGTTCCTTACTCCGAGGCTCGCACTCACCACCAGCACCAGCGCCAACTCGACGGTGCGCGCGGCTGGAATGAACTCGCGCGGCTCGTAGGGGAGCTTTTTGTAGATGAAAGGGTTGATCACGAAAGGCGTCGCTGTTGTGTAGAGCAGCACCGAGCCGTCCGGACGGCTCTTGCCGACATGGGCCGTACCGATGCTGGCGCCGGCGCCCGGCTTGTTGTCGACGATGAAACGCCCTGGGTACCTCGCATTGAGCCCATTCGTCATCAGGCGAGCCATGTAGTCGGTGCTGCTGCCTGCACCGAAGGGCACGATGACGCTGACGGATTGGGTTGGGTATCCGCCTGTCGACACCGACGCTTGTGCGCCCGCATACGGGAGCATCGCGGCCGCGGGTACGAGCCGCAGGACGTGGCGTCGGGAGACGCTCGTCACGCGACCACCTCGGGAAGCGTCGGAAACTGTGCGCGCAGGTCGCGATACACGCGGTACACGTCCGCCGCGCCCCCGTCCACCGGTGCGACGTTGTCCTTCAGGACAGTGAACAGATGATGCTTGACATAGTGCGCCCAAGAAACGGGAACCGCTCGCGCGATGGCAGCGAAGGCTTTGTAGCGCTGCGGTGTCCACACGCTTTCGAAGCGGCTGCGACCGGGACCGAAGTGAAAATGCCCAGCGGAAGGTCCTTGCCGGTCGCTTCGCAAAGCATGCGTGGCATGGACGTCGAGTTGCATGGCCGGGGCGACGACGACGCCGTAGTCGCTACGCGCTCTTTCAGGTGACACAAAACCGCATCGCACATCGTGCAGTACCGCGTCCACCGGCCGCCTGAACGGGTCGCCATGGCCGCCGCCGCCCGGTCCCTGCACGCGGATCACGTCGCCTGGCGCGCAAGGCACCACGTCCATGTTGCGCAGTTCGACGGCTTGAGGCGTATCGGGGTTCTTGGTAAAGCGCGAGTTCGCGCCCGCGTGGCCGCCGAGCACGCCCCAGGCGGCGATGTCCGTGCGGTTGCGGTTTCGTGCAGTGACCACCGCGTTGGGCGAGAGCACGCGGAACTCAAGCGTTGCCGCGTTGCCACCCCGCCGCTCGCCAGCGCCGCCCGTGTCGGAAACCAGGCCATAGCGCAAGATCTCGATCGGCACTTCGGCCTCATTGATTTCCACGGGAGTGTTCTTCAGGAAGGCGGAGTTTGCGCCGCAGCCCTCGACTCCATCACGTTCTGGCCCACCGCCTGCGCCGCCGCCGCAAGGGCCGATGGACGACAGGACTGGCCGGCCATCCGCGGAAATAGTCTTCACGTTGAGGTTGCTCGAGCCTCCGGCCGGGCATGCCGGCAGCAACTGCGGCAGAACCTGGCTGAACAGGCCGAATGTGCACGCCTGCAACACCGCGCTGGTGAGACTGCGCATGCCCACGGCTGCCGGGTGCCGCGGATTGACGATGGTTCCTTCCGGGAGAATGCCATTGCATGGCCGGACGGTGCCGGCGTTCAGCACGTTGAGGGGCGCCAGCGAGTGCAGCACGTAGATGAGCCCCACAGTAATCACCGCGTGGCGCGGATTGCCGCCGGTTGGGACGTTAAGTGCGGAAGCCACTTGCGGGTCGCTGCCGGTAAAGTCGAGCTCGAGTTCGTCGCCCCGGATGCGCAGCGTAATCGCGATGCGGCACGGAAAACCGTTGGGCGAGTCTTCATCGGCGTACTCCGAAAAGAAGTACTCACCGTCGGGCATGGTTTGAATAAGACTTCGCGTTTGTTGTTCGGCGTAGTCGAGGAGCTGCTCCGTACCCTCCACGAACTCATCGATGCCGAAGCGATCCACGATCTCGTGCACCTTGCGTTCGCCGGTATTGAGGCACGCGATCTGCGCATTCAGATCGCCCCGATTGAGCTCGGGCGCACGCACGTTCGTCTCGAGGATCTGCAAAATCTTCGGGTCTATCACGCCGTCGCGAGCCAGCAGCATTGGCGGGATGCGCACGCCTTCCTGGTGCACCTCGGTCAATGCGCGCGACAGCGAAGCCGGCACCGCTCCGCCCATGTCAGTGTTGTGAATGTGGTTCCCAAGGAAGCACACGAGGCGTCCCGAGTGGAATACAGGCTTCCAGAGGTGCACGTCCGGCGTGTGCGTTGACACGAAGCCGCTATACGGGTCGTTCGTGATGTAGATGTCGCCCTCCCGGTAGTCATCGAACAGCTTGATGACAGGGCCGTAGTCCAGCCCCGTGTACCACGTGGCGCCCAGGGTGCGCGGGGAGGCGAAGGTCTGGCCGCTCGGGGTCAAAAGCTGCGCCGAAAAATCTTCAGTCTCCTTCACGAAGCTGGAGTAGGCTGTGCGCATCAGGGTGTAGCCCATGCTTTCGGCCGCAGCCATGCAGTGGTTGGCCAGTACCTGCAACTGGGTGTTTTCGATCGGCATCTCAGGCTCCTTTCACGATGCGCAGGTTGGAGTAGGCGTCCACGGTGCAGTGATAGCCTGGCAACACGACGGTGGTGGTGTCGTCTTGGGCCACGATGGCAGGGCCGGTGAACTGCATGCCGGGCAGGGCCTTTGCCCGGAAGTAGAGCGCCACTTCCCTGAACTGGCCGTCCATCCATACGGTGATCGAACGCTCGGGTGTAACGGTCCCCGGGGTCAGCACCTGCTGCGAGAAGCGCGGCTTCTCGTGTCGGCCCGTCACCAGCACGCGCAGGCTCACCACCTGCACCGGCGCTGACTCGTCGGCGTGTCCGTAGATCCGGTGGTGCTCCTGGTGGAACGCTCTGGAGAACGCATCGACATTGCCACTCGCGAGATCGGCAGCAGTCAACGGGGTCTGGAGTTCGAACGACTGGCCCCGATAGCGCATCTCTGCAGAGTAGGTGAGCGTCGAGCCATCGGTATTCCCCTGCTCGTTGCGTAGCCACTCGAGCGCACGCTGCGTCAACACGTCGTACTCCTTGCGGATGACATCCATCGACGCTGCGGCGAGGTCCACGTACACGGTCTTGAGGAACTCGTTCTTCAAGTCAGCAATCAAACCGCCGAGCGCGCTGAGAGTGCCGGGCGAGTGCGGCACCACCACTTCCTTCACGTTGAGCTCGCGCGCCAAATAGCAGGCCATCATTGGCCCAGCACCACCGAAGGCCATGAGGGAGAACTCGCGCAGATCGATGCCGTAGCGCGAGACCAGGCCGCTTACTTCGGCATACATACCCGAGATCGCGATCTGGATGATCGCTTCCGCCACTCTCTCCGTGGGCACCTTCAGCTTCTCGGCCAGTTCGCCTACCACTCTGCGAGATGCGGCCGAATCAACAGACACTGCCTGATACCCTAGGGCGGAGTGCCCCACGATTCCGCAGACGACGAAGGCGTCGGTGATAGTCGCCCGGGTGCCGCCGCGACCGTAGCAAGCGGGCCCCGGGCGCGAGCCCGCGCTGTCCGGTCCGACCTTGAGGACACCCTGGTCATCCACCCACGCGATCGAGCCGCCACCTTCACCCACCGACGAGACGGAAACCGAAGGAATGTGAATCTGAAAGTCGCCGATCAATTCACCTACGCCGTATTGCGGCTTGCCGTCGACGATCACCGCGATGTCCGCGCTCGTGCCGCCGATGTCCAAGCTCAGACAACGCGGAATGCCGCTCGTCGCGGCGAGGTGACTCGCGCCGATCACGCCCGCCGCGGTACCGGAAAGGAGCATCTGCACGCATTCCGTCTTGCCTTGCTCGGCGCTCATGATGCCGCCGTTCGACTTGGTAAGGTGCGCCTCCGCCGTCACGCCCACGTCCTTGAGCGCCTTCTGAAGTGAGCCCAAATAGTGCGAGACCCTCGGCTGCACGTAGGCGCCGATCACGGCGGTAATTGTGCGCTCGTATTCCCGGATGATGGGCCAGGTTTCGGCGGAGCAGAAGACGGGCAGGTCGGGGGCCAGCGTTTGGACGATCGCCTTCACGCGGTGTTCGTGATCCGGATTGCGGTACGAGTGCAACAGCGAAATCACGATACCTTCAGCGCCTGCCGCACGAGCCTGCGCAAGCGCATCGGAGACGCTCCCCTCGTCCAATGGCGTGCGGACCGCGCCATCCGGTCCGATTCGCTCAGCGATGCCGTAGACCATATCGCGCGAGATCAGCGGGTCCGGTCGCCGCGACAGCAGGTGGTACATGTCGGTCGTCTTCAGACGACCCAGTTCCAACACGTCCGAGAAGTTGAGGGTCGTCAGCAAGGCCAGACGTAGGCCCTTGCGCTGGATCACGGCGTTGATCCCCACGGTGGTGCCGTGCGTGAAATAGCTGATCTGGCTCGGCTGGATGCCGTAGCGCTCGCCGAGCATCTGGATTCCGGCGATCACCTCGGAGCCCGGTTCGTCCGGGCGCGAGAATACCTTCATGCTGCTGATGGTGCGGGTCTCGTCGTCATACACCGCGAAGTCGGTGAACGACCCGCCAATGTCAACGCCTACTCTGTAGCCCATGGCCTGGTCTTTCCATAAAGTGGTGGGTGCAGGTATTAGATTTAGTAGAGAGCAAGGCGTCGAGGCAAAATAATCCATGCCCCATTCATTTCCGTAATGAAGATCTCCCGCAAAAAGCGGCTGCCCCCGGCGGCCAACATGGAAGCCTTCCTGGCGGTTGCGCGCTTGCGCAGCGTGACGTTGGCTGCGGAAGAGCTCTTTCTGACGCAAGGCGCCGTGAGCCGGCAAATCCTCGACCTGGAAAAGTTCGTTGGCATCAGCCTGTTTTCCCGGGGATCGCACGGGCTCGAGCTGACGACTGCCGGGCAACATCTCGCGGTCGAGTTGCAACCGGCTCTGGGGCGTCTGGAGGAGGTGTTCGCGTCGCTGAAGACTCCTGGACGCGACACCCTCAATGTTTCGATCACACCAAGCCTGGGCGTTGAAGTCATCACCCGCGACATCAACAATTTCCTCAGAGACCACCCCGACTACCTGATCAACTTTTTCACTCGCGTGGGTGATGTGGAGATCGAGGAGGAAGATGGCCTCGACGCTGCGGTGGTTTCCGGTGAACCGCGGTCCAAAGGGGGGCATCCTGAGTTGCTCTGCTCGCCACCGTTCTATGCGTATATCTCAACGGGGCTGCTGCCGCGCGATACGGTATGTGACCTCACGACCCTCTACCAGCACAAGTTGATCGGTCAGATGCGCCACGCTCAAGCCTGGCCCCAATACCTGCAGCGGCTGGGGCTGGTGTTTTCCCCAGACATGATCGGTGCGAACCACTCGATGCTTGGCACTGCCGCGCAGGCCGTGCTTAACGGTTCCGGCATCGCGCTCCTGCCGGAATTCATGGCCGCGCGGCACGTGGCCGCTGGCACGATGCGTCGCGTCTGCGATGTCGCTTACGTGCCGCGACTTTCCTCCTACTATCTCGTGTCGAAGAAGAGCGTGCGCGATCGACCCATCTATCTCCAGTTCCGGGCATGGCTGGTGGAACTGTGCGGGACCATCGATAAGGCATCTGTCGCGGCGCAAGACTGACGCGGCGGCAGCTTCACCTCCGCTTCGCTGCGGCTTGAGAGAAGCACTCGGAGAAGCCTTTTGCCAGCATGCTCCGCGGCTGTCCGCCCTGGTGCACGAGATAGGTTGGAAACACGATCTCGGGAGAGAACCGTCTCGCCACAATCGGCAGGTGCGCGTGGTCCGCAACGGCGAGCGGGTTCGCGATGGTCACCCCGAGTCCAAGCGCCACCAGTTGGCAGATCGCCGACGCGAAGTGCGATTCGTAGCCCGGGATGCGCTCGTCGCCATAGGTCTGAAACATGTCGTCGATCGCTTTGCGCATGGCATCGTGCGGCGAGAGCGACAGAAATACTTCGCCAGCGAGATCGATGGGCTTCAAAGCGGCGGTTCCGCGCGCGAGTCGGTGCTTCGAGGGCACGATGCAAACACCCACGCCCTGATGCGCGACCTCATATTCGATGCCAGGACTTTGAAGAATGTCGGAAGCGACGCCGATATCGCCTTGCCCTGCCGCCATCGCGTGGCACACGGCGATCGATTCCGCAACTTGCAACGAGACCGTCACGTCTGGAAAGCGCCGGGCAAATAGCCGCAAAGCCTGCGGCACCAGCACCATCGAATGCGAGGGCACGCCCCAGACGCGCAGGTGGCCGGCGCCCCGCCGACCCAAAGTTGCGGCGGAGTGTTCCAGCGAACGCAGTCCTGCGAAGGCGCGCTCGACGTCCCTGAAGAACACCTCTCCCTCTCGCGTGGGTACAAGCTTTCCCGCAATGCGCTCGAACAAACTAAGCCCGAGGCGCCGCTCCAGTTGCGAAATGACACGGCTTACGTTCGGCTGGGTGGTGCTCAGATCCTTGGCGGCCTGCGTCATCGAACCTGAGAGCATCACCGCCCGGAACGCTTCGACTTGGCGGAAGTTGAGCATGGCTGATGCTATATCAAATCCGTATGGACACGTGTGATGAATTGATTGGCGCGAGGACGAGTGATTGCCTAGCATCCATTCATGCGACATAGCCTCCTGACGATTGAAACATCTCCCCATAGCCTGCCAGCGCAGGTCGATGTCGCCATCATCGGCGCCGGTGCGGCGGGCATCGCAACCGCCTACGCTTTGTCGTCAAGCGGCGTATCAGTCGCGGTGTTCGAGAAAGGGACTGTCGCCGCCGAGCAGAGCAGTCGCAATTGGGGATGGTGCCGCACGCTCGGACGAGATCTTCGCGAGTTGCCGATGGCCAAGCTCAGCGTCGATCTATGGCGGAACCTGCAGGCGCAGACGGGAGTCGACGCGGGCTTCATGCAAACGGGCGTGGCGTTCGTGACGGACGACGCACGGGAACTTGCCGTGTGGGAGAAGTGGCTAGAGGTCGCACGTCGCGAGGGCGTGCCCGCGCGCATGCTGTCGCGACGCGAGGCCAATGCCACCCACGCGTGGCGGAACGAGCCGTGGATCGGCGGGATTCGCACCGAAACCGACGGATACGCGGAACCGGCGCGCGCCATTCCGCTGCTGGCGCAACATCTGCTTGGCCGCGGCGTACTCATTTTTCAGCAATGCGCCGTGAACGAGTTGCTCACGGAAGCAGGAAAGGTCGCCGGCGTACGAACAGAACTGGGCACAGTCCGTGCGGCGAAAGTTGTTTTGGCGGGTGGCGCATGGTCCTCGCTTTTCTGCCGGAAACATCGGTTGCCACTTCCGATCCTGCGCGTGGAATCGTCCGCATCTGCCAGTTCTGCGTTCGACGCGGGAGGCGCGGCACCCGTGCGCGCCCCCGCATTTGCGTTCCGTCCGCGGGAGGACGGCTCCTTGTTGCTCGCCAAGAGCGGCAGAGGCACGATACACGTCGAGCCCGACCTGCTTCGCTACGCCTTCAGATTCCAGGCGATGTACCGGGCTCGAAAGGGGAAGGTGTCGGTGAAATTCGGTCGGCGGTTCTTTTCTCAGGCATGGGAGGAGTTTCGTTACCTTCACTTGGGCAACGCGCCCTTTTCGCGCAATCGCATCCTCGACCCTTTGCCAGACATGGCGCTTGTGCGGCAAGCCTACTTGGACGCACAGCCTTCGTTGTCAGGCTTGGGGCCACAGCTGATCGACTCGGCGTGGGGTGGCACGATCGACAACACGCCCGACGGCATCCCGGTGGTGTCAGACGTGAAGCGCCTCCCCGGCCTTTACTTGTGCACGGGCTTTAGCGGGCACGGCTTCAGCTCATCGATGGGCGCTGGCCGAGCCCTTGCGGAACTCCTGGTGGGCAGCAATCCGAGCTTCGACCTCAAACCCTTTGTTTACGAGCGGCTCACCGACGGCCCCCCCCCGCATCCGAGCCTTCTGTATTGACGCGCAGGTTCCGCACGTCGAGCAGTATGGTTATTCGTCACGTCATCCCAAACCCAGGAATGGTGGCACGGCGGAACGCCTCGGATTTACGTCCTGCCTGGGCTTTGAATATTGGTCATCGTGACTTCGACAGTGGCGCGTTTCAACGGCAGCTTGCGCTGCATCACCATAGCCCTAGCACAGCGATGCGCAATCCCACCACGAGCCAGCCATGAAGCAACCACCACTGTCCCGCCGTGCATTTCAATTTGGCCTTTGCGCCATGCCCCTCGCTTTCGCCAAGCATTCTGGTGTCTGACAACCCTTAACCAAAGCGGCCGATCAGTCGCCAAGAAAGCTGCCGCCCAAGATGGCTATGACGAAACACCACCGATAACGCTCAAGGCTTCTCGAAGCTCACACTCATTCACGCCTAAGCGCTCCGAGAAACCGCTGGCCATTCCCGTGACGGCAGTCACTGCGGGATGTTCTGAACGGCCCAATCGGTAAGCGAACAGCCATCACATCTTGAACATTCGGAGGTCTCGGCCCGAAGGGCAAACTTTTACGAGCGCGAGATTGCCTCACATTCGCATCAGATATTGAGCGACCCTTGGAATGACGCTCATCCACCGGACAGTAGGTCACTGACATTTTCGAGAACCTCGGGCTAAAACGCCAGCTCAGCACCTGGCTGCTGCATGTCGAGCGCGAACGCGACGCCCGGGACACTACCGGCGTCCGGCTCGAGTATGTCTTGCAAGTTTGCATCGCGCTTGGGGCAGCTAGGCTTGCCGTACGTCGCGTAAGCAATCCGGAATTTCTGCCGTGCTCAACTTGTTCGGCTGGGACGGTGCGCCGATGCGAGCGACGTCACCATCAGAATGCATGCCGAATGCCCAAGTCATAGCCCCTCGAGAGTCGCGGAGTGAAGACAGCGTTGCTGATGAAGGCCGGACCACCTACGGTGAGAGCGGCACCATTGCTGTTGCTCACGCGTGCAATCGTTGCATAAAGCGCCGTACGCTTCGAAAGGTTGTACACATAGCCCAGTGAGAGCTTGCTTGCCTTCGGATCATCGAGCAGGGTGAAAGGCAGGTTGCGGTCGTAGTGGACGCGCGAATAGGACGCGCGAACTAGGCCTGCGCCGATGGGCACGGTCACACCGAGCAGGTAACCTCCCAAATCGATACCGCTGGTTGCGGCCATCGGGGTGACTGCGTAGTTGCGCGAGCTCTTGGAGTGCGACAGTTCTCCAAAAAGCTTGACCGGCCCAAAGTCGTAGGACGCCCCGAGGTTCATGGTCTTCACAGAATCGGTGGTGCCAAGATAGAACTGATCACCGCTCGTGCTCTTGCCATACGCCACTGCAACGTCCAACGCGCCGTCGGCATAGCCAAAGCGGCCGCCGACATACCTACCAGCACGCGTTGGGGCGGCAACGCCGAGTGCGTTTACCGGCGTGGATGTGCCCGGATCGTACTTGGTCTGCTCATGGAACGCATACTGCAGCTGGCCGTAGAAGCCACTTAGACTCGGTGGCAGGAAGTAGCCGATCGAGTTGCTGGCACGCAGAACGTTGGGGTTCCCAGCGACGCCACCCGTGCCGCCAGTGACATTGAAATTGCTGGCGGAGTGGATCAAATTGGTGCCGACACCATTGGCGCCGAACGGATCGAACACGGCGTTGTTCCAGAACGTCGGCGTGTAATCGCGACCAAGACGGATTTCACCGAAACCACCTGACAGGCTTACCGTTGAGCGCCGCGTGAAGCTCGAAACGCCGGTGGCACCATCGTCATTTGTGATCGGCGCTTCGAGCCAGAAGCTAGCTGCCAGGCCTCCGCCGAGGTCTTCCGTGCCGCGGAAGCCCAGACGGCTCGGGTTGTAGCCGGAATTGGAGAGCGCAGTACGGCTGAGTTTGACGCTGCCTTGATGGAGCAGCACCGCGCGTTCGTCATTCGAACGATTTGAATAACCACTGACTGACGCATCAACCACGCCGAAAAGCGTGACGGACGACTGAGCCAATGCGATGCCACAACCGGTCAAGGTGATCAGCGCGAACAGAGTTTTTTTCATTGCAGATTTCTCTAAGGTTACTTATCGCTCTTTGGGCCAAGGTCTCACCGCAGTTGGAGTCAATAGAGGCGGCGAGAGGATCGAACGGTTCCGTTGATGCGACCGTGGCGTGCGCATGCAAGGGATCGCAGGTGCGCCCTCGTTATCGTGGTCACTGCCAGGTGAGCGGCACGCCTGTTTGCGGACTTCCGCAAACAGCAAGCCGGCAAGTGCTATTGCAGCCTGATGCCTAGCTTTTTCACCAGAGGTTCCATGTCCCGTCGGTCGTTCAAGATCGTGGCGGCAAGCTCTTCTGCACTGCTGCCCACCGGGGTCATGCCCAGGGACTCCATCTGCGCCTTCAGCGCAGGATCTTTGAGAAGAGTCGCAACTGCCTGCTGGATCTGTGCGATGCGGTCTGCGGGTGTGCCGGCCGGCGCCATCAACCCGATCCATGGCTGGGCGGAGTAGCCCTTCAGACCCAGCTCTTCGAGAGTAGGCGTCCGCGGCAACCCGGGGAATCGCTCCTTGCTCGTGACCGCGAGTGGCCGTAGGCGCCCGCCGTCGATCAGACCCTTGGCGCTGGACGGCGCATCCAGCGCCACGTCCAACATGCCGCCGATCAGGTCGCTCTGCGTTTTGCCGGAGGACGGCGAAGGGACATACAGCGCCTTGATGCCTGCCTGTCGTGCAGTCTGCTCCCACACGAGATGGAACGCCGTGCCGATCGACATGGAGCCCACGCTCAAGTCGCGCTTTGCGCTTTCCCGCACGAAGTCCTGCCAAGTCTTGAGAGGACTAGCCCGATCAACGACGAAGACGAAAGGCGTGCGCGCGACAAGTGAAACAGGCTTCAGATCACGCACGGGATCGTATGGCAGCCTTTCCACTGCAAATGGAACGATGGTGAGAGCAGACGCAACCACCATGCCCAGCGTGTAGCCGTCAGGCTTGGCCTTGACCAATGCGCCTGTACTCACGATACCCGACCCGCCTGGCTTATTCTCAACCACGACTGGCTGCCCCCACGACGCACTGAGTCGATGGGCCAAGACGCGCACCATGACATCCACTGGCCCGCCGGCCGGATTTGCCACAATGATTTTTACCGGCTCCTCCGGGAACCCTGCCATGGCGACGGCGGACATGAGCATCAAGGATGCCGCAACGATCTTTTTGATCAAGATGTTCCCTTTCGGAGCTGAGTTACAGGACGCACCTAGCGTTTAATCGAAGGCCCTGATCCGCGGCGAGGCATCCCATCCAGGCGAACCGCCTCGAATGAAAGCGATCCAGGCCGCTTGAATCTCCCGCATCAGGCGCTGCGCGTCTTGCGGACGAAGGCCATGCAACATCGGGGCATCGCGAAATCGATCGAGCGTGCCGAAAACGAAAGGCAGTTCGACGCAATGGCATGCCCCGAACGCGTCAGAGGGAGCGTGGTCGAACTTGAAGACCCACGCACCGCGCCCCTGTGCAGCTGCGTCCTGTGCCCATTGGCGCGAAGGTGCGCCAAAGATCTCATCGCCGACGCGCCGACCGGCTTCGTCCATCGGCGCGTCGGGGAAGGCCTTCATCTCGTCTCCCGTATAGCCGATGAGGACATCGGCGCGGCCTGCGGCGGCCTGCAGCTCGGACTGCATGTCCTGAGGGAGAACTTCCCCATCGCTGACCAGAGCGAAGAGGCTGCGATGGTCGCCTTCCGCAAACAAGGCCTCGACAACCTCTGGAGCCTGCTGCGCGCGCAAGAGTGCTTCCCACGGTAGCGTGCGTGCTTCGTCGAGATCCCTGGCGCCTGCCGCTTGAAGCAGGATCCGTCCCAATCGATGGGCCTGTTCAGCGCTGCGGAATCCACGTCCCAACGAAGCGCTTTGCATGATTGCGCGATTGAAGCGCGGCCTTCTGGCCAAGAGACATGCAATCGATGCGGCACCCGCAGACTGCCCCATGACCGTGATCTTGCGCGGATCGCCGCCAAAACTCTCGATGTGCTCTGCAACCCAATCGATGGCAGCCTCTTGATCCAGCAGCCCCACGTTGGCAACCATGCCCGGAACGAAAAGCCAGCCCAGTGCGGCCAGGCGATAGTTCGGCGAGACCACCACGATGTCGCCCTGCACGGCGAGCTGCGCCCCGGAGTACCACTCGAGTGCTGCGCCGCCGCTTTGCCACGCGCCCCCATGAAGCCAGACGACCACGGGGCGTCGACCGCCATCAGCTGCTGGGGTCCAGACGGTCAGGTGCAAGCAGTCTTCGGACTGCGCAGCGTCGAAGTCGCCCATGGCACCGCGCAGACGTGAGGGCAGTTGCGGCGCCACGGGACCAGGTCGTGTGGCGTCCAGACAGCCTGTCCACTGCGCAGGCACCGGAGCACGCCAGCGCAGGTCGTCAACGGGCGCCTGCGCATACGGAATCGCGCTGAACCGGCAGACGCCATGTTCCCGAGTTCCGATCACCTTGCCATTGCGAACAATGGCTTGCACGTCTTCGTCCACCTTGGATGCCCCTCGTCGTGACATGCGGAACGTGGATACGGTCCGCCATGCCGGGCAATGGTAGGCATGCGTGAGTACTTTGGGTCATGCGACTTCCGAGCATCGCCATGCGCGACACTCATGCCTGCGATCACAGGCTCAGAACAGCGCGATCGATCAGACGCGCTCTACGCCGCCTGTCCTTCCTTGACGACCCTGGCGAGAGCGGCGGTGAAGGCGCGGACCTGGCGCGTGCTCGACCTGTCTCTGCGCCAGATCGCCGCCAATGGGAATGTCGCAAGTTGCAGGTCGACAGGGAGAACGCATAGCGCGCCGCGCGCCTGCAAAGCTGCAGCAACGCTTCCGGGGAGCATCCACACATAGTTCCCCTCGCCGCTGGACAACATCGCCATTCCAAACTCCAGTGACAGGGCACCAATCATGGCGGGAGGCGCCAAGCTGTGCCGTCTCCACATGTCGTCCAGTTCTCTGCGTATCCGGCCGCCCGGCAGGGCTGTCAACCACGGATAGCGTGCGCAGTCTGCCAACTTCGGGTCAGTCGAAGCAGCCAGCGGATGCCCAATGGAACAGGTCAGGACGACGCTATCGTCCAGCAGGGAAATGGAGCGGTAGATCAACGGATCCAGGCTGGAGGTGTAGCGACTGATCAACACATCGAGCGAGCCCGAGTCCAAGTCTTCGATCAGTCGCTCGTGAGTACCCATCTGTATCGTGAGTGCGACTTGTGGATGGGTCCCGCGAAATCCTCGAACGGCGTCGGCGAGCGGCCAGCCGCTGAACATCGCAAAACATCCCACAGTGAGACTGCCCAGTTCCCCACGGGCGACTGCGGCCAGATCCGCCTCTGCCTTGCCGAAATCGCTCAGCAAGATGCTGGCGTGTCGGCACATGGCCAGACCGAGGGGCGTGCAGACCATGCCTTTGGCGGAGCGCTCGAACAAGCGACCGTCCACGCACTCCTCGATCTCCGCTATCGCGCGAGAGAGGCCCGACTGCGTCATGTTCAGCTGGGAAGCGGCCTTGGATAGGCTGCCTTGATCCGCAACCATCAAGACGATCTCGAGGTGGCGGATCCGTAGTTTTCCTCGAAAGGGCGTCATAGTTTCCGCAAAAGGCGGTGCGCATTGCTGGGAGGTCTGGTTGGGAGAGTACGCAGGACGGGTTCCGGTCTGGGGTTCCCAGGCTATTCCGACAGACTACCTCCGTCGGCAGGTCGTCATGCAGCGCAAACAGGAGGCGCTGGAACTTCCGCTGTAGGGCTGCGCCCAAATTCCGATTCTGGTCGGATTTTGCCGTCTTGCGGCTACCAGCTTCATGAACGAATTTCTGAAAGCGTATTCGTCAAGCAGGCGCCTGGATTCTCCCGTTGGGTGTCATCTGGCGGTGAGGCCATAACCTTGTACTTCTTCGTCCTGCCACGATTGGTTCGGTTTCTTGCCTATGAGCTGCTGTTGGACGCCACCACCGCCGTCCACCTTAACAACAAGGCGAATGCGCTCGCAGCTGCCGAACAGCGGCTCGGGGGTGATGATGAGGGTGCCATCGGCCTTCTCCACCTGAGCGGTCCTGAAGCTCTTGTAGCAACTTGGCGCGGTATTCCCACGGATACGGAACTCGTAGCTCCCGTCCTTGCTTTGATTGAGCTCGGCGATGTTCTTCCCGCTTGTCGGGCGCTGCGTTCCGCTAGCCGGGCTGACGCCGCTCAGCTGGTAGTCCCATTCCTGGTCAGCCGCGAGCGCAGCGGGGGAAACGAGGGCGAATGCGAGAGTGAGCGCAGAGATTTTCATTGAGTTTTCTCCTCTTGTTGACCAATTTGACCCGGAACTAGGTGCCGTACGGTCCCTCTGCACGATAGCGGCAGTTCGAGCGACCGCCGGCAAACTCCGTCTATCCATCAGAGGGCACCCTCAAAGAGGCGGCGTCGAGGCGCGACCACCGACGGAAAAGACGACCGTATCGGTTTAGCTAGGGGCACGTCTCGGACGGCGGGTTATGGCCGACTCTAGCCGGATGCGTCACCGTCGTGGAAGGGCCCGACACGGCCCAGTGGCTGCGTAGACCGCAATCTGCCACTACTTCTGAGTGGCCTTGGACTCCGCCTCCGAAGCCACAGTCGTCGCCCTGCCTAGGTCGGCAGCTATGGCGGAATCCTTCCCGCTGTCCCGCATCAGTCTTAGGGCGGACAGGTAAGCACGATTGAGCGCCGGCGTCCGCCGGCAAGACAACGTCGGGCTGAACTTCGCGGCCCTCCCAATTTCCCTTGGTGATGGGGCTAACCGCGCGAGCAAACGGTACCCAAATCTGTAGGTGCTCATCGAGCCGGAATGGCTTCATAGGATGAGCTCGGCCGCCCGTGACCTCGCCTATGACTGTGGCGTCTTTCAACTGACGCCCAAGCAGCGACTCGAAATCCCTAACACTTCCCTTGCTAGAAGTAGGAAAACTTGCCCGTTAGCCTAGGGCCCCACGGGACCGGATTTGACCGCGTGGTGAAGGACGGCGGTTTGCCTGACCTTCTGTCATGAGCTTCAGTACCAACTCGACCTGATATACGAAGTCGGGGCGCGCGTACAAGGCACGCCTGGCCGCGTTCGAGTACGGATGGCCGTTCCCCAGGAGGATACGCGGCCGATCATGCCGCGCTGGAAGACAACAGCAACGCGCTACGTTTTAGGAAGGCTTCATCAATGACCAGCTGAAGGTATGGGCTTTCAGAAACGTCTCGACCGCTATGCGCGCGGCCTCATCCGTTGTTGACAACTCAACGTCGACGTGCAGGCCCCGTTTGCCCGCGCTCGCCACATGGATCTGAAAGCTTGATCCCGGCGCGATCTGTGCAATCTGATCAGTCAATGCTCGCCGCGCTGCCTCTGCGCGTAGGGCCGGTTTGTAAATCTTGCCGACGGGTGTCACCGGGATCGAATCGACAACGTAAATGGATTTCGGCCAAGCCGGTCTCTCGGCAATGCGCTCACGCGCATGCGCGATCAACTCCGGGACATCGGCTTTCTGGCCTGGCTTGAGCGACACAAAAACAACCGGGAGCTCCCCCGCATATGCATCCGGCTGGCCGACGGCGGCAGCAAGAGACACCGCGGGGTGCGCCACACATGCGTTCTCGATCATGCCTGGATCGATGTTATGGCCACTGCGGATGATCAGGTCCTTGCTTCGTCCGGCGACAAAAAGCTTGCCGTTCTCGCCGAAGTACGCCAGATCACCAGTGTTCAGCCCACCTTCGATGAAAACGCCCTCGTTCTGGGCGGGATCCAGGTAGCCGGAAGAAACATGGGCGCCTTCAACAAAGAGCACGCCGATCTCGTCAGCATCGCAGTCGGCCCCCAGCGCACCGTCACTGAGAAGCTTGCGAACGCGCAACCGGGTGTGCGGCAGCCGGAAGCCGACCGAACCAGCAGTCGAGGCATCGCCGACGGGATCGACCGCAGTGACTCCGCCTGTCTCCGTCATCCCCAAGACCTCATGCAGGCAGGCCCCGGTCACTTGCTGGAATCGTTCGGTCACACTCTGCGGGCACGAGGCGGCACCTGTAAGGCCCCATTGAATCGAAGAGATGTCGGCATCCACCGCGGTGTTGAGAAGAGCGCCCATGGCCGTGGGCACTGCCGCAAGGGCGGTCACTTTGCAGCGCTCGACGATCCTCCATATACCGGAGATCATGTCGGGGTTTCGGAACCCTAGGCCCGACATCACAACGATCTGCGCACCGGCCAGGAAAGGAGCGAGGCTGCTCGCGACCGTGCCGCCGACGTGAAACAGCGGCATTCCATTCGTGAGGCGTTGTCCCGGGCCCAGATGAAGCATGGCAGCAGCACCGGCTGCGGCCGCCAGCTGATTCTTGCTCGCATGAGCAACCAGCTTCGGCGTTCCGGTTGTTCCGCCCGTGTGGAAGTAGGCGACGGTTTCCAAAGACGACCGCGCGGCATCGAAGTGCGTTGCCTCGCTGCCGCTGTATCGCACAACTTCATGTTCGTATTCGATCGCCGAAGGCGGCAAGGGGCCTTGACCGATCGCGATGACACGAATGCCCGGGACGCCCTGCCTGACAGCCTCGGTCCGTCTCGCAATTTCCGGATCGTCTGTTTTCGGAATGACAAACAGCTTGCACCCCGCCGACTTGACCAATTCGACGATTTCGGTTGGCAGCAGGAACGGATTCAGCGGCACCGCATACCCAGCAGATTCGGCGCCCCACAGCAAGAAATGCGTTTCAATGGATGCGGGAAGCATGTAGGCAACTCCACACCCGCGGCCCCCCATATCCCCCAAGAAATTGGCGGTCCTTGTGATGCCTTCGAACAGCTGCTTGTAGCTGATCGATATGTCGGGACCCGCGGACGATCGGACGAAGGTGACTGCGGTGGTGGGACCGAAAGCGGACGAGCTGCGCTGGAATGCCGCATAGATGGAGCCGCACAGGAGGCTCTCCCACAGGTCGCGCTTGCTTTGGTCGCGCTCGAACTGAGCGATGCCGTCCGCGCTGGTAAGAGGTGTTGCAGTAAGGCTCATCTTGACTCCTCTCACGGGATTGCCCGCGGCAGTGATTCGATCTGGCGCTGGAGAAACTGCAGGGCGATCGCATTGAATTCGCTCGGGTTGTCCCGATGCACGCCGTGTCCAGCTCCATGGACCCGGCTGGCGCGCGCTTGAGGCATTGCAGCGCAGACGCTGCGAAACACCGCGTCATGGATCGGCTGCGTTCGCTCGCCTGCTACGAGCAACGTTGGGGCCGCAATCTCCCGCAGCTGTTGCGGCGATAGAAGTGGAAACGGATCGGTCGACAGCATCAGCGCACGCATGGCCTTGGCATTCTCGAAGCGGCGCTGCAAAGCCCCTGCGGTGTTCGCGGAGCTGGCTTCTCCGCCGTTGATCGCATCGGTCATCGTGCGGACGGCTTCCTCGTCGTTGCCCTGCCGAAGGGCATGTGCCGCGGCTTCAGTTTTACGCTCGAACTCGGCGCGCAGGACTTTCCCCTCGTGGCTGAAGTCGGCATACCTCATCATCGGTGGCTCGGTGGCGACGATCGCCAGGGTACGCCCGGGATGGTGCACGGCGAAAGCGAGAGCCGTGAATGCCCCGTAGGACGTTCCGATCAAGATCGCCGCGGGGATGCCGAGTGCATCGAGGAGGCCGGCGAGGTCGGCAGCATCGACCAGCGCCGAATGATCTGGCGAAGCGAACTCGTTGGCATTCGGAAAGCTATAGCGTCGGCTGTAGGAAAGGCATCGGTAGCCCTGCGCCAGGAACGCATCCCATTGGGGTTGCCAGGACCGCCAGTCTCCAAGGAGCCCATGAATGAAGACGAGAGGCAGACCGTTTCCCTGCTCCACGTAGCACAGCTCGATCCCGTTTCGCAGCCTTGCGGTCCGCGTGGGCAGGTCGTGAAAATTCAGCGCCTTGTGGTCATCTGTTTGAACCGAGGTCAATCTATTTCTCCCTGCCATCGATCAGTTGCCGATAGCGGACTTGCTCTTCACTGATGAACTTGTGGAAGTCCGCGGGCGTGGACGGCTCGAAAGTGATGCTTCCGAGCTGGGCGTGCGCTTGCCTGAAGTCAGCCGAGCGCATCATTTCGTTGATCGTTCTGTTCAGCTTCTCGACCACCTCCGCGGGAAGCTTGGGCGGCCCCACGATGCCTGCCCACATGATGGCCCCGACGTCCTTGACATGCCGAGACTCGTTGACGGTGGGCAGATCAGGGGCGTTGATGTCGCGCTGCGCACTCAAGACGCCAAGGGACTTGAGTTTTCCTTGCCGGATGTACTGCAATACGGATGGCAACGCGATTGCCCCGAGGTCGAGCTGGCCGCCCATCAGATCAACTGTCATGGGCGCCCCCCCTTTGTAGGGAACCTCGACGAACTTGATGCCGGCTTTCTGTTGAAAAATCAGCGCCGCCAGTGTCTGGAAGGTGGCGCTTCCCGTGGAGCCCATGCTCACCTTCTCGGGATTGGCTTTCGCGTAGGCAATCAGTTCGTCAGTCGTGTTGGCGGGAAAGCTTGGCTTGGCAACGAGCACGGCGGTCCCGCCAAGCATCTTCGCGATCGGGGCAAAGTCGCTGCCCTCGTATTTCGCGTCTTTGACGATCATCGGGGCCAGAACCATGTCGCTGACGTTCCCGAGCATCAGCGTGTAGCCGTCGGCGGGCGCGCGCAGCGCCTTTTTGGCGCCTATCGTTCCAGAGGCGCCGCCGACGTTTTCGATTACGACTTGCTGCCCCAGGCGTTTGCCCAGATCCTGGGCGATGAGGCGCCCGGCGGTATCGACTGCCGCGCCTGGAGGGTAAGGGACGATCAGCGTGATTGGTTTTGCCGGATACGGCTCGGAGGCCTGGCAGACGCCGACAGCCGCCCACAGACCGGCCATCAGCAGAACGAAGCGAATACCGAAGGGAATTGATCTCATGCGTGTCTCCTGGTTTCAGCGCGAGTCTAGGTTGGCAGGAATTAACAACAAATAGAATGAATGGGGTAACGATAAATACCTTTTATACCTATGCTGCCGAGCGTCCTCCTGAATCGCCTCTTGTCGCGCAGCCGCTTCCGGCATCTGCAAATGCTCGTGAAGCTGGCGGAACTGGGCAGCCTTCGGCGGACGGCCGAGGACCTGGGCCTCACGCAGCCCGCGGTGACACACCTTCTCAAGGACCTTGAAGAGCTGCTGGACACACAGCTCTTCTACCGGCACGCGCGCGGTGTCCGCCCCACGCCCATGGGCGCGGCACTTCTTCCATCGGCGCGGCGCATCCTGGACAATCTGGCGCACGGCGCCGAAATGGTGGCGGCGCGGCATGGCGAGGCGCAGGGCGCGGTAAGGGTCGCCTCCATCACTGGCGGCATTTCGGGCTTGCTGGTGCGCGCGCTTCCCGCGTTCAACGCCGTGCGTCCGGACATCGTGGTGCAGGTTGCCGAGGTTGACGTGGAACAACTGGGCTTGGCGGTGGCGCATCGGGATGCCGACCTGGTGCTGTGCCGCCAGCCGTCCATCCTCCCTGAGGGCTGGACCTTCAGCTGGCTGTTCGACGACAGCTTCGTGGTGGTTTGCGGATCCCATCATCCGCTGGCCGGGCGCCGCAGCATCCGATTCGACGAACTTCAATCGCAGCTCTGGTTGCCCTTGCCGATTTCGACGGCGGCTCAGGCCTTGTTTGGAGACCTGACGCGCAGCTGGGATCCGCCCGCAAGGACCTGCAGGATCATCACACGGGCCGCATCACTGAGCTGGTCGCTGCTTCAGCAAACCGATATGGTCTCGCTTGTGCCCCACAGCGTCGTCAGGCAGCTGGTGGAAGCGGGGCACTACAAAATTCTCCATCTGGATACTGTCTATCCGTTTGGCTCGCTCGGAGTGATGCGCCTGGAGGACGAGTCCGGCAGCGCTGCGCTGCAACTGGCCGACTTCTTGGCGAAATATGCCGCTGCTTCGCCATGACTGACATGTGCTTTTGGCTGACTGAACCCGTCAGTGCCATGCCAGGTCACCTCATCGTCGTGAGAGATGCGCTCCATCTTGAAACCCCAGAGCCTCCTTTCTGTTGATCAATCGGACCGCCCCGGAAGTTTCAGTCTGGAAGGCTCAAATGCGTCCAAGCTGGCCGTTCGCTGCCAATCTCATCCGCTTTCGGCCGGACGAACCAAGTGCTGCGCCAGACACGCCGCGAGCTGAGTCCGGTTGACCGCTCCGAAGCGCGCGCGCAAGCGTTCAACATGCTCCTTGGCCGTCGGCTCAGAGATGCCAAGTTGACGCGCGATCACCTTGTTCGTCGCACCATCGAGGACGAGCCATCCGACGTCTCTCGCGCGCCCCTCCAGCCTCATCAGAGGGCCGCCCGGGTTGGCAAGTGCGCAATCCGAGGCCGCCGACGCAAGTCGCACGTCAACGTCCAACGCATGCGACAAGGCTCGGCACACCCTCTCGAATGCTGCGAGATCGCCGGCGCCAAACGGACGGTCATCGCGATGCCGCACCACGTTCAGGGTCCCGACAATCCGTCCACCGCCATGCAGCGGCCCCTGCATCGAGTCGCCAAATCCCCATCGCTTGAGATGCCCGGCAATCGCGGCCGTGCCCCAGTCAACAGGTGCGATAGCACACCGCGCGCTTGCGGCGCGACCGCTTCTGCGCACGAGTCGCAACACCGGGTCCACTCGCCTCAAACCGTGCTCGTATTCCTCCACGAACCCGGCTGCGGCCCCCTTGGCATGGACAACTTGCGGGCACGTGCCGCCTCCATCGAACAGGAAGAAGCCCGCCGCAGCGGCACCGAACAAGCGCCGCCCCAAGTCCACCGCAGTGGCAGCGAGGAGCTCGCGGTCAACAGCTGTCGTGATCTCCAGGACCGCATCAGCCAACACAAAGTCAGGGTCTAACGCGGAAAGGTCGTCCCACCTGCGCGCTCGTGTGCAGCTCCCCATCCCTCCATTTGGAGGGATGAATTTGCTTGATCCATCCGCTATTGTTTGCGCCATCGGACAGTAGAAAGGTTGAGCTTCGGTGAACAAGTCAGCGACTCAGGGCGATCGCGCCGCAAGCCTGCGACCCGCAGGCCACGTCAATCACTATGCTACGTGGGAAGTCGCGACGCCTGCGCACCGCACACATTATGTCCGTTGCCTCGTCGGCGTGGAATCGAGCGGGGCTGATGCCAGCGCCTTGCTCGAGCGTGTGATCAACACGTTTGCTGGCGCGGTGGGTCCGGCCAGCCTCGGGCGCGGCATCGCGACGGGCCCCGGCGGCGAAAGATCCGACATCTTCTATGCCTACTGGAATTCGCCTGCGCACTACGCTGCGTGGCTCACGACGCCGCAGGTCGCCTCGCTCTGGGCTGCCGACGCGCTTCTTGAGGGGCCGCTAGGCCTGTGGCGAGAGTCCATGGTCATTCCTGTCGAGCGCAACGAAACCAACTATTCGAACGACGCAGCCTACGATGGCATGGCGCAGATCGACAAGCAGATGCGCAAGACCGACGTGCACGGCTACTGGGGCTCCGCTCGCGAGCGCATTCCCGCAAGCGCCCGCGACACGATGCCGTCCGCCGCGCCCGATTTCATGCGGCGACCGCCGGCAGCCACGGAAACGCGGGGCCGGCGCGTCCGGATCACCCTCCCCGGAAATACTTGCGTGATCCGTTCGTTCCAAGACTGGTCGCAGGCACAGGCAGCCGAAGTCGATTGGTATCTCGGCAACGTCGAGCCGGTCTTGCGCATCGGTTTGGACTACCTCAACGACAACAGGACCGAGGCGAGGTGCTACGGCATGCGCTACATCCGTGAGTACGACATGAGCGGAGCCGTCGATCTGAATCGCACGAGCACGTTCGGCTACTTCGAGTCGTTGCAGACATTGGAGCGGTGGACGCACACACATCCCACGCATCTGAACATTTTCCAGGCCGCCATATCGATGGTCCAGCGCTTTCAGGGCGAGGTTGCGGTCAAGCTTGGACACGAGGTGTCCGTGCTGCCGGAAGGCATGCTGTCAGCCGAGTACATCAACTGCGCTCGATCCACGGGCTTCCTGCCATGGTCCCACGGGGACTAGATCCAAAGCCCCTGGCTTTCTCCGGCCAGAAGCGGCGCAAACCGGATAGCAATCCGACCTAACTCCACCCCACAGTCTGTCTTCCAAGAACGATCGAAAGGACTCGTTGTGACCTCACAACCCGCAATCCAACCCGTCATGCCGCCTCCGCGGCAGAGCATCCGCGTCGCCGGCGCCAACGGGGTCTTTGTCACCGCGCAGGCCTGGGGACCCGCCGACGGGCCAGCGGTTCTGCTGATCCACGGCTTTCTCGGTGGAAGGTTTTCGTGGGCCCCGCTGATCCGAGGGCCGCTGGCTAGCCAGGCGAACCTCGTCACGGTGGAACTGCGTGGGCACGGCGCCTCCGACAAGCCCGCGGAACCATCAGCCTACGCCGACAGCAAGGTGTGGGCGGAAGATATCGCGGCGATCACGTCGGCGCTGGGCCTTAAACACTTCATACTGGTCGCACACTCCTACGGCGGCGTCGTGGCGCTCGACTACCTTCGCCACATGGGAAGCTCGGCCGTGAAGAGCCTACTCCTCCTCGCAGCGGTCGCGGAGCCACCCGGGGTTGCCCAGGACTACGTCCAGCCGGACACGCTGCCCGCATTGCAAGCGTCCACCAGCCAAGACCTGTCGGAACGGGTGGCCGCGATTCGCTGTTTCGTTCAGGCGATCTCACGAAGCCCGCTTCCCGCGGACCTTCACGACGCGCTGATCGCACAAGGGGCCATCTCCACTCCGTTCATGCCGGCCGGTGCGTTTGCCCGAAGGCCGGTCAGCAACGTGGATGTTTTCGCGAAGCTCGATATGCCGGTGGTCTTTGCCTGTGGAAGCCACGAGAACGTTGTCACGCAGGCGCTTGTGGAACATGTGCTGCGGGCTGTGCCGCACGCAACCAGCCGCACTCTGGACAACGTGGGCCATCTGCCGCAAATCGAGGCAGCCAACCAGGTCGCAGAATTGATTGCTGATCTGATCGCATCCGGTTCCAGCCAGTAGGGCAAGTCACCGCTCCATCGATGATCGCGTCATTCCGGGCCACGACGCTCGCCGAACCCATTGCGGCGCAGCGCAGGCGGCGCCAGGTACTCCAAGGAGAGCTCGATCTACCATGACCAGGAATGCGCCTTGCAAGCGCGTTATGGGATGCGCGATCGCATCGAAGCGACGAGCCAGCGGTTGATGTGGCGCGAGATCCGCCCGGCACGGGAGAACCTGCTGAACCGCGACTTTAGCGCCGCGGCGCCGAACCAGAAGTGGCTCACCGACATCTCCAACTGCCCGCTGGCAAGGTCTACCTCTCGCCCATAGTCGATTGCTTCGATGGATGGTGGTGAGCTGGTCCATCGGCACACGACCCGATGCAGAGCTCGTCAACACGATGCTGAACGCAGCAATCGCTTCATTGGGAAGCACAGACGCACGACCTGTTGTTCACTCCGCCGCGGCGCCCACTACCGTTGGCCAGCATGGCTGTCACGCATCGCCCATGCCAAGCTGGTACGTTCGATGTCACGCAAGGGCTACTCGCCAGACAATGCGGCCTGTGAAGGCTTCTTTGGACGACTGAAGACGGAGTGGTTCTACGCCCGCGACTGGCAGGCCACGACCATGGAGCAGTTCACTCAGGCCCTGGACTCTTACATCCGCTGGTACAACGAGCAACGCAGTGCGGGTGGCCAAGTTGACCACGAACTCGCCGCTGTCCCGCACGTTGCAAATGGTGTCCTTCCAGCCCACGCTGGAGAAGGCCACGATCGGCGGCTTGTAGTTGAAGACGTCGGAGAAACTGTAGGGCGCGAGGTTGATGTTCCCCGCGGCCGAGCGCGTGGAGATCCAGCCGATGACAACGGCGTGCTCGCGAGCCGCTTCGCGCTCACCGTCCGCAAGCCCGTCGCCACCTTGCCCTCGGGGGCGCAGGTGTCCGGCATGGGCGACGCGGTCTGCGTGAACGACCCGATCACGGGCCAAGGCTCCAACAACGCCCTCGAGGTCTTCAAGGTGGTGCACGACAGCATCGTGGCGCGCGGCAACGCCACCTTCGAGCGCTACTGGGACTACGCGAGCACGTGGTGAACTGGACAAACAGCCTGCTCACGCCGACGCCCCACATCCTGAACCTGCTGGGCGCGGCCGGACAGATCCCCACGATCGCCCACCGCATCGCCAACAACTTCAACAACCCGCCGGACTTTTCCCCCTGGTGGACCGACCCTGCGGCTTACGAGCGCCTCGTCGATCAGCACGCCGCGCTGGCCTGAGCGGGCGGGCGGATTTTCGGATTTCGGATGGTGCGGCGCGGGATTCGGATAGCCGACCCCGACCCGCCACCGCAAGATCCCCCCATGCAAAATCCCCGTTACCGGACCGACGATGTCTTGCTCGTCGGCAGCGGCATCAACTCCCTGGTCTGTGCCGCGCTGCTCGCGCGCGCCGGCCGCCGCGTTCGCGTGCTGGAGCGCGAAACCGTGCTCGGCGGCTGCATCCGCACCGACGAGCTGACCCTGCCGGGCCTGCGCCACGACACCTTGTCCACGGCCCACCCGATGTTCCTGGTGGGGCCGGCCTACGCCGCGCTGGGCAAGGCCTTGCACGCGGCCGGCCTGCAGTACTGCAACACCGATTCGCCCACCGGCGTGCTCACGCCCGATGGCCGCCACCTGGTGCTCGCGCGGTCGCGCGAACACAACGTGCAGCGCTTTGCGGCCCTGCGCCCGGGCGACGGCGCGGCCTATGCCGCCGCGCTCGACGAGGTGGGCGCGCAGGCCCCGCTGCTGTTTTCGCTGCTGGGCAACGAACTCTGGCGCCTGGGCACCGCGAAGACCCTAGCCGGCGCGGCCTGGAAACAAGGCCCGCACGCGCTCGCGGGCTTCTTTGGCGAAGCGCTCACGCCCGCGCGGCCCTGGCTCGAACAGCGGTTCCAGAGCGATCTGGTGGGTGCGCTGCTCGCGCCCTGGGTGTTGCACTGCGGCCTGGGGCCCGACGCGCCGCTGTCGGCGCTGATGGCACAGGTCGTGGCCTTCACGCTCGAGGCCGTGGGCATGCCCATGGTGCAGGGCGGCAACGCCAACACCGTGCGCGCCTTCGAGACGCTGATCCGCGAGGCCGACGGCGAACTGGAAATCGGTTGCGACGTGGCCCGCGTGCTGGTGGAGAACGGCAAGGCAGTGGGCGTGCGCCTGGTGGACGGTCGCGAGTACCGCGCCAAGGACGTGGTCTGCAACGTCACGCCCACCCAGCTCTACCAGCGCCTGCTCGACCCCACGCAAGTGCCCGCCCCGCTCGCTACGCAAGCGCGCCAGTGGCGCTACGGCAAGGGCAACATGCAGATCCACCTGGCGCTGTCCGAAGCGCCGCGCTGGCCCGACGCCTCGCTCGACAGCGTGGGCTACCTGCACCTCACGAGCGGCGCCGACGCGATCTCGCGCGCGGTCAACGAGGCCGAGCGTGGCCTGCTGCCCGCCGAGCCCACGATCTGCGTGGCCCAGCCCACGGCGCTGGACCCGAGCCGCGCGCCCGCGGGCAAACACATCCTGTGGGTCCAGCTGCCCGAATGCCCGCGCGAGCCCGTGGGCGATGCGGCCGGCCTGATCGAGGTGCCCGCGGGCCGCCGCTGGACGCCCGCGCTGCGCGAAGCCTATGCCGACCGCATCATCGAGCGCCTGGCTCGCCAGATCCCCAACCTCAAGGCGAGCCTGCTCGCGCGCGCCGTGATCTCGCCCACCGACCTCGAGGCGATGAACATGAACCTGGTGGGCGGCGACCCCTACGGCGGCGACTGCAGCCTGGACCAGTACTTCCTCTGGCGCCCAATGCGCGGCACGCGCAACCACGCAACGCACCTGGACCACCTCTGGCACATCGGCGCCTCGACCCACCCCGGTCCCGGCCTGGGCGGCGGCTCTGGCTTCCTGCTCGCGCAATCGCTGGGCGCCGCCTGAACCCCTTGTCCACAAAAGCTTTTTTCCAACGACACTGCAGGAGACCTCAATGGCCGATTCGCTCACCCAATTCGCACAGGACATCGCCAACGGCGCCGTGCGCGTCGTCGACCTCACCCACACCCTGTCCGACCAGTTCCCCGCGCTGCAATTGCCGCCGCAGTTCGGCCAGGTCTGGGCCTTCAAGTCCGAGCGCATCTCGCAGTACGACGACGCCGGCCCGGGCTGGTACTGGAACAACTTCTCGTGCGGAGAACACACGGGCACGCACTTCGACGCGCCCATCCATTGGGTCAGCGGCAAGGATCATGCGCAGAACACGGTTGACACCATCGACCCGCGCCAGTTCATCGGCCCGGCCGTGGTGGTGGACGCGAGCGCCGAGGTGGCGAAGAACGACGACTGGCTGCTCACGGTGGACTTCCTCAAGGCCTGGGAGCAACAGCACGGTCGCATCCCCGCAGGGGCGTGGCTGCTGTTCCGCACCGACTGGGCAAAACGCATCCACCGGCCCGAGGCCTACGTGAACATGCGCGAAGACGGCGCCCACACGCCCGGCCCCACGCAGGAGGCGGTGGAATGGCTCATCAAGGAGCGCGACGTGCGCGGCTTCGGCGTCGAGACCATCAACACCGACGCCGGCCAGGCCTTCGCCTGGCCCGTGCCCTACCCCTGCCACACCTTCATGCACGGCGCCAACAAGTACGGCCTGCAGTGCCTGCAGAACCTCGACCAGCTGCCGCCCACGGGCGCGGTGATCTTCGCCGCGCCGCTCAAGATCCAGGGCGGCTCGGGCAGCCCGCTGCGCGTGCTCGCGCTCGTGAAGTAAGCCCTTCTTTCAGACCGCTTTCGACGATCCCATGGCCGAGCGCTCATTTGCCCGGGAAGTGCAGCAACTGCGCGTTCCCGCAGGCACCGATTTCCGCGGCGAGGGCATCCTCGCCGTCACCAAGGCCTTGCTCGAATCGGGCGTGAGCTACGTCACTGGCTACCAGGGCTCGCCGATCTCGCACCTCATGGACGTGCTGGCCGATGCCCAGCCCATCCTCAACGAACTCGGCGTGTACTTCGAGCCCGCCGCGAGCGAAGCGGCCGCCGCCGCGGCGCTCTCGGCCTCGGTGAACTATCCCGTGCGCGGGGCCGTCACCTGGAAGAGCACGGTGGGCACCAACGTGGCCTCGGACGCGCTGGCGAACCTGGCCTCCGGCGGTGTCACGGGCGGCGCGCTGATCATCGTGGGCGAGGACTACGGCGAGGGCTCATCCATCATGCAGGAGCGCACCCACGCGTTCGCGATGAAGTCGCAGATGTGGCTGCTCGACCCCAAGCCCAACCTTCCCGCGATCGTGCAGGCAGTGCACGACGGCTTCGCGCTGTCCGAAGCCACCAACACGCCCGTGATGCTGGAGCTGCGCATCCGCTCCTGCCACCTGCACGGCAGCTTCACCACGCGCGAGAACCGCCGGCCCGCCTTCACGCTCAAGCAGGCGCTAGAGAACCCCACGCGCGATGTGAACCGCATCGTGCTGCCACCCGCCTCCTTCCTGCACGAGAAAGAGAAGCTGGAGCAGCGCTGGCCCGCGGCCGTGAAGTTCATCCAGGAACACCAGCTCAATGAATTCGTCGAGGGCGACCTCGACCACATCGGCGTCATCACGCTCGGTGGCATGAGCAACAACGTGCTGCGCGCGCTCAAGAACCTCGAGCAGGCCGACCTGTTCGGCAACACGCGCGTGCCGCTCTACGTCCTCAACGTGGCCTACCCGCTGGTGGAAGAAGAGGTGATCCGCTTCTGCCAGGGCAAGCGCGCGGTGCTGATGGTGGAAGAAGGCCAGCCCGACTACCTCGAGCAGAACCTGCACACCATCCTGCGCCGCCACGGCCTGGACACGGCCGTGCACGGCAAGGACCTGCTGCCCCTGGGCGGCGACTACACCGTGGCCGTGCTGCAGAAGGGCCTGCGCGGCTTCCTGGAGCGCCACCACCCGGCGGCCTTCGCCAAGCCCGTGGCGCTCGCGATGCCGACGGCGCGCGCGGCCACGGCCGCCACCGAGGCCATCGCCACGGCCACCGCAAGCGCCACCACCCTGGCACCGAGCGCGTCACCAGCCCCCGCGACCACCCTCGCCACCCTGCTGCCGCCCCGCCCGCCCGGCCTCTGCGTGGGCTGCCCCGAGCGGCCCATCTTCTCCTCGCTCAAGCTGGTCGAGCGCGAGCTCGGCATGCACCATGTGTCGGCCGACATCGGCTGCCACCTGTTCTCCATCATGCCGCCCTTCAACCTGGGCGCCACCACCATGGGCTACGGCCTGGGTGGTTCGAGCGCCTCTGCCTTCGCGGCGGGCGCGCAGCTGGGGGCGTCCAAGCGCGCGATCGCCTTCATGGGCGACGGCGGCTTCTGGCACAACGGCCTGACCTCGGGCATCGCGAACGCTGTGTTCAACAAGCAGGACAACGTGTTCGTGATCGTGGACAACAACTACTCGGCGGCCACGGGCGGGCAGGACATCCCGTCCTCGCGCGCGCTCAACCCCCACCGCAGCACCCAGCACCCGATCGAGCGCGCGGTGCGCGGCGTGGGCGTGGACTGGGTGCGCACGCTCACGCACACCTACGACATCAACGGCATGCGCGCCGCGCTCAAGGAAGCGTTGAGCACCAACACGCCCGGCCCCAAGGTGGTGATCGCGCAGAGCGAGTGCATGCTCAATCGCCAGCGCCGCGAGAAGCCCGCCAAGGCCAAGGCCATCAAGGGCGGCGAGCGGGTGCTCAAGGAACGTTTCGGTGTCGACGCCGCTGTGTGCTCGGGCGACCACGCCTGCATGCGCGTCTCGGGCTGCCCCAGCCTCACGCTCGCGCCCAGCGGCGACGCGCTCAAGCCCGACCCCGTGGCCAGCGTGGACGAGCACTGCGTGGCCTGCGGCCACTGCGGCGAAGTCGCCGACGCCGCCGTGCTCTGCCCCTCGTTCTACAAGGCTACCAAGGTGCACAACCCGGGCCGCTTCGAACGCTGGCGCGACCGCATCCGCCGATCCACCGTGGGCTGGTTGCAGGCGCGCCAGTGGCGGGCGCGC
Source organism: Variovorax sp. NFACC27 (assembly GCF_048301545.1). Lineage (NCBI taxonomy): Bacteria > Pseudomonadati > Pseudomonadota > Betaproteobacteria > Burkholderiales > Comamonadaceae > Variovorax > Variovorax sp. NFACC27. The sequence goes on from NZ_CP157613.1 coordinate 7,922,794, forward strand.
AGCGAGCGCGCGCTGTTCCCGCTGGAGGCGCTGAAATGAGCCGGCTCAACCCCTTGCAACCGCGTTGCATCCACCTCGCCATCCTGGCTCTGGGCGGCCAGGGCGGCGGTGTGCTGGTCGACTGGATCGTGGACCTGGCCGAACACGCGGGCTGGACCGCGCAGTCCACCTCGGTGGCCGGCGTGGCGCAGCGCACCGGCGCCACCATTTACTACATCGAACTCATCGAGCCCACGCCCGGCCTGCGGCCCGTGATGGCGCAGATGGCCGTGCCCGGCGACGTCGACGTAATGATCGCGGCCGAGCTCATGGAAGCCGGGCGCGCGGTGCAGCGCGGCTTCGTCACGCCCGACCGCACCACCGTGATCACCAGCAACCACCGCACCTACTCGGTGGAAGAGAAAATGGTGCCGGGCAATGGCGTGGCCGACAGCGAAGCGGTGCTGGCCATCTTGCGCCAGCAGTCGCGCCAGCTTGTGATCGACGACATGCAGGCCTTGGCCGTGAGCCAGGGCAGCGTGATCTCGGCCAGCCTGTTCGGCGCGCTTGCGGGCAGCGGCGCCCTGCCCTTTTCGCAGGCCGAGTTCGAGGCCGTGGTGGAGCGCAGTGGCGTGGGCGTGAAGCCCAGCCTGGCGGCGCTGCGCGCCGCGGTGGGCGTGGCGCAGCGCGCCGAGCCGCCGCCGCCCCCGGCCGACCCGATGCTCACCGCCGCGCGGCCCCTGCCGGAACGCGGCGTGGCCGCCGGCCTGCAGCCGCTGCTCGACCGCATCCGCCGCAACTTCCCCGAGCCGGCTTGGAACTGGCTGGGCGAAGGCATCGCGCGCGTGGTGGACTACCAGGACGCGGCCTATGGCCGCGAGTACCTCGACCGCGTAGGGCGTGTGCTGGCCAGCGCGGGCGAGCGCCAAGCCGAGGCCGCCGTCGAGGCCGCGCGCTGGATCGCGGTGGCCATGAGCTACGACGACGTGATCCGCGTGGCCGACCTCAAGACCCGCGGCGAGCGCGCGGCCCGGCTGCGCCGCGAGGTGGGCGCCCAGGCCACGGACGTGGTGGGCAGCGAAGAGTACTTCCACCCGCGGCTCGAAGAAATCATGGGCCTGCTGCCGCGTGGCCTAGCCGACTGGCTCGACGCCTGGCCGCGGCTCAAGGCCCGGCTGGCCCCGATGCTGGACCGCGGCCGCCGCATCCAGACCCACACGCTGCGCGGCCACCTGCAGCTGCGCTTCATGGCCGGCCTGCGCGGCCGGCGCCGCGGCAGCCGCCGCCACGCCGAGGAGACCGCGCACATCGAGGCCTGGCTCGCCGAGGTGCAGCGCTTGCTGTCGCAGGACGCGGTGCTCGCGATCGAGCTGCTGCGCTGCCGCCGCCTCGTGAAGGGCTACAGCGACACCCATGCGCGCGGCAGCAGCCGCTTCGACCGCCTGCAGCGCGCGGCGCGCGAACTCGCGGGCCGGCCCGACGCGGGCGCCGCGCTCGGCCGCCTGCGCGAGGCCGCGCTCAAGGACTCGGAAGGCCGCGCCCTGGCCGCCCAGTTGCATACCCTGGGCCTGAGCGCATGAGCGCCGGCCTGCCGTTCCACGTTTCCCCCACCCACCCATTCTCCCGGAGCTCCCGTGAGCCGCCTCCCCGCTTCCGTCTCCCGCCACGCCATCGCGCTGATCACCGGCCTGTGTTGCCTGGCCACGCTGGTCCCGGCTGCCGCACAGACCGCGGCCTGGCCTACGCGCCCGGTGCGGCTCATGGTGGCCTTCCCGGCCGGTGGCCTGGCCGACGTGATGGCGCGCTCGGTGCAGCAGCAGCTCGGCGAGGCCCTGGGTCAGCCGTTGGTGATCGAGAACCGCGGCGGCGCGGGCGGCAACGTGGCGGGCACCGAGGTGGCGCGTAACGGCGGCGACGGCCACACCTTCCTGATCACGACCTCCACCACCGAATCGGTGAACCCGTCGATGTTTGCTCGCATGCCCTTCGATCCGCAGAAGGACCTGCAGCCGTGGCCCTGCTCGCCAACAGCCAGCTCTTCCTGATCACGCGCGCCACGCTGGCGGCCAACAATTTCAAGGACTTCATCGCCCGCGCCAAGGCCAACCCGGACAAGATGAGCTATGGCTCGGCGGGCAACGGCACCACGCCTCACCTAGCCGGCGAACTGCTCAAACAAAGCGCCGGCATCACGGCCACACACGTGCCCTACCGCGGCGCCGCGCCCGTGATCCAGGCAGTGAGGGCCGGCCGGATCGATTTCGGCTTCGCGCCCGGCACGGTGTTCCCCACCGTCCCTTCTTCAAGTGGATGGCCTTCCTCGCGGGCTACATGCTGCCCAAGGCCTACCACGAGAAGGTGGGCGCCGCGGGCTTTGACAATAAGCCCGTGGGCAGCGGCCCCTACCAGGTCGACGAATTCGTGCCGGACTCGCACATGCGCCTGCGCGCCTTCAAGGACTACTACTGCCCCAAGCCGGCCTTCGAGGCAGTGGTCGTCAAGTTCACCACTGACCCCTCGGCGCGCGTGGCCGAGCTGGAGTCGGACCGCTCCGACCTCACGCTCGAAGTGCCGTACGAAGAGGCCGAGCGCCTGCGCGCCAGGAGCTTCGGCGCGAGCATCACGCCGGTGTCCGACATCGGCATGATCGTTCTCACCAACGTCGCGCCCATGACCCAGGACAAGGTGCGCCAGGCGCTCGCGACGGCGATCGACAAGAAGGGCCTGGCCGAGCGCCTGCTCAAGGGCCACGTGGCGCCCATGGACACCCTGCAGGCCCGCAGCTACGCGGCCTACGACCCCAAGCGCGCCGCGGCCCTGATGGACCAGGCCGGCTACACGCGCGCGCTGATCGCGGCGATTCCACTGCCCGACCCCGATCCGGCCTGGCTGACCCGGCCGGCCTGAACTGGTCGGCTTGAACCGGGAAGGGTCTAAGGCGCGGATGGCAGTCCGACGATCAGCTGGCCATTGGCGCGGTCGCTCGGCCAGACGACGCGTGCGCGGCCGCCTTGCCATTGCGTCATGGTGAGGGGGATGGGAGAGGTGTGGTCCGCGGCGAACTTCACCGGCCCCACGACATAGGATTTGTCGGTCGCTGCGATCGCGGCGTTGATCTTCTCCGCATCGAGCGAACCCGCTTGTGCAATCGCATCGAGCAGCACCTGGGCCACGGCGTGCGAGTTCGCGATTTGCGCGCCTGGCGTTCCTTGGGTCTCGGCCTCGAAGCGCTGGCCGAGCTGCATGGCCCCGGGGTAAGGAAAGCTCGCATCCCAGTAGCCGCTGACGAGAACCCCTTCGGACAAGGGGCCGGTGGCCTGCGCGAAGAACTCGGGTTCGCCCCCCTTCTCGATGACGAGAAACCGGGGCGCAAAGCCCGCGCTGGCCATCTGCTGGCGCAGGGCAATGGCCCGCGGCGGGATGGCATCGACCAGCACGATGTCCGCCCCGGTCAATCGGGCCTGGTCGATCAAGGCACTGAGCTGCTGTGGGTCGGCAGGCAAGGCGGTGTTGTGGACGACGGTGTAGCCCCCGCTGGCGGCCTGGGCCGGCCACAGCTGGCCGGCCAGATGCGATTCGTGAGGACCGTGGTCCGTGAGTATGGCGACTTTCTTGTTGGACACGAGGCCCATGTCGGCCATCATCCGGAACGGAACCGACGACAGCTCGTGTTCATCGAAAAAGATGTTCCATGCGTATTGCCACCGCCTGGCCGCTTTGAACACTCCCAGCGGATTGCAACCCGTGACCAAGGGCACCCTGCGTTGGTCTGTAACGCTCGCACCGGCATTGACCAGCGGCGGTGTGCAAGAGCCGAGCATGGCCACCGCGCTGTCACGGGTGATCAGGCGGTCCGTGTTGTCGGCCGTGACGCTCGGATCGCTCTGGTCATCGCGAACGATCAGCCTGATCTTTCGCTGCAGCCCGTCGATCCTGATGCCGCCGGCCCGGTTCAGGTCCTTGACGGCCGTCTCATAACCCCAGCGCTGGTACATGCCGAACCCGGCGAGCGGACCCGACAGGGGAATGGATGCGCCGACCACCACATCCTGGGCAGTTGCCGCTGGGTCGGTGGGCAGCACATCGGCCAGCGGCCGGCTGGGACTTGGGTGCGAAGGCACGAAGTCTCCTTGGGCGCAGACACGCGTCAGTGAATCGGGGCTCAGCAGACCGACCGTTCGAGCCAGTCGATGATGAGGTCCGCGGTTTCCTTCCAGCCGGGTTCGAGCAGCAGGTTGTGGCCACGGCCCCGGATGAACCGGTAGTCGGCCCCGTAGAAATCGGCCAGCGCGCGCGAGGTGGACGGCGGAGTCAACACATCCAGTTCGGCGCCCAGCACCAGTACCGGGCTCGACACGCGGGTCTTGTCGACCGAGACGGTCCAGCGGGTCGCTTCGTACGCGGCCCTGGGCGACTCGGCGCACAGCAGCGCGTAGTAGTGACGCCCTTCTTCTTCGGTGAGCCCCTGGAAGAAAAGCTGCATCGCCATCTCGAAGGGCGGCGGGCCCCAGGGCCGGCTGAAGTCGACCGGCACATCGATCTTCGCGCCGCCCACCTCCGAAGGGACCACCGAGGTGCTCAGGACCAGGCCCGCGAGCGCGTTCTGCTCGGCGAACTTCTGCGACGCCAGCGCGCCCATGCTGTGACCGATGACGATGGGCTTGGCGTCGAACTGGCCCGCCACCAACGAGATCTCTTCCACCACGTCGGCGATTCCGCGCTGGATCAGATCGTTCTTCGGGTGCGGATCCGAGCCGTTGTGGTTGAACCAGTTCAGGGCATGGCACTCCCAGCCTGCCTCGGCGAAGTGCGGCAGGAACTTCTCCCAGGACCAGCTCCCATGGCAGCCACCGTGTACGAAGATGATGGGGTTCTTCCTGGCGCCCGCTTGGCGAGGCTTGCAGGTCTCCACAAACAAGCCGCCGACTTTGTATCCCGTGATATCCGACATTGATGCGCTCCTGACTGAGGTGCTTGAAAAGTTTGTGTGGTGCATGACGGCCCCGCGACAGGGCCTGTTCACCGTGCGATGGTCGCCGCGCCAGACCGGGCTGGCTATCCGGCGTTGATAGGGGTTCGTCCGAATTCCGCAAAAAGCGGGCGCGGGCTCACAGCTTGCATTCCGCCGCATAAGGATCGGCATGGTTCGGGAGCAGTTCGCCCACCAGCTTGTTACCGATCTTTCCCGACGCGTCTTTCTGCACCACGCGCAGGTACAGCGTGTGGATCGGAAATTGGTTCGTGTTGAAACGGAACGGACCGCGCAGAGACTGGAACTCCGCCTTGCGCAGCGCCTGCCGCAGCGCTTCGCGATCGCGAACCTTGCCGCCGGCCTTGCGCACGGCATTGTCGATGAGCAACGCGGTGTCGTAGCCTTGCGAGGCGTTCATGGTCGGCGGACGGCCATAGGTCTTCGTGAAATCCGCGACGAACTTCTGGTTCAGCGCGCCCGGGAGGTCCGCGGCCCACTGCGAGGCATTGAACACCCCGACCACGGGATCGCCGACCGCCCGAATCGTGTCTTCGTCGGCGGAGTAACCCGGGGCCAACAGGGCAATCTGCTTGGTCAGGCCCGCCGCTTCGAACTGCTTGATGAAGTTGATGCCCATGGCGCCAGGCAGCATAAAGAAGATCGCTTCAGGCTTGGACTCACGCAAGGTGACTATCTCGGACGCATAGTCGAGTTGACCCAGCTTCGTGTAGATCTCTTCGACCGCCGCTTCCTTGAACTGGCGCTTGAAGCCCACGATGGCCTCGCGCCCGCCCGGATAGTTGGCCGCAATCAAGGCGACCCGTTTGTACGACTTGGAGGCCGCATAACGCCCCATGGCTTGCGGGATGTCTTCGTTCTGCAGCGCCGCCACGAAGAGGTTCTTGTGGCACTTGGCGCCCGCGTAATCCGCGGGGCCGGGGTTGGTGCTGATGTACACGGTGTCGCTGGCGAGAATGGCGGGCAGGATCGGAATCAGGACGCTCCCGTAAACCACGCCGGTGACGATGTCGACCTTGTTCAACTTGATGAAGCGGTCGGCGGTCTGGCGAGCGCTCTCCGGACTGAGCTGGTCGTCCACGTACTGGATCTCCAGGGGAACGCCGCCCAATCGATCGCCGCTGTGTTTGACACCCAGGGCGAAGCCGTCTCTGATGTCTTGTCCGATCGCCGCGCCCTGACCCGAGAGCGTGGTCAGGAAGCCAATCTTCAGTGCCTCGCTTGCACTCGCGATGGGGATGCACATAGTGGCCGCGACGAGCGCGACGCGAGTGAGCAGTCGATTCATGGTGTCTCCGGTCTTGTTGGGTATAGGGGGGAACTCGTTGAAGGCTCAGGTGCAGCGCCAACGAACACCGCTCGGCGTCCGGTTCGGCGGAGGCTCGTGCGTTGGATTCAGTGTAGGGACGGGGTCGGGGCCTCGATATCCGCCAACCGGAACCCGCTATCCGTTTCTCGCAGCCCATTCGCCTCCGCCTGATCAGCGGCGTGCTGGCGCTCGGCAGGAGAGACGCAAGCGGCCGTCTACGCTGCTGCCGGCGTGCTAGTGTCCTGTCCCGTTATTTCGCAGGCACAAAAACTGCGTGGGATGCGGCATCCTTGGAGATGCATCATGCCCAACGCATACACGCGCACGACCACCATCACGAAGGCGAGCAGCAGAACTGGCCTCCATGGCCAGATCGCGTTCGCCGCCGGCTGCATTGGCGTTGCGTGCGCGAATCGTATTGGCCTGTGAAGGCGAAGACAGGGCCAGCACCGACGTTGCGCAAGCGCTGGGGATCAACCGAGCCACGGTGACGAAGTGGCGTGGCCGCTATGCACGCGATCGGCTGCCAGGGCTGTATGACGAACTTCGCCCTGGCCGCCCGCGATCGGTGGGCGACGAGCGGGTTGCCGAGCTGATTAACAAGACGTTGCACACCAAGCCGGCTGACGGCTCCACGCACTGGAGCACACGCACATTGGCGGGCGAAACGGGTATCAGCAAGAGCACTGTCGCGCGCTACCTGCAAGCCTTTCAGATCAAGCCGCATCGAGTTTAGAACTTCAAGCTGTCCACCGATGCGCTGTTCATTGAGAAGCTACGCGACGTGGTGGGGTTGTATCTGAATCCACCCGAGAACGCTCTCGTGCTGTGTGTGGACGAGAAGAGCCAGTGCCAGGCGCTGGAGCGCACGCAACCGATGCTGCCGATGGGGCTGGGCTACGTGGAGGGAGTCACCCATGACTACGTGCGTCATGGAACGACCACGCTTTTTGCGGCGCTGAACGTGCTCAATGGGGCCGTGCTTGCCAGTTGCAAGCCGCGCCATCGCCATCAAGAGTTTCTGTCCTTCCTGCGCGAGATCGATAAGGCCGTGCCGCAAGATCTGGACGTGCATTGCGTCGTGGACAACTACGCCAGCCACAAGCATCCGAAGGTGCGCGCATGGCTGGCGCAGCGCCCACGTTGGCATATGCACTTTGTCCCAACCTATTCCAGCTGGCTCAATCAGGTCGAGCGCTTCTTCGGGATCATCACCGACAAGGCGATCCGGCGCGGCTCGTTCAAGAGCGTCAAGGAACTGACCAAGAAGATCGACAGCTTCGTCAGCCAGTACAACGAAAACTGCAAGCCGTTCACCTGGACCGCCACCGCCGATTCAATCCTTGAAAAACTCGCCCGACTCTGCGGGCGAATTACTGGGACAGGACGCTAGCGGCCCGCGCGCGACAGGGTCTCGCGCGGCAGTTCGCCGAAGCGGCGCTGGTAGTAGGCCGAGAAACGCCCCAGGTGCCCGAAGCCGCAGTCACCGGCCACGTCGGTGACGTTTCGGTCCGTGCGCTCGAGCAGCTTGAGCCGCGCCGCGTCCAGGCGCAGGTCACGCAGCCAGGTCATGGGGCCCACGCCCGTCTGGCGCATGCACTCCATGTAGAAGGTGCGGGCGCTCACGCCGGCCGCGCGGGCCAGATCCTCCAGGGCCAGCGGCGCGCACAGCCGGGTGCTGACCCAGCGTTCGGCCGCCTGCAAACGCTCCGAGGTCCCGAGCAGCGAACGGACGCCGGCCTTGCCCGCTGGCGACGTGGCCAGCGATTGTTCGACCCAACGGCGCAGGTGCAGCAGGGTAAACAGCGCCATGCCGTCTTCCATGTGGTGAACCCAGGCGGGGTCGCGCAGTGGCGATGCGCCGTCTTGCCCCGGCACCGCGGCCAGCAGCGATTGCAGCAGCGCGGCCCACTGGCGCGCGGCGCTGCCGTCAAGCAGGTAGCCCGGCTGCGCGCCGGGCGCGTTGCCAAAGCCCTTGAGCTGCGACACCCCGCCGCGCATGAGGGCGTGCGGCATGCGAACGATGATCTGCTCGCACGCCTCGCTCCAGGCGAGCTTGAGCTGCCGGTCCGAGGGCAGCACCGCGACCTGGCCCGGCCCCACCTCAAGCCGCTCGCCGCCGGACTCCACCGACATCGTGCCGCGCAGGGGCATCTGCACCAGGCTAAAGCCTTCGAAGGGTCGGGGCTTGACCTCGACCTCGGAGCCATAACGCAGCACCATGACCTGCAGCCGGGGCGTGTCGGCGCGGAACATGGCCGCATCCACGCTGCCGCGGCCCCACTGCACCTCGTGATCGATCAGGGAATCGGTCAGCAGCTGGTGTGACCGGCTAGGCACAGCCGAGCGGAACACGCAATGACGGTACACAGGACTCAGGTCCAGCCCGGTCGGAGGCGCCGCCGCCGGGGGCGAGGGCAACGGGGGGGCAATGTCGGCATGCATGAGGCACCTGCTTTTCACACGTGGGGGCGTGCAATTTGCAAGAACGATACCGGTGCCCGCGGGTGCCCGGCAATCTGGGTTTCACTAAGCCCCCCGCCCGATGGGCTCGTCTTGGCGGAAAATGGATAAGCATTGCCGTTACTGGCCAAGGCGGCGCGGCCAGGGCACCACGGTGCGCGGCCGCGATCAGGCGCAACCCGCCGCCCGCTCAGGCCGCTACGCGTCCAGCGCCGCGAAGCCGCTGGGCACGTCGGTGATGGTGGCGATGAGCGACATGCTCGCCAGCGCGGCCTCGTGCGTCTGCCGCGTGCCAGCAGAACAGGCGTCCTGCGCGACCCAGACCTCGAAGCCACGGTCGGCTGCGTCGCGCACCGTGCCCTCGACGACCGAGTGCGTGGCCACGCCGCCCACCAAGAGGCGCGTCACGCCCAGCATGCGAAGGGTCTGCTCAAGCGCGGTGCCCGCGAAGCCACTGATGCGCGTGTGAGTGAACACAAACTCGCGGGGCCGCGCCTGCGGCACCAGCCGGTCGAGAAAGTCCGCGCCCCACTCGCCATCCTTGACCGCACCGAGCTCGACGGTTTTGCGAAACACCGGCGTGTTGACCGGGCAGTCCGAGTAGTCGGAGCGAAAGGCGATGCGCACGTGCATGACCGGCCAGCCGCGTTCGCGCGCGCCCGCGAGCAGCTGCGCCCCCGCGCCCACCACCGCCGCCCGCCGCGGGTCGTTCGCATCGACGCCGACGCGAATCTTGCCGTCCGGGTGCAGCACCTCGTTCTGGTAGTGCAGCGCCAGCACGGCAGTGGTGACGGGTGTCACAGAAACACCTCGAGGTTCGAGAAGATCGCGTCCAAGTTGACCAGGTTGACGCACTTGAGGTGCAGCCGCCAGCGCCCGTCATCGCCCGACTCGAGCTTGTGGAACACGCGCGCGGCGAGCTGCCGCTGGTCCAGCCGGTACTCAGTGAGCTGCATGCTGGACGACACGATCAGCCGGCCTTCGGCGTCGAGGCCGTCGATCTGCACTTGGCCCACGAGCCGGCTGCTGCGCGTCACGGGTTGCTGCGACCAGTTTCGCGGGTTGGTGATGCGGCGCACGCGCAACTCGCGCAGCACCGCGTCTTCCCAGAACATCGAGATCTGGTCGAACGGCGACTGCTGCCCATGGTGGCGCGGCACCCAGTAGCGTCCCTCGGGCGTCCACAGGCCCAGCCATTCGTCGAAGCGGCGTTCGTCCAGCAGGCGCGCTTCATTGAAGAGGAACTGCTCGACGCCGCGGATGGCCTGCACGTCGAGTTTCGCGCCGCTCACCGGCACGGTCGAGTGGTCGAAGGTTCGATCTAGAAGGTTCACGCCAGGGCTCCTGCGGTACTCAATGGGGTGCGGCCGGTCCAGGCCGCTTCTTGTTCGGGGGACACGTCGTCGCCCAGCATGTAGTGGCGCCACGCGGCCATCTGGTTGCGCATGGGCAGTTCGCTGGTGCCATTGATGGACACGGCACCGCCGTCGGGCATGGACTTGTCGGTGCCGAGGTAGCGGTGCTGCGACACCCAGTCGCCGCCGCGCGTGCTATTGCCCTCCTGGCAACGGCGGTAGAGCTCGACGTCGTCGGGCATGACGTTGGACGAGGGCGAGTTGATGAGGTTGGCGTAGACCAGGGCGCGGTCGAACACCGCCTGCGGCGCCTCCTTGCAGCGGAACACCTGGATCTCGATCAGCGTGCGGTCCACCGCGATCGGGCGGATGACGCGGAACTGCTGGAACACATTGTGGGGCGAACCGCTGCCGTAGATGATGGTGTTGTGGCGGTTCATGCCCATGATCTCGCGCGCGCGCTCGGCGCCGTGCGCGGCGATCAGCGAGGCCTGGTGGGCCTTGGTGACGGCGTCCTTCTCGGCCGCGTTGGGGTCGAAGATGCCTTCCATGTAGCCGTGCCCGTAGGGATAGGCGCGCAGCTCGAGCGCTTCCCAGAAGGCCCAGGGTTCGCCATTGCCTTCCTGGATCAGCAGCTCGAAAGGCATCTCGCCGATGGCCTTGGACTGCTCGCGCGCGGCGACAACCGAGGACTCGTGCGTGGCCGGCGCGTGCATGGTGTCGTGCAGGTTCTCGTAGAACACCTTCCAGTTCGACTGCTGCATGACGCGGAACACACCGCCCGCCACCTCGACCTCGCCCACCGGCGAGCGATCGCACAGGTTGTCGATGGTGCTCGCGCTGCCGCCGAGGAACTCGCGCAGGTCGGGCCCGCTCGCGCTCTGCGAGGCGAAGACGAAACCGCGGTACTGGTCCACGCGCGCCAGGCGCTTCATGGAGAAGTCGGGGTTGTCGGCGCTGTAGCAGGTGCCTTCCAGGCCGGCGCGCAGCGGCAGCGACATGTGCGTGCCATCGAGCTTGAAGGTCCAGGCGTGGTAAGGGCAGCGGAAGAACTTGCCCGCGCAGCCGTCGCCTTCGGTCACCAGCTTGGCGCCCTTGTGCGGGCAGCGGTTGTAGAGCACGTTCACCTGGCCGTCGCTGGCGCGCACCATCAGCACGTCCTGATCGCCTAAGCGCGTCGCGTGGTAGTCACCGGGCCTGGGCACCTGGCTTTCGTGGCCCACGTAGATCCAGGCCTGGCCGTAGATGCGGTTCATCTCCAGGTCGAAGATGTCTTTGTCGGTGTAGAGCCGTTTGTGCACGCTGCCCGGCCTGAACAGCTTTGCCAGTTCGTCGTTCGTCATGGGTGTGTCTCGTCGATGAGGAGCAATGAAGGGAAAGGGGTGGCTGCAAGTCTGAGCGCAGCCCAAGGCGCGCGCTAGCCAACTTCCACATCGGCCAGGCCGCGCGCTGTCCAGATTCGGCAGCGTCCGTGCACCGCGAACGGAGCGCGTGCACCGCCTCCGTGCAAACCCCATGAAGGCTTGCGCCAGCGCTGCGAAAAGCGGACAGCGGCTTCCTGCTGCGGATATCGAATTCCAGCGCGCGTCCCTAGACTTTCTTCACGCCCTCGAACCCTCAGGAGAACCTCGTGAAGCCCGATCCCCTTGTCCACGCCGCCTCCCCGTTCCTCCACGAAGGACGGGACCGCTGATGTCTTCCACCCTCATTGCCGAGCAGCTGCTCAATGGCCTGGGCTACGGGCTGATGCTGTTCCTGCTCGCCGCCGGCCTCACCCTCGTCTTCGGAGTGATGGACACCATGAACCTGGCGCATGGCTCGCTTTTCACGATGGGCGCCTACATCGGCGCCACCCTCTCGCTCTACACCGGCTCCTTCGTGCTGGCCGTGGCCGGCGCGGTCGTGGGCACGGTGCTGCTGGCGCTGGCGCTCGAGATCGCGCTGATGCGGCGCCTGTACGTGTCCGACCACCTGGTCCAGGTGGTCGCCACGCTTGGCGTGATCCTCATCGTCGACGACGTCGTCAAGGCGACCTGGGGCGCCGCGCCCATCATCGCGGGCGCGCCCCAGGCCTTCAGCCAGCCGATCCAGATCACGAGCGACTGGGCCTACCCCTCGTACCGCGTGCTGGTGCTAGTGGCGGGACTGGCGGTCGCCGCGCTGCTCTATGCCCTGGTGAACCACACGCGGCTGGGCATGCTGGTGCGCGCAGGCGCCTCGAACCGCGCCATGGCGCAGCTGATGGGCGTTCGCGTCAAGCAGGTGTTCTCGGTGATCTTCCTACTGGGCGCCGCGCTCGCGGGCCTGGCCGGCGCGCTGATGGGCCCGCTATCGGCGGTGCAGAACGGCATGGGCGAGACCATCATGATCCCGGCGCTCATCGTCATCGTCATCGGTGGCATCGGCTCGGTGCGCGGCGCGCTCGTGGGCGCCTTGCTGGTGGGCACCGTCGAGACCGTCGGGCGCGCCTTCGCGCCCGCGCTGCTCAAGCAGTTCATGCCACCGGCCCTGGTGGCCGACACCTCACCGGCCCTCGCGGGCATGACCATGTACCTGCTGATGGTGGCGGTGCTCTTCTTCAAACCCCGCGGCCTGTTCCCGGCCCGCGGCTGAACCCCAGAAAGCAGCTTCCCCATGAGCACTCCTATCACCTCGGCGAGCCCGATGCGCCTGAACGCCCCCCGGGAGCGCGGCTTCGGCGCCCCCACCTTCGTGCCCTGGATCGTGCTGGCGGTCCTGGCCTCGCTGCCCCTGTGGGCCGCCGCCACCGACCAGTACTACTACCTCGACTTCGCGCGCCGCATCCTCATCGTCGTGCTCGCCACCGCCAGCCTGAACCTGCTGGTCGGCTACGGCGGCATGGTGGCGCTGGGACACGCCGGCTTCGTCGGCGTCGGCGCCTACACGGTAGCCGCCTTCGTCGAGGCGGGCGTGCAATCGGCCTGGGCGCTGTGGGCCCTGAGCGGCGTGTGCGCCGGCCTGGTGGCCTGCCTGATGGGCACGGTGGTGCTGCGCACGCGCGGGGTGTACTTCATCATGATCACGCTGGCCTTCGCGCAGCTGCTGTACTACCTCGCGGTGTCCATGCGCATCTACGGCGGCGACGACGGCTACAACCTGCCGTTTCGGCCGCAAGCCGGCCCGGGCCTGAGCCTGGACGACAGCGCCACCTTCTTCTGGCTCGTGCTGGCCTTCGCCGCAGCCTGCTTCGCGGGCCTGCAGTACCTGCTGGGCAGCCGCTACGGCAAGGCCTTGTGCGGCGTCCGCGACAACGAGGCGCGCATGACCGCGCTCGGCTATCCGGTCTTCCGGCTGCGCCTGGCCGCCTTCACGCTGGCGGGCGCGATAGCGGGCCTGTCGGGTTCGCTGCTCATCATGCACAACGGCTTCATCAGCCCCTCGAGCATCCACTGGTCGCAGTCCTCCATCCTGCTGGTCATGCTGGTGCTCGGTGGCGTCGCGCGCCCCTGGGGCGCGGCCATCGGCACCACGGTGTGGATGGTGCTCGAAGAGGTGCTGCGCCAATCCACAGAGTACTGGCACTGGCCGCTCGGCGCCCTGCTGATCCTGATCGTGCTGGCGGTGCCGCAGGGGCTTGCCCAGCTCCATCGGCGCGGCAAGCCTGCAACCGCCCACTGACCCCCGCGAGGACCCGATGGCCAAGCCTCTCTTCTCCACCCAAGGGCTGCGCAAGTCCTTCCCCGGCCTGCTGGCGACCGACAACGTCAGCATCGATGTGCACCCTGGTCAGGTCCATGCGCTCATCGGCCCCAACGGCGCCGGCAAGAGCACCCTGGTCAACCTGATCTCGGGCCTGCTGCCCGCCGATGAGGGCCGCATCACGCTCGACGGCTGCGAACTGCAAGGCCTGTCCGCGCACGCCCGCGTGCGCGCCGGCCTCTCGCGCTGCTTCCAGGTGACCAGCATCTTTCCGGCCGCCAGCGTGCTCGACAACCTGCGCCTCGCCGCGCAGTCGCACCTGCCGGGCTACTGGCACCCCTGGGGCCGGCGCGACCGGCACGCCGAGATCAACGAGCACGCGCTCGACCTCGCGCAGATGGTGGGCCTCGAGGGCCGCCTGGCCCACACCGCCGGCGCCCTGCCGCACGGCGCCCAGCGCCAGCTCGACGTGGCACTGGCGCTCGCGGCGCGGCCCAGGCTGCTGCTGCTCGACGAGCCCATGGCCGGCATGGGGCAAGACGAGTCGGAACGCGTGGCCCAGCTGATCGAGAAGCTGCGCCAGTCGATGGCGATCCTGCTGATCGAACACGACATGCACGCCGTCTTCCGTCTGGCCGACCGCATCTCCGTGCTGGTGTACGGCCGGGTGATGGCCTCGGGCACGCCCGATGAGATCCGCAACAACGAACAGGTCCGGGACGTGTACCTGGGCAGCGAGGTGAACGCATGAGCCGTGGCAACACCCTCCTCTCCTGCCGCGGCGTGCAAGCCGGCTACGGCCGCAGCCAGGTGCTCTTCGGCATCGACCTAGACATCGCCGCGGGCGAGGTCGTCGGCCTGCTCGGCCGCAACGGCATGGGCAAGAGCACCACGGTGAAAACCGTGCTGGGCCAGCTCAAGCCCTTGAACGGCGAGGTGCAGTTCGACGGCCGCCGCATCGACGGCCAGGCCTCGGACGCCATCGCCCGGCTGGGCGTGGCGGTGGTGCCCGAGGGGCGCCAGTGCTTTCCCAACCTGACCGTGCGCGAGCACCTGCAGGCCTTCTACCGCAAGCCCCGGCCGGGCGCCTCGGCGTCGACGCACTGGAACGTGGACAGCCTGTTCCGCCTTTTCCCGCGCCTGGCCGAGCGGCAGAAGAACTTCGGCAACCAACTCTCGGGCGGCGAACAGCAGATGCTGGCGATCGCGCGCGCGCTGTCGACCCAGCCGCGCCTGCTGATCCTCGACGAGGCCACGGAAGGCCTCGCCCCGCTGATCCGCGAAGAAATCTGGCGCTGCCTGGCCCTGTTGCGGCGCGAGGGCCAGACCACGCTGGTGATCGACAAATTCGTAGACCGCCTGATCCGCCTGGCCGACCACCACATCATCGTCGAGAAGGGCCGCGTGGCCTGGCAGGGCACCTCATCCGCGCTCGACGCCGACCGCACGCTGTGGTCGCGCTACCTCAGCCTGTGACCCCTTCCCTTTCCCGCCCTTTTTGTACCACCCTGCTTCGGAGACCCCAATGAAGCTTCTGCTGTCTGCCCTGACCTTGACCGCCTCGCTGCTGGCCGCGCCCGCCGCGATGGCGAACACCCCCTTGAAGATCGGTTTCCTCACCACGCTGTCGGGGCCGGGCGCCGCGCTCGGCCAGGACACGCGCGACGGTTTCGCGCTCGCGGTCAAACACAACCGCGACCGGCTCGGCGGCCTGCCGCTGGACCTGCAGGTCGTGGACGACCAGCTGAGCCCGGACAGCGCGCGCCAGAGCGTGGACCGCTTCATCAAGCTCAACAAGGTCGACATACTCACCGGCGTCGTGTACTCCAACGTGCTGCTGCCGGTGCTTCCCACCATCCTGGCCAGCGACACGGTCTACATCAGCACCAATACCGGCCCCATGGACTACGCAGGCGCCAAGTGCCACAAGAACTTCTTCGTCGCCGCCTGGCAGAACGAGGACATCCCCCAGGCCATGGGCCGCTTCGCCGCCACGCGCGAGTACAAGCGCGTGGCCATGATCGCGGCCAACTACCCGGGCGGCCGCGAGTCGGCGATCGGTTTCAAGCGCCAGTACACGGCGCCGATCGTGGAGGAGATCTACACCAAGATGGGCCAGCTCGACTACGCCGCCGAGATCGCAACCCTGCGCGCGTCCAGGCCCGATGCGGTGTTCTTTTTCCTGCCCGGCGGCATGGGCGTGAACTTCATCAAGCAGTTCGAGGCCGCCGGCCTGACCAAACAGATCGCGCTGCTGGCGCCGGGCTACTCCGCCGATGAAGACACGCTGCGCGCGGTGGGCGAACCCATGGTCGGCGTCTACAACGCCTCGCACTGGGCAGCCGACCTGCCCGGCGCGCTAAACCAGAAGTTCGTGGCAGACTTCACCAAGACCTATGGCCGCGCCCCCACCATGACCGCGGCCCAGGCCTACGACACCGCGCTGCTCATCGACCACGCCGTGCGCCGCGTCGACGGCAAGGTGGCCGACCGCGATGCGCTGCGCAAGGCCCTGCGCGAGGCGCAGTTCCCTTCGCTGCGCGGGCCGTTCAAATTCAACAACAACCAGTTCCCGATCCACACGCTGTACATGCGCGTGGTGCAGAAGGACGCGTCGGGCCGCATCGCCAACAAGCTCGTCGGGGAGATCCTGCCCAACCACGCTGACCCCTACGCCGCGCAGTGCAAGCTGCCCTGATGCCTGGCCCGCAGCCGGCGTGCCGGCTGCCCCCCGGAGCCCCGCCGACCGCAAGGCCGCGGGGCCCTTTTTTGTGCCGCGGCGATCAATCTTTGCTGGCGGGCGCCCCGCTGCTCTCCTGTTGCAGCAGGCGCTGAATGTGTCGGCGCACTGCGATCTGCGCGCGGTCGGCACGGCAGCTGATCTCCTCGCCGTTCGGGTCGTTCAGGATCGCGGCCTGCTGCAGCGCGAAGATCTCGAGGTCTTCGTGGAAGGCCTTCTTGATTTCCTGGAACAGGCTTTGCGTCACCGCGGGTTCATCGGTGCGGAAGTCGTGCGTCTGCGCCCAGAAGTAGTGGCTGGTGGTGGCCGTCTCGGGCGTGATGGCGTGCAGCGCGACCATGCCGATGGTGTCGTCGCCGTCGAAGTTGCGCTCGCCGTTGCTGCGCGCGCGCCCGCCGGTGCGGATGCGCACCGTCGTCGGCGGCAGGAAGGCGATGACCTGCCAGCGGTCGATGGGGCCCCCGAAGCCCGCGAGGCGCTGGTACGTGGGCGGCGGCGGCGTGTCGATCATCCATCGCGTCTGGGTGACGCCCTGCTCGCCGTCGCTGACCTCCAGCTCCGCGAGCGCGGTGGCCGCGTTGCCGATGGTGGAGCTGTGCACGAAGCTCAGGTGGCTCAGGTCGTTGAGGTTGTCGACGATGAGCCGGTAGTTGCCCTGGGCGTGCATGTAGTCGCGCTCCCAGGCATGGCGCGGGTCGCTCAGCACCGAAAAGTCCGGTACCAGCGCTTCGTCGGCCCGGGCCGGGTCGCCCATCCAGATCCAGACCAGGTGGTGCTTCTCGCACACCGGGTAGCCCTTCACGCGCGCACGCGGCGGGATCTGCTCCTGGTTGGGAATGGCGATGCACTGGCCCGAACAATCGAAGGTGAAGCCGTGGTAGCCGCACTGCACGGTGTCGCCGATCAGGGTCCCGCGTGACAGCGGGACGCGCCGGTGGCAGCAGCGGTCCTCCAGCGCGATCGGGCGGCCGTCCTCGGTGCGGTACAGCAGCACGGGTCGGTCCATTATGGTGATCGCGCGCATCGCGTGCACGAGGTCCTTCGCCCAGGCCGCGACGTACCAGGCGTTGTGCACATAAGGAGAGGGAGAGGCGTCGGTGTTCATTGAAGCTCGGGTGACACGTTGGGAACGCTCGCGACCGAACGCGAGGGGCAGGCACTGGTGCCGCGCCCGGGGGGCGCGTGCGCGGGCAGTGAGGCCCCAGTCTAGGAAGGCCCTGGACGGGGCGCTATCCGGTGGCCGAAGCGGCGCCGCCATCTGTGTCCGTATTCCGCAAGCGCCGCGCACGCAGCGAGCGGTCGGGGCCGGCCGGTGGCTAGCGCAGCGCGCGCGCCACGGTGTCTCGCTGGGCAGTTCGCCGAAGCGTTCGCGGTAGTAGGCGGAGAAGCGCCCCAGGTGGGTGAAGCCGCAATCGATGGCCACGTCGGTGATGTTGCGGCCGGGGTCGGCGAGCAGTTGCCGCCGCGCGCTGTCGAGCCGCAGGTCGCGCAGCCAGGCCATGGGGCCCACGCCCAGTTGGCGCATGCAGTCCATGTAGAAGGTGCGCGAGCTCACGCCGGCCGCGCGCGCCAGGTCTTCCAGCGCCAGCGGTGCGCACAGCCGCGTGCGCACCCAGCGCTCGGCGGCCTGCAGGCGGGCCGAGGAGCCCCCCGAGGCGCCAGGCGCCGCCGGGCCCGGCTCGGTGGTTGCGCCTTCGCGCGCACGCTGGCGCATGTGCAGCGTGGTGAACAGCGCCATGCCGTCTTCGAGGTGGTGTATCCACGCCGGGTCGCGCAAGGGCGATGCCGCGCTGTCAGCGGCGTCGCTGGCCGGCAAGGTGTTCAGCAGCGATTGCAGGAGCGCCCCCCATTGCCGCGCCGCTTCGCTCTCCAGCACGAACACCTGCTGCCCGTCGGGCGCGCGGCCCGGGCTGCGGATGCTCGAGGCGCCGCTGCGCAGCAACGAATGCGGCATGCGCACGATGATCTGCTCGCAGCTTTCGCTCCAGCGCAGCGTGAGCGGGTCGCGCGAGGACAGCACCGCGACCTGGCCGGGGCCCACGTCGTGGCGGCCGCCCGCGGACTCCACCTGCATCGAGCCGCGCAGCGGCATCTGCATCAGGCCGAAATCCTCGAAGGGGCGCGGCCGGATCTCGACCTCGGAGCCGTAGCGCAACACCATGAGCTGCAGGCGCGGCGTGGCGGCGCTCCACATGACGGCGTCGGCATCGCCGGCGCCCCATTGCACCTCGTGGTCGTTGAGCGAGTCGCGCAGCGACTGGTGGAAGCGGCTGCGCACCGCGGAACGGAACACGCAGCGCTCGTAGAGCGGTGTGAGATCGAGCTGGGCGGGCGAGCGCGCGCTCGCGAGGCCCGTGGGGGCTGGGGCAAAGGCAAGGGTCATGACACACCGGCAAGCACACGTGGGGTCGTGCAATTTGCAAGAACGATGCCCGCGCGCCGGCCCGGCGCGCAAGAGGGGTTACACCATGCCGACGGGGCGCGCCGCCGGACGGCGATCCGCCGTGCGGCGCCGGCGTCGAAAACGGACAAGGACTGCCGATGCTGGCTTTTTTCTCGCGCCCCGCCTCGCTACATTGATTTCACCGTGCGCACCGGCGCGCGGCGAACCGACAGACCGCGATCGACGAGGCCCCCATGGAATCCACGCTTGCCCTTCACGTCCGGCACATCGAGACCCTCACCCCGCGGGTGCGCAAACTCGTGCTGGGCCTGGCCGATGGCGCGCCCCTGCCCGCCTACGAGGCCGGCGCCCACATCGAACTGCATGTGCCCGGCACGGCCAACACAGCCCCCTTGCACCGCGCGTATTCGCTGGTGCGGCCCTCGGCCGGCGCGAACGCGCTGGAAATCGCCGTGCAGCTCGAAGAAAACGGCAGCGGTGGCTCGCGCTGGGTGCACAGCCTGCAAAGCGGCGACACCCTCACCGCCAACCCGCCCCGCAACCTCTTTCCCCTGCAGGGCCAACAGCAGCGGCCGCTGCTGCTGGCCGCAGGCATCGGCATCACGCCCATCCTGTGCATGGCGCTCGAGCTCGAACGCCAGGGCCTGCCCCACGAAATGCACTACGTGGCGCGCAGCCGCGAGCTCGCCGCCTACGCGGGCGAGGTCGAGGCGCTGGCGGGCGCCACCTGCTGGTTCGACGAAGGCGACCCCTCGCGCGGCATTCCCCTGCCCACGGTGATCGGCCCGCCCATCGCCGAGCGGCACCTGCACGTCTGCGGCCCCAAGCCCTTCATCGCCGCGGTGCTCGACACCGCGCGCCAACTCGGCTGGCCGGAAGAACGGCTGCATTGCGAGTTGTTCACCGGCGCGCTGGCGGCGCAAGGCGACCGCGCCTTCGAGGTCGAACTCAAGGACTCGGGGCTCACGTTGTCGGTGGCGGCCGACCAGACCATCCTGGAGGCGATGGAAAGCGCCGGCCTGGACCCGCTGTTCGACTGCCGCCGGGGCGACTGTGGCATCTGCGTGGCGCGTGTGCTTGGCGGCGACGCCGACCACCGCGACATCTGCCTGTCGGCGCGCGAGCACGAGGCCGGCAACTTCTGCATCTGCGTCTCGCGCGCGCGCGGCGAGCGCCTGGTGCTGGCCCTTTGACACCGGAGCCCCCATGACACAAAGACTGAACGGCAAGGTGGCCATCGTCACCGGCGCCACCCAGGGCATCGGCGCCGACATCGCCCGCGCCCTGGCGCACGAGGGTGCACAACGGGTCTTCATCGTGGGCCGCGGCCTGCCGGCAGGCACGGCGGTGGCCGCCGAGATCGGCGCGACGGCCACCGCCATCGAGGCCGACATCACCGACGACCAGGCGATCGAGCGCTGTGTGGCGCAGGCCCTGGCCGTCAACGGCCAGATAGACATCCTGGTGAACTGCGCCTGCATCTACGACGACGCCGGCCTGGCCTCCAGCCGCGCGCAATGGCACGCCACACTGGACGTCAACCTGGTGTCGGCGGCGGTGTTCACGCAGAAGGTCGAGCCGCACATGGGCCGTGGCGCCGTGGTGGTCAACCTGGGCAGCGTGGGCGGCAAGTTCGGCACGGCCAACCGCGCCATCTACCCGGCCTCTAAGGCGGCCATGATCCAGATCACGCGCAACTTCGCCGTCACGCTGGCGCCGCGCGGCATCCGCGTGCTGTCGGTGTCGCCGGCCTGGACCTGGTCGCCATCGCTTGAGCGCATGGCGCACGGTTCGCGCAGCATTGCCGACCGCGTGGGCGGCATCACGCACCCGCTGGGCCGCGTGGGCGATGGCGCCGAGGTGGGCCGGGTCGTGGCCTTCGCTGCCAGCGACGAGGCCTCGTGGATCACGGGCACCGACATCGCGGTGGATGGCGGCTTCTCCAGCCTGGGCCCGGACCAGGGCGCCTCGGCCCGCGACTGGTTCGAAGGCTCGGGCGGCTGAGCCGCGCGCCGATGTCCGCCGCCCCTGGCGTCGACGCCTCGCCGCTCTATCGGCGGCGGGTGTTCCGCTCGACCAACCCCCAGGAGGCCCGCGCGGTGCACGGCCGCTGGATCGCGGACCACGAACTGCGCATCGGGCAGGGCAAGGTCGACGCCTCGCTGTGCGCGCTGCCGCTGCGTTCGGTCCGCATGCTGCTGATCCGCTACGGCCCCGAGGCGGAAATCCTGAGCCCCGCGTTCGAGGACTTCTCGCTGATCCAGATCCCACTGAGCGGGAGCGCCGACATCGTCTGCGATGGCCAAGCGCTGTCGCTGGGCAGCGGGCAGTCGGCGCTGCTGTCGCCGCGCCACGCCCTGCGCGTGCGCTGGAGCCCCGGCAGCGAGCAGTTGCTGCTGCGGGTGCCGCACGGGCTGTTGCGCGCCACCGCCAGCGACACCGGGCTCGGGCCCGATGCCGCCAGCGGCGCGCCGCCCTGGCCGGCCCCGCTCGCCGTCATCGACCGCGTCGACGGCGCGCGCTGGCGGCCGATCGTGCAGTCCCTCATCGCGCTCGGCCCGTCCACCGAGGGCGCGCGCGGCGCGCACCCGGCCTGGGAGCGGCACTGTGAAACGGGCCTGGCGCTGTTCCTGTTGACGCTCGCGAGCGAGCAGGCGGGCGCGGACTTGGCCGCGCCGTGCGGCCACGGCGGCGTGCTCAAGGCCGCGGGCCGCTACATCCAGGCCAACCTCGCCTCGCCCATCGCGCTGGGCGACGTGGCGCAAGCCGCGGGTGTCAGCGAACGCACGCTGCACACGCACGTCACGCGCGCCTTCGGCGTGCGCCCCATGGCCTGGCTCAGGCTGCAGCGGCTCGACGCCGCGCGCGCTCAGCTCAGGCGCGGGGACGCGCACTCCATCGCCGAGGTCGCGCTGCGCTGCGGCTTCGGTCACCTGGGGCGCTTCTCCGCGTACTACCAGCGCCGCTTCGGCGAACTGCCCAGCGAGACACAAGCCTCGCCCTGAGCGCGGCCCGGGCTTGCATTGTGTGATATATCTAAGGTAAGTCACCACCGCGCCGCGGCGGTCCTTGCCTAGTGTTCCGCTCGCCGCCATGCCCAGAAAAGCCGCCTCCAACGAATCGCCCTCCCTGTCGCTGGCCGAACAGGCCTACCAGGAGCTCAAGCGCCGCATCCTCACGCTGCAGCTGCGGCCGGGCCTGTTCGTGAACGAGCGTGAACTCATGGAGCTGCTCGACATCGGCCGCATGCCGGTGCACCAGGCGGTGCACCGCCTGCAGGCCGAGGGCCTGATCGAGGTCATTCCGCGCAAGGGCCTGGTCATCCGCCCCGATTCGCTGCAGGACATGCTCACCTTGCTCGAAGCCCGGCTGGCCATGGAGCCCAACATCGCGGCCCTGGCGGCCACGCGCGCCACCAAGGAGCAGGTGGCCGAGCTCAAGCAGCTGGTGACCGAGTCCAAGCGCATCGTGAACCAGAGCGAGCGCATGTCCTTCATGAAGCTCGACCGGGCTTTCCACGGGCTGATCGCGGAAGCGGCGGGCAACCAGATCCTGGCCGATGCCCAGCGCCCCTTGCACGAACGCTCCGAGCTGATCTGGCACCTGCGCGTGATGAAGGAGGACGGCCTGGTCGTCAACCAGCGCGAGCACACGAACATCCTCAAGGCCATCATTGAGCGAGACGCCAACGGCGCGCGCAAGGCCATGGAAGAGCACCTGCGCTCCCTGCACGACCGCATCCTGGCCGGCTCGCTCGAGCGCTGAGGCTGCGCGGGCCGCCCCGGGCCGGCTCAGGCGTTGGCTCAGGCTTCCGCGCGAGGGATCAGCCGGCGCTCGATCACGTTGCCCGAGATCGACACCGCGGCGTCCGACAGCAGGTGCATCAGCGTCGGCGTGACCTCCTCCGGTGTCGACACCCCGAGCGTGCGCTCGTACATCTCGAGCTCCGCGGCGCTCGCGGAATCCAGGAACACGGGCGTGGCCACCAGGCCCGGGGAGAGCGCGTTGATGCGCACGCCGTGCGAACGCAACTCGAGCGCCGCCGACTTCACCAGGCCCACGATGCCGGCCTTGGTGGCCGCGTAAGCGGCCGCGCCGATCCAGCCGTTGCTCGCCAAGCCCGAGGTAAAGGCGATGATCGAGCCCGAGCGCTGCGCCTTCATCACGGGGAACAGCTCGCGCAGCAGGTAGAAGACGCCCGAGAGGTTGACGTCCATGTGGCGCTGCCATTCGGCGTCGCTGGTTTCGTCGATCGGCGTGCGCCGCTGGATGGCGCTGGTCAGCACCGCGCCATCGATGCGACCGACGCGCGCCAGCCATTGCCGCAGCGCAGCGCGCACCGCGTCGGACTGGGAGATATCGACCGCCTGTGTCAGCAGGCGCGCCTGGGGCGGCAGGGCCGCAAGGCCCGCGGCGTCGATGTCCATCGCCAGGACGGTCGCGCCGGCCTGCAGGCAGGAGAGCGCGGTCGCGCGGCCGATGCCCGAGGCCGCGCCCGCGACGAGGACGACGTGGCCGGCAAAGTCGAAGCTGGCTTTCACAGGGGTTTCTCCATCACGGGGGGCAGACCCACGATGCGCTCGTACAGCGCGGCGGCCTGATTCAGCGTCCCATCCATCGGCACGATGGCGGCGATGTACTCGTCCGGGCGCACCAGCACCAGCGTATTGGGCGCCACGCCTAGGCGGCTCATGAGCGCATTGCCCGGGTCCAGCAGGCTGCGGTCGCGCAGCCCGCTGTCGTGCGGCGCGTCGTAGCGCGAAACCACCCAGTACCGCAAGGCCGGGGAACCGTTGACAGGAATCGCGGGCCGGCGGCGCACGTCGCTGAAGTACAACGCCGTGAACCGACCCGAACACAGGTCGTGGGCGCGCGCCTGCCGTCCCTCGGGCGTGTGCAGCAGGTAGTCCGGCAGCCGCGCACCCGCGCATGCGGGCGGGCGCGTTTCCCGCACCACCATGGACCACTCGCCCTTGCCTTCGACGTCGAGCGTCACGCCCAGCATGGTGCGGGTGCAGGCATTGCTCCAGTTGTTGTCGCTCAGGGCGCCCGCGTCGCCGCGCTTGGCCATGGACTGGCGCGCCGCCTCGGCCATTTCGCCCGAGCCGTGGATGGCCAGCGGCCGCTGCTCGCGCTCGTAGCCGTCCAGCACGGCGATGTCGGCCCAGCCGCGCAGGTACCACGCCAGCCGCCACGGCAGGTTGGACGCGTCCAGCGCGCCGGTATTGAGCCCCAGCGCCCACATCGGTGTGATCAGGTGCGCGGCGTCGCCCATCAGGAACACCCGCCCGCGGCGCCACTCCTGCGCCACGCGGTGGTGCACGTTGTAGGTCACCTTGTTGAGCAGTTGGACGTTGCTCACGTCGCCGATGAACGAAAGCGACTTGTCGCGCAGCTCCTCGGCCGTCGGCTCGGGCGCGCCCTCGGCCATGGGGTACAGGAAGCGCCAGCAGTGAGGGTGCCGCACCAGGATCATCCATTCCTTGGGGTCGGCGAAGTATGCGAGGTAGGGGTAGTCGCGCGGGTTCTCGGTGTCGAGATCGACCACCAGATCGACCAGTGCGTATTTGGTGTTGAGCGACATGCCCTCCACGACCACGCCCATCTGCGCGCGCACCGTGCTGCGGCCGCCATCGCACGCCAGCAGAAACACCGCCTCGGCCCGGATCTCGCCCTCCGCAGTGTGCAGGTGCAGGCTCACGTGGTCGCCGTGGTCTTCGTAGCACTCGAGCCGGTGGCCCAGCTTGAGCTCCACCAGCGGGTGCCGGGCCAGCGACTGCGCAAGGATGGGCTCCAGGTCCTGCTGCGGCAGGTTGATGACGAAGGGGTAGCGCGTTTCCGCGCCGATCTCGCTCAGGAGCACGGGGAAGGTCGAGCGCTGGGTCTGGCGGTCGATCTCGCCGATTTCGTCGACCCGCAAGGCCTTGGCCAGCACCTCGTCGGCGACGCCGTAGCGGCGGAAGATCTCCAGCGTGCGCGAGAGGATGGTGCCGGCCTTGGTGTCGAGCGAGAGGTGCCGGTCGTCCTCGTAGACGACGCAGCGCACGCCCTGGCTCGCCAGGCCCAGCGCCGTCAGCAGTCCGATGGGGCCCGCGCCCACGATGGCCACGGGTAGTTGCTTGGGGTTGTTGTTCTGCATGTGCGGTGTTCGCGTCTTCGGGCTGGGAATCGCCTAGGGCTTGATCGGGGTCGCCGGCAGGAAGCCTTCGACGAAAAGGCGGTCCGGGTCGGGCGCGCCGCCGGCGATCTCGATGTTCTGGCTGATGAAGTTCACCGTTCGGCGCAGTTTGTCCTTGGACATGGTACCGAAGCCGTTCTGCACCACGTCCGGCGTGAGCGCGATGCGCTTGAGGATCTGCAGTTCCTCGACCACGATGGCGGGATCGAGCGCCTTGAGGTACTTGGTCTGGATGCGCGCAGCCTCTTCCGGGTTCGCCAGCGCGTCCTTCCAGCCGCGCAGGGCGGCGCGCACGAAGCCCGTGACGGCCTCCGGGTGGCTTTTGAGGAAGTCGTCCTTCACGCCGATGCTGTTGGCGTAGATGTCCAGCCCATGGTCGGCCAGCAGCAGGCACTTGGGCGTGCCGGCGCCGCCCACGGCGCGGCGGATGGAGGGCTCGCCCATCAGGAACTGGTCGATGGCCGGCACCTTCTTGGACACCAGCATGGGCACGCGCGCCGCGGCATCGATGTTCACGACCTTGAGCGTGGACGGATCGAGGCTGTTCATCTTCATGAACGCGGCAAAGATGCGCGGCATGAAGGAGGCGTTGCTGGAGCCGATCTCCAAGCCGACCATGTCCTTGGGCGACACGACGTTGGCGCCCGGGTCGAGACTGAACACGCAGTACGGCGCCTTCTGGTAGATGCCCGCCACGATGCGCACCGACGCGCCCGCCGCGCCGCCCGCCACAAGGCTGGGGATATCGATGAAGCCCATTTCCGCGAGGCCGGACTCGACGTAGCGCACGGCGTCGGCCGTGCCCTTGGTGGGCAGGATGCTCACGTTGAGCTTCTCTTCCTTAAAGTAGCCCTTGGACAGGGCCACGTACCAGGGCGCGTGCCGACCCAGGGGAATGAAGTCGAGCGCGAAGCGGATCTCCTTCTCACCGCCGCCCGTCTGGGCTTGCGCGGTGCCGCCCAGCGCCAGGACCGCCGCGACCGCAGCCAGAACAACTTTCAGGACCTTCATCCGTCACCTCGGGTGGTTGATTGACATGCCATGTAATATATCATAAGGTATTGCACAGGCAATATCAGCGGATAAACGACCGGCATCCCGCCTTCGCGGCCGCGTCCACAAGAACGAGGAGATTCACTTGGCATATGGAGTGATAGATCGCGCCCGAAAGGTGTTCTCGGCCAGAGAACTCGGGGGCAAGGCCACGCAGGACCTGGTGGCACTGGACGATGCGTCGTTCAGCTTCGAGCAGGGGGAGTTCGTCTCCCTGCTCGGCCCCAGCGGCTGCGGCAAGACGACCCTGCTTCGCATCGTCGCCGGCCTGATCCCGCGCACCTCGGGCACGGTGCGCATCGGCGGCCGCGACGTGAACGGCCCTTATGGCGACTACGGCTTCGTGTTCCAGGCGCCTGGCCTCATGCCTTGGCGCAGCGTGCTGGACAACGTGCTGTTTCCCATGGAGATCCTCAAGCGCAGCGACGCCGCGGCGCGCAAGCGGGCTCGCGACCTGCTGTCCCTGGTCGGCCTGGAGGCGTTCGAGGGCGCACGCCCGCACCAGCTCTCGGGCGGCATGCAACAGCGCGTGTCGCTGTGCCGCGCGCTGATCCACGAGCCCAAGCTGCTGCTCATGGACGAGCCTTTCGGCGCACTCGACGAACTGACGCGCCTGGACATGAACGACCTGCTGCTCGACGTGCGCCGCCAGACCGGGGCCGCCGTGCTATTCGTGACGCACTCGATCTCGGAGGCGGTCTACCTCGGCGACAAGGTCCTGGTCTTCAGCCGCCGCCCGGCGCGGGTGGCGCTGGAGATCCGGCCCGCTCTGGGCAGCGAGCGCCACCGCGGCACGCGCTTCGACGGGGCCTTCGCCAAGGCGCAACGCGAGGCCGGCGAGGCGCTTGGCGTCATCACCCCGTACGACACCACCCCCGCGCTCTCGGAGGATGCCCACTGATGAACAGCGTTTCGTCCGCACTGAAGCGATGCGCCTACCCCGTCGCCGGCACCGTGCTGGCCCTCGCGCTGTGGCAGGCCGTCTGCGTGCTCGCGTCCCTGCCGACGGCCGTGCTGCCCACGCCCTGGCAGGTGCTGCAGGCCACCGTGCAGTTCTGGCCCGCGCTGCTGCAGGACGGCTGGGTCACTTTCAAGGCCACCCTGTACGGCTTCGTCCTGGCACTGCTGCTGGGCATTCCGCTCGCGGTGGCGGTGTCCACCTTCCGCTGGATCAACCTGATGTTCTACCCGCTGCTGGTCGCGCTGCAGTCGGTGCCCAAGGTCGCGCTGGCTCCGCTGCTGCTCGTCTGGCTGGGCACCGGCATGGAGTCCAAGCTCGCCATCGCCTGGCTCGTGGCCTTCTTTCCCATCGTGGTCGACACCGCCGCGGGCCTGCAGTCCACGCCGAAGGAACTGCTGGAGTTGGCGCGCAGCCTTCGCGCCTCGCCCTGGCAGCTGTTCGCCAAGGTGCGCTTTCCGGCCGCCCTGCCCTTCGTGGTCACAGGCTCCAAGGTGGCCGTGACGCTCGCCGTCATCGGCGCCGTGATCGGCGAGTTCGTCGGCTCCAGCGAAGGCCTGGGCTTCCTGCTGCTCAGCGCCACCTCGCAGATCAACACGCCGCTGGCCTTCGCCGCCCTCTTCGCCCTCTCGGCGCTGGGCATGGCCACCTACTTCATGGTCGTCCTCGCCGAACGGGCGATCGCCGGCTGGCTGCCGCCCGCACCGCCAACCCATTGACACAACCCTTCAAGGAGATACCCGATGACATCCCCCGCCACGCCGCCGGCGATCGACCTGCCCGGCGCACCCTCCCTCGACGAGATCCTCATCGCCACCGCCAGCATGGACTGGCGCGAGAAGTCGCTTGCCGGCGTCGCCGAGAAGATGCTCTGGCGCGACGAGCAGACCGGCGCCTCCATCGCGCTGATCAAGTTCGCTAAGGGCGCGAGCATTCCCAAGCCGCACAGCCACGCGTCCAACCAGTTCATGTACTGCCTGAGCGGAAAGTACGAGTACACGAAGACTGGCGTGACGCTGCTGCCCGGCTCCTTCTACTGCAACCCCAAGGGCAACGTGCACGGCCCGACGCTGGCGCACGAGGAAACGGTGGTCGTCGAGGTCTACGACGGCCCGCACTACCCCCAGGTGCCCGACTGGTACACCGACCCCAAGGACGCGCAATGAGCCAGCTCAGCGTCAGCGCCGACGCCCTGCGCGGCTTGACTGCCGCCCTCTTCCGCGCCCACGGCCTGGCCGCCGCTAAGGCCGACGGCGTGGCCGACTCGCTGGTCTGCGCCGACCTCGAAGGCGTGGCCTCGCACGGCGTCACCATGGTGCCGCTCTACCTGCAGCGCATCGGCCAGGGCAGCGTCGACCCCCACGCCGAGCCCGTGGTCGTCGAAGACCACGGTGGCCTGGTCGTGATGTCGGCGCGGAACGCGCTCGGCCAGGTCTCGGCCCGCGCGGCCGTCGCGCTCGCCACGGCCCGCGCCCGACAGCACGGCGTGAGCGTGGTCAGCGTGCGGCACTCCTTCCACTTCGGCACGGCCTCCTACTGGGCGCGCCAGTTCACCGCCGCGGGCATGGTCGGCTTCGCGTTCTCCAACACCCGGCCCTTGATGCCCGCACCGGGCGGGGCCGAGCGCGTGGTCGGCAACAACCCCATGGCCATCGCCTTCCCCGCGCGCGAGGACGAGCCCCTGGTGGTCGACATGGCGATGAGCGCCACCGCCATGGGCAAGATCCGCCTGGCCGAAGCCAAGGGCGAGCCGATCCCGCCGGGCTGGGCCACGAACGCCGCGGGCCAGGCCACGACCTCGGCCACCGAGGCCATCCAGGGCATGCTGCTGCCCGCCGCGGGGCCCAAGGGCTTCGGCCTGGCCGTGGCCATCGACCTGCTGTGCGGGGCGCTCGCCGACGGCGCGGTGGGCGCCGCGGTGCGCCCGCTCTACGGCGAGCTCGACAAGCCCTACGACTGCTCGCATGCCTTCATCGCCATCGACGCCGCGCGCCTCCACGGCGGCGCCGGCATCGCACCGCAGGTGGCCGGCTTCGCCCAGGCCATCCGCGATTCCCGACGCGCGCCCGACACCGAGCGCATCTACGCACCCGGCGACCTCGAACGCGCGCGCCACGCCAGCAACGGCGCGCACTGCCCGATCTCGGGCGACCTGGCACACAAGCTCAACCGACTCTCCGCGGACGCCGGCATTGCCGAACGCCTCCCCGCCTGACCTTCTCGTTCACTCCTGGAAAACCCCTCATGAAAACCCAGATCACCTCCCCCCTGCTCGCCACCCCCAACGGCCACTTCTCGCAGGCCACCGCCATCGAGGCCAAGGGCCGCCTGGTCTTCATCTCCGGCATGACCGCGCGCACCCAGGACGGCACCGTGGCCGGCATCGGCGATGTGTCGGTGCAGACCCGCCAGGTGTGCGAGAACCTCAAGGCCGCCGTCGAGGCCGCGGGTGGCACCCTCAGCGACATCTGCCGAGTGGACGTCTACGTGCGCAACATCGAGCACTTCAGTGCCATCCACAAGGTGCGCAGCGAGTACTTCGCCAACCCGCTGCCCGCCTCCACCATGGTCGAAGTGGCCAAGATGGTGTCGCCCGACTACCTGATCGAGATCAGCGCCATCGCGGTCATCCCGCAATGACGATGAAGCTGGGAACTGTGCGGGCCCAAGGGGCCGAACGTGTCGCCTGCCTGCTGGACGCGCAGGGGGGCGTGCTGCTGCCGTCCGACTTGGGCGACCTGGTCGCCATCATCGAAGGCGGCGACGATGCGATGAAGAACGTGCAGGCCTGGGTCCGCACCGGCCAGGCCGACCGCTTCGCGCTGGAACAGGTCGAGGTGCTGGCGCCGATCCGGCGCTTCCACCGCGACGTGCTGTGCACGGGCTGGAACTACTGGGACCACTTCCACGAAAGCGAAGGCAAGCGTGAGGGCCAGGACGTGCCCAAGCCCGACGCGCCGACCTTCTTCACCAAGGGCCCCGATGCCGTGATCGGCCCGACGCAGGCCATCGCCTTCGACCCAGCCCTCTCGGCCAAGTGGGACTACGAGGCCGAGATCGTCGTCGTCATCGGCCGCACGGGCCGCAGCATCCCGCAGGACAAGGCCATGGACCATGTGTTCGGCTACTGCCTGGCCAACGACGTGTCGCAGCGCGACCTGCAGCGCCGCCACGGCGGCCAGTGGCTCAAGGGCAAGAGCATCGACGGCACCATGCCCCTGGGGCCGTGGATCGTGCCGCGCGACCAAGTGGATCTGTCGGCGGTGAGCCTGGAACTCGAGCTCAATGGCACGCGCATGCAGCATGCCTCGGCGGCCCAGATGGCCTTTAGCGTGGTCCAGCTCATCAGCGAACTGTCCTTCGGCATGACGCTGAGGGCGGGAGACATCCTGCTCACGGGCACGCCCAGCGGCATCGGCAACGCGCGAACGCCGCCCGTCTTCCTGAAGGCCGGCGACGAACTCGTGGTGCGCGCCACCGGCCTCGGTGAGCTGCGCAATACCATGCGCCCGGTGGCTCTCTCCACCTACTCGACCTGAAAGAGCACTTTCCATGGACAACGTACTGCGAGTTCAGCACCTGGCCGGCTACGGCCTGGAGGTCCCGGACCTCGGCGTGGCCGAACAATTCTTCACCGCGTTCGGCCTGAACGCCAAGCGCGCGCAGGGCGCGCTGCAAATGCACACGGACGCCGGCCTCGCGGCCACCGCCTCGCCCGAGGTGGTGGCCCTGCAGGGAGGCGCGAGCAAGCGCCTGCACCACCTGTCCTTCGCAGTCCTGCCGCAGGACCTGCCGCGCTTCGAGGAGCACCTGCACGGCATGAGCGTGCGCACGCTCACCCCGCCGTTCGGCCGCGTGCGCGAGGGCCTGTGGTTCCAGGACCCCTGGGGCACCTGGGTCAACCTGGTGCCGAGCGCCCCGCTGCAGCCCCCCGCGCCGGCCGCCGCGCCGCCCGAACCCCGCGTCGACCGGCACTTCTGGCAGGACCTGCGCAAGCCGGTGCGTCCGAGCAAGCTCGGCCACCTGCTGATGTTCACGGACGACTGGGAGAAGAGCGAAGCCTTCTTCGCCGACGCCCTCGGCCTGCGTGTCGCCGACCGCGCCGCGGGCAAGGTCTCCTTCATGTCGGGCGGCACGGGGGTACGCGACCACCATTGCTTCGGCCTCATCAAGGACAGCCACCGCGGCTTCCAGCACAGCAGCTTCCACGTCGGCTCGCTCGACGAGGTCGGCCTGGGCGGCCTGCAGATGCACAAGGCCGGCCACCAGGAAGGCTTCGGCGTGGGCCGGCACGCCCTGGCCTCCAACCTCTTCCACTACACGCGCGACCCCTGGGGCAGCTGGATCGAGTACTACAGCGACATGGACAAGATCAGCGAGGCCTGGGTGTCCAAGGACTGGAACGACCTGCCCTACATCTGGCCCCAGTGGGCGCCCGAATTCTGGGGCAAGGAAATGAACGCCAACCTCGAACCGCGCTGAGCCCATGACCGACCTCGACGTTCACACGCACCTGGCGCCCATCAACGCGGCCCAGCTCGAGGGCCTGCCGGGCGTCCGCTGGCTGCCGGAGCAACCCGCGCTGGAGCTGGACGGTTACCGCGTCGGCGTGCGCGCGCTGTTCGAGCCCGAGCGCCTACTCGAGTGGATGCGGACCCACGCCATCGCGCGTGCGCTGGTCTCGATTCCGCCGCCGCTCTACCGCCAGCACCTGCCCGAGGACCAGGCGCTCGAGTGGGCGCGCTACGTCAACCAGGAGTTACTCGCGGTCTGCGCGCGCAGCGAAGGGCGCCTGTCCGCGATGCTGCACCTGCCGCTCGAACATCCAGGGCTGCTGGCGCGGCTGATCGCGGAACACCAGGACACCCCGTTTGGCGGTGTCGCCATCGCCGCGGGCGGGCATCCGAGCATCGTGTACTCGGACGCGCACTACGCGCTGCTGTGGGAATGGCTGAACGATCGCGGGGTCTTTACCTTCCTGCACCCGGGCGCCTGCACCGACACCCGGCTGGCCAAGTTCTACCTGGAGAACCTGCTCGGCAACCCCTACGAAACCGGCGTGGCCGCCTCGCACTTGGTGCTCGCGGGAATCCCCGCGCGCTATCCCCGCATCCGCTTCTGCCTCGCGCATGCGGGCGGCGCCTTCACCGCCCTGGTCGGTCGGCTGCAGAAGGGTTTCGACACCCAGCGGCCGGGCGTCGACCTCGGCGTGGAGCCGCCGCTGCAGGCCGCGCGGCGCTTCTACGCCGACGGCATTGCCCACCACCCTGCGGCCCTGCGCCTGGCCAGGGAGGTGCTGGGCGAAGACAAGCTGCTCTTCGGATCCGACTGGCCGTTTCCCATGGGACTGGAGAAGCCCTGAGGGAAGGCCTTAGATGACACAGAGTCGGCGCACCAGTCACGTACGCACCCGTGCCTGGCATGGAGTTGGGCGTGAACGCGACCGATAGCGACTGCGCGGCCCTCAATGCGAACCGCCAAGGCGATGCCCGGCCAGGGTCGCCAGCAAGCGCATTGCGGCATACGAGGCAGCCGTCGGCACCCGGCACATCCGGTCCATCAGGTCCGCGATGAACGAGAGCTCGACTCGCGGTCGGCCCATGCCTACGACACCACTGGCCTCGTTGCTAGTGAACTTCCGGTCCCGGCTCTGCTGGTAGTCGAGGGCACCGGAGTTCTCGGGACCGACCATACACAGCTGGATTTAATGGCCCTGGTAACGAGTGTAGCGGCCGATCGTGGCGGAGGTGCCAGCTCCTATCGCCATCCACCGCGGCACCGGATGAGGCTCGTCGTACATCTGGTCGAAGATGGACTACGCGATGTTGTTGTTAACCCGCGAGTCCGTAGCACGTTCTGCGTAGGTGAACTTGTCCATATAGTGGCTCCCGCGTTCGTCGGTCAGCCGCGTCGCCTCGTCAACGAATGTGCTCGGCGATAGCGTTCGCTGCGCTTCTACGACAACCCCAACCTCGAGGGCCGGCAGGGACGCGATGCGATCACGCACCTAATGAGCCCGGCGATGGCGGCCGCTGCGGCCATGACCGGACGCATCACCGACGTTCGCGCGCCGGAGCTGCCGGCATGCGCGCAAACCGCCGCATTTCGGGCCGCGCCGCCGCACCGCGCATCGAGAATCTTGACACGGATCAGATCATGCCCAAGCAATTCCTGCGCGGGATCGCCAAGTCGGGTTTGAAGGAAGAGCTGCTGTAAGACCTGCGCTTCGATGCGCGCGGCCGGCAGCGATCAGAGTGCGTATTGAACCGCGACACCGATGTCTGTCCAACTTCAACCATCGAATCCTCGGCCCTGGCCAACCACCCCTCTTCAAGTGAATCCTCGTCTTTCGATCGTTCCACATTCAACTCGCCGGTCCCCGTTATTTCTTTCGTGCCGTAGTAATGGCACAAAATAAATGTTTGCGCACACTCTCCTGGAAATGATTGAAAATACTAGATATCAAGGGTAAACACTTAGATCGAGATTTGGGCGTTTGACTAGGATTTGCGCAACTTTCCGTCATCCACATGGATAGCCCACGCATCAGTTCGGTCGATCTCGAGCAGGTCAGAAAAGACTTTTTTGACAGAGGTCTAGAAGTCACGGCATGGGCACGCGCAAACGGATTTCACGCGGCCAGCGTCTACAGGGTGTTGAACGGGCAGTCCCGGGCACGCCGCGGCGCATCGCATCACATTGCGGTGGCACTGGGCCTGAAGTCGCCGCCTTCAGAACTTGCACCAGGCGCTTCGCCGTCCCCGACGAAGAAGGAGGAATCCCACTAGACCAGCACCAAAAAGCCAAAAGCCAAGCGTTGCCGCGCTTGGCTTTTGTACTCGGCTTCGCTTGAGGAACAAGCTGGGGAGCTTGGGCATAGTTTCGCCACTACGCCGCCTTGAGTCAAGCCTATGGCCATGCGCTCCGCGCGATGCGCGCGCGCCAAAGGACTTGATATGGCAATGCGATCAGCCGAGCCAGGGGAAGAACCGCGCATCGATTCTTCCGATTGGCGCCTAGCGAAACGAAATGTTCAGGGCGGAACAGCACGGGGGGACTACTACCAGACCTACCCTCCATTCGAGGCTGCCCCCTTCCGCTTCACCAAAGCACGAGTCACTGGATCAGTATCCAACCCCGGTCACTCTGCTTCATTCGTACACCCTCTTCTCGCCCCCCAGTACATCCCGGAGAAAAACTGGGGCGGCCTCAGGCGGACGTCGGCCCCTATTGGACTGGTACTACCTCGGTACACCAAGGTTACATGGGACCGTCTCTACGACATGATCGACGCCGGCGTTGGTGGAAGTGTCGGTGAGAACTACTGTGCATGGATACGAATTCGGCGTCACCTCTCCTCGCCGGTCAGCACACTTCACGTCGAACACACGCCGCTGTACTCGCATCGTGGCTTGCACCTGCTCTCAGACGACGAGGATCGAATGGCCAGGATTTTCGTCTGGCTCGGCGCCATCGAAGTGCGAGAGCAAATGCCGATGTGGCCGGATCCGCATCGACTTCCCTTGTTCGGATGGCACCCGGACAGAGACCGAAGCCTGGGGGAAGCACCAGGATTGTTGGAGATTGCAAAGAAGGCCGGCATCGATCATGGCCGCTACTACGCCACGAAGATTCCATTCATTGCCACCACCGACTTGATGGTGAGGTTCGGCATCCCGCCAGATGACCGCCTCATCCTTTGCCAGTGCAAGCCCAGAAAGATCGCCGAGGCACCGAAGAACAGCAGGACGCGCGAACGACTGATCCTGGAAACTCTGTATGCGAAGGCCATTGGCGCCTGTGCGGCCGTCATTCACGAAGACTATCTGCCGAGCGTCTTTCACGAGAATCTCATCTGGCTCGAGCCTCTTCGATCAGAAATCTTGAGCGCTCGGACTTCGCAGCAGATCTTCGACTACGCGCACGCATTCATGCGTCGCTGCGACAGTGACCCGATAGAAGCTTGCGTCGAACACGCGGCATCGTCCACGGGCATGGATCTCATCACCGGGCATGCAAGCTTTCGGATGGCCGCCTGGGCTGGCCTGATTGATGCGGACCTGCTGCAGCCCATACAGATGACGAGGCTGCTGCAGCGCGATGGTGGGCGCCTGCGAGCCCATGTCGCGCAGGAGCTTTTATGTCCCGCGTAAAGATCCCGATCGAATGGTGTGGATGGGAGATTCGGTCACGCACGTCCGAAGGATGGCATCCGATAGGGCGTATCGTCTGCGTCGTTCCGGATGGAAGCGCGATGTGGTGGATTCGCTATCCAGAGAACCGACCTCCGGCGAAACCCAAGCAACCGAGATTGAGAAAGAAAGGCAAGGCCGCCGTCGAATCCAAGGCGGTTAAACACCACATCAAGGAACCTCAGCGAGTCACAGCGGAAGTATTTCGCCACGATATCAATGCTGGCAGCCTGAGCGTGGTCCAGGCGGGCTTTCCGCCCTACTGGAGCCTCACAGACAAAGAACTGGAAGCCAACGTTCGCCCCGATCAACTCATACGCGCCTACTCTCGCGCAAAGCCGTCCGATTGGCTCGAGGACCGAAACCGGTTCGACGTACTCATAAAAGAAATCATTGCCGACTATGACATC
This sequence comes from Variovorax sp. NFACC27, assembly GCF_048301545.1. Classification (NCBI taxonomy): domain Bacteria; kingdom Pseudomonadati; phylum Pseudomonadota; class Betaproteobacteria; order Burkholderiales; family Comamonadaceae; genus Variovorax; species Variovorax sp. NFACC27. The sequence goes on from NZ_CP157613.1 coordinate 7,958,485, forward strand.
TTCGCACTCACCGAAGGTGGCCTTGAACGAGAGCAGTCCGAAAAACAAGCTCGATTGAAGAAGGTCCCAGCCGAAAAAATTCGGCAGCTACTGCGTCGTCACATGCTCGGACTCGGGCATCGCAACTCGCTCCTGCCGCGTTTCGATGTCTGCGGCGAACTGGGGACAGAGAAGTATTGCAAGACCAAGCCTGGCAAATCCAACACAGCTGCGAGGAAAGAGAAAGGAGCCAAACGCCTGAAGCTTCGTGGCTACAACCTCAAGCCCATAGATCGCCAGTGGCTTCGCGAGGGCTACAAGAAGTACAAGAAGCCTGATGTATCTATGAAGGTGGCGTACCACCTCACAATGGCGGACTACTACCCCGCAAAGATCGAATACGTCAATTCGAAAGAGCCGCGCATAGTGCTGAAGAAGGCCAGTGAGCGGCCGACACTCAGTCAGTTCCAAGATCACGGTCCCCAGTCTCATGTTGATCGCCCACGCCGCATCAATCTCGGACAAGCACACTACGAGGGTCATCAACGGCCGATTCGCCATACTGGCTTTGAGCGCGCAAACGTCTTCGGGCTGAGATCATTCATTGACAGCAGCCCCGAAGACCAGACACCGGTGAGTGCGGCCTCTCTCCTGCAGGCACTCCCAAGCACCCATCGAACACTGGTGGTGGAGGACTCTACGGAGTACATCCTCGGGTTCTACTCAGGACATGAATCTTCCAGCAGTCTTACCGGGCTGCTCGCATTACTCAACTGCGTGGAAGATCATGTCGCGTTCTGTGCAGAGATTGGCATCACCATAGCGCCGGAAGACTGGATCTCCTGGATGCCAAAGAAGGTCACCGGGGACAACGGAGACATCAAGCAAGACGACAGCATCATGACGCTGGAAGAGTCAGAGATCTCTAATTCTTATGCGAAGGTATTTTCCCCCCTCTCGAAAGATAAAGTTGAAAAGAAGCACCGCTATCTTCAACGTAGCGCCGATCATCGGAATGCAGGATCTACGCAAGGCCGAAGGCGAAAACGCGGTGAGCGCCGGCGCGAGGAAGATGCATGCCGTACTCACAAACAGAATCTGATCGAGCTTGTAAAGGCCATTCTTCAGCATAACAACCATGAGCCTGTCCCCCAGCTGTTAACGATGGAGATGCGACGGGACGGCGTCGAGCCTACCCGCAAGGCGATCGTCCTCTGGAAGATTGAAAAGGGCTACATCGCGAGCAGTCCGACCAATCTGGAATCTCTCAGAGCTCATTGCCTGCCGCGACTTTCGGCAGTGATACACGGTGATGGCATTCACGTGCGCGATCCGCGATCGACTGCTCGCGATCTCATTCCTGGCCTCGTCTACTCAGCCGACTGGCTCTATGAGACTGACATTCTCACTCGCGCACGAAAGCAAGTGAGGGATATCGAAATTGCGCTCAACCCTGGCCGACTTGGATGCGCCTACATTCAGTTGAATGGCATGAAGGAGCTGTCGCTGAAGACACGCGATCCGGAGCTCAAAGAGCTTTCTCTGGTCGATTGGCTGACCATCTGTAGCATCGACAAATACTCGGCATACATCACCGCCCGACTTCGTGATGAGGTCGAAGCTGAGCGAGTCGTTTCTAACGAAAAGATCAATCAACAAGCTCAGCGCGCCAAGCAAGAAGAACAGGAAAAGTTGCCCAAGCGTCCAAGCAAGAAGGCTATATCCGGCAATAAGCGAGCGGCGCTCAAGAGCGAACTCGAAGCCATAAGGAATCGTGCCCTCGGACTGGATTCAGCCCCCTCGGTCCCAGAACCGAGCATCGACGAATTCGTCGATTTTGGAGATGAGTCTCCATCGCAGAACAAACGATATCAGGAGCTCAGAGACTCATGGCTGCAGTAGTGAAATCACGCGCGGAGGAATTGTTCAGCGCCCTAGGCGATAACCCACTCTTGCTCGGCCTTCCTCGCATGCGCACGGAACGCGAGTGGGGCCGCTTGCTGATGCATAGGCCGAAGACTCCGGTGGGGACCGAAGTTGAGGACTGGCAGCGGTTGGAATCGGTAACCCAGATCGAAAGCTTGTTCGTCCCGAAGCTCGATGAAACAGAGGCCGCGCCACGGATGCAAATGGCCATGCTTTCGAGCATCCGAAATCGTGACCCGCGCATCGAGGCCAACAGGATCATGGTGTACGCGGCGGATCCAGCAACACACGAGACGATGGAGGACATCCCATACGCAAAGGTCGCTGCTCAAGGCGCAATCATTCGAGGTCCCACTGGAGGCGGGAAGTCCTCGTTCCTATCCAGATTCTTATCCCACTTCCCTCAAGTAATACATCGAGACGGCGATGAAAGTCTGGGCTACCTGAAGCTGAAGCAATTGGTTTGGTTGGTGGCTGAGATGCCCCCCGATCCATCCCGCGGAGGATTACTGGAGTCGATTGCACACGCGATGGACAAGTCCCTCGGGATGGACTACTTAGCGCAGCTCGGAAAGGTGACAAAACTTGAGAGCAAGTTCGTTTGGGTTATTCACTGGCTTCTGCTTCATCGCTGCAGTTTTCTTGTTGTGGAAGAGGCGCAAAAGGGAAATCTGGACACCCCGGTTCTTGGTGAGGCTTTCCAGCGTTTCTTCTTGCGTCTACTGAACAGTGGCATTCCAGTTGTCTTGGTAGGAAACCCACTCGCTTTTTCCGAGCTCGAAACGAACAGTCAGAACATGAGCCGTCTGACCTCTGCAGGTCTTTGGGACTACTACCCTGAATTCACATGGGCGACAGAACGGTGGAAGGACTTGGTCACCTACGTGTGGGGCTTTACCGTCTTCGATTCGAACAAGGACAAGCCGATCGAGCACCTGCACGTTCTGCTCTGGATCTTGACCGGTGGTTCACCCAGGTTTCTGGCTCGACTTCGGAAGGAGGCTTTGATGAAGGCGATATCGATGGAGAAAGACTACGTCGACAAGGAGGTACTTCTTTTGGCCGCCAACGGCGCTGTCATGCGAGGCGTCCGTCCCCTGATTCTTGCACTGGCCGCACGCAACGACGCGGCGTTGGGCAAGTTCAAGGATCAGCCCGTCGAATATTTTCGCGAGCGCTGGGCGCTGATACCGCAGAAGCTGAGACGCCCGCCTATAGATCTACTGAAGGGCTCACCCCTGTACTCCATTTTCAAGAGTACTGATGCCAGCGCCAGGTCGCCAAGCGATGGCCCAGCCAAAACTGCTGACAGCACAACCACCGAGAGGAAAGGCAACAAGCAAGGCGCACGGAAGTCGGATTCGAAAGGCAGCCCTCGCCCCCTTGCGCCACAGCCATCATCTTCCAACAGCTAGGCGAACCGCCATGATTCCATCCTTCCCTGAAGACGCAACGCTACGTTCGCTCTTGATAGCGTTCAAGTCCTGCGGGCACTACCGGGATTCGGACTACCTGGACGAATCGATTGGTGTGGCAGTGAAGATGGAGAATGCATATGCCATGCACGCAGGAAGTTTCGCCACGAAGATTTTCGACAACGCAGTTGCCCCAGATGATCTCCTTTCGAAGCACTCTCAGGCAGGAATCTGGGGGAAGCTTTTGAAAGAGGAAGACGAAGTTCGCTGGCGCCGAGCCTTGACCAACGGCGACGCGCGAGCCGCGAACGCATATGTTCCAAGAGGGACTTCTGGGCTGATCAGACCGAAGCTGAACCGGATATGTCTTGAATGCCTCGAGGAGGATTTCGCTCTATTCGGCTTCGGCCACTATCACGTGCTGCACCAGGTCCCTTTGCTTAGCCACTGCACCAGGCACGCTGCACGCCTGCGGTCTTGCTGTCCGATCTGCCAGCCTTCGCAACGGCTTCGACCCGCGCATTCGCGATGTGCCCGCTGCACGTTTTCGCCCTTGCCGGTGCTTGATGTCATGCCCTATGAACAGACTGAGGATTACGCCTGGACTGCGAGACTGATTGAAGAGATGTATCGAGGCGAAGCTCCCGCACTTCGCCCACGAGACAGGCAACAGCTCGTGGGTGCAACGTTTCCACGTGACTCCATGGTTTTCCGGCGAGTGGAGTTGCTTGAACAGTTCATGTCGGCATGGGGATTCGAAGACCTTGCCGCCCTCCAAGAGACCTTCAGAACTCACAAAAGCGCCAGCACAGTCTCGGCTTGCCTCGAGGGGTATCCCAGCTTCGTCACCCACTCTCTGAGAGTGGCATCAATCGCTTTCGCACTTCGCCGAGCGCCACAGAGTTGGGAGAGCGCCGCACCTGTGAGTCCTGCTCAATCATTTGGTCTTTTCACCCCACCGATGCATGTGGCCGAAAAGCATGTCGCCGCCGCCGCGGCCCGTATTGAAGAAGAGGGATTTCCTGCGGGCACCTTGCAGCTTCTCTTTGAAGGCGGTACTCGCAAAGATGCCGCCGTAGTCTTGGGCGTATCCGCTGCACTTCTGTACGCACTCGAATGTCGTCTTCCCGTCGAGTGCACATCCGCACTTGAGGAAGCGCGCAATCAGAGCCCGAAGAAAAAGGCTAAGAAGACCAAGCGGCGTTCGACGCCGAACAATGGGCAACGAGACCGTCGCATCGCGAAGCTGCCCGAAATGCGTAACGCGGCGTTGGCGGCGCGTGAGAAGGGAATGAAACGCAAGAAACAACTGGCACTGCATGCTCGTTCGGTCTATGCGTTCTTGATCCGATATGACCGCGAGTGGCTTCAAAATCACTTTCCAAGTGCACGAAAGAACGAGAGGAATTCAACCTCCACAAAAAGAACCGCCTACCGCAAGCTCGCGCTCGCGGCGAAGCGCAAGATGAAAGGACATTCATTCCCGGCCATTGATCGTGCAATTTGGAATTGGCTGAAGCAGAGTGACTTCAAGTGGTTGAACGAGCAGTTTCCTGAGGCAAACCTGCGCGTTCCTCCGAACGGTCCTCACTACCGCATGCTCGCCGAAGCGGCCTACAACGAGCGCCGCGTAACGCAGCACGGCTATCCAAAAATTCCGAAAAATGCCCGGATTTGGCTTACGAGATACGACCGCGAATGGTTGGAACAGCAGGCAGAACCACATCGACTGATTAACGCCCGCGAACTTCCTCGGATTTTTCGCCGCCCCAGCAGAAAAAAACTGCCTGATGCGGTCTAGAGCAGATCCTGATATGTCGCACAAGGCTGATGAGCGTCCACGGAACGGATAACGCCTTGCTGCAGCTTCTCAAACCCTAAGGCCTCTTGGGGGAGCCATTTCCCTTGCCTCCAGATCGCTTGGATTGCCGACGCCAGTGGCTCTTCCAGCCAGGCGGACGCAAGATCGGAGGGCGCTTCAGTGCACTCAGGCTTCGCTCTACACACACCGTTGGACACCAGCCAGGCATAGAGCTCTACCGCAGGCGAAACCTGCGGCTGGCCGAGTTCAGTTTTCCGGTTGAATTCCAAGGGGATGCGAATTCCCTTCGGATCCAGGTCGCCGAAGTACAGAGCGTGCCCTGCTCCCACCTCATGCATCATCTGGGCGAGGGCCGCTCCGGTGCTCTGGAAGGCCTCGCCGCCGCCGTAGACCACGGCTGAAAAGTAGTTCGACTTCGTATTCCACTCTCCAAAACTCCAGTACGCGTCCTTGTTCTCAAGGACAAGGGCCGGCCGGCCGGGTGCTGCGCCCGGGCGGTATGGAAGCGGCGCGGAGACCTGGAAGCAACTCAAAGCGGACAGCGGGAGCTTGCCGAAAAGCATTCCGCTTTGGCTTATGCGCTCCAGCCGCTTCTCGTCGCCGAAAATTTCCAGCGACCGCTCCTTGGCCGGCACCAACGGCAGGAGGCCACGCCGGCCCAAGAGAAAGTCGTTCACCGGCATCAAGGCCTCGAGTTGCGGGGCCTTCAGCTGGGGCCAGAAATCAAGTTCCGGTGCCCAGGCGATGGTGCCGTAGTCCCTGCGCTCGGCCTGCGGCTGGGCCCCAGAAAGGGTGATCCAAAGCGGTAGCGGAGGCTGGCCCAAACGCTCCCAGCTCCCGCGGGCCGGCAACCTGAGGTGGCCAGTGATTTCCAGCTCCTGCAGGCTTTTAAGGAGCTGAGCTCCACGGTGAGGGCTGTCTTGCACCTCAGGGAAGGCGGCGTAGAAGTGCCGCCGGATCTCATCAAGCTGGACACGCCGGCGGGGGCAAGTCTGGAGATTCTTCAGGAACGCGTTCACGCAGCCGCCTCCTCCTCGTGCTTCGGCGTGAAAGTGTAGTTGGCCACTTCCAGGTGCCAGCGTCTCGTTCCGGTATGGGGCCCAGCCTTGCGCAGGCGAACGAACCGGTTGAACTCGGCCAAGGCGTTGTAGTCCTCTACCGCAGTCGCGAAGATGAGTTGGACACCCATGGAGGCAGCAAGCAGGCGCTGGGCCTTCCACATGGCGCCGGACGTGACCTTTGCGAACGGGTTGTCCAGCAGCAGCGGTCCTCCGGCGGACTTCTGGACGCTGGCGTAGTTCTCTGCCCGCAGCTGGTTGATCAGCAGGTACAGGAACATGGCCATCACCACACCCTCCCCTCCCGAATTCGAGATCCGGTCGACGACCACGTACTGCTCCGTTTCCTCCACCGACATCTTGAGCATCTGGATCCCGAGCGGGGCGCCGTACACACGCATCACCGATTCGGCGATCAGGCTGGTGCCGGTCACCGGGATTGCCTTGCTGGCCGCCAGGATGTCAAGGTAATCACGCATCCGCTGCTTTCGCAGATCCGTGTTGATGTTGCTGAAGTTCGCCCGCATCTTCAACACCTGCTTGCCCCCGATGTACGGGGCGCCATCTGGCACTCGCTTGTCGGAGCTGGTCGCCTTGTTTAGGGTCGAAATAGCGATGCGTACGACTTCTGTCACCTCCTCGATGCAGGCGTCGAAGTCCGCTTGCATTGTGTCGAGGGTGGATTTGGTGGTGGAGATGCGATCGTCCAGGGCGGACAGGATCTTCTCAGCCGCGCGACACGTGTCTTCGAAGCTATTGATCTGCATCTGCTGCGCAACGGCCGCATCCGCTTTGGCAAAGTCCGGTGATGCAGCGGCCTGCTTGAGGTCGTCGAACTCCTGGCGCGCCTTGCTGCTGAACTTCTTCACGGCTGCCCCCTTCTGCGCGTACGACCTGCTCAATGCAGCAACCTGCAAGGCGGCAGGTTGCTCCAAGACAACAGGGTCTCCGGCTTCGAGGGTCAGGCCCGTCAGCGCCTGCGTTTCGGCCAGGACCTGAACGATGGTGGTCTGCTCGTTGAGGCCCAAGGCGCCGCGAAGCATCTGGTCGGCGCCCTGGTCCGCATCGGCTTGCGCCTTCTTCTGCTCGGCACGAACCCGTGCCCGCTTACCGGCTTCGATTGCCGTCTCGGAGCGCTTCGCCTCGACTCCGTGCAGTTCGTCGAGGCGAGCGGCTTCGATCTGCAAGTCGTCGACTCCCATGGCGACAATCGCAGGGTCTGGCGCGTTCACGAGGTGCTTGTTGACGGTGTACCAGCGCTCGGCGTCCTTGATCGCCAACTGCTCGATCGTTTTCTTGTCGACCTGCGCGCCGCGGGCCTGTTCAATATCGCTGTCTGTTTCCCGCAGTACGGCATCGTGATCGATATGCAGATACGGCTTCATGTCCGTGGCCGTCACGCCCTTGCAGGTCTTGGCGAATTGGTCGGCCTTCTCCGTCTTCTTGTCCCGCTCGTACTGTAGCTTTTCGTGGAGCTTGCCCAATACGTCCTCTTCCTTGGTGCGATAGATCGAGGCGGCGTCCTTGTACTGGCCGCGCAGGATGTCCAGCGCGCGCGGATGCTCCTTCAAGTGCTTCACCGCGTCGTAGTTCCTGTCGTAGTACTCAAGTTGGCCACGCTCCATGGCCATGCCATCGCGCTTCACCGTCTCCTCGGCCCTCACCGTCGCGTCCGTCGATTCCTCGAGCACCAGTTCTTCCAGTTCGGCGACCGCAGCTGCGCGGTCTTCCTCCGCGGCGGCGATCAGGGCTGGCAATTCACCGAGGCGATGCAGGCGCTGGGCTCGACCTGCATCGTGGTCCCGGATGAACTCTTCCATGCGGCGCATGGCCTCAGCAGCCGTGGCACGCTGCTCCTCACTCTGCCGCGCCTTTTCCTCGCTTTCTTCGGCCGCCGCCTCCTGCCGGACCGCCTCTTCGTCCAGGCTCGCGGCGCGCGCCCGAGTCGCCTCAGAGTCCTCGGCGATCACCTGCTCCTTGGCATGCGCTTCAGCCAGGCGCCCTTCCCCATAGGCAGCCAAGAAGGACTCCAGCTCCTGCTGCGCCTTCACACAGCGCTCATGCCGCTTTTCCAGTGCCTTGCGTTCCTCGGTGTCCGCCTCCATCGCTGCGGCGAGCTTCGGGGCGAGCTGCGCGGCCGCCGCGGTGTTGAAGGCCGAGTCGTCCTCGGCGACAACGACGCAACGGTCGGCCTGGGACGCCGCCGGATCCAGACTTGCAACGGACACCGTGACGGGCTTGCGGGGCAGCCGGCCGGTCCACGTCACTCCAGCAGCTTTCTCGAACTCGGTCCGGGCAACGCACACACCCAGGAAGCGCCCCGGGTCGCTCTGCACCAACGCTCGGGAGCGCTCCGCATCCTTGATCGTTTCGGCCAGGTACTCGTTGAACGGACGGGCAGACCTGACCCCAGCGTCCCGCAACACGCGCACCACGTGAGCCACTTCGGCACCGGCGCCGGCCACGCTTGTGCTCTCGATTGCGCTCTTGGTGAGATTCAGCTCTGCATATCGGACATCGATCGTCGCAATCTGGCGGCTGTATGAGGCGACCACAGTGGCCAGTCGCTGGAGCAGGATTGGCGAGAACGGATCGGCGAACTCGGCCTCCGCAGCTTCCGTCAAAGCGGGATGCTGCGACAGAGCCTCCCGCGCGTGCTCTCCTTGCGCAATGAATTCCTGCAGCCGACGTGCGTCCTGCTCCAACTGCACTGCCTGCTGCATCTCGGCCTTTGATTTGCGGCGCAACGCCTCGGCGCTCTCCCGCTGTTGCCGGCGCGTGGCGCGGTGACCCTCGCGGTCGCGTTCGTGCAACGCGGCCGCCTGCTGCCAATGGACCGCCGCGACACTCGCATCCTGCTCCACGGGCTCGATGAGGCCCTCCCGCACGAAAGCGTCCAGACGCAGGGCTCGACGGGCCTCGGCGCCATTCAGGTTCGACTGCTCCTGCGCCAGGGCCCGCTCTTTCCGGTCGGCATCCTCGCGAGCCCTACCGAGCGTGACGCGACGATCGTTCCTGGTTTTCTGCTTTGTGGTCAGGTCCTGCAGGATTCCAGTCAGCCGGGCTTCTTCCAGGAACAGCGCCGCGCGCAACAAAGAACCCTGTACTTCCGCGTGATCCTTGATTGGCTTCAGGCCTTCCGCTTGGGCCTCCGCCACAGCCTCGAGATCCTTGATACGCTGCTCGCAAGCAAGGATGTCCTTCTGGAGAACAGCGGCGCGCACGAACCGCTCCTTGTCCTGCAGGTCCCTCACCTGCTTGTCGGCCGCTTCGCGTTCGAGCTTGGCTATCGCTTGTTTCTTCTGGTGAAGTACATGCAATGCCGTTGCGTACTCGCGCGCCAACCGACCGCCCTCGGCGTCAGCTTGCTGACGAATCTGAAGCTGCAGTTGCTCCTCCCAGCGGTGCTCCTTCTCGGCTTCGACAGCCGCGACGTGGCGCTCCTGCAATGCGAGGCTAGTCAAGACCCCTTGAAGCTGGACTTGCCCCTGCTGCGCGACCGAGTCCAAGTAGGCGCGGGATGCATCCGCGAACGTGGACATCCGGCTTCTAAAGAGAGTCAGCTGGTTATGACGGGCCTGGTACTCGGGCTTGCGACTGTGCTTTTCGCAGACTTCGACCACGAGCTTGCGGGCCTCGTCGGCGCGGGTGGTGTCTAGGGTAAGGGAGAAGAACCGGTGGATGAACTCGGACTCATTCTTCATGCGGATGAAGGCATCGAAGCCGCCCTCTTGCGCCGAGAAACCCACCTGCATCTGCAGCATTTCCAGATCGATCAGCCGGTCGACCTGCAAGTGCTTCTTCCACTCCGCCTGGTTCTTGACAAAGAAGACGTCGGGGTTGACCGCCTTCTGCTCCTGCAGCCACCGGGACACGTCCGCGAGACTAGCGGCAGGCGTCGGGCCGAGCCGCGGCGCCGGAAGGTTCTCCAGTCGCAGGTCGGCCTGTTCCTGGAACGAAAAGAAAATCCGATCAACGTCCGCCGGCTCCACGGTGGCGCGCACAGACACGGCCTGACCCACAACGAGACGGATCGGTTTTCCCTTGGCCGTGCGGGACGGCAGCACCCATTCCACGGCAATGAAGCCTGGGATGCCGGTCTGGTCGAAGTACTGCGAGAAGCGGTTATTCGCCTCCTGAAGGTGCTTCAAAAACTTGTTCTGCTCGGTCTCGAAGCAAGAAAAGATCAAGCTCATCAGGGTCGTTTTGCCGCCGCCGTTCTCCAGGTGGAGGATGGCGTCGGTGGGAGCGTCGGTGACCGGGTCGGTCAGCGGCAGAATCTCCCCGTCGAACCACGCCGTGCGGTAACCGCAGTGCCCCAGATAAAAACGACTGATTCGCTGCATTTCTTCTCCTAGCGACGGGCCGTGCAGAGCTGCGCCATCTCGAACAGGCGGCGCAGCGCGATCTCCCGCAACTGAACGCGAAGGCGGTGGGTGGCGGTGTAGCTGGCCTGCGGGTCATCCTCGGTACCCCGATCAAGCCGCACAAGGCCGCCTTCCACCATCTGATTCAACGCGATCTTCACGATACCTGCGCCCGACGACGGAGCTGCGCGGACGCTTTCGCGCAGGGTTTGGGGAAGCGCGCATACCGCCTCCCAACCCGGAGCCAAGTCCAACGGGATGTCCGCTGGCGGCGGATTAGCGTCCCTCAGGCGCTGAGCGAGGCTGTAAAGGGTGTCGCGACAGGTTGCGATCGTCACCGGTGGCGGGATCAGGCTGTCGTCGTCCAGCGAATCGCTGGTCGGAAAGAACGCCGCACAGATTGAGACATGCGCTAACACCAGGGCGGCCCGGTGAGGCTGCTCCATGCCATGCGCACGAATGTCGCCTAGCCGCACGGCAAAGCGGCTGTCCTTCGATTCAGGCACGAGCACCAGCCCGCGCAGCTCGCTGGCGTCGATGATCTGCAAAGTAAGCCCGGTGGCCACGTCCTCACACATTCGCCGGAAACTTGCGTCCACGCGAAACAGCGCGGCCAGTTCCCGGTACTCGGTGTCGCCGGCGGTCGTTAAGCTTGTCTGCAGCGCCTTGTAGATCAACGTCGCTGCGTTCTTGACCGATGGTTCTGGTCCGTTCACTGGCCGTCTTTCTTGAAGAATTCGAGGTTGTCGCCGCGTACAAAGTCCAGGATGAACTCCTCACCACTCTTGCGTGCCGCCATACCCTCGAAGGCGTTCTCACTCTGGGCAAAGGACTGGTAGAGGATGAAGACCAGGCAGCGCTGGGACGCCGCAGAAAGGCCGTCTTCGCGTGCGAGCTCGAGCAGGAAGTCCGCCTGCCAGGTGGCGCCCGTTTCGAACTTGGCCGCGAGCCAGTTGCGGGCCTCGTCCACCAGGGCCTTGGGAAAGGGATCGGGAATAGGGCTGAACTGCTCCAGCTCGCCCTCGTCCTCCGCTGGGGGCGTATCGTCAGTACGGGTCTCCCGCAGGATCGTGAAGGCGGTGTTCAGGTCGAAGACCTTCAGCGGCCGGGGCGGATACAGGGCGCTAAGGAATTTGTCGGCCTCGGCCAGCAGCACCGGCGAGTGCAGCTGCATGACGTTAGGGAAGATGGCGCTTTCGAGGTCTGGCAACCCCATGGGTCGACGCGCCCGGAAGGCAGCCTTCTGGGCTGCGATGAACAGCTCGTTGGAGGCGGAGATGTCCCGCACCAGCTTCATGCGGATATCGCCGGCGCCGCGCAGTGTTTCCCGCAGCTGCACCAGGTTTTCCCGCGTGTGTAGTTCCGTGGCTTCGTGAAGCACGTCGCCGACTGCCTGCTCCATCCGGAAATCCTCCGCCTGGCGGTCGCTGACGTGTTTGCGGGCCTCAGCCAGCCGGCCCTGCATCTCCTTGCTCCAATTCACCGACGACGGGGCCCGGTATGCCTGCTGCAGCTTGTCGCTGATCAACTGGCGGAACTCGATGGAGAGCTTCCGGGCGCGCCGGGCAATGTCCAGCGCCGCCTCGAACCGACCACGCCGGACTAGCAGGTCCAGCATCTTCTCCATCAGCTCCTGGGAGTCCTCCGGCGACAGGTCCAGCATGCCCAAATACACCAGGTAGCCCTCGGCGGTGGGGGTGTACCGGTAGACGTCCTGGGGATCCGGCTGGAACTGAACCAGCCGGAACCGGAACATCCGCACGCTTTCGGAAGGGGCGTCAAAGTATTCGGCCTCAAATTCCCGGTGTTTGTTGGCCTTGTTGTCCAGGCCGTCCAGGACGGCAGTGGCCACTCTCCGGGCCTGAGTCGAAGTCAAGCTAGGACGCATACGGGCGGCCGTGTCAGCGACATGCTGCAGCACTTCGGACGACATGCTGCCCATGGAGATCGTTGTGGCCTCCATCATGTGATCCAGTGCCGACAGCGCCAAATAGTGGGTGTCTACGCCGTCGAACGGGCTAGAGCCGTCGGCCTCCTGCACAAGTGCCTTGGATCGCTCCAGCTGAAACATGGGCCGAAAGAGCAGCACGTTGCGCTGCTGGCGCGACAAGTCCAGCAGCCCGGCGCTCCGTCGGATTGAATCGAGGGTGCCTGCGGGAAGCGAAGGCTCTTTCACGGGTGCGGCGCCCCGGGGCCGTTCTGCATGATGTTCCTCCAAATTTCGCCGCGGAAGCCCGCTGCAACCGTTCGAATCAGCATATCAAATAGAACGGTCTGCCCCATGGCTGGCATGCGCGATGGACTTATCCAGAAGCGCGTGGTAGGCAAGGAAAGGTCACATGCTCCCAGCGAGTCGGCGACTATGAATTGGTCGCGATGAGTGACCGCTCCCAGTCTGACGCGTGCGTACATGGAGGACCGCTGTGCAGGGTAAGCCGACTTCCTGTCGTACGGAAACGAGCGACTGCAACCTGCCCTTCATCTGCCGGCGAAGCATCTTGCTCGGGCTGCAGTCACAGCGGCGTCTGAAGGGAAAACAAATCTCGCCGGACTCGCAGGATCGGGACATGTTCTCGATCAAAATGTTGTTTTCCCTCTGACGGAGCATGGTTTGAGGGGAAAACCACTCCGACTCCCACTCGATGCCGCCGCGCGCCCACCTGAAGCGATGGGAGGTGATGTGGTGCGACGTGGAGTGTACGTCTGCCGCGCCGCGTGGCCCGCGAACACCGTAAACCGCGAGCGCGCGGCCGTAGACCGGCGACGAGGTGGGCGCGGCGTGGATAGGACGGTCGCGGCTGGGTCGAATCGAGGGGCGGCCAGCGCTACCTACAGGCGTAGGCGTTCGTGGCTCCGGCGCCAGCCCCAGCAACGCCCGTTTCGCACGAAGTGCACAAGCTGCGATCCGGAGCGCCGTGAAGCATGTCGCATCGTCCTCCTCCAGATGGACCTCGCCCACCCAGCCGCGCGGCAGAATGCGGCCACTTCCGCAATCGAAAGCTACCGATGATGACTGAAGAGTGGATTCTCCAGACGAAAGAAACGCGCCGCCTCTACGCCAACGCAACCTGGGTTCCACTGAGGGCGTCCATCAATGACGAAAAGGGGGACGTGAAGCAGATTGGGTTCGTCAGCGACGTTTTCGCCTGCGGGTCTGCCGCCTTCCCTCCAGAGCACCGAGCACTGGTAGAGGAGCGCTTGGGCTGGAGCTACCTCGGCATCGGCCACACCATAGCGCCATACGCCTACGAAGATGGCTACTACGCCACCATCGATCAATTTCAATACAACGACAAGGAGCCAATAGGGGTCAACCTCGTCTTTGAGCACCCGCAACCTGTCGTCGGTGGGAGGCAGTGGATATTGAATCCTGATCTGGTTGTTGCGCTCCACCTGATAAAGGAGGGGACGAACTGGGTGAGACCTGAAGAAAATTTCGTCGTGGTGGCTCGCGAGGTTCTCGACAAGGACGGCGAGCACACGCTGATCGAAATCAAGCGAGAATTCCTTCTTGACTATTTGGCCGCGAGAAATCTATCTTTGCGCCTATCCTTCTATCGCCAACGAGTGGAAAACGTGCCGTCGCTTGACGGTAGCAACTACGCAAATTTAAAAGCTCACAAAGAGAACGAGCGCGACGGTGGACGATTTCAACTCCTAATTCGCGATATCAACGATGTTTTCGGAGGAAGCTGGGCGTTGTTCCGAGCTTGGCGAACTGACGTCGATGAAGATGACGATGCCCCGGTGATGGGGCCAGAAAACAACGACAACACCGGCCATGAAAGCTCACGCGGGAATCGTGGCGGTTATGAAGGTGTTCGGGCTGAAGGCGAATTCTGGCGAGACGAATGGATTAACCATCAATCTCGGAGTGTGCGAGTTCGAGGAGACGCAGACACGAACCTCCCCCAATTCATCGTGGAGACTGACGGAACCCGCATGGCATCTGCCGCCCTGGACAACGAAGATATTGGCCGATGGCTGTGGTTCCGCTCCAGCGTAGTCAATGAGCTTCTGAACCTCAGAGGTTTTTCGCTGGAGTGGTATACAGCGGAAACTGGCGGCATCCAGTCAACGTCAGGCTACAAAACTCATTTCGGAATCAATTCATCCGATCTGATTACTGTGTATGCTTACGATGTTGCCAAGCTGAACCCTTGGGAGCAGCATATTTGGGCCGCGCATAATGCCGTTCCCGAAGGAAAGGTTTCGAGCGAATTATTAGCCTCGCAGGTCAAGGCTGAGCCCGCAGACACGCATGCCGTTGAATTCATATTTTTCGAAACCATGCGAATGCTGGAAACGAACTTCAAGAAGGTATACGGAATCTCGCTCTTCACCCACGATATAGATGACGCTGCGGCTATGCAGCACGTGTCTAGATTTACGAGCAAAGATCAAGCTTCGTTACTGCGGCTGGCGAAAGAGATTGTTCGTATGTTCTCGGATCGCCTCAATGTTCGTGAGCTTCGCAAGGTGGCAGTGCATGCGGACAAAGACAAACTTGGCTCAAACAAGCTGCTGCAGGACGTGTTAGCTCAAAAGGTGGGTGACGAAAAGGCCCGCCGAATCTTTGCCGAAATCGCCGGCACTTACGATATGCGTTTGGGTGATGCGCATCCCACGGGATCAAGGATCGCGGATGCCATAGAGCTTGCCGGGATTGATCAAAGCCTTTCTTTCTTGCGGCAAGGGGAGCGGCTAATCAACAACTTTGGACGAGCCATATGGCTCACAGGGAAGCTCCTTTTTGGGCATTTGGAAGAGGACGAGGCCGCATAGGAGGTGTAGATGGCAAAGACAGGCTACCTGTATGTGCTGGTGCATCCCTCTGATCCGGACCTGTACAGGTCGAGGTGACGATCCTTGAGCCGGGTGAACGGCTGGCGCAGCACAACCGTAACTTTGACGAGTACGCCGGCAAGATCGTCAAGGAGACCGGCCAGCCTTGGGAGCTCAAGACGTACATCGAAGTCACCGCCCCCTACTGCGCAGAAAAGACGTTCTGGGGAGCAACGCCGTGGAGCGTGATTCCGTTTCGAGGAAGCGTCGAAGTCAGGAAGATGGAGTGGAAGTGGGTTCAGCAGGGCTTGGATGCGGCAACGAAGGCAGGCGAGCGACCGCCACCGCCGCCGCGAAGGACGCCAGCGCGGAACCGCGAATGGATGGTGGACCAGTTGTAGGGCGCCGGCATCGCCATGATCGGTAGCTACCGTGGACTGGTCACGGGCATCGAGGTCCAGTGTGAGAAGGGCCACGTGTTCAAGGAATCGGCAGGCCTCGTCGCGAATCAGAAGACGAGCGCTTGCTGCGTGGAATGGCGTGGACGCAGCTTGCGAACAAGTCTGCGGTAGTGGGCCGCACACGAATGATAAAAACCAAAGCTGGAGGGATCGAACTTGTTCGAAAGCATCGTACTTAGGAACAGCGAGGACGCTGGAAACATCACGTTGGGCGCCATTGCGGAGGCGCTTCTCTTCTATCAAAACAGTCGCATTGTTGTAGGACACGGAACGCTGGTTTCGTTTGCCAGGGATGGCAGCCTTGGCAACGTCTTGGCGCTTGTAAAAGAGGGGCGCCTGCAGGCAGTGCATTGTGAGGAGACTCTTGGCACCGTCACCAACTCACACGGCGCGTCACAGGCGTATGACTTCGGCGCAATGACGCTGGTTGGACATGAGGACGTCCGGGGAAGGAACCGGGCAGAACGCATCGAGATAAGTTTGCGCAATTGCGGCATTGAACCACGTAGGGCGAAGGCCCAAGCTCAAGCCTTTGTCGATGCAGTTCCTGCGAAGAGCTTGGAGAAGGACGACTATGTAAAAGGCGGCATCCCGAATGCAGCCCGGATGGACGCAAAAGACCGCGTAACGCTGAAAGGGCTTCTGCGGGCAGGACTCGCCGCTGTGCCAGGCGGGTATGACGCGGGCGACAGTCTTGAGGCTGACTACGTCCTCAGCGACCTAGGCTACTTTCTATTTACCAACATTGACTTCGCGGCGGTCAACGAGCGCAGAGCGAGCATGAGCCCGGCGATGGAGCCGCTGACGCCAGCCGCCCTGTTCAATCTCATCTTGGAGTCGCGAGCCGACATGCACTTGGCTGCGTTCTATGGCGGAGATTTCGTTACGACAACTGCGAATTCGGCGCTGGTTCGGTGGCGGCAAGCGCACTTGTTCGAGCGCGCAGACCGCAATCGTGAAGCGCGCGAGCAATTTTCGGAACTTGTTTTGGCCGACTGCCCAAGCATTCGAGAGGTCATCGACAGCGGAGAGCGATCATTCGCTGAGTTCTTGAAGGCCTTGGATAAAGCGCAAAAGTTCAAAGCTTGGATGGCGAAAACAAATCCGGATCAGAAGTTGGTCAGCCAGTACATCGAAGCGTTGAAGGCAGACACTTGGGCCGACAAGGCGCCAGTCAAGGCAGTTCGGTATCTCTTCTCGCTCGTGACCGGCACCGTCGATCCAACCGCAGGCATCATCTCTGGTGCCGCAGACGCATTTCTGGTGGACAAGCTTCTGAAAGGTTGGCGGCCAAATCACTTTGTGGATGACCGGCTGAAACCGTTTCTACGTTAGAAGGCGAACCATGAGCGATTGGGATTTCTTGCACGACATGCACGACCGTGGGTACAGCGCGGATGACATGGCTGACGCCGCCGCCTGCGGCTACGCCCCTTGGCAAGCGAAGTATATCGACAGGGAATGGGCCGAGGCGCAGCTTGAGGGGGAGCCAGAAGAGGACGCGGCCTCAGTTCAGCCCGTCCGGAGCAGAGAAGGCTTTCCATTCAGCATCCTTGAGCAAACGGAAATCTTCCAAGACTTGGTCGACTGCGCGGCACGCCACTTCGAGAACACAGGCCGATACCTTCAGGTCTGGGGCGAACTGGGAGAAATCTACGCAGAGATCAAGTTTGGTCTTCGCCGCCATGCGACCCACGCGCCCGGCTCTGACGGCACGATTGACGGCAAGCGTGTCGAGGTCAAGACCATCTCGCCCGAAAAGACCAGCGACCACGTACTGGTCAAGAGCCAAGGCGACTTCGAGAAGCTGCTGATCGTCCGGATTGATCGCGAATTCCAGTTTCAAGGCAAGTTGTTTGACCGAAGCGAGCTAAAGGGTGGCGCTGGTAAGTTCCTTCAAGGCCGACTCAAGGGAGACTAGACGGCTTTTTGCGCATACGCTTCTCGGACCGCCTGATGGCTTTCGACGCAGGCATTCAGGATGACTAGCGCATGGCGCAATAAGACTTCGCTGCGTTGGGGCTCAAACCAATGGCCGTTGAACTTGCCTCCGTGGAACAAGTTGTTTCGCACCCGACAGACAAGCCGCAGGATGAGCTCAGCCTGGTGCTTGTGATCCGGGAGAACTTCACTCCAACCCAACAAGCCATCCGCCTGCTGAATCTGCTTTTTCGGCGAATGGTCAATGTAGTACTGAACGGATGCTTGTAGTTCCGCGGAAGACGGTGCCTCAAGCGTCGGGCGGATTTCGGTGGCGAAAGCACCCCAGTCAGCCGTTGGATCGCGCCGATTCGGTTCGCGCAGGCCGACGACCTTCAAGCAGTACTCGCACCTTGCGAACTCTCGGAAGAACTCGAAGCCAAGTGCATCGAGATTGGATGCTTGGGCCATGATTTATTCGTCCCACTTGAGCACGTCTGCCCAGTCGATGCGGTTCTGAAATGATGAGTTGAACCGGATCATTGCAGTGCACCAGTCAGCTACATTGATCCTCGCCACCCACTCCCTACCCGCCTGGTCGTTGCCAAACAGGCGATATACCCCAGTCCAGTACTCAAACGAATCATCGCCTCTCTCAACACCCTGCCATACGAGCTTTGCGCCCGTGGCATGGACGATCTTGTTGCAAGACTCGCGCAGAGAAAGGGCGCCGTGGCCTTCAATCGCTCCAATATCAAGGCCGCTGCTTGCTTCCATTTGTAGCGTGCGTGCGTCGAACTGGCTGTCCTCCGCACAACCAATGTCCTGCAACATCCGGATTTTGATGGCGGCATCGATCATGGTGCCACTAACGAGAGCTTTCAAATGGCCGAAGTACTGCCACCACTCATACTCCATGGGGTGTTCAGCATCGCGGACGATTCGGAATCGCTTGCAAAACTCCTGACTACCGAGCGTCACGTGATGAAGCGTGAAGAGGCGAGCTTCAATCGAATCGAAGTCGATGGAGTGCGTCATGTGCGCCCGTAGCTAGCACGTCCATGCCGCCCTGTTGGCCTCTTTTGGCTGGCGCGAACAGTAAGCACCCTACCTTGCCCATCGAGCATGAACTGCACGCCATGTGGCTGGCTCTCCTTGGGAAACTGCTCGGCGTATGCATCTGCCTCAGCCATCGATTCAAACAGGCGAATCGGTGCGCCGTCGAACAACCTTCTATCGGCTAGCCACTCCCCCGATTCCTGCAAGTACTCCATGGAACCCATTCCATAGAACCTTGCAACGCCCCAGTTCTTTGCCATGCGGTTGTCCTTCACAAGTGTTTTCCGATGCTAGCGCCTCGATGCGAGCAGGCCAGCATGGGAAAACACGTGGGCCGATTGCGCTGGAGATTCGCTAGGGTCTAATGCTGATATCAAGCATAGGAGCATCAGGAGATTGGTGAAGCAAGAAGGCGCAAAGCAGAGATTGAAAACTCAAGGCGCGGGTTGGCAACTGGTACGGAGAGGGCCATTTCCGCCTGCGTTCATAGGTTATGACGGATAACCTCTAGGTGCCGGCTCGCTTGCCTGAATCAGTCAGTTCCAAATGACCGCTGTCAGCGTTGCTGCAGACATCAAGGTCGCAGGTGCCCAACGGCAGCAACCAGTCTGAAGCGGAAGCTCCAAGACTCCGCAACAGCGGCTCAGTTGTATCGACCGCGCCGTGGTTCGCCTCCGAGACGAATGGGTTTCGTCCCGAAGGGGGTCTAGCTTCAATAAACCCTCGATTTTTTTGACACTCTGTTAGGAACGCGTCATAACGAAATCTGATGGCGTTTTCAGATTTAACACTCTGCAATCAAGGGCCACTGGGCAACAGGGCGCCAAACCCAATAGAAACGTCGATTTTTTTTAACACTCTGTTGGGGATCACTAGGTCTTGGAAGCTCCCTGCAGGGCGCCAAATTCGTCGGATTCCACCGCCCAAAGCCAGCCGGAAGGGCAACGGCTGTCTCCATCTATCTGGATCGGGCCCTGGGCGTGGCGCGGGTGGCCGACGCCGCCAGCAGGCCGGCGAAGGCCTGTGCCGCCGGCGACAGGCTGCGCCCCGCGCGGCGGATGATGCCGATGGTCCGGCTGATGGCAGGCTTCTCCAGCCGTACGCCCACCACCGCCGCGGGCTTGCGCGGCAGCGTCAGCTGCGGCACCACGGCGATGCCCATGCCGTTCTCCACCATGCCGATCAGCGTGGAGACGTGGCGCACCTCGCACACCGGGCGCGGCAGCGGCGGCATCTCGGCCAGCGCCTGGTCGATGAACAGCCGATTGCGGCTGTCGTGGGAAACCCGGGCGTGCGGGTAGGCCGCCAGTTCCTCCCATCCCACCGACCGGCGCCGCGCCAGCGGATGGTCCGCGCGGCAGGCCAGCACGTAGGGCTCCTTCAGCAGCGGCGTGAACTCCACCTCCGGGTCCTGCATGCCGATGTAGTTGAGCGCGAAGTCGGCCTCGCCCTGCTTCACGCTGGCCAGCACCTCGTCGGCGCCCTCCTCGATCACGCGCACCAGCACGCGCGGATGCTCCTTGCGGAAGGCGTTGATCACCGGGGGCATGAAGTGGTGCACGGTGGAGAGCACGCAGCCGATGGTCACGTCGCCCGCCTCCAGCTCGGCGGCGTCGCGCAGGCTCAGCACCGACCGGTCCAGGTCTTCCACAACGCCGCGGATCTGGCCCAGGAAACGCCGGCCCAGCAGGGTGAGCTCCACGTTGCGCGTGGTGCGGTCGAACAGGCGCACGTCCAGCATGTTCTCCAGGTGCGAGATGCGGCGCGAAAGCGCCGGCTGCGACAGGTAGAGCGCCCGCGCAGCGGCGGCGAAGCTCTGCGTCTCGGCCACGGTGATGAAGGCCCGGAGGTCGGCCAGCGATGGTTTTGTCATGGCAACTCACTCATGCAAGGAATGCAATAAAACACCAGAAACTTGCAATTTACTGCAAGGGCCCGAATGCGGAAGATGCGCGCCATAACAAGGAGACAACATGAAGCGCCGCCAACTGCTGCAAGCCGCCTCGGCCGCGATCGCCCTTCCGGGCGTGGCCTTCGCGCAGGCCTTTCCGAGCAAGCCGATCCGCTACATCGTTCCCGTGGCCGCAGGTGGCGGCAACGACATGATCGCCCGCGTGGTGACCGAGCGCTGGGGGCGCCTGCTGGGGCAGGCCATGCCCGTGGACAACCAGAGCGGCGGCGGCGGCGTGGTCGCCAGCCAGCTCACCGCGCACGCCCCGCCCGACGGCTACACGCTCATGCAGGGCTACGTGGCCACGCACGGCACCACGCCGGCCACGCGCAAGGTGAGCTACGACGCGATCAAGGACTTCACCCCCATCGGCATGATCGGCGCCACCCCCAACGTGCTGGTGGTCAACGCCTCGGTGCCCGCCAAGACGGTGGGCGAGTTCATCCAGTACCTCAAGGCCAACCGCGGCAGCGTGAGCTACGGATCGGCCGGCGCCGGCTCGCTCACGCACCTGACCATGGAGCTGTTCAAGCAGGAGACGGGCACCGTCATGGTCCACATCCCCTACCGCGGCATCGCCCCGGCCATCAACGACCTGCTGGGCGGACAGACCCAGGCCATGTTCCCCGGCCTGGCCGCCGCGCTGCCGCACCTTCGCTCGGGCCGCATGCGCGCGCTGGCCGTCACGGGCAAGCAGCGCAGCGCGCAGGTCAAGGACGTTCCCACCATGGAGGAGGCCGGCTTCAAGGGCTTCGACGCCATGCAGTGGTACGGCTCCGTGGGGCCGGCCGGCATGCCGGCGGACGTCGTGCAGCGCCTCAACGAGACCCAGGTGGCGGTGCTCAAGTCGCCCGACCTGGCGGAGAAGCTGGCCAGCGAGGCGGTGGAGCCCTGGCCCATGACGCCCGAGCAGTTCGGCCAGTACATCGTTGCCGACATCCGGCGCTGGACCGCGCTCGCCAAGGCCCGAAACATCCGCCTCGACGAATGAGCCTTCCCCTTTCTCTTCACCTTCTTCCTGTTTCTTCAACCGCAACCTGAATTCATCCTGTGGCCCGCAACACGCAAGTCCCCGCCGATCTTTCCGCGCCCCCGATCACGTCCATCCTCGCCCGCTTCGTGGCCGGCCACCGCTCGCGCGGCTGGTCCGACGCGGTGGAGCACGAGGCGCACCGCACTTTCTACAACTGGCTGGGCTGCGCCATCGGCGCGGCGCACCACGAGGCGGCCGACGCCGCGCTGGGGGCGGTGCAGATGCTGCAGCCCGCGCCCCAGGCCACGGTGCTGGGCCGCAGCGAGAAGGTGGACATGGCCAGCGCCGCGCTGATCAACGGCATCACCTCGCACACCTTCGACTTCGACGACACGCACCTCAAGACGATCATCCATCCGGCCGGCCCGGTGGCTTCGGCCGTGCTCGCGCTGGCCGAGCACCAGGGCCTGGCCGGCCGCGACGTCATCGATGCGCTGGTGCTGGGCATTGACGTGGCCTGCCGCGTGGGCAATGCCATGTACCCGGACCACTACGACCGCGGCTGGCACATCACCGGCTCCACCGGCATGCTCGGCGCGGCGGCGGGCTGCGCGCGCCTGCTGAAGCTCGACGAGAAACGCACGGCGATGGCGCTGGGCATCGCGGCCTCGCAGCCGGTGGGCGTGCGCGAGCAGTTCGGCACCATGACCAAGCCCTTCCACCCGGGCGGCGCGGCGCGCGCCG
Organism: Variovorax sp. NFACC27; assembly: GCF_048301545.1. Taxonomy (NCBI): domain Bacteria; kingdom Pseudomonadati; phylum Pseudomonadota; class Betaproteobacteria; order Burkholderiales; family Comamonadaceae; genus Variovorax; species Variovorax sp. NFACC27. Next base: position 7,980,945 of record NZ_CP157613.1, read on the forward strand.
GCCTGCTGTCGGCGCTGCTGGCCAGCCGGGGCTTCACCGCCAGCGAGCGGGCGCTGGAGGCGCCGCGCGGCTTCGTGCAGGTGGTCTCGGACAAGCGGGCATGGAACGAAGTGACCGACGAACTGGGCGAGCGCTTCGAGATCTCCTTCAACACCTACAAGCCCTTTGCCTGCGGCATCGTGATCCATCCAAGCATCGACGCCTGCGTGCAGCTGCGCGCCCAGGGCATCACCGACGATCAGGTGGAACGCATCGAGCTGCGCGTGCATTCGCTGGTGCTGGAGCTCACCGGCAAGAAGGAGCCCAGGGACGGCCTGCAGGGCAAGTTCAGCGTCTACCACGGCTGCGCCGTGGGCCTGCTGTACGGCCGCGCCGGCGAGGAAGAGTTCTCCGACGCGGTGGTGACCGACCCGCGCGTGGTCGCGCTGCGCAACAAGGTGCAGGCCACGGTGGACGACGGCATCGACGAAGCCGCGGTGCGCGTGGCCGCGGTGCTCAAGGACGGCCGCCGGGTGGAGGTGCGCGTGGACCATGCCATCGGCTCCATGCAGAACCCGCTGGCCGACGCGCAGCTGCAGGGCAAGTTCGATGGCCTGGTGGTGCCGGTGCTGGGCCGGGAGCGCGCCGACCGCATCAGCGCCCAGTGCCGGTCGCTGGCCGCGCTGGCCGACGTGCGCGGCCTCACGGCCCTGTGCACCGCCTGACGAAGCGAAGGAGCTGACATGAGCATGAGCGCACTTCGCATCGGCATCCTGGACGGCGATGACATCGGGCACGAGATCGTGCCGGCCTCGGTGGCCGTCGCCCGCGCCGCGGCCGAGCTCCATGGCGTGCAGGTCGACTGGCGGCCGCTGCCCATCGGCGCGAGCGCGCTGCAGACGCATGGCCACACGCTGCCGCCGGAGACGCTGTCCGCGCTGCACCAACTCGACGGCTGGATCCTCGGCCCCATCGGACACCGCGCCTATCCCCCTGGGCCCAACGCGATCAATCCGCACCCGATCCTGCGCAAGCAGTTCAACCTGTTCGCCAACGTCCGGCCCACGCGCTCCTATCCCGACATCGGCTGCCTCCACGACGGCGTCGACCTGGTGATCGTGCGCGAGAACAACGAGGGCTTCCAGCCCGATCGCAACATGGTGGCCGGCTCGGGCGAGTTCCGGCCCAACGACGAGGTCACGCTCTCCGTGCGCGTCATCACTCGCACGGGCAGCCGACGCGTGGCCAGGGCCGCCTTCGAACTCGCGCGCCAGCGCCGCAGGCACCTGACCTACGTGCACAAGGACACGGTGTTCAAGCTGGGCTGCGGCATGTTCGTGGAGGAGTGCCGCAAGCTCGCCGCCGAGTACCCCGACGTTCGGGTGGACGACGTGATCGTCGACACCTTCGCCATGCGCCTGGTGCGCGACCCGCAGAGCTTCGACGTGGTGGTCACCACCAACATGTTCGGCGACATCCTGTCCGACGAGGCCGCTGGCCTGGTGGGCGGCCTGGGCATGGCGCCGGGCCTGTGCATCGGCGACGGCGACGTGGCGATGGCGCAGGCCACGCACGGCTCGGCGCCCGACATCGCGGGCCAGGGCATCGCCAACCCCTACGCCATGATCGAGTCCACGCGGATGATGTTCGAATGGCTGGGCCACAGCCGCGGCAACGAAGGCGCTGTCCGCATGGGCGCCTCCATGGCGAAGGCAACCACCGCCGCGCTGGCCGACCGGCAGGCGCGCACAGGCGACATCCGCGGCAGCGGCAACACGGCCACGTTCACGCAGGCCGTGCTGAAGAACCTGAGGGCCTGACACGCATGCCTCACCTTCCAGCCTCCGCCGCGCTGCAGCGCTTTCGCGTCATCGACCTCACGCAGGTGCGCGCCGGCCCCACAGCCTGCCGCCAGCTCGCCGACTGGGGCGCCGACGTCATCCAGGTGCAGATGCCCGAGCACATGCGCGGCGACGACACCCTGGGCGGGCAGGACGGCTCCGACTACCAGTACACGCACCGCAACAAGCGCTCGATCACGCTGGACCTGAAACAGGCCGAAGGCATCGCCACGCTCAAGCGGCTGATCGCCACCTCCGACGTGGTGGTGGAGAACTTCCGCCCGGACGTGAAATTCCGCCTGGGCATCGACTACGAGACGCTGGCGGCGGACCATCCGCGCCTGGTCTACGCCAGCATCTCGGGCTTCGGCCAGACCGGCCCGCTCGCGCAACGGCCGGGCTTCGACCAGATCGCGCAGGGCATGGGCGGGCTCATGTCGGTGACCGGGCTGCAGGAGCAGGGGCCCGTGCGGGTGGGCATCCCGATCGCCGACCTGTGCGCGGGCATCTTCGCGGCGCAGGGCATCCTGGTGGCGCTGCTGGAGCGCGAGAGCTCCGGCAAGGGGCAGTGGCTGCACACCTCGCTGCTGGAGTCCATGGTCTACATGATGGACTTCCAGACCTCGCGCTTTCTCATCGACGGCGAGGTCGCGGCGCAGGCGGGCAACTTCCATCCCACCAGCATTCCGACCGGCGTCTACAAGGCGCGAGACGGCTACATGAATATCGCGGTGTTCGGCTCCAGGATCTGGGAGCGCTTCTGCAACATCCTGGGCGCGCCGGAGTGGATCGACGACGCGCGCTACCACGACAAGGCCGCGCGCTCGGTCAACCGGGACGCGCTCAACGCCGAGATCAACCGCCGGCTGGCGGCGCACGACCGCGCCCACTGGGTCAGGCAGTTCAACGAGGGCGGCGTCGCCTGCGGCCTGATCAACGACATGGGAGAGGTCTTCGACGAGCCGCAGATCCGGCACCTGGGCATGGTCAAGAAGGTGGTCTCGCGCTGGCACGGCGAGCAGCGCCTGGTGGGCCAGCCGGTGCAGCTGGAGCGCACGCCCGGCACCATCGCGCGCGCCGCCCCGCGCCGCGGCGAGCACAGCGAAGAGATCCTTTCCGAACTGGGCCTGACGGGCGAAGAGCTCGCCCGCATGAAGGCCGCAGGAGTCTTTTGATGACGAACACCCACCCCGACTACATCTCCACCACCGATCGCGTGCAGGCCTGGCTGGATGGCCGCGCACTGCACGTCCGCTTCAACAACCCGGCGCGGCACAACGCGCTGTCGGTCGACATGTGGGAGGCGGTGCCGCCCCTGCTCGACCAGGCCCGGGACGACGATCGCGTGCGCGTCGTGGTGTTCTCCGGCGCCGGAGGCAAGGCCTTCGTGTCCGGCGCGGACATCTCGCAGTTCGAGGACATGCGCGCGGCACGCGAGGCCGTTGCGCACTACGAGCAGATGGCCGAGACCACGCTCATGGGCATCCACGACTTCGCCAAGCCCACGCTGGCCTGCATCCAGGGGTACTGCATCGGCGGCGGGGTGAACGTGGCCATCGCCTGTGACATCCGCATCGCCGCCACCGACTCGGTGTTCTCCGTACCCGCGGCGCGCCTGGGCCTGGGCTACCGCTACTCGGCCATGAAGAACCTGGTGGACCTGATCGGCCCGGGCGCCGCGAAGGACCTGTTCTTCACCGCCCGCCGCATCGACGCGGCCGAGGCGAAGGCGATCGGCCTCGTATCGCGCACCTGCGCGCCCGAAGCCCTGGACGGGCTCTTGGCCGAGTACGTCGGTGCCCTCTCGGAAAACGCGCCGCTCACCGTGATGGCCGGCAAGGCGATCGTGCGCGAGATCCTCAAGCCCTCGCCCGAACTCGACATGGCGCTGTGCACCAGCCTGATCCGCGGCTGCTTCGAGAGCGCGGACTACACCGAGGGCCGAACGGCCTTCATGCAGAAGCGCAAGCCGGTCTTCACCGGCCGCTGAACCACGACAAGGAGCAACCGCGATGCAGTCCTACTGGATGCAGATGACCGACAAGGACACCGTGATCGAACTGCGCGAGGCGCCCACGCCGGTGCCCGGGCCGCGCCAGCTGCTGGTGCGCATGCACGCGGCCGCGCTCAACCGCGGCGAGTTCCTGCTGGGCCACGGCCTGCACGGCAAGCCCGGCAGCTGGAAGGCCATCGGCGGCGAAGGCGCGGGCGAGGTGGTGGCCGCCGGCGACGAAGCGGGCGGCTTCGGGCCGGGCGACCGCGTGATGGGCCGCTGCGCCGGCGCCTTCTCGGAATACGCGCTGATGGAGGCGGCCGAGGCCATGCCGATGCCCGCGACCCTTTCCTTCGAGCAGGCAGCCGGCATTCCGCTGACCTTCCTCGTGGCCTTCGACATGCTGGTGCTGCAGGGCCGCCTGCAGCCGGGCGAATGGCTGCTGGTGAACGGCGTCTCGTCCGGCGTGGGCGTGGCCTCGCTGCAGCTGGGCAAGGCGCTGGGCGCGAAGGTGATCGGCACCTCGGGCTCGGCCGGCAAGCTGGCGTCGCTCGGCGAACTGGGCCTGGACGTGGCCCTTCACACCCGCAGCGCCGGCTTCGCGCCGGCGGTGATGGAGGCGACCGGCGGGCTGGGCGCCAACCTGGTCGTGAACACCGTGGGCGGCACCGTCTTCGCCGAGAACGTCCGCGCCGCGGCCTTCGAGGCCCGCCTGGCCACCGTGGGCCACGTGGACGGCGTGCTGCATGCCGACATCGACCTGGACGCGCTGCACGCGCGGCGCCTGACGCTCTTCGGCGTCTCCAACAAGCTTCGCACCAAGGAGCAGCGCGCCGCCGCGGTGCCGCGCTTCGTGGCCGAGGTGCTGCCGCACTTCGCGGCGGGCCGCATCCGCCCGGTGATCGACCGCGTGGTCGACTTCGACCGCCTGCCGCAGGCCAAGGCCAGCATGGAAGCCGGCCAGCACGTCGGCAAGATCGTGCTGCGCATGCCAGCCGCCGCCTGAGGCCTTCCTCTTCGTTCTCGACGACGACCAGAGCCACAACGGAAGGAGACAAGCATGAAGACCAGGCACTTCGCCACGGCGTTGGCGTTGGGCGCGCTTTCGCACGCCCCGTGGGCGCAGCCCGCGCCCTATCCCGGCAAGCCCATCCGCCTCGTGATCGGCTTCGCGGCCGGCGGCGCGGCCGACTACGTGGCACGCTCGATGAGCGAATCCTTCGGCAGGGCGATGGGCCAGCCGGTGGTGGTGGACAACAAGCCGGGCAACGGCTCGAGCATCGCGGCGGACATCGTCGCCAAGTCGCCGGCCGACGGCTACACGCTGCTCATCGCCAGCCCCAGCAGTATCTCGGTGAACCCGGCGCTCAACCCGAAGATCGGCTACGCGCCCTCCGACCTCCTGCCCGTCACGAAGATCACCACCTCGCCGCTGGTGCTGGCGGTGAACCCGGCGGCCGGCATCGGCTCGGTGCCCGAGCTGATCGCGGCGGCGAAGAAGGAACCGGACAAGCTCAACTACTCCACCTCGGGCAACGGCTCGGCGCCGCATCTGGGCGCTGCGCTCTTCACGCTGCTCACCGGCGCGCCTATGACCCACGTGCCCTACAAGGGCGGCAGCCTGGCCATCCAGTCGGTGATGGCGGGCGACACGCAGGTCACCTTCGGCACCTCGCCCTCGGTGCTGCCGATGGCCAAGGGCGGGCGGCTGAAGGTGCTGGCGGTGAGCACGCGCGAGCGTTCGCCGCTGGTGCCGGACCTGCCCGGCATGCGCGAGGCCGGCCTGCCCGAGTACCACCTGGAGTTCTGGTACGGCATATTCGTGCCCGCGGGCACGCCGCCGGCGGTGGTGAAGAAGATCTTCGAGGCGGCCCGGACCGCCATGCAGCAGCCCTCGGTGAAGACCGGCCTGGCGCGCGAGGGCACAGAGGTGTCGCTTTCGACGTCGCCGGAAGAGTTCGGGCAGTTCCTGATGTCGGACGGCAGGTTCTGGGTGGACCTGGTGAAGAACGCGAAAGTGAAGGTGGAGTGATGAACATGGAACACACCGTCACCGTCTCCAGGCGCTCGGTGCTGGCCGCCGGCGCGGTGATGCTGGGCGGCTGCGCCGCCATCGGGTCTTCGATCGGGCCTTCGGCCAATGCGCGGGCGGCCCGCACCGAGCTCTCGCCAACCGGCAGGCTGCGCGCGGCCATCAACTTCGGCAATCCCATCCTCGCGACCAGGGGCTCCGGCGGCGAGCCGCAGGGCGTCTCGGTGGACCTCGCGCGCGAGGCCGCGCGGCGGCTGGACCTGCCCGTCGATCTGGTGCAGTTCAATTCGGCCGGCAGCGTGGTCGAGGCCGTGAAGGCGGGCCGGGTGGACATGGCCTTCGTCGCCATCGACCCGGTGCGCGGCGCCGACATGGACTACACCGCGCCCTACGTGATCATCGAAGGCGCCTACCTCGTGCGCAACGCCTCGCCGCTGCGGCGCAACGAGGAAGTGGACCGCACCGGCAACCGCGTGGTGGTGGGACGCGGCAGCGCCTACGACCTGTTCCTCACGCGCGAGCTCAAGGCCGCCACGCTGGTGCGCGCGTCCACCTCGCCGGCCGTCACCGACATGTTCCTCGCGCAGGACCTGGACGTGGCAGCCGGCGTCAGGCAGCAGCTGGAGGCCGACGCCCGGCGCGTGGGCGGCGTGCGCCTGCTGCCGGGGCGCTTCATGGTGATCGAGCAGGCCATGGGCGTACCCAAGGGACGCACCGCGGCGCAGGTCTGGCTGAGCGCGTATATCGAGGAGATGAAGCGATCGGGCTTCGTGGCGGAAGCGCTCAGGCGCCACGCGATCGAGGGCGCCGCCGTGGCGCCACCGCGCGCGGGATGAGTGCGTGCCCCGGGGACGCCCCGATCGGCAACGCGTCGACATCGACAAGGCCTGCCAACTGCTGAACGAGCCATGCTATCGCGCCGCCTGCGCGGCAGGCACCCGGCGCGAACCGGATCGCGCCCGCCTGCCCTGCGCGATGCCCGGCTTCTCGACCAGCCGATAGCTCACGACCGAAGCCACCACCAGCACCAGCGCGCAGAAGATGCCGGTCAGCCAGTACTGCAGCGCGCCGGCCATCGCGAACTCCCGCACCGGCCCCGCGGCGAGGACGATGCTCAGGACCAGTCCCTGCAGCAGGTAGATGCTGTAGCTCACCGTGCTCATGCGCCGCGCCGCGCGCAGGGACAGCAGGCCGAACAGCGTGCCGCCACGGCAGACCAGGTGAAAGAAGCCCCACAGCAGCAGCACCTGGACGGGCCCGACCATGTGCTCGAAGCCGAGGAACACGGCCCCGAGGCAGGCCAGCGCGAGCAGCGAAGCCACCCACTCGGGCATGCGCCGCGCGGCCACGTCCGCATCCGTGTCCGCACCATTGCGCCGAGCGAGCCACGCCGACAGCATGCCCAGCAGGAACGAGGCCAGCACCCAGGCCACGGCACCGATCACCAGCGCGGTCGTCGGGCGATTGGGCGAGGCGCCCGGCGAAAGCGCCGCGACGGTCAGCGCCAGCATGCACAGCAGCAGGCCGCCCGCGACGAAGCGCGGCGTCCGCCCGCCGCGCGCGACCGGCGCCATAGGCCGCAGCGCGCCGTAGAACAGCCACTCGAAGAAGATCGTCCACGTCACGCCCGCGAGGATCAGCCCCGTTCCGGCATGGCCGTTGATGTCCGGCTGCAGCGGCCAGATGCCGAGGGCCAGCCACTGGAGCACCGCGGCAAGCACGGACCACGCCGGCTCCCTGAGCTCGAACCCGGTACGCCATGCGACGACGAGGAACATCAGCCCCACCGCCAGCAGGTAGGTCGGGCCGATGCGCCACAGCCGGCCGACGTACAGGCCCCTCCAGTCAGGCCGCCCCTGCGCGTCGAGCAATTTCCCCCAGAACAGGAAGCCGGTGATCATGAAGAAGACACCCACGCCGACCTGCCCCAGCAGCGTGGGAAAGCCCGGCGGCGGAAAGGTCCACTCGCCGCGCTCGATGTAGCCGTGGGTCACCATCAGGTGGTGCACGAAGACGCTCAGCGCGAGGAAGCCGCGCAGGCCGTCGAGCGTCGCCGTACGCCGATCGCGCCCGTGCGGCTCGTCGGCCACGCGGAAGACCGGCAGGGCCAGCATCCCGAGCACGACCAGCACGAGCACGAAATACGGCCAGGCGGAAAAGACGCTCATCGGCGGCGCGGCCTGCTCAGCGGCCTTCTCGCTTCGGACGTCTTTGCGGAAATGTCGGCCTCTCTTCTCGCCGGCTCCGCGCGCTCCTTGCCCAGCTCACCGACGGCCGGCGGCCGGAAGCGCGACGCATACGCCCACGCGGCGCCGCGCCGGTACAGCGCGAACACCCTCATGCGCCAGCGGCATCGAGGTCCCTGGCCGCGAGCGATCGCGGCCGCATGTCGGTCCAGTTCGCCTCGATGTAGGCGCTGCAGGCCGCCCTGTCGGTGGCGGGCAGCGCCACGTTCCAGCCGGCCGGCACGGCGATGAAGGCCGGCCACAGCGAGTGCTGACCTTCCTCGTTCACCAGCACCAGGAAGCTGGCGTTCTTGTCGTCGAACGGATTGCTCATCTTCGGATTCCTTGCAGGGGGTTCTTCGTTCAGGCCATCGCCATGGATGCCGCGGACGCAGCGGGCTCGCGCAGCGCCTCGAGTGCGGCAGCGATTTCGTCGAGCGCACGGTGGCGCGCGAAGTCGTCGCGCAGCACGCCCGCGCGCTGCCGGTAGGCGGGTTCGTTCAGCAGCCTGCGCACCGCGTCGCCGATCTGGCGCGCGCCGGGCTGGCCGTTGCCGAGGTTGATGCCGGCGCCCGACCAGGCCACGCGCGCGGCGATCTCGGGCTTCTCCTCGGTGGCGCCCGACACCACCAGCGGCACGCCCAGGCTCAGCGCATGGTTGACCGAGCCGTAGCCGCCGTTGGTCACCATCGCATGCACCTTGGGCAGCAGCCGGTCGTAGGGAAGGAAGGGCAGCACGCGGGCGTTCGCGGGCACGGCCATGTTCAGCGCGGCCGGCGCGGGGCCGCCGGTGGTGGCGATGACCTGGATGTCGCTGGCGCCGGCCAGGCCCTGCAGGGTCGGGCCGATGAGTTGCGCCGGGTTCTGGTTGGCCAGCGTGCCCTGCGTGACCAGCACGACCCGGCGGCCGTCATCCAGCTCGTGCCACCAGTCGGGCTCCACGAAGTCGCGGCTGGCGGGCGCGAGCAGCGGGCCGACGAAGCGCACCGAGGCCGGCAGGTCGCTGCGCGGGTACTCGAAGGATTCGGATGTCAGCTGCAGGTACAAGTCCGGCAGCTTGACCATGGCATCGACGAAGAACTCCGGCAGCGCCGGCAGGCCCGCGCAGGTCAGCAGCGCGTCGAAGTAGCGCTGCACCTCGCCGAACATCGCCTGCCGGAGGTTGGCGTTCATCGCGCGGTTGCGCACGCGTCCTTCCGCCGTGGCCGATGGCGGCAGGGCCGTGCCGAAGAAGGCCGTGTCGCAGCTCGAAAGCGGCAGCGCCGAGATGCCGATGCCCACGACGGCCGGGCGCTCCTCGCGCGGCCCCAGCAGCAGCGGGAAGGTGCCGCAGAACATCGTGTCGACCACGATGGCGTCGGCCGCGAAGTCGCGCAGGATCGAGCGCAGGCCGCTGCGCTGCGCCGCCATGGCGTCGGCGAAGAAATGCTTCAGGCCGAAGCACAGCTGCGCATGCGCCGACGGCAGGCGCTGGCGCTGCGGAAAGCGCTGGTCGAGCTCGTGGTGGTCGAAGTCGATCGCAGCCTCGAAGGGCACGAAGCCCGCGCCCGTGGCCTCGGCCTGCGCCCGGAAGCGGCTCGCGGTGTGCACCCGCACCTCGTGCCCGAGGCCCACCAGGTGCTGCGCGATGGCCAGCATCGGCAGCACGTGTCCCGGCAGCGGCGTCGCCGCGATGAGATAGCGCGCCATGGCTTCAGGCCTCCTGCGACGCGCCGGCCTCGGCCGTGCGGCGCGCCTTGGTGTCGATGCCCAGGTCGACGAAGTAGCGCTGCAGCAGGTCGCGGTCCACCGGGCGGATCGCCGCGCCGATGGCCTCGAGCTGCGCGTGCGTGGCCTCGCCGCTCACCTTCGGTGGCGTGGCCGATGTGTCGTAGCGGTCGAGGATCGCCAGCACCGCCGCGAGGTCGCGGTCCTGCCCCACGGCGAGCCGCGCATGCGCGCGCTGCAACCAGGGCTCGAGCCCCACCGGTTCGAGCCGCATGCCGAGCCGCTCGAACACGGCCGGAATGTCGCGCACCCGCAGCGCCTCCTGGCTCGTCAGGTGGAACACCTGGCCCCACGCAGACTGCAATGCGGCGAGGCCGAGGATGGCGCGCGCCACGTCGTCCACCGGCGTGAGGTTGAGCGGCAGGTCCATGTCGGGAATCGCTTCCAGGTCGGCATAGAGATGCGCCACGCGCCAGATCAGGTCGTCGGCGTTGCAGATGGCGTGCGTGTGGTCGCCGGTGACCGCGCCCAGCCGGTAGATCGCCACCGGCATGCCGCGCGCCTGCGCCGCGCGGGCCAGCGCGTCGCCCACCCACTTGCTCTGGCTGTAGCCGTCGACCAGCCCGCTCCAGGAAGCCAGTGTCGACTGCTCGGTGACGGTGCCCTCCTTGCCGTTGTTCTGGTCGATCACCGCCAGCGTCGAGACGTAGTGCATGCTCTTGGGCCGCCCCTGCGAGGTCCACTCGAGCAGCGTGACCACGCTGTCGACGTTGGCCGGCTTCAGGCTGGCGTAGGGATGCAGGAAGTCGACCTGCGCGGCGCAGTGGTAGATGGCGTCGCAGCCGTCGCGCACCAGCCGAACGGCGCTGTCGTCAAGGCCGAGCAGCGGCCTGCCGAGGTCGCCGGTCACGACCTTGATGCGCTCGTCGTCCCAGATCGCGCCGAGCCGGCGCTGCGCCAGCGTGAGCTGCAGGCGCCGCCTGCCGGCCTCCTCGTCGGCTGCGCGCACATGGCAGACCACGCATGCCGAGGTGTCGCGCAGCAGCGCGGCCAGCAGGTGGCTGCCGACGAAGCCGCTGGCGCCCGTCAAAAACACGCGCTTCGCGATCAGCGGCGGCAGGGCCACATGGGGCTGGATGCCCGCGGGCAGCTCCAGTTCGCGCGACAGGTCGAGCGCCTCGGCACCCGCCGTGTTGTCGTCCAGCCATGCGGCCAGGGCGGCGACGGTCGGGCGGTTGTAGACCTCGGCGTGCGGGAAGTCCGCGCGCACCTGCTGGCGGATGCGCATGCCGAGCTGGATGGCCATCAGCGAATGGCCGCCGAGCTCGAAGAAGTTGTCGTGGATGCCCACGCGCTCCAGGTGCAGGGTCTCGGCCCACAGCGCGGCGAGTTGCCTCTCGGTGGCAGTGCGGGGTTCGGCATACGGCGCGGCGGCCTGCTGTCCCGGCGCCGGCAGCGCCCTGCGATCGAGCTTGCCGCTCTGCGTGAGCGGCAGGAACGGCAGGTGCACGAAGGCCGAGGGCACCATGTAGTCGGGCAGCGACTGCGCCATGTGGGCGCGCAGCTCCAGCGGCTGCGGATCGGAGGACGCGACCACGTAGGCCACGAGGCGCTTCTCGCCCGGCACGTCTTCGCGCGCGATCACGGCCGCCTGCGTCACCTGCGGGTGGCGCAGCAGCACCGACTCGATCTCGCCGGGCTCGATGCGGTAGCCGCGGATCTTCACCTGCTGGTCGGCTCGGCCCAGGAAGTCGAGGCTGCCGTCGTTGCGCCAGCGCACCAGGTCGCCGCTGCGGTACATGCGGCTGCCGGGCTCGCCGAACGGATCGGCGACGAAGCGCTCGGCACTCAGCAGCGGGCGGTTCAGGTAGCCGCGCGCGACGCCGCCGCCCGCGATGTAGAGCTCGCCCGCCACGCCGGGCGGCACCGGCTGCAGCGCGTCGTCGAGCACGTAAAGCCGCGTGTTCCACCCCGGCGTGCCGATGGACGGTGCTTCCTTCGCATTCATCGGCGCGCTCATGCTCGCGCAGATGGTGATCTCGGTCGGGCCGTAGGCGTTGATCATGCGGCGGCCCTGCGACCAGCGCGCGGCCAGCTCGGCCGGGCAGGCGTCTCCGCCCACCACCACCGTCTGCAGGTACGGGTAGTCGCCCTCCGGCAGCGTCGCCAGCGCAGCCGGCGGAATCAGCGCGTGGCTCACGGCCTGCCTGCCGAGCAGCTCGGCCAGTTCCGTGCCCAGCAGCGGCTGCGGCGCCGGCACCACCAGCGCGGCACCGGCGTGGAAGGCCATCAGCAGATCCATCACCGAGGCGTCGAAGCCGCTGGAGGAGAACTGCAGCACGCGCGAGTCGTGGCCGATGGCGAAGCGTTCGGCCATCGTGGCGCCGAGGCTGCTCAGGCCCGCATGCGGCACCACCACGCCCTTGGGCGTGCCGGTGGAGCCCGAGGTGTAGATGACGTAGGCGGCATCGAGCGCATCTGCTGCGCGCGCCAGCGCCACGGGGCCGTCCGACTGGATCGCCAGCGCGGCGACGGTCTCGTCGCTGTCCAGCGCCAGGCAGTGCGGAATGCCCGCCAGCTCGGGCAGCAGCGAGGCATGCGTCAGCACGGCGGCGGGCGCCGCTTCCGCGAACACGAAGGCGCTGCGCCCCGCCATGTGGTTCGGATCGATCGGCAGGTACGCCGCGCCGGCCTTGACGATGGCCAGATGCGCCACCACGAGGTCGAGCGAACGCGGCAGCACCGTCGCGACGATGTCGCCGGCACCGATGCCGCGGCCGCGCAGCAGGTGCGCGAGCCGGTTGGCGCGCACGTCGAGCGCTGCGTAGCCGACGGTCGCGTCGTCGAGCACCACGGCCGGCGCATGCGGGCGCGCGGCGGCATGCGCCTCCACCATGGCGGCCAGCGAGAGCGGCGCGATCTCGCGCGTGCCGCCGCTCCAGTCGGACAGCAGGCGCCGGCGCTCTTCGTCGCCCAGGATGTCGAGGCCGGCCAGCGCCGTGTCGGGCGTCTCGCAGGCCTGCTCCAGCAGGCGCACCAGCCGCTCGCCGATGGCCTCGACGGTGCCGCGATCGAAGATGTCGGTGCTGTACTGGATGCCGCCCGCGATGCCGCCCGGCAGGCCGTCGGCGCCGCGCTGCTCGTCGAGGATGAAGGACAGGTCGAACTTCGCCGTGTCGACTTCCACCGGCTGCGGCGTGATCGACAGGCCCGGCAGGCTGAAGGACAGGCGGTTGTTGCTGCTCTGGAAGCCCAGCATCACCTGGAACAGCGGCAGGTTGGCGCCGCCGCGCTGGGGCCGCAGCAGCTCCACGATGCGGTCGTACGGGAACTCCTGGTTCGCGTACGCGGCGAGATTGGTGGCGCGCACCCGCGCGACCAGCTCGCGCAGGCTGGGCTGCCCTGCGACGTCGGTGCGCAGCACCAGCGCGTTGACGAAGCAGCCGATGAGTTCGTCCAGCGCGTGGTCGCTTCGGCCTGCAACGGGCGTTCCGATGACGACGTCCTCGCCCGCGCCCAGCCGGTTCAGCAGCCCCGCGAGCGCGGCCTGCAGCACCATGAAGACGCTGGCCTGGCCGTCGCGCGCCAGCTGCAGCATGCGCTCGTGCACCTGCGCCGGAATCCGCAGCGGCACCACGTCGCCGCGGTAGCTGGGCACGGCCGGATGCGGCCGGTCCGCCGGCAGGCTCAGCCGCTCGGGAAGATCGCGCAGGGTCTCGCGCCAGAACTCGCGCTGGCGGCCGGCCATGCTCTCGGGGTCGTCCTCGCTGCCGAGCAGGTCCTGCTGCCACAGCGCGTAGTCGGCGTACTGCAGCGGCAGCGGCGTCCAGCCGGGCGCCTGGCCTTCGCTGCGCGCGGCGTAGGCAACGCTCAGATCGCGCGCCAGCGGCAGCAGCGATGCGCCGTCGCCCACGATGTGGTGCGTGAGCAGCAGCAGCACATGCTCGTCGGCGGCCAGCCTGAACAGGTGCGGGCGCAGCGGCACCGTGCTGCCGAGATCGAAGCCCGAGCGGGCGGCGGCATGCAGCTGCGCGGCGATCTCGTCCTCGCTGCTGTCGGCCTCGATCAGCAGCGCACGCGCCTGCTCGCCCTCGAGGATGCGCTGGTACGGCAGCCCGTCCTCGCTCGGGTAGACGGTGCGCAGGCTCTCGTGGCGCTGCATCAGGTCGTCGAGCGCCGACTGCAGCGCCGCGCGGTCGAGCACGCCCGACAGGCGCAGCGCCAGCGGCATGTTGTAGGCGGGGTTGGCGTTCTCCAGCTGGTTCATCAGCCACAGGCGGCGCTGCGCGAACGACAGCGGGATGCGCGCCGGACGCGGCATCGGCACGAGGCTGGGCCCCGCCTGCGAGGCCTGGTCCAGAAGCTCGGCAAGGCCGGCGATGGTGGAGACCTGGAACAGCGTGTCCAGCGGCAGGTCGATCATGAACTGCTGCCGGATCATCGAGATCAGCTGCACGATCATCAGCGAGTGCCCGCCGAGCTCGAAGAAGTTGTCGTCGATGCCCACGCGCGGCAGGTGCAGCGTCTCGGCCCAGAGGCCCGCGAGGATCTTCTCGGTGTGCGTGCGCGGCGCCACGTAGGGCGTGGCCGCCTGCAGCTCGGGCGCCGGCAGCGCCTTGCGGTCGAGCTTGCCGCTGGGGCCGAGCGGCAGGGCCGGCACGCTGACGAAGGCCGAAGGCACCATGTACTCGGGCAGCGACTGCGCGAGATGGGTGCGCAGCTCGGCGGCCTGCGGATCGGCTCCATCAGCGGCAACCACGTAGGCGACCAGGCGCTTCTCGCCCGGCACGTCTTCACGCGCGACCACCGCCGCCTGCGCGACCTGCAGATGCCGCAGCAGCACAGATTCGATCTCGCCGGGCTCGATGCGCAGGCCGCGGATCTTCACCTGCTGGTCGGCGCGGCCCAGGAAGTCCAGGCTGCCGTCGTCGCGCCAGCGTGCCAGGTCGCCGGTGCGGTACATGCGGCTGCCGGGTCCGCCGTGAGGATTGGCGACGAAGCGCTCGGCGCTCAGCAGCGGGCGGTTGAGATAGCCGCGCGCCAGGCCGGTGCCCGCGATGTACAGCTCGCCGGTGGTGCCGGGCGGCACAGGCTGCAGGCCGCTGTCGAGCACGTGCATCTGCGTGTTCCAGATCGGTTTGCCGATCGGCACGCTCTTCAGCGCGGTCTCTCCCTCCGCCGTGCGCGGGCACTCCCACGAGGTGACGTCGATGGCGGCCTCGGTCGGCCCGTAGAGGTTGTGCAGCTCGCACGGCAGCAGTTGCTGGAACTGCGACTGCAGCGCCGGCGACAGCGCCTCGCCGCTGCAGATCACACGCCGCAGCGAGGTGCAGGCAGAGGCCGTGGGTTCGAGCAGGAACACCTCCAGCACCGACGGCACGAAGTGGATCGTGGTGATGCCTTCATCCGCGATCAGCTTCGCGAGGTAGGCCGCGTCCTTGTGGCCGCCCGGCTTCGCCAGCACCAGCGTGGCGCCGTCGATCAGCGGCCAGAAGAATTCCCACACCGACACGTCGAAGCTCGACGGCGTCTTCTGCAGCACGCGGTCGCCGGCCCCGATGCGGTAGCGGTCCTGCATCCACTGCAGGCGATTGACGATGGCCCGGTGCGACACCACCGCGCCCTTCGGCCTGCCGGTGGAGCCGGAGGTGTAGATCACGTAGGCCGGATGCGAGGGGTCGATGGCGACGCCGTGATCGGCGTCGTCGCAATTCGCCAGGTCCGCAAACGTTTGCCCTACATCGAGCAGAAGGGTCGGGGCGCTCACCTGCAGCGACTCCGCGAGCGCGGCGGTGGTGACGAGGCACGCCGGCTGCGCGTCGTCGAGCATGAAGGCGATGCGGTCCTGCGGGAAGTCGGGGTCCACCGGCAGGTAGGCCGCGCCGGTCTTCAGCGTGGCGAGCAAGGCCACCATGAGCTCGAACGAACGCGGAATGGCCAGCGCCACGGTGCGCTCCGGCCCCGCGCCGCGCGCGCGCAGCAGGTGCGCGAGGCGGTTGGCGCGTCGGTTCAGCTCGTCGTTGCTCATCGCCTCGCCCTCGAAGCGCAGCGCGACGCCTTGCGGATCGGCCGCGAGCTGTGCCTCGATCAGCGCGACGAGGTCTGTCTCGGGCACCGCGCGGGCGGTGTCGTTCCACGTCACCAGCAGCTGCTCGCGCTCGCCGGCCTGCAGCAGGTCGACGTGGCCGATGGCCTGGTCGGGCTCGGCGATCACGGCGGTCATGAAGGCCAGCAGCCGGCGCTGGTGGGCGGCGAGTTCCTGCGCGGTGTAGATCGCCGGGTTGGCGTCGAAGTCGATCTGCAGGTCCTGCCCGTTGCCGCGCTCGTACAGGAAGATGCCCAGGTCTTCGGCCGTGCCGTTCGACAGGTTGCGCGGCTTCGCCTTGCTGCCGGCGAAGCGGAAGTCGTAGTCGAAAGGCTCGACGTTGACCACGGTGGTGAAGAGCTGCCGGTTGTTCACCAGCATGTTGAGGTCGCTGCGCAGGTGCTCGTAGCGATAGGACTGGTGCCGCAGCACCTGCCGCATCTGCCGGCCCACTTCGTTGATGAGCTCGGGCATGCGCAGGTCGGCGCGCATCGCGAGGCGCAGCGGCAGGGCGTTCGCCACCATCGCGGGCACGCGGCGCATGCGGTCGTTGTGGCGCGCGGTGACGGGAATGCCGATCACCATGTCCTCGATGCCGGTGGCGCGGTACAGGTAGGCGGCGGTGGTGGCGATCAGGATCTGCGGCAGCGTGGTGCCCTGCTGCTGCGCGATGTCCGCCAGGGCCCGCACGCTGGCGGCCGGCAGGTGCGCTGTCTGCCGCAGCAGGCCGCCGACGTTGACCGAGCGGTGCGAGGCCAGGCTCAGCGGATCGGGCGCGTCGGCGAAGCGTTCGCTCCAGTACTGGCGGTCGCGCGGGAAGCGACCCGACTCGCGGTACGCCTTCTCCTCCTCGGCCAGCTGCGAGATGGGCGCGAGGCGCGAGGCCTCCGGCACTTCGGTGCCTTCGATGCGCGCGGTGTAGACGTCGGCGAAGCGACGTGCGATCAGCCCGCCGCCGAAGCCGTCGAGCACGATGTGGTGGCTGCGGTGGTACCAGACGTGGCGCTCGGGCGCGATGCGGATCAGCGCGGACATCCACAGCTGGTCGCGCGCGAGATCGTCCTTGCGGTTGAAGTCGGCCTGCATCCACGCCTGTGCGGCGGCGACCGGGTCTGCCTCGCCGCTGAAGTCGAGCCAGGGCATCTCGCGCGTGAAGACAGGTGCGACCACCTGGCGCGGCCCCTGCGCGGTGTCGACGAAGCTCAGGCGCGTGGCCTCGGCCTCCTCGGTCACCTGCCGCATCGCGGCGATGAAGACGTCGGGATCGATGGGGCCCTCGATGTCGATGGCTTCGGCGAGATTGAAGTTGGTATCGGGCGAGGCGAACCTGGCGCCGAGCCACATCGCCATCTGGCCCGAAGTGAGGACAGATGCGCCACCCTGAGGGTCGACCGTGCTCATGAACTTCTCCACGTCTTGAATTGATCGGCGGCGATCGCTCCGGCAAGGAAGCAATCGCCAGTCCCGATTCAATGTACAAGCTGTTTCAACAATTTCAGAGACAGCTTTCCGGGTGAAAACATTTCACGTGGAGCGTTGAGCGAGAAAGATTTCATCGGGAAGTGGTCACCCGATGAGCGGCCGAAAAATCCGATGGCTTTCGTCGTAACCGCAATGGGAAGCGCGGGAAATGGAATGTTGCAACGCAGCAACTTCATCTCCTGGGTGTAGGGTTTTCCCTCCGCGTATGGGCTCAGCGCGCGGGCTCAGCGCTTCTCGAAATACGGAATGAAGATGCCGTTGGCGGCAGTACCGACCTGCTTGACCCAGTTCAGCGAAAAGTTCTCGCCGAGGCGTTGCAGGTCGCGCCCGAGCAGGAAGGACACCGGCTCGACCTTCATGCCGTTGCGCCGCAGTTCGTCCATGGAACGGGCAGCGGCCTCCGCGCTGCGAGCCCATCCGCGCGTCTCGGCGACCGCGCACGCAGCCGCCAGCGAATTGCGCGAGGACGGAGCCAGCTCGTCCCACGCCTTGCCGTTGACGAACACGAGGTTCTTCGGGAACCACGCGTTGATCTCGTAGAAGTAGCGCATCGACTGCCACACGCGGCTCTCCACGCCGGTCACGGCGGAAGTCATCATGCAGTCGATGCGGCCTTCGGCCAGCGCCTTGTCGAGCCCTGTGGCCGGAACGTCGACGGGCACAGCGCCCATCAGCGTCGCGATGCGCGCGGTGGTGTCGTTGTAGGCACGCATGCGCATGCCGCGCAGGTCGCCCGCGCCGCCGAGCGGCCGGTTCGAGTACAGGCCCTGCGGCGGCCATGCCACCGCATAGAGCACGCGCATACCGCGCTGCGCGAAGGCCTGCTCGATCAGCGGGCGCTGGATGCGCCACAGCAGCTGCGCATCGGCATAGCTGCGCGTGATGAAGGGAACGGAATCGGCGCCCGCCAGCGGCACGTCGGCGGCGATGCTGCTCATGATGGCTTCGCCGGCCTCGACCTTGCCCTCCTGCACCGCCGCGCGAATGGCGTTCAGTGCGAACAGCGTGTTGCCCGGATGGACCTCGATGCGAAGCTGCCCGCCGGTCGCGGCCTCCACGTCCTTCGCCATCGCCAGCAGGTTGGCGGTGTGGAAGTTCTCCGCCGGATAGCCGGTGACCAGCCGCCACACGGTGGCCTGCGCCGACCACGCGGCCGGCGGCAGGACGCCGGCCCCGCACGCTAGCCATGCGAAGCCGCGCCGCGTGATGCTGCCGCCGTTCATGTCGAGGCCTCTCAGCCGATGGTGGCGATGGCGGCGCCGACCGCCACGTACCCACCCGCGGCAACCGAGATGGCGACGCGCCCCGCGCGATGCGCGAGCACCTGCATCTCCATCTTCATCGCCTCCATCACGGCGATGACGGCACCCTCGGCAACTTCGTCGCCGTCGGCCACCTTCCACGCCTGCACCGTGCCCGAGACGGGCGCGGCCACGGCGGCGGCATCAACTGCAGATGCCTGCGTCGCGGGCGCTGCGACAGCGCCGCCCGCGGCTGATGAAAGCCCGCTGAGCAGCACGGCAGGCAGCCCCAGCGCCATGCGCCGCCCGTCGACCTCGATCGCCGTGCGCAGCAGCGCGGCATCGGGCAGCGGATCGGGGCGCAGGGCCGGCGCCTCACCGTTGGCGAAGTCGGTCTCGATCCAGCGCGTGTGCACCTTGAAGGCGTCGCCCGAAACGAAATCGGGATGCTTCATCACCGCGCGATGGAAAGGCAGCACCGTGGGCAGGCCCTCGATGCGGAACTCCTTCAGCGCGCGCCGCGCACGCGCGATGGCCTGCTCGCGCGTGGCGCCGGTGACGATGAGCTTGGCCATCAGCGAGTCGAAGGTGCCCGGCACCTGCGAGCCCGAGTCCACGCCCGCATCGACGCGCACGCCAGGGCCCGAAGGCGCCTCGAACACCTTCACCGGCCCCGGCGAGGGCAGGAAGCCGCGCCCCACGTCCTCGGCGTTGATGCGGAACTCGAAGGCGTGGCCGCGCGGAGCCGGCGTCTGCCTGACCTGCAGCGGCAGGCCATCGGCGATGCGCAGCTGCTCGATCACGAGGTCAATGCCCGTGGTTTCCTCCGTCACCGGATGCTCCACCTGCAGCCGCGTGTTCACTTCGAGGAAGGAGATCGCGCCGCTCGCGCTCAGCATGAACTCGACCGTGCCCGCGCCGGTGTAGCCGGCCTCCGCGCAGATGTCGCGCGCGGCCTGGTGGATGCGCTCGCGCTGCGCGTCGCTCAGGAAGGGCGCGGGCGCCTCTTCCACCAGCTTCTGGTTGCGCCGCTGCAGCGAGCAGTCGCGCGTGCCGAGCACCACCACGTTGCCGTGCGTGTCGGCCAGCACCTGCGCCTCGACGTGACGCGGGCGGTCGAGGAACTGCTCGACATAGCACTCGCCGCGCCCGAAGGCCGTCACGGCTTCGCGCACCGCCGATTCGTAGAGGCCCTCGACTTCATCGAGCCGCCACGCCACCTTGATGCCGCGCCCGCCGCCGCCGAACGCGGCCTTGATCGCGACCGGCAGCCCGTGCTTTTCCGCGAAGGCGAGCACCTCGCCCGCGTTCTTCACCGGATCGGCCGTGCCCGCGACCAGCGGCGCTCCGACCTTCATCGCGAGCTTGCGGGCCTGCACCTTGTCGCCCAGCATCGCGATGGCGGCCGGCGGCGGGCCGACCCAGGTAAGGCCCGCATCGATGACGGCCTGCGCGAAGGCCGCGCTTTCCGACAGGAAGCCGTAGCCCGGATGCACCGCGTCGGCGCCGCTGCGCGCGGCCACGTCGAGCAGCTTGGCGATGTTCAGATAGGTGTCGGCGGGCTTGTTGCCGTCTAGGCCATAGGCTTCGTCGGCCATGCGCACGTGCAGCGCATTCAAGTCGGCATCGGCATACACCGCGACCGACTGCACGCCGTGGTCCGCACAGGCACGCGCGATGCGCACGGCGATTTCGCCCCGGTTGGCGATCAGTACTTTCTTCATGGGGAGGCTTTCACTGGGCCATGGGCCTGAAGCGGACGCGCGCGTTCACGGGGATCTGCCCCGCGCGGTCCAGGTGATGGGTGGCGACGGAGGCGATCACGGGATAGCCGCCGGTCAGCGGATGGTCGGCCAGGAACAGCACGGGCTGGCCGCTCGCCGGCACCTGGATCGAGCCGCGCGCGGTGCCCTCGCTGGGCAGCTCGGAGTGGTTGGCACGCGCCAGCGCTTCCTCGCCGGCCAGGCGGATGCCGACGCGGTTCGATTGCGGCGTGACGGTCCACGCCTGCGCGCACAGCAGCTCGACCGCGTCGGGCGTGAACCAGTCGGTGCGCGGGCCGAGCACGATGTCGAGCACGACTTCTTCCTGCACGGTGGGCAGGTCCGTGGGCGGAGCTTCGGGCTCGCCGACGAGGGCGCCCGCGGACACCGCGCGCAAGGGCAGCACGTCGCCCGTTGCAATGGCGTTCGGGCCGACGCGCGCGAGCGTGTCGGTGGAAAGACTGCCGAGCACGGGCGCGATGTCGAAGCCGCCGCGCACCGCGATGTAGCTGCGGATGCCGGCGCCCGGTTCGCCCAGCGCGAGCACGTCGCCGTCGGCCAGCGCGACGGGCTGGTAGCGCGGCAGCGGCCACTGCGCACCATCGGCGCGGGTCAGCGTGACAGGCCCTTCTGCGCCGGTGACAGCCACCACCGCATCGCCGTGGCAGGCAAGCTGGAAGCCGCCGTACGCGACTTCGATGCAGGCCGCGTCGGAGGCATTGCCGACGAGCCTGTTGGCCGCCTGCAGCGAGCGCCGGTCCATCGCGCCGGAAGCCGACACGCCCTGCTTCGCCTGGCCATGGCGGCCGCCGTCCTGCAGCAGCGCCTGAAGGCCCGCCGCGCGGATCTCGAAGGCACTGCCGCCGTTGTTCATTGCCGCCGGTTGCGACGGCGCAGGCGTGGTGGCCTGCGCTTCCGCGCGCGGCTGCCCGGTAACGTCAACGAATCGCACCGTGTCGCCCGGCTGCAGCAGCGCGGGCGTCTCGCGCGAGAGGTCCCACATCGGCGCGTCGGTGATGCCGAGGATCTGCCAGCCGCCCGGGCTGGCCTGCGGATAGACGCCGCTGAAGCTGCCCGCAAGGCCGACCGCGCCGGCGGGAATGCGCGTGCGCGGCACCTTTCGGCGCGGCACGTTCAGGCTCGGGTGCCCGCCAGAGAGATACGCGAAGCCCGGAGCGAAGCCGGTGAAGGCCACCGTGTAGTCGCTGCCAGTGTGGCGGCGCACCACTTCCTCGGGCGTGATGTCGAGCAGGCCGGCCACCTCGGCCAGGTCCTCGCCGTCGTAGCGCACCGGAATCTCGATGCGCCGCTCGATGCGCGTCTCGCGCGCGTCGAGGCTGCGCGCGCCGACCTGCCGCGCGAGCTCATCGGCTGCGATCGCGGCCGGCCTGAAGGTGATCAGCAGCGTGCGCGCGGCGGGCACCAGCTCCTCGATGCCCGCGATGGGTTCCGCGCGTAGCGAGGCCAGCAGCGCGAGGGTCTGCGGCAGGTCGTCGAGTTCGACCAGCACCGCATTCAGGTTGACCGGCAGGAAGCGCATGGTCATGCGGCATCCACGAAGGAGCGGATCGCCACGCCCGACTGCTCCAGCAGCGCACGCACCTGCCGCGCCATCTCCACCGCGCCGGGGCTGTCGCCGTGCACGCAGACCGACTCGGCCTCGATGCGCACCGTGCTGCCGTCGATGGCCGTGACCACGCCCTCGGAGGCCAGCCGCAGCATGCGCGCGGCAACTTCTTCTGCGTCGTGCAGCACCGCGCCGGGTTCGCGGCGCGACACCAGCGTGCCCTTGGGCGTGTAGGCGCGATCGGCGAAGGCTTCGGCCACCACGCGCAGGCCTGCGTCGCGCGCCCAGCCCAGCAGCGGCGAACCGGCCAATGCCACCAGGACGAGGCTCGCGTCGATCTCGCGGATGGCGGCGATCACGTCGCGCGCCTGGCGCTCGTCGTGGGCGATGGTGTTGTAGAGCGCGCCGTGCGGCTTCACGTAGCGCACGGTGGTGCCGGCTGCGGCGGCCAGCCCTTTCAGCGCGCCGATCTGGTAGATGACGTCGGCGCGCAGGTCGGCGCTTTCCACGTCCATGTTGCGGCGGCCGAAGCCCACGAGGTCACGGTAGGCCACGTGCGCGCCGACGACGACGCCGTGCTCCTTCGCCTGCCGCAGCGTGCGCAGGATGCCGGCCGGGTCGCCGGCATGGAAGCCGCAGGCCACGTTGGCGCTGCTCACGAGGGAAAGCATGGAGGCGTCGTCGCCCATGCGCCATGCGCCGAGGCTCTCGCCGAGGTCGCTGTTCAGGTCGATGTTCATCGTTCGGTCTTCAGTCGGTCAGTGCAGGCGGCCGGCGGTCTCGCGCACGTCGTCGCGCACGAGCAGCGCGGTGCGGATCGCCACGCGGAAGGCTTCCACCTGCGTCTGCAGCGCCATGCTCGCCACGCCCGACTTCGAGGCGGCCTGTTCCGGCAGGTAGGGCACGTGCACGAAGCCGCCGCGCGTGTGCGCGAGCGCGGGCCAGGTCGCGATGCGGTGCATCAGCGCGTAGAAGATGTGGTTGCACACGAAGGTGCCGGCGCTGTTGGACACCGCCGCGGGCAGCCCCGCCGCGCGCATGTCGCGCACCATGGCCTTGATGGGCAGCGTCGAGAAGTAGGCGGCCGGTGCGCCGGGCACCACCTCGATGTCGATGGGCTGGTAGCCGGCGTTGTCGGGAATGCGCGCGTCGTCGACGTTCAGCGCGGCACGCTCCAGCGAGATCTCGGTGCGCCCGCCCGCTGCGCCGATGCACAGCACCAGCGGCAGCGGCTTCCCGCTCTCCACGATGCCCGCCACGGCGGCGTCGAGCACGTGGATCGCGCGGCCGAACACGCAGGGCAGCTGCAGCGCCTGCGCCACGGTGCCTTCGCAGCGCCAGCCGTCGAGCGCGCGAGCGATCTCCCACGCGGGGTTGACGGGATCGTTCTCGAACGGCTCGAAGCCCGCGACCAGCACCCGGGGTGCCTTGTCATCGGTGGTCATGCAGGGGCCTCAGCGGAACATCAGGAAGTACATCAGGAAGATGTTGACCACCAGCAGCGCGGCCGCTGTCGGTATCTGCACGCGGATCACGGCGTTCTTGTCGGGCAGCTCCAGCAGCGCCGCCGGCACGATGTTGAAGTTGGCCGCCATCGGCGTCATCAGCGTCCCGCAGTAGCCCGAGAACATGCCGATGGCCGCCATCACCGCCGGGTCGCCGTGGTACACGCCCACCAGCACCGGGACGCCCACGCCGCCCGTCATCACCGGGAAGGCCGCGAAGCCGTTGCCCATGATGATGGTGAAGAGCGCCATGCCCAGCACGTAGACCGCGACCGCGACGAAGCAGATGTCCATGTTGATGTAGCTGGTGGTGATGTACGCCACCGCCTTGCCCACGCCCGCGTCGGAGAACACCAGGCCCAGCATGCCCAGCATCTGCGGCAGCACCACGGCCCAGCCCAGCGCGTCGGTCAGGCGGCGCGACTCGCGCATGCCCTGCACCGGCGTCTCGCGCGTCAGCCAGCAGGCCAGCGCCAGCGCCGCGACGCAGCCCACGCCCAGGCTCACCAGCGTGGTGTTCTTGGGGTCGAGCAGGAAGGCGTCGCCGATCTTCACCTTGCTCATCAGCACGGTGCCGATCACGGTGACCAGCGGGATCGCCAGCGCCGGCATGAAGAGCTTGTTGCCCAGGCGCTTCGCGCTGGCCTCGTACTGGGCGGGCGTCGGCTCGTTGTGCTTGCCCGCGCCCACGCCGCGCATGCCGGCGATGACGGCCATGGCGATGGCGCCCACGCCGACCACGGCCGGCGGCAGCTTGTCGCCGACCAGGAAGACCAGCGAATAGAGGCCCCAGAAGAGCGCGCTTGTGTAGCGCTTGGGATGCTGGCGGTCGGCCAGCGTCATGACCGCCGTGATCGCGAGGATCAGGCCGACCAGGATGTAGAGGTGCTGGATCGAGAGGATCATGATGCTCAGCGTCCTTCCTGCGTGGCGGGAACGGCGGGCACGTCGGACGCCGGGGCGGCGTCGAGTTCACGGGCCAGCGCCTGGTCGAGCCGGCGCAGGCGCCAGGCGTGGATGACGAAGGCGGCGATCGCCGTCGGAATGCCCCACATCGCGACGTGCAGCGGCTCCACGTCGATGCCGGCCTCGTGCAGGAAAGTGGTCATCAGCACGATGGCGCCGAAGGCCACGAAGATGTCCTCGCCGAAGAACAGGCCCACGTTGTCGGTGGCCGCGGCATAGGCGCGCAGCTTGTGGCGGATGCGGTCGGGCAGCTTGCCGTAGCGCGTCTCGGTGGCACCCTCGGCCATCGGCGCGAGCAGCGGACGCACCATCTGCGGATGGCCGCCCAGGCTGGTGAGGCCCATGGCCGCCGTCAGTTCGCGCGCTGCCAGGTACACGATCAGCAGGCGGCCGGCGGTGGCCGACTTGATGCGGCTGATCCAGTTCTGCGCATGCTGGCGCAGGCCGTGGCGCTCGAGCAGGCCGATCACCGCCAGCGGCAGAAGAATGATCAGCGGCAGGTTGCGGGTCTTGATGAACCCGGTGCCGATGGCCGTGAGGATCGCCATGGGGCCGAAGCCCGCGGCGATCGCCGTGGCGATGGCGGTGACGATCACCACCAGCATCGGATTGAAGCGCAGGACGAAGCCCGCAATGATCACGGCGACGCCGATCAACGGCCACAGGTGAGGGATGTCAGGAGTCATGTTGGTCTTTCGTTCGGGTGATTCGGAGACACCTTGCGCGGGGGCGCCGGCAGCCGCTTCTTGCAAACTGCGTGCCAATGAATGAGCAATTCGTTTCTTGTGAATCACTCATTTAATGGAAATTGTTGAACAATTTATGCGAGTGTGCCCAACAACGGTGCCGAACTGACCCCATGAAAACCCTGAGCGCGCCAACACTTGGTGCATCGGGCGGCGCCCGGACGGCGGCGGTCCGGCGGGGAAAACCTGCTAAAAACGCGCGGTCGCGGCGCGCCTTTCAATGCGCTTTCCGCCCCTTTCCACCCTCTTGCTGTCTTCTTCCGGCATGACTCCACCGGCTTCCACGCCCCCTCCCGCTCCCGCCGCGCCGGCCGCCGGCGCGCAGACGCTCAACGACCGGGTGGCGGAGCTCATCCGCCAGAAGATCGTGAAGGGCGAGTTCCTGCCGGGGCAGCGGCTGTCGGAGGCCGCGCTGGCCGACAGCTTCGAGATTTCGCGCAACACTCTGCGCGAGGTGTTCCGCACGCTGACCAAGGAAGGGCTGCTCAAGCACGCGCCGAACCGCGGCGTGTTCGTGGCGGTGCCGAGCATCGCGTCGATCATCGACATCTACCGCGTGCGCCGGCTCATCGAATGCCAGGCGCTGGCGCAGGCCTACCCGCGCCACCCGGCCAAGAAGCACATGCGCGAGGCGGTGGAGATGGCGCTCAGGTGCCGCGAGGCCGGCGACTGGCTGGGCGTGGGCACGGCCAACATGGAGTTCCACATGGCCATCGTGGAACTCGCCGACAGCGAGCGGCTGAACAACCTGTTCGCCCACATCCTGGTCGAGCTGCGGCTGGCCTTCGGCCTGCTCAAGGACCCGGAGTTCCTGCACGCGCCCTACGTGGACATGAACATGAAGCTGCTCGAGCTCATCGAGGCCGGCAAGTTCGCCGAAGGCTCGGCCGCGCTCAACGACTACCTGGTGCACTCCGAGCGAATCGTGCTGGCGGTCTATGCGCGCAGCATGCCCGAAGGCGGCATCGACAGCTGAACAGGCGGGGGCCCGCCGCCCCCTTCAGCCCGCGGCCTGCATCACCATTTCACGCGCACGCCAAGGCTGGCGTTGATGCCGCTCCTGACGCGCGAATCGCCGCCCGAGGCGAACAGCTTGCCCACTTCGGCGTACAGGCTGGTCCGCTCGCCGACGGACAGCGTGGCACCGGCCGCCACCTCGGTGCTGGTGCCGCCGGTGCGCGTGACGATGTCGGTCGAGCCTGCCGGGCCGATGAAGCGCGCCGCGTCGGTGCCGCTGCTGCTGCGATAGACATTGAGCCGCGCATACGGCTGCAGCACGCCGGCATCCGTCGCGATGCGGCCCTTGAGCCGCAGGCCCGCGCGGACCGTCCAGCCACTGTCGGCGTCCTGCGCGACGCGGGCGCCGAAGAGATTCACGTCGCCCAGCTTCAGGCGCTGATGCACCAGCTGCAGCTGCGGCTCGATCTTCCAGTCGCCGCCCATCGCGAAGCTCTGGCCCACCTCCAGCGAGAGCATCGTGCTGTTGCCCTTGCCCGAGGCGGACGGCGAGCCGTCGAAGGGGCCCGCCGTGTAGCGATGGCGGCCGCCCTGCAGCACTGCGTCTGCGTAGAAGCCGGTGTCGTTCGTGAAAGTGCCGTATGCGCCGAGGTACTCGCTGCGCAGGTCGGTGCTGCCCACGGCGAGGCCGGGCACGCCGCGCGCGAAGCCGCCGACCCTGGCATCGCCCTCGAGCCGGCCGACATACACGCCGGCACGCCAGCTGCGGTCGGCCCACAGGTCGGTGCCGGCCTGCAGGCCCGTCAGGCGACCTTCGGCGGCCGGGCTCACGGTGCCCTGCTGGCGCGTCTTCAGGCTCGTGCCGACGACGCGGCCCCAGGCGCTGCGACGCGGGCCGTCGAGCGCATCGCCCGCGTCGTTGCGGCCGATGCCGGCGTCGTCGTCGCCCATGCGCACGCGCGAACTGCCCAGCATGGCGAGGTTGCCCTGGCGCAGCTGCTCGGGCAGCGCCGCGAGCATCGGGACTTCGACGCGATAGGTCGGGATCTGCAGCACCGGACCGGGCCCCACCTGCACGGCGGAGCGCAGATACCAGTTCTCGCCGGCGCCGTTGGCGTCGGCCGCATGCAGCCGGTACTCGTATGCGCCCGCGTCGACGTGCCCGTTCGCGAGCGTGAACGCGTCCTTGCTGCTCTGCGCCGTCGTCGTGGCGCCGTTGAGTGCGCTGACGAGTTCGATGCCGCTGCCGCTGGTCAGCGCGCCGAGCCCGCCCAGGTTCGTGACCTGCAGCGTGGTGCGGCCGCTGGCGCTGGCTCCGGCGCCAGCGAGCACGAGCCTGTCGCTCGCGCTGCCGCTGTCGCCGAGCGCGGTGCCCAGCCGCAGCGTGCCGTTGTTGCCCACGTAGGCGCCGGTGATGGTGAGCGTGGTTCCCGGCGCAGTGCCCACCAGCGAGACGATGCCGCCGTTGGCCAGCGAAGGCAGCTTCTGGCTGAAGCCCGCGAGGTCGAGCGTGCCGCCCGCGCCGACCGTGTGGGCCGACGCGCCACTGAAGGCATTCGTCGCACCGGCCTTGAGCGTGCCGCCGTTGACTGCCGTGCTGCCCGTGTAGCTGTTCTGGCCGCTCAGCGTGAGCGTGCCGGCGCCGAGCTTCTCGAGGCTGCCGGCATAGACCCGCGTGGCGCGCGCGGCCTCGCGGGCCGTGCCGGTGGCGTATTCGCTGCGGTCCGCGTCGCTGGCGCCGGGCGGCAGGCCCGTGGTCCAGCCGCGCGACTGCCTGGTCGCCTCCCAGGCGGCGGCCTCCGCGGCGTCTTCCGCGCGGCGGGCGCGGATCGCGATGTCGGAGATGTCGTTCGACCATGTGTCGTTCTGCCCCTGCGTGTTGACAGCGAAGGGCCCGATGAACTGGCCGGGCCCGTTCATCGCGCGCCGCAGGCTCGGCGTGCCCCAGCCGTTGACCACGTCGGGCACCTTGACCTGCTGGCCCGCTTCGGGGTTGGCGACGGTGCCTGTGCCGGCCGCGTCGGCGATGGTGGCGTTCTGCGTCGCGGTGGTCTTCAGCACCGTGAGCACCTGCTCGTTCGTCATGTAGCCGAAGCGCTCCATGATCAGCGCGAGCGCGCCGGAGGCGTGCGGCGCGGCCATCGACGTTCCGTTCAGCGAGGCATATGCGCCGCCCAGCACGGTGCCGTTGATGGCGACGCCGGGCGCGGTGACGCACGACCACTTCGCCACGCCGCATTTGTTGTAGTTCTGGGTGCCGGGAACGTTGACCGAGCCGTCGTCGTTGAAGGTCTGCCCCGTGGTGCGCAGGGCGGACACGGCGAGCCAGTTGGATTCGAGTTTCGGATCGAAATACGGCGCCGCCGCGCGCGGGCTCGGGTTGAGCCAGCCGCCGTTGCCCGCGCTGAACACCATCAGCGTGCCGGTCTTCGCCGCGTCGAACGCGCCCTGGATCCAGGTGTTGTTGGCGACGTAGTAGCCGTTGGCCGTGTGAAGCTGCGCGAGCGTGTTGTACTGCTCGCCGGTCGGCGGACTGCCCCAGCTGGTGCTGATGATGCGCACGCCCTGCGCGTTCGCCTGCCGGTAGGCATCGGCGATGTGCTGGTCGTCGACCGTGATGGTCGCGGACTGCCCCGGCACCGGCCGGCCGAAGTTGGCGCTGTCGGTCTTCGCCGTGTTGGCGACGAAGAGGTTCGCGTTGAAGGCCACGCCGTGCATGTTCTCCACGGCGCCGCCGCCGTCGCGATTGGCCGCGATGGTGCCCGCCACGTGCGTGCCGTGGCGGTCGTTGTAGGCCCCGTTGTAGGCGCCGGGAATGGTGCCCACGAGCACGCCCTGGTAGCGGGAGGCCGCGAACTCGGGGTGCGAGGCGTCATAGCCCGAGTCGACCTCGCCGACCTTGATGCCCATGCCGCTGACGCCCGCCGCGTACGCGTACTCGGCACCCATCGCGCGCAGGCCCCAGTCGCGCAGGAACTCTGCGGTGCGCCAGCTGGCCGGCGAGCCGATCATTCCCGGGTCGCCGGGGTAGCTCTGGATGGCCCATGCCTGATGCGTCGCCAGCCCCGCGGCGGCCATGGCGAACGCGAGCTTTTTCATCCTCTTCGAAGTCATTGCGACTTTCCTCCGTGAAGTGCGTTGTTGGAATGGATGGCGGGCACCGGAAGACCCCGTGGGCAGGCGCGGGACGCGTGCCGTGGCAGGAAGGGCCGGGGATGGAACCGCGGCGGCGCGCGGCCGTCGAAGACGGTGTCGCCGGGCGATGCGCAAGTCGATGCGGAAGTGAGGGTGCCGTTGCCAAGCGGGGCAGTCTAGGAACGAAGTTCCCTCGAGGCGCACCGCCTTTTCCCTGATGAACAAGACGCCTCGGGCGCAACTTTCGTCGGCGTAAATCCTCTTGCACTATTGCATCATTGTTGCAGTAATGAGCTTTCGTCGTACACGCGGCGCGCGCTGCGGATAATGGCGAACCTTCTTCGGCCTGCGTCATCTGCGTTGCAGGATGTCACCATGAACCTGTCCACCTACCTGCTGTTCCTGCCGGCCTGCTTCGCCATCAACATGGCCTTCGGCCCCAACAACCTGCTGTCGGTGACCAACGGCGCGAAGCACGGCGTCTCGCCCGCGGTTGTCGCGGCCAGCGGCCGGCTCGTGGCCTTCGCGATCATGATCGCCATCGCCGGGCTGGGCATGGGCGCGGTGCTGGTGGCCTCGGAGCTGGCCTTCGACGTCATCAAGTACATCGGCGCGGCGTACCTCGTGTGGATCGGCATCCGCCTGCTGCGCGCGCCGGCGCCCACGGCCGAGGTGCAGGCGCGCGACGCGTCCGCGCCGCCTTCCATGCGCGCGCTGGTGCGGCAGGAGTTCACCGTGGCGGCGGGCAACCCGAAGGCGATCCTGGTGTTCACCGCCTTCTTCCCGCAGTTCGTGGTGCCGGGCGCGTACGCCTCCAGCTACCTGCTGCTGGGCCTGACCTTCCTGGTGTTCGAGCTGGTGGCGATCGCGCTCTATGCGCTGCTCGGCGCGCGCATGCGCCGGCTGGCCAACGGCAGCCGTGCGATGCGGTGGTTCAACCGCATCAGCGGCAGCATGATGGTCGGCTTCGGGCTGCTGCTGGCCCTCACCCGCCGGCCCGCCGCCTGATCTTTCTCAGGCTTTGAGGTACTCGGCCTTGGTGCCCAGCCAACGGTCGATGTGCCGCTGCGCGAGGTCGGGGTGCTTGCGCAGCATGACCGGCGCGAGTTCGCGGGCCCAGTCGAGAAGCAGCGTGTCGGTCGTGAGGTCGGCGAAACGCAGCAGCGGCGCGCCCGACTGGCGCGCGCCGAGGAACTCGCCGGGGCCACGAATCTCCAGGTCGCGCCGCGCGATCTCGAAGCCGTCGCCGGTCTCGGCCATCGCCTTGAGCCGCGCACGCGCCGCCTCGCCGACGCGGCCGCTGTCGCCCGGCGCATAGAGCAGCACGCAGGCCGAGGCCGCCGCGCCGCGTCCCACGCGGCCGCGCAGCTGGTGCAGCTGCGAGAGGCCGAATCGCTCGGCGTGCTCGATCACCATGAGCGAGGCATTCGGCACGTCGACGCCCACTTCGATCACGGTGGTGCTCACCAGCACCTGGATCTCGTTGGCGGTGAACGCGGCCATCACCGCCTGCTTTTCGGCCGTAGGCATGCGCGAATGCAGCAGGCCGACCTGGATGGGCTCGCCCAGCGTCTCGGCCAGCTCGTCGCGCGTCTCGGTGGCGTTGCGCAGGTCGACGGCTTCGCTTTCCTCGATCAGCGGGCAAACCCAGTACACCTGCCGGCCCTGCGCGATCTGCGAATGGATGCGGTCGATGACCTCGTCGCGCCGGTGGTCGGCCACCAGCTTCGTGATGATGGGCGTGCGCCCCGGCGGCAGCTCGTCGAGCGTGGAGACGTCGAGGTCGGCGTAGTAGCTCATCGCCAGCGTGCGCGGGATGGGCGTGGCACTCATCATCAGCAGATGCGGCTCGAGGTGTCCCTCGGCCTTGCCGCGCAGGGCCAGCCGCTGCGCGACGCCGAAGCGGTGCTGCTCGTCGATGATCGCCAGCGCCAGGTTGCGGAAGCGCACCTTCTCGGAGATGACCGCATGCGTGCCGATGACCAGCGCGGCCTGGCCGCTTTCCACCGCAGCCGACATCTCGTCGCGCTCCTTCTTCTTCTGGCTGCCCGTGAGCCACGCCACGCGCAGCCCGCGCGCGGCCAGCAGCGGATCGAGCCAGCCGACGAGCTTGCCGAAGTGCTGGGCCGCGAGGATCTCGGTGGGTGCCATCAGCGCGCACTGGAAGCCCGCGTCGATGCAGCGCGCCGCCGCGAGCGCCGCCACCACTGTCTTGCCCGAGCCCACGTCGCCCTGCAGCAGGCGGTGCATCGGGATCTCGCGGCCGAGGTCGCGCGTGATCTCCTCGCCGACGCGCTGCTGCGCGCCCGTGAGGCCGAAGGGCAGCACTGCGAGCAGCTGCGAATGCAGCGAGGCCGCATCGGGCTGGGGTGGCACGGGCGGCAGCACCGGCGCGCGCTGCGCCGCGCGCTCCAGCCGCGCCTGCAGCTGCGAAAGCTGCTGGGCCAGCAGCTCCTCGGCCTTGATGCGCTGCCATGCCGGATGGCTGTGGTCCTCCAGCGTGGCGATCGCCACGTCGGGCGTCGGGTAGTGCAGGAAGCTCAGCGAGGCGCGCAGGTCCCATGCACCGCGAAAGCCGATCTGCACGGGAATGGTCTCGTCGAGCACAGCGCGCGCAAGGCCCGAGCGCACCTCGCGCCGCAGCACCGGCTGCGCGAGCCCGGCCACCGTCGAATACACCGGCGTGAGCGCGTTCGGCAGCGCCGTGCCGGCCGCCTTCACGGTCGGGTGCATGATCTGCCGCCCCACGAAGCCCCCGCGTACCTCGCCCCGCACGCGCACCCGAGCGCCGACGGCAAGTTGCTTCTGCTGCGAGGGATAGAAATTGAAGAAGCGCAGTTGGCAGGTGTCACTGCCGTCGTCGATGGTCGCCAGCAGCTGGCGCCGCGGGCGGTAGACCACCTCGCATTCGGTGACGACGCCTTCCACCTGCGCCATGTCGCCGTCGCGCGTGTCGGCGATGCGCACGATGCGCGTCTCGTCCTCGTAGCGCATCGGCAGGTAGAGGGCGAAGTCGATGTCGCGCACGAGGCCGAGCTTGCGCAGCGCGCGCTGGACCTGGCTCAGGCCGGCGCCCGGCTGCGAAGGCGCTGCTGCGGCGGCGTTCGCTTCGGGTGGAGGAGTCGGGGCTTTCTTGGCGGGCACGGACAAGGCTTCTAGCGCGGGCGGCAAAGGTCCGTCAAGGCGCTGCGGGCATCGGGGAACATGAACCGGAAGCCGGATTGCAGCAGGCGCGCCGGCACCACGCGCTGGCCTTCGAGCAGCAGGTCGGCCTGTTCGCCGAGCAGCAGCCTGACGGGCGCAGCGGGCGTCGGCATCCAGCAGGGCCGGTGCAGCACGCCGGCGGCGACGCGGGTGAACTCTTCCTGGCTCAGGGCGCCGGGCGCGGTGAAGTTGAATGCCTGCGCGGCCGGCGGCGCGTCGGCCCTTTGCGCCTCGGTCCAGACATGCGCCATGGCGCGGATCAGGTCGTGCACGTGCACCCACGACAACCACTGCCGCCCGCTACCCAGGCGCCCGCCCATGCCCAGCGAGATCGGCAACAGCAGTTGCGGCAGCGAGCCCTGGTGGCCCAGCACGAAGCCGAAGCGCATGCAGGCCACGTGCACGCCATGGGCCACGGCTGCATGCGCCGCCTGTTCCCAGCGCTGGCACAGCTGCGACATGAAGATCGCCTGCGGCGGGGCGTTCTCGTCTAGTTCGGCCGTGTCGCCTTGCGGCTGCACGCCGTAGTAGCCGATGGCGGAGCCGGAAAGCAGCAGCCAAGGTTTCCGCGGGCGCGCCGCGATCCATGCGACAAGCTGCTGCGTCAGCCCTTCGCGGCTTTGCAGCAGCTGCGCCCGGCGCCGCTCGCTCCAGCGCATGCCCAGGATGCGCGCGCCCGCGAGATTGACGACCACGTCGACATCGTCGGCCGCCGGCACCTGGTCGAGCGACTGCACGCACCGCACCCCGCCGCCGAAGCCCCAGGCGGCCGATCGCGCGTCGCGCGTCCAGACCGTCACGGCATGCCCATCAGCCACCAGGTGGCGCACGAGCAACTGGCCGATGAAGCCCGTGCCGCCCGTCACCAGCACGCGCTGCGGCTTCGAGCCGAAGCGCACCGGCGCCTCGGCCGCGCGCGCCTGCTCCTGTGCGCCGCGCCTGAACAGGGCGCGCGCCGCGAAGGCATCGCGCAGGCCCGACAGGCCGACGCCCACGCCGCACAACGCCAGGAATGCGCCGAGCCAGCCCTGCGGCTGCCACACCATCGCGGTCGGCTGCGCGGCCCAGCCCGTCGCGCTCATCGCCAGCAGTGCGATGAAGGCGCCCGCGTTGATGGCCAGCACCGTGTGCGTCACGCGCTCGGTGGGCGGCAACAGGCGACTGCCGTCTTCCACCACGAAGTCCCACAGCGTGAGCACGATCTCGACGCCGAACACCGCCAGCAGCACCCACGCCCACGCGCCATGCCAGGCCCATGACGACAGCCCGATGAACAGCGCGCAATAGATCGACGAGCGCGTCGCGTGTATCGCCAGCTCGCGGCCCGCGGTGCCGCGCCGCGGCAGCGCCTCGGTGCCTTCGTGGTGATAGAGCGTGTCGAAGGCGCCCAGCGCGCCCTGCGCCGCCATGAGCTGCAAGGCCAGCAGATGCGTGTCGATCATGCGGGCGTCGCCTTTGGTTCCGCGATTTCCTCGAACACCCCGACCTGCGTGAAGGTCGTGCCCATCAGCCAGTGGCGGATCTCGATGCGGATGTTGAAGCGCTCGGGCGTCTCGTTGTGATGCCAGAGGAATGTCTTGCCCGGCGTGAGCAGTCCGGGCAGCGGAATGCGCCAGCCGAACAGGTCCCAGAAATAGCCGTCGCTCTGGAAGTGCAGGCTGCCGTTCTCCACGCTCAGCACCAGCTTCATGCCCAGGCCCATGCCCACGTACTCCAGCACCTCGCCGCGCTCGCTCTCGCGCATGAAGCTGGTGAACTGGATCGGCTTGCGCCCGCGCAGGCGATAGATGCGCTGCTTGTAGATGGCCGGGTCCTGCGGCTTCGCATAGACCTGGATCTCCACCGGGAAGTTGGCGTCGCTGTAGGGAATGAGCGCGCCCTGGATCAGCGGCTGCGTGACGTGGCCCAGCAGCTTGCCGAAGCGCGAGCAGCGCAGTTCGCTGAGCGAGCCCAGGTAGTGCAGCGCCTTGCCCGGCGACGGGTTCTTGTCGAAGCGGCGGCGGATGTCGGGGTGCAGGCCCTGCCAGGCGCTGCCGAGGATCTTCTTGAAGAGTTCGCCTTCGGAGGGGCCGGGCGACGAGCCCGACGGAACACGCGCAGCTTGTGAATCGACCATCCGCCGATTCTGCCTCGACAGCCCCTCGAAAACGGGCGGCTTTCGCGGCATGGGACAATCCGGGTCGCATCCCCCGTCTCCCCGTCTTTCTTGGAACGGGCCCGTCCGGCCCTCAAGCACATGCGCGCTTTCACGCTCTCCGATTTCGATTTCGCATTGCCACCCGAACTGGTGGCGCAACACCCGGCCACCGAACGCACATCCTCCCGTCTGCTCGACGGCACAGGGCCCGAGCCGGTCGACCGCATCTTCAAGAGCCTGCCCTCGCTGCTGCGCGAGGGCGACCTGCTGGTCTTCAACGACACGCGCGTGGTCAAGGCACGCCTCTTCGGCGAGAAGCCGACCGGCGGCAAGCTCGAGCTGCTGGTCGAGCGCGTGCTGCAGGGCCATGAGGTGGTCGCGCACATGAAGGTCAGCAAGAAGCCGCCTGTGGGCACCACGCTGGAGATGGTCGGCGGCTTCCGTGCCACGCTGCTCGGCCGCTGGCCCGATGAAGACGGTGCGCTGTTCCGCTTCGGCTTCGAAAGCGACGCCGGCGAGGACCCGTATGCGCTGATGGCCCGCTGCGGCCACGTGCCGCTGCCGCCCTACATCACGCACACCGACTCGGCCGAGGACGAGAGCCGCTACCAGACCGTGTTCGCGCGCGTGCCCGGCGCCGTGGCGGCGCCCACAGCCGCGCTGCACTTCGACGAGGGCCTGCTGGCCGAGCTCGAGGCCCGCGGCGTGCAGCGTGCCAACGTCACGCTGCACGTGGGCGCGGGCACCTTCCAGCCGGTGAAGACCGAGAACATTTCAGAGCACACGATGCACGCCGAGCGCTACGAGGTGCCCGAAGCCACGCAGCGCGCCATTGCCGAGTGCAAGGCGCGCGGTGGACGCATCGTCGCGGTCGGCACGACCACCGTGCGCACGCTCGAGTCATGGGCCAAAAGCGGCGAGGCCGCGGGCGACACGCGCATCTTCATCACGCCGGGCTTCGTCTTCGAGCACGTCGATCTGCTGGTGACCAACTTCCATCTGCCGAAGAGCACGCTGATGATGCTGGTCTCGGCCTTCGCGGGCTACGAGCGGGTGATGGCGCTCTATGCCCATGCCATTGCCGAGCGCTATCGCTTCTTCAGCTACGGCGATTCCATGCTGCTCGCACGCACCCAGGACTGAACGACATGCTGAACTTCGAACTCCTCAAGACCGACCCCGACAGCCACGCGCGCCGCGCCACGCTCACGCTCAACCACGGCAAGGTGCAGACGCCGATCTTCATGCCCGTGGGCACCTACGGCACGGTCAAGGGCGTGATGCCGCGCAGCCTGGAAGAGATGGGCGCGCAGATCATCCTGGGCAACACCTTCCACCTGTGGATGCGCCCCGGCCTCGACGTGATGGAGAGCTTCGGCGGGCTGCACCAGTTCGAGAAGTGGAACAAGCCCATCCTCACCGACTCGGGCGGCTTCCAGGTGTGGTCGCTGGGCGCGATGCGCAAGATCAGCGAGGAGGGCGTGAAGTTCGCCTCGCCGGTCAACGGCGACAAGCTGTTCCTCACGCCGGAGGTCTCGATGCAGATCCAGACCATCCTGAACAGCGACATCGTGATGCAGTTCGACGAGTGCACGCCCTACGACACCAAGGGCCACATCACGACCGAGGCCGAGGCGCGCATCTCGATGGAGCTGAGCCTGCGCTGGGCCAAGCGCTGCCAGGCGGAGTTCTCGCGCCTGCAGAACCCGAACGCGCTCTTCGGCATCGTGCAGGGCGGCATGTACGAGAACCTGCGCGAGGAGTCGCTCGCGGCGCTGGTCGACATGGACTTCCCCGGCTACGCCATCGGCGGCGTGAGCGTGGGCGAGCCCAAGGAAGAGATGCTGCACATCATGGGCCACACGCCGCACCGGCTGCCCGCGAACAAGCCGCGCTACCTGATGGGCGTGGGCACGCCGGAAGACCTGGTGCAGGGCGTGGCCGACGGCGTGGACATGTTCGACTGCGTGATGCCCACGCGCAATGCGCGCAACGGCACGCTCTTCACCCGCTTCGGCGACCTGAAGATGCGCAACGCGCGCCACAAGAGCGACCCGCAGCCCATCGACCCGAGCTGCACCTGCCATGCCTGCGCGGGCACCTCGGGCGTGAGCTGGAACGACGGCGGCCGCGAAGGCTTCAGCCGCGCCTACCTGCATCACCTGGACCGCTGCGGCGAGATGCTCGGGCCGATGCTCACGACCATCCACAACCTGCACTACTACCTGAACCTGATGCGCGAGATCCGCGAGGCGCTCGACGCGGGCACGTTCACGGAGTTCCGGGCACGCTTCAAGTCGGAGCGGGCGCGAGGCGTCTGAGGCTTCGCCTTACTTCAGCGGCTTGATCGGCAGCGGCGTGGCATAGGGCTCGATGCGCAACGCATCGTTCTTGAACACCACGATCTGCCTGAGCGGCGCCTGCACCAGCGCGCCGCCCGCGTCCTTGCTCGAGGCGTACTGCCACAGCGTGAGCTGGCCCTTGGCGGCGAGCTGGGCCGCCAGCCGCTCCACTGCAGGGCCCGATCCTGCGCCGAGCAGCGCGGCATCGGCGCCCACGATCACCTCGTCGCGCGACGAGACCACCTTGAAGAGCTGAACGCCGCCCGCGGCAGCCTGGGCGCGCACGGAGCGCACCGCCAGCGCGGCGGGAACGAGCATCGCGAACGCAACGAGGGTGCGGCGGCGGGGAAGTGTCTTCGTCTTCATGGGAGCAAGCGTAGCCACGCACGCGCGCGTCGCCCATTCGCCGGAAGCCATACACCGGCCGGCCGCTATCCGCTACGCTTGCCGTCCGTCTCCGACTCCGCTGCCGCATCCACATGACCGACGCATCACAACTTTCGCCCTACACCGCCCGCTATCCCTCGCTGGCCGGGCGCACCGTGTTCATCTCCGGCGGGGCCAGCGGCATCGGCGAGGCGCTGGTGCGGGCCTTCCATGCGCAGGGCGCGAAGGTCGGCTTCTGCGACCTCGACACGGCCGCCGGCAATGCGCTCGCCGCGCAGTTGCAGGGCGAGCATCTCGCCCTCTTCCTCCCGTGCGACGTGACCGACACGGCCGCCCTCGCGGCCACCATCGACGCGGTGCGCCAGCGCTTCGGGCCGGTCTCGGTGCTGCTGAACAACGCGGCCAACGACCGCCGGCACGAGATGGCCGACGTGACCGACGCGGACTTCGACCGCCTCGTGGCCGTCAACTTCAAGCACCAGTTCTTCGCCGCGCAGGCGGTGGCCGACGACATGCGCGCGCTGGGCGGCGGCTCGATCGTCAACTTCGGCTCCATCAGCTGGATGATCAAGGGCAAGGGCTACCCGGTGTACCAGGCCTGCAAGGCGGCCGCGCGCGGCCTCACGCGCTCGCTGGCGCGCGACCTGGGCAAGCAGAACATCCGCGTGAACTCGATCGTGCCGGGCTGGGTGATGACCGAGCGGCAGATCAAGCTGTGGGTCAAGCCCGAGTCGGGCGCGGAGATCGATGCGGCGCAATGCCTGCCGGGACGCGTGATGGCCGAGGACATTGCGGCGATGGCACTGTTCCTGGCTGCGGACGATTCGCGCATGTGTACCGCGCAGGACTACGTCGTCGACGCCGGCTGGACCTGAAAAAAAGCCTCGCGCATCGCGCGAGGCTTTTTCTTCGGGGAACACCGCGGAACCGGCTTTGCAGGGCCGCAGGTGTTGCCCCCTGCAAGGGGGTTGGCGCAGCGACACGAAGTGCGCGAAGCCTGGGGGTCTGCTCAGTCCCGCAATTCGGCCGGAACCGTACCGCCGTTGGCGGCCAGCTTGGTCATGACCTGACGGTGCAGCCAGATGTTCATCTTGGCGCTGTCGCTGGTGTCGGCGCCGTAGCTCAGCTCGGCGGCCAGCTGCTTGCGCGCGTCGAGGCTGCTGTCCAGGCCCAGCAGCTTCATCAGGTCGACGATGGAGGTGCGCCAGTTCAGGCTGCTCGCACCGGGCATGGCGTCGAGCACGGCGGCCACGTCACCCAGCGGAATGGCGGGCGGCGGCGCTGCCACGGCGGGGGCGGGTGCATCGGCTGGTGCCGCGGCGGCGGGCGCGGGGGCCTCAGCGGCTTTGGCGCCCGGGAAGATCTTGGAAAGGATGCTGCCAAAAATGCTCATGCGAGTGCTCCGTTGAAGAGGTGGCTGGGAAGGCTGCGGCAACATTTGTGTCGCAGCGGGCGGTTGTAGCACGACCGTGCGGCGCGTCCGCTACACGGTGTGTCGATCATTCCGCCGGCCGTGACCGAATTCGCAGACTACGCCTCGGCCGTGCCCGTCCCCATAGGCGGCAGCACACGCGGCGCGGCCGAGGTGCCGCACGAATGGCAGAACTTCGAGAACGCGCTCTTGCGCGTGCTGCACTTGCCGCAGTGGTCGAACAGGCCGATGCCGCAGTGCGGGCAGAAGTCGATCTCGTTGTTCTTCAGGTCCACCGGCCGCTCGCAGCCCGGGCACACGCTCTTGGCCAGGCGCGCTAGCGCCGTGTCGTAGCTGAGTTCTTCCCGCCGCACCTGGTCGGGCTGCTGCTCGGCCAGCTTCTGCCGCGCGAGGTACCTGTTGAGCGCGACGATGGCATAGCGCCCCACCAGCACCGTGAGCACGATGCCCACCACGTAGCGCACATAGCCGCCGTAGCTCGGCAGGTAGGGCACCAGCTCGACGAAGAAGGCGAACAGCGCGAAGAAGATGAAGCCCCACACGAACGGCCAGTAGGTGCTCTTGCGCTTCTTCGCGAAGAGCCAGCCGGCCACCACCAGCAGCGGCAGCGTGAGCGCCAGCCGGTAGGCGAACACGCGCAGCTCGAT
Source organism: Variovorax sp. NFACC27 (assembly GCF_048301545.1). Taxonomy (NCBI): domain Bacteria; kingdom Pseudomonadati; phylum Pseudomonadota; class Betaproteobacteria; order Burkholderiales; family Comamonadaceae; genus Variovorax; species Variovorax sp. NFACC27. The sequence continues at coordinate 8,020,318 of NZ_CP157613.1, forward strand.
GCGGCGGTATTCGGCGTCGAGCTTGAGCTGCGCCTCGTGTTCCAGCACCGACAGCGCCGTGCGCGCGCCCTGCTCGGCCTGGCGCGCGTCCAGCGCGATCTGCTGCTGCGCGTTGACCTTGCGCTGCAGTTCCTCTTCCTTCTGCTTGAAGGCATCGAGCGCCTTGGTGCGCGCGATGAGCTCGGTGTCCTGGTCGGGTTGCGCGGTGGCGCGCCGCGTGGAAAGCCAGTTGCCGAAGGTCTCGCGCGCGTTGGCACTGGCCTGCTGTGCGGCGTTGAGCTGCAGGCGGATCTGGTCGAGATCGCGCGCGGCCTGCAGCTCGGCGGCTTCCGAGGCCTTGATGGTGGCGCGCAGCGGCTCGGCCCTGGGCTTGTCGATGAAGTCGTCGAGCTGGCGCACCCGCTCGACCTGCGGCAGGTCGCTCACCACCGTGCTGCCGAGCCCGATGAGGAAGCTCGCGAACACCAGCGCCACCAGCCAGAGGCCGCGGCGGAACCATTTCTCGGAAAGTCTCAGGGACTTGCTCATGTTGTTTTCTCCTTGTTCCTTCTCACTGGAGCTTCAGTGTCACAGGCGCAGCGCCCAGCCCGGCGCGCGGCATCCACGCGAACACCGAATCGACCGTCACCGTCTCGATGCGGTCCGAGAAGCGCTTGTCGTTCGGATGATCGTCGAAAGCCACGTTGGCCGAACCCACGCGCCCGCCCAGCCGCGTGAGCGGGCCCAGCTTCAGCGTGGTGGGCTCGTAGCCCTTGAACTGCATCCATGCCTGCGCCTGCGCGCGGTTGGCGATGGTGGCGGGCTCCATGGCGGCGGCGAGCGTCTCCATGGCCCACTGGTTCGACTGCTGGTACTTGCGGCCCCACACGTAGCTCACGATGCTGTAGGGCTCGATGTGCAGCCGCACGATGCGCGCGGGCGATTCGTTGAGTGCGGCCAGCAGTTGCGCCTGCACCTCGGGCGTGGGCACCACCCACGCGGCCTCGTAGCGCCACGGGTCGTCGAGGAAGAACTCGCCGAGCCCCTGCCGGTAGACCTCGGCGATGGCGGTGCCGCACTGGTTGAGCTTGTGCACCACGCGCCACGGGCCGGCCTCGGTCTTGTAGGCGAAGCCGAGATGCGAATAGCGAAGGCCGTACTTGCTCAGGTCCTGCCCGGCGCGCGCCAGGATCACCACGCGCGCCCCGCTGGCGTCGAGCGCCTGCGAGGTGCGCTCGGCCATCCGCATGCCCTTGACGATCACGTCGGGCGTGGGCTTGACCTGCTCGCAGGAGCGGCCGGCCTGCGCCTGCATGGGCAGCAAGGCCGCCGCGACCGCCAGCGCGAGCAGCGGCGCCAGCGCGCGGTTCACGACAACCTCTCGTTGTGGAGCAGCGCGCGGCCGATGGCGTTGGGCACGAAGGCCAGCACCTCGCCGGCGGCCGACAGCACGACGCCCGAGCCGATCACGGTGACGAGGACGCTGGTGCCCACGGCCTTCGCCGCGCCTTCGGCCACCCGGCCCGAAACCTTGATGCTGGCGCGCGCGCCGTCGGAGGCGCGTTCGAGCACGTACACCGTGCCGTCGACCGAGGCCTCGACCGCGACCACGGCGAGCGTCGAGCCGCCCACCGAGAGCGCGGCGGGCAGCGCGACCGCCGTGGTGGCCGAAGCCCCGACGGCGGAGCCCGCGATCACCACCGACGCCACCGGCATCAGCGAGAGGGCGAGCGAGGCGTCGCTCTGCGCCTGGGCTTGCATGGGAACCGCGACACCGGCGAAGGCGGTGCTGGCGGCAACGAGGACAGCGGCAATCGACTTCCTGATCATGATGAGTCTCCGTTCTTGAGGTGCGAGGGTCATTCGGCGGCAGTTGCAGCAGCAGCGGCGGCGGCTTCGGCGCGCGCCATGCGGCGGCCCTGCATGCGGGCTTCGGCCAGGTCGGCTTCGTGGCGGTCGCGCAGCGTCTTGGCCAGCGTGAAGGCGGAGCTGATGAGGAACAGCCAGCTCACGCCCAGGAAGGCCTTGTAGGCCTCGTTGATCTCCATGCGCACGAGGCCCCAACCGGTCAGGCCCATCGCAATGAAGAAGCTGCCCCAGACGACCAGCTTCCACATCGGCACGTCACGCGACGCTTCAGTGCCACGCTCGGCCGCCTGCTGGTTGTCGCGCACGAACTTCGACAGCATGAAGGCGGTGCTCAGGCAGAACACGTAGCCCATCACCATGAACGCCCGGTCCAGCGCCTCGCCCGGCAGCCAGCTCAGGCCGGTGGCGCACAGGAAGACGGCGATCGCGAACGAAGCCCAGGCCTGGAACTGCCAGGCCCGCGTGTCGCGCTGGATGAAGACGGTCGTGGTGGATGAGAGGGGTTGCATGTGTGCCTCGCGGCGTAGTGAAGGTGAGCGAATGATGGTTCGCTCCCGCACCGCGAGACTCGAATGCTTGCACCAGTTGCGGTTTTCGGCTCCGCCGGTATCCTCAAGAGATACTTTTCGGGTGTTTCAGGAGGCCAGCAGGGCGCTCACGCGCTGGCGCAGCGCATCGGGCTGCACCTCGGCCGGCGGCACCGGGGCACCGACGTTCAGGCCCACGCGGCTGAAGAAGCCGCGGCGGAAGGGCTTGGCCATGGCCACGCGCTCGCCGCCGCGCAGCTCGATGCGGCTGAAGTACGAGCCCCAGAGGTTGGTCAGCGCCATCGGGATCACCGGCGGCTCGATGCCCTGGGCGCGCGCGCCTTCGAGGATCTTCATCACGCCGCCCTTGAAGGGCTGCAGCTCGCCGTCGCGCGTGATCGCCCCTTCGGGGAAGATGGCGAGCAGGTCGCCCTCGCGCAGCACTTCCTGCGCCTTGGCGAAGGCCGCCTCGTAGGCCGCCGGGTCTTCCTTCTGCGACGCGATGGGGATCGCCTTGGCCAGCTTGAAGAGCCACCCCAGCACCGGCACCCTGAAGATGCGGTGGTCCATGATGAAGCGGATCGGCCGCGGGCTCGCCGCCATCAGCAGCACGGCGTCGATGAAGCTCACGTGGTTGCAAACCAGCACGGCCGCGCCCTCGGCGGGAATGTGCGTCTCGCCCTTGATGTCGAAGCGGTAGACGAAACGCGAAAGCACCCAGGCCACGAAGCGCAGCAGGTACTCGGGCACCAGCATGAAGATGTAGAACGCCACCACCGCGTTGGCGATGCCGGTGAACAGGAAGATCTGCGGAATGGTGAAGCCCGCGCCCAGCAGCGCGCCCGCGATGACCGAGCTGCCGATCATGAAGAGCGCATTGAGGATGTTGTTCGCCGCGATGATCCGCGCGCGGTGCGTGGGCTGGCTGCGCAGCTGGATCAGCGCGTACATCGGCACGCTGTAGAGCCCCGCGAACAGCGACAGCAGCGCCAGGTCGGCCATCACGCGCCAGTGCGCGGGCTGGTGCACGAAGGCGCCGATGCCCATGTCGTGCGTGGCGGGAGCGAGGCCGCGCGAGGCGAAGTACAGGTCGATGGCGAACACGCTCATGCCGATGGCGCCCAGCGGCACCAGGCCGATCTCCACCTGCCGGCGGCTGAGCGTCTCGCACAGGAGCGAGCCGACACCGATGCCCACCGAGAACACCACCAGCAGCAGCGAGGCCACCTGCTCGTCGCCGTGCAGCACTTCCTTGGCGAAGCTCGGGAACTGGCTCAGGAACACCGCGCCGAAGAACCACATCCACGAAATGCCCAGCAGCGAGCGGAACACCACCACGTTCTCGTTCGCGAGCTTCAGGTTGCGCCAGGTCTCGCTGATGGGGTTCCAGTTGATGACCAGTCCCGGGTCGGTGGCCGGCGCGCGCGGAATGGCCTGCGCCACGCCCCGGCCGACCAGCGCCAGCAGCACGCAGCCCACGGCCACGCTCGTGTGGCCGACCTGCGGCAGGGCCACCAGCAGCCCGCCGGCCACCTGTCCGAGCAGGATGGCGACGAAGGTGCCCATCTCGACCATGCCGTTGCCGCCGGTGAGCTCGCGCGCGTCGAGCACCTGCGGCAGGTAGGCGAACTTGACCGGGCCGAACAGCGTGGAGTGCAGCCCCATGAGGAACACGCAGCCCAGCAGCACCACCGCGTTGGCCGTGACGAAGCCCCAGGCGGCGATCAGCATGATCACGATCTCGAGATCCTTGACGAAGCGGATCATCTTCGTCTTGTCGAACTTGTCGGTGAGCTGGCCGGAGGTGGCCGAGAACAGCAGGAACGGCAGGATGAAGAGCGCGCCGATCACCAGGCCCGCCATGGAAGGCGGCATCCAGCTCAGCTGGAGCTGGTAGGTCACCATCACAGTGAAGGCGAACTTGAAGAGGTTGTCGTTCGCCGCGCCCGCGAACTGCGTCCAGAAGAAAGGCGCGAAGCGCCGCTGCCCGAGGAGCGCGAACTGGTTGGCGTGGGCGTTCTCCTCGTGAACCACTGGCGTGGCTGCTGCGGCGGAGGGATTTGTCATTCGAAGAGTGCTCCTCATGCGGCCACGGCGGCGGCGCCCGGATTGTGCCGCAGCGCGGCTTCCCAGCGCATCTCCAGCTTGCGCAGGGCGAACACCACGGGCAGCCCGGCGAGCGAGGCCGTCAGGTGCTTGAGCGTGTGGCCCGACACCGTGTGCCGCGTGAACTCGTAGATCTGGTGGTCGGCCATCTCGAAGCCCTTGGCCAGCACGTAGAAGAAGATGACCCAGCCCAGCTTCAGCCCCACCGACTTGCGCATCGGCGTGGAGAGCGCCAGCGTCAGCACCAGCGCCATGCCGCCGAATTGCACCAGCGCCCAGGGCATGACGTTGCCCGTCTCCTGGAACACCTCGGCCGAGAGCAGGCCGGCAGTCAGCACGAACCAGGCGGCGGGCCAGCCGGCGCGCTGGCTCACCCGTTCGCAGACCGCCACCCCGATCAGCCCGGCGAAGGCCACCGCCATGCCGGCGCGGTCCGCCGCGAGCCGGGGGCCGTCGGGCATGAGGTGATAGAAGGCCGATCCGGCGGCGGTGGCGATCAGGCCGGCGAAGAACAGCCAGGCGCAGTCGAGCGTGTTGTCCGGCGGGTCGCTGGCGGGCGGAGCCAGCGGGAACTGCGACAGCGCCTCCTGGTGCGAGCGGTCGATGCGGTTGAGCCGGTACAGGCCCCACAGGCCGATCACCACGAAGGGGACGTTGCTCAGCACGTCCATGGCATTGGGCAGCCCGTGCCAGGCGCGGTTGTCGGCGAACACCGAGGCGATGGCGACGTCGGCCGCCGGCAGCTCGGGGCCGAAGAAGGCGATCAACGTGAGCAGCGCGAAGGTGAAAAGCAACCCGCGTTCGCGGCGGCTGAGAGAGGGCAGAAGCATGGCGGTCCTCGGTGGTGGTCTGAACGTGGGGCGGAATTTAGGGTCCGGACCCCTCCGGAGGCATCGAGAATCGATACGAGGTACTAATTCACACCCAGTGGTATCTCCAATTGATACTTGCCGACGCCCGTGTACGCTTCCGGCCCATGAGTACCACCGTCGATCTCGTCCAAGCCCTCAAGAACGAACTCAAGAACGCCCGCATGACCTACGCCGACCTGGCGCGGTCGCTGGACATGGCCGAATCCAGCGTCAAGCGGATGCTGGCCAAGAGCGACATGCCGCTGTCGCGCGTGGACGCCATCTGCCGGGCGCTGAAGATCGATTTCGCCGAACTGGCGCGCCGCGTGGCCGACGCCCAGCCGCTTTTGAAGGAGCTGACGCACGAGCAGGAAAAGGCGGTGGTCAAGGACAAGAAGCTGCTGCTGGTGGCCATCAGCGTGCTGAGCCAGTGGACGCTGGAGCAGATCGTGGCCGCCTACCGCGTGAGCGAGGCCGAGTGCATCGGCTTCCTGGCGCAGCTGGACCGCATCGGCATCATCGAGCTGCGCCCGCTCAACCGGTATCGCCTGAAGCTCGCCAAGACCTTCCGCTGGCGGCCGCACGGCCCGGTGATGGAGTTCTTTCGCGAGAACGTGGTGCTCGACTACTACAAGGGCGGCTTCGACGGCCCGGCCGAGGGCCTGCTGCTGGTGCACGGCCAGATCAGCCGCTCGCTGGCGCCCGCCTTCCTGGAACGCCTGCAGCGCGTGGCGCAGGACTTCGCCCAGCAGCACCAGACCGACCAGAAGCTGGCCGCCAAGGACCGCGAGGGCTACACGCTGCTGCTGGGGATGCGGAACTGGGAGTTCGAGGCTTTTACAAGGCTCCGTAGAGCCTGAGGCTCAGGGCTTGGCCGCTTCGAGGGTGTCGCGCATCGTGCGCGCCGCATTCTTGGCCGCTTCGGCGAAATCGTCGCCCGACGAGGCGTAGATGATCGCCCGCGACGAGTTCACGACGATCGGCGCATCGGCGCGCCAGCCGGCGCGCACCGTGGCGACCGCATCGCCGCCCTGTGCACCGACGCCGGGAATCAGCAGCGGCACCGTGGGCGCGAGCTCGCGCACGCGCTCGATCTCGGCGGGGTAGGTCGCGCCCACCACCAGCCCGAGCTGGCCGTTCAGGTTCCACGGCCCCTGCGCCAGCTTGGCGACGTGCTCGTACAGGAAAGGCTGGCCCTCGACGTCCGCCAGCCGCTGGCCCTGCAGGTCGGAGCCGCCCGGGTTGCTGGTGCGGCACAGCAGGAAGGCGCCCTTGCCCTCGTGCTTGAGGTACGGCGCCACCGAGTCGAAGCCCATGAAGGGCGACAGCGTCACCGCGTCGGCACCGTAGCGCTCGAAGGCTTCCAGGGCGTACTGCTCGGCGGTGGAGCCGATGTCGCCGCGCTTGGCGTCGAGGATCACGGGCACGTGGGGCGCGTTGCGGCGCATGTGCTCCATGAGCTTCTCGAGCTGGGCTTCGGCGCGATGGGCGGCGAAGTAGGCGATCTGCGGCTTGAAGGAAATGACCAGATCGGCCGTGGCGTCGACGATGCGAGCGCAGAAATCGTAGATGCGGGTGGCGTCACCCTTGAACTGACCCGGGAACCTGGCTGGCTCCGGATCGAGCCCCACGCAAAGCAAAGAACCGTTTTTTTGCTGTGCGGCGGCCAGCTTGTCGAGAAAAGTCATGAGGCCCGATTTTAGGCGGGCCGCCCCGGAACCACGCCAGCCCGTCAGTTCGACGCCGGCGTGTGCTGCTCGGCGGCCAGGCAGAGGTCGGCCCAGGCACGGGCCTTGTCGGCCGGATTGCGCAGCAGGTACGCGGGGTGGTAGGTGGCCACCACCATCGCCGCGCCGCCGGCGGAATCCAGCGGAACGACGCGGCCGCGCAGCTTGCCGAGCGGGTCGCCGCTGCGCATCAGGCTCTGCGCGGCCAGCGGGCCCATGGCCAGCACGACGCGCGGAGCGATGGCCGCCGCATGCTCGCCGAAGGCCTCGTCCATGGCGCGCGGACTGCCGGGCTGGCCGGCGGCCACGCCGCGGTGGGTGCGCATGAGGTGCACCGGCGTGCCGCCATCGTGCAGCTTCAGGGCGCGCAGCATGTTGTCGAGCAGGCGGCCGGCGTCGCCGGCGAAGGGATCGCCGTGGCGGCCGTCGGCCTCGGGAGGCATGTCGGCCACGACCAGCCAGCCGCCCTGTGCGGGCTCCGCGCCGGCATCGGCATCTGCATAGAGGCGGCAGGGTGCCTCGACCAGAACGGCTGCGCCCTGGGTGACTGGCGCGGCGGCGCGCGGAGCCGGCGCGGGGGCCTGCACCGGTGCGACGGCAGGCCGGGCGACAGGCGGCGCGGCCACCGGCATTTCGACCTCCTGCCGCTCGTCGACGATGGCCACTTCCTCCTCGACGGGCGCCGGAGCTTCGGGCGCTGCAGCCACCTCGACCGCCTCGGGCACAGGCCACCAGACCTTCACGCCCATCTCGTCGAGCATCGCGCGCTGGCGGGCGTCGAGCCTCAGTGTCTGCACAGCGCCGCTCATCGCAGGCCTCCCCAGGCGGTGGTGCTTTCGTTCAGGCGCAGGCTCATGACGACCGCGTCCTCGCGCTTGCCGTCGTGCGCCGGGTAGTAGCCCTTGCGCACGCCGACGCTGCGGAAGCCCTGGCGCAGGTAGATGTCGAGCGCGCGCTGGTTGCTCTGGCGCACTTCGAGCCAGAGCCACTGCGCGCCCTCGGCGCGCGACCAGCCGCCCAGCGCCTCGAGCATGAGCGGCGCCCAGCCTTGGCGCTGGAAGGCCGGCGCCACGGTGATGTTCAGCAGGTGCACCTCGTCGACGCCCTTCATGGCGACGAAGTAGCCGATCAGCGTCTCGCCCAGCTGGGTGACCGGCGAATTCACGCCCGGCGCCGCGCCGGGGGCCAGCAGGCACTGGCAGTGGTAGCCCACGGCCATGGAATCGGTGAAGTTGGCGCGCGTCCAGGGGTGGCTGTAGGCCGTCTGCTCGACCGCGCAGACGGCATCGATCCGCTCGACGGTGAGCGGTTCGAGGCGGGCTTCGACGGGTTGGAGGACGGCGCTCATGCGAGGGTGTCTAGCGTGCAGCGGCCGCCTTGATGGCGGCGCGCTCTTCGGTGGTTTGCGCCACTTTATCGCGAACGTAGAGCGGCCAGGCCTGCGCGGCCGGCACGGTGCGCCCGGCGGCGAGCAGCGCGGGCGCCAGCCGCAGCATGGCGACGGCCGTCGGCAGCGCCTCGTGGCGGGCGGAGGCCGGGGCCAGGCGCGCGCCGTAGGCGGCGAAGGCATTGCCGGCGAGGGCCCAGCCGGCGGGCACTTCGAGCTCCTCGGGCGACAGCAGCAGGGGCTCCTCGCCGCCTTCGGGCTGGCCGAGCGGGCCATGGGCCGCGAAGTCGTAGCGCGCGGCGTAGACCTGGTCCATGCGGGCATCCAGCACCGCCACCACCTGTTGCGCACCGAAGGCATGGCGCGCTTCCTCGGCCACCGCGAGCAGGGTGTCGACCGGCAGCAGCGGCACCTTGGCGCCGAAGGCCAGGCCCTGCGCCACCGAGCAGGCGGTGCGCAGGCCGGTGAAGGAGCCGGGGCCGCGGCCGAAGGCGATGGCGTCGAGCTCGGCCAGCGCGAGGCCGGCCTCGCCCAGCAGCTGCCGGATCAGCGGGAGAAGGGTGCTGGAGGCCTGCGCGCCGCCGGCCCCCTCGTGCGCCAGCAGCCTGTCGCCGTGCATCACGGCCACGGACAGGTGTTCGGTGCTGGTATCGAAGGCGAGCAGCTTGGGCGGGACGGAAGGCATCCCCGCGATTATCGAGGGCCGGGCAATCCCGAAGCACGGCCTGCGATATCGGCTGCGTTCGCGTCATCCGCACCGTCACTGCGCAGGACCGTCAACCCCGCCCGGCGCAACGGCGCCAGCGCCCCCGCCGGCGCCTGCGGCGAAACCAGCAGCGTGCCGGCCGACGCCACCGGATTGACCACCCACGCCGACGCCGCGCCGATCTTCTCCGACGAAGCCATCACCACCGTCTCGGCCGCCGAGGCCATCAGCGCGCGCTTGATCTCGGCCTCCTCCAGGTCGCCCGTGGTCAGCCCGGCCTCGGCGTGCACGCCGGTGACGCCCATGAAGTAGGTGTCGGCATGGATGCGCGAGATGGCCGCCATCGCCGCCGAGCCCACCGCCACCATCGAATGCCGGAAGAGCCGCCCGCCGATCAGCACCACCTCGATGCCGGCATGCGAAGCCAGCTCCACCGCCACCGACGGGCTGTGCGTGACCACCGTGGCCCGCAGATTCGCCGGCAGGTGTCGCGCGAGCTGCACGGCGGTGGTGCCGCCGTCGATGAACACCACCTGCCCCGGCTTCACCAGACGCGCGGCGGCGCGGCCGATGGCGATCTTCTCGTCGGGCGCGAGCTGCTGGCGGCCGGCGAAGTCCGCCTCGGCCGCCGCCAGCGGCAGCGCGCCTCCGTGCACGCGCAGCAGCAGGCCCTCGGCCGCCAGCTCGCGCAGGTCGCGGCGGATGGTGTCCTCCGACAGGCCGAGTTCTTCGCTGAGCGACTTGGCGACGACGTTGCCGTCGCGTTGCAGGACCGAGAGGATGTGTTGCTTGCGCTGGCTGGTGAGCATCGGCCGATGGTATCGGCTCGCGCCGGCATTTGCACGTTTTTTCTTGTTTTTGCACGAACATGCGCATATGCTCCGAGCCATGACCATCCACGACCGCGTCCGGGTGCACGAAGTCACCCTGCTCTCCGACAACTGGTACACGCTGCGCACCACCGCCTTCGACTGGCGCCGCAATGACGGCCAGTGGCAGCGCATGCACCGCGAGACCTACGACCGCGGCAACGGTGCCACGCTGCTTCCCTACAACCTCGAGCAGCGCACCGTGCTGCTGACGCGGCAGTTCCGTTACCCGGCCTTCGTGAACGGGCACGACGACCTGCTGATCGAGGCGGCCGCCGGACTGCTCGACAACGCGGCACCCGAGGAGCGCATCCGCGCAGAGGTCGAGGAAGAACTCGGCTACCGGCTGGGCGAGGTGCGCAAGGTCTTCGAGTGCTTCATGAGCCCTGGCTCGGTCACCGAGAAGCTGCATTTCTTCGTCGCGCCCTACGAGCCCTCGATGCGCGTCGGCGAAGGCGGCGGGCTGGCCGAGGAAGGCGAGGACATCGAGGTGCTGGAGGTGGGCATCGACGAGGCGCTGGCCATGGTGGCCGACGGGCGCATCGCGGACGCCAAGACGGTGATGCTGCTGTATCACGCGAAGCTGCACGTTTTCCCGCCGGGATAATGGGCGGATGCCTTTCGCCTTTCGTCGTGTCCCCGGTGCGCTCGCCTGCGCGCTGACTCTCGCAACGCTGGCTCCGGCCGGCGCACTCGCCCAACAACAGGCACCGCAAGCCCTCCCGACCCAGGTCGAAGCCGCCCTCGCCCGCGCCAAGGTGCCGCGCGAGTCGGTGACCATGCTGGTCGCCGAGGCCGACGGCACGCGCCAGCCTCGCCTGGCCTGGCGCACGCAGGCGCAGGTGAACCCGGCGTCGATCATGAAGCTGGTGACCACCTACGCCGCGCTCGACCTGCTCGGCGCGGCCTACAGCTGGACCACGCCGGTCTACGTCGACGGCACGGTGAACAACGGCGTGCTCAACGGCAACCTCTACATCAAGGGCCAGGGCGATCCGAAGCTGGTGCTGGAGCGCGTGTGGCTGCTGCTGCGCCACGTGCAGGGGCTGGGCATCAGCACCGTGAGCGGCGACATCGTCCTCGACCGCAGCGCCTTCGAGACCACGGTGGAAGGCGACCCCGCCGCCTTCGACGGCGAGCCGCTGCGCCCCTACAACGCCTCGCCCGACGCGCTGCTGGTGAACTTCAAGTCGGTCAACATGACCTTCGCTCCCGACCGTGCCGGCCAGATCGCGCGGGTGAGCTACGAGCCCCCGCTGGCCAGCGTGGCCATGCCGCAGACCGTGGCGCTGGTGCCCGGCGAATGCGGCGACTGGCGCGGCACGTTGCGCGCCGACTTCAGCGACGTGAACCGCATCCGCTTCAACGGCGGCTTCCCCAGCGGCTGCGGCGAGAAGAGCTGGGCCGTGGCCTACGGCGACCCGCGCACCTACGCCATGCGCGCCATCGGCGGCATGTGGGCCGAGATGGGCGGGCGCGTCGGCGGCCAGATGCGCGAGGGGCGCGTGCCGGCGGGGCTGAAGCCGGCCTTCGAGTTCGAGTCGCCGCCGCTGGCCGAGGTGATCCGCGACATCAACAAGTACAGCAACAACGTGATGGCGCAGCAGCTGTTCCTCACCATCGGGCTGGCGCAGAAGAACCGCGGCACCTTCGAGGCCTCGCGCACGGCGCTGGGCCAGTGGTGGCGCGATCGCATCGGCACGGGCGAGGCGCAGCCGGTGTTCGAGAACGGCTCGGGCCTGTCGCGCGACGAGCGCATCAGCGCCGCCGCGCTCGGCCGCATGCTGCAGGTGGCATGGCGCTCGCCGGTGATGCCGGAGCTGATGTCCTCGCTGCCGGCCATGGGCGTGGACGGCACGCTGAAGAAGCGCACGCTGCGTTCGGGCGGCTCGGCGCACCTGAAGACCGGCACGCTGCGCGACGCCTCGGGCGTGGCCGGCTACGTGGACGGCGCGAGCGGACGCCGCTACGTGCTCGTGGCCATCGCCAACGGCGAGAACGCCGGGGCCGCGCGCGCGGCCTTCGACGCGCTGGTCGATTGGGCCTCGCAGGACAACTGAGGGCCTGAAGGCCGCCTGCACGGCCGGCGGCTGGCTGGCTTGCAGCGCTGTGTACTGAAGTTTTCTGAGGGCAAACGCCCGCTTGCGCACGGCCATGCCGCTGCACAGAATCGGACGGTCGTTCGATTCCATACAGACAAGCCAAGCGCACCAGCGCAGGAGACATCACGTGAACCAGCCTCATCCCCAGTCCTCGAGATCCCTGCGCAAGACCGGCGCCTTCACGGCCGTCGCAAGCGCCGCGACGCTGCTGCTGCTCGCCGCGTGCGGCGGTGGTGGCGGGGGCGGAGGAGGCATCGGCATCGGGGTGGGCGTTCCGCCGCCCGCGGTCGACAACGGCCGGGGCTCGGTGGTCACCGACCCGCCCGAGAAGACGGCCGCGCTGACGGCCACCCAGTTCACCGCCAGCCTGCAGGCCAGCGACCAGGGCAAGGCCCTGCTGCAGGTGGCGGGCACGCCCAAGTGCGGCGTGGACCTGCGCTACCTCGAGTACCGCACCGTCGGCGCGAAGAACGAGGCCACCAACGCCACCGCCGCCATCATGGTGCCCACCGGTTCCGACGTGGCCTGCGGCGGCCAGCGCCCGGTGGTGCTCTATGCCCACGGCACCACCGCCGCCAAGGCCTACAACCTGGCGAAGTGGACCGACAGCACGCAGGCCGCCGCCGGCGAGGGCCTGATGGTCGCCGCCATGTTCGCGGCGCAGGGCTACATCGTGGTGGCGCCCAACTACGCGGGCTACGACAAGTCGACGCTGCCCTACCACCCGTACCTCAACGGCGACCAGCAGGGCAAGGACATGGTCGACGCGCTCACCGCGGCGCGCAAGACCTTCTCGGGCATCGGCGCGAACGACGCCGGCTCGCTCTTCATCACCGGCTATTCGCAGGGCGGCTACGTGGCGATGGCCGCGCACCGCGAGATGCAGGCCAACGGCAAGGCGGTGACGGCATCGGCGCCGCTGTCGGCTCCCTCGGCCATCAGCCTGCTGACCGACTACACCTACCTGGGCTGGCCGGCACTGGGCGCCACGCTGTTCGTGCCGCTGCTGTCGACCAGCTGGCAGCAGCAGTTCGGCAACGTCTACGGCTCCACCAGCGACGTGTACGAGGCGCAGTACGCCAGCGGCATCGACACCCTGCTGCCGAGCACTTCGCCCGGCACGCTGTTCTCCAGCGGCAAGCTGCCGCAGCTCGCGCTGTTCCCGGCCAACGCCACGCCGGGTCCGGTGAGCCCCGAGCTGTCGATCTTCTACGGCGCCAACAACCTCATCAAGCAGAGCTTCCTGACGCAGGCGGCCGGCGACATCCAGGGCAACCCCTGCGCCGGCAACGCGCTTCCGGCCACGGCGGCCTCGCTGAGCACGACCTCGCCGCTGGACTGCAAGCCGTCCACGGGCTTCCGCAAGGCCGCCATCGCCAACGACCTGCGCAACTGGGTGCCGACCCGGCCGGTGCTGATGTGCGGCGGCGCCAACGACCCCACGGTGAACTTCGTGAGCACACGCGCCACCTCGGGCTACTTCCGCGCCAAGGGCATGCCGTCCAGCTTGCTGTCCGTGGTGGACCTGGAGGATTCGGCGGCGATCGACGCCTACTCGACCGCCCGCGCCGGCTTCGCGCAGGCCAAGGCCCTGCTGGCGCAGAACACGTCGGGCAGCGCATCGGACAAGGCCCAGGCCGTCACTCTGGCGTACCACGGCACGCTGGCGCCGCCGTTCTGCCTGGCCTCCGCGCGAGGCTTCTTCCAGGGTGTCCTCGCAGCCGGAGGCTGAACGAAGAGCCCATTCCAGGAACACCGCGGAACCGGCTTTGCCGGGCCGCTGGTGTTGCCCCCTGCAAGGGGGTGGGCGGCCACACGAAGTGGGCAAGCCTGGGGGTTAGCCAGGTTCAAGCGGCCGACGCCCTTTGAAGGCGGTCTTTCACGCCTTCCCAGTCATGCGTGTCGGGCGGCGTCTCGACCCAGATCAGCTTGACGCCCTGCGCGTCGAACTCGCGCAGCACCGCGAACAGCAGCTGCGCGCTCGCCGCGGCGTCGTCGGGCATGCGTCGCAGCAGCACGCGCTGCGAGCGGCTTCGCACCGCCGTGCGCGACCACACGGCGATGTGGGCGGCATTCGCGCCCAGCACATCGAGGCCGGTCTGGATCGACTTGGCGTCCATCAGCCGCACCTTGGCGTTCGGCGCGTAGTGCGCTTCGAGCGTGCCCGAGGCGCGCGGGTCGGGCGTTTCCAGCACTTCGCGGTCGGCGAGCTTCTCGCCGCAAGCGGCCTCGATCTCGGCACGCGTGATGAGGCCCGGGCGCAGCAGCACGGGCGCGCCGCGGCTGCAGTCGACGATCGTCGATTCGATACCCACGTCGCAGGCCCCGCCGTCGATCACCAGCAGGTCGTCGCCGAACTCGTCGTGCACGTGCTGCGCGGTGGTCGGGCTGACGCGGCCGAAGCGGTTGGCGCTGGGCCCCGCGACGCCGGGCACGCCCTGCTCGGCGCAGGCCTCGAGCAGCGCCTGCGCCACGGGATGCGAGGGGCAGCGCAGGCCGATGGTGTCCTGCCCGCCGGCGGCCGCCGCGCCCACGCCGGGCTGGCGCGTGACGATCAGCGTGAGCGGACCAGGCCAGAAGGCCTGCACCAGCTTCTGCGCGAAGGCCGGTAGCGGCTGGGCGAAGCGCGAGAGCGATTCGGTGCCCTTGGTGCCGGCCGCCACGTGGACGATCAGCGGATGGTCGGAGGGCCGCCCCTTGGCCTCGAAGATGCCGGCCACGGCCGTGTCGCTGCTCGCGTCGGCGCCAAGGCCGTACACGGTCTCGGTCGGGAAGGCCACCAGCCCGCCCGCGCGCAGCACGCGCGCCGCCTCGGCGATGGCTTCGGGGGTGCGGCCGTCGAGGATCATGCGAGGTCGGCGGTGCTCACCGCCGGCAGGCCCAGCAGCAGCGCGGCCTGCGAGGCCGTGGCGCGCACCGCCTCGAGCGTGGCGCCGGTGAGGGTGAGGTGGCCCATCTTGCGGCCGCGGCGCGGCTCGATCTTTCCGTAGAGGTGCAGGTGCGCGCCGGGCAGCGCGAGCACCTCGCTCCAGCGCGGCGACACCGGCTTGTCGGCCTTGCCGTCGGCGCCGGCGGGAAACCACAGGTCGCCCAGCAGGTTGAGCATGATCGCGGGGCTGTGCTGGCGCGGCGCGGCCAGCGGCAGGCCGGCGAGGGTGCGCACCTGGAGCTCGAACTGCGACACGTCGCAGGCTTCCATCGTGTAGTGGCCGCTGTTGTGCGGGCGCGGCGCCATCTCGTTGACGACCAGCGAGCCGTCGGCCAGCGCGAAGAACTCGACGCACAGCACGCCCACGTAGCCCAGGCCGTTGGCGATGCTCTTTGCCGAATTGACGGCGCCCTGCGCCACCGTCTTGGGCATGTTCTGCGCATGCACCTCGGTCACGGCCAGGATGCCGTCGCGGTGCAGGTTGCGCTGCGGCGGGAAGTGCACGATCTGGCCGTCGCGGCCGCGCGCGAGGATGACCGAGCACTCGAATTCGAGCGGCAGCATCTTCTCGAGCACGCAGGGCACGCAGCCCGTGGCCTGCCAGGCGTCGACCAGCTCGGCGCGCGTCTTCACGCGCTGCTGGCCCTTGCCGTCGTAGCCCAGGCGCGCGGTCTTCAGGATGCCGGGCAGCAGGTTGTCGTCGACGGCTGCGAGCTGGGCGGCGGTCTCGATGACGGCGTAAGGCGCGCAGGGCACGCCGCAGCGGGTGAAGTGCGCCTTCTCGGCGATGCGGTCCTGCGCGATGGCGATGGCCGGCGCGGCGGGCGACACCGGGCGCGCCACCGCGAGATGCTCCAGCGAGGGCGCGGGCACGTTCTCGAACTCTGTGGTCACCGCGTCGGCCAGGCCGGCGAGGCGGGCGAGGCCGTCGACGTCGTCGTAGTCGGTGTGGATGTGGTGGTGGCTCACGCGGCCGGCGGGGCTGTCGGTGTCGGGGTCGAGCACCGCCGTGAAGTAGCCCATGCGCTGGGCGGCGTGGGCGAACATGCGCCCCAGCTGTCCGCCGCCGAGCACGCCGAGCGTGGCGCCCGGGAGGATGGGCAGGTCACCGTTCTTGCTGCTCACAGGGCACCTCCGCCTTGCGGCGAGAAAGGAGACACGGGGGGAGCCTCGCCAGCGGGGGCCGGGGGCAGGGTCATGGCCTCGGCGGCCGCCGTCTGCGCGGCGCGGAAGGCGTCGAGCTTCGCGCGCAGCGCCGGATTGTTCACCGCCAGCATCGACACCGCGAACAGCGCCGCGTTGGCAGCGCCGGCGTTGCCGATGGCGAAGGTGGCGACCGGTACGCCCTTGGGCATCTGCACGATGCTGTAGAGCGAATCGACGCCCTGCAGGTGTCGGCTGGCTACCGGCACGCCCAGCACCGGCACCGTGGTCTTGGAGGCCAGCATGCCCGGCAGGTGGGCCGCGCCGCCCGCGCCGGCGATGATCGCGGCCAGCCCGCGCCCGGCGGCGCTTTCGGCGTATTCGAAGAGCGTGTCGGGCATCCGGTGGGCCGAGACCACCCTGGCTTCGTGCCCGATTCCGAATTGCTGGAGAATCTCGACCGCGTTGCGCATCGTCTCCCAATCGGAGTTCGAGCCCATCACTACACCGACCTGAATGGTTTCGTTCATGGTTTCAATTTTACGTTTCACCCCCAGCTGGTTCCGATGATCGACATCACTCTCGAAAATTTCCAGGCCGAACTGATCGAAGGCTCGGTCGCCACGCCGGTGCTGCTGGACATCTGGGCCGAATGGTGCGGCCCCTGCAAGCAGCTGGGCCCGGTGCTCGAAAAGCTCGAGGTCGAGTACGGCGGGCGATTCACGCTGGCCAAGCTCGACGCCGACAAGGTGCCGCAGATTTCCTCGCAGCTGTCGGAGATGTTCGGCGTGCGCAGCATCCCGTTCTGCGTGATGTTCAAGGACGGCCAGCCGGTGGACGGCTTCGTCGGCGCCATCCCGGCCGAGAAGATCCGCGAATTCCTCGACAAGCACGTGCCCGGCGCCGACGAGGCCGAGGCAGCCTCGCAGGAAGCCGCCGCCCAGGAGGCGCTGGCCGGTGGCGACACCGAGGGCGCGCTCGAGAAGCTGCAGCACGCGGTGGCCACCGACCCGGCCAACGACGACGCCCGCTTCGACTACGTGAAGCTGCTGCTGCAGGAAGGCCGCATCGACGACGCCAAGGTGGCCTTCGCCCCGGTGATCGCCAAGACCTCGGTGGTGCGCCGCTTCGACGCGCTGCAGCGCTGGATGGATGCTATCGATTTCGCAGCACCGGTGGCAGGCGCAGCGCCAGCTGTCGCCGACTTCGACGCGAAGATCGCCGCCAACAAGCGCGACTTCGACGCCCGCTTCGGCCGCGCCCGCCTGCTGATGGCCGCGCAGCACTGGACCGACGCCATGGACGAGCTGCTCGACATCCTGATGCGCGACAAGACCTGGAGCGAGGACCTCGCCCGCAAGACCTACATCGCCATCCTCGACATCATCGAGCCGCCGAAGGTGAAGGTGGCCGACGGGCAGATCCCGCCGGACGATCCGGTGGTGGCCAGCTACCGGCGCCGGCTCAGCAGCATCGTGCTGAGCTGATCCCCTTCCAGAAGATCTTCCCAAAGCGACCTCCGGGTCGCTTTTTCATGGCCTTTGCGGCAAGCGGGCGCGCCATTGGCGAGCCCCGCGCCGTCGCATACGATCACGCCCGATTCAACTTGTTGCAGATCTGATCTGAAAAGGAAAGACCGGCCATGCGCTCATTCGCCCGCCTCGCCCGCCGCCTTGCGCCTTCCGCCCTCGCGGCGGCGGCACTGACGACCGCCCTGACCGGCTGCGGGAGCGGCATCAGCCTCGACGAGCCGATCGAAGGCCCGGCCTGGCAACTGGTGCAGCTGGGCGACGAGCCGGTGGCGCCGGGCAGCGGCGCGCAGGTGCAGTTCGACCGCAGCAGCGGACGCGTGAGCGGCTCGGGCGGCTGCAACCGCATCTCGGGCACTTTCACGCGCACCGGCGTCGCGCTGAAGATCGGCCAGATGGCTTCGACCCGCATGGCCTGCACCGACCCGGCGCGCGGCGCCAACGAGGCTCAGTTCATTTCCGCGCTGCAGAGCGCCACGAGCTACCGGCTGGCCGGGCCGACCCGGCTGGCGCTGCTGGATGCCAGCGGGCGGACGGTGGCGCTGCTGAACAGCGGCGGGGGGCGCTGAGGGGGCAGCTACTTGGCGGCTGACGTATCGACCGTCAGCTGGATCTCCTCGGTGACCAGCCCCTGATCGGAGATGCTGACATCCACTGTGCCCTTGGCGTCGGCCTTCACCATGACGCGCACGGTGTACTGGTTCGGACCGGAGACAAGGACTTCCAGAGTTGCCGGCCCCTTGACCGACGCCATCGGCGGCTTGGCGACGCCGTTCACCGTGATGAGGTACCGCTGACCGGGTTTGACCTTTGCGTCCTCCGCTGGTGAGACGCTCATGGCGCTACTGCCGCCGGAACAACCGGGATTTCGAGCTGCCGCCTTGCGTGCATCGTTGAAAGTCAGAAGACGATTGCTCAAGGGGCGCCGTGCGGCATAAATCTCCGCCGTGCTGGCGGCGAGCGAGTCAGCGATGACATCCGCCTCCAGTGGATTGCAATCACGGCGGCCTGCCGCCTTGCAGGCATCGATCACCCGCTTGTTTGCAGCGGTAGCAGCGACCGCGTTGGCTGCATTGGCCTGCTTGAGCGCCGTCTGGGACGCCTTCAGGTTCTTGCGAACTTGAGCGGCTGCCTCGTCTGATTCCTTTTTCTGAATCGCGGCCAACTGCGCCAGCAACTGCGCCTTCTTTGTGGTGGCTGCTGGCGCAGTCGCTGGCTCTTCCGCAGGCGTCTCCTCGTCTTTGCCGGCAGACCCCGCATCACCGTCCGATTTCTTCCCTGACGTATCCGCTGCCGGTCGGCCAGCACCTTCGGAGTCCCCTTGGGTGCTCTCATTTGCGGCGTCGATCTTGACCGCACGGAACTTGCCGATGATTCCCGTGGCTTGCGTGACCAACTCATCAGGGCTGGATACCGTCTTGTTGGCAGCATTGATATGTGCTGCCACGCGGGTAAAGACCAGATCACCCTCCCGCATCAAGATGACTCCGCTGTTCCCGAGCTGGGAATACAGCTGCTCGCTGGAGGCCAAGGTCTTGCGCGCACGCCACAAGGCCGAGGCTGCCTCACGGCGCACGTAGGCCTGCGGCAGTTCGCTGTCACGGGCATAGCGCAAGACAGCTTGAGCCCGGAGCAACTCCGCATCGAGCTTGTTGATGGCCCGCGTCAGACGGTATTGCTCGGCCCACATCCTGTCGAAGCTCTCGACGTCCAGCCGCAAGGGTTCAATGGTCAGCATGGCGCAGGTCAACCCGAGAACGCCTTCGACGTAGGCCTTTTCCTGATTGGGATTGACGAACCAGTTACTTGCCGAATAGGCCGTGAAACCCACCGCCCCGGCCGCAGCCAGCCGGGTCTTCTCGCGGTCGCTGGTTACGCCGGACTTCAGGCCGCCGTACAGCGCCAGCGCCGTCACGCCCAGCAAGCTGAGCTGGGTCATCGTGCGGACGCGGGCCTGCGCCGACAGCGATTCGTACCACTCGCGCCGCTGGTCCTTCAGCGCGCCCAACGCTCCCTGAAGATTGCCGGCCAGCGGCCTGGCATTGGCGAGGGTGACCTCCTCGTAGCCGAGCTGGTTGATCGGCAAGTCGGCGCGCTTGCTGCGCTGGTAGGGATCGATGCTGCTGCAGCCCGCGATGACCAAGGCGAGCGCCGCCGCCACGCAGCGCTGCCAACGAAGAATGCTTCCGGTTTCCATATTCCCGCCCCTCATGTTCTTGGCGCACATGATGGCGAGGCGGGGACGTTCGGGCATCCCCTGTTCCCGTGGCGACAAGGCGCCCGGGATGGACTACCCGGCTACGCGGGCAGCCCCTGCTTCAGCCTGTCGGCCTGTCAGCCGGTGAGCCGCTCCAGCGCCTCGCGGTACTTGGCGGCCGTCTTCTCGATGACCTCGGCCGGCAGGCGCGGCGCCGGGGGCGTCTTGTCCCAGGGCTTGCCGTTGATCTTGGTGCCCTCGAGCCAGTCGCGCACGAACTGCTTGTCGTAGCTCGGCGGATTGGCGCCGGCGGCCAGTGCGGCCTGGTAGCCCTCGACCGGCCAGTAGCGCGAGCTGTCGGGCGTGAGCACTTCGTCCATCAGCACCAGCGTGCCGTTCTCGTCGAGGCCGAACTCGAACTTGGTGTCGGCAATGATCATTCCCTTGGTCAGGGCGATCTGCGCGGCGGTCTCGTAGATGGCGATGCTGGTCTCGCGAATCTGCTGCGCGAGCTTGGGGCCGACGATTTCCACCACGCGCTCGTAGCTGATGTTCTCATCGTGCTCGCCGGCCGCGGCCTTGGCGGCGGGGGTGAAGATGGGGCGCGGCAGCTTGCTCGCGTTGGTCAGCCCCTCGGGCAGCGGCACGCCGCAGACCGAACGGCTTTCCTGGTATTCCTTCCAGCCGCTGCCGGCCAGGTAGCCGCGCACCACGGCCTCGACCGGGATCGGCTTCAGGCGCTTGACCAGCATCGAGCGGCCGGTGACCTGCGGCACCTCCGCGGCCGTAACGGCGCTCTCGGGCGCGTCGCCGGTCAGGTGGTTGGGGCAGATCTGGCCGAGCCGGTCGAACCACCACAGCGCCATCTTCGTGAGGATCTCGCCCTTGCCGGGGATGGGCTCGCCCATGATCACGTCGAAGGCGCTCAGGCGGTCGCTCGCGACCATCAGGATGCGGTCTTCGCCGACGGCGTAGTTGTCGCGCACCTTGCCGCGCGCTAGCAGGGGCAGGCTCTGGATGGAGGAGGTGTGGACGGTGGTCATGGGGCTGGTGCGGTGAAACGGGATAGCGGAGTTCGGATTGTGCGCGCAGAAAAAAGCCACCATCGAAGGTGGCCCGCAGATCGTGAAAAGGCCCTGATCATTCGAGGGGCCGCCGCGCACGGCCGCCCGAAGCGGCCGGCCCGCCCCCGGTAGGGGGTTGGCGAAGCGACACGAAGTGCGCGCAGCCTGGGGGCGAGCCTGGTTAGATGACTTCCTGCGCCAGTTCGCCCTTGGCGTACTTGGTGGCGACGACCTGGAGCGTGTCGCCCTTGATCTTGGCGCCCTGGCCTTCGCAGCCGAATTCGATGTAGCGCTGCTTGCAGATCTGCTTGGCGGCCTCGCGCGCGGGCTTGAGCCATTCGCGGGCGTCGAACTTCTCGGGGTTCTCGGCCATGAACTTGCGCACCGCGCCGGTCATCGCCAGGCGGATGTCGGTGTCGATGTTGATCTTGCGCACGCCGTACTTGATGGCTTCCTGGATTTCCTCGACGGGCACGCCGTAGGTTTCCTTCATGTTGCCGCCGAACTTGCGGATGATTTCCAGTAGGTCCTGCGGCACCGACGACGAGCCGTGCATCACCAGGTGGGTGTTGGGCAGGCGGGCGTGGATTTCCTTCACGCGCTGGATCGACAGGATGTCGCCGGTGGGCTTGCGGGTGAACTTGTAGGCGCCGTGGCTGGTGCCGATGGCGATGGCCAGCGCGTCGAGCTGCGTGGCCTTGACGAACTGGGCGGCTTCCTCGGGGTCGGTCAGCAGCGCGGAGTGGTCGAGCACGCCTTCGGCGCCGATGCCGTCTTCCTCGCCGGCCATGCCTGTCTCGAGCGAGCCCAGGCAGCCCAGCTCGCCTTCGACGGTCACGCCGACCTTGTGCGCCAGCTGCACCACCTTGCGGGTCACGTCGACGTTGTAGTCGAAGGAGGCGGGCGTCTTGCCGTCTTCATGCAGGGAGCCGTCCATCATGACGGAAGAGAAGCCGAGGTCGATGGCGCCCTGGCAGATGGCCGGGCTCTGGCCGTGGTCCTGGTGCATGACCAGCGGGATGTTCGGGTACTGCTCGATCGCGGCCTGGATCAGGTGCTTGATGAAGGCCTCGCCGGCGTATTTGCGGGCGCCTGCGCTGGCCTGCAGGATGACGGGCGCGCCGGTTTCCTTGGCGGCCTCCATGACGGCCTGGACCTGTTCGAGGTTGTTGACGTTGAAGGCCGGAATGCCGTAGCCATTGGCTGCGGCATGGTCGAGCAGTTCGCGCATCGAGACGAGTGCCATGGGAAATACCTCGCGGGAAATTGAAAGAAGAAGAAGACGGAAAGGCGGGAAAAACTGCCGTAATTCTACCGAGCACCCTTGTGGGACAGGACCGACGCCAGCCCGAGGAAATCCATGACAGGCGGCAGCACCGGCCCGCCCAGCCACTGGATGGGCCTGGCGAAGGCGCCGATCAGCGTCACGTGGCTCAGGTCGTCGAACAGCCGGACCTGCACCGAAACGCCCGCCGCGCGCAGCGCCGCGGCCATCTGCCCCGTGTTGCGGCCGGGCTGGACCAGGTCGTCCTTCGACGCCGCCATGAGCAGGGCGCGCGGCGATCCGGACGTGACATGCGCCAGCGGCTGCGAGTCGCGCGGCGTGTCCGGCCAGTTGAAGGCGACCCGCGCCTGGGGGTCGACGATGGGCAGGAAGTCGTAGGGGCCGGCCAGGCCGATCCAGCCCGCCAGCTGCTTCGGGCTGGCCCCCACCTCCGCGAGCCAGCGCCCGTCGAGCGCGACCATCGCGGCGTTGTAGCCGCCCGAACTGTGGCCCATGACGAACACCTGCTTCGGGTCGGCGCCCAGCCGGGCCGCGTTGTCGAGCGCCCATTTGACGGCCAGCGCGCTGTCGCGCACGAAGGCCGGGTAGGTGAAGGCCGGCGAGAGCCCGTAGTCGGGCACCACCACCACGGCGCCCCGCGCGGCCAGCGCCTCGCCCATGAACCTGTAGCTGGCGCGGTCGCCGGTCGTCCAGGTGCCGCCGTAGAAGAACACGACCAGCGGCCGCCCGCCCGGCGCTGGCTGCGTGGCCGGCAGCGGCTGGTACACGTCGAGCAACTGGTGCGGCGCCTGGCCGTAGGCGATGCCGCCCTGAAACCGGTAGGTGTCGGTGGGCACCAGGCCGTTGAGCACCTTGACCGGCGAGCAGGCCGAAAGCGCCGCGGCGGCGATGACGGAGACCGCGATGAGAAAGGCGCCATGGCGCCGGCGGAGCGATGCGAAGGAGGGAAGGCTCATCGCAACAGTACGCACGCTGCCGGGTGCCGGTTTCGTCAGATCGGCAGCTGCGTGGTCGACAGCACCTGCTTGAGCACGACGAAGGTGCGGATCTGCCGCACCCCCGGTAGGTACAGCAGCTGCTCGGCGTGCAGGCGGTTGAAGCTGTCGTTGTCGCGGGTGCGCACGAGCATGAAGTAGTCGAACTCGCCGGACACCACGTGGCATTCGAGGCAACCCGAGACCTTCTGGGCGGCCTTCTCGAAATCGGCGAAGGAGTCGGGCGTGGAGCGGTCGAGCACCACGCCGATCATCACCAGCATGCCGAGTTCGAGCGCGTCGGGTTCGAGCAGTGCGACGACGCCCTTGATGAGCCCGGCCGCCTTGAGCCGCTCCACGCGCCGCAGGCAGGCGGCGGGGCTGAGATTGACCTTGGCGGCCAGCGCTACGTTCGACAGCGAGGCGTCGCGCTGCATGGTGCGCAGGATGGCGCGGTCGGTCCGGTCGAGCTCCGGCGCGTCACGCAATTTTGTTGTGCTCATTGCCAGATCTTTAAATCAAAAACTATCGATTTTTCGATCTTGCATTTTTTTCTCGACCAAAGCCAGCAAACTTCGCAAGCACGTTGCGCAGGCTTCTTCCTACGATTCAAGCTTCAATTTCCTGGACGGAGCCGCACCATGAACCTCGAGAAGTTTCCCCGCTACCCGCTGACCTTCGGCCCCACGCCGATCCAGCCTCTCAAGCGCCTGAGCGCGCACCTGGGCGGCAAGGTCGACCTCTACGCCAAGCGCGAGGACTGCAACAGCGGCCTGGCCTTCGGCGGCAACAAGACGCGCAAGCTCGAGTACCTGATCCCCGAGGCGATCGAAGGCGGCTACGACACGCTGGTGTCCATCGGCGGCATCCAGTCGAACCAGACGCGCCAGGTCGCGGCCGTGGCGGCGCACCTCGGCATGAAGTGCGTGCTGGTGCAGGAGAACTGGGTCAACTATTCCGACGCGGTGTACGACCGGGTCGGCAACATCGAAATGTCACGCATCATGGGCGCCGACGTGCGCCTGGACGCAGCCGGCTTCGACATCGGCATCCGCAAGAGCTGGGAAGACGCCATGGAGAGCGTCCGCAAGGCCGGCGGCAAGCCGTTCCCGATTCCGGCGGGCTGCTCGGAGCATCCGCGCGGCGGCCTGGGCTTCGTCGGCTTCGCCGAGGAAGTGCGCCAGCAGGAAGCGGAGCTGGGCTTCAAGTTCGACTACATCGTGGTCTGCTCGGTGACGGGCAGCACGCAGGCCGGCATGGTGGTGGGCTTCGCGGCCGACGGCCGGGCCGACCGCGTGATCGGCATCGACGCTTCGGCCAAGCCGCAGCAGACCTTCGACCAGATCCTGCGCATCGCCAAGAACACGGCCGAGCTGGTGGAGCTGGGCCGCGACATCACCGAGAAGGACATCGTGCTCGATCGCCGCTTCGGCGGCCCCGAGTACGGCCTGCCCAACGAAGGCACGCTGGAAGCCATCCGCCTGAGCGCGCGCTTCGAGGCCATGCTGACCGACCCCGTGTACGAGGGCAAGTCGATGCACGGGATGATCGAGAAGGTGCGGCTGGGCGAATTCCCTGCCGGATCGAAGGTGCTGTACGCGCACCTGGGCGGCGTGCCCGCCCTCAATGCCTACAGCTTCCTGTTCCGAAACGGCTGATTCCAGGAACACCGCGGAACCGGCTTTGCCGGGCCGCTGGTGTTGCCCCCGGCGAGGGGGAAGGCGCGCGCGACACGAAGTGCGCGAAGCCTGGGGGAGTGCTTAACTTGCCCTGCAGATCTTCAGCATGTTGGTGCCGCCCGGGGCACCCATCGGCTCGCCGCAGGTGATCGCGTAGACGTCGCCGCTCTGCACGATGCCGCGCTTCTTCAGGTGGTTCTCGGCCTGCAGCAGCGCGGTGTCGCGGTCGCTTTCCGAATCCATCAGCAGCGGGCGCACGTTGCGGTAGAGCGCCATCTTGCGCTGCGTGGCCAGGCGCGAGGTCAACGCGTACATGGGGATGTGCGCGCGGTGGCGGCTCATCCACAGCGGGGTGGAGCCCGACTCGGTGAGCGCGACGATGGCCTTGGCGCCAAGGTGATGGGCGGTGAACAGCGCGCCCATCGCGATCGACTGGTCGATGCGGCTGTAGTTCTGGCCGCTGAAGTCGGCGTCGAGCTGCTTGTCTTCGGCCGCCTCGGCGGCTTCGCAGATGCGGCTCATCTCCTGCACGGTCTCGAGCGGGTAGCGGCCCGAGGCTGTTTCGGCGGAGAGCATCACGGCGTCGGTGCCGTCGAGCACGGCGTTGGCCACGTCGCTCACCTCGGCGCGGGTGGGCACGGGGTTGGTGATCATCGACTCCATCATCTGGGTCGCGGTGATGACCACCTTGTCCATCTCGCGGGCCATGCGGATCATCTTCTTCTGCAGCGCCGGCACGGCCGCGTTGCCCACCTCGACCGCGAGGTCGCCGCGCGCGACCATGATGCCGTCGCTGGCACGCAGGATCTCTTCCAGCTTCGGAATGGCCTCGGCGCGCTCGATCTTGGCGATCATGCCGGGCTTGTGGCCGTACTCGGCGGCAGCCACGTTGCACAGCTGGCGCGCCATTTCCATGTCGGTGGCGTTCTTGGGGAAGCTCACGGCCACATAGTCGGCCTGGAAGCTCATCGCGGTCTTGATGTCTTCCATGTCCTTGGCCGTCAGCGCGGGCGCGGTGAGGCCGCCGCCCTGCTTGTTGATGCCCTTGTTGTTCGACAGCTCGCCGCCGAGCTTGACGGTGGTGTGCACTGCCTCGCCCCTGACGGCATCGACGGTCAGCACGATGAGGCCGTCGTTCAGCAGGAGCCTGTCGCCGGGCTTCACGTCGCGCGGCAGGTCCTTGTAGTCGAGGCCCACGGCATCGGCGTCGCCGAGCTCGGTGCGCGAGGCGTCGAGCACGAACTTGGCGCCGGCCTCCAGCCAGACCTTGCCCTGCGCGAACTTGCCGACGCGGATCTTCGGGCCCTGCAGGTCGGCCATGATGGCCACCTCGCGGCCCGCGCGGCGGGCGGCTTCGCGCACCATGGCGGCGCGATCGATGTGGTCCTGCGCCGTACCGTGGCTGAAGTTCAGCCGCACCACGCTGACCTTGGCCTGGATCATCTTTTCCAGCAGTTCGGGCGTGCTGGACGCCGGACCGAGGGTGGCAACGATCTTGGTGGCGTGGCGGGGAATGCGGTCCGTGCTCATGAGGGTAGTCTCCGTTTTGTATTCGCTACTGTATACAGTTTGTGTGTCGAACGGAAGTCACCCATGGGTTTTCCCGCTTCGGGCCTCGCTCAGCCCGCGGCGCGCTTCGACAGGATCTCGAAGGCCGGCAGGGTCTTGCCTTCCAGCACTTCCAGGAAAGCGCCGCCGCCGGTCGAGATGTAGCCGACCTGCTTCTCGATGCCGTACTTGGCGATGGCCGCCAGCGTGTCGCCGCCGCCGGCGATCGAGAACGCGCTGCTCTCGGCAATCGCCTGCGCGATGGCCTTGGTGCCGCCCGCGAAGGCGTCGAACTCGAACACGCCCACCGGGCCGTTCCAGACGATGGTGCCGGCTTCGCGCAGCTGCGCGGCGAGCTGGGCGGCAGTCTTGGGGCCGATGTCGAGGATCAGGTCGTCGTCGGCCACGTCGCTCGCGTCCTTGACGGTGGCGGCCGCGTCGGCCGCGAAGGTCTTGGCCGTGACCACGTCCACCGGGATCGGCACGTCGGCGCCGCGCGCGCGCATGGCGTCGATCACGGCCTTGGCCTGGTCGACCAGGTCGGGCTCGGCCAGCGACTTGCCGATCTTCAGGCCGGCGGCCAGCATGAAGGTGTTGGCGATGCCGCCGCCCACGATGAGCTGGTCGACGTTGGCCGACAGGCTCTTCAGGATGGTGAGCTTGGTGCTGACCTTCGAGCCCGCCACGATGGCCACCAGCGGCCGCTTGGGCTGCGCCAGCGCCTTGGTGATGGCGTCGATCTCGGCCGCCAGCAGCGGGCCGGCCGCGGCCACCTTGGCGAACTGCGCGATGCCGTAGGTGGTGGCCTCGGCGCGGTGCGCGGTGCCGAAGGCGTCGTTCACGTAGATGTCGGTGAGCGCGGCCAGCTTGCGGGCCAGGCCTTCGTCGTTCTTCTTCTCGCCCTTGTTGACGCGGCAGTTCTCGAGCAGCACGACCTGGCCGGGCTTCACGTCGACGCCGTCGACCCAGTTGGAGACCAGCGGCACTTCGCGACCGAGCAGCTCGCCCAGGCGCTTGGCGACGGGAGCCAGCGAGTCTTCGGGCTTGAACTCGCCCTCCGTCGGGCGGCCCAGGTGCGAGGTGACCATCACGGCGGCGCCGGCGTCCAGCGCCAGCTTGATGCAGGGCACCGAAGCGCGGATGCGCGTGTCTTCGGTGATGTTGCCGGCGTCGTCCTGCGGCACGTTGAGGTCGGCACGGATGAAGACGCGCTGGCCGGCGGCCTTGCCCTGCGCGCAGAGGTCGGTGAAGCGAATGACGTTCATGAGGGGAGTCCGGAGAAGATGGAAGACAAGACGGAGATCGGCCTGCATTGTAGTTTTGGCCCCATCGCCGACCTGTGCGCCTCTTGCCGCGCGTCGATGCTTTTCTTCAGCCCGTTCTTCAGTCTTTTTGCTGCTGTTCGCGCGCGAAGCCTTCCAGCACTTCGACGAAGCTCGCGGCCGCCGGCGACAGCGAGCGCCGCGCCGCGCTGTAGACGCACACCTCGCGATGGAAGTCGGGCGATTCGAGCCGCACCATCTGCAGGCCGTGGGCGCGCACCAGCGGCGCCGAGTAGGTCGGGCACACCGTGAGCCCCAACCCGGAGGCCACCATGCCCAGCGCGGTGGTCATGTACGACACCTCCTGCGTGCCGGGCCGCAGCATGTATTCGCGTTCCGCGGGTGCCAGCTCGGGCAGCACGCGCTGGCGGAAGTCGCGCGTGGGCGCGATGAAGGTGTAGGGGCCGAGCTCGTGCCAGCGCACCTTGCGGCGATTGGCGAAGGCATGGCCCGGCGGGCAGATCAGCCAGTGCCGGTCGCGCAGCAGCGTGCGGCGCTCGATGGCGTCGTCGACGGCCACGTCCTGCCCCACGGCCAGTTCCACGTCGCCCGCCGTCACGCCCGCGAGCAGGTGCTCGGGCAGGGTGTCGGCCAGGCGCACGTCCACGTCGGGGTACTGCTCGCGGTAGAGCGCGATCACGCGCGGCATCAGCGTGCAGGCCATGAGCTGCGGCGCGGCAAGCCGTAGCAAGCCTTTCTTCTTGTCACGCAAATCCGTGACGCCGGCCACCGCGCCGGCAAGGTCGCCCAGCAGCCGGTGCACCGAGGGCAGGAACTCGCGCCCCGCCTCCGACAGCTGCACGCGGCGCGTATTGCGGTCGAGCAGCTGCACGCCCATCTCGCGTTCCAGCTCGCGCACCAGCACGCTGAGCGCCGACTGCGTGAGGTGCAGCTGCTGCGCCGCGGCGGTGAAGCTGCCGGTCCCGGCCACGGCGGCGAAGGCGCGCAGCTGGCGCAGGGTGAGGTTCATATATACGGTTATTTCATCAATCGATGAATTAATTTCGATTGCATCATAAGACCCAGCATCGCCCAATACCGGCTCACCGGAGACACACGAGCCATGCCGACCCCACCACCGCCCGTGCGCGGGCTGCACCATTTCGCCTGGCGCTGCCGCGACAGCGAGGAAACCCGCCGCTTCTACGAAGACCTGCTCGGCCTGCCGCTGGCCCACGTCATCAAGAGCGACCACGTGCCGAGCACCGGCGAGTACTGCCCCTACGTGCACATCTTTTTCCAGATGCGCGACGGCTCGTACATCGCCTTCTTCGACCTGGGCGACGACATCGCCGCGCTGCCCTCGCCCAACACGCCCTCGTGGGTGAACCACATCGCGCTGCGCGTCGATTCCGTGGCCGACCTGCTGGCCGCCAAGGCGCGGCTCGAAGGCGCCGGCATCGAGGTGCTGGGCGTGACCGACCACCACATCATCGAATCGATCTACTTCTTCGACCCCAACGGCATCCGCGTGGAGCTGACCACGCCGACCGTGCCGCAGGCCGAGATGGACGCGCATGCGCTGCATGCCCGGGCAGACCTCGACGCATGGACCGCGCGCAAGGCTGAACTTCGCTCGGCAAGGGGCGTGTCGAATGCCTGAGCTGCAACTCGCCGTCATCGACGTGAAGCCCGGCGCGGCCATGGAGAGCCAGTCGGGCCTCCAGCTGCTGCGCCCGCGCATCTACGGCGCATTCCGCGCGCCGCAGGGGCCGAAGAAGATCGCAGCCATCGTGATGCACCCCACGAGCAACTTCATGGGCCATTACCTGATCGGCCCGCTGGCCGAGCGCGGCATCTGCTGCATGGGCCTGAACTCCCGCTTCGTGGGCAACGACACGGTGCTGCTGATGGAGCGCGCCATTCAAGACCTCGGCGCCGGCGTGCAGTACCTGCGCTCGGCCGGCTACGAGAAGGTGTTCCTCGTCGGCAACTCCGGCGGCGCCGCACTCTCGGCCTTCTACCAGGCGCAGGCCGAGAAGCTCACCGCCACGCACCTGCCCGACGGCGACCCCACGCACCTGCACCCGGGCGACCTTCCGCCCGTGGACGGCATCGCGCTGTGCGCCGCGCACCTGGGCCGCACGCGGCTGATGCGCGACTGGATCGACCCTTCCGTCACCGACGAGCACGACCCGCTCTCGGTCGACCCCGAGCTCGACATGTACGACGCGCGCCATCGCGTGCCCTACGACAGCGACTTCCTCGCGCGCTTCAGCGCCGCGCAGAAGGCACGTCTCGATCGCATCGAGCAGTGGTGCATCGACCGCCTCGCGCTGCTGCGCGACACGCCGGGCGCCCCGCGCGACCAGACCTTCATCGTCTACCGCACGCACGCCGATCCGCGCTGCGTGGATCTCTCGCTCGACCCCAACGACCGCCTGCCCGGCAGCGTGTGGGGCGATGCGCGACAGGTGAACTACTCGGCCAACGCGATGGGTCGCACCACCTCGCTCACCGCATTCCTCTCGCAGTGGTCGTCGCGCTCGCAGGCCGACGGGCCGACCAACCTCGCGCGCACCACGGTGCCCAAGCTGCTGCTGACCTACACGGGCGACCAGTCGACCTTCCCGAGCACGCGCGACGCGTGGATGGCGGCGGGCGGATCGCGCATCCGCAACGTCGACATCGTCGGCGGCAACCACTATCTCGCGGGGCAGCCGGAACTGATCCCCAAGGCGGCGGATGCCATCGCCGAGTTCGCTCACGCGCTTTAGCAGAGACATGGAAAACTTCGCATTCGCGCCGGCCTACGAGCTGCCGGCCTGGCCCTTCACGCCGCCGCCCGAACTGGGCAGCAAGACCATCGCGCGCCACCCCATCGTGATCGTCGGCGCCGGCCCCTCGGGCCTCACGCTGGCCTGCGACCTCGCGCAACGTGGCGTGCGCGCCGTGCTGCTGGACGAGGACGACACCGTCGGCGTGCGCGGCGCATCGTCGCGCGGCATCTGCTACGCGCAGAAGAGCCTGGAGATCTTCGAGCGCCTGGGCATCTACGAACGCATCGCGGCCAAGGGCATCACCTGGTCGTTCGGGCGCACCTTCTCGGGCGAGCAGGAGGTCTACAACTTCAACCTGCAGGCCAACAGCGTCTCGCGGCAGCCGCCCTTCATCAACCTGCAGCAGTTCTACGTCGAGTGGTTCCTGGTCGACCGCATCCTCGAACTGGGACTCACCGACGTGCGCTGGAAGAGCCGCGTCACGCGCGTGGAGCAACTGGCCGACGGCGTGCGCCTCGAGGTGGAGACGCCCGTGGGCAGCTACACCATCGAGGCCGACCGGCTGATCGACGCCACCGGCGCCAACAGCGCGATCCGCACGCAGCTCGGCATCGACGCGCACTCCTCGCGCAGCACCGACCGCTGGTGCATCAGCGACGTGCGCTTCAGGAAGCCGCTGCCCACCGAGCGCTGGACCTGGGTGGACGCGCCCTTCAACGAAGGCCGCGGCGTGTGGCAGCACCTGATGGCCGACGGCGTGTGGCGCATCGACTACCAGATGCCCGAGGACTGCGACACCGCCTACATCAGCAAGCCCGAAGTGGCGGGCGCGCGGCTGCGCGAACAGCTCGGGCCGGACGTGGAGTTCGAGTTCGTCTGGATCGGCCCCTACGGCTACCGCGACCACCTGCTCGACAGCTTCCGTCACGGCCGCGTGTTCTTCATCGGCGACGCGGCGCACGTGGTGAGCCCCTTCGGCGCGCGCGGCGGCAACAGCGGCATCCAGGACGCGGCCAACCTCGGCTGGAAGCTCGCGCTCGTCGCGCAGGGCAAGGCGAGCGACGCGCTGCTCGACAGCTACGACGCGGAGCGGCAACCCGCCGCGAAGCAGAACCTGCAGGTGACTAGCCGCTCGGCTCGTTTCCTCGCGCCGCGCTCGCCCGCCGAGCACACGCTGCGCCGCGCCGTGGTTGCGCTGGCGGCGCGCCATCCCTTCGCACGGGCGCTGGTGAACACCGGCCGCATGTCGGTGGCCAACGACTATCCGCCCGCGCCGCTGCTGCCCGAAGGCGCGCGCTCGGTGCAGAACCTGCCGCTGCGCTGGACCGACGGCCGCGAGACGACGCTGATGCAGCTGCTGTCCGAGAGCACCGAGTGCATCGGCCTGTGGTTCGCGCCGACACGCGAGCAGGCGCGGGCGGCGCTCGATGCGATGGCTTCACTGCCGCTGCGCCTGCTGGCCGTGGACGGCGACAGCGGCCTGCCCACGCTGCAGGTCGACGAGAAGCTCGCAAGCCATCTCGGCGCAGGCGATGCAGGCAGCTTCGTCCTCGTGCGCCCCGACGCCTATCGCGCCGCCGCGCTGGCGAGCGCCACGCCCGAAGCCGTCGCATCTGCAGTGCGCGCCGCACTGGCCGCCAACGAACGCAACCCATGATCACCGAGCCCCGCATCCCAGACCCCGACGGCTTCTACGCGGCGCTGCTCGCCGCGCACGAGGGCCGCACCGAAGCGCAGAGCGCCGACCTCAACGCGCGCCTCGTATTGCTGCTGGCCAACCAGTGCGCCGACCAGGACGTGCTGCTCGCCTGCATCCGCGCGGCGGCCGAAGAAGAAGACCCCACGACGACGAACGACAAGGCCCCATGACCACGACCGTTTCCTTCGCATCCGCCTCCGACACCCGCGAGCAGAAGCCCCGGCTGCAGGAGCTCGCGCCCGGCGCGTACGGCTACATCAGCGACTTCGATCCCAACTGCGGCTTCGTCGTCGGCGACGAGCACGTGGTGCTGATCGACACGCGCCCCACGCCGCGCATGGCGCGCGACTTCCTCGCGG
Source organism: Variovorax sp. NFACC27 (assembly GCF_048301545.1). Taxonomy (NCBI): domain Bacteria; kingdom Pseudomonadati; phylum Pseudomonadota; class Betaproteobacteria; order Burkholderiales; family Comamonadaceae; genus Variovorax; species Variovorax sp. NFACC27. Next base: position 8,052,889 of record NZ_CP157613.1, read on the forward strand.
CCATCCGCACGGTGACCGACAAGCCCATCCGCACCATCGTGCTCACGCACTACCACGCGGTGCGCGTGATGGGCGCGAGCGCATTCGACGAGGCGCGCGACATCGTCGCCAGCAGCGGCACGCTCTACTGGATCCGCACGCGCGGGCAGGCCGACTTCGACTCGGAAGTCGGCCGCTTTCCGCGGCTCTTCGCGGGCGTGGAGGAGATTCCGGGCCTGACCATCCCCACGACGGTCTTCGAGCGCGAGATGACGCTGCCGCTCGGTGGCGGCCGCGAGCTGCGGCTGATGGCTCTGGGCCGGGGCCATTCGAGCGGCGACACCGTCGCATGGCTGCCCGACAGCGGCGTGCTGTTCTCGGGCGACGTGGTCGAGAACCACTGCGGCGTGTATGCAGGCGACGCCTACATCGGCGACTGGGCCGGCACGCTCGACGCCGTGGCAGCCCTGAAGCCGCGCGTGCTGGTGCCCGGCCGCGGCGCGGTGCTGCAGGACGAGGCCGCTTGCGCCGAGGCCATCGGGCTCACCAAGGCATTCCTCTCGACGCTGCTCGAGAGCGTGAAAGCCGGCATCGCGGCCGGCGACACGCTCAAGGGCTGCTTCGCGCGCGCCGAGGCGGCGATGACGCCGCGCTTCGGCGATTGGCCCGTGTTCCAGCACGTGCTGCCCTTCGACGTCTCGCGCGCGTACGACGAGCTGCGCGGCATCGAGCACCCGGTGGTGTGGACCGCCGAGCGCGACCGCGAGCTGTGGCAGACGCTGCGCGGCGGCTGAGCCCGACCGACTTCTTTCGACGATTTCAAAACGAGCAACGGAGACAAGAGACGATGAAGCGATTCCTTCCCATGCTGGCCGCAACCCTCGCGCTGGCCACTTCCCCCTTCGCATCGGCCCAGCCGGCGGCCTACCCCACCCAGCCGATCAAATGGATCGTGCCCTACGTGGCCGGCGGCGGCACCGACAACCTCGCGCGCACGCTGGCCGAGGCGATGCAGCCGTCGCTCGGGCAACCGCTCATCATCGACAACCGGCCGGGCGCCTCCACCAACATCGGCGTGGGCGTGATGATGCAGGCCAAGCCCGACGGCTACACGATCATGCAGGCCGAGAACGCCGCGCTGCTCTTCAACGAGCACATGTTCGCCAAGCTGCCGTACAAGCCCGCGAGCGACTTCACCTACATCGGCACCATCGGCCGCTTTCCGGTGGCGCTGGTGGTGCACCCCGACTTTCCCGCGAAGAACGTGGCGGAGTTCGTGCGCTACGTGAAGGCCAACCCCGACAAGGTGAGCTACGCCTCGCCCGGCAACGGCTCGCCGCATCACATGGCGATGGAGCTCTTCAAGCAGAAGGCCGGACTGACGATCACGCACGTGCCCTACAAGGGCGCGGCGCCCGCCATGACCGATGTGATGGGCGGCCAGGTGCCGACGATGATGCTGGACCTGGCCTCGGGCCTTCCGATCATCAAGTCGGGCAAGGTGCGCGTGCTGGCCATTGCACTGCCGCAGCGCGCGAGCGCCCTGCCGGACGTGCCGACCTTCGTCGAGGCCGGCTTCAGCGACGTCAACGCCTACGCCTTCCACGGCCTGATCGGTCCGGCCGGCATGCCGCCCGAGGCGGTGGCGCGGCTCAACGCCGAGCTGCACAAGGCGATGAAGGCGCCAAAGGTGGTGAAGCTGTTCGCCGACTTCGGCTTCGAGGCGCTGCCGGGAACGCCGCAGGACTTCTACAAGCTCTCGCGTGCCGAGAGCGATCGCTGGGGCAAGATCATCGTCGCCGCTGGCGTGAAGCTCGACTAGAAACCGGAGCCCCCGGCTTTTCACTTCGCTTCGCTGCGTGTAACTCCCCCCGAGGGGGAGGCGCGGCCCGCCTTGGGGCGGCCCGGCGGCGGCCGCCTACCAGCCCAGACCGAGGTGCAGCGGCAGGTACACCGCCATGCCCGCGAGCATCGTGCCCAGCACGCCGCGCCGCCAGTAGAAGTACGCGGCGCCGACCACCGCCGCGTACAGGCGCGCGTCGTGCAGCGTGGTGATGAGGTGCCCCTGCGTCATGACGATCTCGGGCGCGATCACGCCCGCGAGCGCGGCGGCCGGCGCATAGTGCAGCGCGCGGTGCGCCCACTCGGGCAGGCCCCAGGGCCTGTCGAGGATGAAGAAGAAGCAGCGCGTGAGCACGGTGACCAGGGCCAGGCCGACGATCACGCCCATGGTCCACCAGTCGGTGGTCGCATTCGCGGCGCTCATTTGTTGTCCTCCCCCAGGCTCCGCGCACTTCGTGTCGCTTCTCCTCCCCCCTCCGGACGGAGGGGGCGAGCGCCTTCGGGCGGCCGGGCGGCGCTCACTTGTCGTCCTCCGCGTCAGGGTCGAGTCCGAGCTGCTTCTCGAGCCAGAAGCACAGCAGCACGGCCACGCCGATGGCCACCACGATGTTGAGCTTGAGCGGCAGCGCATAGGCCGCCACCGCCGTCGCGCCGGCGATCAGCGCGGCCAGCACGCGCAGGCGCGTCGTCGCCATCGAGCAGACGATGGCCACCAGGCTCAGCACGCCGGCGAAGCTCAGGCCCCAGCTCTGCGGAATGAAGTTGGCCAGCGCGATGCCCAGCAGGCTCATGCCCATCCAGGCGCACCAGGTGACGAAGTAGTTGCCCGTGAGATAGGCCTCCTGCGCCTGCTGCTCGGCAACGGTCAGCGGCGGCTTGGGGTACTTCTTCGTGAAGAGCGCGTAGCTCATGTCGGCCGTGAGGTAGCCGTGCAGCATGCGGCGCCAGCGCGGCATGTGCATGAGGTAGGGACGCAGGTGCAGGCTGAACACCACGAAGCGCAGGTTGACGCAGAAGCCCGTGGCCAGGATCACCCAGGCCGGCGCGCCGGCGAAGAGCAGCGGAATGGCCGCGAGCTGCGAACTGCCCGCGTAGACCAGCAGCGTCATCGCCACCGCCTCGACCAGGCTCATGTTCGACTTGACCATGGCCACGCCGGTCATGAGCCCCCAGGCACCGATGCCCAGCGCCACGGGAGACATGTCGCGCACGCCGGTACGGAATTCGGGGCGGCTGCGGATGCTTTGCGAGAGGAACATCAGCCGAAGGCCTGCCCGGGCTTCAGGTCGAAGCCGCGCAGGAAATCGGCCACGGCCAGGCGCTTGCCGCCCGGCCGCTGCAGTTCGGTGACGGTGAGGGCCGAGCCGGCCCCGGCGGCCACGGTCACGCCGGTGTCGCTCACGGCGAGGATGGTGCCCGGCGCGGCCTGTTCAGCCGATGTCGCCGCATGTCCCGCCCAGAGCTTGACGGTTTCGCCGTCCAGCGGGCTGTTGGCGCCCGGGAACGGGTCGAAGGCCAGCACGCGCCGCACGATGGCGTCGGCGGGCTGGGTCCAGTCGACCAGCGCCTCGTGCTTCTCGACCTTGTTGGCGTAGGTGACGCCCTCGGCGGGCTGCGGCGTGCGGACGAGCGTGCCGATGCGCGCCAGCGCCTCGACGATCATCTTTCCGCCGAGTTCGGCCAGGCGGTCGTGCAGGCGGGCGGTGTTGTCGTCGCGGCCGATGTCGACGGCCTCGCGCAGCAGCATGTCGCCGGTGTCGAGGCCGGCGTCCATCTGCATGATGGTGATGCCGGTCTGCGCGTCGCCCGCCTCGATGGCGCGGTGGATCGGCGCGGCGCCGCGCCAGCGCGGCAGCAGGCTCGCGTGGATGTTCAGGCAGCCGCGCACCGGCAGGTCGAGCACCCACTGCGGCAGGATCAGGCCGTAGGCGGCGACCACCATCACGTCGGGCTTCGCGGCCAGCAGGGTGTCGCGCGCGGCCGAGGCCTCGTCGGGGTACTTGCCGTCCAGGCGCAGGCTGCGCGGCTGGGCCACGGGCCAGTCGTTGGCGACGGCGCATTGCTTGACGGGGGAGGCCTGCAGCTTCATGCCGCGGCCGGCGGGGCGGTCGGGCTGGCTCATCACCAGCACGACCTCATGGCCGGCGGCGGCGATGGCTTCGAGCGCGACGCGCGCGAACTCGGGCGTGCCCGCGAAAACGACTCTGAGGCGGCTCAATCCCGGATCCGATCGAAATCGAGATCGTCCCCCGTGTGATAGCGCCGGACCACGCCGGTCGGATCGATGTAGATGTACAGCATGCGGCGCTCGTTCACGGCCTTGTAGCGCCAGGTCCAGACCGCGCCGTCGAAGGAGCTCACGCGGGTGATCTCATAGGGCCGGCCGTAGAAGGCCATCACGTCGTTCTGGCGCCACTGGTTGACCTTGATGTCCTGGCCGAAGCGCGCCTCGCTGAGCACCTGCGTCACCGAGACGACCTTGCCGGAGGCATCGACGTCGATGTCGACGACCTCGAAGCCGGCCGGCATGCGCGAGTACTGCAGCCGCTCGCCGCCGCCCGTGAGCGGGTAGCGGCCGGTGGGCGTGCCCAGGCGCTGCAGGGTCTCGGCGGCGGTGGCGCCGGGCTGGATGCGGGTGGGTTCGCTGGCGCAGCCGGCAAGAAGGCCGAGGCCGGCGACCGCGAGGAACGCCATCGCTGCAAGGGAGCGGCGGCGTGCGTCGGTCATGGCGGGGAGGTTCAAGCCCGCTCCCGCATTTCTTCGCGCTGCTGCTTCAGCAGCTTGCTCTTGATGCGGTTGCGCTTCAGGGGGGAGAGATATTCGACGAACACCTTGCCCAGCAGGTGGTCGAGCTCGTGCTGGATGCACACGGCCAGCAGGCCCTCGGCCTCGATGGTGCGCATCTCGCCGTTCTCGTCGAGCGCCTGCACCTTCACGGAGGTGGAGCGCAGCACGCCGTCGTAGATGCCGGGCACCGACAGGCAGCCCTCTTCGTTCACGACCTTTTCCTCGCTGGCCCAGGTGATCTCGGGGTTGATCAGCACGATCGGCTGGTTACGCTCCTCGGACACGTCGATCACGACGAGGCGCTCGTGCACGTCGATCTGCGTGGCCGCCAGGCCGATGCCGTTGGCGTCGTACATGGTTTCCAGCATGTCGGTGACCAGGGCCTTGATGCGCGCGTCGACGCCCTGCACCGGCTTGGCGACGGTGTGCAGGCGCTTGTCCGGGTAACTCAGAATGTTTCGTTTGGCCATGAAATCGGGGGAAAGTTGTGGCTATTTTCGCCAATTCCGCGACGACACGCGCCGTAGGAGCCCGAAAACGTTGCCCTCCCAAGGGCTTCAGCGCAGAATTCGTAGCAAATTGTGAGATTCGTATGCGCAGCGATACGTCGCGCGCTCACCATCCAGACATGAAAAAGCTCAGACTCACCGAACGCCGGCGCCCCTCCTTTCTTGCCACGCTGACAGCCCTGGCGGTGATCGGCAGTTGCGGCGCCGCGACGTCCTGGGCACAGAACTACCCCATCACCCAGCAGCAGCGCGCCACGGCCCAGCAGACCGCCCAGGCCGGCGTGCCGCTGAGCGAGCTGGCGCCCAACGCGCCCGACGAATACACCGTCAAGCCGGGCGACACGCTCTGGGCCATTTCCCGCCTCTACCTGCTGCGCCCCTGGCGCTGGCCGGAACTCTGGGGCATGAACATCAATGAAATCGCCAACCCGCACCGGATCTACCCCGGCCAGGTGCTCTACCTGGACAAGACCGGCGGCCGCGCCCGCCTGACCACCCGCCGCGGCGGCGTCAGCGGCGACGGCGGAACCATCAAGCTCTCGCCGCGCACCCGCTTCGACTCGCTGGCCGGCATGGCGCTGCCCACGCTCAACCCGAGCATCATCGAGCCCTTCCTGAGCGAGCCCATCGTGGTCGACGCCGGCACGCTCGAGGCCGCGCCGCGCATCGTCGCCGGCAACGACAGCCGCGTGCTGCTGTCGCGCGGCGACCGGGCCTATGCCCGCGGCACCGCCGAGGCGCCGCTGGTCGAGGTGCCGGGCCCGGTGCAGAACTTCCGCATCTTCCGCAACGCCACGCCGCTGAAGGACCCGGGCACGGGTGAAATCCTCGGCTACGAGGCGCAGTACCTGGGCAAGGCCCGCCTGCAGCGCGGCGAATCGACCACCGTCGAGACGGTCGAGGACAAGGACCTCATCACGGTGGTGCCCGCCAGCATCGACATCATTGCCTCGCGCGAGGAAATGCGCGCCGGCGACCGCCTGCTGCCCGAGCCGCCGCGCCAGCTGCTGAGCTACGTGCCGCGCGCCCCGTCGACGCAGGTCGACGGCCGCATCATCTCGGTCTACGGCAACGCGGTGCAGTTCGCGGCGCAGAACCAGGTGGTGGCCATCAACAAGGGCACGCGCGACGGCATCGACAACGGCCACGTGCTGGCCATCCTGAAGAACGGCGAGACCATCCTCGACCGCACCGGTGCCCGCAAGGAAACCATCAAGCTGCCGAACGAACGCATCGGCCTGCTGATGGTGTTCCGCACTTTCGAGAAGGTTTCGTACGCGCTGGTGCTCGAAATCAACGACACTCCGCGCGCCGGCGACTTCCTCGTCAATCCCTGACCCGCGACTCCGGCCTTTCTTCTCGCACACTCGTTTGGAACGCGCAGAACTCGCAGGCTGGCTGCGGCTTTCGCTGACGCCCGGCATCGGCGATGGTGCCGCGCGCCGCCTGCTCGCGGCCTTCGGGCTGCCCGAGCGCATCTTCGTGCAACCCGACGCCGCGCTGCGCGAGGTCGTCTCGCATGCGCAGGCAGAAGCGCTGGCGCAGCCGCCCGCCGGCCTGCAGGCGCAGATCGACCTGACCTGGCAATGGCTGCAGGCGGGCGACGACAAGGTCTCGCGCCGCGTGGTCACGCTCGGCGACGCCGGCTACCCGGCCTCCCTGCTCGAAATGGCCGACCCGCCGCTGATGCTCTACGTGCTCGGCGCCACCGGCTTCGACCTCACGCAGCTCGGCCACAGCATCGCCGTCGTGGGCAGCCGCAACCCGACGCCGCAGGGCGCGACCAACGCGCGCAGCTTCGGCCGGGCGCTCGGCGAGGCCGGGCTGCCCGTGGTGTCGGGACTGGCGCTGGGCGTGGACGGCGCGGCGCACACCGGCGCGCTCGACGCGGCGGGCGATGCGCACCGGCTCGCGACGGTGGCGGTGGTCGGCACCGGGCTCGACCGGGTCTATCCCGCGCGGCACCGCGACCTTGCGCACCGCATCACGCTGCAGGGGCTGATCGTGAGCGAACTGCCGCTGGGCACGCCGCCCCTCACCCAGAATTTTCCGAAGCGCAACCGGCTCATCGCGGGCCTTGCGCGCGGCACGCTGGTGGTCGAGGCGGCGCTGCAGTCGGGCTCGCTGATCACCGCGCGACTCACCTCGGAGCAGGGCAAGGAGGTGTTCGCGATCCCCGGCTCGATCCATTCGCCGCAGTCGCGAGGCTGCCACGCGCTGATCCGCCAGGGCGCGAAGCTCGTGGAGTCGGTGAGCGACATCCTCGAGGAGCTGCCGCCCCTGCATGCGCCGCGCGCTGCCCCGGCTTCATTCGTCTCCGACAGCGCGAGCATGGCTTCGTCGCCGAGAGATCCGCTGCTGGAGGCCCTCGGATTCGAGCCGGCGAGCCTCGACGCCCTCGGCGCGCGCACCGGCTGGGGCGCCGCAGCGCTGCAAGCCAGGATGCTCGAGCTGGAACTGGACGGGCATGTCTCCCGGTTGCCCGGCGGCCTCTTCCAACGAGTGGCATCCACCTAGAGCCTGTTCACACTATTTCCGGGGTTGCGTTGGTGCCCTTCGCACCCCCGGAAATAGTGTGAACAGGCCCTGGTCGGCATTGCACGAACGTCGGCTATATTGGGCCCATGTTCGAAGTGCTTGTTTTTGTCTACGAAAACTATTGGCGCGGCGATGCCTGCCCCGAGGCCGAACAACTGGGCCGCAAGCTCAGTGCACACGGCTTCGAGGCAGAAGAGATCCGCGAAGCCCTTCACTGGCTCGACGGCCTGAGCCTTGCAACGCAGGGCATGCAGATCGAGCGAAGCTCCGATGACGACGCCACCGCCACGGTCGTGCTGTCCGGAGCGCCTCCCGCGGCCATGCCGCAATCCGCCGACGCGATGCGCGTCTACTCGCTGGCCGAGCAGGACCACCTTGGCGCCGAGTGCCTCGGCTTCATCCGCTTTCTCGAATCGTCGAACGTGCTGCCCTGCGGGCTGCGCGAGATCGTCGTCGAGCGTGCGATGGCCGCGCCGGGCGCACCGGTCGCGCTCGACGAGCTGAAGATCATCGTGCTGATGGTGCACTGGAGCACCGGCATCGAGCCCGATGCCTTGGTGCTCGACGAGCTCTGCGAGAGCCGCGAAGGCCGCACGGCACACTAGGCCTGGGCCCGGCGCCCTCGGCGCCGGCTAGTTCAGCAGACGTTCCGGATTCGCGTCGAGCTTCGCCAGTGCCTCGCGCGTGGCGCGCACCGTGAGCGTTTCCTCTTCGGCAGGCACCAGCAGGCCGGCCTGCAGATAGGTCGCCAGGCGTCCGGCCTGGATCAGGAAGCTGCGCCCATCCCCCGAGGCGAACAGGTGCAGCTGCTTGCGGTCGCTGCGCCAGACGAACTGGACCTGGCTCACGCGATCGTTGTGGTCGAGCATGAACCAGTTGCCCACCTGCAGCTCGTTGGCCCAGGCGACCATGTCCTCGGGCACCTTGGTGCCGGCGGTGTCGGGAATGACCTCGATCGACGCCGCGTCCACGCCAAGCAGCAGTTCGATGCTCTGCGCGTCGAGCGGCAGGTCGGCGGTGCCGCCCACGTCGCTCACGAAATCTTCCAGGTGCGCCAGCCGCTCGGCCATGGCTTCGATCTTGGCCTGCGGGATCGCCTCGGTCTTCGACAGGAAGGCGTCGGACAGCGTGGCGCCGATGATCTTGATCTGCGCCTCCTGCGGCTCGTCGACGATCCCCAGCAGCGCCATGCCCTGGCGCAGGCGCTGCAGCAGCTGCGGCAGGTCCTGGATCACGCGGGCGCGGTCGGTGCGATTGGGCTTGGCGCTCGCGGCCCACACCAGCTCGGAGGCCACGCGCTTGAGCATCACGGTCTGCTCGCCCTGCGCGCCGTAGCGCAGCGCGGCAATGGCCAGCACCTCGGCCCAGATCTTGAAGAGGAACTCCCGGATCTCGTCGCGCACCGGCATGTCGTTCAGCATCTTGCGCAGCTCGATGGTGTACTGGATCGCCATCGTCTCCTTCTGCTCGACCTGCTGCGCCACGCTCATCACGCGCTGCGTGGTGTCGCTCTGCGTCAGGTAGCGGTTGAGGAAGGCGACGAATTCGTCGAACACCAGCTTGAACACGCGCTGGCCGGTCTCGGGATACTGCTCGATCACCTGCACCACGCGACGGATCTCGCCTTCGAGCGCGCTGCCGGTGATGGCGGCCGCGTCGAAGCCCATCACGCAGGAGCCCATGCGGTCGATCAGCATGCGCGCGGGGTGCTGCAGGGTGCCGAAGAATTCGGGCTCGGCGATGGCCACGCGCAGCACCGGCATCTGCAGGCGGGCGAACCACACGCGGGCCGAGAACGGAATGCGTTCCTCGGCGAGGATGGCCTGGAACATCAGCGCCACGATCTCGACCGTGGCCTTGTCGGCCGTGGTGGGCGCGCGCTTCTTGAGCTCGGCGGAGCGTCGGCGCAGGTCGACGGCCGTCTGCTGCATCAGCGTGGCCTGCTCGCCCGCGCCCTCCATGTATTGCGTGGCGGCCATCCGGTAGGCGGCCTCGGCCTCGGCGATGGCGCCGGCGAATGTCCTGGAGAACGCGCGTGGCGCCCCGCCACCGCCGCCCTGGCCCGACTGGCTGCCGGGGCTCGTGGCCCGGCCATCCGTGTTCGCGGTCTGGAACGCCCCGGCGCCGCCCCCCGCTTCGCCGCCGATGCGCGCCGTCACGAAGCGCTTGAGGCTCAGCAGCGCGGTCTGGGCGCGCTGCCGCGCGATCATCAGTGGCGAGCTGCTCATCGTCGACGTGGTCGCCGGAGCGGTCGGCGTCGACTGCTGCTGCTGGCCGTCGTATCCGAAGCCGGCGCGCTGCATGTTGTTCTGGGGGCCGCCGGAGACTCCGTTGTCGACCGGCGCGGCACCCGAACCGCCACCAGCACCGCTGCCACCGGCTCCGCCTCCAGCGTTGCCCGTGCGCCGCACGAAGCTCTTGAGGTCGATCTCCTGCATCACGCCGTTGGCGATCAGGTAGGCGTTGGCGCTCTCGTAGGCCTTGACGATCACGTCGACGAGGCCCTGCTGCACGGTGTCCTGCACCCGGGTCCAGAGCCCGCGGCTCAGGCCCACCGCGAGCCATTGCTCGACCAGCAGCTTGGCCAGCGTCTCGGGCTTGAGCACGTCCTTGGCGTCGAGTTCGGTGGTGCCCTCCAGGTGCTGGATGCGCAGGCGCAGGTCGCTGAGCTCGAAGCTGGCCTTGTCGTGGATCAGCTGGGCGAGCCGCGAGGAGAGGATGTTGCTCTCCACCACCTCGTCGCCGATCAGCTCGAGCCGCAGCGCCGAAGGCATGCTCGACGCGCCGCCGGAGGCGGCCAGCGCCTTGCGCCAGCCGGTCTGGGAAAGCGTGACCCACTGCGTTGCCTGGCCCTGGAACGCGACGAAGTCGTCGCGGTTCTCCTGCATGGAGCGGGCGGTGCCGGCCTCGGAGGCCATGGTCGTCAGCCGGTCCCGTATAGCGCGGGCCAGCGGCACGATGGCACCTTCAGTGGCCGATACGAAGCGCTCACGCGTCTCGCGTGCGAGCTGCAGGGAAGAGGCGGACCGAGCGGTGCTCATTGAAAAGTCGGAAGGGCCAGGGTGTTCTGTTCGTCGGCAACAACCGCGAGCTTGCATCGGGACGGGCTGCCGCACAAGTGTGGAAGTGCCCGGCGTTGCATGCGAACCGCGGCGGCGGTGTTGCCGTCGCCAGCGCCTTGTTGCCTAACCCTGGAGTATCCGTCAGACGACGGCGCCGGCGTTCGGGTCGTCCTCGGAGCCGCCGTCGCGCTTGGTCGGGCCGCCCTTGACCAGGTCCTCACGCTTCACGCCCAGCCACATGGCGATCGCCGCCGCCACGAAGGCCGACGAGTAGATGCCGAAGCAGATGCCGATGGTCAGCGCCAGCGCGAAGTAGTGCAGGGTCGGGCCACCGAAGAAGAACATCGACAGCACCACCAGCTGGGTGGAACCGTGGGTGATGATGGTCCGGCTGATCGTCGAGGTGATCGCGTTGTCGATGATCTCGGTGGTCGACATCTTGCGGTAGCGGCGGAAGTTCTCGCGGATCCGGTCGAAGATCACGACCGATTCGTTCACCGAGTAGCCCAGCACCGCCAGCACCGCCGCCAGCACCGCCAGCGAGAACTCCCACTGGAAGAAGGCGAAGAAGCCCAGGATGATCACCACGTCGTGCAGGTTCGCCAGCACGGTAGCCAGCGCAAACTTCCATTCGAAGCGGAACGCCAGGTAGATCATGATGCCGACGACCACCATGGCGAGGGCCTTCAGGCCGTTGGTGGTGAGTTCGTCGCCGACCTGCGGGCCGACGAATTCGTTGCTGCGCAGTTCCACCGTGGGCTCTGCCGCTTTCAGCGCGTTCATCACCTCGGCGCTCTGCTGCGCGGAGGTTGCGCCCTTCTTCACCGGCAGGCGGATCTGCACCGACTTGCCGAAGCTCTGGACCTGCACTTCGGTGTAGCCCAGCGTGCCGACGATTTCGCGGACCTTGCCGACGTCGGCCGACTGCGTGTAGGCGACTTCCATCACCGTGCCGCCGGTGAACTCCACCGACAGGTGCAGCCCGCGGTGGAACAGGAAGAACACCGCCAGCGCGAAGGTGACGACGGAAACGATGTTCAGCACCACCGCGTGGCGCATGAACGGGATGGTCTTGTGGATGCGGAAGAATTCCATGGCTGTGCGTCTCTTCTGCTTCTTACTTCGTTTCGGCCGCGGCCGTGCCGTCGGCCGCAGGGCGCCAGACCGTGCCGATGGACACCGTCTTGAGCTTCTTCTTCTGGCCGTACCAGAAGTTCACGAGGCCACGCGAGAAGAACACGGCCGAGAACATCGAGGTGACGATGCCGATGCAATGCACCACCGCGAAACCGCGCACCGGTCCCGAACCGAAGGCCAGCAGCGCGATGCCCGCGATCAGCGTGGTCACGTTGGAGTCCAGGATGGTGCCCCAGGCGCGCTCGTAGCCCGCATGGATCGCCGCCTGCGGCGTCGCCCCGTTGCGCAGCTCCTCGCGCACGCGCTCGTTGATCAGCACGTTGGAGTCGATGGCGACGCCGATGGCCAGCGCCATGGCCGCGATGCCGGGCAGCGTGAGCGTGGCCTGCAGGATCGAGAGGATGGCCACCAGCAGCATCAGGTTGACGGCCAGCGCGATCGACGAGAACAGGCCGAACAGCGCGTAGTAGATGCACATGAACACCATGATCGCGGCGAAGCCGTACATCACGCTGTCGAAGCCCTTCTTGATGTTCTCGGCGCCCTGCGTCGGGCCGATGGTGCGTTCCTGGATGATTTCCATGGGCGCGGCCAGCGAGCCGGCGCGCAGCAGCAGCGCGAGGTCGTTGGCTTCGGCCACGCTCATCGAGCCCGAGACCTGGAAGCGGTTGCCCAGCTCGCCGTTGATCGAGGGGGCCGTGAGCACTTCGCCCTTGCCCTTCTCGAAGATCAGCATGGCCATGCGCTTCTTGTAGTTCTCGCGGCTGACGTCACGCATGATGGTGCCGCCCTTCGAGTCCATGGTCAGGTCGACCTTGGGCTGGTTGCTCTGCTGGTCGAAGCCGGGCTGCGCGTCGGTGAGGTTCTCGCCGGTGACGAGCACCTGCTTCTTCACGATCACCGGACGGCCCTGGCGGTCGAGGAATTTCTCGGAACCGAAGGGCACCGGGCCGCCGCTCAGTTCGGCGGCGCGGCCCTCGGCGCTCTCGTCCACCATGCGCATCTCGAGCGTGGCGGTGCGGCCGATGATCCGCTTGGCCTGGGCCGGGTCCTGCATGCCGGGCAGCTGCACGACGATGCGGTCGATGCCCTGCTGCTGGATCACCGGCTCGGCCACGCCGAGTTCGTTGATCCGGTTGTGCAGCGTGGTCACGTTCTGCTTGAGCGCCGCGTCCTGGAAGCGGCGGGCCGCCTCGGGCTTGATGCTCGCCACGATGCGCCATTCGTTGCCCTGCTGGGTCTCGACGGTGCTGAGGTCGGGCATCTGGTCCTGGATCAGGCGCCGGGCGACTTCGACGCTGTCGGCGTCGCGCAGCGTGATCTCGACGGCCTGGCCGTTGCGGTTCACGGCGCTGCCGCGCACCTTCTTCTCGCGCAGGCCAGTGCGGATGTCGCCGGCGAAGGACTCGGCCTTCTTGTCGAGCACGCCGCGCATGTCGACCTGCAGCAGGAAGTCGACGCCGCCGCGCAGGTCGAGGCCCAGGTACATCGGGAAGGCGTGCAGCGCCGTCAGCCACGAGGGCGAGCGCGACACGAGGTTGAGCGCCACCGTGTACGAGGCGTCGTCGGCGTCCGGCACCAGCGCCTGCTGGAGCGTGTCGCGCGCCTTGATCTGGTCGTCGGTGGTCGCGAAGCGGGCCCGCACGGCGGTGGGCTCGAGGGTCAGCAGGTCGGGCGCGAGGCCTGCCGTCTTGAGCAGCTCCTGCACCCTGGCCTGGGTCGACGCGTCGATCTTGACGGTGGACTTCGCCGCCGACACCTGCACCGCAGGCGCTTCACCGAAGAAATTGGGCAGGGCGTAGACGAGCCCCACGAGCAGCACGATCACGATGATCGCGTACTTCCAGACCGGGTAACGGTTCATGAGAAAGCGCTTTTTCTGAAACGAGACACGGCGTGATCTGGGGCCCGCGCCGCAAGGCGCAAGGTTCAGCTCACGCTTTTATTTGACGGTGCCCTTGGGCAGGACCTGCACCACGGCGCTGCGCTGGATCTTGATCTCGACGCCGTTGGCGATCTCGAGGCCCAGGTACTGGTCGTTCAGCGAGGTGATCTTGCCGAGCAGGCCGCCGGCGGTGGCGACTTCGTCGCCCTTGGCCAGGGCCTCGATCATGGCGCGGGCTTCCTTCTGGCGCTTCATCTGGGGCCGGATCATGACGAAGTACAGCACCACGAACATCAGCACCAGGGGCAGCATGCTGCCGAGCGAGGACATCATGTCGCCGCCGCCTGCAGCGGGCGCGGTCTGGGCGAAAGCAGAGGAAATGAACAAGAGAGTCTCCAGCAGAGGGAAGAAGAGAAAAGAAAACGTGTGGGAGCGCGGGTCACGCCCGCGGTTCCTTGGGCTTCGCCGCCACGCGGGATGCGGGCTGCAACTCAAAGCGCGGCGGGGCCTGGCCGCGCACAGCACCGGGCATTGTATTCGGCGCGGATGCCGGCTCCGAGCGCTTATCCGGCGCAGTGGGGAGGGCTTTCGAGCTGTCCCGGGAGCCGGCTTTTTGCTACGGTTTCGATAGCAAAGGGCGCCCGAGGGCGCCCTTTGCATGGTCCGCCGGCCCTTGCGGCTCCAGCGCCCCCGGGGTCAGGCCGCCGCGCGCGGCGCCTGCTGCGGGTTGCGCCAGCGGGTCATCAGTTCGCTCCAGCGGGTGCGGGCGGCCGCCAGGTTGCGGTCCTTCACGTGGCCGTAGCCGCGGATCTGCTCGGGCAGCCCGGCGATCTCCAGCGCCAGCGCGTGGTTGTCGGCGCGCAGGCCGCCGATCACTTCCTCGATGCTGGCGCGGTACTCGCCGATCAGCGCGCGTTCGGTCCTGCGCTCCTCGGTGCGGCCGAAGATGTCGAGCCCCGTGCCGCGCAGGCCCTTGAGCTTGGCGAGGAACCTGAAGCCCGTGAGCATCCAGGGGCCGAACTTCTGCTTCTGCAGCTGGCCCTTGGAGTTCTTCTTCGCGATGATCGGCGGCGCCAGGTGGTAGTTGAGCTTGAAGTCCTTGCCCATCTGGCCCTCGAACATGCCCTCGATGCGGCCGAGGAAGGCAGGGTCGCTGTGCAGGCGGGCGACCTCGTACTCGTCCTTGTACGCCATCAGCTTGAACAGGTAGCGCGCCACCGCCTCGGTGAGCGCCGTGCTCTTGCCCACCGCCGCCTCGGCCCGCTGCACCTTGCCCACGAACTGCTTGTATTCGTCGGCGTAGGCGGCGTTCTGGTAGCCGGTCAGGAACTCCGCGCGGCGCTCGACGATGCTCTCGACCGACTCGCGCTTCTTGAACTCGATGACCTGGCCCGGACGCACGCGCTTCTGCAGCTCTTCCGGCCGTACCGCCGCCTGGCGGCCCCATTCGAAGGCCGCCTTGTTGTTATCGACGGCCACCGCGTTCAGCTCGATGGCGCGCATCAGCGACTCGTGCGCCAGCGGGATCCAGCCCTTCTGCCAGGCGTAGCCCAGGATCATCGGGTTGACGTAGATGGTGTCGCCCATCAGCGCGGTCGCGGTGGCATCGGCATCGAAGCTGCCCACGCCGTCGGTGCCCACGGCGCGCACGATCTCGGCCGCGCAGGCTTCTTCCGGGTTCTTCCAGTTGGCGTTGCGCACGAAGGCGGCCGTCGGCGCGCTGTGGCTGTTGAGCGCCACGTGCGTGCGCCCTTCGCGCATGCGCGCCATGGTCTCGGCGTTCACCGTGACCAGCGGGTCGCAGGCCAGGATCAGGTCGGCCGCCGCCGTGCCCACGCGGGTGGTGCGGATGTCGTCCTGCGTGTCGCCGATGAGCACGTGACTCCAGGTGGCACCGCCCTTCTGCGCGAGGCCGGCCGCGTCCTGCGTGACGATGCCCTTGGCCTCGATGTGCGCCGCCATGCCCAGCAGCTGGCCGATGGTGATCACGCCGGTGCCGCCGACGCCCGCCACCACCACGCCCCAGACCCTGCCGCCTTCCAGCGACGGGATCGACGGCTCGGGCAGCAGGCCGAACTCGGCCGGCGTGGCCGCCTTGTTCTTGCCCTTCTTCTTCAGCTGGCCGCCCTCGACCGTCACGAAGCTCGGGCAGAAGCCCTTCAGGCAGCTCATGTCCTTGTTGCAGCTGCTCTGGTTGATGGTGCGCTTGCGGCCGAACTCGGTCTCCAGCGGCTCCACGCTCAGGCAGTTGCTCTGCACGCTGCAGTCGCCGCAGCCTTCGCAGACCAGCTCGTTGATGACCACGCGCTTGGCCGGATCGACGGCCGTGCCGCGCTTGCGGCGGCGGCGCTTCTCGGTGGCGCAGGTCTGGTCGTAGATGATGGCCGTGGTGCCGGGAATCTTGCGGAACTCGCGCTGCACGTCGTCGAGCAGGTCGCGATGCTTCACCTGCACGTGCTCGCCGGGGATGGTCACGCCCTCGTACTTCTCGGGCTCGTCGGTGACGATGACGACCTTGGCCGCGCCCTCGGCATGCAGGCTCTCGGCGATCTGCAGCACCGAGTGGCCCTCGGGGCGCTCGCCCACCGTCTGGCCGCCGGTCATGGCCACCGCGTCGTTGTAGAGGATCTTGTAGGTGATGTTCACGCCCGCCGCGATGCTCTGGCGGATGGCGAGCAGGCCGCTGTGGAAGTAGGTGCCGTCGCCCAGGTTCGCGAAGATGTGCTGGTCGGTCGTGAAGGGCTGCTGGCCAACCCACGGCACGCCCTCGCCGCCCATCTGCGTGAAGCCGATGGTGGAGCGGTCCATCCAGGTCGCCATGAAGTGGCAGCCGATGCCGCCCATCGCGCGCGAGCCCTCGGGCACCACGGTGCTGGTGTTGTGCGGGCAGCCCGAGCAGAACCAGGGCTGGCGCGTGGCGTCGGCCACACCGGTGGAGGCCTGTTGCAGCACCATCGAGCGCTCCTTGGCCTCGAGGATGGCGAGCTGGGCGTCGATGCGCGCGGTCATGTCGGCGCCGGCGGCGGCCAGCAGGCCGGTCTTCTTCAGGCGCGTGGCAATGGCCTTGGCGATGAGCGCCGGGTTCAGGTCGGCGTTGGCGCGCAGCAGCGTGTGCGAGGTCGGGTTGGGCATCGACCATTCGCCGCCCGAGTAGCCCTCGGCCGCGTGCACCTCGCCCTCGTCGAACTTGCCGACCACGTTGGGCCGCACGTCGGAGCGCCAGTTGTAGAGCTCTTCCTTGAGCTGGTATTCGATGACCTGGCGCTTCTCTTCCACCACCAGAATTTCTTGCAGGCCGGTGGCGAACTGGCGCGTGAGCTGCGCCTCCAGCGGCCACACCACGCCCACCTTGTGCAGGCGGATGCCGAGCTGGCGGCAGGCCGCGTCGTCCAGGCCCAGGTCGATGAGCGCCTGGCGGGTGTCGTTGTAGGCCTTGCCGCTGGCCATGATGCCGAAGCGGTCGTTCGGGCCCTCGATCACGTTGTGGTTGAGCCGGTTGGCGCGGATGTAGGCCAGCGCGGCGTACCACTTGTAGTGCATGAGCCGGGCTTCCTGCTCCAGCGCATGGTCGGGCCAGCGGATGTGCAGGCCGCCGGGCGGCATCTCGAAGTCGGTGGGAATGACGATCTCGACGCGCTCGGGGTCGATCATGGCCGTGGCGCTCGACTCGACGATCTCCTGGATCGTCTTCATGCCCGACCACACGCCCGCGAAACGGCTCATGGCGAAGGCGTGGATGCCCAGGTCGAGGATTTCCTGCACGTTCGCCGGAAAGAACACCGGCGTGCCGCAGGCCTTGAAGATGTGGTCGCTCTGGTGAGCGGCGGTTGAGCTCTTGGAGATGTGGTCGTCGCCCGCCACCGCGATCACGCCGCCGTACTGGGTGGTGCCGGCCATGTTGGCGTGCTTGAACACGTCGGAGCAGCGGTCCACGCCCGGGCCCTTGCCGTACCAGATGCCGAAGACGCCGTCGAACTTGTTGGTGCCCTGCGGGGAGAAGCCCAGCTGCTGGGTGCCCCACAGCGCGGTGGCGGCCAGCTCTTCGTTCACGCCGGGCTGGAAGACGATGTTCTGTTCCTTGAGGAACTTGCTGGCCTTCCACAGCGCCTGGTCGTAGCCGCCGAGCGGGGAGCCGCGGTATCCGCTGATGAAGCCGGCGGTGTTCTTGCCGGCCTGCTTGTCGCGCAGTCGCTGCAGCATGGGCAGCTTCACGAGGGCCTGGACGCCGCTCATGAAGGCGCGGCCGTAGTCGAGGGAGTACTTGTCGTCTAGCGTGACGGTTTCTAGGGCCTTGCGAATGTGCGCGGGTAGCGGTGCATTCATGTCGTCTGTCTCCGTTTGGCAGGGCCTCGTGGGCCTGGCTGTTTCTGGGTCTGTGCCCGGGTAGGGCACGAGCCCATGATCCCGCAAAGTGTATGCCGGGGTCCGCGACAGGTGTTTGCGTTCTTTGCCGGGAAAAACGCGTATCCAGAAAGAATCTTGCTTAACATCGGCATCCATGGAAAGCATTGACAAGTTCGACCTCGCGATCCTGCAAGAACTGCAGGCGGACGGCCGCCTCACCAACGCCGAGCTTGCGCAGCGCGTGGGCCTGTCGGCCGCGCCGTGCTGGCGCCGGGTGCGCGCGCTGGAGGAGGCCGGCTTCATCAAGGGCTACCACGCCGAGATCGACCGCCACAAGATCGGCCTGGGCGTGCTCGCCTTCGTGCGGGTGGACACCGAGCGCGTCACCCACGAGGCCACGCGCAAGCTGGAGGACGCGATCCGCAAGCTGCCCGACGTGATCGCCTGCCACTACATCAGCGGCACCGGCACCTTCGAGCTGCAGGTGGTGGCGCAGGACCTCGACAGCTTCTCCGCCTTCGCGCGCCAGCACCTCATGAACCTGCCGAACGTGAAGGACCTGCACACCAGCTTCTCGCTGGGCGAGGTGAAGGCCAGCAGCGCGCTGCCGCTGGCGCACCTGGGCGGCGGCGCCCGGCCGCGCGCGGCCTAAGTCCTTGGGTCAGCGCCGCTCGGCCCGGCTGGCCTCGCGGATCGCGCGGAATTCCGAACCCTGCCCCCATTCCGGCCAGCGCCGGCTGTTGGCCAGCGTCTCGCCCACGCGGTAGAGCAGCGGCAGGTCGTGCGCCATGCCGGCGAAGGACCAGTCGGCGCGCCATTCGTCCGCCGGCTGGTGGTAGCGCTCGGCGGTGTAGGCCTTGCCGGCCGCCTCGCCGGCCGCGAGCCCGCCTTCCACCAGGTCGTTGCCCGAGGCGAAGGACAGCGCGGGCACGCCGCGCTTGGCGAAGGAGAAATGGTCGGAGCGGAAGAAGTAGCCGGCCTCGGGGTGCGGATCGGGCGCATAGGCCAGGCCGAAGCCCCTGGCCTGCTCGACCAGCAGGTCCTGCAGCTGCGAGACCGCGCTGCCCGAGGTGCTGAAGTTGCGCGCCGTGCCCTCGGGGCTGAGCGCGTCCATGTTGATGACGGCCACCGTCTTCGCGAGCGGGTACAGCGGCCTGGCTCCGTAGAACTCGGAGCCCAGCAGCCCGCGCTCCTCGGCCGTCACCGCCAGGAAGACCACCGAGCGGTCGGGCCTGGGACGCGCGCCTGCGAAGGCGCGACCCATCTCGATCAGCGCGGCCAGGCCGGTGCCGTTGTCGACGGCGCCGTTGTAGATGCGGTCGCCCTTCGCATCGGGCGCGCTGACGCCGAGATGGTCCCAGTGGGCGCTGTAGATCACCGTCTCGCCCGGGTGCCTGCGGCCCTCGATGCGGCCCACCACGTTCTTCGAGACGATCACCTGCCGGTCGATGGCGTACTCGGCCGACAGGCTCGCGTCCTTCAGCACCTGGGGCTGGAACTCGCGGGTCTGCGCGAGCTTCTTCTGCGCCTCGAAGTCCAGTCCCGCGCGGCGCAGCAGCTCGACGGCCACGTCGCGCTGGATCCAGGCCTCCAGCTTCGGATGCACGGCCGCCGGCTTGTCGCGCTCGATGTCGAGCATGGTCGCGGTGTTGGAATTCTTGACCGTGGCCCAGCCGTAGGCGGCGGGGGCGGTCTCGTGCACGATCAGCACGCCGAGCGCGCCGCGGCGCGCGGCCTCCTCGAACTTGTACGTCCAGCGGCCGTAGTAGGTCATGGCCTTGCCGCCGAAGTCGCCGCTTCCGGTTTCGAAATCCGGGTCGTTCACCAGCACCACGGCGATCCTGCCCTTCAGGTCGACGCCCTTGTAGTCGTCCCAGCGCCGCTCGGGTGCGCTGACGCCGTAGCCCACGAAGACCAGCGGCGCCTGCTGGATCGAAACCGCGGTCGAGCCGTCGAGCGCCGCGCGCACCGCGATCTGCTCGCCCTGCGCCAGCGCGTCGCGCTGGGCGCCCACCTGCAGCGTGATCTGCGGCGTGCCGCGGAACTCGGTCTTCACCAGCGGCACCGATTGCGTCCACGCGCGCCGTCCGCCTTCGAGATCGCCGCCGGGAGCGAGGCCCGCGGCCTTGAACTGGGCGACGAGGTAGTCGACCGTCTTCGCTTCCGCCGGCGTGGCGGGCGCGCGGCCCTCGAAGTCGTCGCCGGAGACCGTCTTCACGATCTGCGAGAGGCGCTGCGGATCGAAGACCGGCACCGCGGGATCGGCCGCCAGCGCGCTCGCGGCGCTCCATGCGAGACCGATGCCACAGAGAAGAAAGGCGGGCCGGAACGTCTTCATGCAAGGCTCCTCGACAGCAAAGTCCCGGATGCTAGCCAGCGGGCACCGGCCGTATCGCGATGCCCTTCATCCCGCCCGGAGAACCTTAGTTAGCCCGCCCGCGCGAAGGAACCCAAAGGGACGCAAAAGAAAAAGGGCCGGCCCCCGCGAGGGAGCCGGCCCGGCAATCCAGGCCGCGTACGGCCGGCAGCGCGGGCTCAGGTCGGAAGGCCGTCAGAAGGCCATTTCCTTTTCGACTTCCTGCAGCTTGCGGCGGGCCAGCGCCAGGTTCGACTTCGCCTTGTCCAGCACGAAGTAGATGAACACGCCTTCGTGCCGCGCCATCGGGCGCAGCAGGTGGTACTGCTTGCCGAGGGTGATCAGGATGTCCTCGATGCTGTCGTTCAGGCCGAGGGCGCGCATGGTCTTGAGCTTGGCGCGCATCACCTCGGTGTTGCCGGCGGCGGCCACTTCCAGGTCGACGCCGGTGCCGACGGAGCCCAGCATCATGCCGCTGGAGGAGTCGACCACGGCGGCGCACAGCGCGCCGTCGGCGGTCAGGAGGTTTTCGAGGCTGTTCTGGATCGAGGCCATTTCAATGTTTTCCCAAGGTTCGGTTGCTCATGCGAATGAAGGAGTGAGGCGAGGGCGTCGCATGCAACCCGTCCGCGCCTGTGGTTCGATCCGGCCGGCGGCCGCTCATGGCGCCTCGAGCGCCCGCACGCAGGCCGCGGTGCGGTACATCGCCTGGGCCAGCACCGCGCCGGCGCCGGCGATGACGTTCACCACCAGTTCGGTCTCCCCGTTGCGTACCGGGCTGACGAGCGCGAAGCCGTTGTCGGTGGCGACCGTGATGCAGGTGCAGCGGCCCAGCCGCGCCTCCTGCGCCGCGACGGCACCGATGGCGCAGATCGAGCTGGCCATCGCGGCGATGCGCGCGGGCTCGATGTCGCGCTGGCTCGCGCTGGCGATCTCGAAGCCGTCGGGCGTGGCGATCACCACGGAAACGATGCCGTTCACGTCCTCGAGCACGCGCTGCACCTCGTCCGCGGCGCGCAGCCTGATGGCATGGGGAATCCTCATGGCGCGACCTCTTCGTCGAGCGCCTCGATCTGCATCAGCAGCATCTCTATCAGCGAGACCACGTCGTCCCTGCGGCGCGGATCGATCTCCAGCACGGGCAGCACCAGCCCGCGAGCGGCCAGCGCGCGCGCATAGTCGTCGAGCGTGGGAAGGGGGTGCGTGGGCAGCCGGTTGATGCCGAGCGCGCAGGGCATCTTCTCGAGCGCGCCCGCGAAGCCGTCGAGGTAGGCCGCCAGGTCGGCGAGCGGATCGGGCCGGCTGTTGTCGATGAGGATGGCGAAGCCCAGTGCGTCGCGCACCAGGATCTTCCACATGAAGTCGAAGCGGGCCTGCCCCGGCGTGCCGTACAGGCGCAGCCGGTCGCCGTTGTCCAGCGTCACCTGGCCGAAGTCGAGCCCGACGGTGGTGGTGGCCTTGGCGACCGAGGCGTCCGCATTCGCGACCTCGGTGCTGATCGGCGGGGTTTCGCTGATGGCGGCGATGGCGGTGGTCTTGCCCACGCCCATCGGGCCCGTGAAGACGAGCTTGTAGTCCCTCATGGCTGTCTCCGCTCAGGCCAGCCCGAGGCGCTGGCGGATGCGCGAGAGCAGGCCCTGCTTGCGCCGCGCGGCATCGCCGCCGGCCTGCGCGCGGGAAGGCACGGGGGCCTCCCCGGCCCAGGCCAGGGCGCCTTCGCCGTCGAGCAGGCCGAGGAAGGTGCTGCACACCTCGACGTCGACGCGGCCGAGCACGCTGAGGCTTTCCGCCGACTGCGTGCTCCTGGCAAGCGCGGCCGCCAACCGGGCGAAGGCCGGATGGCGCCGCAGTGTCGCCTGCGAGGGCCAGCGCACGAGCGAGGCACGCATGCCGGCCGGGCGCTGCGCGGCACGAGCGGCATCGCCCAACGACGTGCCCGGACCGACCTGGTTGAGCAGTTCGACCAGTTCCTCCGCATAGATGGGTCGCGCCAGCGCGCGGCTGCCGCTCGCGGCGGCGGCATCGCCACGGCTCACCATGGGCACCACGAAGCGTGCCCTGAGCGACTGCCATTCGGAGGCCGGGAAATCGCCGTCCATCAGCAGCAGATCGCAGGATCGCGATTCGCTGACGGTCCAGCGCGAGCGGAGATTGGAGCTGAGGCGCACGATGATTCTCAGGAGCTCGACCTCAACCTGAGGGAGCCCCATGACGCCCAGAACGAGAGACATACCTTCTTCTTCCCTGATTACTTGTTTTCAAAGGTTTGCCATTGTTATTCCTGTTAACTATTGGTGTATTGCAAATCGGGGCAACGCTTGAAATTGGGGCTGGCAACGAGAAGAAATCCACAGCGTTTGTTAACAGGGAGGGCGTCGACACCACATCCGCGCAGGCTGCGGCGCAACCGGGGGCCCGCGGCCGGGAGCCTAAAATCCCGCTCCTTTGCCCTTTTCGGGCGGCCTTAGCCATCACTTCCCGGGAGATACACCCCATGAACCGCATCCGGCGCGCCCTGTCGCTCGTTCTTCTTTCCGCCAGCGCGGCCTTCACGCTCGGCGCCCAGGCCCAGAACCGCGAGCTGATCGTGGCCTCCAGCGCCACCTACGCGCCCTTCGCCTTCGAGAACAAGGACAAGCAGATCGTCGGCTTCGACATCGACATCATCAACGCCATCGCCAAGCAGCAGGGCCTGAAGATCAAGATCGTCAACACGCCCTTCACCGGCATCTTCGGCGCGCTGAACAACGGCGACGTCGACCTCGTGATCTCGGGCGTCACCATCAACGAGAAGCGCAAGCAGAGCTACGACTTCACGCCGCCCTACTTCGCGGCCCGCCAGCTGATCGCGCTGCCGAAGAACAGCAAGGTGGCCTCGCTGAAGGACCTGGCCGGCAAGAAGATCGCCGTGGTCAGCGCCTCCACCGCCGACGACATCGCATCGCGCGAGTTCGGCAAGACCAACCCCGACATCCGCCGCTTCGAGAGCACGCCGCTCATCATTTCCGAGCTGGCCGGCGGTGGCGTCGATGCCGCCATGGGCGACAACGGCGTGATCGCCTACCGCGTGGCGCAGAACCCCGAGCTGAAGACGCTGGACGACAAGTCCTTCCCCGAAGAGGGCTTCGGCATCGTCGTGAAGAAGGGCGACAAGCCGCTGCTGGACAAGCTCACGGCCGGCCTCGCGGCCATCCGCGCCGACGGCAGCTACGTGACGATCTACAAGAAGTGGTTCAACAAGGACCCGAACGTGCGCTGAGCCGCACGGCATTTCACCGAACACGGCCGCCCCAACGCGGCCGTTTCGTTTTCCGTTGATCGATGAGAGTTTGAGGACGCAAGCATGGAACAACCAGTGCTGCTTTTCGGATGGTTCCGCTGGGACATCCTCGTGGAATACAAGGACCTGTTCTGGCAGGGCGCATGGATGACGCTGCGCATGACGGTGGTCTGCGTGCTGCTGGGCGCGAGCTGGGGGCTGTGCCTCGCGCTCGCGCGGCTGGCGCATCCGCGCCATGCGCCATGGACCTGGGTCGCGCGCTTCTTCCTGCGCTGGCCGGCCACGGTGTACGTGAGCTTCTTCCGGGGCACGCCGCTGTTCGTGCAGATCCTCCTGATCCACTTCGCGGTGATGCCGGTGTTCATCCACCCGACCTCGGGCATCCTGATCGACGGCGAGCTCGCGCGCACGCTCAAGCAGGAGCATGGCGCGCTCATCTCGGGCGTGGTGGCGCTCACGCTCAACTCGGCGGCCTACATCTCCGAAGTGTTCCGCGCGGGCATCCAGTCGATCTCGCGCGGGCAGTTCGACGCGGGCCGCTCGCTGGGCTTCTCGCCCGCGCAGGTGATGCGCTACGTGGTACTGCCGCAGGCCTTCCGCCGCATGCTGCCACCGCTGGGCAACAACGCCATCGCGCTGCTGAAAGACACGTCGCTGGTCTCCGCCATCGGCCTGGCCGAGCTGGCCTACGCCGCGCGCACCGTGGCCGGCGCCTATGCGCGCTACTGGGAGCCGTACCTCGCGATCTCGGTGATCTACTGGGTGATGACGCTGATCCTCACGACGATGCTGCGCCGCCTGGAGCACCGCCTCGCGCGTAGCGACAGGGGATAGCAGCGGCGGCCGCGCCAAAATAGCGCCACATGCCGCCCATATCCCCCGAAGAGACGCCCATCCCCGCCGCGAGGCCGCAGCCGACGAAGTTCGCGGCGCTCGTGCCCCTGAAGCTCCCCGTGTTCCGCATGCTGTGGAGCACCTGGCTCGTCGCCAACATCTGCATGTGGATGAACGACGTGGCCGCCGCGTGGATGATGACCACGCTGACCTCCTCGCCGATCTGGGTGGCGCTGGTGCAGTCGGCCTCCACGCTGCCGGTGTTCCTGCTGGGCCTGCCCAGCGGCGCGCTGGCCGACATCCTCGATCGCAGGCGCTGGCTGGTGGCCACGCAGTTCTGGCTGGCCGGCACCGCCATCGTGCTGTGCGGCGCGCTGGCACTCGACCTCATGACCGCGCCGCTGCTGCTGGCGCTGACCTTCGCCAACGGCATCGGGCTGGCGCTGCGCTGGCCGGTGTTCGCGGCCATCGTGCCCGAGCTGGTGCCGCGCACGCAGCTGCCGGCCGCGCTCGGGCTGAACGGCATCGCGATGAACGCATCGCGCATCGTGGGCCCGCTCACCGCCGGCATGCTGATCGCGAGCGCGGGCAGCATCTGGGTGTTCGCGCTGAACGCGGTGCTGTCGGTGGCCTCAGGCTTCGTGGTGCTGCGCTGGCGGCGCGAGCACACGCCCAATCCGCTGGGCCGCGAGAAGCTCATCAGCGCGATGCGCGTGGGCGTGCAGTTCGTGCGGCAGTCGCAGCGCATGCGCGCGGTGCTCACGCGCATCTCGATCTTCTTCTTCCACTCGACCGCGCTGCTGGCGCTGCTGCCGCTGCTGGCGCGCAACCTCCAGGGCGGCGGCGCGGGCACCTTCACGCTGCTGCTGGCGGCCATGGGCGCGGGCGCGATCGTCGCGGTGCTGTTCCTGCCGCGGCTGCGCCAGGCGATGGGGCGCGACCAGCTGGTGCTGCGCGGCACGCTGCTGCAGTCGGGCGCCACGGCGGTGATGGCCTTCGCGCCCAATGCATGGGTCGCGGTGCCGGCGATGTTCTTCGGCGGCATGGCGTGGATCACGGTGGCCAACTCGCTGTCGGTGTCGGCCCAGCTCGCGCTGCCCGACTGGGTGCGGGCGCGCGGCATGTCGATGTACCAGATGGCGATCATGGGCGCGAGCGCGATCGGCGCGGCCATCTGGGGGCAGGTGGCAACCGTCACCACGCTGGTCGCGAGCCTGAGCGTGGCGGCCGTCAGCGGCACGCTGCTGATGCTCGCGGCGCTGCGCTGGGTGACCGACGTGAGCGGCGAGGACGACACCAGCCCCGCGCAGGCCGGCTGGGCCGTCGGCCCGCCCGCGGAAGCCCCGGAGGAAAACGGCCGCGTGGTGATCACCGTCGAGTACCTCATCGATCCGGCGCGCGCCGCGGCCTTCCACCTCGTGATGCAGCAGACGCGCCGCGCGCGGCTGAGCCAGGGCGCCATCGGCTGGGAATTGCTGCACGACATCGCGCAGCCCGAGCGCTACGTGGAGCAGATCGTCGACGAGTCGTGGACCGACCACCTGCGCCGCTTCAACCGCGCCACCGCCAGCGACATGGCGCTGCGCGAACGCCGGCTCGCCTTCCACATCGGCGAGTCGTCGCCGGTCATCACGCGGTACATCGTGCGGCGCTGAACGGGCATCCGGTCGGACCCTGTGATACGGAAGTTCGATTGTTTCCTGATTGTCAATTGCCCTGAATAATGGGCCGCGCCGGGCCCCTCGGCCTTGCGAAGAACAAGAAGGAACAAGAGCCATGCGTCTGGAGCAGCGCGACAGGTCCGCACGCCGCAATGCGGCCTTCCCGGTCTCTCCTCTTCCATGGCTCGCAGCCGCCCTCGCGGGGCTGGCAGGCGGCGCCGCGAACGCCGCATGCGGTCCCACCGCGACGCCGGGCACTGGCGACACGGTGGTCTGCAGCGGAACGACCGCCGGCTCGGACAGCGTGATCGCAACGCCGGGCAGCACCGGCGTGAGCATCACGGTGGACAACGGCGCCACGCTCACCACCAACGCCACGCAGGCCCTGCTGGTGCGCGACGCCAGCACCATTACGAACAACGGCACCATCACCGTCTCGGGCGGTTCGGGCTCGGCGCGCGCGGCCATGGTGGCCACGGGCAACGACAACGCCATGACCAACAACGGCACGATCCGCACGACGAGCAGCGGCACCTCGGGCATCCTGGTCACGTCGAACAGCAGCACGCGCACGCTCATCACCAACAACGGCAGCATCTCCACCACGGGCGGCAGCTCGCACGGCATCTCGACGCTGGGGCCGGGCAACACCGTCGTCAACAACGGCAGCATCGCGGCCAGCGGCAACTCGGCCAAGGGCGTCTACCTGCAGGGCGGCAACCTCGTGGCCAACCTGCTGGTGAACACCGGCAGCATCGCCACCACCGGCGCCAACTCGCCCTCGGGCGGGGCTGACGCGGTGCATGCGAACACGCTGGGCACGAGCTTCTTCTCGCGCGTGGAGAACCGCGCCGGCGCCACGCTGTCGAGCGCCAACGGCTACGGCTATCGCGGACAGAACGGCAACGACACGCTGGTCAACGCCGGCACCATCGAGGGACACGGCGGCGCGGGCAACACCGATGCGATCTACATGGGCGCGCTCGGCCTCGGCACGCTGATCCTGCAGACCGGATCGGTCATCCGCGGCGGGGCCGACGGCGGCGTCGGCAAGACCGCCAGCACCTTCCTCGAAGGCAGCGGCACCGTCGACAACGCCTTCCGCAACTTCCAGAACCTCACGATGCGCGGCACCGCGTGGTCGTGGCTGACCGACGCGAACTTCTCCGACTCTGTGCGCGTGGAGTCCGGGCGCTTCACCCTTCCGGCCACGCTCACGAGCCCCGTCATCACCGTGCTGCCGGGCGCCACGGTGGCCGGCACCGGCACCTTCGCGGGCAACGTGACCAACCAGGGCACGCTGCTGCCAGGCCCGAACGACGGCACGAACTTCGGCGCCTTCACCGTGCGCGGCAACTACTTCGGCGGCAGCGGCGCGCTGATGCAGGTCAGCACCGTGCTGGCGGGCGACAACTCGCCGTCCGACCGGCTGGTGATCGACGGCGGCACCGCCTCGGGCGCCACCAGCCTGCGCGTGGTCAACCGCGGCGGCATGGGCGCGCCCACGCTGGCCGACGGCATCCTGGTGGTGCAGGCCGTGAACGGCGCCACCACGGCCGACAGCGCCTTCTCGCTGACCCAGGCGGTGGAAGCCGGTGCCTACAGCTACCGGCTGTTCCGCGGCGGCGCGACCGGCGCCAACCCCGACAACTGGTACCTGCGCAACAACGGCTACCTGGTCGGCGGCCACGTGGTGGGCTCGCTGGAGGAAGCCATCGAGGAGGCCGAGGCTTCGGGCAGGCCGATGCCGGTGGAGCAGGTCAAGCTCTACCGCCCCGAGATCCCGCTCTACGGCGCGCTGCCGATCGCGGTGCGCCGCCTCGGGCTGGCGCAACTGGGCACCTTCCACGACCGGCAGGGCGACCAGCAACTGCTCGCGAACGACGCGGGGGACACCGGCGGCGAAGGCCGGCAGGCCTCGTGGGGCCGCGTGTTCGGCGAGAGCACGCGCCAGCGCCTGCGCGGCGACGCGAACCCGCAGTTCGACGGCAGCGTCAGCGGCCTGCAGCTGGGCCACGACTTCCTGGCCGCCACCGACGCATCGGGCGGACGCCATCGCGTCGGCGTGCTGGGCGGCTACACGCGCGCCAGCGGCAACGCGAGCGGCATCGCCGACGGCGCCACCAACGAGGCGGTCGGCCGCATCACCGTGGAGGGCTACAGCCTGGGCGCCTACTGGACCCGCATCGCGAGCAGCGGCTGGTACAGCGACGCCGTGCTGCTGGCCACCCGCTACAAGGCCGATGCGCGCTCCACGCTCGGGCGCGGCGGCCGTCCGCACGGCACCAGCGTGACCGCGTCGATCGAGGCCGGCTACCCGCTGGCGCTGAGCGACGACGTCACGCTGCAGCCGCAGGTGCAGCTGATCTGGCAGCGCAGCTCGCTCGACAGCTTCGACGACGGTATCTCCTCCGTGCGCTTCCAGCGCGACAACGCCGTCACCGGCCGGCTGGGCGCGCGGCTCGAAGGCCGCTTCGAAGCCGGCGGCGGCGTGTGGAAGCCGTACCTCAAGCTCAACCTGTGGCACACCTTCGGCGGCAGCAACGCCATCTACCTCGGGCCCACCGACCAGGTCGTCAACCGCCGCAACTCGGGCGCGCTCGAGGCGGGCGGCGGCATCGTGGGGCAGCTGAACAGGAAGCTGGCGGTCTACGGCGGCCTGGCCTACACCAGCGCCGTGGGCAACACCCAGCAGACCGGCTGGCAGGGGCAGGTCGGGATGCGCCTGCGCTGGTGAACGCAACGGCGGTTTGCCCGTGGACGGTCAATTTTTGACCAACTGGGTGAATTTGATGGCACGCGGCTTGCATGAGTGAAAATCGCCGGGTATCCACGGATAGCCTGTCTTTTTTGACCGTATGGATAATTTAAGCCACCGCCACAACAGGCGCCACGAGGTACCACCGCGATGAATCCGCCTCCCCTGCGCAGCCGCTTCTGGTCCGACTTGACCAGCGAAGAGTTCTCCCGCCTCGACCGCGAACGGCTCATTGCCGTGCTGCCGGTGGGCGCCACCGAGCAGCACGGTCCGCATCTGCCGATGTCGACCGACACCGCCACCATCGACGGCATGGTGCGCGCCACGCTGCCGCACCTGCCCGACGACCTGCCGGTGCTGTTCCTGCCCACCGTGCCCTACGGCAAGAGCAACGAGCACTCGCGCTACCCCGGCACGCTCACCGTGTCGGCGAACACGTTGATCTCGATGTGGAAGGACATCGGCTCCTGCGTCGCCAAGGCAGGCGTGCGCAAGCTGGTGCTCTACAACAGCCACGGCGGCCAGATGAGCGTGATGGACATCGTCGCGCGCGACCTGCGCGAGGAGCACGACATGATGGTCGTGGCCGCCAACTGGTACACGCTGGGCCTGCCCGAGGGCCTGTTCACCGCGCACGAGGGCAAGCACGGCATCCACGCCGGCGACCTCGAAAGCTCGGTGATGCTGCACCTCACGCCCGACTACGTGCGCCGCGACCAGTTCCAGAACTTCAGCTCGATGACCGAGCAGCTCGCCGCGGAGAACAAGTTCCTCTCGATCACCCCCAGCGGCAAGCTCGGCTGGCAGATGCACGACATCAACCCCGCCGGCGCCGCCGGCGACGCCACGCGCGCCACCGCCGAGAAGGGCGCCGCCGTGCTCGACCACGTGGGCCGACGCTTCGTCGAGCTGCTGCAGGAAATCGACCGCTTCCCGCTCTCGCGCCTGGCCAACCAGCCCGCCTGGAAATGAGCTCCGACGCCACCACCACCGCCAGCGCGCCGCTGGTCAGCCTGCGCAACGTCAGCAAGCGTTTCGCCAACGGCACGCTCGCGCTGCAGGGCATGTCGCTCGACATCGGCGAGCACGACTTCATCAGCTTCCTCGGCCCCTCGGGCTGCGGCAAGAGCACGGCGCTGCGCCTCATCGCGGGGCTCACGCGCCTGAGTTCGGGCGACATGCACTGGTCCGGTGCCGCAGCCGCCGGCAACAAGAACGGCAAGACCGACCGCGACCTGGGCTTCGTGTTCCAGGAGCCCACGCTCATGCCCTGGGCCAAGGTGTTCGACAACGTCTGGCTGCCGCTGAAGCTGGCAGGCACCAGCCGCGACGCCGCCGCGCCGGTGGTGAAGCAGGCGCTGGAGATGGTCGGCCTCTCGCGCTTCGCCGACGTGTACCCGCGCGAGCTCTCCGGCGGCATGAAGATGCGCGTGTCGATCGCCCGCGCGCTGGTCACGCACCCGCGCCTGCTGCTGATGGACGAGCCCTTCGCCGCCCTCGACGAGATGACGCGCATCAAGCTTAACAACGACCTGCTGGCCATCTGGCGCGAGCACCGCTTCTCGGTGGTGTTCGTCACGCACAGCGTGTACGAGTCGGTGTATCTGTCGAACCGCATCGTGGTGATGGCGGCGCGGCCCGGCCGCGTGATCGACGAGATCCGCATCGACGAGCCCTACCCGCGCGGAGAAGACTTCCGCACCTCGACCCGCTACAACGCGCACTGCACCGCGGTGTCGCAATCCCTGCACGGAGCCCTGCATGGCGTCGACATCGATCACTGAACCCGCCGTCGCCGTCACGGCAGATGCGGACGCGGCTCCCTCCGAGGCCTCGCTGCGCGCGCACGAGGACCGGCTGCGCCGGCGCGAGTCGATGCTGCGCATCGTGGTGCCCGCGGCCATCGTCGCGCTGCTGCTGCTGGCGTGGGAATGGACCGTGCGCGCCAACAACATCCCGCACTACATCCTGCCCGCGCCCTCGCTCATCATCCGCACGCTGTTCGACAACTGGGAATCGCTGTCCAGCGCGCTGTGGTTCACGGTGAAGCTCACGCTGCTGGCGCTGGTCGCGGCCATCGTGGGCGGCGTGCTGCTGGCCATTGCCTTCGCGCTCTTCAAGTGGGTGGAGATCGGCCTCTTCCCGATCGCGGTGATCCTGCAGGTCACGCCGATCATCGCGATCGCGCCGCTGATCCTGATCTACGTGTCGAGCACCACGGCAGCGCTCTTGCTGTGCGCGTGGATCGTGGCCTTCTTCCCGATCTTGTCGAACACCGTCATCGGTCTGAAGAGCGCCGACAGCAACCTGCGCGACCTGTTCCAGCTCTACAAGGCCTCGCCCTGGCAGACCTTCCGCTACCTGCTCGCGCCGAGCGCGCTGCCGTACTTCATGGCGGGCCTGAAGATCGCGGGCGGCCTGAGCCTGATCGGCGCGGTGGTGGCCGAGTTCACGGCAGGCACGGCGGGCAAGGAGACCGGGCTGGCCTCGCGCATCCTCGAATCGAGCTTCCGCACCGAGATCCCGATGATGTTCGCGGCGCTGCTGCTGGTTTCGTTGCTGGGCATCGTGATCTTCATCGTGTTCGCCGCGTTGTCGCGCCTGGTCCTGGGCCACTGGCACGAAAGCGAGATGCGTCGTGAACGCTAGGACTCCAACCCCTGCACCGGCCGTCGACTGGGACGCCGTGCGCGAGGACCTGCGCGGCCTCAACGTGATCACCGCGCCCGGACAGCGCAAGCAGCTGTCGAAGGACTTCTACTGGTACAGCCCCATCCTCACCGCGCAGCTCGCGGGCTGCGTGGCCGACCTCGTGGTGAAGGTCGGCACCGAGGACGACGTGCGCCAGGCCGCGGCCGTGGCCGCGAAGTGGAAGCTGCCGCTCACGGTGCGCGCGGGCGGCACCGGCAACTACGGCCAGTGCGTGCCGCTCGAAGGCGGCATCGTGCTCGACGTGACGCAGATGTGCCGCGTGCTCGACATCCAGCCGGGCAGCATCCGCGTGGAGGCCGGCGCGCGCATGCACGACATCGACCTCGCCGCGCGCGAGACCGGGCAGGCGCTGCGCATGTGGCCCTCGACCTGGCATGTGGCCTCCATCGGCGGTTTCATCGCGGGCGGTTTCGGTGGCATCGGCTCGTTCCGCCACGGCATCCTGCGCGACCCCGGCAACCTGCTGCGCGCGCGCGTGATGACGGTGGAGCGCGAGCCGCGCGTCATCGAACTGCACGGCGACGAGATCCAGCAGGTACACCACGCCTACGGCACCAACGGCGTGATCCTCGACGTGGAAGTGGCGCTGAGCCCCGCCGTCGACTGGGTGCACTGCACGGTGCTGTTCGACACGTATCGCGGCGCGCTCGACTTCGGCATCGCCGCGCAGGCGCCTTCGCTCGACATCTTCCTGCTGTCGACGGTGGAAGCGCGCTTCTCGCCCTACTACACGGCCATGCGCGACCGCTTCCCGGCCGACCGGCATGCGGTGTTCGCGATGGTCTCTCCCGAATCGATGGCGGACTTCCGCGCGCTCGCCTCGGCGCAGGGCGGCACCATCTCGGTGGCCGGCACCGAGGCCGAGCTGCTCGCCGAAGGGCTGCCGCCGGCCTACGAGTGCGCCTTCAACCACACCACGCTGCAGGCGCTGAAGGCCGACCGCAGCTGGACCTACCTGCAGGTGGCCTACGCACAGCCCTTCGACCCGGCCGTGGTGGAGCGGCACCTGAAGATCTTCGGCGACGACGTGCTGCAGCACCAGGACTTCGCGCGCGCCAACGGCGAATGCGGCACCTTCGGCATCCTGCTGGTGCGCTGGAAGGGCGAGGCGCACCAGTACGAGGTGATCCGCGAGATCGAGTCGCAAGGCGGCTGCGTGATCTTCAACCCGCACGTCGTGACCATCGAGGACGGCGGCATGAAGACCATCGACACGCAGCAGATCGAGTTCAAGAAGCGCAGCGACCCGATGGGCCTGATGAACCCCGGAAAAACGCGCGGATGGCGCCCCGACATGGCCGTCGGGCGCTGAAAAGCCTTAGTCTCCGCATCCCGTACTTTTCAACGAAACCTCCACAGGAGCACGTCCCCATGCGCATCCCCGCTTTCGATCTCCGCCCGCTTGTCTTCGGCCTGGCCCTCGCGGGCGCCGCCTTCGCCGTGCAGGCGCAGGAAAAAGTGGTGTTCGCCACCAACTGGAAGGCGCAGGCCGGCCACGGCGGCTTCTACCAGGCGCTGGTGGACGGCACCTACAAGAAGTACGGCCTCGACGTCGACATCCAGCAGGGCGGCCCGATGGTCAACAACCGGCCGATGCTGCCGGCCGGCAAGGTCGACTTCCTCATGACCGGCAACCTGCTGCAGTCCTTCGACAACGTGAAGAACGGCGTGCCCACCGTGGTGGTGGCGGCCTTCTTCCAGAAGGACCCGCAGGCCATGTTCGCCCACCCGGGCCAGGGCTTCGACACCTTCAAGGACATGACCAAGGCGCCGGTGGCCTTCATCGGCAAGGACGGCCAGTTCAGCTTCTGGCAGTGGATGAAGTCGGAGCACGGCTTCAAGGACTCGCAGCTCAAGCCCTACACCTTCAACGTGGGCCCGTTCCTGGCCGACAAGAAATCGATCCAGCAGGGCTACGCCATCTCCGAGCCGCTGTCGATCAAGGCGCAGGCCGGCTTCGACCCGGTGGTGCAGCTCCTGGCCGACAACGGCTTCTCGACCTACTCGACCACCATCGAGACGCGCGCCGACCTGGTGAAGACCAAGCCCGAGACGGTGCGCAAGTTCATCGAGGCGTCGATCATCGGCTGGAACAACTACCTCTACGGCGACAACAAGGCCGCCAACGAGATGATCGCCAAGATCAACCCCGACTCGCCCGTGGCCTCCTCGCAGGGCTCCATCGAGCTGATGAAGAAGATGGGCATCGTCGACAGCGGCGAATCGCTCACCAAGGGAATCGGCGCGATGGACGAGGCCCGCGTGAAGGACTTCTACGACAAGATGGTCAAGGCGGGCCTGTACAAGCCCGGCGAGGTCGACCTGTCGAAGGTCGTCACCACGCAGTTCGTGAACAAGGGCGTCGGCATCGACGTCCGCAAGAAGCTCACCGGCAAGTAAGTCGCTTCGAAAGTTTCTCCCGTGGGTCGCGCGGGGCTTGCGCCGGGGTCAGATGCCGGCGCCTGGGTTGCCATAAGGCACTGCGCGGCCTTTTATTCCTTGGGCTCTGACCCCGTCTCGCCAGCGACGCAAGTCCTGGGCGAACCGGCCCTCAACCATGAAAACGCTAGTCGTCCACTGCCATCCGAATCCTGACAGCTTCAACCACGCGCTCTACCGCACCGCCCTCGAGGCGCTCCAGCCGCGACATCCCGTCAAGGCCATCGACCTGTACGCCGAGGGCTTCGACCCCACGCTGACATGCGAAGAGCGCATCGCCTACCTCGACAACCCCGACCTGATACGCGAACGTGTGAAACCCCACGTCGAAGCGCTGCTGTGGGCCGAGCACCTGGTGTTCGTGTTTCCCACCTGGTTCCACGGGCCGCCGTCGATGCTCAAGGGCTGGCTGGAGCGGGTCTGGCTGCCCGGCGTGGCCTTCCTGCCGGCGGAACGCAAGGGGCAGCTCGCGAAGTCGGGCATGCGGCACATCAGGCGGCTCACGGTGGTCACCACCGGCGGCTCGCCGCGCTGGTTCGTGATGGTCATCGGCGACCCGGGCAGGCGGCTCTTCACGCGAGCGCTGCGCGCGCTCTTCGCGTGGCGCTGCAAGGTGACATGGCTGCAGCTGCACGACATGAACGCCGTCACCGCGAACGACCGCACCCACTTCATCGAACGCGTCTCGCGCAAGCTGAGCAGCATCCAGCAGTAGAGCCACAGACTCCAGAGGGAGAC
This sequence comes from Variovorax sp. NFACC27, assembly GCF_048301545.1. Classification (NCBI taxonomy): domain Bacteria; kingdom Pseudomonadati; phylum Pseudomonadota; class Betaproteobacteria; order Burkholderiales; family Comamonadaceae; genus Variovorax; species Variovorax sp. NFACC27. The sequence continues at coordinate 8,087,750 of NZ_CP157613.1, forward strand.
ACGACACCATGAGCCTCGAACGCACGCTCACCGTCCGCGTCGAACGCATCTCGCGCCAGACGCCGGAAATCCTGGCCTTCGAGCTGGCCCACCCGTGGAGCCGGCCGCTGCCTTCCTACGAGGCCGGCGCGCACATCGACGTGCACATGCCCGGCGGCTTCTCGCGCCAGTACTCGCTGGCGCGGGCGCCGTCGGCCGCCAACGCGGGCCGCTACGTGATCGGCGTGAAGCGCGAGCTTTCCAGCCGCGGCGGCTCGGCCTCGATGCACGAACGCGTGCGCGAGGGCGACCTGCTGCCGATCAGCGCGCCGCGCAACACCTTCCCGCTGCGCGATGAAGCCACGCACCACCTGCTGCTGGCCGGCGGCATCGGCATGACGCCGCTGCTGGCGATGGCGCAGGCGCTCGCGGCGCGCGGCGCAGCCTTCACGCTGTGCGTGTTCGCGCGCAGCGAGGAGCACCTGGCTTTCGCCGATGCGCTGCACGCGCCATCGCTGGCGCCGCACCTGCGCCTGCACCTGGACCAGGGCGATGCCTCGCAGCGCATCGACCTGCGCTCGCTGCTGGCCGAGCGCGCGAGCGGCACGCATCTCTACGTGTGCGGCCCCGGCGGCTTCATGCAGGCGGTGCGCGACGCCGCCGCGCACTGGCCCGAGGACGCGCTGCACGCCGAATACTTCGCAGCGCCCACCGACGCCGGTGCCGCCGCCGGCCTGCCCTTCACGCTGAAGCTCGCGCGGCGCGGCATCACGGTGCCGGTGGCCGCCGACCAGACCGCCGTCGACGCGCTGCACGAGGTCGGCATCGACATTCCGGTGTCGTGCCAGCAGGGCCTGTGCGGCACCTGCGTGGTCGAGGGCGACGGCGAAGGTGCCGAGCACCGCGACTTCTGCCTCACGGGCAGCGAGCGCCGCCACAAGGTGGCCTTGTGCTGCTCGCGCGCCAAGGGGCTGGAACTGGAACTGCAGCTGTGAGCGCACGCGCTTCCTCCGCGTCTTCCGCTGCTGTCGTCAACGAAGAGGGCGGCGAGTGCGAGGCCCCCGCCACGCGCGGGCGCTCGCGCAAGTACACGCAGGTGCTCGGCCTCATCAACCAGGCCGCCATCGAGGTGTTCGCAAGCGAAGGGCTGGCCGGCGCCTCGACGCAGGCCATCGCCGACAAGGCGGGCCTGTCGAAGGCGCAGCTGCACTACTACATCGACAGCAAGGAGGCGCTGTACCGGCAGGTGCTGCAGGACATCCTCAACGACTGGATCGTGGTGTTCGGCTTCAGCGACGAGGCCTTCGGCCCGCGCAAGGTGCTGGGCGACCTGATCCGCCGCAAGATGATGTTCTCGTTCGAGCACCCGCTGCGCTCGCGCATCTTCACCGCCGAGATGATGCGCGGCGCGCCGGTGCTCAACAGCATGATGGACACGAGCAAGCAGCGCACCGACCAGGCCGCCGCCGTGATCCGCAACTGGATGAACCAGGGCCTGATGGACGAGGCCGACCCGATGCTGGTGCTGTTCCACATCTGGGCCGTGACGCAGTTCTATGCCGACCACGCCACGCAGGCCGCCTACTTCCGCGACACCGCGCAGCAAGGCGACGACAAGGACCGGCGCTACCTGATCGAGCAGGTCACGGAGTTCCTGCTCAAGGGCGCGGGCGTCAGGTAGAAGACGGCGAAGAAGAAAAGGCAGTGCGGGGCAGGTACATGGTGGCTTCCACCTCCACCAGCACCTCGTCGCCCGGCAGGAAGCGCGACACCTCCACCACCGTGCTGACCGGCGGCTCGCCCGGATAGAACAGGCCGCGCACGCGGTTGTAGAAGGCGTAGTGCGGCAGGTGACGGAAGTACTGCACCAGCTTCACCACGTCTTCCATCGTGCCGCCGTGCTCGGCGGCGATCTGGCGGATGCGCTCCAGCACGAACCAGCTCTGCGCGACGATGGGCGCCTCGAACACGTCCACCGACATCTGGCCGGTGGCATAGCCCACGCTCTGCAGCGCGGTGCGCGCTTCTTCCGGAATGGCGTCGTAGCCGGCGACCGCGCGGCGCGTGGCCGGATCGACGGCGACCACGCCGCTCATGAAGACGAAATCGCCCACGCGCTTCGCGGCGGCGTAGTTGGCCATCGGCTTGCCCATGCTCATTGCTCGTTGCTCTCCAGTCGTTGGCCGGCGCGGACGACGGTGCGTTGCCGTCCGCGCGGGCCGATCAGTTCGTGTTCCCCGGTGGCCGACAGTACCAGCAGGTCGGCCGGGCAGCCCGGCGCGATGCGCCCGTCCCATGCGAGCCCCAGCGCCTTCGCGGGATTCACGGTGACGGTGTCGAGCCAGTCGGATGCGGGCGCGAGGTGCGCTGCCTGCACGCCGAGGCCGAAGGTCTCCAGCAGGTCGTAGCTGCCGTAGGGATAGAAGGCGTCCTGCACGTTGTCGGTTGCCAGGCTCGCACGCAAGCCCCGTGCCGCCGCCTCGCGGATGCGCGTGATGCCGCGCTGCACCGGCGTGCGCTCCCACGCGCCCTGCAGGTAGAGATTGGTGGTGGGCAGCGCGACGAGGTGGATGCCGGCGCCGGCGCACAGCGCGAGCGTTTCGGCGGCGACGGCATCGTCCTGCACCGAGAGCGAGCAGGCATGGCCGCAGACCACGCCCAGCCTGAAGTCGCGCGCACGCACCAGCTGGGCGATGCTGCGCAGGCCGGTGGCCTCGATGTCCAGGCCCTCGTCGACATGGAAGTCGAGCGCCAGTCCGTGCTGCTGCGCGAGGTCGAACACTCGACCCAGCTTGTGGACGATGCCTTCGTTGCGATAGACGAATGCCCCGAGCACGCCGCCCGCGCGCTTCACCTCGCGCGCGATGCGCTCGCCCGCGGCGACGTCTGCGAACAGGTCGAGCGGGGTGAGCGAAACGAACTGCAGCTCGACGCGGCCGCGCCATTCCTCGCGCAGCGCCTCGAACACTTCCAGCGCGGCCGGCGGCTCGGGCTGCACCCAGTCGAGGTGCGTGCGCAGCGCGCGCGTGCCCGATCGCCAGGCGTCTTGCAGCGCGCGCTCCATGCGCAGGCGCAGCGATTCGCCGGTCCAGCTCTCGCGGTGCCGGTTCATGCGCTCGATGGCCACGAAGAGGTTGCCCTCGGCCGCGCCCACGTCCTGCACGGTGTAGTTCTTGTCGATGTGCGCATGCGCCTCGACGAGTGCGCTCAGCAGCGTGCCCTTCGCGTGCTGCTGCCGGGCGCTGGGCACGATGGAGGCGACCTTGTCGCCGGCCAGCACGACGTCGAACAGCTGCGCATCGCCCGCCGCGAATGCACGCAGCGGCGCCGGTATGCGCAGCGCTTCGAGCCTCATGCGTGCCGCTGCCGCCAGTCGCGCAGCCAGCCGAGCCCTGCCGAGGTACCGCCGGGCTCCGCGCCGCGCTTCGGCCGGTACTCGCAGCCGACCCAGCCCTGCCAGCCGCACTGCGCCGACACCTCGTCGAGCACGTCGAACAGGTACGGGTAGTTCTGCTCGCCGATGTCGGGCTCGTTGCGGTCGGGCACGCCCGCGATCTGGATGTGGCCGACGCGGCCGGTGGGCAGGTACTTGCGGATCTTCATCGCCACGTCGCCCTCGACGATCTGGCAGTGGTAGAGGTCCATCTGCACCTTGAGGTTGGGCGCGCCGACGGTCTCGACGATCTCGTGCGCATGGTCCTGCCGGTTGAGGAAGAAGCCCGGGATGTCGCGCGTGTTGATCGGCTCGATCAGCACGTCGCGGCCCGCCTTGGCGGCCTCGGTCGCGGCCCAGCGCAGGTTGTCGACGTACACCGGCTGCAGCGCGTCGCGCTGCTGTCCCGCGGGCACGAGGCCGGCCATGACGTGGATGCGCGGGCAGTCGAGCGCCACGGCGTAGTCGATGGCCTTCGCGATGCCTTCGCGGAACTCGGCTTCGCGCCCCGGCAGGCAGGCCAGGCCGCGCTCGCCGCCGTTCCAGTCACCGGGCGGGCCGTTGAACAGCACCTGCTGCAGGCCGTTGTGCTTCAGCCTGGCGACGATTTCTTCCTTCGCGAAGTCGTAGGGGAAGAGGTATTCCACGGCCTTGAAGCCGTCTTTCGCGGCGGCGTCGAAGCGGTCGAGGAAGGCGAGCTCCGGATAGAGCATCGAGAGGTTGGCTGCGAATTGGGGCATGGGGTGTTTTTACTACCAGCGCGCGCCGAAAGTGCGGCGCAGTTCATCGATCTGATCGGCATCGAGCGGCTCGGGCCTTGCGGCCTGGGCGAGCTGCTGGAGCCTTGCGGTTTCCTCGAGTTCCTCGAGCACGGCCATGGCGGCGGCCGGCGTGTCGTGCCACACGTTGGGACCCAGGCGCGTGAGCATCACGGCGCGGATCGGGGTGCCGGCCACGCCGAAGCGCCCGATGGCCTGCGCCACCTGCTCGGCCGCTTCGGGCGCACCCGGACGGTGGTACGGAATGACCGGCACATGGCCGACCTTCATCACGAAGTAGGGCGTGAGCGCGGGCAGCAGCTCGTCGCCGGGAGCCTGCAGCGTGAGCGCCACGCAGTGCGTGCTGTGCGTGTGGATCACGCAGGCGGTGCCTGCATCGAACTCGCGCGCAGCGGCGTAGATGCGCGTGTGCAGCGCGATGGTCTTGCTGGCGCGATCGCCGCCGGTCTGCTGCCCCTGAGCATCGAGCCTGGCCAGACGAGCGGGGTCGAGAAAACCGAGGCAGGCATCGGTCGGCGTGATGAGAAAGCCGTCGTCCAGCCGCACGCTGATGTTGCCAGCCGTGGCGTGCACGTAGCCGCGCTCGAACAGGCTGCGGCCAACGCGGCAGATTTCCTCGCGGGCTTCGTTCTCGGTCATGCGAGCACTGTAAATGCCTTGGTGAAGAAATCGTCGCTGCCGAAGTTGCCGGACTTCAGCGCGATGTGCAGGCCGGCCTCGGGCGCGGCTTCGGAGCGCGCATGGCACCACGGCACGCCGGGATCGATCTGCGGGCCGATCTGCATCTGCGCGATGCCCAGCGCCTGCACGCAGGCGCCGGAGGTTTCGCCGCCGGCCACCACCAGCTGGCGCACGCCGCGCTCGACCAGGCCGCGCGCGATGGCGGCGATGGTGCGCTCGACCATCGCGCCGGCCTCTTCCACGCCCAAGCGGCCCTGCACCGACTTCACGGCACCGGCCTCGGCGGTCGAGTAGACGAGTACGGGGCCCTTGTCGATCAACGGAGCGGCCCACGCCAGAGCCTCGGTGGCGACATCCACGCCCGCCGCGATGCGCAGCGGATCAATGGCCATCGCCGCGCCGCCGCGCTGGATGAAGTCGAGCACCTGGCGGTTGGTGGCCAGCGAGCAGCTGCCCGAGACCACCGCCGTCCTGCCGCCAGCCTTGGGCAGTGCGCTGGCTTGCGACGACGGAGCGAGGCCGAAGTTGGCCGGCAGGCCGATGGCCACGCCCGAGCCCGCCGTGAGCAGCGGCATCTTCGCGAGCGCCGGGCCCATGCGCAGCAGGTCGTCGTTCGAGACCGCGTCGACGATGGCGATGGAGACGCCCTCGGACTTCAGTTGCTCGATGCGCTCCCCGATGGCGGCCGCGCCGCGCGCCACCACCGCGTAGTCGACGAGCCCCACCTTGCGCTTGCACTGCGCCTGCAGCACGCGCACGAGGTTCGGGTCGGTCATCGGCGTGAGCGGGTGGTTCTGCATGCCGCTCTCGTTGAGCAGCACGTCGCCCGCGAACAGGTAGCCCTTGAACACGGTGCGCTTGTTGTCGGGGAAGGCGGGCGTGGCGATGGTGAAGTCGCACTGCAGCGCGTCCATCAGCGCCTCGGTCACCGGGCCGATGTTGCCCTGCGGCGTGCTGTCGAACGTGGAGCAGTACTTGAAGTAGATCTGCTTCGCGCCCTGCGACTGCAGCCAGCGCAATGCATCGAGCGACTGCGCGACGGCTTCGGCCGGCGCGATGGTGCGCGACTTGAGCGCGACCACCACCGCATCCACGTCGGCATCGAGCGGGCCCTCGGGCACGCCGATGGCCTGCACCACACGCATGCCGGCGCGCACGAGGTTGTTGGCGAGGTCGGTGGCGCCGGTGAAATCGTCGGCGATGCAGCCGAGCACGAGCTTTGCCATGGTGTTCGGTCCTTCTTCAGTCCTTGGCGACGGGCAGCTTCACGGCCTGCGCGTTCTCGCGCACGTAGTCGCGCAGGATCGCGTCGAAGCTCGCGTCGGCCTTCAGGCCCAGCGCCTCGGCGCGCGCGGCGTGGATGCGGCTGGGCCAGCTGGTGACGATCTTCGCGATGGCGGCGTCGGGCTCCCAGTCGATCAGGCCGGTGGCGTCCTTGCCTGCGATGCGTTCGAGCGCCTGCGCCATCTCGCGCACGGTGGTGGTCAGCGCGGGCAGGTTGACCGCCGTGCGCGCGCCCCACTCGGCGGCGCCAGCGGTGGCCGCGCGCACGATGCCGGCGACGGTGTTGCCGGGCGAGGCCAGCGCGACGGGCGTGTCGGGCGACACGGGGCAGCGCGCACGCTCGCCGGCCAGCGGCTCGCGCAGCATGCCGCTGAGGAAGCTCGAGGCCGCGCCGTTGGGACGGCCGGGGCGCACCGACACCGTCATGAGCCGCACGTTGCGACCCTGCACGAAGCCCTTGCGCGTGAAGTCGGCCACCAGCTGCTCGCCGATGAACTTCTGGATGCCGTAGCTGTTCTGCGGAGTCGGCAGCGTGGTGTCTTCGATGACGGCCGGCAGGCGCTGCTCGGGCGAATCGCCGAACACCGCCACCGAGCTGGAGAACACGAACACCGGCGAGTGGCCCGCGCGGCGCGCCGCTTCTAGCAGGCCGCGCGTGGCGTCGAGGTTGCTGCGCATGCCGAGGTCGAAGTCGGCCTCGCATTCGCCGCTGACTGCGGCGGCGAGGTGGAAGACGAGCTGCGTGTCGGCAATGGGCAGCGCGCCGCTTGCGAGCTGCTCCAGCAGGTCGCCCTGCACGAACTGCACGCGCGCGTCGGCGGCCAGGTCGGCGGGCGGCGGCACGCGGTCGGCCAGGGTGATGCGCGAGACGGGCTGCGCGGCACCGCCGGCCAGCGCGAGATTGCCGCCGGCGAGCAGCGTGCGTGCGAGGCGGGCGCCGAGGAAGCCGCAGCCGCCGGTGATGAGGATGTTCATGGTCGTCTTGTCTTTCGTACTTGTTCTAGAGCGCGGGCAGGAAGCGCAGCAGCGCGTCCGCCACCGCCTGCGGCGCCTCGCGCTGCGGGAAGTGGCCCACGCCGTCGAGCAGCTCGCGGCGGTAGGGGCCGCTGAAGAAGCGTTCCTTGCCGGCCGAGGTGTCGGGATGATTGCAGGAATCGGCCGCGCCGTGCAGCACCAGCGTGGGTACCGACAGCACGGGCGCGGGGTTCAGCACGGCATCGTCGGCCGCATAGTGCGGGTCGCCCGGCGCGTGGCCCCAGCGATGGCGGTACGAGTGCACCACCACCCGCGCCCAGTCGTCGCCCTCGAAGGCGGCGGCTGTGGCCTCGAACTCGGCGGGCTCGTACCAGCCGGCCGGCGCCCAGGTGTCCCACATCATCCGCGTGAAGGCGATGCGGTCTTCGTGCACGGTGCGTTCGCCGCGCGGCGTGGCCATGTACCAGTGGTACCAGTAGTTGCGTGCCTGCTCGAGCGGCATCGGCTGGTCGGGCGCGTTGGTGCCGTAGCCGACCGACATCAGCGTGAGCGAACTCGCGACGCCGGGCCGAAGCCCGCAGGCATTGCCCACCGCACGCGCGCCCCAGTCGTGGCCGACCAGCGCAGGCTGCTGCAGGCCGAGCGCATCGATGAAGTCGAGCAGGTCGCGACCCAGCGCCGAGAGCTGTCCGCTGCGCGGCGTCTCGGCATGCAGGAAGGTCGTCGGCGCGAAGCCGCGCAGGGCGGGCAGCAGCACGCGCCAGCCGGCTTCGACGAGCCGCGCGGCCACGCCGTGCCAGCAACGCGGGCTGTCGGGCCAGCCGTGCACCAGCACCGCGGTGGCCTTGCCGGCGGGGTTCCACTCCTCGTAGCCGATGCGCAGCAGCGGCGTGTCGACGAACCTGGCCTGCGGCTCGCTCACGGGGCTTTCCCCTTCGGCGCCGGCACCTCGATGCCCGGAAAGATCTTGATGACGGCGCTGTCGTCCTCGCGCGCATAGCCCGCGGTCGAGGCCTGCATGAACATCTGGTGCGCGGTGGACGACAGCGGCAGCGGAAACTTGCTCGCGCGCGCCACGTCGAGCACCAGGCCCAGGTCCTTCACGAAGATGTCCACGGCCGACAGCGGCGTGTAGTCGCCCGCGAGCACGTGCGCCATGCGGTTCTCGAACATCCAGCTGTTGCCCGCGCTGTGCGTGATGACCTCGTACAGCGCCGCCGGGTCCACGCCTTCGCGCAGGCCCAGCGCCATGGCCTCAGCCGCCACCGCGATGTGCACGCCGGCCAGCAGCTGGTTGATGATCTTCACCTTGCTGCCCGCGCCGGCGCTGTCGCCCAGGCGGTAGACCTTGGCGGCCATGGCGTCGAGGACGGCACCGGCCTTCTCGTAGGCGGCGGGCTTGCCGGCGGTCATCATCGTCATCTGGCCGCTCGCGGCCTTGGCTGCGCCGCCGGAGATGGGCGCGTCGATGTAGAGGATGCCCAGCTTCTCCAGGCGCGCTTCGAGCGCCACCGACCAGTTCGGGTCGACGGTGGAGCACATCACGAAGACGCTGCCGGGCTTCATCGACGCGACGCAGCCGGGCACGGTGCCGTCGCCGAACAGCACCGACTCGGTCTGCGCGGCGTTCACCACTACGCTGACCACGATGTCGCACTGCGTGCCGAGCTCGGCCAGCGTGGCGCAGGCGGTGCCGCCCTCGCGCGCGAAGGCTTCGGCGGCCTCACGGCGCACGTCGAACACATGCGGCGCGTGGCCCGCGCGACGCAGCGACTGCGCCATGCCGGCGCCCATGGCGCCCAGGCCCACGAGGCCGACGACGGGGGTGTTGTTGCTGGAAGTCATGCAGGAGTTCTTTCGATGAACGGTCAACGGTTGACCAGTTGCTTGGGTGTGAACCACACGCCGATGGCGCCGAGCACCAGCGCACCGGCCAGCACGTACATGCCGATCTGCGTGCTGCCCGTGAGGTCCTTCAGATAGCCGATGAGGTACGGGCTCACGAAGCCCGCGAGGTTGCCCACCGAGTTGATGGCGGCGATGCCTGCGGCGGCGGCCGTGCCCGTGAGGAATGCGGTGGGCAGCGACCAGAAGAGCGGCGCGCAGGTCAGCACGCCGGCGGCGGCGAGCGAGAGGAAGGCCAGCGACACGGCCGTGTTCTGCGTGTACGAGGCTGCGACGGTGAAGCCCACGGCGCCCATCATGGCCGGCACGATCAGGTGCCAGCGGCGCTCCTGGCGGCGGTCGGCGCTGCGGCCGAAGAGGTTCATCGCGACGATGGCGCAGAGGAACGGAATGGCGCTGAGCAGCCCGATGTTCAGGTTGCCCTGCACGCCCGTGGCCTTGACCAGCGTGGGCAGCCAGAAGGTGAGTGCGTACTGGCCCATGACGAAGGCGAAGTAGATGAACGCCATCCACCAGATGCGCGCGTCGCGGAACACGCCGGCCACCGAGTGCGGGCCCTTCGCGCCGTGGGCGGCGTCGCTCGCCACCTCGCGCTGCAGCAGCGCCTTTTCCTCGGCGTTCAGCCAGCGCGCCTGGGCGATGCCGTTGTCGAGATAGAAGAGCACCGCCAGTCCGATGAGCACGGCGGGGATGGCCTCGATCAGGAACATCCACTGCCAGCCGCTCATGGCCGACACGCCGTGGAAGCTGTCCATGATCCATCCCGAGAGCGGGTTGCCGAAGATGCCCGCCACCGGAATCGCCGACATGAACACCGCGATGATCCGCGCGCGCCGATGCGCCGGGTACCAGTGCGTGAGGTAGAGGATCACGCCCGGATAGAAGCCCGCCTCGGCCAGCCCGAGCAGGAAGCGCAGGATGTAGAAGCTGGTGGGCGTCTTCACGAACATGAAGCAGGCCGAGAGCAGGCCCCAGGTGATCATGATCCGCGCGATCCAGATGCGCGCGCCCACGCGGTTGAGCAGCAGGTTGCTCGGCACCTCGAACAGGAAGTAGCCCAGGAAGAAGATGCCGGCGCCCAGGCCGAACACGGTTTCGCTGAAGCCCAGGTCCTGGCCCATCTGCAGCTTGGCGAAGCCGACGTTCACGCGGTCGAGGTACGCGATCACGTAGCAGAGCATGAGGAAGGGCACGAGGCGCCAGAACACCTTGGAGTAGGTGCGCTTTTCGAGCGCGGCATCTGCGGCGGCGAGCGACGCGGCGCCGGCCTGGAGGGTCGAGGAAGTCATGAGGGAGGCTATGTCTCGGGTGATTTGTCAGGTCATCATACAAATTTGAGTTTTGCTGACCGACCCGGGTAAACCCTCGGAAAAAGCGTCTTCCGGCGACTTTCTGGTGTCTTTGTGTGTCGGCTCAGCCGCCGACGGGCCAGCCTTCGACCAGCGGACGGGCGAGCTGCTCGCCCTCCTGCTGCCAGAACACCGGATCGGCCAGCTCGATGCGGCGGATCGCGTTGTCCATGTGGTTCTTGGCTGCTTCCCGCGCGCGCAGCGGATCGCCGGCCTCGATGGCCTCGACGATGCGCGCATGCTCCTGCGCCACTTCGCGCGCGAAGTCGGCGCGGCGCGCCTCGTTGGCGCGCGTGACGCGGGTGGCGCCGTGCAGGAACTGCCGCAGGTACTGCAGCGTGCCGATGAGGAACGGGTTGCGCGCCGCCTCTGCGATGGCGCGGTGGAAGAGCACGTCCTCGTCTGCGCCGTTGCCGCCGGCCTCGACCGCCGCGTGCAGTGCGGCGATGGCGTCGCGGATGCGCTGCACGTCCTCGTCCGTGCGGCGCTCGGCGGCCAGCGCGGCCACCTCGGCTTCGAGCGCGCGGCGCAGCTCGACCATCTGGATCACCGCCTCGCGCGAGGCCACGTGCGGCATCTCGAAGCGCAGCGGCTCGACGGCGGCGGCGCGCACGTACACGCCGCTGCCCTGACGCGAATCGAGCAGCCCCAGCGACTTGAGCCGCGACACCGCCTCGCGCACCACGGTGCGGCTCACGCCGAACTGCTCGGCCAGCGCGGTCTCGGTGGGCAGCCGGTCGCCTTCGGACAAACGCCCGCTGCGCACCTCGGCCGCGAGCGCATCGGCGACCTGGTCGGCCAGGCGGACGGCGGGGGCGATGGATTGGAAGCGGGCGGTCATGGACGCGAAGGTGGTGGGGCCTGCGACTCTAACGCAGGGCCCGCCACTTTCGCGGCCGCACAAGGCTCAGGCCGGCTCAGCCCAGCGCGTGGCGCGCGGCATTCACGATGCTCTGCGCATCGACGCCGAAGAAGCCGCGCAGCGCGGCGCGCGTGTCGCTGCGCCCGAAGCCGTCGGTGCCGAGCGTGATGTAGCGGCGGCCCTCGGGCAGGAAGGCACGAACGCTCTCGGGCACGGCGCGCACGTAGTCGGTGGCGGCGATGATCGGCGTCTTGCCGCCCTTGCCGAGCTGCTGCGCTATGAACGGCGTGCCGGCGTCGGCCTCGCCAGCCAGCGCGCGCTGCTCGCAGGCCAGCCCGTCGCGCGCGAGTTCGCTCCAGCTCGTGACGCTGAACACCTCGGCCTCGATGCCTTCGTCGGCCAGCAGCTGCGCGGCCTTGACGACCTCGGTGAGGATCGCGCCCGAGCCCATCAGCGTGACCTTCTTCTTTGCCTTGCCGCCCGGTACGGGAGCGTAAGTGCCGAAGCGATAGCACCCGCGCAGGATGTCGCCCTCCGCGCCGGCCGGCACGTCGGGCTGCGCGTAGTTCTCGTTCATGAGCGTGACGTAATAGAACACGTCCTGCTGCTCGACCATCATCTCGCGGATGCCCGCGTCGACGATCACCGCCATCTCGCCCGCGAAGGCCGGGTCGTAGGCCTTGCAGTTGGGGATGGTCGCGGCCACGAGGTGGCTGCTGCCGTCCTGGTGCTGCAGGCCCTCGCCGCCGAGCGTGGTGCGTCCAGAAGTGGCGCCCAGCAGGAAGCCGCGCGCGCGCTGGTCGGCCGCGGCCCAGATGGCGTCGCCCACGCGCTGGAAGCCGAACATCGAGTAGTAGATGTAGAAGGGCAGCATCGCCAGGCCGTGCACGCTGTAGCTGGTGGCCGCGGCCGTCCAGCTCGCGATGGCGCCGGCCTCGCTGATGCCCTCTTCCAGGATCTGCCCGTCGGTAGCCTCGCGGTAGCTCAGCACCGAGCCGATGTCTTCCGGCGCATAGCGCTGGCCCACGCTCGAATAGATGCCGACCTGCTTGAACAGGTTGGCCATGCCGAAGGTGCGCGCCTCGTCGGCCACGATGGGCACGATGCGCGGGCCCAGGGCCTTGTCCTTCATGAGGTTGCCCAGCATGCGAACGAAGGCCATGGTGGTGCTCATCTCCTTGCCGCCCGCGACGGTCGCGAACTGCGCGTAGCTTGCGATGTCGGGCTTGGCCAACACCTCGCAGGCGGTCTCGCGGCGCGGCATGGCACCGCCGAGCGCCTCGCGGTGCTGCCGCAGGTAGCGCATCTCGGCGCTGTCCTCGGCCGGGCGGTAGAAGTCCATCGCAGTGGCCTGCGCGTCGGTCAGCGGCAGGTTGAAGCGGTCGCGGAATTCGATGAGGTCCACGTCGCCCATCTTCTTGTGCGAGTGCGTGGTCATCTTGCCCTGCGCGGCGCTGCCCATGCCGTAGCCCTTCTTGGTGTGGGCGAGGATCACGGTGGGCTGGCCCCGGTGCGCCGCGGCGGCGGCGTAGGCGGCATGGATCTTCACGAGGTCGTGGCCGCCGCGCTTCAGGCGGTCGATCTGCTCGTCGGTCATGCCTTCGGCCAGGCGCGCGAGTTCGGGGTTCTGGCCGAAGAAGTTGTCGCGGTTGAAGCGGCCGTCCTTGGCCGCGAAGGTCTGCATCTGGCCGTCGACGGTGTTGGCGAACACGCGGGCCAGCGCACCGCTCAGGTCCTGCGCGAAGAGGCCGTCCCAGTCGCTGCCCCACACGAGCTTGATGACGTTCCAGCCCGCGCCGGCGAAGAGCTTTTCCAGCTCGTCGATGATGCGGCCGTTGCCGCGCACCGGGCCGTCCAGGCGCTGCAGGTTGCAGTTGACCACCCACACGAGGTTGTCGAGCTTCTCGCGCGCGGCGAGCGTCAACGCGCTCATCGACTCGGGTTCGTCCATCTCGCCGTCGCCGAACACGCCCCACACCTTGCGGCCTTCGCAGTTCAGCAGGTTGCGGTGCGTGAGGTAGCGCATGAAGCGCGCGTGATAGATCGAGCTGATGGGGCCGATGCCCATCGAGCCGGTCGGGAACTGCCAGAAGTCCGGCATCAGGTACGGATGCGGATAGCTGCACAGGCCGCGCGCGCCGCTGCCGTCGACGAACGCAGGCGCGGTGAGTTCCTGGCGGTAGTGCTTCAGGTCTTCCTCGCTCAGGCGGCCTTCGAGGTACGCGCGGGCGTAGACGCCCGGCGCGCTGTGCGGCTGGAAGAACACGAGGTCGCCTCGATGGTGCTCGCTGCGCGCGTGGAAGAAATGATTGAAGCCGGTCTCGAACAGGTCGGCCGCGCTGGCGTAGCTGGCGATGTGGCCGCCGAGTTCGCCGTACGCCTGGTTGGCCTTGGCCACCATCGCGAGCGCGTTCCAGCGCATCAGCGAGGCGAGCTTTTCCTCGATGGCGAGGTCGCCCGGGAACGGCGGCTGGTCTTCCACCGCGATGGTGTTGACGTACGGCGTGGCGAGTTCGGGCTGCCAGCCGATGCGCTGCTGCCGCGCGAGACGCGCCAGCTCGACCAGCATCTGCCGCGCGCGCTGCGGCCCCTGCGTCTGCGCCATCGCCACGAAGGCATCGCGCCATTCGGCGGTCTCGGCGGGGTCGGGGTCGTGCGAGAGCTGCGTTTCATCCAGCAGCAGGGCGCGCATCTGGTCGGGCGAAATCGGGGCGTTCATATCGGCACTTTAGGCCGCAATGCGGAGAATTAGCTACCGGCGAAGCCAAATCCGCGTTCGCGTCGCAGCATAAAATTCCGCCAAATTCAAACTGAGCGGCATTTCATGCAACTTGACGCCATCGACCTGCGCATTCTGGACGAACTGCAACGCGACGGCGCGCTGTCGAACGTGGAGCTCGCGCGACGCGTGCACCTCTCGCCGTCGCCCTGCCTGTCGCGCGTGAAGGTGCTCGAGGCCAACGGCGTGATCGACCGTTATGTCGCGCTCGCAAGCGCCAAGGCGCTGGGCCTGGGCCTCAACGTGTTCATATCGATCAGCCTCACGACGCAGAGCAAGCAGTCGCTCGCCGACTTCGAGCAACGCATCGCCGAGCACGACGAGGTGATGGAGTGCTACCTGATGACGGGCGACAGCGACTACCTGATCCGCATCGCGGTGGCGGACATGGCGGCGCTGGAGAAATTCATCCTGGAACAGCTCACGCCGATTCCGGGGATCGAGAAGATCCGCTCGAGCTTTGCGCTCAAGCAGGTGAGATACAAAACGGCGCTGCCGTTGCCGGCAGCGCCAGGGTAATAGCGCTCCCCCAGGCTTCGCGCACTTCGTGTCGCTACGCCACCCCCTCGCCGGGGGCGACACCTGCGGCCCGGCAAAGCCGGTTCCGCGGTGTCTCCCGTGAAGAAAGGGGCCGGGATCCTGCCCCTGCCAGCCGATCAGAGACCGATCAGGCCGCCGTCGTTCTTCGTGATGACCACGGTCGCCGAGCGCGGGCGGGTAATGCCGCCGTCGGGCCAGTGGCTGAGGAACTTCGTGGGATCGGAGATGTTGCCCTTGGCCGTGTTCTCGCCCGGGTGCTGGATGTTCACGAACAGCGCGCGGCCGTCGCCCGATTCGGCAATGCCGGTGATTTCGCAATCGATCGGGCCGACCAGGAAGCGGCGCAGGCCGTCGGTGCCGGGGGCCTTGCCGACGAAGGTGGCTTGCGTGGCGGTGGTGGAGCCATCGACATTGGTGATGGTCTTCGCGGCACCGTCGCCGACCACACCAGGCAGGGCGCCGAGCAGCATGCAGTTGGTCACGTCGGTGTACTTGCCGTCGTCGGTCTCGAGCCACAGCAGGCCGGGCGCAGCCTGGCTGAACCACATGCCGTCGGGGCTGGAGAAGTCGTTGTCGGCAACGAGGTTCGACAGGTTCACGTCCGCTGCCGCGGTGGAACGCGCGCCGAAGAGATAGACGTCCCACTTGAAGGTCACGGCGGCCGGGTTACCACCGGCGTCGGCAAAGCGGACGATGTGGCCGTTCGGATTGCCCTTCTGATCCACGCCATTCTTCGGGTCGTTGTACGAGCGCGGATTGGCCGCGTCGGTACCGGTGACCGGGCGCGCCGAGTTGTTCGTGAGCGTGAGGTACACGTCGCCGTTCTTCGGGTTGACGGCCGTCCATTCCGGGCGGTCCATCTTCGTGGCACCGGCTGCATCTGCTGCGTGGCGCGCGTTGATCACGACATCGGCTGCATCGGCGAAGGCGTACTTCGAATAGCTGGCGTTGATGTTGTTGACGCCCAGCTTGAGCTCGAGCCAGTCACCTGTGCCGTCGGCCTTGAACTTGGCGACATAGAGCTTGCCATCGTCCATGTACTTGTCGCCGGCCCCGATGCCGCCGCCGATGTCGGCCGCATCCCAGGCCTTGGTCGACACGAACTTGTAGAGGTACTCGTTCTGCGAGTCGTCGCCCATGTACCAGACCAGCGGCTTGCCGACCACGACCGGGCCCAGGCAAGCGCCTTCGTGGCCGAAACGGCCGAGCGCGGTGCGCTTCTTGGGTGTGCTGGAGGGGGTGAACGGATCGATCTCGACCACCCAGCCGTAGGTGTTGGAACCGTTGCGGTAGTCATCCGTGGCGGTGGCACCGATGACTTCGGTGTTCCAGCGGCCATACAGGTCTTCGGCGGTGTCGGGCGTGACGGTGGCCCAGAGTTCGCGGCCGGTACCGTCACTGCCGCCAACGCCGTATCGCGAGAAGCTCGCAAGTTCCTTCGCGGTCCGCTTGGAATCGTCGTTGGCCTTGATGCGGCGGAAGTAGCCGGCCCAGTTCTCTTCGCAGGTCAGGTACGTGCCCCACGGCGTGGTGCCGTTGGCGCAGTTGTTGAGCGTGCCGCGGGTCTTGCTGCCGTCGGTCGAGTACTTGGTCTTCAGGTAGTCGGTCTTGGCGGCCGGGCCCGAGAAGCTCATCTCGGTGAGCGTGTGGACGCGGCGGTTGAGGCTCGAGTCCTGCTTGTAGCTCCAGGTGCTGCCGCTCTTGTTGACCTCGATCACGCTCACGCCGTGCAGGTAGAACTCGCGCAGCACTTCGTCCGCGACGGTGCGTGCGGCCGCATTGCCGGTGCCGGTGATGGTCTGTCCGGTGGGGTGCAGGAACAGCGGCGTGATGGCCTCGTGGTTCATCACGAGCAGGCCGCGCGAAGCGCCGGCGGCGTCCCACTTGTTCGACGCGTTCATGCCGAAGTAGGTCATGCCGTCGTGGTGGTCGCCGGCGCGGCGGTCGTAGGTGGTGGCGTCGTCGGTGCCGTCGTTCTTGTAGGCGGCGACACCCGAGGCGATCGGGTCGCCCAGGCGGTAGAGCACGCTGGCGGTGTAGCCGGCGGGCACGGTGACCACGTCGGCGAGGCTCTTGGCGACGGCATTGAAGCCGAGCTTCATCGGAGCGGGAGAAGGAGCGGGAGCCGGCGCGGGAGCAGGAGCCGGTGCCGGGGGCAGGACGGGGAAGGCGGTGCCGCCGCCACCACCGCCGCCGCATGCCTGGAGCAGTGCGGTACCGGCGGTGCCGACGCCCAGGCCGAACAGGTGGCGGCGGCTCAGGCGCGAGGCGATCAGGTCGTTGAACGAGGGATTCGAAGTGGGGTTGGTGCCGATGTCTTCGATTTCGACCGGACGATCGTCGGTGCGGGTGTTTGCGGTCATGCGCAATGTCTTTCTTCGTGGGTTGGAAAGGAAAACCAGCCCGCGAAGTTAGGCACTTCGTATGACGACTCCGTGAATTGCTCAGGTTCAGGTCAGGTTGAATCGGGTCTTTTCAGCATCCCTTCATCAACCGTGCAGACCAGCGCGGGCCGTATCGGCCCGTCTGGTTCAGGGCGCCGGCAATTGCCGTGGCCACAACGCCCACAGCCGCAGCGGCTGGTTCATGCTCGCCGCGAAGCGGCCCGCATCGGCACCGGTGCCCGCGAAGTAGTCGGCCCGCACCGCGCCGAGGATGGCGCTGCCGGTGTCCTGCGCCACCACCAGCTTCTGCAGTTGCGCCGCCGGTCCGTTGGATGCAAGCCACACCGGCGTGCCGTACGGGATGCTCTCGCGGTCGACCGCGATGGAGCGGCCGGCCGTGAGCGGCACGCCCTGCGCGCCGCGCGGGCCGAAGGCGGCGTCGACCTCGCTCATGGTCTCCTCGCGGAAGAACACGTAGCGCGGGTTGCTCCACATCAGCTGCGTCACGCGCTGCGGGTTCTGCGCGGCCCAGGCCTTGGTGTCGTCGGGCCACTTGCCGACCTTGGCCACGCCCTGGCTCATCAGCCACTGCTGCACGCTGCGATAAGGCTGCTCGTTGGTCGCCGAGAAGGCCATGCGCACGGTGTGCTGCCAGCCGTTGGCCTCGGTGATGCGCAGCCGCCCGGAGCCCTGGATGTGCAGCATCAGCGCGTCGATCGGGTCGGCCATCCACGCGATCTCGCGCCCGCGCAGCGCGGCCTGGGCCTCGGGCAGGGTCTCGATCTCCTGGCGCGTGTACCAGGGGCGGCGCGGCACCAGGCCGTCGGGCGCCTGGTAGATCGGCACGTTGAAGGTGGCGGTGGGCACGCGCGAGGCTTCGTACACCGGCTCGTAGTAGCTCGTGAGCTTGCCTTCGGTCTGGCCGTTCAGCGCCTCGACGCGGTAGGGCTGCAGCCGGTCGGTCATCCACTGGCGCTGCTCTTCGGGAGTGGCGATGGCGAGCTGGCGCACGTCGCGGCACAGCGGCGCGAAGGCTGCATTGGGGCGCGAGCAGTTCGCCAGCAGCGCGATCCAGGCCTCGTGCAGCGGGTCTTCGCCGAAGCCCGGCAGCTCGCCCCAGCCGACCGGCACCCAGCGGCTCTTGGGATGCGCGAGCGAGCCGGTGAGCGGACCGAGGTCGCGCGGCTGGGTGGCGGGTGGGCGGATGGGGGCCTCGGGCGTGCGCGGGCCGGTGGAACAGGCGGCGAGCGTTGCTACGATCGCAAGCCCGACCAGCCACTGGAGTCCATTTCTCATGGGTTTGATTCTGCTTGAAGCCCTCGCCGCGGGACTCGTGTTCATCCTGATCATCTGGTGGACCATGTTCTCCGGCCGCAAAAAGGGTGAATTGCACGATGACGACGACGGCCCCGAAGCCGGTCGCGACACCGCCGACCGGAAGCCGCCGCCCAATCCGTGAATTGCTCGTGCAGTCCCGCGGCGCGCGGCACTGTCGGACAAGCACTCAATTGCTATTGCTTTAGTAGCAATCATTGCAGCATTCATGCGCGAAGGCGAAACTTTTCTTATTTTCCGTAGGGCTTTGAGCCCGTACCATCACGCACTCCCCGAAGGCTAAGCTGTGCCCCGCCTGATTCAACCTTGAAAGGGATCGCCATGAAAAAGTTCGTACTCGCCACCACCGCCGCCGCACTCGTTCTTTCCGGCTGCGCGGGCGGCATGACCGACACGCAGCGCAACACCGGCATCGGTGCCGGCATCGGCGCGCTCGGCGGCGCCGCGATCGGCTCGGCCACCGGCGGCAACCGCGGCGCCATCGGCACGGGCGCGGTGCTGGGTGCGGCGGCCGGCGCGCTGGGCGGCTACCTGTGGTCGCAGCGCATGGAAAACCAGAAGCGCCAGATGGAAGCCGCCACGCAGGGCACCGGCGTGGCCGTCACGCAGACGCCCAACAACGAGCTGAAGCTGCAGATCCCGAGCGACGTGTCCTTCGACGTGGGCCGCGCCAACATCAAGCCCAATTTCGCGCCGGTGCTCGACCAGTTCGCCAGCGGCCTGCGCAACAACCCGAACGCCGAGGTGCGCATCATCGGCCACACCGACAGCACCGGCTCGGACGCCATCAACAACCCGCTGTCGGTCGAACGCGCGACCAGCACCCGCGACTACCTCGTGGCGCGCGGCGTGAACGCGGCGGCCTTCCGCATCGAGGGCCGCGGCTCGCGCGAGCCTGTCGCCGACAACAACAGCGACGCGGGCCGGGCGCAGAACCGCCGCGTCGAAATCTACGTGGGCGAGCGCGGGCCGCAAGGCTGAACGATCTCCAGCACACGAAGGGAAACCGGCCGCGCTGAAAGGCCGGTTCCCGCCATTACCGTTCCATTGGTCCATTAAGAGGGAATCTCATGAGGAAGTTTGTTGTTTCTGGTGCGGCCGCCGCCGCGTTGCTGTTCATCGCGGGCTGCGCATCGCAGTCGGCGCCGCCGCCGGCCCCCGCGCCCGCAGCCGCTCCGGCCGCACCGGCCAACAGCTGGACAGCCCGCCTGGCCACCCTGAAGACCGACCTCGAGACCTCGACCAAGGGCACGGGCGTGGTGATCGAACAGACCACCGACAACCAGCTGCATGTGGTGATCCCGAACGAGCTGTCGTTCGACACTGGCCGCTCCAACGTCAAGCGCAACCTCGCGCAGGTGCTCGACAAGGTGGCCGAAGGCCTGAAGAGCGCCACCGCCGCCAGCGTGCGCGTGGTCGGCCACACCGACAGCGTGGGCAGCGAGGAAGGCAACGAGCGCCTCTCGGTGAGCCGCGCCGACAGCGTGCGCAACCACCTCGTGAGCCGCGGCGTCTCGACCACGGTCATCACCACCGACGGCCGCGGCTCGCGCGAGCCGCTGGCGGACAACAACACGGCCGCCGGCCGCGCCCAGAACCGCCGCGTCGAAATCTTCGTGGCGGAGAAGGCCTAACCCCAGGCTTCGCGACACTTCGTGTCGCTTCGCCCCCTTGCAGGGGCAACACCAGCGGCCCGGCAAAGCCGGTTCCGCGGTGTTTCCCTGGGGAATCGGGGAGGCTAGAGCTCTCTCAGGCGGTTAGCCAACTCGACGGCCGACTTCACTTCCATCTTGTCGAACACGCGCGCGCGGTGGACTTCCACCGTGCGCACGCTGATCGCGAGCTGGTCGGCGATGAGCTTGTTGGGCAGGCCTTCGATCACCAGCCGCATCACGTCGCGCTCGCGCTCGGTCAGCTCGCCGATGCGCTCGGCCAGCCCGCGGCGCGCGCGCTGCACTTCCAGCGCCTGCAGCGACGCGTTCAACGCATGCTCGATGCGGTCGACCAGCGCGTTGTCCGAGAACGGCTTCTCGCAGAAGTCGAAGGCGCCGCGCTTGACCGCGTCGACGGCCGTCGGCACGTCGGCATGGCCCGTGAGGAAGATCACCGGCATCGCGGGCAGCAGGCCGCGTTCGACGATGCGGTCGAACAGCACCAGCCCGCTGGTGCCGGGCATGCGCACGTCCAGCAGCAGGCACAGCGGCTGCTGGGGCAGCGGGCCCTGGTCGAGGAACTGCTCGAACGCCTCGGCGCTCGCGAAGTGCTCGCTGGCCAGGCGGCGCGAGCGCAGCAGCCAGGCCAGCGCCTCGCGCACGCTGGCGTCGTCGTCCACGATGAAGATCAAGCCGTCGATCAGCGGTTGCATGCGATGAAGTCCAGCAAAAAGTTGTCCGTCGAAAAAAGCGTTCTCAGGCAGCCGCCGGCAGGGTGAACCTGAAGACCGTGCCGCGCGGCTTGTTGGGCTCGTACACGAGCGCCCCGCCGTGCTGCTCGACCACCGTGCGGCACAGGCTCAGGCCGAGCCCCATGCCATCGGCGCGCGTGGTGAAGAAGGGCGTGAAGAGCCGCTCGGCCACATCCGCGTCGATGCCGCTGCCGAGGTCGGCCACCGAAAACTCTATCCAGCGCCTGCCGTCTTCCTGCACCGCGCCGCCCACCGCCGTGGCGCGCGCCACGCGCAGCCGCAGCACGCGGCTGCCGACATTGTCGGGGCTGTCCATGGCCTGCATCGCGTTGCGCGCGAGGTTCAGCAGCACCTGCTCGACCAGCGTGCGGTCGCACATGGCCGCGGGCAGGCGGTCTTCCAGCACCACCTCGATGATCACGCCCAGCTTGCGCGCCTGCAGCCGCACCAGCGGCAGCACAGCGTCGATCAGCGCCTGCGGCGCCACGGCCTCGCGCGTGCGGTCGCGCCGGCGCACGAAGTCGTGCACGCTGCGGATCACCTGCCCCGCGCGGTCGGCCTGCTCGGCGATGCGCTTCACGGCCATGGCCACCTCGCCCTGGTCGCCCTTGGCCTCGGGCCCCAGCAGGTTGAGCGAGCCGCTCGCGTAGCTGGCGATGGCGGCCAGCGGCTGGGTGAGCTCGTGGCTCAGCAGCGAAGCCATCTCGCCCACGGTGGCCAGCCGTGCGCTGGCCTGCAGGCGCTCCTGGCTGGCGCGCGAGAGCTCCTCGATGCGGCGCTGCTCGCTCACGTCGATGAACGCGCTCATCCAGCCGGTCTGCACCTTGTGCGCGTTGATCAGCGGCGCCTCGAAGATCAGCACCGGAAAGCGCGTGCCGTCCTTGCGCATGAAGACCGATTCGAAGCCCTCTCGCGGCGGCATGCCGCCGGCCAGCCGGCGCGCCTGCCGCTGCTGGTATTCGTGCGCCAGCTCGGTGGGCCAGTAAGGGGCTTCGGCGTTGTCCGCCATGAGCTCCTCGGGGCTGAAGCCCACCATCTCGCAGAAGGCCGGGTTCACGTAGGTGATGCGGCCCTGCAGGTCGCGCGCGCGCAGGCCGGTGATGACCGAGTCTTCCATCGCCTTGCGGAAGGCCAGCGCGTCGGCCAGGTCGCGCTCGGCGCGCAGGCGGCGACGCGTGTCGCGCGCGAGCAGCACCAGCACCGACACCAGCGCGATCGAGATCGCCGTGACCAGCGCCGTGAGCATGTTCGGGAACAGGTCGGGCGCGGCGCGCCAGCCGTCCACGCGCAGCATCAGCGCGGTGCCCGGCAGGTCGATGAGCTGCTGCGAGGTGAACACCCGCGTGCCGGTGCGCCGCGAGCTGCCCAGCGCCACCAGCCGCGTGCCGTCGGCCTCGGTGAAGGCCACTTCCTGCCCGCGCGTGAGGGTGGGGCCGACGAGTTCGATCAGCGCGTCGCGCAGCGAATAGCTCGCCACGAGGTATCCGCCGGCGTCGATGGGCACGCACAGCTCCATCACCTCGATGCCGCCGCCTCCCGCAATGGGCACGTAGTGGCTCGGCGAGTAGGCCGGCGCGCCGAGCTTGCGCGCGGCGGCGCAGGCCAGCGTCACGTCGGACTGCTCCTGGCCGCGCGTGTCCTCGTCGAGCACGCGCATGCGGTAGGGCGTGTTGACGGCCTGCAGCGGGCGCAGCGCGGCGTCTCGCCATTCGAGCCGCAGCCATTCGCGATGCTCGCGCAGCAGCGTCGCGGCCACCTCCGACCACTTGGATGCATCGGCGCCCGGCGCCTGCGTGGCGCGCAGGCTCTGCGCATTGCGCTGGAAGCCGCTGCGCAGGTCGGAGACAGCGTCGGAGGTGTCGCGATCGAGCGCGGCCTGCACCTGCTCGACCTCGTGCCGGCCCGCGAGCCACACGACGGTGACCAGCAGCACCGACACCAGCACCGCCAGCAGCAGCCACAGGAACCAGCGCTGCCACAGCGAGCGCAGCCGACCGTACGCCAGCAGCGCCCACCGCGGCGGTGCGACGGTCAGCAGCGCATCGGACATCGCTAGAGGACGCTGTGCGAGAGCACGGGCAGCTGCGTGCGCGTGCTCTGCACTCTCGCGGCGTCGATGTCGAACAGCACCACGCCTTCTTCGGAGGCCTGCTGCGCCACCACCGTGCCCCACGGGTCGACGACCAGCGACTGGCCCCAGGTCTGGCGACCGTTCTCGTGCGTGCCGCCCTGCGCGGGCGCGACCACCCAGGCCAGGTTCTCGATGGCGCGGGCGCGCAGCAGCACCTCCCAGTGCGCGGCGCCGGTGGTGCGCGTGAACGCGCTGGGCACCAGCAGCAGGTCGGCGCCCTGCTTGGCGAGCGCGCGGTACAGCTCGGGAAAGCGCAGGTCGTAGCACACGCTCATGCCCACGCGCCAGCGGTGGCCGTCGCGCGAGGGCAGCTCGAACACCACCGGCTTCGCGCCGGGTGCGATGACGCGGCGCTCGTCGTAGCGCTCGGTGCCGTTGTCGAAGAAGAAGAGATGGATCTTGTCGTAGCGCGCCACGCAGCGGCCGTCGGGCGAGAAGGCCAGCGAGCTGTTGAACACGTGCTCGGCGTCGGTGCTCTCGATGGGCAGCGTGCCGCCGACGATCCACAGGCCGAACTCGCGCGCCGCGTCGGCCAGGAAGCCCTGCACCGTGCCCGCGCCGGCGGTCTCGCGCAGGCCCAGCTTGTCGGTGTCGCGCGCGCCCATCATGCAGAAATACTCGGGCAGTACCGCGAGCTCGGCGCCGGCCGCGGCAGCCTGCGCGAGCAGGTCGTGGGCGCGCGCGAGATTGGCTTCGCGGGCGATGGCCGACACCATCTGGATGGCTGCGACTTTCATTGCTTGGTCTCCGTTTTCTTGCCTTCGTCCGCGGTCCTGGAGGCAGGCGGCAGCCCCGGAATGCCGGGAATGCTCTGCGGCAGCAGCTGCAGCGTGCGCGGCACCTTCGCTATTTTGGGGTCTGCCCAGGTGCCTTCGATATGAAACTCCTGCGTGGCCGCCGCCGCGAGCGGCTTGCTCAGCACCCATTGCGCAAGGAACGTGCCCAGGCCCACGGCGGGGTTGATGGCGGTGGCCACCAGCGCCGCCGTGCCCGCGTTGATCTCGGGCACGACCACCACGCGCAGGTCCTGCGTCTCGCGCACGATGTCGGCCGAACCGTCCATCAGCGCAGCGGCGTTGACGCCCTTCATCTGCAGGTTGTTGGTGCTGGCGATGCCCTTGTTGATCTTCGCGTCGCCGCGGATGAAGTCGAAGGCGAAGCCCTCGCTGAACACGTCGCGGAAATCGAGCGTGAGCCGGCGCGGCAGCGCCTGCAGGCTCAGCACGCCGAGCAGCTTGGCCAGGCCCGGGTCGGCCTTGAGGAACTGGCCCTGCTCCACGTCGACTTGCAGCTGTCCGCCCAGGCTCGGGTAGTCGAGCGAGAACGGCGAGCCGCGCCAGTTGACGTCGCCCTCGAGACGCCCGCGCCCGCGCCGCAGCACGCCCGGCATGCCGAAGCGCGTGAGCAGCTCGCCGGCATCGGCGATGTCGAGCCTGAAGGTCATGGCGGTACGGCGCTGGCCGGCCGCCGCGCCGGGCACCGCGGCCCAGGAGCCCTTGGCCGCGAAGCTGGCCTCGGGCATGGTGAAGGTGAGCTTGTTGAGCGCCCATTCGCGCCCCGCGCCGCCGCGGTTGACCGCGTCGATCTCGGCGCGGCCGAGGCGCTTGCCGAGCAGTTCGAAGTCGTCGATCACGATGTCCAGCGCCGGCAGGGTGCCGGGCTGCTCGTCGAGCAGGGCCTCGACCTGGTTGGCCTCGGAGGGAGCGATCTTCAGCCGCGCGAGCCGCGCATAGAGGCGCCCAGCCTGCGCGTGGCGATATTCGGCATAGCCGCTGAGCTCAGTGGCGTCGATGTTGGCGCGCCAGACGGCGCCGTCGCGCGTGCCGCCGAGCACCACGTTGTGCAGCGTGCGGCCCGCGACACCCAGCTGCTGCGCGCGCACCGCGATGCGCGTGGGCAGGTAGGCCATCGACGGATCGTCGGGGTGCTCGGAGGATTCGGTACCCGGGCTGCCGGTCTCGCCGAGCAGCGACTGCCATGCGGCCATGTCGAGCTTGGCGACGTTGACGTTCGCGAACACGCCCTTGTCGGGCAGGCTGGCCGTCTCGCCCTGCGCGAGGCCCACGCCGATGCTGCCGCGCACCACGCGCGCCTCGCCGTTGGCCAGCAGGTCGCGCACGTACTGCACGGCGCCGACGCGGCCGAGGTCGAGCGAGAGCTGGTCCTGCGTGGCCACCGTCGCGCCCTGCTTCGTGGTTTCGCGCGCGAGCACCTTCTTCTCGATGCGCAGCGGCATCTGCTCCTCGGCCGTCTTCACCAGCGGCGGCGGCAGCTGCAGCGCGAGGCCCTGCAGGCTGCTGCTGAGCGAGAACTCGGTCGCGCCGTCGCGCACCGAGAAGGTGGCCGCGTAGGGCGTGCTGCCGGTGGCCTTCTTCGCGAGGCGGGCGAGCCAGTCGACCTCGCGCGCGCCGCGCAGGCCATCGGCGCTGGCCGTGCCCTGCGCCTTCAGGGCCACCTCGCGGTTGGGGCCGGTGAAGCGGCCGCGGCCTTCCAGGCGGACGTCGCCGCCCAGCAGCTTCGCCTGCACGCCGGCCAGCGAGAAGCCTGTTTCGGTGAAGTTGACCGTGCCCTTCGTCTGCGTGAACGAAGGCGCCTCGGGCACCACCTGCAGCTCGTTGTCGGCCAGCACCACGCTGGCCTGCACCTTGGCGTTGTCCATGGCCTCCAGGGGCAGCTCGAGGTGCAGCTTGTAGTCGGCCGAGCCGGTGGCGCGCGCGGCCTGCATGACCTCGCCCACGCCTCCCGCCTCGGTACCGGCCAGCGGCGCCCCCGCGCGCAGCACCTCGGCCAGCGGGCCCTTGGCCTGCACGTCGACGCGCAGCACCTGCGCGTGGTGCGACAGCTCGGGAATCAGCGCCTCGCCCTTGGTCACCTCGACGCCGGCGGTGCCGGCCAGGCGGCCGCGCGCGTTGCGCACCAGCATGCTGTCGCGCTCGAACACCAGCTCGCCCGAAAGGCCGGTGAGCGCCGGCCAGATGCGCGCGGGAGCGCCGTTGCGCGAAGGCGTGGCGGCCGTGATCGACGGCGGCGCATAGGCGTAGTTGACGTCGGCCACCTTGGCCGCGATGCGGAAGTCGCCCTGCTTCGGGTCCTTGAAGGGCATGTCGTGCAGGTCGCCGCGTACGCGGAAGTCGACGTTGCTGGCGATGCCCTTGGTGACGGCCTCGCGCACGTAGTCGCGCGTGTGCTGGGGAATGTCCAGCGGCAGGTAGCGGAACACGCGCGTGCCGTCGGCGCGGGTCAGCTTGCCCTGCAGATCGAGCACGCCGGGAAAGCGGGCCTTGCTGCTCGAGGTTGCGGGATCGCTGGTGCGCCAGCTGGCCTGGGCTTCTCCCTCGGCGTCGGCGTTGGCGAAGCTGAGCTTCGACATCTGCAGCTGGACACTGCCGTTGCCGCTGTCGAGCTTCCATTGCAGCTGCGTCGAGAGCCGGTCGACGGGAATGACGGGCTCGTCGAACACGCCCGGAAATTCGAGCGTGCCCCGCGCGATGGCGAGCGTGGCGGTGCCGCCGGTGTGGGTGGCGTCGAAGTCGATGGTGGCGCCGCTCAGGCCCGGAGTGCCGGTGTGGATCTTCGGCTGGGGCGTGGCCGTGCCGGAGGCATTGGAGGAAGCGGTGGTCGTGGTTGCCGCATCCGCCTTGGCCGGCTGGGAAGCGATGCGCAGCCCGCTGACGCGGCCCTTGGCCTGGTAGCGGCTCGGCGCGCCCAGCGAGCCCTGCCAGTTCAGGTCGACGTGCTCGACGAGACCGCGCGGCGCGTATGCATCGAGCATGCGGTGCGTGGCATCGCCCAGCGGCAGCCGGTCGGCGATGAGGGCGAGCGCGGCCAGGTCGAGGCGGTCGGCGCGCAAAGCTCCGTGCTCGGGCGTGCGGCCCCGGTTCGGCGTGTGCTGCAGCCACAGGTTGCCGCCGGGCCAGCGCATGCCGTCGGTGGTGTCGAACTGCAGCGCGGTGGTGGCGAACTCCAGCGTCTCCTCGGTGAGCTGCCCCGAGATGCGGCCGGTGACGGCGCGCAGCACCAGCGGCTGGAGGCCCTTGTCGAGCGAGACGTCGACCTTGTCGAGCCCCAGGTCGACCGCGCCGCCGACGACCTGGCCGTCGTCCACGTCGGCCCACAGGCGCAATGCGCCGTTGCCCTCGCGGATGCGGGCGTCGAGCGAGACGTACTGGCCGAGCCGGGTGACGTCGATGTAGGGCAGGTCGGCATAGAGCTGGCCGTCCCAGGTCTGCCAGTGGCCGCTGCGGATGGACAGCAGCGGCTGGCGGAACTGGCCGCGCAGCGTGAAGCGCTGGCCCCAGCCGGCGGGCGGCGTGGCATCGAGCCGCAGGCCGTGGCGCCTGGCGCTGTTGCGCGCGACGAAGCGGACGTCGGTCAGCAGCAGGGGCTCGGCCTGGCGCTGCTCGTCGGTCCAGCGCACGGTGCCGCCTTCGATGACCAGCTCGCGCTGCGCGAAAAACCAGTCGGCACCGCGGGTCTCTCCGGTGGTATCGGTGGGCATGTGCAAACCAGCCACATGGAGTTTTCCCTGAGTGTCGCGGCGCACGTCGAGCTGTGGGCCCTCGATGTAGAGCTGCTCGAAGTTGAGCCGCCAGAGCGAGCGCGGCGACACGCTGGCCACCACGCGCGCGAGGCGCAGGGCCTCTCTCTTGTCCGCGTCCTGCAGCACCACGTCGCGCAATTCGAAGGCCGGGAAAAGCCCTTCGGAGCGGGCGGTGATCGATCCGATGCGAACCGGCACGCCGATGGCCTTGCTAGCCTGTGCCTCGAGCGCATCACGAAAATCGCCGATTCGCGGCACAATCCACGCGTGTAGGACAACGACTGACAGCGCCAGCAGAAGCCATGCAGCGATCAACAGACCCAGCAGCCAGCGCGCCGTCACAGCGGTTATTTTGAGCAGACGTGAAGGGGTAGACGCCGTGTCGTTCATTGAGGATCGCGCTGTGTCGGGAATTATGACCGCCAGCTTTCAGACGGGTTCCACGGAAACCAGCATCGGTGTGAACCAGTTGCCAGACACCATTTCTCCCATTTCTTCGGCGCCGAAAGACGCCTTCTCTTCGTATTCGAGGTTCGTGCAGCGCCTGCGCCGCAGGTATGCAGCCGAGCTTTCGTTGCTTCCCCCCGGCGCGCCGCGGCGCGAATCGATGACGGTGGCCTACGAGGCACTGCGCCAGCGCGGGGACGGTGTCGGCGATGCACTCCGGATTGTGCGGCAGCTCGTGATGGAGCGGCTTGTAACTCTTGATTGCGACGAGCAGGCTCCGCTGGCCGTGGTGACCACCGCCGTCACCGAGCTGGCCGAGCTGGCACTCGATATTGCGTGCCAGGAAGCCTGTCGCGAACTCGACGCGGCGCACGGCGCCCCGCTGGGGCCCGATGGCCGTCGCGCGCAGTTGTGGATCGTGGGCATGGGCAAGCTCGGCGCGCGCGAGCTCAACGTGTCGAGCGACATCGACCTGATCTACCTCTACGACGTGGACGGCGAGACCAAGGGCGACGCCGATGGGCGCGGCCGGCTGGCCAACCAGGAGTACTTCGCGCGCGCCGTGAAGCGCATCTACGCGCTGGTGGGCGACACCACCGAGCACGGCTTCGTGTTCCGCGTCGACCTGGCGCTGCGGCCCAACGGCAACTCGGGCCCGAGCGTGGTCTCGCTCGATGCGCTCGAGGAGTACTTCCAGGTGCAGGGCCGCGAGTGGGAGCGCTTCGCCTGGATGAAGAGCCGCGTGGTCGCGCCGCGCGACATCGTGCTCGCGGGCCAGGCCCAGGGCCTGCGCGGCGCGGTGCTGCCCTTCGTGTTCCGCCGCTATCTCGACTACAGCGTGTTCGATTCGCTGCGCGTGCTGCACCGGCAGATCCGCGAGCAGTCGGCGCGCCGCAGCGCCGGGCGCCCCGAGCGCGCCAACGACGTGAAGCTCTCGCGCGGCGGCATCCGCGAGATCGAGTTCACCGTGCAGCTGCTGCAGGTGGTGCGCGGGGGCCAGTTCCCCGAGCTGCGCACGCGGCCTACGCTCGACGCGCTGCAGCGCCTGGCGCGCGCCAACCTCATGCCGCAGGAAACCGCCGATGCGCTGGCCTCGGCCTACGAGTTCCTGCGCCGCGTCGAGCACCGCATCCAGTACCTCGACGACCAGCAGACGCACGTGCTGCCCGTGTCCGACGACGACCTGCGCTGGATCGCCCAGACCATGGGCTACCCCAGCTGCTGCCCCTTCCTCGAGCAGCTCGACACGCATCGCGAATTCGTCGCGCAGGAATTCGACAAGCTGCTCGGCGGCGAGAAGCCCTGCAACGGCAAGTGCAACGGCAAGAAGGCCGCCGCACCCGCCGACCTGGCCGACCTGCTCGACGACCTGCCACCGGCTTTCGCCGAGCGCATCCGCGACTGGTGCGAGCAGCCCCGCGTGCTGGCCCTGCGCGAAGAGACGCGCGCGCGCCTGCGCCAGCTGGTGCAGCGCACCGGCCAGTGGCTCAAGGAGCCCGACGGCGACGGCGCGGGCCAGACCCCGCGCCACGTCGACGCCGCAATGCGCTGGGCCGACTGGATCGAGCCGCTGCTGCGCCGCGAGAGCTACCTGGCGCTGCTGGTCGAGCGCCCCGCCGTGCAGGAACGCCTGCTGCGCCTGCTGGGCGCGGCCAGGTGGCCGGCACGCTACCTGATGCAGCACCCCGGCGTGATCGACGAACTGGCGAGCGACGAGATGCTCTCGGGCCGCTTCGTCGCCGCCGAGTTCGAGCGCGAGCTCGACGCGCGCCACGCATCGCTCACCCGCACCGGCGAAGCCGACGAAGAGCGCCTGCTGAACCTGCTGCGCCACGCGCATCACGCCGAGGTGTTCCGCACGCTGGCGCGCGACGTGGACGGCCGCCTCACCGTCGAGCAGGTGGCCGACGACCTCAGCGCGCTGGCCGACGCCACTCTGCGCGTGACCGCCCGCTGGTGCTGGCCGCACGTGCGCAACCGGCATCGCGAGGTGCCGCAGTTCGCGATCATCGGCTACGGCAAGCTGGGCGGAAAGGAACTGGGCTACGGCAGCGACCTCGACATCGTGTTCGTCTACGACGATGACGACGAGCGAGCCGGCGAGGTCTATGCGGCCTATGTGCGCAAGCTCATCAACTGGCTCACGGTGAAGACGCGCGAGGGCGACCTGTTCGAGATCGACACCGCCCTGCGGCCCAACGGCAACTCGGGCCTGCTGACCACCAGCTTCGAAGCCTACGAGAAGTACCAGCTCGGCCGCGGCAGCAACACCGCGTGGACCTGGGAACACCAGGCCATGACGCGCGCGCGCTTCGTGCTGGGCAGCGAGGACCACGGCGCCGAGCTGGGCGCGCGCTTCGACCAGGTGCGCGAGGCCGTGCTGGTGGCGCCGCGCGACCGCGAGGCGCTGAAGGCCGAGATCATCGCGATGCGCAACAAGCTGCGCGGCGCGCGGCCGGTGAAGGCCGACCGCTTCGACGTGAAGCACAGCCCCGGCGGCATGGTCGATGCCGAGTTCGCTGTGCAGTTCCTGGTGCTGTCGTCTTCGGCCGAGCATCCCGAGCTGATTCCGAACGTGGGCAACATCGCGCTGCTTCTGCGCGCCGAACTGGCGGGACTGCTGCCCGAGGGCGTGGGCCGCGGCGCGGCGCGGGCGTATCGCGAGCTGCGCCGCGTGCAGCACCGCGCACGACTCAACGAAGAGCCGACACAGGTCACGCCGCCCGCGCTGGCGGCCGAGCGCGACGCCATGCTGGCGCTGTGGAAGGCAGTATTTGGCTGAGGGCGCCCGTTCCCCGGCCACCACCGCGCTGGCGGCGTGCGCGGTAGCCATCGCCATTCTTCTTGCGGGCTGCGCCAGCGGTCCCCGCAGCGGGGGCGGCGTGGCCAGCGGCCGCGACGGCCCGGGCACCAACATTCCGCCCGACCTCGCCAACGTGCCCGACGCCGAGCCTCGCATCGAGCCCATCCGCACCAGCGGCGGCACCAGCAAGCCCTACACGGTGCTGGGCCGCGGCTACGCGCCGATCACCGACGACCGGCCGTTCCGCGAATCGGGGCTGGCCTCGTGGTACGGGCGCAAGTTCCACGCGGCTTCCACATCGAGTGGCGAGCCCTACGACATGTACGCCATGACGGCCGCGCACAAGACGCTGCCGCTGCCGAGCTACGTGCGCGTGCGCAACCCGGCCAACGGTCGCGAGGTGATCGTGCGCGTGAACGACCGCGGGCCCTTCGTCGACGGCCGCGTCATCGACCTGAGCTACACGGCCGCGCTCAAGCTCGACCTGCTGCGCGGCGTGGCGCCGGTGGAGATCGAGCGGATCACGAACGAGGACATCCGCACCGGCGCCTGGCGGCGCGATTCGGGGACTGCGTATGCCGCGGCCGAAGCTCCCATGGCCGCGCCCGTGCGTACGGCACCGGTGCGCGTGGCGAGCGCACCGCAGCCGCAACAACAGCAGCAAGTGCGGGTGCCGGCCGAGTGGGTGGCGCCTGTCGCGACGGCCGGCAACGACATGCCTCAGCCGGCATCGACCATGCCCGTCGCGCCTCAGACGCCGATGACCACGGCCTTGCCGCCGGGAACGGGGGCGGAGCCGGAATCGGCGCAGTCGCCGCCTTCCATTCCACCGGGCCGGCAGGCCATCGTGGTCAACGAGTTGCCCCCGCTGCAGGCGGCAGCGGCTCAACAACCGGCGCCGCTGCCCGCGAACATCTCGCAGCGGCCCGCCGCGGCACTTCCCGGTTTCTGGGTGCAGCTCGGCGCGTTCCGTGAGCGGGACGGCGCCGAGAGCCTGCTGAACCAGGCCGCGCGCGGCCTGCCCTCGCTGGCGCCGCAGCTGCACGTGTTCAGCGAAGCCGGGACGCACCGGCTGCAGGCAGGGCCATTCGCCTCGCGCAACGCAGCCGGCGAAGCGGTCACGCAGTTGCGCGAGAGCCTGCGCATCGCGCCGATGGTGGTGGAGCGCAGGTAGCTCCGCGCCCGATCAGAGCAGCGGCTTCACCGCCACCGGGATGCCGCTGGCGACGTTGAGGCGGTTCCAGGTGTTGATCTGCGCGATCGCCACCGACAGCTCGGCAATTTCCAGGTCGCTGAAGTTGGCCTTCAGTGCCGCGAACTCGGCCTCGCGTGCGTCGTAGCGGTCGGCCAGGCGCGTGAGCGATTCGGCCCAGGCCAGCGCCGCGCGTTCACGCTCGTTGAAGAAGCTCACCTCGCGCCACGTCGCCAGGCTGTTGATGCGCTGCCATTCCTCGCCCTGCTTGCGCAGGTCGCGCACGTGCATGTCGAGGCAGTAGGCGCAGCCGTTGATCTGCGAGACGCGGGCGAAGACGTAGTCGACCAGCACTTTGCCGAGCGTGCTCGACTCGATGGTGGTGTTGACGGCGAGGATGGCCTCGAAGGACTTCGGGACGAGCTTGAACCAGTTCAGGCGTGCGGTGGTGTTCATGGTTTTCTCCAGTGGGTGAGGGACAGGTTGCGATGGAATCGATCTGCTTACCCACTGAAGACGGGCGAGCCGGTCGCCCTGTGACACGCCGCGCGAACTATTTCGAGGAAAAAAGCTGCGCGATGCGTGCGAGCTTGTCGGGATTGCGCTGCGCACGGATGCGCACGATGCGGTCGTTCTCGATCTCGAAGGTCTGGGCCGACTCGAGTTCGCCGTCGAGGAAGCGCAGCATGCCGGGCTCGCCGTTGATGTCGACGAGCTCCATGCGCACGGCCGGACCCATGCGGCGCCACAGCGAGTAGTACAGCTGCGCGAGGCGCTGGCTGCCGCGCAGGATCTTGCTGAAGGTCTGCACCTTGCCGCCGCCGTCGCCGATGAGCTCGACGTCCTCGGACATGAGCGCCTTCAGCTCCTGCAGGCTGCCGCGCGCGGCGGCGTCGGCGAAGGCGCGCAGCAGGCGCTCGTGGGTCTCGCGCGGCACGCTGAAGCGCGGGCGCCCTTCCTGCACCTGGAGCTTGGCGCGGTGCACCAGCTGGCGGCAGGCGGCCTCGGACTTGCCGAGGGTGAGGGCGATTTCGTCGTAGTCGGCGTCGAACACCTCGCGCAGCAGGAAGGCGGCGCGCGCCTCGGGCGCGAGACGCTCCAGCACGGCGAGGAAGGCGACGGAGATGTTGTCGGCGCGCTCGAGCAGCTGCTCGGGCGTCGCGGGCGAATCGGGCGCGCCGGTGAGCGTGGGCTCGGGCATCCAGGCGCCGATGTAGTGCTCGCGCTGGATCTTGGCGGCACGCAGCCGGTCGATCGACAGGCGCGTGACCACGGTCACGAGCCAGGCTTCGGCGCTGTCGAGGGTGTCCTTCGCGGCCTCATGCCAGCGCAGCCAGGCGTCCTGCACGACCTCCTCGGCCTCGGCCATGGAGCCGAGCATGCGGTAGGCGATGCCCTGCAGGCGAGGGCGGTGGCGGTCGAAGGTGAGGGTTGCGTCGTCCATACGGGCTAGACGGCTTGCGTCCCCGGTTTGTGACATGGATTCTGCAAAAAATAACGCCCCGGCATGCGGGGCGTTATTTGTGTGCCTCCAGGCTCAGGCGCCCTGGTATTCGGGCCTGGGGCCTAGGGTGGCCGCCAGTTCCTTGCGGTAGCGGTTCAGTTCCTGGACTGTCTTGAAGCTGCGGTTCATCAGCAGGCTCAGGTTGTGCAGGATGCGCTCGCCGACCTTGGTTTCCCAGACGGCGTCGAACTTGATCTGCTTGTCGAGCCAGTGCTCGAGCCAGTCGGGGTCGGGCATGCGGCTCTGGACGGTGTCGCGCGGGAAGTGCGCCTTGCTGACGTGCAGGTTGGTCGGGTGCAGGGCCTGCGCCGTGCGGCGGGCGCTGGCCATCAGGACGCCGACCTTGGTGAAGGCGGCACGGGCCTCGTCGCCGAACTTTTCCATTGCACGCTTCATGTAGCGCAGGTAGGCGCCGCCATGGCGGGCTTCGTCCTGGCTCAGCGTCGTGTAGATGTGCTTGATGACCGGCTCGGTGTGCCACTGGGCGGCACGGCGGTACCAGTGGTTGAGGCGGATCTCGCCGCAGAAATGCAGCATGAGGGTTTCGAGCGGCGGAGCCGGGTCGAAGTCGAAGCGCACTTCGTGCAGCTCTTCTTCCGTGGGGGCGTGCTTGGGGCTGAAGCGCTTCAGGTACTCCATGAGCACCAGCGAGTGCTTCTGCTCCTCGAAGAACCAGATCGACATGAAAGCGGAAAAGTCGCTATCGTGGCGGTTGTCGCGCAGGAACATCTCGGTAGCCGGCAGTGCCGCCCACTCGGTGATGGCATTCATCTTGATGGTCTGCGCCTGCTCTTCCGACAGCAAGGAAGCGTCGAACGACTGCCAGGGAATGTCCTTGTCCATGTCCCAGCGGACGGATTCGAGTTGTCTGAAGAGTTCCGGATAGAGCATCTATATCTTTCTAAGGCCGTCGATTTTAGTCGGCCCGTTTGGCGCGCCCGTGACAGACGCGCGATGATGCGGATACGCGCGCCCTTGCGGCATGGATGCGCACCCCCTTTTTGAATCAGGAGCCCGCGATGCGAACCCCCTTCCGATTGTCGACGCTGTGGCGCTGCGCCCCTGCGGTTTCCCTCGTGGCGAGCCTCGTTTCGGCCCTTCCGGCGCACGCCCAGACGGCGGCCGCCGCGCCTGCACCGGCGGAGGCCGCAGGATGCCCGGCGATCCTGCAACACACCTTCCCGAGGCTGCAGGACGAAAAACCCCAGTCTCTGTGCCAGTACTCCGGCAAGGTCGTTCTGGTGGTGAATACGGCCAGCTTCTGCGGCTTCACCCCACAGTACAAGGGCCTGGAGTCGCTGGACATGAAATACCGCTCGCGCGGGCTCGTGGTGCTGGGCTTCCCGTCGAACGATTTCGCCCAGGAATCGGGCTCCAACAAGGAGATCGCCGAGTTCTGCGAAAGCACCTTCGGGGTGAAATTCCCGATGTTCGCCAAGTCCTCGGTGCGCGGCACCGATGCCAATCCGCTCTTCAAGCAGCTCGCGCAGGCCTCGGGCACCACCCCGAAATGGAATTTCTACAAATACCTGATCGGGCGCGACGGCAAGGTCGTGCAGGCGTGGTCGAGCATGACGGCGCCCGACGAGAACGGTTTCGTGAGCGTCATCGAGAAGCAGCTCGGAGCAAATCAAAACTGATCAGTTCACAAGAAAACGCATCGGTAATATTATTCACCGATGCGTCTAACCCATTGTGAACTCGGCGACACAAACGTTTACGAAACGGACGGGAACCGTGCCGCGGATGCAGCGCTCCTAATTCGCGTGGGCAGTAAGTGCCCTACGGTTTTCATGTTGCGAGGTCTTCCGGGCGCCTGCCGTCCGGTCGAAATCCCGAGGCGATTCTTCTCCTCCTCCCTCCCTCCCTCCTTCGCGTCGGGGCGCCTCGCAGCATTTTTGTATTCCAGCCGGGATGGGGGTTCGCGATGACGCGGCCTCCTCGCATCGCCATCGTCGGCGCCGGCATCTCGGGACTGGCCGCGGCGCACTCGCTGCGCGATGCGGCCTCCATCACTCTCTTCGAAGCCAGTGACTACTTCGGTGGCCACGCCCACACGGCAACGATCGAGCTTCCGCGCTCGTCCGCCGATGCCACTTCGGTCGCCCATGGCGTCGACACCGGCTTCCTGGTCTACAACGACCGCACCTATCCCAACCTGATCCGGCTCTTCGCCGAACTCGGCGTCGAGACGGCCCCGTCCGACATGTCGTTCTCGGTGCAGGCCACCCGCGCCAACGGCAGCCGACTGGAGTGGAGCGGCAACAACCTCGCCACCGTGTTCGCGCAGCGGCGCAACCTCGTCGACGGCCGCTTCCTGGGCATGCTGGCCGACCTGCTGCGCTTCAACCGCCTGACCACGCGCATCGCCGAAGCCGGCACCGAGGGCGAACTGACCCAGCCGCTGGACGAGTTCCTCGATGCCCACCGCTTCGGCACGGCATTCCGCGATTGGTACTTCCTGCCCATGATGGGCTGCATCTGGAGCTGCTCGACCACGCGGATGCTGAGGTTCCCGGTGGCGACCATGATCCGCTTCTGCCACAACCACGGCCTGCTCCAGGTCGCCGACCGGCCGCAGTGGCGCACCGTGCGCGGCGGCTCGCGGTACTACGTCGAGAAAATCGTCGCCGGCCTGCCCGACAAGCGCCTGAACACCCGCGTGCGCCGCATCACCCGGGACGGCGGCGAAGTCCTGGTGGCCACCGACGCCGGCACCGAGCGCTTCGACCACGTGGTGCTGGCCACGCATTCCGACCAGTCGCTCGCCATGCTGGCCGACGCGAGCCCCGCCGAAGCCGCCGTGCTCGACGCCATCCGCTACCAGGCCAACCGGGCCGTGCTCCACACCGACGCCTCGGTGCTGCCGCGCAACCGCGCGGCCTGGGCCGCCTGGAACTACGAGCGCGCGGCCGCCGGCGAACTCGAGTCGGGCCGCGTCTGCCTGCACTACCTGCTGAACAAGCTGCAGCCGCTGCCGTGGGAACAGCCGGTGGTCGTCTCGCTGAATCCGGTTCGGGAGATCGCGCGTAGTCAGGTCATGGCCGAATACGACTACGACCACCCGGTGCTCGACCTCGCCGCGATCCGCGCGCAGGCCCAGGTGCCAGCCCTGCAGGGCCTGCGCAACACCTGGTTCGCGGGCGCGTGGATGGGCTACGGCTTCCACGAGGACGGCCTGAAGGCCGGCCTGGCTGTGGCCGAGGGCCTGCGGGCGCGGCTGTCGTCCGCCGGCGAGGGCAACACGACAGCTGAAGCAAGGCTGGCGGCATGACCCCCGCGCAGGCCGTACCGCTGATGGGCTTCGGCGAAGTCCGCCACACGCGCCTGCGCCCCGCGCGCAATGCCTTCGTCTACCCGACCTACTTCCTGATGCTGCCGATGCGCACCCTGCGCGCCGGGGGCAGCAGGACGCTAGCGCTCAACCGCGCGGCGGCCATTTCCTTCCACGACGTCGACCACGGCGACGCCCGCCCGCCCGAACGTGGCGGCGCGCTGGCATGGCTCGACGAGTTGCTGGCCGCC
Source organism: Variovorax sp. NFACC27 (assembly GCF_048301545.1). Taxonomy (NCBI): domain Bacteria; kingdom Pseudomonadati; phylum Pseudomonadota; class Betaproteobacteria; order Burkholderiales; family Comamonadaceae; genus Variovorax; species Variovorax sp. NFACC27. Next base: position 8,124,581 of record NZ_CP157613.1, read on the forward strand.
CACGGAATCGACGACGCCACCGGCGAAGCCTGGCTGCACTGCTACCCGCGCGTGTTCGGCTACACCTTCAAGCCCGTGAGCTTCTGGTACTGCCACACGCCTGAAGGCGCCCTGCGGGCGATCGTGGTCGAGGTCAACAACACCTTCGGCGAGCGCCACTGCTACCTGCTGGACCGCCCCGCGTACGGCGCCGAACTCCGCGCGACCAAGGCCTTCCACGTCTCGCCCTTCTGCCGCGTCGACGGCAGCTACCGCTTCCGCTTCTTCGTCGACTCCGGTCTCGCGCGCACCGTGGTGCGCATCGACCACGACGACGCCGACGGCCCGCTGCTGCAGACCAGCGTGAGCGGCGAACTCGGCCCGATGACCGCCGCCAGCACGAGGCGCGCCCTCTGGCGCTACCCGGCGATGACCTTCGGGCTGATCGCGCGCATCCACTGGCAGGCCGCGAAGCTGTGGCTCAAGCGCGTGCCCTTCGTCGCCAAGCCGGCAGCGCCCGTCCACTTCGTGTCGCGAGACAACCACCCCCAGCAGCAGCAGGCGAACCCATGACGAGCACCACCACCGCCTCCCGCTTCTCGCTGCCCCAGGACGCGCCGGCCGCCGCGCGAACCGTGCTCGGCCTGCTGCAGCGGCTGTCCTACGGCTCGCTCACGGTGCGCCTGCCCGACGACTCGGTGCGGCACTTCGGCGCCACGCCGGGCAGCGGCCCGACGGCCTCGCTCACGCTGCGCAACTGGAACGCCTGCCGGGCCGCGCTCAAGTCGGGCGACATCGGCTTCGCCGAGAGCTACATCGCCGGCGACTGGACCACGCCCAACCTCACCGAGCTGATCAAGGTGTTCATCGCCAACCGCCGCGCCATCGAGGACATGATGTACGGCAGCTGGCTCGGCCGCCTGCTGTACCGCGTGCGGCATCTCATGAATCGCAACAGCAGGTCCGGCAGCTCGCGCAACATCCACGCGCACTACGACCTGGGCAACGCGTTCTACCGGCTGTGGCTCGACGAGACGATGAACTATTCGTCGGCCTGGTTCGAGGGCGACCTGTCGAAGCCCATGCCCGAGGCGCAACGCGCCAAGGTGCGCCGCGCGCTGCAGTTGGCGGACGTGAAGCCCGGCGACCGCGTGCTCGAGATCGGCTGCGGCTGGGGCGCGCTCGCCGAAATGGCGGCGACCGACTTCGGCGCCTCGGTGACGGGCGTGACGCTGTCCACCGAGCAGCTCGCCTACGCCCGCGAGCGCACCGCCAGGCTGGCGGCCGACCTGCGCCTGCAGGACTACCGCGACATCGACGACGCGCCCTTCGACGCGATCTGCTCCATCGAGATGGTGGAAGCCGTGGGCCGCGAGTACTGGCCGACCTATTTCCGGACCGTGAGCCGCCTGCTCAAGCCGGGCGGCCGGGCCTGCGTGCAGAGCATCGTGATCGACGACGCGCTGTTCGACCGCTACATCGACTCGACCGACTTCATCCAGCAGTACATCTTCCCGGGCGGCTGCCTGCCCTGTCCGCGCGAGTTCCGCCGCGAGGCCGAGGCCGCGGGGCTGGAGGTGGTGGACGAATTCGCCTTCGGCGCCGACTACGCCGAGACGCTGCGCCGCTGGCGCGAGAGCTTCCTCGGGCAGCGAGGCCGCATCCTGCAGCAGGGCTTCGACGAGCGCTTCATGCGCATCTGGGAGTTCTACCTGGCCTACTGCGAGGCAGCGTTCTCGCAAGCGAACATCGACGTGGTGCAGTACACGCTGCGCAGGCGCCAGGCCTGAGCGGAAAAGAAAAAGGCGCCGAGGGCGCCTTTTCGTCAGGGCTTGGTGTCGATGAAGCTGGGCCGCAGCATCAGCTTGTCGTACAGCTTCGCGAGGTTGGCGTGGTCGCCGCGCCAGTCGATCTCGGGAAAGCGCAGGTCCAGCCAGCCCAGCGTGCAGCCCACCGCGATGTCCGACAGGCTCAGGTGGATGCCGCTGCAGAAGGGCTTGTCGCCCAGGCCCTTGGACATGGCGGCGACGCCGTCCTCGACCTTGGCGCGCTGGCGCTCGATCCAGGCGGCGCTGCGCTCGCCGTCGCTGCGGCCGGACCAGGTGGCTTCGAGGCGCCAGAGCACACCGGCGTCCATGACGCCGTCGGCCAGCGCCTCCCAGGTCTTGACCTCGGCGCGCTCGCGGCCCTGCTGCGGAATCAGCTTGCCGACCGGCGACAGGGTGTCCAGGTATTCGACGATCACGCGGGAGTCGAACATCGCCTCGCCGCCTTCCATGATCAGGCAGGGGACCTTGCCCAGCGGATTGGAGTTGGAGATGGTGGTGTCGGCAGCCCAGACGTCTTCGATCACGAACTGGTAATCGAGCCGCTTCTCGGCCAGCACCACGCGCACCTTGCGCACGTAGGGGCTGGCGGCGGATCCGATCAGTTTCATGAAGGCTCTCTCCCTATGCATTGATGACGTTTGTTAATAGTCATTTTAGGTGAACGGGAAAACCGGGCCCGAATCGCCCCCAAAGCACGATGCCTGCCCCACGGGCCGGCGGCCGCCTAAAATTCGGGCATGAGCTTTTCCACCGTTTCCGCCCTTTCCCCCCTTGATGGCCGCTACGCGGCCAAACTCGCGGCGCTGCGTCCGCTGATGAGCGAACAGGGCTATATGCACCGGCGCGTGCAAGTCGAGGTGGCGTGGTTCATTGCGCTGTCCGACTGCGGCTTCGCCGAATTCAAGCCCCTTACCGGCGGCGCCCGCAAGTACCTGCTGGGCCTGGTGTCGCACTTCTCCGAGGCCGACGCGCTGGCCATCAAGGAGATCGAGAAGACCACCAACCACGACGTGAAGGCGGTCGAGTACTGGATCAAGTCGAAGTTCGAGGCCCGTCCCGAGCTGCTCGCGGCCGCCGAGTTCGTGCACTTCGCCTGCACCAGCGAGGACATCAACAACACCAGCCACGCCCTGCAGATCCAGGCCGCGCGCGACAAGGTGGTGCTGCCGGCCATCGACGGCCTGATCGCCAAGCTGCGCGAGATGGCGCACCAGTTCGCCAACGTGTCGATGCTCTCGCGCACGCACGGCCAGACCGCCAGCCCGACCACCGTCGGCAAGGAAATCGCCAACGTGACGGTGCGCCTGTCGAAGGCACGCGAGCAGATCGCCGCGGTGCTGCTGCTGGGCAAGATGAACGGCGCGGTCGGCAACTACAACGCCCACCTGGCCGCCTGGCCCGACTTCGACTGGGAAGCCTTCAGCCGCAAGGTCGTCGAGACGCCCGCGCCGCTGGGCCTGGGCCTGAGCTTCCAGCCCTACAGCATCCAGATCGAGCCGCACGACTACATGGCCGAGCTGTTCGACGCGGTGGCCCGCGCCAACACCATCCTCATCGACTTTTCGCGCGACATCTGGGGCTACGTGAGCCTGGGCTACTTCAAGCAGCGCCTGAAGAAGGGCGAGATCGGCTCCTCGACGATGCCGCACAAGGTCAACCCGATCGACTTCGAGAACGCCGAGGGCAACCTGGGCCTGGCCAACGCGGTGCTGCGCCACCTGAGCGAGAAGCTTCCCATCAGCCGCTGGCAGCGCGACCTGACCGACAGCACTGTGCTGCGCAACATCGGCGTGGCCTTCGGCTACGCCACGCTGGCCTATGCCAGCCTGGCCACCGGCCTGGGCAAGCTCGAGCTCAACGACGAAGCGCTGGCGGCCGACCTCGACGCCTCGTGGGAAGTGCTGGCCGAGCCGATCCAGACGGTGATGCGCCGCTACGGCGTGCAGGGCGCCTACGAGCAGCTCAAGGAAGTGACGCGCGGCAAGACCGTGACGGCCGAGGCGCTGCACGGGCTGATCCGCTCGCTGGAGATTCCCGAAGAGGAAAAGGCCCGCCTGCTGGCCATGACACCGGCCAGCTACGTGGGCAAGGCAGCAGAGCTCGCCAGTAGAATCTAGGCCTCCCATACCGATGCAACAGCCGCCTGAAGGCGGCTGTTTTGCGTCGGTGGTTATCTTTTTTCCAGCCAACGCCCGCCACGGGCGCCAGCCAACAACTCTTGTCGAGGGACTCGCCGTCCCCGTTGGTCATGCGCGCCCCTCTGAGACGCCTCTGGCTCAAGGTCCACCGCTGGATCGGCCTCACGCTCGGTCCGATCCTCGCCCTCACCGCGCTGCTCGGCGCCGTGCTGGTGGTGGCGCTGCCGCTCGACCGGGCCGCGCATCCGGCCTTCTTCGTCGCACGTTCCGCGGGTGATGCGACCCGGGCCGCGCTGCCGCTGGAGCCGCTGCGCCAGCGCCTCGCCGCCGAATTCGGCCCCGACGCCAACTTCACGCTGCGCCCGCCGCGCAAACCCACCGACACGCTGTGGGTGCTGGTGCGCGGCAAGTGGGAAGGCACGCTCTACCTCGACCCCGCAACCGGCGCGGAGCAGGGACGCCGCGGCACGCACGAGGGCGCCTATAACGTCCTGTTCGAACTGCACAGCAGCCTGCTGCTGGACGACACCGGCAAGGGCGTGCTGGCCTTCGTCGCGCTGGCCTACCTGTTCCTGCTGGTCACGGGCATCGTGCTCTGGTGGCCGGTGCGCTGGCCGCCGTCGCTGCGCATCGTGCTGAACCGCGGCCTGCTGCGCGGGTTGTTCGACCTGCATCGCACCGGCGGCGCGGTGCTCGGGCTGCTGATCGCGGTGTCGGTGGCCACGGGCGCGTACATGGCTTGGCGACCGCTGGGCAACTTCATCTCGAGCGCCATGGGGCAGCAGCCCATCAAGCCGCCGGTGATCGCCAAGGGTGCCGCGACCGGCCCGCGCCTGCCGCTGGACGAACTCGTGGCCCGCGCGCAGCAGGCCTATCCGGGCCAGCCCATCGGCTACATCCAGGTGCCCGCCAAGACCAGCCGTCCGATGCGCGTGCGCTTCCGCCTGTCGGACGACCCGCATCCGAACGGCATCGGCTCGGTGTGGCTGAACCCGGTGACCGGCGAGGTGCTGGCCGCGCGCAAGTGGCAGGAGCTCGACGCCGGCAACGGCGCGGTGGCGGTGATCTATCCGCTGCACACCGGCGAACTCGGCGGCCCGCTGCATGAAGCAGTCACGGCGCTGCTGGGCCTTGCGCTCGCGGGCCTGGGCCTGAGCGGCGTCTGGCTCTGGTGGCGCCGGCGCGCCATGGCCGCAGCGGCCCGCAACAACGACAACCGGCTTTCCAGCGGCACGACGACGCCTTGAGCGGTTCCGCGCCGGGCCCGCACCCAGTTTCATCACCATCAGAAAACCCGTAGGAGGGATCTCTTTTGTTCACGCACAAACGCACAGCCATCGCGATGGCGCTGCTTCCCCTGAGCCTGCAGGGCTTCGCCGCCGAGGCCGAGCCCACGGCTGCCGACGCATCGAAGTCGCTCGAGACCATCACCGTCACCGGCGACTGGCTCGGCAGCCCCAGCGAAACCAAGGTGCTCGAGCACCCGGGCGCCCGCAGCATCATCGAGCGCAAGCAGATCCAGGAAAGCGGCTCGTCCAGCGTGCGCGACGTGCTGCGCCAGGTGCCCGGCGTGCAGGTGCAGGAGAGCAACGGCACCGGCGGCAGCGACATCTCGCTGAACGTGGGCGTGCGCGGCCTGACCTCGCGCCTGTCGCCGCGCTCCACCGTGCTGCTGGACGGCGTGCCGCTGGCCTACGCGCCCTACGGCCAGCCGCAGCTTTCGCTGGCGCCGCTGTCGCTGGGCAGCCTCGAGGCGGTCGACGTGGTGCGCGGCGCGGGCTCGGTGCGCTACGGCCCCCAGAACGTGGGCGGCATCATCAACTTCGTGACGCGCTCGATCCCGAAGCAGTTCTCGGGCGAGGTGAGCGTGGGAGTCGAAAGCGCCGGCCACGGCGGCGGCACCAAGACCACGCCCAGCCTGTTCATCGGCGGCACGAACGAGAACGGCCTGGGCCTGGCGCTGCTGTACTCCGGCACGCACGGCGACGGCTTCCGCCAGAGCAACGACCACACGAGCATCGACGACCTGATGCTCAAGGGCGCCTACCGCATCTCGAAGACCGACGACATCGCCGTCACGCTGCATCACTTCGAGGGCAAGGGCCGCATGCCCGGCGGCCTGACCACGGCGCAGTTCGCGGCCAACCCCTTCCAGTCGGACCGCCCCTTCGACGAGTTCACCGGCCGCCGCACCGACGGCTCGGTGAAGTACACGCACAACGACGGCGTGAACAAGTTCGAGATGCTGACCTACTACACGGACTCGTACCGCAGCAGTTTCCTCGAGCAGGAAGGCACCGGCGCCAACAACGGCAGGCGCCGCCTCACCTCCGCGCCGCGCAACTACAAGACCTTCGCGGTCGAGCCCCGCTACTCGCGCCTGATCGACTCGGGCAGCGTGGTGCAGGAAGTGAGCTTCGGCTACCGCTACCTGAAGGAAGAGGCATCGGAAGTCGCGACGCGCAGCGCCTACTACCAGCCACGCCCGGGCTTCAACGCCTTCGGCCTGGCCAACCCCGCGTACCAGACCAGCAAGGGCGGCACGACCGCACATGCTTTCTACATCGACGACCGCATCGACTTCGGCAACTGGACCATCACGCCCGGCGTGCGCCACGAATCGATCCGCTCGTTCAACGACGTCTACACCATCACGAACGGCCGGGCCACCAGCGCGATCTTTCCGAAGATCGACTCCGACGAGTGGCTGCCCACGCTGTCGGTCCTCTACCGCATGAGCGACCGCTGGTCGGTGTTCGCCAACGCCGGCGTGTCGTTCGGGCCGCAGCAGTACGCACAGCTCGCGCAGTCGACCACCGGCCTGCATCCCGAGAAGGCCAAGACCTACGAGATCGGCACGCACTACAAGGGCGAGGCCTGGAGCGGCGAGCTCACGCTGTTCAACATCAACTTCGACAAGGAGCTGCAGCTGGCGCGCTCCATCACCGGCGACGTCGGCCAGTGGACCGACCTGGGCGCGACGCGCCATCGCGGGCTGGAGTCGGCGCTGCGCTACGACCTCGGCACGCTGAGCGACTCGCTCAAGGGGCTGTCGGTGTCGGGCACCTACACGTACACGCAGGCGACCTCGAAGGCCGGCGCATTCGCCGGGCGCGACCTGCCCTTCTACTCGCGCCAGGTGGCGACGCTGGGCGCGCGCTACGAGCGCGGGCCGTGGACCTTCAACGCCGACATCTACGCGCAGTCGAAGCAGCGCTCGCCGGGTTCGCCGGACGACGGCGCCAGGTACGTCACGCTCGAAGACGCGACCGGCCGGCTCGGCGACATTCCCGGCTACGCCACGATGAACCTGCGCGCCGCCTACGACTTCGGGCCGTCGATGAGCAACCTGAAGGTCGCCGTGGGCGTCAAGAACCTGTTCGACCGCCGCTACTTCAACCGCTCGGTGGACAACAACGGCGGCAAGTACGTGGGGCAGCCGCGCACGGTCTACCTGCAGGCCTCGGTGGCGTTCTGATGGCCCGCCTGGAGCACGCGGGCAGGCGCGGGGCCTAAACTCGCGCACCCATGGCCCTCAAATCCACCATCTTCAAGGCCACCCTCGCGGTGGCCGACATCGACCACGGCTACTACGCCGACCACGCGCTGACCCTGGCGCGCCACCCCAGCGAGACCGACGAGCGGATGATGATCCGCCTCGTCGCGCTCGCGCTCAACGCACACCAACTGCAGGACGTGTGCAACGGCGACGGCACGCTGGCCTTCGGTGCAGGCCTGTCGAACGTCGAGGAGCCCGACGTGTGGCTTCGCGACTTCACGGGCGAGGTCAAGCTCTGGATCGAAGTCGGCCAGCCGGAAGACAAGCCCGTCATCAAGGCCTGCAACAAGGCCGACGAGGTGATCGTCTATGCCTTCAACCACGCGGCCGAGATCTGGTGGCGCGGTATCGAGAACAAGCTCACGCGGCCGCAGAACCTCAAGGTGTACCGCGTGCCGACGGCTGCCTCTCAAGCGCTGGCCGCGCTCGCGCAGCGCAGCATGCAGCTGCAGGCGACCATTCAGGAGAACACGCTGACGCTGGGAGACGGCACCAACAGCGTCGACATCGAACCGCTGCGCTGGAGATGAGCCTCGGGCGCAGCTGAAGGCTAGACGGCCGGCATCATCCGGCCGCACTGCCAGCACTGCTCGAAGCCGCCCTCGACCTGCTCGCCGCACACGCAGCGCCAGCTGCGCTGCGGACGATGCTGCAGCTCGTGCAGCAGGCGCTTCGCAAGCTCGAACTGGGTCTCGTCGTCGATCCAGATCTCGGGCAGGCACTGGTCGGGCGGAAGCTGGCCCATCACCGCGCCGAGGAATTCACGCTGCACCGAAGCCGCCACGCCCTCTTCGCGCAGGGCATGCGCCCACACGGTCGCGATCGCGAGGTTGGGCGCTTGCGCGAGGCGGCGCATGGTCAGGGGGCCCAGTTCTTCTCGTCGTCGGGATCGAACTCGGGTTCGTCGGCCGATGGCGACGACGACGTGTCGCGCTCCGCCTCGCGTGCGCGCTCGGCATAGCGGTTGAAGCGCCAGGCCGAGTCTTCCATGGTGATGCGGCGCCACGTGGCGCGCTTCTCGACGGGCGACATGCCGGGCCAGAACTGCACCTCGTCGAAGCTGCGGCCGCAGCCCTTGCACTCGTCGTCGCCCTGGCTGGTGGAACAGATCGCGATGCAGGGCGTATCGGGCGTGCTGTCGTACCAGGCCATCCAGGCGGCCCACGCCTTGGACGGGAAGCCGACCTCGTCGACCTCGTCCTCGTGATGGAAGACCATGAGCGCGTAGACCTCGGCCAGCGCCCGCAATTCGGGGCCCAGCGTGACGCCGTCGGGCGACGGCGTCTTCTCGCGCCAGTAGTTGATGGCGGCCTCTATGTCGGTGATGTGTATGGCGGCCATGGAGCGTGAAAAAACAGCGGACGGCGATCATAGTCCGGCAATGTCCCGAAGCGCCGAAGGGGCATCATCGCTATGAAAACAAGAGCATCGCACCTTGTATCCATGGGCATTCCGAAGCGCTTCTCTTTAAATTTCTGAAAACTTTCGATTGCGCCGCCGAGAGCATCGATGCTCTAATCCGCGCACGAAGGGGAGTAGCTCCCGACCGCTGTCGTCTACGGCAGCGCGAATCGTCAGGTCGTCAATACGAAGCAAAACACTTCCGGCCTGCCGGGCAACGTACGCGCGTTTTCTTGCGCGCGCGCTGTCGAGCAAGACCTTCGATTTGAACCTGTGCAGGTTTGGTCGAAGCGCTCGCAAGCTCCCGGTGTCACCCGGACTTCATTCCTCGCTTTCGACTCACCCGCTCAGGATGAATCGAAACGCATAGCCATGCGCCTTCCGTCGTCGTCCCCGAAGGGAGAGGCAGGGGCGCGAAGACAAAGAGGAAACCTATGGAAATGTTCATGACCCCGGAGTTCTGGGTCGCAGTCGGTCAGATCATCATGATCGACATCCTGCTGGGCGGCGACAACGCCGTGGTGATCGCGCTGGCCTGCCGCAAGCTCCCGCCTGCCCAGCGCACCCAGGGCATCCTGTGGGGTACCGCGGGCGCCATCGTGCTGCGCGTGATCCTGATCTTCTTCGCGCTGACCCTGCTGGCCATTCCGTTCCTGAAGCTGGTGGGCGCGATCCTGCTGCTGTGGATCGGCGTGAAGCTGCTGGCTCCCGAGCATGACGACGCCCACGGCAACATCACCGGCAGCGACAAGCTGTGGGGCGCGGTCAAGACCGTGATCGTGGCCGACCTCGTGATGAGCGTCGACAACGTGATCGCCATCGCGGGCGCCGCCCAAGGTGCCGGCGACAGCCACCAGATGCCGCTCGTGATCTTCGGCCTGCTCGTGAGCATCCCGATCATCGTCTGGGGCAGCCAGCTGGTCATCAAGCTGATGGACCGCTTCCCGATGATCATCACCGCCGGCGGCATGCTGCTCGGCTGGATCGCCGGCACGATGGCCGTTTCCGACCCCGCCCTGGCGAACACCGCTGCCTGGACCTGGGTGCCGAAGCTGCCCCAGACCGACACGATCAAGTACGCGGCTGGCGTCATCGGTGCGCTGCTGGTGCTGGTGATCGGCAAGTGGGTGGCCGCACGCCACGCCCGCAGCAAGCCCGAAGAATCGGCGGTGACGACCGGCTGATCGCCGCGAGTCATTGCCCCCTGCCACGAACTTCCTGTCCAAACCAGTCTCTGTCACTCTAACTACCTGAAGGAGCACGCAATGGAAAAGATCATTCTTTACGTCGACGACGCCACCTATGCCTGCGAGCAGTTCGCCGAACTCGCGCCGGATGCGAACAGTGTCGTGGCGCGCCATTGGGTGCTCGTGGCCTGCGCTCCGCGCATGACGCATCGCATCAGCAAGTGGGTGAGCCACAGCGCGCGCGAGAACTGGCGCGCCAAGTGGTTCAGCAAGGTGCAGGCGCAGATGACGCCGCTGCTGGAGCGCAACGGCGGCCAGGTGACGCCGGTGCTGGCCAAGGGCCCGCTGGCCGAGCTCACCGCCCAGCTCAAGCGCGAGCATTCGGCCGTTCACGTGGTCGATGCACGCCGCCCGAAGATCGGCGTCGACCTGGAGCCGGTGACGCCGGACCAGACGCCGCCCCATCAGTCGGGCTGGGCCTTTCCCGGCGCAGTGATGGGCATGGGTGCGCTGCTGGTGCTGGCCAACGAGCTGGCCGAGTAAGACCGCAACCGCAGGAAGAAACTTCCCCGACGAGCCCCGGCGCGGCAACGCACCGGGGCTCGTTGTCTTTTACGAGTGCTGGGGTATCCTGCCGCCATGCGCATCATCCTCAAATGGCTGCTCAGCGCCGTGGCGCTGCTGGCGGTGGCCTATCTCTACAGCGGTGTCCAGGTCAACAGCTTCGGCTCCGCGCTCATCGCGGCCGCGGTGATCGGCCTGCTCAACATGATCGTGCGGCCCGTGCTGGTGGTGCTGACGCTGCCGGTCACCATCGTCACGCTCGGGCTCTTCCTGTTCGTCATCAACGCGCTGCTGTTCTGGGCCGCCTCGGGGCTGCTGGGCGGCTTCCACGTGAACGGCTTCCTGGCCGCGCTGATCGGCTCGCTGCTGTACTCGCTGCTGGGACTGCTGATCGAGTCCGCGCTGGGCGGGCTGCTTTCCTCCCGGCGCTGAGCATCAGTAGTCGGCGGCAACTGCCGCTGCCGCCTGCTCCTACTTCAACGGCGGCTCCGCCGCCTGCTCCTTCACGAGCACTTCCACCGCTCGCGCCCGGGTGTCGATGATCGACGCCTCGTAGTGATCGACCACCCTGGACTGGCGCACGAGTTCCTGCGCCGCCTTGAAGCGGTCGCGCGCCGCCGGGTAGTCGAGGATCGCCACGTTCGCCTCGGCGTCGGCGCGCACCGCGCGCAACGTGTCGTTCTGCGCGCCATAGAGGTTGCCGAGCGCGCGCCACACGGTCGCATCGCGCGGATTCGCGGCCACCCAGTCGCGCAGCACGGGAATCATCGGCGCGGGCTGGCGCATTGCGGTGGCAGCCTCGGCGGCGAGCAGCATCTCGGGCCGCTCCTTCGACTTGACGTCGAGCAGCGCAGCCGCCTTGGGCGCTCCACCGGCGGCGAGCTCGATCTCCGCGTTCAGCCAGCGCGCCTGCTTCGCCGCAGCCGGATCGTCCGCCGTGCGCGCGACCAGCCGCTCGACCAGAGCGCGCGCGGCCTTGTAGTCGCGCATCTCCTTCGCCGACAGCGCTGCCGCGTACAGCGTGCCGGCCTGCTGCGCCGGGGTGCTCTTCGCGAACTCGCCGCTGGAGGCGGCATCGATCCACAGCCGCAGCACGTCGACGCCCGGGCGCGTCAGCACGCGGGCGCGCGAGGCGATCATCGCGTGGTCCATCGCCAGCGGCAGCGGCGGCGCGGCGTCCATGCGGAACTGGAAGCGGCCCTGCATGTCGGAGATCCGCTCGGTCGTCAGCGGGTGGCTGCGCAGGTAGGGGTACGAGCCGTTGTCGTTGAGGCGCGAGGCGTACTGCAGCTTCTCGAACATCGCGGCCGCGCCCTGCGGCGCGAAGCCGGCCTGCGTCATCACGCCGAAGCCGATGCGATCGGCCTCGCGCTCCATGTCGCGCGAGAAGTTCAGCTGGTTCTGCGCGAACATCGCCTGGCTGCCCATGATCATGGCCTGGCCGGCATCGCCGTTGCGGCTCTTGCTGGCGGCGATCATCCCCAGGATCAGGCCGGCGATCATCAGCGGCATCTGCTTGCCCTGGCGGGTCATGATGCGCGAGATGTGGCGCTGCGTGACGTGCGAGAGTTCGTGGCCGAGCACCGTCGCCAGTTCGTCGCGGCTGCCGACCGCGGCCACCAGGCCCAGGTTGAGCCCCAGGTAGCCGCCGGGCAGCGCGAAGGCATTGATGTTGCGGTCGCGGCCCAGCAGGATCGTCCAGGCGAAGCGCTCGTCGAGCTCCGGCGTGAGCTCGCCGCGCGCACGGGCGGCGACCAGCAGGCGCTGCCAGATCTCCTGCACGTAGGCGGCGATCACGGGGTCGTCGATGTAGTCGGTGTCGCGGTACAGCTCGCGGGCGATCTGGTCGCCCAGATGGCGCTCGGCGCTGGCGGTCATCTCGCCGCCGTCGCCCATGCCGGGAAGCACCTGCTGGATCTGCGCCAGCGCGGGTACCGGCATCAGCACCTGTGAAGCTATCAAAACGCTAGCGCATAACGCTCGCAGGGCGGGCGTTGGCTGGCTTCTGGAGTGGCGTTGGGGAGTCAAGCGCGGCATTCCTCGTCTGTGGCTCGGGCTCGTATGATGCACCTCCAACCTGATCGTTCACCCATGAGCACCCTCACCCATTTTGACGCCCAGGGCCAGGCCCACATGGTCGACGTCGCCGCCAAGCCGGCAACCCACCGCGTGGCGGTCGCCACAGGCCGCATCGAGATGCAGGCGGCGACCCTGGCGCTCATCGAGTCCGGCACGGCGAAGAAGGGCGACGTGCTGGGCATCGCGCGCATCGCGGGCATCCAGGCGGCGAAGAAGACCAGCGACCTGATTCCGCTGTGTCACCCGCTGGCGCTGACGCGGGTGGCGGTGGCTTTCGCGCTGGCCGATGCGGGAAGCGCGCCGCAGGTGGTTTGCACCGCGACTGTCGAGACCGTGGGGCCGACGGGGGTCGAAATGGAGGCGCTGACTGCGGTGCAGGTAGCGCTACTGACGATCTACGACATGTGCAAGGCGGTGGATCGGGGGATGCGGATCACCGATGTGCATGTGCTGGAAAAGCATGGGGGGAAGTCGGGGAGCTGGGTGGCGGGGTAGCCCGCCTTCGCAAGGCCTTCGCAAAAACCGCGGCTCAGTTCCAGCACTCGCTCGCTGCCGCCAGCGCAGCGTTGAAGCCCGTGTAGTTCTCGACCGATTTCCGTCCCGTGCTGGTGACGACGTAGTCGCCGCAACGGTCGCCGCTCATCGAGCCCGTGCGCGTTGCCTTCAGGGTGTAGCCGGCCCCCTTGCCGGTGGGTGTCAGCGCGATGTTGTAGTTCGCGGCGCCTTCGCCTGGCAAGGGCGAAGTGCCGAACTGCGTCTTGAACGCTCCGCCATCCTGGTTGACGTCCGTTCCATTTGCCGCCTTCGCGTAGCTGTAGTTTTCGCTGTAGTGCCTCTCCAGCCATTGCTGGGCCTGGGAGAGCGAAGCCTTCACCTGGGCGCGCTTGCCTTTGGCAATCTGCTCCCTGTAGCTCGGGTAGGCGATGGCGCTGAGGATCGCGATGATGACCACCGTGATCATCACCTCGATCAGCGTGAAGCCTCCCGCACGTTTGCGCGCCGCGCTCATCGGTGCTTCTCCACGGTTGTCTTCAGGCCAGGGATCTCGCGCCAGAAGATTCGCGATTGGGTGGTGTTCTTCCTCATCGTGACGTCTGTGTTCGGCCCCACTATCCGGGAGCAGGAGAGCCCCGCCGCGCACCGGCTGGTCGAGTCCTCGGGAATGGCGAAGCGCTGGTCGAGGCCGACGATGCCGATCACATCGCCCGCGGCGCCGGCAATGCCGAAGAGGTTCGTCGTGGAGACTCCCGTGACCCCATTCACCTGCACGTCCGCACCCGCCGCGCTGGCGGCGCACACGACACCCTCCGCCGCTTTCTTGTAGACGATGGGAATGTTGACGTCCTTGCCGGTGGCTTTCGGATTGCTCAGCACCATCCCCGAAGGCATCGGAATGCCCACATACCAGCCCTTCCTGGTGCCCCAATCGACCGCACTGGTTGCGTTCTGGACGACCGCATCGGTCTTCGCATCGAGGCTCCAGCTGCGCTCCTGAAGATCGGTCACACCCGAGGGGATGGTGCCGGGGTTCGCGGCATAGCTCGCCTTGTCCCAGATTCCGAAGATGCGGTGACTGCGTCCCGTGTCGGGGAAGTCTCCGGAAAATATCGACTGGCCTGTACCGAAGACCACGATCTGCCCGCCGTTGGGGTGAAAGCGCAGCGCCGGCGCGGTCGTGATCGGAAGCCTGTTGTTCGACGCGTCCAAGGCGACGTACAGCGGCTTGCCGTAGGCCTCCTTCCACTCTGTCACCTCGGCACTGGAGACATCGAACTTCCACATGTTGCCCTTGAGGTCGCCGGCGTAGATCGCGTCGGCGATGCCGTCGTCGTTCGTGTCGAGCCAGGTCGGCTGCATCAATCCGTTGCCGCCCGCCGTGCCGACTTCCAGGCGCTTGTAGTGGGTGTTGTTGACCCACTTGCCGTCGGAATTCGGGCCGTCCACGAAAAGAATGTAGAGCACGGTCTTGCCCGAAATGCTGGACACGCCGTTGCCGAAGAGCACCGCGAACTTGCCATTCGCCATCTTGGCGACCTGAGCAGCCTGATTGCTTGCCGGATGCGTTCCCCCTTCGGAGATCACATAGCCGAGATCGGCATCGTCCGCGGCGGTGAACTGCCACTTGTAGGTCTCGGTGGCATTTCCCTCGGTGAGCCGGGCCGGCGACGTCACGTCGAGCGCGAAGATCGCCTTCGCGCCACGCCCCAGGCTGGAGAACAGATAGGTTTTCCACGGATCCGTCCTGGCGGAAGTCATCACGTCCGCGGTGAAGGGGGAGCCGTCCGCATAGGCGCGCATGTCGGTCACCGTCGCGTTCGGAATCTCCTTGAGGCGCGAGGCAAGTGCCTGCGGCACATAGGACATCACCGGCATCAGCGCGTCGGCCGTGAAGGCGTGGAACATGCCGTCTCCCGCCCCAACCCAGACCAGCTTGGGCCGCGACTTCTGCGCGGACTTGAATTTGCCGTAGCCCGGGAAGGCTGGGCCGAAGAAGTTGGCCACGGGCAAGTCCTGCAGCCAGGGGTTGGAGTTCACCACGCCACCCATGATCGAATCCGAATTCCGGTCGCGGAAAGTACCTCCGGACAGCTTCTCCTTGGTGCGAGTGCCGCGCATGTAATTGATGATGTCTCGCCGCACGCTTGTCGAGGAGGCATCGAGTTCGGCCAGGTATCCGGCGCCTGCAGGCACATCCAGGCCCACATAAGTGAACGGCACCCCGGCAGTTCCGAGGTTCGTGATGATCGCGCGAGTCCCCGCGTTGGTCAGATTGACATGCCCCTTCGCGGCGGGCGTGCCGACAAAATTTCCCGCGGTGTCCAGTCGATACGCCAGCAACTCGCCGTGCAGATCGGACGCCGAGAAGTTCGCGACGTACTTGAAGTCGCCGGCACGCAGGTCGGGCCGGGATACGGCAGGGGCAGAGTTCGAGTTTCCGGTGATGTCCGCAAAGACTTGCCGCAGCGATTCTTCAAGCAGATCCGGGCGCCGTGCCAGGAAATAGTTGTCCGGAATGCCGTCGTTGCAACCGGGTTGACCGGCGGCCCCGCAGGCAGCGCCATCGGCACGTTTGGCGTCCCACTTGGACACGGCGTCCGGCAGTCCGGTCGGCTTTTTCTCGTCGTCCCTGAAGCCGCCGTACTTGGCAACGTACCAGAGCG
The DNA here is from genome assembly GCF_048301545.1 of Variovorax sp. NFACC27. NCBI lineage: Bacteria > Pseudomonadati > Pseudomonadota > Betaproteobacteria > Burkholderiales > Comamonadaceae > Variovorax > Variovorax sp. NFACC27. Next base: position 8,140,478 of record NZ_CP157613.1, read on the forward strand.
GATCCTGGATCACGGCGTCGCTCGAGCCGAGCATCTGGTAGCTGAGCTGGGTCTCGCCCTTCACGAAGTTGCTGCCGATCTTCACGCACAGGCGCGGTGCCCTGGCGTAGCTCCATCCGCTCGGCCTGCTTCCGTCATCGTTCAGATAGCATTTTTCTTCCGTATTCCTGGGCTCGGTCTGCACGCTCGACGCGGCGTAGGTCGCAGTCGACTCGCTGGAGACATAGTTGTTGATGCTGCTGTGGAAGTGGCTTCCATCCTTGTCGCTGCCCACCATCGTGTAGCCGAAGGCGAACGGCTTGGAGACCCCGGTGTTCGACTCCAGCGTTTGCGTAAAGACACGCAGCGTGGGCGGGGTGGTGCTCGAATCGGTCTCGTACCGGATGGACCCCAACATGTCCTGATCCTGGTCCTCGCCCAGTGCCTGGTGCTGCCAAAGCACGAGAAAGGTCCCGGATTCGCCATTCGCGCCGCGCCTCAAGACCTTGAAGTCCACCATGTTGCCTGGAAGAGGAGTCGCACCGCTCCAATCGATGCTGGCAGGAGTGATGAAGACGTACTTCTGCGGATTGGACCTCGGAACCGGAATGCGGATGGACGCGGATCCGCCCGACATCGTCACCGCGTACTGCCGGACCTTCAGCACCTTGGAGTTCGCGTCCGCAGGAACAGTGAGATCCGAGCGGATGCGGTTCACGTGCGCGTAGTAAGCGGCACCGGCACCGAGGTAAGTGCCCCGCATGTTCGGTGCCTCGGGACAAAGGCCTGCCACGAGGCTCAGGTCCCCTATGAGCTTGCCGGTGCAGATGCCATCAACGGCCGTACCGTTGGAGCCTGCCAGCCGGGTCGTGCTTGAAATACCTTCCTGCGCGGAGCCGCCGATCAGATTCGTGTAGTAGGCGGCGCTCTGCGGTGCGCCCATGCCCGAAGAGCGGTCGTCCAGTGCGCTCATCTTGTCTCCATCGAACGTCGCCACGCCGCTGGAGATGGTGACCATGTTGAGTGGCCGGCAGATGTTCTTTCCGTAGAGCCCTTCTCTCGTTTTGTTCGAGTCCGCATGGGTCGGGTTTGCCTTCAGCGGATCGATCCAGGCGGGAGACGGAAGCCCGAGCTGCGCGTCATTGCTTCCACCGCTGTAGAGGGGAGCCTTTCCGGCGTAGTAGCGAAGCCCTTCCAGGAGGATCTCGCCGATGGGGTTTCCCCAGGCCGGGCAATCTCCGTTCTTGATGTTGTCGGAAGTACAGCTCTTCGAGTATTTGCCCGTCTTCGGGTTGTATCCAAAGGGCCTCAGCTGATTCAACGAATAGATGATGCCCCGCTCATTGGCATCGGACGAAGATTTGAATACGCCGGTCTGCGCATCGATTTCATCGTTGACTTCGGACATGTTCTTGCGAAGCACGCCGCCATCGAGATTGGTATCGAAGGAGCCGAGAAACATCGCAAATTCGGCCCTGGCCGCGCGCCGTCCGTAGTCGTCACTTTCACCGAATTCATTCAGCAGGCCGATAGGCTTCAGGTTCTTGTTCGGATACTGCTTGCAGCGCTCTTCTCCGACGAGGTCCTTCTTGCAAGCCTCCACGCGGGCCAGGTACTCGCCAGCCACGGAAGGAATGCTGCTGCTGTGGGTCGACGCACCGCCAGCTCCCACGTAGTTGTCGGTCATGAACCTGACCGTGGGAACCTGCCACGTGTAGCCGTTTTCTCCCGCCCAGTTGCAGCTCAGCACTTCCGTCATGTTCCAGAGGATGTAGTTGCCTTCGGCCGCACGAATTACCGGACGCAAGCTGGATACCTGCGATTCCTGTGTATCGCTGCTCCCCGGGTTTTCATGTCGCCGGCAAAGGGTGAGCCCTCTGGAATAGGAGAACGGCGTCAGGCGAATCAGGTCGCTGCCGTTGTAGTACTTCGCATAGGCCTGGCTGTTTCTCGGGACGAAGGCCATCTCGAGCACGGTTTTTCCGGAGCCTCCCGATGAGCCGGCTTCGTCCGTGGAGCGCAAGCCCCCGTAAAGTATCTTGCGCAGGACATCCATCCGGGACATGGTGGCCCAGTTCAGGAAATTGCCGCTCCAGAGATTTGAAGTAGTCGCCGATGCAGCGGCGCAGTAATACCTTTTCGAGCCCGCTGGATCCCCGGCAACCGCCTCCCTGTCTGCAAAGGAATCCGGCACGAAGTTACCGCTTTGAGTGCTGTAGCTGTAGCACTTCGTGGGATCGAAGTAGCCGTAGTACTTGAAGTACGGCAAGAAAAAGTAGTCGATGCTGCCGTCGAAGTTCAGGTCTTCATAGTCCGTATAGGCACGGCTGAACATGCTGTAGTCTTTCGACACGTTCAGCACGACCATCGGGAGATTCGGAGCCGGACTCACGTTGGGCGGAATCGCCTGGATCTGGGCGTTGGCGGCCCCGCTTCCAAGCAGCGCCAGCATCGCTGCAAACTTCAGGATCGATGATTTCATTTTTCAGCTTCGCTTGAAATAGCTCTGCAGCACGATCTCCGTATTCGGATCGAGGCCCCAGCCACGCGCGGTATTCCTGAAATAGATGTCTTCCCCGCGCTGCATGTACTCGATCAGATATTCGGGTTGACGCGACACGCCCTTGACGCCTGGCGTACCGGTGAAGGTGCCGAGAGGCACCGCTCCAGTGAACGAACAACCGGATGGCGGGGATGCCTTCCAGCCGACGCCCCCTTTGCCCGCAGGCCACCAAGGCTCGGGGTTGGTCTCGGCCTTGGAGTTGCTGGCTGCGTAATAGGCTGCGGGGCTTTGCTCGCCGAAACGGCACTGGCCGCGGGGGCAATCCGTACCGAAGTTCGGTTCGCTGTAGGCCGACTTGATCGGACGATCGTCGCCGCGGGTGCAGGTCGCGCCTGCGACGTCGGCAGTCAGGGAGATGTCCCGCTCCGCATCGCGCAAGGCAGCCTCGGCCGCCTGCCTGGCGATTTCGATGTCGAGCACGTTGCGCGCAACGTGCTCGCCGAACATCACGCGCCGCACGGTGAAGGCGGCAACGCCCGAGAGGATCAGGATGAAGGCCAGCACGACGACCATGGCAAGTCCGCGCTCGGCGGCCGGGTGGCGCGAGGTCTTCAAAATGTCCTCGTGAGATTGTTGCGAACGCCGAAGATGCGGGTCTGCTGCTTGTAGACGGCGCGATCGGAATCGGCGAACGCGACGGACGCGCCATCGCAGTCCACATAGCTGCCGCTCGATGTCTGCCTCACGGTGGCGTCGAGCGTCTTGGTCACGACGCACACCTGCACGGCGACGACGCGCTGCCAGGCGGTCTTGCGCTCCCCGTTGATGGTGGCAACCGGAAGACCGCCGACTTCCGCTGCCGTGAAGAAGCGTGCGGGAGCTTCGAGGGTATCGGCCTCCGAAACCCCGTAGCGAAACCTCAATTGGGTGACGCCGGAGACGATGGGCTGATGGGGTTTGGTGTTGGGCCCGTTGCCGGCGCAGCGGAAGCTTCGCGTCGAGATGGAGCGGCCATCCTGCTTGTAGGTGTAGCTTGCCCCGAGGCCGTAGACGTTGCTGATGAAGAGCGGCAGCGCGACGGTGCCGGTGCCTTTGGCTCCCGAGCCGGCGCGGGCTTCGTTGTACCTGGCTCCATTGAACTCGGCGAGCTCCACGTCCTGGCGCAGGCAGTCTTTTCTCGTGCCGACGCCTTCGACCTCGAAGTTGTCGGCAGAGAAGTAGTTGACGACGAGCGAATCGGGCTCCGTTGACTTGGATGCAGGGCAGGTGCCATTCGCGACGTCGAACAGCCCTTCGCTGCATCCGAAGATCCCCTGGTCGAACGCCTCGACCGAAGTCGAGACGACGTTCGAATAGGTCCCCTGGAACCTGGAGGATTCGACCGAAACAGGAAAGCTGGCTGGATAGAAGCCCGCGTTCTTCAGGTCGCGGCCGATGATGTCCAGCACGACGCTGGCGGCTTCCTGCTGCTGGGCGTTGGCGTCGACGGCCCTTGAAACTCGCGTCGTCGAGACGAGCAGGTAGCCGGCCGCAGCGACGAGCAGCAGCCCGAGCGCGATCGCGACCAGCAGCTCGACCAATGTGAGGCCGCGTGACCTGCAGGCACGCGTCTTCATGGAAGAACCCTCGCGGTGTAGCAACGCACTCCAGCCGGCGCTTCTGCTCCCTCGGGGCAGCAGAAGCGTGCGGACACCGTTTGCTGATCCTTGACCTTGCCGGTGCAGCTGGCCGGTTGCACGGCAGCGCCCTTTTCATCCACCGCGCTCTTGTCGAACCACATGACGCTGACGTCGAAGCCCGAACTGACGTCCCCGGTGATGTAGCCCGCCCCGCCCGGAAAAGCGGTGCGCAGGATGTTCTTCCAGCTGGCGAGATCGAAGACGGCCAGCTCCGCCGGTGAACAGACGACTTGCCCGCAATCCGTCGGCGAATCCGCGACTGCCTCGGCGACCTGCTCCGAGTAGGTCTCGGTCAACTGATAGCCCGTCCCGGTTGCCCGCGCACCTCCGATGACCCCCGAATATCCATTGGCTCCGGGCGCGTTGATGCGCAGCCTCTCGGACAGGTCGTTGATCGCGGCCGAGACATTCAGCCGGGCTTCATTGCCGGTCTGGTACTTCACCGCGGCGGCCATCAGGCCTGCGATGGCAACCAGGCCGAGCGAAAAGATCAGGAGAGCAACCAGCGCCTCGATCAGCGCCACACCCGATTGCCGAGTGCGATACGTCATCATCATTCGCACTCCCACCTAGTTCTGATTGCTGTCGTTGCAGCTGATGGCGCCGACGTTGCCGATCCGGGCGCGCCCCATCATGTCCAGGCACACGAGCTTGGTGACGGAGCCGCCTGCGGGAACGAGATCCAGCGCTTGCTGCCCCGGAAGACTCGAGCGGCCGCGCGCGTCGAACCGCAGCGTCGCGACCTTGCTGGTGGGTGCGGTCAGCGTGGGGCCGCCCGTCCTGCCGATATAGAACTTCAGCAACTCCGCCGTGTCGTCGGTGGCGACGCTGTCGCATTTGGGATTCGAGAACACGATCCACCCGCTGCTCCATTCGCGCCCCTCGTCGGCGCAGGTCGGGGCGGCGACGGTGATGTCCTCGGGCGCACAGACGGTGACGCACTTGTTCTTTGCGATGGCCTCCGAGCGCGCAAAGCCGACCGCCATGGCGAATTCGTTGCCGAGCGTTGCGGCTGCGGAGTTCCTTTGCATCGCCACGAAACTCGGCACGGCCAATGCGAGCAGTACCCCCATCATCGCGATGACGACGACGAGTTCGACGAGCGTGAAGCCGCCTGAATGAAACACCTTGCGCTTCCAGTACATGGCTGGAATCCTCCCCTCGCAACGTTGTGTCTATATGTGTCTCTCGATGCTAAATGAGTTTGAAAGTACTAAATCGCCGTTTGTCACCCGCACGCGACCGCTCGACGCCTTCGCTGTATTCCGGGCAACGCCGCTGAGAGAAATCGGGTGCCGCCGGCAGGTGCCTGACGCACGATGCGCCGACGGCAGTGCGTGCAGAGCCTCGTCTCGAGGTCTTCTTCTATTGCGGCGCGGCCAGTCGCGCAGGATCCCGATCGGCCTCTTTCAGCCAGCGCGCAAACTCCTGCGGAAAAGCATCGTGGAAACGTTCCGCCTGCGCCTCGGCTTCGCGTTCGCGGCCCAGCAGTTCGGCGCTTTCGATCAGCTTGACGATGACGCGCGGCTCCGGCGAGAAATGAATCACACGCTGCGCCAGCGAATGCACCTCGGCGGCATTCGCTGGCGTCACGGTGGTCAGCGTCAGCTCCGCGAACTCGGCCTGGCGCGCGAACAACCACGTTCCCCGCACTTTGGCGAGCGTGTCTTCCTTGTACGCGGAGAGCCGTTCGTCGGGTGGCAGATAGATCTGGCTGACGCGGACGTAGTCCCAGCCGGCGAGCCCCACGACCAGCAGCATGACGCCCGCCACCAAGAATGACAGCGCAGGTCGGATCGCAACACGCGCCCTGCCCGGCCAAAGCATGCCGAGGCACAGGCCGAACACCAGCTGGAACGGGCCGTACCAGAGCGGGTACTCGAGCAGGCTGTGCAGCACGATCGCACCCAGCATGCCCCAGGCCATCAGGCGAGCCGGATCGCGTTCACGCCAGGGCCGCGCGGCAATCACCATCCAGAGAAAGCCGCCGCAGATCAGCACGGCGGCGGGAATGCCCAGCTCCACCGCCAGGTGCAGTGGAAGGTTGTGGGCGTTGTCGAGGATTTCGACGAACCGGGCGCCGTCGTATTGAGTGCTGTAGTGCGCGAAGCTGAGCTCGCCCCATCCCCAGCCAGTCCAGGGGTGCTGGGCGATCAGCGTGAGTACGTTGCGCCACAGGATCAGGCGGCTGTGGTCTTCGGGTGCGCCGGTGTGCAGGCGTTGGAGCATGCCTTCGACTGCGCCGTCGCCACCGCTTGTCAGCTGCGGAAGCACCCAGGCGATCGCAAAGTACAACGGGATGGTCGCGACCAGCCACTTCGGACTCGGGAGGCGACAGGTGGCAATGCTGCCTTCAGGTGCATTTCGCCTTTCTCGCATTGCGATCAGCGTTGCCACGCCGGTGATCGACAGCAGTTGCAGAAGGCCCGTACGCGAAGTCGACGCTGCCGCGGCAATCAGCAAGAGCCCGGCCGCCGCCACCAAACCACGCCGAACCTGTAATGCCTCGTTGGTGGCATAGAGCCAAAGGGCAGCGCACCAAGCCATGCTGATCAAGGTCGCAAACTGGTTTCGCTGGCGGAGATTGCCATAAGCTTGCCCCAGCGCCGGCGAAGTGGTCCACGGCACGAGCGGTTCGGCAAGCCCGTAGTACTGCAGCAAGCCCAGAACGGCGCTGATGAGCCCGGCGACAAGCACGCCCCTCGCCAATAACTGCGAAGCACCTCCCTGATCGCACGCCGGTGCACTGCCCACACTCGCGGCCGCGGCGATTCCGGCAATTGCGAGACATGCTGCCAACCCGCTCCAGCCGGAAAGCGCAACAAGAAAGCCTCCCAGCCCAAGCCACACCCAAATCCGTGGCGTGGGCGTGCCGACGGGCCCGCTCAGCAACAGCCCCGCCAGACAAGCCCAGGAAACAAGCAACTGCCAAACGCTGACAGATGGCCCCCCGACCAAGGGGCAAACAAAAGTTAACGCAACGAGAGCCACGCGGATGAAGCCGAGCATCTTTGTAAACAGGCCAACCGAAGTCGGCAGGTACCGCGCAGACGTCATTCGACCCATTGTGCCGGGCTGACTTGCCGACGAATGGTCATCGGGGGGAGACGAGAGGCTTTGTAAACGTAAACATTTGAAGACACCATTTAACAACTATGTTCAATTGTTTCCACTTCGTTTCCGACTCTGTCGGACGGGGCTGAAAGGCGTTCTCCCGATGACACAGCAACCTGCTCGAAGCCGAATCGCCAATTCCCGGTCGCATGGCTTCACGCTGATCGAAATCATGATCGTGGTCGCGATCGTCGGGATTCTCGCGGCGATTGCCGTGCCGCTGTATGGCGAATATGTGCTGCGGGGTCGCATCCCCGATGCGACGTCCAATCTTTCCGCGCTCGCGGTAAGGATGGAACAGGGCTATCAGGACAGTCGCAGCTACAACCTGAGCGGCTCCACCACCAAGTGCCTGATCGATACGCAGACAACGGCACTTACCAGCACCAACAAGAGCTTCGATTTTTCCTGCACAGCCACGGCCGATACCTTCACGCTGAAGGCGAGCGGCAAGACGAGCACCATGCCTGGATTCGAGTTCACGCTCGATCAGAAGGGAGGCAAGACTTCCAAGGGCAAGACAGGCTGGACAGCTGGCACCAACTGCTGGATCACCAACAAGGGCGGGTGCTGAATGCCAGCCGCGCCGCGTTTCCGTCCAGCTGCAACGGCGGCCCTTCGAGGTGTGTCGTTGATCGAGCTCATGGTCGGCATTGCCATCATCGCGATTGCCGTTGCCATGGGTGCGCCATCGTTCACCGAATGGATCTACAACTCGCAGATTCGCAGCACGGCGGAGTCGGTGCAAAACGGCCTGCAGTTCGCACGTGCCGAGGCCGTGCGGCGCAACACCCCCGTGCGAATGCAGTTCACGACCTCGCTCGACAGTTCCTGCGCGATTTCCACGACGGGCACCAGCTGGGTCGTGAGCCTCGCATCGGCAGGCACGCCGGCTTCGAAGTGCAATGACGATGCGACTGTCCTTCAGTCGGGTCAACCCGTCTCGGGCCGGGCCAGCGCCACGATCACCAGCGACCACGCGGGCACCTTCGGCTTCAACGGCCTCGGACGCATCGTGAAGACGACTTCTCCCGATACCGACATCCTGGATGGCGCCATCGACATCAAATCCAGCAAAGGTACCTGTGCGGCCGAGTCCGGCGGCACCCTGCGTTGCCTGCGCGTTCTCGTTTCCGCAGGCGGGCAGATTCGCATGTGCGACCCCAAGCGCGGCAGCGGTGATCCGATGGCCTGCACTCCCTGACGAAGACCATGAACACACGTCCTCATCGTCACGCGATCCAACGCAGCCGCGGCTTGCGCTCGAACAAGAACCAACGCGGCATCGTGTTGCTGGAGGCGCTTGTTGCGCTGCTGATCTTCTCGGTCGGAATCCTCGGACTGATCGGCCTGCAGATCACCTCCGTCAAGCAGGCATCGGCGGCGGAATACAGGTCGACGGCGGTCTTGCAAGCCAATGACCTGATCAGCCGCATGTGGGTCAGCGACCGATCCGATACGGTTCTGAAAACCCAGTTCGCGGCCACCGGCGATGGCTACAAGGCTTGGAAGGATGCCTGGGCCAGCGCACTGCCTGGAACCACCGACAACCCACCCGACGTGGCCATCAAGAGCGAGGACAAGGGTGCCACCGCGGCCCTCGGCACCAACACGGTCACCATCACCATCTACTGGCAGGCGCCGGGAGATGACAAGCGCCAATACACCATGGTTGCGCGGCTCGACCAGCCACAGAAGTAAGCCCAGCAATGAACCAGTACAAGCGTTCCCGCCAACGCCAGGCGGCCTCGGGCTTCAGCCTGATCGAGATCCTGATCGGCCTGCTGATCGGCATGCTGTCGGTCATCGTCATCATGCAGGTCTTCGGCGTCTTCGAAGGCAACAAGCGCACAACTACCGGTGGCGACGACGCACAGATCAATGGCTCTATAGCACTGTATGGCCTGGAACGCGATGCGCGTGAAGCCGGCTACGGCATCAATGCATTCAGCCTTCTGGGTTGCAGCCTGTCCTTCAAGACAAGCAAGGACAGCAAGACCGTCAAGCTCGATGCCTTGGCGCCTGTTGTCGTCAATCCGGCGACAACGCTCGTGCCTGCGGGCACCGCGGGCACAGATACCCTGCTGATGATCTCCGGAACGAGCGACAGCCCCGCCGAAGGCGACCTGATTGCCACCGCACCATCTTCGAAGACCTACCCGATCACCACGGCCGGATCTTTCGCGGTCAACGACTATGTGATCGCGCAGCCTTCGAGTCGTCCATCGCCTTGCAGTCTCAACCTGGACAAGATCACCGCCAAGACGGACACCACTCTCACGGTAGATCCGGGCGATCCCACCGGTCTGGCTCTGGGCAGCATGGTCTACAACATTGGGCAATCGTTGATCGCCCGCGCCTATGCGGTACGCGACGGCAATCTGACCGTCTGCGACTACACCGCCTACAACTGCGCGGACGCAACTTACGTGTCACCGAAGGTCAACCCGGCCGTCTGGGTTTCCATTGCCTCCAGCATCGTCGGCCTGCGTGCGCAATACGGGCGCGATACCTCGGGCATCGGTTCAAACAAGATGTCTGGCATCGTCGACACCTACGACCAGATCACCCCCGGGAGCACCGCGGACAAGAGCGGCCTCGCCGTTCAATGCGGCTGGGCACGCACGCTGGCGCTGCGCGTTGCCCTGGTGGCTCGCAGCGGGCAATACACGAAGTATGACGCAGCAGCAGGCGAGGCCCCGTCCACCAGCACCGCGCCCACCTGGGCCGGTAGCGCCTCCGCGCCGTTCGACCTGAGCGGCAATTCGGAGTGGAAGAACTATCGCTACAAGACACTGCAAACCACGGTACCGGTCCGCAATCTGGTCTGGCAGGGCTCGCAGACCACAGCACAAGGAGGGACCGGCGGATGCTGAGCAACGACAACAAGAGCAAGGGTTTTCTGATGGCGCACCGCTTCGCGTGCACACGCTCACGGCAGAGTCACCGGTCGCAGCACGGCGTCGTACTGATCCTTGCGCTGATCGTGCTGGTCGCACTGACCCTGGCTGCAGTGGCACTGACGCGCTCAGTGGGTACCTCCAATACCGTTGCAGGCAACCTGGCCTTTCAGCAGGCAGCTACGCATTCGGCGGACGTTGGCGTCGAAACGGCCGTGAAATGGCTCGAAGACAACGTCAATGCGGTGGGAGTCTGCGCCTCGGGCAGTACCGTCACGTGCGACCAGACGGCCCAGGGCTACCTGGCAACCAGAGCAGACCCCGCGAGCGGCCAAACCTGGGCCGAGTTCTGGACGACAAAGCTGTCGACCAACGCCAAGTCCCTGGACAAGGATGCAACAACGGGCAACACGGTGCGCTACGTCATTCATCGCATGTGCCCCGCTACGGGCGAAGCGAATGTCGGCACCAACATCTGCGCCACGTCGCCGCGCGCCACCGCCGGCAGTTGCCCGGGCGGTACCTCGTGCACGGGCGGTGGCGGTCGCGGCGGTACCGGCAGCAATGTGGACTCGCCCAAGCAGACCTATTACCGCATCACTGTCGTGGTCGATGGACCGCGCAACACCCAGAGCATGGTCCAGGCCATGGTGGCGATCTAGCCGCCGCAACAGGAAGAGCCTCTTCATGAAACGCAACACCCTCCATCTCCTGCAGGCCACGCTCTGCATCGCGCCGCTGCTGGCGGCGATGTACACCGCGAAGGCGGCACAGACCGACCTAGCCACCGCCCCACTCGAAACGTCGAGCCCGACGCTGGTCAAGCCCAATCTATTCTTCGTGCTCGACGACTCGGGCAGCATGACTTGGGACTATCTGCCAGATACGGCGGGACAAGATGGGAATTACAGAAACAACGCCGGTCTTGTTCGCAACAGTGCGTACAACAAGATCTACTACAACCCGAACACCACCTACTCGCCCCCCATCAAGTACGACGGAAGCAAGTACCCAACGATGGGCTCCGACAAATGGACGGCCGTCCCTTATGACGGTTATGGCGTGCAGTCGGCTGATACAGGCTTCACGGGTAACCAGGCCAACCTGTTTACGAATGCCAATTCAGGGGTAACGCAGAACCTTGTCGGCAATGCCCTGTACTACAAGTTCGTGGCGGGTGAGTACTGCACCGACCAGAGCCTGCGAAGTTGTGCGACGCAATCGGCGCCGTCGGCGTCGAACACCGTCCCCGCCACATTGCGCTGGTGCAGCGACACCGCGCTGACCGATTGCCAAGCCACCCGCATCGATACCGCCCCCACTGGAGGGAAGAAATATGTATATGCCCGATATCCCGGGGTCACGCTTGTCGGCGCCGTCGGGGCAACAAGCCAGCTGACTCTCAGTGGCTCAGGCAACAGCTCCGTCAGTGGAATTACTGTGGGCTCAAAACAGATCATGTCGGGCGGAACAGGCTCCACCAGCAACCGCAACACACTGGCCCAAGCCATTGCGAACAGCATCAACGACTGTACGACCAACAGCACTGGCAATTGCACGGTCACCGGCTTCAGCGCTTCCAGATCAGGCAGCACGGTGACGATCACCGCGCCCAGCGCCTTGGGCGACTTCACCGACACCCCCGTCGTGAGCAAGTCCGGGAGCATTACCATCGGCGCGACCGCATTCACCGGCGGTGTGACGGCCGTCTACGTCCCAGGGCAAAACGTGCTGACGACGATCAGCTCCGACGTGACCAGCTATTCCCAAACCGGAACGCGTACGGACTGCATGAGCACCACCGCGTGCACTTACACGGAGGAGATGACCAATTTTGCCAATTGGTGGGCCTACTACCGTACACGCATGCAGATGACGAAGACTGCCGCAGGCCTTGGATTTTCCGGCCTGACCAGCAGCTATCGGTTGGGCTTCATGAGCCTCAACAACAACACAGGCTCCGACTTTCTCAATGTCGACGACATTGCGACCACGAAGGGCGGACAGAAAGACCTGTGGTACCAAAAACTGACAGCGGCGATACCGAGCAACGGCACCGGCCTTCGCGTGGCGCTCTCGACGGCCGGCCGCATGTATGCAGGCAAACTGACAGGCAGCCAGAAGCTCTGGGTCAATGCATCCAGCGGCGACACGACCGCGGTTACTGTCAAGGATCCGATGCAGTACGCCTGTCAACGCAACTACACCATGCTGTCGACTGACGGCTATTGGAACGAAGCAGCGACGGCCAAGACAAACACCGGAGTCGTGTACAACACGATCACACAGGTCGACGGCACAACCGCCATCGGCGATCAGGACGGTGACAGCTCCACCGTGCAACGACCCTACTACGACGGAAGCCAGGTTTCGAACACGCTGGCCGACGTAGCCCAGTACTACTACACCACCGACATCCGCTCGAGCATTCTTGGCACTAGCAAGAACAGCAGCGGCGTGGACGTCGGAGCGGACAACACACTCGCCGGTCAGCAACGCATGTACACCTACACCATCGGCTTGGGTGTGTCGGGCTACATGCAGTATCAGTCGGACTATCAGACAGCAACCAGCGGCGACTACTACGATGTCCTCAAGGGCACGACCGCTTCCAACACGAAATGCCGCTGGCAAAGCAGCGGTGCGTGCAATTGGCCCACACCGGTGAGCAACTCGCAAACCACGGTCGACGACTTGTGGCATGCGGCCGTCAACGGGCGCGGCGCTTACTACAGTGCGGGCGACCCCGTCGCGGTCAAGGACGGCATCACCAACTTCCTCAACAACGTCGACGCCCAGAACAGCGCTGGCGCAGCCGTCTCACCCAGCACGGCGAACGTGACGAGCTCCGACAACTTCCTGTTCGACTCCGGGTTCACCTCGGTACAGTGGTTCGGCGAAGTCGCACGCTACACCATCGATCCGGTCACCGGCGTTCCCGGTACGGTGCCGCAATGGTCGCAATCGGGCACCGCCAACACCTCCTCCGCGACACTGCCCACCGCGCTTCTGGACAACACGACCTACAGCGCGCGCAAGATCTACACCAACAACGGCAGCACGCTGATCAACTTCGCGTGGGACTCGCTGACCGACACGATGAAGAACTACTTCAAGATGTCGGCGATCGGCTCGTTGTCGCAGGTCTGTGCCGCGGGCAGCGCCTGTGTTCCCTCAGCGCAGCAGATCGACAGTACTGTTGCAGGTTCGGACAAGGGCATGGGGGGCATCAACCTCGTGAACTTCCTGCGCGGCGACCGGAGCAACGAGGACGGCAGCGGCGGCAAGTACTACTTCAAGCGCACTCACGTGCTCGGTGACATCGTCGGCTCGCAATCGGCTTATGTGAAGAAGTCGAACTTCAATTACACCGATACCGGCTATGCCGCATTCAAGAAGACCAACGAAACGCGCCAGGGCATGCTCTACGTCGGCGCCAACGACGGCATGCTGCACGCGTTCAACGCCGACACCGGCGCCGAAAGCTGGGCATACATTCCCTCGGTGCTGCTGCCCAAGCTCTACAAGCTGGCAGAGAAGAACTACAGCCGCAACCACTCGTACTTCGTGAACGGCTCACCCCAGCAGGGCGAAGCGTATTTCGACGGCGCATGGCATACGCTTCTTGTCGGCGGCCTGGCCGCAGGCGGTCGCGGGTACTACGCGCTGGATGTAACCACGCCGGACACGCCGAAGGTCTTGTGGGAATTCACGTTCAACAACGACAACGACCTCGGATACACCTACGGCATCCCAATCATCACCAAGCTCGGCGACGGCACCTGGGCTGTGCTTGTGACCTCTGGCTACAACAACATCTCGCCTGGCGGCGGCGGCGGCCACCTGTGGGTGTTGAACGCGAAGACCGGCGCAGTCATCAAGAAGATCAGCACCGGCGTCGGCAGCGCAACGGCAGTGGTTCCCGGCTCGGGATGCACGGTCGCCCCATGCCCAAGTGGCCTGTCCCGCATCAGCGCGTGGATGGACAACATCAACCTCAACAACACCGTGACCCAGGTGTACAGCGGTGACCTTTACGGCAATGTCTGGCGCTTCGACCTCAGCAGCCTGAAGGCAGATGGATCCGGAACACCCACGGTGCAACTTCTGGCCACGCTCCAGGACGCCAACAACAATCCGCAACCCATCACGAGCTGGATCGAACTCGGTTTCGCGAGCAGCAGTCACATCATCTACGTGGGCACGGGCAGCTACCTTGGGGTGTCGGACATCGACGCCAAGAGCGCGGGCGCCACGCAGGTGCAGACGATCTATGCCATCAAGGATCCCCTGACGGGAAGCAGTACGACTACGAGCATCTACGGAAGCCCCCGTACAACGGCTTGCTCGACCACGCTGAAGACCAAGTGCTTCATGAAGCAGACGTTCACCGACAAGGATGGGGTACGGACGGTTTCGAGCTCGATGAGCTATGCCACCAACCTGAGCAACATGTACGGCTGGTTCATCGATCTGCCGAACACGGGCGAGCGGATCAATACCGATTCGACCCTGCAACTGGGCGTTCTGGTTTTCGTCTCGAACATCCCGAACAACGCAAATGCCTGCGGCATCGGGGGCTCGGCGTACCTGAACTATGTCGACTACAAAACAGGCCTCTCGCTTTTCCCGGCGACAAAGGCCCAGGTGGTCGGAACGCTTCTCGCGGGAGGCAATGGTCTGGGAGCCGCAGCCTCGGTGTATGCACGAAAAGGCAGTCAGCTGATCGGCAGCGTGAAGCTCTCCACAGGAAAGCTCGAGAACATCGAACTGCCGCCAGGTGCTGGTGGTCCTGGTACCCGCCGGATCTCGTGGCGCGAACTCGTGACACAGTAAGGCGCGGGGGGATGCGAGAAACCCTGCTGACGTCGTCGATTCGGGTCAGTCAGGGCGCTGATGGATTCATCGGCTTGCCCTCTATCCAAAGCCGTACTGGAGCGGAAATGCGATGCTGAATCGCTGCGCTTCGATGCGGGTTTCGTCCTTATAGCTCAGCAGTCGCGCTCTTTCGATCAGCTTCGCTGATGGCACGCGGCTGTGGCGAAAAATGCAAGACACGCTTGGCCAGGTCATACATCCTTGCCGCATTGGCAGGAGTCACTGTTATCAACGTGAGTTCAGCAAAGTTCGCCTAATTTGCAAGCAGTCATGGGTTCTGCGCGTGAGCCGGCTTGTCGTCCCGATAAGCAGACAAGCACTCCCCGCGGCAAATAGATCTGCCTGACACTGATGTAATCCCAGACTACATAGCCGATGACAACGATCAGCGCGGAAGCACATTGCTACGGATATTTTTCTTCCCGCAGTACTGCGCCTGGTTGCCAAACGGATTGGAGACAGGCCACAGAAACCCAAGGCAAAGAGGCCAAACACCAGTTGAAATGAACCATAGCACAGCGGGCATTCAAGCAGGCTGTGCAACGCGATCACGCCGAGCAGCCCCCACAGGCTACGGTGTTGAATGGATCATGCTCGTGCCGGATTTTCGTGCTGATCAGCAATCGGAGAAAGCTGCTACAGATGAGTAGCGCTGCAGGCACGCCGAGTTCAACCACGAGATACAACAGCAATTTATGCGCGTTCGTCGACGCGATACACCTATCGCACCCGACACGCGATGAAGGCCGCGATTTCGACGATTAACAAGATTTCGAGCAGGCCTGTGCGCGATGTCGAGGCCGCAGCCGCAATCAAGAGAAATAAAATCACGCCCGTCCACAGCAGACGTCTTCACAATGGTGCGCCGCGATAGCGGACATAGAACCATAGCGCGGCAATCAGTACATGCTGATCAAGCCGCGAACTGGTTGTGTTGACGCAAGTTGCCAAAGGCTCGGCCCGCACCGAGCTCTGCGGTCAAGCCCCAAAATGCCGGCTAGCGCGTAGTACTGAAGCAGGCCGTAGGCGAGTGTGTCGTACGCTTGGCCACGATCCTTTGTGAGTCTTGTACCGACGCAGGCAGCTCAGGCGATCACAAGGAAAACTGCGATGGCAGAAAACCAAGGGGCAAGTCCAGGAAGAGGACCCTGAAAAATCAAAACGAGTCCTGTGTTCGATGCGCATCGAAGAACTACCGAAGGGCGAAGATTGAAATGACCAGCCCTGCACAAGATAAGCAAGGTAGGCAGACATAGCCAAGAGGCCAACTGTTTCCAAGTATTGACCGATAGCCCCGCAGCAATGGGGAAAGCAAAGGCAACACAATCAAGGCGCTATCGATTGAGGTAGCAAAGTCTAGCTTGGCAATGTCCTCCGCCTTGGCTGGCGTCGCAGAGAAACTCGCCTTGGCATTTTCCCTGTGCCTGCTCCTAAGTACAGATGAAGAATGATCGATTACAGAGGGCACGCCGCGGAAGCGTACTTGGCGTCGATATTGGCGGCTTTGCAACTCCAGGAGCCGTTCAAGTCACGCGCCCATGTGATGGTTCCGGCTGTAGCGCCCTGCAATGGCGCTCCCGCTAAATTTCCGAATGTCGCTACGATCGTCGAAGAAGCGGTTAGAGACAGCGTGACTTGCGGGACGCCAGTGCCAGATGCTGCCCAAATCTCAGAAATCGATGGTGCCGCATTGCCTGCAGTCGCCTGCAAGTTTGAGCCACTAGCTTGTGGGTCGCAGTTGTTTGCTATGGCGGGATTGCCAACATTGATTTGGCCACTGGCTAGACAAGTTTCTATCGCTGTCTTTATCGCGCCAGACTCCCCGACAACCCGTTGCACGTGGGAACGAAAAACATACGTCTGATATTGCGGAATAGCGATCGCAGCAAGAACCCCAATGATCGCAACGACGATCATCAGTTCAATCAGAGTAACGCCCCGGACCTTGAGCTTTAATTTCGACATCGCGTTCTCTTGACGTCTGTGTCCATTGCATTTTTTCCTTTCGCTGATGAAAGGTGTCAACACATTTCAGGACGGGTCATCATCAAATAAAAAGGCTCCGCCAAAGCAGAGCCTTTTTTGTTGAGAGTCGACAACAGTTAGGAGGCGTCAGCACATGCAGCTGCGCGATACTTTGCGTCAACAGTGGCGGTGCACTTCCAAGTGCCTTCAAGGCTCCGCGTCCAGGTCAACGTGTTCGTACCTGCCGTCTTGAGAGTTGCAGCGGCACCGTTACCGAATGTTGCAATGATCGTCACCGGCGCGGTGGTCGACAGCGTAACTTGCGGATAGCCCGTACCGGTTGCCGCAGCCACGCCGCTACCTTGTTTCGCGCCATCTTGAATCGACGATGCAGTAGCTTGCAGATTGCATTCGTCAGCAGCTTGGGCAGTTCCCGTCGGGATATTGGAGGAAACCGAACCCGTCCGGCCTTCCAGCATGCACGTTTCGACAGCCGTCTTGAGGTTTCCAGCCTCGCCCATTACGCGGGTGACTTGCGACTTAGCGATGTAAGTTTGATATTGTGGGATTGCAATAGCAGCCAAGATACCAATGATCGCCACAACGATCATCAGTTCGATAAGGGTAAAGCCGGCCTGAGCGCGGCGAGCGAGAGTACGACGGTTCATTGAACTAACTCCAGGTAGGTTGGTTGTTACGCCCGGGAACCTGCCCGGAGCGAAGTACCTTCCGCAGCATCTGTGCCACCCGTCCTCAAGGCCTCCTGCCGACCGAACACGTCACCTCTACCCACTTTGGCGTTACACGATGTGACAGAATCCGCCTAAAGACGCTACACACGGTGACAAATTTGTCATGCCAATGCGTCACCGGCTGTCAGAAGGTCAGGATGCCATCCGCTTTCAGCCAGCGAATATCCCGCTGCGCCAGCCCTGCCACCTGCTCTTCCACCAGCCCCTCGATCTGGCTCATGATCTCGTCGGTTTCGGCGGGCTTGGTGTGGGTGATGTAGATCGGGTAGTGCTTGTCCGGCCCGATGTGCGCGAGCTCCTGGGCCAGCACGGCGGGCGACAGGTGCAGGCTGCGCTCGGCCAGCGCCTGCTCACGGCTGCTGAATGCCGTTTCGATCACCAGCATCGCCACGTCGAGTTCGTTCACCCGCTCCCAGAAGGGCGCATTGCGTTCGGTGTCCCCGCTGAACACCCAGTGGGCGCCACCCTCGGCACTCCGCACGGCGAATCCGCAGGCCGGCACGGTGTGGAACGCGGGCAGCACTTCGACCACCTTGGGCTCGCGGCTGCCGAGCTGCAGCCGCTGTCCGACCGCGATGTCATGGAAGCTCACGAAGGGCGCCTCGAGGCTGGGAATGCTCTCGAAATCCGGCCAGATGACGTTGTTGAAGACGTGCGTGCGCAGCGCATCGATGGTGGCGCTCAGCGCGTGTACGCGCAGCGGCTGCGTGCGGCGGCCGCCTATAGCGTCGAGCATCAGGGGGAGTGCGGCGATGTGATCGAGATGGCTGTGCGTGAGCACCACGTCGTCGATGCAGACCATTTCATCGAGCGTGAGGTCTCCAACACCGGTGCCCGCATCGACGAGCAGATCCGTGTCGACCAGAAACGAGGTGGTGCGGCAGTCTTTGGCGATGGCGCCCGAGCAACCCAGCACACGAACCTGCATTGTGAAAGACCCCTTTGTATGTGTCTGTCGTCATTTGGTCTCGAACCGGGTCGCGCCATCCCAGTTCGGGTCTTGCGGTCGCAACGCCATCGAGGCTAAACGCTGGGCGTAGAGCTGGTAAAGGACTTTTTTCGCATCCGCGGCGAGCAGGGGCGCGAGCAAGTTTCGGCCCATGGCCCAGTCTTGGCGGCGATACGCGGCGAGCACTTCGCTCCAGCGTTCGAGCAGTTGCTGAGCCTGCTCCATCGCTTCGGGCGTGCGCGCGGCAAGGGGCGTAAAAACGGCAACGGCTTGTGCCTTTCCCTTGACGCGCACGCTGTCGAGTTCCTGCCAGATGAAGTCGTGCGCGAGTTCGCGCGTCGCGCCGCTGGCGACCACTTCCACGCCGTAGTGTCCGCTCAGCCCCTCGAGGCGGGACGCGAGGTTGACCGCGTCGCCGACCACGGTGTAGCTGCGGCGTGCCGCCGATCCCATGTCGCCCACGCTCATCACGCCGCTGTTGATGCCGATGCCCACGCTGATCTCGGGCCGGCCGCTGGCGCGGTGGATGCGGTTGATGTCGCGCACGGCGTCGGCCATGTCGAGCGCGGCGCGCACAGCGAGCGTGGCGTGGTCGGGCGTGTCGATGGGCGCGCCCCAGAAGGCCATGACGCAGTCGCCCATGTACTTGTCGACGGTGCCGCGGTGCGCGCTGATGACGTTGGTGAGCCGGCTGAAGACGGTGTTGAGAAAGGCCTGCAGCTCGGCCGGCGCCATCTGCTCCGACAGGCGGGTGAAGTCGCGCATGTCGCAGAACATCACTGTCATCGGCTTGCTCTCGGCGCGCATGCTGTAGCGGTCGGGGTGCGCCATCATCTCGTTGACGAGCTGGGGCGGCACATAGGTGCCGAAGAGCCGCACCAGCCCGCGCCGCGCACGCGATTCGACGAAGTAGCCCCAGCTCATGTTGAGTGCGAAGGCGAGCGCCGTCATGGCCAGCGCGGAAGCCAGCGGCATCACGAGGCTGAAACCCACGTACAGCCAGGCGTTGAGGCCGATCAGCGCGACGATCACGCCCGCGGCCAGCAGCACGGCGCGCGGCGCCGACAGCAGCGAGAGCCCGAAGGCCAGCAGGAGCCCCGCGACGACGACCAGCAGCACTTCGTAGCCGGGCGCGTAGTCGGGCACGCTGAGCAGACGCTGGTCGAGCAGCGCGGAGACGATGTTGGCGTGCACCTCCACGCCGGGGAACGCCGCCTCGACCGGCGTGGCGCGCAGGTCCTGCAAGCCCGGCGCCGTGGCGCCCACGAGCACGATCCTGCCCTTGAGCTCGCCGGGGCCGAGCCGCCCCTCGAGCACGTCGGAGGCGGGCACATAGCGGAACGATCCGCCATCCGAGCCGCCGGGGCCGCGAAATGGCACCTGCATGCTGCCCGTGCCGTCGACCGGAATGCGAAGCCGCCCCACCCGCAGCGACTCGAGCTGCGGCATGGCGCCCGCGCCCGACGCGAAGGCCGGCTGTACGGGCGGAGAGCCATTCGCCAGCCGATAGACCGCCAGCCCCAGCGACTCGTAGTACCCCGGCTGCGCCTTGTCGCCGTCGTAGCGGGCGATGAGCGGAACGCTGCGGATGACGCCATCGGCATTCGCGCCGACGAGCGTGTTCAGGAAGCCCGCCACCGGCGCGGCCTTCGCGAGTTCCGGCAGGCTGGCGCCGAAGCCGTTCCACCCCGTGGCGTAGGTACCACCCGGAGGGAAAGCGCCTTCCGTCAGCAGCGGCGCCGCGGGCAGCTGCCCCTTGGCGCTCGGCGTTCCGGTCCGCGTGAAGTAATAGCCCAGCGCCACGCGTTGGCCGCCCAGCGCCGCGGCGAGCGTGGCGTCGTGATCGAGGGAAGGGGCGAGCCGCTCGACCTCGGCGGCCAGGCCCTGCACGCCGTTCAGCGGGCCGCTCGCGATCTGCCTCAGCCTTTCGAGGCCCGAACTGCGGTCCGGCTCTAGGAACATGACGTCGAAGCCGAGCACGGCCGCCTGCTGGCGCGTCATCAGCTCGGTGGTCAGGCGAGCGATCTTGTCGCGCGGCCAGGGCCACTGGCCCTGGCGCGCCAGGCTGGCGTCGTCGACATCGACGATCACCACGCGCGCGTCGGGCGTGCCCGGCATGGTGGCGCGCAGGCGGACGTCGTAGATCAGCTGGTCAAGGCGTTCGAGGGCGGTGAGTCGCCAGGCGCCGGTGGCGTGCGCCAGCGCCAGAAGCACCGGCAGCAGGGTGATCACGATGCGCGGCCAGTGCCGCCGCAGCTCTTCTCTCACGGCGCCGGGTCCGTGCGGGCGTGACCGCGGCAAGCCAAGGGAAAAGGCGGCTCAGATGCGCACGAACTGCATGCGCGTGGCGCCGCCCAGCTCGAGCACGTCGCGCTCCTGCAGCGCGACGGCCTCGGTGCCCAGCTGCAGCCCGTTGAGCGTGACGCTGCCTTCGACGCCGGCGGCCACGTAGCCCTGGCGCCGGCGCGTGACCACAGCCACAGCCACGCCCGGCTTGCCGATGGTGGTGACGACCTTCTGCAGCCCGACGTCCTGCCCCTCGTTGGCGCCGGACAGCACGCGCAGCACCG
Source organism: Variovorax sp. NFACC27 (assembly GCF_048301545.1). NCBI lineage: Bacteria > Pseudomonadati > Pseudomonadota > Betaproteobacteria > Burkholderiales > Comamonadaceae > Variovorax > Variovorax sp. NFACC27. The sequence goes on from NZ_CP157613.1 coordinate 8,161,767, forward strand.
GGATGCCGAGCTCGACCAGCGCGCCCGATTCCGTGGGTGCCGACGACAGCGGCATGGCACCCGACGTGTATTCGCCCGAGGTGGCGCGAACCGAACCGGCGCCGACGGCCGGGTCAAGGTTGCTGCGCGCGCGGAAGTGGATTCGGCAGCCCCCGACCTCGATGACATCGTTGTCCTTGAGCGCCTGCCGCTGGATGGCGAGCGCATTGACGTAGGTGCCGTTGGTGCTGTTGAGATCTTCAATTTCGACTTCGCCACCGCTCATGTGCAGCACGGCGTGCTCGCCGCTGACCGCCAGATTGTCGATCACGATGTCGTTGTAGGCACGGCGTCCCAGCGTCGTGCGTTCCTTGGCGAGCGCCACTTGCCCGATGACAACGCCATCGACCGAAATGATCATCTTCGGCATTGCCGACTCCCCGAATCCAAAGCTTGAAAGACGGCAGGCACGCCGGAAAGCCGCCCCCGGAGCCTGTTACCTGCCCGTGCGGGGCGTTTCCGCAACGCTCGCGCTGGCCAGAACAACGGAGATGTTGTCCCGTCCGCCATTGTCATTGGCAATTGCAACCAAAAGTGATGCTTTTTTCTGAAGCCCGACATCGTGTCCTAGAAGCGTGAAAAGCTGCTCATCCGAAACCATCTCGCTGAGCCCGTCGGAGCAAAGCATATAGAGATCGCCCGGTCTTGCGCTGTGCTCGTGCATTTCCAGCAAGACTTGGGCCTCCACGCCGACGGCGCGCGTCACGAGGTTGCGGGTGGGCGAATTCAGGGCTTCCTCGGCGGTGATGGCGCCGGCGTCGAGCTGCTGCTGGCGCAGCGAGTGGTCGCGGGTGAGGAGCTCCAGCTTGTTGTTGCGCACGCGGTAGCAGCGCGAATCGCCGATGTGGCCGACCACCACGCGCTGCGGCCGGAAAGCCGCCAGCACCAGGGTCGTACCCATGCCCTGGAGTTCGGGATTGGTCGTGCCGGCGTGCAGGATCGAGCTGTTGGCCTCGTCCGTGGCCGCCTGCAGCGCCCGCCGGACCACGCGGGACGGCGCCTGCATGCCTGCCTGGGCGAACCAGCGGCCGAAGCTCGCGTGCAGCAGCGAGACGGCCATGGCGCTCGCCACCTCGCCGCCCTTGTAGCCGCCCATGCCGTCGGCCAGCAGAGCCAGCCCAAGGGCCGGATCCACGTGAACGGCGTCTTCGTTATGGGAGCGCGTCCGACCGACGTCGGTCAGGAAGGCAAATTCCCAGGTCAGCGGAGGGCGGGTGGAGAAAAGGGAGACGCCGACACTCGCCATGGTCTGTCAGCGCCGATCTCTCTCGAACTGCTCAGTGCGCAGCGGCTTGCGCGCGCCGCTGCATCAGGCGGCCGGCGGCCACGACGAACAGGGCACCGGCGGCGGCAGCCGCGTAGTGCAACCAGGGGTTGGCCACCAGCGTTTCGCGCAGTACGGTGTCCTGCACGATGGTTTCGCCGCCGACCCAGCCGATCAGCGCGGCGCCCAGCATGACGATGATCGGGAAACGTTCCATGAGCTTGATCATGAGCGTGCTGCCGAAAATCACCAAGGGAATACTTATCGCCAGGCCGAGAATCAGCAGGACCATGCTGCCTTGTGCGGCGGCCGCAACGGCAATCACGTTGTCCAGGCTCATCACCAGGTCGGCCAGCAGGATGGTGCGCACGGCCACCATCATGCTGCCGTACTCCTTGGATTCGCCGTCGCCCTCGTCTTCCTCGCCGAGCAGCTGAAGGCCGATCCACAGCAGCAGCAGGCCGCCGATGATCTGCAGGTAAGGCAGGGCGAGCAGCTTGGCCGCCACCACTGTCAGCACGATCCGCAGCACCACGGCCGCGCCCGAACCGAAAAGCACGGCCTTTTTCTGTTGCGCGGGCGGCAGCGAGCGCGCCGCCATGGCGATCACCACCGCGTTGTCCCCCGACAGGATGATGTTGATCCAGATGATCTTGAGCAGACCTATCCAGAAATCTGTGCTTTGAAGAAATTCCATGTCTCTGATCCCACTGTGTTTTATTGAAAAAAGCGCCCGCAATCCAGTGCGGGCGCTTTTTTGTTTCTGCGTGGTCGGTTTCGCGGCGAACCGCTACCGTCTTTTTCTTGTCGCTTAGAGCTTTGCCTTCAGCAGCTTGGCGAGCTCCGAGAAGTTGCGCGTCACGGTGAAGCCGCATTCTTCCATGATGGCCAGCTTGGCCTCGGCCGTGTCGGCGCCGCCCGAGATCAGCGCGCCGGCGTGGCCCATGCGCTTGCCGGGAGGAGCGGTGACACCAGCGATGAAGCCGACGACCGGCTTCTTCATGTTGTCCTTGCACCAGCGGGCTGCGTCAGCCTCGTCCGGGCCGCCGATTTCGCCGATCATGATGACGGCGTCGGTGTCCGGATCGTCGTTGAATGCCTTCATCACGTCGATGTGCTTCAGGCCGTTGATCGGGTCGCCGCCGATGCCGACTGCCGACGACTGGCCCAGGCCGATTTCCGTCAGTTGAGCCACGGCTTCGTACGTCAGCGTGCCCGAGCGCGAGACCACGCCGATGCGGCCCTTGCGGTGGATATGGCCGGGCATGATGCCGATCTTGATTTCGTCGGGCGTGATCAGGCCGGGGCAGTTCGGGCCCAGCAGCAGCGTCTTCTTGCCGCCGGCCGCTTCCTTGGCCTTCATCTTGTTGCGCACTTCGAGCATGTCGCGGACCGGGATGCCTTCGGTGATGCAGATCGCCAGGTCCAGGTCGGCCTCGACGGCTTCCCAGATGGCGGCCGCGGCGCCTGCCGGCGGCACGTAGATCACCGACACGGTCGCACCGGTCTGCGTGGCGGCTTCCTTGACGGAGCCGAAGATCGGGATGTTGAAGATCGACTCGCCGGCCTTCTTCGGGTTCACGCCGGCCACGAAGGCGTTCTTGCCGTTCGCGTATTCCTGGCACTTCTCGGTGTGGAACTGGCCGGTCTTGCCGGTGATGCCCTGCGTGATGACTTTGGTGTCTTTGTTGATGTAGATCGACATGACTTGTTCCTTAGGCCTTCTTGACTGCTGCCACGACCTTCTGGGCCGCTTCCGCCATGGTGTCGGCGCTGATGATCGGCAGGCCCGATTCGGCCAGCAGCTTCTTGCCTTCGACTTCGTTGGTGCCCTTCATGCGCACGACCAGCGGCACTTGCAGGTTCACGGCCTTGCAGGCCGCGATCACGCCGGTGGCGATGGTGTCGCACTTCATGATGCCGCCGAAGATGTTGACGAGGATGGCTTCCACGTTCTTGTTCTTCAGCATGATCTTGAAGGCCTCGGTGACCTTCTCGGGGGTGGCGCCGCCGCCCACGTCCAGGAAGTTGGCCGGCTCGCCGCCGAACAGCTTGATGGTGTCCATGGTGGCCATGGCCAGGCCGGCACCGTTCACCAGGCAGCCGATGTTGCCGTCCAGCGAGATGTAGGCAAGGTCGAACTTCGAGGCTTCCACTTCGGCCGCGTCTTCCTCGTCGAGGTCGCGCAGGGCGACGATCTCGGGGTGGCGGAACAGCGCGTTGCTGTCGAAGTTGAACTTGGCGTCCAGGGCGATGATGTTGCCCTTGCTGTCACGGTTGAGCGGGTTGATCTCGACCAGCGAGGCGTCCGTCTCCATGTAGCAGGTGTAGAGCTTCTTGAAGATGTCCACGGCTTGCGCGGTGGAGTCGGCCGGGATGCCGATGCCGTCGGCGATCTGCTTGGCCTGTTCGTCGGTCAGGCCCTGGGCCGGGTCGGCGAACACGGTGATGATCTTCTCGGGCGAGGAGTGGGCCACTTCCTCGATGTCCATGCCGCCTTCGCTGGAAGCGATGAAGGCCACCTTCTGGGTGGCGCGGTCGGTCACGGCCGAAACGTAGTATTCCTTCTGGATGTCGGCGCCGTCCTCGATGTAGAGGCGACGGACCTTCTGGCCTTCGGGGCCGGTCTGGTGCGTCTTGAGCTGCATGCCGAGGATCTCGCCGGCGAGCTTCTTGACGTCCTCGATGGACTTGGCGACCTTGACGCCACCGCCCTTGCCGCGGCCACCCGCGTGGATCTGGGCCTTGACGACCCAGACCGGGCCCCCAAGCTTCTGGGCGGCTTCAACCGCCTCCTGGACCGTATAGGCCGGGATGCCGCGCGGCACCGGCACGCCGAACTTGGCAAGGATTTCCTTGCCTTGGTACTCGTGAATCTTCATGAGGGATGTCTCTCGGAAGGAGGAAGTTGAGAAATCGGGAGATCGGGCTGAGAGGGTCTATGCTCTGTTGTTCGCGGGCGACGGCAGCCTGACGGCTGGGGGCGGCGAACAACCGCGGACTGTATCATGGTGCGCCGCACCAATGCTGTAAGTGGGGTTGCGGGCAATACGTACTTCCTACTAGTTACCCTGGGGCACTTCCATCATGGCCAAGGTTTTCATCGACGGCGAAGCCGGCACCACCGGCCTTCAGATTCGTGAACGTCTGCAGGCGATGCCGCAGATCGAACTCGTGAGCATCGCGCCCGAGCTGCGAAAGGACGCCAACGCCAAGCGCGAGCTGATGGCCGGCGTCGACCTGGTGATGCTGTGCCTGCACGACGACGCGGCGCGCGAATCGGTCGCGCTGATCGACCAGCTGCCCGGCAACAAGCCCAAGATCATCGACGCCTCCACGGCGCACCGCATCGCCCCCGGCTGGGTGTTCGGCTTTCCCGAACTCACCGAAGGCCACTGGCAGGCCGTGGCCAAGGCCGAGCGCGTCGGCAACCCCGGCTGCTACGCCACCGGCGCCATCGCCATGGTGCGCCCGCTGGTCGACGCGGGCATCCTGCCGGCCGACTTCCCCATCTCGCTGCCCTCCGTGAGCGGCTACTCGGGCGGCGGCCGCACCATGATCGAGGCCTACGAGAAGGGCGAGGCCCCGGCCTTCGAGATCTACGCGCTGGGCCTCAAGCACAAGCACATCCCCGAAATCATGACCTACACCGGCCTCACCCGCCGGCCGGTGTTCATTCCGTCGGTGGGCAACTTCAAGCAGGGCATGCTGGTCCAGCTGCCGCTGCACCTCGACCTGCTGCCCGGCAAGCCGAAGGCCGGCGACCTGCAGGACGCGCTGGCCGCGCACTACGCGCGCAGCAACACGCCCGAGAAGTTCGTGAAGGTGCTGCCGCCCACCGAAGACGGCAAGCTCGAGGCGCTGGCGCTCAACGACACCAACAACCTCGAGATCCGCGTGTTCCCGAACGAAGACCACCGCCACGCGGTGGTGATCGCCCGCCTCGACAACCTCGGCAAGGGCGCCAGCGGTGCCGCGGTGCAGAACCTGAAGCTGATGCTGGGGCTCTGAGCGCCCCGCTTCCTCAGCGGTAACCGCCGCCGGTCAGTTCACCAGCCAGAGCCCCAGGCCCAGCAGGGCCGCGTGCGCGCCCAGCGCGATGTACAGCGGCTTGCGCGAGGGCGTCGACATGTCCTGAAGCGTCTCGTGGATGCGGCGCGTGAGCAGCGCGCGCAGCGCCGGGTCCTGGGGCGCGCCGCCCTCCCCCGCCGCCACCGGCTGTTCGCCATGCTCCGCGCGGCCCTGCTGCCATTCGGCCAGCATCTCGCTCAGGGGCAGCCTGTCGATCACGAAGGCCACGACCGCGCGCACCGCCCTGCCTTCACCCAGCACCGGCGCGAGCTGCTTGCTCAGCGCATCGACCGAAAGCCAGTCGGCCACGCGCTGCAGCGCGCCGTGGGTGCGCGGCATGGCCTCGATGCGGCCGGCGATCGCGCCACCCAGCCGCTGCGACACCGCCTCGCCGCGCGCCGCCACCAGGTGCTGCATCGCGCGCGCACGCCCCTGCTGCACGCCCAGCGCCACGTAGACGACCACGAAGAACAGCAGCAGGAGCGCCACCAGCAGCGGCGGCGAGGTGATGAGCGCGAGCACGGCGCCGACGCCGCCCGCGCGCGCGGCGACATTGCCCGGCCCCTGCAGCTGGCCCAGGTAGAAGAAGAAAACACCGCCGCCCAGGAACACGCCGAGCAGGCCTCCCTTGATCACGGAGCCGGCGAAGGACAGCCCGGCCTTGGCACCGGTGCGCACGAGCGACGGCTGCTGGGCCGCGGGGTCGGTTGACGACATATGGAAACTCCTCCGTTGTTGTTGGCGGCCGCCTTGTGCGATTGCCGTGCGATCCGGCGGCCTGCCGCGGATCATGCCATCGGCGCCGCTCCACCATAATCGCGCGCAAACCATACGAGGAGAATCCCATGGCCGTCCGATTCCAGAAACCGACCGCGGCATTCGTCGCCGCTTCCTGGGCAGCGCTGTTCATCGGCGCCGTCGTCTACCTGATCGGGCTGTGGAACGCGGCCATGCAGCTCAACGAGAAGGGCTACTACTTCACCGTGCTGATGTACGGCCTCTTCTCCGCCGTGTCGCTGCAGAAGACGGTGCGCGACCGCCTCGAGGGCATCCAGGTCACCGGCATCTACTACGGCCTGTGCTGGATCTCGCTGCTGCTGTCGGTGGCGCTGCTGGCCGTCGGCCTCTTCAACGCCACGCTGGCTTCCAGCGAGAAGGGCTTCTACGCGATGGCCTTCCTGCTGAGCCTCTTCGGCGCGGTGGCTGTGCAGAAGAACGTGCGCGACATCGCCGCGCACAAGAGCGAGACGCCCCAGCTCGACGAGGCGCCCGACGCCAACTGAGCGAGCGCCCCACCCGCCCTTGCTTTCCGCGGGCCGGCGCTACTCGTTGTCGTTGTAGCCGCTGGCCCCCATCAGCGCCGACAGGCGCCCGGCGATGTTGCCCACGATGCCGCGCACCTGCGCGACGTCGGGCGCCGACTTCTGGTCGATGCGCTCGATGTACGGCACGTTGATCGACGCGATCACATGGTCGGCCGCCCCCATCACCGGAAACGCGATGTTCGTGATGCCGCGCGTCTGCTTGCTCGACATGGCCGAGTAGCCGCGCTCGCGCACGTCCTGCAGGATGGCGAAGAGTTCGCCCGGATCCATCTCGAGCTCGCCCTCCACGCCTATGTGGGCGCGCAGCATGCGGGCGCGGTCGATCTCGTCGCGAAAGGCCAGCAGCACGTGGCCTGACGAGGTGTCGGTCAGCCCCATCACCACGCCCACCTTCAGCCCGAAGGACCAGCGCTCCGGGCTCTCGACCTGCGCGATGACGACCACGCGCCCGCCCTGGTACATGGCCAGGTGGCACGACTGGCGCGACCGGTTGGCCAGTTCGCGCAGCAGCGGCAGCGCCACGCTCACCAGGCTCTTGAGCGGCTGCTGGCGATGCGCCAGCTCGAACATGCGCAGCGTGAGCGTGTAGCGGTCGTTCTCGTCGACCTGCACGAAGCCGCGCCGCTGCAGCGTCACCGCCATGCGGAAGATCTCGCTGACCTTGCGCCCGACCTTCTGCGCCAGTTCGTTGAGCGTGTAGCCGGAGACGCTGTCGGCCAGCGCCTCCAGGATGTCCAGCCCCTTCTCCAGGGCCGGCGCGGCATAGCGCAGCGCGCCCTCGCCTTCCGGCGCGGCTCCTTCGTCGGTTTCCTGGCCCTGCTGTTCTTCCGGCGCTGGTGCTGCTTGCTTCATCGTTCCCCGTTCAGTTCGACCATCCACCGTCGATCATATGGATCGCGCCGGTGGTGAAGGCCGACTCGTCGGAAGCCAGGTACACCACCAGCGCGGCGATTTCCTCGGGCTTGCCCACGCGCCCCAGCGGCTGGCGCGCCACGAAGGCGGCGCGCACCGCCGCCTCGTCGGTGCCGGCCTGCTCGGCCTGTGCCGCGATGCGGTCGCGCAGCGAGGGCGACTCGACGGTGCCGGGGCAGATGGCGTTGCAGCGCACGCCCTGCTGGATGAAGTCGGCCGCCACCGCCTTGGTCAGCCCGATGACGGCGGCCTTGGAAGCGCCGTACACGAAGCGGTTCGGCACGCCCTTCACGCTCGATGCGGCCGAGGCCATGTTGATGATCGAGCCGCCACGCTCCAGCATCGCCGGCAGGAAGGCGCGGATGGTGCGGTACATGGACTTCGCGTTGAGGTCCATGCTGAAGTCCCAGTCCGCCTCCTCGCAGGCCAGGATGTTGCCGGCATGCACGTAGCCGGCGCAGTTGAAGAGCACGTCGAGCCGCCCCGTGGCCTGCGCGAAGGCTTGCACCGCGGCGTTGTCGCGCACGTTGAGCGTGGCGGTCTTCAGGCCGGCCAGGCCTTCCTCGCGGGCCAGCACGGCGAGTTCGGCCAGCGCGGCCTCGTCCACGTCGGTGGCCCACACGGTGCCGCCTTCGCGGGCCAGCGCCAGCGCGCTGGCGCGTCCGATGCCCTTGCCGGCTGCGGTAACGAGGATGTTCTTTCCTTGAACGCGTGAAGTCACTGCGATGTCCTTTGGTTGAGAGTTGTGACGCACATGTGAAATAGATATTTCACTGATGAAATCAAATATACGCGAGCCGCGCGCGTTGTCACCCCCGCCAGAACCCGCATTCGCCAGCCATCGGCTCGGTAGTTACCCTCGAATCAGCGCAAACCCCAGCTTCCGACGAGGGCTCCACTGTTAATCTCATTCATGAAAAGTGTTTTTATCTAAGAAAACAAGATTCACCCCATGGCCCAAACTCCCGACGCCCCGGCAGCCTCGCTGCTCACCCGCCTGCAGGCCTGCTACACAGGCATCCTCCACGACGTGATGCGCGCCGCGGGGCTGCGCGACTTCACGCTGCCGCCCACGCTGCGCCCGCTGATCCCCGGCCAGAAGCTCTGCGGGCCGGCGTTCACGGTGAACGGCCGCGTCGATCCCACGGCCGATCCGCACGAGACGCTGATGGCGTGGACGGGCTTCCTCTCGCGCGCCAAGCCCGGCCACATCGCGGTGATCCAGCCCAACGACTCGACCGTCTCGCACATGGGCGAGCTCTCGGCCGAGACGCTGGGCCGCAAGGGCGTGCTGGGCGTGATCGCCGACGGCGGCGTGCGCGACGCCGAATTCATCATCCAGCAGGGCTTCCAGGTGTGGCACCGCTACTTCACGCCGCGCGACATCGTGGGCTACTGGCTGCCCGACGCGATGGACGTGCCGGTGCGCATCGGCGAGGTGACGGTGAACCCCGGCGACCTGCTGCTGGCCGACACCGACGGCGTGATCCGCCTGCCGATCGCGCAGGCCGAGGCAATCATTGCCGAGGCCGAACACATGATGGGCCGCGAGAACCTCGTGCGCACCGCCATCCTCGCGGGCACCGACCCGCAGGAGGCCTACCTGAAGTACCGCAAGTTCTGAGCGCCGCCGGATGCCGAACCCGCAATCCATCGACAGCCGGCTGGTGCTGCTCTCGCCCGGCGACAACTGCCTGATCGCCTGCACGCACCTTGCCGCCGGCACGGCCGTGCAACTCGAAAGCGGCGCCGTCACGCTGGCCAAGGACATCGGCCTGGGCCACAAGCTCGCCCGCCATGCCATCGCCGCCGGCGAGCAGGTGCTGAAGTACGGCGCGGTCATCGGCAGCCTGCACGCGCCGGTCACGGCCGGCGAGCACATCCACACGCACAACCTCGACAGCGACTACACGCCGACCTACACGCTGGACGAGGGCAAGACCTTCGTCGGCCACGCCTGAAGCGCCCTCCTCCGCATGAACGCTCCCAACCTCCAGATCCAGGGCTTCCCGCGCGCCGACGGCCGCAAGGGCATCCGCAATGTCGTGGTCGTGGCCTACCTCGTCGAATGCGCGCACCACGTGGCGCGCGAGATCACGCTGAACTTCCGCCGGCAGGACGGTGAATCGGAAGTGCACCTCGTCGGCTTTCCCGGCTGCTACCCGAACGAATACGCCGAACGCATGATGGAAGCGATCGCCACGCACCCCAACGTGGGCGCGGCGCTGCTGATCTCGCTGGGCTGCGAGAGCATGAACAAGCGCAAGCTCGAGCAGGCGGTGGCCGCCTCGGGCCGCCCGGTGCACACGCTCACCATCCAGCAGGAAGGCGGCACGCGCAGCACGATCCGCGAGGGCACGGAGTGGGTGCAGTGGGCGCTGGCCGAACTCGCCCAGCAGCAGCGCGTGCCCATGGCCATGAGCGAGCTCGTGGTGGGCACCATCTGCGGCGGCTCCGACGGCACCAGCGGCATCACCGCCAACCCGGCCGTGGGCCGCGCCTTCGACCTGCTGATCGAGCAGGACGCGCGCTGCATCTTCGAGGAAACCGGCGAGCTGATCGGCTGCGAGTTCCACATGCAGCGGCGCGCCGCCACGCCCGAGCTGGGCGATGCCATCGTCGAATGCGTGAACAAGGCGGCGCGCTACTACAGCACCATGGGCCACGGCAGCTTCGCGCCGGGCAACGCCGACGGCGGGCTCTCGACCATCGAGGAGAAGTCGCTGGGCGCGTACGCCAAGAGCGGTGCCTCGCCCATCAACGGCATCGTCAAGCCCGGCGACGTGCCGCCGCAGGGCGGCCTCTACCTGCTGGACGTGGTGCCTGACGGCGAGCCGCGCTTCGGCTTTCCGAACATCAGCGACAACGCGGAGATCGTCGAACTCATCGCCTGCGGCGCGCATGTGATCCTGTTCACCACGGGGCGCGGCTCGGTGGTGGGCTCTGCCGTCTCGCCGGTCATCAAGGTCTGCGCGAACCCGGACACCTACCGCCGCCTGCACGAGGACATGGACGTCGACGCCGGCCGCATCCTCGAAGGGCGCGGCACGCTGCAGGAAGTGGGCGAGGAGATCTTCGACGCGGTTCGCAGCGTGGCCGACGGCGCCGCCACCAAGTCCGAAGCGCTGGGGCATCGCGAATTCATACTGACCTACAAGGCTTTCGAGCCGCTCGGGCCCTCATGCCTGCCGCTCGCGCGCGCCGCGTAGCCGCTTCTTTCCTTTCTTCCTTCCTGCATTCATTGGACTTCCGGAGCCCAACGCATTGAACTACCAGTTCGACTTCATGCCCGTGCTCGAGCAGTGGCCGTTGCTGCTCGAAGGCGCGTGGACGACCGTGCAGCTGTCCTTTCTCGCCACCGTGCTGGGCTTCATGCTCGGCACCGTCTGCGCGCTGGGCCGCAACAGCCGCCAAGGCTGGCTGCAGCGCCTGACGGGCGGCTACGTGGAGGCGATCCGCAACACGCCGCTGCTGATCCAGAGCTACTTCCTGATCTTCGGCCTGTCGAGCGCGGGCGTGACGATGCCGATCATGGTCGGCGCGGTGCTCGCGCTGGTGGTGAACATCGGCGCATACAGCTGCGAGATCATCCGCGCGGGCATCGAGTCGATTCACAAGGGCCAGCTCGAGGCGGCCGAGTGCCTTGGCCTGTCGAAGGTGCAGGTGTTCTGGCACGTGATCCTGCGCCCGGCGGTGGAGCGCGTGTACCCGGCGCTCGCGAGCCAGTTCGTGCTGCTGATGCTGGCCTCCAGCATCATGTCGTCGATCGGCGCGGAAGAACTCTTCGGCGTGGCCAACCGCATCCAGTCGGACACCTTCCGCAACTTCGAGATCTTCATCGTGCTGTGGGTGGTGTACCTGGCGCTGTCGTATGCGATGCGACTGGGCTTCTGGCTGCTGGGCATGCTGGTCTTCCCGCGCCGGCGCAAGCTCGGCACGCCGCTGTGAGGAGGGCGCGGACATGAAATTCATGCCGGCCGAGCATCTCGGCTTCCTCCTGATGGGCGCATGGGGCACGGTGCAGCTCTCGGCGCTGGCCTTCATCGGCGGCGGTCTCGTCGGCCTCGCGCTGGCGCTGGCGCGCGTGTCGCCCGTGAAGGCGGTGCGCGTGGCCGCCGCGAGCTACATCCAGGTCATCCAGGGCACGCCGCTGCTGGTGCTGATGGGCGTGTGCTTCTTCGGCCCGAACATCGTGGGCATCGGCTCGGTGCCGGCGCTGGCCGCGGCGGCGCTGGCCATCACCGTCTACGCGAGCGCCTTCCTCGGCGAGATCTGGCGTGGCTGCATCCAGGCAGTGCCGCGCGCCCAGTGGGAAGCCGCCGAGTGCCTGGCGCTCACGCGCATCGAGCGCATGCGCCGCGTGATCCTGCCGCAGGCGCTGCGCATCGCCACGCCTCCGACGGTGGGCTTCCTGGTGCAGATCATCAAGAACACCTCGATCGCCTCGCTGGTGGTCGGCTACGCCGAGCTTTCCTACAACGCCAAGGTTCTGAACAACTCGACCTTCCAGCCCTTCCTGTACTTCGGCTGCGCGGCGCTTCTTTATTTCGCCCTTTGTTATCCGCTCTCGCGATGGAGTCGCGCCCTTGAAAGGAAGCTCAATGCAGCCCGTGGTTGAACTCAACGACGTCCACAAGCACTTCGGCAAACTGCATGTGCTCAAGGGCGTGTCGTTCTCGGTGACGCGCGGGCAGGTGGTGGCCATCATCGGGCAGAGCGGCTCGGGCAAAAGCACCGCGCTGCGCTGCATCGACCGGCTGGAGACCATCGACAGCGGCACCATCCAGTGCTGCGGCCACGCGGTGCACGACCCGGCGCTCGAGCTGCGCTCGCTGCGCAAGGACGTGGGCATCGTGTTCCAGAGCTACAACCTGTTCCCGCACCTCACGGTGAAGCAGAACATCACGCTCGCGCCGCAGTCGGTGAAGAAGATGAGCGCCTCGGAAGCAGGCGCCATCGCCATGGAAGTGCTGGAGCGCGTGGGCCTGGCGGAAAAGGCCGACTCCTACCCCGAGCAGCTCTCGGGCGGCCAGCAGCAGCGCGTGGCCATCGCCCGCTCGCTCGCGATGAAGCCGCAGCTGATGCTGTTCGACGAAGTCACCTCCGCGCTCGACCCGCAGCTCACCGGCGAAGTGCTCAAGGTGATGGAGAAGCTCGCCTCCGAGGGCATGACCATGATCCTCGTCACGCACGAGATGGCCTTCGCGCGCGGCGTGGCCGACAAGGTCATCTACATGCACCAGGGACTGGTGTGGGAGGAGGGCGACGCCAGCATCCTCAGCAACCCGCAGACGCCGGAGCTGCGCCAGTTCATCGGCACCGGGCTTTGATTTTTCGTTCAGACAACTCCAGGAGACTTTCGATGACTTCTTCCTTCCCGCTTTCGCTGAAGCGCCGCGGCACCCTGCTGTCGGCCCTCGCGCTGGCCCTGCCGCTCGCCTTCGCGAGCGCATCGGCGCACGCCGACCAGCTCGACACCATCACGGCCGCCAAGAAGATCCGCGTGGCCATCGACCTCGCCGTGCCGCCCTACGGCCTGAAGGACGAGAAGCTCAACGCCACCGGCTCCGACGTCGAGACCGCGCGCCTGCTGGCCAAGAGCCTGGGCCTCGAGCTGGAGATCGTGCCGACCACCGGCGCCAACCGCATTCCCTTCCTGCAGACCGACAAGGCCGATATCGTGATCTCCAGCATGTCGGTCACGCCGGAGCGTGAGAAGGTGGTCGACTTCTCGGTGCCTTACGCCGCCATCCTGGCCGTGGTGGGTGCGCCCAAGAGCATGAACATCGCCGGCCCGGCCGACTTGGCGGGCAAGAAGGTGATCGCCACGCGCGGCACCACCAACGACCAGGAAGTGACGAAGATCCTGCCGGCCGGCACGCAGATCGTGCGTTTCGACGACGACGCCACCTCCATCACCGCGGTGGTGAGCGGGCAGGCCGACATCTTCGCGACCGCGCCGCCGCTGCTGAAGACCATCAACGAGAAGAACCCGGCCAAGCAGATGGAGCCGAAGTTCACGATGAAGGTCAACATGCTGGCCATCGGCATGCGCAAGAACGAGCCCCGCCTGAAGGCCAAGCTCGACGAGTTCGTGAAGGCGCAGCTCAAGAGCGGCGAGCTCAACAGCATCTACAAGAAGTTCCATGGCGCGGACCTGCCGGCCGACGTGACGCGCAACGCAGGCTGAGCACGATGGCGAAGATCGACCAGGTCGAGATCTCGCAGATCGACATCGCGCCGAAAGTCCGGCGCACCGACGCCATCCAGTCCTTTGTGACGCAGGAGACGGTGATGGTCACCGTGCGCTGCGACGACGGCTCGGCTGGCATGGGCTACACGTACACCATCGGCACGGGCGGCTCGTCCATCGTGGCGCTGCTGAACGACCACCTGGCGCCGCGGCTGATCGGGCGCGACCCGCAGCAGTACGAGGCCATCTGGCGCGACCTTTTCTTCCACACGCACGCCACCGCCGTGGGCGCGATCACCAGCCTCGCTCTCGCGGCCATCGACACCGCGCTGTGGGACCGCAACGCACGCGCGGCGGGCCTGCCGCTGTGGAAGCTGGCCGGCGGCGCGCAGGAACGCGTGCCGGTCTACACCACCGAGGGCGGCTGGCTGCACCTGGAGCCCGCGCAGCTGCTGGAGCAGACGCTGGCCGCGAAGGCCGACGGCTTTCTCGGCGCGAAGATCAAGGTCGGCAAGCCGCACGTGGCGCAGGACATCGCACGCCTGTCGGCCGTGCGCGAGGCGGTGGGCGCGGACTTCGAGCTGATGGTCGACGCCAACCAGAGCTTCACAGTGGCGGAAGCCATTCGCCGCGCGCGGCAGTACGCGCCGCTCGACCTCGCCTGGTTCGAGGAGCCGATGCCGGCCGAGCACGTGCGCGCGCATGCGCAGCTGCTGGGGAGCACCAGCGTGCCGATCGCGGTGGGCGAGTCGATGTACCACCCGTCGCAGTTCGCCGAGTACATCCAGCAGGGCGCCTGCTCCATCGTGCAGGCCGACGTGGCGCGCGTGGGCGGCATCACGCCGTGGCTCAAGATCGCGCACCTCGCGGAGGCGCACAACATCGCGATGTGCCCGCACTTCCTGATGGAGCTGCACGTGAGCCTGTGCGCGGCGGTGCCGAATGCGCGCTGGGTGGAATACATCCCGCAGCTCGACGACCTCACGACGAGCCGGCTGCGCATCGAGGGCGGCCATGCGGTGGCGCCACAGACACCGGGGCTGGGCATCGAGTGGGATGCCGACCAGCTGAAGGCACGGCGCAAGTTCGCGCCGATCGTGCTGCGCGGCTGAACCCGCGCGCCGGTCAGTCGGCAATCAGTCGGCTTCGAGCAGGTCGCGCAGGGTCCGCAGGTCGCGGGCGACCCACTGCGCGTCGCGCTCGAAGGCCGCGTCGTCCATGTGCGGCTGGCGCAGCAGCGTGAACTGCAGCTCGCAGGCGTCCGGTGCGACGCCGATCACGCGGAACGGCAGGTAGACCTCGGGCACGCCCTCGGGCGCCACCCAGTGGTCGAGCACGCCGAAGTCGTTGCGCGGCGCGAAGCGCATGCGGGCTTCGCCGCTCTCGGGCGTGCGCACGATCCAGTGGTCGCCGTGCGGCACCAGCGCGCTCTTCGCGAGGCCGCTGGCCCAGTCGGGCAGGCGCTTCGGATCGGCCGCCAATACATAGGCTCGGCGCCAGTCGCAAGCCACGCGCAGCGTGACGACGCGCGACTGCGCGGGGGAGTGCTCATTCGTCGGTTTCATCGAAATCGCTCCTCAGCACCTTTGACACGACAGCGCCCGAGAAACCGCGCGCCATCAGGAATCGCATCTGCTTCGCCCGTTCCTTCGCGTCGGCGGGCGGCCCGGCGAAGCGCTGGCGCCACAGGGCCGTGGCGCGCTCGACTTCGGTTTCCTGCAGGCCGGCCACGGCTTCGGCGATGGCCTCGGGCGCGATGCCTTTGGCCTGCAGCTCCTGCTTCACCCGCAGCGCGCCCGAGCGGGCCGCGCGCTGGTTGAGCACCGAGGCCACCACGCGCGGCTCGCTGATGAAGTCCCTGGCCGCCAGCTCGTCGAGCGCCTTCGCCAGCGTGCCGGGCTCTTCCTCGTGCCTGGCCAGCTTGCGCTCCAGCTCCGCGCGCGAATGCTCGCGCTGGCTCAGCAGGCGCAGCGCGCGGCCTTTGAGGGATGGGGCGTCGAATGCCATGCGGGGGTCGCTCGCGCGGCCCCCGTGGAGCCGCGCCTGTGCTTACTCGCCCTTGTCGGCCTTGGCCGCCTTCTGCGGCTTCTCGGGCGTGTCGTCGGCATCGGCGGCCAGCAGCGGCACGCCCAGCGACTCGCGCACCTTGTTCTCGATCTCGCGCGACAGCGTGGGGTTCTCGCGCAGGAACTCGCGGGCGTTGTCGCGGCCCTGGCCGATCTTCTCGCCGTTGTAGGCGTACCAGGCACCCGACTTGTCGATGATCTTGGCGTTCACGCCCATGTCGATGATCTCGCCCTCGCGGCTGATGCCCTCGCCGAACAGGATGTCGAACTCGGCCGTCTTGAACGGAGGCGAGACCTTGTTCTTCACCACCTTCACCTTGGTCTCGTTGCCGATGGCCTCGTCGCCCTTCTTGATGGTGCCGATGCGGCGGATGTCCAGGCGCACCGAGGCGTAGAACTTCAGCGCGTTGCCGCCGGTGGTGGTTTCGGGCGAGCCGAACATCACGCCGATCTTCATGCGGATCTGGTTGATGAAGATGACCATGCAGTTGGTCTTCTTGATGGTGGCGGTCAGCTTGCGCAGCGCCTGGCTCATCAGGCGGGCCTGCAGGCCGGGCAGCGAGTCGCCCATTTCGCCTTCGATTTCGGCCTTGGGCGTGAGCGCGGCGACCGAGTCGACCACGATCAGGTCGACGGCGCCGGAGCGCACCAGCGAGTCGACGATCTCGAGGGCCTGCTCACCGGTGTCGGGCTGGCTGATCAGCAGGTCCGACAGGTTCACGCCGAGCTTCTGGGCGTACTGCACGTCGAGGGCGTGTTCGGCGTCGACGAAGGCGCAGGTGCCGGCCTGCTTCTGCATGGCGGCGATGACCTGCAGCGTGAGCGTGGTCTTGCCCGACGATTCAGGGCCGTAGATCTCGACCACCCGGCCGCGCGGCAGGCCGCCGACGCCCAGGGCGATGTCCAGGCCCAGCGAGCCGGTGGAGACCACCTGGATGTCCTCCAGCACCTCGCCCTCGCCGAGCCGCATGATGGTGCCCTTGCCGAACTGCTTCTCGATCTGGGCCAGCGCGGCCTGCAGGGCCTTGGCCTTTTCGCTGTTGGCACCGATGCTCGAACCTTTGACGACTGCGTCCATGTGGAAATCTCCTTGAAAATCAATGGCTTGTGTGTGACACCATCCATCTGCGTTTAACTACAGGCTGGATGCTTGAACAGTAGTGTAGGGGCTGATGCTTCGGCGTAAACCTGTTTTTTGGTCAGTTTGCTTTACCATTCCGAGCCATGGCCGACGCCGCCTTTCCCACTGATCACGACGCCTGGCGCCAGACCCACCTGGGTCGCCTGCTGGGCCACGCCATGCGCCGTTTCGACGAGCGCGTGCTGGAGCTGATGGCGCACGACGTCGACGTGCCGCTGGCCCTGTCGAACCTCGCGGCGCGCGCGCAGGTGAGCGCGGCGCACATCCACATCACGCGGCACCTGTCGCGCGAGGGCTCGCGCCTCACGGAGCTGGCCGAGCGCGCCGGCATGACCAAGCAGGCGATGGGCGCGCTGGTCGACCAGTGCGAGGCCTGGGGGCTGGTCACCCGCGGGCCCGATCCGCTCGACGCGCGGGCGCGGCGCGTGCTCTTCACCGCCGACGGGCTGGCCTGGCTCGATGCCTTCCGCGGCGCGGTGATGCAGGCCGAAAAGGAGTTCAGGAGCAGCGTGGGCGACGAGATCGCCACCGTGGTAACCATCGGACTCGAAGCCTATACGGCGGGCTAGACTCCTGCGCAGAGACAAATGTGAACGGCGCCGGCCCGGCGCCCCGACACCCGAAACAGGCCGGAGGTGAAGCATGCGGATTCTGATTGCCGAAGACGACCAGGTGCTTGCCGATGCCCTGCTGCGCAGCCTGCGCACCTCGGGCGCGGCGGTCGACCACGTGGCGAACGGCTCGCAGGCCGACACCGCGCTCATGACCCACGACGAGTTCGACCTGCTGATCCTCGACCTCGGGCTGCCCAGCCTGCACGGCATCGAGATCCTGAAGCGCCTGCGTGCACGCGGCTCGCAGCTGCCGGTGCTGGTGCTGACCGCGGCCGACAGCGTGGAGGAGCGCGTCAAGGGCCTGGACCATGGCGCCGACGACTACATGGCCAAGCCCTTCAGCCTGCAGGAACTGGAAGCGCGCGTGCGCGCCCTCACGCGGCGCGGCATGGGCGCCACCAGCAACACCATCCGCCACGGCCCGCTGGTGTACGACCAGGCCGGCCGCGTGGCCACCATCGACGGCAAGATGGTCGAGCTGTCGGCGCGCGAACTCGGCCTGCTCGAGGTGCTGCTGCAGCGCGCCGGCCGGCTGGTGAGCAAGGACCAGCTCGTCGACCGGCTGTGCGAGTGGGGCGAGGAGGTGAGCCTCAACGCCATCGAGGTCTACATCCACCGCCTGCGCAAGAAGATCGAGAAGGGCCCGGTGCGCATCGCGACGGTGCGCGGGCTGGGCTACTGCCTCGAAAAGATCCAGCCCTGATGCACCCTGACATGCGGGAAATGCCGCGGAACCGGCTTTGCCGGGCCGCAGGCATCGCCCTCGGCAAGGCGGCGCGAAGACAGGTGGTGCGCGCGGCCCGGGAGCGAATCAAGTGAAGCTTTTCCAGCGCGCGCAGCGCTCCCTCTTCGGCGAGATCCTCGACTGGATGCTCACGCCGCTGCTGCTGCTGGTGCCGGTGAGCATCGGCGTCACCTGGCTGGTGGCGCAGGGCATCGCCAACGCGCCCTTCGACCGCGCGCTCGAGCACAACGTGAAGGCGCTGGCCGAACTGGTGACGATGAAGGAAGGGCACGCGCAGTTCGTGCTCTCGCAGTCGGCGCGCGAGATCCTGCGCGCCGACGAGAGCGGCCACGTGTACTACCAGCTGCTCGATGGCTACGACAACCTGCTCAGCGGCGAGCGCGACATTCCGCAGCCCGGCCTCGACGAGCCGCTGCCGCCCGGCCAGGTGTTCCTGCACAACAGCGACGTGCACGGCCAGCCGGTGCGCGTGGCCTCGATGTGGATCGCCAGCGGCACCGACGACGTGCCGCCCACGCTGCTGCAACTGGCCGAGACGCGCGAGAAGCAGTCGGTGCTGGCGGCCGAGATCATCAAGGGCGTGCTGCTGCCGCAGTTCGCCATACTGCCGCTGGCAGTGCTGCTGATCTGGCTGGCGCTGGTGCGCGGCATCAAGCCGCTGTCGGTGGTGGAGGCGCGCATCCGCGAGCGCCGACCGGGCGACCTGAGCCCGCTGGACGAATCCTCGGTGCCGCTGGAAGTGGTTCCGCTGGTGTCGTCGGTCAACGAATTGCTCGACAAGCTCAACGATTCGATCGGCACGCAGAAGCGCTTCCTGGCCGACGCGGCGCACCAGCTGAAGACGCCGCTGGCGGGCCTGCGCATGCAGGCCGACCTGGCGCAGCGCGAGGGCGCCAACGCCGACGAGCTGAAGCAGTCGCTCAAGCAGATCGGCCGCGCGAGCAAGCGCGCCACGCACACGGTGAACCAGCTGCTGTCGCTGGCGCGCGCCGAGGGCAACAGCGCCAACGCGCACCACCAGCCCTGCGACCTGGCGAAGCTGACCATCGAGGTGGTGCGCGAGGCGGTGCCGCGCGCGATCGAGAAGCGCATCGACCTGGGCTACGACGGCGTCGAGCCCGGCGCGCCGGGCGTGGTGTTCGACGGCAACGCGACGCTGCTGAAGGAACTGGTGCGCAACCTGGTCGACAACGCGATCAACTACACGCCCTCGACGCCCGAGCGTCCCGGCCTGATCACAGTGCGTGTGCTCGCCGACCCCTTCGGCCACGTGCTGCTGCTGCAGGTGGAGGACAACGGCCCCGGCATCGCCGAAGCCGATCGCGAGCTGGTGTTCGAGCCCTTCTACCGCGTGCTCGGCAACGAGGCCGACGGCTCGGGGCTGGGGCTGCCGATCGTGCTGGAGATCGCGAACCAGCATCGCGCGCAGGTGAAGCTGGAGGACGCGCATCCGGGCCGGCATCCGCCGGGGGCGCTGTTCACGGTGCGCTTCGAGAACGAGCCGCCCCCCTGAGCAGCCCCGCAGAAGGGCTCGTCGGTCGTCAGGGCGCCGGCGCGGCGGGCTTCGCCGCTTCCTTGCGGATCTGCAGCAATTCGGGATGAATCTGGCGCGCCATGCGCTGCGGCTCGCGCTCGCTGAGGCCCGCCGGCGCCAGGCCGAAGCCGGCGAGATCGCCGCGCGTCCAGAGGAAGTAGCCGGCGTTGGCCAGCAGCAGGACGACGAGGAGCAGGCGCAGCTTCATATGCTCAGAAAGCCATGCCGCGAGGGCGTACGCTCACTTCGTCGCTCGAGATCAGCTGCAGGCCGGCGTCGGTGCGCACCTGAAGCTCGCCGCCCCAGGTCACGCCTTCGCACAGGCCGGCGGTGCCGTCGCTGAGCGTCACCTCGCGCCCGCGCAGCACGTCGCGCGCGGCGAAGCGCTCGGCGAAGGGCGCGAAGCCGCGGGTCTCGAAGTCGAGCACCGTGCGCACCAGCGGCAAGACCAGCTCGCCCAGCACCTCGGGCGCACCGACGCTCGGACGCCACTGATGCACCCAGGCCGGCGGCGTGCGCATGCCGTCGGCCTCGCGTGCGCCGATGTTCACGCCAATGCCGATCACGAGGTAGCGCGAGGCATCGGGCCGGCCATTGGCCGGCAATGCGGTCTCGACGAGGATGCCGACCAGCTTGCGATCGTTGACCCACACGTCGTTGGGCCACTTGAGGCCGACCTTCTGCGCGCCGGAAGGATCGAGGCTTTCGGCGACGCTGACACCCACGGCCAGCGAGAGCCCCGACCAGTCGGCCGGCGCCAGCGGCAGGCCCAGCGAGAACATGAGCGAGGCCGACGCCTCCTGCCGCGCGTCGCCGCTCTGCCAGGGCCGCCCCAGACGGCCACGCCCGGCCGTCTGGCGCTCGGTCACGAGCAACACGGGCTCGACGCGACCTGCGCGCGCCCGGCGCATCAGCTCGGTGTTGGTGGAGTCGATCTCGGCCACGGCCTCGACGGCGAAGCCGGGCAGCAGCGGCGTGATCGCCGCGGCGATCCGGTCCTGGAACCAGTCGGCCGTGCTGCTGTTGTCCATGGTCAGTCCTTGGCGGACTTGTCTTTCTTGGCGGATTTCTTTTCCGCTTTTTTCTCGGCCTTCTTTTCAGCCTTTTTCTCCGCCTTCCTGGCGTCCTTCTTCTCAGCCTTCTTCTCGGCTTTCTTCTTTTCGGCCTTTTTCTTCGCCTTCTTCTTTTTCTTCTTCTCTTCGTCCTCGTCCTTGGGCGTCAGCAGCGTGCCGCGGCACTGCTCCGAGCCGCACCAGCAGGGAAATTCGGAAAGAAGTTTCGGCGTGTACGGCTCGTCGATGATCAGGCCGTAGTCGTAGTTGAGCTCTTCGCCGGCGGCGATGTTGCGCAGCGCCTTGATATAAACGCGCCCATCGACCTCGTCAGCTTCGCAGTTCGGCTCGCACGAGTGGTTGATCCAGCGTGCATCGTTGCCCTTGACGTTGCCGTCGATCACGCGGCCGTCGTCGATGTGGAAGTAGAAAGTGTGGTTCGGCTGGGTCGGGTCGTGCGGATGGCGGCGCAGCGCCTCCTTCCAGTTGATGACCTCGCCCTTGTATTCGATCAGCGTCTCGCCTTCGGCCAGGTCCTGCACGGCGAACACGCCGTTGCCGTGGACATCGGAGCGTCGCATCTGGATGCGGCGGCGGCCGGAACGCTCCTTGGCGGCGGGCTGCGCATCAGCCTCGGGGAGCGCGGTGGCCTGCGTATCACGACCGGCCGGAAGTGGGGATTTGGAAGGCATCGCCGAAGTCTGTTAGTTTGAATATGCACACACATGCGCGTGTGCGCGTGCGCACGCGGGAAGCCGCAGAGTATAGAGAGCCCTTAGATGACAAAGACGTTGGTAATCGCAGAAAAGCCGTCGGTGGCGCAGGACATCGTCCGCGCCCTCACGCCGGTCGCAGGGAAATTCGACAAACATGACGAGCATTTCGAGAACGACAGCTATGTCGTGACCAGCGCTGTCGGTCACCTGGTCGAGATCCAGGCGCCCGAGGAATTCGACGTCAAGCGCGGCAAGTGGAGCTTCGCCAACCTGCCGGTGATCCCGCCGCACTTCGACCTCAAGCCCGTAGACAAGACCAAGACCCGCCTGAACGCGGTGGTCAAGCAGGCCAAGCGCAAGGACGTGACGCAGCTCATCAACGCATGCGACGCGGGACGCGAGGGCGAGCTGATCTTCCGCCTCATCGAGCAGTACGCGGGCGGCAAGTCGGGCCTGAACAAGCCGGTGAAGCGCCTGTGGCTGCAGTCGATGACGCCGCAGGCCATTCGTGACGGCTTCGACGCGCTGCGCACCGAGAAGCAGATGCAGGGCCTGGCCGACGCCGCGCGCTCGCGCTCGGAAGCCGACTGGCTGGTGGGCATCAATGGCACGCGCGCGATGACGGCCTTCAATTCGCGCGACGGCGGCTTCTTCCTCACGACCGTGGGCCGCGTGCAGACGCCCACGCTCTCGGTGGTGGTGGAGCGCGAGGAACAGATCCGCAAGTTCGTCTCGCGCGACTACTGGGAAATCCACGGCACCTTCGGCGCCGAGGCCGGCGAGTACCCGGGCAAGTGGTTCAACCCCGACTGGAAGAAGGCCAACGCGCCGCTGCTGGCCAACGGCGAGCCCGATCCCGAGCAGCGCGCCGACCGCGTGTGGAACGAGCAGGAAGCCCGCGCCATCGCCGACGCCTCGCGCGGCAAGCCCGCCACCGTCACGGAAGAGAGCAAGCCCACCACGCAGGCATCGCCGCTGCTGTTCGACCTGACCTCGCTGCAGCGCGAGGCCAACAGCCGCTTCGGCTTCAGCGCCAAGACCACGCTGGCGCTGGCGCAGAGCCTGTACGAGCGCCACAAGGCGCTGACCTACCCGCGTACCGACTCGCGCGCGCTGCCTGAAGACTACCTGCCGGTGGTCAAGCAGACCATGGGCATGCTCGCCAACAGCGGCATGAAGCACCTGGCGCCCTTCGCCCAGCAGGCGGTGGACGGCAACTACGTCAAGCCCAACAAGCGCATCTTCGACAACGCAAAGGTGTCGGACCACTTCGCGATCATCCCGACGCTGCAGGCACCGAGCGGCCTGAGCGAAGCAGAGCAGAAGCTGTACGACTTCGTGGTGCGCCGCTTCATGTCGGTGTTCTTCCCGAGCGCCGAATACCAGGTGACCACGCGCATCAGCACGGTGGAGCAGGGCGGAAAGAAATACGCCTTCCGCACCGACGGCAAGGTGCTGGTGAAGCCGGGCTGGCTCGCCATCTACGGCAAGGAAGCCCAGGACGACGAGAAGGAAGACGACAAGGACGGCAAGCGCCTCGTGCCGGTGAAGCCGGGCGAGATCGTCAACACCGTGTCGGCCGACATCAAGGGCCTGAAGACGCGCCCGCCGGCACGCTATTCCGAAGCCACGCTGCTCGGCGCCATGGAAGGCGCGGGCAAGACCATCGACGACGACGAGCTGCGCGAGGCCATGCAGGAGAAGGGCCTGGGCACGCCAGCCACGCGCGCGGCCACCATCGAAGGCCTGATCACCGAGAAGTACATGCTGCGCGAAGGCCGCGAGCTGATCCCGACGGCCAAGGCCTTCCAGCTCATGACGCTGCTGCGCGGCCTGGGCGTGGAGGAACTTTCCAAGGCCGAGCTCACAGGCGAGTGGGAATACAAGCTCGCGCAGATGGAGAAGGGCGCGCTCAGCCGCGACGCCTTCATGCGCGAGATTGCCGAGATGACGGAGCACATCGTCAAGAAGGCCAAGGAGTACGACCGCGACACCGTGCCGGGCGACTACGCCACGCTGCGCACGCCGTGCCCCAACTGCGGCGGCATCGTGCGCGAGAACTACCGCCGCTACGCCTGCACCGGCAAGAGCGGCACCGGCGAGGACGCCTGCGGCTTCTCGTTCGGCAAGTCGCCGGCCGGGCGCACCTTCGAGGTGGCCGAGGCCGAGGCGCTGCTGCACGACAAGCACATCGGCCCGCTGGAAGGCTTCCGCTCCAAGGCCGGCTGGCCCTTCACCTCCGAGATCGTCATCAAGTACGACGAGGAAGCGAAGAACTGGAAGCTGGAGTTCGACTTCGGCGACGACAAGAACGAGGAAAGCGGCGAGATCGTCGACTTCAGCGAGCAGGACACCGTGGGCCCGTGCCCGGTGTGCGGCGCGCCGGTGTTCGAGCATGGCAGCAACTACGTCTGCGAGAAGTCGGTGCCGACCAACTCGCAGCCCACGCCGAGCTGCACCTTCAAGACCGGCAAGATCATCCTGCAGCAGCCGGTGGAGCGCGCGCAGATGGAAAAGCTGCTCGCCACCGGCAAGACCGACCTGCTCGACAAGTTCGTGAGCATGCGCACGCGCCGCGCCTTCAAGGCCTTCCTGACCTGGAACGCCGAAGAGGGCAAGGTGACCTTCGAGTTCGCGCCGCGCGAGGGCGGCAGCAAGTTCCCGCCGCGCAAGACCTTCGGCAAGGCTGCGCCGGCCGGCAAGACGGCTGCCGCGAAGAAGGTGGCGGCGAAGAAGACGCCCGCGGCCAAGAAGGCCCCGGCAGCGAAGAAGGCCGCCGCGCCACGCAAGCCCGGCGCGGGCCTGAAGCCCAGCGACGCCCTGGCGGCGGTGATCGGCAACGAGCCGGTCGCGCGCACCGAGGTGGTGAAGAAGCTCTGGGACTACATCAAGGCCAACGGCCTGCAGGACGCGAAGGACAAGCGCGCGATCAACGCCGACGCCAAGCTCAAGCCGGTGTTCGGCAAGGACCAGGTGACGATGTTCGAGCTCGCGGGCATCGTGGGCAAGCACCTCTCGGCGCCCTGAGCCATGCTGCGCAGACACTTCGCGACGAGCGTGGCGCTGGCCACCCTGGCCACGGCGGTGCTCGGCGGCACGGGCATGGCGCATGCCGCCGCATGGCCCGACAGGCCGGTCAAGCTGGTCGTGCCGTTCCCGCCCGGGCAGGCCACCGACATCTTCGCCCGCGCCATCGCCGAACAGCTCGGCAAGCGGCTGGGCCAGCCGGTGGTGGTCGACAACAAGGCCGGCGCCGGCAGCAACATCGGCACCGAGTTCGTGGTGCGCTCGCAGCCCGACGGCTACACGCTGGTGGTGGCGGGCAGCGCGATGGCGGTGAACCAGACGCTCTACGCCAAGCCGGGGTTCGATCCGCGCAAGGACCTGGTCGGCATCTCGCTCATCGCCAAGGTGCCGCTGGTGTTCCTGGCCACGCCCGAGAGCGGCATCCGCACGCTGGCCGAGCTCACCGCGCGCGCCAAGGCCGAGCCCGGCCGGCTGAGCTACGCGAGCGCCGGCATCGGCGGCACGCAGCATCTGTCGGGCGAGATGTACAAGGCGGCGGCGCATGTCTTCGTCACGCACATTCCGTACCGGGGCAGCGGCCCGGCGCAGTCGGACTTCCTGGGCAACCAGGTGCCGTTGATGATCGACTCGGTGACGGCCGCGCTGCCGCACATCAAGTCGGGCCGGGCGGTACCGCTGGCCGTGACCTCGGCCACGCGCTCCTCGCAGCTGCCCGACGTGCCCACCGTGCGCGAAAGCGGCGTGGCGGGCACGAAGAACTTCGAGGCCGTGGGCTGGCTCGGCCTGATGGCGCCGCGCGGCACGCCGCCCGACATCGTCGAGCGCCTCAACCGCGAGGTGACCGACATCCTGAAGAGCGAGCAGATGGCGCGCTTCATCCGCGAGCGCGGCTCCGAGCCCGCACCGACGACCCCGGCCGAGTTCGACCGCTTCGTGGCGAGCGAGATCGGCGTGTGGGGCGCGGCGGTGAAGGCCTCGGGCGCCAAGCCCGAATAAGCAGGAGGGGCAGGCGGCGCCAACAACCCTGACGGCGCCGGGTGTGCTGTTACAGCCGCTTTACGCGGCCGGCCTATAGTGGCCCCGGTCCAACCATCCAGGAGATTCCGTTGAAGTCGTCTTTCATCGCCGCAGCATTCGCGATCGCAATGGGCGTACTGGCCACGGGTTGCGCCGGCACGGGTTCGGCCGGCAACGGCAATGCCGGCTCCTCCGCCGCCACGCCGACCAGCGGCAGCGGCGTCACGGTGTTCGGCACCATCGACGCCAGCGTCAGCGGCTACAAGAACAGCAGCGGCGCGCGCTGATCAGGCCACGCCCGCCAGGTAGCCGTGCAACGCGGCACGCAGCTGCCGTGACAGCGCCTGCAGGTCGGGCCGCCCGCCCGTACCGATGTGCAGGTGCGCGAACAGGCCGTAGATGATGGTCTGGCACACGCGGGCAACTTCCTTCTTCTGGCAGTCCGGCGACAGGTCAACAGCCGCGTCGAGCACGCCCACCCATTCGCCCACGAAGCGGTCGTACATCTTGCGGTAGGCCTCCGGACCCGAGAGGTGCCGCTCCAGCAGGTAGTGCGCGCCCCAGGCCAGGGGTTGCGCGCGGTGCGCCTCCAGCTGCGCGTCGATCACCGCATCCACTATTTCCGCCAGCGGCCGCCCCGCGTGCGCGGCGACGGCCGCGCGCATGTCCAGCAGCAGCGCCTTGGAGCGCAGGTGCAGGACAACGCGCGCCAGGTCTTCCTTGCTCGCGAAGTATTCGTAGAAGCTGCCGAGCCCCGTGCCCGCCACGGACACGATCTCGCGGATGGTGATGGCGGCAAAACCCTTCTCGACCAAAAGCCGAACAAAGGCTTCCTGCAGCGCCTGCGAGGTGTGGAGCGCGCGGGACTGGCGCGGCTTTCTCCTCGGGGCGGCGGCGGCGCGGGGAGCAGCCATCAGCGCAGCCGAACCCGAACACCTCGCGGGCGGGTTGTTCCTAGAATTTTTTGACCCATCGAACGGCATTCTGCAATGGCTCAAGACGACATCGATCCGGACGGCTCCCACCCCGCCGTCTACACCGCGCAGGGCGGCGACGCCTGGCTGCCGAGCGAACTCTCGCGCGGCCCCTGGGACCCGCGCGCGCAGCATGGCGGCGCGCCCTGCGCACTTCTCGCGTACGTAGCCGAGCGGGCCGCGCCCGGCACCGGCTGGCAGCTGGCGCGGCTCACCACCGAGCTGGTGAAGCCGGTGCCCGTGGCGCCGCTGACGACGCGCACGCAGGTGCAGGCTTCGCGCTCGACCGTGCGCGTGGGCATCGACCTGCTCGCCGGCGAGGTGCTGGTGGCGCGGGCGAATGTCCTGCTGCTGGCGCAACAGCAGCTGACGCTGCCGTCCGATCTGCCCGGCTGGCCGCGGCGGCAGATGCTGCCGCTGCCGCGCGACTGCAAGGAGCCCGTGCGCATCCCGGGGCTGCCCAGGGGCGTGTCGTTCTACGGCACCGCCATGGAAACGCGCGTGGCCGAAGGCGACGCCGCCCGGCCCGGCCCATGCGGCGCGTGGTTCCGCCTCGCGGTGCCGCTGCTGCACGGTGCGGCCACTTCGCCCGCGATGCGTGCTGCGGCCGCCGCCGACTTCGGTAACGGCCTGAGCTGGGTGCTGCCGGCCGAGCGCTACCTGTTCACCAACGCCGACATGAGCATGAACCTGTTCCGCGTGCCGCAGGGCGAGTGGATCGGCGTGAGCTCGGTCACCGAGGCCCACGGCGGCGGCGCGGGCCTCGTCGTGTCCCATCTCTACGACGAGAGCGGCCCCATCGGCCTCGCCACCCAGACGCTGGTGCTGCGCGAGCGGCGCCCCGAAGCCTGAGCCTTCAACCGGAAGAAACGACCATGACCACCACCGGCATCCACCCCGACAACCAGGTCCCCGAACTCAAGGACTACAACGTCTACACCAGCGACCCCACGCTGCGCGGCGCAGTGACACGCGGCGGCGCGGCCTGGCGCGACGAGGAGCTGGCGCGCCAGGGCGCGGAGTACGGCGCCGAGGCCACGCTGCGCGCCGCGGAAGACGCCAACCACCACGAGCCCGAACTGCACACCCACTCGCGCACCGGCGAGCGCATCGACCAGGTGCGCTTCCACCCGGCCTGGCACACGATGATGACCATCGCCCGGCGCAACGGCATCGCCAACCTGCCGTTCTTCGACGAGCGGCCCTCGGCCTGGGTGGGCTACGGCGCGTCGCTCTATATGCACAGCCAGATCGAATCGGGCTCGACCTGCCCGACCACCATGACCAAGGCCTGCATCCCGGTCGTGCGCCGCAACGCGGCGCTGTACGCCGCGCTGCGCGACAAGCTGGCGTCGAACGACCACGATGCGCGCGACATCCCGCTCGAGGGCAAGACCTCGATCACGGTCGGCATGGGCATGACCGAGAAGCAGGGCGGCAGCGACGTGCGCACGAACACCACGCGCGCCGTGCCTGCGGGCAGCGGGCCGTGGGGCGACGAATTCCTCATCACAGGCCACAAGTGGTTCTTCTCGGCGCCGATGTGCGACGGCCACCTGGTGCTCGCCAAGACCGACGAGCACGGCTCCTCATGCTTCTTCGTGCCGCGCTGGCGGCCCGACGGAAGCAAGAACGCGATCCACATTCAGCGGCTGAAGGACAAGGTCGGCAACCGCTCCAATTCGAGCAGCGAGGTCGAGTTCAAGGACGCCTGGGGCGTGCTCGTGGGCGACGAGGGCCGCGGCATCCCGACCATCATCGAGATGGCGACCGTGACGCGGCTGGATTGCGCGCTGGCCAGCGCCGGCTTCATGCGCCAGGCCTTCGCGCAGGCGCTGCACTACGCGCGCAACCGCCACGTCTTCGGCAAGGCGCTGGCCGACCAGCCGGTGATGACCGCCCTGCTGGCCGACATGGCGCTCGAATCGCAAAGCGCCACGCTGCTGGCGATGGGGCTGGCCTCGCGCTTCGGCTCCGCGGCGCCGCTGGACACGGCCTGGCGCCGGCTGCTCACGCCCGCCGCGAAGTTCTGGAACTGCAAGCGCGCGGTGGCGCTCACCGGCGAGGCGATGGAAGTGTTCGGCGGCAACGGCTACGTGGAAGAGGGCCCGATGGGCCGGCTCTTCCGCGAGGCGCCGGTCAACTCGATCTGGGAAGGCTCGGGCAACGTGATGTGCCTGGACGTGCTGCGCGCCGTCTCGCGCAACCCCGACGACGCGCACCTCGTGCTCGATCACCTGCAGGAAGTCGCCACCGGCGAGCCCCGCGTGCTCGACGCGCTGCAGACCGTGCGCCGGATGACGCAGCTGCCGCCGCAGGAGCTGGAGCAGCAGGCCCGCCGCTTCATCCAGCGGCTGGTGCTGGCCGCGCAGGCCTGCCTGATGCTGGAGCACGCGAGCGCGGAGGAATCGGCCGCGTTCCTGTCGAGCCGCTTCGATCCCGACTGGGGGCCTGTGACGGGCATCAGCGCCGGCACTTCGGATCCGGCGGCGCTGCTGCGTGCTGCCTGGCGCTGACCAGACGCCTGTCCCAGCAGTTGAGAATCGCGCCCATGACCATTGCGGCGCAACCCGGAGTGCTGGATCGGGCGTATTTCAATCTCGTTGTCGTTCGCGCTCCCTTGATCGAGGTGGCGCGCGCCTTCGACGGCCATCCCCCGATGAAGGTGAAGGTGGCGGCCGCGCCATTCGCCTTTCCATCCCAGTCGTACAGTGGGGAAGGCTCCACCATGCTGCTCTGGGTGCCGGAAGCCGCCCCGCATCTCACGGCCTTCATGCCGCACGCCGCGTCGAGCGACTACTTCTTCCGCTCGTACTGCACCCGCTTCCTGTTCGACGTCGCCGAGGTGCGGAGCACTTCGCCGCAGGCGGAGGACCCGATCAACTCGTTCGAGGTCGATGCGGACGGCAAGCCGAGGCGCATGGTGCGCGCGATGAAGGACGATCGCTGGGCCTTCTTCCAGGAAGGCAGCCCGTTCGGGTTCGAACGGACCGAGCGCTATGCATCGAGGCTGGTCAGGGACCGCCTGACGCGAGAGCTGGTGCTCGACTATCTGGAAGCCTGGGGCGCGCCCGTTCGCGACGAGGCTTTCTGGAGAACGAACGTGCCGGCGGCCACCTTCGTGGGCCGGACCTAGCCCGCGAACTTCCTCCTCAGCGCCGCAGCAGCGCCTGCCGCAGCACCCGCGCGGCGCGATCGCGGATCTTGCCGGAGCCGGAGCGCGGCGTGGTCTTGGGCGCGACCTTGGCGGTGGCGCAGGCCCACAGGAAGTCGTGCAGGATCGGCGTGTCGTCCACGGTCTCGGTGCTGCCGTACTTGTGGAACTCCGGGTGCCACTGGGTCGCCGAGATGTAGCTGCGGCCCTTCTCGGGACGGCGGCGGATGGCCTCGGGCACGCGGTCGGGCATGCTCCAGGCCTCGACCTCGAAGCCCGGCGCGAGGCCCTTGATGCCCTGGTGGTGAATGCTGTTGACGCGCGCGGTGCGCACCTCGGGATAGAGCTTCGACAGCCGCGTGCCCTCCACGATCTCGATGTCGTGGAAGTTCTGGTCGTAGGTCACCGGGTCGCGGTGCTTCAGCGTCTGGGGGTGGCCGTGCTGTTCCTCGATGTCCTGGTAGAGCGTGCCGCCGAAGGCCACGTTGATGAGCTGCAGCCCCCGGCACACGCCGAAGATGGGCTTGCCGGCCTGCTCGAAGGCCTCGACCAGCGCGAGGTCGTAGAGGTCGCGGATGCGGTCGCCGATCCAGGCGTCCTTCAGCGGCACCTCGCCGTAGCTGCCGGGCCAGACGTCGGCACCGCCGTGCATCACCACGCCGTCGAGCCATTCGGCGTAGTGCGACAGCTTGGTGTCGCCGCGCGCGGTCTCGCCGGTGGGGCAGGGCACCATCACGACCATCGCGCCGGCGGACATGAGCCAGTGCGCGATCGACTGCTCGACGTAC
This sequence comes from Variovorax sp. NFACC27, assembly GCF_048301545.1. NCBI lineage: Bacteria > Pseudomonadati > Pseudomonadota > Betaproteobacteria > Burkholderiales > Comamonadaceae > Variovorax > Variovorax sp. NFACC27. The sequence goes on from NZ_CP157613.1 coordinate 8,192,399, forward strand.
TGCAAAGTCTTGTTGGTGAAGAGCGAGCGGGCCGGGTCCGCATGCGAGAAGCAGGCGGACAGGCCGATCTTGAGCCTGGCGGAAACAGGTTGTGTCATCGCTGGACTGTCGTCGGTGGGAACCGGACGGGTGATGCGAAAAGGAAAGTCCATTTTGGCTCGTTGGCCTCTCGCACGGGGTCGGACGACACGCCAAGTATGCTTTCAACGCTGCCCCAACGTACAAGGAAGACAAGCCGATGAAAACCATCAAGGGCCCAGCCATATTCCTGGCCCAGTTCGCGGGAGACACCGCCCCCTTCAACACCCTCGACGGCATCGCCGGCTGGGCCGCCGGCCTGGGCTACAAGGGCGTGCAGATTCCCAGTTGGGACGCCCGCCTGTTCGACCTGAGGAAGGCGGCCGAAAGCAGGACCTACTGCGACGAGGTGAAGGGCACGCTGGCGAGCCACGGCCTGCAGATCACCGAGCTATCGACGCACCTGCAGGGCCAGCTGGTGGCGGTGCACCCGGCCTACGACGCGGGCTTCGACGGCTTCGCGGCGCCCGAGGTGCGCGGCGACCCGGTGCGGCGGCAGCAGTGGGCCGTCGAGCAGCTGCACCTTGCGGCCAAGGCCTCGGCCAACCTCGGGCTCACGGCGCACGCGACCTTCTCGGGCGCGCTGGCCTGGCCCTACCTGTATTCGTGGCCGCCGCGCCCGCCGGGCCTGATCGAGGAAGCCTTCGACGAGCTGGCGCGCCGCTGGCGGCCCATCCTGGACGCCTTCGACGCAGCCGGCGTGGACGTGGGCTACGAGATCCACCCCGGCGAGGACCTGCACGACGGCGTGAGCTACGAGATGTTCCTGGAGCGCGTGAACAACCACCCGCGCGCCTGCCTGCTGTACGACCCGAGTCACTTCATGCTGCAGCAGCTCGACTACCTGGCCTACATCGACCACTACCACGAGCGCATCAAGATCTTTCACGTGAAGGACGCCGAGTTCAACCCGACCGGCAAGCAGGGCGTGTACGGCGGCTTCCAGAGCTGGATCAACAGGGCAGGGCGCTTCCGCTCGCTGGGCGACGGTCAGGTGGACTTCAAGGCCATCTTCTCGAAGATGGCTCAGTACGACTTCCCGGGCTGGGCGGTGCTGGAGTGGGAGTGCTGCATCAAGCACCTGGAAGACGGCGCGCGCGAGGGCGCGAAGTTCATCGCGGACCACATCATCCGCGTGGCCGACCGCGCCTTCGACGACTTCGCGGCGGGCGGCGTGGACGTGGCGGCCAACAAGCGGATGCTGGGGATCGGCTAGGCCGTCCTTCAGCTCACCGACCGGATCGCGTCGTCGAGTATCTCGAGCCCCCGGTCGAGTTCCTCGGCGCTCACGTTCAGCGGCGGCGCAATGCGCCACACCGCCGCCATGCCGCCGACGGCAACGATGTTCATGCTCAGGCCGCGCTCCATGCAGGCGTCGGTGATGGCCCGGCCGCGCTCGGCGTCGGGCTCGCGGGTCTCGCGGTCTTTCACGAGTTCGACGCCCTGCAGCAGGCCGTGGCCGCGCACGTCGCCGATCACCTCGTGCCGGGCCTTCAGCGTCTCGAGGCCCGCGCGCAGCCGCTTGCCCATCTCGGCGGCGCGGCGGGCGAGGTCTTCCTCCTCCAGCACGTCGAGCACCGCCAGCGCAACCTCGGCCGGCAGCGGGTCGGACACGTGCGAGGTGACGTGCACGAAGCCCTTGTCGTGGCAGTCCTGCTCGATGGCCTCGCTGGTGATAGCCGCGCCGATGGCAACGCCGCCGCCCAGCGTCTTTGACACGGTGAGGATGTCGGGCACCACATCGGCCTGTTCGAAGGCGAAGTTGGCGCCCATGCGGCCGAAGGCGGTCTGAGCCTCGTCGAGGATCAGCAGCATGCCGCGCTCGCGGCACTTCTCCTTGAGCTTCGGAAAGTAGCCCCTGGGCGGCACGATCACGCCGCCCGAGCTGAGCACCGGCTCGGCGATGAAGGCCGCGAGCGAACCGCTGGATTGCGCGTCGACCATGTCGAAGCCCACGTCCAGGCAGGTGGTGTCGCAGGCGTCGCGGCAGTGCCGCACCGGGCAGCGGTAGCAGTTGGGCGCCGGAATGGACATGGTGCCCGGCTTGCGCGGCCCGTAGTCCACGTGATGCCGGCCGGCGAAGGTGAGCGAGGCGATGCCGCCGGTCACGCCGTGCCAGCCGCCGTTGAGGCCCACGATCTCGTAGCGGCCGGTGGTCACCCGCGCCATGCGAACCGCGGCCTCGTTGGCCTCGCCGCCGGTCGAGAGGAAGATCGATTTCGACAACGATGGCGGCAGCATCGACGCCAGCCGCCCGGCCAGCGCCGGCACGGCCGGCCCGACGAAGCCGCTGTAGAGGTGCAGCGCGCCCTCGCAGGCCTTCTGGATGGCCGCGACGATGCGCGGATGGTTGTGGCCGATGGTGGCGCACATCTGGCCCGAGGTGAAGTCGAGGATCTCTCGGCCTTGCTGGTCCCACAGCGTGGCGCCGCGCGCCTTGACGATCACGTGCGGGCTGAGCCCCATGCCGTAGCGCACGAGGTGCCTGCTGGCCACGGGGTCGTAGGTTGCGCCTTCTGCCATCGGATGCTCCTTTTCGTGGGGGATGCGGGCAGCGTAGCCAGCGGCCGGAGAATCCGGTGTCGTTGTGAGGGCCTCAAAGCGAATCCGATTGCCCGGGCGTTGCGCCACACTGGCGGCACCATGAAAACCGGCACCCTCGATCTCGATCGCATCGACCAGTGCATCCTCGCCGAGCTGCAGGCCGACGCGGGCCTGCAGAACCAGACGCTGGCCGAGCGCGTGAACCTCTCGCCCTCGGCCTGCCTCAAGCGCGTGCAGCGGCTGCGGCGCGCGGGCGTGATCCGCGAGGAGGTGGCGATCCTCGACGCCGCGCGCGTGGGCTTTCCGGTGCTGGTGATCTCGCGGGTCGCGCTGCGCAGCACCACGCGCGAGGCGATCCAGGCCTTCGAGCGCAAGGTGCATGCGCTGCCGCAGGTGCTGCAGTGCCACTGCGTGGCGGGCGACACCGACTTCGTGCTCGTGATCTGCGCGCGCTCGCTGCCCGAGTACCAGGCCTTCGCGCAGGAGCAGCTGGGCGACGCGCTGGAGCTGGAGAACTACTCGAGCGACGTGGTGCTGTCGACCACGAAGTTCACCACGCAGCTGCCGCTGGACCGGGCCTGAGCGCTACAGCAGCGCCGCCAGCCGCCGGATGGCGCCGTCGATCTGCGACTCGCCGATGAGGCCGTAGCCGAAGGCCAGGCCGTTGGGTGCATCGGGTGCGCTCGACTCCGGCGCATAGCGCGACAACGGCGGCAGCGTGATGCCCGCCGCGGCCGCGCGTTCCACCACGACGTGGTCGCGCGCGCCGCCGTGCAGCCATGTCGACAGGTGCAGGCCCGCGCTGGAAGGAATCACTTCCAGCCGGCCCGCGCCGTGGCGCGCCAGGGCTTCGAGCAGCGCGGTGCGCCGCGCGGCGTAGAGCTTGCGCATCTTGCGGATGTGGCGCGCCAGGTGGCCTTCGGCGATGAAGGCGGCGAGCGCCTCCTGCCCGAGCACCGGGCCGTGCCAGTCGGCCAGCTCGCGCGATCTCACCAGCGCCGCGCGCGCCCAGGGCGGCGCCACCACGAAGCCCAGGCGCAGGGCGGGAAAGAGGCTCTTCGAGAAGGTGCCGACGTAGAAGACCGACTCGGCGCGGTCCAGCGTCTGCAGCGCATCGAGCGGGCGGCCGGCGAAGCGGAACTCGCTGTCGTAGTCGTCCTCGACGATCACCGCGTCGCGCTCGCGCGCGAAGGCCAGCAGCGCGGCACGGCGCTGCGGCGACATCGCGACGCCGGTCGGGAACTGGTGCGAGGGCGTGACGCACACCACGCGCGCCTCGGGCGGGATGCGCTCCACGCACAGGCCTTCGGCGTCGGTGGGCACCGTCACCACCTTCGCGCCCGCGGCCAGCATGGCTTCGCGCAGCGAGGGATAGAAAAGCTGCTCGACCGCGACCACCGTGCGCCCCGGCACGACCAGGATGCGCGCGAGCAGCCCGAAGGCCTGCTGCGCGCCGGCCGTGACCACGATGTCGTCGGCGGTGCAGCCGACCGCGCGCGTGAACGACACGTGCCCGGCGATCGCCTCGCGCAGCGAGGCCTGGCCCTGCGGATCGGCGTAGTCGGCCGTCTGGCGCGCGATGCGGCGCAGGGCGCGGTCGCTCAGGCGGCGCCAGATGTCGAAGGGAAAGAGGCTCACGTCGGGCAGGCCGACGCGGAAGTCGTCGCGCGCGGGCTGCGGCTGCAGGGTGGGGGCGAGGTCGGCGCCCGGCACGCCCGGCGGCACCAGCCGGGGGTCGCGCCGGAGCGCCAGGGACTTTCGGGGGGCTCGGCCGCGCCGCGATGCCGGCAGCGTGTCGGCCACGTAGGTGCCGGCGCCGGGGCGGGCCAGCAGGTAGCCCTCGCTCAGCAGCAGGTCGTAGGCCGCCAGCATGGTGTTGCGCGACACGCCAAGACGCTGCGCCAGCGCGCGCGTGGCGGGCAGGCGGGCGCCGGGCTGCAGCCGGCCGTCGAGGATGGCGCCGCGCAGCTGGCGATGCAGCTCACGCAGCAGGTCGCGCGAGCCGGCTGGCGGCAGGCGGATGGCGAGTTCGAAAAGTGGCTCCATGAACTTCGCTGATTGTGGTTCTTTTGAAGAGCCAATTGCAAACCTATTCTGGAGGCACTGAACACACTTTCCACGGAGTCATTCGTCATGAACAACACGGCTCTTTCCTCCTCCCCCTCCCCCTCCTCCTCGCCGCAACCGGCCGGGCGCCTGCCGCTGAGCCTGGGCTGGCTGGCGCTGGGCGCCTTCGCCATCGGCACCGAGAGCTTCATGGTCGCGGGGCTGCTGCCGGTGCTGGCGGCCGACCTGCATGTCAGCGCCGCGCGCGCGGGGCAGCTGGTGCTGCTGTTCGCGCTGAGCTATGCCATCGGCTCGCCGGTGATGGCGGCGCTGCTGGCGCGCTTCGGGCGCCGGCGGCTGCTGGTCGCGAGCCTCGCGATCTTTTCCGGGCTGACGCTGGCCGCGTCGATGGCGCACGGCTTCATGCAGCTGGCGCTGGCGCGCGTCGCGCTGGGGCTGGTGGCCGGCGTGTTCCTGCCGACGGCGAGCGCGGTGGCTGCGGTGATGGTGTCGCCCGCGCTGCGCGGCCGGGCGCTGGCCATCGTGACCGGCGGCGGCACGGTGGCGGTCGCGCTCGGCGTGCCGCTGGGCGCGTGGATCGCGGGCTGGGGCGGCTGGCGCACGGCCTACCTGCTGATCGCCGCGGTGGCGGCGCTCGCCACCTGGGGCCTCGCGCTGGGGCTGCCGCGCGAACTGGCGCAGGCACCGGCCGCCGGGAAGCAGGCGCCGGCCTTCGCGGTAGCCCGCGAGCCGGGCGTGCTGCCGGGGCTGCTGGTCAGCCTGCTGTGGGCCACGGGCGGCTTCAGCTTCTACACCTACATCGCGCTGTTCCTGTCGAGCACGCTGGGCTTCGGCGCCGAAGGCACGGGCGCGGTGTTCTTCGCCATCGGCGTGGCGGCGGCCGTCGGCACCGCGGCCGGCGGATGGGCCACCGACCGTTTCGGCGCCGACCGCATGGCGCAGGGCTTCGCGCTGATGCTGGTGCTGATCCTTGGCGGGCTCTCGCTCTCGGCGCAGATGCTGCCGCGCGGGCTGGCGCTACCAGCGATCGTGGGGCTGTCGGCGCTGTGGGGCTTCGCGGGCTGGGGTTTCGGGCCGGCTCAGGCGGTGCGGCTGATCCGGCTGGCGCCGGAACGCGCGCCGATGACGCTGTCGCTCAACGCCTCGGCGATCTACCTGGGCATCGCGGCGGGCTCGGGCCTAGGCGGGGTGGCGATCGACCTGTTCGGCGTCGGCACGGTGGGCTGGGTGGGCGCGGCCTGCCAGTTCGCAGGCCTGATGCTGCTGCTGCGCGCCGCACGCCGGGCGCACGCGGCCTGCGCCACACCGACAGAACTATGTTTTCGATAGCAAAAAGCGCTTGCACGACGGCCCTTCGGGGCCTTTTTCTTTTAGTCGTTGTTTTAAGACAAGCAACTGTCATGCCCCGCAAGCTATAATGTCGGGTTCGTTTCGATACCACGGCGAAGAAGATTTCGTCATTACCGCCGGCAAACCTGCGCCGCCTCGGAAATTCTCCAGGCCTCCCCGCTCGGCAAGCCGGCTTTCACAGTGTGTTGGAGTGCCAGAAGACCGGCGCCCATGATGGCCACCACTGCCGTCGTTCCTGTTGAAGCGAACCGCGCGTCCGTCTCGCGCTCCCGTACGCGGGCTGAAACAATCACACCAATTCAATCTCCAACACACATCGAACGATTCAGAGGTAAGCACAGATGCCAAAGGAAGAACTCATCGAAATGAACGGCGCGGTGACCGAAGTCCTGCCGGACTCGCGCTACCGCGTCACGCTGGACAACGGCCATCAGCTGATCGCCTACAGCGGCGGCAAGATGCGCAAGCATCACATCCGCATCCTGGCCGGCGACAAGGTGTCGCTCGAGCTCTCGCCCTACGACCTGACCAAGGGTCGCATCACCTTCCGTCACCTGGAACGTCGCGGCCCGCCGCCGACGAACTCCGGTTCCGGCGGCTCCGGCAACAACAACGCACCCCGCCGCTGATACCCGACCGACCGAAGGCCTTGCAGCGCTCACATAGGGCGCCGCAAGGCCTTTGTCATTCGTGCGTCCTGCCGGCCATCGAACCATGACCACCCCCGATTCCACGGCCGGCAACGGCGACAACAGCAACGGCTTCGCCGCGCTGGCGCTCTCGCCCCAGATGCTGGCCAACCTCACGCAGCTCGGCTACACGCAGATGACGCCGATCCAGGCAGCAGCGCTGCCGCCGGCGCTGCTCGGCAAGGACCTGATCGCGCAGGCCAAGACCGGCAGCGGCAAGACCGCCGCCTTCGCGCTGGCACTGCTCTCCAACCTGAACCCGCGCCGCTTCGCCGTGCAGGCGATGGTGCTGTGCCCCACGCGCGAGCTGGCCGACCAGGTCACGACCGAGATCCGCCGCCTGGCGCGCGCCGAGGAAAACATCAAGGTGGTCACGCTCTGCGGCGGCGTCGCGCTGCGCGGGCAGGTGGCCAGCCTCGAGCACGGCGCGCACATCGTGGTGGGCACGCCGGGGCGCATCATGGACCACCTCGAGCGCGAGAACCTGAACCTGGAAGCTCTCAACACCCTGGTGCTCGACGAAGCCGACCGCATGCTCGACATGGGCTTCTTCGACGACATCGTGAAGGTGGCGCGCCAGTGCCCGAAGGAGCGCCAGACGCTGCTGTTCTCGGCGACGTACCCCGAGGGCATCGCCAAGCTCGCGCAGCAGTTCATGAAGAGCCCCGAGCAGATCACGGTGCAGGCCCAGCACGAGGGCAGCAAGATTCGCCAGCGCTGGTACCAGGTGGCGGACAACGAGCGCCTCCACACCGTGAGCCTGCTGCTCGACCATTTCCGCCCCGTCAGCACGCTGGCCTTCTGCAACACCAAGCAGCAGTGCCGCGACCTTGTCGACGTGCTGCGCGGCCAGGGCTTCAGTGCGCTGGCCCTCTTCGGCGAGCTGGAGCAGCGCGAGCGCGACCAGGTGCTGGTGCAGTTCGCCAACCGCAGCTGCTCGGTGCTGGTGGCCACCGACGTGGCGGCGCGCGGGCTCGACATCGCGCAGCTCGAAGCCGTGATCAACGTCGACGTGACGCCCGATGCCGAAGTGCACATCCACCGCGTCGGCCGCACCGGCCGCGTGGGGCAGCAGGGCGCGTCGGAAGGCCTTGCGCTGAACCTGGCCAGCATGGACGAGATGGGCAGCGTCGGAAAGATCGAGCAGCTGCAGGGCCGCGAATCGGAATGGCACGAGCTGGCCGAGCTCACGCCGGGCAAGGGCGCGCCGCTGCAGCCGCCCATGGCCACGCTGCAGATCGTGGGCGGGCGCAAGGAAAAGATCCGCGCCGGCGACGTGCTGGGCGCGCTGACTGGCGAATGTGGCTATGCCAAGGAGCAGGTCGGCAAGATCAACGTCAACGAGTTCTCGACCTACGTGGCGGTGGACCGCGTGATCGCAGCCGAGGCAGTGCGCAAGCTCTCCGCCGGCCGCGTGAAGGGCAAGTCGGTCAAGGTGCGGCTGCTGGAGCAGTAGCCGCCTGCGCCGAGGTCGGCGCCACCGGCGCGTCGAGCACCGGGGCCGGTGCGGCATCCGGCGCCGGCACCTCCTGCCGCGCCAGCTTCGCGGCCAGGCGGAACGCCACGATCACCGCCAGTAGTCCGAAGATCGACGAGCCCACGGCCTGGCCGATCAGCACGCCGGCTGCGCCGTAGTGCGAGCCCCACCAGGCGAACGGAATGGTGCCCAGCGTGGCGCGCCCCCAGTTGAAGCCCGTCGACAGCAGCGGATGCCCGAGGTTGTTGAACGAGGCGTTCGCCACGAACAGCCCGCCCGCGAAGAAGAAGCTAGCGGCCAGCCAGCTGCAGAAGAGCGAGATCAGCTGCGCCGCCTGCCCGTCGGCCGAGAACGCGCGGATGATCACGCCCTGTCCGAGCGCGAGCACCAGCCACGCCACGGCCACCGACGCCACCATGAACAGCAGGCTGTCGCGCAGCCCCTCCTGCACGCGACGGAACTGCCCGGCGCCCAGGTTCTGCGCGAGGATCGGCCCGACCGCGCCGCTGAGCGCATAGACCAGCCCGAAGGCAACGGGCGTCAGCCGGTCGATGGTGGCCGCGCCCGCCACCGCCGAGGGCCCGAACTGCGCGACCGAATGCGTGACGAAGGCGGCGCCCACGGGCGTCGCGAGGTTCGTCAGCACCGCCGGCCCGGCCACCGAGCCCAGCGCGCGCGCATCGCCGGCCAGCCGCGACGGCTCGAAGCGCCCGAGCATGCGGTGCCTCACCGCCACGCCGTGCAGCCCGATGGCCGCGAGCACCGTGCGCGAGACCACCGCGCTGATGGCCGCGCCGTCGAGCCCCAGGCCGAAGCCGAAGATCAGGATCGGATCGAGCACCGCCGTCACGAAGGCGCCCGCGAGCGTCACCGTCATCGAGCGGCGCGCATCGCCCACCGAACGCAGCAGCGCCGAAGTCGCCATGCCGATGCCCAGCAGCGGCAGCGTGTGCACCGTCACCGAGAGGTAGCGATGCGCGAGCCGCGCCGTCTCGCCCTCGGCGCCGAGCGCATGCAGCGCGGGATGCAGGAAGAACGCGGTGCCCGTGCCCGCCACCACCGACAGCGCCGTCATCAGCACGAGGCTGGAGGTGCCGATGCGGCGCGCATCCTCGGCTCGCCCCGCGCCCACCGTGCGCGACACCACCGCCGCGATGCCGATGGTCAGCCCGATGCACAGCGAGGCATGGAAGAAGCCCACCACGCCCGCGAAGCCGACCGCCGCGGCGATCTCCTTTTCGCCGAGCAGCGAGATGTAGAAGAGGTTGATGAGGTCGACCGCGAACACCGCGATCAGCCCGATGGCCCCCGTGCCCGCCATCACGCAGACGTGGCGCATCAGCGAGCCCGAAACGAAGCGTGCGCGCCCGACACCACCCGCCGTTGCGGTTATTGGCATATGAAATTCCCGATGTGGCCTAATTGCAGGTTCGAACATCACTTTTACCCGAGCTTTTCATGCCCAAGACATTCCGTACCGAAGCCGAACGCGTTGCCACCCCGAAGCCGACGCCGCTGCCCGGCTACACCGTGCCGCGCTCCGGTGGCGGCCAGAAGGTCAGCCTCGAACGCGGCACCGCAACGCGCAGCAAGAAGAACCCCGGCAAGCGCGCCAAGAAGGGCGGCTGATCCGGCCTTCGGCCTGCCGGCTCCCCGAAGGGGCCACGACGAACGCGCCCCCGGGCGCGTTTTGTCATTGGGGCCGCCGTGCCCAGACCTCCCCCTAGACCCGCGATGTCCGACGACAACCAGATCCTCATCCCGCCCTCGTTCCTCGCCGTCTACTCCGACGCGCGACAGCGCCTGAGCGAGCCGGTCGGCGTGGTGCGCGAGCGCTACGAGATCTGCGAAGACCTCGCCAGCCACCTCGTGGGCCATGCGCAGATCCAGCACCACACCGAGGTGCCGGTCGAGAGCGAGATCCTGCGGCGCATCCACGCCGGGCTGGCCACCCCCGAATCCGGCGTGTCGCCTACCGAGGCCGAATGGGTCGTGCGGCGGCTGGCCGAACTGCTGGGCTGGGAAGACCCCGGGCCGATGTCCGGCGCCGACTGAGCCCCAGCGGGAGCCGGCAATGCTGCTCAAGGTCGGGGAACTCGCCAGGCACACCGGCCTCACGGTGCGCACGCTGCACCACTACGACGCCATCGGCCTGCTGGCGCCCTCCGCGCGCTCCGAGGCCGGCTACCGGCTCTACGACGCGGCCGACGTCGCCCGCCTGCACGCGATCCAGGCGCTGCGGCTGCTGGGACTGCCGCTGGCCGAGATAGGCGCCCTGCTGGGCAAGGAGGGCGGTTCGATGCCCGCCATCATCGCGCGGCAGATCGAATCGCTCGACCAGCAGATCGCGCAGGCCACCGCCCTGCGCGAGCGGCTCGGCCTGCTGCAGCAGCGCCTGGACGAAGGCGCCCAGCCCGACATGAAGGACTGGCTGGACACGCTCGAGAAGATGACCACCTACGGGCGCTATTTCAGCCCCGCTGAGATCAGGTCGTTCATGGCCAACTGGAAGACCGTGGCCGACCGGTGGCCGCCGCTGGTGGCCGAGGTGGCCGCGCTGATGTCGCGCGGCGTGCCGGCCAGCGCCCCCGAGGTGCAGCCGCTGGCCGCCCGCTGGATGATGCTGATGGGCCAGTGGATGGACGGCAGCTTCGACCTCATCACGCGCTGGGGCGAGATGTACCGGCGCGAGCCCGTGGCGCGCAGTGACGACGGGCCTCCCGCCGAACTGCTGGATTACATCGGCGAAGCGATCGGCATACGCATGGCCGCGCTGCTGCGCCACCTGACCACCGACGATCTCGCGCACCTGAGCCGCCCGCCCGAAGACGAATGGCGGCGCCTGGCGGGCGAACTCGCCGCGCTGAAGGCGCGCGGCGTCCCGCCCGACGACGAGCGGGTGCAGACCATCGCGCGCGAATGGGCGCGCCTGTTCGACGCCTTCACCGGCCACGACCCCGGCCTGGCAGCCCGCCTGATGCAGGCGATGAACGCAGAGCCCGTGCTGCAGGCCGCCGCGGTGACCACGCCCGAAGTGCGCGACTACCTGCTGCGTGCCATGGCCGTGCTGCAGCAGAAAAATCCGCCGCCGACCGCCGCCAGCGCTTGACCCTGACGTTGCGTGAGGCCCGACAGTGGGCCGCATGAACAACGCACAACCCCTTTCGCAAAGGCTCCACGCGCTCGACAACCTCCGCGCCCTGATGATGTGGCTCGGCATCGTGCTGCACGTGGCGGTCAACCATCTCACGATCGAATCGCCGCTGCCTTGGCGCGATCCGAAGACATCGCCGGCGGCCGACCTGCTGGTGCTCTTCATCCACAGCTTCCGCATGCCGGTGTTCTTCCTGCTGGCCGGTTTCTTCGCCGCGCTGCTGGTCGAGCGACGCGGCGCGAACGGCATGTTGAAGAACCGTGGCCTGCGGCTGGCGCTGCCCTTCGCGATCTTCTGGCCGCTGCTGTTCGCGGCGACCACCGTGCTGGCGATGGTCTACATCCATCTCACCGTGCGCGGCGTGCCTGGCATCGACCCCACGCTGACGCCGGCGCGGCAGCCCGGTGGGTCGCCCTTCAACACCATGCACCTGTGGTTTCTCTACCAGCTGCTCTGGCTCTGCGTGCTGGCATGGGCCGCCGTGCGGCTGCAGCGCTTCGTGCCGGCGCGGCTGCGCGATGCGCTGGCCGGTGGCTTCACGACGCTCGTCGAACGGCGCTGGGGCTTCGTGGTGCTCGCGCTGCCGCTGGCGGTCGTCGGCGCCTTCTATCCGTCGGGCATGGTCACGGTGAGCGGCTCGTTCCTGCCGCCGCTGGGCGAATGGGTGCAGAGCGGCCTGTTCTTCCTGGTCGGCTGGCACGTGCACGGCCAGCGGGAGCGGTTGCTGGCGCTCTTCGCGGCGCGCTGCAAGGGCTACGCGGCGGCCGGGCTGGTGTTCCTCGTCGCGACGGTGATGCTTCTTGGCGCCTCGCGCGGCGCCGGTGCGCATCGCCTTCCGCATCCGGAGTTCTGGATCGCCTTCGCCTACAACGCGACCGCATGGCTCTGGAGCCTGGCCCTCGTCGGCGCCTTCGTGCGCTACCTGCCGCGCCAGAACGCGGTGCTGGCCTACCTGTCTCAGAGCGCGTACTGGGTGTACCTGGTGCACATGCTCGGCACCATCGGCTTCGGCATCCTGCTGTTCCATGCACCGCTCGGTGTGGTCGCGAAGATGGGCCTGAACATCCTGGCCACCTCGCTGGTAGCACTCGCCAGCTACCAGCTGCTGGTGCGCCGCACCTTCGTGGGCAGGCTGCTCAACGGTCAGCGCGCGGAAAAGCGCTCGACCAGGAAATCGACGAAGGCCCGCGTCTTCGCCGCCAGGTGACGCGAGGGATAGACGGCGTACACGGGCGTCTCGTCCGCCTGCCAGTCCTCGAGCACCGCCTCCAGACGGCCCGATGCCAGCTCGGCCTCGACGTAGATGCGCGGGATCAGGCTCAGGCCGAAGCCCGCGAGCAGCGCGTCGCGCACGGCGATGCTTGAGCTGACCTTGTAGCGCCCGTCGATCGGCACCGCCACGCTGCGGCCGCCGCGCGTGAAGGTCCATTTGTTCGCATGGCCCGACAGCGTGAACTGCACGCACTCGCGGGCCTTCAGGTCCTCGGGCTGCGCGGGCCGGCCGGCGGCGGCGAAGTAGGCGGGCGAGCCGCACAGCACGTGGTCCATGGTCATGAGCTTGCGCGCGACGAGGCTCGAATCCTCCAGGCGGTCGCTGCCGCGTATGGCCAGGTCGTAGCCCTCGCCGATGATGTCCGAGCGGGTGTCCTGCAGGTTCAGCTCCAGCCGCAGGTTCGGATAGCGGCCCATGAACTCGGGAATGGCCGGCGACAGCAACGTGAGCGCGAAGGTCAGTGGCGCGCTCACGCGCAGCACGCCGCCGGGGCTGCTGCCCATGGGCGCCAGCGCCGCGTCGGCCTCACTCAGCTCGTCGAGGATGCGCGACAGGCGCTCGAAGTACGCCGCGCCCGCCTCGGTCAGGCTCATCTGCCGCGTGGTGCGGTTGATGAGCCGCACCTTCAGGTGCGCCTCCAGCTCCGCGATGTTCTTGCTGACGGCCGCGGCCGAGAGCCCCATCTGCCGCGCCGCCCCGGCGAAGCTGCCCGTGGCGGCGGCTGTGCGGAAGACTTTGAGGGCGGTGAGGTGGTCCATGCCTGATTGACGACTGTCGGTAAAGAATCAATTCATTATTCGGACATTCACAACCACCGGTCAACTCACTAGATTCGAGGCATGACCAGCCGCACCACCGACATCCTTCTCACCGCCACGGCGCCCGCCATCTGGGGCAGCACCTACATCGTCACCACCGAGCTGCTGCCCGCGAACTACCCGCTGACGGTGGCGCTGCTGCGCGCGCTGCCGGCGGGCCTGCTGCTGATGGCGATCGTGCGGCAGCTGCCCGAGCGGGCATGGTGGGGGCGCATCTTCATCCTGGGCGCGCTGAACTTCTCGGTGCTGTGGGCGATGCTGTTTCTCGCGGCCTACCGGCTGCCGGGCGGCGTGGCGGCCACCATCACCTCGGTGCAGCCGCTCTTCGTGGTGTTCCTCGCCAGCATCTTCCTGGGCTCGCCGGTGCGAATGCTCTCCGTGGCGGCTGCGGTGGTCGGCATCGGGGGTGTCGCCCTGCTGGTGCTGACGCCGAACGCGGCGCTCGATGCGCTGGGCATCGCGGCCGCCATCGCCGCGGCGACGTCGATGGCCTTCGGCACGGTGCTGAGCCGGCGCTGGCAGCCGCCGGTGTCGGCGCTGACCTTCACCGCGTGGCAGCTCACCGCCGGCGGCCTGCTGCTGCTGCCGGTAGCGCTGCTGCTGGAGCCGCCGCTGCCCGCGCTCACGCTGCACAACTGGATCGGCTTCGGCTGGCTGGGCCTGGTGGGCGCCGCGATGACCTACATCGTGTGGTTCCGCGGCGTGGCCCGGCTGGAGCCCTCGACCATCGCGCCGCTGGCCTTCCTGAGCCCGGTGACGGCCGTGATCCTCGGCTGGGCGTTGCTCGGCCAGGCGCTATCGACCTGGCAGGTGCTGGGCATCTTCATCGTGATCGCGAGCATCTGGCTGAGCCAGCACGCGCAGCGCGGCGGACAGCCGGCGGCGAGGCCCGCCGCAGCGGCCGCGCGCTAGACAGCCTGCGCGGTGGCGCGCTTCAGCAGGCTCAGGTAGCCCGGCTGCACTTCCATGCGCGCGATGGCGTCCTGCCGTCGCAGCAGCCGGTGCGCCTTCGGCAGCGCCCAGCAGGGCAGGCTGGTGAACATGTGATGCTCGCAGTGGTAGTTGACCCAGTAGGGCGCCACCAGCGTACGTTCCAGCCAGCCGGCATGCGTGGTGCGGGCCTGCCGCATCGGATCGGCCTCGTTCTGCGCGACCAGCGCATGCTCGGCGATGTTGCGCACGCGGCTCACCAGCGGCAGCCAGGTCGCCATCGGCAGCAGCCACATCGCGAGCCATGCCCACCAGTAGCCGGCGAGCGCGAAGGCGAGAAAGCCCAGGCCGTTGGCAATGAGGAACCGCCGGTCCTTCGCGAGTTCGCGGCCGAAAGCCTTCAGCGCCGACTCGCCTGGCGCGCGCTTGCGGATGCCCTCGGCGATGTGCCCGAAGCGCTGCTTGTAGAAGGTCTGCCCGCTCAGGTCGCGCACCACCTTGCGCCACATCGAGGCGCGCGTGATAGGGAAGGGCGCCGACAGCACCAGGTCCGGGTCTTCGTTCTGCTGCACGAAGCGGTGGTGCTGCAGGTGATAGGGCCGGTAGTCGCGCAGCGTCGACGAGCACAGCCAGTAGCCCACCCAGTCGTTGACCTTGCGGTTGCGATGCAGGGCCGCGTGCGCCGCGTCGTGCATGAGGATGAAGAGGCCCAGCTGCCGGGCCCCGACGATCGGCACCACGAGCGGGATGGTCCACGGCCACACGATGCCGACGAGCATCGCGGCGCCGATCACGCCCCAGCAATGCAGCACCAGCCACAGGCCCTTCCACGACGAACGCGTGGTGAGCGACTGCCACTCCTCGGTGGTGAAGAAGTCTTCGGGTTGGGCTCGGGGTGCGACGGCCATGCGGGCCAGTATGCGCCGCGAGGCCGCCTCGGAACACGCGGAATTGCCCGGAGGCCAGGAGCGAGGAGCGAGTCCATTCGGCCTACTTGCGCCCCCTGCCTGCGTGCTAGTTGTCGATGATCTTGCGCGCGAAGACTTCGAGGTAGTCCATCAGCCGGTTGGCGCCCGCGATGGCGGCCGCCTCGTCGCCCGTGGCGATGCCCTGCGCCAGTTCGAGGTGCGCGTTCGCGCCCTCGACGATCTCGCCCTCGTGCTGGTAGGCGTACCAGAAGCGCCGGCACTGCACGATGGGCGGGATCACCGCGCGCACCGCCGAGTCGTTGTGGCTCGCCTGATGGTTGACGAGGTCGAGCGCGCGGTCGGCCTGCATGTAGTCGTTGAGATCGCCGCGGCCCGCGGCCTCGACCATCATCTCGGCGCAGCGCACGATCTCCTTGCGTTGCTGCGCGGTGGCGCGGCGCGCGGAGCAGGCGGCGATCAGCAGCTCGAGCACGCGCCGGGTCTGGATCACGTCGAGGTGGTCGGCCAGGTCGATGGTCGACACCAGCAGCCCGCGCCGCGGCTGCTGCACGATGAGGCCGATGGACACCATGCGCATCAGCGCCTCGCGCACCGGCGTGCGGCCCAGCCCGGTGCGCTCCGCGAGATCGGCCTCGACGATCTGGCTGCCGGGCTGCAGCTGCATGGTCGACAGCAGCGTCTCGATGGCGTCGTAGGCCTCGTCGGCGGCGCGGCGCTTGGGCGGTGGACGGGATGCGGCGGGATTCTTCGGGGAGGCCATGGTCTTCTTCTGCGGATGCTGCGGCGTCATTGTCGGGCGTCCGCGTCGGCCGCGGCTTCGCCGAGGCCCGCGAGCGTCGCGATGCGCACCGGCGACAGCGGCGGGCGCGGCGCGGGCGGCGTCCATCCGAAGAGGAACTGCGCGGCGTCGCCGCAGACTCGGCCCTGGCAGGCGCCCATGCCGCAGCGGCGGTGCAGCTTGGCGTCGGTCCAGCCGGAGCAGCCTTGCAGCGAAGACAACGGCACGTCTTCGCAGCGGCAGACGAGCGTGTCGGCCTTCGGCATCGTCCGGATGTCGGCGGCCAGCGCGAAGCTGCGGTGCAGCTGCGCGGCGAAGGCGTCCCAGCGGTCGCGCTCGCCTTCATGGGCTTTCGCCGCGCGCTCGTCGCCCACCGCGGCATAGCCGGCGATGGCGCCCTGCGCAAGCGCGCGCTCGCTGCCGCCGAAGCCGGTGCATTCGCCTGCCGCGTAGACGCCGGCGATGCTGGTGGCCTGGAGCACGTCGACAGACAGGCCGCCCGCAGGCGCGAGAGTGCAACCGAGCATGCGGCCGAGCTGTGTATTGGGCACGAGGCCGAAGCCGCAGGCGATGCGGTCGCAGGCGATTTCGACCTCCGTTCCGTTGCCCTGCTGTAGGCGCGCCGACTCGACCTGCGTCGTGCCCTGCGCCGAGACGATGCGCGACGAGGTGCGGTACTGCGGATCGGCCAGCGTCACCGCCTGCGCGGCCTTGCCCGGCCAGCGCGCAAGGCTGGCGCCGAAGCGCGCGACCGAGGCGAACGATGCCTGCTCGGCGATGCGCAACACCTTGGCGCCTACCGCGCGCGCCGTCGCGGCGGCGGCAAGCAGCAGCGGGCCGCTGCCTGCGATGACGATGCGCTCGCCTTCGACCGGCAGGCCGGCCTTGATGAGTGCCTGCAGGCCACCCGCGCCGGTCACGCCGGGCAGCGTCCAGCCCGGAAAAGGCAACAGCAGTTCGCGCGCGCCGGTGCAGAGGATGAGCTTGCCCCATCGCATGCGCGTGGCGCCCTCCGCGTCTTCGAGCAGCAGCTCGCCAGGCGCGGAAGCGGCGACGACGCGCGTGCCGCTGCGCACGCGGATGTTGGCGTGGCGTTCGAGCGCGTCGCGCCACCTGCGCGCGGCAGGCGGCAGCTTCGCGCCGGGGCCGTCGCGCCAGATCTGTCCGCCGGGCGCGGGGTTGTCGTCGATCATGACGATCGATGCGCCGCTCGGTGCAGCGGCCACGGCGGCTGCCATGCCGGCCGGGCCAGCGCCGATGACGAGCACGTCGCAGCGCTCCGACACGACGCCGTTCATTCCGAAGTCTCCACGCGCATGCCTTCGGTGCAGACGGTCTGGCACGCGAGCCTGCGCCGGCCGTCGATCAGCACGCGGCACTCCTGGCATACGCCCATGCCGCAGAAGGGCGCACGCTGCTGGCCGCTGACGGAGGTGCGTGCCACGCCCATGCCGCCGGCCACGCGCAGCGCTGCGGCAACCGAAGTGCCCGCCTGCACGCGGACCAGGTGGCCGTCGATGTTCAGCAGCGTGTGGGCGCTCATGCAGCCTCCCGCAGTCCGCGAGGCGCATAGGGCGCAGCGTCGAAGTCGGGTGTCGAACCGGTCATCAGCGCGGCGAGCAGATGCGCGCTGCCCGGCGCCGTGGTCACGCCGAGACCTTCGTGCCCGACGGCAAGCCAGAGCTTCTCGCGCCACGGATGCTTGCCCAGAAGCGGAAGCCCGTCGGGCGAGGCCGCGCGCATGCCGGTCCACGAACGCAGGGCGTTGAGGTTCGCGAGCCCCGGCAGGTAGTCGAGCGCGCGGCGGAGCATGCGCGCCAGCATCGGCGCCTCGACCGCCGGATCGGTGGTGTCGAACTGGCGCGAGGAGCCGATCAGCAGCTGCCCCGTGGGACGCGGCTGCACGTTGAAGGCGACCGAGTCGCCCTCGCTGTGGTGCGCGCTGGTCACGTAGCCGAGCTCGACCAGCTGGTGGTGCACCGTGCCCGGATAGCGGTCGGTGATGAGCAGGTGGCCCTTCTTCGGGCGTATCGGCAGTTCGGGGCACAGCGTCGTCGCCTGGATGCCGTTGGCGAGTACGACCTGCGGCGCGGCGCGGCGGGTGCCGTCTGCGAGGCGCAGCCTGCCGTCGTCGTCGATGGCCTCGACCTTCGCGTGCTCGACGCGGATCGATGCCTCGTGCTGCGCGAGCAGCCAGCGTGCCGCGTTGGGTGCGTAGAGGATGCCGTCTCCCGGCACTTCGAGCGCGCCCGCGAGGCCCTTGCGCAGCGCCGGTTCGGCGGCCGCGAGCTGATGCGCGTCGAGCAGGCGGCTGTCGATGCCGTCGGCGCGCAGCCGCTGCAGCTTGCGCTCGGCCTCGGCCATCTCTTCGTCGTTCGCGGCGATCCACAGCGTGCCGCAGGCGCTGTACGCGCAGTCTTCGCCCATGCGCGGCGCGAGCTCGCGCCACTGCGCGATCGACCGGCGACTCAGTTCGAGCTCGGCCGGGTTGTCGTCCATCACCACGAGGTGGCCCATGCCCGCGCCGGTGGCGCCGCCGATGCCAGCGTCGAGCACCAGCACCTTCGCGCCGGCACCGGCGAGCGCATGCGCGCACGCGGCGCCGACGATGCCGGCGCCGATGACGATGACGTCCGCGTTCATTCCGACCGATGTCAGAGCCGAATGCCCCAGCCGAAAGGGTCGGCGTCGTCGATCAGCAGCGTGGCCTCGGCGCTGATGTGCGCGCGGCCGCGCAGCGTGGGGATGACGCGGCCTTCGCCGTCGAGCGCGTAGCTGGCCTCGAAGACGCTGCCGATCACGCTGGCCTGCTTCCACACCTCGCCCGGCGCGAGCTTGCCGTCGGCTGCGAGACAGGCGATCTTGGCGCTGGTACCGGTGCCGCAGGGCGAGCGGTCGTAGGCGTTGCCGGGGCACAGCACGAAGTTGCGGCTGTCTGCCCCTTCGCTGTCGTCGGCGAAGAGTTCGATGTGGTCGATCTCGGCGCCGTCGGCACCGGTGATGCCCTGTGCCGCGAGCGCCTTGCGCAATGCGGCGGTGTAGTCGGTCAGCGCGGCGAGGTTGTCGCTCGCCACGCGCTGGCCGTGTTCGCTCACGAGGAAGAACCAGTTGCCGCCCCAGGCCACGTCGCCGCGTACGGTGCCGTGGCCCGGAAGCTCGACCGCCGCCTGCCGCAGGTGCCGGTAGGCGGGCACGTTGCGCACGCTCACCGAGCCGTCTTCGTGCAGCGTGGTGGTCACGGTGCCCACGGGCGTCTCGATGCGGTGCTCGCCGATGCCGATGCGCCCCATGTGCGCGAGGCTCGCGACCAGCCCGATGGTGCCGTGGCCGCACATGCCCAAATAGCCGGCGTTGTTGAAGAAGACGACGCCAGCCGCCGCATCGGCGGAGACCGGCTCGCACAACAGCGCGCCCACCACCACGTCGCTGCCGCGCGGCTCCAGCACGGCGGCGGCACGCCATTTGTCGTGCTGGTCGGCCAGCAGCGCGCGACGCTCGGCCATGCTGCCCTTGCCCAGGTCGGGGAAGCCCCCGATCACCAGGCGCGTGGGCTCGCCGCCCGTGTGTGAGTCGATGACCTGGATGCGCTGCATGCTCGTCTTCTTCTTTCTTCTTCGCTTCGGCTCAGTAGCTCGCGATGGGCACCGGGGCCGCGTTCTTGAAGGTGAACACGGTGATCGGCGCCTGCTTCATGTTGCCCTTGTCGTCGTAGGCGTAGGTGGCGGCCACGCCCTTGTAGGTGGCCTTGTAGAGCTCGGCGCCGACCTTGTCGGGATCGATGGAGTTGGCCTTCTTCATCGACTCGCCGATGAAGAGCACCTGGTCGTAGTACGAGGCGGCGTACGCGTCGGGATCGGCGTTGAAGCGCTTCTTGAACTTCTCCTTGAAGGCCGGGCCGCTCTGCGCCTTCTCGAGGATGGAGCCGCCCTGCGCGCAGAACACCAGGTCGTTGACCGCGTCGCCGCCGAGCTTGCCGGTGGCGGGGCTGCAGACGGTGTCGCCGCCCAGCAGCTTGCCGGGCACCGCGAGCTGCTTCATCTGGCGCGCCATGGGCGCGGCCTGCGGCGCGTAGCCGCCGAAGAAGATGGCCTCTGGCGCCTTGGACTTCATGTTGGTCAGGATGGCGGTGAAGTCCACGGCCTTGTCGGTGGTGAACTCCTGGCCGACGACGGTCAGGCCCTGCTTCTTCGCTTCCTTGGTGAACTCCTCGGCGAGGCCCTGGCCGAAGGCGGTGCGGTCGTCGATCACGCCGACCTTCTTCACCTTCATTTCCTTGGCCGCGTACACGGCCATGGCGCTGCCGATCTGGTTGTCGCTCGCGATGATGCGGTAGAGGTTCTTGTAGCCGCCCTGCGTGACCTTCGGGTTGGTGCCCACGGTGGAGACCATGGTGCCGCCGTCGCTGTAGATGCGCGAGGCCGGGATGGCCACGCCCGAGCAGTACGGGCCCATGACGTACTTCACGCCGTCGTCCACGAACTTCTGCGCCACGCTCACGCCGGTCTTGGCGTCGCACTGGTCGTCTTCCGAGGCCAGCTCGAACTTCAGCGTCTTGCCGCCGACGACGAGCTTCTTCGCGTTGAGCTCCTCGATGGCGAGGCGCACGCCGTTTTCATTGTCCTTGCCCGCGAAGGCATTGGGGCCCGACAGCGGACCGCTGTGACCGATCTTGACCACCTGCTCCTGCGCATGCGCCTGGCCGGCGAGGGCCAGGGCGATGACGGCGAGACCGGGAAACGAAACCATGCTTGCTTTTGTCTTCATGCTTCTTCCTGCTGGGTTGGGGACGATGAAAAACACGCTGCCGGCGGCCGACGGGTAAGCCGGCGCCAGCGCGCCGTCGGTTTATTACATGACCGACTGGTATTGAACAGGCCTCGTCGCGAGCGCCTTCTTCACGATGCCTTCGACGAACTCGCGCTCGGCGCCGACGAGCGGCAGGCGAGGGCGGCGCATGTGCTCGGTGCCCACGCCCACCAGCGCGTCGATGAGCTTGAGGTTCTGCACGAGCTTGGTGGACACGTCGAGGTGCAGCATCGGCGTCATCCACTGGTAGAGCTTGAGCGCCTCGGCGAACTTGCCGGCC
Organism: Variovorax sp. NFACC27; assembly: GCF_048301545.1. Lineage (NCBI taxonomy): Bacteria > Pseudomonadati > Pseudomonadota > Betaproteobacteria > Burkholderiales > Comamonadaceae > Variovorax > Variovorax sp. NFACC27. The sequence goes on from NZ_CP157613.1 coordinate 8,213,572, forward strand.
TTCATCAGGTCGTAGAGCGCCACGGTCTCGCGCGGGAAGGCGCAGCCCACGCCGGCGAGCAGGCCGTCGCAGCCCAGCGCCAGGCCCTCGTAGGCGAGGTCGTCAACGCCGAGGAAGAGCTGGTAGCGGTCGCCCACGGTGTTGCGCAGGTCGGTGATGCGGCGGATGTCGTCGGTGCTTTCCTTGATGGCGGCGATCCATTCGCAGTCGGCCAGCTCGACCATGTGCGCGGGCTTGAGGTCGACGCGGTAGGCCACCGGGTTGTTGTAGACCATGATGGGCTTCTGCGCCGCGTTGGCGATGGTGCGCACGTTGAGCATGGCCTCGCGCGCGTCGGCCACGTAGATCACCGAGGGCATCACCATGAAGCCGGCCACGCCGAGCTTGTTGGCGCCGTCGACGTAGCGCAGCGCCTCGCGCGTGCTGGTCTCGGACACGTTGGCCAGCACCGGGATGCGGCCGTCGGCGGCCTCCAGCGCGATCTTCGCGACCTGCAGCTTCTCCTCCAGCGTCAGCGTGCTGGCTTCGCCGAGCGAGCCGCAGGTGACGAGGCCGTGGATGCCGTTGCGGATCTGGAAGTCGATGTGCCGGGCCGTGCCCTCGGCATCGATGCTCTCGTCGGCGTTGAACTTGGTGGTGACGGCGGGAAAGATGCCTTGCCAGCGGGGATTGCTCACTTGATCGCTCCTTTTGGTGTGCGGTGTGGAAGCGTCGCACTTTAAATATATTAAGGATATATGGTCAAGATATCCGTCGGGCAAGCGCTCTTCCGGGCGAGGTTCTTCTGTGATATCGGCGGCACAAGGCGCCGAGCCCCGCGGCGGGGCCGGCGACAACGGTTTCCGACCGGCTACTTGTGCCCGTCGGCGGGGCGCAGCACGCCGCGCCTGAGCGTGACCGGCTTGCCGATGGGCGGCGCGGTCTTCGTCTCGACGGTGCGCAGCGCGCCGTCGTCCATGCGCACGCCCACCTCGTAGACGGTGACGGTGCGCACGTGCTTCTCGACGGCATTCCCGGCGAAACCGCCGCCCACCGCGCCCAGCACCGTGGTGGCGACGCGCCCGTTGCCATGGCCGAACTGGTTGCCGACAAGGCCGCCGACCACGCCGCCCGCGACGGCGCCGACACCGGTGGTCTTCTGTGCGCGCTGTACCGGGTGCACCGATTCCACGCGGCCGCAGACCGCGCACGGCGGTGGAGCGGGCTGCGCGGCAGCAACCGGTGCTGCGGCTGGTGCGGGCGCCTGCGGCACTGCCGGTTGCATCGCCTGGACCGGCGCGGGTTCGGGCGCCCTGACAGGCGCCGCTGCCGGAACGGGCGCGGGCATTGCGGGCGGCGCCTGCAGCGCTTCAGGCTTGAAGTCGTCCAGCGCGTTGGGCGTGGCCGGAGCCGCGGCGACGACGACGGGAGGCGGGACACTCGCGGCCGCATCCGGCCCTTGCTGCCGGTGCAACAGCACCCCGCCAAGCGCCACCACGGCCACCGAGAGAGCGCCGATCACTGCCCACAGCGCCTTGGGCGACCTGGTCACCGGCTGGCCCGGAGGCGGATTGAATGGCGACGTCGGATCCATGAAAAAGCTCCTTTCGCGGACCGGGGCGGAATGCCCCGGAACCCACGAGGAAGCATGAATGCGGCGGGCGCGTTGTCAATTGACCGGCGTCCTACACGGCGATGTGAGCCACCTCCCTGAGAAACCGCTCGCTCTCGCTTTGCATGCCGCGCGAGATGGACTCCCAGGTCCATTCAGGAAAGTCCGCAGGCAGCAGGGCCTCGACTTCGTCCAATGCGTCATCCACTGAAGCCACCATCTCCAGCATGGCATTCCAGACGTCGATGCCACCGTGCTTCATGGCCAATCCATGCCAATGGCGAGCCTGGATGGTGTGAAGGAGATAGTGCGGGTTCTTCGACCGGATGGCCATGGCCAGGCCCGCCTTGCGCGGCTGGAACTGATTGGGTCCGTTGCCGAAGTACGGCCACATCGAGATGACGTCGTAGAGCGGCGTCATTTCGTAAGCGTCGCCGCGCAGCAGGCGGATCGAGAAGTTCTTGGCGTGGCCGTCCGTGGCGGCGAGCAGAAAGAACGCCAGTTGCGCGAGCAGGAACCGAGTGCCGTCGCCGGCATTCCCGCTGCCTTGCAGAAGCTGCAGGCACTTGCCCATGCCGGGGCCACCGTGCTGCTCGTATTTCTTGTCGGAGGGCAGGCCCATCGCCTGGCAGAAGTCTTCCTGCGGCAGGCGCGCGATCCAGGCGCCGCCGTCCATCCGCTCGCGATCGAATCGCTCCACGACAAGAACCGTCTGTCCGCCGAAAGAGGCCATGGAGGTCGGCGCCACAGGCAGGCCGAGTGCCTCGACGATCTGCGCGCACAGCCATTCGTTCTGCACCGAATCGGAGGCGTCCACGCGCTTCGAGCCGCCGATCAGTCCGAGCGGCAGCTTGACGATGTGCGTGGTGGGCGTGGCGCCGTGCGGACGGCACCACCTGCCGTTCCAGAAGGTCAGGGCGGTCTTTTCCTGCGCGCCGGCAAGGGAGATGCGAAACAGATCTTCGTCCTGCATTCCCTCCGGTGTGTCCTCGGATGGAATGGCCTGGAGCAGCGCCGCGATCTGCTCTTCGTCCAGCGGCTCGCAGTTCACGGTGTCCCAGCCCTGGGGCACTGCGTCCTGGGGCAACAACTGCACGGCCCCGACACAGTCGCGGCCGATGGCTTCGAGCAGGTCGAAGGTCCTGGCGTCCTTGAGCCTGAAGCGGCTGCGCAGACGCGCGCGAATCCTGTCGCTGTCGGGCAGCAGGTTGTCGAAGTAGTTCTTCACCACCTCGCCCCGCACTTCGAGCGCCGGGTTGATCGGGATCGACAGCGACAACGAGCGGTGCCGGGGCAGCGTCAGCCAGCGGGGGTCATACCGGAACGAATGGGAGTCGCGATCGACAGACCACGTGCCGACGAACTCGCCGTTCATCCATGCATTCAGCGCCTGCGTCACCACGTCTCCCTCTTCGCCCGGATCAGGAAATTCCGCCGTGATGTCGGCTCCACGGTCTTGTCGGGATTGAGCGCACGAAGCTCGCGCAGCAATGCGCCCATGCCAGACCTTTGCGCGGCGACGCCTTCAGCAGGATCGGCGAGGTCTTCCGGCACAAGGCTGGCCAGTACCGATTGGTCGCTCATCCTGCGGACGGTCCACTTTCCCTGTCCCTGCGGGAGTTTCACATCGTCGTCCGGCAGCGCGTCGTGGGCACGCCCTTGCTCGTCCACGGTATCGGGCATCGAGGCCGAAGGCTCGTCTTCTCGCAGGATGAACGAGGCTCCGAGCGCCGACAGCAACTTCATCAGCTGCTCGAAGCTCACCGCGCCCGGACCGGCTTCGATCTCGGCGACCCGAGCCTGGCTGACGCCGATGAGCGCACCGGCCTGAGCCTGCGTCAGGCCGCGCCTTTTTCGCAGCGCCTTGAGGTGCGGCCGCAGTTGGTCGACGAAGCGCAGGGGATAGTCCATGTTGCGATCAACATATCGGCCCTGGCTTATTTTGTCAATATATCGTCTAAAGCCGATATTATTGATTTACTGGCTCAGGCTTATAAAGCGTGCCTCAATCGATCTTCGCCCCCGAAGCCTTCACCACCGCCCCCATCGCATCCCAATCAGAGCGCAGCAGCTTCTGGAATTCCTCCGCGCTCTGGCTGCGCGGCTCCACGCCCAGGCGCTTGAAGCGTTCCTGGATCGCCGGGTCGGCCAGCACCTTGTTGGCCGCGACGTTCAGGCGCTCGACCTCGGCCTTGGGTGTGCCGGCCGGTGCGAGCAGGCCGATCCACGAATCGAAGGCGTAGCCCGGCAGGCCGCTCTCGGCCACGGTCGGCAGCTTGGGCAGGAAGGGGCTGCGCGACTGGCCGGTGGAGGCCAGCAGCTTCATGCGCGCGTCGTCCTGGAAGCCGATCACGCCGATGCTCGACGAGATCACCGCCTGCACGCGACCCGCGAGCACCTCGTTGACGGCCTCGCCGGTCGACTTGGTCGGGATGTGCGTCATCTGCAGCCCCGCCTTCGCGAGGAAGGACGCCATCGCCAGGTGCGTGGCGCTGCCGTTGCCTGCCGAGGCGTAGTTGTACTTGCCGGGGTTGGCCTTGACCTCCTTGATGAAGTCGGCCGTGCTCGACACGCCCATGCCGCTGGCCACCGCGAGCACGTAGCCCGCGTTGCCCACGTTGGCCACGCCGACGAAGTCCTTCAGCGGGTCGTAGCTGAGCTTGCTGTAGAGAAACCCCGCGATGTTGTGGCTCGCGGCGGCGAGGATCAGCGTGTTGCCGTCGGCCGGCGCGCGCGCCACGATCGCCGCGCCCACGGTGCCGCCCGCGCCCGCGCGGTTCTCGACGATGGCGCTGGCATTCAGCGCGGCGCCCAGCTCGTTGTTGAAGGCGCGCGCCACCGTGTCCTGCACCGCGCCGGTGCCGAAGGGCACGACGATGTGGATCACGCGCTGCTGCGCATGCGCCGGAACGCCGAGCGCGAAGGCCGCGGCCGTGGTCGCGAACAAGGCTGCGAGGGAACGTCGGGTGAACGGGGTCGTGGTCATCCTGGTGGCCGCTTTCTTTTCTTCATCATCAACAGAGGGAAGGGAACGCCGATCAGGCGCGCGCCGGCAGCCAGCGCTGCACCAGCTTCACGAAGTAGCTGGCACCGATCGGGATGATCTCGTCGTTGAAGTCGAACGAGGTGTTGTGGATGATGCAAGGGCCGGGCCCGTGGCCGTCGAGCCGGTGGTCGCCGTCGCCGTTGCCCAGGAAGGCGTAGCAGCCGGGCCGCGCGAGCAGCATGTGCGCGAAGTCTTCGGCGCCCATCACGGCGGGGAAGTCGTCGGTGACCATGTCGTCGCCCACCACCTCGCGCATCACGCCCGCTGCGAAGCGCGCCTCGGCCGGGTGGTTCACGGTCGGCGGCGAGGAGCGCTTGAAGAACACGTCGGCCGTGCAGCCGTGCGCCGCCGCCACGCCCGCGGCCACTTCGCGCAGGCGGGCTTCGAGCTTGTCGATGGCGTCGATGGAGAAGGTGCGGATGGTGCCGCCCACCGTGGCCACGTCGGGAATCACGTTGGGCGCGTCGGAGCCCTGCAGCTGCGTGACTGCCAACAGCGCGCGCTCGGTGCTCGGGATGGTGCGCGCCACGATGGTCTGCAACTGCTGCGCGAGCGTGACCACCGCCGCCACCGGGTCGATGCCCGTGTGCGGCATCGAGGCGTGCGTGCCGCGCCCGCGCACGGTGATCATGTAGGTGTTGCTCGAGGCCATCAGCGCGCCCTCGTTGAGCGCGAAGCGGCCCACGTCGCCCACCGGGAAGTTGTGCAGCCCGAAGACCGCGTCGCACGGGAAGCGCTCGAACAGGCCCTCGTCGATCATCTTCTTGGCGCCGGCCTTGCCCATCTCCTCGGCGGGCTGGAAGATGAAATTCACCGTGCCGTCGAAGTCGTCGGGCCCTTGCTGCGACAGGTGCCAGGCGGCGGCCAGCAGCATGGTGGTGTGGCCGTCGTGGCCGCAGGCGTGCATGCGGCCGGGGTTCGTCGACTTGTGGGCGAACTCATTGGCTTCGTGCAGCGGCAGCGCGTCCATGTCGGCGCGCAGGCCGATGGTGCGACTGCCCGTGCCCTTGCGCAGCACGCCGACGAGCCCCGTGCCCGCGATGCCGCGATGCACCTCGATGCCCCATTCGGCGAGCAGCTTCGCCACCTTCTCGGAGGTGCGGTGCTCTTCGAAGCCGAGCTCGGGGTGGGCGTGGATGTCGCGGCGGATCTCGACGAAGCGGGCGGCGTTGGTGACGAAGGAGTCGGCGATGTTCATGGCGGGGGCTGCTGGCTGCGGAATCGTTCGATGGAAGAAAGAAGCGAACGATTCTGGCGCAGCCGCCCGCCGGGCGCACGCTGGATTACGAGAGCCGGCCTTCCTGCCTCAGCCTCGCGCCGATACGCCGGATCTCCGCTTCGCCCTGGTCGAGCGTCGCGCGGCTCGTGTGCACCGAGTAGTGGCCCAGCACCAGCTCGTGCGGATGCTTCACCGCCGAGCCCAGCACGAAGGAGGTGTCGCCGTGCGCGACGAAGTCGATGGCCGCGCCCGATTCCTCGAACACCGCGAGCTCGCCCGCGCCGATGGGGCCGCCCCTGTTGTCGCCGCTCTCGAGCCCACCTTCGTTGACCGCGACCCAGCCCACGGTGTGGCCGGCCGGCGGCACGTAGCTCCAGCGCTCGCCGTCCTTCAGCTTCACCGCCAGGTAGTTCATCGGCGACGGCGCTGGAATCGGGCTCTGCGCCGAGCCGTAGCGCCCCAGCAGCACGCGCGCGGGCCCTTCCGTCGGCACCTGCGAGGGCGCGAGATACATGCTCTGCGCCGGCGCGTTCTCTTCCGAGGCCGGCAGCGCCACCCACAGCTGGAAGCCGCGCACGCGCTCCACGCCTGGCGCGGGCGCGCCCGTGTGCCACACGCCGTTGCCGGCCCGCATCCATTCGACGCCGCCGCCGTGCAGCGTGCCCTGCTCGCCGGTGGTGTCGTCGTAGAGCGTGTCGCCTTCCATCAGCCAGGTCAGCGTGGCGATGCCCGAGTGCGGATGCAGCCCGAAGCCCTTGTGGCCGCCCGTGACGTCGAAGCCGAAGAGATCGAGGAACACGAAGGGCTTGAGGAATTCGCCCAGGTCGCCGGGGCTCATCAGCCGCGTGATGCCGCCGTGGCGCGAGCCGCGCGTGCGGTAGACGATGGCGCGGGCCTGCGTTGCGACTGCGGCGGTCATGCGGCCTCCCTCGCAGTCTTCAGCGCCTTGGTCCACCACGCGATGTCGTCGAGCAGCGCGGTAGCGGCCTGCGCCAGGTGCGGGAAGTCGGCGAAGCTCTTGCCCTGCTGCCAGATGCCCAGGAACTCGACCATGCCGATGTGCACCGCGTGGCGCACCGGTGCCATCTGCATCTCGACGGCCACCAGCCGCAGCTGCTCGATGGCACGCGCAGCGCCCACGCCGCCGTAGCCCACGAAGCCGATCGGCTTGCGGATGAATTCCTTGTAGGCCCAGTCGATGGCGTTCTTCAGCACCGCGCTCGGGCCGTGGTTGTATTCGGGCGTGACGACGATCAGGCCGTCGAAGGTGGCCAGCTTCGCCTGCCAGCGCTGCGCGGCCTCGTTCTTCACCGGCCCCCAGGCCGGCGCGCCGGCTTCGTTGAAAAGGGGCAGCGGGTGGTCGCGCAGGTCGACCAGCTCGAAGGCGAGGTCGGTGCGCTGCTTCGCGATGTCGTGGATCCACTGCGCGGGCTTCTCGCCAAAGCGGCCTTCGCGGGTGGAGCCGAGGATGATGCCGATGCGGGGTTGTTGCTGGGTCATGGGGGTACTCCGGGAAAGTTGAAAGAAGGGAAATCAGGTCAGGCCGCCGTGACGGCGGCTCGGGGCAGAGGCCGCAGGCGCCAGGCAACGAAGCCCGACAGCAGCGCCAGCACCACCGCCGGCGCCGGATTGCCGCCGATCAGCACCAGATGCGTGGCCACGGCGCAGACCATGGTCGCGGCCAGCAGCAGGCCGCCGAGGAAGCCGGTCGCGGGCACCAGCAGCAGCAGCGCGCCGCCAACCTCGACCAGGCCCGTCAGGTAGCGGAACCACTGGCCGAAGCCGATGGCGTCGAACACCTGGACCATCTGCTGCGCGCCGGCCAGCTTGGCCGCGCCCGCGGCGCCGAAAGCCAGCGCCAGCAGGATGCGGACGCCCCAGACGATGCGGCGCTGCGTGGGAGAAGCAAGGGATGAAGTAGTCATGGCCACAAGGTTAGGCACGCACCCATTGATCGACTAGGCGGTAGAGTCGGATTGCACTCGTCCAAAAATAGAAGGAATTACCCCTCATGCTCGATCTGAACGACGTCGCCATGTTCGTGCAGGTGGTCCGTCACGGCAGCTTCGCCGAGGCGGCCCGCAGGCTGGGCCTGCCGCCCAACACCGTGAGCCGGCGCATCCAGCAGCTCGAGTCGCAGCTCGGCACCCGGCTCATGCAGCGATCCACGCGCAAGCTCACGCTGACGAGCGCCGGGCAGGCCTTTCACGACCAGTGCGCGGGTCTGGTCGACGGCTTGGCTGCCGCCGGACAGGCGCTGGCGGCCGGGGGCCAGGAGCCCAGCGGCCTCGTGCGCGTGGCCGCACCGGCGGATTTCTTCGATTTCTTCCCGATGGAATGGGTGGCCGGCTTCCTGGCCGAGCATCCGCTGGTCAAGCTCGATTTCGTGCTCAGCGACGCGGCCGCCGACCTGATCGCGGAACAGATCGACGTGGCCTTCCGCGGCGGCGTGCTGCGCGACTCGGGCTACGTGGGCCGGCGGCTCATCACCCGCAGCGGCGGCCTGCTGGCGAGCCCCGCCTACATCGAACGGCGCGGCGAGCCCCGCAGCCTGCAGGACCTGGCCCATCACGACTGCGTGACGCCCTCGAGCCCCTCCGGCCACGCCATCTGGCAGCTCACCGGCCCCGACGGCGTGGATGAGGAGGTGCAGGTCACCGGCCGCTTCACCGGCAACACCGCGCAGGCGCTGCGCAAGGCGGCGCTGGCCGGGCTGGGCATCGCGCAGCTGCCGCCCGCGATGGCGACGCGCGACGAGCAGGCGGGCCTGCTGGTGCGGGTGCTGCCGCAATACGAATACAGGGGCCGGGGGCTCAACGTGGTCTATCCGAGCCGCAAGCACCTTCCGCTGGCGGTGTCGGCCTTCATCGGGCTGGTGATGGGCAAGCTCGACCAGATGGACGCGTTCAAGTAGCCGGGCCGCCGGCAAAGGCCCGGCCGCCAGTGCTTTCGGGTTTCGGCTGAGAATGCGACCCCATGAAAATCGCAAAAGACACCGTCGTCACCATCAAGTACAAAGTCTCGGACGCCCAGGGCAAGCTCATCGAGGCGAGCCCCGAGCCGATGGCCTACCTGCATGGTGGATACGAGAACACCCTGCCCAAGATCGAGGAAGCGCTCGACGGCAAGGAAAAGGGCTACCAGACCGTGCTGAACCTCGCGCCCGAAGACGCCTTCGGCCAGCGCGACGAGTCGCTGGTTCGCAGCATCCCCAAGACCGACTTCCCTCCCGGCGTGAAGGTCGGCGGCCAGCTGCAGGGCCGCCTCGACGACGGCCGCGAGCACGTCTTCACCGTGATGAAGATCAAGGGCCCGGTCGTGCTGCTCGACGGCAACCACCCGTGGGCCGGCAAGGCGCTGAAGTTCAGCCTGCAGGTGACGGACGTGCGCACGGCGCAGCCGGTGGAGATCGAGCACCGACATGTTCATGGGGCGCACGGGCATCATCACTGAGGCATCGGCTCTCCCGTTCTCGCTGCCGCCCGCCGACGGCTAGTTCTTCTTCCAGAACCTCGGCGCGTCCTCGATCTTTTCCAGCGCCTTGCGGCAGGCCTTCGCGCCGGCCGCATGTCGCGCTGTGAACCATCCCACGGCGAACCACGCGCGTGCGTCGCGCGCTGTGGCCTCTCGGTACAGCGCGAGCGCGACGGCCTCGTCGTTGTATTCGCCGAGTGCGTCCTGCGCGGGACGCAGGGCCTTCAGGTAGCGGCTGGCGGCGCCTTCTTCTTTCTCGTCGAACAGCGGTGCCACGAACTCGGCGAGGTAGCGCAGGCGCTTGAGGCGCTTGCGCACGCGGTGCTGGCTTTCGGTGTCCAGCGATTCGAAGCGCTCGCCGTCGCGCAGTACCTGCTTGTGCAAGTGCTGCAACCGCTGGCGCAGCAGGCGGCGAGCGGCGTTGGCGCCGACGGGCGCGGGGGCTGGCGGGGCTGACTGGCCTTCTTCAGCGGCGAGTGCCGGTGCTGGTTCCGCCGGCTTCGCGGCGGTGAAGCCGATCAGCGAGACGAGTACGTTCTGGAAGGCCGGCGCGCGCACGATATCGCCGGGCGAAGGCGCGTCGACAGCGGCGGCATCGTCTGCGGCCAGCGGGTCGAAGTCGGGCGCGCCGGCTTCGCGCAGGCGCGGCTGGGCCAGCTTCACGACCTGCTCGCGGTCGCGCAACGCGCCGAGCGCGCGGAAGGCTTCGACGAGCGGGGGCTCCCATTCGGCGGCTTCGACGAGGCCCGAGGCGGGGTCGAGCGGCGCGAGCTCGCGCAGGGCCGTCCGCAACCGGCGGATGCCGATGCGCAGCTGGTGGATCTGCTCCTCGTCGGCGCTGCCCGCGGCGATCTCGCTCGCGTTCGGCAGCATCTGCGCAAGGCACGACGCCACCACGGCCTGCCGGATGGCCAAACCGTCCGGCTGCCGGGCGGCGAAGCGCGGCGGCTCGGCCTTCACGGCTTCCACCGTCTCCTGCGCCGCCAGCAGGCGCGCGCCGCGCTCGGCCTTCGATACGGTGCTGAACCACAGCCCATGCTGCTGCGACCAGCGCCGCGCTAGCGAGACCAGGCCCTGCACGTCGCCGCGCTTGAGCTCCAGTTCGAGCTCGCACACCGGCGATTCGCGCTGCTCGGGCGTGCCGGCATGCGCGACGACCTTGCCGACATCGAGCGCCATTTCCACCACCGCGCCGCCGGGCCCGGTGACGCGCAGGTCGCGCGTGAGCCGCACGATGTCGGTCGATTGCCGTTCGACCAGCGGCGTGCTCCCGCCTTCGGCCAGCAGCTTCGCGAGCCGCTCGCCCACGGGCGTGCCCTGGTGGCGCTGCGGATCGATCTGCGGTGTCGGCCCCGTCGTGCCGAGGTCGACGTTGTGCTCCAGCCGGTGCAGGGCGTTGTCGCCGGTGGCCTTCACGGTCTGCACCCAGCGCCGCCCTTCCTTGCGCAGCCGCAGCACCATGCCGTCGGCGGCCAGGCGCTGGTCGGCGGTGTCGAAATAGCGGGCCTGCAGGCGGGTGCGCACGACGGTGCCGCGCTTCAGGGCGGCTTCCACCGCCTTCAGGCGGCTCGGGGGGATGCAGAACTTGAACTCGATTTCCATGAGGCCATGATGCCCGCTCCCTTTCACCGCATGCAATGCCGGCCCCCACGCTGCCGAGGGTCGGATTTCGCTTGTTCGAAAAAAGATGTGGACGCCGTCCATTTTCTTTGATATCTTTTGTGGACGGTGTACACAACACATGGCGAAACAGGACACCGGACTCAACCCACATCCACTCTTTTTCATCCAAAGGACGACACCATGGCCACCAAGCAGATCTTCGTGAACCTCCCCGTCAAGAACCTCGACAAGACCAAGGCGTTCTTCGCCGCGCTGGGCTACACCTTCAACGAGCAGTTCACCGACGCCAATGCCGCGTGCATGGTCGTCCAGAAGGACAGCATCCACGTCATGCTGCTGGTCGAGGAGTTCTTCAAGACCTTCACCACCAAGAGCATCACCGACACCGCCAAGAGCACCGAAGTGCTGCTGTGCCTCTCGTGCGAGAGCCGCGCCGAGGTCGACGAGCTCGTGGCCAAGGCCAAGGCCGCCGGCGGCACCACCCCGACCGAGCCGAAGGACTACGGCTTCATGTACGGCCACGGCTTCCAGGACCTCGACGGCCACTTGTGGGAGCTGGTCTACATGGACCCGAACGCCGAAATGCCGAAGCAGTAAGGCGCGGCAGGCAGACCGCCGAAGGGGAGAACGATCGATGCCCATCGTTCCATACGCGCTCTTCACCGTTGCACGGAAGGCACCTACCGCAAGGCGGCGCCGCCCCGATATTCCAGGCACTGGCGCGGCATCATCGGCCGCGCCCCACCTGGAAAGGAACAGCAGCGACATGACCGACAACGACAGCAGCGTCAGCAAGAGCCCCATCGTGCGGATCGCCCCCCTGGGCTTCCCGTGGCAGACGATCGACCCGTTCCTCTTCTGCGTCTATCACGACGACGCCTACCCGAAGGCCAACGGCCGCATGGGCCCCGAGGCCTCGCTGGCCGGCCGCCAGATCGGGCAGGACTTCAGCCGCAAGGACGGCTGGAGCATGTACCACGGCGACACGGTGCCGGGCTTTCCCTCGCACCCGCACCGCGGCTTCGAAACCGTGACCATCGTTCGCAAGGGCCTGGTCGACCATTCCGACTCGCTGGGCGCGACCGCGCGCTTCGGCGGCGGCGACGTGCAGTGGCTCACGGCCGGCAAGGGCATCGTGCATTCGGAGATGTTCCCGCTGCTCGACGACGCTGCGGCGAACCCGCTGGAACTGTTCCAGATCTGGCTCAACCTGCCGGCGAAGAACAAGATGGCCGAGCCGCACTTCACGATGTTCTGGTCGGAGGCCATTCCGCGCTTCGTCTCCGACGACGCCAAGGGCGGCCGCACCGAAGTCGCGGTGATCGCGGGCCGGCTCGGCGACGACCCCGTCAACGGCAGGGCCCCGATCCAGCCGCTGGCGCCGCCGCCCGACTCGTGGGCCGCGCAGGCCGATGCCGACGTGGCGATCTGGACGCTGAAGATGACGCCCGGCGCCCAATGGACGCTGCCCGCCGCCACCGGCGAGGGCACGCGGCGCATGCTGTACTTCTTCAAGGGAGCGGTTGCCCGCATTGCCGGCGAACGCGTCGAGGGCCCGGCGGCCGTCGAGCTGCGTGCGAACGAGGCGGTCGACATCGTCAACGGCGAGGCCGGGACCGGCGAGTTCCTGGTGCTTCAGGGCCGTCCGATCGCCGAGCCTGTGGCGCAGTACGGCCCCTTCGTGATGAACACGCAGGCCGAGATCGGCCAGACCATGGCCGACTACCGCCGCACGCAGTTCGGCGGCTGGCCCTGGGACGATCCGGCGCCGGTGCACGGCCACGACGCCCCGCGCTTCGCCCGGCACCCCGGCGGGCGCGAGGAAGTGCCGGCGGGCTCCGGCGGAAGCTGAGGCCCTAGAAGGTCTTGAGGATCTCGACGCTCGGCGCCGTCATGCGCGGCACGAACTCGATGACCTCGGTGCGCGCCACCCCGCCCTGCACGAAGGGGTCGCGCGCCAGCACCGCCTCCAGGCCCTCGCGGTCGCCCGAGCGTGCGAGGATCACGCCGCCCTGGCGCGGCACCTGCCGGCCCGAAGCCACGAAAAGGCCGCTTTCGTAGTGCTTCTTGAGCCAGACCATGTGCGCATCCATCAGCGCGTCGACTTCCTCGAGCGGGCGGATGTAGGTGAGGGTGACGATGAACATGGGCGCGGCGGCGGTGAATTCGGAAGCCCCGATCCTATGACCTCGGCGGGGCACTCGCCGACCGCAGGTGTGCGCGGTCGTAACCGGTATCACGCCGGACGCGTATTTCTTTCTTATTCGACCTGCTCGACTTACTCGATCGCGACGCCGCCTTCCTTCACCAGCTTCGCGAACTTCGCCGTCTCCTCGCGGATCTGCCGCGCCATCTCTTCCTGGGTGCCGCCCAGCGGCTCGGCGCCGATGGCCTGCATGCGCTGCGCGAAGTCGGGCGAATGGATGATCTTCACCATCTCGGCGTTCAGGCGCGCGACGATCTCCTTCGGCGTGGCCGCCGGTGCGAGCACGCCGAACCAGGTGCCGATGTCGAAACCCTTGAGCCCCGCTTCGTCCAGCGTCGGCACGTCCGGCAGCACCGACGAGCGCCGCGCGGTGGTCACGGCCAGCGCGCGCAGCTTGCCGCCCTTGATGTGCTGCAGCACCGGCGTGATGGTGTCGAAGGACATCGCCACCTGACCGCCGAGCAGGTCGGTGGTGAGCGGCCCGCTGCCCTTGTAGGGAACGTGCAGCAGCTTCGCGCCGGTGCTCGCCTGGAACTGCGTGCCGATCAGGTGCTGCGCGGTACCGTTGCCGTTGGAGCCGTAGGCCAGCTTCTCGGGCGCGGCCTTGGCGAGCGCCACCAGCTCGGCCACGTTTTTCGCGGGCGTGTTCGCGGCGTTGATGACCAGCACGTTCGGCACCATGGCCACGACGGTGATGGGCGCCAGGTCCTTCTGGAAGTCGTAGGGCAGCTTCTTGTACACGCTGGTGGCGATGGTGTGATGCACCGCGCCCATCAGCAGCGTGTAGCCGTCGGGCTTGGCCTTGGCCACGTAGTCGGCGCCCAGCGTGGCGCCGGCGCCCGGCTTGCTTTCGACCACCACCGGCTGGCCGAGCGACTGCGAGAGCTTGTCGGCCAGCGCGCGGGCCAGCACGTCGGTGGTGCCGCCGGCGGGGAAGGGCACGACGAGGCTGATGGGCCGCGCTGGCCAGCCTGGAGTGGGCTGCGCCTGCTGCGCGAAGGCGAGGGCCGTGGCGCCCAACCCCGTTGCGAGAACTGCGGCGTGCAGCATGGTGCGCCGGCGGCGCGCGTTCGATGAAGCGTTCATGGTTTGTCTCCGGCTCGTTGTAGTGGTGCGCGCATCGAGGCGCGCGGATACCGTGGAATCGCTCGTTCGCCCGGGGCGGCGGATCAGGCCGCCAGCCGCAGCGGCTCGGCCGCTATGTGCGCGCACACCGCGCGCGTCACCTGCTCGGTGGTCGCGGTGCCGCCGAGGTCGCGCGTGTGCAGGGAGGGGTTGGCCGTGACGTGCTCCACCGCGGCCATCACGCGGCGCGCCGCCTCGGCTTCGCCCAGGTGCTCGAGCAGCATCACCACCGACCAGAAGGTGCCCACCGGGTTGGCGAGCCCCTTGCCCATGATGTCGAAGGCCGAGCCGTGGATCGGCTCGAACATCGACGGATAGCGCCGCTCCGGGTCGATGTTGCCGGTGGGCGCGATGCCCAGGCTGCCCGCGAGCGCGGCCGCGAGGTCGCTCAAGATGTCGGCGTGCAGGTTGGTGGCGACGATGGTGTCGAGCGAGGCCGGCCGGTTGACCATGCGGGCGGTGCAGGCGTCGACGAGCTCCTTGTCCCAGCTCACGTCGGGGAACTCCTTCGAGACCTGCAGCGCGATCTCGTCCCACATCACCATCGCGTGGCGCTGCGCGTTGCTCTTGGTGACCACGGTGAGCAGCTTGCGCGGCCGCGAGCGGGCCAGCCCGAAGGCGAATCGCATGATGCGCTCGACGCCCGCGCGGGTCATCATGCTCACGTCGGTGGCGGCCTCGATCGGATGGCCTTGGTGCACGCGGCCGCCGACGCCGGCGTACTCGCCCTCGGAGTTCTCGCGCACGATCACCCAGTTCAGGTCTTCCGCCCTGCAGCGCTTCAGCGGCGCGTCGATGCCGGCCAGGATGCGAGTGGGCCGCACGTTGGCGTACTGGTCGAAGCCCTGGCAGATCTTCAGGCGCAGGCCCCACAGCGTGATGTGGTCCGGAATGTGCGGGTCGCCCGCGGAGCCGAAAAGAATGGCGTCCTTCTTGCGCAGCGCGTCGAGGCCGTCGGCCGGCATCATCTCGCCGTGCTCTCGGTACCAGTCGCCGCCCCAGCCGAAGTCCTCGAAGCTGAAGCTCAACGCGCCGCCGGAGGCCGCGGCCAGCGCCTCCATCACCTGGCGGCCTGCCGGGATCACTTCCTTGCCGATGCCGTCGCCGGGAATGGTGGCAATGCTGTAGCTGCTCATCGTCGATGTCCTCGTTCGTGTGTATGTGCTCTGTCGGGCTCCCACTGTAGGATCGACCGCATCGAACGATTCACGCCGAAAGTGAATCCATCGTTAACCTGAATTCAACAATCGGATCACCCATGGCAGCCCCGGTCCAACCCGCCGACCTCGGTTTCTTCTCCACGCTCGCGGCCAGCGGCAGCCTGAGCGCAGGGGCGCGCGAGCTCGGCATCAGCACGCCGGCCGTGAGCAAGCGCCTCGCGCAGATGGAAGCCCGCCTGGGCGTCACGCTGGTGAACCGCACCACGCGGCGCATGAGCCTTACGCCCGAGGGCGAGCTCTACGTGGCGCACGCGCGTCGCATCCTCGGCGAGATCGACGACATGGCGCAGCTGCTCGGCGGCGCGAAGGGCGAGCCGCAGGGGCTGCTGCGCGTGAACGCCACGCTGGGCTTCGGGCGCAGCCACGTGGCGCCGCTGATCTCGAAGTTCGCGCGCAGGCATCCGCAGGTCGAAGTGCAGCTGCAGCTCTCGGTCAACCCGCCGCCGCTGACCGACGACGCATTCGACGTCTGCATCCGCTTCGGCGCGCCGCCCGAGGCCCGCGTGATCGCGCGGCGCATCGCGTCGAACCGCCGCCTGCTGTGCGCCTCGCCCGCCTACCTCGCGCGCGCGGGGCAGCCCAAGGTGCCCAACGACCTCACGCGTCACCGCTGCATAGGCATCCGCCAGGGCGACGAGGGCTACGGCATCTGGCGGCTGAGCAGCGGGCGCGGCACGGCGCAGCGCACCGAGGCAGTGAAGACGCGCGGCATGCTCAGCACCAACGACGGCGAGATCGCGGTCAACTGGGCACTCGACGGCCACGGCATCCTGATGCGCGCCGAGTGGGACATCGCGCGCTACCTGCGCAGCGGCCGGCTGGTGCAGGTGCTGGCCAACTACCGCACGCCCGACGCCGACATCTACGCGGTGTACCCGCAGCGCCACCAGCTGTCGGCGCGAGTGCGAACTTTCGTCGACTTCATGGCCGCCGCGCTCGGAAAAGACGACATGCCGCCCAAGGCTTGAGCCACGATCCGACAGGCGCGGGCCCGTGTTTCTGCTACGGTGTTTTCGAACCGATCGCTCCTGATCGCTCCTCGACGAAAGGCCGTTTCATGCCATCGCGCACGCCGCAGACCCTGCCGCCCGCCTTCGTGCCGCCCTACCTGCTGAGCCGGCTCGCCGAGAACGCCAGCGCGCCCCTCAGCGAACGCGCGGTGAACACGCTGACGATCGACCGCGAGCACCGCGCGCTGCGCGGGTTCGTGCCGCCGGCGGTGGTGCAGGGCGCGACTGCCGTGCCGCCGCGCGCGGCGCGGCCCAACTCGCCGGAACGCGCGATCTACGACGCGGGCCACAAGACCGTGCTGCCCGGAAAGCTGGTGCGCACCGAAGGCAGGCCCGCCACCGGCGACATCGCGGCCGACGAGGCCTACGACCACCTGGGCGCGACCTGGCGGCTGTACCACGACGTGTACGAGCGCGACTCCATCGACGGCGCGAGCATGCCGCTGACCGGCAGCGTGCACTACGGCAAGGACTACGACAACGCCTTCTGGAACGGCACGCAGATGGTGTTCGGCGACGGTGACGGCGAGGTGATGAACCGCTTCACCATCGCGGTGGACATCATCGGCCACGAGCTCACGCACGGCGTGATCGATCACGAGGCCGGGCTGGTCTACCAGGGGCAGCCCGGCGCGCTCAACGAATCGATCTGCGACGTGTTCGGCGTGCTCGTGAAGCAGCACGTGCTGAAGCAGACCGCGCAGCAGGCCGACTGGCTCATCGGCGCCGGGCTCTTCATGTCCAGCGTGAAGGCGAAGGCCCTGCGTTCGATGGCCGAGCCCGGCACCGCCTACGACGACCCGGTGATCGGCAAGGACCCGCAGCCCGCGCACATGAAAGACTTCGTCGTCACCTCGCAGGACAACGGCGGCGTGCACATCAACTCGGGCATTCCGAACCGCGCCTTCCATCTGGCGGCCGTCGCCATCGGCGGGCCGGCATGGGAGACCGCGGGACGCGTCTGGTACGACACGCTGCGCGACAGGCGCCTGCGCCAGGACGCCGACTTCGAGGCCTTCGCGACGCTCAGCGTCGATGTCGCGTCGCAGCGCTTCGGTGCCGGCAGCGCGGTCCGCAAGGCGGTGGCCGACGCCTGGCAGGCCGTGGGGGTGATCGAGCCATGATCCGCCTGCCACCGCTGAACGAGGCGACCACCGTGCGCGTGACGCGCGAGGGCGGCGTGGCCTACGTGCCGGGTCTCGCGCAGCCGCGCAGCTTCCAGCTCGGCGACTGCACGCAGGAGCTGCGCCAGCAGATCGGCGATGCGCTGCAGAGCGCCGTGCCGCACGCCGGGCAGCAGGCCGGCGCGACGGTGTCGGGCGGCGACCAGCGCTTCTATCGCGTCGAGGTGCTCGTGCGCAGCGCCGGCGAGCAGCAGGACATCTTCGTGAGCTTCGAGGTGCCCGAGGCCGAGGCGCCGGAGGCGCTGGTGCACCTGTGGAAGGAAGCGGGCAAGCGCTGAGGCCTAGGCGCCGCCCAGGACCACCGACGCGATCAGCCACACGTTGGCCGCGCCGATCACGCCGAACAGCAGCCACGCCAGCGACTTCACCACCGCGCCGTTGGCGAAGTCGCCCATCAGCGCGCGGCTGCTCGTGAAGCGGATCAGCGGCCACATCGCGAACGGCAGCTGGAAGCTCAGCACCACCTGGCTGAGCACAAGCATCTTGCCCACGCCGCCGTCGCCGAACCACCAGACGCCCAGCCATGCCGGCCCGAGCGCCAGTGCGCGCGTGATGAGCCTGCGCTGCCAGCACGGGATCTTCAGGTCGAGAAAGCCTTCCATGATGATCTGGCCCGCGATGGTGCCGGTGAAGGTCGAGCTCTGCCCCGAGGCCAGCAACGCGATGCCGAACAGCGTGGCCGCGACCGCGCTGCCGACGATGGGCTCCAGCAGCCGGTAGGCATCGTCGATCTCCGTCACCTCGCGGTGGCCGGTGGCGTGGAAGGCGCTGGCCGCGAGCACCATGATGGCCGCGTTGACCAGCAGCGCGAGCGAGAGCGACACCACCGCGTCGAGCGTGCAGAAGCGCACCGCCTCGCGGCGCGCGGGCTCGGTGTCGGCCACCAGGCGCGTCTGCACGATGGACGAATGCAGGTACAGGTTGTGCGGCATCACCGTCGCGCCGACGATGCCGATGGCCAGGTACAGCGCGCCCGGCTGGTGCAGCCGCTCCAGGCTCGGGCCGAAGCCCATCGCCACGCCGAACCAGTTGGGCGGCGACATCGCCAGCTCGACGACGAAGCAGGCCGCGATGGTGCCCACGAGCCCCAGCACGATGGCCTCCACGCGGCGGAAGCCCGCGCCCTGCAGGCCCAGCACCAGCAGCGTGTCGAAGGCCGTGATGGCGATGCCCACCGGGATCGACACGCCGAACAGCAGGTGCAGGGCGAGCGCACTGCCCAGCACCTCGGCGAGGTCGCAGGCCACGATGGCCAGCTCGGCACCCAGCCACAGCAGGCGGTTGACGCGCGGCGAGTAGTGCTCGCGGCAGGCGCGGGCCAGGTCCTTGCGCGCGACGATGCCCAGCCGCACGCACAGCGTCTGCAGCAGCATCGCGGCGAGGCTCGCGAGCAGCACCACGAACAGCAGGCCGTAGCCGAAGCGCGAGCCGGCCTCGATGTCGGTCGCCCAGTTGCCCGGGTCCATGTAGCCGACCGACACCAGCAGGCCCGGGCCCGCGTAGCGCATCAGTTTCTTGAAGAAGGGCAGGTCCTGCGGGACAGCCACGCTGCCCTTGACTTCGGAAGGACAGAAGGGCGCGGTGGCCGTGCGGGGCAGCGGAAAGAACATGCGGGCGATGATAGGGACAAGGCCGTGGCGTTGTCGCGGACCTGACCGGCACGGTCGCGCCAAATCTCTTAGATTCGACCGTCGTATTCACCACTCACTCAACCGGAGACCCTTTCAATGATCCACGTCGTCGCCGTCATCACCGCCAAGCCGGGCCAGCGCGCCAAGCTGCTCGAAGCCTTCGCCGCCAACCGTGCGGCCGTGCTGGCCGAGGAGGGCTGCATCGAGTACGGCGCCACGGTCGACGCGCAGGGCATTCCCACGTCCAAGGCCAGCTTCGGCCCCGACACCTTCGTCGTAATCGAGAAGTGGGAAACGCTGGCGCACCTGCAGGCGCACGCGGTCGCGCCGCACATGAAGGCCCACAGCGAGAAGACGAAGGAATTCACCGAGGGCAAGCTGATCCACGTGCTCGAGCCGATCTGAGGCTCGCCTTCGCGCTCGTCGCGCACCCTTCGGTTTCGCGGCTTCATGCATTCGCGCGCGGCGCGATGCGTGCTACCGTCGCGCCGGGAGCACGCACCACCGATGCACGATGCATGCATCGCGGGCCTCGTGGAGAGAGGGGAACCGAAGGCATGGCGATCTTTAGTTCGCAGCAAGGCTGGCGCTTGCGCAGCCTGTTCCTGCCCGGCGCGCTGGCAGCCGCCGTCCTGGCCACCGGCTGCGCGCCATTGCTGGCGCCGCCCTACGCGGCCGACTACGAAACCCTCGACAAGCTGGAGGCCACGCGCCCCGGCATGGTGGCCCTCACGAAGGCGCAGCCGACCGACGCCGAAGAGAAGGTCAACACCGTGCGCCTGCGCAGCGCCAGGCTGCTGTCGCCCAGCGGCAGCTTCGCGCAGTACCTGCAGGACGCGATGATGCGCGACCTCGGCGAGATCTCCGTCTACGACCCGAAGGCGCCCACGCGCATCGCGGCGCGCGTGCTGGTCAACGAGATCGACCTGGGCGTGATCAACGGCAGCGGTCGCATGGAAGTCGAGATCACCGTCACGCGCGACACCACGCAGCGCCTGCGCAAGACATACCGCGCGGAGACCGCCTTCGATTCGAGCTACGCCAGCATCGTCGCCGTGCCCGCCGGGCAGGCCGCGTATCCGCGCCTCGTGCGTGCCTTGCTGCGGCAGGTGTATGCCGATCCGCAGTTCGTGGCCGCCATCGGCCGCTGATCCCCAGAGGCCAGGAGGCGCTTCGATGCAGTTCCTTTTTCGTCCAGCGACCATCGCGCTGTCGGCCCTGTCGCTGCTCGCCGGCTGCGTGCACCCGATCACCATGATCACCGAGACCGCGCCGGCGCGTTCGCAGGCGCACCTCGTTCCAAAGAAGGTCGCCTACGTCATGACCGACGCGGACCGCGACCTCGAAGTGGTCACGCCCGGCGGCAGCGGCGACCGCGTGAGCTACTACCCGTACCGCGACCTGGAGAAGTCGATCCGCGACGCGCTGCGCGCCGTGTACCGCGACGTGATCGTGCTGCGCACCGCCGGCGACGCGAAGGCGAACGAGGCGGCGGGCGTGTCGCTGGTGTTCTCGCCGCGCATCAAGACCGATTCGAGCTCGTCGTCATGGATCAGCTGGCCGCCGACCTCGTTCACGGCCGAGGTCTCGTGCGTGGTGAGCGATGCGGCGGGCGCCGAAGTCACGCGCGTGCGTGCGGTGGGCAACGGCACGGCGGAGTTCGGCGAATTCAAGGGCGACTTCGGGCTGGCGGCGCGAAGGGCCGCGACGCGGCTGACGTCGCAGCTGAGCAGCGAGATCCGCAGGAATGAGAAGCTGCGATAGCGGTGAGGAGCCCGATAAAAGGAGCCCAATAAAAAAACGCGCCCGAGGGCGCGTTTTTCGTTGAAGCCGCGAAGTCTTACTTCGAAACGACCTTGACCATCTCGAGGCACTTGTTCGAATAGCCCCACTCGTTGTCGTACCAGCTCACGAGCTTCACGAAGGTGCCGTCGAGCGCGATGCCGGCTTCGGCGTCGAAGATCGAGGTGCGCGGGTCGCCGCGGAAGTCGGTGGCCACGACCTTGTCTTCGGTGTAGCCCAGCACGCCCTTGAGCGCGCCTTCGCTCTGTGCCTTCATCTCGGCGCAGATTTCCTTGTACGTGGCTTCCTTCACCAGCTCGACCGTCAGGTCGACCACCGACACGTCGGAGGTCGGCACGCGGAAGCTCATGCCGGTGAGCTTCTTGTTGAGCTCGGGGATCACCACGCCCACGGCCTTGGCCGCGCCCGTCGACGACGGGATGATGTTTTCCAGGATGCCGCGGCCGCCGCGCCAGTCCTTGTTGCTCGGGCCGTCCACGGTCTTCTGCGTGGCGGTGGCGGCGTGCACGGTGGTCATCAGGCCGCGCTTGATGCCCCACTTGTCGTTCAGCACCTTGGCCAGCGGGGCCAGGCAGTTGGTGGTGCAGCTGGCGTTGCTGATGATGGCTTCGCCGGCGTACTTCTTGTCGTTCACGCCGTAGACGAACATGGGGGTGTCGTCCTTCGACGGTGCCGACAGGATCACCTTCTTGGCGCCCGCGTCGATGTGCTTCTGCGCCGTTTCCTTCGTGAGGAAGAGGCCGGTCGACTCGAGCACGATGTCGGCGCCGACTTCGTTCCACTTCAGTTGCGCGGGGTCGCGTTCCTGCGTCAGGCGGATCTTCTTGCCGTTCACGATCAGCGTGTTGCCTTCGACCGTGACTTCGCCCTTGAAGCGGCCATGCACCGAGTCGTACTGGAGCATGTAGGCCAGGTATTCGGGCTCGAGCAGGTCGTTGATGGCAACGATCTCGATGTCGTTCTTGAAGTTCTGCACCGCTGCGCGCAGCACGTTGCGACCGATGCGGCCGAAGCCGTTGATACCGAGTTTGATAGCCATCTGACTTGCTCCTAAGGTTGAAAAACTTGTTTGTCGTGAACCGGCGAGAGATCGAATTGATCGATCAGTCGCGCAGCGCGGCTTCCACCGTGGCGGCGACGTTCTCCGCCGTGAATCCGAAGTGCTTGAACAGCGCCGGCGCCGGTGCCGACTCGCCGTACGTGTCGATGCCGACGACTGCCGCGCAGCCGTACTTCCACCAGCCGCCGGTGCAGCCCATCTCGACGGCGATGCGCGGCAGCTTCTTCGGCAGCACGCTCTTCTTGTAGGCGAGGTCCTGGCGGTCGAAGGTGGTGGTCGAGGGCATCGACACCACGCGCACGGCGATCTTCTTCTCGGCCAGCAGCTTCTGCGCGGCCAGCGCGAGCGGCACTTCGGAACCGGTGGCGATGATGACGGCGGCCGTCTTCTTGCTCTTGAGGCCGACGACTTCAGGCTCGGCGAGCACGTACGCGCCGCGGCTGATGTCACCGAGTTCGCTCTTCGGCGCGTAGGCGATGTTCTGGCGGCTCAGCAGCAGCGCCGTGGGGCGCGACTGGTTCTGCAGCGCCACGGCCCAGGCCACGGCCGTCTCGGCCGTGTCGCCCGGACGCCAGACGTCGAGGTTGGGAACGAGGCGCAGCGAGGCGGCGTGCTCGATCGACTGGTGCGTCGGGCCGTCTTCGCCCAGGCCGATGGAGTCGTGCGTGAACACGTGGATCACGCGGCGCTTCATCAGCGCGGCCATGCGGATGGCGTTGCGGCTGTAGTCGCTGAAGGTGAGGAAGGTGCCGCCGTAGGGGATGTAGCCGCCGTGCAGCGCCACGCCGTTCATGATGGCGGCCATGCCGAACTCGCGCACGCCGTAGTTGATGTGGCGGCCGATCTGGCCTTCGGGGTGCTGTTCGGAGGGCTCGGTGCGGACCACGGCGCCGGTGGCGGCGTCGAAGCGCAGCGCGGGCGTGCTCTTGGTGTTGGTGAGGTTCGAGCCGGTCAGGTCGGCGCTGCCGCCGAGCATCTCGGGCAGCGCGGCCGTGAAGGCTTCCAGCGCGAGCTGGCTGGCCTTGCGGCTGGCGACGGTTTCGCCCTTGGTGTGGGCGGCAACCACGGTGTCGAACGCGACCTGATGGAAGTCCTTGGGCAGCTCGCCCTTCATGCGGCGGGTGAACTCGGCGGCCAGCTCGGGGTAGGCGGCGGCGTAGGCGGCGAACTTGTCGTTCCAGGCGGCTTCGGTCTTGGCGCCGGCTTCCTTGTGGTCCCAGTCGGCATACACATCGGCCGGGATCTCGAAGGCGGGGTAGGGCCAGCCGATGGCTTCGCGGGTAAGCACGATTTCTTCCGCGCCCAGCGCCTCGCCGTGCGCCTTGGCGGTGCCGGCGCGGTTCGGACTGCCCTTGCCGATGACGGTCTTGCAGACGATCAGCGTGGGCTTCGACTCTTCCTTCTTGGCCTTGGCGATGGCCTTGGACACCGCCGCGGCGTCGTTGCCGTCGATCGGGCCGATGACGTTCCAGCCGTAGGCCTTGAAGCGCTCTTCGGTGTTGTCGATGAACCAGGGCTTGACCTGCCCGTCGATGCTGATGCCGTTGTCGTCGTACAGCGCGATCAGCTTGTTCAGGTGCCAGGCGCCGGCCAGCGCGCAGGCTTCATGGCTGATGCCTTCCATCATGCAGCCGTCGCCCAGGAAGGCGTAGGTGTGGTGGTCGACCACGGCGTGGTCCTTGCGGTTGAACTCGGCAGCCAGCAGCTTCTCGGCCAGCGCGAAGCCCACGGCGTTGGTGATGCCCTGGCCCAGCGGGCCGGTGGTGGTCTCGACGCCCGGGGTCACGTCCACTTCGGGGTGGCCCGCGGTCTTGCTGTGCAGTTGGCGGAAGTTCTTGAGTTCGCCGATGGGCAGGTCGTAGCCGGTCAGGTGCAGCACCGAGTACAGCAGCATCGAGGCGTGGCCGTTCGACAGCACGAAGCGGTCGCGGTCGAACCAGTGCGGATTGGCGGGGTTGTAGCGAAGGTGATCGCCCCAGAGTGCGACGGCCATGTCGGCCATGCCCATCGGTGCGCCCGGATGTCCGGAATTTGCTTGTTGGACGGCATCCATGGCCAGTGCGCGGATTGCGTTGGCCATCAGGGCGTGGTTTGCCATGTGCGGTGGACTTTCGGAGGGAAAAGGGAGGATTGGGGTGGGGAGAACCCGCGATTTTACCGGGCGAGCCCCGGACGCTCCCGATACGGCCTGAACACCCTTCCGATGCTTCTGTGCGTTCCCACGTGTGTCGCCCTCCGGACGGACTGCTAGAGTTGCCACCCATGCACGGGCTGCACCTCACCGCCGACCTCCACGACTGCCAATGCGGCCTGCAGTGGCTCACCGACCGCGACGCCCTGGGCGCGGTCTGCCTCAAGGCGGTGAGCGCCGCCGGGCTGCAGGCGGTGGGCAAGCTGATCCACGGCTTTCCGGCCACGCCGCAAGGCCCTGGCGGGGTCACGGCCACGGTGCTGCTGGCCGAGTCGCACCTGTGCATCCACACCTGGCCCGAGCAGCGCGGCGTGACGCTCGACGTGTACGTCTGCAACTTCAGCGGCGACCACTCGGCCAAGGCCCATGCGCTGATGGAGTGCCTGGTCTCGGTGTTCCAGCCCCTGCACAGCGAACGCAACGAGCTGCAGCGCGGACGGGTCGCGGCGTGAGCGGCAACGCGGTGCGGGCCATGATCCTGGCCGCCGGGCGCGGCGAGCGCATGCGGCCCCTGACCGACACCTGCCCCAAGCCCCTGCTGGAGGTGCGCGGCAAGCCCCTGATGCAATGGCCGATGGAGGCGCTGGCCGCCGGCGGCTTCACCGAACTGATCGTCAATACCGACTGGCTCGGCGCGCAGATTTCTGACCGCTTCGGCCCGACCCCCTTGCTGGATGGGCATCCTGCGCTATCGATTTCATACTCCGACGAGGGCCGCGACTTCGGCGGCGCGCTGGAAACAGCCGGCGGCATCGTGCGTGCGCTGCCCCTGCTGGGCGATGTTTTCTGGGTCGCGGCCGGCGATGTCTTCGCACCCGGATTCGCCTTCACGCAGGCCTCGCTCGAGCGTTTCATCGCCAGCGGCAGGCTCGCGCACCTCTGGCTGGTGCCCAACCCCGCGCACAACCCCAAGGGCGATTTCGGCCTTTCCGCGGACGGCCTCGCGCTCAACACCGCGCCAGAGAAGTTCACCTTCTCGACCATCGGCCTGTACCGCGCCGCGCTCTTCGCCCCGCCTTACTGCGACATCCCGAACGGCAACCCCGCCGGCCGCAAAGCCCCATTGGCCCCGATCCTGCGCGCCGCGATGGACAATGAACTCGTGAGCGCCGAGCTCTACACCGGCCCCTGGACCGATGTGGGAACGCCCGAACGGCTCGCCCAACTGAACACGACGCCAACAAGATGACCGCAGCAGACATCGCCACCACGATCTACGCCGAGCGCCGCGCACGCCTCGCCTCGCAACTCGGCAAGGACGGCATCGCCATCATCCCGACCGCGCCCGAGCGGCCGCGCAACCGCGACACCGACTTCCTGTACCGCCACGACAGCTACTTCTATTACCTGACCGGCTTCACCGAGCCCAACGCCTGGCTGGTGCTGGCAGGCGACGGCCGCGCCACGCTGTTCTGCGCGCCCAAGGACATCGAGCGCGAGATCTGGGACGGCTACCGCCTCGGCCCCGACGCGGCGCCCGCGGCGCTGGGCGTCGACGAGGCATTTCCCGTCACCGAACTCGATGCGAAGCTGCCCAAGCTGCTCGAGAACCGCGCCACCGTGTGGTTTCCGTTCGCCATCCACAAGGGCCTGGAAAGCCGCGTCGACGGCTGGCTGCAGTCGGTGCGCGCGCGCGTGCGCTACGGCGCGCTGTGCCCCGACGAGCAGCGCGACCTGTGCGGCCCGCTCGACGAGATGCGCCTGGTCAAGGACGCGCACGAGCAGGACATCATGCGACGCGCCGCGCAGATCAGCGCCCGCGCGCACGTCCGCGCGATGCAGCTGTCGGCCCGCATGCTGCGCGAGGGCAAGGACGCCCGCGAATACCACCTCGACGCCGAGCTGCTGCACGAATTCCGCCTCGGCGGCTCGCAGTACCCGGCCTACTACTCCATCGTCGCGGCAGGCTCCAATGCCTGCGTGCTGCACTACCGCGCCGACGCCGCGCCCGTGCGCAAGGGCGAACTGGTGCTGATCGACGCGGGCTGCGAGCTCGACGGCTACGCCAGCGACATCACGCGCACCTTCCCGGCCGACGGCAAGTTCACCGGCCCGCAGCGCGCGCTGTACGACCTCGTGCTGGCCAGCCAGGACGCGGCCGCAGCCGCCACCAAGGCCGGCAACCGCTTCAACGATCCGCACGACGCGGCGGTGAAGGTGTTGGCGCAGGGCATGCTCGACTTCGGCCTGCTCGACGCCAACAAGGTCGGCAGCGTCGACGACGTGATCGACACGCGCGCCTACTTCCAGTTCTACATGCACCGCACCGGCCACTGGCTCGGCATGGACGTGCACGACTGCGGCAGCTACGTCGAGCCCACGCAGGTCGGCGAAGTGAGCGAGCGGAAAGATCCGCTGTCGAACGAAGTCATCAAGAACCGGCCCAGCCGCATCCTGCACCCCGGCATGGTGCTCACGCTGGAGCCCGGCATCTACGTGCGGCCCGCCGACGGCGTGCCCGAGCAGTTCCACAACATCGGCATCCGCATCGAGGACGACGCGATCGTCACCGCCACCGGCTGCGAACTCATTTCGCGCGGCGTGCCGGTGAAGGCGGACGAGATCGAGGCGCTGATGCGAGCCTGACCGCCCGCTGCGACACCGGCGGCGGTGCATGCCGCGCCTGCAGGAAATCGATGAACACCCGCAGCTTGCGCGGCATCTGCGCGCGGCTCGGGTAGTAGAGATAGAAGCCCGGGAAGGTCGGCCACCAGGGCTCCAGCAGCGGCACGAGACAGCCGCTCGCGAAATCTTCCAGCACCGCGCCCTCGAAGGAAGTGGCGATGCCCGCGCCGGAGCGCGCGGCCGCGAGCAGCAGGTCGCTGTCGTTGCTGATCAGCGGGCCGGCGAGTTCCACGTCGAGCACGCGTCCGTCCTGCGCGTATTCCCAGCGATAGAGGCCGCCGGTGGTCAGGCGGTAGTTCAGGCACCGGTGCTCGCGCAGGTCTACGGGCGTGCGCGGCAGCTTGCGGCCCTTCAGGTAGCTGGGCGCCGCGTAGGTGACCATGCGCAGCGGCCCGCCCACCGGCACGGCCACCACGTCCTGTGCGAGGCTTTCGCCGAGGCGAATGCCGGCGTCGAAACCGCCTTCCACCAGGTCGACCATGCGGTTGTCGCAGACGAACTCGAGCGTGATGTCGGGGTAGGCCGAAGCGAACGCGCCGAAGTGCGGGAAGAAGAGCAGCTCAGCCGCCACGCGCGAGACGTTCAGGCGCAGCAGGCCGGCGGGCTTGTCGCGCGCCTCGTCGAGGCCTTCGACAGCCTGCGCCAGCGTTGCCAGCCCCTGCTGCGTACCCGCCAGGAACTGCTGGCCCAGCTCCGTCACGCCGACGCGGCGCGTGGTGCGGTCGAGCAGGCGCACGCCGAGCTTCTGTTCGAGCGTGCGCACGGTCTGCGAGAGGGCCGATGGCGACACACCGAGTTCTTCCGCGGCGCGAGTGAAGCTGGCGTGATGCGCCACGCGGGCGAAGGCGGCGATGGCGGGCAGCAGTTCGGGCGACATGGCGGCCATTATGAAGACTGGCTTCATAAAGCATTCGTCTCAGCCGGCTTTTTCCGAAGCAATCGCGCAAATACCTTCGAGGCCATGGCGATGCGGCCCTCGCGTCGCCACCTTCACCTCGACACGAAAGGAATCTGCATCATGAAGCTGGACGACTACATCACCCTCGGCCGCTCGGGCCTGCGCGTCAGCCCCATGTCGCTGGGCACCATGACCTTCGGCCAGGAATGGGGCTGGGGCGCCGACGCGGGCGAATCGCGCCGCATGTTCGACGCCTACGTGGAGCGCGGCGGCAACTTCATCGACACCGCCAACTTCTATACCAACGGCAGCTCGGAGCAGCTGCTGGGCCAGTTCATCGCCGACCGGCGCGAGTCGGTGGTGGTAGCCACCAAGTACTCCCTCAACATGCAGCCGGGCAACCCGAACGCGGGCGGCAACCACCGTCGCAACATGGTCCGCTCGGTGGAAGCCAGCCTGAAGCGCCTGGGCACCGACTACATCGACCTGCTGTACCTGCACATCTGGGACAACCTCACGCCTTTCGATGAAGTGATGCGCGCCTTCGACGACCTCGTGCGCTCGGGCAAGGTGCTGTACGCGGGCATCTCCGACACGCCGGCCTGGCAGATCGCGCGCATGCAGACGCTGGCCGAGCTGCGCGGCTGGGCGCCGCTGGTGGCGCTGCAGATCGAGTACAGCCTGATCGAGCGCACCGTGGAACGCGAGCTGCTGCCGATGGCGCAGGAGCTGGGCCTGGGCGTGCTGGCGTGGTCGCCGCTGGGCAGCGGCGTGCTCTCGGGCAAGTACACGCGCGCCGACCTCGACCATCGCAAGGACCCGGGCTCGGGCGTGACGGGTTCGCGCAAGGACGTGGCCGTGGGCAACGGCGCACTGACCGCCCGCTCGCTCGACATCGCCGAGACGGTGACGCAGATCGCGAAGGAGCAGGGCCGCTCGAGCGCGCAGATCGCGCTGGCGTGGCTGCTGCATCGTCGTGCGCCGACGGTGATGCCAATCATCGGCGCGCGCACCTTCGCGCAGTTCGAGGACAACCTCGGCGCGCTCGAGGTACAGCTCGACGGCGAGGCGCTTCAGCGTCTCGACGCGGCCAGCACCATTTCGCTGGGTTTCCCGCACGACTTCATGGCGCTGCCGATGACGCAAGGGGTGCTCTCGGGCGGCAGTTCGGTGCGGCGGCCGGCATGAGGATCGTGCTGATCGGCGCGGGCGGCACCATCGGCCGCGCGGTGGCTGCTGCGCTGGCGGATCGGCACGAGGTGATCGCCGTCTCACGCCGCAGTTCGCCGGGCATCGATCTCGCGGAGCCGCAGACCATCGACGCGCTGTTCGATGCCGTACCCGAGGTCGATGCGGTGGTGTCCACTGCGGCGAGCGTGAGGCTGGCGCGCTTCGGCACGCTGTCCGATGAAGAACTCGCGCACGCGCTGCGGGCCAAGCTCTTCGGACAGATCGCGTTGCTGCAACGCGCCGTGGCGCGATTGCGCGAGGGCGGCTCCGTCACGCTGACCGGAGGCAGCTTCGACGGCGTGCTGCCGGGCGGCAGCGCGGGCGCGCTCGCGAACGCGGGGCTGGAAGCCTTCGTGGCACAGGCCGCGCCCGAACTGCCGCGAGGCTTGCGCGCGAACGTCGTCGCGCCCGGCTGGGTGCGGGAGACGCTGGATGCCCTGGACCTGCAAGGCCCCAGAGGCACACCGGCGCGCGAAGTGGCGAAGCTCTACGTGCAGGCAGTGGAAGGGGCGATGAGCGGGCAGGCGCTGCGCGCCCTCGTCACGACGTGATCGAAGCGAGCAGCAGGCTGCACAGCGCGACGCCCGTGGCCGCGAACGCGATCCAGTGGAAGCGTCGCGGCGCATAGCTCAGCAGCGCCACCGTCGACAGCGCCGCCGCCGTGAGCGCACCCAGCCAGAGCACCCAGCCGATCGAACTGCCCGCCGCCCGCAGGCTCGCGCAGAGCGAAAGGCACAGCAGCACCGCGCCGCCGAGCTGCAGCCAGCGACGCCACGCACCCGGCGTGCTGCCGCGGCCGAAGACGTCTTCGCTGTGGCGGTCCATCGCGAGGCTCAGCGCGCAGAAGCCCGCGAGCGAGGCGGCGAACACGAGGCCGAGGAGCAGCGAATCGATCGTCGTCATGAACCCTGGCCCGATGCGGCAAGCGCCGACTGCGGCGATGGCGGCGCCTTCTTCTCCGCCTGTTGCTGCCTGGCGGCGATGGACTTGCGCCGTTTGCGCTCCACGAGCCATACCGCGCCCGCGAGCCCGAGGCCCAGCGCGATCGTGACCAGATCGAAACCCGCCACCGCGGTGGGTCCCGAGCGCAGGCTCACGGTCAGCGGCGTCGGGCCGGTGAAGGCATTGAGCACCGGCAGCAGCACGAACAGCAGCGCAGCGGCCGCCAGTTGCGCCTGCCACATGCGCAGGGTGGGCCGCAGAAGCCCCAGCACCGCGGTCGCGCCCCAGACGATGAAGAACCAGCGGATCTCCGCCTCGCCGCGCTCCGCGATGCCCACCGGCAGCAGGCGGTTGGCCCAGAAGAAGGCGGCCATCGCGACGGGCAGGCCGGCGATGGCACCGAGATTCAGCCCGTCGACCAGCCGCAGGCCGAAGCTGACGCGCCCGCCCTGCTTGAGCGTCTTCGCGAACTTCTGGCGCTCCTTCACGGCCCACAGCAGCAGTCCCGTCGCCACCATCAGGCAGCCCGCGAGCCCTGAGAGGAAGAACAGCGCGCGCAGCAGCGGATCGCCGAAGCGGCCGATGTGCAGGCCGTAGAGCACGCCGCGCGTCTGGGCCGCGGACTTGGGCACGTCGCCGAACGCGCCGATCAGCGCGCCAGTGGTGCCGTTGAACATCATCGAAGGCTTCTCGTACGAGATCTGCGGGCCCTCGGCACGGGTGATCGCGACGACCGCGTTGGCATCGTTGGGCTGGTGCACGGTGATGCGGCCCACGGCGGCGCCGTTCCAGTGCGCGGAGGCCTGCGCGATCATCGGCGCGATGGGCGCGAGCGGCACCTTGTTGCCCGAAGCCTTGACCTGGTCGCGGCCCGTTCCCGGGAACGCCTCGGAGAAGAACGCCTGCTCGCCACCGCGATCCTTGTAGGCCGCCTGCGGCCCCCATGGCATGTACATGAACATCAGCGTGACGAGGCCCGTGTACGTGATCATCAGGTGATAGGGCAGCGCGAGCACCGCCGTCGCGTTGTGCGCGTCGAGCCAGGAGCGCTGGCCCTTCTTCGGCCGGAAGGTGAAGAAGTCCTTGAAGATGCGCTTGTGCGTGACGATGCCGCTGAAGATCGCCACCAGCATGAACATCGCGCAGAAGCCGACGATCCAGCGCGCCCACAGCGCGGGCATGTAGTGCAGGTCGAAATGCAGGCGGTAGAAGAACTCGCCGCCGCGCGTGACGCGGGCAGCGGAGAGGGCTTCGCCGGTGGCGGGGTCGAGCGAGGCGCGGTCGAAGCGGCGGCGCGGCTTGTCGCCGGGTGCGGCGGCGCCCGAAGCAGGCGTGGCGAGATACAACACGTCGGTCGACGGCTGGCGCTCGGTCGGCAGGTTGATGAACCAGCGCGGACTGCTCGCTCCATGCTTCTGCAGATAGGCCACCGCGCCCTCGGCCGCCTGCAGCGGCGGCACCTGGGCCTGCGCGACCACATGCAGCTCGGGCTTCATCCAGAAAGTGATCTCGTCCTTGAAGTACGAGGCCGTCCCGGCCGCGAACACCATGAACAGCACCCAGCCGACCAGCAGGCCCGACCAGGTGTGCAGCCAGGCCATCGACTGGCGGAAGCCTTCCTTCATGCTGCGCCTCCTGTGGAATGCATGAGCAGCAGAAGCAGGCCCAGCGCCGTCGCCACGACGGCAAGGCCGAACCAGGCACGCAACGCGGTGCGCGCGGCGAAGACCCACATCACCGCGAGCGCGAAGATGGCGAAGGAGGCGAGCATGCCGGTCATCGTGGCTTCGCTGCGTGCCATGCCGAAGAGGGCAGGCAGGCACACGGCGAGCACGATGGAAGACAGCGCCGCGACGCCGTAGCCGCCCGCGATGGCGGCAATCGCACGCGAAGCCACGCCGAGGCGCTGACGAACGCCAGCGCTCACGACGCGCGCCGGACGGCGTGCGAGGTCGTTCGGAGATTCATGGGAACGAGGAAGAAAGCTCTAGAAGATGAGAATGATACTCATCTTTAAAATCTGCCTCAGCGGAAAAAAAGCGAACTGGGAGTTGCATCCCAGCTCTCTCTCCCTTGTTGCTTTTTCCTACGGTACCGGCACTGGTGCAGCAGGATGCCAGCGAGCAGAGAACACCTTCCATTCAAAAAACCGGGATCCGATCTGCACGATGGACCCCGAACTGGGGTTGGCAGGAAAGGCCTGGTCATAGGCGCGCATGCGATAGCCGGTCAAGTAGCCCGATCCTGTGGCAAGCCCGGCCGACGACGACAAGGCGCCACTGGTGCCTGCGGTTTGCGCAGCAAACCCAAGGGCGCTGCCGGCATTCCAAAGCACGGTGGCCAGGGGTGCCGACAACGCGCTTGCCGAAAGCGCGCCCGCTGACAGGAACATGGCTTCCACCCGCCCATCCATGGAGACCGGGTTCTGCAGCCCGACATCCGCCGAAGCCTCGGCCGACCCCTGACTGGCGAGCTGCGAAGCGCATGCCGGGAGCCCCAGCGCATCAAAGATCAGGCGCCAGACCAATGGACGCGCACCAAACGTTCGTTCTGCGAATGCAGAAGTGCCATACATGATCAATCCCCTTTTGTATCGAATGCAGTGATCGAGCAGGAAGATGGCGCATGACTCATGCGTGCCCGCTCGGCCAGTTCGCCCGAACGTCGTAGCCGTTGATCGCAGACGCATCCAGGGCGTCGATTGCCAGGTGATGTGCCCTTTCGGCTTCGAAGCATGCGCGAACATGGGAAGCAATGGAACTCATCAATACGTTCATCTGCGGCAGCGTGAACGTGACCCATCCGGATTCGATCTTGAGCGACACGTCCGTATAGCCATTTGCCTCCATGCCCTGAATGGCCTGTGCGATCCGGGCCCGGTCATCGATGCCGGTTTTCACTTTCACGCCATCGGCCAAGGTGATGCCGCCTGTCTCAACCGACCAACGTTGCATAGTGACCGCGACCTTCAGCTCCGATCGGAGCTCATCAGGAGTGAGCTCTAGCTTGGGTTCCGCGGGCAAGTCCATCAACACCCATGCACCGGAGACGGCAACGGGCCACATCCCGTTCAAGGGCTTCGGAGGGGCGGATTCGAGGCAGTCGCCCGGCACAAGATATCGGTCTTGCTCGAGGGGAGATATGTCCGTCCTGTCGAGTTGCTTCAGCCCACAATAGGCCTTGGTTTCAGGATGAAATGCATAGACAGTTTTCATATCACCTCAGTAGCGAATGCAAGGGAGCAATGCGATATTTCGAGGACGGACATACCTGTACACCGCAGTAACGGCATTGTTTGCATTACTGCTGATAGCTCGTATCTGCGTGCCCGGCTGGGCACTACCGTCGGACTCGTAAGTCGTGAAACCGTCGCCTGGAACGGCACCGCCGGCATAACCATAGTGGTCGAAGACATGCGTTGCCAATTGGAACGAACCGAAATTTCGTCCTCCATCGACGCCCCGCCCATCGTCCCATCCTCTAAGGAATTCACCGCGCAGATCGGGCACATTGAAAGTAGTAGACCCATTGCCTGCGCCGAAGATGGTTCCAATACGGCCAAACAACCGGGCGTAGGTCACTCGCGAGAGTGCCGCACCATTGGCCTTGACAGTACCGACAGCGGGCGTGTTGCCGGCACTGAACACAATCTCGCCAGCAAGATAGAGTCCAAGCGCCTCCTGCCATTGGAAACGCAGTACGTCGGTGGTCGGCGCCAGGATCGTGAGCGAAAGCCTCTTGGTGGTGGAAGTGAAGTTGACCAACGCTCCCGCATTGCTGGATGCAACCACCTCGGTGCGCGCCACGGTATTCGCTGAAACATAGCTCCCGATGCCCAACTCGAACTCACCCGTGGGCCGCCCCACGGCGTTGACGCTCTCGCACAGATAGTGGATGGTGGACCCGACCGGCACCTTCTCTGCGAAAGTGAAGTACCCCAAGTCGGCGCCGGACACCACGAGGTTGCCGGTGCCGAGCGTGGTGCATGACTCGACAACACGGTTTTCGAAGACGACAGCCATGCTCAGACCTCGAACGTGACTTTGGTGGTCGTCTTCAGCCGAGGCGCAACGCCTGCCTGGATCGGAATGACAGGGTCGAGTGCACCGTAGGTCAGCAGGATCCCGTTACCGGCGGCAGCGGTGCCGATGCCGAGGTGCGTCGCGGTCGATATGCCGGCGCCGCTCACTTCGACGAACTCCATCGCCGCTACCAGGTTGGCGACGTTCCCCGCAACCGTCCAGCCGGTGGGCCCGCGCGTGACGGCAACGCGCGCATACCCCGGGTAGGTCACTTCGTTCGTCGTCTGGCTCGCACCTGCGCCCGGCGATGCGGTATGAAGACTCACATACAGAGACGCGGAAGGCGAAGTTGCTGCGTTGTCGGCAATGCCCGGAATCGGTATTGCCTGGAGAACGAGCTTGAGAAGCGCATTTGCAGAGGCGGTGGTGTAAGGCATAGGGTGCTCCTTGGTTGAATTGATAGGACTGGTTGAAGTTATTCAGGAAGCCTGCTCAACCGTGCTCGGCACGGCAGGAAAGTCAGCTAAGGGGTAGTGCAGCAGGGCGCTACGCTCGGTGATGGAATCGATCAGTGCGTCATGAGCCGCTTCGGCAGAGAAGCACACCTGCACATGCAACGCAACAGCCTTGGCCGCTTCCTGCAAAGCCTTGCGCGTCACACGTCGGAATCCGCCTGGCGTCTTGAAATCGATCTCTTCGATTCCGGTCTGCGCCATGTCAGCGATGGCGGCGGCGAGGGCTGCGCGGTCTTCCCTTCTGGTCCCCACTTGCAAGCCGTCGGACATGGACAGGCCCGCCACTTCGAGCTCCCAGCGTCGACGTGCAATCTCCGCCTTCAGGTTTGCACGCAAATCTGCAACTGAGCGAGGATCACGCCACGTGTGCGTCGACCAGTCGAAGACGTGGTCGGCACTGGGGCGCATCGGCATGGCGACAGGCTGACCGTTGACGATGTAGTGATTTCGGGGCACCTCCCCCATGAATAGCGCCTCTACAGGTGCCTGCAGTTGGGCGGCACAAGACTCGCGGAGCCCGACGGAGCCCCAGCGCAGTACTTCGCCGGTGATTCGGTTGTAAATCGTGAAGAAGAACATGTTCAGCGGCGCGTGGACAGCGCGTAGATGGAAGTGCCAGCAACACCGGCAAATGGCGACGTGGAGACCATCGTCAACGTGTGACGACCTGGAGACAGCGGAACGACGATGCCGCCCGAGATCGTGCTCAATGCGAACCCCGCTCCCTCCCACTTCTTCTCGCCGTCGACAAAGATATATGCCGACGCCGTGGACATGACGAACGTGCAACCGAAGATGAACGTCGGCAGCGTCTTATCGCCGGGAATGTCGTGAAGAATGGTTGCGGAGTTGCCGCCCGTAGCCCCCGCCGTGGGAACGGTCACCGCCTGTCCACGAATGCTCAACGTATCGATCACGTCGACCTCGTTGATCGTCAGTTTGTCGTTGTCTAGGTTGAAGCCCGGCCCCCACATCTGGAAAGACCCACCGGCCGAGTTCATTCGCAGGCCAGCTTTGTCGCACATGATCTCAGCGAAGGTGTGACCGCTCTGGTGTCGCGCAAACACCCAACCCCATTGCCCGTCGTAGATCCACTTGCCCGCGCTGCGCAGATAGCCCCAGCCACCAACGCCGTCGCCCGAGATATCGACCTGGCCCGCAGTCACGTAGCCCAATCGCGATGTGATGGCCGACAGTTGGTTGACGTTGATCGCTCTCGCGCTGACTGTCCCGTCGACCACCAGATTGCCGTCGATACCGACCGTTGAAACGCCTGCGACGGAGCCGACTACGAAGGGATACTTGATCGCCCCTTGTGTGTCGATGGTGCTGATGGCGAAGCGGTCGACGAGTACAACCAGGTCACTCTGCTGACCATCGTTGTTGAGCAGGATGCCGGCCGTCTTGTTGCCCGCCACCACCTTGAGGCCCCACTTCGCCGACAGGCGCCCGGTCTCTCCCGCACGCACGGCAGACTCCTGCGCGATGGATGCTTCTGCACCGTTCACCCGCGCGGCGAGCGTGGTGCGAGCAGCGGCCTCGGCCTCGATGGCCGTAGCGCGCGCCGTTACCTCTTGGCGCACCGCCGAGATCGCACCGCGGTCGCTGGCCTCCGCACTGTACGGCGTGACCGGAAAGCGGCCTCGCTCGGCCTTGATGTAGCGAAGTCCGAGCATGCCGCCAGCGGTATAGCCGGTCCAAGAAAAACTGACGGCCGCTTTCACCGCGCCATTTGGCGCGATGGCCTCGACGGCCAGATCGTTACGGCGCTCCTGCGAGTTCAAGAAATCGTGGGCACCGGCCCTCTGGTTGCCGGTAACCCCCAGTGAGCGGCCTGCTCCATCGAAGAATTCGAGGACAAGGCCTGACGTGCCCGTATCGGAGTTGAAGCGCGTGTCTCCCGAGGCAGAGTACCAATTGCCAGGGCTCACGGGAAAGCGCGGGCTCGCGATTTGGCCTTCGAACGGAATCTCGCTGATCAACCGCGCCGAAGTGCCCCAGTCATCCTGCTCCAGGATCCATGTGCCCACGCTCGCGGTCCATCCGTCTAGATCGAACTCGAAGCCCCCGTTGAACACGAGGTTCGCGCGCACATAGCCCACGGCCCTCGCGGCAACGGTATCGATGCGCTGAGCCAGCTGCTCATTGCCCTCGGTCACAAGGTGCTGCACCTGCGTGATCGCGGTGCCGCGCTCGATGGTCTCGTCGAGCAGGCGCTCGGCGATACCGGAGTTGACGTTGAGCAGGTCCGCGACCATGCCATCGAGCCCCTCCTGGAGCTCGGCCAGCGCTTCATCGATCGAAGGCAACGAAGCAAGCTGGACGTAGCCCGCGTCGCTGGCATTGCCAGCCGCATCGAACGCAGTCACCCAATAGATGCGCGTGGCAGCCACAGGCTCGTTGCGCACGAAGTTGAGCGAACCCGTGCGACCGATCTCGACAGCTTCGGCCAGTGTCGGCCCCACCTTGACGATGTAAGCCGAGATGGGCTGCGTGGTGCCGCATGGCTGCCAGGCCATCTCGATCTGCGACCCCCACACTTCGCCACGCACGATCGGCTGCGCAGGCGGCGCGACCTCGATGGTGGTGGAGATAGGCACACCCCACACACCCTGCGTATTGCCATGCTGCGCCCACACCTTCACCGTTCCGGCCGGCAGCCATCCGATGTTCGCGGTCAGGGCCTTGCCGGTCCATCGCTCCACCGCCGTCTCGAAGGTCGGCCCGATGAAGATCCGCGTCGCACCCCACTCGAGCAGGTCGATGCCGGCCGGAGCCGACCAACGTGCCACCACGCCGTTCGGTTCGACGGTGAGGCTCAGCCCCTCGACGTCGCCCGGCTTCACGCTCGCGCCCTGCAGGGTGTGCGTGACCATCGTCCAGTAGCTCGACGCATAGGCCGTCATGAACCGCACGCGCACCTGGTACTCGCCGTGCACTTCGAGGCCGAGCAGGAAGGTCTCGGTGGCCGTGCCCGGAAGCGTGACGCTCTGCCAGTCGCCGACCGGCGAAGTCGTGCGCCATTGCACCTGGACGTTGCCACCGCGTCGCACGGAGTCCTCCGTCGAAGCAGACCAGCTCACGCGCGCGCGGATCACCAGCGTGCCGCCCTGCTGCACCATCTGCTCCTGGCCGCTGCGCACCTGCAGATCGAGCGGAGGCTGCGGCAGCAGGAAGGGGTTCGGCAGGTTGGTGTTCGGCGACGGATCGCGCCGCACTTCGTCGGCGGTGTCGTAGAAGGCTTCCTCGTCCTCGATGAGTTGGAACGAGAGCGGCGAACTCAGCGAGTAGGTCCAGTCCTGCACGCGGAACGGCTTGTTGGCGAAGCCGTACAGCGCGCTAGTCAGCACGATGCGGTCACCGGGCTGCAAGTGCCACGCCAGCATCTTCGGATGGATCTGCAGCACGAAGCCGCCACGGCTCTGCTCCACCAGCACGCGCGCGATCTGGTGGGTGCGCGCGTGGGCCGTGGTGAAGGGCAGCACGAGGTCGAGGAACTTGTCCTTCTGGTCGTTCTCGCGGAAGACCGCGTTCTGGTACTGCTTGAAGTCTTCCGAGACGCCGTTGCGCGTGAGGTTGACGTACGTGCCCTTCGCGCCGTTGTAGCGGGCAGTGCCCGGGTTGCAGGTCTGCACCACGGTAATGGGCGCCAGCAGGTCGTCGTCGGTCAGCGAAAGGACGGGCGTGGTCCACGCACCGGCCAGGATGCGCCAGACGCCGCCCGACTCGAGGCTGTAGCCGGCCATCGTGTCTTCGAGCTGCTGGCGCGTGCTGTCGCGGTCCTGATCGGAGCGGAACATGCCGTCGCAGGTGTAGCGCGCGACACTGCCGCCGTAGTTGGGGCGATCGGCGGCAACCGTGGCGGGGTTGTAGATGGCCGTGTCGCAGGCGTTGGCGGCAACGATCAGCGCGTTCTGGTCGATCTGGTCGTTGGAGGCGAGGTAGCCTTCTTCCGAGCGCAGGAAGTCGGCCAGGCACAGCGCGGGGTTGCGGCTGTACACGGTGGCGCCGGTGCGCGGGTCGAAGACCTTCTTGCCCTTCACGTTCGCGGTGATCGCGGGCAGGCCACCCTGGAAGCGTTCGACGAAGAGGTTGAGCGTGACGACGATGTAGGTGTAGCCGCTGAGCTTGTGTGCGTCGGTCCACAGTCCCTTGCTGGCGGGCCACGGATCGAGGTTCGCACGCATGTACGCGTCGGCCGTGTCGACGCCGTCGGGCGACAGGTGGATCTGCACGTTGACGCCGGGCACGCCGCCACCGATCGATTCCGAGTCGGTGACGATGAACTCCGGGTTCGACGAGTAGCCGTTCGCGTCGAGCGCGCCGATCGAGACACCGTCGATCTGGATGTCGGTCACGGCCTCGCTGGGATGCGCGGCCAGGACCATCACGACGTGCTTCAGGTGGCTGAACTCGCCACCTGTGAGCACTGCGACCACAGCGCCACCGACAGGTGCGGGCTCACCGTAGATGACGGTGTGCGGCGCATCGGACGCAATGATGGTGGTGGTGCGCTCCTTGATGTTCGCGACATCCTCGGCGAGCTTGCGGGCCGCAGCGGCCTTGGCCTGCTTCTTGGCCTGCATGTTGCCGTAGGCGCTCGACACGATTGAGAGCGCGGTCGATACGATCATGCCGCCTACGGCAGCTGCAGCTCCGGCACCCGCTCCCACCGCCGTACCAATAGCCACAAAGAACGAAGAAATGGGCTCGGCCATTGCCGCAGTGGAAGCACCCAACAGCGCTCCAAAAAGAAGGGCAAAGCGAATCAAACGCGCCATGTCGCAACCCCCGCAGTAAGTGGCAAGAACACGAGCCGATCTGTCGCCGGCGCCGCGATGTGCGACCCCGTGCAGATCCCGAAGCTGTAGCCCGACACTCGCCCGACCTTGCCGCCGCTGCGCGCCAGCACCACGTCACCGCGTTGCGCCATCGCTCCCGGCAAGGCCGGGCCGAGCCGCTCGGAGGCTGCCGACATGAACCCGCCTGCTGCACGCACCGCGCGCATGGCTGCCAGCAGGTTCTTTCTTCCGACAGGCGCATCGGCCTCGCGCAAGTCCGCGAGCGGATCCTTCCCCGTGCGCGCGATGATCCAGTCCGCGGCGATGTGCACGCAGTCGTGCCGGAAGTACTCGAAGGGCGCGCTTCTTCGCGCCGCGATGAAATCGTCCAGGTTCTTCGTCATGTTCATTTGCCTCGTGCTCGGGCCCAGTAGTTCAGTGCCATCTGCAGGTGCTTGTTGACCCACACGGTGGGCGACCCGATCATGGAATTCAGGTACTCGAAGCCGCGTTCTTCGGGATGTCTGGCGCGGTGCTGGGCGTCGTTGGTTCGCAGCGACGCGGGGTTGGAACGCACGTCGTAGGAGGCGGTGCGGCAATCCATCGAAATCTTCGCGGTGGTGCCGTCGCGTTCGATCTTCAGCTGGTCCATGACGCCCGCGAAACGCAGCACCGGTTCGCCGCTGACCTGCAGCGTCCCCGCGTCGAGCAGCGCGATCCACACGCGCACGCCGCGGTCCTGGTAGTCGCTCGGGTCGCCGAGCGCGAGCGCGCGTGTGCCGATGTCGACGGGCGACAGCGTGAGCGTCAGCTTCTCCGCCGCACCGTCTTCGCTTTCATGGAGCTCGCCGATGGAGCCCAGGTTGCCCACGCCCTGCCATGTCTCGCCCATCAGCTGAAGACTCAGGGGCCAGTTCGTGAGGCGGGCGGTGCCGCTTCGGAACTTGAGCTCGACGAGAGCCAGCTGGCCGAAGGTCTGCGCGCGCGCGGCCATCTGGAAGCCGGAGTTGGTCTGGACGGTCATTATTCCCACGACTCCATCAGGTCCAGGCTGAAGCCGCCTTGCGTGCGCGACTCCGAGGCCCAGGTGGTCTTCGTGTCGACCCGACGCATCAGGCAGTTCGGGCGATCCCAGACGACCGGGCTGCCGGCCACCACGGGCGTGCGCAGCACGGGCTCGAAGCGCACCGTGATCGAGCCGGACGCATCGGCCACCGCATCGGCCTGGATGTGAAGCATCTGCCGGTGGTTCGATCCCTGGTTGATGCCGATCCAGTCGCCCTGCAGCAGCGTCTTGCCCGCTTCGGAGGCGCCCATGCGGATCGTCAGCTCGGACGCTCCCGCGGCGGCCGCCACCGCGGTCCAGGTACCGCGCGCCGTGCCTCGCGGCACGGGCTGCAGCATGTCGTGCACAGCCAGCACGTTGACCTGGCCCCGCATCGAATGCACCAGCGAGCGCCAGGCGGCGGCATCCCGCATCAGCGGA
Source organism: Variovorax sp. NFACC27 (assembly GCF_048301545.1). Lineage (NCBI taxonomy): Bacteria > Pseudomonadati > Pseudomonadota > Betaproteobacteria > Burkholderiales > Comamonadaceae > Variovorax > Variovorax sp. NFACC27. The sequence goes on from NZ_CP157613.1 coordinate 8,254,454, forward strand.
ATGCGCTCCTCGCTCACGAGCGTGCAGGTGCGACGCGCCGGGCCGAGCACGGCGACCTGCATCGCGCCCGATTCGCTGTTGCTGAAAGTCAGGTCGTAGGCCTGGAGGCCGAAGTCCTGCCGCTTGACCGGCAGGTCGGGTGGAAGTGTCACGATGGTCATTGGGGAAGCACCTTCACGCGCTTGAGTTGTTCCATCTGCCCACGGTTGTTCTCCGCGAGCAGGCGTTGCATGTCGGCCATCACCGCACCGCGGTCGGAACGGGCGTCGATGTGGAAGACGTTGGAGGGCGCGAACTGGATCGTCGGCACGGCATTGCCACCGCCGCCAGGCGCACTGACCCCGAGACGGCCGTCCGAGCCGCGGCGCAGGGGCATGATGGCTTCGGGGCCTGCTTCGCCCATGAGTCCGATGCCGTTGGCGAACGGGAAGAACGTGGGCTGGTTGACGACGCTGTTGGCGTAGGCGTGCAGGCCGGGGGAGGCGAAGACGTTGCCCTTGGCGTTGGCCCATCCATTCAGGCTGATGAAAGTGCCAAGGGTGTCGCCGCCCAACATGTTGGAAATTCCGGCACTCGCAGAAGTCCATCCACCGCTGAACAAGCCGGCAACAGCTCCAATGAGCCCTCCGATCCCGGAGGATGAACTGCCCCCGGATTTGGAGCCTGTCCCCGAGGAGCCCTTGAGCGCACCGGTCAGCCAACCGGAAAAGCCTTCCACCGCATCTTTCAACGTTGCGTCATAGAACGCATCCGCCAGCGACTTGACGAGCTTCTTCTTGAGCGCTTCGCCCATCTTGTTGATCGCACCCTGACCGCCGCCTTCCAACAGGTTTACGAACCCGTCGCGGAACACGCCACCGATGTCGTCGGACATCTTCTTGGCCGCGTCCTTGTCCTTTTCCTTGTCCTTTTCCTTGTCTTTCTTCTGCTTCTCGTCGGCTGCCTTGAGGCTCTCGGATTTCTGGGAGACCTGCAGCAGATCCCTTTCGGCCTTCAGGCGATCCTGCAAGGACTGGATGTACGCAGGATCGACGTTCTCTGTGGCGTCGAGCTCCCTGATCTGCCGCTCCAGCTGCACGATGTTGAGCTTCTGGATCTCTTCCTTGGAAAGACCATAGACGGCGTTCTGTTCCTCCAGGGCACGCGTCTGCTCACGGATCCTGTCGACGGCCTGCTGCGAAGTCTTGAGCACCGCATTCCGGGGCACCGCGTCCAGTTCCGCGTAGCTGCGATCCGCTTCGTCGTTGACGAATCCGCGCTGCTGCTCGACGACCTTGGAGCGCTGCTCCAGCTTCTGCCTGTCCGCTGCCGATCCCTTCTTCGTACCCAGCAGGCGCAGCTCCGCCTGGATGGCGTCCTCCTGGTCCTTGAGATCCTTCAGTCGCAGGTCGCGCTTCTGGCGGATCACGGCGTAGTCGTCGAGCAGATCGCGCTTGCGCAGGCTGTCGATGTTCTTGAAGCCCTCGGCGGTGACTCTTGCCTTCGCGTTGTATTCCTCGCGGATGGCCTCGATGCTCATTCGAAGGCCATCGTCCTCGGCACGAGCTATGCCGGAGGTGCCCGTTCCGGTTCGCTGCCCCTTGTCTTCTTTCTTCTCTTCGCTCTTGGCAATGCCAGCTTGCTCAGTACGAGCAAGGTCCGCCTTTTGCAACGCGGCCGACGATGCTTTTCGCTGGCTCTCCTCCAGCGTCGCTTTCCAGGCCTGCGCCTCTTCCAGGGCCTTGTTCTGGGACGCACCGACCTTGCCGCGACCGAAAGCCGCGCCTCCGCCATTGCTGACAAAGCCACCGCCCTGTTGGAGCTGCGTGATCTGTGCAATCTCCTTGTTGACGGTATCGAGCTGCTGTTGGAGCGTGATCGGGCGCCCGATGTTGAGCATGGCGTCCCACGCTTTCTGCGCAAAGCCGGTAATGCTCAGCCAGCCGCGCTCGAGGCTGCCGAGATTGGCGACGGCCTCGGTGGTGCGGTCCTTCATCGCGGCAGCGAACGTTTTCTGCGCGAGTGCCGCAGCTTCTTCTTTCTTTCCTTGCTTCTCCAGCGCGACGATGCGCTCGTAGGTGCTTGCACTCAGGTAGTGGTAGGTCTCGTTGAGCTTTGCCGATGCCTTGGAAGGCTCGTCCGCCAGCTTGACGAAATTGCCCACAGCGTCATTGATGGATGTACCCAGCACGCGGTTCATTTCCGCCGTTGCACCAGCCACCTCGCCCACGGCGTCGCCACCGATCCTGCCGGTATTGACCACTGCCGTGACAGCCTCTGCCGCCTTGGAACGGGTGCCTTTCGTACCCGCAATCTCGATGGCCTTCGTCTGGAGTTCGTCGTTCGTGAGGCCGGAGTAGTTGCCCGTCAGCGTGTTGGCATTGGCGAATTCCGAGGCCTCCTTTCGGCCTTCGACATAGGCCTCGGTCAGCAAGGTCACGGCGCGGGTCGCCAGATTGAGAGGCGAAACGAGATCTTTGGCATAAGCGGCGACACCGCCGAGGGCCGGACCGATGCCACCGAAGGAAGAAACCAGCTTTGCCCCTTCACCCACGAACGAGGTCAGCGGCGATTGCCCGCTCTTGAGGCTCGCGTACAGACTGTCCACCGATGAGGAAACCTTCTCGATGGCGGCCTTCGCCTTTTCCTCGGCCTCCTTCGCAGCCGACTCGGCCTTGGCCTTCGCCTCTTCGGCTTTACTGGCACCGCTGAGGGCCTTGTCGATGGCCTTCGAGACTTCGCCGACGACTCGAGAGATGTCGGCATTCGCGACTGTCGCGCTCACCATCATCTGAAACGACGTTTGTTGTATTGCAGCCATGTCTATATGGTCCGTTTGAGCTAAGAAAAAAATGAGGCCGACATCCGCCGGCCCCATGCTTCTTCGATTGGCCGTGGGCCCGCGTCGGCGCTAGACGTTCAGCACCGCGATGCCTTCGTCTTCCATCACCTGCAGCTGCAGGAACACTTCACGCTGTCGCGCACGCGGAATGCCCAGGCGCCTCATCGCCACGTCGACCGCGCCGAAGTCGAGCCCCTGGAACCACGCGCCCGCTGCCCCCGCGACGACCCGCCACTGCGTTCGGCAGGCATGGAACACCTCGAATGCTTCCTGGTGTTCGGGCCATAGCTCGAAAGGTGGCGGGCCGCCGCCGCTGGCCGTCGAAGAGACGAGCCTGACCGGGTCGAGACCGAGCGACGCGCACTGGCTGCGGAGATCGTCGTCCAGCTCGTCATGGACGCGATGCTCTGCTCCGAGCACTAGGCGCGCGGCGCCTCTCAGTTTTTTGCCGCGGCCGGGTAGGCGTGCTCGAAGTAGCTGTAGGCGATGGCTGCCTCGAACGAGGGCCATTCCTCCACCGCCGCCGCACGGTTCTCGACAGTGCAGATGAAGGGCGCGCCGTCGTCGCCGTCCAGGCCTTTCCAGTCGGCCAGCACCATGTCGAGCAGTTCCCTGTCGGTCAGCGTCCTGCCTTCGAGGCGCGACTGCAGCGTGTCGTTGTCGGACTTGGTCAGTCGCTTGAAGACGGCACTGAAGCGCACTTCCTCGACCTGGCCGTCACCCGGCACGCGCATCACCACCGGGGCGACGAAGGTCGGCTTGACGGCGATCTTGAGTTTCTGGGGCATCTCTTTGTGTTCCTCTGTGCGATGGTGGTGACGGCGAAGCTCAGCGCACGACGATCGACCACTCGTCGTTGCCCGCGCCGGTGGGCACGAACTCGAGCGGCACGGTGATCATCTGCACGCCGTCGACGTCGCTGAAGGTCGGCTTGCCGATCTGCGCATGCGGCGACAGAAACTCCACGACATTGTTCGCGCCCTGGCCGTGCTTGAGCGCCAGGTTCACGCGCTGGCTGGCGCGGGCCATGCCGATCCAGTCCTTGGTCGCGACCGAGGTGTTCTCGAAGGTGACGGAGCCGGTCGACACGCGTGCGGTGATGTCCACGGCATCCACGGTCATCAGGTCGCGCTTGATCACGGTGTTGCCCGCATCGAAGCTGAAGGCGTTGGCGGCCACGCCGAGGCCGTCGAGCGTGAGGGTGGTGTTGGCCTTGTTCACGCCCAGCGGGTCCATGAACTTGCTGTAGTCGGCCACCGGCAGAGGTGCGTCCTCGGCGGGCACGAACAGGCCGGTGAACTCGAACTGCCACTTCGGGATGCCCTTGGCGTTGATGGTCGCCTTCACGTTGCCGTGCGCGTCGGTCATCTTGTAGACCGTGCCGTCGACGTTGCCGTAGATCGTGAGCGACTCGAGCGCGTCAGTGACCGGCGCGAAGGTGGTGCTGACGCCTGCGGCAGTGGTCACGCCGATGGCACAGCCGCGCATCAGCGAGGCATATGCCGGCACGTCGCCGGCCGCGGCCACGCCGGCGATCTCGACCGAGAACGCGATCTTGCTGTACTGCGTGACCAGCACGGAGCCGCGCGAGCCGAAGTAGGGGCGCACGTTGTCGCGCTGGACGACGTCGCCTTCGATGGGGGTCAGCGTGACTTCGCTCACCAGGATCGCGTTGGCCGCGCCCGTGGGCACGGCGTCGGTGCCGCGTACCGTTTCGGCCTTGGCCAGGATGGCCATCTTGCGCATGAGTTTTGCCATGTCGGCGTTCTCCGTCAGTTGGTTGGTTGGTTTGGGTTGTCGAAAGGAAAGATCTGCCTGCGTGCAGTCAGAGGTAGCGCCAGGTCCGCAGCTGCAGCGCGATGCCGTGGCATCGCACGCCGCAGAAGGTGACCAGGCCGGTGCCGTCGACCTGCACGCCATCGGTGCGCTTGTCGTCGGTGAGCGGGCCGGAGGCGCATGCGCCGCCGAAGGTGGGGTCGGCGCGCACGGCGTCGCGGATGTCCTCGACGAGTGCGTCGAACACCAGTTCCGAAGCGGCGGCGTCGTCGAACGCGAGATAGCCGCGCACGGTCCAGGTGTCGATGCTCATCGTGCGTCCCGCGGCATTGACGCTGCGCTCCTCGGTGGCGGTGCGGCGCAGCCACCAGCCGCGCAGCTGCTGGCCGCCCGCGGGCAGGTCGTAGAGGAACAGGGCGCGCTGTGCGGTTTCGTCGGCCAGGGCGCGCTCGCGGTCGTGAACGCGGCCGATCTGTGGCACGGTGTTCAGCGTTTGCACGATGGCGCTGCGAAGGGTGTCGAGACGGCTCATGCCTGGGCTCCGTTGCGTGTGTGGAAAGTCGAGTGCTTGCGGTTCGGGAAGTACATCGATCGCTTCGTTGGTTGGTGTATGAACTGTCGCGGCGAAGGCCTGTTTGCCTGAGGCCGACATCCGCCGGCCCCTCGCATCGATGCATCAAAAATCAGTTGATGCCGGGCCCGTTGCGGAACCACTGCTTCACGGCCTCTGCAAGCAGCGCCGTGCCGACGGCCATCGCGCCGCCCGATGCGGCACCGAACACGGCGGCTCGCTGCTCGACGGTGCGCAAGCGGCCATCGAGCGCGTCGAAGCGTGCGTCGAAGCCGTCCATGCGACGGGTCTGCCTGTCCTGACCGTCCTTCAGGGCCTGCACCAGGCCGTGGATCTGGCCGAGCAGCAGCAGCTCCTGGGTACGTGCGTGGAGATCGCTCATTGAGTAGGTCTTTCTGTGAGGAACTCGATCAGTGCGCGATACCGGAGGCGGTCCGCTGCGCATGACCTGGCGTTGATGTCGTGGTTGGTCCAGGCGTCGTCGACCGTGAGGCCGGCATCAGCAGCACAGGCTTCGACGGAGGTGTCAGCAAGTCCGCAGGCACCCGCGGGTACGTCGGTGCCCGCGAGCGCGCTGTTCCACATCCAGACAGCAGCAAGGCTGAGGCGATGAGGGCGGCCGACAGCGTCGCGCTGTGCGTCGCCAGGCGGCGCAGCATCTGCCGCCGGTCCGGGCGCGGCAGCCTGCGCAGCACGGGCAGGCCGCTCAGCGCGGCGATCAGGAACAGCAGGAGGAAGGACAAGAGAAACGCGCTGACGTAGATCATGAACAGGGCCTTCGAGGGAGAGATAGCTGGACTGCAGGGCGCTCGCGCCGAGCTGGTATTGCGCCGACGCGGTGCGACCGCGCTCGTACTCGGCCTGCAGGTCCTGCGCGAGCTGCGTCGCGCGCTGCGCTTCCTTCTGCTGCCAGATGGCGCGCTCCTGCATGCGGCCGGCACTGTGGATCGCGAAGGCTGCTGCGGCGAGCAGCAGCGCGACCACCACGCCGGCAATCAGGGCCGCCCAGGCCCTGGCCGCGAGGCTCATGGCGCATCCCCCTTGCACTGCGCTTGCAGCTTGAGGCGGTCTTTCCAGAGACCGGCGCAGGTCTTGTTGCCGGGCGCGGAGCAGTCGACTCCGCCTGCGTACTTCCAGCCGAGGATCGCGTCGCAGGCGCTCGCGTAGTCGCCGCCGTTGAGACGCTGCACCAGCACCGATGTGCCGCCCTTGCGGCCACCGGTGCAGAAATTGAATGCGCCGATGTTGTAGGCCAGGCTTACGTACGCGTCGTACTCGTGCTGGTGCAGCGGCACCTTCACGCATTGCTTCAGCGCATGTTCGTAGGTCTGTACATCGCGCCATGCGCGCTGCAGCGCGGGCACGGGCGTGGTGGTGTCGCCCATGCGCACGCCTTCGGTCGTGCCGAAGCCGATGGTCGGCACGGCCGTGCCGTGCACGGGGTCGGGGTAGGCCTTGTCGCTGTAGCCTTCGCGCGCAACGATGCCGATGAGCCCTGCCGCGCTGAGCGTGAGCACGGCGAGCAGTTGCCGCGGGGCGTAGCCCCGCTCACGCCCGCGGCGATGTTGGAAGAAGAGTGTTCGAGAGGTGTCTTTGCCCATGGTCCGAATCGTCGGACGCAAGGGTCAAAAGGCTGAGGCCGACATCGGCCGGCCTCTGGTTCAGGAAGCGCTGCTCCCTACACTGCGACGCAAGTCGCGCGGCTTCAGATCTCGCCGCCGTGCCACACGACGCGGCCGCTGATGTGCAGCTCCGCCGCCTGCTCGGCACTCAGCACCTGCGGCTTGTACGCGGGGTTGTAGCTGATGATCTGCAGGCCGCCGGTCGAGAAGTCTCGCTGCAGCACCTTCACGTAGTCGTGGCCGTCGAGCTGGATGACGTACACGCCGTCCTGGTCGAGCGACTTGGTCGCGGTGTCGACCAGCAGGATGTCGCCGTTGTTGATCTTGTCGGCCATCGAATCGCCGCGTGCATGAACGATGCGGGCATGCGCCGGCTTCACGCCCTTGCGCGCCATCCACGAGCGGTTGAAGGCGAAGCGGCCCATGTGGTCCTGCGAGCTGTTGATGGCGCCGTTGCCCGCGCTCACGCGAACGTCGAGCAGTTCGACCAGCACGAAGGTCTCGTCGTCCAGTCCGCTCGACAGCTGACTCGGTGAGTGCACCTGCTGGAAAGGGTTGAGCTCGGCCGGATCGACCCCGAGCGCCAGGGCCATCACGTAGAGCTGCTCGAGGCTGGCATCGCTGACGCCCCGCTCGATGCGACCCACGGTATTGAAGTGGAGCCCGCTGCGCTGCGCGAGGTCGTCGATGGTGAGTCCCTTCTGCTTGCGCAGGTCGCGCACGCGCGCTCCTTGCGCAAGGGCCAGTTCACCGACACGGGCCTTCACCTCGGTGTCGTCGGGCGGAGTATTGATTTGCGACGTCACGATAACTCTGATTTGTGTGCACGGCCGAATGCTAGACATGCAGAGGTAGTTTTGCAACCCATTTCAGGTTAAAGAACTCAGGAAAGTTCGTTTTCATGTTTTTCTTGATTGCAAAAACTCACTACATGTGCATAATCAAGGCAACAAACACAAAACAGGATATTTCGATGATCTGACACCTTGATCGGGTTAAAGAAGCGCGCGAGCAGGACGAAAAGAACCTGCACAGGTTCGAAAAGACACAAGTACGCGCACATCGACACCAGCAAACCGAGCAGTGCCCACAAGCGAGGAGGAACGTACTGTGAAAAGAAACCGTGCCAGGACTGAGGCCCCCGGGCGTCCGGGAGGAAGCGCGTGATGGAAGAAAACACGACGTCCGAATGGTTCGTTGCCAAGGCGCTGATGGCACTCGCCCAGCGTCGCATCGAAGCCGAACAGGGCGAGGCGGCCTCCACCCAGGCCGCGCCCGATGCGGTGATCCGCGATGCGGACCCGTTCGCCGATCGCCTGTGGAATCTGCTGCGCATCCGGCGTGCGCTGACGGCCGACGAAGCGGCCGCCTTGTTGATCGGCACGGACGACGACTTCGCGCAGAGCCGTCGCCAGGCCGGCGCGCTCATGCTGTCGTGGTCGAGGCAATGCCCCCGGGCCGTGCGCGTCGACGCCCGGCGCGTGGACGGCCTCAAGCGCTACGCCTTGCTACGCGACATCGGTGCCACGCCTCCGGCGCCGCGCGGAGAGGCCGCATGAACGGCGCCCCGCCCCCTTACATGGGCGAAGCCTGGTTCGCCCTGCTGCGCGATGCATGCGCCGGGCAACGACGCTCCGAAATCGCTGCGCAGCTGCAGTTGAGCGCCGCGGCGGTGAGTCAGGTGCTCAATGGCAGCGGCAAGTACGGCGCCGGCAAGGCCAGCACCGATCGCATCGCACGCCGGGTGCTCGACACCTTCGGCACCACCACGACGAACGAGAAAGAAGGAGCCACCGAATGAGCATCGCACCCGATCACGACCTTGCCGGCGAAGTGCAGCGCGCCGTCGCCGCGCACCTCGAAGCCAACGAGGCGGCATCCGCGAAGGAACTCGACCACATGCTGGCGGAGCGTGTCGAGGGCTACCGGCCCGAGCCCGGCGGCGCCGCGCTAAGGCAGCACCTGGCGAAGCTGGCAGATGGCGGCCATGTCCACAGCGTGGCGGTCGGCGGCAAGCCTCAATGGAAACAAGGCCCCGGCCCCATGGCCGGACGCATCGCGAAGGGCCGCCGGGTGATGCTGCTGGACTCCAGCGTCTACGAGCCCGAGGCCGTTCCCGTCATCCGGCCGGGCGCCATGGACTTCGCCCGCATTCCGAGCCTGTTGCTGGGTCATCGCAGCGGCTACTGGGGCGCCTCGCGCTGAGCGAAGACAGGCCCTACGGCAACGACACGAGCACCGCACACGACAAGCCCCGCATCCGAATCAGAGGAACACACGACCATGTACGCACAGGAATCCATCAGCAGCGCATCGTTTCCGCCCAGCAGGATCGAAGCCGTTCCGTCGTCGCGAGCCGCGGGCGGCTTCCGCCAGGCAGCCACGGCGCTGGCCAGCGAACTGCTGCCACCGCGACTGAAGGAATTCGTGCGACTGATCGGACTACCGGCAACGCTGCGCCTGATCGAACGCTACGGCGGCCTGCGGATCTACATCCCGGCCCATCCGGCGCCGGACCACCCGCTGGCGGGCCTGATCGGCTTCGACAAGCTGCGCGCTCTGAGCGAGGAGTACGCGGTCGACGGCATCGGCCTGCGCTTCGTGCTGCCGAAGGCCAAGCGTGCCTTCGATGCGATCCGCAACGAGCGGATCCGCACCGACTTCAGCACGGGCAAGTCGGTGCGGGCCCTGGCGGCGGAACACCGCCTGGTCGAACGGCAGGTCGCCCGCATCGTCGCGGACATCGCGTTCTGACCAGGCGCGGCCGTCTCGCTTACTTCGCCTGCAACAGCGCTCCCGCCTCCAGCAGCACCAGCTCGTTGTCGTCCGCCTTGTTCGGCTCGCGGCTGCTCGAGAAGGGCAGGTTGTTGTCGTTGCCGACCACGATGTGCGTGGCGTCCACCACGTCGACGTTCTCGATGGTGAAGAAGGGGAACTTCAGCACGCCGTCGTTCAGGGGCTTGCGCGCGAGCTTGTTCGGATCGGCGACGTTCAGCAGGTCGATGTAGCCGATCTTGCGCACCGGGCCGCCCACGTTCGCGTCGCTGAGCTCGACCTTGTAGACGCGCTTGAACTTCGCGATGTCGTGGAAGCAGTCGGTGCGCTTCTGGCCTTCGGGGCAGGCCTTGTCGCTGGTTCCTTCGCCGTTGTCGCGCTCGATGATGAGGCCGGTGGTGCCGTCGATCATGTTGAAGTCGCCGATGGCGTTGCCGTTGGCCTCGAGCACGTATTTCCAGTGGCGGCCGGTCCACTTCTCGGTGGCCACGTCGAACTCCAGCACGCGCAGCGCTTCCTTGCCTTCGACCTTCTCGTAGTCCTTGGCCTCGGCGTTCCACACCGGGCCTTCGAGCAGCGCATACAGCTTGCTGCCGTCCTTCGACGAGGCCATGCCTTCGAAACCCTTGGAGCGCTTGATCTGGAAGTCGACCGCACCGCCCGGTGCGCCCGGCGTGGTCACGGCCGGATGGTCGGGCGAGCGCACAGCCTTGCCGTCGACCAGCGTGTCGTACACGGCGAGCACCTTGCCCTTGAGGTCGGCCTTGATGAGGAAGGGGCCGAACTCTTCGCCGATCCACAGCGCGCCGCCGGCGAACTGGAAGCTCTCGGGGTCGAAGTCGGAGCCCGTCAGGTAGCGCTGCTTGGTGCCTTCGTGAACGATGCGGAAGGGCACTTTCTTGTCGGGGTCGTGCAGGAAGACGGTATCGATGCGGTTGAACTTGCCGCTCTTGAAGTCCACCTTGTAGTGGTTCAGGTAGAGCATGAAGTCGGGCGAGTTGGCCTTGGCGCCCGCACCGTTGTCGGTGAGGATCCAGAAGCTGCCGTCATCCATCTTCTTGATGCCGGAGTGGCCCTGCAGCGGCTGGCCCTTGAAGGGCAGCGACACGCCGGTGCCGCGGCCGCCCGAGAGGCCTTCGACCGATCCGGGCACCTCGACGCGCTTGCCGGTGGTGAACTTGCCGCTGACCTGCAGGTCGGCCGGAGCGTCCTTAGGCGCTGCGACGAAGCTCTGCGCGGGCAACACGGCATGGCCGGCGAGAGTGGCGGGGAAGGCGGTCTGTGCCGCGGCACCGCTGCATGCGAAGGCGGCAGCAAGGGCGACGAAGGACAGGGAGGCAAGACGCGTCATGAGCGGGAAAGTGTTCAAGTGGAAAACGCGTGACCATGCCGGCAGGGCATGACACAACCATGACATCGCCGTCCCGCCACCGCCCTTTCAGGGAGCGATGTCGACCGTCACTTCCCGCGACTCCGCACGCCCCTGGTCGTCGACCGCGCGCAGCAGGTAGCGCCGGCCCGAGCTCGCGAGATCGGGCATCCAGGTGATGCCTTCGCCCGGCGCGGCACGGCCGATGAGCGCGTCGTCCGCGAACCAGTAGATCGCCTGCGTGCCCGCTGCAGCCTCGGCGCGCAGCACCAGCGGCTCCGGCTTCTTCACGCGCAGCGTGTGGCGCACGCCGCGCAGCGGTGATGTGATGAGCGGCGCGCTGTCCGAGGACGCATCGCCTTCACTGCCCTGCGTTTTCTCGCAACCGTCGGAAGGCGCGCTCGCTCGCGGCAGCCCCGCCTGGCGGAACAGCCGGCGCATGTCGCTGCCCCATTGCTCCACCACCTGCTGCCGCGCGTTGGGCTGCGGGCCGCAGACGACCTTGCCCGTCGTCTCGTCGACCCACACCGCGCGATGCAGGTTGCTGACCTGGATCGGCGACTTGCCGGCGATGAACCATGTCATGGTGCGCACCGGGCACAGCGCGTCGGGCAGGCCGCCGGTCGCCGAGCAGACTTCGACCTGGCGCAGGTCGGGCGGTCGGCGCGACGCCATCTCGCCGGGGTCCAGCCGCTCGGCGCGCAGCGCGTCGACCATGCGCAGGAAGAGCGGAGCGGCGGCATCCACGCCTACCAGCGCGGGGTTGCTGCTTCCGTCGAAGTTGCCGACCCACACAACCAGCACGTGGCGGCCGAACACGCCGGCGGTCCAGGCATCGCGGAAGCCCCACGAGGTACCTGTCTTCCATGCGATGGCGGGACGCGCGGGCAGCGTGGTGTCGGGGCGCGGCGTGTGGCGCAGCATGTCGAGCGTGATGAACGATGCCTCTTCGCTCAGCAGGTGCAGCGGCTGCACGGGCTTCTCGTCGGGCGCGGGCTGCGTGTAGCGGATGGGCTGCGAGACGCCGCCGTTGGCCAGCGTCGCGTACATGCCGGCCAGTTCTTCCGGTGTGACCTCGCCGCCGCCCAGCACCAGCGCGAGGCCGTAGTGCTGTTCGCTCTGCAGCTTCTGCACGCCCGCAAGCCGCATGAAGTCATAGAGCCCCGGCTTCGAGAGCTTCGCGGCCACCGCCACCGCGGGCACGTTGCGGCTGCGGATCAGCGCCTCCTGCGCCGGCAGCGGCCCCGCGAAGCGGTGGTCGAAGTTCTCGGGCGTGTAGGGGCCGAAGGAGGTGGGCGCGTCTTTCAGCATCGTCTTCGGATGCAGCAGCCCCTGGTCGAGCGCCAGCGCGTAGATGAAGGGCTTGAGCGTGGACCCGGGCGAGCGCTTGGCCTGCGTGCCGTTGACCTGTCCCGCGATGGCGTCGTTGTGCCAGTCGGCCGAGCCGATCAGCGCGCGCACCTGCATGGTCGAGGCGTCGAGCAGCAGGGCGCTCGCGTTCGTCATGCCCACGTCGGCATGCGCGCGCAGGTACTGCGCCATCACGCGCTCGAGCGTGGCCTGCATGCGCAGGTCGATGGTGGTTCGCACCTCCTGCACGCCTCGCTCCTGCGCAAGCAGCATGTCGGTGGCGTGCGGCGCGAGAAAGGGCAGGCTGCCGCGCGACTGCGCCGACAGCGCGAGCTGCGCGTCGGGCGCGTGCTGCTTCGCCGTCGGGTCGCGCTCGGCCCACAGCGCCCAAAGACGCTCTCGTGCCGACTGCAGCTCGGCATTGCGCCCGCGCTCGGCGATGCGCTTGACGGGGTTCTGCGGAATCACCGCGAGCGTCAGCGCCTCGGGCAGGCTCAGCTTGGCGGCGTCCTTGCGGAAGTAGATGAGGCTCGCGGCCTGCACGCCCTCGATGTTGCCGCCATAGGGCGCAGTGTTGAGATACGCCTCCAGGATGTCGTGCTTGCTGAAGCGCGCCTCCAGCCACAGCGCGGCGAAGATCTGCGCGACCTTGCCTGTGGGCGTGCGGCTGTCGATGCCATAGACGCGCCGCGCGAGCTGCATGGTGAGCGTGGAGCCGCCCTGCCTGCGCTCGCCGCTCGCGATGCGCCACGCGCTGCGCAACAGCGCGGCGGGGTTGACGCCGGGGTGCGCGTAGAAGCGCCGGTCTTCGTAAAGCAGCACCGCATCGACCAGCGTGGGCGAGATGCGTTCCAGCGGCACCCAGAGCCGGTACTGCTCATCGGCCGCAAGGGTGAGCCGCATCAGCTCGCCGCCCTGCGCATAGACCGCGCGCGAGCTGCCGACGGTTTCGCTCAGCGGGGCGTGGGGCCACAGGCGCAGCAGCGCGAGCAGGAAGACGACGGCTGCGAAGGCGATGGCCATTCTCTTCCTCCCTCTCCCTCCGGGAGAGGGTTGGGGTGAGGGCATCGGCGATGGATCGAGCGCGGGGGCCATGGTGGTACCGCCCCCTCACCCTAACCCTCTCCCGCAAGCGGGAGAGGGGACAAGGCAAGAGCGCGTCATGATCAGTTCGCCACCACCTGGAAGCGCGCACCGGCCGAGCGCGAGAACACGCGCCGGTCGTACATCGCCTCGCCGTACGCCGCCGGCACCACGTAGTCGCCCACGTTGGTGGCGCGCGCCTTGTAGGTCACCTCGAGCAGGTCCTTGCCGATGCCGCCGTAGAACACGACGCGGTCCTCGCGGATGTCGGCGTACTGCACCTTCCACGATCCGCCGCCGCCCAGGCGCTTCTTCCAGATGGGCGCGTCGGCGTTGGCTGCATCGTCGTCGCCCACGGCCTGCAGCACCGGCTCCAGGCCGCCCGGCAGCACGTCGACCAGGGCGACGTCGTTGATCTGCGCGCGCTCCAGGCTGCGCACGCGCACCCGCACCGTGACCTCTTCGCCGAGCTTGGCCTTGGTGACGGGGTTGCCCTTGGCGTCGAGCACCTCGTGGAAGATCTCCATGCCCTTGTTCACCGGCGTGGCGGGCACATTGCGCTCGAAGCCCTGTTCGGCCCAGCTGTAGTACAGGTTGAAGTCGCTGTCGTTCGACAGCCTCAGCTTCGCCGTGCCGGCCGGCACCGCGGCGCGCGTGATCGGGTTCACCGCGCCCAGCGCGAGCGCCGCGGCCTGGCCTTGCGCGTTGACGGTGCTCGCCGAGAGCTTGCCTTCCACGTTCTGCCCGACGGCCTCGAAGTACGAGTCGACCGCCAGCAGCATCGAGGCCGACGACAGGCTGTTGTACCAGCCGTCGCGCACCATCTCGGCCATGCCTTCCCACACCGCGGGCTTCAGCGTCTTCAGCCGCGTGGGGAAGTGGCGGCCCACCAGGTGCAGCGTCATGCTGTCGTGCACCAGCGGGTCGTAGTAGGAGCCCCAGACGTTGCGGCGCTGCTTCTTCTCGCTGCGCGCGAGCAGGTCGGCCCACACCGGGTCGAGCAGCTCGTTGGCCACCTGCTCCTGCTTCACGAGCTGATAGCTCGCGGCGAGATACACGGCGCCGAGGTCGTCGCCCCAGCCCGCGCCCTGCCGCGACAGCTGGTTGCGGCGGGCTTCGCGCAGGTTGGCGAGCGCGGCCGGCGCGACGATGCCCTGGCGCGTCAGCAGGTAGGCCGCCTGCGTGCGCTGGCGCCAGCCGTCGAGCGTGTTGTCGCCGCTGCCGAGCCAGCCCTGCAGGTAGGTGTCGGCCTTCTGCAGCAGGTCCTGCGGCACGGGCAGCTTGTGGTCCTTGGCCTCGACCAGCAGCTGCACCGCATAGAGCGTGGCGAAGGGGTCGGTGCCGGCGCCGGGCCACAGCGAGAAGCCGCCGTCGGCCGTCTGCCGCGCGCGCAGCTGCACCAGGTAGCGCTCGAAGGTCTTGCGCGCCTCCGGCAGCGGGCCCTGTTCGGCCGTGCGGCCACGCGACATTTCCTTCACCAACTCGGGGCGGCCCGAGAGCAGCACTGCCGGGAAGGTCTGGCTCGTGATCTGCTCGGTGCAGCCATGCGGATACGCCTCCAGGTACTGCATGAGGCCGGTCGCGAAGGCCCATGGCGCGGCCGACACGGCCACGTCGCTCTGGCGGAAGTTCGGATACAGGTCGGCCTGGCTCGAGATTTCTCCCGCGCGCTGGAAGCTGCCGGCCTGCACCAGCGTGACGAAGGGCGACGCGGGCCGCACGCTCACCTCGGTGGACAGGCGCGCGCTGTAGTTCTTGTGCGTCGAGGTGAACACCAGCGCGGAAGAACCCAGCACCGCCTGCTCGCCCGGCTTGGCACGCACGTTGAACTTGGTGCTGGCTTCGCCGCGCTCGTTGACCTTGAGCGTCTGCGTGGCCTCGCCCACCACTTCAAGCCCGCCCGATGCGGTGAGCGTGAGCGCGATGGGCGCTTCCTTGCCCGATCCCACAATGTTGTTGGCCAAGCCCACGCCCACCTCGACGGTGTCGCCGGGCGCCATGGCCAGCGGGGCGTTCGGCAGGATCACCATGTCGCCGCGCACCACGGTGCGGGTGCTCTTGGCGGCGGTGGTCTCGTCGTTCACGGCCACGGCCATCACGCGCAGGCTGCCGTTGAAGCTCTCTGGCACGGTGTAGCTGAACTCGCGGCTGCCGTTCACGTCGACCAGGCCCGACCAGTAGGTCACCGGCTTGTCGCGCTTGCGCTTGAACGGGTTCAGGTGCTTGCCGAGCTCGCCTTCGCCGTCACCGCCGGGCGCCGCGCCCTGCATGAGCTTCTTGAACTCGGGCAGGATCAGGTCGAGCGTCTGCAGCGTGCCGACTTCGAGCGCGCGCTTCTGGAAGAAGTGCTTCAGCGGATCGGGCGTCTTGTAGCGCGCCACCTGCAGGATGCCTTCGTCCACCGCGAACACCACGGCGCGCGTGGGCTTGTCGCTGGTGAGCTTCATCTTCACGGTCTGCCCCGGCTTCACCAGCTCGGTGCTGGTGAGCTGCAGGTTGGCGGTGCGTTTCGTCAGCGCGGTGGCGAAGGGCACCACACCGTACGACAGCGGGCTCATGTAGACCTCGTCGGAGGCCGGGTCGCGCACGAAGTGCACGTTGATGTACCCGGTGCCCTCGAAGTCCTTGGGCACGGTGATCTTCTGCACCGAAGCGGTCTTGTCGGTCTTGAACCATGCGTGCGCGTACACCTTGTCGCGCTCGATGGTGATGAGGCCCGCACCCACGTACGGCGCGCGGATGCTCACCGAGATCTCCTGGCCCGGCTCGTAGTCCTTGCGGTCGAGCGTGAGCTGCAGCTCGGCGTTGCGGTCGAGCGAGCGCGACACGTTGGCGTTGCCCGCCACGCTGTACTCCACGCGGTTGAGCTCCAGCCCCTGCGCGTTGCGCACCACGTAGGCGAAGTTGCCGGGCGCGGCGGTGTCCAGCACCACGTTGTTGCCGGCCGCGGCAATGGCGAAGGGCTTCTCGTCGAGCACGATCTCCTTGCGGCGCGATTCGTAGCGGTACAGGCCGTTGTCCTGCTTGATGAGCACCGACAGCACCTTGCGCTCGACGCGCTCGATCTTCAGGTCGGCCACGGCCGTCTTCTTCGCGCGCGGGTCGATGGCGATCACCGTGGCGTTGCGCGTGGCGCCCTTGCTCACGTAGCTGGTGTCGCCGTCGACCTTCACGCCGACGAGGTAGGGCATGTCGCTCACCAGCGTCTGCGCCTCGGCCGACACGCTGCGCCCGCCCTCGGGCTCGAAGGCCTTGGCGAGCACGTGCACCTGGTAGGTGGCGGCGTCGAAGCGCGAGAGGCGCAGGTCGAACTCGGCCTTGCCGTCGGCGCTGGTCTGCACGCTGCCCAGGTCGTCCACCTGCTTCTCGGTGGCGCGCTGCGGGTCGAAGAAGGCGTAGTCGGTGAAGGCGCGGAACACCGGGAAGCCGGGGCTCAGCGTGAGCGTGCCTTCCACCTTGCGGTCGGGCGCGGGCGTGCCGAAGAGGTTCTGCACGTCGATCTGCGCCTTCAGGTCCTTGGGGCTCACCCAGCCTTCGGCGACTTCATTGCTGAGCTTGGCTGTGACCTTGGTGCGGTCGGGCAGGAACTCCTGCACCTTCACGGTGGTGCTGCCGATCAGCAGGCTCTCGACCTCGGGCGCGCCGGGCGACGACTGGCGCGGCAGGTAGAGGTTGACGGCGTAGTTGCCGGTGGGCGAGGTGTCCTGCGTGGTGTGGGCGATTTCCGCCGCGCCGCCGGGGCCGAGCCGAAGCTTCTCGCGGCGCACGCTGAGGCCGCGCGCGTCGATGATCTCGGCTTCGAGCGGCAGGTCGCGCAGAGAAGTGCCCCAGTTGCCGGCCTTCACCATCATCGCGATGTGCATGGTGTCGCCGGGGCGGTAGATGCCGCGGTCGCTGAAGACATAAGCCGTCATCTGGTTCGGCACGCCGGCCGCGCGCAGACCGCCGACGTCGAAACGGGAGATGTCCAGCGTGCGGTCGCTGCGGTTGAAGGGCAGGAAGCTCAGGTCGCCGTCCTTGCGCACGACCAGCACCACCGGCGCCTTCTCGCGCTGGTAGCCGGCGAGGTTGGGAAGCTTGGCCGCGCCCGTCGCGTCGGTGGCCTGCGACGCGACGATCATGCCGTTGCGGCCCCACACCTCCACCAGCGCGCCGGCCACGGGCTGGCCGCTGGCGATGCTTTGCACGAACACGTCGCGCGTGCCGTCGAGCGACTTCTTGGCGACGATGCCCAGGTCGGTGACGAGCACCAGGCGCTGGTCGACCTGTTGCTCGGGGCTGCCGCCTTCGCCGTTCTCACCGCCGCCTTCCTCTTCGGAGGATTGCTCTTCCTGTTGCTGTTGCGCGTCCTCCGGCTGGCCTTCGCCCTCCGGCTTCTTCTTCGCCTTGGGGTCGTAGCCCTGCACCTTGAGCAGGAACACGCCACGGCGATCGGTCGCGTCGCTGCGCAGGTATTCGGCGAAGTCGACGGTCTCGTAGTGCGCCTTGCCGGCGGGAATGCTCAGCGGAATCTCCTTCTGGAAGCGGTCGACGAGGTTGTCCGACTGCAGGCCGCCGTAGAACTGCGGATGCGCGAAGTCGCCGTTGGTCTGCGTCACCAGGTGCTGCAGCTGCTGCGGCAGCAGGCGGCCGATTTCGAGGCGGATGCCGGGCAGGTCGCGCACGAGAATCGGCAGCTTGCGTTCGCCCGAGAGCGCGAGCAGCGAGCCCTGGCTCATGATGGTGAGTTCGGGCGCGAAGGTCTTGAGCAGGCGCACGTCCTGGCGTGCTGCGCCCAGCTGGTAGCCGCCGGGCGTCTTCAGACCCTTGGCCACGCGCACCAGCAGGTAGCGCCCGCCCTCCGCCTGCGGCATGCGGAAGCTGACCATCTCGGTCACCTCGCGCTCGCTGGCGATGGGCTGCAGGTTGAGCTTCTTCGCGCGGCGCAGCACGGCGTCGGTGACCTTCGACGGATCGGCGGACCAGTCGAACTTGTCATCCGGGTCGCCCTTGGCCTCTTCCGTCACGGGCAGCAGCCAGGCCTGCACCACGCGCGCCATCTCGCGCTCGTGCACCGGCATGGAGGCGGTGACCTGCATCACGTGCTCGGGCTCGCCGTTCTCGCCGGTGACGATGGTGGGCTCGATGCCGGAGATGGACAGGCTGTAGAGGCCGGGAATGTCGACCGCGCGCGACTGGTCGTTGCGAAGCGCCGGTCCGCCCTTTTGCGCCACCGTGCCGGCCGTGAGGCTCAGGATCGCGGGCCGCGTCTTCTCGGGAATGGGCAGCGGCTCCGACTGCAGCGTGGCGATGAGGCGCAGCTTGTCGTAGCTGACGGTGAACTTCTCGCTCGCGCACTTGCCCACGCTGAAGAAGGAGCTGCTGCAGGGCTGGTCGTAGGTCAGCACCAGGCGCTTCTCGAACTCGGCCGTGTTGACGGGGTGCGAGAAGCGCACCTGGAAGAGCGCGCGGCGCACGTTGGCCTGGACCGGGTCCTGGTAGAACTCGGCGCCTATGAACTGGGCGGTGAACTCTGGCGAAGTGAACTCGTACTTGCGCTGTGCCAGCTCGATGTGCGGCGCGAGGGCGCTGTCAGCAATCTGCACCTTGTAGGGCTGGCCGACGGGCCAGTCCTGGGCGGGCAGGAATTCGAGCCGGTTCTGCTTTGTCCACGTCCATCGACCGGCGATGGCGGGCTCGATGGTGACACCGGTGGCTTCCTGTCCGACGCGCGCAATGGGTGCAACGGAGGCCGAGAAGTTGATGACGTAGGGGTTGGGGCCCTTGTCGAATTCGATCTGCGTGCGCTGTGGCGAATCGGCCTTCGCGGTGGCGACCACGGGCTCGACGCGGTCGGGCGTGAGGCCGTGCCACCACTTCATCACATGGGGATGAACGATCCAGCCAGCCAGCGCGACCAGCAGCAGCAACGCCAACCACGCGAGGCGCTGCTGCAGCCACTGCAGGCCGAGGAGCACGAAGGAGCCCAGGATGCGCAGCCACCCCGGGGGTCGCCAGGAACCGATGAGTCCGCGGGCCAGCGGACGCAGGAAGCCGAGCGCGCGGCCCAGCCCGGTGAAGAGCACGTCGCTGATCGACGCGAGTTTTCTGTTGGCGACTTGAAGCATGGAAGCTCCCCACTGTTTTTGTTGGCGCCCGCGAGTGTGCGAGCCATCTGTGAAGCAATCGCGCTGTGTGTGAAGTCTTCGTGAAAACCGCACAGGCCCGCGCCGGGCCTTCTTTCATCAGTTCATTTCAACGGCTCATAGCTGGGGCTTGGTCACCATCAGGTAGAACACGACCACCATGGCCGCGAAGGCCGGATAGCCCAGCAGTTCCCACCAGCGTTGGTAGCGCGCATAGAGCGGCGGCAAGGGCGCCGCATTGCGATGCGCCTGCGCCGCGATGGCCGCCATGCGGATCTGCAGCCACACCACCGGCAGCCAGCAGGCGCCCGCGAAGACGAACAACGCCAGCGACAGCGCAAGCCACGGCGTGGACAGCGGAAAGCCCGCCATGTGCGCCAGCGCGAAGCCGGTGGCCGGCTGCAGGATGACGGTGGGCGTGGTGAACCACCAGTCGGCGCGCACCACCAGCCGGCTCACCACCGCCTGCGCGGGCACGCTGCCGCTGCGGTTGGCGAAGAACATGTAGAAGGCGGAGCCCAGCCCCGTTCCGACCATCAGCACGCTGGAGACGATGTGCAGCCACTTGAGGACGAGGTAGGTGTTCATGGCGCGGCGCGACGAAGCAGGTGCCACAGCAGGGCGGCGATGGGAAGGTTCTTCAGCAGCGGGCCCAGCGGATGCAGCCACAGGCCGGGCTGCAGCACCGTCGCCACCAGCGTCATGACGAGCATCAGGGCAAGGGCCGCGGCATAGCTGGCGCGCCCGGGCCACCGCAACAGCGCGATGCCGACCGCGAGATCGGCCGCCGCGCCGCCGACGACCAGCCCCTGCACCAGCCACTGCGGCGACGCGATGCCCGCGGCAGCCAGCACGTCACGGCTCTGGCCGTTCAGTTCGACGAGGCTGACCACGGCGGTGACCAGCCAGACGGCGACGAGGCTGTAGCGCAGCAGGCGTTCCTCCGCAGCGGAATCCTTCACGTGGAGGAGCCTCCGTGCTCAGTGCGCTGCCACGCAACGACTTCATGTGCATGCTTAGCCAGGAACGCATGCATGCGCGCGAAGCGCCGCCGCGTCTGCCGTGCGAAGACCCACGCGACCACAGGCTCCAGCAACCAGCGCAACGCCTTCGGCCCCGCCTCGATGGTGTAGACATAAATGAGAACCGAATGGCCCGGCTGCGCATCGCGGTGCCGCATGGAAGCGGCCCAGCGGCTGAAGGGGAAAGAGCGACCGACCATCGAGGCCGCAGCCACATGCGGTCGGTCGAAGCTCACGAAGCGCGTTCGCATCGACAAGCCGCGCAACCAGCCGTGGCCCGTGTTCTCCGTCTCGGCCCCGACAAAAGGACAGGGCGCGCCGCCCACCACGCGGGCGTTGCCGACCAGCGAGTCCCAGCGTGCGCGCCACACGTGGTAGTGGAAAGCGTCGAATACCACGTCGGCAGGCGCCGGCATGTCGAACTCAAATCGCCGGTGCGCCATGGCCTGCCACTGTGATTGGCGCTTCTTCGACCACGTCGGTCACCATGCCCCAGCGCGCGAACTCCGGCTCGAACTCCGGCAAAGCCAGCAGACTCATGCAGGCATGCGCGCCAACGGGCAGCGCTGAATCGCCGTTCGCGAGCCGGCGCGCCAGCAGGATCGCGGCCATGCACGGGATTTCCGGCCCATGGTTGTCGTCGGCCGCGATGTGCCAGGCACGGCGTGCCGGCCGGCCCTGTGCATCGGTGCCTTCGACGCGCACGACCATTCCGCCCAGCGCCGTGCCCAACGCGTCGAACACGCCACCGGCGGAATGCAGCAGGGGCGCCAGCCTCTGCGGCGCCGGCAGCAGTCCCGCGCGGCGCATGAAGGCCAGGAAGGCGAAGGCGCGCTGCGCCAGCCCGACTTCGAGCGCAGCGCGGAACATCACCGACTGCACTCCAACGTAGCACGCCGGAAAGAGTTCCAGATCGGGAATGTCGCAAAGCGCCCCGCGCCGCGGCTTCATGCGCGCGAACTCGACCTTCACCGGATCGGCCCAGCCGGGCATCTCGACCCAGCCGCCTTCCTGCCAGACGCGGATCGGCTCGCCGCAGTACGCGAGCACGCCGGCCAGCGTGGCCTCGCCGCGCGGCGCGCCCTGTGCCGGGGCGATGCAGATGTCGATGCTGCGAATGCCCTGCCAGCCGTCCGCGAGATGGTCGACCACGGCGGACGACAGTGCGGGCACGGTGCTGGCGCCGCTCACCGCGGTGCGGCTGGCGCTGCGAAAGGCGGCGTCCAAAGCGGCAGGAAAGTCGCACACGAAGCGCCGTCCGTCAGCCAGGTCGATGTAGTGCGCACCCGCCGTCGCGACGGCCTGCGGCACGCGGTAGTCCTGGTTCTGGAAGGGGCCGGCGGTGTGGATCACCAGCTCCACGCCAAGGCCGCGCAGGGTGCCGGCGAGATCGGCGGCCTGCACATCGATGCGTACGCCGCTCGCGGCCGCGCCCAGCGATGACGCGAAGGCCGTGGCGCGCTGAGCGTCGCGCCCCGCCACCAGCAGTTCGATGCCGGGGCTGCCGGCCAGCGCGCGGCTGATGCGCGCGCCGAAGTTGCCGTAGCCGCCGAGCACCACGACCTTCATGCCGCCGCCACCGCGTCCGTTCCAGCGACATGCCCGCGCGTGAAAGCCTCTTCGAAGATCGAGTAGCCCGACCAGTCCGCATGCGCGAACGACAGCCGGCCCGCCACCACGCTGCCGCGGTGCGCCGCATCAGGCGCGCTGCGCTGCGAGCCGATCTGCGCCAGCAGGCCGGGCCTGGGGATGGACATGGCGTGCCCGTAGCGCGTGATCTCGATGCGCGAGACCAGCGAGGGCAGGTCGGGGTGCGGCACCGACAGCTCTGCGAGCAGGTCGTCGCGCCAGCCGGTCCAGGGGCGCTCCAGCAACAGCTTGCGGCCGTCGGCGGTGTCGTAGCCGCTCGGGCCCAGCGGGCGGTACCAGCTCAGCACGGTGCCGCGCGGCGTGGGGTCCAGCGTCTGGTGCCGCGCGTCGACATAGCCGAGGCCCCTGGTGCCGTAGATCACGTTGTCCCAGCTCGGCGCTGCGCCCACGCGGTCGGCCAGCGGGCCGCGCAGGTGGATGTTGGCCACCAGCCAGGGCGCGTAGCGAACGTGCGCCGCGGCGTTCTTCAGAACCTCGGGCGGGTTCTGGACCACGCGCGCGGCGATGAACACGGGCAGCGCGACGATGCAGCGCTCGGCCTGCCAGCGCACCATGGATTTCGATGCCGCGTCCCACCCATCGACCTCGACGCCGTCGCGCACTTCGGCGATGCGCGTGACGACGCTGCCGGTGCGCAGGCGCTCGCCGAGCGGCCTGGCGAGCTGCTTCGTGAGCCAGCCGTTGCCCTCCGGCCAGGTGAGGATGCCATCGCGCTCGGGGCTCGAATCGTTGACGCTGCCCGTCGGATCGCCGGGCGCGTGGAAGCCGTGCCGGCTCGCAAAATAGTGGATGCCGGCCCAGGCCGACACCTGCCCGATGCCGGCGCCGTAGTCGTCGCGGCAGCAATAGTCGAGGTACCAGCGCAGCTGCACGTCGCTGAAGCCTTCGGCGTCGAGCCAGCTCTCGAAGCTGAGGGCGTCGAGCGCCAGCAGCTCGGGCGTGACGGCGACCTTGAGCGTCGGAATGGCGAAGTGCGCGGCGTGCTGCAACGCATCCATGCGCTGCGCGAACTTGCGGTATTGCGCGAGCGTGGCTTCGCCCACGCCGTGCACGGGCAGCAGCCCGTCCTGCCACTCGCCGTGGAAGAACAGGCGCTCCTGCGGGCTGTGGCAGAGCGTGACCTCGTCGTATTCCCAGCGGCCCGCCACGCGGCGGCGCAGGCCGAGTTCTTCCAGCAGATCCTGCACCTCGCGCGCGTCGTCGCCCGGCACCGGCAGGTAGTGCGCGCCGAGCGGGCAGGCGATGCCGTTGACCATGCCGCCGCGCGCGTTGCCTCCCGCGGTGTCCTCCAGTTCGAGCAGCGCGAAGTCGTCGATGCCCGAGAGCCGCAGCGCACGGGCCGCGGCGAGGCCCGCGACGCCGCCGCCGGCGATGACGACGCGCGTGCGCTTGACCGTGGCGAGCGTCGTGCTCCCGAGAGCGCCATCGCGCATCGCGTGCCCGCGATTGACGTCGATGCCGGTAAAGCCGCCTTCGATGGGCGGCGCAGGCGCCTCGCAGCCCGCGAGCGCGAGAGCACCCGCGGCCCCCGCCGCAGCCCCGAGAAATCCACGGCGCCTCATCCGCACCTGCCTGTTCGGCGTGTTCCAGGAACACCGCGGAACCGGCTCTGCCGGGCCGCAGGTGTTGCCCCCTGGAAGGGGGGTGGCGAAGCGACACGAAGTGCGCGAAGCCTGGGGGAGTGCATCATTCAGTGCGCCATGACCTTGCCCCACTCCTGTTCGTAGGTGGTGACGAGGATCTGGTTCGACAGCCGGTTCACTTCGGCCGGCACGCGCGCCATGTCGAGCGGAAAGTCGAACATCAGCGGCAGGGTGGTCGGGGAAAGGAATCGCAGGCCCGTCGGCAGGGCATCGGGCATGCGGTACGGCCGGCGACTCGCGATGATGTAGCCCCATTCGCCGAAGCTGGGCACGTGCGCGTGGTACGGCGTGGCGCGCAGGCCCACCGATTCGATGGTGGCCGCCACGGTCCAGTAGCTCTTGCGCGCCACCAGCGGCGAGGTGGTCTGGATCACCGCGTAGCCGCTGGCCGACAGGCGCTTCTCGAGCAGCGAGTAGAAGCTGTTGGTGTAGAGCTTGCCGATGGCGAAGTTGGTCGGGTCCGGAAAGTCGACCACGATCACGTCGAACATGTCCCCCGGCTGCTGCAGCCACTGGAAGGCGTCGGTGTTGACGATCTTCACCTTCGGCGAGGAAAGCGAATGGCCGTTGAGCGCGGCCAGGGTCTCGTGCTCGGTGAAGAGCTTCGTCATGTTCGGATCGAGCTCCACCAGCGTGACCGATTCGACCGAGGGGTACTTGAGAATTTCACGCACCGCCATGCCGTCGCCGCCGCCGAGCACCGCGACCTTCTTCGGCGCGCCCTGCGCCGCCATCACCGGATGCACCAGCGCCTCGTGATAGCGGTATTCGTCGCGCTCGGCGAACTGCAGGTTGCCGTTGAGGAACAGCCGGTGCCCCAGCAGACCGCGCGTGACCACGATGCGCTGGTAGGGCGAGGTGGCGCTGAAGACGATGCGGTCCTGGTAGAACTTGTCCTCGGCCAGCGTGGTGATGTGGTTGGCCCCGACGAAGGCCGCCACCAGCGCGGCCAGCGCGAGAAAGCAGGCGACGGCATGCGCGCCCACGCGGCGCAGCTCATGGCGGAAGAGCCACAGCGCCCAGACCGCCACGGCCGCGTTCATGAAGCCGAACAGCAGGCCGGTGCGGATCATGCCGAGCTGCGGCACCAGGATGAGCGGGAAGGCCACCGACACGGCCAGCGCGCCGAGGTAGTCGAAGGTGAGCACCTGCGACACCAGGTTCTTGAGCACAATGTTGCGCTTCAGGATGCGCATCACCAGCGGGATCTCGAGCCCCACCAGCGTGCCCACGACCATCACGAGCCCGTACAGCAGCAGCCGGAAGGCGCCGGGCACGTAGGCGTTGGCGAGGAACAGTATCGCCGGCAGCGCGCCGCCGATCAGCGCCACCAGCAGTTCGATGCGAAGGAAGTGCGCCGGCAGCTGTCGGTCGAAATAGCGTGAGAGCCAGGAGCCCACGCCCATCGCGAACAGGTAGGTGCCGATGATGGTGCTGAACTGCAGCACCGAATCGCCCAGCAGGTAGGAGCTGAGCGCGGCCGCCGTGAGCTCGTAGACGAGTCCGCAGGCGGCGACCACGAACACGCTGGCGAGCAGCGCGATCTCGATCGGTTGCGGCCCCCGCGCGTCCGGGGTGCGCGCGGGCAGGGCCGCGTCGCTCAATGGATTGCAGCAGCCACGATGATGCTGATGCCCAGGCTCATTGCCGCCACGACGAGGCCCAGCGCCACGTTCTGCTTCTCGACGATCTCGCCCCACAGGTCGTAGGGCGTGATCTTGTCGATGATCAGGAAGCAGAGCCAGAAGATCACGACGCCGATCAGCGCGTACACGAGCGATCCGAGGACCACGCCCGGTTTCAGCCATTCAAATCCCATGGGGACCTCCAGTCGTAGTAATGATGAGAGACATCGCGTGCATCTTCGCCGTCATTTGTGGCCGCCGCCACTCGAATAGCCGCCGTAGGAGCCGCCGGAGCTGCGGTAGCCGCCCGACGAGCTGCTGCTGCAGGTGCTCAGGATGATCAGCAGGATGATGATCACCACGATGATGAGGATGATCGTGCCGCAGCCCAGGCTCGAGGCCGCGCTCACGGGCAGCGCGTCGGCGCGCTTGAACATGTCCTTCTTCGCGTCGAGCTTGAAGGCGGTGGCGACCGCGCCGCTGTCGATCTTGCTGCCCGACGACCAGGTGAGCTCGTTGGTCGAGCGCTCCATCGACAGCAGCGCGCCGCCACTGGCGAAGTCGCGGTTGAAGGTCTTCTGGCCGCGCTCGACCTGCCAGTAGAACTCGCCCGCCACGTAGGTGGTCTCGGCGTTGTAGGCGTACTGCTGCTGGTAGCGCTTGCCGAGGTAGGTGGCGCTGCTGCCGTTCTCGGCCATCACCGGCGCGCCGGTGGTCGGCTTGACCATGCTCCAGCCGTCCTCGGCGTCGACCAGGAAGCTGAAGCCCCGCTTCTTGTTGTAGAGCAGGTATTCGTCCCAGCCGAACTGCTCGTCGTCGCCGGGCTCGCTGCCCATGCGGTGCTGGAAGCCGACCACCTGCCACTGCGCGCCCTGCAGCTGGCCCATGGTGCCCAGCGCGATGAGCGGGCGCACGGGCTCGTCCTGCGTGGCGTGCTTCAGCTCGCCGCCGATGCCCTGCGACAGGTCGATGATGCTGTTGCACGAGCCGCAGGTGATGCTCTTGCTGTCCGCCAGGTTGACGGTGACGGGCGAGCCGCAGTTGGGGCAGTTGAAGCTGCGGCCCTTTTCGTCCTTGGCGGACTCGGCGCGCAGGCCGGTGAGCTGCAGGTCCTCGAGCTGCACCGAGCGGCCGAGGTAGGCGCTGGGCTTCGCCGTGCCGTAGTCGATGCTGAGCACCAGGCCGCGGTCGTTGCGCAGCTCGACCATCGCGAACTGGCGGCCCAGCTCGGGCAGGTGCGGCAGTTCGCCCTGGGCCGAGGTCAGTGCCACCTGCTCGTTCGAGGTGACGGTGTAGCTCTGGCCGGCGAAGGCGCTGGTGGCGCCCACGCGCAGGTCGACCGGCGGCGGCGCGGTGCGCTGCAGGTCGAAGGGCAGGGCGAAGACGTAGGCGCCGTTGTCCTCGCTCAGGATGCCGGTGCGGTCGCCGTCGAGCGACGCGATCCATTCGGTCCAGCGCCCGCCGGGGTAGGTGTATTGCAGCCGGCCGATCAGCGTGAATGGCTTGTCCTGGATGCGGCCGGCGGCGAACAGCTGGAGCGGGCTGAAGTCGTCGAACAGCTCCGCCATCTTGCCGGTGCGCGCGAGCGTGTCGCCCTGGCGCACGACGGTGCTCTGGCAGTAGGGACAGACCGCGTGCGTCGATTGCGCCGAGCGGAATTCGACCGGCGCCCCGCAGCCGGGGCAGGGCGCTCGGTAGTAGCGTTGGTTGCCGGTTTCCTCAGCCATGGCGTCTCATCAGCCATGGCACGGGCGGCCACGAGTATTTCAAGCCAACGAGGCTTCCGACGCCCGTCGAAGGGGCGTCAGGCGCTATGCGGAACATGGCGCCGCGTCAGACCAGTTTCTTCAGCAGTTCGGCCTTCTTGGCGTCGAACTCTTCCTGGGTCAGGATGCCCTTGGTCTTGAGCTCGCCCAGCTTCTCGAGCGTGGTCATCACGTCGGCGGCGCTCACCACGGCCACCGCGGGTTGCTGCTGCTGTGCCGCAGCGGCAGCCGCCGCGTTGGGGCTCAGGCCCTGCGCGAGGTTTTGCGCCAGCACCTGGCCGAGCGCCACGCCGGCGCCCAGGCCCATCGCGTCGCCGGCAATGCCGCTGCCGCCGGCGGCAGCGCCCTCGGCGAACTTCGGAATGGCCTGCGCCGTCTGGTACTGCATGAACTTGCCCATGTCGTTGCCGACCATGCCCATGCCGATCTTCTGGTCGAGGATCTTCTGCAGCTCTTCGGGCAGCGAGACATTCTGGACCGTGATGTTCTCGAGCTTGATGCCGATCTTCTCGAACTCGGGCACCAGCTGGGCAGCGAGCGCCTGCGCGAACTGGATCTGGT
Source organism: Variovorax sp. NFACC27 (assembly GCF_048301545.1). NCBI lineage: Bacteria > Pseudomonadati > Pseudomonadota > Betaproteobacteria > Burkholderiales > Comamonadaceae > Variovorax > Variovorax sp. NFACC27. The sequence goes on from NZ_CP157613.1 coordinate 8,282,213, forward strand.
TGGCCGCGAGGTCGAGGAAGGGCACGCCGCTGGAGGCGATGGCGTTGCTGATGTTCTGCAGCACCAGGCCGCGCAGCTGGCCGTCGAGGTCGGCCACGGAATAGATGTCGCGCGTGCCGGAAATCTCGGTATGGAAGGCCTTGGCGTCGCCGATGCGGAAGGAGTAGTTGCCGAAGGCCCGCAGGCGCACGGCGCCGAAGTCCTTGTCGCGGATGGTGATCGGCTGGGGCGTGCCCCACTTCTGGTCGACCTGCTGGCGGGTGCTGAAGAAGTAGACGTCGCTCTTGAAGGGGGACTCGAAGAGCTTGTCCCAGTTCTTCAGGTACGTGAGCACGGGCAGCGTCTGCGTCGTGAGCTTGTACATGCCGGGGCCGAACACGTCGGCCACCTTGCCTTCGTTGACGAAGACGGCGACCTGCGACTCGCGCACCGTGAGCGAGGCGCCGTTCTGGATTTCCATCTCCGCCATCGGGAAGCGCCAGGCGAGCGTGCCGTCGCCCGTCTCGGTCCACTGGATGATGTCGATGAACTGCTTCTTGATGAAATCCATCAGGGCCATGATCGGTCGCTCCTCGTCAGGTTTTTTCAGGTTTTGTCCGAACTGTGCATATTGCCACACCGGCATTGAGAAACACCCGTGCTATTGGTCATGGGGCCCACTGGCCATGCGGCGTATGGCGTCATGCGCGAGGTCTACAATCGGCGCCCCCAGAAGAAGCGCCACCAGGAGCTACGGCACATGTCAGATTCGACCCCTTCGACCTCATCGACTCCCACGCCCGAAGACAAACGCGCAGAACTGCGCCGTGCCGCCCTCGAGTACCACGAGTTTCCCGTTCCCGGCAAGATCGCCATCGCGGCGACCAAGCAGATGGTCAACCAGCGCGACCTGTCGCTGGCCTACTCGCCCGGCGTGGCCGCTCCCTGCGAGGAGATCGTCAAGGATCCCGCCAACGCCTTCAAGTACACCTCCCGCGGCAACCTCGTGGCCGTCATCAGCAACGGCACCGCCGTGCTGGGCCTGGGCGACATCGGTCCGCTGGCCTCCAAGCCGGTGATGGAAGGCAAGGGCGTCCTCTTCAAGAAGTTCGCCGGCGTCGACGTGTTCGACATCGAAATCGACGAGAAGGACCCGGCCAAGCTGGTGGACATCATCGCGTCGCTGGAGCCCACCTTCGGCGCCGTCAACCTGGAAGACATCAAGGCCCCCGACTGCTTCTACGTCGAGCGCGAGCTGCGCAAGCGCATGAAGATCCCGGTGTTCCACGACGACCAGCACGGCACGGCCATCACCGTGGCGGCCGCCATGGTCAACGGCCTGAAGGTCGCGGGCAAGAAGATCGAGGAAGTCAAGCTGGTCGCCTCGGGCGCCGGCGCCGCGGCGCTGGCCTGCCTGAACCTGCTGCTGAAGGTCGGCCTGAAGCGCGAGAACGTGTTCGTCACCGACCTGGCCGGCGTGGTCTACGAAGGCCGTACCGAGCTGATGGACGACGACAAGCGCCTGTTCATGCAGAAGACCGACGCCCGCACGCTCGCCGAGGTGATCGAGGGTGCCGACGTGTTCCTGGGCCTGTCGGCCGGCGGCGTGCTCAAGCCCGCCATGGTGGCGAAGATGGCCAAGCGCCCTGTGATCTTCGCGCTGGCCAACCCCAACCCCGAGATCGCTCCGGAAGACGCCCATGCGGTGCGCGACGACGTGATCATGGCCACCGGCCGCACCGACTACCCGAACCAGGTCAACAACGTCCTGTGCTTCCCGTACATCTTCCGCGGCGCCCTGGACTGCGGCGCGACGACGATCACCGACGAGATGGAGATCGCCGCGGTGCACGCCATCGCCGACCTGGCGCAGGCCGAGCAGAGCGAGCGCGTGGCCGCCGCCTACGTCGGTGAAAAGCTGTCCTTCGGCCCCGAATACCTGATTCCGAAGCCCTTCGATCCGCGCCTGATGATGAAGATCGCGCCGGCCGTGGCCAAGGCGGCGGAGGAAAGCGGCGTGGCGCAGCGCCCCATCAAGGACATGGACGCCTACCGCGACAAGCTGCAGAGCTTCGTCTACGCCTCGGGCACCACGATGAAGCCCATCTTCGAAGCCGCCAGGCGCGCGAGCAAGAAGCGCGTGGCCTATTCGGAGGGCGAGGAAGAGCGCGTGCTGCGCGCCGCCCAGATCGTGGTGGACGAGGGCGTGGCGCGCCCGACGCTGATCGGCCGGCCGGCCATCATCGCCCAGCGCATCGAGAAATTCGGCCTGCGCCTGAAGGAAGAACTGGACTACGACGTGGTCAACGTCGAGCAGGACCACCGCTACCGCGAGTTCTGGCAGACCTACCACCGCATGACCGAGCGCAAGGGCGTGACCGTGCAGGTCGCCAAGATCGAGATGCGCCGGCGCCTGACGCTGATCGGCTCGATGCTGCTGCACAAGGGCGAGGTCGACGGCCTGATCTGCGGCACCTGGGGCACCACGGCCAACCATCTGCACTACATCGACCAGGTGATCGGCAAGCGCCCCGGCGGCTGCGAAAGCACCCCGCAGGACGTGCCGGTGTACGCCTGCATGAACGGCCTGCTGCTGCCTGATCGCCAGGTCTTCCTGGTCGACACGCATGTCAACTACGACCCCTCGCCCGAGGAACTGGCCGAGATCACCACCATGGCGGCCGAGGAAATGATGCGCTTCGGCCTGAAGCCGAAGGCGGCGCTGCTGTCGCACTCCAACTTCGGCACCAGCAACGGCCCCAGCGCCATCAAGATGCGCAAGACGCTCGACCTGCTGCGCGTGCAGGCCCCCTGGCTCGAGGTGGACGGCGAAATGCACGGCGACGTGGCGCTGGACAGCAAGCAGCGCGCCGTCGTCATGCCGCACAGTGCGCTGGCGGGCGACGCCAATCTGCTGGTTTTCCCGAACATCGACGCGGCCAACATTTCCTACAACCTGCTCAAGACGGCGGCGGGCGGCAACATCGCCATCGGCCCGGTTCTGCTCGGTGCGGCCAAACCTGTGCACATTCTCACGGCGAGCGCGACTGTTCGGCGCATCGTGAACATGACAGCCTTGACCGTCGCCGACGCAAACGCGGAGAGATAGGCCATTTGGCGAGAGTGGCCGCCAACTTAAAAAGCCATTCGATACCCTCGCAACTGCTCAAACTTTGGGCAGTCGCTTGCTATTTTCGCCAGCGTGGTGCACACTCGCGGGCTTGAATTTGCGGGTTAACCCCGACGTTGATCGCCAATTCGAACCCCCCGCTCTTTTCTTGTGGTGCCCCATGGCGGCTTACGCCTCGATCACGTCCTCTGTCACAAAGTTTGCGCTCACCAGTCTGATGCTGGTCGCGTTGACGACGGGGGCCGAGGCCCGCGGATGGTTCGGCACCGGGAAAACGTCCGCCGAGGAAACGATCGCGCTGGCAGAGTTGCCGGCGCAGGGCCAGCAGACCTACCGCGCCATCCTCGATGGCGGCCCCTTCAGGTACGACAAGGACGGCACGGTGTTCGGCAATCGCGAGCGTCTTCTGCCGCCGGCACGCCGCGGCCACTACCGTGAATACACGGTGACGACGCCCGGTTCGCGCAACCGTGGTGCAAGGCGGATCGTCTGCGGCGGCGAGCAGCGCACCGCGCCCGAGGCCTGCTGGTACACCGCAGACCACTACGCGAGCTTCAGACGGATTGCGCCATGAGCGATGAAAACGACCTGAGCGGCGCCTCGAAGCGCCCCGAAGAAATGATGATGACTATGGAAAGACCAGCGGAGATGACCTTATCCCTTCGTGCCGTACGCCCGAACATCGTGCAATCGATCCGCGCGTTCCGCGTGAACGACCTGCAGGACGCAGCCAACGCGGCCGGCCAGCACTTCCTGTACGCCAACCTGGGCAACGCCCAGACCAAGCAGGACGTGCTCGACCTGATCGCGCAGCAGTTCACGTTCCCGGCCCACTTCGGGAAGAACTTCGACGCGCTGTACGACTGCATGACCGACCCGTTGCATAAATCGGGCCCGCAGCCGGGATTCGTCATCGTGCTGGAGCAGATCCCCGCCAACGCCAAGTTCGACAAGGAAGCCCGCGAGCAGCTGCTCGACATCTTCCGCGACGCCTCGGACTACTGGGGCGACCGCAAGGTCCCGTTCCGGTGCTTCTATTCTTTTCTGTAGCCCGTTCTGCATCCACCAGCCAAGCAGAACGGGCGAACGAGGCTCAGCCGAACGCTGAAACCCTCGATGGCATCGAAGTGAACACCGCGACGGCAGCAGCTGCTGCTGCCACCGAACCGGCCGGCGAAAAGATGCCGACCGACAAACTGGTCGACGTTTCGCCCCTGGCGCTGCGCATGAGCAGCCCCTTCAACGCAGGTTACTGGCTCGCCGCGGCCTGACCGACCTGCGCAAGGCTGCGCGGCAACCCCGCCCTGGCCAGTCCCGCTGAAAGAAAAAGCCCGTCACAGACGGGCTTTTTTCATGGGGCCACGGCCTGCGCCAGGGCCACGTATTCGGCCACCGGTACTTCCTCGGCCCGCCGCTGGGTGTCGAAGTCGCCGGCAAAGCCCTTCTCCTGCAGCCACTTGCCCAGCGTGTGGCGCAGCAGCTTGCGGCGCTGGCTGAAAGCCACCTGCACGATCTCACCCAGCAGCTGTGCGTCGACAGCCGGCGGCACCGCCAGCGGCACCATCCGCACCACGGCGCTGTCCACGCGCGGCGGCGGATCGAAGCTCTCCGGCGGCACGAACAGCACGTTCTCCATCTCGTAGCGCCACTGCAGCATCACGCTCAGGCGGCTGTAGTCCGAAGTGGCGGGCTTCGCCACCATGCGGTCGATCACTTCCTTCTGCAGCATGAAGTGCTGGTCGGCGACCAGGCCGGCGCAGCCCAGCAGATGGAACAGGATGGGCGTGGAGATGTTGTAGGGCAGGTTGCCCACCACGCGCAGCGGCTTGCCAGGAAACCTCGCGGCCAGTTGGGCGAAATCGACCTTGAGCACATCGGACTCGACCACGTCGAGCTGCGGATGCTCGCGCAGGCGCTTGGCCAGGTCGCGGTCGAGCTCGATCACGGCGAGGCGGCCCAGCCGCTCCACCAGCGGCTGCGTCAGCGCCGCGAGCCCCGGGCCGATCTCGACCATCGCATCGCCGGGCTGCGGCGCGATCTCGCGCACGATCGCATCGATGATCCCGCCGTCGGACAGGAAATGCTGCCCGAACCGCTTCCTGGCGATGTGCTGCGCCATGTCGTCAAGCCACCGTCGATGTGAAGAAAGGGATGCTGTGCCAGGAACACCGCGGAACCGGCTTTGCCGGGCCGCTGGTGTTGCCCCCTGCAAGGGGGTTGGCGAAGCGACACGAAGTGCGCGCAGCCTGGGGGTGTGCCATCAGGACTGCGGGGGCTCGCGGTACTCGACGTAGGCGCGCGCGCGCACTTCCTGCACCCAGGTGGTGAAGGCCTCTTCCACGCGCTGTTCGCGCAGCGCGGCGCGCGCGGCTTCGCGCTGTTCCGACTGGCTGAGCTTGGAGTCGCGACGGCCCACCACCTGGATCAGGTGGACGCCGAAGCGCGACACCACGGGGTCGCTGATCTGGCCCGGGGAGAGCCGGTCCATGGCTTCCTCGAACTCGGGCACGAACTGGCCCGGGCGCGACCAGCCGAGGTCGCCGCCGTCCTTGGCACTGCCGTCCTGCGAGTTGTCGCGGGCGAGGCCGGCGAAGTCGGCCGAGCCGGCCTGGATGCGGCGCTTGAATTCGGCCAGCTGCGCAACCGCCTGCGCCGTGGTGCGCTTGGGATCGTTGAGCAGCAGGATGTGGCGCACCTGCGTCTGGGTCACGGTGACGTCGCCCGAGCCGATCTGGGCCTTGGCCAGCACCTTGAGCACATGGAAACCCGCGCTGGAGCGCACCGGACCGGCGATGCCGTTCACGGCGGTCGACTGCGTGGCCTCGACGAACAGCGACGGATAGCGGTCGGCGCTGCGCATGCCGATGGCGCCGCCGTTGGCGCGGTCGGGCGAGTCGGAGTTCTCGCGCACAAGCTTGGCGAAGTCTTCGCCGGCACGGGCACGCTGGGCGACGTCCTGCGCCTTCTTCTGCGCGGTGGCCACCTGCGCGTCGGTGGCGTTCTCGGGAACGGCCACCAGCACCTGCGCGAGGTTCAGGTTCTCGAGTGCGGCATTCTTGACGGAGGTGTTGCGCTGGTCGCGCAGGTACTCGTCGGCCTCGGCGTCGCTGACCTTGACCTTCGCCTCGACCTCGCGGTCGCGCAGGCGCGTGAGCAGCAGCTGGTCGCGCAGGTCGTTGCGGAAATCCTGCTGCGCGATGCCTTCGGCAGCCACGCGGCGGCGCAGCTCGACCAGGCTGATCTCGTTCTGGCGCGCCACGGTCTGCTCGGCCTGGTCGATGGCCACTTCGTCGACCTTGATGCCGTTTTCCTTCGCGAGCTGGAGCTGCGCGCGCTCGGTGATCAGCCGCTCGAGCACGAGACGCGTGAGCTCACCGCGGGGAACGCGCTCGGCGTCGGGGTTCTCCTTGATCAGCCGCGACACGCGCGTCTGCACGTCGGTGTTGGTGATCGGCTCCGAATTGACCAGCGCGACGATGAACTCGGCCGAGCGCTGCACGGGCGCCGCCGCGGGAGCGGCGGCGGAGGGACGCGCAGCCGGCGGCCCCAGGCGCGGCCCGGCGCGCATGATGTCGGTGATGCCGGTACCGGGACGATAGCCCTGCGCCCCCGCCGTGGCGGCGATTGCCGCGAGACAGCCCAGGGTGATGATGGAACGGATGTGTTTCATTGCGTCGCTCAGTCAGTCGTCTCAGTCGTAATTGGTGAAGCGGCTCGGCGCTTCGCCCGGTTGGCGCAGGGGTTCGTAGCGCTGGATGTTCTGCCGCAGGGTCTGCATGGGGCTCGAGCCGATGCTGGAGAAACCGACGAATTCGAGCTGGAACATGATGCGGGTGTTCGCCGTCACCAGGCCCGTGGTGGTGCGCTGCAGCACCACGCGACCGATCCAGCAGCAGCCGTCGTACTCGAAGCCGAGCACGCCGTCCGTGAGCTTCTTGTCCTGCAGGCTGTAGTTGAGCCGGCCGACCGCGTACCAGCGTCCGCCGCCCTGGCCCTTGCCGGGGCCGAGGTTCTTGCCCTTGTCGCCCCACAGGTCGTTGATCGGCCACTGCCAGCCCACGTCGATCGACTTGTTGCCGTCGGTCGCCGTCGGGGTGGTGGGCGCCTGGTAGCGGAAGGCAGCGCTCAGGTTGTGGTACGGCTCGGGGTTGTAGCGCGCGCTGATGGCCGAACGCTCCGACTTGCGGGTGTCGGGGTTGTACTGGACGAGGGTGTCCAGGCTCCACTTGGGCGTCCAGTTGATCGTGGCGCCCAGCAGCAGGTCGCTCGCGCGGTCGGTCACCGGCGTGCCGCCCGGCAGCGTGACCTTCTGGTCGCTGAAGCGGAACCGCTGCGCGATGCCGAAGCGCGCGGCTTCGGCGCCGGTATCAGGATCGATCAGGCGGGAGGTCACGCCGAGCGTGAGCGCGTTGGTGTCCGAGATGCGGTCGCCGCCCGAGAACGCGTTCTCGGTGTAGATGGTCGCGAAGCTGAAGTCGTTGGCCGCCGAGTCGTAGTTCGGCAGCATGCTCTGGTTGCGGTACGGCGTGTAGACGTAGTACGCGCGCGGCTCCAGCGTCTGGCGGAAGGCGCGCCCGAAGTAGCTGGCGTCCCGCTCGAAGGTCAGGCCGCTGTCGAGGCTGAACGTCGGCACCACCCGGTTGCTGGAAGTCGGGAAGAAATACAGCGAACTCGGGTTGTAGACCTGACCGTTGACGTACTGGACGCCGTTGATCGTGAGCTTCGGGATGTCCGCCTGCGGCAGGTAGTAGTTGTACGAAGCCCCGTTCAGGATCAGCTTGGGAATGACGTACGTGCTCGGCGTGATGAACGGCCGGCTGATCGTGGCGACGGCCATGGCGCGGTCGCCGTCGGGCTGCGACTGCTGGGTGACGTCGTAGCCGAGCTGGCCCACCGCGAGCCTGTTCACGCGGAAGCGCGTGTAGTCCAGGTTCAGCGCGACGTCGAAGCCGTGCCAGTCGTACTTGTTGTAGTTGGCCGTGATCTGCGGCATCCGGTCGTACGCGGGCACGATCGGCGACAGGTTGTACTGCAGGTTCTGGTACTTCAGCGCCCGGACCATGCCGCTCCAGTCGCCCTTACTCCAGTTGAGCGATGCGTCGTTGGGCAGCTGGCGCTGCGCGAGCGACGGCGTGCGGGTGAAGTCGCGCCAGTAGTCGTTGTCGCTCACCCGGTTGATGTTGATGTTGGCCGACAGCGAATCGAGGCCCAGCGCCTTGGCGTCGAAGTCCTGGTGGTGATTGAGCCACAGGCCCCAGCGACGCGTGTTCTTGGGTGCGGGAGTCAGGCTGCTGGCGGTGATCTGCCCGTTCATCAGCTGCTGGAGCTGGCTGGCGCGCAGTTCGTTGTAGCGGTCGCCCACGAGGCGGTCGCTGCCCATCAGGTCGAAGCGGATCGTTCCCTTGTATTCCTTCTCGAGGTAGCGGAACTCGTTGCTGAAATTGATGCCGCGCTTGCTCATGATCGTCGGCGTGAACGTCGCGTCGCGGTTCGGCGCGATGTTCCAGTAGTACGGCTGCGCGATCTCGATGCCGTTGGTGTTGTCGATGCCGATGGTCGGCGGCAGCAGGCCGCTCTTGCGATCGTTCGACAGCGGGAAGCTCACGCTCGGAATGGGCGGCGTGGTGATGCCCATGAAGCTCAGGCGCGCGTTCTTGGCCACGCCCTCGTTTTCCTCGGTGTCGGTGGTGATCGAGGTCGCGGTCAGCAGCCAGGCCGGCATCCAGCCGGGGAAGTCCTCGCGGCGGCAGGTGGTGTAGGTGGCTTCGCGGGCGATCGACACGTTGGCGTCGACGAAGTCGATGCGCTTGGCCTCGCCGTGCGCCTCGTTCGCGAGGAACTTGTAGCGCACGTTGTTGAAGAAGCCCTCGAAGGTCTCGAGCTTGAGCTGCAGCTCGGGGCCTTCATAGATGTTGCCGGCCTGGTTGACCCGCACGTTGCCGGTGGCCTTGGCGCGGTCGTCGGGCTGGTAGTACTCGAGCCGGTCGGCGGTGATGGACACCGCGCCGCGCCGCAGCGTGGCATTGCCCTCGACCACGGTCTCGAGGTCGGGCCGGCCGGAGATGCGGTCGCCGGTGACCAGGCTGGGCATCTGGCTGCGATCGGCGGGCGTCAGGGTCTCGGTCAGCAGCGGCGTGCGCTTCAGCGTGAGCGGCCCCTCGAGGTTGCCGGCCGGCTGCGCGGACGCGCCATGCGCGTGCATCAGCGCCAGCGACAGGACTGCCAGCGGCAGCGGCGGCGGGCCGGAGCGCCGCAGGACGACACGACGTCGGCTCATCAGGCCTCCCGCCCGACGGTTCCGAGGGATGCCGGCGACTCTCCCGCGGAGAGCAGCGAGCGCACAAGGTGCCAAGCGTGGGGGCTTTGGGTCGTAGACATCGGTTCGGAACGAAAGGTCGTCGGGGACGGCGCGGCAGGCCGGCGGGTTGCAGGGGCCGGCGGCGATCCGCATCGGCCGGAGGCCGGCCAAAGGGGATTGCCGCGCCAGGCGGATTTGTAGAATCGATTATCCATGACAGCACCCCCGCCCCCGGCCGCATTGGCCCCAAGCCTCGCCGAACCCATTTCCTGGACCGATCCGCAGCGAGCCGAAGTGTTCAGGGCCTGGCTGGCAGCCATCGCGCCCGCCCACCGGTTGCTGCCCGAGACCGTGCGGCTCGCCTCCGTCGACGCGAGCTTCCGCCGCTACTTCCGCCTCGACACCACCGACCCGGCCGCGCCCACGCGCATCGTGATGGACGCCCCGCCCGAGAAGGAAAACAGCGCCCCCTTCGTCCAGGTGGCGCAGCTGATGGCCACCGCCGGCGTGCTCGCCCCCACGGTGCTCGAATGGGACAAGCCCAACGGCTTCCTCCTGCTCGACGACCTGGGCCGCCAGACCATGCTGGACGTGATCGACCCGGCCAGCCCCCGCGCCGCCCGCCCGCTCTACGACCAGGCCATCGACGCGCTGATCCGCTGGCAGCTGTCCTCCAAGCCCGGCGTGCTGCCGCCCTACGACCGAGCGCTGCTCGAACGCGAGCTGTCGCTCTTCCCCGAGTGGTACATCGGCCGCCACCGGGGCATCGCCGTCGAGGGCAAGCTGAAGGAGCGGCTCGACCGCAGCTTCAACCTGATCGTCGAGAGCAACCTCGCGTCGCCCTGCGTCTACGTGCACCGCGACTTCATGCCGCGCAACCTCATGGTCGGAGCAAGTGAGGCCCCCACGCTCGGCACTGGCGTGTCCTCGCTGCCCCCCGAGGGGGCGCTCGCCGCCTTGGGCGTGCTCGACTTCCAGGACGCGGTCTACGGCCCCATCACCTACGACATCGCCAGCCTGATGCGCGACGCCTTCCTGAGCTGGGACGAGGAGTTCGTGCTCGACATCACCGTGCGCTACTGGCAGGCGGCGCGCAAGGCCGGCCTGCCTGTCGACGAGGACTTCGGCGCCTTCTACCGCGCGGTCGAATGGATGGGCCTGCAGCGCCACCTGAAGGTCGCCGGCATCTTCGCGCGCCTCACGCTGCGCGACGGCAAGCCCAAGTACCTGGCCGACACGCCGCGCTTCATTGCCTACATCCGCGCCACCGCCAGCCGCTACACCGAGCTGACGCCGCTCTCGCGCGTGATCGACGAAGTCGAGGGCAACTCGGCCATCACCGGCTTCGCCTACGGCCGTGTCTGAAGGAAAACTGAAAAAACGCCACCCTGTGACGCCCGCGCAACGGTCGTTCGCAGCTATCGATTTCGTAGCATGCCGCGCTTTCACTGCTCCGTGCCCCTGAGCGCCGGCGCCAGCCTCGCGCTGCCGGCCGGCGCCGCCCGCCATGTGCAGGTGCTGCGGATGCAGCCCGGCGACGCGCTCACGCTGTTCGACGGCGCGGGCGGCGAGTACGCGGCCACGGTCGAGCGCATGGGCCGCAGCGACGTCTCGGTGACGGTCGGCGCGCACCTCGCCGTGGAGCGCGAGGCGCCGCGCGCCGTGCACCTCGCGGTCGGCATGCCGGCGAATGAACGCATGGACTGGCTGGTCGAGAAAGCCACCGAGCTCGGCGTGGCGAGCATCCAGCCGCTGGCCACGGCCCACGGCGTGCTGCGCCTGGCGGGCGAGCGCGCCGAGAAGAAGCGGGCGCACTGGGAAGCCATCGCGGTCGCGGCCTGCGAGCAGTGCGGGCGCAACCGCGTGCCGGCGATCCATCCGGTGCAGTCCTTTTCCGCCTGGCTCGAGACACAGGGCGGCCCCGAAGCTCCTGCAGCGCGCCTCATCCTGAGCCTCGCCGAGGGCACGCGAAGTCTCGCCGGCATCGGCGCGAACGGGCAGGGCGTGACCGTGCTGAGCGGCCCCGAGGGCGGCCTGAGCGCCGCCGAGGAGCAGCAGGCCATCGCCCGGGGCTTCGTCCCCGTCACCCTGGGCTCGCGCGTGCTGCGCGCCGAAACGGCGGCGCTGGCCGCGCTGGTGTCCCTGGCCGGCCTCTAGGCTCCGGACGGAAAGACCCGGAACGCCGTTCCGGTGAGTGTTTTCCGCGACGCGCGCGCGGAAAGCCTGGGAAACAATCGTTACTTCTTTAAGACAAAAGAAGGACTTTTGAGCCCATGTCCAAGCCGACCGGCCCGCTGCGCCTTGCTCCCCTTGTTCTTGCCGCGCTGCTGTGCGCCACGCAGGGCGCGCTCGCCCAGAGCCCGGCCGTCGCTCCGACGCCCGCGCAGGTCAGTCCGGAAGTCGACAGGGCCTACACCCAGCTCATGGCCTCGCCCGCCATCCAGAAGCTGCTGGATGCGGTCAAGGCCGACCATGAACGCTCGGTGGAAGACCTGAAGGCGCTCACCGAGATCGAGGCACCGCCTTTCAAGGAGCAGAAGCGCGCCGAGGCCTTTCTCGCGCGCATGAAGGCCTTCGGCCTGACCAGCGCGAAGATCGACGCCGAAGGCAACGTGGTCGGCGTGCGCAAGGGCACGGGCAACGGCCCGAAGCTGCTGATCTCGGCCCACCTCGACACCGTGTTCCCCGCCGGCACCGACGTGAAGGTGAAGGAGCGCGACGGCCGGCTCCACGCGCCGGGCATCGCGGACGACACGCGCGGACTGACCGTGCTGTTGTCCTGGCTCAAGGTGCTGAACGACAACAAGGTGCAGACGGTGGGCGACCTGATGTTCGTCGCCAACGTCGGCGAGGAAGAGCTCGGCAACCTGCGCGGCATGAAGGCGATCTTCCGCGACCACCTCGACATCGACGGCATGGTGGGGCTCGAGCCTTCGGCACCGGGCTCGGTGCTGGTGCTGGGCACCGCGAGCCATCGCTACGAGGTCACGTTCCAGGGGCCGGGCGGGCACAGCTTCGGCGCCTTCGGGCTGGTGCCCAGCGCGATCCACGGCATGGGCCGCGCCATCGCGAAGATCGCCGACATCCGCACGCCGAGCTTCCCGAAGACGACGTTCACGGTCGGCACGGTCGGCGGCGGCACTTCGGTCAACACCATCGCGCCGGATGCTCGCATGGCCATCGACATCCGCTCGGACGACATGGGCTCGCTGCTCGAGACCGAGAAGAAGATCCTGGCCGCCATCGACGAAGCCGTGGCCGAGGAGAACAAACGCTGGAACGTGAGCACGCTGGGCGTGAGCATCAGGCTCATCGGAGAGCGCCCCGGCGGCCGCACGCCGCCGGACTCGGCGATCGTCGAGGCCGCGGTCCGCTCGAACGCGGCCTTCGGCCACAAGACGCTGCTGCGCGGCGGCAGCACCGACGCCAACGTGCCGATCTCGCTGGGAGTGCCGGCCATCATCGTGGGCGGGGGCGGCAAGGCCTCTGGATTCCACTCGCTGAACGAGTCCATTGACATGACAGATGCATGGAAAGGCGCGCAGAATTCGCTGGTCACCGTGCTCGGCCTGGTGGGCGTGCAGGGGGTCAGTCCCGCGTTGCTCACCAAACGGACGGCGCGTACCAAGTAATTTGTCACGTTGCCAGTTCGAAAGTGGCGTGCCACTTTCGACTTACGGTCTGCGGCATTTAACAATGCTGACGGTTCTGTCACACACCAAGGAAACAGCCATGGGATTGCTCGATTCGGTACTCGGTCAAGTGCTCGGAGGAGCTGCGCAACAGCAGCAACCGCAAGGTGGAGGCCTCGGCGGATTGGGCGATCTGGGAGGCCTGGCCGGCGCGCTGGGCGGCCTGCTCGCCAACAACGGCAGCGTGGGCGGCCTCGGCGGCCTGGTCGCGAAGTTCGAGCAGGCCGGCATGGGCGACGTCATCGGCTCGTGGATCGGCAAGGGAGAAAACCAGCCCGTCTCGGGCGACCAGCTGCAGAACGCACTGGGCAGCGACACCATCGCGTCCATCGCGTCCAAGCTCGGCATCAACGCGCAGACGCTGCTGCCGATGCTGGCCACCATGCTGCCGGCGCTCATCGACCAGCTCACGCCGCACGGCAAGATTCCCGACCAGGGCCTCGGCAACCACGACGACCTGCTGGGCTCGCTCAGCGGTCTGCTGCAAGGCAAGCAGTCCTGACCCGGACTGCCTTCTCCAGAGTTCAGGCGCCCGCGAGGGCGCTTTTTTTTGCCCCGCGCGTGTTGGCCGACAATCCCTGCGGCATCAACGGAGAGCAATGGCATGGCGGGCAGTCGCAAGTCGAAGGAAGAAGAAGAGAAGAAAGAGGGCGGCCTGGACGCGCGACCCGACGGCAAGGTGCGGTGGTCCAAGGCCATGCGCGAGGCGCTCGCGCGGTTCAACGACCGGCCCTGCGGCCAGTGCGGCGGCTCGCTCTCCGACGAGCGCAGCCTGGCCGACAGCCTCGACTTCTTCCGCCGCCACCGCTCCAGCTTCTATCCGCCGCGCGCCGCGCGGCTGCGCATGCTCGAGATGCACGGCGCCGCGGCGGCCGAGCTGCTCTTCGAGCCCTCGCCGCACAAGGAAGCCGTTACCGATCTGCTGGCCATCCATGACGCGGAGGTGGTGCGCTTCTTCGTGGCCCAGGTCAAGCAGATCGACTGCAAGAACGCGCTCGTCAAACAGGCGGCCCGCTGGCCTCTTTTCGTGCTGCGCGAGCTGCTGTCGGCGAACCCGGCGCGGCACCAGGCCGGCGCGGCGCTGATCCTGGAACTGCTGGCCGCAAACCCCGAGTGGCAGAAGCCGCTCGAAGCCTCCTGCGACGAGGCCCAGCGCAAGACGCTCGCGCGGCTGCAGGAAGACAGCTCCGGCGGCGTGGCCGATGCCCCGGCCGATACCTGGCCCGCGCTGCTGCGCCGCCCGCCATGGAAGAACCGGCAGGCGCTGCCCGTCATCCCGGTGCTGGCGCTGCAGCCGCTGCCTCCTGTGGCGCGGCTGCACTGGGCCGACCTGAAGCCGCCGCAATACCTGCAGGCCACGGGCGAGTCGTCCGACTGGATGACGCGCGAAGTGCGCGTCTCGCGCGAGCGATCGGACCAGTGGATGAAGGAGTTCGCGCGCAACCAGCCCGATGCCCCCGACTCGATCCGCGAGGGCAGCAGCGCGCACAAGGCACTGTGGATGCTGGGCCTGCGCCCCGAGCTCATCAACGACACGATCGCCGGCCGCCACGAGATCGCCGGCCCCGAGGACTTCGGCCAGCTGCCGGGCTCGCGCTGGGGCGTCGCCGAATACATCTGGCAGCTGCCCGCGCCGCTGGCCGTCGCGGCGTTCACGCACGGGCCGGCCGTCGAGCACTTCATGGGCGACGTGGCGCGCGTGCGGCCCATCCTCCATGCCCTCGGCGCGGATGCGCTGCCAGGGCTGCCGCGTTTCCTCAAGCAGGGCTCGCGCGCGATGTTCGAGCTGGCGTCGGTCATCGAGTGGGATCCGCTCGCCGGCTGGATCGCCAAGGGCTTCCACACCAACCGCTGGGTGCGGCGCGAGGCGACCGGCTGGCTGGAGCGCTATCCGGATGCGGCCGCGCGCGGCCTCGTTCCCATCGCGCTGGGCGAGCCCGGCCCCGCGCACGAATCGGCCCAGGCCGCGTTGCGCTGGCTGCACGACACGGGCCACGCCGACGCGGTGCGCACGCAGGCGCTCGCCTACGGTGCCAAAGCCGCCGGCGCGGTGACGCAGCTGCTGTCCATCGCACCCGAGGACGTGCTGCCCGACAGCCTGCCCGTCGTGCCGAAGACGCTGCCCCTGCAATCGCTGCCCCGCCTGATCCTCAAGGAAGGCGGCCTCGCGCTGCCGCAGGCCGTGGTGCCCGACGTGCTGATGGCGATGATGCTCGGCAAGGCCGACGCACCCTATCCGGGGCTCGCCCCGCTGCTGGACGCGCTCGCGCCCGACGCGCTGGCGCGCTTCGGCCGCGCGCTGCTGGCCTGGTGGATCGGCAACGGCCGGCCGCCCAAGGAACGCTGGATGTTCGCGCTGCAGGGCCGCCTCGGCGACGGCGAAACCGCGCGCCAGCTCTACAGCCTGCTGCGCCAGTGGCGTGCGGGGCTCGACCGCGTGCGCGCCTACGACGCGATGGCGATGCTCGGCGAGATCGGCAGCGACGCCGCGCTGATGCACCTGGCCGAACTCTCGCGCCAGACCCGCTACGACGACCTGCGCACCCGCGCCGACCGCATGCTCGGCGAAGTGGCCGAGCAGCGCGGCCTGAGCCTCGACCAGCTGGCCGACCGCACCGTGCCCGACCTCGGCCTCGACGCCCGCGCGCGGCTCACGCTCGATTTCGGCTCGCGCAGCTTCGAGGTGCGCATGGATGACGGCTTCCAGCCCGTGGTGCACGACGCCAGGGGCAAGGCGCTGAAGACGCTGCCCAAGGCCGGCGCGAACGACGATGCCGGCAAGGCAGCCGCCGCGGCGACCCAGCTCAAGGAACTGCGCAAGCTCGCGAAGACCGTCGCCGCCACGCAGATCAGGCGGCTGGAGGCCGCGATGTGCGCGCAGCGGCGCTGGGGCCCCGACGAATTCATGCCCTTCTTCGCCAACCACCCGGTGCTGCGGGTCTTCAGCCGGCCGCTGGTCTGGGGGCTGTTCGACGCATCCGACAGGCTCCAGGGCACCTTCCGCGTCACGGCCGAAGGCGAACTGACGGAGCTTCACGACGACCCGGTGAAGCTGCCCGACGACGCGCGCATCGGCCTGCCGCATCCGCTGGACTTCGCCGCGCTCGACGCGTCGCTCGCGGCCGCATGGGCCGCCGTGCTGGCCGACTACGAGATCCTGCAGCCCTTCGAGCAGCTGGGGCGCCAGTCCTTCATGCTCGACGAGGCGCTGCGCGAACGCCGCGAGCTTGCGCACTGGGCCGGCCGCGCGGTGTCGAACGCCGCCCTCATGGGCCTGGAAACGCGCGGCTGGCAGCGCGAGGTGGGCGACGGCGGCATGGTGAACAGCTTCAACAAGGCGCTGCCCGGCAGCGGACGCATCTGCCTCGTGCTGGAGGAGGGCTGGTTCGTGCAGGACAGCCCCGACGGCAAGGAACTGCAGACCGTGCGCGGGGTAGTGCTCGACGGCAAGGAAGGCACGCTCGGCGAGCTGCCGCCCATCGCCTTCAGCGAGATCGAGCGCGACCTGCAGCGCGCGATACGGGAGACAGCGCCATGAACCGCAACCTGTGGCTGCTCGCCATCTGCCAGGGCCTGCTGCTGACGAACAACGTCACCTTCATCGCCATCAACGGGCTGGTGGGCCTGGCCATCGCGCCGCACGGCTGGATGGCCACGCTGCCGGTGATGAGCTACGTGATCGGCGGCGCGCTCTCCACCGGGCTGGTGGCGCGCACGCAGCAGCGCTTCGGCCGGCGCGGCTCGTTCCAGACCGGGCTGGCGGTGGCGCTGGTGTCGGCCCTGCTGTGCTGCTTCGCCGCAGTCACGAGGAACTTCTGGCTGCTGTGCTTCGCCACGGTCATCGCGGGCTATTACAACGCCAACGCCGGGCTCTACCGCTTCGCCGCGGCCGAGCTGGCGGCGCCGGAGTGGCGCGAGAAGGCGGTGTCGATGGTGATGGCCGGCGGGCTGATCGGCGCCGTGGCCGGGCCCAACCTCGCGAAGGCCACGCGCGAGGCCTTCGCCGTGCCCTTCGCCGGCGCCTACATCGCGCTGGCCGCGGTGGCGCTGCTGTCGATGGCGGTGATGCACTTCATCGCATTCCCGCCCGCGCCCTCGCGCAAGGAATCGGGCGGCGGGCGCTCGCTGGCGGAGATCGCGCGGCAGCCGGTGTTCATCGTGGCGGCCGCGGCGGGCGCGCTGGGCTACGGCGTGATGAACCTGCTGATGGCCGCGACGCCGATCGCGATGCAGATCTGCAGCCTGCCGTTCTCCGACGCCGCGCTGGTGCTCGAATGGCACGTGATCGGCATGTTCGCGCCGGGCTTCTTCACCGGCCACCTGATCCGCCGCTTCGGCGTGCTGCCGGTGATGGGCGCGGGGCTGCTGCTCAACCTCGGCTGCATCGCCATCGCGCTCTCGGGCGTGGAACTGCATCACTTCATCGTGGCGCTGTTCCTGCTGGGCGTGGGCTGGAACTTCCTCTTCACCGGCAGCACCACGCTTTCGCTCACGGCCTACGCGCCCGAGGAGCGCGACCGCGCGCAGGGCGCGCTCAACTTCTGCGTGTTCGCCACGCTGGCGCTGACCTCGTTCGCCTCGGGCGTGCTGGTGACCACGCAGGGCTGGCGGCTTCTGAACTTCGGCTCGCTGGTGCCAGTGGTGCTGACGGGCGCTGCGCTGCTCTGGCTGGCGCGCCGCATGCGCGCCGTCAGGCCAGCGGCGGAAAGCGCCGGTTGAGCCAGCGCTGCAGGGCTTCGAAGACCGGATCGGCTTCGAGCTCGTTGAAGATCTCGTGGTACAGCGTGTCGAAGCAGTGCGCCTCGACCTTGCCGCCCGGCGCGGTGGCCGCGGCGAAGGCACGGCTCGCGGCGGGCCGCACGAGGCGGTCGTCGCCGGCGTAGAGCAGCAGCGTCGGCACGGGCCAGTTCGGGGCCTGTCGCAGCACGGTCTCGCCTTCGTACGCGAGGAAGCGCGCGAGGCGCCCGCCGATGCGGTCGTGCGTGAGCGGATCGTCGCGGTAGGCCTGCACCACGGCCGGATCGTGCGAGAGGAAGTTGTCGTCGAGGCCGTTGCCCACGCGAAGGCCGGGCGCGATGCGCGGCAGCACCGCGAGCAGCGTCTTCTGGAAGCCGCTCAGGCCCGGGTCGAGCCCCGGCGAGGACAGCACCAGCGCGTTGACGTGCCGCACGCCGCGCGCGACGAGGCTCGCCACGACCAGCCCGCCCAGGCTGTGGCCCAGCAGCACCACCGGCAGGCCGGGGTTCTCGCGGCGCGCATCGTCGATGACCAGCGCGAGGTCGTCCACCAGCCGCAGTTCGCTCGGCAGGCCGCCGCGCGGGCCGCTGGATTCGCCGTGCCCATAGTGGTCGTGCGCCCACACCGCGAAGCCCCATTCGTGCAGGCATTCGGCCAGCCCGTGGTAGCGGCCCGCGTGCTCGCCGAGCCCGTGGACCACGACGACCACGGCACGCGCCAGGCCGGGCGCCGGCAGCCGGCGCAGTGCGAGCGTCTCGCCGTCGGGCGTGGACAGCGACACGCGCTGCGGCAGAGGCAGCGCCTCGCTCAAGCGGCCACCGGCTCCGATGCTGCTGCGCGATGCGCGGCCGGCAATGCGGCGATCACTTCGGCCACGGCCGCGGTGAGCTTCTTGGCGTAGGGCACATGCAGGAACTCATTGGGGCCGTGCGCGTTGCTCTTTGGGCCGAGCACGCCGCAGACCATCATCTGCGCCTTCGGGAAGCCGGCGCTGAGCATGTTCATCAGCGGAATGGTGCCGCCCTGGCCGATGTAGCCGCAGGAGGCGCCGAAGTGCGCGCGCGAAGCCTTGTTGAGCGCGTCCTCGAACCACGGCGTGATGGTGGGTGCGTTCCAGCCGGTGGCGCCGCCGTTGCTCTCGAAGGTCACGCGGGCCTGGTAGGGCGCGTTGTCCTCGAGCAGCGTCTTGAGGTTCTGCACGGCCTCGGCCGCGTCGACCAGCGGAGGCAGGCGCAGCGACAGCTTGAATGCGGTGTAGGGACGCAGCACGTTGCCCGCGTCCTTCAGCGCCGGGAAGCCTTCGGCGCCGGTCACCGACAGCGTGGGCTTCCAGGTGCGGTTGAGCAGGGCCTCGACCGGGTCGGTGGTGGTGGGCAGCGCGAACACGGTCGAGCCGCCGCAGTCGTAGTGCGCCCACGGGAAGCGCTTGTAGACCTCTTCGCCGAGGATGGCGGCGGTGGCCTTGGCCTGCGCCAGCCGGTCGGCCGGCACCTCGCAGTGGAAGCTCGCGGGCAGCAGGCGGCCGGTGGCGCTGTCTTCCAGGCGGTCGAGCACCTGCCGCATGATGCGGAAGCTCGAGGGCACGAGGCCCGAGGCGTCGCCCGAGTGGATGCCTTCGGTCAGCACCTCGACCTTGAGCGTGCCGCTGGCCATGCCGCGCAGCGAGGTGGTGAGCCACAGCTGGTCGTAGTTGCCGGCACCGGAGTCGAGGCAGATCACCAGCTCGACGTTGCCCAGGCGCGGACGCAGCGCGTCGACATACGGCAGCAGGTCGTAGGAGCCGCTTTCCTCGCAGGTCTCGATCAGGCCCACGATGCGCGGGTGCGCCGCGCCCTGGCTCTTGAGCGCCTGCAGCGCGGCGATGCTGGCGTACACCGCGTAGCCATCGTCGGCACCGCCGCGGCCGTAGAGCAGGCCGTTCTCGTACTTGGGCGTCCAGGGACCGAGGTCGTTGCGCCAGCCGGTGAACTCGGGCTGCTTGTCGAGGTGGCCGTACATCAGCACGGTCTCGCCCATGTCGGTGCCGGAGGCCGGCACTTCGAAGAACAGCACCGGCGTGCGGCCCTCGAGGCGCACGATCTCGAGCTTCAGGCCCTCGACCTTCTGCGCCTCGACCCAGGCGGCGGCGTTGCGCAGCACGGTCTCGAGGTAGCCGTTGGCCGACCAGTCCTTGTCGAAGCCGGGCGACTTGGCCGGGATGCCGATGTAGTCGGTGAGTTGCTTGACGATGTCGCCGTCCCATCGGGCGGTGACGTCGGACAGGGCGCGCTCGGCGTCGAGCGTGCCGGCGGGCATTTCGCGGTGCAGGGGGGCGTTCATCGGTGGGTTCTCCGCGGGTGACGAAAGAAAGGACGCATTTTGCGCCTTGGAGCGACCGCGCGTAGAGTGCGGGCGATCTCAACCCGGAGGGCCACGTGAGCAAGGCAAACATCAAGGTGGGCATCGGCGGCTGGACCTACGAGCCCTGGCGCGACAACTTCTACCCCAAGGGGCTCGCGCACGCCAAGGAGCTGAACTACGCGAGCCGCAAGGTCAGCGCCATCGAGATCAACGGCACCTACTACAGCACCTTCAAGCCCGAGACCTTCCGGAAGTGGCACGACGACACGCCCGACGACTTCATGTTCTCGATGAAGGCCTCGCGCTTCGCGACCAACCGCAAGCTTCTTTCGGGCGCGGGCGATTCCATCAAGCGCTTCATCGACAGCGGCGTGGCCGAGCTGGGCGACAAGCTGGGGCCGATCGTGTGGCAGTTCATGCCGACCAAGCAGTTCGATGCGGAGGACTTCGAGGCTTTTCTCGCGCTGCTGCCGAAGAAGGAGGGCAGCCGCGTGCTGCGGCACGTGATGGACGTGCGGCACGAGAGCTTCATCGTGCCCGCCTACAAGGCGCTAGCGAAAAAGTACAAGGTGTCGACGGTGTTCACAGACGCCGACAAGTTTCCGTCCTTCGAGGAACCCGAAGGCGATTTCGCCTATGCGCGGCTCATGATGGCCGACGCCAAGCTGAAGGCGGGCTATGCGCCGAAGGCGCTCGACACATGGGCCGAACGCGCGCAGGGCTGGGCCGTGTCGCCCAAGAAGCGCGACGTGTTCGTCTACTTCATCAACGGCGCCAAAGAAAAGGCACCGGCCGCGGCCGGTGCCTTGCTGGAGCGTCTTGGCTGGACCCCGCCTGCCGTGTAAGGAAAGAGCGCCTGCGGGCGCCGCCGGGCCGCTCCCAGGGCGGCCCGCGCCTCCCCCTCGGGGGTGGAGTTACACGCAGCGAAGCGGAGCGAAAAGCCGGGGGGCCGACTTCAGGCAGCGGCTTGGAGAGTGGTCTTGGCGCCGAAGCCGATCTCGCCGGAGATCTGGCCGCCTTCCTCGATCACGATCTTGCCGTAGCGGATCTTGCCGGTGACCTTGCCGGTCGAGTGGATGACGAGCTTCTCGCGCACGGTGAGGCTGCCGTCGAACACGCCGCGGATCTCGGCGATGTCGATCTCGGCCGAGCCCTTGAACGCGCCCTGTTCGGCGATCTGCATCAGGCGCGAGTCCATGGTGGCTTCGACCAGGCCTTCGACCACGAGCGTGTCGCAGTCCGTGATCTCCACGCCCTTGAGCTTGATGTTCGGGCCGACGGTGAGCTTGCTGCCGCCTTCCTTCGCCGGCGCGTTCGCCGCCGCAGCATTCAGGCCGCCTTGCTGTGCGGTGAGCGAAGAGGGATTGACGGGGGTTCCGGAGAGGTTGGTGCCCGAGCCGACGAGCGGCGCGGGGCGCGATGTCAACGAGTCGGTGTCTCGATCACGCTTGCCGAAGAAGGGGGACTGTGTAGCCAAAGGGGAGCTCCTCAAGAAAGGGGACTATCGTAAGAACGCACTCACGGCCTGCGGCACTTCATTGCGCAATAAGCGTAACTGAATAAGTCGATCGCGCACATGACAATGTGGCGCCATGACCCGTCCGAACGCCGCATCTCCTTCCGACACGCACGCTTCGCGCGCCATCTCGTCCACCACGGACTCGCGCTTCGACAAGCCCGCGCACGGCTGGCGGCGCACTCTCTTCACGGTGATCTTCGAGGCCGACACGCGCGCGGGCCTGATGTTCGACCTGGCGCTGATCGCGGTGATCGTGACCAGCGTGCTGGTGGTGATCCTGGACAGCGTGCAGTCCATACGCGAGCAGTGGCGCTCGGTCTTCAACGTGCTCGAATGGGTGTTCACCATCCTCTTCACGCTGGAGTACATCGCACGGCTGTGCTGCGTGAACAAGCCGCTGCGCTATGCGCTGAGCTTCTACGGCGTGATCGACCTGCTCGCGCTGCTGCCGACCTTCCTCGTGGTCTTCGCGCCGGAGATGGGGCTGGGCTACCTCATCGACGTGCGCGTGCTGCGTCTGCTGCGCGTATTCCGCATCTTCAAACTATCGCGTTACTCGGCGGAGTACCGCGCGCTGGTGTCGGCCGGTGGCGGCGAGCCGGCGAAAGATCACCGTGTTCGTCGGCTTCGTGATCCTGGTGGTGCTTGTGATGGGCACGCTGATGTACGTGGTCGAGGGGCCGCAGCACGGCTTCACGAGCATTCCGGTGGCGATCTACTGGGCGATCTCGACCATGGCCACCGTGGGCTTCGGCGACCTCGTGCCCAAGACCGACCTGGGCCGCGCGATCGCCTCGGTGATGATGCTCGTGGGCTGGGGCGTGCTCGCGGTGCCGACCGGCATCGTGACCGCCGAGATGGCACGACGCGGCACCGACGACGAATCTGCCGCGGTGCCGCTGGCTCCGCGCGGCATTCTCGCGATGGCGGAGCCGGCACCCGCGGTACCGGCGAAGAGGCTCACTCCTGCAGCCAGGCGACGCGCCCTTGCGCAGCATCGCCGAGGCGCGCGATGAAGGCATCGGCATCGGGCTCGGGCAGCGAGAAGGCGAAGGCCACGTCGTCGCCGTGCTCCACGGCCTCGAGCACCGCGCCGGCGGCCGCGAGTTCGCGACGCACCAGTCCTTCGAGCGCGTAGGGCACCGAGCACCGGAGGCTGCGCTGGCGCAGCAGCGGCACCAGCGTGGCGCCGAGCAGGGCCTGCGCGACCGCATCCGTGTAGGCCCGCACGAGGCCGCCCGCGCCCAGCTTCACGCCGCCGAAGTAGCGCACCACGGTCGCGAGCGCGCCTTCGACCTGCTGGTGGCGCAGCACTTCAAGCATCGGCCGTCCCGCGGTGCCGCCGGGCTCGCCGTCGTCGTTCGCGGCCGACTGGCCGCCGGCCATGAGGGCCCAGCACACGTGCGCGGCCGCAGGGTGCTCGGCGCGAAGGGAGGCGACCACGGCCAGTGCCGCGGCGCGATCGGCCACAGGCTGCACGCAGCCGATGAAGCGGCTCTTCTTGATGACGAGCTCGCTGTGGACCGGCTGTGCGAGCGTGAAGCTCATGCGGCGGTGCGCTCCACGGCGATTACCCGCCGCCGCGCTCGAACTTGAAGACCGCCGTGCTGGCGCGCGCGTTGGGCAGCCAGCGCACGTCGCGGCCGTCCTGCAGGCCGAAGGCGTCGAGGATGCGCAGGTTG
Organism: Variovorax sp. NFACC27; assembly: GCF_048301545.1. Taxonomy (NCBI): domain Bacteria; kingdom Pseudomonadati; phylum Pseudomonadota; class Betaproteobacteria; order Burkholderiales; family Comamonadaceae; genus Variovorax; species Variovorax sp. NFACC27. Next base: position 8,305,590 of record NZ_CP157613.1, read on the forward strand.
TTCTTGCCGGCCAGCACCTCGAAGTCCTTGAAGGTGCCCACGCGGATGTTGGGCGTGTCGTACCACTGGTAGGGCAGGCGGCGGGTGACGGGCATGCGCCCGCGCGCCACGCTCATGCGGTTGGGCCAGTGCGCGAAGTTGGGAAAGGCGACGATGCCGATGCGGCCCACGCGCGCGGTCTCGCGCAGCATCACCTCGGCGTTGCGCAGGTGCTGCAGCGTGTCGATCTGAAGCACCACGTCGAAGGAGGCGTCGTCGAACATCGCGAGGCCTTCGTCGAGGTTGAGCTGGATCACGTCGACGCCGCGGCGGATGCACTGCAGCACGTTGCCGTCGGCGATCTCCACGCCGTAGCCGGTGCAGCCGCGCTCGCGCTGAAGCATGTCGAGCAGGGCCCCGTCGCCGCAGCCGAGGTCGAGCACGCGCGAACCCTGGGGCACCAGTTCGGCGATGAGTCTTTGGTGTTCGAGGTCGCTCATTGCTGGAACTCCTTGGCGACGCGGTCGAAATAGGAGCGCACCACGCCCATGTAGCGCACGTCGTCGAGCAGGAAGGCGTCGTGGCCGTGGGGCGCGTCGATCTCGGCGTAGCTCACGTTGCGGCGGTTGTCGAGCAGCGCCTTGACGAGTTCGCGACTGCGCGCGGGGGAGAAGCGCCAGTCGGTCTTGAAGCTCACGAGCAGGAACTTGGCGGTGGCCTGTGCCAGCGCGGTGCTGAGCTTGCCGCCGTGGCTGCGCGCAGGGTCGAAGTAGTCGAGCGCGCGGGTGATCAGCAGGTAGGTGTTGGCGTCGAAGTATTCGCTGAACTTGTCGCCCTGGTAGCGCAGGTAGCTCTCGATCTGGAACTCGACGTCCTGCGTGGAATAGCGGTAGTCGGCGCCCGCCACCTCGCCCTCGACCGCGCTGCGCAGGATGCGGCCGAACTTGGCGTTCATCACGTCGTCGCTGAGGTAGGTGATGTGGCCGATCATCCGCGCGATGCGCAGGCCGCGCTTGGGCACCACGCCGTGCTCGTAGAAGTGGCCGCCGTGGAAGTCGGGGTCGGTCACGATGGCGCGGCGCGCCACCTCGTTGAAGGCGATGTTCTCGGCCGTGAGGTTGGGGGCGCTGGCCACCACGACGGCGTGGCGCACGCGCTCGGGGTACTGCAGCGTCCACGAGAGGGCCTGCATGCCGCCCAGGCTGCCGCCCATGACGGCGGCGAGCGTCTCGATGCCGAGCGCATCGAGCAGAGCGGCCTGTGCGTCGACCCAGTCCTCGACCGTCACCACGGGGAAGTCGGCGCCGTAGACCCGGCCGGTGGCGGGGTTGACGTGCATCGGGCCGGTCGAGCCGAAGCAGGAGCCGAGGTTGTTGACGCCGATCACGAAGAAGCGGTCGGTGTCGACCGGCTTGCCGGGGCCCACCATGTTGTCCCACCAGCCTTCTGAACGCGCCTGGCCCTGGTAGACGCCCGCGACGTGGTGCGAAGCGTTGAGCGCATGGCACACGAGCACGGCGTTGCTGCGCTCGGCGTTCAGGGTGCCGTAGGTTTCGTAGGCGAGCGTGTAGTCGCTGATCGATGCGCCGCTGCGCAGGGCCAGCGGGCCTGCGAACTGCATCGACTGCGGAGTGACGACCAGAGGTGGTGACGACGACATGAATGAAAAAACCCGGCCTCGCCAAAAACGAGCCGGGTCTGCCGCGCCTGTCTTTAGCTGAATTTATAGAGCGCCCGCAAGCTGAAGCAAATCGGCGCAGGGCAAGTATATCCCCCAGGCTGCGCGCACTGCGTGCCGCTTCGCCAACCCCCTTGGGAAGGGGGCGACACCTGCGGCCCGGCGGAGCCGGTTCCGCGGTGTTCCTCGAAAGGGGCCGGGGTTTCTTCTATATGCCGACGATCATGAGGACGCCAAGCACGAGGAAGATCGCGGCGGAGACGCCGTGCACGAGCTTGATCGGCACGCGCCGCACGATCTTCTCGCCGAGCCACACCACCGGCGCGTTGGCCAGCATCATGCCCAGCGTGGTGCCCACGACCACCCAGAAGTAGTCGTGCGTGAAGCGGGCTGCAAGCATGACGGTGGCGATCTGGGTCTTGTCGCCCATCTCGGCGAGGAAGAAGGCGATCACCGTGGTGCCGAAGACGCCGAACTTCGATGTGCCGGGGGCATCGTCGTCGTCCAGCTTGTCGGGGATGAGCATCCAGACGGCCATGGCGATGAACGAGCCGCCCAATATCCACCGCAGCACCTCGGGCCCGAGCCAGCGCGTGAGGTAGTTGCCGACGGCGCCCGCCAGGGCATGGTTGATGACTGTGGCGGCGAAGATGCCGAGGACGATGGGCCAGGGTTTCCTGAAGCGGGCGGCGAGCAGGAGGGCCAGGAGCTGGGTCTTGTCGCCCATTTCCGCGAGCGCGACGACGCCCGTTGCTACGAGAAAAGCTTCCATGATGACGTGGGGTTCCTTGGGCCGAAGGACGCAATTGACCGTGCAACACCTTCGGCCATATTCCCGAAGTTGCACGGTCAAAGGTCTCGCCAGGTGTGTTCACTGCACGCGCCATATCCTGGTGGGACAGGACAAGTCTGTTGACGCGGGCCCTTCTCGCAGATCGGAAGGCGGCTACTCCCCAATGACGAGCGGAATTCTACATGGACGCACGGATGTAGGGCGAAGGACCTCGCTCAATCATGCAAGTAGGCACTAGCTTTCGAATAGTTTTGACAGGTGCTACCTCAAGAAGCAAATTCCCGCTTGCAATTCGGATATTTCACCCATAATGCACGAGCCTCCCTCTTCAATTTGGTCGGGGGGCAGTTCGGTGATCGGTCAGTTTCGCGCGACTCGACGGCTCTCGTTTGAGTGATGCTTTCGGGACTCCATCGCTTTTCTTGATGTGTTTATAGGAGTCCCTTGATGGGCAACAAACTGTACGTCGGCAACCTGCCTTACTCGGTGCGCGACGGAGATCTCGAACAAGCCTTCGGGCAGTTCGGCGCAGTGACCAGCGCCAAGGTCATGATGGAACGTGACACCGGCCGCTCGAAGGGCTTCGGCTTCGTCGAGATGGGCAGTGACGCGGAAGCACAGGCCGCAATCAACGGCATGAACGGCCAGCCCCTGGGTGGCCGCAGCGTCGTCGTCAACGAAGCACGCCCGATGGAAGCACGTCCCCCGCGCAGCGGTGGTGGCGGCTACGGCGGCGGCGGTGGTGGTTATGGCGGCGGTGGTGGCGGTGGCTACGGCGGCGGCGGCGGTGGTGGCGGCTACGGTGGTGGCGGTCGCTCCGGCGGTGGTGGCGGCTACGGCGGCGGTGGCCGCAGTGGTGGCGGCGGCGGCGGTGGTGGCGATGGCGGTTTCCGCAGCCCCTACGGCGCTGGTCCCCGTGGCGGCGGCGGCGGCCGTTCGGGCGGTGGCGGCGGTGGTTACGGCGGCGGCAACAGCGGCTACTGAACCCTGCACACTCCAGAAAAGCACACATAGAGAAAAGGCTCCTTCGGGAGCCTTTTTCAATGGTCGATCCAGTCGCAGCCGGCGCTCAGGCTTCGCCGCTCCGCTTCTTGCGTTCGCGCCCCTGCACCGCGCGGTCGAGCACGGCGTTGGGCAGCATGCGCATGATCTTGGCGACCACGCCCATCTGCCAGGGAATCACGCGATAGCTGGTGCCGGCCTCGATGGCACGCAGCGCCTGGGCGGCGAAATCTTCCGCCTTCATGAGAAAGGGCATGCCATAGCGGTTGCCCTGCGTGAGCGGCGTGTCGATGTAGCCCGGGCAGAGGGTGACGACCTTGACGCCGCTGTTGTGCAGTTCGCCGCGCAGGCTCTCGCAGTACGCCACCACGCCGGCCTTGCTGGCGCAGTAGGCGCCATGCCCCGGCAGCCCGCGGATCGAAGCCACGCTGCCGATGCCCACCAGCCGCCCGCTGCCGCGCTGGACCATCGCCCGCACGAAGGGATGAAAGGTGGCCATCAAGCCCACGTTGTTGGTCGCGAAAGTGCGCGCCATCACGTCGATGTCCTCGCGCTCCGCGGTATCGACGCCCACGCTGATGCCGGCATTGGCGATCACCACGTCGGGCAGCCCCTGCTGCTCGATGCAGGCCTTGCCGGCGGCGACGATGCTGTCGGTCTGCGCCACGTCGGCGCCGTAGACGCGGTAGCGGTCCGCGGCCAGCTGGCGGGCGCTCGCCCATGCTTCGATTTCTCCCGTGCGCCGAGCGACCAGCGCCAGGCGGTACCCCGCGTCGTAGAAGCTCACGGCCAGCGCCTGGCCGATGCCGCTGGAGGCGCCGGTGATGAAGACGAGCGGGGAGCCGTTGGCCATGAGAAAAGTCGTCCTCAGCGCTTCTTCGCAGGAGTGGGAGCAGCCGTGGCCGCCGACGGAATCAGCACGCCGCGCACGCGACCGTTGAGGTTGGCCACGCCGCTCAGGTTGTCGTAGTCGAGCGTGTCGCCGGTGAACTGGTCGGTGCCCCGGATGAGCGTGACCGGCTTGTTCGACGTGACGCGTTCGGTATCGACGTAGGCGTGCAGGAACTCGCCGCGGAATTCGAGGCGCGGCGTCGGCTTGCCACTCGGTGTCACGGAGGGATCGCGGATGACGATCGCGTTGCCGAACAGCTGGACTTCGCTGCCGTCGGAGTTCGACAGGCCGCGGTCGGCGCTGCCGCGCGTCACGAGCCCCTCGGGCGACACAGAGCGCATGCGCACCTTGTCGATCTCGATGGTGTCGGTGTCGGGGAAGTGCCTGCCCTCGACGCCGTGCAACTCGCTTCGCAGGTCGCCGTTGGGCAGGAAATTCTTGATGACGAAGTCGCGCATGAAGTAGTCGGGCTCGTGCGTGGGCGCGACCTTGGGAGCGGGCTCCAGCAGCTTGGGCGCGTTGCGCACCAGCCAGTAGGTGCCGAGCGCAACGGCGGCCGTCAGGATGATCGGCAAGTAGATCGTGGCGCGGTCGAGGACGTCGCGCACCATGCCCCATGCGCGTTTCGCGTTGTTCATGTATTCGGGCCCCTGGCTGCGTCGAGCATGACGCGGTACTGGCCGCAGGCCGTGAGCAGCAGGTCGCAGAACTCGCGCGCCGCACCTTCGCCGCCGCGCGCGCGGGTGACGTAGCGCGCGATGCCGCGCACTTCCGCGTGGGCATTGGCCGGCGCCGCGGCAAAGCCCACGCGCAGGAGCACCGGCAGGTCGGGCCAGTCGTCGCCGATGGCCGCGGCCTGCGCCCAGGTGAAGCCGAGTTCGTCGAGCATGGCCTGCGCAGCGGGCAGCTTGTCTTCGGTGCCGTAGCGCACGTGCTCGATGCCCAGCGCCTCGAGCCGCACGCGCAGCGGCTTGGAATCGCGCCCGGTGATCACGGCCGGCACGATGCCCGCCTTGCGCAGCAGCTTCAGGCCGTAGCCGTCGAGGATGCTGAAGCGCTTGAGCGTCTCGCCGTGCTCGGTGAAGTACACGCCGCCGTCGGTCAGGACGCCATCGATGTCGAAGAAGACGATGCGCACGTCCTGCGCGGCGAGCAATGTCTCGGCCTGGAACTCGAGCGGCATCAGATGACCTTCGCGCGCATCAGGTCGTTGGTATTGATGGCGCCGACGATCACACCCTCGCCGTCGATCACGAACAGGCGGGTGATGCCGCATTGCTCCATGAGCTCGGCCGCCTCCACCGCCAGCGCGTCGACGCGGATGGTGCGCGGGTTGTGGTGCATCACCTCGGCCGCCTTCGGGCTGCGCAGGTCGGCGCCGGCCTCGATCAGGCGGCGCAGGTCGCCGTCGGTGAAGATGCCGAGCGCGCGGCCGTCGGGCGCGACCACCGCCGCGGCGCCGAAGCCCTTGTTGCTCATGGCGCGCATCAGTTCGCCGATGCCGGCGTCGGGCGCCACGCGAGGAACGTCTTCGTCGGAGCGCATGACGTCGCTCACGTGGGTGAGCAGCTTGCGTCCGAGCGCGCCGCCCGGGTGCGAGCGCGCGAAGTCTTCCGAGCCGAAGCCGCGCGCGTCGAGCAGCGCCACGGCCAGCGCGTCGCCCATCGCCATCTGGGCGGTGGTGCTGGCGGTGGGCGCGAGATTGAGCGGGCAGGCTTCCTTGGACACGCCCGCGTCGATCACGATGTCGGCATGGCGGGCGAGGGTGGATTCGGGGCGGCCGGTCATGGCGATCAGGGGAACGCCCTGGCGCTTGACGACCGGCAGGATGACGGTGAGCTCGTCGACCTCGCCGCTGTTGGAGATGGCAAGCACCAGGTCGACCGCCTTGATCATGCCGAGGTCGCCGTGGCTGGCCTCGGCCGGGTGCACGAACATCGCGGGCGTGCCGGTGGAGGCGAGGGTGGCGGCGATCTTGCGGCCGACGTGGCCGCTCTTGCCCATGCCCATCACGACCACGCGGCCGCGCACCTCGAGGATCTTGCGCACGGCCTCGACGAAGCTGGGGCCGACGCGGGTCTTCAGGCCGGAGACGGCTTCGGCTTCGATGTCGAAGGTGAGGCGTGCCCGAGCGAGGATGGCTTCGGGGTCGACCACGGGGGCCGGGGCGGGACGGGAGCTCATCGCCGGATTTTACGGGGATAGGGGTGGCCCCACGCCCGGCTCCGGGCAAGCCCGGGGCGGCACTCGGTGTCCTCCCGGGCCCGTCGCGCACGGCTCTTGCTCTAGCATCGGCGCCTATGTCTTCGTTCGATCTCACGCTGTTGTACTTGCTGGCCGCGGTGATCGGCGTTGTGGCATGCCGCTCCCTCAAGCTGCCGCCGATGCTGGGGTACCTCTCGGCCGGCGTGCTGATCGGGCCGCACGCCTTCGCATTGGCCCAGAACACCGAAGGCATCCAGCACCTGGGCGAATTCGGCGTGGTGTTCCTCATGTTCGTGATCGGGCTGGAATTCAGCCTGCCCAAGCTGCGCGCGATGCGAAAGCACGTGTTCGGCCTCGGCCTGCTGCAGGTGCTGCTGACGATGGCCCTCGCCACGATCGGCGCGCTGCTGCTGGCCCGGCTGCTGCCGCCCGCCTGGCACCTGGGCTGGCAGACCGCGCTGGCGCTCTCGGGCGCCCTCACCATGAGCAGCACGGCCATCGTGGTCAAGCTGATGGCCGAGCGGCTCGAACTGGAGAGCGAGCACGGCAAGCGCGTGATGGGCGTGCTGCTGTTTCAAGACTTGGCGGTGGTGCCGCTGCTGGTGCTGATTCCCGCCTTGGGCGCGCCGCCCGAGGCGCTGGCCAAGGCGCTGGGCCTGGCGCTGCTGAAGGCGAGCTTCCTGATCGGCGTGCTGCTCTACGGCGGCCCGCGCGTGATGCGCTGGTGGCTCACGCTGGTGGCGCGGCGCCGCAGCGAGGAGCTCTTCATCCTGAACGTGCTGCTGATCACGCTGGGCCTGGCCTGGCTCACCGAACTGGCCGGCCTGAGCCTGGCGCTGGGCGCCTTCATCGCGGGCATGCTGGTGTCGGAGACCGAATACAAGCACCAGGTCGAGACCGACATCCGCCCCTTCCACGACGTGCTGCTGGGGCTGTTCTTCATCACCGTGGGCATGTCGCTCGACTGGCACATCGTGGTCGAGCGCTGGCTGCTGGTAGGCGTGCTGCTGCTGGTGCCGCTGGCCTTCAAGCTGGGGCTGGTGACGGTGCTGGCGCGGGTGCTCGGCGCCACCTCGGGCGTGTCGCTGCGCACCGGCCTCTACCTCGCGCAGGCCGGCGAGTTCGGCTTCGTGCTGCTGACGCTGGCGCAGGAACGCAGCCTGCTGCCGCCATGGCTGGCCAACCCGGTGCTGGCGTCGATGGTGCTGTCGATGCTGGCGACGCCCTTCATCATCATGTACAGCAACGCCATCGTGCGAAAGCTCGTGGCCAGCGACTGGCTGCAGCAGTCGCTGCAGATGACGACCATCGCGCGCAAGACCATCAATACGGCGCAGCACGTGATCATCTGCGGCTACGGACGCTGCGGCCAGAACCTGGCGCGCATCCTGGAGCGCGAGGGCATTCCGTACATGGCGCTCGACCTCGACCCCGACCGCGTTCGTCAGGCCGCCGCCGCCGGCGACTCGGTGGTGTTCGGCGACGCCGCCCGGCTGCAGGCGCTGATGGCCGCGGGCCTGGCGCGCGCCAGCGCGGTGGTCGTCACCTACCTCGACGTGCCCGGCGCGATGAAGGTGCTGGCCAACACGCGCGCCCACGCGCCGCACGTGCCGGTGATCGTGCGCACGCAGGACGATCACGACCTCGAGAAGCTGCAGGCCGCCGGCGCGACCGAAGTGGTGCCCGAGGCCATCGAGGGCTCGCTGATGCTCGCGAGCCATGCGCTGGCGCTGGTCGGCGTGCCGATGCGACGCGTGATCCGCGTGGTTCAGGACCAGCGCGACGCGCGCTACAACCTGCTGCGCGGCTACTTCCACGGCGCCGACGACGACAACGCCGACGAGATCGACCACGAGCGGCTCAACAGCTTCACGCTCGATGCCCGTGCAAGGGCGGTCGGCCAGACGCTGGAGCGCCTGGCGCTGCACACGCTGGGCGTGCGCGTCGCCAGCCTGCGCCGGCAGGACGGCCAGCCGCTTGCGCTGGCCGACGACACGGTGCTGTCGGACGGCGACACGCTGGTGCTGTCGGGCAAGCCGGCCGCGCTGGCGATGGCGGTCGAGCGGCTGCAGAAGGGCTGATCGACGAGCGGGCGGGCGCTCTCGCTCTTTTCGCGCCCTCAGTTGATCAGCGTCGGATTGCGCTTTTCCTCTTCGAGACGCTGCTGGCGGCGCACCGCTTCGCACTGCGCGTGAGCCTTGTACTCGGGCTTCAGGCACTGCGCCGCCATGCATTGCGCCCTGGCGATGAAGTTGCGGTCGCCGCACATGGCCGCGGGCTCGGCCGGGGCGGCCGGTGCCGGCGGCGGAGCAGGGGCGGCTGCCTGGGGCGCGGCGTCGGGTGCGGCCGGTGAAGGCTGCGCGGCGGGAGTCGCCTGCTTGCGCGGCTTGGCGGCCGGCTTGGGCGCCGGAGCCGGCGCGGCTTCCGCGGCGGGCGCGGTCGCCTGGTCGGCCGCCTGGGCATCTGCCGCGGCGGCAGGGGCCTCGGGAGGGGGAGGTGGCGGCTCGGTCGGCGGCGACGGTACCACCGCGGGGGCCGCCGGCGCGCTGGCCGGGGCGGCCTCTTCGACGGTAGCGGGCGCCTTCCTCGTTCCGTAGCCGTACCAGCCCGCGACGATCATCGCCACCGCGACCACCAGCAGGCCCAGCCACAGCAGGATGACGCGCCAGCGCGGCGAGCGTTCGACCGGCGCGGGCCGCCGCATCCTGACCCGGCGTGGCCGCTTCGTTCTTTCGGGCGCCATGGCCCAGCTCGATTCCAGTCCGGGCGGCGAGGCAGGCGAATCGGGTGAATTGGCCGGCGCGGACGAGCGCGGCGAGCCGTCGTCATGGAGCATGAAGACGGTCTGCTCCTCGTCGTCGTGCCGCGGCGCGGAGGCCGGCGACCTGCTGAAGAACGACTGGCGTGCCGGCGGCGGCGCGGCGGGGGGCTCGTCCAGCGGTGCCGGAATGGTCGGTGCGCGCAGCTGTGCGGGCGCAGTGGTGGCCCATTCGCGCTCGGGGCTCGGCGGCGGCGGAATCCGGTCTCCCGCGGCGGACAGGCTGATGCCGCAACTTCTGCAGAAATTCGCGCCGTCACGGTTCTCCGTGCTGCAGACCGGACAGATCAAGGCCATGGCTTACTTACTGACTACTCTCGGGGTCCGGAACGGAAACCGGCTGACTGGTTGGTTGACTGGCTGGCTTGCCGGGCCGCATCCGGAAGACCGATCCGGCGGCGGACGATGTGGGAAATCGGGAGGTGCCTCTTTCTTCAGGTCACCGCGACGCGTTTGGAGCGATGCGCCATGCGCTTGGCGATCACGGCGCCCAGCGCCATCGCGATCTCCAGAGCCATGTTGGGCTGGCGGTTGCTCATCTCGGCGAAGCGGATCGCCGTGAGCCGCCACACGCGGCCCGCGCCCGTGACCACCACGTTGGCCGAATGCGGCTGCCGCGAGAAGAACGAGCCTTCGCCGACCACCGCGCCCGAGGTGAGCACGGCGAGCTTCATCTGTTCCTTGCTGCTGACGCGGTGCACGCTGATGGCGCCGCTCTCGACGAAGAACACCGAACGGTCGGGCGTGCCCTGTTCGATCAGCACGTCGCCCACGCCGGTCTCGATCGGCTGCAGGTAACCCGCCAGCGTTTCCCACTGCTGGACGTTGAACGTCAACGCGAACGCGTCGGTGTTGATGTTCTCCGCGATGGCGCGGCTCAAGTTCTGGATTGACATGTGTTTCTCGGCCCCCGCATGTGTGCCGAAGTATCCGCGATGGCCACGAACTTCGGCTACAACTGATTACGTTTTTCGGCGCCGCTGCCGCTATCTGTGGCTATTTGCCAATGCAGAAGCGCGAAAAGATGACTCCCAGCAGGTCGTCCGCGCCGAACTCGCCGGTGATCTCGTTCAGGGCGTTCTGCGCCAGCCGCAGCTCCTCGGCCAGCAGGTCGAGCAGTTGCGCCTGCGCCGCAAGATGGTCGGCGGCCAGCGCCAGGTGCGTCTCGACCCGCGCCAGCGCCTGCACGTGGCGCGCCCGCGCGAGGTACACGCCCTCGGGCACGGCCTGCCAGCCGGCCATGGCCAGCAGCTGCTCGCGCAGGGCTTCGATGCCCAGGCCGGTCTTGGCGGAAAGGGCGATGCCCTGTGCGGGATGGGCCGCGAGCGCCGCATCCTGCTTGTTCCAGACGTCGAGCACCGGCACGCTCGTAGGCAGCTTCTGCCGCAGACCGGCCAGGATCTCCGCGTCGGCGGCGGCGTAGTCTTCGAGGTGCGCGCGCGTCAGGTCGTGCAGGAACAGCACTGCATCGGCGCTCTCGATCTGCCCCCAGGCGCGCGCCACGCCAATTTGCTCGACCTCATCGCTGCTTTCGCGCAGGCCGGCGGTGTCGGCCACGTGCAGCGGCACGCCGTGGATCTGGATGGTCTGCGAGACCACGTCGCGCGTGGTGCCCGCCACCGCGCTCACGATGGCCAGCTCCGCGCCGGCCAGCGCATTGAGCAGCGAACTCTTGCCCGCGTTGGGCTGCCCCGCGATCACGACCTTGATGCCCTCGCGCAGCAAGGCGCCCTGGCGCGCTCGCTGCTGCACGGCGGCAAGTTGCGACTGCAGCTTCGCCAGCTGCCCGGCCGCATCGGCCTTCTGCAGGAAGTCGATTTCCTCCTCGGGAAAGTCGAGCGTGGCCTCCACCAGCATGCGCAGGTGGATCAGCGCGTCGCGCAACGTGTGGATCTCGCGCGAGAAGGCCCCCGACAGCGAGCGCCCTGCGCTGCGCGCTGCGGCTTCGGTGCTGGCGTCGATCAGGTCGGCAATGGCCTCGGCCTGTGCCAGGTCGATCTTGCCGTTGAGGAAGGCCCGCTGGCTGAACTCCCCGGGCTCGGCCACGCGCAGGCCGGGCAGGCGGGGGCGGCCGGTGATCGGGTCGGGCTCCGCCGCCGCCTCGAGGCAGCGCGCCAGCAGCAGCTGCAGCACCACCGCGCCGCCATGGGCCTGCAGCTCGAGCACGTCTTCTCCGGTGAAGGAGTTCGGCGAGGGAAAGTGGATGGCCAGGCCGTGGTCGACGGGTTCGCCGTCCGCGTCGCGGAAAGGCAGGTAGGTGGCCTCGCGCGGCTTGAGCGCGCGGCCGCAGATCGCGTCGACCAGCGGCGCCAGCCTCGCGCCCGACACGCGCACGATGCCGACCGCGCCGCGCCCCGAGGCAGTGGCGATGGCGACGATGGGATCGGAGGTGCGGGCGAGCATGGTGGTGCGGATTCTTTCAGCAAAAAGGGCCGCTGACGCGGCCCTTTGAAGGATGGCTGGAGTGCAGTGCGGCTACTTGGTGCCGAGCACGCCCAGGCGCTTGTTGATGAACCACTGCTGCGCGATCGACAGCACGTTGTTCGTGATCCAGTACAGCACCAGGCCGGCCGGGAAGAAGATGAACATCACACTGAACGCGAGCGGCATGATCCACATCAGCTTGGCCTGCATCGGATCGGGCGGCGTCGGGTTGAGCCAGGTCTGGAACAGCGAGGTGGCCGTCATCACGATCGGCAGGATGTACCAGGGGTCGGGTGCCGACAGGTCGGTGATCCAGCCGATCCAGGGCGCGTGGCGCATCTCGACCGACGACAGCAGCACCCAGTAGAGCGCGATGAACACCGGGATCTGGATCAGGATCGGGAAGCAGCCGCCCATCGGATTGACCTTCTCGGTCTTGTAGATCCGCATCATTTCCTGCTGCATTTCCTGCGGCTTGTCCTTCAGCCGCTCGCGCATTTCCATGATCTTCGGGTTGATGGCCTTCATCTTGGCCATGCTGGCGTAGGCCTTGGCGTTGAGCCAGTAGAAGGCCGCCTTCAGCAGCACCACCAGCGCGACGATCGACCAGCCCCAGTTGCCCAGGATGCCGTGCAGCTGGGTGAGCAGCCAGTACAGCGGCTTGGAGATGATCGCGAAGATGCCGTAGTCCTTCACCAGGTCCAGGCCCGGGGCGATGGCTTCGAGCTTCTTTTCTTCCTCGGGGCCGGCGAACAACGCGCTGTTCACGACCTGCGTGGCACCCGGGGCGATCTTCGGCAGCGTGGCCACCATGGCGACGGTGAAGAGGTTGTCGCCCAGGTCCTTCACGCGGAACTCGCGGCGCAGCTGTTCGCTGGCCGGGTCGCCCTTGAGCAGCCAGGCCGACGCAAAGTAATGCTGCACCATCGCGATCCAGCCGTCGTTGGCCGGCGGCGGCGGTTCGATCTTGCCCTTGGCAATGTCCTTGAAGTCGAGCTTGTGGAACTTCTTCTCGTTGGTGTACGCAGCGGGACCCGTGAAGGTGTTGGTGCCGAACATGGTGCCGGCGGCCACCGTGCCGTGACGCAGCAGCTGCAGGTACAGCTGCGCGTCGCGCGGCTGGTCGCTCACGTTGACCACTTCGTGGCGCACGCCGATGACGTAGTCGCCGCGGTGGAACACATAGGTCTTGATGTACTTCAGGCCGCCGACGGGGGCGCTTTCAAAGCCCACTTCCAGCGTGTTCTGGCCGTCGGCCATCTCGCGCGGGCCGGCCTTCGGCGTCATCTGCGTCAGGTGGTTGGGGAAGCGCTCGCCGGTGTCGACCTGGTTCAGCAGGCCGGTCTGCGCGATGTAGCGGGTGGCGGGCGAACCGTTCTCGAACAGCACCACGTGCTTGGTGCGGTCGGCCTCGTCGTACTTCAGCAGCTCGAGGTAGTTGACGGTGGCACCTTCGCTGTCGATCGTGGCCTTGAACAGGTCGGTGGTCACCTTGACCTGCTCGCGCGGCGTGGCCGCAACGGGCTGCGTGGGCACGGCGCCCGCGTTGCCGCCGGTGCTGCCGGACGCGGTCGGCACGCCGTTGTTGGCCGCCGGGGTGCCGGCGGGAGCCGCGGCCGTGGCGGCCGGCTTGGTCGACGGCAGGAAGGTCGGCTTGTTGCCGTTGAAGACCTGCCATTGGTCCCACAGCAGCACCAGCGAGAAACCAAAAATCACCCACAGTATCGTGCGGCGGATATCGTTCATGACGAAGACTTCTTGTCGGAAGAGAGAAGAGACGAAAACAGCGATCCTGACCTGTCAGTGCGACGCTGCGATTTCGGTGGAACCGGATCGTGGCCGCCCTGGCACCAGGGCTGGCAGCGCGCGATGCGGTGCAGGGTGAGGTAGCTGCCCTTGAGCGCGCCGTGCACTTCCAGCGCCTCGATCGAATACACGGAGCAGGTCGGCGTGAAGCGGCACGACTGGCCGAGCCAGGGGCTCAGCAGCAGGCGGTAGGCCTTCACGAGGCCGATCAGCACGCGTTTCATGGCGAGGAAGAAGAGGGCGCTGCCGAGCCCGCCGCGGGAGCGCGCGCGGCGCGGGCCAGCAGTTGCTGGAGTTCGGCGCGCACGGCGGCCTTGAGCTTGTCCGAGGAGGCGCTCACGAATTCCTTGCGGTCGAAGCCCGCGCGCAGCCGCACCACGTGCGCTGCACGAGGCAGCCCGGCGCCCGATTCGGCGCTCACGGAATAGATCTGGCGCTTGATGGCGTTGCGCGTGACCGCGCGGCGTGCCCAGCGCTTGGGCACCATGGCGCCCAGCCAGACATCGTCGGACGCGAACAAAGGCTGTGCGCTCGACGCGAGATCGAGCGCACAGCAATGCAATGCGAAATGAGCAGTGCGCGCCACGGTGGCACCTGCGAGGACGGCCTGGAATTGCGCGCGGGTCTTGAGCCGCTGCATGGAAGCCGGGCCGCTTGCGTCGCGCCTGTTCGGGCCAGGCACGCTGGCTGTTGGAGTGGGCGCTGACGAGCCGGCTGCTGGCAACGGCAGGTGGGTTGCCGTCAGACGGCCAAGCGCTTGCGGCCCTTGGCGCGGCGTGCGTTGATGACGGCGCGGCCGCCGCGGGTCTTCATGCGGACCAGGAAGCCGTGGGTACGGGCGCGGCGGACTTTGGATGCTTGGTAGGTGCGTTTCATGGTGATTTCCTATTTCCCTGTTCGCGCTGGCCCTTCGCGCTGAAAGCATGAAGTACCTGCGGGGCGCCGGGGCGAGCGTGTTTCGGATGACCCCCGAAAGACGCAAAGAGGTTTTCAGGGAAACCCGCAATTATCGCAAACATTGGCTCCGGGAACAATCTTCGAGCGGATTTGCGGGCCTTTCGAAGTGCCGGGCAGCGTGTGGATAAGGTTTTGACAAGTTAGAATGCCGGGCGCCTTCCAGCAGAGAATATCCACAATACCTATACCAAAAAATGCCCGAGGGTTTCATCACTTTTTCATACGCCC